>NZ_KE383910.1:0-149977 GCF_000422725.1 Flavobacterium subsaxonicum WB 4.1-42 = DSM 21790
GGATCGCTAAACGCCATGTTCTTCGATAAGTTCGAGATAGGCGCTACCTACAGGTTAGACGACTCATTTGGCGGTATGGTAAACTATGCCATAACACCGAACATCAGGATAGGCTACGCGTATGACCACATCATATCCGACCTTAACGTAACCACACCGGCCTCGCACGAGTTCATGTTACTGTTCGATCTGAACTTCCCGAGAAAAGTATCCCGTTCACCACGTTATTTCTAACCTAAAAGCGACATAAAGAAACATGAAGAATTTATACATTACCCTTAGTTTTATGCTCGCCACTACGGCACTGATGGCGCAAAGCAAGGATACCGAGACAGCCGACAAACTATATGCGCGCTACGAATACGTAGAAGCAGCGGAAGCTTACCTTAAGATCGATAAGAAAGATGCTTACATCAATAAGCAACTGGCCGACAGCTATTACAATATGTTCAACAGCAAAGAGGCGGTAAAATGGTTTGCAAAAGCCACCGAAACCCCGCAGGATGCCGAGACGTATTATAAATATGCCCAGATGCTAAAGGCAGAAGGCAAGTACGAGGAGGCCAACAAGCAAATGACCGAGTTTGCTAAACTGGCACCAAAAGACCAAAGGGCCGTATCGTTTAACGAAGACCCTAACTACCTTCCTAAATTAAAGAGCCAGACCAAGTTATTCGACGAGAAGCTATTGGATATTAACGATAAAAAGTATGCCGATTTTGGCGGCGTACTTGCCGATGATAATACCTTTTACTTTGCAAGTTCGCGCAACACATCGCGTAAAACCTACGGCAGGGATGAGCAGCCTTATCTGGATATTTACCAGGCTACTTACAACAGCAACGGCACTCTTAGCGAGCCAACTACAGTATCTGAACTTAATACCAAATACCATGATGGCCCTGTAGCCATTACCGGAGACGGTAACACCATGTATTTTGCCAGTGAGAGCTTTAGGGAGGGCGATTCTGAAAAAGAAAAAGGCCAGTCTAAAAGCCTTATCTACCTTTATAAAGCCACTAAAAAAGATGGCAAATGGGCTAATGTGGTAGCGTTGCCTATAAACGATAAAAAATGGAACACCGGTAATCCGGCAATATCAAAAGATGGTAAAACACTTTATTTCTCTTCCGACAGGAAAGGTGGTATTGGAGCGTCTGACATCTGGAAGGTAGAGGTTAAAGGCAACAATACCTATGGCGAACCGGTTAACCTTGGCAAAAAAATAAATACAGAGGGCCGCGAGGGCTTCCCTTTTATTACCGATGATAATAAGCTGTTTTTTGCATCTGAAGGCCATAAAGGTTTTGGTGCCATGGATATCTTTTTTATCGACCTTAACCGCGATGGCGAGGTGGTAAACGTTGGTTTACCCGTAAACTCTAAAGACGATGATTTTGCTTTTAGCTTTAACGTGGTTAAAAATGTTGGTTTCTTTTCGAGCAGCAAAGCCGGTAAAGATAACCTATATATTGCATTACCTATTTGCGGCGTAGAAGCTGTTATTGCTGTTAAAGACACTAAAACCGGCAAAATACTGGCCAACGCCAGTGTTGCTATTTTAGATGAAAAACAAAACGTAATTGAAACCAAAACTACCGATGCTAACGGTAACCTTACTTATAGCGTAGACTGTAACAAGGCTTATACCTTACAGGCCAGTGCCGATGGTTATGAAACTAACAGTTTTGCACTGCCCAAAACCAATGGCGGTACTATAGATATTCCGGCAAGCCTTAAGCCTATAGACAATATTATTGTAGACGGCAAAATTGTACTTAACAGCATTTATTTTGAATTCGATAAAAGCAACATAACCAAAGAGGCGGCTTACGAGCTGGATAAACTGGTACAGGCCATGAAAACCAAACCGGAAATTGTGGTTATGGGTAAAGCACATACCGACACGCGCGGTAGTGCCGAGTATAACCTTAAATTATCAGACCAGAGGGCTAAGGCTGTGGTGCAGTATGTAATTTCTAAAGGCATTGCTAAAGAACGCATTAGCGGGCAGGGTTTTGGCGAAAGCGAACCTAAGGTTAACTGCGGCGACAACTGTACTGATGAGCAGCATGCACAAAACCGCCGTAACGAGTTTATTATTGTAAAGAGTTAGTAAATAAACAAATACAGGTTATATATTTAAACAGCCCCTATTATTAGGGGCTGTTTGCTTTAATATATTAGCGAAAATTTAAGATTTTAAGAGTTAACATTTAACTAACGCTTTATTAATTTTGTGTTAGTTAAACAGGTAACCGCTATGCCCATAAACCTAACCCAGATTGACCGTGTAGAAACAATCTCTAAAAAAGATTTCTATAATAACTATGTAAAAAAACAGAAACCGGTAGTAATACAGCGACTTACAGAAGACTGGCCGGCGTATGAAAAGTGGAAACTTAGCTACATAAAAAATATTGCCGGAGATAAAACCGTACCTCTTTATGACGACCGTCCGGTATCGCATAAGGATGGTTTTAATGAGGCACATGCCAAAATGAAAATGGCCGAATACATAGACCTGCTCGAAACCAAACCCACCAATTACAGGATTTTTCTGTATAACCTTATGAAGGAGGTTCCGTCTTTAAAAAACGATTTTAAGTGGCCTGATATTGGCCTGAGACTGGTTAAACAATTGCCAATGCTGTTTTTTGGCGGGGAGAATTCTAAGGTATTCATCCACTACGATATCGATTTTAGTAACATACTGCACTTTCATTTTAATGGTAAAAAGCGCTGTATTCTTTTTGCCCCAGACCAGACTCCTTATTTATATAAAGTGCCTCATGCATTAATATCGCGAGAGGATATTGATTTTGATAACCCTGATTTTGATAAATGGCCTGCCCTTAAATATGCGCAGGGCCTTATTGCCGATTTAGAGCACGGCGAAATGCTTTACATGCCCGAGGGCTATTGGCATTATATGAAATATGTTACACCCGGCTTTTCTATGAGTTTGAGGGCTTTCCCCCGAAGGCCTGCCAACCTAATAAAAGCAGTATATAACATTGCCATTATGCGCTATTTTGATAATTTTATGAGGCGCTATAAGGGCCAGCAATGGATAGATTATAAAAATAAAATGGCGGTAATTAACACCCATAAAAACCTTAATATACCGGTTTAGCTATAATTAGTAAATGTATGGTCCAGCTCCTTTAGGAAAGAAGAGGGATGCTTGAAACGGATATGGTAGCCATAAGAACATATTAACTTTGCATGGGTACCAACTTTTCCACATTTGATTACTTTTTTCTACATTTACACCCAGATGAACGAACCCTACAAATCATATTCGGTAGAAGAGGCAACCCGCAAGGCAGAGTATTATTGCGCTTACCAGGACCGCTGCCACGAAGAGGTACTGGCCAAACTTAAAAGCCTGAATATGATTCCGCAAGCCATAGACGTTATTATGGCACACCTTATAGAACACAACTTTTTAAACGAAGAGCGTTTTGCGTGCAGTTTTGCAAGGGGTAAATTCAGGATCAAGCACTGGGGCAAACGCCGCATAGTTAACGAGCTTAAGGCAAAAGGCATTTCTAAATACAATGTAGACCGGGCCCTTAAAGAAATTGGCGAAGACGAATATTTAGAAAGTTTCCACGCCTTGGCAGAGCATCAATGGGATGTTATGATGGAGCGAAACATCCTCAAAAAAAAGAAAAAACTGAGCGACTACCTGCTTAGAAAGGGCTTTGAGAGCAATTTGGTGTACGATAAAATGTCGGTTATCGATAAGGGCTGACAAATTATTTGTATTCCATAATTTTTTGTTAAATTGCTGCTTAACTATCACCTAATTTTTCAAAAAAAGATTGCCCGCCATGATGAGAGCTTTATGCCTTATTTTTCTGTTTACTACAAATTTTATAGTTGCGCAAAAGCCGGATTACGATTTTGCAAAAGCCGAAAAAGAGTCCCGTAAACTCATCTATTCTAATCCTGACAGTGCCCTTGTTTACATAAAGCGAACGCTTTCGCAAAAGGGTAATTTACACGATACAGTTTACGGTAACACTTATGCTCTTTATGGTATTTATTATGGCATGAAGGGTAAGCCTGATTCTACCATTTATTACGAGAAAAAATCGCTTGGGTATCTGGATGATTATCCTCGTAATAAGGCACGAAGCATTATGAACCTTGCTATTGGTTACAGGAATAAGGGCGATTATAACACATCTATAGAATATTTGCTTAAAAGTATAGAAATTAATAAAAAGCAAAAAAACAATGTTGGCATTGCCATGGCGTATGGCGAAATGGCCTCGTGCTATAACTACATGCTTAAATACAACAAATCGGTAGATTATTTGCTAAAGGCTATAAGCATCTTAAAAGCCGAAAACAACACCAAACAGCTTGTTGCGGTTAAGCAAAAACTGGCTAATACTTACCTGGCTATGGAAAATTATAAGTTTGCCATAGACCTGTACAAAGAAACATTAGCCGAATTTAAGCAGATAGGCATGCTTAAAAATTACTACCTTACCCTGGTTAACCTGGGCGATGCCCTGCTTACAACCGAAAGGTATACCGAGGCTAAAAAGGCACTTAATGAAGCTATGGGCGGACTGGCAACCTATGGCGATAAAGAACTGATAGGGATTTGCCTGTCTAAAATTGGGGCTTTAGAGTTAAAACAAGGCCAGCCGCAAAAAGCTGTGGTAACTTTAAAAAAGGCTACAGATAATTTACTTCCGCAAAAGTCGGCATGGCTGGTGGGCATAGGCGGGCAGTATGTAGATGCCCTTAATAAAACTAAAAACTATAAACAGGCACTGGAATTTATCCAAAAAGCCGACAGGCTAAACCTGTTTAACAAAGCTAATAAAGACGACCAGCTTAAATATAAAAATGCTGTTGCAGACACTTACAATGCTACCAACAACGATAAAGAAGCTATTAAGGCCTACCAACATACCATAGAAATTATGGATTCTATTGCCGAAGATAAGCAACGGGAGGCGATAAGAGAGGTGCAGGCTAAATTTCAGACCGAACTGCAACGCGAAAAAAACCTTGCGCTGGAGGCCAACAACAAAGGGCTGCAGAAAAGTATGGCCGCAGAAAAAACAGTTATGAACTTTTATATTTTTGGAAGCATTGCATTACTTGTACTTATACTAAGCGTATTGCTTAACTACTGGCTAAAAAACAGGTTGCAGCGCCAGGCCATTAAAACCGCCGAGGCCGATAAAATACTGCTCCAACAGCAAAACCAGCACGAACAGGAACTGGGCAAGGCCCAAAAAGAGGTTATTGAAGAGAAACAACGCGAGCTTACCTCTACCGCACTGCGCATGGCCAGCTATCAGGACAGCATTAACGATATTATACAAAAGTGCGAAAGCAATGCTATTGCACGGGTAGCCGATGTTAAAAAAGAACTGGAACACCTTGTAAAACAAGAAGATTACTGGAAACAGTTCGAAACGCGTTTTAACAGCGTTCACCCTAATTTTGGCAGTACCCTTACCAACAGGTTTGCTAAATTAACCAAGAACGATATCGAGTTTTGCTCGTTGCTTAAGCTTAATTTATCCAATAAAGAGATAGCATCGCTGTTGCAGATATCGCACGAAAGTGCCATTACTAAAAAATACCGTATTAAAAAGAAGATGGAAATTAATGATGATGCCGAGTTTGAGAAGCTTCTTACGGAAATTTAAACATCCAAATGAAATTACTACTACTTACTACTTTACTAACACTAAACTGTTTTGCCCAAAACCCACCAGGCAATTGTGGCAGCCAATGGCTTAAAGCCGATTATACCGGCCTGCAACAGGCTCAAACCGCAAGTGCTACCGCAGATGCCGTTATCGCTGCCAATACCGCTCATGATACTGTTATAGCAAAGGCGTATACTACAGCAGGCATTTACATGGATTTTAATGGCCAGCGCAAAGAGGCTTTAACGTCTTATAACAAGGCTTTAGAGCATTTGCAGCCGTATAAATTGCAGCAAATTTACGTCTACATTAATAAGGCTATAGCTTTAGAGCAGTTGAACGATTACCAGAAAATGTTTACAGAGGCCAATAAAGCCATGACTCTTAGCAATAAATATGGTACCCCGGTTACTACGGCACTTGTTTACCAAACGCTTGCTACATATTATTTCCGGACCGATAATATGGCTAAAAGCAGCAGTTACCTGCTTAAAGGCATAGCAATACTGGAAAAGCAGAACAACCGCTGCTATCTACCGCTATTAAAGCTAAGCCTCGCCAATACCTACATACAAACCAACAATTACCAGTTTGCCGCCGACTTGTTTAAAGAATATCTGGACAACAATACCAACGCCAAAGGCAGCAAGCAGTATACTATTGCCATTGTTAATTATACCGAATGCTTAATTGAACTGAACCAGTTAGAAAAAGCGTTTACCCTCTTAGAAAATGCCCTGCCCGATGTTAAACTGGCTGGTGATAAGGAACTTGAAGCTGTTTTATACTACCGCCTTGCCAATTTAGAGAACCGGAGAGAACGTATAGAAAGCTCGTTAACCTTTTATAAAAGGGCTTATGTATTGCTTGGCGAAGGCAAATCGAGATTTTCTACCAATATTTTTACCGATTATTTAGAGGTTCTTAATAAGGCAAAAAAGTTTAAAGAGGCCGGGGCATTAATGGAATCGTTCAAAAATTCTGACGCGTATCGCAAAAGCACCACACAGGACAGGTTTGAGTATGAGCAGTCGGCAGCAGCTATTTATAACAAAACAGGCAATTTAAAAGAGGCCAACCGCGCCCTTACCGAAGCGCTAAGGCTGTGCGACTCGCTTCGCCAGGTAGGCAATGGCCTCCGCGAACAGGAAGTGCAGGCGCAATACCAAACCAAAGTACAACGCGAACAAAATATAATACTGGAAAAAAGGATAAACCGCGAAAACCTGCTTATTGTACTCTATATTATTTTAAGCCTGGCCATAATAATTATAGGTTACATGTATATAAGAGGCTACCGCCTTAGGCACCGCCTTAATAAAGAGCGCTTTAAAAATACGGTAGCCGAAAAAAACCTTGCCCAACAGCAACGCGACTACGAGCAGGAACTAAGCAACAGCCAGAAAACTATTATAGACGAAAAACAGCGTGAGGTAACTTCTATGGCCTTGCGCCTTGCCAGTTATTATGATCATATAAACGATCTTGTTGCCAGGGTTAACAACTCCAGTAATATTGCCGAGATTAAAAAAGAGCTTCAGCAAATTGTAAAACAAAAAGATTACTGGAACCAGTTTGAAACACGCTTCAACAATCTTAACCCGGAGTTTGCATCATCGCTTGTAAATAAATATCCTAAGCTAACAAAAAACGATGTGGAGTTTTGTTCGCTCATCAAACTAAAACTTACCAATAAAGAAATTGCATCGCTATTACAAATTTCTCACGAGAGTGTAATTACCAAAAAATACCGCATCCGTAAAAAAATGGAATTGCAGGATGATGCCGATTTTGAGAAATTACTGTCCGACCTATAAGTTAAAGTTTTCATAATATTTTCAGACTATATTTAGCTACGCACGACGCTTATTTTAGCTATGTCTATGCATTTTGTCTATTAATTTTGCACGTCATCCGTAACCAATTGATTATCAATGCGTATTTATTAGTCAAATTTTGACTTGTCTATGTTTTGTCTATTAACATTTCTTTAAGATATAATAATAATGTAGTTACTTTGTCCTCAGCAAGCAACAGTTAAACGGCGTTTGCATACATCATACTAATTACTATTATTACTAAAACAAAACCATGCAAAACACAAAGACAACACAACTACAATATTAAGGCCGCCCCGCCCTAATGCTATTTTTTAATATAAAAATCGCCCCCTTATTTATATTGTAAACACCGTAAATTTCTCACTTAAAATGAGAAATATAGTTTAAATAAGATATAACATACGCAACTGATCATTGCAGTTAAATCTTCAAAAATTAAGAATACAATTGTTTTTATAACACAAAAATTACATTCTAAAAAAAGCACCCAGAATAGTTATGCCCCCCATAACTACCTAAAATTACTTTACTAAACAAAATGAAAAAAGCATTAATTTTACTATTGCTATTGCCTTTTATTGGCTTTTCGCAAACAACACTAGTGCAATGGAAAGGTACCAACGTACAACCTACCGCATCAGTACTTGTAGCCAACATTACATCTGCCAATATATCTGGTAACAACGTTAACTTTGCAACCCAAAACTGGGGTAACCCCAATGCATTTCACAGTTCTGCATGGCCTACATCAACTACTCCCGATTATACAAAATATATTGAGTTTAGAATAAGCGCTAACACTAATTACAATATAAATCTTAGCGCGCTTAACTTTAATTATTTTGTTGACGAGGCAAGTGGCCCAAATAAATTTGAGGTTAGATATTCTACAAGTTCAGCATTTACTAACAATGGTACTCTTATAACTGGCAGCACAACTACTACTGCAAAACAAGCTATTACAGAAAAAAGCATTAACCTATCAGGAATAACAGTAAACTCTGGCCAAACACTATATATAAGGCTTTATGCTTACGAAAGAACAAACAGCTGGGATGGCACACTTTTTAGGCTACAGCATAGCATAGGAGGCTCTGTTGGCCCTTATATTACTGGCCAAGTAGTTTCTTCTACAGGTGTACAGGCTATTGCCGATAACATTACCACTACAGAGGCTACAACAGTATCAAACTTTAATATTTTAGGTAACGATACGGCATCTGCCGGTTTAACTATCAACAACAACAGCTTAGCCGTTAGCCAGCCACCTGCAGGCAAAGGTACTGTTACTGTAAATTCAGACAAAACAATCAATTACAATCCGGGTAGCTTTACAGGTTCAACATCATTTACATATACTATAGCCAGCACAACAGGCGGTTATACAGCTACCGGTACAGTTAACGTAACAGTAACCCCTTTTGTTGGCCCTACAGCTAATACAGATACGGTTACTTTAGTGCAAAACTCGTCTATTGCAATCAGTGTATTAAGTAACGATACTTTTGGTTCAACTATCGTAGTATCATCGCTAACAAAAACCAACCCTACACACGGTACGGTTACAGTAAACAGCAATAATACTATTACCTATACCCCTACAGTGGGCTACAGTGGCGCCGACTCTTTTACTTACACTGTAAAAGATGCCAACAACAAACAGTCGACCGCTACAGTAAACATTACTGTAACACCATTTGCAAGCCCTACCGCTAATCCAGATACTGCAAATACAGGTAAAAACATTGCAGTTACTATAGATGCACTTGCTAACGATATTGCCGGCAGCGGAACTATTAGCACAATTAGCCTTGTAAGCACAACCCATGGTACAAGTACAATTGATAGCTATAAACGAGTTGTTTATACTCCAACTAATAACTACATAGGTGCTGCCGTTGTAACGTATACGGTTACAAACAGCAATGGTAAATCTACCAATGGCACTATAAACATTACAGTTGTGCAAACTGTGGCACCAACAGCCACTAACGATAGCGCAACTACAGCAAAAAATAATGCAATTACTTTAAATGTATTGTCTAACGATGTTGTGGGTGCCAACGCTACCCTAAAATCTATAGAAATTGTTACTGCACCTGCCAATGGCGATGTGGTAATAAATGCCGACAATACTATTACCTACACACCGGTAAATGGTTTTTACGGCACCAATACTTTTAGCTATAAAATTACCAACAGCTTTAACCTAAGCAGCACTGCCACAGTATCTATTAGTGTGATTAATCAACCTTCGACAGGCGCATTATGCGGAACATATACTGTTGGTAACGGTGGTAACTATGCCACTATTACGGCTGCCGTAACCGACTTAAACCTTAAAGGCGTACAGTGCCCGGTAACGTTTTTACTTACAAATACATTATACTCCAATGCAACTGGAGAGGCTTTCCCTATCCAGATAAACCAGTTTACAGGTACATCGGCTACAAACACAGTAACTTTTAAACCGGCTACAGGTAAATTTGTAAGCATAGAAGCTACAGGCGACTACCTAAAAAGTGTATTTAAAATTGTAGGTGGCGATAACATAGTTTTTGATGGAAGTAATGCTACAGGCGGTACTACCAGAAACCTTACTGTAATACATAAAGACAACCAGGGAGATTCTGAGCGTGCTATATTCTGGATCGCATCTACTACAGCAGCCGGTGCAGGAGCAACTAACATTACTATTAAGTATACTAACATAAAAATGCTTAATAAAAACAATGCATGGGCATTTTGTGCAGGTATTTACAGCGGTGGTTCTGATAATATAAATGCAGCTTCTACAGCTGTCGCAAACAACAATAAGCTAACTGTTTTTAGTAACGACTTTACCAATGTTAAACAGGGTGTTTATGTTAACGGAAACGCTACTACTCCAACTACTAACGTAATTGTACATCAAAACGACCTTGGTGCCGAAAACAACAGCGAAACTATCATACAGCCGGGTTATTTTAACAACGTAAACGGCTTTGAGTACACAGAAAACTCTATCTACAACCTTTACAGGGATAGTTCAGGCGGATCGTTACTTGCATCAGGTATATGTGTAGAGGGTAACTCACAAAATGGATCTATCCTTAAAAACGACATAAAAACACTTACAAAAACTTTAGATGAGGGTAACTATTTTGGAGGAATTGTATTAAACTCAAGTAATGCAACATCTAATATACTTGTTGCCAATAACTTTATTGCCAATGTATCGGGTTACGGCGCAGGAGATTCTGCCAAAAACGGACACGGTATTGTATTAGCGCAGGGTGGTGGTTATAAAATATACCATAACACAGTTAATTTAATTACTAACCCCACCAATGGCGGTGCTTCATCAGCATTATATGTTGCCGGAGGCGTTACAAGCTGCGATGTTAAAAACAACGTATTTGCTAACAATCAGACCGGTACAGGCCTTAGGTGTGCAATAATGATAACTAAGGAAGCAGCAGATATTAATAACGCAAACTTTGTATTTAATTACAATAACTTATCATCATCAAATAAATTTGGTTACATAGGTACTAACTCTACATGGTATAATGATGCTAATGCCGGCTACATAACTACGTTTGAAGCATGGAAAACTACTACCAATAAAGAGGCAAATTCTACCAATATCATCCCTGTGTTTGCTACCGCTACAGATTTGCACCTGGATACCGCTAACGCACAAAATACAGGCCTTAATAATACAGGTACACCGTTAACCCTTGTTACTAAAGATATAGACGGCCAAAAAAGAAACACTGCAACACCGGATATGGGTGCAGATGAGTGGGGTGTTTTAACCTTGCCACAACCGGGCTCTAACGACGGTATTTACTGCGATAGCTCTACAACCTACAGCACAACACTTTGGGCTAACGGCACGCATTGGAGCAATGGCGAACCTACCGCTTATAAAGATGTTATTTTTAATGGCGACTACGTTAAAGCAGGTGGTACATTTAATGCTTGTTCTATTTATGTGCTTGCAGGTGCCAATGTTAACTTTACAACCAATGCCAATGTAATTGTTCAGCACACGCTAAACATTGCCACCGGTGCTACCTTTGCAGTAGAAAGCGGCTCTAACCTAATACAGGTAGAAAACGACAAAAATGCAGGTACTGCCGTAATTAAAAGAAACAGCGGCTTTCTTAAAAGGCTGGATTACACCATGTGGAGTGCCCCGGTTACAGATGCAAGAACTACCGGCTACCAGTCGCTTGCTACATTCTCTCCGTTTACATCGGCTTCACGTTTTTATCAGTTTATTACTGCTAACAACATCTACCAGTCTATTACAGCTATTACCACTACCAAATTTGCTTTAGGTAAAGGTTATCTTATACGCATGCCTAATGCAATTAACGGTACACCAAACAACGCGTACTACCAGGGTAATGAGCGCATTAGTTTTGCAGGTGCTTTTCAGGGTACGCCAAATAATGGTAACATTAAAATTGCTTTAGAGTATGGCGCTGCTCCAACAGCACGCTACAACGCAATTGGTAACCCATACCCATCGCCAATAAGTATAAAAGACTTCTTAACTCAAAATATAGATGTTATAGATGCTACAATGTACTTTTGGAGAAAAACAAACGACTCTGAACAAACAACGTACTCTGTAATAAACCTTACAGGTTATAGTGCAAATCAGGCACCGGGCGGAACCAGCGAAGATGGTAACCTGCTTATTAAAGACCCGTATACCATAGATGCCGATAAAGGTGTGCTTAACACAGGCCAGGGCTTTATAGTAGAGGCCAAAGGAGCTAAAGAGGTAGTGTTTAGAAACAACATGCGTGTAAAAAATAACTCTGAGTATTTCTTTAAAACTGCCCAGGACAGTACAAGCACTGCAGAAAATGTAGTAACTGAAGGCCGCGTATGGCTTAACGCTACTAACACTCTTGGTGCATTTAGCCAGGCTATTGTAGCTTACAACCCTGCAACTACTCTTGACTATGATAATGGTTACGATGGTAAAGCCCTTGCAGCAGGCAATATTAGTTTATATTCTGTATTGCAAACACAAACAGATTCATTACATTTGATAATCCAATCGCGTGGCAGCTTTACAGTAAACGATACGGTAGCAATGGGTTACACCGCAGCAACAGCCGGACAGTTTGATATTGCCATAGACCATAAAGATGGTGTTTTTAGCACAGATCAGGCTATTTATCTTGTAGATACCTTTACCGGATCTATGCGTAACCTTGCCGATGGCAGCTATACCTTTACAACCGAAGCCGGTACCTTTAACAACCGCTTTAAAGTTGTGTATGCCCTAAAAGGCGAGCTTGGTACAGATACCCCTGTGGTAGATGCTAAACAACTGGTTGTATACCGCGATGGCAAACAAATAAACATAGAAGCACCTGCTACTATTAAAACAGTAACCGTGTTTGATATGCTTGGCAAAAATGTTTACACTAAGAATAACATAGATAATACTACCTTTGCTACAGACAGCTTAAACGTAGCACAACAGGTACTTATAATACAAATAACACTGGATAACAACCAGGTTGTTTCAAAGAAAATTATGATGAATTAATATAGTCATAATGTTTTAGTAATTTTTTAGTTGGATGTAGCTCCGGGACGTAGTAAACCCCGGGGCAAACTAAAAGCTTAAATTGCTATACTAATAAAACTGCCAATTGCGTTACTGTACCATAACAGCCTTACGCAGGCACACAGCAACTTTATAATGTTATGCATTATAATGTTTTAGTAATTTTTTAGTTGGATGTAGCCCCGGGACGTAGTAAACCCCGGGGTAAACTAAAAATTATTTCTTAAATAAAAAAACAACATAGCCGGTCCTGCTACAGAATCTATAACAGCAAGGCTCACAATATATTATAGCGTTATGCGCTATAATGTTTTAGTAATTTTTTAGTTGGATGTATTGCCTCGGGACGTAGTAAACCCCGGGGTTTTTTATTTGTAATCGTTTCGTAAACAGCTTATAATAAACACAATAACCACTACCCTGTGTTCTTCCATTTTAGATGGTTGTCGTTCCTGACTTTGTGATTAATCAATCCCCATTGCTTTGTGGTTAAAAGCTAATGACTGGCATTAATACTGTGTATTTACTTCGAAACCACCACGCTTACCGCATTACCGCCAAAGCCAACCGCATTTACCAGTATCTTTTTAAGGGGCCTGCCCTCCTGTTGCGGCATAAACGGCGAAGGTATAAAATGGTTGTGTTGCAGCATCATAACAGCAAACTCCAGGCTCAGCAGCCCTGATGCGCCAAAGGTATGGCCTATCTTCCATTTGTTGGTGGTAAGCAGCGGCAGGTTAGTGCCAAACACCTGTTGCACAGCAGCATATTCAGATGTATCGCCTTTAACCGTTCCCGGGGCATGCATGACTACAGCGTCGATATCATTGGGGTCTATACCCTCTAACGCCATACGCATCGATTTTTGCATGCAATCTGCTTCCGCAGAAATAGATACGCTGTGTTTCAGCACCTCGGTAGCATAGCCGATACCTTCTACATAGGCCAGTGCATCAGGAACATACCCCAGCTCTAAACACGCCATACCCGCCCCTTCGCCCAACACCATGCTGCTTTGTGTCTTATCCAAATCTAAAGCGCGGCACGGATAGGCATCGGTACTGTTAGAATATATTTTCATGGCCTGCATCTGGGCAATGGTAAACGGCGTTAAAGGCGCCTCGCTGCCCCCTACAAGAAACTTAGTAGCCATACCGGCACGTAGCCATGCCACACCGTTTAAAAGCGCGTGCAGGGCCGTAGAACACGTAATGGAGTGCGATATATCGGGGCCGTTGCTCTTTAAGTCCTGCGCCACCCACGATGAGATATTGCCAAGCGTAGTAGCGGGCGATGCCTGCACAGCGGTCTTGCCGGTCTGTAAAAATTCTTCGAAGTGGTTCTCAAACAGCTCAGTAGCTCCGCGCGATGAACCAATGTTTACGCCAAAAATGTCATCTGTGCCCCAGCCCGATCGCTGCACTGCCTGCCGCGAAGCCAGCATGGCATATAAAACCGACTTATCCAGGCTTTTATAATTGGGATTTGAGTTTTTAAGTACCTCAACCTCTTGCACTAACGCACCGGAAAGCGCTGCTGTAGGCACGTTTTTACCGCCTACAACATTGCTTTTTATAAGCGAATCGGTATCGAGGTACTGCTGCCAAACCCCCTCAGGATCAACACCTAAAGGAGAAAAAGAAGCTATAGCCGTAATGGAAACAGGTGTTACCAAAGTATGTTTATTTTCTGCAAAAATACGTCAAACATAAAACAATGTTATGTTACTGTATTAGTGGCTGTTAGTTAATAGTATCTATGGCTTCTTCTATGGTTTTATAGATGGTTGCCAACAAATCATCCGTAATTATATAGGGCGGCAGTACATACACAATGTTACCTACCGGCCTCATTATTACACCTTTACTTATAAAGAAATCGTAAAGTTTGTTTCTAAAGTCGCCGTAATAATCTTCGTTGCCTTCACGCACAATTTCCAATGCCAGTATAACGCCCAATACCCTGACAGTCTTAACCTTAGGATGATTTTCTATCACCGCCTTAAACGCTAAGTGCCTGCTGTTTACGCGCTGTATGTTGGCCTGCATGCTATCAGTCAGCAACAGGTCCAGGCTTGCCAGTGCCGCCGCACAGCCGGTTGGGTTGGCCGTAAACGTATGCCCGTGAAACAGTGCTTTATTAACATCGGTATCATAAAAGCCATCAAATATTTGCTGGGTAAAAGTGGTAATAGCCATAGGTATGGTACCACCGGTAAGTGCCTTACTAAGACACATCATATCAGGCTGTTGACTAAGATAATCGCAGGCAAAGTTTTTGCCTGTTTTACCAAAACCCGTCATTACCTCGTCGGCTATGGTAAATACGCCGTGCTGTTTGCAGATAGCTATCAGGTTATCAAGGGTTTCCGGCTCGTACATAACCATTCCGGCAGCTCCCTGAACAAGGGGTTCAAAAATAAAGGCGGCATACGCGCCTGTTGCAACCAACTCCTGTAAAGCATCATAACTATCTTGTTCTCTGCACTTTACGGGTACAGGAATACGCTGCACATCTATCAGCGACCCACGAAATGCCTCGGTAAAGAACGAGATACCGCTGGCTGCCATGGCCGCAAAGGTATCGCCATGAAAGCCATTTTCAAAGGCTATTATCTTTGTGCGCTTCTCGCCCTTGTTGTAAAAGTATTGTAATGAGGCCTTTATAGCAATTTCTACCGCGGTGGACCCGTTATCTGAAAAGAACAGTTTACGCTGATTATCAGGCAGTATAGCCATAAGGCGTTGTGCCAGCTGCACGGCAGGTTGGTGTGTAAAGCCGCCAAACAGCACATGTTCCAGCGTTGTAAGCTGCTTATAGATGGAGTCGGCAATGTGTTTGTTGCTGTGCCCGAAGGGGTTAACCCACCACGAGGCTATGGCATCTATATACTGTTTGCCATCTTCATCCCATAAAAGGGCGCCTTCGCCACGGGTAATGGCAATAGGCGTTGCAGCCGTTTTGTGCTGTGTGTAAGGGTGCCAAAGGTACTGATTATCAATAGCTACCGTACCTGTTCCTTTTTTATTATTATCGTTTAAATCTTTCAACTTTAATTTTTTAAATCATTCAATTTCAACAAATTATCCCTAAAATTATCGGCATAATCGGCAATAACGTTAGCATCAAAATAAGGCTCGTTTTCAATATGGCCAATCAGGGTTAACCCCGTCTTGCTCAATATGATATCTTCTGATGAAGGCAGTGCATCGCCATTAAAAACAATACCGGCAATAGCAATGTTTCGTTGCTGTAACGCATTAATTGTCAGTAGCGTATGATTAATACTCCCCAAATAATGGCGCGACACCACTATTACTTTATAGTCGGGTTTAATAAGGTCAATAATAGTGTCTTCCGCGTTAAGCGGCACAAAAATGCCCCCCGCCCCTTCTATAACCAAATGGTCGTTAGTTATCTCTGGTTCAGATATTTGACTAACATCTATAGTAATCCCATCCAACTCTGCCGCCAGGTGAGGGCTTGCCGGGGTGTTTAGTGCGTAGCTGTTGGGGTGTATAACCGTCTTATCATTACTAAGGTACTTCTTAATCTTATGGCTGTCAGAATCTTGCAGGTCTCCGGCCTGTATGGGTTTCCAGTAATCGGCCTCCAGGGCCTGGGTTACAATGGCCGCCGCAATGGTCTTGCCCACATCGGTACCAATGCCTGTTATAAATAATTTCATGTAGTATTTTTATTATATATTCTGACCCAAAAAGGCTTAATATTTCACTTTCGGACTTTGAGTTAGCGTTATTTTGCAACACGCCCGCAATTGTAAAGCGAGCTCCAAAAATACAAAATAGTTACCTGCCATTTTTTAAAGAAAGTATGCCTGCATAGTTTTATAAAAGCATACAGGTAATTTTAATATAATATTACCACTTAAGGATATTAGAATTACTAATTTTGAGTAGAAGCATTTAAAATTTAACACGTTTTTACTGATATGGAACTAAAAGTACCCAACTACATTAAAACGGTTTTTATAGCCCTGCTAATTATCATAATTATCTTTTTTATGATAGTTGCCAAGACTATCCTGGTGCCGCTTTTGGTATCGGGCTACATTGCCATGCTGCTAACATCGTCCTGCAACAGGCTGGAACGCCGCAAGATACCCCGTAGCATTGCCGCTGCAATCTGCCTACTGCTATTTATAACCGTTATTGGCGGTGTCTTCTTTTTAATCTACTTACAGGTGCGCGGCTTTATGGCCGATCTGGGCGATGGCCTTACCGAAAAACTAAACACCTTTGTTATAGAGGCTAACCGCTGGTGCATGGATACCTTTGGTTTTGACTTGGGTATGCCCCGAGGCTTCGAAATGAAAAAGGCCGTAGAAATTGTACAGCCCGAAGAAGGCGGCACTACCCAATTGGTTTTCAGCACACTAAACACCATATCTAACATTATACTGCTGCCGGTGTTTATATTCTTTTTGCTTATTTACCGCGATCACCTGGCCGTGTTTGTTACCAAAGTATTTAGTAAACAGGACAATACGTTCTTATTGGACAAACTAACCTCCATCCGAAAAATTGTACATGCCTACATATTAGGGGCCGGCAAGGTAATGCTTATACTGGCCGTGGTAAATACCGCCGTACTGTTTGCGCTGGGCATTAAGCACGCCATATTTTTTGGGGTACTGGCCGGTATGCTTAACATTATTCCGTACTTAGGGCCATCGTTAGGGGCCATACTGCCGTTTTTGTTTGCGCTTATAACCAAAGACAGCCTGTTTTACCCTATGGCAGTAGTAGTAGCATTTACACTAATACAACTGCTTGAAGGTGCGGTTCTTACACCAAAAATTACAGGGGGCAACGTTAGCCTAAATGCGCTGGTAACCTTTTTAGGCTTGCTTATTGGCGGTGCTATTTGGGGTATACTGGGCATGATACTCATAATCCCAACCATTGCGATTATGAAGAAGCTCTTTGAGCTGAGCCCTGACACCCAGCCCTATGCCTACCTTTTTGGCGAAGAAGACAGCAATTGGTTTAAAAAGCGGGAACGAAAGACTAAAAAAGCCCAGGCTCTGAAGGAAAAAAGCGCAGAGCATGATGAGGAGGTAAAAAAGATCATGAAGAAGGGAGAGAAGAACTAAGCAGTTCCAGCATTTGGGTTATCTGCTCTTGTGTGTTAAACGAGTGCAGGCAAAACCGCAGCCGCTCCTGCCCCTGTGGCACCGTAGGCGAAAGTATGGCCTTTACGCCAAAGCCTTTTTCTTGTAAAACTGACGATATAATTTTTACATTTTCGTTACCGGAAATTACCATGCAATGTATAGCAGAGCTACTATCTATAAAGCTTTTCAGCTCCAATCTTTCGATTTCCGATTTAAAAAAACTTATGATATGTTTTAGCTTGTTACGCTCTTCAACACATTGTTCGAGGTAGTTATAGGCCGTTAAAATGGTGGCTAAAGAGTGGGGCGGCAAACCGGTGGTGTAAATAAAGCTGCGGGCATAATTGGTTAAATACCGCTTTAACCCTGCCGACCCTAATACCGCCGCGCCGTGGCATCCAAGCCCTTTGCCAAAAGTTACTATTCTCGCAAAAACCTTATCCTGCAGGCCCAGCTGCTGCACCATACCCTCGCCTTTGTTGCCAAAAACGCCCAGTGCATGGGCCTCATCTACCACCAGCCTGCAATTGTATTCGGCGCAAAGTAAAACCAGCGCGGGCAAATTGGGGCTGTCGCCATCCATCGAAAAAACCGACTCGGTTACTATAAACACTTCCGCCTCAAGGCTCCTTTCCCTATGCCGTTTTAAAGCCTCTGTAAGCACCTCAATATTGTTGTGCGCAAACTTATAGGCACTGGCATTACTAAGGCGTATACCGTCTCGTATAGAGGCGTGTATGTACTCATCATACAGCACCACATCGCCCTTTTGCGGCACGCACGAAAAAAACCCCACATTGGCATCGTAACCGGAGTTAAACACCAACGCGCTATCTATATTATGAAACGCCGCCAGGTACCGCTCTGTAATGGTATACAGCCCGTGGTTGCCCGATATTAGGCGCGACCCCGTTGCGCCGTTGTGCACTATGTTGTTTTGAAGCAGGTATTTATGCGCCCCGTCGAATATCAATCGGGAGGCAGAGAACCCAAGATAGTCGTTAGAACAAAAGTCGGCCATAGTATGCTCACAGCCCAAAACCCTGAGCGAATTGTTACGGCTGCGTTCGGCCAGCTTGTCTACTAACGATTGCGGAAGACTTTTCATAACTCAAAAATACACAAATAAAATGTAATGTAAAAAAACAAAAATATTGTTTTTCGGCTTTTTGTTATCGTTTATCAATAATTTATATATATTTGCTGAATCAAAACAATCAAACCATGAAAAATTTATCACTACTTAAAACCTTAACAAAAATACTGTTTGTGCTGTGCCTTATCGGGATCTTTTTTTACGTGCCCTTTATACTAATGGTAGCGGTATTTCCGGAAAGTGTACCTGTAAAAATTAATGGCGAAGCCGCAACCACCACCACCGTAGAAACCCTTATACTAATGCTGGCCCTGGGCATTGGCTTCGCGTTTTTTACCTATGCCCTCTACCTCTTTAAAAATGTACTGGAGCTTTTCCAGAAGAAAAAGATATTTCACGACGATGTTATTAAAAACTTTAACCAAATTGGTAAGGCCATTATAATAGGTTACTTTATCATGGTACTATCTTACGTTGGTTACTGCCTGGCCGCACAAAAGCTGATAGAAATTTCTGCAGAGGGCTTTAATCAGTCTATATTAACCGTTGGCCTGGGACTGTTTTTTATGGTATTGAGCGAAGTGTTCCTGATGGCAAAAAACATTAAAGAAGAAAACGACTTAACAGTATAACCCCATGAAATATCATTTAAACATTATACTGTTGGCCCTGCGTGCCGCTATAGTACTGGTTTTTGGCATGGTTGCCTTTTATGCTTTAAACATTTACGACAGCATTTTAAACCCCAATGCCGAAACGGTTGTCGACTCGTACCTGCCCCAATTTAAAATTCCGCAGTTTATAATACCGCCCGCCTGGGGTACACCGGTGTTTTTATCGCTGTACTTACTACTATTAATCTACCTTATCTTTAAGCTGTTAGAACTGCACAAAAGCCTGGCCAATTTAAAAAATGGCCATGTGTTTTACGAGCGGCAATCGGCAGAGTTTAAGTCGGCCGGCAGTGGCATTATTATTTTTGCCAAATGCCAGTACCTGCTGTTTTGCACCCTGGGCACCCTGGTATATGCCAATATAGCCATATTTTTAACCGAGCTGCCCTGGTTTTTTGCACTGTACCTGATAGGTAAATTTGTTTTACTGCTGCACTACATGGCACAAAAAGGCGAGTTTTTACGTGAAGAGAACGAACTAACTGTTTAGTTATGAAACACCATTTAAACATTATACTACTGGCATTGCGGGTTGCAATTGTAGTAGCTGCGTGCATGGCCGGATATCAGTTTATTTGCTTTGGTGCCTGTATGTATTATCAGGATGCTTCTTTAAGCTTATTAAACCATTATTTTACCCCCCTTGCGCCTAACCATAAATACGGTAGTTACCAAGCCCAGTTTTTACCCTGGTATTGCCTGTGCTATGGTTTTTTGCTTACTTATTTTACACGTGTTTTAATACGTTTACGCCAATGTTTTGTAAAGTTTAAAGCGCATACTATTTTTTACGAAGAGCAGGCTCAACAAATAAAACGTGCCGGCACAGGTATTATACTTTTTGCCAAAGGCCGGTATTTATTATTGTGTGCATTTGGAGCCATTTTTTTTAATGCAATACAACTGTTTGTAACAGAAATACCTGTTTTTTTAATGTTTTACCTATTAGGCAAATTGATATTAGTGTTGCACTGTATGGCTAAGAAGGGCGCTTTTTTACGCGAAGAAAACGAATTAACCATTTAACCATGCCTATAATTATAAACCTGGACGTTATGCTGGCCAAACGCAAAATGCGCAGTAACGAGCTGGCCGAAAAAGTGGGCATAACCACCGCCAACCTCTCCATTCTAAAAACGGGCAAGGCCAAGGCCATACGCTTTAGCACCCTCGAACTTATTTGCGAAATTCTGGACTGCCAGCCCGGCGATATTATGGAATTTGTAGATGACAATAAATTGTAAACCTGGATAAATGGAACGCGCCTGCCCGGATTAAAATGGAACGCGGATGACACGGGTGCTGCGCAGCCGCTGATTTGCACAGATTTTTAAAAAGTTATTCAAACATTACCCGAAACCGTCATTGCGAGGCACGAAGCTATCTCATTATTGAAACTTTGCGAAATAAAATGGAACGCGCCTGCCCGAATGGTACAGGCGGGGACGGCACGGGTGCTGCGCAGACGCGGATTTGCTCAGGTTTTGCAGCTTCACACCATTCTAATAAACCAAACGCAAACCATTTAATCTTAAATAGATTGCTGCGCTCCGCAGGCTGCGCTCGCAATAACGGCATCGGGTAAAGTCAGGCAAAAGAAGGTATACACCAAAATCTAAATCTCCCATAAAAAAAACCCTTCTTATTGCTAAGAAGGGTTTTTAGTAAGTATAGATGAATTTCTAATCAACCAAAATAATGATTCTGTTGTCTTTAAGTTCTAATGTACCCGCTGTAATAGGCAGTACGAACTTTTGGTCTTTGTCTGATTTTGTAAACCTGTCTGAAAAAGCAGCATTGGTTTTAAAATCAGGAACCGCAATCTTAACGTTTCCCTGCACCAATATCGAAACAATGTTGGCGTGGTGGTTAAGCATCTGGAATTCGCCATCTACACCCGGTACAGTAACCGATGTTACTGCGCCTTTAAACAAATGGCCTTCCGGCGATACTATTTCTAATGATAACATAGTTTTAGTTTTGGGTTACGTGTTACGGGTTTTGAGTTACGGGTTATAAAACCCTGAACACAAAACCCACAACCCGATAACTATTATTATACTTCGGCAAGCATTTTTTGTCCGGCCTCTATAGCGTCTTCAATGGTACCTTTAAGGTTAAAGGCAGCTTCAGGAAGGTGATCCAGTTCGCCATCAATAATCATGTTAAAGCCTTTAATGGTATCTTTAATATCTACAAGTACACCAGGTATACCTGTAAACTGCTCTGCTACGTGGAACGGCTGAGAAAGGAAACGTTGTACACGGCGTGCGCGCGATACAGATAGTTTATCCTCATCACTAAGCTCTTCCATACCAAGGATAGCAATAATATCCTGTAGCTGCTTGTATTTTTGTAATATTTCTTTAACACGTTGTGCACAGTTGTAGTGCTCATCGCCAAGAATTTGCGGGGTAAGAATCCTTGAAGTAGAATCTAACGGGTCTACCGCAGGGTAAATACCAAGCTCGGCAATTTTACGAGAAAGTGATGTTGTTGCATCTAAGTGGGCAAAGGTTGTAGCCGGTGCCGGGTCGGTTAAGTCATCCGCAGGTACGTAAACCGCCTGAACCGATGTAATAGACCCTTTTTTGGTAGATGTAATACGCTCCTGCATAGCGCCCATCTCTGTAGCAAGTGTAGGCTGGTAACCTACCGCTGCCGGCATACGGCCAAGCAGACCAGATACCTCAGAACCCGCTTGTGTAAAACGGAAAATGTTGTCTACAAAGAAAAGTACGTCTTTACCTTGTGCTTCGCCAGCACCATCACGAAAATACTCTGCAATGGTAAGGCCTGATAAAGCAACACGTGCACGGGCTCCCGGCGGCTCGTTCATCTGTCCGAAAACAAATGTAGCCTTAGATTGCCTCATACCTGCTTTATCTACTTTGCTAAGGTCCCAGCCACCGTTTTCCATAGAGTGCATAAAGTCGTCGCCATATTTAATAATGCCAGACTCAAGCATCTCTCTTAAAAGGTCGTTACCCTCACGTGTTCTTTCACCTACTCCTGCGAATACCGAAAGACCACCGTGACCTTTAGCTATATTGTTAATCAACTCCTGTATAAGTACTGTTTTACCAACACCAGCACCACCAAATAATCCAATTTTACCACCTTTTGCATAAGGCTCGATAAGGTCGATTACTTTAATACCGGTAAATAAAACCTCTGATGAAGTAGAAAGATCTTCAAATTTTGGTGCCGAACGGTGAATTGGCAATCCACTATCGCCTGCTTTAGGCAGGTTACCAAGACCATCAATAGCGTCTCCAATTACATTAAACAAACGTCCGTAAATATCACCGCCAATAGGCATCTGGATAGGAGCACCTGTACCGGTAACCTCGTAACCCCTGCTAAGGCCGTCTGTTGAGTCCATTGCTATGGTACGAACGATGTTATCGCCCACGTGCGATTGTACCTCAAGTACTAATAATGAACCATCTTTTTTAGTGATCTCTAATGAATCGTAGATTTTTGGAAGCGCGGTATTTTCGGTGTCAAACACCACATCTACCACCGGCCCGATAATCTGTGCAACTTTTCCTATTACTTTAGACATTGCTTATGTATTTATTAAACAGCTATTTATCGTTTTTGAAAAAACCTATTTTTTTCGAGTGCAAAGATAGTTTTTTATTACCCAATTATGCAAATTTTAATATTGCGTTTTTTGCAATAAAAAACCGCATTTTACTAAATACACCCACTAATTGTAGTTATAGGGTATTTGCTTTTGAGAAATTGTACGTGAAGTTATATTTTTTGAGGGGCTTGTTTAAGCATTTCACTTATTATAAACTTTTGTGAGTTTTCCTCATAGACATTCCTGCTCTCTCTGTTACAATCTGCCCATGCCCGGCAGTAATCAGATCATCGAAGGATTGTATGCTGTTGTTTTTTCATAGTTATTAAATTAACAGTTACTATTCATTTAAATGCATATTCAAACCATTACTTATAATTTTTGGCCAGCCAATTTTACCTAATTTAATATTATCAAAAGCGTAGAACATGAAAGACAACCCTAAACCATAAGCAAATCCATCGGTTGTTTGAGGACTATAAAACGACTTATCTTCCATAAAAAATGGTGATTCAATTTGTGTACCAATTGCTGGGATAATTAATGAGCTATAATCTGCTATAATTAAATCCGGCTGCATACTTTGCTCTAAAGAAGATATTTTTATTAAAAGCTCATTAGTTCCAATATTTGTTTCCAAAATTTGCTCATTACTTTTCCTCCTGACTCCACGAGAAAATATTGCAGTGTAAATTGGATTTCCTTTTGTTGGCCAATGAGGCTTTGGTTTTAAAAAAGGAATACCATTTACCGAATATTTACTATACTTAACATCTTGTCTGTATAATTTCTTTACATTCTGGCATTGCGACCAAGCTTTTTCAATTGTATTTCCGCCTGATCCCTCTATAATTAAGGTGTTTTTTGCCTCGATATATGCGAATACTGCTTCAAAAGGAATTTGTTGTTTTTGAGCAAATGTGTTATCTTCCAATAATCTTAAAGTTGGAAAATGGAATTGGTCGTAAATTATTATATCGTCTCCGACCGAATTCCCATCAACTGTGAATATACTTCCCCTGCAAATACCATAATAATTTGGCAAGGCAACTCTCAAGGATTTACATAAAGCTATTTCAAATTCATCACCAAAATCAAAATTGTAAATTGTCGAAATTTCATTAAAATTATTTAAGAACTTTTGACTAATGTTCTTCAGAAAATCATTATACATGTAACCCATATGCAAAATATTAATTTTTATTAACACAAAATTTATTCTCAGCGGCTTCAGTAAAATTCATGAACCCTACCCCTGCGGATTAAAACACGCGTGCAGCATTTTATACAGTTCGGGGTGTTTGGCTTCTAACAAATCGGGGCGTTCAAAAAAATATTCAGATACCACCGCAAAAAACTCGGCTTGATTGGTGCCGCCATACTCACGAATATCCGATTTATCGTCGTTAATCTCCTCCATGGTTTTGTGCATTAAATCCAGCCATGGTAAAATGTATTGCTTTTGCAGTAACTGCTCCGGTATACCATCGGTAGCACCATCCATCTTATCTATTAAATGCACAAACTCATGAATACCAGTGTTGCTTTTATCGGTAGTGTTGCTAAAACCGTGGTGCAGTGCCCGGCGGCTCAGTATCATTTGCTTTTCGAACCTTCCCGAACCCACCAGCCCGCCAATATTGCGCGACGCAGCGGTATCGGCAAATTCCAGATCGTTATTAAAATAGTCGGGGTACAGCAAAATACCGCTTAAGTTGTAGTAATGCCACTCTTTAAAGCCAAAAACCGGAATTACGGCACTACAGGCAATCAGTATCTTATCCAGGTCGGTAATCTCAATTTCCACACCCTCAATATACACCTCGCTTAAAAACAGCATCATGCGCTGCCTGAATTCGGGTTGCCTTTCGGCCGGCAGTTCGCGGTAAAAATGCACATTGTCCTGCAACAGCTCCAGCCACCCCTGTGGGAAAGCCTCCACTACACCTTTATTAGGTTTTTTATATAAAAAGAAGCCCGCAAGTAGTGCCGCCACTAAAAAAATAACGTAAATCATTTCTAACTTTTGTTTGGATGTAGGCCGATTTATAAATTGAGCCCAAGGCAAATTAGGCCTACACCAAACATAGCAAATTACGCTTTAACAAAAAAAGCCCTTAAGAATTTCTTAAGGGCTTTTGGTAAACTATATAAGCAGGTTACTCTACCGTAACCGATTTTGCTAAATTTCTTGGCTGGTCTACGTTACAGTTACGCATTACCGCAATGTGGTAGCTTAATAACTGTAGTGGTATGGTAGCCAACAGCGGCGACAGGGCATCGCTGGTTTCAGGAATTTCAATAACGTGGTCGGCCAGGGCTTTTACCTGAGTATCGCCTTTGGTTACAATGGCAATAATTTTACCGCTACGGGCTTTAATTTCCTGTATGTTGCTTACAATCTTGTCGTAATGCTCCTGTTTTGGTGCAATAACCACAACCGGCATACGCTCGTCTATCAGTGCAATAGGGCCGTGCTTCATCTCTGCAGCAGGATAGCCTTCGGCATGTATGTACGATATTTCTTTTAGCTTAAGTGCACCCTCTAAAGCCACAGGATAGTTATACCCCCTGCCCAGGTAAATGCAGTTTGGCGCATCTTTATAAATAGATGCTATAGTTTGCACCTCTAAATTGGTCTCTAATGCCTGTTGCACTTTTTCAGGAATTAATTCCAGCTCCTGTAAGTAGCGGAAATAATCAGCCCTTGCCATAGTGCCTTTAGCACGCGATATACGCAATGCCATAAGGGTTAGCAACGTAATTTGGGTGGTAAATGCCTTGGTAGACGCCACACCAATCTCAGGGCCTGCGTGTGTATAAGCGCCGCTGTGTGTTTCGCGGCTAATGCTCGAACCCACAACGTTACAAACACCAAATACAAACGCACCGCGCTCTTTTGCCAGTTTAATGGCTGCAAGCGTATCGGCAGTTTCGCCCGATTGCGATATGGCAATTACCACATCATTCGGACGGATAACCGGGTTACGGTACCTGAATTCCGACGCGTATTCTACCTCTACCGGTATGCGTGCAAACTCCTCAAAAATATATTCTGCCACAAGGCCGGCATGCCAGCTTGTACCACAGGCAATAATAATTATCCTGTCGGCGTTCATAAATTTCTGAAGGTTATCCTCCACGCCAGACACCTTTACAATACCCTCGTCTACCCTAAGCCTACCCCTAAAGGTATCTTTAATAGCGTTAGGCTGCTCGTAAATTTCTTTAAGCATAAAGTGGTCAAAACCACCTTTTTCTATCTGCTCCAGGTTCATTTGCAGTTCCTGGATATACGGGTCTACTAAAGAGTCGTCTTTAATCTTACGAATTTTAAGCGGCTTTTTAAGGCTGATGATTGCCATCTCCTCGTCATCTAAATACACCGCGTTTGGCGTATATTCGATAAACGGAGAAGCGTCAGACGCTACAAAAAACTCACCTTCGCCCACACCAATGGCAAGGGGGCTACCCAAACGTGCAGCCACAATTTCATCGGGGTTTTGCTTATCAAAAACAGCAATAGCATAAGCGCCCACCACCTGGTTTAATGCAATTTGCACTGCTTTGCCCAGTTTAATGTGCTCTTGTTTTTTAACTTCTTCTATAAGGTTTA
Source organism: Flavobacterium subsaxonicum WB 4.1-42 = DSM 21790 (assembly GCF_000422725.1). Taxonomy (GTDB): domain Bacteria; phylum Bacteroidota; class Bacteroidia; order Flavobacteriales; family Flavobacteriaceae; genus Flavobacterium; species Flavobacterium subsaxonicum. The sequence goes on from NZ_KE383910.1 coordinate 27,228, forward strand.
CTAAAACCTCTGTATCGGTATCCGAATGAAATACGTACCCTCTTTTTATAAGCTCCTTTTTAAGGGGCTCGTAATTTTCTATAATCCCGTTGTGTACAATAACTAAATTGCCCGAGTTAGAAAGATGGGGGTGCGAGTTAACATCGTTAGGTACACCATGTGTAGCCCAGCGTGTATGGCCAATGCCTATGTTGCCGGTAGTGGTTATCTCTTTTTCGGCACGAGCCTCTAAATCGCTAACCTTACCTTTAGTTTTGCTAAGTTTTAGCCCGGTTTCGTCATACAATACAACCCCGGCGCTATCATACCCTCTGTACTCCAGCCTTTTTAGGCCTTTAATTACAATGGGATATGCCTGCCTGTGACCTATGTAACCTACAATTCCGCACATAATCTTTTAATTATTCTGGTTTAGTGTAAAAAATTTCAAGCTTAAGTCGCTTGTCGTAATCAGCATCGCCTACAGGTATATTACTACCGTAAAGGATGGTGCCGAATGGATGCATTACCGATGCAGCCGGTAAAGCCTGTACCTGTTGTGTACCGGCATAAAAAGGTGTTCTTACATAAGCGTTATTGGTAAGCTCTATACTCTCTGTAACATAAAGCGCCAGTTTAACGTTGGTAGAATCTTTATTTACCAGGTTGTTAATATGGTCGGTAATCCTCATTTTATACGTTTTTATCCTTTTGGTTGCCCCCGTACCCGAATAGGTATCGTAAAGGCCTCCAAAAATATATTTGTTAAATTTAGGAAAACCGCTAAGCGTGGTAACATCGGTATAAAAATCGTAAACAGGCCTTTTGTTTTTAACATCATATAAAAACAGCCTTATTGGCTCTTTAGCCTTTTGTCCTTCGGGGGCATAATCCATAGCCGTTTCATCAACGGTAAAAATAAGGTTAGCCTCGTTAATAAGCACCCTGTTGCCACCATTGTTTATTGCCTTAAGGGCATCTATGGAGTTTTGGTTAATATCTATATAAGCCGCAGATCCTTCGCCACCCTTAACATACAATTTAGCATCTCCGGTTATGGGCGAAGAGTTATTTATTAGTTGAGTGTATAGTATTGCAGAGTCTGTATCGTATGTATTCTCAAAAAAGTTAATGGTGTTGCCTGTAAGGTTAAGCACTAACGTTTTGCTGGTGTATTTTGTAGTACCGTCATCATTTAAAACAATGGCACCGTTGCTGCGGGTTACATCGCGGTAGCGCAATGTAATAGTACCCTCTGCAAAACGTGGGGCTACCATAACACCCTGGCCGCCAATTTGCTCTGCTTTAAAATAAATACCCCTAAAGTACTCTGTAAACACATTATTACTGGCAAGTTTACCGGTATCTTCCTGGTTTATAATAGCCTCCTGAAATATGCTTTTATTTAACGGTAAAAACATGCCCGGGGCAAGCCTCTCAACCGTTTTAATATTCTGGTCGTTTGCCGTGGTAGATGCCTTACGGTCTATCTCATCGGCACTTACAGTAAAATCAATATTAGGCAGCGTAGCGCCTGTGGCATCTACTAAAAGGCTTTCGCCGGCCTGCGCATCTATAAGTGGCTTATCGTTATTATAATATCTTTGTGTAATATTGCCATTAGCAGCAGCATCGGTACCTCTTAAGTAGTAATTATTTTTTAGTACACTTAACCTAAATTGATCGGTACGGCTACCGTAAACAGAATCGGTTATGGTATACGTACTTTCGCCATCGGCATCGGTGCTCGCAATAGTACTGTAATACGGCACATAAAGGTAAACCGAATCTAATACAGGCGTATCAAAAGTTGGTGCTGTAGTGGCAAGCTGCACCTGGGTAACATAGCTGGCAATGGTTTTGCCAAACACGGGATTTTTATAAACCCCAAGGGTATTAACCGTTAGGTTATTACTCTGCACATTGCCCAAAGGGCCATCGTAAGCAGATATGGCAGCGGTGTATTTTATAAGGCTGTTGTGTATGTCGCCATCTACAACATCAGATCCAAGCTCATTATAATCAGTATCGCAAGCAGACACTATAAAAACTAAACTTAAGGCAAAAAGAAAACTCTTTATTAGGGGAGACCTATTATTCATACAATTTTTTTAGGAGGTTTACTATAAAACCTGATTTCTATAGAAATTAGTATATGCCGATGCAAAATTATCTTTCGGCACAAATTCCAGGAATGGTTTTCCTGACGCTTCTATAAATGTAACAAGCTCATCAGACAGGTTGTCTGACGCTATAATAACGGCATCAGAGTGGGCAATACTTGCCTTCATGATGTTTTGGTAGTTAGGCACCTCAAGCACGTTTACATCGCTTGCCGGTATATCGTCAAACAATACCTTTTTAAGCATCTCGTTATCCAGCGTGCCTTCAAAACCCTGGCTGTATACAGATGTTACTATTTTAGTATCGGCAAAAAGCGCCTCATCTTTATAGTAATGTTTCATGTATACGGGCAGCATTGCGGCCATCCAGCCGTGCACGTGTATAATATCGGGCACCCAGTTAAGTTTCTTAACGGTTTCTACAACGCCTTTAGCAAAAAAAATAGCCCTCTCATCGTTGTCAGGGTACAGTACCCCGTCTTCGTCGCTAAAAGTTGCTTTTCTTTTAAAATACTCATCGTTGTCTATAAAGTACACCTGTATCCGTTCTTTCGGGATAGAAGCAACCTTAATAATAAGTGGCATATCCATATCGTTAACCACAAGATTCATCCCCGATAGGCGGATAACCTCGTGCAACTGGTGTCTGCGTTCGTTTATGTTGCCATAACGTGGCATAAAAATTCTTATCTGGCCGCCTTGGTCATTAATCATTTTCGGCACATCGTAAGACATTAACGAAACCTCATTCTCAGCCAAATAAGGCACAACTTCAGATGATACGTACAATATCCTCTTATCCTCCATCTTCAATACTTAATTTATTTGGGTGTAAAAATTCATGCAAAATTAAACATTTTTGCGCAGTTTATAACTATATATTAATTTTGCATGGTTAATAATACACACGCAATGCTGATTTTCAACAAAAAAGACCTCCTGCAAAAGCACTTAACGCCCTATTTACAGGCTAATAGCCCAATAGGCTTTGTACCAACAATGGGCGCACTGCACAAAGGCCACCTCGCGCTTATGGAGCAATCCGTAAGCCAAAATGCCATAACGGTGGTAAGTATTTTTGTAAACCCCACACAATTTAACAACCCGGAGGACTTAGATAAGTACCCGCGCACCTTAGATGCCGATGCTGCAAAAATAGCAACCCTTAGCGATGCTATTATTATCTTTGCCCCATCGGTAGACGAAATGTACGAGGGCCACACCCAGTCTGAGCATTATAGCTTCGACGGGCTCGAAAACCAGATGGAAGGCGCCCACCGCCCCGGCCATTTTGATGGCGTAGGCACCATAGTGAGCAAACTGTTTGACATTGTAAAGCCCACCAATGCTTATTTTGGCGAAAAAGACTTTCAGCAATTGCAAATTGTAAAGAAACTGGTACAAAAAAACCACATGCCCATTAATATTATTGGCTGCCCCATAAGCCGCGAAGCTAACGGCCTGGCAATGAGCTCCAGGAACGAGAGGCTTAGCGCCGATGAAAAACAGGGTGCCGCTTTTATTTACAAAACGCTTTTAGAAGCCCGCGATAAATTTAAAAATGAGGCCATACCCACTGTAATACAGTATGTTGAAAAAGCTTTTGCAAGCCACCCCGAATTTAAGCCCGATTATTTTGAAATTGCCCGCGAAGACACTTTAGAACCCGCAACTTTAAAAGAAAATGCAAAATACAGGGCTTTTGTTGCAGTTTTTTTAGGCAATGTTAGGCTAATAGATAATATTTCATTAAATTGATTACCTTTGCGCCATGCAAATTCAAGTTGTAAAATCCAAGATTCACCGCGTTAAGGTGACGGGAGCCGATTTAGACTATATAGGCAGCATTACTATAGACGAAGCGCTTATGGAGGCTGCGAATATGATTGAAGGTGAAAAAGTTTCGATAGTAAACGTTAATAACGGCGAACGCTTAGAAACTTATATTATTAAAGGAAACAGGAACAGTGGAGACATTACCCTAAACGGGCCTGCCGCAAGAAAGGTACAAAGGGGCGATATAATTATTATCATTTCTTACGGTATCCTGGATTTTGAAGAGGCCAAGACATTTAAGCCCTCTATTGTGTTTCCTAACGAAACAGATAACACGCTAACGTAGTTTTGAAGAAAAAAATAACCCGCATTTTAAGTATACTACTCCCACTAACCCTGGGAGTTTTTTTAATTATTTACAGCTACAGGCAGCTAACGCCAGAGCAGCTTGCCAACTTAGCCGTAAGCTTTAAAAATGCCGATTACCTGTATGTATACCTTGGGTTGTTTGTGGGTGTTACCGGCTTTTTGGCCCGTGCCTACCGTTGGAAGTATACCCTGGCGCACATGGGCTACACTGCCCCCTTTCCTGTAAAGTTTGGTGCCGTGTGCATTACTTATTTAATGAACATGACCATACCCCGATCTGGCGAGGTTAGCCGCGCACTGGTGCTTAAGCGCTATGCCGGCGTACCGTTTGATAAGGGTTTGGGCACCATAATATCCGAAAGGGTGGTCGACCTTTTTATCCTGCTTTTTTGCATGGGCGGTACGGTGCTGCTGCAATTTAACGATCTTAAAGAATATCTCTCTACCATACCCTTTCAAAAACTGCTGGTTTATGGCACGGTAGCACTGCTTTTGTTTATAAGCTCGGTGATTTTTTACATTTACTCTAAAGCAGAGTGGCTTAAAAAACTAAAATTAAAAATTTCCGGCCTTGTAGAGGGCGTGCTTAGTGTGTTTAAAATGCCCAACAAATGGCCTTTTTTACTGCTATCGGTTTATATATGGTTTACATACATATTGGTATTTTACATTACCATTTTTTGCCTGCCAGAAACGTCTAACCTAAGTTTTAGTGCTGTTGCCACAGCATTTGTTGTGGGCAGTATTGCCATTACTTTTAGCAATGGCGGTTTGGGTGTTTTTCCGGTTGCGGTGGCCAATATTTATGCCATGTACGGTATATCTTACACAGCGGGCACAGCGTTTGGCTGGATCGTATGGGCATCTCAGGTAACTGTGATTATTTTTCTGGGGGGGCTGTCTTTTTTAATACTTCCGTTACTGTATAGAAAAAAATAATCACTAAATTGCCTTGCTATTTTACCCCCTAAAATGTAATGCAATGAAAAACAAACTACTAGTACTCATTTTGTTTGCCGCGCTGCCCTTATTTGCCCAGACAAGGACAGAGGAAATTATTTCTACAAAACTTAACGCAACGCGCGATATTACCATCACTTTCCCGCAATATTACGAAGAGGATAAAGGCAAAGTGTACCCCCTTTTACTGGTTTTGGATGGCGAGTACCTTGTAGAGCCCTTTAAAGGCATTATGCAGTACGCCAACTATTGGGATGACCTGCCCGAAGCTATTATTGTGGGCATTAACATGAATGAGGATAAGCAGCGCGAAGAAGATACCCGCATTAGCGAAACCACAGGCCTGCCCGAAGGCAGCAGCAACCAGTTTTACGAATTTATAAGCTCGGAACTTTTACCGTACCTGCAAAAAAAATACCGCATATCGCCGTTTAAAGTTATTGCGGGGCACGATGCCACAGCAGGTTTTTTAAACTTTTTCCTGTACAAGCAAGACCCGTTGTTTACAGGCTTTATTTGCTTTAGCCCTACCCTGGCCCCCGATATGGAAACCCAGGTGCCTACCATGCTGGAGCAGGCTAAAAGGCCGGTATTTTTCTATATGGCAACATCTGATGGCGATGTAGAAAAAATGCAAAAAAGGATAATGACGTTTGATACCAACCTTAAAGCGGTAAAAAATCCTAACCTTAGGTACTTTTTCGAAAAATTTGGCGATGTATCGCATTACTCCCTTGTGCCTTATGGTGCGCCGGGTGCGCTGTACAGCATGTTCTCGTCGTACAAGCCAATTTCATCAATAGAGTACCGCGATAAGATTGTTACCCTGAAATCGGGTTATGTAGACTATCTTAAAGAAAAATACCAGATTATAGAAAAAGACCTTGGCGTTAAAATGACGGTGCGTATTAACGACATTAAGGCGGTTGAGGCTGCTATTATGAAGAATACCATGTATGATGAGCTGCGCGACCTGGCCGACCTTGCCAAAAAAAATTACCCAAAAATGATTATTGGCGAGTATTATGATGGCCTGTATTACGAAATGACGGGCAACCTTAAAAAAGCCAAGAAAGTATATTTAAACAGTTACACGTATAAGAGCGTTGGCGATTATACAAAAGATTTTATGATAACCAGGGCAGAAGGCCTTAATGTGGATTAATGTTGAATGGCGAAAGTTAAAACGGCATTTTACTGCCAAAACTGTGGCACACAGTATGCCCGTTGGCAAGGACAGTGCAACTCCTGCAAGCAATGGAACACCATTGTAGAGGAGATTATTCAGAAAGAAGAAAAAACAGCCTGGAAACCCACATCGGGCGATGGCAAAAGGGTGTCAAAACCTTTAAGGATTACCGAAATAGACAGCGCACATGAAGTGAGGCTGGATACTACCGATGGCGAACTTAACCGCGTGTTAGGCGGTGGCCTGGTACCGGGGTCGCTTACCCTTTTAGGCGGCGAACCGGGCATAGGCAAGAGTACGCTTATGCTGCAAATATCGCTTAAGCTGCCTTACCGCACCTTATACGTTAGCGGCGAAGAAAGCCAGAAGCAGATTAAAATGCGTGCCGAGCGTATTACGCCGTCGGCAGATAATTGCTTTATCTTAACCGAAACCAAAACCCAGAATATTTTTAAGCAGATAGAGGCCATAGAGCCGGAGGTGGTTATTATAGACTCCATCCAAACCCTGCATACCGATTATATTGAGTCGTCTCCCGGCAGTATATCCCAAATAAGGGAAACTACCGCCGAGCTTATAAAATTTGCCAAAGAAAGCAATGTGCCCGTTATACTTATTGGCCACATTACTAAAGATGGCAGCATTGCCGGTCCAAAAATACTGGAGCACATGGTAGATACCGTGCTGCAGTTTGAGGGCGACCGCAACCACGTGTACCGCATACTGCGTTCGCTTAAAAACCGTTTTGGCTCTACGGCCGAACTGGGCATTTACGAAATGCTGGGCACCGGCCTGCGCGAAGTGGCTAACCCATCGGAAATTTTAATATCGCATAAAGAAGAAGAGCTTAGCGGTACCGCCATTGCCACAACGTTAGAGGGCATGCGCCCGTTAATGATAGAAATTCAGGCCTTGGTAAGCTCTGCCGTATACGGCACACCACAGCGCAGCACCACCGGCTATAATGCCAAAAGGCTCAACATGATATTGGCCGTTTTAGAAAAAAGGGCGGGCTTTAGGCTTGGTGCCAAAGACGTTTTTTTAAACGTAACCGGCGGTATAAATGTAGACGACCCTGCCATAGACCTTGCCGTTGTTGCCGCTATATTATCCAGTAACGAAGACATTCCGGTTAATAAAGACTACTGTTTTGCCGGCGAAATTGGCCTGTCGGGAGAGATTCGCCCGGTAAATAGAGCAGAACAACGCATACTGGAAGCAGAAAAGTTAGGATTTTCTACTATTTTTGTATCTAAGTACAACAAGATCTCATTAAAAAATACTTTAATAGAAATTAAACTGGTGGCAAAGATAGAAGATGTTGCAGCCCACCTTTTTGGTTAAAATTACATGCGCAAACTCAATTTTAAAAAAATAGCCTTTAGGGCACTTATTATACTGGGCGTACTATTTATAGTGGCAGCTGTTTCATTTTTTGCCTTCAGAAATATGGCGCTTCAAAAAGCCATAGTAAAGGTATCCGATAAAATGGCCCGCGATTATAACGCTTCGTTTACTGTAAAGTCGGCTTCATTTAAAGGCCTTTCGGGCATAGAGATGAAGGGCATTACCGTTGTGCCCAAAAATGCCGATACCCTTTTGCAGGTAGAGCAGGTTACCACCAGTATTAACCTTTCTAAAATACTTTTAGGCGATGTGCAACTGGGCACACTCGAAATGACCAACGGCTACGTACAGCTGGTTAAAAAAGACAGCCTGGGGTGGAATTTCCGCTCGTTTATGCGTCCCAACAAAAAAGATAAGGAAGAAGATACCGACACCGGCGATGGCTATGCCGACCGCGCCTACAGGATACTTACCAAAGTGCTTAACCTGGTACCTACCGACATGAAACTGCAAAACCTTGCCCTGCGTGTAAACGATATGGGCCGCAAGGTTAACCTTAACATGCAGCAGCTTCGCCTGGCCGATAACAAACTGGAGAGTACCATTAACGTTACCGAAGATACCATTACCCAAACGTGGAAGGTTAACGGCATGGCCGACCCCCGTAACCGCCTGGCCGACCTTAAATTTTTTAATACCGATACCAGCCGCATTATAGTGCCTTACATACAAAACCGTTATAAAATTAAAACCGGTTTTGATGCCATACATGTTAACCTGCAAAATATGGAAATGGATGGCGGCGAACTGCATATAGATGGCTATGCCTCTATCCAGAATTTTATGGTTAACCAGCCAAGGCTTGCCGTTAAAGATGTGGTTATAGATAATGCCCGCTTTGATTACCACATGCTTTTTGGCGACGATTTTATTGCGCTGGACAGCACCTCAACCGTGCAGCTTAACAAGATAAAGTTCAGCCCGTTTGCAAAGTTTAGTGTCGAAAAAGATACTATATACCAGTTAAAGGCACACATACCCAAAATGCCGGCGCAGGATTTTATATCATCTTTACCCAACGGGTTGTTTACCAATTTTGAAGGCATGGAGGCCGAAGGCGATTTTAGTTACAACCTCAACTTTCTGTACAATAAAAACAAGCCGCATGCCCTTGTGTTTGACAGCAGCATTAAAAAAGACGGACTTAAAATTACCAAATACGGTGCCGCCAACCTTGCCAAGTTAAACACCGAGTTTACTTACCGCGCCATAGATAATGGCCGTGCCCAGCGCCCGGTTATTGTAGGCTACGGCAACCCCTACTACACGCCACTCGACCAGATATCGCCGTTTTTACGCAAAGCCGTACTTACCAGCGAAGACCCCTCATTCTTTTCGCACCGCGGTTTTATAACCGAGGCGTTCAGGCAGAGCATCATCAAAAATATAAAGACCAAAAAATTCTCACGTGGCGGCAGCACCATAAGTATGCAGCTGGTTAAAAACGTATTCTTAAACCGTAACAAAACCCTGTCGCGCAAGCTGGAAGAAATTCTGCTTGTATACATTTTAGAAAACAACCGTATTGCCAGTAAAGAGCGCATGCTGGAGGTGTATTTTAATATTATAGAATGGGGCCCCGATGTGTACGGCATTGGAGAGGCTGCCAGCTATTATTTTGATAAAGCGCCATCGCAGCTAACGTTAGACGAGTGCGTGTACCTTGCAAGCATTATACCAAGCCCTAAAACATTTATGTACCGCTTTGGCGAAGACGGCAACCTTAAAGGCTACGCCCAAAGGCACAACAAATATATGAGGGATATTATGCTTAGGCGGGGCCTTATAACTGCCGAAGATACTATTGCACAATCGGGTAAAATTACTATAAATGGCCGTGGCCGTGGCCGCTTAAGGCTTAACGAACGCAGCATTTTTGTAGCCGATTCGGTACAAATAGACGAGTTTTTTAAAAACCTGAGCAAACAGGCGTTTTAATTGTTTTCGGTAAAAATTTATTCAACCACAAGCGCTACGCGCCACTAAGCTTTTCGCCAGGTACACAAAGCAGTATTGCACAAAGACAGCAGGTTGTAAACAACCTGAAGAACATAAAGCTTTGTGCCCTTTGTAAACAACAAAGTTGTTCTTGTGTACCTATAAATAATCCTTGTGCAACTTTGTGAAAACCCTTTGTGCCTTTGTGGCAATTTCGCTTAAAAGTATATTTTTCACATCCCTCCCAACCTTTCGTATAAAAAAGTGCTCTATATATAAAAGCTAAAACTTTATATAATGAAAAGAGCCTTATTAATGCTACTGTTGCTATGCGGCATGGCATACGCACAAAAACCTGTTTTTACAACGGCCAAAGTAAAAGCCGCTACCGTATATTTTAATGCTGCCGAAATTACCCAATCGGCAACGGTTAACCTGCCCGCAGGCACCAGCGAAATTGTAGTTAAAAACGTGGCCGACTACCTTAACGAGGGCAGCGTGCAAATTGGCGCACCGGCCACGCTTACGGTACTTTCGGTACAGTTTACCACGAATTATATATCAGAATTTGAACCCGATGAAACCTCGCCTGCCCTTAAGCGTGTTCGCGACAGCATTGCCATCGTAAAAAAAGAACTGGAAAAAACCACCACCCTAAAAGCATCCGAATTTAAAATACTGGAACTGCTGGATAAAAACAACCAGGTATACGGGCAGCAATCCGGGCTTAGCGTGGCAGAGCTGGTAAAAATGGTAGACTACTATAAGGCCAAACGCAACGAAACATCTAACACCATTAACGCCCTTACTGATAAAGAGCAAAAACTAAACGAACTATTTACCAAACTGAGCAGCCGTTTAGAGACCAATACCCGCGAGGCCGAGAAAACATCGGCAGGTAAACTGGTATTGCAGGTTATGAACGAGCAGGCGGGCAATGTTGCGTTAGACATTAGCTACCTTACGGGCAACGCCTCCTGGACGCCTTTTTACGATTTACGTGCTGATAATACAACCGACCCAATTAACATGCTTTACAAAGCGCAGGTGGTACAGCAAACGGGCATCGACTGGAAAAAAGTAAAGCTAACCCTGTCCAGCGGCGTACCCAACCAAAACAACCAGGCACCGGAAATAAACCCGTGGTTTTTGCAGTATGGTTCTGCAATTTATGGTAACAGGGCACCGGGTATACAAATAAGAGGTGTAGCTTCATCGGATAAAGAACAATTAAATGAAGTTGTGGTAGAAGGTTACCGCAGCAAAGCTAGCTCAGTATCGGCCAATACAACCATTACAGAGAACCAGCTTAGCGTATCTTTTGATATTGATATTCCGTATGATATTGCCTCCAACGGTAAAAAGCATAGTGTTACACTAAAAGAAATTAAGCTGCCGGCAACCTACAGGCACTATGCCGTACCTAAAGCCGAAAAAGAAGCCTTTTTAATGGCCGAAATTAACGACTATTCTAAATACAACCTGCTTAAGGGCGAAGCCAACATTATTTTTGATGGCATGTATGCCGGCAAAACATTTATAGACCCTAACCAGACTACCGATACGCTTCGCCTGGGTATGGGCCGCGACAGAAAAATTTCTATAGAGCGCGAAAAAGTGGTAGAAAAGTCGGGTACCAAATTCCTTTCTTCCCGCAGGGAGCAAACCTTTACGTATGATGTTACCATTCGCAATAACAAAAAAGAGGCGGCCCAAATAGTGGTAAAAGAAAACTACCCCATTAGCACCGATAAAGAAATGGAAATTGAGCTGTTAGAGAGCAGTAGCGCCGATGTTAATAAAGAAACAGCCCTGCTACAATGGGATATTAAACTTAAACCCGGCGAAACCAAAAAACTACGCATAAGCTACAAAGTTAAATACCCGAAGGACAGGAGCATTATTAACTTGTAACATTAGGGCCGGAAAATTCTTCCGGCCCTTGCTATTTATAATGTTTTGTTAACCAGTAAATTGCTTAGGCACTTAGTTGCTAACTTTACTATAACAATTTACAATACAAACAACTATGAAAACAAGATTACTTTTAGGGGCGTTGCTGTGTTATGGTGCCGCCTTTGCCCAGACTATTGAACTGGAAGAATTTGCCACAGGCTTTACAGATCTTACCGAGATTACCCATGCCGGAACTGACCGCTTTTATGTTGCCGAGCAGGGTGGCACGATCAGGATACTTAACGCCGATGGTACCGTTGGCGATACTCCGTTTTTAGATATAACCGACATACTTTCTACAGGTGGCGAAAGGGGCCTGCTTGGTCTGGCTTTCCATCCTGATTACGAAGACAACGGCTACCTGTATGTTAACTACACCAATTTAGAGGGCAGTACCGTTGTTGCCCGCTACACCCGCAGCGCAGAGAATGATATTACTGCCGATCCTGCTTCGGCGGCGATAGTACTTACCGTGGCACAGCCTGCTGCTAACCACAACGGTGGCTGCCTGCGTTTTGGCCCAGATGGCTACCTGTACATTGCCATGGGCGATGGCGGTGGTGCCGGCGATCCCGATGGTAACGGCCAAAATAAAAATGTACTGCTGGGCAAGCTGTTGCGTATAGATGTTAACAGCGGCGCGCAATACGGCATACCCGAAGGCAACCCTTTTGTAGGTATAGATGGTTCTGATGAAATTTGGGCATACGGCTTACGCAACCCCTGGAAATTTTCGTTTAACCGCCTTAATGGCGACCTATGGATTGCCGATGTGGGCCAGGGGGTTATCGAAGAGATTAACAAAGCAACAAGTACCGCTGCCGGCTTAAACTATGGCTGGAGGTGCTACGAGGGTACCCAGGTATACAACAATACAGGCTGCTCTACAGCAGAGATGTTCACCCAGCCTTTTGCCGAATATACCCATGAAGCTACTGATGGCTGCTCTATTACAGGAGGTTATGTATATACCGGTACTACCTACCCTAACCTGGCAGGCAAATATATTTTTACCGATTATTGTAACAATAAAATTGGATGGGCTGCTGCCGATGGTACACTTAGTTATAGCGAAGCCTTTACCGGCAATGAGTTTACTGCCTTTGGCGAAGACATAGATGGCGAATTGTACGTGGGCGGAAAAACATCGGGTACTATTTATAAAATTACCGATAGCAGCCTTAGCACTAAAGGCTTTAACAACAAATTGTTTAGCATGGCGCCCAACCCTGCAGGCAGCGAGGTATTTATTAACCTTAACAACGCCACTGCCAACACGGCCGTATCTATTTACGACCTTGGCGGAAAATTACTGCTGCAACAGCCACTTACCACCACTGCTAACCGTATAGATACATCGGCATTACAGGCAGGCATGTATTTGTTAGAAGTTAACAACGTCAACGGAAAAAACACCCAAAAACTGGTTATAAACTAACCGCTATTATACAAAAAAGAGCCCCGCACTGCGGGGCTCTTTGCATTTATAGGCAAGCCATTACAGCTCGTTAAGCAATTTAGATATCTCGTCTAACTTAGGCGTAAGGATAATTTCTATCCTCCTGTTTTTTGCTTTACCATCGGCAGTTTCGTTACCGGCAACAGGGGCAAATTCGCTACGCCCGGCAGCAGTAAGATTTTTAGGGTCTACCGTTTTGTTTTCCCTTATAATGTTTACAATAGCTGTGGCACGTTTAGTACTAAGGTCCCAGTTATCAGTAATCTGGCCTGTACCTCCGTAAGGCACATTATCGGTATGGCCTTCAATAAGCACGGCAATATCCGGGTTATCGGCAAGTACTTTAGCTACTTCAACCACAGCTTTTTTACCTTCGGGGTTTACCGTCCAGCTACCAGAGCCAAACAATAGTTTGTTTTCCATGGATACATACACCTTACCGTTTTTCTGTTCAACGGTAAGCCCTTTACCCTGAAAGCTGTTTAACGCTTTAGACAGCCTGTTTTTAAGCGCAGTAAGGTTGGCCTCCTGTGCTGCCATTATACCTTCCAGCTCGTCTACGCGGGCAGAGCGTTCTTTTAATTCGGCGCTAAGCTTATTAAGCCTTTCCTGTTCTGCGGCAAGCGCTTTTTCTTTCGCCTCAAGCTGGGCTAAAAGCTCGCGGTTCTTTTTAACGTTGGCGTTAAGTGCTGCGCTACTGTCATTCTCTAAAGCCGAGTACGACGATTTTAAATTATCAAGCGTAGATTTTGTAGCTGCATAATCAGCCGCCAGTTTATCGCGTTCGGCTTTAAGCTTATCTAACTGCCCCTGCAGGTCTTTAGATTTAAGGTCAAGCTGGTTTCTATCTTTAGTAAGTGCCGCGTTTTCGTCGGATAGCTTACGGTTTTCTTTCTTTAAGTTAGCGTGTTTGTTTTCCAGGTCCTGAAATACCTTTTTAGAAACACACGATGTGCTAAGGGCCATTATTAGTAACCCTAAAGAGATTCTTTTAATCATTCTATTTTTGTTTTATTTGGTATAATGGCTACAGCAAGAACCTTGCCTTTTTTCTTAAAATTTAGTTAAATTCAAGTAAAACCGGGCAATGGTCGCTGTGCTTAGCTTCGGGCAAAATCACGGCACGGGTCAGGCGTTCCTTCATCGGTTCGGTAACCAGTGCATAATCAATACGCCAGCCTTTGTTATTGCCACGTGCACCGGCGCGGTAGCTCCACCAGCTGTAATGGTGCGGGTCTTTATTAAAATGGCGGAAACTATCTACAAACCCGTTTTTAAGAAACGCATCCAGCCAGGCGCGTTCTTCCGGCAAAAAGCCCGATACCTTAGCATTGCGCACAGGGTCGTGTATATCTATCGCCTCATGGCAAATATTATAGTCGCCACACACCACAAGGTTAGGCAGTTCCTGCTTAAGGTTGGTAATATACTCCTGAAAATCGCGCATGTACATAAACTTGTGGTCCAGCCTGTCTATATTGGTGCCCGATGGCAGGTAAAGGCTCATAACGCTAAAAGTATCAAAATCCAGGCGAAGGTTGCGGCCTTCAAAATCCATGTGTTCTATACCTGTGCCATAAACCACGTTATTGGGTTTGTGCTTGCTGAATACCGCCACACCGCTATAGCCTTTTTTTTGAGCCGAAAACCAGTAATGATACGGGTAACCGGCATCTTCTATCTCTTGTATGGCTACCTGGTCGTGGGTGGCTTTAATTTCCTGCAGGCAAATAATATCGGGGTCGGCCTGTTTTAACCAGTCTATAAATCCTTTAGTAAATGCAGCTCGTATGCCATTTACGTTGTATGAAATTATTCTCATTAGTGTAATTTGATTTCCAAAAATAACCAAATTTACGAATACATTATAGCAATACTTTTTATTTACCCTTAACTAACTTTATAACAACATTTTAAGTGTTATTTTAGCAAAATAATTAAAAAAGCGTATACCCTTTAACGTTTCGCTATAATTGCTATCTTTGTGGTTCGCCCGAAACACAAATGTAGATGAGTTTAGTTACTGCTAAAGAGGTTGCGAAAGCAATAAAAGCTGACAAATATGGGTTTTTAGGGACTTTTACCGGATGGCTGCTGATGAAGGTACTGAAGATTTCTACCATGAATAAAATTTATGACAGGAACAAGCACCTTAACGACTTAGAATTCCTGAATGCCATACTTGATGAGTTCCAGATAAAATTTGAAATACCCGAAGAAGACCTAAAACGCCTGCCTAAAACGGGCGCTTATATTACTATATCTAACCACCCACTGGGAGGCATAGACGGCATTTTGCTTTTAAAACTTATGGTAGAACGCGAACCAAGTTTTAAAATTATAGCCAATTTTTTACTGCACCGCATAGAGCCGCTTAAGCCTTATGTTATGCCGGTTAACCCTTTCGAGAATCATAAAGATGCAAAATCCAGCGTTACGGGTATTAAAGATGCGCTGCGCCACCTTAAGGAGGGCCAACCCCTGGGGATTTTTCCGGCAGGTGAGGTTTCTACCTATAAAGATGATAAGCTTGTTGTAGATAAACCGTGGGAAGAAGGCGCTATCAAGTTCATAAAAAAGGCTAATGTACCGGTAGTACCCATTTACTTTCATGCCAAGAACAGCAGGTTGTTTTACTTTTTATCGCAAATTAGCGATACGCTGCGCACTGCTAAACTACCATCTGAACTGCTTACCCAGAAAAACAGGGTTATCAGGGTACGAATTGGCAAACCCATTAGTGTTGCAGAGCAGGCAGAACACGAAGGCCTGGAGGCATACTCTGAATTTTTGAGAAAGAAAACCTACATGCTGGCCAATCCGTACGAGAAGGATACCAACCTTATAGATACCTACACCTCTAACCTTAACCTTAAGCTTAATAAAGGCCCCAAGCAAATTGCCGGCCCTGCATTACAGGATAAGATAGTGGCAGAAATTGCACAGCTGCGCAAAGGCGATGCCCGCCTGCTGCAAAGCAAAAATTACGAAGTATTTTTTACATCGGCCGATAAAATACCCGCCATACTGCATGAATTGGGCCGCCTGCGCGAAATTACGTTTCGTGCCGTAGGCGAAGGTACTAACGAGTCTTTAGACCTTGATAAATACGACAAATATTACCACCACATGTTTTTGTGGGATGACGATGCCAAACAGGTTGCCGGTGCTTACCGCATGGGCCTTGGCGCTCAGATATACAAAAAATACGGTATAGACGGTTTTTACCTGCACGACCTGTTTAGGTTTGAACCCGAGCTGTATGATATGATGAGCAAGTCGATAGAAATGGGGCGTGCCTTTATTATTAAAGAGTATCAGCAAAAGCCAATGCCATTGTTTTTATTATGGAAAGGCGTTGTGCACTTAACACTGCATTACCCGGAACATAAATTTTTAATTGGCGGGGTTAGCATAAGCAACCAGTTCTCTGATTTCTCTAAATCGTTGATGATAGAGTTTATGAAATCGCATTACTACGACCCGTATATTGCGCAATACGTACACCCTAAAAAAGAGTTTAAAGTAAAGCTTAAAGATGGTGATAAGGACTTTGTTTTTAACGAAGCCGAAGCCGACCTTAATAAATTTGATAAGATAATAGAAGAGGTAGAGCCGGGCAACCTGCGCCTGCCGGTACTTATTAAAAAGTACATTAAACAAAATGCCAGGGTTATTGCCTTTAACGTAGACCCATTGTTTAACAACTCTGTAGACGGACTTATGTACATTAGGATAGCCGACCTGCCCGAAAGCACAGTACGCCCCGTAATGGAAGAATTTTTAGCCGAACTGGAACGCAAAGTTGCCGAAAAAGGCGAAGAGCATATATAATATAAAAAAGCCCTCATTGGAGGGCTTTCTTTATATCTAAAATTCGGTTTTACCTATCTGGTTAAACTCATCCATATCGGGCCTTTTAGGGTCCGGGCCAAATTCGTTAGCGCCAACGGTACCTTCGGTACAAAATAATATTAATATGTAAATGTTGGCAATGGGCACAAAGGCTAAAAGATAAAACCAGCCACTTTTACCCACATCGTGCAGCCTTCTAACCGCTACTGCTACACTGGGCACAAGAACCGCCAAACCATATAGCCCGTAAGCAAACGCAAAAATGCTGGATATAGCCATTAATATTCCCAGGGCAATCATCACTATAAAGTTACCCAGTAAAAAATACCAATACTCGCTTCGCCTTGCACGGCCTTCAAAATTTGCATAGTTATCCCTAACTACTTTTAAGTACCATTCTATCATTTTATTATAATTGTTGGTTGGCCTACTCGTAAGGATTTTCGGTTGCTCCCCGTTTTTTTTAAATGATTTCGGCTATCACGTAATAGCTAAGGTACTAAAAAACAATAGGTAATATTATAAAAATATGTTATCATTTGGCTGCCACAACTCAATCTTGTTCCCCTCGGGGTCCAGTATCCAGGCAAACTTGCCATAATCGTAACTTTCGGGTTCGCCCACAAGGGTAACACCTTCTGCCTTTAAGACTGTTAACAGGCCATCCAGGTCGTGCACCCTGAAGTTTTGCATAAACTGCTTTTCAGACGGTTTAAAATAAGTGGTATCTGCCTCAAAGGGCGACCATTGCGTAGAAGCAGCGTTGCCGTTGTTATCTTTCCACCAAAAGGTACAGCCGTAGTCATCGGTAGCAAGGCCAAGGTTCTTTTTATACCAGTTGCGCAATAATTCTGGGTTTTCTGCTTTAAAAAACACACCGCCAATACCCGTAACCTTAACATCTTCTTCGTCCTTGGCAGGCGCGCCAAAGTACACCGCCTTAATTTTATCTACAATAACCTGAGCCAGACGTTCGTGGCTCTCGAACGTCCAACCTGCTATGTGTGGCGTTAGCAACACATTATCGGCGTTAAGCAAATATTCAAAAGCGGGCGGCATGGCCTCATCTGTAAATAAATTCTCGAATGACAGCTTTTCATATTCCAAAACATCTAATGCTGCGCCCAGTATTTTTTTAGATTGTAGTGCCTCAGCAAGGTCATGCGTTACCACACTATTGCCACGGGCGGTATTAATAAACCAGAAGGGCTTTGCAAAACCGTTAATAAGGTTAGCATTAACCATTTTATCGGTCTCCGGGGTCCAGGGCGTGTGCAGGCTTACTACATCAACCTTTTGCTGAAACTCTTCTAAACTTACCTGTTTAGCATTGGCATCGCCTACCAAAGGCTTAATGTCGTAGCACAGCACCTCAACATCAAAACCCCTAAGCTTTTTAGCGAACGATTTACCCATGTTACCATAGCCAATAATACCAA
The DNA here is from genome assembly GCF_000422725.1 of Flavobacterium subsaxonicum WB 4.1-42 = DSM 21790. Lineage (GTDB taxonomy): Bacteria > Bacteroidota > Bacteroidia > Flavobacteriales > Flavobacteriaceae > Flavobacterium > Flavobacterium subsaxonicum. Next base: position 45,678 of record NZ_KE383910.1, read on the forward strand.
CCGTTTTACCATCAAGCTCGTGCCCGCGGTTGCCCTCGCGCATCCAGTTGCCATTCCTGATTTCTCTATCGGCTTTATTTAGATTGTTGAATAATGACAATAGCATTCCCAGTGCCTGCTCTCCCACAGCGTTGCGGTTACCCTCTGGTGCTGCAATAAGGGCAATGCCCTTGCTTTCGGCATAAGCCGTGTCTATACTCTCCAGCCCTGCGCCTACCCTGGCAATAAACTGCAGGTTGGTGGCGGCATCTAAAAAGGTTTTATCTATCTTAAACCGGCTGCGGATAACAATACCGTTATAGCCCGCAATTTTAGCCTCAATTTCCTGTTTGGTCGATTTATAATCGGCTTCATTTTTAAAACCGGCCTGTTGCAGCTGATCCCAAAGTATAGGGTTGTTGCTGTCTATGTGGAGTACTTTTATATGGGTTTCGGGTTGTGGGTTCATAGTTAAGAGTTATAAGCACAAAGTTACACAAACAAGGTACAAAGATTCGCAAAGAATTTTGAACACTTATGCGTACACTAAGTTGTTGCGGATAAAATTTTACCAGCACAGGCTTCGTTATGTAACGTTGCGGAATTTCCTAAAACCCAAGTATCAGTTTCGCGATCGAAAAATAAATTAAGATACCGCAAATATCGTTACTGGTGGTAATAAACGGACCGGTAGCAAGTGCGGGGTCTATGCCAAATTTATTTAAAAGTATGGGGATAAATGTACCTATTAGCGATGCAATTATAATTACCGATATTAGCGATACACAAACCGTAAGGCCAAGCTCAAAGCTTACGCCCAACAAAAAGTGACTGCCTAAAATTAGTATAATGGCCAGTATAGAGCCGTTTAGCAAACTAAGCATTACTTCTTTTATTAGCCTGTTAAACAACGATCCGCTAAGGGTGTTGTTGGCAAGGCCCTGCACAATAATGGCGCTGGATTGTACACCCACATTACCGGCCATTGCCGCAATGAGGGGCGTAAAGAAAAACAGGTTACCGTGGTGTATCATGGCGCCGCTAAAACCCTCTAAAAGGCTAACGCTTATAAAGCCACCCAACAGTGCCAGTACCAGCCACGGCAGGCGGGCTTTAGTAAGGTCCAGGATGCTGTCATCGGCCTCTACATCCTGCGATATACCTGCTGCCAACTGGTAATCTTTGTCGGCTTCGTCTTTAATAACGTCTACAATGTCATCAATGGTAATACGGCCCACAAGGCGGCCCAGCTCGTCTATAACGGGTATGGCCTCAAGGTCGTACTTTTGCATAATACGTGCTACCTCAACATCGGGGGTAGTAACTTTAACGGAGTCTACTTTGGGTATATAAACCTCGCTGATGGGGGTTTTGGTAGATGTGGTAAGCAAATCTTTTAAAGACAATCGGCCTTTTAGGCGGTTCTCGTCATCTACCACATAAATAGAGTGCACCCGCTGAACGTTCTCTGCCTGTATGCGCATTTCTTTAACGCAGGTAAGCACTGTCCAGTTTTCGTTAACTTTTACAAGCTCTTTACCCATAAGTCCACCGGCCGTGTCTTCGTCGTAACGCAACAGGTCTACAATGTCTTTGGCGTGCTCTACGTCTAAAAGCTCCGATATAACCTCTTCCTGGCGGCTTTCGGGTAATTCGGCAATAATATCGGCCGCATCATCCGTACTAAGCTCATCCAGCTCTTCGGCAATTTCTTTAGGCGAAAGGCCTTTTAAGATCTTTTCCCTAACCTCTTCGTCGAGTTCCAGCAGTATCTCTGCCGTCTTTTCGCTGTCCAGGATGTGGAAAATATAAATAGAATCAGCGTCATCCAGTTCGCCCATTATTTCGGCAATATCGGCGTAGTGAATATCAGCTAAGAGCGTTTGTAACTCCTGCTCACGGTTTTCGCTAACGTATTGCTCTATCTGGGTGATGAAATCCCTACTGATCTTAAACTCCATTTGCCGCTATTTTTTGGGTAAGGTCTATAAATTGTTCCACCGAAAGCTGTTCCGGACGGAGGTCAAAGATAGTATCTTCCTTTAAATTATCCGATAGGTTATATGTTTTTAAACTGTTACGAAGCGTCTTTCTGCGCTGGTTAAATGCCATTTTTACCACAGCAAAAAACAGCTTTTCGTCTACCGGCAAATGGTAGTTTTCTTTTCGCGTTAAGCGCAGTACGCCACTCTTAACTTTTGGTGGTGGGTTAAACACATGCTCATCAACGGTAAAGAGGTATTCGGCATCATAAAAAGCCTGCACCAGTACCGATAAGATACCGTAAGCCTTGGTGCCTTTTTTCTCGCAAATGCGCTGTGCCACTTCTTTTTGGAACATGCCCGAAAACTCCGGTATGCGGTAACGCAGCTCCAGTGCCCTGAAAACGATTTGCGTAGAAATGTTGTACGGAAAGTTACCGATAATGGCAAACTGGTCGTCGCCAAAATCTTCGCTCAGGTTATAGCGCAAAAAATCTTTAGAGATAATGTGCCCTTCCAGTTTTGGGTAATGCGCATTTAGGTAGTCTACCGATTCGGTATCAATTTCTATTACAAACGTTTCTGTAGGTTTTTCCAGCAGGTACTTTGTAAGCACGCCCATGCCGGGGCCTATTTCCAGTATTTTAGAATAGCCCTGTAGCGTAAGGGTGTCGGCAATATTTTTGGCAATGCCCTCGTCTTTAAGAAAATGCTGCCCAAGGTGTTTTTTGGCTTTTACTTTATCCATGTGTATGTGTAACATCCCGCACCATAACAGGCTCCGGGCAGGTATGTCTATACCGATTTAAATTCTTGTATAATCTCCAGCTCTGTCCTGAACTGTAGTACTTTGTCGCCAAACAAGCCTGCACTTTCGGCACGCAGTTTAGGCGAATGATCGTTGTAATATTCGTTAAGCTTTTCGCGGCTATCGGCAAAATATTGTACCGAATACGTTGTTGTGCCTTCATCATGATGGTCTGTAAGCACCTTAACAATTTTAATTTTATAAAATTTACCGATTTCCATTATTTTCGGAATGTGGTCTTCCATCATCCAGGCCATCCATTTTTCCTGTATGGTGTTGTCTACGTTGCTGGTTACGTTGTAAATTATCATGCTATTATAGTTTGGTTTGTGTGTACTTAGCTGTTAGAGTCGCCACGCAACAACCTGAACTGTTTACGCGCCTCTATAAAGTAAATGCTGTCCTGGTGTTCAAAAAGCACCTTTTCGTACAGCGGCTTGGCCTTTTCGGGCTGTTGTAGTTTTTTGTTGTAAATCTCGGCCGAGAAAAACAACGCCTCGTCTACATAAATACCTTCTTTGTACTTGTCTATAATTTCCTGGTATTGTTGCAGGGCAAGGTCGTACTGCGCCTGGCTTTCGTAAATTTCGCCAATGCGCAGCAGGGTAATATCCTGTATGCTTGCTGTTTTATCTGTAGCCTGTATGGCCTTAAACTCGGCAAGGGCTTCGGCTTTTTTGTTTTGGTATAGTTTAAAGTCGGCACGCGCGAATTTTTTAAGCGCGGTCTGCGTGCTGTCTTCGGCAGTATTGTCTATAATAAGCAGGTAAATTTCTAAAGCATCATTAGCAATAAGTTGCGATGCATTCGATTTTAACACCTTAAGCTGCTTTTGCGCCCACTCAAAATCGCCTTTAAAATAGCTGCTTCGGGCTACCTTAAAACTGGCCTGATGGCCTACTGCATCATTCTTAAGGTCTTCTTCGATCTGGGCATAGTAAATAATGGCCTGATTGAATTTTTCGTCCAACAACAACACGTCCGACAATTTCATTTTAACCTCAGCCTGCTCATATTTGTTTAGCTGAAGCTTTAAGGCAGCATCAAGCGTGGCAACCGCCAGTTTTGTATCTTTTAGATGAAAGGCCTCAAAATCAGCCTTAAGAATTTGCAGGTCTAACGAGTAGGGTGTAATACCAACCTCGGCAATAAGGGCGTCTATTCTCTGTTTAATACCGGCAAGGTCTTTTTGCTGGGCAGCGGCAATATCCATGCTAAGCAAATCGTACTGCGCCTGCATGCGTGCCTCGGGGTTGGTGGTATTGGCCAGTATAAACGATAATATCTCTCTTGCAGTGGCATCCTCTTTTTCTTCTATAGCCAGTTTAGAGAGGTTTACAATATTGTAAAACAAATCAGGGTCGCGCTTAAAAATGGCTTTTTCCTGAATAAAGGCTTTGCCGTATTCTTTTTGCTGCACAAAGAACCAGCTTAAAAACTGGTTCCAGAAAATATCCTGTGTTTTTTGTGTGTTTACCAACAGTGCCTTGCGCAACGATGCATTAAAGGTAGCCTCGCCACCCTCTTCGTTCATAAAACGCGAAAGCTGGTTTTGCACCATTACAAGGTTTTGCGGATTGGTATAGGCATAGGTAAGCAACTTCTCGATCATTAAATCCATATTACCCAGCTGCCCCTGCAGGAGCGCCATCTGATAATCAAAATTCATGCTTTTATTTACTGCCGATGCCGCCTCGTACGTTTTTAAAGCCTGCTGTACCAAAACCTTTTGCTCGAACGTATTGGCAACCGTATACACGTTAGATGGGTTTTGCGTAACCGCATCTATAGCCTGCTTGTAGTATTTCTCGGCTTTAGGCATATCTTTTTGCAATTGGTAGTTGTATCCAATTTCTACAAGAAGCAGTGGTTGCCCGGTCCTGTCAAGTTTATCGGCCAAGAGCTTCCCGGCTTTGTCAAACTGTTGCAGCTGCTGGTAGCAGGCTGCCATTTTTTGCGTAAAAAAAGTATTACCCGGCTGCGTTTTGGCAAGCCCCTCGTAAATAACAAGGGCTTTTTCAAACTCGCCTTTTTCGAAATAGTTATAGGCAAGCTGCTCGTTTTGGGCAAAAGCCGCAAACGAGAAAACAAGAGCAATAAGTAGGAATAACTTTTTCATAGCATTATAAATCAGAACACGGATGATGCGGATTTAGGCAGATTTTAGCCGATAACCTAACGCAAAAGTTGCATTTAGATTGTAAATCTTCGAGCATCCGTTTAGATGCGCGTTATCCCCGCCTGTACCATTCATTCGGGCAGGCGCGTTCCGTATCCTAACAAATTTACTAATTTATTATATCAAATCCGGTATAAGGGCGTAAAACTTCGGGTATTACAATACCTTCGGGCGTTTGGTAATTTTCTAATATGCCGGCCAGTACCCTTGGCAATGCTAACGAACTTCCGTTAAGGGTGTGTGCCAGTTGGTTTTTACCCTCTTTATCTCTAAAACGCAGCTTTAGCCTGTTGGCCTGAAAGGTTTCGAAGTTAGATACCGAGCTTATTTCCAGCCAACGGTCCTGCGCGGTAGAGAACACCTCAAAATCATACGTAAGCGCCGATGCAAAGCCCATATCGCCACCACAAAGGCGCAACACGCGGTACGGCAGCTTAAGGTCGTTTAACAAGCCTTTTACATGCTCTACCATACCATCTAAGGCAGCATACGAGTTCTCTGGTTTTTCTATGCGCACAATCTCTACCTTATCAAACTGGTGCAGGCGGTTAAGCCCCCTTACACTCGCACCCCACGATCCTGCCTCTCTACGGAAGCACGGCGTGTAGGCCGTTGCCATTACCGGCAGTTCTTTTTCGGTAAGTATCACATCCCTGAAAATGTTGGTAACAGGCACTTCGGCCGTAGGTATAAGGTACAGGTTATCGGCACTGTCATGATACATCTGCCCTTCTTTATCGGGCAGTTGGCCCGTTCCATACGCCGATGCCTCGTTAACCATGTGCGGCACCTGGTATTCGTTGTAGCCGGCATCGGTATTTTTATCTAAAAAGTAAGCAATAAGGGCACGTTGCAGCTTAGCACCTTTGCCTTTATATACAGGGAAACCCGGGGCAGTAATTTTAGTACCTAATTCAAAATCTATAATGTCGTATTTTTTTATAAGCTCCCAGTGTGGCAGGGCGCCTTCAAAAAGCGTTGGTATATCGCCTTCGCGGTGCACCTCAAGGTTTTCCTCGGGGGTTTTACCTACCGGTACAATATCGGCCGGGGTGTTAGGCAGTTTGTACAGCGTTTCTAAAAGCTCATCGGCTATGGTTCCTAAAAGCTCTGTAAGCTCTTTATCTTTTTCTTTAAACTGCGCCGTTTTTTGCTTAATAATATCGGCTTTAGCTTTTTCGCCGGCCTTCATAAGTTCGCCCACGTCTTTAGACAGCCTGTTCGATTCAGATTTTAAAGTATCAAGTTCTACCTGCGTGCTCCTTCTTTTCTCGTCAAGGGCAATAACCTGGTCTACAAGTGGTGTGGCATCAAAATTTCTTTTACCTAACGCCGCTATCACTTTGTCTCTGTTCTCTCTAATAAATGCTGTTTGTAACATATCTGGTTTTTTTATGAAGTGAGCAAATTTAATGATTTGTTTTAATTAATACGTTTGTGACTTAAAGTTAAAATTGCAGCACTATTTATCTATTTATAACACACGCACAGGCATTTATAAGTATATTTGAAAAATTTTTATTGCTAATGAAAAATATTACTCTTTTATTGTTAAACTTTTTTGCAATTAGCACCGCTTTTGCACAACAGCCTAACAGCGATTTCGATAAGATTGTAGAAGCCGAAATGAAGGCCGGCTACAACCTTACCAGTTTTGTAGCCAACCTTAACACCGGTAATTATGATGTTACCCATCATACCCTGGAGTTTAGTGTAGACCCTGCCGTACAATTTGTTACCGGCACCGTTACTACTACCTTTACTGCTAAAGAAAGTATGGACAGCGTTACATTTGATCTTAACGACGACCTTAATGTAACATCAGTCACACAAAATGGCAGCAGCCTTACCTTTACGCAAAACGATAGTGACGAGCTGGTTATAACCCTACCAACCGTATTAACGCAGGGTACTGAAGCCACTGTGGTTATAAGCTACTCCGGCGAACCGGCATGGTGGCAGGATGCTTTTGTAACCTCTGAACATGCAGGCACACCAATTTTATGGACCCTTTCTGAACCCTATGGCGCTAAAGAATGGTGGCCATGCAAGCAGGACCTTAACGATAAGGTAGATGATGGTATTGATGTTTACATAACAGCGCCATCTGAATATACCAGCGTTTCTAACGGCTTGGAGCAGTCGCAGCAGGATAATGAAGACGGTACCACTACAACGCATTTTCTTCATACCTATCCTATTCCGGCTTATTTAGTAGCTATTGCGGTAACCAATTATACCATTTACACGCAACAGGCGGGCTCCGGAGAGAACACCTTCCCTATTGTGAATTACCTGTACCCCGAAACCGCAACAGGGTCGCAGCCCTTTATAGACCAGACGGTGGGTATTATGGATTTTTATGAAGATACTTTTGAGGCCTACCCTTTTAATAACGAAAAATACGGCCATGCACAGTGTGGCTTTGGCGGCGGTATGGAGCATACTACTGTATCTTTTATGGGTGGCTTTGGCCGCGAGTTAATTGCGCACGAACTGGCTCACCAGTGGTTTGGCGATAAAATTACCTGTGGGTCGTGGAAAGACATTTGGCTTAACGAGGGTTTTGCTACCTACGTATCGGGCCTTGTGGTAGAGCACCAGGATGGTGACAACGAGTTTAGGAACTGGAAATTTAATAAGGTGTTAAGCATTACCGCCGCAACCGATGGCGCCGTATACCTTACCGATCAAGATACCCTTAATGTTGGCCGCATTTTTAGCACCAGGCTAACCTATAACAAAGGAGCAATGGTGCTGCACATGCTACGCTATAAACTGGGAGATACCACCTTTTACCAGGCACTTAAAAATTACCTTGCCGATGAAGCCCTGGCCTACGGCTATGCCAAAACTCCCGATTTTCAGACGCATTTGGAGGAAACATCGGGTACTAACTTAGACGAGTTTTTTAGCGACTGGGTGTATAACCAGGGCTACCCATCGTATCAGGTAGATGTGCTTAATGCATCATCAGGGCAGGTATCGGTAACCATAAACCAGACACAGTCGCATTCATCCGTAGACTTTTTTGAGATGCCCGTACCTATAAGGTTTACAGGTGCCAATAACGAAGTTTTAAATGTAGTGCTAAACAACACCGAAAACAACCAACAGTTTACGGTACCGGTATCGTTTACTATACAGGAAGTTGACGTAAATTATAATTTTGATATTGTTTCTGCCAACAATACCACTACTTTAAAAAACCAGGAATTTAGCCTGTTGCAAGGGGTAAAATTATACCCCAACCCAACATCTAACCAGCTTAGCGTGCAACTGCCTCAAGGTGTTGTGGTAGAAAAAGCTGTGTTTTACAATACACTTGGCCAAACAGTGCTTGAAAGCAGCACCCAAACCAGCTGGAATGTAGCTAAGCTATCGGCCGGTATACATTTTATTACCCTTGTTACCAACCAGGGCAGCAAACAGCTAAAGTTTATAAAACAATAAATTTACATTTATAGATTAAAGCCGCTACTACAGCGGCTTTTTTTATATCTAATTAAATGGGTATATTTGCAGCCTTAATTTACACCCTGTTATAAAGAGCCTGAGCCTGTAAAGCCGCTTTTTAAAAGCAGTTTAAGTGCATCGATTTTATAAACTAACCAGTAGCCATATATCGTTATTTTTATGAACGCAACCCTTGCCAACCCAAAAATAAATATTGTTTTTAGATCGTGCGATCTGGTTAATGCTGTTCATAATGCGCCGCGACCATATAACCTGGACAAAAAAACGCTTATTAAAGTATGTTTTAAAAGCCTGCATAATGCGCTACAGGGCTTTAACCACCATATTGTGGTGTTGGGTGATAACCTTTCGGCAGAAATGAAGGCATTTTTCCTTACCTTTAATGTAGAGCTTATAGAAGGCATATTTGGCAACGATAACTCAATAAGAGAGTGTGTAAAAATAGCCCAACGGTTTAACGATGATGAGTGGGTTTATTTTTGCGAAGACGATTATTTGCATACCCCCGATGCCATTGCTAAAATTGTTACCCTTATAAAAGAGGCTAACACTATAGAGCCGGCAAGCATCAAACTAAAACAGCTGTTAAGAAAACGAACCCTTACCTTACTTTCCATACCACGGTTCTTTAAAAAACCGGGCATCGTAATTTCTCCTACCGATTATCCTGACCGCTACGTGGAGCAATACCGTGTGCCTAATTTTATATGGCAGACAAGCAATAGCCACTGGAGGCAAATATCTGATACTACTTTTACCTTTTTAATGCAGGCAGCCGATATTAAAAAGAAAAAACGCATTTTACTTAATTCTGCCAACAGGGCAAACGACCGCTACCTTAGCAATAACCTGTATGGCAAATCGTTTTTTTTTAACAAACTGCTTTGCCTTTCGCCAATGCCATCGCTATCTACCCACATGCACGTGCAAACTATGTCGGCACTGCAAAACTGGGACGATTTAGTGGCACAACTAACCAAAGAAATTGCTTAATGATTAAAAAGCTGCTTGCCGATAAAGAAGGCCTTAAAAATACCATCTCTAAAGTGGGCATTACCTTTTTTTTAAGGATGTTTGGCATGGCCCTTAGCTTTGTTTCGCTGTGGATAATGACAAATTATTTTGGTAAATCGGTTTACGGCATGTATTCGCTAAGCCTTACCATATTGCAGCTTACCGGTATGTTTTTTGGCCTGGGTGTGCCCAATGCCTTTGTTAGCTTTACAGGTGGGTTTAACAGCCACGAAATGTCGCGCGGGTTACTCATTAAATGCATTAAGCTGGCACTGTTAGCATCGTTGTTGCCTATTGTAGTATTCTCGGCAGGGGCAGGCATTATAAGCTCCTATATTTTTGAGAAACCAGACCTGTACCCCTACCTGCTTGTTGTAGCGTTAGGCGTACCATTTTTTATACTGCACGAAATAATTTGCTTTTATTTTATTGCTGTAAAGCGCATTGTAATTTACGGGCTTTTTATATTTATATTGCCCCACCTGTTTTTTATAACAATGGCCATAAGCCTGTACTATAGCGGAGGCTCTGATTATTTTACCTTCCTTGCTTTTGTTGCAGCCTATATACTTACGGTAACCATAGGGCTTATTATTATTTTTGGTAAACGTCCTAAAATAGAGTTTCCTCATCTTACCAATAGCGATATCTTCAGGAAATCATTCCCCATGATGATAAGCGGCCTGTTCCTGGTACTACTTAACTGGACCGATATGCTAATGTTAGGCCGGTCGGTTAGTGCCGATGAAATTGGTATTTACAACTCGGCTTTCAGGATAGGATACCTCTCCCTGTTTTTTGTTGCTGCCATGAATGTGGTTATCCTGCCCAGTGTATCTGAGCTATACCATCAAAAAGATATGGTAAAAATGAAAAAGGTGGTTAACCGCTCTACACAGCTGGTTATACTCTTAACCCTGCCGTTGGCTTTAGTACTTATATTTTTTGGCGAGTTTATATTAAGCCTCTTAGGAAAAGGCCTTGACGGTGGCAGTACGACCCTTACATTAATTACCCTTGGCGGTTTGTTTAACGCAATGACGGGTAACGTAGACCAGATTTTGAACATGACGGGCAACCAAAAAATGGTAAGCATACTGTTTTTCTTTGGCTTTGTGCTTAATGTTATCCTTAACCTGTTTTTAATTCCGGCCTACGGAATAGAAGGTGCAGCTACTTCAAGCTTAATCACTAACATTATTGTAAACACCGCTTTTGTAATTATCATTAAAAAGAAACTGGGTTTTTATACGTTTATATAACCCGCTGTTAAGCAATTGGTTTTAGTGTGATTGATTTTGTCTAACCATTTTAACAATGTTAGCAAAACCTTACACAATTTCTAAAACTTTGTTAAATAATCATCATTTTACCGTATTAACAACAATAATGTCAAAAAAATGCTGTTTATTTGACTTGACTATACCAACCTACAGTTAGTCCTTATATGGCTGTTGGCACAAAACAAAACACAAACCTCCCATTGTATTTGTTCTGGTAAATTGAGAGAACTAACTCTTTTCTCAACACATCCTGAACCGTATTGGTTTATCTATAAGTAGAAAAACCGTACTATTTGTACACGCATTTGCTGGTACATTTTTTTGGGAAGGCCTATGTTTATGTTTTATCGTAAACGTTATGCCTCCTACTTGTTTATTAATAGCAAAAGGTTAAAAGTTTTACAGGCATGAATGTTTTAAAAAAAATCAACAACACAAGACGAAACGTAATGCGCAGCATTACAAAAAATATTGGCAGCAGCAGCGCAGACACCAATGTCAGGTTAAGTAGCAAAGCCACAATTAAAAGGGTTTTAATATGCAGGCCCAACCACAGGCTGGGTAATTTGCTGCTAACCACTCCGCTGGTGCAGGAGGTTGCAGCCACTTTTCCTGATTGCAAAATAGACCTTTTTGTAAAAGGCGGCCTTGCCCCTATATTATTCGAAAACTACAGTTATGTAGACCGTATTATAAAGCTTCCAAAAAAGCATTTTAAACAATTGCACACTTACCTTAGCGGATGGTTTTCGCTTAAAACCCGAAGGTACGATATTGTTATTAACGTAGCCGAAGGGTCATCATCGGGCAGGCTATCGGCACAGTTTACCAATGCTAAGTATAAATTTTTTGGAGAAGTTGATGCCGATACGCAACTTAAACACCCGGACCAGGTACATATTGCAAAGCATCCGGTATACAGTTTTAGAAACCACATTGCCCGCCTGGGCATTACTCCTAACAGCGGCCCTGTACCGTTATTAGACCTTAAGCTTAGCCCGGACGAAATTGCCGAAGGCAAAAAAACACTGGCGGCCATTACCGGTAACCCTGATAAAAAAACCATTTGCCTGTATACTTTTGCTACCGGCAGCAAATGCTACTGCCCTACCTTTTGGGACGATTTTTATTCAAAATTAAAGGCAGAGTACCCTAACCACAATGTTATTGAAGTTTTACCGGTAGAGAACATATCGCAAATAACCCATACGATCCCTAAATTTTACAGTACCGATATTAGGAATATTGGTGCAGTTATAGCCAATACCTGCCTGTTTATTGGCGCCGATTGTGGTATTATGCACCTTGCAAGTGCTGCGCATACACCTACTGTTGGGTTATTTTCGGGCAATAATATCGAAAAGTACCAGCCTTATGGCAACAACAGCATAGCCATTAGCACAAACAGCGGCTGCACTACCAACTGGCTTGAGGTTATCAACAGTGTTTTAACGGCTAATAAATGCCTTCAAAAAATTGGCGCATAACAATACGGTTAGTAATTTAGGGGCAGCAATACCACCTTTATGATTACACTTAAAAGAACCGATTCTGACGATCCTGATTTTAGATTTCTTGTTGGCTTTCTGGATGCCGAATTAAGCGAGCGCGATGGCGAAGACCATAGCTTTTATGCCCAGTTTAATAAGGTAGATATGATAAAGCACGTAGTGCTTGCCTACAATAATGGCGAGCCTGTTGGCTGCGGTGCCATTAAAGCATACGAGGAAGGCATTGCAGAGGTTAAGCGCATGTTTGTGCCCTTAGCCAGCCGCAAGCAGGGCATAGCTGCAAAAGTGCTCTCAGAGCTCGAAAAATGGGCAGTAGAACTGGGGTATACTGCCTGCATTTTAGAAACCGGCAAAAAACAACCCGAAGCCATTGCCCTGTACCAAAAATGCGGCTACCACATTACTACCAATTACGGACAGTATGCAGGTGTAGACAATAGCGTTTGCATGAAAAAAGATCTGTAACCCCCTAATATTTAATCTTCACTTTCTGCCACAAGGCAGGTAGCTTTATGATGCACTTTAAATGCAACGGAGTTGGCAATAAAGCACAATTCGTTTGCTTTTTGGTGCAATTGGTTGGCTTTATCAGCCATGCTACTATCCTGCACTGTAACTACCGGGTTTAAGGTAGCCGACGTAAACCGCCCGCCTCCGTTTGCGGTTTCTTCCATTACGCCCTGCGCAGCATCGGTATAATTGGTTACCACAACACCAGCTTCGGCACATAAGTGCAAATACCACAGCATGTGGCAAGACGATAATGAAGCCAGCAACAACTCTTCCGGATTGTAGCGCGTTCTATCTCCCAAAAATGCAGGATCTGAAGAACTATCTATTACCGGCTTATCGCCCGATGTAATTGTATGGTTCCGGCTATAGACTTTATAGTTAGATGTACCCAACCCTAAATTGCCCGTCCAGTTTATAACTGTGGTATACTGATGTGTTTTCATAATCTGAAAATTTTATAAAAAACAAAAAGCTGCACTTGCGTACAGCTTAATTTATATGGCATTTAATATACGCCCCTTATTTGCGGCTTGATCTTTACATCATACAGCTGCCTTAGCTGCTGCATAGTCTCATTATTAAAAGACGGCAGGCCTGATGCTGCAATATTAGACTGTACCTGGCTTACTTTACTTGCCCCCGGAATTACAGTTGTAATGGCAGGGTGATCTAATATCCATCTGATGGACTGTTGCGCCAGTACACCGTCGGGCAGCAAGGCTTTAATATCATCCGTTAAGGCAACCCCTTGTTTAAAAGCAACGCCAGAAAAGGTTTCCCCCACATTAAAGGCACCGCCATCGGCATTGTAGTTACGATGGTCGTTATCGGCAAAAGTGGTATCGGCCGTAAACCTGCCGGTTAAGAGTCCGCTTGCCAGCGGAACGCGTGCTATAAGGGCTACGCCCTGCGCCTGTGCGTTGTCAAAAAAATCATCGGCAATGTGCTGCCTAAAAAGGTTGAATATTATTTGAAGCGAAGCAACATCGGTATGCTCCAGGCAAATCAGGGCTTCTTCGGCTGTTTCTACACTTACGCCAAAATACTTTATAAGGCCTTCACTCTGAATTTTACGCAAATGGTCGAACACCTCTCCTTTTTTAAGTTCCTCTGTAGGTATACAGTGCAGCTGCTCCAAAAACAACTGGTCTACCCCCAGGTGGGTAAGCGAGTCCTCCACATGGCGTTTTATGGCATCATACGTAAAGTTCTGGGGCCAGCCGTTAGGGCTATCGCCCCTACGGCCCAATTTGGTTGCCACAAATAGTTTTTTACCGGTGGTTTTTAAAAACTCGCCAATATATTTTTCGCTAACGCCCATGCCATACACATCGGCAGTATCTATAAAGTTACCGCCGGCATCGGTATAGGCCTGTAAAATCTCGAATGCTTTCTGGCTGTCTACAACACCCCAGTCGGCGCTGCCCAGTTGCCATGTGCCTAAGCCTACTTCGGCAATATCTTCGCCTTTAAATTTTCTATAGTTCATTGTATGTTATTATTGGTGGTTGGTTTCAGAGGTAAAGTTTACAGTATTAAGTGTAAGAAGTTATTTGCTTACGCTAAATTAGAATTTCTATCTGGCTCTGCCCAGTTATTTTTTCGAATTTAAACACTATGCCGAAAAACGCCGGCTCTGTTGTAAAATTAAAGTTAACGCACCTTAAACACATTGCATATTTAAATTAATAATGCTAAAATTTTATTAAGGCTTATCCTCTTAAAAAAGATTCTCTCTACATTTATGTAAGTAATGCCACGGTAAGCCTTTTAAAGGCGATCTAAATGCAGATTAATCAATTCAAACAACCAAAAATCATATACTATGCACATCACTATTTTTAGAACCCTGTACAAACATGTTATCGATCACGACCTTATAGAGCGTATGCTTAAAAGAAATAATATTACTTTTGAAAGAACAGGCTACGAGGCCGGCTCGCGCTACAAAATTATTTCTGACACAGAAGACGCCATGAAAAGTTTTAAAAAGAGATTAAGGGAAATTTACCCTCAAATACCGCTAAGCGCATAAGCAACCAGCATCTCATAAAAAATCCCTCAAACACTGTGCTTTGAGGGATTTTTTATTGTTTATATTTTTGCATTGATAGTACTGTTCAAAATATAATGTTTGCTCATAAATATTCGTACGTCAAACCTAAATCTAATTAACTTGTGGGCACTCAGTCCAGGGAGCACAACATTGATCTTCGGGTGTCATCCAACCCACTTTAAGAATACCATCTTCTAAGTAACTTACCTTAACCCAACTATTTTTGAAATCAAGAAAGTTAAATCGATGATATTCATTAGTTAACATCTTTTCTGAATTTTTGTCAGGATTCAGATACAGCGACAAAACATCATCATTTTTAAAACTATGGTAAACAGATTCTATAAATAAATCGTTGCTTTTATCAATCCATAGGCCGTTATATTTAGGCAGCTTTACTGCTCTGCAAGATGGTTTTACCTCTATATTTTTTATCTTGTACCTTCCATTTTTAGTATCTTCAAATTCAATAATGTACCAGCAATACTCTTCACCCGCTAAAGAAACTAATGTATCCCGCGCCAAACTATCTGTCGGGGTTTTATAAAGTTTAATTGCACTTTCGCCCTTGGTAAAACATTTTACAGACACATAATTTTCTTTTTGTGTGCTAATGCTTTTACTATTGCAGGAATATGATAATAATAAGAGCATTAATAGTCCAAAATATTTAAAAATATCCTGGACTGATATGTATGAAAGTATCTTAATGATTATTATTTTGTTCCTGGCTGTTGCTACTTCCATTATTGCTGTATCATGATAAAGTAAAAATAAACAAAAAAGCTACTCCATTTGCATTGAGCGGGTCTTGTAGCCCCCAGTGAATTTAATTTTAACTATTTAGCTGGATTTGGAAAGAATTTCAATCTTATTATAAATAATTTTAAATTTAGGTAACGCTATGAATGGATCTAATAAATTACTTCGCCTTTCATAATAATCCGCAGCATAGCAATAATCCGGTTCCTCATCAAATTCTTTACCGTTAAATTTAAACGGGCTCTTAATAGATTTTAGTGTTCGTCTACCAGCTTTTCGCCAGAACGGCAGGTATTTCATGTGCTGGCTTACTACACCTGCTGCATTGGTTATGTAGCTGCTACTGCCCAAATGGTTTGGGTAGTATTCTACTTTTTTTTATTTGAATATCTATATAATATTAAAATACAAGTAATAACTATTAAATTTATAATTGCGTTACTGAATCTTTTAAAGCCATATTGTCTATAACCATCAACGTTCAATTGATAATAAATTGTAGGATATCCAATTTCAATCCCATCATGAAAATGTTTTGCGCCATAAATGCAGCTAATTATAAATGTTAATCCTAAATAGCAAATAGCAAAAGTAAAGAATTGAAATACTATCTTTTTCATGGCTTTACGACTGAAAAGTGTTTATAAGTTTGATTTTGCTATAATGCATTTATATATTACCTGCTAATTTTAGCTTCAATTTTACCTATAATTTCAGATCTAATAAAAGGAATTGAATCTATAAGAAAAATGAAGGACTTTACTCTGTCATCAACTTTATAATAAATTTTATATCTGGTAAAATTTATCTTTTTCAAAGAAATTATTTGTTTAAAGTAAACTTTATTTTTATCCACTAATAAGAAATCTTCTTCAAAATAAACGTTCCTTATAGTTCTATTTAAAATTATATAAATAATAATAGAAAAGAAACTAATAAAAGTAAGCATATCTAATAGCCCGAAATCAGGATTAAAAAAAAACCTGTAACCTATTCCTATTATCAGAATAAACAAACTCGCAATAGGTAGTATTTTTCTTCTGAAATTTGTACTAAGACTTGAAACTCTAATCATAATTAAAATTTAAAAACTATTAATAATATATTGGGTGTAGCGAATTCTACCAATGTATGAGATTACCTTTAAATCCCCATTTTGAGCTCAGTTCAAAACCCAATCCAGCTCCGGCACTTGCGCTAAGATTCCATCCAATAAAAACTTCCCTTTAGAGGTAATCTCAACGTTAAAAGTATATGCACCTATAGCATCATGAAGTAAAAATAAACAAAAAAACCCGCTCCATTTGCATGGAGCGGGTCTTGTAGCCCCCTCTGAATTTAAATCCAACGATTTGTTTGAAGATTTGGAAAGGCTAACAATTTTAATTTGAGTTTTAACTAAAATACATTATGAGTTTGCTGTACTACTATAATAAATTTTGACTTAGCCACTTTTGATTTAACCTAATCAATATTCCTCTCATAGCAAATTATTGATCGCACTATCATGATGTTACCATCTCTATATTAATAAACAAGACCAAATTCAAATGGTTTGACTACTTTTATCTACCATCCTCCCAAATCAAGCTCGAGATTTGTATAAACAAGTTAATTAATTACCTGATATATTTACGTTAGTAGCTGTACAAGGAAAATGGAATTAATCCGTTAGGCTCTTGTATGTAATATATTTGATATTTATTGTTTACTTGTCTGTATATAATCATATTTTTTGAATAATGATCTTTAAAAATTTTATCGCCTGTTGAAATTCCTAACTTGTCATATTTACTAAACCAATAACCGGAGAAAAAATATTTATTATTAAGGTTATCGTAAAATGTTAAATTCCCTTTTATATCAGTTTTGATATTTTTTATCACAAAATCATATTTCTCAACATATTCTCGACGTGATTGTATAAATCCATCTATAAAAATGAATGCAATAGCAACCACAAAAAAAATTATTAATATAAGAACTGATTTTTTCATATTTATTATGGTGTAAAAGTAGTATTACTGTGTCCAAAGCTAGGAAAAGAATATGAAGTTCCTCCATAGACGCCCACGCCTGGTGTGCCAAATCCAACCGAACCTCCCCCAGTAACCCAAGAAATCTTTCTTGGATGTAAAGGGTTACCAGTCATTCCTATTGATCCTGTTAATGAAACTCTCCCTCCGTAGGCTGCTCCAAAGATAGTTCCTTTATAAGACCAGCCTAACATTGCATCTGCAGCATCACCTGGTAATACAGACCTCATATCTGCTACAGGGAAATAACCCGCCCCAACACCAACACCTACATTTGGCGCGCCAGCAATCCCAGCTACTGTTGTAATAGCGTATTGTATAACACTTGCATCATTTCCTCTAGTGATCCAATTCAAAGAAAAATCCGAAGAGGTACCTACAAATGTATTGACATTATATGACAAACTAATATATAATCTATCGGGAATTACTAATCTTGCGCTATGACTATTCCAATAGAAAAATTCCCTTGAGAGGTAATCTCAACGTTAAAGGTATATGCACCTATAGCATCATGAAGTAAAAATAAACAAAAAAACCCGCTCCATTTGCATGGAGCGGGTCTTGTAGCCCCACTGAATTTAATTCCAATTATTTTTTTGAAGATTTGGAAAGGCTAACAATTTTAATTTGAGTTTTAACTAAATACTTTATGAGTTTGCTGTTCTATAGTAATAAATTTGACTTAGCCACTCTGGTTTTAACTCAACTATCTGATGGAGATTTAGAGTATGATTAATCTATGGCTTACTCATATTTAATACCTTAGACAGTTTCACGGAATAGTTAACTTTTGTTTCTATGTAAATAAACTCTTATAATAAAATAAATTGCTGTTGAGTAAAGAACTGTAAGAGTTCCAAAATTAACTTTATCGTAACGATTATATATAATTACCAATATTGGTATTACAATTAAAACAATAGCCAAAAAATATGCTACTAATTTACTAAATCTACTGTTATATATAGATTTTCCTATTCTCAAATCAACATCAATATTATTTCCATATTTTTGCAATTGTTTCTTAAAATGGCAAACTATTTCATCTAAAACTTTAGTTTCATTCACGGAGTCATTATAAATGCTAATTTTGATGTCTCTATCAACGCCAAAAATTTTAAAGAATTTAAAGTGCTGGTTTTGATCTACGTCATAATCTATAATATCAACATACAAAAACTCGCTTATTTTATAAAAGAAAAAAAAATTATAAGAAAATATTATTGCCTTCTCATTAATACAAACATTACATTTAACGGTTGATATTTTTTTCGAAAATTTTAGTGCGATTAATACTAATATCAGATATAGAACACTAAAGTATATATCTTTAGAATCTATTTTTAAAAAGTAAACTATAAATATACTAAGTATTGCAGTTCCAACTATTGATAAAACATATCGAAATATAAAATATAATGGCGGAACAATCCTAATACTAAATTTAAATTCTCTCATTTTTTTAATAACTAAAATGGTGATTCCACTATAACCGTGTCTCCCCCTATTGCTTTCTTAAGACCGTCTAACGCCCCTGTTGCGTCTGCCAATCCATATACTCCAAGTTACTAAAAAAAAAACCGGAAAAAAGATGATTTCTCACTCCTTTCCGGTCTTGTAGCCTCGCCAAGAATCGAACTTGGATCAAAAGTTTAGGAAACTCCCATTCTATCCGTTGAACTACGAAGCCTAATAAAAAAGGCCATCATTGCTGACGGCCTTTAGAAGCTCCCCCTCTTGGGCTCGAACCAAGGACCCTCTGATTAACAGTCAGATGCTCTAACCAACTGAGCTAAGGAGGAAACTGTATATTGTAAATGTAATCTTTATGCTAACCTGCGTTAGTTGAAATTACAGTGGTTTTAAAGAACTTTGCAACACTTAATTTGTTGCCTTTATTGCGGTGCAAATATATAACGATTTTTAATTCCTGCAAACAAAAAACGCAAAAAATTAAAAGAATTTTTGTTCGATGATTTGGTAGATGTCTTTACCAAAAACTAACGCCATGAGCGTAAGCAATATAACCATACCAACGGTTTGCACAACACCTGCTGCTTTATCGCCAAGTTTGCGGCCGGTAATCATCTCGGCAATGGTAAATATGGCGTGCCCACCGTCTAATCCCGGTATTGGCAATATATTCATAAACGCAAGGCCAATAGAAAACAGTGCCGTAAAGTTCCAGAAAAATTCCCAGTTCCACGTAGTAGGTAATTTGGATGCTATGCCCACCACACTTGTAACGTGCTTGTAAGCGCCTGTAGAAGGGCGTAAAATAAGCTTAAACTGTTTTACATTATACACTATCTGGTTGTACGACTCTTCTACCGCTTTAGGCATGGCGCTAAAAAAGTTGTAATCTTCGGTAATAACATAATTTGCTTTATCGGTAGATTTTTGGATTATACCAATAGTACCTTCTTTACTAACCGTAACCGGTACGGCAATTGGCTGTCCCGCTCTTACAATGTTAAGTGTAATCTGGCCGCCTATCTTTTTAAAGGCAGCTTCGCCCACCTGGCCCATATACTGCAGCTGGTTGCCGTTAACGCCAACAATAGAGTCTCCTACCCTTAAGTCGGCTTTTAAGGCATTAGAGCCTGGTAAAACAGAGTCTATAACCGATGTTCTTTCTATCGGGTGAATAAAATCACGGCCTTCTTTATCCAGTATCTCTTTTTTATCGGCATCGGTAAGTTTAATATCTATTTTTTTACCCTGGCGTTCTACAACAATATCATCGCCCAGTAAAATATCCAGTATCATCCTGTCAAAGCGCGGCTGGTATTTGCCATCTACGCTTAAAATCTTATCGCCATCTTTAAAGCCTACTTTTTTACCGGTTTCGCCAAAGGCAAGCCCGTCTTTTTGTATGGTTTGGGTAGCAATATATTTTTTGCCGTACGTGCTGTACATGGTAGTATAAATAAGCCATGCCAAAAGTATGTTTACAATAATACCGCCAAGCATTATTATAAGCCTTTGCCATGCTGGCTTAGACCTAAACTCCCATGGCTGCGGCTCGCTTTTAAGCTGCTCTGTATCCATGCTCTCGTCTATCATGCCGCTTAGCTTAACGTAGCCACCCAGGGGCAGCCATCCAAGGCCCCACTCGGTCTCGCCAATTTTCTTTTTAAATAAAGAGAAGCCCGCATCCATAAAAAGGTAAAATTTTTCTACCCTTACCTTAAACATTTTTGCGGTTATGTAGTGTCCAAATTCGTGCAGTATTACCAGTATAGAGAGCATTAAAAGCAACTGGGCAATCTGTATGAGTGTATCCATTTTTTATATTTAATTGTACAAATAAAACGCACAAAAATAGTGTTTTCTGTTTACTTACTGCATTTTAATTTATTGCCCTGTATTTAAATGTTTGTTAATAATTAAAAATGGGTTTCATAATTAAGCATTGTAGGGTAACTTTACATTTAGTAAATTTATTCCGTAAGATAATTCGGCAAAATTTAAATGCCGGTTATACCTTAAACACCTAATTACCTATGGTAAAGCCACTCCCTTATTTACTGCTTAGGCTGCTCGTGGGCATGAGTTTGTTTGGCCACGGCCTTATACGCCTGCCAAAGCTGCAAGGGTTTAGCGCCTGGATGGTAAAGCAGTTCCAAAATTCGCCATTGCCGCAAGAGCTTGTTACCCCCTTTAGCTACATTTTACCCTTTGCCGAATTAGTAACCGGCGCCCTGCTACTGGCAGGCTTATTTACCCGCTATGCTTTAGTGGCCGGCGCCCTGATTATGATTACTCTTATTTTTGGCTCGTCGATGATAGAAGACTGGGCCGCCATACCCTCGCAACTTATACACGGCTTTATAATAGCCTTATTACTTAACTATATTGAGGCCAACCGTTTTTCGGCCGATTGTAAACTTAAACACTAAACCATGTCGCATTTATTTTCAATACTACAGCTTAAGAGCCTTATTTTAAAAAACCGCATTGTGGTATCGCCCATGTGCCAGTACTCTGCCGAAGACGGCTTTGCTAACGACTGGCACCTGGTACACCTTGGCGCACGTGCCATTGGCGGGGCTGCCCTTATTATTCAGGAGGCCACAGCAGTATCGCCGGAAGGCCGTATATCGCCCTGCGACCTGGGAATATGGAGCGATGCACACATCGAAAAATTTAAACAAATAACCACGTTTATACTTCAGCACAATGCCTTTCCGGGCATACAGCTGGCACACGCCGGCCGCAAGGCAAGCACCACCCCACCGTGGCAGGAAGGCCGCAAGCTAACGCTGGAAGAAAACGGCTGGCGCACCTTTGCCCCAAGCCCTATCCGCTTTCAGGACCATGAAGAGCATGCCCCTATAGAACTGGATAAAGCCGGGATTAATCAGATTATAGCCGATTTTAAGGCCGCAACCAAACGCGCGTTAGAGGCCGGTTATAAAGTGCTCGAACTGCATGGTGCCCACGGCTATCTTATTCACCAATTCCTCTCGCCGCTTAGCAACCAGCGTACCGATGAGTATGGTGGCAGCTTTGAGAACCGCATTCGGTTTCTATTAGAGATTTTAGAAGCGGTACAAACCGAATGGCCTGTCGACCTGCCGCTGTTTGTGCGTATATCAGGTACGGATTGGGCCGATGGCGGTTGGGATATCGACCAGTCGGTTGAGCTGGCAAAGATACTGAAACATAAAGGTGTAGATATTATAGACTGCTCGTCGGGCGGGGCGGTGTACTGGCAAAAAATTCCGGTTGGCCCCGGCTACCAGCTGCCTATTGCCGAACGCGTTAAAAAAGAAGCCGGTATCTCTACCGGTGCCGTTGGCCTAATTACCGAAGCACAACAGGCCGAAGACATTATTAAAAACGGCCTGGCCGATTTGGTGCTCTTTGCCCGAGAATCGTTACGCGACCCTAACCTTGCCCTTACTTTTGCCAGCGAGCTTGGCGCCGATACTACCTGGCCTAAGCAGTATGAAAGGGCGATACCGAGGAAGAGGTAAGAACAGTTTACAGTATCAGTGTTCAGTGTTCAGTGTTCAGTCGCAGTTTCAGGTAACAGCATGTCATCCTGAGCGAAGTGCAACGCAGTCGAAGGATCTTTATAAATACCATTAAATTTTTAATACATATTCCCTGCTCTTTCCTCTGGAGAATCCCGATAATTTTGGGTAAGGGCAAGGCTAAATTTTTTATATAATGCAACAAATTAAAACAGCGCTGCTTTCTTACGGCATGTCGGGTAAAGTATTTCATGCCCCATTTTTAACCCTACACCCGGGCTTTGAGCTTTTGGGCGCGTGGGAACGCAGCAAACACCTTATCCAGCAGGATTATCCGCAGGTAAAAAGCTATGCAAGTTTAGAAGAGCTTTTAGCCGATGATGTAGACCTTGTAGTGGTTAACACCCCTGTTGATACCCATTTTGAATACGCCAAAAAAGTGCTCGAAGCCGGTAAGCATGCCCTTGTAGAAAAGGCATTTACCACCACCGCTGCCGAAGCACAGGAGCTTAACGAACTGGCAAAATCTAAAAACCTTAAGCTTACCGTATACCAAAACCGCCGTTGGGACAGCGACCTTAAAACCGTTAAGAGCGTGCTGGACCAGGAGTTATTAGGCGATATTGTAGAGGCCGAAATAAGGTTCGACCGTTATAACCCCAACCTTAGCCCTAAAGCCTGGAAAGAGGGTACTAATGCAGGGGCCGGTGTTTTAAAAGACCTTGGCCCGCACATTATAGACCAGGCGCTGTACCTGTTTGGCTACCCGGAGGCGGTTTCGGCCGATATCCGTACGCTGCGCGAAAACTCGCAGGTAGATGATAATTTTGATATCCTGCTGTACTACGCCGATAAGCGGGTGCGCCTGCATGCGGGCTTTTTTAACCGCGAAATGCTGCCTGCCTATATTTTACAGGGCCGCAAAGGCAGCTTTTTTAAACTGCGCGGCGACGTGCAGGAAGATACCCTTAAAACCGGTGCCAAACCCAACATAGACGATTGGGGTACCGAAGAACCGGGCATGCAAGGGATACTGAATACCGAAATTAACGGCGAGGTGGTTAGAAAAACCATACCTACCCTTAAGGGCAATTACTACAATTTATTCGACGGCATTTACAGGTCGATAACCGATGATACCGTTGAGCCGGTTACTGCCGAAGACGGGTACAGAACCATGACCATTATAGATGCTGCAATCGCGAGCAGCCGGCAAAAACGCGTAATTACTTTATAATACATTTTTATTATTATGGAAAAAAGACAATTAGGAACCACCGATTTGCATGTATACCCCATAACGTTTGGCGGTAATGTTTTTGGATGGACGATAGACGAGAAACAATCTTTTGAGATACTGGATGCATTTACCGGCGCAGGCTTTAATTTTATTGATACTGCCGATGTATACTCGCGTTGGAAACCGGGTAATGAAGGCGGCGAAAGCGAAGCTATTATTGGCAACTGGCTTAAAAAGAATAACAACCGCGATAAGGTTGTTATTGCTACCAAAGTGGGCAGCGACCTGGGTAACGGCAAAAAAGGCCTTGCCAAAAAATACATTTTGCAGGCGGCTGAAGATTCGCTTAAGCGATTAAAGACGGATTATATCGACTTGTACCAAACCCATTTTGATGATGAGAGTACACCCATTGAAGAAACATTGGAAGCCTACCAGCAATTAATTAAAGAAGGTAAAGTGCGCCACATTGGGGCATCTAACCTATCGCCGGAAAGGCTTAAGGCATCGTTAGAAATTGCTGCAGAAAACAGCCTGCCGCTTTACCAGACCTTTCAGCCGGAATATAATTTGTATGAAAGGGAAAAGTTTGAGAACGGCCTGGAACCACTTTGCCTTGGCAATAACCTGGGTGTGCTAAACTACTATTCGCTTGCCAGCGGATTTTTAACCGGTAAATACCGCTCTAAAGACGACCTTAGCCAGAGCGCCCGTGGCGGTGGCGTAGAAAAATACCTGGACGCCCGCGGCTTTAAGATCCTGGCGGCGTTAGACGAGGTTTCTAAAACGCTTAACACCACCCCTGCAACTGCGGCACTGGCATGGTTAATTCACCGTCCGTCGGTTACAGCGCCTATTGTTAGTGCCACCAGCATTAAACAATTAGACAGCATTATAAAAGCCCCGGACTTAGCCATTACCGCCCACGAAATCGAGTTGCTAACGCAGGAGAGTGCGTGGTAAGCTGCGCGGTTTAGAGTTTAGGGTTTGGAGTTCAAAGTTGCCACTCTCGCCTACTTTGAAATAGCAATTGTGGTATTCCCCTCTTTTGGAGGGGTGGCTAAAAGCCGGGGTGGTTCAACAAATTATCTACCTAATAGTCATATGGAAGCGAGTGTTCCATAAAAATAAAAAAAATGAGAGTATTTACAACACGCAAAATGCCCCGTGCAGGTATCGATCTTTTAGAAGCCGAGGGCCACACCGTAACCCAGTGGCAGGAAAACAGGGAGCTTACCGAAGCCGAACTTATTGCGCACAGCAAAGAGACCGATGGCATTTTGCTGTCGGGCCGCAGAAAGGTAGATACTGCCTTTTTAGAGGCGTGCAGCCACTTAAAAGTAATATCGCTGTTTTCGGTAGGTTATGATAATGTAGATGTTGCAGCTGCTACAAAATATAAAATTCCAATTGGGCATACGCCCGATGTGCTGAGTAAGGCCACAGCCGAAACAGCTTTCTTACTTATGATAGCTACAGCCCGCAAAACGTTTTACCATCATAAAAGGATTGCTAAAGGCGAATGGGATTTTTTTGACCCCACCGCCGGTTTAGGTCAGGACCTTCACGGCAAAACACTGGGCATACTTGGCCTTGGTAATATAGGTTTCGAAATGGCTAAGTACTGTAAAAATGCTTATGGTATGGATGTTATTTATCACAACCGCGGCAACAATGAACAGGCCGAAAAAGAGCTCGGCGCCAAAAAGGTTTCGTTTGACGAACTTCTGGCGCAAAGCGATGTGCTCTCCGTTCACGCTAATTTAACCAACGAGCTTAAGGGTATTTTTAATACCGGTGCCTTTGGCAAGATGAAGCGTAATGCAATTTTTATCAACACGGCGCGCGGTGGCATCCATAACGAAGAAGACCTAACCCGAGCCCTTGAAAACGGCACTATTTGGGGCGCAGGGCTGGATGTTACCAACCCCGAGCCTATGGATAAAAACAACGCACTCTTGGATATGCCCAATGTATCGGTACTACCGCATATTGGGTCGGCCACTAAGGAAACCCGCGATGCCATGGCCGCACTGGCTGCCGTAAACCTCATAGCAGGCTTAAAGGGCGAAAAGCTGCCGAAGTGTGTTAACCCGGAGGTGTACGGATAATGGAACGCGGATAACGCGGATTTTCACGGATTTGTGTTTAAACTGAAGTTTTCATCGCGAGGGATGCACAACAATAATTATGGGATCGCTTCGTACCTCACGATGACTAAAACCATTAAAACTGTAACATCATGGAAATACAACACTATCATTTTAAAGACAACGGCGTAATTCCCAACAACAGCCTGCCGCTGCTGGTATACAAATTCGCATTCCCCGTTAGCGATAGCCTGGCCGATGTTATGGAAGAAACCTTTGCCAGCCACAACTGGACTAACAGTTGGCGTAATGGTGTGTTTCCGTACCATCATTACCACAGCATAACGCACGAGGTTTTGGGTGTGTATAGCGGCCAGGCGCAACTGCATTTAGGAGGCGAGCAGGGCGAAAAGATTGATGTTGAAGCCGGAGATGTACTTGTAATTCCCGCCGGTGTGGGACATAAAAAGATAGCGGCTTCGGCCGATTTTGGCGTTATTGGTGCCTACCCTGATGGCAAAGATTACGATGTGCTTACAGGCAAGGAAGGCGAACGCCCCCGCGCCGACGAACGTATTGCCGCAGTGCCCCGTCCTGAAACCGACCCGGTATTGGGTAAAGAGGGTGGCATTGCCGAATATTGGAAATAAGCCTGTTATAAACACAGGCCAAATATTATTAACTTTAAAATATGAAAAAATTATCGCTGCTTATAGCATTGTTTACCTGCCTGTTAACATTGGCACAGGATAAAAAGCCGGTGGTTTCAGGGCTAATGCTGGAAAACGTTACCTACCCCTTCCCTGTAAAGGAAATTAACCTTAAAATACAGGGGCAGGATTTAAAAATGGCCTATATGGATGTGCAGCCTGCCAAACCCAACGGTAAAACTGTTGTGCTGCTGCACGGCAAAAATTTTAATGCTGCCTATTGGGAACAAACCGCAAAAGACCTTTCTAAAGAGGGTTACCGCGTTATTATGCCCGACCAGATTGGTTTCGGCAAATCGTCTAAGCCTACCAATATCCAGTACACGTTTCAGCTGTTGGCGCAAAATACCAAAGCCATTTTAGACGAACTTAAGGTTACCAAAATAAGCCTGTTGGGCCACTCTATGGGTGGCATGGTGGCTACCCGCTTTGCGCTGATGTACCCCGATGTGGTAGAAAAACTAATACTCTCTAACCCTATTGGGCTTGAGGACTGGAAAACCGTGGTGCCTTACCAAAGCGTAGACGACTGGTACCAGTCGGAACTTAAGCAGGATTACGCCAAGATGAAAGACTACCAGCTTAAATTTTATTACGATAACAAATGGAAGCCCGAATACGACCGCTGGCTTAACATTAATGCCGGCTGGACACTGAACAAGGACTATCCTGTAATTGCAAAAAATGCCGCGCTTACGTATGATATGATTTTTACGCAGCCTGTGGTTTATGAGTTCCAGAACCTGCAAATGCCCACCCTTTTGATTATCGGGCAACGCGACCGTACCGCTTTAGGCAAAGGCAAAGCCCCTAGAGAAGTGCAGGACAAGCTGGGTAACTATCCTGCCTTGGGTAAGGAAACCGCCAAGAAAATAAAAAATGCTACTTTAGTAGAAATAGATAATGTGGGCCACCTGCCGCACATAGAGGCCTACGATAAATTTATTGCCCCGCTTAAAGAGTTCCTTAAAAAGTAAGTATATTATCTTTGCACCATGGATACCGAAATAAACCTGTCACGAAAGGTACGCAAGCCTCTAAAACTATACAAAGAGGCCAAGCAAAGCTACCTAAACCGCATGCGCCTGGCCGTATCGCTTTTTTATTTTTCTATGGGGCTTACGTTTGCCACCTGGGCAAGCCGCATACCCGATATTAAGTCGACCTTACATCTTACTGAAGCCGACCTGGGTACGGTGCTTTTTGCCATACCCTGCGGGCAGCTGCTTATGATGCCTTTTTCGGCACGTATTGTAGTAAGGTACGGCAGCAGCAAAACGGTGGTTGCAGGTATTATAATGTACATAGCAGCTATGGTTACGTTAGGATTGGGTACCGAGATCTGGCACCTTATGCTGTCGCTGTTCTTTTTTGGGGTGTTTAGTAATTTTACCAATATATCAGTAAATACACAGGGGCTGCTTACCGAGGGCATTTTTCGTAAACCCATTATGTCGTCGTTTCACGGGGCATGGAGCCTTGCCGGTTTTACCGGTGCGCTTATAGGCCTGCTGATGATGAATATTGGCCTGCCACCCCGCATTCACTTTGCTGTTGTGGCTGTACTGCTTTATGTAGTTATTGCTTTTAATTACCGACAATTGGTAAAAACCAAACCCGCCAAACCACAGGCCGCTGAAGCCGACAGAAAACGCAGCCTGATACCCAAACTTAACCCTGCACTGGCATGGCTGGGTGTTATTGGCTTTTGCAGCATGGTAAGCGAGGGCATAATGTTCGACTGGAGTGGCGTGTACTTTAAAGATGTGGTTAAAGCACCGGAATCGTTAGTTATACTGGGCTATACCTCGTTTATGATCATGATGGCTTCGGGCCGTTTTATAGGCGATAAAGTAACGGCGCGCTTTGGCCGTAAGAGAGTGTTGCAGGTTAGCGGCGTGCTGATATCGGGCGGTATGTACCTTGCCGTGTTTTTGCCGTATGTAATTCCTGCAGCAATTGGCTTTATGCTGGTTGGTTTGGGAGTAAGCACCGTAGTACCGGGCGTGTACAGCCTTGCCGGCCGTACCCCGGGCATAGAGCCAAGCAAGGCGCTTACGGCGGTATCAAGCGTTAGCTTTCTTGGCTTTTTAATAGGCCCGCCCGTTATTGGGTATGTTGCCCATGCGGTGGGGCTTAAAATGTCGTTCGCGCTTATAGGCATCTTTGGAGTAGGTATAGCACTGCTTGTAAACAAGGTTAAGGCTATAGAATAGGTTTGCACACAGCACAAAAAAAGCCCCGAGTAACAACTTCGGGGCTGGAGTACTAACCTAAACTCTAATTTATGAATTAACAAAAATTATTCAGATAATGTAAAGGTGGCTTTTAGTTTCTCTATCGAGATTTCAAAGTCGCCTGCCTCAAGTATGTCTTTGCCATCGCGGCCCACATAGGTAAGGTCTTTAGGGTTAAGCTCAAATGTAACGATTTTGCTTTCGCCCGGTTTAAGGTCTATCTTTTCAAAACGGCGCAGGCGTTTAACATCGGGGGTAACGCTGGTAGCATAAAGATCGGATGTAAATAAATGCACCACCTCTTTACCGGCCACTTTACCCGTGTTGGTAACCACTATAGTAATCTGCACATTCTCGCCTTTTTTAACAGACGCCTTATTAACCTTTAAGTCTTTATAACTAAAAGTTGTATAGCTTAACCCATGCCCAAACGCGTATTGCGGATTGTAATCGGCTTCGTAGTTATACACACCCTCGGCCTTTTTTTGCTCCTCACTTGGTTTATGAATGTAGCTTATTGTAGCGTTAGGATACCTTGGGTAGGTGTACGGCAGTTTCCCGCTTGGATTAACATCGCCAAACAGTACATCGGCAATAGCATCGCCACCAAAATTACCCGGCAGATAACTTTGCACAATACCTTTAATGTTGCTTTCAAACTTGCTAATCAGCCTTGGGCGGCCTTCATTCAAAATTAATATAACCGTTTTACCGGTAGTCGCAATTTTTTGAGCCAGTTCGGTTTGCAGGTCGCTCATGTACAGGTCGTTCATGTCGCCCGGTTTTTCGGTATAGCTGTTCTCGCCAAGGCAAAGTAAAATTACATCGGCGTTTTTAGCAGCAGCAACGGCTTCGTCCATCTTATCGGCAAGCTCATCATAATAATGCCCGCCAGCTTTATAGCTCACCCCGGGAATGTAAGTAACATTGGCCTTACCAATCTCGTTTTCTACCGCCTCTACAATAGTATTGTATTTAGCCGCATACTGATCGGTTTTATCGCCCTGCCAGGTGTACGTCCACCCACCGTTAAGGGTGCGCATGCTGTTAGCATTAGGGCCAGTAATAAGCACTTTTATGTTCTTTTTAAGCGGCAGTACATTGCCCTCGTTCTTAAGCAGGGTAATAGCCTCGGCAGCCATATCGTATGATGCCTTCTGGTGCTCTTTGCTGCCAAATTTAGGGTAGTCTTTAGGGTTGGTATTGGGCTTATCAAAAAGGTTCAGTGCATACTTAACTTTAAGAATCCTGCGAACGGCATCGTCTATCCTTTCCTGTTTTACTTTACCCTCTTTAACCAGCGCTATTAAATTATCACAAAAAACCTCGTACTGGTAAGGTATCATGCTCATGTCTATACCGGCATTTATAGCCAGGACAATAGCCTCT
The DNA here is from genome assembly GCF_000422725.1 of Flavobacterium subsaxonicum WB 4.1-42 = DSM 21790. Classification (GTDB taxonomy): domain Bacteria; phylum Bacteroidota; class Bacteroidia; order Flavobacteriales; family Flavobacteriaceae; genus Flavobacterium; species Flavobacterium subsaxonicum. The sequence continues at coordinate 75,929 of NZ_KE383910.1, forward strand.
TTATCAGATGCCGCCATCCTGTCGCGCTTGTGCAGGTTTTCTATATCTGCCCAATCGGTTACTACAAGGCCTTTAAAGCCAAGTTCATCTTTTAAAAGTTTGGTAAGGATATCATAGTTGGCATGCACCGGAACCCCATTGATTACGCCAGAATTAATCATTATTGTTTGCGCACCCGCCTCTATGGCCGCCTTAAACGACGGCAGGTGGTATTCGCGCAGGGCATCTTCGCTAATATAAGCGGGTGTCCTGTCTTTGCCCGATGTTGCCGCATGATAGCCTAAAAAGTGCTTAATGCAGCTTGCCACCTTTTGCGCATCGCCAATGTTGTTGCCTTCAAAGCCGTGCACCATGGCAACGCCAAGTACAGAGCACAGGTAAGGGTCTTCGCCAAAGCTCTCCCACTGTCGTGGGAAACGCGGGTCCATACCCAGATCTAATACCGGAGAGAACGTCCACGGAATGTTACTGGCACGGGTTTCGTAAGCCGTAATGCTTGCACCCAGCTCGGTAAGCTTAGGGTTGCGCGCTGCTGCCTGCGCTATTTCCTGCGGAAACATGGTAGCACCATCGGTATACGTTGCACCGTGAATTTCGTCTACGCCATACAGCACCGGTATTTTATTTTTATCTGTTGCCAACGATGCTTTTTGCACGCCGCTAATAAGCTCGTACCATTTTTGCGGTGTTACCGCCTGGCCGCCGGCTATGTTTAGCACCGACCCAATATGGTACTTGCCGAAAACCTTTTTCATTTCGGCATCATCCAGCGTAAGGGGCTGCGTACTGCTAAAACGGTTATCGCCCTTGCAAAGCACATCGAGCGTTATCTGTGCCATCTGGCCTACTTTTTCTTCAAGGGTCATTTTTGCAATAAGGGCATCAACTTTTTTGTCTATGTCCTGTTGCTTTTGCTGGGCATGGCCCAGGGCTGCTGCAAGAAGCAGCGTTGTAAGTGCTAAATTTTTAAAACCTTTCTTCATTTTTTATAGTACAAGGGTGGCTACGGCACCCGCTTTTAGTGTAATGGTTGTTGTTTTGCTGCCTGCGGCTACGTCTACCGTTTTTTCTTGGTTAGAAGTATTTTGGATGATGGCTACCACATTGCCGGCTGGTGTTGTGTACGCCACATTAGGCAGGCCTTCCGGCAGATTGCTCTCTACCCGTACAGACCCCGGCCTTACAAACTTAGAGGCGTGTGCAATAATATAATAGGCCGGCTCTCGGGTAACCTCATCGCCCGTAATGGTAACGGCGCCAAGGCAACGGTCGCAGCCACCCCTGTCGGTATGCGGCTCCAGTTTTTCGTTGGCGGCAAGGTTCCACTCCAGTACGGTTTTACACCAGTTGCGGGGCGCGCCAATAATAAGGTTTTCTATATGCCAGTCCAGTTCTTTTTTAAAGTTGCCCGGGGCGCCTACCCACTGCTCTGTAAAATATAGGTTTTTATTTGGATGTGCCTGGTGCACTTTGCTAATGGCATCTACCGTGCCGCCGTACAGGTGAAACGCCGACCCATCGATATACTTAGCCGCATCGGCATCGTTTAAAATAGAGATAGGATATTCCGGCTTATCGGCATTATGGTCGTAAATAATAATTTTGGTTTTGATGCCATTCTGCCTGAACACAGGCCCTAAATGATCGCGCACAAAAACCTTCTGGTCATCGGCCACCATTAAAAGGCTTGGCGTGTTGCCCGGGTGCAGCGGCTCGTTTTGTACGGTAAGCGCATCTATGGTAATGCCGTTTTTTTGCATCTGCTCAATGTACTTAACCAGGTAGTTGGCGTATAAACCGTAATATTGGGGCTTAAGGCTGCCACCACGGCTGTCGCCATTGGTTTTCATCCATACGGGTGGCGACCATGGCGATGCCAGTATCTTAATCTTAGGGTTAATGGCCAGTATTTGCTTAAGTACCGGTATAAGGTACAGCTTATCGTAACCAAGGTCGAACTTTTCGAGGTTCAGGTCGGCCTGGCCTTCCGGAAGGTCGTTGTACGAAAATACTTTTTCATCAAGGTCAGACGCGCCAACGCTTACGCGGAGGTAGCTGGTACCAATATCGTTTTGGCCGGTACCAAACAATTCCTGCAATAATTTTGCGCGTGCAGGGGCACTCATGTTGCTAATGTGCAACGCGCTGCCCCCGGTTAGCGTAAAGCCAAAACCGTCCATTGTCTGGTAAGTAGTGGCGGTGTTAATGTTTAATTTAACATTAGTTGTGGATGGATTGTTGGAAAAGGGCTGCTCTTGTAGCAGTATAGATTTGTCTGGCATGGTAACCCAAAGGGCGCTGCCGGTTTTTTTAACAGATGTACTGCTGCACGCTGCCAACAGTGCCGCTAACGAGAGCGACAAAGCAAGGCCGGTGCATTTTTTAAGGCTGTTTGTAAACATTAATAGGTGAATTATTATATAACAAGGTGTGCGGCTAACCCCATCAATGGGGTTTTTAGCAATGCCAAAGTAGCACTATAAAAACAACAACTAAAAATTTAGTGTACACTTTGTTTACGCCAATACTCAAACACCCTACTCACACTATTACTTTTTTTTTATAACCTATTGTACAGCAAAACAATATCTTAAATATTTTTATACACTTTTTTACATTAATAGTACATAATTATACCTTAAATCTGCTAATTTTACATCGTTTTCGCGTTTAGCAAAACATGCTGTTACATGATTAAAAACATTTTAGCCCTTATACTGGCCCTCTCCACATGCCTTATTGCCCAGGCACAGAGCAATAATGTAAAAATACGCCAGTATACTAAGGCCGACTTTAATGCCGACAGCCAGTTTTGGGTAGCCACGCAGGATAGTAACGGTACCCTTTTTTTTGGAAATAACGACGGCGTAGTAATTTTTGATGGCGAACACTGGCAAAAAATAGTGTTGCCCAATAACTCCTCCGTACGTAGTATTGCGGCCGGAAAAAACAATGTAATTTATGCCGGTGGCTACAACGAGGCTGGCATTGTAAAAAAAGATAACAGCGGCCGCTATGCCTACACTTCTATTATAGATGAATTACAGCTTGGCGGAAAGAATATTGAGAACATCTGGGACATTAAAAGCCTTGACGATAAGTTGCTGTATCGCGCCTTTAACGAAATTATAATTACCAGTGGCAAAACCGCCACCCATATACCCACTGGCAGTGCGTTTACGTATTCGGCATTGGTGGGGCGTGATTATTTTGTGGCAGAACAGGGCAACGGGCTACTGCACCTGGACCCGGCAGGCAGGCAGCTAACCCTTGCTTTTAAGCAGGCCGACTTTAATAACGAAGACATATCGGCGTTACTGCCCGGCGACAGCCCCGGCACCATTATAGCGGTAACCGTACAGGGGTCGGTATACCAGGGTACTATTGCAACGGGCAGTATGCAGCAGGTAACCAATATTTTTGAGCACGGCGAGCGCGACGAGGTTTCGGGTGCTATAAAATACAGCAACGGCACCTTGTTTATTGGCACTGTTGGCTCAAAGATCGTTCTGGTAAACCGCCAGGGCGAGGTTATGCACAATGCAGCCATGTTTAGTGCCATGCAGGAGAGTGCCATACACGGCCTGTACCGCGCTGCCGATAACAACATCTGGGTGCTGCAAAATAACGGGTTGGCATACATCGACTTTAAGTCGCCTTACACGTCGCTTTTTAATAAGGCATCGGTGTATGATGCGCTGGTGGCCAACGGCCTGCTGTACCTTGCCACTACGCAGGGCGTGTATTATGCGCCGTTTAATGAGGCTACCCCAACATCGCCATCGGAGTTTAAAAAAGTGGCCGGCATGCAGGGCCAAACATGGTCGGTACAACTGCTGGAGGGCGATATTATAGCATCCCATGACAATGGGCTTTTTAAGATAACAGGCGGCAACGCCGTTAAAATAGGTACTGCCTCTGATTTTTGGAAAGTTACCCCCATTGCCCAAAAGCCCGGCTTTTACCTGGCATCGCAATACAATGGGCTGCATCTGTTAGAAAAAAAGGGGGCGGACTGGATCCTGCATCCTAAAATAACCGGCTTTAACGAGTCGGCGCGCGATATAATGCCTGCCGAAGAACCCGGCACTTACTGGATATGCCACGGCTACCAGGGGGTGTTCCGCATCCGAATTGACCCATCGTACAGCCGTGTAAATTCGGTAGACCATTTTACCAACAAGAACGGGTTAAAAAACTCGTTTAATGTAAATGTTACGCGCTGGCAAAACCAAACGGTGTTTACTACCAACACAGGTATTTACACCTTTAACCAACAGCAAAATAAGTTTGTTCCGCACACACGGCTTAACGCCATCTTAGACCCAACAAAAAATACGCGTAAGCTGGCACAATTTGGCGCACGGACCTGGTTTGTTCAGGACGACGAGGCCGGTTACTTTACTACTACCGATGCATCGCCCGAACTGCATAAAGACCTGTTTTTAAACCTTAAGGGCAGTTTTAACCGCGGTATGGAGTGCCTTGTGCCCCTTGCCAATGGCAAAATGCTGTTTGGCACTACTAACGGCCTGTTTTTATACACCGTAGACAACCAGTATGCCAACCCCGGCATTGCCACGCTTATAACGCAGGTATCGTATTCTAAAAACCAAAAACAGGTGCTGCTGCCCCTTAGCGGGATGCCGGATAACCCCGAGGTACTGCCCAACCAGACCGATATACTCCGCTTTGATTTTGCCGCCCCTAAAATGACACACGGCACCCAGATACAGTACAGCTACCTGCTGGAAAACGTAGACCAGGTATGGAGCGCATGGCAAAACATTCCGTATAAAGAGTATACCCACCTGCGCCCCGGCACGTATACCTTTAAGGTAAAAAGCCGCAATACCGCCGGGCTTTTGGGCGCCGAAACCCAATATACTTTTACCATAGTACCCAAGTGGTATCAAACCACGCTGGCGTATATTTTATATGCCGTGGTTAGTATTTTAATTGTGCTGGGCATACGGGCGCTGGTTAAAAAACGCATTCGGCATGAGCGCAATAAAAGCCGCCGCGAAGCCGAACAAAGCAAGAAACTACTGGAGCTGGAGGTAGAGCAATTAAAGCTGCAACGCGACAAAGAGGCCATTAGGCGCGACAAGATTGTACTGGAAGAAGACGTTATTAATAAAAGCAAAGAACTGGCCAACTACACGCTGTTGCTGGTCCAGAAAAAGGATATTTTTAGTGAGCTGACATCCGACCTGAAAGAACTTAAGGACTATGTTAAGAACGAGGAGTCGCGTAAAAAACTGCTGCAAATTTTCCAGAAACTCAACCAGCATAAAATTGGCGAGGAGTATATGGAGGTTTTTGATGTGAATTTCGAAAAGGTGCACCACAACTTTTTCCAGAAGCTTAAGGCCCTTAACCCTACCCTTACCCAGCGCGAACTTCGTTTGTGTGCCTTTGTAAAAATGAACCTGAGCAACAAAGAAATATCGCCACTATTGGGTATTTCGCTGCGCGGTATTGAGAATGCCCGCTACCGCATTCGTAAAAAACTTAACGTGGCCAGCGAAGATAATTTTACAGCTTTTTTAGAGGGTGTTGCCAAAGACGCCAACGTTTTGTAGAATGTTAATAACCTGCTAAAGTTTGGGTAACGCCGGGCTTTTCCTAATTCTTTCCTATTTGCGCTTTTAGTTTTGACAGCAAATGATAGAATTATGAAGAATGTATTTACCACAATTGCCCTGCTATTTTTAACCGTTACCGGCTACGCCCAGCAAACCGATGTTACCCCTGTACAACCCCTTAAACTGCACCATGCCGAACCTTTATATGTAGACCTCATCCGCGATCTGGGTGCCCGTAAAGGCGAGCGCGAACTTAACGTGGGCTTTGGCGTTAACGATGAGAAAGACTACACAAGCTATTCCGGCTTTGCAGAATACGAGTTTGCCGTTGCCGACCGTTTGGGACTGGAAATAGAGGTACCTTTTGAAATGTATGCCCACAACCCCAACAAACAGGATTATGCCCTGCCCGGCAACCGTATAGAGGGTATTAAACTGGCAACGCAATATACCTTTTTAGTTTCGGCCAAGTACCAGACCTCTATGGCAGTGGGCTATATTCAGGAAATGGAATTCAGCACCCTGTCAGACATCGACCATAACGCGCCCTTGTTTGAGGGCACTAAATACAACCCTATATTTGTTGCTGCCACAAGGCTTACGCCACACATACACACCCTGCTGTACACCGGCCCAGCCATAGAACAGTCTTTTAAAGATAACAGCTGGGATACCACTATGGAGGTTAACGCCAACCTGCACTATGTTTTTACCAACGGTAATTTTGTAGGCCTGGAAACCAATATGGTATTCTCTAACGGTAAGCCATCGTTCGTGCTGCGCCCGCAGTTTAAAGTGGCCTTTTCTAAAGATGTTAGTGTGGGTGTGCTTGCGGGTATACCGGCATCGGGCGACAGCCACGGCATTAGCGCTATGACGCGCATGATATGGGTGCCTTAATAATAGTTATTCGTTAATAAGGGGATTTGGTTATTTGATGGATTTACTTCATAAGTTTTGGCAAAGCTCTCGGATGTTGATATGGTTATTCGTTAATAAGGGGATTTGGTTATTTGATGGATTTTGAAGTGCATTTATTGTCATTGCTTCATAATAAGTTAAAAGCCTTTACTACTCCGCGCCCAGGTTTTAAATTTGTAGTACACGCCTAAATTATTCAATTATGCTCCATTTAAAAACTGTATTTGCCACTTTATTATGTACCACCTGCCTTACTGCACAGCAAAGTTTTGTACAACATACCGATAGCAGACTGGAAATTATAGCCAGCATCAATCCGCCCAACCCCGACCCATCGGGTATTGCGGTTACTAAAACCGGGCGGGTATTTTTAGGGTTTCCGCGGCATGCCGATAACCACAAGCAATTTGCCCTGGCCGAACTTGTAGACGGTAAGTTAGTACCTTTTCCTAATAACGATTACGTATATCCGTCTCAAAAACCGTTTAAAGACTGGCTAATTTCGCCGCATGGCATGACTATAGATGCCAACGGCCTGCTCTGGATATTAGACGATGGCAAACGTAGCGGCATTAAAGAAATTCCGGATGGTGCCGCTAAAGTGGTAGCCATAAATGTTGATACTAAAAAGATAGTTTACTCCATACCCATAGGCAAAGACGCCATGAGTAACGATTCGCATTTAAACGACCTACGGGTAGACTTAACCCACGGCCAAAAGGGCATGGTGTATATTGCCAATTCGGGTTTTGGAGAGCGTTACTCGCTGGTGGTGGTAGATATTGCCAAAGGCACCTCGCGCGAGGTGCTGCTTAACCACCCGTCGGTTGCGCCCGAACCCGGCTTTGTAGGTTTTTTAGAGCGCAAGCCTTTGGTGTACGACCCTAAAAAACAGCGTTTTCCCGTAGGTGGTGCCGATGGCATTGCCCTGAACCCTGATGGTAAAAAGGTGTACTGGACAGCCATTACCGGCCGAAAATTGTACAGCCTTCCGGCAGATGTGCTGAGTGATTTTAATACATCTAACGATGCTTTGCAGAAAGCCATAACCTTTGAGGGCGAACGCCCTGCCTGCGATGGCCTTGCCGAAGATGCAGCGGGCAATATTTACTTCGGGTCGTTCGAGCAGCTGGCACTGGTACAGCGCAAACCCGATGGCTCGTTTAAAACCCTTGTTAATGATGACCGACTTGGCTGGCCCGACGGACTGTTTTACAGCAACGGCTACCTGTACGTTACCCTGGGCCAGTGGAACCGCCTGCCCGGCTTTAACGATAATAAAGACCTGCGCGAACCGCCGTATTTAGTAGGCCGCATAAAAGTAGAATAACCTGCTTTACAGAAACAACAAAGCCACCCGCAAAGGTGGCTTTTGTGTTATGCCCTGTCCCAAAAGGCAGGTGGCTCAATGCCCAGGCCGCGCAGGTACACGTAGCCCTGCCCACGGTGGTGTATTTCGTTATCAATAAAATATAAAAGAGAGCTTAAAACAGTGCCCGGATACATGCCAAACGCTTTTATCTCTTTTTGGTAATCGGTAATTTGGGGCAGGTAGTTATTTAACTGCTCTGTAGTATCGTCCCATATTTCTAAAAGCGATGCCTTGGTTACCGGCATACCAACACCCGATAAGTGCGGCAGGTTGCCACTACCCCAGTCGCCCGTGGCAAGGCCCTTGGCACCGGGACCGGTAAGGTCTACAATTTCCATAGCTATCTGGGCAAAAGTGCGCATACCGCCTATAGAATATTCAAACAGGTCTTTTTCAGGAAACGCCTCAATAACGCGGCGGGTAAGCCCACGGTGGCCCTGCCAGTGCTTTAAAAGGGTTTCGGGCGTAATAAAGTTCTCGGTGGTTACATTTGCTGTTGTCATGCTATAATGATTTACTTGGTTTATACCCCAAAATTACAAGCGTGTAGTGACAAAGGTATGTCAGCAGTATTTTATAAAAGTAAAATTTATTTTAAAATTATAAAAAGCGCACCCCGGTTAGCTCTTCTGCTTTTTGCCATAACGCTTTAGAAAGCCCGGCATCCTGCGCCTCCTGCGGAATTTCGGCTACAGCCGGATAACCCCTTAAACCACCATCGGGCCCATAATAGCCTGCGGGAGTAACCTCATCAGCTAAAGCAGCATATAATGTAGGCAAAGCACCCTGCCATGCGGGCATAAAGCCGCCGTATTGTTCTATCATTCCGTTAAAGACATCTTCGCTTAAGTGGCGCGACAAACTGGTAAACGTACCGCCAGGGTGGGCAGAAACTACAAGAATATCATCTGCGGCAGCGGTAACCCTTTTTTGCATTTCCATAGCAAATTGCAGGCATGCCATTTTACTAATGCCGTATTCGCGGTTGGCATCATACGATTTTTCCATTTTAAGGTTATCAAAATCGGCTACCCCCTGTGCTGCCAGGCTGCTTAGCATAACCACGCGCGACTTAGGTGTATTTTTTAGCAGCGGGTATAAATAGCCCGTTAAGGCAAAATGCCCAAGGTAGTTTACACCAAACTGCAACTCGTAGCCCTGTTTGGTATACGATGCCGGCGGAACCATTACCCCTGCATTGTTTATAAGTACATCCAGTTTTTGATGCTTAGCAGTAAAACCTTTTGCAAACTGCGTAACCGATTCGAGGTCGGACAGGTCGATAACGCCAATCTCAAGTGATCCGTTTCCGCCCTGGGTTTCTAATTTTAGTTGTGTTTCGAGGGCTTTCTCGGTAGTGCGGCACGCCAGTATAACGTGTGCACCTGCCTGATAAAGGGCCAGGGCAGTTTCGTAGCCAATGCCGGTATTAGCGCCGGTTACCAGTATGGTTTTGCCGTTTTGGGCGGCAATGTTTTCTTTATTCCACATAGTTTTTAGTTTGATAACCCAAAGTTGCGGAATAAATTTTAACTGTAACAATTTTTATTGCTTTATTTTGAAGCAATAAATTTACGCCTGTAAACTAAACTTTTTTAATATGCGGTAATGCGAGCGTAGTGCTGTAAGAAATGTTGGGTTTTCTATATAGGGTATATTAAATTCTAATGCGGTCTGCTTTACTATCTTACTTATGTTACCATAATGTATATGGCATATTTTAGGAAATAAGTGGTGCTCTATCTGCCTGTTGAGCCCGCCCAGAAAAAAGGCGGCAAACGGGCATGCGGTTGCAAAATTTGCGGTGGTACGCATTTGGTGCTCGGCCCAGGCTTCTTCCATAGTGTTATTGGTGTCCGGGATGGGGAAATCAGTACCCTCTACAACATGGGCTAACTGAAACACCAGCCCCATAGTAAAGCCCTGTGCTATTTGTAGTGCTAAAAAGCCTATTATAAACTGCCACCAGGTTACACTAAGCACCAGTAACGGAAGCACGATAAACAAAAAATAATAAATGCCTTTGTAAAAAAACAGGTTAAAATATTCTTTTTTAGGGTGTTTGGTTTCGGTTTGCCCTACTTTGGGCTGAAAGAACTTTTTATAATCTTTTCTAAACGCCCACGAAATGGATGCCAACCCATAAAGCGGAAATGCATACCAGTGCTGGTAGCGCTGTATGCGGTTTACGGGCTCTTCGGCCGAAAGGCGTATAAGGCCGGGTGCTACGTCTATATCTTCGTCGTGGCCGGCAATGTTGGTGTAGGTGTGGTGCACCACATTGTGAGTAATGCTCCAAACATACGGGCTTGCCCCCAACAGGTTAAAAATGCTGCTCAGGATCTTGTTTACGGTTTTGTTTGCCGAAAACGACCCATGAATGGCATCGTGGCAAACATTAAAGCCTACAAAGGCGCTAAAAACACCTAACAATATAGCCATGGGCAGCATTACCCACACACTAAAAGCATTGGAGATGATAAGGCCGTAGAGCCCAAAAAATCCGGCAAGGAAAAACAGGGTTTTTGCCCACATGCCTGCATTGGCGTTGCGCGATGTGTCGGCTTCTTTAAAATACTGGTCTACCCTTTTTCTGGTGGTGGCAAGAAATTGCGTACCCGACGCGTTGTTGAATTTTAACTTGGTAATCATATAAATGGATAGCTGCAACGTTTAATTCACTTCCATTTGTAAGATAAAATTAGTAGTGAGAAGGATTTTCTATAGTAGCGGAATGCCCGTAATTTTTTCTGAAAATGCCTTTCTGTCGGAGTATTATATAATGATAACGCAAATAGGGTGCCAATTAGTATATCAGGGGTTACTTACTCGCAACCTGTAACACATCATCCATTACACAAGAAGCAAGAGTGTAACTTTTTAGTGTAATTATAATTTTGTATATTTGTTATAATACATTGGGCAAATTATGAATTCTATAGAAGAAATAAAACAAATTGGTGCTACTGCTGTTAGAAAGCTACGTTTAAAAAAACTTTCTGCCGGTCAGCCTTTTATGATTAATTCACGCTCATTGCCACAAAATCAAAGCTACCTCGAATTTCCCGATAGTACTATAAAGATTGTAACTGTAGCTCCCGGAGGACGGTCTTTTTCGGAAATTAGAAAATTATCTGCACAGGAAGCAAGCGAAATAAGAATGGCTTATAAACTGATATAATGCCCGATTTATATATTATTACAGGTTCAAACGGCGCAGGTAAGTCGAGTATTGGGCCTGACTACCTTCCTGAAAAATTAACAGCAAAGCTTTCCGTTTTTGATGGCGACCTTCTTTACACCAGGAAACTAAAAGAGCTTTTTCCCAGTCAGGTCAAATCTCCAAAATATGCCAAACAGGAAGCCCTAAAGTATGTTGTAGATTTATTTGAAGAGCAAACAGAAAATGCTTTATTAAATAATGACAGCTATTTATATGAAGGCCATTTTATTAATGATGAAACCTGGCAAACACCTGTAAAATTTAAAGATGCCGGATATACAATTCATTTGGTTTTTCTTGGATTGGAAAATCCGGATGTATCTGAAGCGCGTGTAGCAGAGCGTGTAACAGATGGAGGGCATTATGTAGACAGGCATACTATTGAAGCTAACTTTTATGGCAATTTACAAAAACTTAATACCTATTATTATATAGTAGACGAGTTAACAATTATTGAAACTACTGATATTGATCACCGAATTTTATATCAGAGTATTGACCATAGCCCTGTTTTTAGTGTACCGGATAACGAACTTCCTGAGTGGTTTAAAACATATTTACCTAATCTAATAGCGCAATAGCTTACTGCTCTTTCCTTGCAACCTGTACCACATCATCTTTTGTAATTACATAAATAATGTCGCCTTCGCGGGGTTCCATAACGTAGGTGCCTGTAAATTCGCCAAAGGCAGGGAGTATCATTTGGTTGGGTGAGCGGAAAAAACAAGGCAGCTTTAAAAACTGGCGACCCATGCCACCAAGCAATACGGCGGGGTGTATGTGGCCCGATAGCGTAAACAGGCCATCGCGCTCTTCGGGGTGGTGGGTAAGCAAAAAGCCATCGTGCACCCACTCGCTTACAATGGTAATATTGATGTCTTTATATTTTTTGGGCGATATAATATCATGATTACCCGCCACAAGCACCATAGGCACGGGCGTGCGCGCCACCCAATCCTGAAAAAGGTGCCACTCGTTGTTTAAAGTACTGTGAAAAAGGTCGCCCAAAAAGCAGATAAGCGCGGGGTTAAAGTGGTGTACCACGCTGTCCAGCTTATCGAAGTTTTTGTGCATAACGCCATCGGGTATGGCGGCACCGTGCTTACGAAAGTGCGATACCTTGCCCAAATGCGCATCTGATATAAGCAGCATTTGTTTTTCTACCCAGTATAGTGCGCCGCTGCAATGCAGTATAAAGTCGCGGTCGTTAATTTGTATGTTTAATGTCATTTAAATCCTTCTCATTTTTCTTTCGCTAACACACTTTAAGAAGGTGCAAAGATAAGCAAAGGCTAACACTTATTAAAGTGTTTGATGGAAGGGAGATTGGCATAATTTATATGCCGCTCCTCCGGAGCTCAAAACAGTGCTAACATATTATATTCTATAAAAATGACGCTCCTCCGGAGCTTACGCTTAGCATAAATATAACATGGCTTTACGCGTTTGTTTTTCATTTCGCCGATAGAAATGTTAAAGAGATTCTTCGACTCCGCTACGCTGCGCTCTGAATGACAAACTGCTCTGTCTATCATCTATTATCTTTCGTCTATCATCCTATCCAAAAGTCCTGTCTCTTATCTACCCGTCTCCTCTACTTCATATACGCCGCCGTCATTCTCTTAATCCTGTCCGCTAAGCTTTCGCTGGATAATTTTTCGCGAAGGCGGTCGGTTATAATCGGGAAGCTGAAGGGCGTTGGCTTGGTGGTGGCTTTCCATACAATTTCCTGGCGGTGGATGCGCTCCAGGGCAAGCAGCAAACGGCCTTCTTCTAACTGGTGTTCAAACGTTTCGCGGTACGCCTGCTGAAACAACAGATTATTGGGCTCGTAATCTCTAAACACCTCAAAAATTAACTGCGAGCTGCTTTGCAGGTGCTTGGTTTTAACCACCTTGCCGGGGTAGCCGGTAAACACCAGCCCTGCTATAACGGCAATATCCCTAAACTTGCGACGGGCCATCTCGGTAGCATTAAGGCTGTGTTGCAAATCGGCGTGCAGGTGCTGGGGGGTAAACAAATCGTTATCCAGCACCTGCTGCATATCTATTTCCTGATCGGACAGCAGCTCGAAACCATAATCGTTATACGCCAGCGAGAACGTAATGGGTGTAAGCAGGCTTATACGGTAGGCCATTACACTGGCCAGTGCCTCGTGCACAAAACGCCCCTCGAACGGATAAAATATAGCGTGGTACCCCTCGCGGGTTTTAAAGGTTTCGATAAGAAACTGGGAGGCATCGGGCACTATGCTTTCTTTACGCTGACGGGTAAACAGGGGGGTTAGCGAGCGGAGTTCGCGCGTCATAGTATCGGTATTGGCGGCATATAGTTCCTCGCGCAGCAGTTCGCTCATTTGTGCCGAAAGCGTCATACGCCCGCCCATCCAGCTGGCGTGCATGGCCTTTGCACCTGGGCTTGCCATGCGCACCATAACCTCCATATTGCGCACCCTTATAAGCTCCAGCTTTCGGCCGGCAAAAATAAAGGTATCGCCGGGGGTAAGCTTAGAGATAAACCACTCTTCTATACTGCCCAGGTAGCCGCCACCAAGAAATTTTACATTCATAACCGAGTCGCCCACAATGGTACCCATCTGCATGCGATGGCGCAGGGCTATTGCCTTACTGTTGACTTTATATTTACCGTCGGCCTCTATTTCTACTTTTTTATACTCGTCATACGCCTGCAGGCTCTGGCTGCCCCGTGTTATAAAGTTGAGGCAGAACTGAAAATCGTCCTGAACCATACCCTGAAAGCAGAAGGTACCCTTTACCTCGTTAAAAATAGCATCGGGGTAAAACCCGTCTGATACTGCAAGTGTAACCAGGTACTGCACCAAAACATCCCAACTGTTTAGGTAGGGCACGCGGTCTTCTACCACAGTTTCCTGCACCGCGCGGCGCAATGCCGATGCTTCTATAAGTTCTATGGCGTGGGTGGCCAGAAAGTAAATGTTGCTTTCTTCGCCGGGGCGGTGGCCGCTACGCCCTGCCCTTTGTAAAAAACGCGCCACCCCTTTAGGCCCGCCAATTTGCACTACGTTTTCTACAGGGGCAAAGTCGACCCCAAGATCTAAACTCGATGTGCACACCACGGCTCGCAACTGCTCGTCTCTAATGGCCTGCTCTACCCATTGCCTGTTATCGCGGCTAATGCTGCCGTGGTGCATGGCAAGGTCGCCCGCAAACTCGGGATACTTGTCTAACAAGGCCTGAAACCAGAGTTCGCACTGGGCCCGTGTATTGCAAAATAACAGCGTGGTGCGGCTGCCCTTTATAATTTTTGCAGCCTCGTCTATAAGGTGCAGCCCCATGTGTCCGCGCCACGGGTAAGTGTCCATTTTATCTGGAATTACCGAGACTACATTTATTTTTTTATTGATGTGCGCCCGTATCATAACCGAATTATCCAGTGCCTGCGAGTTGGGGCCTAACAACACTTCCATAGCCTGTTGTAGGTTGCCAATAGTTGCACTAATGCCCCAAATGCGCATTTTGGGCGCAACGGTTTTAAGCCGGCTTAGTGCCAGTTCGGTCTGCACGCCGCGCTTGGTACCCAACAGCTCGTGCCATTCGTCTATAATTATGGCGCCGCAGGTTTTAAATATGTTGGCGTAGTCTTTAGAGGCCAGCATAAGCTGCATGCTCTCGGGGGTGGTAATAAGCAGGTCGGGTATTTTGGTTTTTTGCTTTGACCTTTCTGATGCTGATGTATCGCCGGTACGGATGCCTACCGTTAGCCCGGTTTGCAGATCGTCGGCCACGCGCTCGGCAGCCTGTTTAATTTCGACCGAAAGGGCTCTTAGCGGAGTGATCCAGATGGCTTTTAGGCCTGGCTTGTGCTTGGTTTTATAGTCGGGGTTTTTCTTGATATAATCCAGCACCACGGGCAGCCACAGGGCATAGGTTTTGCCGCTGCCCGTTGGGGCATTTAGCAAACCGTTTTTTCCCTGTAAAAAGGCTGTCCAGGTCTGGGTCTGGAACGGAAAGGGTTTCCACCCCCTACTCTCAAACCAGCCTGTTGCGATATCAAAAAGTTGTTCCCTGTTCATTAAAAAAGTTTATGGTTTATGGTTTATGGTTTAAAGTTGCCCTCTCCCCCAACCCCTCTCCGAAGGAGAGGGGAGCGAGCTACACTGGCGTTAATCATGGCACTTGCAGACTTATGAAACGCACCTTCATCGCGAGCGTAGTGCAACGGAGCGCGGCGATCTCACGCGTAACACGATTGCTACAGTCCTCTCCCCCAACCCCTCTCCACACGAGCGCAACGAACTGGCGAAGCAAAGGAGAGGGGAGCAGCTGCACGGGCGTTAATCACAGTACTTGCAGACTTATGAAACGCACCGTCATCGCGAGCGTAGTGCAACGGAACGCGGCGATTTCACGCTTAGCACGATTGCTACAGTCCTCTCCCCCAACCCCTCTCCACACGAGCGCAGCGAACTGGCGAAGTAAAGGAGAGGGGAGCGAGCTACACGGGCGTTAATCATAGTACTTACAGACTTATGGCATACACCGTCATCGCGAGCGTAGTGCAACGGAGCGCAGCGATCTCACGCGTAGCACGATTGCTGTTAGTCCTCTCCCCAACCCCTCTCCGAAGAGGGTGCGAGCTACACGGTATCCGTAAATATTGGTACGCAAACAATATAATCGTACACAAATTGCTGTTAGACCTCACCCCCCAGCCCCTCTCCGAATGAGAGGGGAGCGAGCTACACGGTATCGTAAATATTGGTACGCAAACAATATAATCGTACATAAATTGCTGTTAGACCTCACCCCCAGCCCCTCTCCACACGAGCGCAGCGAACTGGCGAAGCAAAGGAGAGGGGAGCAGCTGCACGGTACGTTAATCACAGTACTTTCAGACTTATGGCATACACCGTCATCGCGAGCGTAGTGCAACGGAGCGCGGCGATCTCACGCGTAACACGATTGCTGTTAGTCCTCTCCCCCAACCCCTCTCCCAAGGAGAGGGGAGCGAGCTGCACGGGCGTTAATCATAGTACTTACAGACTTATGGCATACACCGTCATCGCGAGCGGAGTGCAACGGAGCGCGGCGACCTCACGCGTAGCACGATTGCTGTTAGTCCTCTCCCTCAACCCCTCTCCGAATGAGAGGGGAGCGAGCTGCACGGGCGTTAATCACAGTACTTGCAGACTTATGAAACGCACCGTCATCGCGAGCGTAGTGCAACGGAGCTTGGCGATCTCACGCGTAGTTGTCCTCTCCCCCAACCCCTCTCCGAAGGAGAGGGGAGCAGCTGCACGGTACGTTAATCACAGTACTTTCAGACTTATGGCATACACCGTCATCGCGAGCGTAGTGCAACGGAGCGAGGCGATCTCACGCGTAACACGATTGCTGTTAGTCCTCTCCCCAACCCCTCTCCACACGAGCGCAGCGAACTGGCGAAGCAAAGGAGAGGGGAGCGAGCTACACGGCACGTTCGACATTATGACTTTCGACTTTCTGACTTTCAATTTTATGACTTTCCGACTTTCGACCTTATGACTATTTCGGAATCATATCCTTTAAATCATCTATGCTGTTGGCGTCTTCTATTTTTTTGTCGTGGCGCCAGCGCAGTATCCGCGGAAAGCGTGTGGCTACGCCGCTTTTATGCCGGCCGGAAAAGGCTATGCCTTCAAAACCTATTTCAAACACCAGCTTTGGGGTAACGCTGCGCACGGGCCCAAACCTGTCGAGGGTGTTCTTTTTAATGTAATCGTCGACCATGCGGAATTCGGCATCGGTTAAACCGGAATACGCTTTTGCAAAGGTTACCAGCTCGCGCGTACCATCTTCGTTATCCTGCCAGAGTGCAAAGGTATAATCGGTAAACAGGGTGGCGCGGCGGCCGCTGCCCCGCATGGCATAGGTAAGTACGGCATCTATAGCATAGGGCTCCAGCTTCCACTTCCACCAGTCGCCTTTTTTGCGGCCCACGAGGTAGGGCGAATCCATGCGCTTAAACATAAGGCCTTCGCTGCGCAGCTCGCGCGATCTGGCTTTTTCGTGCATGGCATCATCCCAACTGGTAAAGGTTTTCCTTTCAGATAATTGTAGTGGCAGCTCGAACTCTTTTATACTTTCGTACAACTGTTCTAACAGTTGGCGGCGCTCTATATAGGGCAGCTGCCTGATGTCCTGCCCCTGCCATTCGAGTAAATCGTACGCCTTGATGATTACCGGTGTTTTTTTAAGTAGTGCCGCCGATACTGTTTTGCGCCCAATGCGGGTCTGCAAATCGTTAAACGTGCCCACGGTACCGTCTACCCAGGGTAGTATCTCGCCATCAATCACGGTACCATCGGGGATGATGCCGAGTAGTTTTTCGAATTCGGGGTATTTATCGGTAACCAGTTCTTCGCCCCGGCTCCACACGTACAGATGCCCGTTGCGGATAAGGGTTTGCGAACGGATACCATCCCATTTATGTTCGGCACTCCACTGACTCACATCGCCCAGGCCTTCGGGTTCGCCCTCTATGGCATAGGCAAGGTAAAACGGAAAGGGCTTGCTGTAGGCATCTTGCGCTTTTTCGTCGAGCACCAAATTCTGGAAGCTGACCTTTACCGGATCCCAGTCGCCCATAAGTTTATAGGCCAATATATCTTCATCCACCCCAGTGGCTTTAGAAAGCGCACGCGTCATTAACTTCTGGCTTACGCCGATACGAAAACTGCCCGTAATAAGCTTGGTAAACACAAAACGCTCGTAGTAATTAAGCGCCAGCCAATTGCTG
Organism: Flavobacterium subsaxonicum WB 4.1-42 = DSM 21790; assembly: GCF_000422725.1. GTDB lineage: Bacteria > Bacteroidota > Bacteroidia > Flavobacteriales > Flavobacteriaceae > Flavobacterium > Flavobacterium subsaxonicum. The sequence continues at coordinate 93,792 of NZ_KE383910.1, forward strand.
TGCAGATAGTCGCGTTTTTCGTCGTCAGGCTTTTTTTTAAGGGCAATCATTTCTTCCACAAACTCGGTCAGGCTTTTATCGGACTGATTTTTTGTGGTGGGAATAACCAGTGCAATGGTCTCGGCCAAATCGCCCACAATGTGGTACGATTCTTCAAACAACCACAACGGAATGTTGGCCAGCTCTGTTGCCCACATGCGCAGTAATGTGGTATTGACCGGCCTTGGCGGACGCCGGTGCGAGAGTATGGCAATGGTCCACACCCTGTCTTTGTCGTTGGCGTTCTTAAAATACTCGGTTAACGCATCAACCTTAACCGATGTTTTGTTAGAACTATCCAGTGCTTTTATAAGTTCGGAGAAATTTTTCATGGCTGCTCGTCGGTTTCGGCATCGGCCTTGTTTTCTACTTCGCCTTCGTCTCCCTCGTACTGGGTTTGTTCGGTACGGGCATCATAACCCTGTTCGCGCAGGTAGGTGCTAAAAATATCGCTATAGCCGTGGGTACAGATAATTTTTTCGGCACCCGTTGCCTGGATGCTTTCCAACAGGCCCTGCCAGTCGCAATGGTCGCTCATAACAAAGCCCTTATCTATGGCACGCCTGCGCCTTGCACCACGAAACGCCATCCAGCCGCTGGCCGAACCCGTTACATAAGGCGTCATTTTTCTAATCCAGGTGCTGCCGTGGGCACTTGGCGGGGCAAGCACTATACTGCCCAGCAGGTCTTCTTTTTTAGTCTCCTTAGTTATACGGATGGTTTCCGGAAAGCTAACCATAGAGCGCAGTACCTGCGTCATGTTCTCAACCGCGCCGTGGGTATAAATGCGGCCAATGTTGGGGTCTAAATATTTAAGCAGCCGTTGTGCCTTGCCCAGCGTGTAGCCAAACAGTACCGATGTTTTACCGTCGGCCCTATTGGTTGCCCACCAGTTGTTTACATCGTCCATTACCTCGGTTTGCGGAAGCCACTTAAAGGCCGGCAGCCCAAAGGTATTTTCGGTTATAAAGGTGTGGCATTTAACTACCTCGTAAGGGGTAGAAATGCCGTCGTCTTCGGTTTTATAGTCGCCCGTAAACACCCATACTTCGCCCTTATGCTCTACCCTAACCTGGGCGCTGCCTATTATGTGCCCCGCCGGATGAAACGAAAATGTTACCCCATTTATGGTAAAGGTTTCGCCCCAGTTTTTGCCGGTAACTACAATATCGCCAAGGCGGTGTTTTATTATGGGCACATTCATGTGGTGGGTTATGTAGTGCTTGTGGCCCCAACGGGAGTGGTCGCTGTGGCCGTGGGTTATAATGGCGTTGTCTACCGGGCGCCAGGGGTCCAGGTATACATTAGCCTGCGCACAGTAAATGCCTTTATCGTTAAATGCCAACAGGGGCTGCCTCATGGGTTTTGGGTATTTGTACTCTTAAAATTACAAAACATTATAGCCAGGGCGGTTGGGGGTTTTGAGAAGTTTAACGGTTGTGGAAGGGAAGTGCGTTAGCCCATGCCCTTTAAAAACCTCACCCCCAACCCCTCTCCAAAGGAGAGGGGGGTCTCGAACGGGTACAGTGTGTAGTGCCGTTGTAATTTGTCCTCTCCCCCAACCCCTCTCCAAAGGAGAGGGGAGCAACTACACTCAAATGTTCTATAGTTCGGATTTATATTATTAGTATTGAATAGATTAACTGCGCGCTTGTTTTGCAGTACAACCCCCTCGCAATTACTAAAAATTTCTTAAAAGAAACCGATTGCGAAAATTGTGGCACAGCTTTGGGTAAGGTGTAAGAAAGCCTTACATATAGTTTTTAAAAAATTTACCAATTTAAATTCTCACTATCATGAAAACGATCAAGAAACTACTATTAGGTTTAGCGCTGGTTACCGGCGTATGGGCACAGGCACAGGTATCTGTAAGTGTAAACATTGGTTCGCCGCCGGCATGGGCGCCCGCCCCGGTTGAAGCGCGTTATTATTACCTGCCCGACATTGCTACGTACTACGATATTAACACTGCCCAATATGTTTACATGAGCAACCACCACTGGGTTAGAACCCGCGCCCTGCCTGTTGCATACAGAAGTTACGACCTTTACCACGCCCCACGTGTGGTGGTTAGCAACTACCGCGGCAATGCGCCCTATGTGTACCACACCACGTATGTAAAAAGATACCCTTCGCACTACAGGCCCACCCATTATGCGCATGCTGCCCGCCCTAAAGCGCACTACCATAAACCGGTTAAGCATTATAACAAAGGCAACGGCCGCGGCCATGGTAACGGACATAAACACAACAAAGGCCACCATGGCAGGCATTAGCAAATCGCCAATATTGTCTTAAAATATAAATAAATACCTACAATACATCTTAAATTTGTAGCAATAAGCCAAAATCTTATAAATTATCTTTTACAAGAGTAGTTGGCTTTTATAAATTTTAAAACATAACAATATGAAAAACGTACTATTGGCATTGCTTTTTTTTACCTGCGGTTTGAGTCAGGCACAGGTATCGGTTAATGTAAACATTGGCACACCACCCGCCTGGGGGCCTGCCGGATACACCGAGGTTAGGTACTACTACCTGCCCGATATTGAGGTTTATTATGATATTAATACCGCTCAGTACATTTATATAAATAACGGTAACTGGGTGCGTGCTTCGGCATTGCCCACGGTGTACAAAAACTATAATTTATATAATGGCTACAAGGTTGTTGTAAACGATTATCGCGGTACCACGCCTTATGTTTATTATAAAGACCACAAAGTAAAATACCCTAAGGGCTACAAAGGCAAACCGCAAAAAAACATTGGCACCCCACCGGGGCTGGCTAAAAAAAGTGTTGCCGTTAAATCCAGCAATAAAACTGTTGTAAAATCTAACGGTAAGGGCAACGGCAAAAACAACGGAAACGGTAAGGGACATGGCAACGGAAAAGGCAAAAACTAAACCCTGATTAAATACTATTGAAACCGGCGAGAGCCGGTTTTTTTTGACGCTGACCAAAGGTTGGCGTTTTTGCTATTCAGTCTATCGTATGAGGCCAATTGTAGGCTGATAAGCCGATTAACTATCATTAACTTTGCTTTGATAAAAGATAGCGATGCTCAATTTTTTCGAAGTATATATTTATACAGACCAGCTAACTACTTGCCCAATTTGCGGAATGAGGACAAAAATCATTTTAGATTTAGCGCACACAAATCAGCAGACGCAAATACATGAATGTCTTTCTAAAAATTGTAGATTTGAATTTATAACGCAGAAATTTTAGAGCATGGCAGAAAAGAGGGTTTTATGGACGAAAGAAGAATTGATACTGGCTTTCAATCTCTATCTAAAAATAGAATTTGGTAAAACCCATGCCTCAAATCCCAGAATTATCGAATTAGGTAATCTAATGGGACGAACACCTGCATCTATAGTTATGCGGTTAGGAAATTTTGCCAGTATTGATCCCTATCATCAGAACAGAGGTGTTGGCGGATTAAAGAACGGCACCAACCAAGTACAACCTATATGGGATGAATTTTTTACTAACCAGGAGGAACTGATTTTTAGAAGTGAGCAAATTTTGGCAGAAAGGCAGCACTTATCTATCGAAGATAAATATGTTGATTTACTATCTGACCTGAAAGATGTAAAAGGAGAAACCAAATTGAGGCTGGTTAAGACAAGAGTAAACCAGTCTGTTTTCAGGCAAATTGTATTGAATAATTATTCAAGTAAATGTGCCGTAACGGGCATAGATATTCCTGATCTATTATTTGCCAGCCATATACTTCCTTGGTCCAAACACGAAAAAGAAAGATTGAATCCAGAGAATGGAATTTGCTTATCGGCACTGTATGACAGAGCTTTCGATAAAGGATATATTGCTTTTGATAGGAATTATAAGGTGCTCCTATCATCGTCTTTAAAAAACAAAAAAGACTCTGAATATTACGCACAACACTTTGCCCCGATTGCAGATAAATTAATAAGGCAGCCCGTTAAATATTATCCTAACCAATTATTTTTAGAGCAACACAGGGATACAATTTTTGATAAAAAGTAAAATATGAGTGGCAACATACAACTCAATTACCTTTACAGAGATGCCAGTAATTACAAACAATATGGTAGTGTAGTTTTTAGTAATGATAGTAATATTGCTATTGATGTAATAAGCAATAGTATTACACGCAATTTGATAGATGGCGAATATTTTATAGCCGAAGAATGGAAGATGCCGACTTTATATTTTGAAGACAAAAATGAAGACGACCACCAATGGCATGAATTTGAAAGCTTGGAACTAACAAATACAGAAGTATGCTCATCTGATATTGATGTGCTGTTAAAAACAATTTTAGCAGTTAGGGTGTAAAAACCCCTACTGCACGTCTATCCTCAGCTTGTTTTCGGTAAAGGCCTCGATGGCGGTAAGGTAATCTACCTCATCCCAGTTGGTGTCTTCGTGAATTGCTTCAAACTCCTTGGCCCAAATTATAAACTCGTTGATATCGTTGCGGGAATCGCCCGAAAAAAATCCTTTCTGGCCCGATAGGTATGCAATATCTGCAAGGGCTTCCAACAATTTGTTGTCTTCTATTGTGTAAGGTAAATCGTTCATAAGCAGTGATTTTAGATGATTGATTTTGAGCAGGCAAGTTTGCAAAAATTTTGTTAACGTAACATTTTTTCATCGTTAATTTATCAACTATTTTATGCACGCAGAATTATCCTACAGAGTAGAAATTACGAATTTTAAATTACGAATTACGAAAGCAAAATGTCAATGAACAAATAAGCAATTGGCAAATTGCAATGAGCAATGAGCAATAGGCAATAGGCAAAAATTCAAATGATAAACGAGCAATAGGCAATAGGCAAATTTTAAAAGGCAAAAATTCAAATAACAAACAGGCAACCCAAAACTCTCAACACGCAACACGCAACCCGAAACTCAAATCTCCCAACAACCAACAACCAACAACTAATAACCAACAACCATTTCTCCCGATGCAAAATTACAACCATATATCCGGCGCAGTACTGAAGCGGTTACTTCAGTAAACTGTTTTTGGGTAATTTTTATAGGCAATTTTAGAAAGTGTAGTTCAGTAACGTAACTCGAAGTCCGAAAGTGAAATATCACTGTTAAAATTGGCCCATTTTGCCTAAATTTGGGTACGTGCATTTTGGCAACCCAAAACCCGATTGTAAAAATTACATTAAATTATTACAAAGAAATATTTAACAGCCAACACCCCTATAATTTTAAGCCCACCTACACTCATTTAACATAATTTTTATATTTTTGACCCCATAAATTTAAGGGTATAATGGAAAAGAAATTAGAAAAACGCTGGATTGCCGCATTTGCAATAACCGCAGCCGTTGCCATAACGGGTTTATTTTGGGATCACTCCACCGTAAGTGCTCCAAACGACCAGTTTAACAGCACCGATGCTATTGTACCTGCCGATGTTGCCTGGCTGCTTACCGCATCGTGCCTTGTGCTCTTAATGACTCCCGGACTATCGTTTTTTTACGGTGGCATGGTGGGCCGCAAAAATGTTATAAGCACCATGCTTAAAAGTTTTATCTGCCTGGGTGTCATTAGTTTACTATGGGTTTCGGTTGGGTTTAGCCTTTCGTTTGGTACACCAATTGGTATTACTATAGACGGCGTTCATTACGGGCTTATTGGTAACCCTACCGATTTTGCTTTCTTTGATTTTGTAGACGAACATCCTCATTCTAAGATGGCTACCACGATTCCGTTCGTGCTGTTTGCCCTCTTCCAAATGAAGTTTGCCGTTATAACCCCCGCCATTATTACGGGTGCCCTGGCCGAGCGTATCAGGTTCATTTCGTTCTTAATGTTCATCTGCCTGTTCTGTATCTTTATATATGCACCGCTTTGCCACATGGTTTGGCACCCTAACGGCTTGTTAGGCAGCTACTTTGGCGTTAAAGATTTTGCCGGGGGCACCGTGGTACACATGAGTGCCGGTTTTGCCGCCATTGCCGGTGTGCTGGTTATTGGCAAGCGTAAACACCTGGAATACATACCTACTAACATTCCGTTTGTGCTTTTGGGCACCGGTATGTTATGGTTTGGCTGGTTTGGTTTTAATGCAGGATCAGCGCTGGCGGCCAACCATACTGCGGCTATGGCCTTTGCTACCACTACAATAGCATCGGCGTCGGCCATGCTTACCTGGGTGTTTTTCGATAGGCTCAACGGCCGTAAGGTCTCAGCCTTAGGTGCTTGCATTGGCGCGGTAGTTGGCCTTGTTGCCATTACGCCTGCTGCTGGTTTTGTATCGATACCTAAAAGCATCTTCTTTGGTTTTATAGCTGCAATAGTGTCTAACTGCATGGTTAACTGGAAGAGCCTTAAGCGTTTTGATGATACCTTAGACGTTTTTGCCTGCCACGGTGTGGGTGGTATTATGGGTATGATACTGACCGCTATTTTTGCCGAGGGCGAAAACGCGAGCCTGCTTCACGGCGGCTGGCATATTTTTGGCCACCACATGATGGCGTTGCTGCTGGTTGCTGCCTTCTCGTTCTTTGGGGCTATGGCATTGTATAAGGTAACCAACTTCTTTATTCCGCTACGTGTATCGGAAGAAGCTGAAGAACAAGGCCTTGACCTTTCTCAGCACAACGAAATGCACGGATAGTTTGCAGGTTTACAAATAGTTATATATACAGAAAGGCTGCCAATGGGCAGCCTTTCCTGATAAAAAAAACTCTGATGGATTAGTTCTTTATCAGTTTTTGGGTTTCCATAGTACCATCGCTAAAAGTAACGGTAACTGTGTAATAGCCTTGTGTATAGTTATCTACATTAATATCTAAAGAAGTAGCAGCACTTTTGGCTGATTGCTTATTAAGCATAACCCTGCCCTCTACCGATGTTACCACTACCAACGCTATAGTTTTAGACGATGTGATAGTAACCAGTTGCGATGCCGGGTTAGGCGACAGCTGGAATGTTTTGGCTGTATTTATGGCTAATACATCTGTTGCAGAAAATTCAGCGTTGCTATCATCACTACTCGTACGGTAAGTGTATAATACACAAGGGTTAATTTGTGCTAAAAAGGTACCGCCGTTGCCTGTAGCGCTAAATCCTTCTTTTAAAAGAATCTGGTTACCGTAATAGCCAACAATCAGGCCGCCGTTTACTACAGATGAAGCTGTTATACTGTTTTGTACCCTGTAGTCGTGGCTCTCAACAACCGGAATAAAAATGGTAAGCTCCTGAGTACAATTAGTGCACACCACTAAGCAGGCACCGTTATTTACATCGCTCCTTATCACGTTTCCGGGTTGCAGGCCAAAACCCTTGTAAAAATTAATACCCGCAGTGGTTAGGTGGCAGTAACTCATAATGGTTCCGCCGTCTGTAGGTATTGCCGGTACAGTACATCCACCCTCGGTATACCCTGAGCAGCCGTCAATAGCCGTATTGTTACCGTTCCATACACAGGCGTGAGTGTGCCTTGACCCAAACAAGTGCCCAAACTCGTGCGTAACAACATACACTGTCCAGCTGTATGTTGGCAGGGCATTAAGGTAAGAATATATCATAGAGGTTGCCAGGCTGTTATCTATGTTAGAGTTGCATATACCATCAAAACCGGCTGCAATACCGCCACCAACATTTCTAAAGGTTAGTAGCTGAGAAAGGTTGCCACCAAGGGATGATGTGTTAGCCTGATACTGTGTAAGCAGGTTTACAGTAGAGGTAGCCGTATACGGGTCTGTAGAGGTCCAGATAGTTACACCCGATAGTGGTGTAAGTATGCCCTCGTTATAATATAGCGTTGCAGCCTGGTTATGTACCGTAGTTACATACGCCAACACCGCCGAGCTGCTACCCAGCTGCTGGTATATGTCGTACTCCGTTTCGTAAGACAGTTTAACACACTTACTTAGCAGGGTTTCCTCTGTAACTTCGGCATTTTTATTCTGCATACCATTATGGTTATGGCTTTCGCCTGCCGCGTCATCGGTACTACAGCTATATTGCAGGTGGCCCCTTAAATCGGTATCCGGATAAATTACATGCTCTGCCGATGTTTGCAGCTTACCCACAATAAAATTGCCCTGCTCGTTAGATATAAATCCCGAAACCTCTTTATCGCTGATAGTAATGGCCACCAGGCTATTTTCCTGACCGCGAATTACACCCCTGTAATAAACCTGCTTTAAATCTTGTATAGAAAGTTTATCGCTGCCTGTTGTGGTAACAACTGCATCTTCAAACGTAGATTCGGCATTTGCCAGGTCCAGCGTAACAGTAGTACCCTTAAGTACAATTTCGAGGCTTAAAACAGGCAGGTTTGCAGCTACCAGGCTATTGGCCACATTGGCATCAATGGTATAAAACACCCCGTTTTTTGCAATTTTTGTTGCATTAGGGTTAGTATACGCCCTGTCTTCGAGCAGCAGATTGGTTACCTGTTTTGCCTGCCCGTGAATTTCAAACTGTTTTTCTACAAGCTTAGATACATATTTTTGTGCAAATACGTTACTTGTAAAAAACAAAATTACCGCAGTATATAACAGTACGTTTTTCATAATTTTAAATTTAAGTTAAACGTAGTAGTTACTGTTTTTTACCTGCCAAAGCTTTAACTGCAGCTTTAAGTTCGTCAATTTCTTGTTGCTGTTGGGCTAATTGATTTTTTTGGGCTTCTAATTGCTTATCCTGTTGTATTGCATACAGCGTAAGTTCTTCAATTTTTTCCTGCTGAATGATAGCCATGCTGCCAACTTCCATACCATTATCTTCTACCTCTTTAGCCGATGGCACGTTAGGTAAATGGCCGTTTGCAATAATATATTTTTCTACCTCTGCCAATGGCTTTAATTTATAATCGTTGGCAAACACATAATCTGCCCAGGTAGTCTGAAGGTTAATTCTTACCTCTTCGGTTAATATACCTCCCTTAACGTACAATGAGTATTTACTAACAGATACACCGGCAGCGGTTACAGGAAACTTATCTGCTGCCGCAAAATTGTTAATGCCGCCAATACCTACTTTTTTAGTACTAAAATCGCCAAAAATAAGCGGTGTAGCGGTTTCATTATTAGCAATATACAATTTGTTGTTGCTGGCTTCGTTTTTACCTGCACCGGTTCCTAAAAACACATTGTTACTTCCTACAGAGTTTTGCCCTGCCGTAAAACCTAAATACGTATTACCCCAGCCCGTTGTATTCGCGTTTCCTGCGGCATGGCCAATGTATATATTACAGCCGCTTCCGCTAACATTACCTCCTCCGGCTGCAAAACCAATAAAGGTATTGTAAGAGCTGGTTACTGTATTAAAACCTGCATTAGAACCTAAAAATACGTTTGCGGTTGCCGTTGTAGCACTAAAACCTGCGCCGTAGCCCTGGTAAACGTTATCTGACCCAGTACTGTAAAAACCGGCATTAAAGCCCGCGTACACATTGTTATTACCGTCTTTATTGGTGTACCCGGCATTAGTGCCTAAAAACACATTTTGATAGCCCCCCAAATTATTGAAGCCCGAATTTCGGCCCACAAATACGTCGGCACTACCTGTACTGTTTGTTTTACCCGACTGGTGGCCCACAAATACGTTGTAATTTGCTCCAGATACGCCTACCTTGCCCGCCTGGTAGCCAATGTGCACATTGTTGCCCGCAAGCTGTCCGGTTTCGGCACCATGGGTGGTTGTAGCTGTAGTAGCTGTTGTTTGAGCATGCATTTGCATAGCACCTGCAAGTAGTAAGCCTGCAACTAAAATTTGTTTTGTTTTCATAAAAATATTGTTAGATGATTTAACAAATTTTATGAATATTATCCTGACCAACACTATGTTAAAAGGTTAAAGAAACGTTAAGTGCGGACTTCCCGTAACGGGATTATTTTCTTAAATTTGGCATAACAATTACTTAATCATGAAAAAATTTACACTTTTTTGTTCGGCTGCATCGCTTGTAGTTACCCTGTTTGTACTGATACCGCGCGATACAAACACGGCCGATGAAACCAAAGCCATCAACACCCTGTTAGACAACTGGCATTCTGCCGCTGCTAAGGCCGACTATAATGCTTATTTTGATAAGATTGCAACCGACGGCCATTACATTGGTACGGATGCCGCCGAAGTCTGGGATAAGAAAGCGTTCTCTACCTTTAGCAAGCCGTACTTTGATAAGGGCAAGGCATGGGACTTTAAAGCCCTGGAACGCCATGTATACTTTAGTAAAGACGGTAAAACGGCATGGTTTGATGAGCTGCTGGACACCTGGATGAAGGCCTGCCGCGGCAGTGGCGTTTTAGAAAAAGAGGGTAACCAATGGAAAATTAAGCACTATGTGCTAAGCGTAACCATGCCTAACGAGGTAATTGATGAAATTATCCCGATAAAGGCGAAGTATGAAGATACTGTAATTGAGAAACTTAGAAAGTAGTTTACAGTTTACAGTCGCAGAGCTGCAAGTGTTCAGTATTCAGTTTACAGTTTACAGTGCTCAGGCTGAACACTGTAAACTGTAAACTGAATACTGTAAACTAAAAACTACTTCAAATGCTCCAGCATATCAGTAGTCATGGCGGTAAGGTCAAAATCATGTTTCCAGCCCCAGTCTTCGCGGGCGCTGGTATCATCAATACTTTGTGGCCAGCTGTCGGCAATTTTCTGACGGAAGTCCGGCTCGTAATCTATCGTAAAATCAGGGATCTCTTTTTTAATGGCTTCAGCAATTTCGGTAGGTGTAAAATCCATAGCCGAAAGGTTGTAGGCAGACCGTATCTTAACATTCTCGGCAGGAGCCTGCATAATTTCTACCGTAGCGCGTATGGCATCGTCCATGTACATCATTGGCAGGCGGGTATCTTTACTTAAAAAGCAGGTATACTTGCCATCGCTTAAGGCTTTGTGATAAATATCAACCGCATAATCGGTCGTGCCACCACCCGGAGGCGTGCTCCAGCTAATTAGGCCCGGGTAACGGATGCTGCGCACATCTACCCCATAAATGTTGTGGTAATATTCGCACCAGCGCTCACCGCTCTGTTTAGAAATACCGTATACCGTACTTGGCTCCATAACCGTAAACTGCGGTGTATTTTGCTTAGGCGTTGTAGGCCCAAAAACGGCTATACTGCTTGGCCAGAATATCTTTTTGATCTTGCCGGCCTTGGCTATGTTAAGTACGTGGAAAAGCGAATTCATATTCAAATCCCATGCAAAGGCAGGGTTTTTTTCGGCAGTGGCACTAAGCAGTGCCGCCATTAAGTACACATCTTCTACACCATGCTTTTCGATAACATCTTCTACCTGGTTAAAATCGAGCGCATTTACCACTTCAAACGGGCCCGAAGCCACAAATGCAGGGTCGCCTTTACGCACGTCTGATGCTACGACGGCATCGGTGCCATAAATGCTGCGCAGTTTTTTAGTCAGCTCGGTTCCTATTTGCCCGCAGGCACCTATAATGAGTATCTTAGCCATGTAGTTGTGTAAGTTTAGTTGTGCAAAGATATGAGTTTACAATTATGAATTTGATTTTTATGAGGCGTGATTATAACATTATTTTAGAAGATTGTGATGCAAACTATAACAATTGCGATAATGTGGTAAAGAACAGGAACGCGGATGACACGGATTGGGCGGATGACCGCTGATTTTTAATTGTGCTTAACTGATTCATAAATCTGTGAAAATCCGCGTTTGCGAAGCATCAGTGTCATCCGCGTTCCATAAAATTCTTCTATAATCTTTTATTACAAACTTTGGCCTAACATTTGTAAATTTGCTATGCAATTACAAAAACATGAAACACCTTAAGTTTATACTGCTCTTTGGTTTAACCATAGCCCTTTTTTCTTGCGAAGACAATGAAGAACAGCGCATTGCCGAAACCCAGCGCACCATAAAGCAAAACGACTCGATACTAAAAGTTATAAGCAACAACTGGATTTTTGATGTGCCCCCGCCTACCCTAAAAGTGGCCGAGCGCATTGGCGTATGGAATGAGTGGCAGCAATTTAACAGCGAGCTTAAACAAAAGCCAACCGGATCTTTAAACGCCTTTAGGCAAAAAACCAAGGCACTGGTTAACAAAGCCGACCAGCTTAAAAACAACCTGCCCCCATTTTTTGATAAGCCACAGGTGCGCAGCCGTATGGGCGTACTGGTTACCAAAATAAAATCGTTGTACACCTACATAAGCATAGAGACGATACCTGATAAAAAGGTTATTAGCATTATAGCCGACATTAACCACGAGATAAGGGCACTGCAAAACCAGCTGGACGAGATGATTCGCATTAGCGAAATACCTAAAGAACAGGGCGAAGAAGAAATGCTTCGCGCGCTCGATACCGTAAGGATGGCCAATCCGGGCGCAATGCCGCCGTCAAACACTGCAATGCCGCAGGCCAGGCAGCTGCCACCTGTAACAAGTCCCGGTAATGGTGCCGGTTACACAAAACCCACAAATTGAAAAACGAAATTTTCCATAAATACGGGCAACTGCCCAAGGTTAAACAAATAGCCGCCAGCCTGCAGCAGCGCGAAGGTAAAATTCACGTAAAGGGCCTGCTGGGTTCGGCATTGTCTTTTGTAATCGATCCGCTTTTCCAGGAAAGCGAACTGCCCTTTTTGCTAATTTTTAAAGATAAAGAAGAGGCCGCCTACTATTTAAACGACCTCGAGCAATTGGTTGGGCAGGAAGATGTGCTGTTTTACCCGGGCTCTTTCCGTCGCCCCTACCAGATAGAGGAGACCGATAACGCCAGTGTGCTGTTGCGTGCCGAAGTGCTTAACCGCATTAACTCGCGTAAAAAGCCGGCCATAATAGTATCGTACACCGAAGCCCTTTTTGAAAAAGTGGTTACCCGTAAAGAGCTCGACAAGAACACCCTTAAGATTGCTATGGGCGACCAGGTGTCTATCGATTTTATTAACGAGGTGTTGTTTGAATACGAATTCAGGCGGGTAGATTTTGTTACCGAGCCGGGCGAATTCAGCGTGCGCGGAGGTATTGTCGACGTGTTTTCATTCTCTAACGATAACCCTTACCGTATTGAGTTTTTTGGCAACGAGGTAGACAGCATCCGTACGTTTGATGTGGCCTCGCAGCTATCGTTAGACAAAAAGAAAAAGATTACGGTTATCCCGAATGTGGAGAACAAATTTTTAAACGAAAAGCGCGAAAGCTTTTTAGAATACATTAGCGAGCGCACGGTACTTTTTATCCAGAATACCGATGCCCTGCTGGCCCAGCTTGACGTTATGTTTGGCAAAGCCAACGAGGCTTTCGAAAAACTGTCTAAAGACCTTAAGCATGCCACACCCGATGAGCTTTTTCTTAACCAGAAGACCTTTATAAAAAAAGCACTCGATTTTACAATAGTAGAACTCGGCGCCCAGCCCATATTTAAAACGCAAAAGGAGTTTGAGTTTTACATACAGCCGCAGCCATCGTTTAACAAACAGTTCGACCTGCTGCTTAACAACCTGAGCGACAACCACGCCAACGGTTATAAAAACTACATTTTTTGCGCTAACGAGGCACAGGCCAGCCGCTTTCATGATATTTTCGAGAGCCTGGACGATGCCGGTAACGAGAACATCCGTAAGCAGTATAAAACCATCGTATTTCCTATTTACGAAGGCTTTATAGACGAAGAGAACCAGCTTGTTTGCTACACCGACCATCAGATCTTTGAGCGTTACCATAAATTCAGCATTAAAAATGGGTATTCTAAAAAGCAAACCATTACCCTTAAAGAGCTTAACTCGCTATCGGTAGGCGATTATGTTACCCACATAGACCACGGTATTGGCAAGTTTGGCGGTCTGCAAAAAATTCAGGTAGAGGGCAAAACGCAGGAGGCTATTAAACTGGTTTATGCCGATAATGATATTGTGTATGTTAGTATACACTCACTTCATAAAATATCTAAGTATAACGGTAAAGACGGTGCACCGCCCAAAATTTACAAGTTAGGCAGCGGCGCCTGGAAAGCCCTTAAAAACAAAACCAAAGCACGGGTTAAGCACATTGCGTTTAACCTTATTCAGCTGTACGCTAAGCGCCGACTGGAGAAGGGCTACAAGTATGCACCGGACAGTTATTTACAGGCCGAATTGGAGTCGTCTTTTATTTATGAAGATACGCCCGACCAGATTACCGCTACCCGCGATGTGAAGGCCGACATGGAGAGCGAGCGCCCTATGGACCGCCTTGTGTGTGGCGATGTGGGCTTTGGTAAGACCGAGGTGGCTATTCGTGCTGCCTTTAAAGCGGTAGACAACGGCAAACAGGTGGCCATTTTAGTGCCTACAACCATTTTGGCCTACCAGCATTACCGCACCTTTAGCGAGCGTTTAAAAGATATGCCGGTTACCGTTAGCTACCTAAACCGCTTTAGGACAGCCAAGCAAAAAGCCGAGACCCTTAAAGGCCTCACCGAAGGTAAAGTCGATATCCTGATAGGTACCCACCAACTGGTTAACAAAAGTGTACAGTTTAAAGATTTAGGCTTACTGATTGTAGATGAGGAGCAAAAGTTTGGTGTTAACGTAAAAGACAAGCTTAAAACCATTGCCCACAATATAGATACCCTTACCCTAACGGCAACGCCCATACCAAGAACGCTGCAGTTCTCGCTTATGGCAGCAAGGGACTTATCGGTTATAACCACGCCTCCGCCTAACCGTTATCCTATAGAAAGCCAGGTGGTTGGCTTTAACGAAGAGGTTATTCGAGATGCTATTTCGTACGAAATTCAGCGTAACGGGCAGGTGTTCTTTATCCACAACCGTATTGAGAATATTAAAGAGGTTGCCGGTATGATTCAGCGCCTTGTGCCCAATGCCAAAGTTGGCGTAGGTCATGGCCAGATGGACGGTAAAAAGCTGGAAGAGCTAATGCTTGCCTTTATGAACGGCGACTTTGATGTACTGGTGGCTACCACTATTATTGAGAGCGGACTGGATGTGCCTAATGCCAATACTATTTTCATCAACAATGCCAATAACTTCGGGCTATCCGACCTGCACCAGATGCGTGGCCGCGTGGGCCGAAGCAACAAAAAGGCATTCTGCTACTTTATTGCCCCGCCGTATAGTGCTATGACCGAGGATGCACGCAAGCGTATCCAGGCTTTGGAGCAGTTTAGCGAACTGGGCAGCGGCTTTAACATTGCCATGAAGGATTTAGAAATTCGTGGTGCGGGCGACCTTTTAGGTGGCGAGCAAAGCGGTTTTATTAACGAAATTGGCTTTGACACCTACCAGAAGATTATGAACGAGGCCATAGACGAGCTTAAAGAAAACGAGTTTAAAGACCTGTACGATGATGTGGAGGGCGATGAGAAGGTAGAGAAAGAATATGTAAAAGATTTACAGATCGACTCTGATTTTGAGCTGTTGTTTCCCGATGAATATGTAAATAACATTACAGAGCGCCTTAACCTGTATAACGAACTGGGCACCATTAAAAACGAAGAAGAGCTTATAGCGTTCGAAAACAAACTGATAGACCGTTTTGGCCCATTGCCTAAGCCTGCCCTGGCCTTGTTAACCAGCATGCGCATTAAGTGGGTGGCCACCAAGTTGGGCATCGAAAAACTGGTACTAAAACAAGGCAAAATGGTGGGCTACTTTGTAGGCGATCAGCAAAGCCAGTACTACCAGTCGGCGTCGTTTAGGGGGGTGCTTAAGTTTGTACAGCAGTACCCTACAGTATCTAAAATGAAAGAAAAGCAAACCAAGAACGGCCTGCGCCTGCTGCTTACTTTCGAGAACGTAAAAACGGTTAAGAAAGCACTGGAATTGTTAACTATGGTGCTGGAGTAACTGCAAGTTCGCAGTCTCAGTATTCAGTTTTCAGGAAGGGGTGTGTCATTTCGACGGTAGGAGAAATCTCTTAAAGTAAGAAAGTTTTATTGAGATTCCTCAACTACGCTGCGCTGCGTTCGGAATGACATACAACATATTTACAATAGCCGATAACAGGCAACTTTCCTGCTTACTGAGACTGTAAACTGACAACTCTAAACCATCAACCATCAACTATTCTTTAACTACAAGCTTAAACCCAATCCTCGGTATGTTCTCTATACGTATGCTTTCGTCTTCTTTAAATATTTTGCGAAGGCGCGATATAAACACATCCATACTGCGGCCCATAAAATAATCATCGGTACCCCAAAGGGCGGTAAGTATTTTTTCGCGTTTAAGTATGGTATTCTTATTATCTATAAACAGCTTTAACAACGCCGATTCGCGTTCGGTTAGCTGCGTGGTTTCGCCATTTTTGGCAAGGGCGTAGTTATCGGGGTCAAACGTAAACGACCCTATGGTGCAGGTAGTATCTTTAATGGTAGGCTGCTTTTGGCTGCGCTGTAAAAACACCTCAATTTTAAGTATCAGTTCTTCTATACTGTAGGGCTTAACCAGATAATCATCGGCGCCAAGCTTAAGGCCCTTAATACGGTCTTCCTTTAAGGTTTTAGCCGACAGAAATATAATAGGCACAGCCACATTACGCTCGCGTATGGCGGCAGCCAGCTCAAAACCATCCATTTCGGGCAGCATAACATCCAGTACGCAAAGGTCAAATTCCTCTGTTTTAAAAGCATCAAAAGCCTCGCGCCCGTTGGTAAAATGCACTACCTCATAGTACTGCTCCAGGTTATCAGCGGTTAAAAATGCAAGGGTGTTATCGTCTTCAACGTACAGTAATCGTTTCTTCATGCCAGGCTGCTTTTAGGTATAAAAATAGTAATGGTAATACCGGCTAACTCCCCATTGTTTTTAATGGAGATCTTCCAGCCGTGAAGTTCACAAATCTTTTTTACATAAAAAAGCCCAATGCCAAAACCCTCTACCTCTTTTTTGTTTTCGCGCGGCACACGATAAAAACGGTCGAACACAAAATCAAGGTGCTCGCTGGCAATACCGGGGCCGTTATCGGTAAAGGTAAGCTGCAGGCCTTTACCCTCGCGCGCAACATTTATGGCTACCTGCGGACTTGCCGGGCCGTATTTAATGGCGTTCTCTACAATATTATAGGTAATGTTATAAAAGTGAAATTCGTCTGCCAATACCTGGTAGTCAACCTCATCCGCGTTAAGCGATACTTGTGCATTCTCAAATTTAATCGAGGCGTTTTCTTTAACCAGTTGTAGTGTTTCTACCACATTAAAAGCCTTTTTTTCTAACGATACAATTCCGCTCTCTGTCTTGGCGACAGATAGTATGCGCTCTATATGTTGGTTTAGCTTGTTGCTTTGCTCTATAATAATTTTAAGGTAGCGGCTAAGTTTGGGGTTGTTTTCTATCTCGTCTTGCTTTACGGCGTAGTTAGAGGCTATAAGTATGGAAGACAGCGGTGTTTTAAACTCGTGCGTCATGTTATTAATAAAGTCTTTCTGTAATTCGGTATATTTTTTCTGCTTAAGCAGCAAAAAAACCGAGTACACATAAATTACCAGTACCAATAATAACACCCCGGTATAGATCCAATACTGCTGTAACGATGTTATGTAGCTGTGCCTAAGGTTAGGAAAACGCACCGCAAAGTAATACACCAGCCCCGGGCGCTTAGTAAAACAGTTAATACATTGCTGTTTTTCGGTAGGGTCAATCTTGCCACCCATGGTTATATATTCGCCATACACCATCTCGTCGCTGCCGCAATCGTAAATGGCATACTCGTAATCCATGTCGAGTTTTACCTTCTGGAATTCGTTTTTAAGGTAGTATTCGAGTATGCTCGCCTCAAAAACATCCTGAACATTAACCACATAATAGTCTTCGCTAACTTTTTTTATGGGTGTCTCCCCCGGCAGTTCGCTATTATTATCGCGGTAAATTTTGGTTACCACATCCTGCAGGGCAAAGTGAATTTTTTCTGCAAGTTCCTTTTTTTCAAACATATAGGCTTCGTTAAGCATAACCAGCTGCATGGTTAATACCCCAACTATGGCTACAAGCCCAATAAAAACTATTATATTTAATTTGTTGAATTTCAATTTTTGGAATACAATTTGTTATACAGAGCACATTAACGTGCTTAGGCGTACCGATATTACAGCAAAAAATGCTATGCCACAAGCCATTAACATGTTGTTAACAAGAGTTTGAATCCGGTTAACAAATATGTGGCATTAAGTAAATATATTTGTGATATTAAAGTTAACAACATTTATCAACTAATAGTAAATTAATTATTTTATGAAAACTCTAAAACTTTCTTTATTTGCAGTAGCAGGAGCCCTTTTTCTTTCTTTCTCTGCTAACGCACAACAGCTTGCCCCTAAAAAAGACATTAAACCATCTGGAACTGCTGTAACTGCTGCTCCAAAAGCAACTACTCCAAACCCTGATGCTAAGCCAACAGGCCTTACTTTTAAAGAAGACACTTTTAGCTTTGGCGATATAGAAAAAGGTAAACCGGTATCTCATGAGTTTACTTTTAAAAACACATCTAAACAAACTATCTTAATTACAAACGTAAAAGCATCTTGCGGCTGTACTGCTACAAACTACACTAAAACCCCTATTAAACCGGGTGAGTCTGGTAATGTAACTGCTACTTACAACGCTGCTAACCCAGGTTCTTTTAACAAGTCTATTACTGTAACAGCTAACGATACAGAGCTTAACAAAGTACTTACTATTAAAGGTAAAGTAATTGCTCCTGAGACTGCTCCGGTACCGGCTACTGAAAACTAATTTGTAGTTTACAAAATACTAAGCCACCCTAACCGGTGGCTTTTATTTTTTACATTATGTAAAGTTTGTTTTACTTATTGGAAATTTTGTTTTACATTAGCGGCTATTAAAATCATCTAATCATGAAAACAAGTTATTTATTTCCGCACAGGTTTAAGGCCGTTAGTGGCCTTGTGTTTTTGGTTTCGTTGGTATTGCTTGTGGTATTGTATACCGCAATTGGCGACGCACTTCAAATTAACGCTAAGGTGTTTGCCCTTGTTACCGACATTGATGTTGCTACAGATAATTTTATTTTTGGCGACATTAAATATTTTACTTGGGTTACCAACTCAATAACCGATGAGATATGTATGTTGTTTGTATTGGTATCGGGCATTGTATTTGCCTTTTCTAAAGAAAAGCACGAAGACGAAATGGTGCAGTCCATCCGCCTTAACAGCCTTGCCTGGGCTACTATAGCCAATTACAGCATACTGCTGCTATGCTACCTGTTTGTATACGGGTTTCCGTTTACAAACGTACTTATGGCTGCTATGTTCTCTCAGCTTATTATCTTTATACTCCTTTTTAGATACAAAATGTACCGCTTTTATACCCTGCAAGATGAAGAATAACTTAAAGGTGCAGCGCGCCATACACAACCTTACGCAGCAGGACCTGGCCGAACGCATTGGCGTAAGCCGGCAGACCATTAACGCCCTTGAAGCCGGTAAATATGTGCCCAGCACCGTATTGGCTCTAAAACTGGCTAAACTGTTTGATAAAACCGTAAACGAGATATTTGAGCTGGAGCCGGAGGATTAGTCTTTTTATGGAACCTGCCCGTGCCGTTCAGGCAGTGATTTACACAGATTTTATATAGTAACCCTTTTGACACTTTTTGCTAAAAGGGGTTTTGTTTATTAGATAGTTGCTTTTTGTATATTTGTAATCCGCGACTGCGGAGCATCCGTTAAATCTGCTATCTAATGCAACACGCTTATATTAAAACACCTCTTGGCATAACCGCAATTACCGGCGATGCGCAGGGCGTGGCTAAAATATCGGTGTTGGAAGAGAGTGTTGCACTTACTGATACTATTCCCGTTGAATTGCAACAGGCTGTTGCCCAGTTGCAGGAATATTTTGAAGGTAAACGCACTAATTTTGATTTTGTGATGAACCCTGCGGGGACTGATTTTCAGAAACGGGTTTGGGATGCGCTGCTTAATATTCCTTTTGGTACTACAACATCGTATCACGCGCTGTCGATGCAATTAGGCGATGTAAAAGCAATACGTGCCGTAGCTGCCGCCAATGGTAAAAATCCTTTATGGATAGTGGTGCCGTGCCACCGCGTTATAGGATCTGACGGCTCCCTGACCGGATACGCCGGCGGGCTCTGGCGTAAAAAATGGCTACTGGAGCACGAAACCCCACCCATTCAGCAGAGCTTGTTTTAGTTATAAATCAAGTACAATTTCAAAGAATAAAATAATCTGTGTAAATCCGCGATTGCCCGCATCCGTGTCATCCGTGTTCCATTAAGCAAGACGTGTTCCTTTAATACCCGTAATCGTCCTCAAATTTTAAAAGCACATATTTTTTGGCTTTAGCATCATAAAAGCCTAAAATATAGTAGCCGTTATAGGGTATAACCGTTTCTAACGATATATTCTTATTGCCGCCTATAAACTGCCCAATATGGTCTATTGCAAGGCTTGTTTGCTGATAAGGCCGGTACTGAAAATTGTCATCAAAAAGGCTCTCAAAATAAACCGACTGCACATTCTCTGAATCAAACAATCCTAAACCGTCTCCGCCATAACCACCATTCATTACCACCGCCCCTGTTAGGGCTACCGCTAAAATAGCATCGCCGGTGCTAACAACATTACGCAGCCCTCCCGCCACAACCATAAGGTCGTCGGGCGTTTGATACACGGTAATAGCCGGGCTGCCCTGAGCCGCTTTAGAAAGCCATTTTTTAGTGCTTTTAAATTCGGCGGCAGGCTTGTTGCCGGTTTGTATCAGTAAAGGCGAATTGGTAAACGTTAGCGTATCTTCTTTACCGGCCGTATAGCTGCGTAGCAGCCTTCCGGTGGCGAGGTCTTTAGCCGACATTACAATTTCATCATCGTTAAACTTGAGCTGATAGAGCTTTTGGTTAGCGTAAAAAGAATTGGATTTGCCCAACTGTTTTAACGTTGCCTGCGAAATGAGCCTTTCCTTTATTGCAAATGCCGTATCTATAGTAAACACTTGCGTAACAGCCGGATGATGGTCTAACGTAAGCACCATATTTTCTGGCGACACATATAGTTTTATCTTGCTGCCGGCAACCGGCAAGGCGTTAAAAGCATTGCTTTCTACTTTTTGGAACGAATAGTCGCGCAATAAATCGTTCAGCTTGGTTACGTCGTTTTCCGGATCGTAAAATTCAAAAGCCGAAAAGTCCAGCGTTTTTACCTGGTACTTGCCATCGTTAAAAATATAGAGATGCAGTTTTTCGCCTTCTTTGGGCAGGGTAAGTATATAGTAGGAGTTATTTTCGCTAAAGGTGGTTAGCACCGTTTCTTCCTGTATGGGCAACCGCATAGCGGTTGTAGCTACCGCCTTGGTTGCAAAATTAAAGCTAAGTGCCGTAATTTTGCTATAATCGTGGTTGGCCCAATATACCTGCGGGTTGCCATCGGCATTAAAGCTGTAACCGGCCATAACCTCATACGCAGCATCGGGGCGGGGCGTGCTAATGCTGTCTTTATAAAACAGGGCACGGTTGTACTGCAATGCCGTTAGCGTATTTTTATCGGAGGCAAAAACAACAAGCTGCCCGTTATTAGCCTCTTTAGCGGCAAGTGCCTCGTGGTGCGCCTTCGATTTTTTAAGGTCTAAATAGTGTGCAGATACCATTACCTGTGCCATAAGGCCGTTAAAGCATCCAACAACCAGCAATACGGTTAGTATCTTTTTCATAGTAAAAGCTAAGTTATTCAGTAAAGGTAACATTAGCAATTTTCAAGCCAGTTTATTGCAACAAAAAAAGCCTCCGTTTCCGGAGGCTCAATATACTTGGCCGCTAAAGACCTTGTGACTTTAAAAACTTTGAGACTTTACGACTTTCGACCAATTAACTAATAACCTCGCCATTATCTACGCCATCGGTATCCGGGTTTATAAAAACCAGTTTACCATCAGGCTGCTGCGTCATCAGTATCATGCCCTGGCTTTCTACACCGCGCAGGTTGCGGGGCGCAAGGTTAACCAGTACAGTAACGCGCTTGCCTACAATTTCCTCTGGGGTAAAACTCTCGGCAATACCGCTAACAATAGTGCGCACATCTATGCCGGTATCTACTTTAAGTACTAAAAGTTTGTTGGCTTTCGGCATTTTAGAAGCCTCTATAATAGTACCCGTACGGATGTCCATTTTAGAGAAATCCTCGTACGTAATAAGATTTTTTTGCGGCTCCACAACTTTGTTATCGGCCTTGTTGGCAAGTTTAGTAGCTTCCAATTTTTCTACCTGTTTAATTATTTCTTCGTCTTCTATTTTAGCAAACAACAGTTCAGCCTGGCCAATCTGGTGGTTAGCCGGTATAAGGTTGGTTTTAATGGTAATATCGTTCCACCCCAGTTTGCGCTGGCTATCCCTTGCATCATTAAAGCTAAGGGTTTCGTCTACAATTCCTAAAACTGATACAGCTTCCGGCGCTTCGTCCATTTTAAGCATGCCTTTAAGTTTGGCCGCAGTAAACGGCAGGAAAGGCTCCGATAACACCGCAAGCGCAGCAGCAATTTGCAGGGCCACATACATCTGGGTCTTAACCCTCTCCGGGTTATCTTTTATAACCTTCCACGGCTCTTCATCGGCCAGGTATTTGTTACCAAGACGGGCCAGGTTCATAAGTTCTACAAGAGCCTCCCTAAAACGGTAGCGCTCAATAGAACTGGCAATAACGGCCGGATAAGCGCGCATTTCGGTAAGGGTAGCCTCGTCAACATCGCTAAAATCGTTAGGCTGCGGCACTACGCCCTCATAATATTTATTGGTAAGCACCACAACACGGTTAATAAAGTTACCAAAAATGGCAACAAGCTCGTTGTTGTTGCGTGCCTGGAAATCTTTCCATGTAAAATCGTTGTCTTTAGTTTCTGGAGCGTTGCTTGTAAGCGCATAACGCAATACATCCTGCTGGCCGGGAAAATCTAACAGGTACTCGTGCAGCCAGACTGCCCAGTTTTTAGAGGTAGACAGCTTGTTGCCCTCTAAGTTTAAAAACTCATTTGCCGGAACATTATCGGGCATAATGTAGCTGCCCTCTGCCTTAAGCATGGCCGGGAAAATAATGCAATGGAATACAATATTATCTTTACCAATAAAGTGTACCAGCTTGGTATCTTCGCTTTTCCAGTACGGCTCCCAGTCTTTACCCTCGCGGGCAGCCCACTCTTTGGTAGACGATATGTAGCCAATAGGCGCATCAAACCAAACGTAAAGCACTTTACCTTCGGCACCCTCTACAGGCACAGGTATACCCCAGTCAAGGTCGCGGGTAACGGCGCGGGGTTTAAGCCCATCATCCAGCCACGATTTAACCTGGCCAAAAACGTTAGGCTTCCAGTCACTTTTATGGCCTTCCAATATCCACTCCCTTAAAAAAGTATCGTATTGGTCTAAAGGCAAAAACCAGTGTTTGGTAGACCTTAATATGGGTGTAGTACCGGTAATGGTAGATTTAGGGTTTATAAGATCTGTAGCATTAAGCGATGAACCGCAGCGCTCGCACTGGTCGCCATAGGCCTCTTCGTTACCACATTTAGGGCAGGTGCCAATAACAAAACGGTCGGCCAAAAACTGGTCGGCTTTTTCGTCATACAGCTGCTCTGTAACCTCTTCTATAAACTGGCCGGCATCATACAGCTTCTTAAAAAACTCCGAAGCCGTATCGTGGTGTACCTTAGCCGATGTACGCGAATAGTTATCGAAAGAAATACCAAAATCTGTAAAGCTTTGCTTAATAATAGCGTGGTATTTATCTATAACCTGCTGTGGTGTAATACCTTCTTTTTTAGCTTTCATAGATATGGCAACGCCATGCTCGTCGCTTCCGCAGATAAACGCCACATCGCGGCCCTGAAGCCTAAGGTAGCGTGAGTAAATATCTCCGGGAACGTAAACGCCGGCAAGGTGGCCAATATGTATTGGGCCGTTAGTATAGGGCAATGCAGCAGTAACAGTATATCTTTTTGGATCTTGTAACATCGGGTACATTTAAATTTAAATGCAAAAATACGAAATTATTGCGTAAAGTGTAGTGTGAGATAAAGGGTGATGAATTGGAATTTGATATCGTTGATAACCTTTCGGATAGTCCTCACCCCCAACCTCGTGGAGAGAAGCTGTGGGCGAGTCCCCAAGGTTTAAACTATCTTCCCCACAAGTTAATTCTTCTTCCCAAATTTTTTAAAGGATTATTAAATTAATAACAGTATACGTTAAAACATAACATCTTTAATTTTATAATATTTATTTTTGAGGCTAATAAATGAGACGAAACGTGCAAGAGACCTCCAACACACACACACCCAACAATTTTATATTTCCTAAAACCCCTACCGGAGTAGAAGGATTGGACGAGATTACCGAAGGTGGTTTCCCTAAAGGGCGCCCTACCCTTATTTGTGGTGGCCCCGGCTGTGGCAAAACGCTGCTGTCTATGCAGTTTTTAATTAAAGGCATTACCGATTTTGATGAGCCGGGCGTATTTATGTCGTTCGAGGAGCCAACTGCCGACCTGTCGTTAAACGTTAAGTCGCTTGGTTTTGACTTAGAACAGCTTAAAGCTGATAAAAAACTGGTGGTAGACTATGTGCGTGTAGAACGATCTGAAATTGAAGAAGCCGGCGAATACGACCTTGATGGGCTATTTATCCGCCTGGGCTATGCCATAGATACTATAAATGCCAAGAGAGTGGTACTTGATACACTCGAAGCGCTATTTTCTGGCCTTGATAATCAGGGAATACTGCGTGCAGAATTGCGCAGGCTTTTCCATTGGCTGAAAGAAAAAGGCGTTACAGCTATTATTACCGGCGAGCGTGGCGAAAGTACCCTAACCCGCCAGGGGCTTGAAGAATATGTGTCTGACTGTGTTATTTTATTAGACCACCGTGTTATAGAGCAGGTTAGCACCCGCAGGCTGCGCATTGTAAAATACAGGGGCTCTACCCACGGCACTAACGAGTACCCTTTTCTTATAGACGAAGACGGTATCTCTGTACTGCCAATAACATCGCTTAAGCTGGATAACGAAGTATCGAGCGATATTGTTTCTCCCGGCATACCCGGATTAAACGATATGTTTAATGGTGGCGGCTTTTACAGGGGCAGCAGCATATTGGTATCGGGCACGGCAGGTACAGCCAAAACTACGGTTGCCTGTTACTTTGCCCACGAGCAGTGCCTTAAAAAAGAACGCACCGTATATTTTGCTTTCGAAGAATCTCCACAACAACTGGTGCGCAACATGCGCTCTATTAGCATAGATTTAGAGCCGCATATTAAAGATGGCTATTTGCAAATACATTCATCCCGCCCATCGCTAAACGGGCTGGAGCTGCATTTGCTTACGCTTCGCAAAATAATAAAAGAGTTTAAACCCACCACGGTTATTATAGACCCTATTAGCAACCTTATTAATGTTGGCAGCGAGCAGGAAGTGCGCTCTATGCTGGTACGTTTAATAGATATGCTTAAGGTTAACAATATTACTGCCCTGTTTACATCGTTAAACAAGCAAACAGAAAACTTTAGACCAGACCTTGCTGAAGAATCGGTATCATCCTTAGTAGACACCTGGATAACCGTGCGCGATATGGAAGGCCTGGGCGAACGCAACCGTGGCATTTATATTGTAAAATCGCGCGGCATGGGCCACTCTAACCAGGTTAGGGAGTTTATAATTACCGCAAAGGGTATAGAATTGCTGGATATAGAACTGGGGCCTAACGGCATATTAACCGGTGCAGCAAGGCAAAGCAACGAGCTGCAACGTAAGATGGACGAAATGAAGCTGGAAAGAGAACTAAGCCGCAAAGACCGCGAAATTGCACGTAAGCGCAAAGTGCTGGAGGCAAATATAGAGGCGCTTAGAAATGAGTTCGAATCGGCTGAAGAAGAGCTTAGCCTTTTAAGGGCTACCGAAGAACTGCAGGAACAACTTGCCGGAGAGAATAATAAATCTATTAAAAAAGACTAAATGGCAGAATGGCAATTGTTGTTATATATAGCAGGGCAAACCCCAAAATCTATAAAAGCACTTAGCAATATTAAAAAATATGCCGAGGAGCACCTAACCGGCAAATACAGCATAGAGATTATAGATTTGCTTAAAAACCCCCAACTGGCAGAGGGCGACCAGATATTGGCCGTACCCACGCTGGTACGCAAATTTCCGGAGCCTATGCGTAAAATAATAGGAGACCTCTCTAACGAAGAGCGTGTTCTTGTGGGTTTAAATATTAAACCCGGAAACTAACCACAGTGCAAAACACCAACACCCATACAGAAGATACAGAGGAGCATAAGTTTTTACTTTTTGTTTCGGGTATGTCTGTAAAATCAGGCCGGGCCATAGAAAATCTTCGCAAAATTTGCGATGAGCATCTTGCCGGAAAATTTAACCTGGAAATTATAGATATTGCCCGCCATAAAGAAGAGGCCGTGCACCACCAGATTATTGCCATACCTACTTTGATAAAATTGCAGCCGGGCGTACAGAAAATTATTCTGGGCGACCTTTCTGATACTCAAAAAGTATTGCGTATCTTAGAACTCAATCAATAAGAGCTTGGAGAATAAAGACGCATACATAGAACAATTATTATCTGAAATTGAAGGCCTAAAAAACCGGCTTTACGAGGCCGATAGTATTATTAATGCCATTAAAGAAGGGGCCGTAGACGCCCTGGTACTGCATGACGAGGGTGTACCGCAAATTTATACGCTGGAAAGTGCTGATTATACGTACCGCATTCTCATAGAAAAATTTAGCGAAGGCGCCCTGAGCATTACTCCGGATGGGCTTATTTTATACTGCAACGATTATTTTTCGCAACTGGCCAACATACCCAGCGAGCGCATTACAGGCTCGTATCTAAAATCGTATTTTGACGACCACGGCGTATTTACCGACCTTATTGAAGATGCCTTAAAAGGCACTACAAAACGCGAGGTGCTGCTAAATGTAAAGGGCAGGCGGTTTCCGGTAAATATATCATTTACCAGTTTAGCTCCTACTGTAGATGCTATCGGCGTAGTTATAACCGACCTGACCGAAAAGAAACAACACGAAGAAGCCCTGCTTAAAAACCAGCAGCAACTGGAACTTAAAATAAACGAGCTTAACGCCACCAACACCAGCCTGGAGCAGTTTATACACGTAATATCGCACGACCTTAAAGAGCCGCTGCGCAAAATACTAATGTATACTGCCCGTTTAGACACCTCCGGCTATACGGCCGAAAATAATCCGGTTGGGGTAATTCGCTCCTCTGCCGTAAGGCTAAACTCGTTGGTGGATGATTTGGTTAAGTATGCTTTTAGCTCTGTTAAAGACGACATGGCCGATATAGACCTTAATAAGGTACTTAACGAAGTTAAAGACGACCTCGAGATAATTATAACCGAGAATAATGCAACAATTACGTTATTAGACCTGCCCGTTATTACCGGTACCAAAGTACAAATGCGCCAGGTGTTTAGCAATCTGATAGCTAATGCTATTAAATACAGTAAAAAAGAAGTTGCGCCCCAAATTACCATTGGGTATGATATAGCCACAGAGGCCGATAAATTTTACTACCGGGTTTATGTGCAAGACAACGGCATTGGTATGGATAAAGCCCATTTAAACAAAATATTTACTATCTTTCAGCGATTGCACCTGCGCAACGAATATTCCGGTAACGGCATAGGGCTTGCCATCTGCAAAAAAATAATGGAAAACCATACCGGCCGCATAGAGGTAGCGAGCATACCGGGTAGTGGCAGTACTTTTAGCTTGTTTTTCCCAATCAATAATTTATAATGACAGAAGTAAAAACATTTCATATTGTTATTGCCGAAGATGATTTTGATGATGCCGATATTGTGCAGCAAAGTTTTGAGAGCAATGGCAATTTTGCAAAAATAGAGCTGGTTAAAAACGGGCAGGAACTGCTTGACCTGTTGCGAAGCTGTACCGATTGCCCCGATGTAATTTTAACCGACATTAATATGCCTATAATGAATGGCATAGAGGCGCTTAAAGAACTTTACAACGACCCGCAGCTTAAGCCCATACCGTGTTTTGTATATTCTACAAGCATTAACCCTACTTACGAGGCGCAGTGTAAAGAACTGGGCGTTAAAGGCTTTCTTATAAAACCATATTCTTTTGAAGAGTTTGATAATATACCCAACCGCATAGTAGAGGTATTATCTGCCGAAGAATAATTTTATAGCGAATGCACTATTAAATTTTTTAGATTTGTTGTAATAGAAAAAGGCAATCAATGCAAAGGAAAACCATTATTAAAAACATACTGTTCTTACTTATAGCCTTACATTTTACAACCTTACTGCAAGCACAAAACACAATGAAAATTCCGCCGTACCTTACCAAAGGAGATACTGTTGGCATACTTGCCACGGCCCGAAAAATAGACAAAGCAACCATAGAGCCTGCCATAAAGCTTTTAAAAAGCTGGGGATTAAACGTTGTGGTTGGCAAAACGGTAGGGTTGGATAACAACCAGTTGGCCGGACAGGACTGGCAGCGTGCTACCGATTTTCAGGATATGCTGGATAACCCCACCATAAGCGCCATTTGGTGCGCTAAAGGCGGTTACGGCACCGTACGCATGATAGACCGTATAGATTTTACAAAATTCAAAAAAAAACCAAAATGGTTTATTGGCTTTAGCGATGCCACCGTGCTGCACAGCCACATAAATAATATGGATATTGCAACTCTGCACGGCATTATGGCCATAAGCGTTGCCCATGCCACACCAGATGCTGTAGAAACGTTTAGAAAATCGTTATTTGGCGAAAAGCTGGCCTATAGCATACCGGTACATAAATTCAACAAAACGGGTACCGCTACCGGCGAACTTGTTGGGGGTAATTTATCAGTACTATACAGTATAGTAGGGTCGAGGTCGGAAGTTGACTATAAAGGCAAGATACTCTTTATAGAAGATTTAGATGAGTACCTGTACCACATAGACCGCATGATGATGAATTTGGAACGCAACGGCTATTTTAAAAATGTAAAGGGTATAATTATTGGCGGCATGACCAAAATGCGCGATAACGATATTCCGTGGGGGCATGATGCCTTAGAAATTATACAGGATATTACTAAAGAATACAAAATACCCATTTGCTTTAATTTCCCCGCTGGGCATATTACAGACAACCGTGCCCTTGTTTTTGGCAAAGAAATTACAATGGATGTTAGCGCCACCGGCACCAAAATTACTTTTGAGTAATGGCAGAGCATAACGAGCTTGGCAAAGAAGGCGAAAAAAAAGCAGCCGAATATTTAAGAGAACAAGGCTATACTATATTGCAAACCAACTGGGTTTACTTAAAAGCCGAAATAGATATTTTAGCACAAAAAGGCGATGTACTGGCTGTAGTAGAGGTTAAAACAAGGTCCAGCATAGAGTTTGGCCTGCCTCAGGATTTTGTTAAGCCCAAAAAAATACAGCTATTGGTAAAAGCGGTTAACGAATATATAATACAGAACGACCTGGATGTAGAAACCCGTTTTGATATTATAGCCATTCATAAAAACAGGGACATCTACGAAATTGAGCATTTAATAGATGCTTTTTACTATTTTTAAATTGTTAAATATTTAACAATTTGTTTAGAATCCTTATATTTGTTGGCTAATCAACTACACACACAACCAATTACGCTATGAAAACTATTTCGTCTGTAGTAGAGCACTACATAAAAACCAAGCCATTTTTGCTCAGCGCGCTCTCGCAGGGCATTATTAATTTAACATCGCTGGCGCGGAATATGATGCCCGAACTTGAGCAGGAACTGGGCAAGGATGTAAAACAGGGCGCTGTTGTTATGTCGCTTAAACGCCTGTCTGAAGATTTGGACTTTAGGGTAAACCACAAAATTGTAAAAGTACTTAAAGGCATAGGCGAAATTACCGTTAGATCATCGTTAACCGATTATACATTTGCCGTATCAGATACTATCTTAAATAAACAGGCCGAGCTTATTACAAGCATAAACGCTAACCCGGAGGTGTTTTATACATCATCTCGTGGTGTTAACGAAACCAACATTGTGGTAAGTTCTTCTATGAACCATGTGGTAGACCGCCTTTTTGCCGACGAAAAACAAATAGAACGTACAGACAGCCTTGCCTCTATTACCGTAAAGCTGCCTAAAGACAATATTTCTACCCCGGGAGTGTATTACTACATCTTTCAAAGGCTTGCCTGGGAGGGTATTATTATAAACGAAGTTATATCCACGTCTTATGAATTTACCATATTGGTAAGCGAGCAGGAGGTAGATTTGGCATTTAAAGTAATAAAAGACCTTAAAAATCTTTAATACCCGTAGTATATTTTTATTATAGTTTTGATATTTAAAAACGTTGTAACATTATCAATATCGCTTTTTTGTAGTGTTTAATGCCTTTAAAATTGCAGTTACCACTAAAAACTTAAAGCTGGCATTATAAAACTACCAAAAAAATCACAAAGTATTAGGAAAGCTGCAATATTATTGCAGCTTTTTTAGTTAACTTTGGCAACCATTTTTACTGTAACTTAATTTAGGCTACTACTTAAATAATTGGTTTACAATAAATCTGGTATTAATCACACAACGTATATTATATTTAAAATTACCTAATGAAAAAATTTACTCTTCTTATGGCATTGCTAAGTGCTATAAGTTTTTACGGCCAACAAAAGGTGGCCTCTAAAGTAGAAGAGCTTGTTAAAGCTAAAACTACTTTCAAGAAAATCAGTCCGTTTACACTATCTACCAACCCGGACGCACAAAACATAGAAAAAGTAGTAAACAATGCTACTTATGCCAAGCTTAACAGTGCTGTAGCACTGGATGTAACTACTAACAAGTACAACGCCATAGAGCTTAGCCTGCCTTACAACGGCACCCAGGTTACTGTACTATTGTACCGTGCAGAAGTTGCAGCAAAAGGTTTCCATGTAGATACAGATAAGAAACAGGATGTAGCTTACGAGGCCGGCGCCCACTACCGTGGTATTATTAAAGGAGACAGCAAATCTGTTGCATCATTCAACTTTTTTAATAACGAGGTAAACGGTATTATATCAAGCCAGGCCTTAAACAACCTTGTTGTTGGTAAAGCGGTTAAAGACAGCAATACTTCAGACTATATTATTTACTCTGATGTGCAGCTAAACATTCTTAACGAAAGTACCTGCGGTGTTACAGATACCCAAAAATTACCCGAAGTACATACAGAAAAAGGCGGCATGGACACTCAGTCTGCCCGTTGTGTAACTTTATACTTCGAAATTGATTATAATTTGTATGTGCTAAATGGCTCTAACACCACTACCACTACGAACTGGATGACATCTATTTTTAATAACGTTCAGACGCTTTATGATAACGACGGTATTACAACAGCACTTAAATCTATCTACATCTGGACAGAAAATGACCCTTATGAAGGCGACAGCTCTGGCGATTATTTATCGCAATTTGCCCAGTTAAGGCCATTTTTTGATGGAGATTTAGGTCAGCTTGTTAGTGTAGACCCGGGAGGACTTGGCGGTGTAGCTATATCTATAGGCGGTATATGCTCTACAAACAAAGTAAGTTATTCTGATGTTGATTTTAACTACCAAAACGTACCTTTATTTTCATGGACGGTTCAGGTTATAACACACGAATTGGGCCACCTTATGGGCTCGCCTCACACGCATGGCTGTTACTGGAATGGCGATAATACTGCTATAGATGGTTGCGGTACACAAGCCGGCTTTATAGAAGGCAACTGCGAACAGGGCCCAATACCTACACCAACTATAAAAGGTACTATAATGAGTTATTGCCACCTTATAAATGGCGTAGGCATTAACTTTGCCAATGGTTTTGGCACACAGCCTGCAGCAAGAATATTAGACCACGTAGAGTCTTCTTTATGCCTTAGTACAGATTGTATTAACACTTGTATAAACAACGTAGGAAACTTTGTGGTTGCAAGCACACTTACATCGGCCACTATATCATGGACAGACGCAGATGGCGGCCCATGGGAAGTTGGGTATGCTGCATCAACAAGTGCAGTATCTAACTGGCAGGAAACTACTGTAGCCAGTTTTACATTTAACGATCTTCAGCCAAACACGTACTACAGGTTTGCTATCAGGCCTTTATGCAGCGAAGATATAGAAGTGCAATCGCAACTATTAATATTTGCAACTGCAGCAGACTGGTGCAGCGGCGTTACATTTACAGATTCAAGGGGCGATAACAACTACCCTAACAACCAACACATGATTCGTACAATTGCTCCTGAAAATCCTAACCAGGACATTATTGTAACGTTTAATAACTTTAATACCGAAGCAGATTACGATTTCCTATACGTGTATGACGGACCTTCAATAAACTCGCCTTTAATAGGTACTTACTCTGGCACAACAGTACCGGGTATGCTTACCTCTACCGCAGCAGACGGATCGTTAACTTTTGAGTTTATATCAGATAGCGGCCAGACAGCACCGGGCTGGAATGCAAACGTATATTGCTCTGTACTTGGAGTTAAAGAAAACACATTTGCTAACCTGGAGTACTACCCTAACCCGGCACACAACAGTGTAACAATTTCTTCTCCGGAAGGCATTACTAACGTTAGTGTATACAACGTAGCAGGCCAGTTATTGCTTAATAAAGCAGTAAACACTACTACGGTAGATGCAGACATTGCATCTTTTGCAAACGGAATTTACATCTTTAATGTTACCAACGGTACTAAAGAAGCACATTTCAGGATCGTTAAACAATAACATATCCTTCTAAAATATTATTACAAAGGCCCTTTGCAAAAAGGGCCTTTTTTTATTTACATAAATTTGTTAGGCGTATTATTTAAATATATACATTTGTAGAGTGAGCAGTCAATCTATATCAGATAAACAAAAAGACCTATTGGCAGCTGCCTTAAAACTGTTTGTACAGTATGGCTTTCATGGCACCCCTACAAGCCAGATAGCCAAACAGGCAGGCGTGGCCAACGGCACGCTGTTTCATTACTACAAAACCAAAGAAGACCTTATTGTTTCGCTCTATATAGACATTAAAACCCGTATGGGCCAGCATGTAGAAGAAAAAGCAGCTAAAGACAAAAACCCCAGGAAAGATTTCAGGAACCAGTTTATTGAGATCATATTATGGTCTTTAGAAAACAAAGACGACTACTATTTTATACAACAGTTTCATTCTTCGCCTTTTGCAGCACTTGTACCAACCGAAGTGATTAAAAAACAGCTGAGCAAAAGCTGTGCGCAGATTGAAGACGCGATTAAACAAAAGGCAATTAAAAACAGGGATACCGAATTTATACTCACCCTGATGTCCAGCCATATTTTTGGGCTTAGCCAATATCTTACCAAGGCTAAACTGGCCGATAAAGAACAAAAGAAAATAATTAAAGACAGCTTTGATATGCTTTGGAAAATGATCTCCTAATTTTTTTAAATTAAATAGAGTGATTAGTCAATCTATTAATTGAATGCTTCGAATGAAAAAAATCTTAAAGAAAATAATGATGATATTTTTAATACTAATTGCAGTGCTGGTTGTAGCTACATTACTTTTTATGCAGCATCCAAAATTTGGCAAACGCCCAACTAGCAAAAGGCTGGAGCTTATACAAAAATCGGCTAATTATAAAGATGGGGCTTTCCAGAACCAAAGCTTTACACCCGACCTGGCCGAAGGCGCTACGATGACCAAAGTAATGTACCAGTTCTTTTTCGGCAAAAGCAAACGCAGTAAGCCGGCAAAGGCATTGCCCTCTCAAAAAACAGATTTAAAGCAGCTTGGCGCCGATGAAAATGTGGTGATATGGTTTGGGCATTCGTCGTATTTTATAAAAGCCGACGGCAAAACAATATTAGTAGACCCGGTTTTTAGTGGTGCAGCATCGCCCATACCGGCAACTACAAGGGCATTTGCCGGTGCCGATGTGTATAGCGTAGACGACTTTCCGGAAATTGACTACCTGTTTATATCGCACGACCATTGGGACCACCTGGATTATGATACTGTACTTAAGCTAAAATCTAAAGTAAAGAAAGTAATAACCGGCCTTGGTACCGGCGAGCATTTTGAATATTGGGGTTACGATGCTGCTACTATTATAGAATTAGATTGGAACCAGTCCGCCAGCCTTGGCGATGGTTTTAGCACTACAGCAGTACCGGGCAGGCATTTTTCTGGCCGAAGCCTTAAAAGAAACAGCGCTATTTGGGTGGGGTTTGTACTGCAAACACCTTCGCTTAAACTGTTTTTAGGAGGAGATTCCGGCTACGACCATCACTTTAAAACTATTGGAGATACTTACGGCCCGTTTGACCTGGCGTTGTTAGAGTGTGGCCAATACAACGAATACTGGAAATACATACACATGATGCCCGAAGAGGTGGTAAAAGCCGCTAAGGAACTGCGCACCAAACGCCTTATGCCAGTGCATTGGGCTAAGTTCTCGTTAGCGCTACATGCCTGGGATGAACCCATCATCCGCGTTACTACCGAAGCCGAAAAACAAAACATGCCTATTGTAACACCAATGATAGGCCAAAAAGTAAACCTTAACGATACCACCCAAACCTTTACCAAATGGTGGGTGGGGCTTGAATAGTTACAGTTTGCAGTTTTATCATAAGCATAACTGATTAAAAGCAAGGCGGCTCACATCTTTGGCTTCTTTTTTCAAGACAAAAGAAGTATGTAAACTACCTTGTATCCTTAATAATAAGTACCGGTATTTTAACCTTATGCCTAACCGCATCTACGGTAGTGCCAAAAATAAGGTCCTTAAATAAATTATGACCGTGTGCGCCCAGTATCAGTATATCAAAGCTCTCATCGGCATTAATAATTTTAGGTATCGCTTTTTTAGGGCTGCCAAAACTAAGGCGGGTATCTATGGTGTACCCCTGCTCTTCCAGGCTGTGTTTGTATTGGTCTAAATAGTCTTTATCGCTGTTGGTTTCGTAATCCGATGCCTGGTCGCCGTGTAGCATGGCGCCAACAGTTTCTACAATATGTATCAGGGTATATTTAGCCTCAATGCCCCCCAACTGCAAGGCGCTGGATATGGTTTTGCCATCGGTTTTGCTAAAATCTAACGCAACAACAATGTTGCTGTACACCTGTTTGCCCGGCAGGTTTTTAATGGCCGCAGGGCTAAGGTGAGGCACAAGGTTTTTAACCGCGCGGCTTTTCATAACAAACGGCTCAATAGTAATATAAAGCAACACCCCAACCGCCAGCGCGGTAAAAGGCACTACAAACGCCCAGATGTACACAGGATTTTCTGACCCCTTTACCCAACCGGTAATTTCATCGTACACCAAATTAGCATTTAGCGCAACAATAGTAAGGGCAATGGCCCATGCACCAATTTTAGTATAAGTGCCAATGGCAAATTCATTCATCTTGGTTTTATCGCTCACAAAATGAATTAGCGGTATAATAGCAAACCCAAGCTGAAGGCTTAGTATTACCTGGCTTAATACTAAGAGCTCTCCGGTAGAGTCTTCACCAAAATAAAGGATCACTAAAAAGGCAGGTACAATAGCAATAAGGCGTGTTACAATTCGGCGAACCCACGGCTGTATGCGCAGGTTTAGGTAACCCTCCATAACAATTTGACCGGCCAGGGTACCCGTAATGGTACTACTCTGCCCCGCAGCAATTAGTGCCAGTGCAAACAGTATGGCAGCCCAGTTGCCCAGCATAGGCTCCAGCAATTTATGAGCATCCTGAATGTCGGCCACCTCGTGCAGGCCGTTAGTAAAAAAGGTGGCAGCTGCCAGTATAAGTATGGCGGCATTTACAAAAAAGGCAAGGTTTAAGGCTATAACAGAATCTATTAAATTATATCGTATGGCCTGTTTAATACCGCTAAATGTACGGTCGAACTTACGGGTTTGCACTAACGATGAGTGCAGGTACAGGTTGTGCGGCATAACCGTGGCACCAATAATACCAATGGCAATATATAGCGCAGCACTGTTAGGTATAGTAGGTATAAGCCCCTTAACAATTTCTCCTGCATCGGGTTGGGCAAAAAACATTTCGGCTAAGAAAGACAAGCCTATTATGGCTATCAATCCTATAATAAACGCCTCCATTTTTTTAATACCCTTGTTCATAAGAAATAACAGTAAAAAGGTATCAAACATGGTAATACTTACACCCCAAAGCATGGGCAGGTCGAACAACAGTTTTAAACCAATGGCCATACCCAGCACCTCGGCAAGGTCGCAGGCAGCAATGGCAACTTCGGCCAGGGCATATAAAAATATGTTGATGTATTTAGGATACGTTTCGCGCGATGCCTGTGCCAGGTCGCGGCGGGTAACAATACCAAGGCGCGCACTAAGGCTTTGCAGCAAGAGCGCCATAAGGTTGCTCATAAGCAGTACCCAAAGCAGACTGTAGCCAAACTGGCTGCCACCGGCAAGATCTGTAGCCCAGTTACCGGGGTCCATATAGCCAACACTAATCATGTAGGCAGGGCCAAAAAAGGCCAGTATTTTTTTCCAGCCTGTACTGTTTCCGCCAGCGGCTACCGACTCGTGTACGTCTTCCAGCGAATGGTTGTTATGATTGGCCATGTATTATAGTGTTTTTACAAACAGGTTAGAGGCAATTTTGTTAGATACGGTAACATCTTTATCGTCTACACGAAGGGTAAGCGAAAGGTCGAAATCTTCTTTAGAAACCACTTCTATAGTAGAGCCAAGGGCAATTTGCTGTTTATCGAGATATTGCAAAAAAGGTGGCGAACTGTCTTTTACTCCCACACAAATTACCTTTTTGCCGGCATTAATTTCCGACAGGAGTTTTTTATCTATTTTGGCAATTTTACCATTACGGTCGGGTATCGGGTCGCCGTGCGGGTCTTCTGTAGGGAAACCCAGAAATTCCTCCAGCTTATTAATCAGTTTTTCAGATTTTATGTGCTCCAGCTGCTCGGCAACATCGTGTACCTCATCCCACGAAAAATCAAGCGTTTCTACCAAAAAAACTTCCCACATGCGGTGCTTGCGCACTATCATCAGGGCCGTAAATTTACCTTTTTCGGTAAGCGATACGCCCTGGTATTTTTTATAAATAACCAGTTCTTTTTCGGCAAGCTTCTGCACCATATCAGTAACCGATGATGGCTTGCTTTCCATTACATTAGCAATAGAGTTGGTGTTTACGCCCTTGCTGTGGTTAAGAGAAAGGTGGTAGATAACTTTAAGGTAATTTTCTTCGGAGTAGGTCATGTAAATTAGGACATTATGCACAAATATAGTGATAATTTGGATTAATGAAAGATATTTTTAGGCAAGGCTAAAAAAATAACATTTTCTTGACAGTTTTTGGTTTTCGATTTTAATTACCTTTGTTATAAATGAGTAAAAATTTATATATAATTTCGGGTTGTAACGGAGCTGGAAAAACCACTGCCTCTTTTACAATCTTACCCGAAATATTAGATTGTAAAGAGTTTGTAAATGCCGATGAAATAGCAAAAGGCCTGTCGCCTTTTCAGCCGGAGAAAGTTTCTTTTGAAGCCGGGCGTATAATGTTACACCGTATAAACGAACTGTTAGAAGCGGGCGAAACATTTTCTTTTGAAACCACGTTGGCAACAAAAAGTTATAAGTCTAAAGTTATTGCTGCCCAACAACTGGGTTATAAAGTAATACTTTTGTTCTTTTGGCTTGAAGATGTAAGCCTTGCCATAGAACGCGTTAAGACAAGGGTGTCTGAAGGCGGGCACAATATTGCAATCGACGTTATTAAACGAAGGTATGCAAACGGAATAAAAAATTTATTTGATATTTACCTGCCTGTTGTTAACGAAGCTATTATATTTGATAATTCTTTCGGGATGCCCGAAATAATAGCAGAAAAAAATTTAGGAACAGATATTGGCATCATAAATAAAACTAAGTTTGAAAAGCTAAAAGCTATAATATTATGAGTGAGCATAAAAGAACCCCAACCCAAGCCAAGATCATAGAAAGTATGGGTAAAGTGTACGAAAATCTTATTGCCTTTAAAAAGAAAATGAACAGCGAGCTTGTTATTCTTGATAAGGACGGAAAAATAATACGTGTAAAGCCATAAGGCATTATAAAAATCCTATACAGGCCTGTCAATTTATTTTGACAGGCTTTTTTATTATAATTCGCTACTTTTGAAGTAATGAAGCATTACCACTACATTTTTGCAGGCGCAGGGCTATCGGGCCTGATGACGGTGTACCGCATGGCTATTTCGGGCAGGTTTAATGATGCATCGATACTGTTACTGGATACCGATACCAAAAAAGAAAACGACCGCACCTGGTGCTTCTGGCAGCGCGGTATAACCATTTGGGATGATATTATCTTGAGGCATTGGAACACCGCCCTGTTCGCGAGCCAAAACTTTAGAACCGACCTCGATTTTGATGGCTACGAATACAACATGATTCGCGGTATCGACTTTTATAATTTTGTGCTGGCCGAGCTTAAAAAGCACAGCAATATAGCATTCGCACACCAAAAAGTGACTGATTTTGCCGATTTGGGCATGCACGTGCTTGTAAAAACCGACGTGGAGAGCTACACCTGCAATAAGTTATTCAACAGTATTTACAATCCGGCGTTACCGGCATCGCAAAAAAAATACCCGCTACTGCAACAACACTTTATTGGCTGGCACGTAAAAACCGACACACCTGCTTTTAATGCCCATAAGCCCACCTTTATGGATTTTAGCATTGTACAAAAAGGCAATACGCGCTTTATGTATGTGCTGCCCTTTTCGGGCACAGAGGCTATTGTAGAATACACCCTTTTCTCGAAAGACCTTTTGGCTATAGCCGAATATGAAGAGGCTATTAAGCAGTACCTAACAGATAAAGGCATTACAGAATATGAAATTGTAGATAAAGAGCGCGGCAGCATACCTATGACGAGCTATAAGTTTTGGGAGCACAACACCAAGAACATATTAAATATAGGGTCGGCCGGCGGATGGACCAAGGCCAGCACAGGCTACACCTTTAAAAATGCCGATAAAAAATCGCGCGAGGTGGTGCACTTTATTCAATCTCAAAACGATTTCACCAAATTCTATAAAAAGAATAAATTCTGGGGTTACGATTTGCTACTGCTGGATATACTGGCGCGCAAAAACCACAAAGGGTCGGCTATTTTTGCAGCAATGTTTAAAAACGGCAAGGCAGCACCCATCTTTAAATTTTTAGATGAAGAGACCACTTTATCCGAAGATTTAGCGGTAATATCTAAATGCCCTAAGGGTTTGTTTATTAATGCGCTGCTGCGCAGAATGCTAAATCTGTAACAAAATAATTTACGGTTATACAATTGGATAAAAATTATTTATCTTTGCAGTATAATTTTAAATATTATAATTATGTATCCTGAAGAACTGGTAAAACCCATGCGTGCCGAACTATCGGAAGCAGGTTTTCAAGATTTATATACGGCCGATGCGGTTAAAAACGCAATAAGTAAAGAAGGTACTACACTTGTAGTAGTAAATTCTGTTTGTGGCTGTGCAGCACGTAATGCAAGGCCGGGCGCTAAAATGAGCCTTGCCAATGCTAAAACGCCTACCAACCTTATTACGGTATTTGCCGGTGTAGACAAAGAAGCGGTAGATGAGGCAAGAAGCCTTATGTTCCCTTTTCCTCCATCATCGCCAAGTATGGCTTTATTTAAAGATGGCGAACTGGTACACATGTTAGAGCGCCACCACATTGAAGGCCGCCCTGCAGAGATGATTGCCGATAACCTTAAAGATGCTTACGACGAGTACTGCTAATCTATAAGATTTACAACTTTTAAAACCACGCAATTGCGTGGTTTTTTTGTTATGCAGGTGTGCTTTTTTCTCCGACGCGTTATAAAAATGCCGTACTTTAACATGATTCTTAAAAGGAAGACCGATGAAATACCTTCGTATATATATTTTGATCTTAATGTCCGTTTTTCTGATTTCGTGTAAACAAAACCGCGCAGAAGGAAGAAAAATTATTGTTAGCCCTGAAATGCAGGGTGTAACTACCCCTTACGGACCTAAAGGGATTACCCGAAATATAATACAAGATAAAAAGGGCAACATTTGGATTGCTGCGTTTACCGGTATTTTTAGGTACGATGGAAAGTCTTTTACCAATATTATAAGCAATGTGAGTTCGGCACGTTTCTTTTCAGTTTTAGAAGATAGAAAAGGCAACTTGTGGTTTGGGTCCATCGGCTCCGGGGTTTATTGTTATGATGGCAAATCCTTTCAAAATTTTACAACCGGCGACGGCCTTCTTAATAATGAAGTTACCGCTATTTATGAAGATAATAAAGGCAACATTTGGTTTGGTGTTTCCGGAGGGGCAAGCTGTTACAATGGGGAGTCCTTTCAAAATTATGTTATAGATGGGAATACGATGAATGAGGATGGTACAGGAAAAACTTTTGCTAAGAGGCGTTCTTACGCTGTTAATTGTATTGTTGAAGACAAAACAGGCAAGTTTTGGTTTGCTACAGGCGGCAATACCTTTGTGTATGATGGTAAAACATTTACTACCGTTACCAACGCAGATGGCAAAGCTTTTAAAAATGTACGCTCTGTTATAGAAGATAAAAAGGGCGCTGTCTGGCTTGGCGGAGCTCATGGCCTTTGGCGTTACAACGGCAGTACATTTACCAATTTTACGCATGCGTTTGTGGGCTATATAATCGAAGATAAAAAAGGCAATATCTGGACCAGTTCAGAAAACGCTGACCGACAGGGTTGGGTACTTTTGCGCTATGATGCAAAAACACTAACCGATGGTAGGCCTGTTGCAACAGAAGTGAAGTCGGGAGAAAAGATGATCTTCGGCATTTTGGAAGCTAACGATGGACGCATCTGGTTTGGATCTTTAAATGGCGTGTATCGATATAACGGAAAGGACATAACCGACTTTAAAACCAATGATAGTTTACAATGATTTATAAAAAAATATTATTAGGAGTGTTTTAGCGGGCTAAATTTTTTGCTAAGCCATGCAATTGCATGGTTTTTTTGTTAGTAATTATGCCTGCATAGCAATTGTTTTTATTATTAACAAAAAAGGTACTACTTTTACGCGAATTTTTAAGTGCGTACATGGAAAAGATACTATCTTATCCCTTAACAATAATTTTTTACCTGGTGTTCCTGCTGCTGTTGGTTATTTTTCATCCAATACAGTGGTTATGCCTTAATGTGTTTGGTTACCAGGCGCATAAAAAAAGCGTAGATATATTAAATGCAGGGCTTACAAGGTGCCTGCATATTCTTGGCACCACTATTGCATTTAATGGTATGGAAAAGGTGCCTGTGGGTGTACCGCTTATTATAGTGGCTAACCACCAGAGCATGTATGATATTCCGCCAATCATCTGGTTTATGCGCAAAGTGCACCCCAAATTTATCAGTAAAAAAGAGCTGGGCAAGGGCATACCAAGCGTGTCGTACAATTTAAGGCACGGCGGCAGCGTTTTAATAGACAGAAAAGACTCCAGGCAGGCGTTACCGGCAATAAAAAGCCTGGCAGAATATATAGAAAAATACAACCGATCTGCTGTAATCTTCCCCGAAGGCACCCGAAGCAGGGATGGTATACCCAAGAAATTTTCAGAAAACGGTCTTAAAATACTATGTAAAAACGCTCCTTCTGCGTATATTGTACCAATTAGTATAAGCAATTCCTGGAAAATAGTACGCTTTGGGCAGTACCCGCTGGGATTGGGCAGCAGGCTAACTTTTACAATACAGGAACCTTTTGCTATTAAGAATATTCCTTTTGAAGAAGTGATAACGAGAACTGAGAATGCAGTAATACAAGGAATAAAAAATTAAAATATCATGTCTATAAAAAACGTTCGACTGGAAGTAATGCAGTTTCTGGAAAAGAACATCGACACTTTTGTTGATAGTTATCTTATTCCGGTCGAAAAAATATGGCAGCCTACGGATTTGCTGCCAGACTCTCAAAACGAGATCTTTTTTGAGGAAGTTAAAGAGCTTAGAGAACTTGCCAAAGACCTGCCTTATGATTTTTGGGTAGTACTTGTGGGCGATACCATTACAGAAGAAGCCCTGCCTACCTACGAGTCTTGGCTTATGGATGTGGAAGGTGTTAACCAAACCGAAGATAAAGGCAATGGCTGGAGTAAATGGATACGCAACTGGACGGGCGAAGAAAACCGCCACGGCGACTTGCTAAACAAGTACCTGTACCTGTCTGGCCGTGTAGATATGCGCGAGATTGAAATGACCACGCAGCACCTTATTAACGATGGTTTTGATATTGGTACCGGCCGCGACCCGTATAAAAACTTTGTGTACACCAGTTTTCAGGAATTGGCTACATACATATCGCACAACCGTGTATCGCAGCTGGCTAAAAAATACGGCGATAACAAGCTGTCTAAAATGTGCCGCCTTATTGCGGGAGATGAGATGCGCCACCACATGGCGTACAGCGAGTTTGTAGACCAGATTTTTAAGGTAGACCCCAGCGAAATGATGCTTGCTTTCCAGTACATGATGAAACAAAAAATTGTTATGCCGGCCCACTTTTTAAGAGAATCAGGCCAAAAGATAAGCTCTGCTTTTGAGCAGTTCTCTGATTCGGCACAACGCATTGGCGTTTACACCGCTTCCGATTATGTTGATATTTTGCGCAAGCTGGTAGAAAAATGGCAAATTGACAAAATAGAAGGGCTTACCGCCGAAGCAGAAAAAGCAAGGGATTACCTTATGCGACTGCCGGACAGAATGCAAAAAATATCTGAACGATTAGTTATACCGCAGGAGCCCCACATTTTTAAATGGGTTAAACCGGCACTGATTAAATAATATAAAGGTTGGCTTATGCCAACCTTTACTGTTTTATACTAACCGCCAATTTCGCGGTCAAACTCTTCCTGAGATTGGAT
This sequence comes from Flavobacterium subsaxonicum WB 4.1-42 = DSM 21790, assembly GCF_000422725.1. Taxonomy (GTDB): domain Bacteria; phylum Bacteroidota; class Bacteroidia; order Flavobacteriales; family Flavobacteriaceae; genus Flavobacterium; species Flavobacterium subsaxonicum. The sequence continues at coordinate 136,795 of NZ_KE383910.1, forward strand.
TTTTTGTGTAGCAAGAAATTTTGTGTCAAAATCTTTGGCACTTGCCTCGTCTATAGTGGTAAGGGTGTAGGTAACATTTCGCACCGTTAATTCTGTAATTAGTCCCGGTAAATTGCCATAGCCTATGGGGCCAAAGCTGTAGTTAAGTTCCGGGCAGTACCACGCCGTTACAGGGTGGTTATATACACCCAGCTTGTTTTTAACCACAAAAAAGGTAGTGGCCTTTTGGCACAGCCTGCCGTTTATTACTTTGGTTTCTTTACTAATTGTCCAGTTGTTTACCCCACCCGACTTGGTATAGGTGCTAACACCGGAGTTTACATGCTGATTGTAAACCATATTATCAAGCGTATAGTTAACGCCTCCGTATTCTGCGAAAAGCAAAAGGCTTAAATCTATCATTTCTCTATCGCCATTAAGGGTAGGGCTGTTGTAAGTTTCATTGTAAAATTTGGCATCCTTATTTTTAATAACCAGCCCAAAACTCATTGTGCTGGCAAGGGCATCCTCCAGTGTTCGCCTCAAAAAATCATTCTGCCCGTATAAACCTGTTTCATCGTGTATCAGGGCGGTGTATTGTACATATACGTTTTTTTGCTGGCTGTAAACGCTTACACCCATTAGCAAGAGCAGGGCAAGTAGTATCTTTTTCATATATAAGGTTTTAGTACTGCAATAGTAAATTATATTCGGCAGCAGTCTGTACGAATAATCCGCACTTAACATTATTTTAACAAAGGTCAAAGTCAAAAACCGCTCTTCGTCTATTTAAACCGTTGTTGGTATATTTTGTGTTTTTAACTATAGGTAAGCACGTTAGCTTTGGTGCTGTGTTTAAATGTTTCACAACCAAAAGTTTAGTAATTCTTACAATTTTAAATCTACCAATCCAATGAAAAAAGTTACATTCTTAGTACTACTGTGCTTACTATCCTTTTCAGGATTTAGCCAAACCCCGCAAACCCTGCGGGTAATAAACAAACAACTTACGCTAACCAATGGCGACACCGTTACCCTGCGTGGTATTAACTACCCTCTTATAGACGATGGCGGCATATCTTTAAGCAATGCTGCCCAGTACCAGCACAAAATAGATCAGGCTGCGCTTACCGGCGCCAACTGCATTCGGCTACCCTGGTATACTAATGGCAAGCACTGGCGCGATGTGCAAACGCCCGGCACCATTAATGGCTATGTAAACAATGGCCACCTTAGCAACATTATTGGCTACTGCATTCAGAAAGGTATGATTCCGATTTTAGAGCTTCACGACCCCGGGTTTATTACCTGCTCTAACGACTGGACCTACTTTAACAGCACCGTTAAAAACTGGTGGAAAAGCCCCGAAGTTTTAGAGCTTATAGAAGAGCACGAGGAGCACCTCATTATTAACCTTGCCAACGAGTTTGGCTATGTTATGTGGGGTAACGATGGCGCCTTAAACACCTTTAAAACCAACTACAACACGCTAATTAGCGAGCTTAGGGCCCTGAATGTAGATGTACCGATTATGATAGATGCGCCCGATTGCGGCCAGTCATCTACCCAACTGCTATCGATAGCCGAGAGCATGGTAACATCAGACCCGGATCATAACCTTATCTTTTCGGCGCATGCCTACTGGTACTCGTATGCCAACACCCAGGCAGCGGTACAAACCAAATTAAACCAGGCCAATAACACCAATGTATGCTTTGTGTTAGGCGAGGTAGCCAACACCCAGGACGATGCCACCTGCGGCCAGTACAGCCTTGCTAACCTGTACCCTATTATATTACAGGAAGCCTGCACCCGCAACATTGGCTGGCTGGCATGGACTTATGACCAGGATTGCAGCAGCCCGCGTGAGCTGACTTCTGACGGCGAATTTGCCAATCTTACCACCTACGGTAACGATATTGTATATAACACCACATACGGCCTTATAAGCGGCACCTGCAACGCGCAGCCCGTAATGGCAACCAATGCCCTTACAGCTACTAAAACACTAACGGCTTACCCTAACCCAATAACCGAGACGGTGAGCTTTACCCATGCCACTGAAATTAAACAGGTGCAGGTGTATAACCTTTTGGGCACATTGGTAAAAACCATTAGCTCCGGGTTTACCAATGTAGGCATGCACGACCTGTCGGCGGGGGTATACCTTTTTAAGGCTACTACTTTAGACGGCCGCACCTATCAACAAAAAATTATTAAAAATTAGATAGTATGAAAAAGATTGCTTTTTTACTGCTGCTTGTAATGGCAGCAGCCTGCAGCGGCGATGACGATAAGGGCAGTACCGGAGTTTCCGGCAACAACAAGTACAGTTACCTGGGCAAGGAGTATGCGCTTAGCGAAGCCGAATATTATATTGTGGGCGATGATGTATATTTTTTCTTTACCGACTTTGGTAACGGAAATTACGAATCTACCGTGCAGCTAATTTTTGCATGGACCATGCTGGCTGATATTGGCGGCAGCTATACCGCACACCCCGACCGCGATATACAAACCTACGATCCGCAAACTAATTTCTGGACCGGCGGTATTAACTACAAAGGCAGCGATGGTGCCGATAGCGTACAGGGCGGTAATATAAAAATTGAACTGAGCGATAATAACACCAAGGTAGACATAACTTTTACGGTTACTACCGATACCGGAGATAAAGCCACAGGCCACTACTCCGGGCCAATATCAGAACGCGAATAGGTAATTTTTAAGGGGCGGCAGCAGGGTTATAAGCATTAGGTAGCCCTGCTGCCAATAGTACGATTGAGTATTTATGTTAGTTGCAAAGGCTGTCTTGTAGTGGGGCAGCCTTTTGTTTTGTTGATAGTAGTATCTTTGTTATCATCAATACCTCAACTACTAATAACTTTCTTACATGCGCCTTAAAACATTTAGTACTACTTTTATTTTTCTACTGGCTGCAACGTCTTTTGCACAGGTTAGCCAGTTGCAAAAAGATATCGATAAGATTGTAAAAAATAAGAAAGCAACCGTTGGGGTTTCTATAATTGGCAATAATGTAAACGATACGGTAAACATTAACCCCAGCAAGCATTTTCCTTTACAGAGTGTCTTTAAATTTCACATTGCCATAGCAGTGCTTTCTGAAGTTGATAAGGGGAATTTACAACTGGACCAGAAGATAGTGGTTGACAAAAAAGATTTGCTTAAAGATACCTGGAGCCCAATGCGCGACCAATATCCTGATGGCGCAACATTATCGCTGGCACAGATTTTAGAGTACACCCTTATACAAAGCGATAACAATGGCTGCGATATTTTATTACGGCTTTTAAACGGGCCTAAGTTTGTAGAAGATTACTTTATAAAAAATAACTTTACAGACATTGCCATAAAAGCCACCGAAGAAGATATGCACAAAGACTGGGAAACCCAGTTTAGCAACTGGACAACACCCAAATCTGCCAGCGATGTACTGATTGCTTATTACAACAACCCAGAACTTTTATCTAAAGGCAGCTACGATTTTTTATGGACCACCATGAAAGCAACCCAGGTTGGGGCTAAAAGAATTAAAGGGCAACTGCCATCAACTACCATTGTTGCACACAGAACCGGAACATCAGGATCGTATAAAGGCATTACCGCTGCGGTAAACGATATTGGCGTTATATTGCTCCCAAACGGAAAGCATTTTTATATCAGCGTGTTTGTATCTAATTCTAAAGAAGACGAAAAAACCAACGAGAAAATAATCTCAGATATCGCCAAGGCAGCCTATAACTATTTTAATAAGCAGTAGTCGTTAGCCGTAACCTTCTTTAACACCGCCTTAACCATTTCCAAATGTTAACAAACGGAATGATTTTTGTACTTTTGAGAAACCCCTATACGTCTCCGGCTCCCCTCTCCTTTGGAGAGGGGCTGGGGGTGAGGCCAACACAAAGAAGAAAAGATATATGCAGGCAGAAATCAACAAAGTAGAACTCCGCAATTTACGAATAGAAGACTATAAAGAACTACGTTTAACCATGCAGCATGCCTATAAGGATGTTGATATGGATATGGACGAGCCTTACTGGGGCGAGAATGATATTAAGCGGCTGCTTAAAATTTTTCCCGAAGGGCAACTGGTGGTGCTGGTAGATGATAAGGTGGTAGGCTCTGCCCTCTCGCTTATTGTAGACCATAAAAAAGCTACTTCTAACCACACCTACGAAAAAATTACCGGCAACTATACCTTTAACACCCACGATTACGATGGCGAGGTGCTTTATGGTATAGACGTTTTTATAGATCCCGCCTACCGTGGGCTGCGCCTGGGCCGCCGTTTGTATGAGGCCCGTAAAGAATTGTGCGAGCAGCTAAACCTGCGCTCTATAATTTTTGCCGGCCGTATGCCCAACTTTAACGACCATGCCGATGAGCTTACACCAAAGGAATACATCGAAAAAGTACGGTTGAAAGAAATTCACGATCCTGTGCTGGCGTTTCAGTTAAGCAACGATTTTCACGTTATAAAAGTAATGCGCAACTACCTGGAGGGCGATAACGACTCTCAGGATTATGCCGTGCTTATGGAGTGGAACAACATTTACTACGATAAAAGCCCGGTGCTTATCAACACCCGTAAAAGCATCATCCGCCTTGGTTTGGTACAGTGGCAAATGCGCCCCCTTGCCAATGTAGAGGCGCTTTTTGAGCAGGCCGAATTTTTTATCGATGCCGTATCGGGCTACGGAAGCGATTTTGCGTTGTTCCCCGAGTTGTTCGTGGCGCCGCTTATGGCCGACTTTAACCACCTTAGCGAGGCCGATGCCATTAGGGAAATTGCCCGCTATAGCGAGCCTATCCGCAAGCGTTTCCAGGAAATGGCAATATCGTACAACATTAACATTATTACCGGTAGTATGCCTATGGTAGAAGACGGTAACCTGTATAACGTGGGCTTTTTATGCAAGCGCGATGGTACGTTCGAAACGTATACTAAAATTCACATTACCCCTAACGAGGTTAGCTACTGGGGTATGGTGGGCGGCAGCGAGATCAAGACTTTTGATACCGACTGCGGTAAAATTGGTATTATGATTTGCTACGATGTAGAGTTCCCGGAACTGGCACGCCTAATGGCCGATGAAGGTATGGATATATTGTTTGTGCCCTTTTTAACCGATACCCAGAACGGCTATACCCGCGTTAAGCACTGTGCCCAGGCACGCGCTATAGAGAATGAGTGCTACGTGGCCATTGCAGGATGTGTGGGCAACCTGCCGGGGGTTAATAATATGGATATCCAGTACGCGCAAACGGCTGTGTTTACGCCATCGGATTTCTCGTTCCCGTCTAACGGGATAAAAGCCGAAGCTACCCCAAACACCGAGATGACCATTATTGTGGACGTCGACCTGGATTTACTTAAAGAGCTGCACGAGTTTGGCAGTGTGCGTATTCTAAAAGACCGCCGCCAGGACCTGTACCGTATAAAAAAACAGCCCGTTAGCAAAAAAGCCGAATCTAAACTGGACGACGTGCCCGATTTGCCTATTGAAGATGCTACTGTTGAGCCAAAACCAACTCCCGTTAAAGCACCTGCAAGAACAGGCAGGACTGCAACGCCAAAAGCAACACCCCCAAGGGCAGCGGCGCCAAAAGCGAAACCCATTGTTGCCAAGGCTGTTAATGGCCCTGAGATTAAAACTATAAAAAGACAGGTTAAAGGCTAATAAAATTGCCGTATATTGGCGCAATAATTTCTTACAAATGACACAAATAAGCATACTGGGCTGCGGATGGCTGGGCCTGCCTTTAGCAAAAGCATTACTTAAAAAAGGCTTTGCCGTAAAGGGCTCTACCACTACGTTTGATAAACTGGAAACCCTTAAAAAAGAGGGTATCGACCCGCACCAGATAGCTTTAGGCGATAGCCTTTTAGCAGATGCCATGCAGCATTTTTTAGAGGGCAGCGAGGTGCTTATTATCAATATACCGCCCAGTATTATAACGGCAGGCAGCGATAATTATCCTGCCAAAATGCAGCAGCTTATTCCGCATATAGAAAAGGCGGGCATACAAAAGGTGCTGTTTGTAAGTGCAACATCGGTTTACGCCGATGAAGATAAAGAAGTGCCCGAAACCACACCCGCCAACCCCGATACCGAAAGCGGCAGGCAGATACTGGATGCCGAAAAGGTATTGCAGACCAACCCCAATTTTAAAACTACTGTTTTGCGCCTTGGCGGTTTGTTTGGCGAAGAGCGCCACCCTATTAAATACCTTGCCGGGCGCGAGAATATTGCCAACCCAAATGCACCCATTAACCTTATCCATTTAGATGATTGCATTGGCATTAGCCTTGCCATTATAGATAAAGAAGTTTGGGGAGAGGTTTTTAATGGCGTTATGCCCAACCACCCTACCCGCGAAGAATACTATTGCAGCCAGGCCAAAGCTATGGGTTTACCACTGCCTAAATTTAACCACAGCGTACCCTCTGTAGGTAAAACTATAGTAACCGATAAAGTAGTAAATGTATTGGGTTATACGTTTAGCAGAGTTTAAATATACCCTTTGGTACGGGCCTCGTTAATAAGGTCTTCGTCGCCGCCATCTACTTCTAAAAGCCTTTTAATACGGTACTTTCTTTTTTCTATAGAACTCTCAGAAAGCGGAATGTATTTGGTAAGGTTTTTATTTTTAACGCCTTTAGCAAGCAGCAGTATAATACGCACATCAATATCTTCCAGCACTATGCCGTTGTTTCTGCGTGCTATGTAGTTAGCTACGGTTTGCGAATAAAAGGTTTTGCCTTTTAGCACCAGCTGAAAACCATCTATAAGCTCATCTGTAGTGCAATCGCTTTTATTAATAAAACCTTCGGGGTTAACTTTTTGCAAAATGCTGTTCATAATGTCAACCTCTTTGTGCATGGTCATCATTATAATTTTGCATTTGGGCATGGTTTGCCTTACAAGTACGGCAAGGTCTTCGCCCGAGAACAATTTCTTTTCAGGAAACTGGGGTATACTGTAATCTATAAGTGCAATATCAAAGGGGTTATCTTCATGCTCTGTTATTGCATGGTAACCTGTTTTGCAATCGTGGGCTTTTACAAATTGTAGTTCTTTAAAATTTTGGTTAAGATTTTTAAACATAAAATGGTAACCCTCAAGTACTACAACATGGTCGTCTATGGCAAGTGCATGTAATCTTTTCTTCAAACCGTGGCATTTAGTATTCGCTAAACAAATTTAATTTTTAAATATTTATATAAATTACGGATTTCCCGCAATTAACACTTTACGGATTTCCACATTTTTAACCGGTAAAATAGAGGTTATTTTTTTGAATCCCAATGTTTTATGGGCTTTAGCAGTAATCGAAATTACAAGGGCGTAAATTTTACATTGTATTTTTTGACTTTTTTTTATTCTTACAAGGGCAATATTCTGCATTTTTATGTGTATCGCAACGCAATAAAATCTAAAATATAAATTTTGTAGGTATAATACTATTTATTATTTAAAACCTCTTAACTATTTTAACAAATCTTACAACCTAAAAGTACAAATTAATGATAGCATTAACATATATTTCCTAAAATATTAGTCATTCCGCTTTTTTCTCCGCCCAATGGTTAGAATAGATAAGATAAAAAAACAAAAGCCTGCCCGGATTAACGGACAGGCTTTTTTATAGTTCTTTTTGTAAGAAGGGCTTTAAGGCCGATTTTATCTTACCAGATCTTTACGCGGTCGTCTGGTTTAACGTACATGGTATCGCCCGGCTTAATGCCAAATGCCTGATAAAAAGCGTCAACATTTTGCAGCGGCACGTAAGCCCTGTAAATACCTGGCGAGTGCGGATCTGTCTTCACCTGGTTTTTAATAGCTTCGTCCCTCATTTTAGTACGCCATATTGTAGCCCACGAAATAAAGAAACGCTGCTCTGGCGTGTAGCCATCTATAAGTCCCGGGTTACCTTTTTCTTTAAGGTACAGTTGTAAACCATCGTAAGCAGCATTAACACCACCAAGGTCGCCAATGTTTTCGCCAAGGGTAAATTTACCATCAACATAAATGCCCGGTAAAGGCTGTAGCTGGCTGTATTGTGTAGCAAGGTTATCGGCAAGGCCGGTAAACTGCGTTAAATCGGCATCGCTCCACCAGTTAACAAGGTTACCATCGGCGTTATAGCGCGATCCGCTATCATCAAAACCATGCGAAATCTCGTGGCCAATAACAGCACCAATCCCACCGTAGTTAACAGCTTCATCGGCCCTGTAATCGTAAAAAGGCGGCTGTAAAATACCGGCCGGGAACACGATCTCGTTGTAAGACGGGTTAAAGTAAGCGTTTACAATTTGCGGCGCCATACCCCACTCTGTCTTATCAACAGGCTTATTAAGGTCGGCCATGTTTTCAGAATGCCTCCATCTCGATACATTTTTCATGTTGCTAAAAAACGTACCACCATCGGCAGGGTTAGCAATGGTAAGAGCCGAGTAGTCTTTCCATTTATCTGGATAGCCAATTTTTATAGACAGCCTGTGTAGTTTTTCTATAGCAGCCTCGCGGGTGCTTTTAGCCATCCACGGCAGGTTGTTAATACGGTTTTCGTAAGCCTTGATAACGTTAGCTATCATGCTTTCTGCTTTAGCTTTAGCCTCTGGCGGAAATTTCTTGGCAACATATAATTTACCAAGCGCTTCGCCTACAGTACCGTTAATAGTTTGTAGTGCATTTTTATCGCGTTGCTCCGGTTTAAGGGCACCCCTTAAGGTTTTGCTGTAAAATTCCCAGTTGGCCATCTCCACATCGGTAGACAGCATACCAGCCGATTTTCTTAACAATGTCCAACGCAAATAGGCTTTCCATTCTTCCACCTTGTTCTGGGCAAGAATAGTTTGCAAAGCTGCCATGTATTTAGGCTGGCTAACAATAACCGTTTTAAGATTGGCAATGCCAATACCTTTAAAGTAAGCATCCCAGTTAATGGCAGGCGTAATTTTTTGCAATTCGGCAACCGTCATTGGGTTGTAGCTCTTTCTGTCGTCGCGGCTTTCAACCCTGTCAAACATAGGCTGGGCAAATGCAATTTCAAGGTTTAGTATGTTTTTGGCTTGTGCAGCAGCATCTTTAACCCCTAAAAAGCCAAGCATTTTGGCAACGTGCGTTACATACTTTTCGCGTTTTTCTTTAGAGTCGGCATCTTCAGATACGTAATAATCCCTATCCGGCAGGCCAAGGCTGGCAACACCAAGATACGCTACATTTTTGTTACTGTCTTTAGCATCGGCACCTACGTAAACACCAAAAAAGCCAAGGCCACCTTCGGGTTCCATTTCGGTAAGCAATGCCTGTAAGTCTTTTACATTTTTAACCTTATCTATTTTAGCAAGGTAGGGTTTTAGCGGAGCAATCCCGGCCTTGTTACGGGCCACAGTATCCATAATAGACCTGTACAGGTTAGCGGCTTTGCCCTGATCGCTGGTTGCCGAAAGTTTTTTATCGGCGGCAGCCTCTTTTAAAATGGCAAGTGCATCGTTATTAGTGTTTTCGCGAAGTTCGTCAAAACTTCCCCAACGGGTTTTGTCGCCCGGTATTTGTGTATTGGCAACCCATGTGCCATTTACATATTTAAAAAAATCGTCGCCCGGCTTAACTGATTTATCCATGTACTCCAGTTTAATGCCCGGCTTGTCCTGCTGTTTGGCAGGCGCAGTTTGTGCTTTGCAAAAGGTACTGCCAAGTACTAATGCTGCGGCAGCAAATTTTGCATTGTTGTGTAATTTCATATTCTAATTTTAAAATCCCGGTTACAAATATAAATGCAAGTATTCAAAAACAGTTCCACTATTTGTTAAATATGGATGTAAATGCACTTTTATAAGATAAAACCCTAAAAAATAGACCCACTGATGGATGGTTGTTTTGTAATTTTGCAAAAATTTTTACCCATGATTGCCTTTTTAAAAAAATACCGACTGCTTATTATTGTGTTTGTAATACTATCTGTAGCCTTTTTAAGCCTGTCGTACAATTTACTTAAAACAGATCCTGCCCCTAAAATATACAGCCCTGCCGATGTTAGCCCGGAACTGGTAGACAGCACCATTCAGCGTGTGGGCCGCCACCATAAAATTGCCAACTTTGCCTTTACCAACCAAAACGGCAAAACCGTTACCCAGAACGATTACAAGGGCAAGATATATGTAGCCGATTTCTTTTTTACCACCTGCAAAAGCATTTGCCCTATTATGACAACCAATATGGTATGGCTACAGGACCAGGTTAAGGCCATGCCCGATGTTATGCTGCTGTCGCACAGTGTTACACCAGATATTGATACGGTGCCCGTTCTTAAGGCTTACGCCGAAGAAAAAGGCGCTATAGACGGCAAGTGGAATTTGGTTACCGGAGATAAAAAAGACATTTACTACATTGCCCGCAAGAGCTACCTGGCGGTTAAAACTTCCGACTCATCTGAACTGTACGACATGGTGCATACCGAAAATTTTATACTGGTAGACCAAAAGGGCAGGATTCGTGGGTTTTACAACGGCACCAACCTAAATAAGAAGGTGGAAGGCGAAAAAAACATGCAGGATTTGCTGCATGATATTAAATGGTTATCTGAGCACGAAAACTAAGGGGGTTTAGGTATTTATTATTACTTTTGTAATCTAAATTTATTCTAAATAACAATTGAAAACCACTCTCGACGCTCTTAAAAAAGGCCAGAAAGCCATTATAACCGATTTTAATGTAGATGCGATACCGCTGAAACTATTAGAAATGGGCTGCCTACCCGGCAACGAGGTGCAACTTTTACAAATTGCCCCCCTGGGCGACCCAATTTACATTAACGTTAACGACAGCCATGTGGCTATTCGCCTTGAAACCGCTGCCGAAATAGACGTTGTAATTATAACGGACTAAAATGGCTGGCACTACTTTAAAAATAGCCTTAATAGGCAACCCCAATACAGGTAAAACATCGGTTTTTAACCATCTTACCGGCCTTAACCAGCAGGTGGGCAACTACCCCGGCATTACCGTAGAACGTAAAACCGGTACCTGCCGCCTGCCCGGAGACACCAAGGGCCTTATTTTAGACCTGCCCGGTACCTACAGCCTTAATGCCAGCTCTATGGATGAGAATGTGGTTATTGAGCTGTTGCTGAATAAAACCGATAAAGATTACCCCGATGTGGCCGTTGTGGTTACCGACGTGGAGAACCTTAAGCGAAACCTGCTTTTATTTACCCAGATTAAAGATCTTGAAATTCCTACCGTGCTTGTTATAAACATGAGTGACCGTATGGAGCGCAAGGGCATTACGCTGGATATTCCGTACCTCGAAGAACACCTTAAAAGCCGCATTGCCCTGGTAAGCTCGCGCAAGGGCACGGGTATAGACCACCTTAAGCAGCTTATTGTAAATTATAAAGGACTAAGCCACGAGCCGTGCCTTAATGCATCGAGCATAGACCCTGATTATTTTAACCGCCTTAGGCTTGCCTTTCCTAACCAGTTGCTGTACAAGCTGTGGCTGGTAATAACGCAGGACGTTAACTTTGGGCTTATCGATATTAAAGAGCTTCAGGGTACATCGTTCACCAAAACAAAATCAGAGCTAAAAAGGCTTCAGCAAAAAGAAACCATTAAGCGCTACCAGTTTATTAACGATGTGCTTAAGGTAGGCCAAACGGTAGACCGCAGTAAGGCCAACGACCTTCGCGCCAGGCTGGATCGCGTGCTAACGCACCAGATTTTTGGCTACGCGATTTTCTTTGCCATACTAATGCTAATTTTCCAGTCGATATTTTCGTGGTCGAGCGTACCAATGGATCTGATAGACGAAAGTTTTGCATGGCTATCTGCCTTTACTGCAGAGAATATGCCGCCCGGCAAATTAACCAACCTTATTACCCAGGGTATTATTCCCGGCATAGGGGGTGTGGTTATTTTTATTCCGCAAATTGCGTTTTTGTTCCTCTTTATATCGGTACTGGAAGAAACCGGCTACATGAGCCGCGTGGTTTTTTTAATGGATAAGATAATGAAACGCTTTGGCCTTAGCGGCAAGAGCGTGGTGCCGTTAATATCGGGTACGGCTTGTGCCATACCGGCTATTATGGCTGCCCGTAATATAGAAAACTGGCGCGAAAGGCTTATTACCATACTGGTTACCCCGTTTACTACCTGCTCTGCAAGGCTGCCAGTGTATACTATATTAATATCGTTAGTAATACCCAACCGCTATGTGCTTGGCATTTTTAACCTGCAGGGCTTAACGCTTATGCTGCTGTACCTTTTAGGGTTTGGCGGGGCTATAATCTCGGCATGGATATTAAACAAGATTTTAGAAGTTAAGCACAAGAGCTTTTTTGTAGCCGAAATGCCCAATTACAAACTACCCCTGCTTAAAAACATAGCCCTTACCGTTTTAGAAAAAACCAAGGCGTTTGTGTATGGCGCTGGTAAGATAATTTTGGCGCTATCGGTTATTATATGGTTTTTAGGCTCGCACGGGCCGGGTACTGCCTTTAGCAATGCCGAAGCCATTGTTACCGCGCAACCCGAAAGCAAAACATTAGACGAAGGTGCCCTTAACGATAAAGTGGCGGCCTACCAGTTAGAGAACTCCTACATTGGTATTATGGGCAAGGGTATAGAGCCGATTATTCGCCCGTTGGGTTACGACTGGAAGATTGGTATTGCCATAGTATCGTCTTTCGCGGCACGAGAGGTTTTTGTGGGCACACTGGCTACCATTTACAACATTGGCAGCAGCGCCGAAGATGCCGATGGTGGCGAGGCTACCATTAAACAGCGCATGGAGGCCGAGGTTAACCCCGTTACCGGCGAAAAGATATTTAATTTTGCAACCGGGGCATCATTATTGCTGTTTTATGCTTTTGCAATGCAATGCATAAGCACACTGGCAATTACAAAAAAGGAGACCAACTCCTGGAAATGGCCTATAATACAATTGGTAGGCATGAGTGCCTTTGCTTATGTTGTGTCGTTAATAGCGTACCAGCTTTTAAAGTAAACTACAATGGATATACAAAGCATTATAACATACCTTATAGTTGCAGCAGCAGCAGCTTTTTTGATAAAGAAATTTTTCTTTAAAAAGAAAAAAGCAGGCGGTTGCGGCGGCGATGACTGCGGATGCCATTAGGCAGTGGGCAGTTTACAGTGTTCAGTTTGCAGTTTTA
>NZ_KE383910.1:151844-259045 GCF_000422725.1 Flavobacterium subsaxonicum WB 4.1-42 = DSM 21790
ATCCTTGTAAACTGTAAACTGACCACTGCAAACTGACCACTGACCACTGCAAACTGCCTACTCTCCTAAACGTGTATTACTTCATCATCTATTAATAGCTCTTCGCGGCGCATGCGCAGTAGTACCTGTGCTACGGCTACCACATCTTTTTCGCAGTAGGTAACAATGCGGTCGATGTCTTTTTCTACATGAAAAACATGGCCTACCTGGCTGCCGTCTATATCGCCTTTTGGCGATGGTATACCCAATATTTTAGTAAGCAGCTTTAGCGATGTAAAACTTTTAAAGTCGCCAAACTTCCAGAGTTCCATAGTGTCCAGGTGGGGTACTTCCCAAGGTTTTTTGCCAAAGAGGTTCAGCTTTGGGGGTATGGCCAGTTGGTTGATGATCATGCGGCGGGCTATGAACGGAAAATCGAATTCCTTTGCATTGTGCCCGCACATAATGTGCTGTGGCTGGCTGAAATGGTTGTTGAGCAGGTTGCTGAAATCCTTCAGAATCTTAACCTCATCACCAAAAAAAGAGGTGACCCTAAAGTGGCGGATATCGCCTTTAAAGGTAAAATATCCTGCCGAAAGGCATACAATTTTACCAAACTCGGCCCAGATGCCGGCGCGATCGTAAAACTCCTCGGCAGTAAAATCGTCTTTACGCTGGTATTGGGTTTTAAGGCTGTAAAGCTCGCGGGTTTCGGCGTCAAGCAGCTCAAAACGCTCCTGCTCGGGCACGGTTTCTATATCTAAAAAGAGTATGTTCTCTAATCTTATTCTTTCGATCATTATGGAGATTTTTTGTGGACGCATTTTTTTGTCCTCTCCCCCAACCCCTCTCCGAAGGAGAGGGGGGCAGCTACACTAAAATGTCAGGGCAAAGCCTCTTAGTTATAAGTGAGATTGCTTCGTCGTGCCTCCTCACAATGACGGTACCCGAGGGTGAAGCTTGCTCCCCTCTCGTTTGCTGCGCCAATTCGCTGTGCTCGTGGGGAAAGGGGTTGGGGCGATGACTATTTTTTTGTCAGTGCCAGGCCATTGCCCTTGCCCTCTTTTGGTTTAAGTTTGCCCAGCATTTTGTAAGCCTCGTCTACATATACATAAAAATCGTTGCTGTGGGGGTCGGTTTCGGTTTGCAGGCCTTTTGTATGGCCCAGGCGCACAATAATAATGTTATCCTGCGGAATTACAATTACAAACTGGCCCAGGTGGCCGCGCATGTAGTACATTTTTTTGCCCAGGTAGTTGTTAAGCCACCAGCCGTAGCCATATTGCGGGGCATTAGCAAAGCGCGGGGTAACCATTTTAGCAACATCTACACTATCTAAAATTTGTTTGCCATTCCACTTGCCGTTATGCTCGAACAACTTGCCGAAACGCGCAAAATCGCGGGCGTTACTGCCCAGGCAGCAGTAGGCTTTTTCTATGCCATCTTCGTGGTCCAGCTGCCAAAGGGCTTCATGGTCGGCGCCCATAGGCTTCCAGAATTTATCCGACACATAATCGGCCAGGTGTTGGCCCGTAGCCTTAACCACTACCATAGCCAAGAGCTGTGTGGCGCCACTTTTATATTCAAACGCCTGCCCGGGCTCGTGCGTAATGGCAATGCCCAGCATGGTTTTTTCCAGCTCTTCGCCAAAATAAGCGCGGGTGGTTATAGAAAAGGCACTGCTATACGCCTCATCCCAGTCCATGCCCGTAGCCATGCTCGACAAGTCGCCCACCGTTAGCCTGGCGGCAAGCCCCTTGCTAAATTCAGGAAAGTAATCCCCCACCTTTTGGTCCAGGCTTTTAATTTTGCCCTCTTCAATAGCCTTAAACATTGCGGCACTCACCACACTTTTAGCCATAGAGAACGAGTTGGATTTAGAGTCGGCGCCATAGCCATCATAGTAGCTTTCGTGCCAAATACTGTCGTTTTTAATAATAAGGTAGGCAACCGTTCCCAGCTCCTTATGCGTATCTTCCAGCCTTTTGGTTCCCGGTACTTTGTTATAACCGGCTGCCTGTGGCCACGGCTGCGGCGTGCCGCTTTTAACAACGCGATTGTCAAAATGGGTATAATCGTCCAGGTAGGCGGTAGTTTTGCCGTGCAGGTACACCACACGCACAGCCTTAAGCAGGTAGTCTACATTAAAAACGTACAGCAAGGCAACCAGAACGGCTATAATGCCTATAAACCAAAGCAGGAACTTTTTCATAAGAGTATGGTTAAGTGGTACGAATTTACACAAAATTTGTTATGCTGTAATAACCCGCTATCTTTGTATTTAAACGTTTTGCATGCTACCCATAGCCTACCACCCTATTTACAAGCACCCATTGCCGGAAGGGCACCGTTTTCCGATGATAAAATACGAGCTGCTGCCCCAACAGTTATTGCTGGAAGGCACGGCTGCGGAGGCCGACTTTTTTTCGCCCGGCCTGCCCGACATGTCGCATGTACTGGCTATTCATAAAAAGGATTATGTGGATGATTTGCTTAACCTTACGCTCGACCCAAGGGCGGTACGGAAGATTGGTTTTCCGCTTTCGGCAGAACTGGTAGAACGCGAGCTGCGTATTGCGCAGGGTACTATTTTGGGTGCCGAAAAGGCCCTGCAAACCGGCATTGCCTTTAATATTGCCGGTGGCACGCACCATGCCTACAGCACCCACGGCGAGGCTTTTTGCCTGCTTAACGACCAGGCTATTGCGGCGCAGTATTTATTGGATAAAAAGCTGGCTTCTAAAATATTGATAGTTGACCTTGATGTGCATCAGGGTAACGGTACTGCCGAGATATTTACCCACAACCCGCAGGTGTTTACTTTTAGTATGCACGGCAAAACCAATTATCCGTTTAGAAAGGAGACATCCGACCTTGATATTGCCCTGCCGGATAATACGCCCGATAGTGAGTACCTAACTATTTTGCAGGAAACGCTGCCTAAACTGATAGACAGCCACAAGCCCGACTTTATTTTTTACCTAAGCGGTGTTGATATTTTAACTACCGATAAACTGGGCAAGCTGGGCTGCACCCTAAGCGGCTGCAAACAGCGCGACGAAATGGTGCTAAACCTTGCGCACAAACTGGAAATACCGGTGCAGTGCAGTATGGGTGGTGGCTACAGCCCCGAGATTAAGGTTATTATCGAGGCGCATGCTAATACCTACAGGGTTGCGCGAGGGTTATATTAATCCTTTCTTTTGTTTTGAAACAAAAGAAACAATCCCGATAGCTGTCGGAGTAAGATTATAATTATTATATAGAATTTTATACACCTTCTATCCAACTCAAATACGATATAGTGGCCAGCAAGTTTATGACTGGCATAGAGAGCCACCACAAGCGCAATGCATCTACATCATTAAGTAATAACTTAGGACTGGTTGGTGCCGTGTTGCAAATTATTATTGCCATAATTATTATTGTTGGCGCGGTACTGCATTGGATTGGAGGGGTTACAAAATAATAGGATAAACATTGCTGTTTATCTTATTATTTTAATGACTTTTTAGAAAGCTCCTCTTTCTGTATTTATAATTTCATTAGTATTACTATCATAAGTCACAACCAAAGTTGAATTTGACCTTGTATTGATAAAATAAAACTTAAAATTAATTTTATTCTTTTCAAAATTATATAATACTACCTTATTATTCTTTTCATCACTCGTACTATTCAAATTAATTTCAAAATCGGTTTTTATTACATTTAGTGTTTTGTCACATGCAATAGGTATTTTTTTGCATTCACCAAATTTATTAGTGGAATCATATATATAAATCTCTTTTTCTGGCCTTTCGCAAAGTCGATAAAAATTATCAAATTCTTTAGATTTCAATATCTTTATAACCGCTTGACAATTGCTACCACCTGTATTTTTTGATTTACATGCCAAAGCAAGTAACAGCAAAATAAGTAATAAATTAAATTTTTTCATTAATTTTTTAGATTTTTTGGAAGATTTTTCTTTTTCGCTTCTTCAGCACTTCCAGCTGAACCTATATTTTCTGGTAAACTAGGCACTACGCCATTTTTAGTCTTCTCTTTAATGATTGATTTTTGAGTATCAGTATTATATTTATCCATTGGATTGGGATATATAGTATTTATCTGCTAACGGGTCAACATTCATCCACCTTCCTATTGCAGGGTCATAATTACGTGCGCCGTAGTCGTACATGTTAAGCCCCAGCTCGTCTTGCAGCTCCTTGCCGTTGTACTTATATTTCTACATAGCTTGTACTCGAAGCTATCTGTACATTGCAAGCCTTTACATCTGATTATTTATTCAGCCTAAGGCATTAAACCAGTTGTACTCCATTTTGTTTATCCTGTTTAAAAATATAAAAATGTCCTTTCGCCTGTGGTGCGCGAATTTTCAAATTCATCAAAATTGTTTTCCATTTTCTGTTGGTGTTTGGTGCCGGCCAATTTAGGATATTTTTAACAAGTAGCGCATTAATAATAACCATATTGTATTTTTACACCAAATTTTATAGCTTATGCAGGCATCATCTCTTATAGAAAACACTAAAAATTTTGTGCAACAACAACTTGCGGGTGCCGAGGGTGGCCACGACTGGTTTCATATTCTGCGGGTGTATAACAATGCCCTGCTTATTGCCAGGGGCGAAGACTGTAACCTTACGGTGGTTGAACTGGGTGCGCTTTTGCACGATGTAGCCGACAGTAAATTTTATGATGGCGATGAAACTGTTGGGCCCCGCCTTGCATGGGAGTTTCTGGAAGGCCAACAGGTGCCGGAGGAGATTATTATTAAGGTGGTTAATATTATAGAGAACACATCGTTTAAGGGTGGCAATTTTGAGAAGAAGTACCATTCGACAGAGCTGGATATTGTTCAGGATGCCGACAGGCTCGATGCCATTGGTGCCATTGGCATTGCGCGTACCTTTAATTACGGTGGCTTTAAAAACCGCCCCAT
The DNA here is from genome assembly GCF_000422725.1 of Flavobacterium subsaxonicum WB 4.1-42 = DSM 21790. Lineage (GTDB taxonomy): Bacteria > Bacteroidota > Bacteroidia > Flavobacteriales > Flavobacteriaceae > Flavobacterium > Flavobacterium subsaxonicum. The sequence goes on from NZ_KE383910.1 coordinate 156,772, forward strand.
GTACGACCCCGCCATTGCCCCTAACCTGAACATGACCAAAGAAGAATACAAGGCCAGCACGGCACCTACGCTTAACCATTTTTACGAGAAACTGCTGCTGCTTAAAAACACCATGAACACCGCCACCGGTAAACAGATAGCACAGGGCCGCCATGCCTATATGGAAGGTTTTCTGTCGCAATTTTATGCCGAGTGGGATGGGGAGAAATAGTGGTGTTGAGCTACTTATTTTGCTTATTTTTAGTCTATTACGAGTTAGCAAACAGCTTCTGCAAGGTTTTCAGGAACCTTGTAGGTGTTAAATTTAAACCTACAAGGTCTTGAAGACCTTGCAGGTGGAGCCACTGTTATTGTAAGCATTGGGGTTTTTAAGCTAAAGCTTCATTAATTCATGTCATTTCGACGAAGGAGAAATCTCAATTAGTGTTAGAGATTTCTCCTTCGTCAAAATGGAAAACATGTAAATCAGCGATTGCGTAGCATCCGTGTCATCCGCGTTCTATTACGCGCTACTTCATCAAATCTAAAGTAACCTCATAGGCCATTCGTTTTTCGGTTTGGGCCAGCAGCCATCCTAAAAAGCTCAGTACAAATATATCCTGCGATGTACTTGTGTCTATCATAGCCTTAACATACTGTTTAAAAGCAGGTTGTGCAGCAATTTCAGGCTTTAAGATGTAGCGTTCTACTAACAGCGCGTAGTTAAGAACGCGGTCTTCTTTAACCTCAACCAGGTATTTTTTGTAGCGCCGCTTAAAGCTTTTCATTCTCGATAGCGCCAGTTCGGTATTTTCAAACTGGGTGTGCATTAATATCTCCAACAGGCTTTTACGGATGGCCCACAGCATGCCCAGCTTTTTTTCGTACCAGCTGTCGGTATGGGTAAACTGCGCCATGTATTTTAACGAGGTTCGGTCGCTTTGCTGCACCAGAAACATAACAAGGCAAATGCGCAGGTCGTTAACATCTACCGGGTCGGCTTTTTTGGGGGCGGCCTTCAGGGTCTGCTCGGCAAGATGGATGGCGATACCCCCATCGCCCGAAAAATTTTTGTTGAGTGCCACCAGCAAATTATGCCTTATTGTAAAGCGCGAAAAGTAGCGTTTGTTTTGTTTTTGCATCTGCTCCTGCATCTGGGCCAAATAGGCTTCACTTTCTGCGAATCTCAGAGTCCGAAAGTGAAAATTTGCCATAAAATAGAGTATGTAAATGTGGTAGTACAACTGGTTGTCGGCATGCTCTTGTTTACTGCTTATAAAGTCGAAACTTTTTTGAACAAAGGGCTCCACCAGGGTAAAATTAAAGTTAATGGCAGCATACTCGTTGGCTATAAACAGTATCTGGTACAGCGACTTGAAGGTAAGCACCTCATCTAACGACACTCCTAAAGAGCTCATAGTCTGCACTATAAACGCCCTAAAATCAATCACTTTACCCTTAAGCTGAATCTCGGCTAACTCCCTGCGCAGCAATGCATAAGCCAGGTTTAGCTGCTCTTCGCGGTGCAGGCGCTCTTTGTTAGCCCTAAACTTTTCGATAACAAGGTTAAGGTCGGTTGCCGGGCTAAGGTGGGCGTACTGTATTTGGGTATGGTATACCTCATTCAGCAGGCTAAACTGCTCAATACCAATCGCTTTAGCTTCGGCTTTAGCCAGGCATTTAAAGGCGGTTTTGGTTAATTTATGCTCTAAAAAGAACCGGCTAACCACCAGTAGTCGCAGTATTTCGTTAGCCTCGCTGGTGTTGTTCTCGAAGGTGCGGTTGGCCATAAACTCCACAAGGTTATCGTAAAGCCGCTTGCGCAGGGCATGGTAGGCATCGCTATTTTTATCTGAATATAAATTATTTAAACCATTTATATCGTCAGTTTCTAACAATTTAAACAGCTTGGTGTTTTTAGTGTCAGTACGGGTATTTTTAGTGCGTAAGTAACTTATAAATGCTTTATTATCATTGGTATTCATAACGTTAATAATCTCGGTAATGGCATTCATAAGTACATTTTTTAGAATGTAAAAATACAAATATTACATTTTATATCGTCAGTTTTATACCGAATATAGTTTTTACAGCATTGCTTTTTGGCGGAGATTTGCCTTATAATTTAAAAACAAAAATTATGGAACCGCTAAAAACAAATGAAGTGAACAACACTTTCGAAACCAAAAAAGAAACGAAACTAAATGGGGCAAACCCCTTAAAACCAAGTAATGCCTTTGTGGGCGCCGCATGGATGGCACTGCTTATAGGTATGGCTGCCTTTTGTATAGGGCTTTTTAATGCCGAAATGCAGCTTAACGAAAAAGGCTACTACTTTACCATATTGCTTTTTGGGCTGTTCTCTGTAATATCTGTACAGAAAAGCGTGAGGGACAGGCTGGAAGGCATTGCTGTAACCGATATATACTATGGCCTGAGCTGGTTTAGTACGGTGGCATCGGTTGTGTTACTGATAGTTGGCCTTTGGAATGCCAACATGCTGCTGAGTGAAAAGGGCTTCTTTGGCATGTCTTTCGCCCTGAGCCTGTTTGCCTCTATAGCCGTGCAAAAAAACACGCGAGACCTTAAACAATTTACCGATAACAACTTATAAAACGCTTAGCGGATGCCCCGTGGCTGCCTTTCCGGTGGTTGCGGGGTTTTTATTTTTAATATGCAACAAACCCTTGTTATTACTGATAATTATTCAGGTATTTAGTTAATTGAATAGATTTAATTATGCAAATTTTATGTTAAAGTTATAATTCTGTTAACAGGCAGATAATTTTTTTTATAGCTTTAGATAAATATCCAACCACTTAATTACTATTTGATTATGAAAAAAATCTTACTACTATCCCTACTTGGGATAAGCTTGTATGCATGCTCTAATGAAGAAGCTGCGGATACTGCCGTAAGCCAAAAAACAGTAGCCGAACCGGTAGCTGCACCACTACAACCGGAAGTTACTGCCATTTTAAACAGGTACATTGTAAATCAGGGGTCATCGGGCAACGATGAAGCCACAAAAACCTTTGCTGCCGATGCCAAAATTTATTTAACCGATAAAGGTATTGCAACAACGGGACTAAATGATTCTGAGGTTATTAACTTGTTTTTAAGCAACATATAAGCCATGAAAAAAATCTTAATTTTGGTTGCTGTACTCTTGGGTACCGCAACAGGTTTTGCACAGGGCTACAATGCTCCGGTAAGGGTTGTGGTACAAAACAGGACACCTTTTATTGTAAATTTTGCCCCCCGCTACCATTTGGCATTTTTTGATGGCAATAACGACCACACTTTTTTTGGTGTGCAGCACGATCTTCTTGGATGGCTTACTCCTCCAGACCCGGCCCTTCAGCCATATCACAGAGATTTTAACTATCAACAGGAAGGTCTTTTTGAACCCGCTTTAGGACCCGGCCAGACCCGTACCTATTATAATTCATCGCAAGCAGGCTATCCGTTTGTACCCAATGGGGGCTACAGTACTTTTAACACTACCGATACTAATGCATCTGTAATGGAAGGTTATCAGATTAATCCTGTTTTTATACAAAAATACATGAGGCTCGACTGGATAAGATTCTCTATGACTACTACAAGCCTTGCCGGTGTTTATGCAGGCGGCCTTGCGCATCCGGTACCTTCCGGGTTTAATACCATAGCATCTGTTCCCGCATATACCGGTGGCGGTGCTATATTTCCTTACGAAGGCCTTGCCGCTGTAGGGCCATACAACGAAATGATAATGCCTTACTGGCCTTCTACATTAACATTTACGTATGGCAGTAGTACCTACCATATAGTTTGGACAGCAACAACTTACGTGCCCGGACAGGTACAAACGGTTAATATATTATTTTATTAGTTTGGTTAGTTAGTTGCCCCAAAAGGGCAAAGAAAAGGCCGGCAATTACTTGCCGGCCTTAGTTTTATATACTATCCCGCAGGATTATTTACCTGTAAACTCCGCTTTTCTTTTCTCCAAAAATGCAGTAGTACCTTCTTTAAAGTCTTCGGTACCAAACGATTCGCCAAAAGCAACAATCTCTACATCAAAGCCACTGGTGGTATAACTTGCATTAACGGCCTTAATAGCCTTGCTTATGGCTACAGGAGAGTTCTTCATAATTTTTAATGCTATACCCTTGCAAAAGTCCAATAGCTCTGCCTGTGGAACCACATGGTTTACAAGGCCGTAACTTTTAGCTTCTTCGGCAGTAATCATACCGGCTGTCATAATCATTTCCATAGCGCGGCCTTTGCCTACTAACTGTGGTAAACGTTGTGTACCGCCATATCCGGGAATTACCCCTAACGATACCTCCGGCAAGCCCATTTTAGCATTGTCTGACGCTATCCTGAAGTGGGCAGCCATAGCAAGCTCCAGGCCTCCGCCAAGGGCAAAACCGTTAACAGCCGCAATAACCGGGGTTGCAAGGTTATGCACAAAATCAAACAACAACTTCTGACCCAGTGCTGCCAGCTGCTCGCCTTCTTCAACACTAAATTCAGAGAATTCGGCAATATCGGCACCGGCCACAAAAGCCTTTTCGCCACTACCGGTAACAATAATTACCCTTACGGCAGAGTCTTCATCAAAAGCATTAAAAGCTTCGCTAAGCTCTACAATAGTAGCACGGTTAAGCGCATTAAGTTTGGTTGGGCGGTTTATGGTAATAACGCCTATGCCATTTTCGGCCGCAGCCAGAATATTTTCGTAAGCCATGGTTGTATATTTTTAGTGGTTTGTTTGTTCTGTTGCTAAAGGGTCCTGCGCTATAATAGGCAGCGTAACTATAAAGGTAGTACCGTGGCCGGGAACGCTATCAAACGTAATGGTGCCGTGGTAATTTTCTACAATGTTTTTTATAATGCCCAGGCCCAGGCCCATACCGCTGGTCTTGGTGGTAAACTTAGGCTCAAAAATACGGTTCTTGTTTTCCATGCTTATGCCTTTGCCGTTATCGCGAACGGTAATCTTGGCACGGTCGGCTTCGCGGTAAATGCGTACATCTACCATTGGGTTGGGCTCGTCTTCGGCAATAGCCTGGGTAGCATTTTTAACCAGGTTGGTAATGATTCGGATAAGCTGCGTACGGTCCATCCTCGTTACAATACGCGGTTCATCGGCATGGAAGGTAATGTAATTTTCGTTGAAAATTTCCAGCGCCAGCTGCACGATCTTAACCACGTTAAGGGTTTCGTTTTGCTGAGCCGGCATAGAGGCAAAGCTGCTAAAAGCCGATGCTACCGATGTCATGGTATCTATCTGCTGTATAAGCGTATCGCTGTATTCGTTAAGCTTTTGTTTAATGTTGGGGTCGGTTGGGTCGAACTTGCGCTGAAAGCTTTGTACCGTTAAGCGCATGGGCGTAAGCGGGTTCTTAATTTCGTGCGCCACCTGTTTTGCCATTTCACGCCATGCCTCTTCACGCTCTTTTTGGGCCAGTTTGGCGGCACTTTCGTCAAGGTCTTCCACCATGTCGTTATAGGCGTGTACTAAGAGGCTGATTTCCTGTGGAGAGTCGCCCATGTCTATCTTCTCGTTTACCTCGTTAAGGCGGGTTTCTTTAATACGGTCGGATACCTCTTTAATCGATTTGGTAATGTAGCTGGAAAGGAAATAAGCAATTATAACCGAGATAAGCAGCATGAACGAGTACACCTGCATAAAGCGGATAAGAAAGTTGCTGAGCTCTTTCTCATAATAGCCATCATCTTCTATATACGGTAAATTTAAGATGCCCAGCGGTTTAAACTTGGTGTCTTTAATATAACTGTAAGACGACCTGAACTTTACACCGTTCTCTGACTTTAAGTCAACGTACCTTTTTTCTGCCGTAGAGCGGATAACGCGTAAAATACCTTTGGGGATGTTCTGGCTTACGGTATCTACAGAGAAGGCTGCTTTGGATGATTTTATAAGGTGCCCGTTAAGGTCGAATATATTAATCTCGGTACCATGAATGTTAGCCAGCTCGTGGATGCGCTCCCTAAAAATTAACGGTAAATTTTCGGTATTTAGCGGATAGGTAGTATTGGCAAGAATGTAGTTAATGTGCTCTTTAATAGAATTTTCCTTGCGTTCTAACCGGTCCTGATGGTACTCTTTGGCCTCTTTTTTAAACTGGTAAATAGATACCGTGGCAATAAGAAACGAGGCTATAAGGGTAATGAATATCATAGACAAGAATATCCGTACCCGTAAAGACCAGCGTTTTATCTTAAACTTTTCCTTCATCCGTTCAGGAGTTGTTCTTCTCACGTATCTTTTTATAAAATTTGTAGCCCAGCATAATTAGTATGCTAAAGGCCATAATGCCCAGCACGCCGTAAATCCAGTTAATGGCATTCTTTAAAATTACCAAAAAAACCACGGCAAACAAAATAAGCGTGGCACCTTCGTTCCATAAACGCATAAAGCCGGTGGTGTGTTTAACCTCATCGCGCTGCAATTGCTTAAATATCTGGTGGCATTTTAGGTGGTACAGGTACAGTAAAAACACAAAGCCCAGCTTAACGTGCATCCACGGCATTTGCAGCCAGGCGTTGCCTGTAGGGGTAAAAAACAACATCCAGTAGGCAAAAATACTGGCCAAAACAGCACTGGGCCAGGTAATAATATACCACAACCTATAGCTCATTAACTTGTATTGCTTTATAAGTATCTCTTTTTCGGGCGAAGGCTTACTGTTGGCCTCTATGTGGTATACAAACAGCCGCACGATGTAAAATAACCCGGCAAACCAGGTAATTACAAATATTAAGTGCAGCGATTTTATATAATTATAATCCATTATTGTTCTTTAAGTTCGGTACTCAATTTATTCCTCAACCTGCAGAATCATCGCAGCCGGAATTTCGATTGTATCATTTTCAAGAGGAATTTTGACTTTAAGATTAATCTTATTATCCTTAACTGATTTGGGAATAAATACATAATCAAACCCCGTTTTATTGCTGCTGCCAATTTTGACTTCTTTTAAACCGTCAACCTTAAAAATTTCATATTGAGGCATTTGCATTGAAAAAGGATGAAATATTATTTTAATATTATTATTTTTTGCTACTTTAATAACTGGCTCATCCGGAATTCCAATTAGGATTTGAGACATGATAAATTTTTTATTATATCCTGATAATGAATCGTTCAGGATTTTATTTTGTTGTTTCAGCTTTACATTTTCCCTTTGTAAATTCTCGTATTCTTCTATTTTAACTTTAGGGCTATTACAGCCTAAAAAGGTGCACAATGTCAAAGTAATATATAAATATACTCTCATATAGCTCTAAATTAACGCGCTAACTTTTCTTTAAATCAGTTAGCATTTCTTTTTTAAGGAAGATGCCTGTTACAATGGTACTTAGCACATCGGCTATAGGGAAGGCAACCCACACCCCAAAAATACCAAAAAACCTTGGCAAAATTAACACCAGGGGTATCAGGAAAAAGCCCTGCTTGCTCAGCGTAAGCATAAGCGCCTTAATGGGCTTGCCCGCCGCCTGAAAATACGCCGCCCCAACCAGCTGTACCGCAATAATGGGCGATGCCGCAAACACCCAGCGCAGTGCACCCGGGGTATCTTTAATAACTTCGGGGTCGGTAGTAAATACGGCAACAATGGGCTTGGCAAGGGTAAGTATTATTACAAAAATAATAATAGCCAGCGCCCCTGCATATTTTATAGACATGCCTATAGATTCGCGCACCCTGTCGTAATTTTTAGCCCCGTAATTATAGCCTGCAATAGGCAAAAAGCCCTGCGTTATGCCCAATACCGGGAAGAGCGCAAACATAAGCATACGGCTTATAATGCCATAAACGGTTACGGCATGTTCGCCACCCTGTGCGTATAAAGTGTGGTTAAGTATAACGGTAAGCAGGCTTATAACCCCCTGGCGGGCAAAGGTTACAAAGCTCATGGAAATAATTTCCCATGATAATTTTTTATCGAATGTAAAGTGCGACAGCTTGGGTTTTAGTTCGCTTTTAAATAAAAAGAACCAGGCAATGTAAGCAAAGCACAACACGAACGACGATGCTGTTGCAATGGCCGCCCCCATTATGCCCATGTCCAGCACTTTTATAAATAAGATGTCTAACACAATGTTGGCTACCGCCGAAACGATCATGGAGTTCATGGCATGTTTCGACTTGTCTTCGGCACGTATTACGTTGTTGCCCATCATGCAAAATGCCTGGAAGGGAACTGACAGTAATATGGGAAAGAAAAACGCTTTGGCGGGTACCATAATATCTCCGGCAGCGCCAAAGGCATACAGTATTTCATCGCCAAAAAACAGGCCCGCCACCACAAATGCCGACGCTATTATAAACGTCATCATTATCTGGTGGGCAAAAGTACGGTAGGCTTTCTCTTTATTACCGGCACCTAAAGCGCGCGATAGTACAGAGCTGCCACCAATGCCAATAGCCATGCCCATACTGCTTATAAAAAACGTTATGGGCATTACTACAGATAGTGCTGCAATGGCAAGTGAACCTATCCAACGGCCTACAAAAATGGTGTCTATAAGTATGTTTACACTCATAAACAAAATACCTATAGACGATGGGATGCTCTGCTTTATAAGCAGGCTTTTAATGTCTTTTTTTGCAAGCTCTTTGGATGATACCGCCATTTATGCTACCGGTATTTCTGCGTGCGCCCATTCGTTAATCCAGTTGGCCAGTACGTTAATCCATTCGGCGTCATCATTAAGGCATGGCACGGCATGAAAATCGCCACCACCGTTTGCCTGAAAGTCTTCTTTAGCACGCATGGCAATTTCTTCCAGCGTTTCCAAACAGTCAGATACAAATGCCGGGGTAACCACCGCCAGTTTTTTAATGCCCTTTGCAGGCATCTTGTTTATTTCTACATCGGTATACGGTTCCAGCCACTTATCGCCGGCAAGGCGCGACTGAAAGGTTTGCGAATATTTATCTTTTGGTATGCCCAGTTCTTCTACCACAAGGCGGGTAGTTTCGTAACACTGGTGGCGGTAGCAAAACGCATGCGCAGCCGATTCGGTAACGCAGCACGTGCCATCTATTTTACAGTGCGATTTGGTAACATCGGTTTTACGGATGTGCCTCTCCGGGATACCGTGGTACGAGAACAACAGGTGATCGTAATCAAAACCTATTAAAGATTTTTTTATGGAGTTGGCAAGCACTTTAATATAATCGGGCTTGTTGTAAAAAGCAGGTACATCGGTAAACGTCATGTGCGGGAATTTCTTTTTACGAATCTCCTCTGCCAGTACCAAAATGGTAAGGGTAGATGCCATAGCATATTGCGGGTACAGCGGAAAAAGCATTACTTCTGTAACACCTTTATCAGCCAGTTCCTGCAGGCCTGCCTCTATAGAAGGCTGGCCATAGCGCATGGCAAGCGACACGGGTACCTCAACCTCTTTCTTTACTTTTTCGTGAACGCGCTTGGAGATCACGATAAGTGGCGAGCCGTCTTCCCACCAGATCTTAGCGTAGGCATGCGCCGATTCTTCGGGCCTTTTGCGCAAAATAATACCGCGTACCAAAAGGGCACGCAGCAAAAATGGTACATCTATTACATATTTGTCCATTAAAAATTCGTCTAAGTAAGGCTTAACATCTTTAGCTGTAGGGCTCTTAGGCGAACCCAGGTTTACTAACAGTACTCCTTTCATCTGTGTTGTGTGTTTTTGTTTGCTTTGCGCCTGCCGTTGGTTCTCAAAAACCGTGCGAAAGGCGTTGTGTTTGTTTTATTTAACTCTTTATATTTAAACGCCAATATTCGATGCTCTCAACCTGCAAGGTTTTCGAGACCTTGCAGGTTTATCTAACCCCTTAATTGTACCTACAAGGTTTTTAAAACCTTGCAGGAAGCTGTCCAGTATCCTATCATCATAAGCTACTCTCAACCCACAAGGTTAAAAACCTTTCGGGTTACTAATATTCAACTTTGTTATATTTACAAGGCTTTTAAAACCTTGCAGGAGGCTGCATATTATCCCGTTTATCGTGCCAGCTCCGGTACTCAACCTGCAAGGTCTCGAAGACCTTGTAGGTTTAATCTAATCTACTATTCTAACATAAATTTTTCTTCCAACAAATCGTTCTTTTGCTGATGAACAAATTTGTAATTTTCCTTATCTCCAAAAAATCCTAAAACCTCATCACGCATTAGTTTCGTTTCTTTATCAGACAAAATTGCGCTATACGACGAGTATTTAAAAGCCGTAAAGTCCAAATCAAAATGATGTTTCGGATTTAGATGTATGTATACAATTAACCTCCTTAAATACGACTCATCATCAATCCTGATTCTTTTAAAATGTTTCTCAAACAAACTACCTGTTCTGTTTACTGCCTTATTAAAAGCTTTAGCATAAGCATTAAATAAATTAGATAACGCCTGGGTAATTGTGTCGCCATCTGAATTGACTATTAATAAAAAATGAAAATGATTATCCATCAAGCAGTAAGCATATAAAGTACCTTTATTACTTAAATATTTATCTGCCAGCCGTAAGAAATATTGTTTATTCTCATCTGTTTTAAAGATTGTTTCTCCATTGATACCACGATTAAAAATGTGATATGTATGCTCTTTAACTAACGGCTCTAATTTCAAGTTTATTAATAATTGTATTAGTTTATTTTCATTTACATACTCCGTTCAGTAACCCGCAATGTCTCGAAGACCTTGAAGGTTTATATCTAACCCTTTAATTATACCTACAAGGTCTCGAAGACCTTGCAGGAACCGCGGTTGCTGGGATGAGGCCTTACACCTTCTCTACCATGCTCATAAGGTACTTTTTGGGCGTAGTGCCAAATTTCTTTTTAAAGGCGGCTATAAAATGGCTCGATGTACTGTAGCCAATGCGCAGCCCCACCTCGTTTACATTAAACGACCCGCTGTCCAGCAGCTTGCGGGCATAATCCATCTTATAGTCGAATAAAAAGCTGTATACGCTGTCGCCATAGATCTGGCGAAAGCCCATCTTTAACTTCTTGAGGTTAATGCCCACCTGGTCGGCCAGTTCCTGCAGTCCGGGTGGTTCGGCCATGTTGGCAATAACAATGTCTTTAGCTTTACGAATTTTTATTACGTTCTCTTCGTCTATCAAAAACGGGCACTGCTCTGTATTGGCATCTTCGGCGCGGTTAAAATACAGGCTTAGCAGTTCGTATATCTTGCCTTTAAAATATAATTTTTTGATGGACGGGTGCAAATTGAAATGAAAAAGCTGGCTCAGCACAATGGCCATAGACGGGTTTATCTTTTCGTCTTTATAATACTTCTTGTCGCTGTTATCCGAACTTAAAAACGGAATATGGTCGGCTTGTTCTGAAAAGAACCCGTGGAATTTTTTTATCGAAATAAGCACCGATATTACCCAGCTGTGCGGGGCAATTTCTAAGTGTACAGGCAGCTCTTTTTGGGGGTTGTACAAAAACAGCGAAAGCTCTTCGCGAAGGTCTAAAGCATAGCGGCCCTGGTTAAAAATAAACTTGGCGCGGCCCTTTACCCCAAAGTGAAATTGTATCAGGTCGGTGCCTACTTCCCTTTCATAATGGGTGGTTTCGTCGCTGTTGTTCTCAAACCGCAGCACATAAAAACCCTCTTCTATCATAACCTCATCGTGAGTCCCCATAGCGGTATTTTTTGATATGGCAATTTCCAATTTTTTGTTATCTTTATTTAGAATAGTTCTAAACTGTAATTTCGCAATGTGTTGATTTCATTGCAAATTTAGCGTATTTAAGCAAAAAACAACGCTTAAAGGCCAAAATATCCCACAGCGACACAAATAGGACTTACAGCGTTACTTTTTAAAAGGGTATAGTTATAATTTTGTGAACTTTTAGGAGAAGTGTATATGGATCATAACAACATGTCGAGGCACCAGTATTTTTATGCAGTAGGATTAAGCTACAGGAAAGCTGATGCCGAGACCAGGGGAAAGTTTAGTTTAGACGCAGCAGGCAAAGAGGCGGTATTACAGCAGGCAAAGCAGGAGGGCATTACCAGTCTTATTGTTACCAGCACCTGTAACCGTACCGAGATCTATGGCTTTGCACAGCACCCTTTTCAGCTTATAAAATTACTTTGCGATAACAGCCGCGGCAGTGTTGAAGAATTTCAGCGTGCTGCTTTTGTATATAAAAATAACGAGGCCATTAACCATGTGTTTCGCGTGGGCACCGGGCTGGACAGCCAGATACTGGGCGACTTTGAAATCATCAGCCAGATAAAACTAAGCTTTACCGAATCTAAAAACCACGGGCTGGCCAACAACTTTATAGAGCGCTTGGTAAACAGCGTTATACAGGCCAGCAAACGTGTTAAGAACGAAACCGAACTGAGCAGTGGTGCAACATCGGTATCATTTGCATCGGTACAGTACATTATGAATAATGTGCAGGACCTTCAAAATAAAAACATACTGCTTTTTGGTACAGGCAAAATTGGCCGCAACACCTGCGAAAATTTGGTTAAGCACACCAAGAACGACCATATTGTGCTGATTAACCGTACCCGCGAAAAGGCAGAGAAAGTAGCCGGTAAATTTAACCTTGTGGTTAAAGATTACGATTTGCTTCCGTTGGAAGTGCCAAAGGCCGATGTGCTTGTGGTGGCTACCGGTGCGCAAATGCCTACTATAGATAAAGATATACTGGTGCTGGATAAGCCCCTGCTTATATTAGACTTATCGGTACCTAAAAATGTGCATGCCAACGTACTGGATTTGCCAAACGTGACCGTGATACATTTAGACGACCTTAGTAAAATTACCGACAGCACCCTGGAAAACCGCAAACTGCACATTCCGGCTGCTGAGGCCATTATAGAAGAGGCCCTTGAAGAATTTACAGACTGGACCAACGCCCGTAAATTTGCCCCTACCATTAATGCGCTTAAAGAAAAACTAAATACCATTAAAGACAACGAGCTCAACTTTCAGCGCAAAAAAATAACTAATTTTGATGAAGAGCAGGCCGAAATTATAAGCCAGCGCATTATTCATAAAATTACCACTCATTTTGCCAACCATCTTAAAGACCGCGATACTATGGTAGACGAGAGCATTGAGTGGATAGAAAAAGTATTTAGGATAGAAAATCCCGTAAAATGATTAAAACCATAAGGATAGGCACCCGCGATAGCGAGCTTGCCCTGTGGCAGGCCCATACCGTAGAGAAAAAGCTTAACGACCTGGGATATGCTACAGAAATTGTTGCCGTAAAATCTACCGGCGACCTTATTTTAGATGTGCCGTTGTACGAACTGGGCATTACCGGCATTTTTACCAAAACGCTGGATATTGCCATGATTCGTGGCGAGGTAGATATTGCCGTACACTCTATGAAAGATGTACCTACTGCCCTGCCTAAGGGTATTGTGCAGGCCGCCGTTTTAGAGCGTGCCGACTCTCGCGATATACTGGTACACAAAGGCAACACCAACTTTTTTACCGATGCCGCCACTATTGCCACCGGCAGCCTTCGCAGGCAGGCGCAATGGCTTAACCGCTACCCCAACCACAACGTGGTAGACTTGCGCGGTAACGTAAATACCCGACTTAAAAAACTTGAAGATAACGACTGGGAAGGCGCTGTTTTTGCCGCTGCCGGCCTGGAGCGTATTAACCTTACGCCAACCAACCACATAATGCTGGACTGGATGATTCCCGCTCCCGCACAGGGTGCTATGGTGGTAGTTGCTATGGAAAACGACCCTTTTTGCCGCGAAGCCCTGGCACAGCTTAACCACAAACCAACAGAATTAGCTACCTTTATAGAGCGCCAGTTTCTTAAAAAGCTGGAGGGTGGCTGTACCGCCCCTATTGGTGCTCTGGCAACGTATATTGATGATGAAATTAGGTTTGAGGGTGTACTGCTGTCTATAGATGGCAGCGAGAAACTGCACATAGAAAAAGTAGTAGCCCTAAATGATGACATTGCCAATTTTGGTAACGCCTGCGCCGAAGAAATTCTGCAAAATGGTGGTACCGAATTAATGGAACAGATAAAAAGCCAGCTTAAAAAGTAATGGCAGCGCGTGTACTATCTACCAAAAAACTGCAGCCCAACCAAAAGCAGTATTTGCTTAACGCGGGGCTATCGGTTCTGGAGGCCGACTTTATTACCGTACACGCCAAAGCTTTTGCTATAAATACCATAAACCATAACCTTATATTTACCAGCCAGAATGCCTTTAAAAGCTTTTTGGCCAATAAACTAAGCGGGTTGTTTGCAGGCAGTAACGTTTTTTGCGTGGGCAGCGTTACAAAAGCCATAATAGAGCAGGCAGGCTTTACAGTAATGGCTTACGCCGATGATGCACAGGCCCTTGCAGAAATTATAATAAATCAATTTGCGGACGAAAGCTTTACGTTCTTTTCGGGCAACCTACGCAAAGATACCCTGCCCAATGCTTTGGCAACAGCCGGGGTAACCTTTAACGAGGTACAGGTTTACGAAACCGTATTGCAACCTCAGCACATAAAAGCACCTTTAGACGGCCTGCTGTTTTTTAGCCCGTCGGGTATTGAGAGTTATTTACTGGAGAATAGCATAACAACCCAAACGTGCTTTTGCATTGGGGCTACCACCGCAGCAGCACTTAATGGCATCACCAATAATATAGTAGTGGCTAACAAGCCAAGTGTAGAGAATGTTATAGTGCAGGTAAGGAATTATTTTGCAAAGGGCCACGAAGAAGGCACAAAGAAACACAAAGAATAAACAGATACAAAATAACGTTAGTCATTGGCAGGAGTCACGACGCACCCAAGGGCTTTGCCCGAATTGACGAAGTAATCTCACATAACATAGTGCGACTAAAAAAGATTGCCGCGCTCCGTTGCACTTCGCCCGCAATGACAGCCGTCCGGATAAATTGTTGTGATAAGAAATTAAATTAGTGCCATTAGTGTAATTCGTGGCAAACAAACAAAAGAATATGAGCATAAAAAATGACCTTTTTTTAAAAGCATTACGTAACGAACCCGTAGAACGCCCACCGGTGTGGATGATGCGCCAGGCAGGCCGCTATTTACCCGAATTTAGGGCACTGCGCGATAAATACGACTTTTTTACCCGTTGCCAGACACCGGAACTTGCTGCCGAAATTACGGTTCAGCCCATTCGTATAGTGGGCCCGGATGCTGCCATATTATTCAGCGATATATTGGTAGTGCCACAGGCTATGGGCATAGAGGTGCTTATGAAAGAAAGTGTAGGTCCGTTTTTGCCCAACCCCATCCGCACCCCGCAGGATGTAGAGCGTGTAATTGTTCCGGACATTCACGAAACGTTAGGCTACGTAATGGATGCCATAAAGCTTACCAAAGAAATGCTTAACGACGAGGTGCCGCTGATAGGTTTTGCCGGCTCGCCGTGGACTATTTTTTGTTATGCTGTAGAGGGCAAAGGCTCTAAAAGCTTTGATACTGCAAAAGGTTTCTGCTTTTCGCACCCGGAGGCAGCCCACGTATTGCTTCAAAAAATAACCGATACCACCATAGCCTATCTTAAAGAAAAAGTAAAAGCCGGCGTTAATGCCGTACAGGTGTTTGATAGCTGGGGCGGTATGCTTAGCCCGGTAGATTATCAGGAATTTTCATGGAAATACATTAACCAGATCGTAGAGGCACTTGCTCCCGAAACCCATGTTATTGTGTTTGGTAAAGGCTGCTGGTTTGCCCTTGGCGATATGGCACAGAGCAAGGCATCGGCACTTGGGGTAGACTGGACGTGCAGCGCACGCAACGCGCGTTACCTTTCGGGCGGGCGCATTACCCTACAGGGTAATTTCGACCCAAGCAGGCTGCTATCGCCAATACCTACCATTAAAAAAATGGTACACCAAATGATAGACGAGTTTGGCAAAGACAATTATATTGTAAATTTAGGCCACGGTATACTGCCTAACATTCCGGTAGACCATGCCAAGGCATTTATAGATGCTGTTAAAGAGTACAAATAGTTTACAGTTTTAAGTTTACAGTTAACAATAGCTACGCCACACACAACTGTAAACTTAAAACTGTAAACAGTAAACTAAAATATGCTTACAAAAGGACTACGGGACGAGGAGAACGAACGCATAAACAATGTGCTTAAGCAGTTAACGGCACTAACTTTTGTGCCCGATAACTGGAACGAATACAATGCGGCGCAGCTACTGCAAAAGTTAGGCTTGTCTTTAGATGTTTTAGTTACCATGAGCTATCAGGAACTTAATGAGTACCTGCTAAAGTATCACATGGATTGGGCTAATATGGAATTGTTTGCCGATATTGTGGCTTCGCTTTCCGCGAAAGCGGGACTTGAGCCTCTTAAAGAAAAAGCAGTGGCGCTTTATAATTTTATTCAGCAGGAAAGCAAAATGTTTTCGTTTGAGATTTTTGCCAAGATAAACAGTTTAAATAAGTAAAGTCGCCCCCCATTCTTTAACGCACAATAACACAATATCAGCCTTAATCGACTACAATATGACTGCACCCTGGAAAATAGAAACCATTGCACAGATACTGCCGGAAGAATTCTATGATCTTATAGACCGAAACAGGGAGCATATCTGTAAAACATTTCCCGTTACGCTTCGTGGCTGTATAGATTTAGAGAGCACCAAAAATTTTATAAGCCAGGCCATAGACAACCAGATCTGGACAGAGAATTATTATTTTTATGTTAGAGATACTAAAAGCAGCAACCTTATTGGTTATGTGGTGGTTAAAAACATCAATACCGATATTGCCAAATGCGAGCTGGGCTATTTTGTAGATAAAGATTTTGAGGGCCGGGGCATTATATCTGCATCGGTTACCCATGCGCTGAACTATTGTTTTGGGCCACTGCAAATGAACAAAATTACCATTTGCACCTCGCTTATAAATGCCGCCAGCCAACGCGTAGCCACCAAACACGGCTTTATACAGGAGGGTATTTTGCGCGAAGAATTTATGAACGGCCAGGGCCTGTTTGAAGACATTATGTACTTCGGGCTGTTGAAAAAAGATTACAATAATGAAAGATAAGTTTTACAACTACATACAATCGTTACAGGATACCATAACCGCTGGCCTTGAAAAAGCCGACGGTACCGCTACCTTTAAAGAAGACATCTGGCAACGCCCCGAGGGCGGTGGCGGGCGTACACGCGTTATAGAAAATGGTGCCGTGTTCGAAAAAGGCGGGGTAAACATATCTGCCGTTCATGGGCCGCTGCCCACGGCTATGCAGGCGTATTTTAATGTAGGCGATGTTGATTTTTTTGCGTGCGGGTTAAGCCTTGTGTTGCATCCGGTTAATCCGTTTGTGCCAACGGTGCACGCCAACTGGCGTTATTTCGAAATGTACGACAAGCAGGGCAATGTGGTAAACAGCTGGTTTGGCGGCGGGCAGGACCTAACGCCCTATTATCTGTTTGATGAAGATGCCACGCACTTTCATCAAACCTGTAAAACAGCCTGCGATAAGCACAACCCAGAATTTTATCCGAAATTTAAAAAGCAGTGCGATGAATATTTTTGGAATGCCCACCGCAACGAAGCCCGCGGTATTGGCGGCCTGTTTTTTGACCATTGCAAAGCCACCGATGATTTTAGCATGGACAACTGGTTCGGTTTTGTAACGGAGGTCGGCAATAGTTTCCTTGAGGCCTATGTGCCCATTGTAGAGCGCCGCAAGCACATTGAATACACACCGCAAAACCGTACCTGGCAGGAAATTCGCCGTGGCCGCTATGTAGAATTTAACTTAGTGCATGATAAAGGCACGCTTTTCGGTTTAAAGACCAATGGCCGCATCGAGAGCATTTTAATGAGCCTTCCGCCGCATGTGCAGTGGGTGTACGACCATCACCCGGAAGCGGGTAGCGAAGAGGCACGATTAATAAACGTATTAGAAAATCCGTTGGCGGCATGGGTATAAAACAGTTTACAATAGCAGCAGTTTTGGCTTCGGGAATATGCACCGCGCAACCCGACAGCACCGCTACTGCCTATTATAAAGTGTTTGATAACAACCTTGCCGTGCAGGCTTTTGTGCTTAATACGGCCAACAGCTTTACGCTAAACTACACGCAGGATAATACTGTGGTAGACCTTACACCCAATGCAAAAACCACGTTAGGTGTTGCCGTGCAGTACGATATTATATCGTTTAGCCTTGGCTTTGCCCCTAAATTTTTTAAAGACAATCAGGATAACGATAAGGAGTCGAAAATGACATCCTTTAGCTTTAATTTTTTCCCCAAGCAGTGGATGCAGCATTTAGACCTGTATTACCAAAAAGGCATAACCCTGGAAAGCGCCGGTGCAAATGTGTACCTCCAAAATTTAAAAACCATTAAAATTGGCGGCAGCACCGCTTATTTCTTCAATAAAAATTTTTCGTTTAACGCTACGGCTTTTCAAAATGCGAAACAGCTAAAGAGTGCCGGCAGCTTTGCCCCTACGCTGTCCTACTATTACACCGAGTTTAACGGCAAAAAGCAAGAAGGCTTTGGCAGCAATGCCTATTTTATAGATGTAGCCCTGGCACCCGCTTATTATTACAACTGGGTTATTGCCAAAAATTTTATGCTGTCGGCCGGTGGTTCGTTAGGGGCAGGTTTTACCACTACGGTAGATGACGGTACCACCACTTCGCTCCTCATTAACGGATCGCTGCAACTGGCACCCGGTTATAGCGGCGAGCGCTTTTTTTGCGGCATGAATATCCGCACCTTATTCTTTAGCCACCAAACCGAAAGTGATGTAGCTATGGGAGACGCCATTGGCTATACCACGATATTTGCAGGCTACAGGTTCGACCCTCCGGGGTTTTTGGAGAAAGAACGAAAAAAGATAGAGGGAAAAGTAAAGTTTTAAGTTGGCAGTTGACGGTTGACGGTTGACGGTTGACGGTTGACGGTTGACGGTTGACGGTTGACGGAAAAAACACAAAAATGAATCAAAAAACAATACCCATATAATAAATTAACTTGACAGCAACAACATTACAAACTAACTAAAAACCGTTAACTGTCAACTAAAAACAAAAAAAATGTACCCAATACACAGAAACAGACGCCTTCGCACTAACGAATCTATCCGATCATTAGTCCGCGAAACCACCATAAGCCCTAACGATTTTATGTTCCCCATGTTTGTAGCCGAAGGCAAGGGTGTAGAAGTGCCCCTTGGCTCTATGCCGGGTTTATTTCGCCGTTCTTTAGACCTTACGGTTAAAGAGGTTAAAGAGCTTTGGAGCCTGGGCATTAAAGCCGTAAACATTTACGTAAAGGTAGACGATAAACTAAAAGACAACGCCGGTAAAGAGGCCTGGAATAAAGATGGGCTGATGCAGCAAACCATTCGCGCCATTAAAGATGCCGTGCCGGGCATGATTGTAATGCCCGATGTGGCTCTGGACCCGTACTCTATACACGGGCACGACGGTATTGTAGAGAACGGCCTTATTATTAACGATGCCACGGTAGATGCCCTTACGCGCATGAGCGTGAGCCATGCCGAAGCCGGTGCCGATTTTGTGGCACCCAGCGATATGATGGACGGCCGTGTATACGCCATTCGTAAAGCGCTGGAAGAAAGCGGCCACCACGATGTAGGCATTATGAGCTACAGCGCCAAATATGCATCGGCATTTTACGGTCCGTTTCGCGATGCACTGGACAGCGCGCCCGGTTTTGGCGACAAAAAAACCTACCAGATGGATTATGCCAACCGTATTGAGGCCATTAAAGAGGCGCTGCACGATGTAGAGGAAGGTGCGGATATTGTTATGGTAAAACCCGGCATGGCGTATCTTGACATTGTTCGCGAGGTTAAAAACGCGGTAAATGTTCCTGTAGCGGTATACCAGGTTAGTGGCGAATATGCTATGGTTAAGGCTGCTGCCGAAAAGGGCTGGCTGGACCATGATAAGGTTATGATGGAGCAACTTTACTGTATTAAACGTGCCGGTGCCAGCATAATTTCTACTTACTTTGCAAAAGAAGCCGCGATTATTTTGAATAAATAGCGGGCCGCACTTTGAATCTCATGCTGAGCTTGTCGAAGCACATTCAAAGTGCGAACCGTCATCATAACACACTATGAAACACTTACCAACATTATTAGTTGCCCTGTCGCTTTTTTCGTGCAAGCAGGAAGAAAAAAACCAACCCACATACCAACAAGCCGGCGATGCTGCCGTTGCCGAAGGCGATGTTGCCAACCTGAGCCCCGAAGCTAAACTGGGCCAGGAAATTTTTGATGGCAAGGGCAACTGCTACTCCTGCCATAAGCCCGACCAAAAGGTTATAGGCCCAAGCATTCAGGAAATTGCAAACATCTACAAAGCAAAAAAGGGCAATATGGTTAGCTTTCTTAAAGGGAACGAAGAACCTATTGTAGACCCGGAGATGTTTGAAACCATGCGCACTAACCTTATCCTTACCAAAACCTTTACCGATGAAGAGCTTAAAGGCGTAGAGGCCTACATGTACAGCTTCGGCAAATAAATTGCCCGGCATTTTCCCCCTAAGGGATAAATGGTACCCTAATTTCATCCACTCTACAGTAACGCTATTGTTTCTTTTATCATAAGTAACAGAAACAATAGCCAATTACAAGCCATCTGCGGCAGCGCAATATACCCCCGCACTATGGGTGCTTAGGGGGCAGTTGCACCAATCACACAAAAAAATACTATCTTTACCCCCAAAACGTTTTACTAACATTAGAATCGTAGTGGCTTAGCCACGATCTATATATATACTACATAAAATATGGCATGTACCAACTGTTCTACGGGATCCAAAGACGGCACCCCGAGAGGATGTAAAAATAACGGGACCTGCGGTACCGATAGCTGCAATAAGCTAACGGTTTTTGACTGGTTAGCAAACATGAGCCTGCCCGGAGGCGAAGCGCCTTTTGACGCTGTAGAGGTGCGTTTTAAAAACGGCCGTAAAGAATTTTACCGCAATTCTGAAAAAGTTACCCTGAGCATTGGCGACATTGTTGCCGCAGAATCGGCTCCGGGGCATGATATTGGTATTGTTACCCTTACAGGCGAGCTTGTTAAGATACAAATGAAGAAAAAGGGCGTTAAGCCTAATGCAGAGCTTGGTAAAATATACCGCAAAGCAACGCAAAAAGATATAGACATTTGGAGTGATGCCCGTGCTAAAGAAGAGCCTATGAAGGTGGTAGCCCGGGAAATTGCCATTCGCCTAAACCTTGAGATGAAGATATCGGATATCGAATACCAGGGAGACGGCTCTAAGGCTACTTTTTACTACACCGCCAACGACCGTGTAGACTTTAGGCAGCTTATTAAAGATTTTGCACGCGAGTTTAGCATCCGTATCGAAATGAAACAGGTGGGCTTTCGCCAGGAGGCATCGCGCCTTGGTGGCATTGGCTCTTGCGGCCGAGAACTGTGCTGCAGCACCTGGCTTACCGATTTTAGGAGCGTTAACACCAGTGCAGCGCGTTACCAGCAGCTATCGCTTAATCCGCAAAAACTGGCCGGCCAGTGCGGTAAGCTTAAATGCTGCCTTAATTATGAGTTAGATACCTATCTGGATGCCCTTAAAGGCCTGCCCGATATGGATACCAAGATATATACTGAAAAAGGTGATGCTTTTTGCCAGAAAATAGACATTTTTAAAGGTATTATGTGGTTTGCTTACACTAACGATATGGCCCATTGGCATGTTATAGAGGCAGCACAGGTTAAAGAAATGATGGCGCTTAACAAACTAAAAGAGCGTGTAACATCGTTAGAAGATTATGCTGTTGAAGCGGCAGACGATGCTCCGGAGAAAAACTTCCAGAATGCCGTGGGCCAGGACAGCCTTACGCGTTTTGATGCGCCTAAAAAATCGAACAAAAAAAGGCCAAACAATAAAAACAAGGCCAAAGTTGCTACAGACGCTGCTCCTGCCACAAGCGGTGCACCAAAAGCAAAAATGGTTATTACCCCCAACACCGGCGCTAAACCGGTAGAAGGCAACAGGCCACCAAGGCCGGCAGTACAGCCGCAAGGCCAAAAAGAAGGCCAGCCGCAACAGGGCCAGGGTCCGGCAAATGCGGGCAATGGCAGCAGTGCAGGTGGCAAAAGAAATTTTAATAACAATAAGAAGAGAAACCCGAATCCAAACCCAAATCAAAATCCACCAGGCGATAGAAATGGTAAAGATAAAAAATAGCCTTTTGGCGTTAGCGCTGCTGGTTTTATGTTGCTCTTGCGACAAACAGCGGTTTTTTGACGATTATAAAGAGTTTGACGGCACGTGGAATAAAGACACTGTGGTATCTTTTGGCTTTGAGCAAAAAGATACGGTATCGCATTACAACATGTTTGTAACTATGCGCAACAATAAAAACTACCCGTACAACAACCTGTTTTTAATAGTGCAAATGCAGCAGCCCGGCACCAAACTGGTTAAGGTAGACACACTGGAGTACCAAATGGCTAACGCCGATGGTACCCTTATGGGCGAAGGCTTTAGCGATGTTAAAGAGAGCAAGCTTTGGTATAAAGAAAATGTAAGCTTTCCTAAAGCGGGCAAATATACCGTTAGCATACAGCAGGCCGTAAGGCAGGCAGGCAAGGTTACCGGTGTGCAGGAGCTGGATGGCGTTACCGAAGTGGGTTTAAGGATTGAAACAAAAGAATAAAAGAGTATTATGGCAGTAAATAAGAACAGCAATACAACAGCAAAATCGGAATATTCCGGCTATGTAAGAAAATTTTGGAAGATAGTTGGCATTGGCTTTTTCTCGATCATCCTGTTTTTCCTTTTGGCCTCATGGGGTGTTTTTGGTAAAATGCCCGATTTTGAGCAGCTGGAAAATCCAAACTCTAACCAGGCTACAGAAATTATATCGGCAGATGGTAAAACCCTTGGTAAATTTTACCTGGAAAACCGTACACCAGTTAAGTATGCCGATTTGCCTAAATACCTTGTAGATGCACTGGTATCTACCGAAGATGAGCGTTTTTACGATCACTCCGGTATCGATGGCAGAGGTACCCTTCGTGCTGTAGTAAGCCTTGGTACCAGCGGTGGTGCCAGTACTATTACACAGCAGCTGGCAAAAAACCTTTTTCACGGCGAGGGTTCTAAAAACATTATAATGCGTGTAGTGCAAAAGGTTAAGGAGTGGATTATTGCCATCCGCCTTGAGCGCCAGTACACTAAAGAAGAAATTATAGCCATGTACCTTAACACAGTAGACTTTGTTAACAATGCTGTGGGTATACGTTCGGCTTCAAAAATATATTTTGGCAAAGAGCCTAAAGACCTTAAGGTAGAAGAAGCTGCGGTTTTAGTGGGTATGCTTAAAAACCCATCGTACTACAACCCTAACAGAGCTTCTAAAAAAGAATTGGTGTTTAACCGCCGTAATACTGTTTTACACCAGATGGTTAAAAACGGTGTTCTTGAAGAAGCTGAGAAAGAAAAACTGGCTAAAGAGCCTGTGGTGCTTCATTTTTCGCCGGAAAGCCATAAAGAAGGTATTGCTACCTATTTTAGGGAGTACCTAAGGGGCTTTATGGATAAATGGGTTAAAGACAACCCTAAAGAAGACGGTACTGAGTATGATATTTACCGCGATGGTTTAAAGATCTATACCACCATAGACTCGCGCATGCAGCAGTATGCCGAAGAAGCGGTACACGACCACCTTGCCAACCTACAGGAAGAATTTTTTATTCAGCAGAAAAAAAACACCAATGCCCCGTTTGTAAATATATCTAAGGCCGAGACCGATAAAATATTAGACAGGGCCATGCGCAACTCTGAGCGCTGGAGGATATTAAGTCTTCAGGATAAAAGCGATGACGAGATTATAGCATCGTTTAAAAAGAAAACAGAAATGACCGTGTTTACCTGGAAAGGCGAACGCGATACTATAATGACCCCGCTGGACTCTATTCGCTACTACAAACACTTTTTACAAACCGGTGTATTGAGCATGGAGCCGCAAAGTGGTTATGTAAAGGCATGGGTGGGCGGTATTAACTACAAGCACTTTCAGTACGACCACGTACAGCAGGGCGCAAGGCAGGTAGGTTCTACTTTTAAGCCGTTTGTGTATGCAACGGCTATAGAACAGCTGCACATATCGCCATGCGACTCTATTATAGATGAGCCTTTTAGCATGCCTAAAGGCAAATATGGTATTGACGCCGACTGGCACCCGCAAAACTCTAACGGCCAATTTAGGGGGGCGGTTACTTACAAACAGGCACTTGCCAACTCCATAAATACGGTATCGGCTAAACTTATAGACAGGGTGGGCCCTAAGGCCGTGGTAGACCTTACCCACAAGCTGGGTGTAACCTCTAAAATACCGGAGCAGCCCGCTATTGCACTTGGTGCAGTAGAAATTACCGTAAGCGATATGGTTGGGGCTTACAGCGCCTTTGCCAACCAGGGTATGTATGTAAAACCTACCGTTATTACTAAAATTGAAGACAAAAACGGTGTGGTTTTATACCACAATACACCGGAAATGAAAGAAGTACTGAGTAAAGATATTGCTTATGCCGTGGTTAAGCTGTTAGAAGGCGTTACCGAAACCGGATCTGGCGCCAGGCTTAAATGGGGCGGCGGCGGTGGCTCAGGCTACAACCGTATGACGGGCTATCCGTACAAAATTATTAACCCTATTGCGGGTAAAACCGGTACTACACAAAACCAGAGCGATGGTTGGTTTGTAGGCATGGTACCCAATCTTGCCACCGGTATTTGGGTAGGTAACGAGGATAGGTCGGCGCACTTTAAAGGCCTTATTTACGGCCAGGGTGCTACAATGGCACTGCCAATATGGGGTATTTACATGAGAAAATGTTATGATGACGATAGTATGGTGTTTAAGGTTTCAGAAAAACCATTTGAAAGGCCGGCAAACCTCTCCATTAAGGTAGACTGCTACAAGCCCAAGGTTAAAGACACCACTGTGGTAGACAGTTTAGACATAGGCGACGAATTCGCATTTTAATACTAAAAACACCTTCGATTGAAGGTGTTTTTTTATATATTTATACGCGAAAAGTAAAATTAATTGTATGATTAATAAAAAAGTGAATAACGTTAGCGATGCGCTAAGCGATATAAAAGATGGTATGACCATTATGCTGGGCGGTTTTGGCCTGTGCGGCATACCCGAGAACAGTATAGCCGAACTGGTTGCCAAAGGCGTGACCGACCTTACCTGTATTTCTAACAACGCAGGGGTTGATGGTTTTGGCCTTGGCCTGCTGCTGGAAAAAAAGCAGATTAAGAAAATGATTTCATCGTACGTGGGTGAAAACGCCGAATTTGAACGCCAGATGCTTAGCGGCGAGCTTGATGTAGAGCTTACCCCACAGGGCACCCTGGCCGAAAAATGCCGTGCTGCACAAGCGGGTATCCCTGCCTTTTATACACCTGCCGGCTATGGTACCGAAATTGCCGAAGGTAAAGAGGCCCGCGAGTTTAATGGTAAGATGCACATTATGGAAGAGGCTTACAAAGCCGATTTCGCAATCGTTAAAGCATGGAAAGGTGACGAAGCCGGTAACCTTATTTTTAAGGGTACGGCGCGAAATTTTAACTCGTGCATGGCCGGTGCTGCTACCATTACCGTTGCCGAGGTAGAAGAACTTGTTCCTGCAGGTACGTTAGACCCGAACCAGATCCACATTCCCGGAATTTTTGTAAAAAGAATTTTTCAGGGAACTACCTACGAGAAACGCATTGAGCAAAGAACAACCAGAAAACGTAGTTAATCATGGGATTAGATAAAATAGGGATTGCAAAAAGAATAGCAAAAGAAGTTAAAGACGGATATTTTGTTAACCTGGGTATTGGTATACCTACCCTGGTTGCCAATTATGTACGCGACGATATAAGTGTGGAATTTCAGAGTGAGAACGGTGTGCTGGGCATGGGTCCGTTTCCGTTTGAGGGAGAAGAAGACGCCGATGTTATTAACGCCGGTAAGCAAACCATAACCACATTGCCGGGCGCCTCATTTTTTGATTCGGCGCTAAGCTTTGGCATGATCCGCGGGCAGCACGTAGACCTTACTATTCTTGGGGCTATGGAAGTGGCGGAGAACGGCGATATTGCCAACTGGAAAATTCCGGGCAAAATGGTAAAGGGCATGGGCGGCGCTATGGACCTTGTAGCCAGTGCCGAGAACATCATTGTAGCCATGATGCACGTAAACAAAGCAGGCGAATCGAAACTTTTAAAGCGTTGCTCTTTACCCCTAACCGGCGTAGGCTGCGTTAAAAAAGTGGTGACGGAGCTTGCCGTTCTTGAAATTGTACCCGAAGGTTTTAAGCTGCTGGAGCGCGCTCCCGGTGTTACCGTAGAAGATATTATTAAAGCCACCGAAGGTAACCTGATTATTGAAGGCGAAATTCCGGAAATGGTAATTGATTAAGATGTTCGGGTAGAGACGCATTGAATGCGTCTTTTTAAGGCCCCCGCATGTGCGAGCGTCTTGCACGTACAGATTTCTATATAATAGGCATGAGCAAGACGCTCGCGCCAGCGATGGATACTACATAAATTATGGGATCGCTTCGTGCCTCGCGAAGACGGTGCGTAAAGAAAGTTTCTATATATAGTTACGGATCAGACAACAAAAAGCCCCAAATTCAATACGAATTCGGGGCTTTTATATATTTTCAGATATTAAATATTTTATAAGAGGTTACTTTCTGAAAACTGCGACTGTAAACTCAAAAATCTACTCGTAACCCATTTTCTCTCTAACCCTTGCCAGTACGCCGTTAGCCACAGCCGATGCTTTTTGGGCACCCACCTTAAGCAGGGCATCTACCTCGTGCAGGTTGTTAATGTAGTAATTGTATTTTTCGCGTTCGGTTTTAAAAGTCTCGGTAATCAGTTCAAACAAAGCCTGTTTTGCATGCCCGTAACCGTAGTTGCCGCCAAGGTAGTTGGCACGCATGGCTTCGGTCTCCTCGGGCGTTGCCAGTAGCTTGTACAGCGCAAATACATTATCGGTTTCCGGGTCTTTAGGATCTTCCAGCGCCGTGCTGTCGGTTTGTATGGCCATAACCTGTTTGCGCAGCGCCTTATCATCTAAAAAGATGTTTATAAAGTTATTGCGCGATTTGCTCATCTTCTCGCCATCGGTACCGGGAACAATTTTGGTTTCTTCGCTGCTAATGCCTTCGGGCAATACAAACGTTTCGCCCATCTGGTGGTTAAAGCGTGATGCCACATCGCGGGTAATTTCAATATGCTGCATCTGGTCTTTACCCACAGGTACAAACTCGGCATCATATAACAGAATATCAGCCGCCATAAGCATCGGGTACGTAAACAGTCCGGCGTTAACATCGTCTAACCTATCAGCCTTATCTTTAAAAGAATGAGCCAATGTTAAGCGCTGAAACGGAAAAAAGCAGCTAAGGTACCACGACAGTTCGGCGGTTTGCGGCACATCGCTCTGGCGGTAAAATACTACTTTATTAATATCAAGTCCGCATGCCAGCCAGGTTGCAGCAACGCTATAGGTGTTTTCGCGCAGGGTTTTGCCATCCTTAATCTGCGTGGCAGAATGCAGGTCGGCTATAAAAAGAAACGATTCATTCTCGGGTTTATTGGCCATTTCTATAGCCGGCAGCAGGGCTCCTAAAAGGTTGCCCAGGTGGGGGGTTCCGGTGCTTTGGATGCCCGTTAAAATTTTTGCCATTTAAATACTGTTGAAATTTAAACAAAGGTAATGGTTTTGCCAGAAACATAAAGATTGAATTCTTACATTTGAGCTTATATGAAAGCAGTAAAGTATATTTTATGGGCATTATGGCGGGTTTGGTTTTACATACTTATGGGTGTGCCCATAATTGTACTGAGCCCTATACTGGTAATTTCTATAATTTCTGAAAAAACCTACCCCCTATTTTTTTTTATAGCCCGTATCTGGGCTAAGATCATACTGTTTGGCATGGGCTTTTACTACACCATAGAGCGCGAACAGCAAATAGAAAAAGGCAAGAGCTACATGCTGGTGGCCAACCACGCGAGCATGACCGATATTATGCTGATGCTTGTGGCCTGCAAAAATCCTTTTGTTTTTGTGGGGAAGAAGGAGCTGGCTAAAATTCCCATCTTTGGGTTTTTTTACAAGCGCACCTGTATACTGGTAGACCGCAGCAGCTCTAAAAGCCGGTTTGAGGTTTTTAAGCGCGCACAGGCACGTTTAAACCAGGGGCTGAGTATTTGTATTTTTCCGGAAGGTGGCGTTACCGACGATGCCAATGTGCTGTTAGACGAGTTTAAAGATGGTGCCTTTCGCCTTGCAATAGAGCACCAGATACCGGTGGTACCCATGACGTTTGCCGACAATAAAAAGCGTTTTTCGTTCGACTTTTTTAGTGGCAGCCCCGGCAGGATGCGTGCTAAAGTACACCACTTTATACCCACCGAGGGCTTAACGCTGGATGATAAAAAAGACCTTAGGGATAAAACGAGGCAGATTATTTACCATCAGCTTTTAAAGTTTTATACAAAATAAAAGCGCCCCTTAAGGAGCGCTTTTACACTTAACTATAGGCTAACCAACAAGCCTAAAAACTAAAACTGATGCCGGAATAAAGACCAATAAAATAAGGCTTAAAGTTGCCGTTATCCCTGCTATAGGTATTTACCTGGTACTTAAACATGGGTTCGAAGTTGGCCTCGAAAGCTTTAAAAAACTTGTATTTAAAGCCAATACCCACGTTGGTACTAAAGTGTACGTTATTTAAATTTTGTGCTTCGCCCACGCTGGTTGTTAGTCCCTGGTTAGAAATTACGCTTACGTTGTTATCGTTAAGAAAAAGGGTGCTTACCCCACCAATAATATCGATACCAAACTTTTTATTGAGCAAGGCGTACGATAATTCTACAGGCACCTCTACATAGCCCGTAGACTGTACCATAGAGCCATTAAAGGTTTCCTGCGGCAGCTGATCGGCAAAAAGCGCAATTGGCGACGAGGCAGTGTTGCCACCCGGTTTACTGTTTTGGTTTTGCACCACAATGGTGGCGTTACTATTTCTGGCATTGATATTATTTGTTGCACCATTAAGCGATGCGTAAAACTCAACACCCTGTGTAGCGTAATTAAGGTTTAAGGTGTTTACGCCAGAGCGGATGGACAGCCTTTTGTTAACCGCATAGTTTACGCCAAGGCCATAGCTTAAGTCGTTCTCGTAGCTTTTGCTATTGTTTGCAAACTGCCCGTCTATAGGCGAACCCTGCGACATAGAGCTGTAAAATACCGGGGCTACTTGCGGTTTTACCTTCCATTTAGAAGTGTTGCCTTCGGCAAGGTCGGTGCCTTTATTTTCTTTTTCGCCGTTAAGTTTTTCCTGAAGCAGTTTTTCAAGCTCGTTTTCGGGAGCAGCTGCGGTGGTGTCTACAGGGGTTTCGGCAACAGCCTGTTCGTTTAACGGAATTGTTTTGTCTATAGCGTTTTGCTGTGGGGTAACGGTGCTGTTATTAACGTTGTTACTATTGTTACCAGTAGTATTTGTTGCGGCAATACCTGTATTGGCAGTGTTATTATTATTCTGCGGTACATTACCTGTGCTGTTTGTTTCAGATTGCGATTTACTATTGTCTGCTACAGCAGAAGTACTATTGCTACTACCACCCTGTCTGTTAGTACCACTTTTAGATTGTGATGCTGTACCGGCATCTGCTACAGCAGAAGTAGTGTTAGTGATGCCTCCTTGTTTAATAATGCCGTTAGTAGCATTATTACCTTTATTATTATTCGATCCTGATGCGTTTTCAGCTACGCCCGTTGCCGGGTTGGTTAGGTATTTAGATGCCTTAGCGTTTTTATTAGCACCGTTATTTTTGTTGGAAGCATTACCACCATTGCGGTTACTGCCACCCGCCACGGTATTATTTTTATTACGGAAAGCCGATGGGTTTGTTGCTGTTGCAGATGATGATCCTGTTGGGTTAGTGCTATTCTGTATCGTGTTTTTAGATGATGGAGTGCCGGTGTTGCCGGTACCTGAATTTTCCAAAGCATTGCCATCGGTAGTAACCAGGGCACTGTTTACAGGGTTGGTATTTATGCTGTTGGTACTATCGCTAATGCTGTCTCCGTTAGGTATGGGATTTTTAGAAGGCGTTATTTGTAACGGCTGGTTAGGCTGTGCCACGGGGCTCTGTATAACCACGGGGTTATCGTTAGGGTTTATGCCGCTCATAATTTGAAGGCCAGCTAATAAGCCAATTATAAGCAGGGCGGCCACACCAGATAATCGTATCCAGATAGGTATAACCCTTTTCTTTTTCTTTTCCTCGAGCGCCTCCCGTATGTTATCCCATACAAACTCGGGGGGGGCGGCTTCAAAGTCCTTAAACTTTTCCTGAAAAAGCCTGTCTATGTTTTTTTTCTCACTCATTTTGCCGTGGGTATGCTATTGCCCTGTCGGGTGTCTATTTTTTCTTTAAGTATCATCCTTGCGCGGGCAAGGTTAGATTTAGAGGTGCCATCTGTAATGCTTAGCATCTCTGCAATTTCTTTATGCGAGTAACCGTCTATAACATAAAGGTTAAAAACCATACGGTACCTATCCGGCAATTGCTGAATGATAGCCATAAGGTACTCCATGCTAATATCGTCGGCCTCAATTTCTACCTCTGCCTCTTCGGGCAGGTTTTCGCTAACTATTTCAAAGATGCCCTCTGTGCGGTACTTTTGAAGTACGTTGTTTACCATTACCCTTTTGGCCCAGCCCTCAAACGAGCCCTGAAACCGGTACTGGCCTATTTTTCTAAATATAAGCAGGAAACCATCCTGAAGGTTGTCTTCGGCATCGGCGCGGTTGCGGCTGTACTTTAAGCACACCGCAAACAGTTTTGGGGCAAACAGGCGGTATAACTGCTCTTGTGCCTTAATGCTGTTGTCCTGACAATCTTTTATGAGTTGCTCTAACCCCAATGGTTCCCATTATTTGTTATTACTGTGCAATTGGTACCCTTTTTTCTAAAAACTGCTGGTTGCCGTTAGCATCTGTACCCACATAAAATTTAAAGGTATAAACAGTGTCTATAGATACCGGGGGGCACTCAAACGTAAGTGTGGCAACCTCTGGCACCAGGGTTTCTACAGGTGCACAGTCATCTTGTTCAAAAACATTAAACTGCAGTGCCACAACGCGGGCATTGTTTTTATCAATTTCGTACGCAAAGCCATCAAACACGTAGCAATCTGTAGGCCTGCTGTAATACAATTTAAGGGGGTAGGTGTAGCCCGGTATAACATAATCAGGCAGCTCTACGTTGGTAACAGGCACAAACTCCACATGAAAATTGCTGTTCGTGTTCTCGTTATCTAACGAGCACGAAGCCAGGGTAAAAAGGATAGTGAGCAGCAATAAAAGCTTTTTCATAAATCGTTTCAAAATAAATATAAATCTCCTTGTATACCCTTAGATGCAGCAAGGGGCTAAAGGTTGCGTACAAGCAGTATAAATTTAGCATAAAAAAACCCGAAATTAATCGGGTTTAGTTTTTTAAGACATATTTTCTTTAATAACGTCTTTTATTTTAAGTTCCAGCTCTTCAGCCATTTCCGGGTTATCCTTTATCAGGTTCTTAACCGCATCGCGGCCCTGGCCCAGTTTGGTGTCGCCGTAGCTAAACCACGAGCCCGATTTTTTGATAATTTCAAACTCTACGGCAAGGTCTAATATCTCGCCTGTTTTGCTAACACCCTCGCCATACATAATGTCGAATTCGGCTGTTTTAAACGGCGGTGCCACTTTATTTTTAACAATTTTAACCTTGGTACGGTTACCAATTACATTTTCGCCGTCTTTAATTTGCGCCGACCTACGGATATCGATACGTACCGATGCGTAAAATTTAAGTGCGTTACCACCCGTAGTAGTCTCCGGGTTACCAAACATAACACCAATTTTTTCGCGCAGCTGGTTGATAAAGAAAACCGTACAGTTAGTCTTGCTAATAGTACCGGTAAGTTTACGAAGGGCTTGCGACATAAGACGTGCGTGAAGACCCATTTTAGAGTCGCCCATTTCGCCCTCTATCTCGCTTTTTGGCGTAAGTGCCGCAACCGAATCGATTACCACAATATCTATAGCTCCGGAGCGAATAAGGTTTTCGGCAATTTCCAGTGCCTGCTCACCATTATCGGGCTGCGATATAATAAGGTTCTCTACATCTACGCCCAGTTTTTCGGCATAGCTACGGTCAAAAGCATGCTCAGCATCTATAAAAGCCGCAATACCGCCGGCCTTTTGGGCTTCGGCAATAGCGTGTAACGTAAGTGTTGTTTTACCCGACGATTCCGGGCCATATATTTCTATTATCCTGCCGCGTGGGTAGCCGTTAACGCCAAGGGCAAGGTCTACGCCCAGCGAGCCCGACGGTATCGATTCTACCTCTTCAACGGCGCGGTCGCCCAGTTTCATTACGGTACCTTTACCGTAAGCTTTGTCTAATTTGTCCAGCGTAAGCTGTAATGCTTTTAGTTTAGCCTCTTTTTCTCCGCTCATGATTGCTTAGTATATTTTGAGTAAAAGTAATTCTTTTTTTGTTAGAGCAAAAGTAAGAAAATAATCTTATAAAACAATTATTTTTTTCTGTTATATTATTTTGTAGATTTATAATGTAATGATATTATCTTTAGTTGAATTGACGTTTCCTATGAGTTCAAAAAATTTCTGTTTTCCAGCGGTGTTGCAATCGAAAGTGTTATGAAAAAAATTATCTTATTATTTGCTGTTCTTATTATAGTTGGCTGTAAAAAGAGCGAAGGCGGTTTAGAACTGACGGTAGAGAACGACACCATTATTGCATCTTCTGATGAAAATGGTGAATATGTAAATATTATTAAATTCTCTATTACAAACAATTCTGACGATCATTATTATATCAATAATAATTGTCATGATGGTAAGATTTGCGAAACTGCAGTATATTCAGACGGTGTTAATCTCAGAATTTATAACCGTGATAATACAGAAATTAAGTATAACCACGGTCATTTCACCGGTGGTGATGAAGCGTCAGATGCATATTATTTACTATTGAAAAACGCGATGCTATATGAAAAAAGCCTTGGGTATGAGTATCCAGTTGATTATTACCGACAAGTTGGGTTTAAGAATTTTTTTATTTATTCGGGAGAAACTATTTATTTTGAATATCCTTTAAATATAAATAAGGCTGTTGGGTATGAAGCTGTAAGGGTTGGATTAATAACTCTGGATAAAAACAAGCATTATAAAGCTACGGTTTCGATGTTCAGCGATTCGACCAGGTACAAAGATGTTCTTCCACGAGATATATTAAAAACGCTTAAGGCTAATAACATTAAAGTGTATCATGGTGACATCAAATCAAATAAATTACCAGTAAAAGTGATGCCTTAAACTATATTGTATAATAAATTATTGGTTAAATTTTAAGTAATGAAAGAACTAAAACTTAAGTCAGAACAAATCAAAATGTTCACTATAAGCGAGGATGATATTAAAAACGGCAGGTTACTATCAGAAGATGATTTAGAATTTTGCCCTGAATGTTTGCGTCAAATTAAGTACTATGAAAAAACAACTCAAAAATTGTACAACTTTTCAAGACCACCTTACTAAGCATTACGGTAAAACAGGCTCAGCAAAGAGAACTAAATTTGAAACAAAAGCCATTGAATTTGTGAATGCTGAAATTAAAACCAAATCAAAATTTTTGTAAATTCGCTACTATGAAATCAGCAGAAATAAATACAAGTATTATAGATGGTTACGTTGGGCTATTGGATAACCTGAGCGCAAGTAATAAGCTTGACCTTATCTCGAAGCTTACCAAATCTATAAAAACCGACCTGACAAAGGAAAAAACGTTGTTCAGTAAGTCTTTTGGTGCTTTTAAATCTGATAATAGTGCCGAAGAAATTATTGAAGATATACGTAGCAGCAGGGTATCGAAAAGCAGCTAATCCTTAACAAAAACACTACCTCCTCCCCCCAATAACCTCAAACAGCAGTTCCGGTTCGTTGGTGGTAATAAACTCCACGTTTTGGTTAAGCAGGGTTTCCATTTCGGGTTTATCGTTAACTGTCCAGGCATTAACGGTAAGGCCCAGTTTTTTGGCTTCGGCAATATAGGTTGGGTGCTCTTTGTACACGCTGTAATGGTAGTCTAGCCCGGTGTAGCCGGCGGCCTTGGCTTCGGCAGGGGTTTTGTCTCCCGTAAGGTAGGCAATCTTGGCCTTTGGCGCCAGCTGGTGTATGCGTTGGCCAACCTCGAAACTAAAGCATATATACTCCACCTGTTTTTCGGCTTTAAGCTGCTTAACTAAATCGACACACATTTTGGTTAGTTGCAACGATCGGTCCAGGCTAACCTCAGATGTTTTTATCTCCAGTATAAGCTTGGTCTTTTTTTGCTTTAGCCCCTCGGTAAGGTAGGCTTGCAGGGTAGGTATCTTTTCGCCGTTGGGGTGCTGCTTTGCCAGCAATTCGGCATAAGTGCTTTTTTCTATGGGCAGGCCATAAAACTGGTGGTCGTGGTTAACCACAATTACGTTGTCGGCGGTAAGGTGTACGTCGAATTCGGTGCCGAAACATTTAAGGGCTACGGCCTGGTTTAAGGCCGCGATAGAATTTTCGGGCAGGTTGTTGGTTTTCCAGGCACCGCGGTGGGCAATAACAACATTGTTGTTAAACTGGGCAAAGGCGGTAAGCGTAAAAAGTAGCGCGAGGCTAAGGGAGTATAAATGCTTTTTCATGGGTTGGGTATGATAGCCAAAAATACTACTATTTTTAAAAATGGCTGTTATGCTAAAATTAAGTTGTTTTTTGAAATACTCATTTTTTCCAACTTTCCAACTTTCCAACTTTGCTTCTTTGAAACTTTGCTTCTTTGAAACTTTGCAACTTTGCAACTCTCTCAAACTTTTAATATTTCACCCCATAGTAACCCTGCAAACTTGGTTTTTGC
Organism: Flavobacterium subsaxonicum WB 4.1-42 = DSM 21790; assembly: GCF_000422725.1. Lineage (GTDB taxonomy): Bacteria > Bacteroidota > Bacteroidia > Flavobacteriales > Flavobacteriaceae > Flavobacterium > Flavobacterium subsaxonicum. Next base: position 191,760 of record NZ_KE383910.1, read on the forward strand.
TGTTTTAGGGTGTTTTTAGGGTAACTCAAAGTCCGAAAGTGAAATATTAAGCCTTTTTGATTGAAATTAGGCGCAAAAGTATCGCTGCCTGAATACCAAAATAACGCTGTAGGGTACAAAAATGTGCTTTTTTACCAAAAGTGAAATATCAACCCCTATTGCCATTAAAAAAGATTTATTACTTTTGCAGCGGTTCCGCCAACAGGGGCCAAACACATATTGTATCTCACTTAAACTTGTATAGCATGCAACTGTTCAACACTTTAAGCGCAGAAGAAAGAGCCGAACTTATAGAGCAGTCCGGCAAACAGCGCCTAACGCTTTCTTTTTATGCCTACGCACACATTTTAGACCCCAAACAATTTCGCGATAGCCTTTTCCTGGCCTGGAACCCCTTAGAGGTTTTAGGGAGGATTTACGTAGCCAAAGAGGGCATTAACGCCCAGCTTTCGTTGCCGGCAGATAACTTCTATACCTTTAAGGATCATTTAGATACAATTGATTTTCTTAAAGATATACGCCTTAATGTTGCCGTTGAGCACGACGACCTTTCGTTCCTTAAGCTTACCATTAAAGTACGCGACAAGATTGTGGCCGATGGCCTGGACGATGCTACTTTTGATGTAATGAACAAGGGTATCCACCTGGGTGCCAGCGACTTTAATAAGATGCTGGACGACCCAAACACCATTGTGGTAGACTTTAGAAACCACTACGAGAGCGAGATAGGCCACTTTAGAAACGCCGTTACCCCAGATGTAGAAACCTTTAGGGAGTCGCTGCCTATTATAGAGAATCAACTTGCTGATTATAAAGAAGATAAAAACCTGCTGATGTACTGCACCGGCGGTATTAGGTGCGAAAAGGCTTCGGCATTTTTTAAGCACAAGGGCTTTAAAAACGTGTACCAGCTGGAGGGCGGCATTATAGAATATACCCGCCAGGTAAAAGCTGAAGGCCTGGAAAGCAAGTTTATAGGTAAAAATTTTGTGTTTGATGCCCGCCTTGGCGAGCGCATTACCGATGATATTGTGGCCCAGTGCCACCAGTGCGGCAAACCGTGCGATAACCACACCAACTGCGCCAACGAGGCCTGCCACCTGCTGTTTATCCAGTGCGACGATTGTATGGAGGCTATGCATAATACCTGCTCTACAGAGTGCCTGGAAATCATTCAGTTACCGGAGGATAAACAGAAAGAATTGCGCCGTGGTATTATGAAGGGCAACATGATTTTCCGTAAGGGAAAATCGGAAAAACTGGCCTTTAAAAAGTCCGGCGAACTTACCGATGTGGCTCTGGCTGTGGCACCTAAGGTTAAAACTGCCCCAAGGCAGCGCATTAAAAAAGTGCTTATTGGCAAAGGCGAGCATTACTACCCTAAAGCAGGTGTAGGCCAGTTTACTATAGAAAATGGCGAGCTTGCCATTGGCGACCGCATTCTTATTGTTGGCCCAAGTACCGGCGAAGAACAGCTTGTTGTTGAGGCACTTCGGGTTAACGGACAGGAGGGCACTGTAGCTGTGGCCGGAGATAAAGTAACGTTTAATCTGCCGTTCCGCATTCGCCTTTCAGATAAATTGTATAAATTGCCCAACTAATTACCGCGTATGGATATTTACAAGATATTAAAATTTAACCAGTACATAAAAAGCCACAGGGTAAAATTCCTTGGGCTTTGGCTGCTATCGGTGCTTAATAAGAGGTACTTATCTATACAAATGGATCCTGTTTTGGCGTGCAACCTGCGCTGTAAAATGTGCTATTTTAGCGATGCCGACTTTGTGCGCAAAAACATGAAGGGCATGTTTAAAGAAGACGACCTTGAGCCTATGGCTACTTCTATCTTTAAAAATGCCCTTAAACTTCAGATAGGCTGCGGTGCAGAGCCTACCCTGTTTAAGCACAACACCCGCCTGATACAACTGGCTAAAGAGCATAAAGTACCGTATATTAGCATGATTACCAATGGCAACCTGCTGGAGCAGAAAGATATTACCGCTTTTGCAGATGCCGGCCTTAACGAAATTATCCTCTCATTGCACGGCGTACATAAAGCCACTTACGAGGATTTGATGGACAAGGGCGTATTTGAGAAATTTCATGAGGTTATGGCAGCCCTAACCGAGCAAAAAAAGCATACTCCAGGGTTGCGCATTCGTATAAACTACACCTTTAATAAAGATAATTTTTACGAGCTCGAAGATTTTTTTGATGTGTACGGCAAGTATGCTATAGACATTATTCAGCTTAGGCCAATAGACAAAATTGGCGAAACGGTGTACGACCATTTTAGCCTTAAAACCATTGAGCAAGACTATGCCCGCATTGTTGGCGCTATGAAAGAAGAGGTGCATAAGCGAAAAATGACATTGCTTTACCCTCAATCTGTAATGCGTAATGAGCAGGAGTCGCTTAAGGTAAAAACCGGTAACGACAGTTCGTTTATTAAACCGTATACGTATTTTTACATCTCGCCAAAATTCTCCTGGAAGGACGATTTTGACTGGCGTACAGAAAATTTTGCCGCATGGCAAAAGCGCACCAACTGGAACAGTACCCTGCTTAAAAATGCTTTTAAATCGCGTGCTGCCTTAGACGATACCAACCGTAATATGCTAAATTATTCGGTAGATATTAATTAGGACTCTTTACTTTTGAGATAAGGAAAAGATACCTATTTTTATCGTCATGAATAACCCCCTGCTCCATATAGACCATGTTACCATTTCGGCCAGGAAAGACGGCCAGTGGCTGCCTATTGTAAAAAACAGCGACTTTACCCTACACCAAAACGAAATACTGGGCATTGTGGGCGAATCAGGGTCCGGTAAATCGGTTACCTCACTTGCCATTATGGGGCTGTTACCCAAAGGGATACTCGCTATAACTGAGGGTAAAATTACTTTTGAAGGACGTGATATTTCGGCGTTAAGCCAAAAAGACCTGCGCAATTTGCGCGGTAATGATGTGGCCATGATATTTCAGGAACCTATGAGTTCGCTTAACCCATCATTACAATGTGGTTTCCAGGTTGAAGAAATCCTCAAGGAACATACTCAACTTTCGAAGAAAGAGATTAAGGCACAGGTACTTGCGTTATTTGAAAAAGTAAAACTGCCTAACCCAGATAAGATATACAACCGCTATCCGCACGAAATTTCGGGCGGTCAAAAACAGCGGGTAATGATAGCCATGGCTATTGCCTGCAAACCCAAAATACTTATTGCCGATGAGCCCACCACGGCACTGGATGTAACGGTACAGAAAGAAATTATCCTGCTGCTCAAAGAGTTACAGCAGGATACTAAAATGAGTATCATTTTTATTTCGCACGATCTCTCGTTAGTCTCCGAAATTGCCAACAGGGTACTGGTTATGTACCGTGGCGAAATTGTAGAACAAGGCGACGCTCAGGCTATCTTCAACAACCCGCAACATACCTATACTAAAGCACTTATCAATTCGAGGCCATCGTTAAATGTAAGGCTGGAACGCTTGCCTACCATTCAGGATTACCTGCAAAATACGGTAAATAAAACAGAAGTTACTCCGCTACAGCGCGAAAAAAAGCATGAAGCGCTATATGCACAACCTCCTTTATTAGAGGTTATTAATGTTGAAAAAGAGTATGTGTCGTCGGCCGGGCTGTTTGGCAAAAACGTAAGCTTTAAGGCCGTAGATAATGTTAGCTTTAAAATATACGAAGGCGAAACCCTTGGCCTGGTGGGAGAATCAGGCTGTGGCAAATCGACACTTGGCAATGCCATACTACAACTTGATAAGGCCACTGCCGGTAAAATACTGTACAGGGGCAATGATTTAACGAAGCTTTCACCGAAAGAGATCCGTGCGCTTAGAAAAGAGATACAGATTATATTTCAGGATCCCTACTCATCGCTTAATCCGCGTATAACGGTTGGTAAGGCCATTATGGAGCCCATGCAGGTGCACAAGCTGTATAGTAGCGATAAAGAACGCCGTGCCAAGGTAATTGAGATACTTAACCGCGTTGGCCTTGGCGAAGAGCACTACAACCGTTATCCCCACGAATTTTCGGGCGGGCAGCGCCAGCGTATAGGCATAGCACGCACTATAGCGCTACAGCCTAAGCTTATTGTGTGCGATGAGTCGGTTTCAGCACTCGATATTTCGGTGCAGGCACAAGTGCTTAATTTGCTCAATGAGCTTAAAGAAAATTTTGGATTTACCTACATATTTATATCACACGACCTTGCCGTGGTTAAATACATGAGCGACCAGGTACTGGTTATGAACAAAGGTAAAATTGAAGAAATGAACGAAGCCGATGCCCTGTACGCGCATCCGCAAAAAGAATACACCAAAAAGCTTATTGCCGCTATACCGGGAGAGTAGTATTGCAGTAAAACAGTAAGCACTAAAAGTAATGCACTGATTTTGCTTAAAGAGCAATGTTATTTATGTAAATAACAGATAAAACACATCAACTGCCACTGTAAACTTAAAACCGTTAACCAAAACCTACTTGGCTACTTCTATAGTAACTTTAATTTCGCCGTGGTTTTTATTGTCGGTAATTTGCATAAAGGCTTTTTTTGAAAGGTCGATGTCTTTACCTGCCGAAAAAGGCCCGCGGTCGTTTACGGTAACCACAACAGATTTGCCATTTGCTTTGTTAGTTACCTTAACCTTAGTACCAAAAGGGAGTTTTTTATGAGCAGCGGTTAATTTACTATTGCTAAATTTTTCTCCGCTGGCCGTTTTTTTGCCGTTAAATTTATCGGCGTAGTACGATGCTACTGCACTGCCGTCGTAGCTTTTATAAGCTCCTTTAGAGGCACCACAGGCAACAAGTAATAGGGCACAAAAACAAAGCAGTGCTATGCGTTTTGCCATATTAAACTTTTTCAATAATTTCTATTTTAACTTTAAAAGAGCCAGATCCTTTGTTGGATGCAATATCCATGTAGGCTTTTTTAGTAAGGTCAATCTCCAGTTTTTTGCTGTAAGGCCCGCGGTCGTTTACCTTTACATCTACAAATTTACCGTTGTTTTCGTTAGTTACCCTAACCATGGTGCCAAAAGGCAATTTCATGTGGGCAGCAGTATATTTTGCGTTATGAAATTTCTCTCCGCTGCAGGTTTTCCTGCCGTTAAATTTATCTGCGTAGTAGGTGGCTAATGCACTTTTTTTGTAGAGGGTAAGCTTAGGCTCTTCGGGTTTAACAGCGGTAGTAGCTGTTTCTGTAGTATCGGCAATTTTGATTGCCGTAATTTTATTTTCTTTTTTTACCGGGGCAACATTTACTGTTGAAAAGCCTGTTATTAAACACAATAACAACGCGGTACTGAAAATGATAATACTATTCTTCATAATAATTATAATTTTTTTGTCCTTTGTTTACAAAAATAATATGCCAGCGGCTAAAAAAAGCTTTCAAGGAAAAGCTTTAAGCCTGGGGTTAGCTAAACCATTGTCCCCACGGGATCCTGCTTAAAAGCAGCACTAATGCTATGGCATACATATATCCTATACTCTTAAATTTTTTGGCATCTTCTGCCGTCTTTTTATGCTTAGACCATCCAATGGTAATCAGTGTAATAGCAATGATGTTAATAAGCGGATGCTCTACAAAAATTAATCTTAAATGCGGGTCTTTCATAACCCCACCCATGCCGGCAACCTTAGCAATTTCTAATTGCGGGTTCACGATAACAAGGATGATGCCAACAACCAATTGTATGTGCGAAAAAATTAACGCTACCATAGATATTTGCCTGTCGCGGGGTGTAAAAGCCCTTTTAGAACCTAACCCGGATAGTGCATTAATAGCAGCAATTAATAGCAGACCTAATACTCCAAACGCCCAGTAGGAATGAAGATCTAAAACATTTTGGTACATAGTTTTTGTTTTGTTGGGATAGCAAATATAGGCAATACATGTAAAAAAATAGCCATTAAATATGTGTTAACGACCATTTTAGCTTTGTTTAGAATCAATCTAAAAAAGATTTTACCTTAAATCTTTACTCTAAATTTTAGCCGCAACCACCACACTTACAGTAAGAAAAAGGCTGTTGCACCGTAAAGTTTTTAACAAAAAAATGGGGCTGTAAACCCCATTGTTAATTTTTTATATTGCCTCGAATAATTTACCCGGCAAGGGCCTTATTACCCCCTTAAGTTCCATAGTAAGCAGTAAAGACGATAGCCTGTAAATGGGTAATTCGCAATGCAGGGCTATAATATCCATAAGCTCTTTACCATTTTTAAGCAGGTAATCGTACACCTTTTGCTCATCGGGCTCTAACGATACAAACAACTGTTTTTGCACCGGCTTGTGCGCCTTTTCTTCCAATTGCCAGTTGAGTATATAAATAAGGTCGGCCGCGTTGGTAAGCAAATTGGCGCGCTGGCTTTTAATAAGGTTGTTGCAGCCCATACTGTACTTATCTGTAATGCGGCCGGGCACGGCAAAAACATCGCGATTATAGTCGTTAGCCACATTGGCCGTAATTAACGATCCGCCTTTTTCGGCACTCTCTATAATAATAGTAGCCTCGCTAATGCCGGCCACAATGCGGTTGCGCTTTACAAAGTTTTCTTTATCGGGGTTAGAGGTGCTCCAAAACTCGGTTAAAAAACCACCGTTCTGCTCCATAGCCGCCACATACTTTTTATGCACTTTAGGGTATATCTGGTTAAGCCCGTGTGCCACCACCCCAATAGTTTGCAGGTTTTGCTCCATAGCCACCTGGTGCGCAAAAATATCTACACCATAGGCAAAGCCGCTAATAATAACCGGGTTAAGGGGCGAAAGATCTTCAATAAGCTTACGGCAAAAGTCGGCGCCATAGCTCGTCATCTGGCGGGTGCCCACAATACTAATGGTCTTACGGCTGGCAAAATCTATTTTACCCGACGAAAACAAAACCACCGGGCCGTCTATACAGTGCTTTAACCTTTCGGGGTAGTTATTGTCTAAATAATACAGCGGCTTAATGCCCTGCTCGCGCACAAATTTAACTTCGCTCTCGGCCAGCTTAAAAACCGACTCGTTGCGCAGGTTATTATATAATACTTCTCCTACGCCTTCTATGGCTAAAAGTTGCATTTTTTTGGCTTTAAAAACAGCTTCGGCGCTGCCCAGGTGGTTAATCAGCCTTTTGGCCACAATATCGCCAACTCCCTCTACACGCATCAGCGCCAGCGTATTAAATAAATCGGTATCCGTCATCAAAAAATGTAATTGGCAGTTAATTAGTTACTTGGCATTGTTAATAACATTTGTGGATAAAATTTTGCGTTTACCACCGTTTGATTAATTTTGTTGTTATGATGATAGAAAAACACATATCGGCTTTATTATACCGTTACCAGTGCGTTACCGTTCCCGGTTTTGGCGCTTTCCTTACAGATATTCGCCCTGCGTATTTAGATGCAGCTGCGCATACCTTCTATCCTCCAAAAAAACTTGTTTCTTTTAACGCGAATGTAAAAAATAATGACGGGCTTTTAGCCAATCATATCTCCCTGCAGGAAAAAATTTCTTACGATGCCGCCGTTAACGCCATTGCACTTGCTGTAGACAGCTGGAAACAGGCCCTGAATAATTTTGATGTCATCAGCCTTAAAAACCTGGGCGATTTTGGGCTTAACGCCGAAGGCAGCCTGGTGTTTACGCCAGATACCCCCGTTAATTACCTAAGCAGTGCTTTTGGCCTTAGCAATGTGGTATCATCTGCCGTAAGGCGCGAAGAGCTTAAAGCCGAAGTTGAAGCTTTAGAAGAAAAAGCGCCTATTATATTTACGCCAGAGCGTAAACGCAATTACTCGTACCTAAAATATGCTGCCGTATTTGTAGTTATGGCTGCCGTGGGCACCACAGGTTTTAAAACCTACCACGATCAGCAGGTAGCGCAGCAAACACTTGTAGTTCAGCATGCCGTACAAGAAAAAGTACAGCAGCAAATACAGCAGGCCACCTTTTTTATAGACAACCCACTGCCTGCCGTTACCCTGCCGCTTAAAGAAGAGGTTATAAACACACCATACCACGTTATTGCAGGCGCTTACAGCACAGAGGCCAACGCCTTAAAAGCCGTAGCGCAACTAAAAGCTAAAGGTTACAACGCACAAACCGTGGGGCAAAACAAATTTAAACTGTACATGGTTTCTTACGGCGGCTACACCACATACGCCGAAGCCCAGGACAGCATGCGAAACATACATAAAACACACAATACCGAAGCCTGGCTGATGGTAAAAAAATAAGTAGTAAAATCAATCCTCCATACCGGGGGATTTTTTTTTGCTGTGGCTTATCTTTGCCAAAAAAAAGTTATGCAGGTAAAACACCCCATAGACTCTGTATGTATAATGACCGATATTGTACTGCCGGGCGAAACCAATCCGTTAAACAACCTTTTTGGGGGAGAATTACTGGCCCGTATGGACAGGGCTGCCAGCATTGCTGCACGCCGCCACGCCGGGCATATTGTGGTTACGGCATCTGTAAACCACGTGGCATTTAACCGTTCTATTCCGCTTGGCAGCGTGGTTACCATAGAGGCCAAGGTATCGCGCACGTTTACATCGTCTATGGAAACCTTTATAGATGTATGGATAGAAGACCGCGAAAGTGGCGAGAAAACCAAGGCTAACGAGGCCATTTATACTTTTGTAGCGGTAGATGAAGCTGGCAAACCCGTACAGGTGCGCCCTATAGAGCCGCAAACCGAGATAGAAAAATCGCGCTACGATGCTGCCCTGCGCAGAAAGCAGCTAAGCCTGGTGCTTGCCGGTAAAATGAACCCGCACGACGCTACAGAGCTTAAGGCTTTATTTATGTAAGAATTTACAAAAACCACCTATACTGCCCCCGTCCTTAAAGCGGGGGCTTTTTGCGTTTTTTACTTACAATAAAGTTAACCTGAAATAAGAATGTTAATTAATTTTTTAATGATTATTTACAATATAATGTTAATTATAGTTACTTTTAAAATACTATTAACAAAGCAATTAATTATTCATTTTTTTTTCAACCCGCTACTATGAAAATAAAATTACCTCAATTATTTATGGGCGCCCTGCTTACGTTTGCCACGGCAAACGCGCAGGAGTACCAGCCTTTAACGGTTAGTTCCGGCTATAATGCCGATGTTATTGCCAACGGCATAGGGTCGGCAGCACTGTCTACCACCCTGCCTGTAGACAATGCCAACTTTGCTTTTATGAGCAACGATTTTTTACCCTCCACCATTACCACGCCACCCTCTTACGGGCTTCCTGTCGCAGGTTTAATAAACTCGCTGGCAACAACAGGGCTTACATATCAAATGGCATCGTTAAGTGCCAATAACTCGCTAAGGTTTGGTGCCACTACCGGGGCTGCTAATGGCACACTTGTATTTTCTAATGGTGTACAGGCTACCAAACTGTATGTGCTTGCCACATCGGGCAGTGGGGCCTCTACTATTAGCGCCCTTATTACTTTTGACGACGGTACCACACAGTCAATACCATCGGTATCGGTGCCAGACTGGTTTTACAGCACTGTACAACCCGTAGCTGCACAAGGCTTTGGCCGTGTAAATACCACTAATAACGTATTAGAAGCATCGAGCACAGAGCCAAGGATGTACCAGCTAACACTTAATATAGACAGCGCTAATCAAACTAAAGAGGTTAGCAGTGTACTGTTTACAAAAACCTCTACCGCAGAGGGTGTTGTAAACATATTTGGCGTTACCGCCGAGGTGCTGCCAACCTGCCCTTCGCCAACAGGCTTAATTGCCACAACGGGCCCATCTAATGCATCGGTTAGCTTTACGGCTGCCATAGTTGTACCGGCCAATGGCTACGATTATTACTATGCAACTACCAATACCGCCCCTACGGCTACTACAGAGCCAACCGGAACCATAACTACTGGAACAAGTGTAAACTTCCCGACACTTACTACAGGGCAAACCTATTATTTCTGGGTACGCGCTAACTGCGGCGATGGTGATACCGGAGCCTGGGTGGGTACAACGTTTACAACAGGGCAGGTATCGGCTACCTACACCGGGGGCGACATAAGCACCATGTTTAACGAAGTGCCTACGGTAACCTCAACCACATCATGCCCGGGCACGCTATCAGTAGCCGTTCCGGCAGGTTACCAGGTAGCATCGGTTGCTACATCGTATACAATGACGGCTTTAAACAACGGCTACCAGTCAGAACAGCGTTCTATGCTGTACTGCACAACTACCAGCCTTGGCGAAACCAGCCTTGCTGCCGGTAGCGGCCAGGCAGGCACGTACAGCTACAACCGCAGTGGCCTTACTATTGCCAACGGTGCTACAGGTACGGTTAACTTTGAACTTAGGGCCTGGAGAATGTGGGGCGAATTTTTAGAAGATGGCTGTGGCGTACAATACAACAAAGTAAACAACAACACCTGGACAATTACCGTAACCTATAGCTGCCTGCCTCCTGCTGCGCCAACTACGGCGCCGCTAACGGTTTGCGGTACGGCTACCGTGGCCGACCTTACTGCAACAGGCACTGGCGAAAACCCTGTATTTAACTGGTATGCTACTGTAACCGGTGGCCAGCCACTTGCTGCTACTGCAGCACTTACAGCAGGTACCTACTATGTATCTCAGACCAACGGCACATGCGAGAGCACAAGAACACCGGTAGTGGTTACTTTAAGTGCAGCGCCTATGGCTCCTGTAACCACTGCAACACAATGGGTTTGCTCTGGTGCAATAGTTAGCAATCTGTATGTTGACCCAATGGCCGACGCTACTGTTGAATGGACTTTAGACGGAGCGGTTATTGATCCTGAAACGGTATTAACTGCAGGAGTATATCAGGTTATACAAACCCTTAACGGCTGTACAAGTTTGCCAAGTACTGTAACAGTGGCAGTAAATGTTACTGCTGCACCAAGTGTTAACAACCAGGCGGTTTGCGAAGGCGCTACTATTGCCGATATTACCGTAGGTGTGCTTGTTGGCGCTACAGTTACTTATTATGAGGGCGATGAAGTTATTACTGCCGATACCGAGGTAGAAAGTGGTACTTATTATGTATCGCAATCTGTTGATGGGTGCGAGAGTGCTTTAGCACCAGTTGTTATTACGGTAAACGAACTTCCGGAAGAACCGGATGGCGAAGAAGAACAGTCTTTTACAGCAGGCGAAACAGTATCTGACCTTGAACTTGAATATGGTACAGGTGCTACCTTAACCTGGTACATTGAAAATGATATTGATGGATATAATGTTATTCCGTCTGACACCGTTTTAGAAGATGGCGTTACCTATTATGTTAGCCAGTCTACCAATGGCTGCGAAAGCGAAATGCTTGAGATAACTGTAAATGAGATTTTGGCAACAGGCTCGTTTGCATTTAACAACCTTAAAGTATACCCTAACCCGGTAAACGATGTTGTAACTATTGCAAACAGCACTGCTATATCTAAAATAACAGTTACCAACCTTTTAGGGCAAACCGTACTTACACAGTCGGCTACTTCAGAGAGTGTTCAGGTAAACCTTTCGGCATTGCCTTCTGGTAGCTATATCGTAAATGTAATGGCATCAGGGTCTTCTGCAAATGTTAAGATCGTTAAACAATAATATATAGTATACGTTTTAAATCTTACAAAATAAAGCCCTGCCCTAACCGGCGGGGCTTTATGATTTTATTAACATTTGTGTGTTTTTATATAACAACCTCAACAAATATTGTTATTATTTAAAGTATCGGTAGGGTTTTTAGAAAAATTCCTGTTAATATTAATTACTTTCGTTACCCATTTAACTTTACTACTATTTATTCACTTTTTTAACCTTACTATTTTTATGAAAATAAATTTACGACATTTATTTTTCGGGGTCATGCTGGCGTTTGCAGGGGCAAACGCGCAAGACTATGAGCACCTGACGGTAACGGGCTACAATGCCGACGTTATTGCCAACGGTGTGGGTACGGCACTATCATCTATCTCGCTACCGGTAGATAATGCCAATTACTGCTTTATGAGTAACGACTTTTTGCCGTCTACTCTTACTACACCGCCTACTTACGGGCTTCCGGCGGCTGGCCTTATTACCTCTCTTGTTAGTGCCACACCGGGGTTAACCTACCAAATGGCATCATTATCTGCAAATAATGCCTTGCGCTTTGGTGCTACAGCAGGGCTAACTACAGGTTCTATCAGTTTTACTAATGCTGTAGAGGCAACCAAACTATTTGTACTGGCAACATCGGGCAGTGGTGCATCTACATGTACTGCAGTTATTACTTTTGATGACGGTACAACACAAGATGTAGCGTCTTTTATAGTACCCGATTGGTTTAACTCAACCACCCAGCCCATAGCGGCGCAGGGTTTTGGCAGGGTTAACACTACCAACAACGTGGTAGAATCAGGCAACGGTACCAACCCAAGGTTGTACCAGATTACCTTTAACATAGACATTGCCAACCAGGCTAAAGCAGTAAGCAGCATTGCGTTTACAAAAACTTCTACAGGAGAAGGTGTTGTAAATGTATTTGGCGTTACTGCCCAGGAAGTGCCTGCGTGCCCTGTTATATCAGGCACAAGTTCAGCTACGGCTTCTACTACATCGGGTATTATCAGCTGGACACTTGCCACAGCAGGCCAGGGTACTGCCGCAACCAACTACACTTTAGAAGTATATACAGATGCTGGTTATACGACTCCAATTGCAGGGTCTCCGTTTACTAACATTACGGCCACATCGTACACTTTAACAGGCCTTACGTTTGAGACCCCGTATTACTACAGGGTTAAGGCCAATAATGGCACTTGCGATTCGGCTTATGTAACGGGCACGTTTAGCCCTGCTTTTTGTGTACCTACTAAATCGGGCACCTCTACAGCATACTACATTACTAATGTAGCTACAACAGGCGGCTACACTAACATAGCAAATGCTACTGCTGCAAGTGCTACTGCCGGTTATACTAACTACAGTGCTGCGCAAATAGTAAGCAAACCAGCAGGCACAACTTTTGACTTTAGCATTACAAGGGGCAGCACCTCTACCACACTTGGTGTTTGGGTAGACTGGAACAACGACCTTGATTTTGATGATGCGGGCGAAACTATTGGTACTTACGTGGGCGGATTTAACGGCCAGGCACTTACCGTTACCGGATCTATTGCCATACCTGCGGCTACACCTGTGGGCAATTACAGGCTAAGGGTACGCTCAACTTATTACTTTAACACAACAGTAGTGCCTTGCGGCGCTTTATTGTATGGCGAGGCCGAAGATTACAACATTTCTGTTGTAACGCCTCCGGCTGACTGTACTACGCCGGATGCTCCGGTTATTGTACTAAGCAGCGTAACAGCTACGGGCTTAACGGCCGATGTTACCATGCCAACTACAGCCCCAACAGGCTACATAGTGGTTAGGAGTACTGCTGCACTTACAGCACAGCCGGCTACCGGATCTGTATACGCAGTAGGTGCTAACTTAGGCGGTGGTAAAGTAATTTCTGCCGGTGCTACTATCAGTACGTTTACCGACTTCTTAAATAATAATACCCATTATTATTATTTTATATACGCTTATAACGAAAACGGCAGCAGCTGTTTTGGTCCTAAGTACAGCGTTGCCGGTACTGCCGATGCTACTACCTGTGCCGGTGCTACAACCGCTGTAGGTGCATTTGATGTTACGGCGGCTTCGGCTAACCTAACATGGACCTCTATTGTTGGCGCAGGCGGTGCAGCTGCTACGTATACCGTAGAAGTATATACCGATGCTGCCCTTACGGCACTTTTCGGCACATTTACAACAGCCAATACAACGTATGCCCTTACAGGCTTAACAAACGGTTCTACCTACTATTTCCGTGTTAAGGCAGAAACCGCTTCTTGCGATAACGATGCCTGGTCATCGGCAGTTAGCTTTGTGGCAGAGAACAACTTTACACCACTATCGCTTACAGGCTTTAACGCCGACGTTATTGCTAACGGCAACGGCGTAGCTAACCTGTCTACTACCAACGCGGTAGACGCGGTAGACAACGCTTACATGTCTATAGATTACAAAGCCAATGCAACATCTGCTGCTGCAACATTTGGCTTACCTGTAAACAGGCGTTTAACAGGCAATGTTGCCGGTTTAACCCTTTTACTACAAGATTATTCTGCTAACAACTCATTAAGGATACCGGCGCAAAACCAGGTGGGTACACTAACATTAGCTACTCCGGTAAAAGCAAGCAACCTGTACTTTGGTGTAACATCGGGTAGTGGTACTGCTACCATATCTGCACAGGTATTGTTTAGCGATGGCACATCGCAAACAGCTTCAGGGCTTAGCGTTCTAAACTGGGATAACGCTGCTACAGCGGCTTCGCCTGCAATTGCAAATGCTATTGGCCGTGTAAACCGCGCTAACACTGTTGGTGCTCCAGATGGCCCGGGTGCTTTTAAAGTATTCCAGCTTACCGTTAATATAGATGCCGACAACCAGTCTAAACTAATAACAGGCGTTACGTTTACTAAAACATCTACCGGCGCTACAGAGCCTGTACCGCATGTATTTGCAATCTCTGCAAAAACAATAGACGAGTGCCCTGTGCTTGCTGCTACAACAGCAACAGGATTATCTAACGGTGCTACTATAGCTACTGTACTTACTGCCGATAGCGGTGCTCCAACATCGTACACCGTAGAAATTTATACCGATGCTGCCTTTACAACCCCGGTAACCGGTTCTCCGTTTACAGGTATTACGGCTGCAACATATACTGCATCGGGCCTAAGCCCACTTACAACGTACTACTACCGCGTTAAAGCGCTTAACAGCACCTGCGTGTCAGATTACGTTACCGGTACATTTACAACTTTAGATGGTTGTACTACACCGGCTGTACCAACAGCTGCTCCACAAACAGTTTGCTCAGGCGCTACCGTTGCTAACTTAGTTGCCACACCTGTAACAGGCGCTACCATTAAATGGTATGCTACCGAAACCGGAGGCGATGTATTAGCATCTACTGCCGTTGTTACCGCAGGTACGTACTATGTATCTCAGCAAATAGACGTGTGCGAAAGCGCAAGGCTTGCTGTTGTAGTTACTGTTACTACTACTCCGGTACCTGTTGTAGAATCAGAACTTATTTTCTGCCCTAATACAGCGATTTCTGAAGTATCTATAGGCCCTGCAACATTAAATTGGTACAATGACGAATATGAAGCGATACCTCTAACTACAATATTAGAAACTGCTACTTATTATGTAACGCAAACCCTTAACGGCTGCGAAAGTGCTTTTGTAACAGTTACTGTAGAAATAGACAGTACAACTCCAACCGCACCGGTAGCACAAACATTGTGTAATGGTGCCACAGTAGGAGATATAGAAATTACTACACCTGCCAATACTACTTTTAACTGGACTTTTAATGGTGTTGCTGTAGATGATGACGCTGTATTAGTAAGTGGTACGTATGTTGTAACACAAACATTTTTTGGATGTACAAGTTTGCCACTTAGTATTGCTGTTACTGTTACCACAGTAGCACAACCGGTAGGCCCTGCTGCCCAAACCGTTTGCGCGGGTACACTTTTATCTGAATTAGATATTACTGCTTTAGAAAACGGCACGCTTAACTGGACGTTTAACGGCCTGCCCGTTGTTGCTGATGCCGTTCTTGTAAGCGGAACCTATGTGGTTACACAAGCTGTTGGCGACTGCGAAAGCACACCAAAAGATGTGGTTGTAACGGTAACTGAAATTGCATCAGTTGATGCTGCTGAAACCCAGACGTTCTGCTTTGGTGCTACCGTTGCAGATCTTGATGGTACTGCCGCTACAGGTGCTACCTTAATATGGTCGGCTACTTCTGGTGGTACTGCCCTTGCAGATACTGCTGTTCTTGCATCAGGCACCTATTTTGTATGGCAAACACTTGGCACCTGCGCAAGCGAGGTTACAGAGGTTACTGTTGTGGTTAATACTACACCGGCACTTTCTATAGATGATATCACGCTTTGTGGTGCTGCTACCGTTGCCGATCTTAATACTGAAAATGCTTCTGTAACATGGTATGCTTCTGAAACCGGACCGGCTTTAGAAGAAACTGCTACCGTTACCACCGGCTCTTATTTTGTTACCCAGACGCTTAACGGTTGCGAAAGCCCACGTGCAGAGGTAGGTGTTGTGGTTAACGCATTATCGGCTACTCCAACAGGAGCTGCTACACAAACATTTACTACCGGCGAAACAGTTGCCGATCTTGAAGTTACAACAACAGATGGCGCTACTGTAGTTTGGTATGTTGGTAACGATATTGATGGTTACACTGTTATACCAACAACTACGGTTCTGGAAGATGGTGTTACCTATTATGTAAGCCAGGCTACTAATGGTTGCGAAAGCGAACTGTTGGCTGTTACTGCAGATCAGGTTGCTGCTACATCTTCATTCAACAAAGCCAGCCTTAAGGTATACCCTAACCCAACTACCGATGTTGTAACGGTGTCTAACAACACTGCAATATCTAAAGTAACGGTTATAAACCTTTTAGGCCAAACGGTTATCAGCCAGACTGCTAATACCGATACTGTACAGGTTAACCTTGCATCATTATCTGCCGGAACATACATCCTGCAAATAACTGCCGAAGGCGCATCTGCCAATGTAAAAGTGGTTAAGCAATAAGCTTTAACCTATAAATGCTTTAAGAGCCCCGCATTGCGGGGCTCTTTTGTTTTATACCTGTAACAAAATAGGCCGCGAACACAATAAAATTGAAATGTTGATTGTACACATAAACGTTTGGTAATGCTTATATTTGGAGTTCTCCCAAAAGGTTATCCCTGCATCATGGTACTACCCTGCCTTAATAAAAAATTTTTACAATATACCCTCCTGTTTTTAGGGTTAACTTTTAGTACAGGCCTTTTTGCGGCAAACAATCCTATACAACAACAATGCGACTCGCTAATAGCAAGCGGCCGCAAAGAGCTGGATGTCCGAAATTACCTTAAAGCATTAGAATTAAGCAAAGAGGCACTGCAAATAGCTAAAAAAAATAGCTGGCAGGAACAAATATATACGGCCAACAAAAATATTGGGTCGGCGTACCTTGCCATGCTCAATTATGGCGATGCGTTAGACTATTACCTTACCGCTTACAAAATTGCCCTTAAAGAAAACTGGCCTACCAAAGAGGTACAGATACTTAACAACATTGCCGTATTATACAGCAAAGAAAAAAAATTAGACCGGGCGCTGGAGTATTTTACAAAAGCCTATAAACTCTCTAAAAAAGAGAACGACTCGGTAACTATTGCCGGCTACTCGCTTAATGTGGCATTGGTGTTAACCAACATGAATAAAGTAGACGAAGCCCGTAAATATTTAGACGAGGCATTGGGCTACGCAAAAAATGATCCCGAATTTACTGATAATTTACAGGGTGCTGTTGCCGAGAACGAAATGCTTAAAGGCCACTCTGCAAAGGCCAGGCAAATGTCGTTAGCATTGTTAGATAAAATAAAAGGGCAAAAAAATAAAACCGAGACCGTTACATTGCAACTGATAATTGCCAAAGCCTGCCTGCAGGAAAATGATTATGCTACTGCACTTAGGTACACACAAATGGCTTTAAAAAACAATAAAGACGACATTGAAACCAAAAAAGCCATTTATACTATATTCTCCGAAATTTACACCAAAAGCGGGGCGCTTTTAGAGGCACTGCGTTGCAAAGATTCGGTTTTTGCCCTACAGGAAAAAATCAGCGATATTAAAAACGGCAAGGCCTATGAAGAAACCCGCGTTAAATTCGAAATGCAGGAGTATCAAAATAAAATTGACATTAATGAGGCCACTATTGCCAGCGAGCGCAAAATGTTTTACTCTGTGCTTTTAGCACTCCTTGCCGTGCTATTGCTTATATTTTTTGTGCTGAGAAACCTTGCCATCAAACAAAAACAAAAAAAGCTTATTGCTGAGAACAGCCACCAGATGCTTGCCCTGGAACTCGAAAAGAAAAAGAGCGAGGCACTGTTGCAGGAAAAACTTTTCCGGGAGCAGCAAACCGAAACACTATTGGAACAGGAAAGGCTTAAAAACGAAATTGAGTACAAGAACAGGAAACTGTCATCCAAAGCATTATACATGTCGGGCAAAGACCAGCTTATCGAAGAGTTTGTTGGCCTGCTGTCAGACCAGCCCGAGGTAGCCCGCATCCCGGCGGTTAGAAACCACATCCGCCATCTTAAAAACACACTTAAACCCGATAACGAGTGGGAGAGTTTCCTCAGGCATTTCGAAGAGGTAAACCAGGGTTTCTTATCGCACCTTAGGCAAAAGCACCCCGACCTTACAGCTAACGATATTAGGTTTATATGCTACGTTTACATGAACCTTAGCGCCAAAGAAATGGCAACCATGCTAAACATATCGTTAGATGCCTGCCGAAAACGCAAAGAACGCGTAGCTTTAAAGCTGGGCCTGCCCGATGCTACTGCCCTGTACGGCTATCTGTCGGGTATTTAAGCTCTTCAGGATATATTATAGGCCGATGTCACAAATTTTCCGCCGGTTTTTTTTCATACTATAAGCACATTACAGATTTTTACCATTCGCAAAAAACGTCCCCAAAACGCTATTTCGCGAAACGTTGCGCTTACACTACTAACCATTTTCAAAATTTAAATGTTATGAAAAAATTTACTCTCGCGGCACTCTTGCTGTTGGTGGCCTGGGGCACACAAGCCCAGAATTTAATTTACTCCACGGTTTTTCCGGCGGGCGATGCGCCCTCGGGCTGGAGCCAGGAAATTTTAGGCTTTGAAGCCGAAACCGACTGGTATTTTGGCGACACCTACATGCCGGGTGCCGGAAATTTCTCTGCTCCTGCGGCCATCTTTAACGATGATATTTCGTTTGACGATAACAGCCACGTAAGGCTTATTTCTCCTGCCTTTGATACAAGCGGTTACGAAACCCTAACCCTTTCTTTTGAGTACAGCCTTAGCAAAACAACCGATAATCTTGGTACCCTTGGCGTAGAGGTTTACAATGGTACTACGTGGCAGCAAATTTTGTTTGTTACGGCGCATACTCCACCGGTAAACAGCGGCGACCTGGACATGACGCAGTACAAAAATGCGCAGTTTAAAGTGCGCTTTGTATACAACGACCAGTTTAGCTCTAACAGCTGGGGTGCGGGCATGACTAACTTTGTATTGGAAGGCACGTATGATGTGGTACCAAACGACCTTATCCAGAATGCATTTGCACTTACCTGCGGGCAGTCGATACCCGGCACAACCGTTACCGCTACTGCCGAAACAGGCCTGCCGGTTTGCAACACGGTAGATGGTAACACAATTGGTGTTTGGTATAAATTTTCTGACCCAATGACGCAGTCTACCGTTACGGCAAGCCTTTGCGAATCGGGTACTACGTTTGATAGCCGTCTTAGCATATTTAAAGGCCCTCTTACAGCGCTTACCTGTGTAACGGCTAACGACAACACTTGCGGTAACCTGAGCAGCGTTACTTTTGCATACGATGGTTATTCTGATTATTATTTGCTTGTATCGGGCGAAGGCACAACCACCGGTGCTTTTACTATTGAGGCAAGCTGTACACCTATACCGCCACCAAACGATGAAATTGCCAACGCTTATGATGTAGATACATTTACCCCACCGTATACAGACCATGCGGTACAGTTTACTAATGCCACTGCCGAATCTCAGGCTTTTGATTATGAGGTTAACGGTTGCGATGGCGGACAGCTGCCTTATGTATGGTATAAATTCACTGCCCTTGCCGATGGTACCGCACAGGTTACCCTGCCAACACCAAGCCCGGGTGGCCTAAACCTTATCCACTTTTACAGTGCCCCCAACGAATCGGCTACTGTGCCCGATCTTGACTGGGTTAACCAGGCTTCTAACGCCTGTAATGTTTTTGATGATGCAAGGCTAATTGATATTACAGCAGGTACTACCTACTATGTGGCCATAACGCTGGAAGGCGGCAACTCTGATGTTGCATTCGAAATTATATACCTGTCTTTATGCACCACCCCGCCGGTACCAACCGCTGTGGCACAGGCTTTTTGTACAGGTGCTACCGTAGCTAATTTAGTGGCTACAGGCATAGAGGGCAACCAAATTAACTGGTATGCTACCGAAGGTGGCGAGGCTTTAGCCGAAACTACTACCCTAATTAGCGGAACCTACTATGTTACCCAGTCGATAGAAGTATGCGAAAGCGATGCCGTTGCGGTTGTAATTACAGTTAACGAAATTCCGGCTGCACCGGGCGAAGACGCTACACAAAACTTTACCCCGGGCCAAACCGTAGCCGATCTTGAAGTGGTAGCAATTACAGGTGCTACCCTAAACTGGTACACCCTTAGTGGCAATAGCGAATATGTTAGCATACCTGCTACCACCCCACTTGTAAATGGCACCACATACTATGTAACCCAAACCACCAACGGCTGCGAAAGTGCTTATTTTGGCATTACAGCAAGCCAGGTGGCAAGCACGGGTTCTTTTGCCTTTAGCAATCTAAAAGTGTATCCTAACCCGGCTAACAGCGTTATAACAGTAGCTAACAACAGTGCTATCTCTCAAATTGCAGTAACCAACCTGTTAGGCCAAACGGTGCTTAAACAAACAGCAACCGCTAACAATGTACAGGTAGATCTTTCTGCCCTTGCTGCCGGTACCTACATACTACAGGTACAGGCCGAAGGCGCAACTGCCAATGTAAAAGTTGTTAAGCAGTAATATTTTCCACCCCCATTATGTAAAGGGAAGCCATGTGGCTTCCCTTTTTTTGTGGTTGTTATTCCCGCGCTGCGGTACCGCCTGCCACCCGCAAGGCAGTAGAGACACATTGAATGCGTCTCCCGTAACTATTCCGTTTCTATTATCACGCGTTGTTATTCCGAACGAAGCTTATAATAGAACGCGGATGACACGGATGCTGCGCAACCGCAGATTTACACAGATTTCAGATTATTAATACGGCAATCTGATTTTAGTAACGAATAGAATGCCGCGGTCGTGCCTCCCACGTAGTGACGGTATGGGTACCGTATTCTCTCAATAAAAAAAGGGAAGCCAAATGGCTTCCCTTTACTATATATTATAATTGCAGCTATTGGGCTATCCAGCTCGATGGGTTTAGGTTGGTTGTATTTTGCAATACAAAAAACTTAAGCACGGCCTCGTTAGTAACCGGGTTACTGGCTACTGTACCTATATTTTGCTTAAGGCTTACTTTACTGCCCGAGCTTACATTAACCGACGACAGGTTGTAGTACACCGTTATAAAGTCACCATGCTGTATGTACACAATTTTGTTGCCTGTGCCCTGTATAAGCTGTACGCTCATAACCTCGCCGGCAAAAACTGCCCTTACCGTAGTTTCCGGCTTGGTGGTAATGTTAATACCGTTGTTGTGTATGGGCATTGTTTTATAAACAGGATGCGGGTGGGTACCATACGGGTCTGATATATACCCTTCGGCAACCGGCCATGGCAGCTTGCCTTTGTTTGCTTTAAAGCTGTCCGACGCTATTTTGCCCTCTTTGGTAAGTACAATTTTGGTAGATGATGTACTTGCCGCTGTAGCCGCCGCAGCTGTAGTAGTTTTAGATTCTACCGTGCTTTTAGCCGTTTTTTTGTTGGCTTCGGCAATGGCAGCACGTATCATGTTGTCTACCTTACGGTCTATATCTTTGGCCTCTTTTTGTTTCTTGCTAATTTCAGCTGTGTATTTTTTCTTGTCTTTTTGTATGGTTTTTACCATTTTTTCCTGCTCCTGCCTGTCTTCTTCAAGGGTTTGCTTTTCTTTCTGGCTTTCGGTAAGCAGTTTTTGTTTGTCTTTTTTCTGAACTTCCAGCTTAGTAACCCTTTGGTTAAGCTCGGTCATTTTAGAGCGAATCTCATCGCCCTGTATCTTCCTGAAACTGGCATACTGTTTCATGTACTGCAACCTTTTATACGCCTGTAAAAAATCTTCGGACGATAAAAGAAACATAATACGGCTTTGTTCTGACCTGTTTTTGTAGGCCTTTACCAGCATGTTGGCATAATCTTCCTTAAGTACTTTCAGTTCCCTGTTAAGCTTGTTTATTTTAAGCTGCCCCAGGTAAATATCATCGGTAAGCAGGCGGGTTTGCCTGTGCGTGGTATTAATCAGCTTTTCGCTAAGCTTTATCCTCGCATTGTTATCGGATATTTTAGTGAGTACCGATTTTTCCTTCGAAGTCTCTGATTTAAAAAGGCTGTTTAGCGCCTTAATTTCTTTTTGAATCTCAGCCTTGCGCTGCTCCAGCTTTCTTTGCTCGCTGGTGCCGCCCTGGGCAAAGCCAAGGGTACTGATACTTATAAAGAAAATAGTAAGGAATAATCGTTTCATGGTTGGTTGTAATGTTTACTCTATAAAGATCTGCTCAAAGCCTTCGGGCACGTCATACGGAAAGGTTAACTTCTCATCGAACTTAACGGTTGTGTATTCTATGTTTATATTAACCTTGTCTTTTTGTTCGGCCTCAATTTTTATCTGTGCCGGCAGTATGGCTGGCTGATAGGTGTTGTGCGCCGGATATTCTATGTGCAGGCTACGCGGCTCCTGGCCGTTTTGGGTAATAATCTGGTCTTTTAGCAGGTAGTTGGCGCCTTCAAACAAAAACTCCTTAATAGTGCCGCCGCTTTCTTTACCAATAAGCTTGTACTTATCTGCCTCTACCGATGCTTTATAGTTGCCTTTAGTAAGGTCGTCTAACGCTTCGCCCAAAAGCATGTTCTGTACCTTGTTATAATCAAGGTCGGTGCCCAGCCATTTGCTTAACGCAGCATAATTACCATCAAAATAGGTATTGTTTATTTTCTCGTAATAGCTAACGCGCTTAGGCGTAATTATAGCCTTGGCCATAGTAATGCCCAAAAACTTGATGCTTACCAAAATGGTTTCATCTTTTTTAATGCGTATTTCGGCACTAACACTTTGCGACTGTTTTTTGTCTTTGTACTTAGCGCTGGCATTAATGTGCAGCGTCTCGAAATTTTTAGGGTTTTTGTAATGGCCTGCAATAATTTCTTTGGCCGATTTACTATCTCCCGCAGCCTCCTCTGTGGCTACCGCAGCCTGTTTGCTCTTACAGCCTACCAGTACAGAAAGGGTAAATACAATAGCTATTAACTTCTTCATTTATTGTTATTTGTTTTTTCCGGCTATACCGCTCTTAGCTTGTTCTAATTGCTTTTTAAACCCGGATTGTAGTTTGGCATCGTCTACTACAAAATCTATTCCGTTTTCCAGCCATTCTTTGGCTTTTGCATATTGCTGAAGCCTGTTGGCACCAAGCCCCGCATAATAATACAGGCTGGCCTGGGTGGGGTACAAATCGGTATACTCTGTTGCCTTTTTATACAATTTATCGTTTTGGGCACTCTCCGCATAGGTTTGCAGCAGCAGTTCAATACTCTCTATATCATCGCTTTTGGCAGCCAGGCTTTTTTCTAAGTACTGAGAAGCATCTGCAAATTTACCTTTATTGATAAAGAATTTACCCACCTCTTTAGGTACGTTAACATTCTTATCGTCTTCAAAATAGGTTACGGCTTTCGCCAGATTGCCACTGTACTTAGGGTTATTATTGGCAAAAATAAGAAACTCGTTTAACACACGGTGTTTTATTTTGCTGTCAATTTTCTTACTCTCAAGCACTTTAAACATGGATGCCGAAGCCTTGTCGCCATCGTTATTATTAATGTGGAATTTAAACAGGCTAACCTGCGCCCAGTCCGATTCCGGAATGGCCTTCTCCAGCTTTTTGGCAACCTCTTCGGCCTTAGCCTCCTCATTACTATCCGAATACAGATAGATAAGGTCCAGATAGTTGGACTCTACCTTCGGGTTCTTTTTAATGGCTTCTTCCAGCGTTTCTTTTTGCGGTTTTTTAAACTTGTTGTCGCTCATTATCTGGAGCTTGTACATTTCGCGCTTTTCAGATACGCCAATGGTTTGCTCCATCTCGTTAATCAGTGCCAGTGCCTTATCAAACTGCTGGGTGTACATATAAAGCGAAACCAGATCTTCCTGATAATAATCTTTACGCCAGTCCATTAGCTTTTGAACTACAGGTATCGACTTGTTAAAATCTTTAGTTTCGTAATACACATCATACAGCCCCTGCCAGTACCAGCGGTTTTTAGGGTCGATGTCTTTGGCCTTTATAAAAGCCTTTTCGGCCTCCGGAAAGTTTTTAAGCGCCAGGTAATTTTTGCCCAGCTCGTTATACACTACCGCATTATTAGGCTCTTTAACCTGGCATTTTTGTAACGATTGTATGGCTTTATCATAATTCTCAATTCCTTTTTGCTTCAGGGCCTCGTAAAAGTTATTTTCAAACTCGGTGTTAGCCAGCGCTATCGAATCGGGTTCCTGTTGCTGTTGGGCGTACACTGCCGCAGGGGCGGTAACCAACCCTGTAAGCAACAGCCCGTAAAAGAGAATTTTAAATTTCATGTTTATTATTCTAAAACCGAATAATCGCCTATGCTTATGGCTGTAAACTTGCCATTAAATACAGCGTGGTTGCCAATCATGGCGTTATCCAGGTTTGCGTTTTTAATTACCGAATGCGTTTGCACAAGGCTGTTTTTTATGGTACTGTCTTCAACCACCGTATTTTCTCCTAACGATACATTAGGGCCCACGGTACTGTTTTTAAGCACAACACCCTCGCCAATAAAGCAAGGCTCTATAATGGTGCTGTTTTCTACCACTGCCGATTTTGATACCAGTTCGGTACCATCGGCGTGTAAAAAGGCCAGCATGCGCGAGTTGGTATCTACCGTAACGTTTTTGTTGCCGCAGTCCATCCAGTGGTCTACCTTGCCGGGCACAAATTTCATGCCTTTTTGCTTCATGTTCTCAAGCCCATCGGTAAGCTGGTATTCGCCACCCTTAACAATATTATTGTCTAAAAGGTACTGCAATTCGGCACGAAGGCTCTCGCCGCTTTTAAAGTAATAAATACCAATAATGGCAAGGTCGCTTACAAAGTCTTTAGGTTTTTCAACAAAATCGGTAATCTCGTTGTTATCGTTAAGCTTAATAACGCCAAAAGCGCTTGGGTCGTCTACCTGCTGCACCCATATAACACTATCGGCTGTAGTATCTAACGTAAAATCGGCCCTAAAAAGTGTATCGGCATAGGCCACCACAATAGGCCCGCTCATAGAGTCTTTAGCGCTCATAATAGCATGGGCAGTACCCAACGGCTGCTCCTGGTAATATATGGTGCCTTTAGCGCCAAGCTTTTCGGCAATGGCAACAAGATCGGCTTCTACCTGGGCGCCAAAATCTTTATGAATAATAAACGCAATCTCTTCTATATCCTGGTTTAAAACCCCGGCAATATCTTCTACAAGGCGGTGTACAATAGGCTTGCCCGCAATAGGAATTAAAGGTTTAGGTACTGTAAGTGTATGTGGGCGCAGGCGCGATCCTCTGCCTGCCATCGGAACTATAATTTTCATTCAGGTTATTCTATATTAATATTGTTTTTCTTTGCGGCCTGGATATAAATATCCAGCCTATTTTGCTTTTTTAAAATATTATAAGTACCATCCAGTGCCTTTTTTGTATCAGCAAGGTACGCAGCAGAATTGGTTTCTTTATACTTTTGGTAGGCTTTCATTAGATAATCTGTCCCTTTTTCGTAATTTTCACTCATACAAAAAGTTCTGCCTGCATTATAGTAACCTTCAGGATCTTCAGGATATAAGGCAATAAATTTTTCGTAAGTAATAGCAGCCTGCTGGTAATCATTTGAAAGTTCGTAAGCCTGGGCCAGATTTTGTAATGGCATTTTGTCGTTTGGTTTTATAGCTAACGATTTTTTATAGGCGGTAATAGCTTCGCTGTACTTGCCCAGGTTATCATAGCTATCGGCTAAATAATTGTAAGCCGCTGCAAATTGCGAATCTATAGTTATTGCCTTATTATAGCTTGCTATGGCAAGGTCATACTGCGCTTTAGTAGTGTAATTTCTGCCTTCGACATAGTATTTTAAGGCTTCTTTATTTGTAGACAAATCTGTTCCATAAGCTTTAGATATTATAGTTTTAAATGCCTGACAATTTTTAACCATATAGTGCTGTACTTCTACAGGAAGCTGTGTTGTAGTACTGACACCTTTAACGCATTTAACCAATTCTTCAGTTACTTTCTCCTTATTATCTGTTTCAAAATTAATCTTGGTAATACAGCTGCATGCCTTATCTGCTGCAAGTTTAGTTGCGGTATCTTCCTGGGCGTAAATGCCACTGGTAGTAATTAATATAAAGCAAACTGCCTTAAACAAATTATTGATAGTCATAGTATGTGGCTTAATGTTTACTTAACCCCCGTGCTGCCAAAGCCGCCTTCGCCGCGAACCGTTTCGGTAAGTGCATCGGCCTCCAGCCATTCGGCGCGTTCGTGTTTAGCTATAACCAGCTGGGCTACACGCTCGCCATTTTCTACGGTAAACGGCTCATTGGATAAATTTACTAAAATTACACCAATTTCGCCACGGTAATCGGCATCAATCGTTCCGGGGCTGTTAAGCACGGTAACACCTTTTTTTGCAGCAAGGCCACTGCGCGGGCGCACCTGTGCCTCGTAGCCTATTGGAAGCTCTATAAACAAGCCTGTTTTAACAATAGCCCTTTCTAACGGACCCAGTACTATTGGAGCCTCCAGAGTTGCCCTAAGGTCCATTCCTGCCGATGCTATTGTTTCGTAATTGGGTAATGCGTGCCCCGATTTGTTTATAATTTTAACTGTCATGGTAGTATTTGTAATGTATTATTTTCTCTTCAAAATTCGTTGTAATGTTTCTTTCTCGCCCCTGTAAATTATTGCCATAAATACAAACAGCGCTACAATGCCAAACACGTAGGTATGTCTTAACACCGGCACATAAAATGTTAGTGCCGAAAGCCCCACGGAAAGCCCCACGTAGAGCCCCATTTTTTTTAGGTCGTACGGTATAGGGTAGTATTTGGCACCCATATAGTACGATACCACCATCATGGTGCCATAAGCGGCAACCGTGGCTATAGCCGAACCCATATAGCCCCATACGGGAATAAGGGCAAAGTTAAACGATAGTGTTACTACCGCACCTACAATGGATATATAGGCACCCATTTTGGTTTTATCAGATAATTTATACCATACCGAAAGGTTGGTGTAAATACCCAAAAAGAAGTTGGCGAGGATGATTAGCGGAACCACATCCATAGCTTCCCAAAACGATTCGTCGCGAAGCAGGATAATTTTAAGTAAATCGGCAAAAGCCACTACCCCTAAAAGTATAACCGACCCGAATATTACAAAGTACTTGGTTACCGTAGCATAGGTTTGGGGTGCATTGGCATTACCTGCATGGCTAAAAAAGAAGGGTTCTATACCGAGCCTGAACGCCGTTGTAAACAACGTCATAAACAAGGCAAGCCTGTAGCAGGCAGCGTAAGCCCCAATTTCGTGCGGGGCTACATCCATAAATTTAAGAAGGGGCCTGTCAAACGTTTCGTTTATGGCAAAGGCAATACCGGCTACCATTATGGGCAGGGCATAGCGCATCATGCTTTTCCAGAGGGTGGCATTAAAATGCCACGATAGTTTAATATAGTGCGGCAAAACCACCAGCAACGTTGCAAGGCTGGCCATTACATTAGCCACAAATACATAGCCTACCTCAAAGTCGGGCACATAAAGTGTAGCTATAAAACTATCAGGGTTATTAGCCGCCAGGTGTGGCAGCCATAAAAGGAAAAATATATTAAGGAACAGGTTAAAAACTACGTTGCCAATTTTTATAGCCGCATACACCATAGGCCTGCCTTCGGCACGTAGCTTGCTAAAAGGCACTATAACTAAAGCGTCGAGTGCCAGTACCCAAATAGTGTAGGTAATATATTCAGTATCAATTTCTGCGGCCTCAGCCAGGAAATTTCTACTAAGCAGTGCTATGCTCAAAAATGCCAGCGACGACCAGAATAACGAAATTGTAGTGGTACTAACCACCTGCTTTTTGTCGGATGAATTATAAAACCTGAAAAAAGCCGTCTCCATACCATAGGCCAGGATAACGTTAAAAAATACCAGCCACGAAAAAATAATGGATACATCGGCATATTTGGCATTGTCCATAACACCCGTATACAACGGTGTAAGTATAAAACTAAACATGCGAGGCACCACAGTGGCAATACCGTAAATGGCCGTTTGCTTAAACAGGTTTTTATAAACGCTCAAATGGTTGGAGTTAATTTAATGATAAGCAAAAGTAGGTATATTTTGCAGTAATTAAAAGGGCAGTTACATATTAGATATTTAAACTGTTAAGCACATTAACTGCCCTTAAAAACAATTTGGGCTACGCCCTAAACAGAAAAAGGCCACCCGTAAAGGTAGCCTCTTTCACTATGTTTGTTTGCAATCTTAGTTGTTTAGTGCCTCTGCACCACCCACGATCTCTAAGATCTCGCTGGTAATGGCAGCCTGGCGCGCCTTGTTGTAAGTTAGCTTAAGCTGGTTACGTAATGCCGTGGCATTATCAGTAGCTTTGTGCATAGCCGTCATACGGGCACCGTGCTCTGAAGCAAAAGAGTCGCGAATGGCTTTGTACAATTGTGTTTTTAAAGACAATGGTATAAGGCTAAGAACAATGTCTTCTTTACCCGGCTCAAAAATATAATCGGTAGCCGTGTTAACGGTCTCCTTGGTAGTGGCAAGAGGGGCCAGTGGTAAAAACTGCTCTGTTAAAACAATTTGTGTACCGGCATTTCTAAAGTGGTTGTACACCAGCTCTATCCTGTCGTACTCGCCGGCAGCAAACTTATCCATAAGCTCCTGCGCAACGTGTGCAACATTTTCAAAAGTAAGGGCATCAAAAATAGGGCTTTGGTTATCTATAACCGTGCAGCTCTTTTTAAGCGTGTCGTTACCTTTTTTACCCACTGCTAAAATATCAAGCTGTTTGCCGGCATAAAAATCCTGCAACACTTTAATTTGCTTAATAACATTGGTATTAAATGCACCACACAAACCCCTGTTAGAGGTTATGGCTACAACAAGTACTTTATTTACCGGGCGTTGCTCAGCAAATATACCTCCTGTATCACCCTCCAGCGTAGCGCTAAGGTTTTGTAATAGTTCGGTTAGCTTTTCAGAGTAAGGCCTCATAGCTGTAATGGCATCCTGCGCCTTTTTAAGCTTAGCTGCCGAAACCATTTTCATCGCACTTGTAATTTGCATTGTGGATGAAACGGAAGCAATCCTGTTACGTATTTCCTTTAAGTTTGCCATTTTATAATTTGAAAATGAAACAGTTAAACAATGTAACAATTGCTACATTGTTTAACTATTAAATTAAGTCATTAATATTGTGAAGAAACCTCTACAGCTGCTTTTTCAAGAACATCTGTAATTTCGTCTGTAAATTTACCGGCTTTAAGAGCATCAAGGGTATCCCTGTGTTTTGCGTTAAGGTATTCTAAAAAGTTTCTTTCAAACTCTTTAACCTTGTTTACAGGCACTTTTCTTAACAGGTTTTTAGAACCTGCATAGATAATTGCCACCTGGTCTTCTACAGTATAAGGGTCGTTTACCGATTGCTTAAGTATCTCTACGTTTCTACGGCCTTTTTCGATAACGCTTAGTGTAGCAGCATCAAGGTCTGATCCGAATTTAGCAAAAGCCTCAAGTTCACGGAACTGTGCCTGGTCTAATTTAAGAGTACCGGCAACTTTTTTCATTGATTTGATCTGTGCATTACCACCCACACGAGATACCGAAATACCTACGTTGATTGCCGGACGTACACCTGAGTTAAATAGATCTGACTCAAGGAAAATCTGACCATCTGTAATCGAAATTACGTTAGTTGGGATGTATGCAGAAACGTCTCCCGCCTGTGTTTCGATAATTGGAAGGGCTGTTAACGAGCCACCACCTTTAACGATTGGCCTAAGCGACTCAGGAAGGTCGTTCATGTTTTTTGCAATATCATCATCGGCAATAACCTTAGCAGCACGCTCCAGTAACCTTGAGTGAAGGTAGAAAACGTCGCCCGGGTAAGCCTCACGGCCCGGTGGCCTTCTTAGCAATAGTGATACCTCACGGTAAGCAACTGCCTGTTTAGAAAGGTCATCATAAATAATAAGAGCCGGACGGCCTGTATCTCTAAAGTACTCGCCAATTGCAGCACCTGCAAACGGAGCATACACCTGCATTGGAGCAGGGTCTGACGCGTTAGCCGCTACAATAACGGTATAAGCCATAGCGCCTTTTTCTTCAAGGGTTTTGGCAATACCTGCAACAGTTGAAGCTTTTTGCCCAATTGCTACATATATACAGAATACAGGTTTACCTGCATCGTAAAATTCTTTTTGGTTTAGGATGGTATCGATACAAACCGTTGTTTTACCGGTTTGACGGTCGCCAATAACAAGCTCACGCTGGCCACGGCCTACCGGGATCATGGCATCTACTGCCTTGATACCTGTTTGTAGTGGCTCTGTTACCGGCTGACGGAAGATAACACCCGGAGCTTTACGCTCTAATGGCATTTCATACAGCTGGCCTTCTATAGGGCCTTTACCGTCTATTGGGCTACCAAGGGTATTTACCACACGGCCAATAATTTGCTCACCTACGTTTAGTGATGCAATACGCTGTGTTCTTTTTACGGTAGAGCCTTCTGCAACGCCTGTAGAGGGGCCTAGCAATACTATACCCACATTGTCTTGCTCAAGGTTAAGCACAATACCTTCTAACCCGCTCTCAAACTCTACTAACTCACCATATTGTGCGTTAGACAGTCCGTATGCACGGGCAATACCGTCTCCTACCTGAAGAACCGTTCCTACTTCTTCCAGTGTAGCACCCGATTCAAAACCGGACAATTGTTTCTTTAATATTGCTGAAATTTCAGCAGCTTTAATTTCTGCCATGTTTGCTTATAATTTAAACACTTAAGTGTGGTAAATACTAATTACTTAATTCTCTTTTTAGGTTTAGCAGCCTGCCTGCAACAGATGCATTGTACTGCTTATCGCCTACCCTTAGTATAAACCCGCCTATAATTGCAGGGTCTACAACATTAACAAGGGTTATTTTCTTGTCAGATATCTCTTTTACTTTCTCCAAAACCTTAGCTTCAAGCTCCGGTGTAATTTCAAAAGCGGTAGTTACCGTTGCAACTTCAAAACCATTGGCAGCATTTAGCTGTAAGCCATACTGCTCTGCTATCTGGCCCAATATCTCAAACCTCTGGTTTTCGAACAGTAACCTAAATAGCCCCTGGGTAATGTTTTGCGTAGTGGCAAACACCTCTGTAAGTGCCGATTGTTTAACCTGCAACTTAATAGTTGGGTTATTTATAAAATCGTGCAGCTCTTTATTGTTGTTTATGGTAGTAGCTATAGTAGCCATGTCTTCGCCCACCTGCGCTGCTGCGCCTGTAGCCTGTGCCATTTCTAATATTGCCTTAGCATATCGTATTGCAGCTCTTGAACCTGTCATAACGATTGGATTAGTTTAATTTTACGTCGTCAAGCATTTTCACCACAAGTGCAGACTGGGCTTCTTTGTTTGACAGTTCTGTTTTAAGTAACTTTTCGGCAATCTCTACAGACAGGTTAGAAACCTGGCTTTTAAGTTCTGCCATTGCAGCGTTTTTCTCGCTGTTTATAGTAGCTTTTGCCTGCTCTATAATTTTTTCTCCTGCAGCCTGGGCCTCAGCTTTAGCATCAGAGATCATTTTTTCTTTAATATCGCGGGCATCTTTCATCATCGCTTCTCTCTCAGCTCTCGCCTCGTTAAGAATACGCTGGTTATCTGCCTGCAGGTTTTGCATTTCTTTACGAGCAGCTTCTGCCGCAGATATAGCCGATGCAATACCAACTTCTCTTGCAGTAATTGCAGTCATAATTGGTTTCCATGCAAATTTTACAAGAAGCAGGATAAGGATAAACAGGATAATTGCCTGCCAGAAGAACAACCCGAATGAAAAATCGTTTACTAACTTTTCCATTATACTATATATTAGTTTTAATTAAATCAATTACTAAAAACATTACCTGCAGCCAACCGCTGCAGGCTATGTTTAAATTTTATTAAGCTGCAAAAAGCGCTGCGAAAGCAACACCCTCTAAAAGGGCAGCGATAATGATCATGGCAGTCTGTATTTTACCTGCAGCTTCTGGCTGACGGGCAATAGCGTCCATTGCTGAACCACCGATTTTACCTAAACCAAGGCCAGCTCCGATTACTACTAAACCTGCTCCAACAATTCCTGGAATTTCCATAACTATTTGATTTATAATTAATTAATAAAGTTCTAAATTAGATGATAATTGGCTCTTCATCTGTATGCGCATCGTGGTCTTCTTCATGGTGATGATCCTGTACTGCCATACCAATAAATAGTGATGATAGCATGGTAAATACAAACGCCTGAAGAAAGGCAACCAATATCTCGATAACCGAGATAAATAATGTTAAGCCAAAGAAAGACGGGCCAGCGATCCAGTTTTTAAATACAAAGATCAGCCCTAATAAACTCATTACTACAATGTGTCCCGCAGAAATATTTGCGTAAAGACGTATTGTTAAAGCAAATGGTTTTGTAAGTGTACCCAATATTTCTATTGGTATTAAAATAATTTTCATGATTACAGGTACATCCGGCATCCAGAAAATGTGTTTCCAGTAATCTTTGTTAGCACTAAATTGTGTTACCAAAAACGTAAACAAAGCAAGGCATAGTGTTATAGCAATATTACCCGTTACGTTAATACCTACCGGTGTTAAGCCAATAAGGTTAAGGATAAGGATAAAGAAAAATACAGTAAGCAGGTAACCCATGTATTTTCTGTATTTTTTCTCGCCAATGTTTGGTATAGCAACCTCGTCTCTGATAAATATGATAAGCGGCTCTAAAGCCCTGCCCATACCTGTTGGTAGCGGGCCTTTTTTGTATGATTTAGCCAGGCCAACAAACATAAAGAACATAAGCGCAGCTGTAAACAACATTGCCACTACGTTTTTGGTAATAGAAAAATCCAGTACCTGTGGGTTTGTTGGATGACCGTGCTCGTCTAAACTAAGTTCTGCCTGAGCACTGTCTAATTTGTATATTTTTTCGTGGTGGAGTGCATAATAGTTTCCGTCTGCCTCAACAATTTCTTCACCGTGGTGAAATTTTGAAGAAGAGAATACATGCAGCCCATTATCTAATATGATAACAGGAAGCGGAAAACCATAATGCTTTCCTTCGGCTTCGTCTGAAAAGAAAACGAAATCGTGAGAGTCTTTAAGGTGATGATCGATAAAAGCTTTTATCTTAGATTTTTTGTCAACCGGAGCATGTTCATGACCATGGGCTTCGCCCTCGGCATGTACTGCTGTTTCGGCATGTACAAGAGTTGTATCTGCAGCCGGATTAGCGAAAAATAAAGAAGGAATTACAGCAACTAAAGCTGTTAATGTATTTTTGATTGATTTTCCCGTTAACACCATGTTGTAACTATCTTAATTTTACGGTCTTAAAATTTTGTGCAAAGGTACATTTTATATTAATATTTCAATACTCTTGCGCAAAAATTTTTAAGATAATTTCAGGCTACAACAAAGATTACTGCTTATTATTTAACAAACGTACTGTAAAATAGGCCTCTATTGCTAAAAACAGAACAAAAACCGCAAAGAAATTATATTTTTCTGTAGGAAATTCAATCGATTTAGCAATAATAGGTTTCGCTAAAAAATAACTTGCAGCCATCTTAACGCTTGTTAATAGTAAGAAAGCATAGCCAACCTGGCCTTCATTCTTCTCGCTTATTTTGGTAAGGATGCCTAAAATTATTACCGAGAAAATAAAAAAGAACAGGTATATAACCGGGATGGAATATATAAACCCTACTTTTTGTGCCTGTAAAGACGGTATGTAATAAATAAGGAGGTTTACAATTAAAAGTATAGCCGCTGTAGCGGCCGTTTTAATAAAAATGCTAAGGTACTTTTTGTCCATTTATTTGTTAAGTTGGTTTACCTGGCGTATAACGTTGTATAGCGCTACAAAAACGCCCAGCAGCGTAAAAATAATGCGGTAGATATTTTTAGGGTTTGGATACTCCTCATCGAGCCAGCCGCCAAACCAGGAAAATAGAAATATAACAATCCCCATTTGCAGAGGAATGTTAATAAGCGCTATCCATTTGTTGCGCTGTTTTTTATCCTGCCTGTTGTCGCTCATTAATTGCCACTACGGGTTTAGATGGGTTTTTCATAGAACAGGTTGCTGTAAACTCGGCTCCCGGCTCTACAGCCAGTTTGCCTACAAAAACCTCTCCGTTTATTTGTGCTTTAGCTTTAACGCTAAGTAATTCTTCTACTTCTATCCTGCCATTAAACCTGCCTTCTATATCGGCATTTTTACATTTAATATCGCCCGTAATACTACCTGCAGGCCCAATAACAATTTTGCCTGAAGATGTAAAGTTGCCTATTAGCTCTCCATCCAGCCTAAAATCGGCTGCCGAGGTAATATCGCCCTTAATAAGGGTACCTTCGACTATACGGTTGGTTTTACCAAGATTATCTGTTGGGTTTTTTGGAGTTTTTTCGAACATACGCATTATTGTATTGGTTGGTATTGGGCAAAATTCTTTTTAACCTGTACCACCTTATAATCTTCGTTAGATATAATTACGGGTGTTTCGGTTATTTTATAAGTCTTGTAATCTTTAAGGATACTTACAGCATCTACCGCAGCCAGCTTATTAATAAGGCCGTGTATCACTATAAAATTCTCTCCAGTGGTATAAATATCGTTAGACAGGGTAATGCTGTTGTTATTACCGTCTTTAATAAATTGCTGAATTTTATCTGTAAGCGGTTTTATTTTTGCATCATTAGGCGCAAATTTAAACACAAGCTTATAGGTTTGCGGCGTTTGGCCAAAGGCAAGTTTTTCCAGTGCCGGTATCTCTTTTTTAAGCATAGCATCAGCCTCTTTGCCCTCGCTGCTGTTAGGATAGGTTAGTGCCACATAGTTAAGCGCTTTTTTATACTCATCTAAACCTTCCAGCCTTGCCGTTATCTTAGCTTTAAGGAATTCGAATTTAGATACTATCTCTTCGCCCGTATAATTGTCTATCAGTTCGTCTATGGCAGCATTGGCTTCTCTAACCTGGCCCGAATTATACCTTTTATACAGCGCAGCATAAACTGCCTCAGGTGTACCTTTAGTAAGATCGTCTGAAGCCGGGTTACGAATCATCTCGGCATAGCGGCTGTCCGGGTACTCTGTAAGCACCTGCTGTTTGTAAGCCTCCGCCTTAGATGGATCTATTATCTGATATATTTTGTAAAGGTTATACTTAGTAGGCAGCACCAAACGCTCTTCGGGGTTATTGGTTAATAACACTTCAAACTTATCGGCGGCACGTTTGTACTCCTTAAACTTATCGTTATAAATATTACCCAACTGGTAGTAAGCAAAATTGCGCTCTGTACCCAGGCTGTCTATTATTTTCTGGTCTGTAGGCAGTTGCTTAATGTAAAAGTCGGCCATGTAGCGTGGGTCTAAAGGTTTATCATCTTTAGTATCAGCTATAGAATCGTTAGCGGTTCCATCGCCTTCATCGCTGGTGCTTTTGCCCCTTATTTCTGATGCCCAGCGCCAGTTGTCTACCAACGGCCTGCTGCCCCAGCGTTTTTGGAATTCCTGCTTGCCATAAGCAACGGTTGCCGGCGTATAGAACGGAAAAACTACCGCCGCACCCGCAGTACCTGTTGTAGTACTGCCACCACCACCTGTGCTTTGGCCCGAAGCCGAAGCGGTTGATGATGTGGCAAAATCTCCTTTGCCTGCAACTTTTCTGGCCATAGAAACGTTTTGACCGTTAATGTTATCATCGCCAAACATGCCGGCTTTACCTTGCCCGCCTCCAGCACTGTTAGCGGCAATGTTAGCCTGCCTGCGTGCCTCTTCTTCCAGTCTTTTGCGCTCTAATTCGTCTTGTATTTTAAGCTTTGCAATATAGTCTTCAAAAAATGTAACCTTACCTTCCGGCGACATGGCTACTATTTTAAGTATGCTATCGTTATTTTGGGCAATGGCCTCATATTTAATAACATCGGCAAGGTTATCCCTTTTCTTTTTAATTCTTTTATATTCCCTTGTCTTGGCCTCCATGTACACCATAGTACTATCGTAGTACTTACCGGCACTTACATATTTGGCATCTTCAAAATTCATTTCGGCAATATTCCTGTAGTTGGATGCTACAAGGTATTTATCGGTAGGTTTTCTTCTTAAAGAATAGTTGTAGTACTCTGCCGCCTTATCGTTAACCTTCTGCTTATCATAAAATAAACCTACCTGGTGGTTTATAACATCCAGGAACGGCCTGTTTTCGCGATCTTCTAAAAGCTCGCGGTATTTTTCCATAAAGGCAAGGGTATCGCCGGCTTTATAATCAAACTGGCCTGCCTGCATGGCATGTGCCTGGATTACGTACACCCTTGGCGATTTTCTTTTCATGTCGATAACCTGCTGATAGGCTTTATAGGCACTATCGGGCTGATTCATTTTACTGTATAGCTGGCCTACTATAAAATGGTAGCGGGCTTTTTTCTCATTGTCTTTAGTAAACTCAATTGCCTTGTTAAGCAGGTAAACGGCACTGTCTTTTTTCTCGGTTTTAATATAGGCCTGTGCAAGCATAGCATTAGCATCGCTATATACCTGCGGTTCCATAGCCTCGCCTTTTTCTTTAAGCAGCTTGTTTAGGTTTTTAATGGCAACGCCATCATTATCCAGCCTTATGTTGGTTTTTTCTTTCCACACTTTAGCTTCGTCCAGCTTATCGCTCGCAGGCGATTTTAGCAATATGTAGTTAAAGGCCTCTATTGCAGGAATAAATCGGTTATCGTAATAACGCGACTGACCTAACAGAAGGTGGGCTTCATCTATTTGCGGGTTGCGCTCGCTGCCCCCAATATACATAGAGTGTTTTTGTATGGCTTTAGTAGCTTTTTCTTCGGCACGCTTAAAATTAGCATTTTGCTTATCTGTAGGCTCCATTTCTTCTTTGGTAGGCTGCATACGCTCTACGCTAAGAACATCCCAATAGTTGTCTACATAGGTGCCTTTAAGGTCCTGTATACCGGCAGTTAATGCTAAATTGCCATTATACAGCACGTTATACTCTGTGTTAACCGCATGGAAGTTACGATTAATCATAGAGTCTTTTTTGGTAGAGCAGGCCAGTAGTAAACCGCCCGTTCCAACAAGAATAATATATTTATAGGTACTGGTTTTCAATGTAAAAGATTTTTATCCTTAACTTGTAAAATCCCTTTTTAGTATAGGGAGGGGTAAAAATACACTTCTTTTTGATAAGAGAAATGATTTTAGCCAAAAAAAATCCCCCGCCGGGGCGAGGGACACAATTTGTTTACACCGCAAAGAACTCTTCGAGCTCTTTTAACGTTTCGGCCGATGTTTTTATATCCTTTACAATTTCGCCCTTGTGCATGGCCACAATACGGTTGCTAACCTCTGTAGTATGGGCAAGATCATGACTGGAAACTAATACGGTAACGTTTTTATCGTCGGCCAGGTCTTTTATAATTTTTTTAAGCCTAAACTGAGTAGTTGGGTCCAGGTTGGCAAAAGGCTCATCTAAAATAACCACCTGCGGGTTGCCAATAAGCGTGGCTACAATGCCCACCTTTTTTTGGTTACCCTTGCTAAGATCGCGCAGGTATTTTTTATTTTTAAGGATCTCTCCGTTAAAAAAATCTTCGTGTTTGTGCAGCAGCGCATCTACGCTGGCTTTGTTTTGCCCTCTAAGTTCGCCAATAAAATAAAAATACTCTTCGGGCGTAAGGTAGCCTATTAAAAAGGTCTCGTCTAAAAATGCCGATACCAATGGTTTCCAGGCCTCGCTTTTATTTACCTGTATGCCGTTAATGGCAACCTGGCCGGCACTGGGCTCTATAAGATCTAACAGCAGGCTAAAAAGTGTGGTTTTACCTGCGCCGTTATTGCCAACAAGGCCAAAGCTTTCGCCCTGCTCTATTTGTAAATGCCCTATGTTTAGTACGGTTGTGCCGTTATATGTTTTGCGTAAGTTGTTAACTTCTATCATTATAAGTGTGATTTTTGATGGATGATTAATTTTTTTGTTTGTAAGCCGACAGGGTACTATATTTTTCGGCCTTATAAATGCGTTCTATTGCCCTAAAGGCTGCATTTCTAAAAATAAGGCCCAGCAAGCCAGTGCCTGCAATAAAGCCATAGCCCATAAGCGGCCCCGATATATAATTGCCTATAACAAACAGTGCTATTGGCACCAGCATTTTTGGCAGCGATATAATAAAGGTTTTTATGTTAAACGCTTTTTTATCGCCAAAGGCCTGCTTACTGCTGGTAAGGTCTATAGGAGTTTTTACAAAGGCACCACCCAGCAATACTAATAGCGAGTTGACACCTATATTAAATACGGCCCCGGCCAAAATCATTAAATAAATCTCTATGCCAAAATACAAGTAGAATGATGCCAGCACGGCACTAACAACGGTACCAATAACCATAAGCCACCATTTACTGGCTATGTACTCGCGGTATTGTATGTTCTGGCTCATCATTAGCGGGTAGTAGGCACTATCCCAGCTTGGTACAAACTGCCCAAAGGTTAGCAGGAAACCACCGGTTACAAATATTGATGCAAACACCTTCATAGGTTGGTTATCGTACACTTCAATCCCCCCGGTGTAAAATAGCAGGCCGTAAAAAATAAACAGCACGCTCATTATTACCGTGGTCTTAGAACGTTTATTGCGCAGTATAAGCTTAATGTCGTTTTTAAGAAAAACGGCCATGCTGCCAAAACGGTTAAGCCATTTAAAGTCCTGTGTTTCGGCAATTTCGTTTTTGCCTTTAAGGCCAGTATCCAGGTACAGTTTTTTAATGAAGTACTTATGTGTAAAGACCCATAAGCCAATTAACACCACAACCGGAATTATAAACACATAATACGTGCTAAACAGGCTTTGGTAATATACCCCGGTTACAAGGGTAATATCGTAAATGCCATAATATTGTAGCCCGCCCAGTGCCAATATTAATACTATAAAGCCAATAAAAAGGCTGTCTTTATTATTAATAAGTATGTTAAGCAGGTTGTTGCAGTATATCATGGCCCACATGGCTACCCACCACAGTGCTACACCCAGAGGGTCGTATCCCTTCATGATTAATACAATGCTAAAAGGCACAAAAAAGAACACGTGCATTATGGTAAAGAACGATACAAATGTTTTTGCCAGTGCAAAGTTTACAATAGTGCTGCGCTTTATGGGCAGCACAAGTAACGGACGTATGTTTATAATTGGTATTTTTTGCAGCATTACCCGCATTACAAGGTCCATTGCCATGTAGTAAATCATAAACTTGTTAATAACCACAAGCGGATCCTGGTGCAGGTGCTCGTCTATTACAAAGTAAACGCCTATGCCCAGTGCTAAAAAAACACCTATAAAATAGAGGGCAACCAGGCCCATTAGTATTTTTAAGGCAATATTGGTTCCTAAGCTTGCGGCGCGTGTAAAAGCCTTCCATTCGAGCCAGAGAAATTTTTTAAACATATTGTGTTGGTTTGGTTTTAGGTATTAGTGCACTTATAGTGTTAAAAGTTACAGATTTATTTAGAAAATTCTAAATCGTATTCAGGATACGTGGCTTTAAGGTGCTCTTCGGCTTTCGCCGGAATTACAAACAGCACCACATAACTAAACAATGCCACCAGTACAAAAAACACCGACAGGAACCACAGAAGACCCGTATTAACATGGTCTTTTGCCAGCATATGATAAAACTGGAACGGCAGGCCCAACATCGCGCCAACACCCCCACATTTATAAATAATATCTTCTAACAGCCATTTTTTGCCGGTAGCTTTAACTTTTTTGTCGTGCCTTTTTTTGTAGCCGGTTATCTTAACAATCATGGTTACAACCAAGCCACCCATTAATGCCAGGTACAGTAATGGCTCAACTTCTAAAATTTTATAGGTAAGTACTACCAGGGCAACGGTAACCACAATAAGCGGCAACTTAAAGAACTGCTTAAAATAGCCCCACAGCAATTTATAGTACTTTTTGCCCAGCGCTTTTTGGCGTTGTTCTACAACGGTGCTAAAGCCAAACACCCCAAACTTTTTAAATTCCATTTGCAGGGCATCTTCAAAACTAACGTTGGGTTTAAGTTGCCAGGTAGCCTCTATGGCATTGGCAAGGTGGTCTACCAGTTCGGTTTGTAAATCGTAATATTCTACAAAATGTGCACGGGTAAAAGTGTAGAGTTGGTCAATTTGTTCGGGATTGATTTTCTTTTCCATTTTAAACTGTAGTGTAATTTTTATAGACCTGGTTTTTAAGTTGGTACAACGCAATGGTATATGCCGGAAACAAGCTTACAATCAGGGCGAACCAATAGCTGGCGGCAGTTAGGTTGGTATCGTCAGTAAGACTATCTAAAATTAATAGTATTATTAAATGAAGGTTGTACAATAGCACAAAGCCCTTGGATATCATTTCCATACCAGAGAAACGCATCTTTGTACCAAACAATAGCAACTGTACAACAGCCCATGTAAGCACAACGCCCCAGAATAGTTTTAAGATGTCCATCTCGTCTGTAAACACAGTGGCCACCGCATATTGCAGTATAAAGAACAAGGCAAGGGTAGGCAATAAAACAACGGGCTTAAACAGCACTTTACAAAAAAATCGGGCGGCCTTTGTGCGGGCGATTTTTCTGTACGAGCGGTTCTGACTTGTAATCTCTTTTTTGTGTGTTGCTAAATATTCACTTAGGTTATCGTAAAAATCGCCATCAAGGGTTTCGAGTTCAGAGGCTATGTGATCGGTTATTTCGCAGCGGATGTCTACAAAATAAATGCCTGCCTTTTTAAGTTGGCCATCTATAAACTGTATTTGCTGTGTGGTTAGCTTGTTATGCATTATACCTTAGTTTATAATGTTTATCAAACTGCCTTATGGTTGCATGCATTACAATACAAACCGAAATTATCGCGGTAAAATAAAGCATCATAACGTTATCGCCGGCTATAGATTCCTCAATACGCAACATGTAGATACTGGGGTAGAATAACAATAAGTTTATAAAGCTAAAACCAAAACCAAAAGAATACTGATCCCGGTTTCTCAGGCTCTTATAAATAATAGGGGTAGATAAAATGCAGCTTACCGCCACATAGGTATAAAACAATGCCATAATAGTGTCTTCTCTACCATAACTTGAATTTACAGCTAAAGCT
Organism: Flavobacterium subsaxonicum WB 4.1-42 = DSM 21790; assembly: GCF_000422725.1. Taxonomy (GTDB): domain Bacteria; phylum Bacteroidota; class Bacteroidia; order Flavobacteriales; family Flavobacteriaceae; genus Flavobacterium; species Flavobacterium subsaxonicum. The sequence goes on from NZ_KE383910.1 coordinate 233,186, forward strand.
GCCATAAAAATAAGTGCAAATGGTACTACAAACCACAGTGTAAACATGTTGCTAAAAAAGCGTTTGTAAGCTTTGCACGCCGCAATAAATATAAACTTTCGGTTTAGTTTTTTAAGCGCACTTTTATGTTCCAGTATATACCCCTTTAAATGATGCTCGAATCGATCATCTTTTTGTTCGAGGGCGGCAGCAATATGGTCGGTCAATTCAAGTCGAATGTCTATGTAGCAGATACCTATTTTTGTAAGTGCCCTGTCTATAAGCTGTATTTGGGTAGCGTTTAACATCATAACTTTTAAAATTGAAGGTCAGGATTAACATTAGGGGTTACTAAGCTTTGCATGTTCTTAATAAAATCTTCCAGCTCAGCAAGGCGGTTAACGGTCTCTTTTTCACCGCTTTCGGTAAGCTTGTAATACTTTCGAAGGCGGTTGTCTACGCGCTCTACCTCTACATCCAGCAGGCCATCAGCCTCCAATTTGTGCAGGGCCGGGTACAGGGCGCCTTCGGTAATATTAAGTTCGCCTTTGGTTATAAGTTTTACTTTTTGGGTAATCTCGTAACCATACATGCGGCCGTTTTCTTCCAACAGCTTCATAATTATGGTATTAAGGCTGCCTTTATAGAGTTGTGAATTTTTCATGGGTAATTTTGAGTAAAACAAATATACATAATTTTCTTATGCATAATAGTCTTAAGTATTATTTTAATGTTAGGTTATTTTATTAACCTAACTGTAATGTGTATTTTTGCAGGAAATTTATACGTAAGATGTCAACATTTCATCCGCTTAAGATAAAAGATGTAACCAGAGAAACGCCCGGAGCGGTTTCTATTGCTTTTGAAATACCCGAAAACCTGCGCGAAGACTACAATTTTTTAGCAGGCCAGTATATAAATATAAAGACCCAGTTTGAGGGCGAGGAGATACGAAAGGCTTACTCTATATGTTCGGCTCCCGGCAGCGGAGAACTTCGTGTTGCCATTAAGGCCGTTAAAAACGGAGGCTTCTCTGTGTATGCCAACGAAAAACTTGCCGCCGGAGATACTATGGAGGTAGCTACGCCCGAAGGTAAATTTACCTTTGAGCCTAAAGCCGACCGCCAGCGTAACTATGCCGCTTTTGCAGCCGGTAGCGGTATTACACCGGTACTGTCTATATTACAGTCGGTTTTACAGGGCGAGCCCGAAAGTACTTTTGTACTGGTTTATGGCAATAAATCGCCAGAGGAAACAATGTTCCACCAGTTTTTACACGATTTACAACAAGAATATGTGGGCCGCTTTTTTGTACAGTTTGTGTACAGCAAAGCGCGTGAGGAGAATTCGCTTTTTGGCCGTATAGAGCGTTCTGCCGTTAACTTTGTGCTTAAAAACAAGCATAAAGAAAAAGAGTTTACCAAGTTTTACCTTTGTGGGCCGGAGCAAATGATACTGGCTGTTAACGATGTGCTTAGGGAAAGCAACGTGCCGGAAAAGAACATTAAATTTGAGCTTTTCTCTACGCCTATTGCCGAGAAAAAAATTACCGAAAGCCTTGATGGCCAAACCAAAGTTACCGTGCTTGTAGACGATGAAGAGGTTACTTTTGTTATGCCTAAAGAAATGACCATTTTAGATGCTGCCCTTAAACAGGGTATTGATGCACCTTACTCCTGCCAGGGTGGAATTTGCAGCAGCTGCATGGCGCGTATTAGCAACGGTACTGCCGAAATGAAGAAAAACGCTATACTTACTGATGGCGAAATTGCAGAGGGACTAATACTTACCTGCCAGGCACACCCAACATCGCCGGAGCTGCGTGTTGATTTTGATGATGTTTAATAGTTTACCGAATATATTTAAGAAGATGCTTTAGGGCATCTTTTTTTATGTCTTGTTTAGATGGAACTCAAATGAAACGGATGCTGCGCAATCGCGACTGCCCGAATGGTGCAGGCGGGGATTTACACGGATTTAGAATGTAGGGATGTCATTCTGAGCGGAGTGCAACAGAGCCGAAGAATCTCTATAATATAGATCCTAAAACGGAGATTCCTCCTTCGTCGGAATGACAAACTATCGTCTAAACCACGCCTAACAATCAAAAAATCCAGGCATCTAAAAATCTACTTATTCAGTAACTCGTCTATTTTATCAACAACGGTTTGTGGTGCAATGGTGCGCATGGCATCTTCATAGCCCTCAATAATTTTATTGCCGTAAATAGAGGTTGGCAGCATTGGATATTGTTCCCTGCTTGCCGTTAAGGCATTGCTTAGCGGTTGCTTAAAGGGTGCAAAGCCGGCATAAGGGTGCGTTGCACCCCAAAGTGTAACAACCGGCACACCAAGCATTGCGGCCATGTGGGCGTTGCCACTGTCCATGCTTATCATAAGGTCCAGGTTGCTAATAAGTTTAAGTTCCTGCTTTAGTATAAGCTGGGCACCGGCAATTACAATAATGTTAGGCCTCTCCTGTGCAAATTCGTCGAGCAGTTTGGCTTCGTGCCTGCCGCCGCCAAACAGATACAGCGTATTATTGGCATCTGTCAAAAGGCTGTCGATTACCTGGTGCATTAAATCTTTAGGATACACCTTGCCCGTATGCTGTGCAAATGGGGCTATACCTATCCATTTACCAGTTTTAGGCCCGGTAACATCGGTAATATCTTCGGTTAAAGGCTGTTTGGGCGGAAAGGCCGCTGCATTTACATCTATGGGGTAACCCAATTGGGCAAATACATCGGCATGCCTTTGGGTAACCGGAGGCAACGGCGTAATAACCTTATCGGCTTTTAAAGCTGTAAGGGCAGCACGCTCATCGCGAAATTTATTAGTTGTAGCCGTTTTCTTTCCTCTTAACGAGAACAGGAATGTAACAATTTTAGACCGCAGTACATTATGCAAATCGGCTACTGCATGTACATGCAGTTTCCTTAAGTCTTTGTACAACTTCAAGATACCAAAAAAGCCTTTGTGCCTGCGTTTTAAATCGGGTTCAAAAAAATATACGTTGGGCAGGCCATCAAAAAATGGCTTAAAATGCCCGCGCGATACTACCGTAACCTTTACATTGGGGTGCTGTTGTGTAAGCGCACGCAATACCGGTACGGTAATGGCAACATCGCCCATAGCAGATAGCCTGATAACAAGTATGTGCTTGTGTCTTTTACCCGATGCCATCGGGGCTTATTTCTTGTTTTGGTACAATACGGGGTTAAGTTCCTCGTCGTTATACATTTTCATTTGCTTGTACACCTTCATAAATTTATCGCCGTTTTGTATATCGGTCAGCAAATCATCAATGGCAGTGCTAAGGTCTTTTTTCTGCTCCAGCAAAACAGCCAGTTTTTCGTTGCATTTAGCCCTGTGTTCCGGCGAGGCATCCGGACGGGTAGCCTCTTCGTTCATGTGGTAAATTTTTAGCGCAAGTATAGACAGGCGGTCTATGGCCCAGGCCGGGCTTTCTGAGTTTATTTTGGCGCCGTTTTTTACGGTTACATTGCTGTATTCCTGTAAAAAATAGCTGTCTATATACTCAACCATATCGGTACGTACCTGGTTAGATGCATCAATTTTGCGCTTAAGCACAAGGGCTTCTACCGGGTCTATGTTGGGGTTACGAATAATGTCTTCGTAATGCCACTGTACAGTATCTACCCAGTTCTTGGCATACAATAAATGCTCTATTTTATCTTTACGGAACGGATTATTTATAGGTTGGTCTACGCTATCATATTGATGATAATCGTTTATGCTTTGCTCAAAAATGGGGAATGCGATACCTGAAAACATAGTTTATAATTTTTTTACAAATATAGTTGTATTACTTTTAACCTGCCAACATAAAATTTTTCGCACAATGCAGCTTCACTACCTTTCTACAAAAAACAGCCTTTTAAATACGTTTGTGGCGCAGCTTAGAGACGTAGCCGTGCAGCACGACAGCATGCGCTTTAGGAAAAACATTGAGCGCATTGGGCAGATAATGGCGTATGAAATTTCGCAGCAGCTGGACTATACCCCTGTAGAAATTACCACGCCACTGGGCACAAAAACCACCAGCCTTATTAAAGATAAGTTGGTAATTTGCTCTATTTTGCGTGCCGGGCTGGCATTGCATGAGGGGTTTTTATCGTATTTTGATGCGGCTGAGAACGGGTTTATTTCGGCTTACAGGCACCATCCGGATAATGATGACACTTTTGAGATAAGGGTAGAATATAAAGCGGTGCCCTCTTTACAGGATAAGATTGTTATTGTGGCCGACCCGATGCTGGCAACAGGCCTGTCGGTTGAAGCTGTACTAAAAAAGCTTTTAGAAGCCGAGACTCCTAAACAGGTTCATATAGCGGTGGTTATTGCCGCGCCCGAAGGGGTGGCCTATTTAGAGGAAAAATTGCCGGATAACTATCATTTATGGATTGCCGATATTGATAGCCACCTTAACGAAAAGCTATACATTGTGCCTGGCCTTGGCGATGCCGGAGACCTGGCGTACGGACCTAAATTATAGCTGCATCATAAAAATAACAATGGCTATAACACCTATTAATGCTGTGGCTATTTCGCGTACCCAAATGTTGTCCTGGCTTTCTAAGTAGTTGGCGCCCATAATGGCAAGGGGTGCAAAGGTAAACGCCAAAAAGCTGTTGTTTTTATGTGCTGAGAGTACATAAATGCCTACCCCCACAAAAAACGAGAATAGTATTTTTTTATGAGACGACTGTAAATTCAGCGGTTTGCTGGGTATCGATACTATATACGGCCATACAAACAGTGCCGCGATGGATGCAAATATGGCAAGGGCTATATTTTGGTAAATATTTTCGAAATAGGTAAAATCAAAGCTTGGGGTTATCTCTTCTAAAATGTGGTTAAAAAAGTCGTGCCCTACCATTAGGCCTATCATAAAATAAATAATGGCCACTGCCAAAAAGGCTATAAACGGAATGATCCAGTTGCGGTAATCGCGCGATACGTGAAATACTACCGATATAAACACCAAAACAATGTATATGATACACCAAAAGTGAAATAATGAGGCCGCAAAGATCCAGAAGGAGGCGTCGAATATTTTTTCTTTAGGGGTTACTAACGATTGTAACGAAATAAGCCGCCTTAGTGCCAACAGTAAAAAGAAATTGGCTATAATTATGTTTACATTGCCCAACACACTGGGAAACAGTATCAAAAAAAACAGGAACAGCAGCAATGCATAGCTGTTGGCTTTGGTAAGCGTGTTCTTTAAAGTTATAAAGCCGGTAATAAATAACGTGCCCCCCAAAAGTAATAGTAACAACCCCTTTTGCCCGGCCAGGTAGTACGAATTTAGCCACGAAAGGTCTTGCAGCAGGCGCAAAACATAGAACAAAACAAGGGTACCACCAATTAAAACATAATTTATGGGCCTTGATTTACTAAAAATACTTGCGAGCATGTTATTATTTTATATTTTTGTGACAGTAAATATAACACTTGTCTAAAAATGAGAGCATTTTTTGAAGCTATAGGGTCACTCTTTACCGATTTCCTTTTTATCCCGTTGGATTTTTTCCGTAAACTGGAACTGGAAAACTGGTGGACCGCGAACATCCTTACATGGATCTTTATTATTATCTGTTGTGCAGCATTTGTATACTGGATGAAACAGTTACAAATTTTTAAAGAAAACAAAGAAGACGACCAGGATACTACGGCTCACTCGTTCTTATCATAAGTCGAAGCCTATATCTGTTCTAAAATACATCTTATCAAAATTTAGTTTATCTATATTTTGGTAAGATTTATTTATGGCCTCTTTAAAGTCATCTCCGTATGATGTTACTGCTATAACACGGCCACCGGCTGTAACTGCCTGTCCGTCTTTAAGGGTAGTGCCTGCATGAAATGCAATTGATCCCTCAACTTTATCCAATCCTGTTATAACTTTACCCTTCTCGTAATCTTCAGGATATCCGCCAGATACAATCATTACTGTAGCAGCACTCCTTGAGTCGATAACAAGTTCGGCTTCGTCTAACTTCTCATTACCCACAGCAATAAACAATTCTACAAGGTCAGATTCCAGCCTTGGTATAACAACCTCAGTTTCCGGGTCGCCCATACGCACGTTGTATTCTATTACAAACGGGTCGTTACCCACTTTTATAAGGCCTATGAATACAAAGCCTTTGTATTCTATATTATCGTTTTTAAGGCCCTGTATGGTAGGTTTTACTACACGGGTCTCAATCTTCTGCATAAACTCGGCATCGGCAAACGGAACCGGAGATACCGCGCCCATACCGCCTGTATTAAGGCCGGCATCGCCATTGCCAATACGCTTGTAATCTTTGGCCGTTGGTAATATTTTGTAGCTTTTACCATCGGTAAGCACAAAGCAGCTAAGCTCTATACCATCTAAAAATTCTTCTATAACCACTTTAGCACTTGCAGCACCAAACTTCTCATCAACAAGCATGTTTCTAAGCTCATCCTGGGCTTCCTGAAGGCTGTTTAGTATCAATACACCCTTACCGGCCGCTAAGCCATCTGCTTTAAGCACGTACGGTGCTTTAAGCGTTTCCAGGAACTTACAGCCCTCTTCTACCGTTTCTTTGGTAAAACTGTCGTAAGCTGCTGTTGGGATATTATTTTTAATAAGGAATTTTTTAGCAAACTCTTTACTGCCTTCCAGCTGGGCACCGTGCTGAGACGGGCCTATAACCGGAATGTCTTTTAATTCAGGGTCGTTCTTAAAAAAGTCGTACACGCCTTTAACCAAAGGATCTTCGGGCCCAACAACAACCATTTTTACACCATTGGCAAGCACGTGCTGCTTAATGGCATCAAAATCGGTAGGGCTTATGTTTACATTGTGCGCTATACCGGCAGTACCGGCATTGCCCGGGGCTACAAACAGTTTATCGCAAAGCGGGCTTTGTAACATTTTCCATGCAAGTGCATGCTCTCTTCCTCCAGATCCTAATAGTAAAATAGTCATTGTATAGGTATTATTTGTGTGTGGCAAAGGTACAATTAATAGGCTTTATCTTCGCCCATAAATATGTTAACCACGGTTTGTATAATTATTTTTAAATCGAATAAAAGCGACCAGTTCTCTATGTAAAACACATCATAACGTATACGGTTAATCATGTCTTCATCGGTAGTAATCTCGCCCCTAAAGCCCCTAACCTGTGCCAGCCCGGTAATGCCCGGCCTAACATACAGGCGCACCATGTATTTTTTAATGGTTTGGCTGTACGAGTTATTTTGTGTCCATAAATGTGGCCTTGGCCCTACTACCGACATTTCTCCCCTTAGTACGTTTATAAACTGCGGCATCTCGTCTATACTGGTTTTGCGTATAAACTTGCCAATACGGGTAACGCGCGGGTCGTTCCTGGTAACCGATTTCTCGGTAGTCTCGTTAATTTGCATGGAGCGGAATTTCCAGCAAAAAAATTCTTTTTCGTTAATGCCCGGCCTGCTTTGCTTAAAAAATACCGGCCCTTTAGACTCCAGTTTTATAAGCAGTGCCATTAGCGGCGTTAGCCACGATAGCACCAGGATTATTACCATGATTGAGAAAACAATATCGAATATCCTTTTTACCACCTGTGCAGGCGGCTCGTGCAATGCTGTTTTTCTAAGCGACAGTACGGGGAAAAATTCGTAGTAATCGATGCGCAGGTTTTTAGAAAAAATCTCTTTAGCATCTGGGATAAACTTTATGGTCTTGCTGTTGGCATCGGCAAAATTTACAAGGTCTTTAAGCTGGGCATTATCCAGCTCGTTAAGCGAGCAGTAAATTTCGTCTACATTATTATCTATAATAAAATCCTGCAATTGTGTAACCGTGCCGGTAATCTGGGCATTGGTTTCTTTATCCGAGAAAAAGCCCAAAAAGCGGTAGCCGTACTCTGTTTTTTCTTCAAAAAAATCTTTAAGCCTTATGGCATCGGGCGTATAGCCCACAATAACTGCTTTTCTAAAATTGCTGCCTGTGCTTAAGCGGTATTGCTTTAAATAGTAAAACAATAAAAACTTAAACAGGCTTATAGCGATAAAAACGGTTGCTAAAAACTTAGCGGTTGCCAGGCCACTAAATACGGTTGTTTTTGCAAAAGGAAAAAACGCTATAATTACTAATGTAAACAGCAGTGCCTGCTTAAACAGCTTGGTTAGCAGGTCTTGCGGTGGCGAATACCTAAACACCTCGTAAAAACCCGAAAAATAGGCTATAATGCTCCACGCTACAAACTGGTAAGCGCCAAAGTGAAGGTTGTTAAGACCCAGCCCCTCAAAAAATATGGGGAATGAAAGTGTTATTACCAAGATATCGAACGATATGTTGATTAGCCTTAAATATTTAGAATATCCTGCCCTGCCCGATAAAATCATCTTTATGTATAGATCCTGAAAAACGTAAACGCTTTTCTTTTTAATAGCTTTAAAACATTTTTTACACCCTGTGTACCTGTATTAAGTACACTATCGCTTTTTACACAACAGCTTTTTTAAGGCCTGTCTTTTTTGGGTTTACATATAACAAATCGTTAAAAAGGCAATAGAAAACGGTAAAGAAAACCACACCCCTCTGGCGCCATAAAAACGACTCGGTCAAAAATAAGCTTATCATAAGAACTGCAAAAGCAATATGTACAAAATATTTGTGCGACAGCCCATTTTTAAGATTAAGCAACACCATAGCCGCTACCAATAAAAAACCAAACAATCCAAGATCGGCAAAAACCTCAATGTACTGGTTATGAAAGTTAAGTTTGTTATAACTTACATGCTCTGTATTTTCGTGAAACACATTGTGCTCTATGCCTTTTTGCTCTACCTTGGGCCTGGATGCATTAAGGCCGTAGCCTGTTAACAGCACCGGCTCCTGGCTAAATAATTCTTTAAATACCCTGGCCTGGTAGGTTCTAAATGCTGTACCGTTAAAATAATGGTTACCATCAAACATAGGCTTATTCCATGCTTCGGCTATGGTTACCCTGTGTATGCCATCGGCTGCCTCTGTAGCCGGTGGTGTGTCTAACTCGTGTGTAAACCTTTCGTGTATCTTGCCGTAATAGCCCAGCCCGCCTGCCAATACACATACAATGGCAAGGGTAGAAAACATGGCTTTTTTAGGTAAACCCGAAAAGAAAATATAGTAGCACAGTATTAAAAATACATCTATAATAATGATGTTTTTAGACGATAGCAAAAATACTAACAGGAACAAAAACAGCATGGCGCCGTAGCCCCAAAAGGTTTTGTTCTTTTTTTCTACAAATACAAACAGCGCCAAAGAAAATAAAGCCGAAAGATAAATGGCATTAATTTTTGCGGTAGCCAGCTCGTGGTAAAAAAACACATCGGCATTGCCGGTAGATGAATATCTTATGGCAGCGCGTATTAAAAAGTAAGCACCAAAAAGGCACATGCAAATACTGTAGTTTTTAAGAATATCGTTAACGCTGCGCTTAAGCAACGGGCGGTTTAGGTAAAAGGCAATGGGCAAAAATAATAATGCCGACTCTTTACTTAACGCCTTAAGGCTGCTCTTAACATCTATAGACCATATAAGCGATAATGCCATGAGTGCAAACAGCAGTACCGGCAACAGCAAAGCCAGCCTAAAAGTAAAGTGTTGCTTTTTGGCCGCAAGTATAGAATATAATACAAAAAATATTATAGTAATGCTGTTATACACATACCCCATGGGTATGGTTATAACTACCAGCGATATAAATAACACCAAAAGTTTTTTACCCGGAGACAGGCCTATTCTTTTGAGTAACGCATTGCTCGAAAAATTGTAAATATTCGCCATTTATCTTGTCCCAGTTAAAATCGTGCACTATTGCATTATAATTATTCTCTACCTTTTGCAGGTTGTCTTCTTTTTTTAAGGTGGTAAGCAGGTGTGCTGCTTCGGCCGGGTTGGCAAAGTAATAGGCGTTATCTTTTAAGATGGCCTTATTAAAATCGTTATTATGCGCTATAATAAAGGCGTTAGATGCCATAGCCTCTAATAGCGAAGGGTTGGTTCCCCCCACCGAATGCCCGTGGAAATACAGCTTAGAATAATAACGCAGGTTGTTTAGGTAGCCTATATTAAAAATACCACCGGTAAACCTTATGTTGCTGTATGCCGCATATTTGGTTTTAAGGTATTCGCCATATTTTGTAGTGTGGTTACCCACAACAAGTATAGTAGTAGCATCATTACCATCTACCACGCCCTGCAATACCATGTCTATGTTGTTTTCGGGCTCAAAGCGGGCAATAATCATGTTGTAGTTGCCTTTTTCTACGCCGTATTCTTTTAAGATGGCATCATCGGGGTTATTAAACGGATGCGCCCCGTAAGGTATGTACTGCGACTCTTTATTGTACTTGTTTTTAAGGAACGACTGTATGCCTAACGAGTCGGCCACAAGGAAATCGCTGCTGTTAGCGGCAAGTTTCTCGGCAAACTTTAAAAAGCGCTGCACCGGTTTAGAATATTTAGAGCGTTTCCACTCCAGGCCATCCATGTTGGTAACAATAACCGGCTTTTTAGGCAGCAAAAAATACCATACCGAGTTACTGGTGTAACCCAGCTGCAGTATAACATCAAAATTATGCTTGCGCGAATCCATAATACAATTATAATCGTATACAAACTGGCCAAAGGTGCCCATTTTATATTCTGGGTCGTACTTATGGATAAGGTTTACACCTTTAAACGTTTTTTCCTGGTACAGGTGGTTGTGCGAGTTATACACATACACATCATGCCCTTTTTGGGCCAGATAAACCGAAAAATATTCGGCAAACTGCTCAAACCCGCTGTAGTGGTTTGGTATACCTCTTGTACCTACAATAGCTATCTTCATTAACGGTATTAGTTAAGCGTGCAAAAATAAGGGTTTTAATTGTAAATGTCTACACTTAATCATGCCAATGCAGCAATGAAATTTTGTGCAGAAACCTCCCAATTATATTGTTCTTTAATTTTTATTTTTATCTGATCTACAGATGTTTGTGGCGCTAACTGTATTTTTTTAACCATATCCTGCGTATCGAACGGGTCGAATAGCGTTGGGTCAAAAAAAGCAAAGTCAGACATGGCAGTGGTTTTAGAGCACGCCACCGGCACACCGGCACCGGCAGCCTCTAACGGTGGTATGCCAAAGCCTTCGGCCACAGACGGGTATACCGATAATGCTGCACCACGCACCAATAGCAGCAGCTTATCAAAATTGATCTGGCTAAGCATAACCACTTTTTGTTTAACCTCTGGCGGCAGGGCGTTGTAAATAGTATCAAATTCGGGGTTGGGCAGGGCCTTATCGCCTACAAAAACCAGGTACTGGTCTTTATAGAAGCCACCTTCGGCGAAAGCCTTAAGCAGCCCGTGGTGGTTTTTGCGCGGCTCCCAGCGGCTTACAAACAGCCAGTAGTTTTCTACCCCAAAAATAGCCTTTACCTCCTGCTGTACGGCCTGTTTATCAAAAGGTTCGAAAAAAACAGGGTCTACCGCATTGGGGGTTATGGTTACATTGTTAAGCTTAAAATGCTTTTCTATCTGTTCTTTAGAATAATGCGACACTGTTAGCACCACATCGCTCATTTTAGCGCTAAGCTTAAACAAAAGCTTGTTTTTTATGCGGTAACTTAACGGAAAATACTGCGGGTACTCCATAAAAAGCACATCGTGCAATGTATTTATGTATTTACAGTATTTTATGGGCGGCACCACGTACTGAAAGTGGGCATACTCTATTTTATTATCCCGTATTAGCTTAGGGATATCAAACAACAGCCTGTAAAACTTATTGTGTGATGCAAACTTAAGGTAGTGTATGTTATCGGCCTGGCCAAAAATTTGCTGTAAGGCCGTAATGTTCTCGGCAGCAAAATAAATGTGCAGGTTTTTGTGCTTTACCAGTTCCTGATAAATGCCTTTTATGTAAGTTGTGGTACCCTGAAACGTGCCATCAAAAACATGGCAGTCTACAAAAATGCGGGTTATTTTGTTAGTGTTGCTCATTAGTGCTGCGTTGCAGGATAAGGTTATTTTCGCCGGAATTTGCGTAATACAACGCCCCTCCCAGTATAAAAATTATGGCGTCGCGCGTATTGTATATACCCGAGATGGTAACGGTAGAAACGAGGTATTCCAGCCCAATGGCCGAGACTACAATGTTTAGCAGGGTAAATTTTTTATAAATGTAGCCGTACCAACGGGCCAGCATAAACAGGTAAATTAGTATACCGATAAAACCAGTTTTGTAGAGAATATAGATGTAGCCGTTATGCAACTCTGATATATACCGTATACCTTTTGGCTCTCCTGTTAGGGGCGCATAGAATTTAAGGTTTACTAAAGAGCCCATACCTGTGCCAAAAATGTAACTTTCGGGCTGAGAATTCATTAAGGCTATAGCCCTTTTAGCTTCGTAGCCCCTCCAGTGATCCCAAAGGTCGGCTTTATTATCGCGGTCTATTTTGGTTTTAAATACCTCTTCGGGAGCCATTTTTATCTTGTATAAAAAACCTTCTATGCCGGGCTTGCCGCGGCTTATGTTGGCGCTAAAAAGGTAGAGGTACAACAGGCCTGTGCTTATGCCGCATATAACAAAAAACCTTATTGTTTGCGTTGTAATTTTGGTAAGCCCATAAACCGATACCATTAATACCACCCACATAATAATCATTGTGCGCGAAAAATATGTAATACACGAAACGGTTAAAAACAATATGGCTGCCCTTAAATAGATTTTTTTGAACAGTATATTACTGCCTTCAAATTTTTTGAAGTAGATTAGGAAGAAGAGCGCAAAAAGCTCCAGGAAATTATCTTTAGTAAACTCTCTAATATCTTCTATACCACCACGAAACCGTACCATAAATGCCAATACATAAAAATGGATACATGCAGATAGTATGGCGGCAATAATAACAGCCCTTATAAACAGCTTAAAGTTGTTTATTTTTTTAAATATAATGTACCCCAGCAATATACCGGTTAAGGGTTTTATAAAATGAAAAATATCTTTAGAAATGGGTACAAACTTGTAGCTGTAAATAAACGTGCCTATACAGCCTACAACCAATATAATGCCAATAGGAACGGTATAATTTAAAAACCTTTTATTAAAGCTGATATCATGGTCGTACGCACAAAACCCCAATGCCGCAATTTGTATTAAAACATTAATTTTAAACGACGGCAGGTACAATTGTAACAGAATGAGAATTACAAAAAGCGACAGGTAAACTATTTGGTTACGTGTTTTCATGGCCTTATTTTAAAAGTTTTTTAGCCCTTTTAATGGCCTTGTTTATTTTTAGCGACAGCAATGCCATTTGCTTGTTTAAGCCCTTTAGGTGCTTGGCTATGTACATTTCGAGCCCACGGATTATTAGTGGGTCTTTGCTGCTGTTATAGCCCACAAAATGTATGTAGCCATACTGTGGCATAAAAACCCTGCTATAGCCTTTATCTGCAATTCTTTTGCATAGGTCTATATCTTCTCCATACATAAAGTAATCATCATCAAAGCCATTAATATCAGTATACACTTTTTTGGGTATCATTAAAAAAGAGCCGCCCAGCCAGCCTACTTTATATTGGCCTTTTGTAAAGTTGCCGGTTTTAAATTCGGGTTCCCGGTTATAAAGGGTTTTTAGCTGTAATAAATTTACAGGATTTGGAAAATTGCCCACTACAGGCAGGTACTCTTTACTGGCATTAAGCATGTTTATGCCAATAGCCCCAATAGTTGCATCGGCCTTTAAGGCATCTAACACCGGTTTTAACTGACTTAAAACAATGGTATCGTTATTTATAAGCAACAAATACTCGCCTTTGGCCTCTTGTACTGCCCTGTTGTTGCCTTTGCCAAAACCAAGGTTGTCTTTGCTTTCTATAAGCACCACATCAGGATAGTGTTGCTTAATGTAATCGCAGCTTGCATCGGCAGAGTTATTATCTGTAACTATAATTTCGTGCTTTATGCCTTGCAGCATATCATGCAGCGAGTTAAAACAATCTTTAAGATATTTTAAGCCGTTATAGTTAACAATAATTACCGATAATTCCATGCTCATTATTCTTTTACGTATGCTATAGTATAGAGGTTACTTAATTGTAACCGTCTTGTCTAACGTTAGCATAGATTCTTCTTTAGTTTTTGTGTCTCTTATAAGCACACCCAGTGTGTATGTACCTGCAGGCAGGTCTTTTTTATTTACCCTTACATTATAACCCGAATTATTATAGTCGAATTTAGGGTAGGCAGAAGCCACATCAGACCTTACTGTACGGCTGGCCGCTACAGCAAAATTACCCGCTTTACCAATAAACACTACCTCAACCCGGGTATTTTTATCGCTACGGTCGTCAAAAAACGTCCAGCCCCTTACAAGTACATCACTCTTTTGGTCGTCCAGTTCATCTATAACACCTATCTGGTGGCTGGTGGCAGGCAACTTATTTAATTTAACCGGCGCTGTACCGGTAAGGTTGCTTAGCGTGTTAACTTGTGTATAGGTCCAGCTACCTGCAGCATTTTTTACAGCAATGCATACCATTGCATTATTTTTTATATGATTTGCACTGTAAATAACCGCAGCAAAGCCAACATTATCTGTTGGTTTTTTAAATGCGGTGGCAATATCTGCCCTTGGCAATTGTTTGGTACTAACAATGTCGATTTTGCCTGCACTTGCAAGTGCTACAAATACAGAATCTCCTTTATTGCCTGCTGTATTGTTTTCGAAAGCCCACCCTTTAACAGCTATTGCGGTGCCTTTAACAGAGAGGTCTTCTATATTGTATTGTATTTTGCTGCTGGCAAAGACCGGGTTACTTATTGTTTTAATAAACCTGGTTTCGTTATAACCACTCATTACCGAATCTCTTTTTTGCAAAGCCACTTTGTTTTGCACAAGTGCAACCTTATTTTTATTGGTGTACAAAATATAATAACCATCCAGGTATTGCAGGTTTAAATATTTGTTGTGCAGCATATTGCTAAAAGCATCTAAATGCTTCGGGGTGGTTATGTAAAGCTCATCGTCTCTAAGCTGGCCCGAAGCTATAGCCTTGTTAAGCGAATCTGTATATACTGCATTTGCACTGTAATCTTCTCTGGCACTATAGCCACAGCTAATGGCTTTATGGTTATTTATGGCTACAAAGCAAAGATCCTGATAATCCATACCTGTTAATAAGTGGTTATTAAATGGCGGATAGGTAATCATTTTTTTAAACGATGGTAAAACCTTGTTCCAGCTATCCTCGGTTAAGGGACTGTCGTATTTGCCATATTCCAGATTCCTGGCCTTGAATAGTGGTGTTATATCATACATCTGAAGTATACAGATAAATGCAAGAACCGGCATTTTTATAGCATCTTTTAGTTTGCTTTTGGTAAATACAAGAATAACAAACAAGTATATAAGATAATATGCTATCCAGAAAAACCTGCCGCAGGCCCTAAAAACGCCACCCAGCTTTCTAATAATTTTAGGAATTTTAAACTCTAACAGTAAATGGTCGCTGTAACTAATTTTATTTGTAATGGCAAATAGTGCAAAACATAAAGCCAGTATAAACAATGGTAGTAAATACTTGTGCTTTAACAACCTTGCTTTATAATTTTTGCCTAATAACAGGTATATAACAGATATTGCTATAAGTACCATAATGCCTACACCAAGATACATATAGCCTTCGTACTGGTGCCAGCTAAACCAAGGCATTTGTGGCATTATAAAAGAAAAACCTCCTGAATTTATAAGGCTGTTAAGATTAAGAGCATAAAGGCCATAACTCTCTCCAACCTCAAGATTAGCCTGGGCACCAATTTTTATCATGCCTACTATAACCCATAAAATTATTACTATTGCACACGAAACCAATGGGTATGCAAAAGCCTGTTTTTTGGTTAACAGCTTATCATAAAAATAATGCTTAATGGGTAATATAAAATTAAAGCCCATTATCATAAAGCATAGATAAGGTGTTATTAGAGCACTAAGTGCAACAAGTATAACCTGATATTTATTAAGGCTTTTAACATTTTGCAGTGTAGCAGGCTTTAAATAGTAATATATAGAAGCTACTATAAACCCCTGGGCACAAAGTGCAGGGTGCATGCTCCTGAACAATAGTACCGGATTTGCTACCATAAGCACTAAACCTGCAATAATGTAAAAGGTCTTGGCATTGTATAGGTTAAAAATTTTAATGGTATAGTAGGCAACCATTATATAACATGTTAGCATCCAAAATCCTAAATACTGAAAATCTTCAGGCAAAAGAGAGCTGAAAGGTTTCATTAAAATTGCCACTAACGGAATAGCATCCAAATAGCCAACATTGGTACCGCTTGGATAACATATTGCGTTCATTTCACCCAATGGAAAAGTCCACGGCTCATTGCGGTAAAAAGCCCAGCCTAAATAATGCTGACCCCAATCGTGCCTTACAGACATTAGCCAGCTTATATTAGTAGGTATTATGATAGACAGGCCAAAAGCAGCATGAAAAGTTAAAATAACAATAAGAAATGCCAGTGCAAATACTATAAAATTTTTTGTTTTTAAATACGCCGCTATATTCATAATTTATTTGGTCTATTGTATGTAGTATTTACTCGAGCAATTAGGGTTATTTGGTTTTGTACTTGTTGAGTAAAAGTACTTCTCTTAAAATTTTAAAGCCCATTTTCCAGTTAAGCTTAGAGCCGTTAACATCCTGCCAGCTATTTAACGGAAATTCTTTGCCCATAGTTAAAAGCCCTGCTTTTTTTAGCCTTATAAAAATTTCTACATCAAACAGCCACTTGGTTAAAAAAGGTTCTTTAAAACCGGCCTGCGCTATGGCAACCGGAAATATCTTGGCTCCGCACTGGGTATCATAAATGCCCAGTTTAAAATTAAAGCCCACCAGTGTTGCTATAAAGCGCCCTATAATGTGCCTGTAAAGCTTTCTGTTTATATCTGCATTAAGCAGCAGCACCCTACAGCCAATTATAAACTTTTCGGGGTGTTTTTGCAGTGCCCTGAACATTCTTTTAACCTCGGTTAACGGGGTAGAAAAATCGGCATCAAAATAAGCAACATGGGTGTAATTGCCTGTACTTATAACCTTGTTTACTGTGTGATAAATTGTAGCCGCCTTGCCCTGGTTTTTGGTATAGTTTTCTACAAAGCAATTAGCGCTGTATTGTGCGGCCAGGCTTTGCAGCATGGGCAAAGTAGCATCTGTACTGCCATCGTTGGCCAGGTACATATCTACATCGGGCCAGGCAAGCATTGCCTCAAGCAATTCTGCACGCATTCTTTTTTCTTCGTTATAAAACGGAAATATAACAGCTATTTTTTGCATTGGCGGTTTATAGCCCTAATGGCCTGTTGTTAACTTTATATTTTAAATAATGCGTTTTAAACGATGCTACATTGCCGCGTCTTCCCAGTTTTTTATGCTGAGGCCGAAAACACGTTCAATTTTTTGTTTACTAAGTACACTGTATTGCGGCCTTTTTGCCGGTGTTGGATAGGCCGTTGTTGGTATGGGCAGCAAAGTGATGGTAACGTTATGCACCTCGAATATTTTTTTAGCAAACCCGTACCAGGTACATTGCCCCTGTGCACTGTAGTTATAAATACCATAGGCCTGTTTGCCGCTTTTAATAATGTGTAGCAAGGCTTGGGCAAGGTCGTTAGCGTTGGTTGGCGTACCGGTTTGGTCGTTAACCACGCTAAGGGTATCGCGCTCTGCCGCAAGGCGCAGCATGGTTTTTAAAAAATTATTACCGTACTCTGAGTATACCCACGACGTTCTAATAATATAATGCTCTTTAAGGATGTTTTGAATCTCGATTTCGCCATCGCGTTTGGTAGCGCCATACACACCTTGTGGGTTGGTTGTATCTTCCTCTGTATACGGACTATCTTTACTGCCATCAAATACAAAATCGGTAGATACGTGCAGTAAAACAGTGCCGTGCCCGTTACAAACCTCAGCAAGGTTTTTTGCGCCGGTAACGTTTACGGCATAGGCTTTATCCTGCTCGCTTTCGGCTTTATCTACAGCGGTATAAGCCGATGCATTAATGCAAAACTGCGGCTGTACCTTACTAAAAATAGCATCAAGGCTTTCTTTAGACGTTACATCGGCTTCCGCCGAACCTGCAAAGTAAAATTCAATTTCACTGTACTGTGGTGCCAGTGCCTGCAAGGCCTGCCCCAGTTGGCCAAAAGCGCCTGTAACTAAAACTACCATGCTTTTTTACTGCTTTGTAACGTTGGCAGGATGGTATCTTTTTCAGATATTAACAGGTCGGCCTCGGGCATGGACCAGTCTATGCCAATGGTTGGGTCGTTGTAAATAATACCCCCTTCAGATTCTTTATTGTACAGGTTATCGCATTTGTAAAAAAAGGTAGCTGTATTGCTTAGTACCAAAAAGCCGTGTGCAAACCCACGCGGAATGTACAGCTGCTTTTGGTTTTCTGCGCTTAATACTATGGCCACATGCTCTCCAAAGGTTGCAGAGCCCGGCCTTATATCTACAGCCACATCTAATACTTCGCCCTGTAATACACGCACCAGCTTTGCCTGTGCATAGTCTCCGGTTTGGTAATGCAGGCCCCTTAGCACGCCTTTAGAGCTGTACGACTGGTTGTCCTGCACAAAAGGTGTAGTAATGCCGGTAGCAGCCTCAAAACGGGCCTGGTTAAAACTCTCCATAAAGTAACCCCTCTGGTCTTTTATAACATTAGGTTCTATTATAAAACAGCCTTCGGGTTTTGTGGGTGTAAATATCATTATATCGTATTCTTAAAGTATATTATATGTTTTGAGCAAGTGCTTTTCTTTTGCGTACCTGGCTTTTGTAATAACTAATAAACAGCATTACAAATACAAATAGCAACAGCAACACCACAGGATAAATAATTTTATTGTTACCGTTTGTAATACCTTTTCTTTTAAAGTTTAAAACAGTGCCTTTTTCTTTAACAATACTTGTATAGTTTACCTTTTTAATATTGTTAAGGGCCTGTTGCGCAACAAGCTTGTTCTTGGTTTCTATAACATCGTTTAGCTGGCCGTCGTTATTAAAAGACACCATGTTGTTACCACCGTTTTTACGGTTAGAAAAACTGTTAAGAATACCGTCTATTTGTTTAATAAGCGTATCGTTGGCAGTAATTTCTACATCAAGGTTTTTAATATATTCTGCCTGTATTTGCTTGTAATACGCATCAGAATTTAAGTAGTTAAGTATAGGGTCTACAACATCCTGCTTAGTTACAATGCCCCTTGTGGTTATAACTATAACCTGGTTGTTGTAATTTTTACTGGTGGTTTGTTCTTCCAGCATTTTTTCCATCTCGCCATTTTCGGCAATAAGCTTAAAGAGGTCAAATTTTCTGCTGGCCACTTTTTCGTTGTCTACCTCATCTATAAATTCATAAATATCCACTATGGGTTCAAGGTCAAGCCCGGCTATCATTTCCGGCGACTTAAGGCCTATTTTGTTTAAAAATTCGGTATCGTGAGCCCTTATCTTAGAGTTTAGCTGCTGGATTTGGCCGTACAGGTAATCTACACTTTTAAAATTAGGGGTTACAAATACTTTTTGGTCGTAGGTTTGGTTTTCATCTTTCAGTGTACCAAGGGTAACGCCCACCGCTATAACTATTACAATGACTATAATATAGCGTTTAACAAAAAGAATGGCATCAAAAAAAGAATCGTTAACCTTAGAAAGGGATTTCTTTATTTTCTGACTTACATAAGACAGGTCAATCTCGTTACTCTGGTTTGCGTGGTTGTCCATAGTTTATTATTGGATATTAAATATTTGTTCTAAAATTTTTATGGTGATAAGGTACGTTGGCTTTACCCCCGTAGTGCCCAAACCGCCCGATGCCAGCGTACTGCCGGTTTCCAGCGGATTATCTGACGCGTAATACGCATAGCGCACCTTTACATTGGGGTTAATGCTTTTGCGTATTTTGGATGCCGACTGTATGGCCTTTTGGTAGTAGGCGCCTTCCATCTCAAGGCCTATAACGCCCCAGGTGCTTTGGTTAAAAAAGGTAAGCAGGTCGCGGTTTTGTAATGATGTGCCCAGTACCGTAACCATTGGTCCTTCAAAAACAGGTATGCCCTGCCCCTGCAGCATCTCCAGCGTAAGCTGGTTATCAAACGGATAATTATCGCCCGTGCCCTCGTTTATGTGGGCAGAGGGTATCATGATGTCGCCCTTGTTGCCTTCTAATATACCGGCCTTGCCCATTATAGAAACCGACTCTACGTTTAAAAATGTTTTGGTGCCTGCCTCTTTGTATGGCTTAAGCAGCTCGTCTATAGTCTCGTACGCCTGTTCGCCAAAAGCATAGTCCATAACTACAATTATCGGCTTTTTATTGCCAATTTGTGCGGTGGGGAATGCCGTTTGGGCAAAGTCGATCTTATCGGTATCAAAAATTTGCACGTCTATATTGGTGCCCGATGTATCTGGCATATACACCATGCCGTTTTTAAGTGCAGTTTCCTGCACCTTGTCGCGCATGGCCCCGTTGGTAGCCTTGCTTAGCTCTTCGAATATAAAAAAATCGGTCTTGTCTTTAAATTTGGCTTTTAAAAGCGGTGGTGCAAACAACGAGTTCATAACGCTGTGCATGTTGGCGCTAATAATGTGTATGGGGCGCTCTAACAGCCCGTTTTGCTTTAAAACGGCCTTTATATTGTCGGCCCATATTTCGCCGTGTATGTGGTGCCCTAACCGCTCCTGCAATATGGTGCTGAAGGTAACGGTGCGCTTAGGGCCGCCCATGCCCTCTTCTATAGCAAGTTTGCCCAGCCAGTAGATAATGTGCAAAAACCTGTCGGGCGCCGCTTTGCTGCCAAAAGCATCGTAAATATCGGTAATCTCGGCAAAGGTGCGTGCCAGTATATTAGATATGTGCGATATGGCCTGCTCGCGCTCCTCCAGCGTTAGCTTTTCCTGTGTGGCAATAATTTGCTCCAGTTTAAGCCAGTCGCGTGCAATTTCGCCGTTATCGTCTATTAAAACCCGGTTCTTTATTTTTTGCGATTCGATAAAAATAAAGGTAAGGTGGGTAAGTATGTCGTAAATATCGCTTCGCCCACGGGTAATTTCCACATTCATCTGCTCCTCGTCTATGCGGTAGCAGTTGCGCTTTCGCTTAGGCGGAACAATAGCCTTAAAATGCGATTTGGAATACCCTTCGTCTGACGTTAAATTGATGAACCTGCATTGCTCTATGCCCACAGGCAGGCGCTCTATAACATATAACAGTCCGTTAAGCTCGGCTTTTTCTTCGGCAATAGAGCCGTAAATTTCAGGCCGTAATGATAGCAATGCTTCGCGCAACGTATCGCCCGATACCCCCATGGGCTTATAGAACCCGCGGTTAAACAGGTGCCTCATGGTAATATACAGGCGCTCTATGGCGGCAGAAGATTCCTGCGCCCGCGACCGTGATATGTTCTTAATTCCCTGCATCATTCAATTTTGCGCAAATGTATGATTTATTTTTTAGTGAAGTTTAACGTTTGAAGCCCCGCATTTCATATTCTCCAATCATAGCCGATAATGCCGAAGCCTGATCTTGTGTAATCTTTCCCATTTGCTGATAGGGCACAATTACATCTACCGCAAACTCATGTTCTGCCCTGCCCTTTATCTTTCCGCGTTTAAATATGTTGGAAAGCCGGTCTACCCTTTCCGTGTAGCCTCTGTAGTATAGTCTCTTTTTTGTTTCATATTATATCTATGAATTATGCTGCCCGTGGCAGCACACCCTGCAAAGACGCAAAAAACACGCAGGGGTTGCTTTAAAAGGATGCTTATTTTAGGGCATCGGCAATTTTACGGTCGTTAGCCAGGCGGGGCAGCTTGTTTTGGCCACCCAGTTTGCCAATAGATTTCATGTATTCCTGAAAACCATTCTTGCTTACCTTAGTAATAACCAGCGTGCGCAGCACATTGCCCGCAATAAGATCGTCATAATACACATTTTGCTTGCGCATGGCGGCATCTATAGCAAGGGCAAAGGCGTCTATGTCTTCGGGTTCTTTTTCAAACTCTATAAACCATTCGTGGTAGGGCAACCCGGTGGCGGGGGTTATTTGTGGGGCAACGGTAAACTCATTTACCGTAACGTTGGTGCCGGCAACCGCCTCATTAAGGGCACTCTCTACCTCTTTGCCTATAACGTGCTCGCCAAAGGCCGATATGTAATGTTTTATCCTTCCGGTTACTACCACCCTGTACGGCGCTGTTGATGTAAAGGCAATAGTATCGCCAATATTGTAAGCCCACAGGCCGGCGTTGGTAGAGATGATGAGCGCGTAGTTTACACCTACCTCAACCTCGCCAATAGTGTAGCGGCGCGGATTCTCGGTAAAAAAATCATCAGCTTTTATAAATTCGTAAAAAATGCCGGCATTAAGCAGTAGCAGCATCCCTTTTTCGGTTTGCGAATCCTGGTAGGCAAAAAAACCTTCGGATGCGGGGAAAAGTTCTATACTGTCTACCCTGCGGCCAATAAGGCTTTCGAATTTGGCGCGGTAGGGCTCGTAGTTTACGCCACCGTATATAAACAGATTAAAATTTTTAAAAATATCGCCTACAGGCCTGCCCTCTTTTTGCTGTAGCTTTTCAAAATACATTTGCACCCAGCTTGGTATGCCCGATATTACCTGCATATCTTCATGGTACGTTTCTCCCACAATAGCGTCTACCTTAGTTTCCCAGTCTGCTATAATATTGGTCTCCCAGCTGGGCATGCGGTTTTTTTGCAGGTAGGCCGGTACAAAATGGGCTACAATGCCACTAAGGCGGCCAAATTTAATGCCGTGCTTTTCGTCGAGTTCGGGGCTGCCCTGTAAAAAAATCATCTTACCGTCTACAAACGCCGATTTACCCGTTTGGTAAATATAAGCCAGTATTGCGTTGCGCGCTGCCTCTATATGGTAGGGCATGCTCTCTTTAGTTAGCGGTATGTATTTGGCACCGCTTGTAGTGCCCGATGTTTTGGCAAAATACAGGGGCTTGCCCGGCCAAAGCACATCGGCCTCGCCATGCACAACGCGGTCTACATAGTTTTTAAGGCCCTCATAATCGCGTACGGGAACTTTAGCCGCAAAATCGGCGGGGGTGGTTATGCCCTCAAAGCCGTGGTCTTTGCCAAAATGGGTGTCTTTGGCAGCCGCCAGTAGTTTATTAAATACTTTTTGCTGCGTTGCCACAGGGTTTTGTGCCCATTTTTGGGTTTTACCGTGTATAACCGAAGCGAATATTTTTGCACCAAATGTTTTTAACGACATGGTTGGGGTGGGTTTAAGAATCTTTAAATCGTTTTTTAATGGCCATCTCAGTAGCCGCTATCATGTACACACAGCTGCTTAGCATAAGGCCCATGCCAATCGCGGTTTTGGTAACTTCCGGCATGGCGAACAAAAATCCTGTTAACGAAAAAAGCAGCATAACTACTGCTGCCGTTACCATTTTTTTGGCCGAATATTTTTGAGAGAAGTTCCAGCGGTCCTGAGATTTCATGGATGATGATGTGCGGTAGCCATACAGCCCGTTGATTTTGGAAGGTGGCGCAAAATACATAATGCCACCTACAATAAGAAATACACTGCCGCACAGGAACGGAACCTGCAAAACCAAATCTGTTATATTTTCCATATCCATAAATTAATTAAAATCAATAAACTGGGTTGGGTTTATAGGGTAGCCGTCTTTCCAGAGCTCAAAGTGCAGTTGCGACCCACCCGGCTGGCTTGAGCCTGCAAGGGCAATAACCTCGCCCGAGCGTACAATGTCTCCCTGCTCTTTGGTTAATGATGCCGCCTTTTTATATACCGATATAATACCATCGTTATGGCGAACAATAATCACGTTGCCGTTGGTAGGTGTCCAGTCGGCCAATACCACCGTACCGGCAGCAATAGCCTTAACGGGCGTGTTGTTGGCAATGGCAACCTCAACCGCAAAATGCCTTTTTGTAGCGCTATAAGGCTCTGTAATATGGCCCTGCACGGGGGCAAACAACACTACATTTACTTTTGGCTGAGCCTTTTCGAACAGGTTATATTTATCTTCCAGGGCCACCTCTTCGCGCAGTTTCAGGTCGGCCTCACTGGGTTTCATGTCTTCTTCGGTAAGTTCTTTTTGTTCCGATGGTTTAATGGAG
Source organism: Flavobacterium subsaxonicum WB 4.1-42 = DSM 21790 (assembly GCF_000422725.1). Taxonomy (GTDB): domain Bacteria; phylum Bacteroidota; class Bacteroidia; order Flavobacteriales; family Flavobacteriaceae; genus Flavobacterium; species Flavobacterium subsaxonicum. The sequence goes on from NZ_KE383910.1 coordinate 257,391, forward strand.
TCGCGGCTTAGCTGGGTTTTATCGAGCTCGCCGGTAAGCACGCGCTTAACCGATGCGAGGTAGGCCGAGTTTTCTTCGATAACTTTAATAAGCGAGTCGGATTTTACAGCATTGGCCGTGGCCTCGCGCTTAAGTTTTGTAGAGGCATAGCCCGGAATATATTCTCTAAGGGGGGTAAAGGCAATAATGTAGGTAACAAGGGCTATCATTACAATGCTTATGGTGGTAATGCCCACAAAAACATTCATAAGGTTAAGCCTGAGCGAAAAGATCTCTTCAAATGTATCTTCGTTAAGTATTACCAGGCGGTTTTTGTTTAACAGCTTTTTCCTGATAATTTGCTTTTTAAGCCTCTTAGCGCACATAATAATGGTTTAATTGACAAATATACTAATCCTGCCCTATTTTCTTGTTTTCTTGTAAGTAAACCTTACCCAAAAATATGGGGCATGCAAATATTTTATTTTATTTAACGCAAACCATAATCAAATAATTGTCGTAAATAGTTTAACGAAATCATTTTATCTTTAACTTTGTCGAATAATTAAAACTTTGTTGTCATGGGAAAATTAGGTTTAACAGAAATACTTGTAATACTGGTAATTATTGTGTTGCTGTTTGGAGGAAAGAAAATCCCCGAGCTTATGAAAGGATTAGGCACCGGTATCAAGGAATTTAAAAACGCCGCCAAAGACGAGAACCAGCCTGCAACTTCTAAGAAAGCTGCGGAAGAAAATAAATTATAATATTTTTATTATAAATAAAAAAGAACCCCTTTAAGGTAATGCTTTAAAGGGGTTTTTGATGTGGTGTAAATTGTACCTGCCCCCTATTAAATGTTTAAACCTATGGATTTTAAAACCTTTAAAACCGAACGTTTACTGCTTAGGCCAACAGATGCCACAGATGCCGCTTTTATTTTAAAGCTGCTTAACACCCCCAAATGGATTCAGTTTGTGGGCGACAGGAAGGTTACCACCGTTGCCGAAGCCCGGGCCTACATTGCCAACCGCATGACCCCACAGCTTAATAGGCTGGGTTATGGTAACTACACTATGGTACGTAAAAGCGACGGCAAAAAAATAGGCACGTGCGGCCTGTATGACCGCGAAGGGCTTAGCGGTATTGATATTGGCTTTGCCCTGCTGCCCCAATTCGAAAAACAGGGCTATGCTTTTGAGGCCGTTAGCCAGCTTAAAGATGCTGCCGTAAACCTTTTTAATATGACCGAAATTAGCGGCATTACCACTAAAGATAATACGGCATCGCAAAATTTGCTGGTTAAAATCGGGCTGTCTTTCGAGAAGTTTATTACCATACCTAATGATGATGTAGAGCTGTGTTTGTACAGGTGGGTTTTGTAGGGGTGAATTTACTTCGTCCGTTCGGGCATAGCCCTCGGGTGGTTATTTGGCTTAGAATATACACTGTACCCGGTACTGTCATCACGAGCGGAGCTTGCGGAGCGTGGTGATCCCACTCGGAATAACGTAATTGATAATATGTGTGCTGCGTGTGGGATCGCTTCGTCGTGCCTCCCTCGCGATGACGGTACGTGAAAAAATAATATTTAGTTCATGCTCTCTATCCGTACTGTCATCACGAGCGTAGCTTGCGGAGTGTGGTGATCCCACTCGGGATACTAACAGTATGTG
>NZ_KE383910.1:260387-359886 GCF_000422725.1 Flavobacterium subsaxonicum WB 4.1-42 = DSM 21790
AGGACGGTACGTGAAGAGTAATACATCAAACAACCACGCGAGGGCTACGGTCGAAATGGAAAAACTCCAACAACCATCAACTGGCAACTAACAACCCGCAACCAACAACCAAATCAACGCATCACCAAATCAACTTCTTAAAGTATCATCGTTAACTGTATGCGTTTGCGTTGTTCGTCTACCTCAGCCACTTTTACCTGTACGTGCTGGTGAAGTTTGACTACCTCGTTAACGTCGCTTACAAAGCCTTCTTTAAGCTGAGAGATGTGTACCAGGCCGCTTTCTTTAATGCCTATATCTACAAAACAACCAAAATTGGTAATGTTGTTTACAATACCCGGCAGTACCATGCCTGTACGTAAGTCGGCAATGGTTTTAACGTTAGGGTCAAATTCAAAAACCCTGGCGGCTTTTCGGGGGTCGAGCCCCGGTTTTTCCAGTTCTTTTAAAATATCTTTAAGGCCAAGCTGCCCGATTTCGGGCGTAACATAGCCCGCCACATTTACTTTGGCAATGGCCTCTTTATTAGAAATCAGGTCGGCTGCCTTAAGTTTCAGGTCCTTAGCCATTTTTTCGACAATGGGGTAGGCTTCGGGGTGCACCGCGCTGTTATCTAATGGGTTTTTGCCGTTCGGGATACGAATAAACGCTGCCGCCTGCTGGTAGGCCTTCTCCCCCAGCCTTGGCACTTTTTTAAGCTGCCTGCGGTCTTCAAACGGACCGTTTTCGCTACGGTAGGCCACAATATTTTCGGCCAGCTTTTCGCCAATGCCCGATACGTAGCCTAACAACGACTTACTTGCCGTGTTTACATTAACCCCCACCGAGTTTACACAGCGCATTACCACGGTATCCAGCTCGTTTTTAAGGTTGCCCTGGTCTACATCGTGCTGGTACTGCCCTACGCCAATGGCTTTGGGGTCTATTTTTACCAGTTCGGCAAGTGGGTCGCTCAGCCTGCGGCCAATAGATACGGCGCCCCTAACCGTAACATCATATTTTGGGAATTCATCCCTTGCAATTTTTGACGCCGAATATACCGATGCCCCTGCCTCGCTAACCACAAATACCTGCGGCGGGGTATCGAACGCTATTTTTTTAATAAAATACTCGGTCTCGCGGCTTGCCGTTCCGTTGCCAATAGATATGGCATCTATTTTATAGGCGTTTACCATAGAGCGGATTTTTTTCATGGCAATGGCAGTCTCGTTTTGCGGCGCATGCGGAAAAATGGTTTCGTTATACAGCAGGTCGCCTTTTTCGTCCAGGCACACAATTTTGCAGCCACTCCTAAAACCGGGGTCGATGGCCAAAATACGCTTGGCACCTAAAGGCGGCGCTAATAAAAGCTGACCCAAATTGCCGGCAAAAACCTGTATGGCTACGGCATCGGCCTTGGTTTTAGCTTCCAGCAATACCTCGTTAGAAATTGCCGGTGCCAGCAGGCGTTTGTAGCTATCGTCTATAGCTTTTTTTAGGTGTACGGCCGTTTCTTTTTTGTTTTTAATAATGGCCTCGTCCATCAGGTCTATGGCTTCTTCACTATCAATATCGACCTTAAATTTTATAATACCTTCGTTTTCGGCGCGAAGCATGGCCAACAGCCTGTGCGACGGCGCTTTGGTCAGGTTTTCGCTCCAGTCTAAATACTGCTCGAATTTCTTGGCTTTTTCCGGGTCGGCAGTTTTAACCGCTTTGGTAGTAATAGCCGCTTTGCGGCCAAAAATGCGGCGCAGGCTTTTGCGTATGTACACGTTCTCGTTAATCCATTCGGCAATAATATCGCGGGCTCCTTGTAGCGCCTCATCTTCGTTACCTACCTTGTCGTTAAGGTACTTAGCTGCAATAAAATCGACATCGTCGGCATTTTGCGCCATGATAATTTTAGCCAGCGGCTCCAGCCCTTTTTCGCGGGCGGCATCGGCGCGGGTTTTCTTTTTCTTTTTGTAGGGCAGGTACAGGTCTTCAATCTCGGTAAGGTCAAAGCTGGCTGTTATTTTCTGGTTCAGCTCGGGCGTAAGCGCGTTTTGTTCGGCAATGCTTTTAAGTATGGCATCTTTGCGTTTAGTAATGGCATCATAGGCCTGGCTAAGCTTGGCTATCTGCTCTATAACTACTTCGTCGAGGTTGCCGGTCATATCTTTACGGTAACGGGCAATAAAGGGAATAGTGCAGTCTTCGGCCAGTAGCCCAAGGGTGTTTTCTATGCTTTTTTGCGGCGCAGCAACCTGGCCCAGTATGTATTGTAGGTTTGTCATGGCTTGTAAAATAAGGGATACAAATATGCCAATTTAATTGGAGTTATTTGAATGTTTTTTGAGGGAGGAATTTTGTATGTTTGGTAGAATTAATCAGGTTCAGATGTTAGTATATAAGTATAGAGGCGGTAGTAACGATGACTTTAAAAGAGATTTAGGTTCTATTGAGAGAAATTATTTTTGGAGTTCCAGTATAGATCAACTTAATGATCCATGGGAAACTATTATCAAATCTGAAAAATTTATTAAGCAGTCTAAATCTATTAGCTGGCTTTTAGGAAAAAATTTAGACCAAAAATTACACAATGTACATGAAGCTTTAGAAAATTTCCTTTCTTTAAACAAAAGAATCGGTATTTATTCTTTATCAAAGAATTATTTGGATGAATTACTTTGGGCTCATTATGCTAATTCACATAAGGGATTTTGTATAGAATACGATTTAGATACCTTGATACAAACTTTTAAAACCGAAAAAGTATTTTCTTTTCCAGTCATTTATAATAAATTACCTCCAGAAATAAGTATTGCGGATATCAACAATAGAAAAAATAATCTTATTCATAAATTATCTGGTTTCAAATCTAAGCGTTGGGAGTATGAGGAAGAACATCGAATAATTACTGATTATTCAGGAAAACAATGCTATAATTACCAAGCATTAAAATCAATTTATTTTGGTTTGAGAATGCCTGAAGCTCATAAATTAGAAATGTTTAGTACACTATATGGCAGAGACATAAAGTTCTATCAAATTGAACATTTAACTAAGTCATATAAATTTAAAGCTGTCAGAGTTTTGAATCCGTTTGGCGAAAATGTTGACTATTTGAAAATAATTCCCGCCTCCATTACACATTCAAAAAATATTTCCTTCGAAATAACTGAACAAAATTTTTATAAAATTAATTCAAAAGGAGTTATAAGCATAATGCTAGAATCAATTATACACAAACCAGAAATTGAATGGCTAGCCAACAAAATTTATGATGAAATTTTTCATACTGCTGAAAAAGTGTTTATTTTCTACTATTTCAAAGAACAAAAAGATAAGGGAATAGCTTGGGCAACGTCACATTTTTCTGATGGAAAATGTGAAATCAGTATAAATGATTTCATTTTATAAAGAATTTAGCACCAGTGCTCGATACAAATATGCCAAATGTTTTTTGAGGGAGGAATTTTGTATGTTTATCATTTAAACTAAACACTATGATATTAGGAAGCTTTTATCTTCGGCGCACTTCAAATGGAAATTTAACCGGCGAATTTTACAATACCACAAATGATACGATTTTTACTGAAAGCGCTGATTTACAAATTGGGAATAATGAGAGTTTTGTAGGAGAGTATGATTCTACCTACTTTGATGGTGGAGCACAAACTAGAAAACTAAAAATTGTAATGAAAAATCTAAATTTAAACATTTTTACTTTAGAATGGTTAAATAATGGAGTAGCTCAATTTTTTGGAGAAGGCTTTATTAACGATGACATTTTAATAGGTACGTATTGGGACGATCAATTGGAAGCACAACTACCTGATGAATTAGTGAGATTTAGTCGTTAATCATAAGGTTATGTTATGGAGATGTAATCATGTAGTAAAAATATATATCGACTCGTTAGTAAAAAAAGAAGCCTTGGCCTGGCTGGAGGAGCATTAAATAATTCCCAAAAATATTTGAGGAATAATAATGTATCAAACCTCCCCTAAAAATTCTAAATTTGGTGTTTACATCTTAATTCCACACCGTTATGAAGACTTTATTGTACGCCCTGTTTTTTATGTTTACCGTTACCGCAGCCACTGCGCAGGATGATGTTTACAAAACGGTGGTGGAGCAAATAAAAACACGCTACAACAATGTAGACTATGCCGGTGTTTACAGCCTGCTTTCGCCACGGTTTAAAGAGCAGCAAACCGAACAACAGTTTGCCGGCCTACTCAACTCTTTTTCGGCCAACGGGCAAATGCTCTCGGCCGAGTTTGCATATAATAAAGATGGTTTCAGGGTCTATAAAACCACGTTTGATGGCGGTGTTTTTGGCATGTTCCTTGCCTGCACGCCCGATGGGCTGGTTGACGGGTTTATACTTCGCCCGTTTGTAGAGAAAGTGGAACGCAAAGGCCCCATACTTAAAAGCAACAAGAGGGATAACCCCATTGCGCTTATGGTAGACAAACTGGTGGTTGATTTTATGAAAGACCCGCACATTGTTGGTGTTACCCTTGTGGTTACCAAAGACAACCGCACCGAGTTTTACTACTACGGCGAAGCCGAAAAAAATTCGGCCCAGCTGCCCAAAAACACTACGGTGTACGAAATTGGGTCGATATCCAAGACCTTTACCGCTACGCTGCTGGCACAGGCGGTTATCGACAAGAAACTATTGTTAGATGATGATATTCGCAACTACCTGCCTGCCCAATGCGCCAACCTTACGTTTAATGGCAAGCCCATTCTAATAAAGCATTTGGCCAACCATACATCGGGCATTCCGCGGATGCCGGACGATTTTGAAAAGCACGAGGGTTATGATGAGAACGATCCGTATAAAAACTATACGGCTGCTATGTACTATAACTATCTTTCTAAACTAAAATTAGCGCAGGCCCCAGGCACTGCCGAAGAATATTCTAACACCGGTGTGGCGGTTTTGGGCCTTATTTTAGAAAAGGCGTATGGGCAGCCGTACCAAACGCTGCTGGCTACGTACATTACCAATCCGTTAAAAATGAGCGCTACTTTTGTAGATGTGCCTGCCGCCCAGGCCGCAAATTTTGTAACCGGATACAACGATGGCCTTGAAACCCCCCATTGGGATTTTGGGGGCATACCTGCAGCGGGCGGCATACGCTCTAACATTCAGGATATGGCTACCTACCTTAATGCCAACCTTAAAGATGCTACACCGGCCATGCAGCTGGCGCATAAACCCACCTTTACAAAAAATAAATTAACTATGGGCCTGGCCTGGGTTATACAAAACACTAAAGCAGGCAATACTGTGGTTTGGCACAACGGCGGTACCGGCGGCTTTAGCAGCTATATTGGCTATATTAAAGAAAAACAATGCGGCGTGGTGGTGCTTACCAATACATATTCTGACGAGACTACCGGCCTTGGCAACGCCATTTTAAAGATATTGGAGTAGGGGGTTATTGTATAAAATCCAGATAGTTGGAGCGGTTAATAACCTCAAAAGCAGCATTGGGGTAGGCTTTTGCAAAAGCCGCCGGTATTTTGGCTTTCTTTTTTTCGCTCCATTTAAATTCAAAGCCGGCAAGTGCCTCGCCGTGTTCTTCCAGCCAGTCCATTTCCTGTTGGTCGTAGGTACGCCAAAAATAGTTTTTAGCCCTTATTTTGTGATACTGCTGCTTTTTAACCCTTTCTGCCGCCAGGTAATTTTCCCATAGATCTCCGGTATCGGTACGCTGGTCGAGCCTGCTAAAATTGTTTACAATGGCATTTCTAATACCATTATCGTAAAAATACCAGCGGCTGGATTTTGTAATTTCTTTTCTAAGATTTCGGCTAAAGCCCTCTACCTTAAACAGTATAAAAACTTTGGTAAGCAGGTCCAGGTATTTTTCTACCGTATTTTTAGACAGCTGAAGCTGATTGCCCAGCTCCTGCAACGATACCTCTTTACCCACCTGAAAAGCAATGAGCCTTAGCAGGTCGTAAATTTTATCAGAGTTTTTAATGCCCTCAAAAACAAGTATGTCTTTAAGCAGGTACGCGTTTATAATTTCAAACAGGTACTCTTTTTTATCTTCCCAGTCAGGGTACTGCTCCAGTTCAGGGTAGCCCCCAAACAGCAGGCGTTGTTCTAAATTCTCAGTGGTTTGCTTATAGTTTTCAAATTCGGCAAATTCCATCTGCGCAAGCGGGTAGAGGTAGAGTGTGTTTTTACGGCCAACCAGGGGTTCGCCAAGGTTATTGGATAGATCGAACATAGACGATCCTGTGGCTATAACCTTAATGCCTTGTATACTATCTACAATAAGCTTTAATATGGCGCCAATTTGCGGAATGTTCTGTGCTTCGTCTATAACAAGTAAATCTACATTGGCAAGCAACCGCGTATAATTGCTTACAGAGCGTTCCTGCAATAGGTTACTATCGTTAATATCTTCGCCGTTAAGCTGCAAATAACTTTGAGGGGCAAGCTGTTCTAAATACTTTTTTATAAGCTGTGTTTTGCCAACACGCCTTGCCCCTAATAAAATAAGCACTTTATTGGGTATAATTTTATTTTTAAAGTCTTCTAAAACAGCACGTTTAAAATAATTTGGCATAGCATTATGTATTTATAAGCTATACAAAATTACAAAAAAAATGTAAATTCCGTCAGTTGGTTGACTGAATTTACATTAATTGCGTCAGTTGGTTGACTGAATTAACGTTAATTGCGTCAATAGCCCTTGATATAAAAACAAAAATTCCGCCTCAAGGGGCGGAATTTTTATATGATAACGGCTAAAGTCTTAGCACGAAATTTTATCTATACGGGTTTGGTGGCGGCCACCTTCAAACGGGGTATCCAGAAAAGTATCTACCATTTCTATAGCCTGCTGTATCGATGTATAACGTGCCGGTATGCTTATTACGTTGGCATTGTTATGCTGGCGAGCCAGTGCGCTGATTTCTTTGGTCCAGCACAGGGCAGCCCTAATTTTTTGGTGTTTGTTGGCGGTAATGGCAGCACCGTTTCCGCTTCCGCAGATGATAATGCCAATATCTACGGTTCCGTTTTCTATATCAATGGCAACCGGGTGTACAAAATCAGGATAATCTACACTGTCGGCTGTATCGGTACCGTGGTTTATAACTTCAATACCTTTAGCTTCAAGATGTTTTACTATAGCTTTTTTATAGTCTGGCCCGGCGTGATCGTTACCAATAGAAATTTTCATAAGAAATTGTGTTATGTTGCGTATACAAAGGTATCAAACAAACTGTAATACAGCAATTAAACACTAATAATTTATAGTTTTAAGGTATATGCACGTGCGTTTAAGATACATTAAAAACTGTTAAAAAACTACATTGTTTATAAGTTTACGAAGCCATTGAAAACAAAGCAGATAGAAAACCGCAAACTTTGTTGATAACTATACAATCAAAAACGAAAGATTTTTTAACATCGTAAGCTAATTTTTATAATGTGAAATGATAACCAATTGTGCAAATTTATTTTTAGAATTTTGCTTAGAAGTTATCAGACCCATTGTACGATTTATTAACAGTAATTAACAAAGGTTTTAGTAAACATTTTTAATGCTAATTACATTTTAACCATTGTTAATAACTCCTGGCGAAAATTACGAAAAATGCTCATTTCTATAAATTTACATTCTGTTAACATTGTTGAAACATTTGTATAAGATTGTATAACTCGTAAAAGGGCTACTTATTAAAAAAGTTATACCGGTTATTAACACGCTATAATAACCACCATAAATTTTATAAATTTTAAAAAAAGAATTGTTGTTATTAATAAGTGTTGATAACAATTTTGAAGAAAATAAAATTTTAAACGATTTTTAAATTGTTGCCTCTCTCAAATTCGTCAAGAATAAGCTTAACGGTATCCAGGTCGTTAACGTGTACCTTAAGTTTAATGCCGCCCAGTGCCTGGGTATACATGGGTACAACGGTAAGCATGGTTTCGTTTTCAAAGTAAAATTGCAGGCCTGCATCCTGCAGCAGGTGCCGTAGTATGGCAATTTCGTGGGGGTAAGTAAACACGGCGGCGGTTACAAAATGTTTCATGTCAGGATATTATTACGTAATATCTGTATAAAATTAAATATTTAAAAGTTATTATTTCATTAAAGAGGGGCTTAAATCTAATAGTTATTTGTAATTTTCAGCATTATTTTAAAAAATGTATGAGTAAAAGAAACGGAAAACCGTCAGCTAAAAAGGAAAAAGATTTTTCCGCAAAAATTTATAAGATACTCGCAAAAGATCCCAATAAGTCATTTAATTACAAGCAGATATCTGCCGTGTTAGAACTAAACGATACACAAAGCAGGAACGAGATTATTAAAGAACTTAAGCTGCTTGCATCCCAGGAAAAGATAGAGGAGATAGAAAAAGGGAAATACAGCGTGATAGCTAAATTTGACTATGTAGAAGGAAAGATTGATATGACCAGCAGGAAAACAGCCTATTTTGTTTCGCCCGAGCTGGAAGAAGATGTATTTATACCTACCAATAACCTTAACAAAGCCCTTGATAAAGATAAGGTTAAGGTATACATATACAACAGGAGAAAGGGCAGGAGGCCCGAAGGCGAAGTGGTAGAAATACTGGAACGCTTTAAAACAGAGTTTGTTGGTGTTATAGACATACAAAAGAATTTTGCTTTTGTTAGTACTGCCAACGCCAAAATGTATACTGATATTTTTATACCGAAGAATAAACTGGGCAATGCCGAGAACGGCGATGTTGTTTTGGTTAAGATGGACGACTGGCCTGCAAAAGCCGACAGCCCTTTTGGTGAAGTAATACGCGTACTGGGCAAACCGGGAGAACACAATACTGAGATTCACGCCATATTGGCCGAGTACGGTTTGCCGTATGATTTTCCTATTGATGTAGAGGTGTTTGCACAAAAAATTGATACCGAAATTAATCCGGAAGAAATTGCAAGGCGCAGGGATATGCGTAATGTATTAACCTTTACGATTGACCCGAGGGATGCGAAGGATTTTGATGATGCTTTATCGTTCCAGAAATTAGAGAATGGTAATTATGAGGTAGGTATCCATATTGCCGATGTATCGTACTACCTGCAGGAAGGTACCATACTGGATGCCGAAGCCTACCAAAGGGCAACATCCGTTTACCTGGTAGACAGGGTTGTACCTATGCTGCCCGAGGTGTTGAGTAACTTTGCGTGTTCGCTTAGGCCACACGAAGAAAAATATACCTTCTCGGCCATATTTGAAATTAACGAAAAAGCCGAGGTTAAAAACCAGTGGTTTGGGCGTACTGTAATATATTCCGACCAGCGTTTTGCTTATGAAGAGGCACAGCATATTATAGAGACCGAAGGAGACACCATACCGGCAGAGATATCGTTAACCGGAGCAGACTATACGGTTTCGCCCGAAATTCAGTTTGCTACCTTAAAGCTTAACGAGCTTTCTAAGATACTTCGTAAAAAAAGGATGGCCAACGGTGCCATTTCTTTTGATAAGGTAGAGGTAAAATTCAACCTGAACGAAGAGGCAGAGCCAATTGGGGTGTTCTTTAAAGTATCTAAAGATGCCAACCATCTTATAGAAGAGTTTATGCTATTGGCTAACCGTAAGGTAGCCGAATTTATTGGTAAACAGCGCCCCGAAAAAACGTTTGTATACCGTATACATGATGAGCCCGACCAGGATAAACTAATTAACCTTCAAACGGTTATATCTAAATTTGGGTACAGCATTAACTTTAAGTCTAAAGGTGATATATCTAAATCGTTAAACACGCTATTAAGCGATGTTCAGGGCAAAAAAGAGCAGAACCTTGTAGATACCCTGGCTATCAGGACTATGAGCAAGGCCAAGTACAGCACCCACAATATTGGGCACTACGGCCTGGCTTTCGATTACTATTCGCATTTTACATCGCCCATACGCCGTTACCCCGATGTTATGGCACACAGATTGTTACAGCATTACCTGGATGGTGGCGCAAGCGTAGATGCCGAAGTGTACGAAGAGCAGTGTAACCACTCATCCAACATGGAAGGGCTTGCTGCCAATGCAGAGCGCGATAGTATTAAATACATGCAGGTTAAGTATATGTTAGACCACAAAGACGAAGAGTTTTTGGGTGTAATATCGGGCGTTACAGAGTGGGGTATTTATGTAGAGATAATATCTAACAAATGCGAGGGCATGTGCCGTATTCGAGAAATTAAAGACGACTACTACACCTTCGACGAAAAACAGTATGCCCTGGTAGGCGAGGTTACAAAAAATATCCTTCAGTTGGGCGACGAGGTTTTTGTTAAGGTAAAAAATGCCGATTTAGTTAAAAAACAACTTGACTTTACCTACCTGCGTAAAAACGAATAATTAAACAGGCTTTTATTGAATCTCGAAGTCCGAAAGTGAAATATTAAGCCTTTTTTGGTGTGTTTTTGCACACAATACATTGCATCAGATAATCAAAAAATAAATCGAAAATGAAAAAAGTACTATTAATAGCCTTTTTAGGCTTAAGCCAGTTTATATCGGCACAGGTAACCAAAAACCTGGGCGATTTTACTACCGTAAGGGTGTTTGATAAAATCAATGTAACCCTTGTTAAAAGCTCTGAAAATAAGATAGTTATTAAAGGATCAAGGGCCGAAGACGTAGAGGTTGTTACCAAAAATAACGATCTTAAAATTAAAATGAAACTTACAGAATTGCTTAAGGGTGAGGATATTGAAGCTACCGTTTACTACAAAAGTGTATTGGTGGTAGAGGCAAGCGAAGGATCGTACGTGGGCTCTGCCGATACCTTTAAAGCTACTGCCTTTGAGGTTAATGCTAAAGAAGGTTCTACCATTAAGCTTAATGTAGACGTGCAAAAACTAACCACCAAAGGTAACTCCGGCGGTAAATTAGAACTTACCGGAAAGGCTGTAAACCATGATGTTACGTTAACATCGGGTGCTATTTTAAAGGGCAAAGGGCTGGATACCACACAAACCGATATTTCTATTAATGCCGGTGGCGAGGCTACTATAACCGCTACAGACCTGGTTGAGGCTAAAACCCGTGCCGGTGGAGAGATCAACATTTATGGTAACCCTAAGCAGGTTAACCAGAAAAAGGTTGCCGGCGGTACCATAAACATCATAAAATAAGAGGTTTTTAAAAATTAGATTATAAATGGTAACTTGCCATCTCTAAACGCGATTAATGTTACAGGATATTTTAAGTGCCATTCCACTGGGTTTTTTTCTAAGCGTAATGCCGGGAGCCGTTTTTTTTGTACTACTGGAAACCAGTGTATTAAAAGGCTTTAAGGCCGCCATTGCCTTTGATTTGGGCGCCATAACATCAGATATAATTTTTATACTGATAGCTTATTTTAGCAGTTATAAACTGCTCGAAAAAATTAAGGACGAACCCGGACTGTTTATTTTTGGAGGCATAATTATGCTTACGTACGGAATTATATCGTTCTTAAAAGTGAACAAAAACAAGAACGAACTTATAGATGATTCGGCTAAAGACATCATTAAAAATGTACGTAAAGATTACCTAAGCCTCTATATTAAAGGCTTTTTGCTAAACTTTATAAACATTGGGGTGTTGCTGTTCTGGCTGGGTATTATTATTACCTGGGGCCCACAGTTAGACCTTAAACCATCCAGAATGTTTGTGTTTTTTACAGCAGTAGTAGGTACTTATTTTATAATAGACCTTGGTAAAATTACATTGGCCAAGCAGTTAAGGAGCAAGCTTACAACCGCTAACATCATTAAGATAAAAAGGGGTATAAGTGTTGTACTTATGATATTTGGCATTGCACTATTGGTGCAGGGCTGGTTTCCTAAAGAAATGAAATCGACTATAAATCAGTTCGAAAAGCAAAATTAAATAGCTTTTAAGCATAAAAAAACCCGCTACTTGTAGCGGGTTTTTTATTAAGAGGCATCTAGCGGATTCGAACCGCTGTACGAGGTTTTGCAGACCTCTGCCTAGCCACTCGGCCAAGATGCCCTTTATTTCAACGGTTGGCAAATTTACATATATTTTGCAGTAACGCAAGTAAAATGCTATCTAATTTTTACATTCTTAAGATTTACTTAGAAATTTAATAATGTTAAAATAATCTAAAAATAATTATATATTCGCAAAAATTTATACAATTATTTTATGAAAAAGTTCCGGTACCTTAAATCGTTGTTCAATTTTATAATATTGGGGCTTGCAATTACTACTTTAAGCAGGATAATTTTATATTTTATTTTTAATTCAAGGGTTGCCGAAACCCCCCAATACTGGAAACTTTTCTTTATTGGCTTGCGTTTCGACCTTATTTTGCTGTGCTATCTTTCGTTTTTGCCTTTTGTAATCTTAACCTTTGTGCCGTATAGGTATCTTGTTTATTTTAAAAGGTTTATAAACATTTACTATATCTTTTTTCTGGTAATACTATTGTTTATGGAGCTGGCAACGCCCAATTTTATAAAGCAATACGATACCAGACCCAACCGAATTTTCCTGGATTACCTGGTTTATCCTAAAGAAGTTATGGGTACGCTGGTAAAAAGCTACCTGCCATCTTTAATCTTTGCAGTAGTAGTTGTAACCGCTTTTATCTACTTTCTGGTCAAAAAAAGGTTTAAAGTATTTGCTACACCTTACGTGGCTTACAAGCAGAGGCTTATTTTATTCCCTCTAATAGGTTTTTTATTGTTTTTAGGAGCAAGGGGCAGTTTAACCTCAAAACGTCCTATAAACGCAAGTAATGCAGTTTTCTCGTTCGATCAGTTAACCAATTGTTTGGGGTTAAATTCGTTTTATACCGTTGCCTTTGCAGGCTATTGCTTAAAGAACGAAGACAATGCCGTAAAAATGTACGGCAAAATGGATAAGGCGGAAGCCTACAACAGGGTTAAAAAGTACATGACGGCTAATGCATCAGACTTTACAAATGCTGCTATCCCGTTACTGCATACCCAAACGCCCGATAGCCTTAGCAACCAGCAGTATAACGTGGTTATTTTTTTACAGGAAAGCCTGGGTGCCGAATATGTTGGCAGCCTGGGTGGATTACCGTTAACGCCGGAATTTGATAAACTTACTAAAGAGGGCCTTTTGTTTACTAACTTATACTCCACAGGTACGAGGAGTGTTAGGGGTATAGAGGCTGTGGTTACCGGGTTTTTACCATCGCCCTCAGAAAGTGTGGTAAAGCTAAGTAACTCGCAATCAGGATTCTTTTCGTTGGCCGATTTGTTTAAAGAGCGTGGCTATGCAACCAGCTTTATCTACGGGGGTATGGCTAATTTTGATAATATGGCATCGTTTTTTAACGGTAATGGCTTTGAAGACATTGTAGACCAGGACGATTTTGATGCCGATGGCAATAAATATGCCTTTAAGGGAACCTGGGGCTATAGCGATGAAGACCTGGTTACTAAAGCCAACAATTACTTTAAAAGCCAAAAGGGAAAGCCATTTTTTTCGTTAATGTTCTCTACATCCAACCACGACCCTTTTGAGTTTCCTGATGGACGCATACAACTGCATGATAAAAAGAAAACTACGGTTAATAACGCCATTAAATATGCCGATTTTAGCATTGGTAAATTTTTTGAAATGGCTAAAAGAGAGGCCTATTTTAAAAACACCATCTTTATAGTAATTGCCGACCATAACACCCGTACTGTGGGTAAAAACCTGGTACCGGTTAATAAATTCCACATACCGGCGCTGCTAATAGGTCCAGGCATTGCTAAAAACCAGAAATACAATACGCTTTGCAGCCAGATAGATATGGCACCATCTTTACTGGACAGGGCAGGCATAACCGTACAAACGCCCATGCCGGGAAGGGATTTGTTTAAATTAAGCAACCATGTAAAAGGCAGGGCTATAATGCAGTTTCATGATGCCAATGCATTTAGGGTAGACAATCAGGTAGTTATTATGCAGCCGTTTAAAGATCCTGTTCAATTTAAACTAATAAGCGATACCGAAATGGTACCGGCACCCTTAGACCCAGAGCTGGCTAAAGATGCCCTGGCACACGTTACAGCCGCCTTTAATTTGTATAACGATGCTACTTACAAGATACCACATAAAAAATAAACCGGCAATTAGCCGGTTTTTTTATGCTTTATATTCAGGTATTTAAGCCCTGAATTCTTCCAGTTGAATAGTAACAGCCTCTACATCGCCGCCAATAGGTGGGTTAAGTTTAGATACCTCAAGTACAACTCTGGATACTGCCGGTATTTCGTTAAACACACGCTTTACAATACGTTGGGCAACATGCTCCAGCAGTTTAGACCGTATGGCCATTTCTTCCATTACAATTTTATTAAGATGCACATAATCAACGGTATCTTCAAGCTCATCGGTTTCCATCGATTTTCTTAAGTCGGCCTTAATTTCCAGGTCAACCGAGTAATCAGACCCTATTTTACTTTCTTCCACAAGGCAGCCGTGGTAAGAAAAAGTGCGTATGTTTTTAAGTTTTATAATTCCCATTTTGTAGATAGTTGCAAAGTTTTAAAGTCGCAAAGTTACAAGAAGTCTAAAGTCTAAGGTCATAAAGTGATAAAGAATTGCATAGTTCAGTAAATCTTTGTAGACTTTCAACTTTATGACTTTATAGACTTTGCTACTATTTAATTACCTTTGCAATCTTATTTACACAAGCTATGTTAACCGAAGAGCGATCACTGAATTTTATTGAGCAGATTATTGAAGAAGACCTGTCTAACGGCTTCGCAAAAGATAAACTGCGCTTTCGTTTCCCGCCAGAGCCTAATGGCTACCTGCACCTGGGGCATGCCAGCGCAATATGCCTTAATTTTGGCTTAGGATTACGCTACAATGCACCCGTAAACTTACGTTTTGACGATACTAACCCTGCCAAAGAAGAGCAGGAATTTGTAGATGCCATTAAAAAAGACGTAGAGTGGCTGGGCTACACCTGGGCAGAAGAGCGTTATGCATCTGACTATTTCCAGGAATTGTATGACTGGGCTGTAGAATTTATTAAAAGGGGAGTGGCCTATGTAGACAGCCAGAGCAGCGAAGATATGGCCAAACAAAAAGGCACACCAACGCAGCCGGGTACCAATAGCCCGCACAGAGACCGTTCTGTGCAGGAAAACCTGGACCTTTTTGAGCAAATGAAAAAAGGCGAATTTGCCGAAGGCACTTATGTACTTAGGGCTAAGATAGATATGGCATCTGCTAATATGCTTATGCGCGATCCTATTATGTACCGCATACTGCACAAGCACCACCACCGTACAGGCGAAAAATGGTTTATTTATCCAATGTACGACTGGGCACATGGCGAAAGCGATTATATAGAGCAGGTATCGCACTCGCTTTGTACGCTGGAGTTTTTGCCTCACAGAGAATTATACGACTGGTTTTTAGACCAGATTTACGATAACACAACAACACGCCCTAAACAGCGCGAGTTTGCCCGCCGTAACCTTAGCCATACTGTTGTTAGTAAGCGTAAGCTTATGCAATTGGTTCAGGAAAAATACGTTACCGCGTGGGACGACCCACGTATGAGCACCATTAGCGGTATGAGGAGAAGGGGTTACACGCCGGCTTCTATCCGTAATTTTGCCAATACTATTGGTATAGCAAAACGCCAGAACCTTATAGATGTTTCGTTATTAGAGTTTTGCGTTCGCGAAGACCTAAACAAAACGGCACCCCGTGTAATGGCTGTGTTAGACCCTGTTAAGCTTATAATTACCAACTACCCGGAAGGGCAGGAAGAATGGCTTGAAGCCGAAAATAACCCCGAAGATGAGTCGGCAGGGTTTAGGGAAGTGCCATTTAGCAGAGAATTGTATATTGAGCAGGAAGACTTTATGGAAAATGCCAACAACAAATACTTCCGTTTAACCCTTGGTAAAGAAGTGCGCCTAAAAAACGCCTACATTATTAAAGGCGAGGCTGTTGTAAAAGATGCCGATGGTAATATTACCGAAATTCATGCCACTTACGACCCTGATACCCGTAGTGGTAGCGGTAGCGAGGCAAGTCAGCGTAAGGTAAAAGGTACCCTGCACTGGGTGTCTGTACCGCATGCTGTTAAGGCAGAGGTAAGGGTGTACGACAGGTTGTTTACCCACGAAAACCCCGATGGCGATAAAGAGGTAGATTTTAAAGAATACATTAACCCTAACTCTTTAGAGGTTATTACCGGCTATTTAGAGCCAAGCCTTAAAAGTGCAGAGGCAGGCGAGCGTTTCCAGTTTCAGCGCCTTGGATATTTTTGTGTAGATAAAGATACCAATGCCGAACAATTGATTTTTAACAAAACGGTTGGCCTAAGAGATACCTGGGCAAAAGTAGAAAGCAAAGAATAGTCTTAATAGTATTTATTTATAGAAACTCCCTTTAAACAGGGAGTTTTTTTATTATTTATGTTTTCGATTGAAATTAAAAATGGTATAGCTGTTTACTATTAAAAGTGACCTCTATAAATGCACGCTGCCTCATTATTTTTTGTAGGAAATGATAATTATCGTTCGCGATTTTTAAAGGGCTTAAATCGGCTTATTTTCTTTTTTAGCATACTTTAGCGTTCAATTAACTACATATTAACATCCTACAAATGTTTAATCAGATACCTTTATAATAATTAAAGAAATAATCAAATATTAATTTTAAAAATTATAATTATGGCTGGTAAAACAGGAACAATAGTGGCAGTACTTGCGGGTGCTGCAATAGGAGCAGCAGTTGGAATTTTATTTGCACCGGACGAAGGCGCAAAAACAAGAAAAAAAATTAAAGACGGTGTAGGCAGCAAAGCAGACGAAATTAAAGATAAGCTGGCTGAACTTACCGAAACTGTAAAAGGTAAATTTAGCGGTACCAAACACGACCTTGAAAGTGGCCTTGATACTTTAGTATCTAACGTTACTGATAAAGCAGACGATATTATTGCTACATTAGAGAAAAAACTGGAAGCATTAAAAGGCGGCGCACAACAAACCGTTAAAGATACTTCAGAAGCAAAATAATTATTAAACCTCGCCCATGGCATTTGAAGAAATAAAAGAAAACGCCGAAGATCTTAAAAACGAAGCCAAAAGGTTGATAGATGCTAATATAGCCTACTACAAACTTTGGGGTTTTAAGATCGCTATGAAATCTACAGCAATGATGCTTAAGCTATTTTTGCTTGCAACTATGCTAATGATCGTTACACTGTTTTTTTCTATTGCCCTGGCCTTAGGCTTTGGCTATTGGTTTGATAATTTTGCTTACGGATTTTTAACCGTTGGTTTTATTTATCTTGTGCTGGCCATTGTGGTGTACAAAGTTCAGGACAAAATTGTAGAGGGCCCTTTGCTTTCGCAATTCTCAAGGATATTTTTAAAAAAATACGATTAAGCTATGAACACTAAAGTATACCATACGTTCGACGAGATAAATAGAGACCTGCAGATTCTTAAGTTAGAAAAAGACCTTGCCTTTGCCCGGTTTAAAAAAGACCTGGACGAAACTAAAGAAAGCCTTAAACCCGGAAACATGATAGGGGAGACCCCTAAAAAGATTTTAGGAACATTAGGCGCTTTTAGCGGCCCTATAAAAAGTGCTTTGCTTACATTTTTGTTTAAAAAAATGTTTTAGCAAGCGCTTTGCATATAACAAAAGGCTTCCTTATCCAAGGAAGCCTTTTGTTTATATAAAAAAATAAAATTGTATATTGCAGTATATATCATTGTATGAAACTCTTTATTAAGGCTGTAATTTTGATATTTCTGCTGGCAGTAATTTTAATTGTATTATATCCTTCAAAAATTACTTATAAACTTAACGGTAATTGGGTTGTACAACAGATAATTAAAGACGGTAAACAATACGATTTTCAACATACTATTACAATAGATGGCAATCGGTTTGATGTAGATTTGTCAGGTTTTGGTAAGCTTTTAGATAATAATCCCATTAACTATACCTATACAATTATTAATAACGATAGTATTGTTATTGTATCAAAATATCCGGCGTTTTTTAATGGCAGATATAAAATTAATAAGCACATAGATGTTATTGGAGGAGGTGGTAATGCTTACCGAGATATTACACTCAGTCTAAAATCTAAAAACAAACTAATAATACTAAGCCGCTCTGAAAATATAGTTTGGCAAAAAGGTATACCAAGAGGCAAGCCATGATTAAAATTTATTATATTAAACAAAAGGCTTCCCTAATCTAGGAAGCCTTTTGTTTTTATTATTGTTTTGCAGACTTTTTTTCTGCCTTCTTTTTGTCTTTATAGGCTTTAACTTCGGCCTTATCTAAATACGAATCTTTGTTGGTATCTATGGTGGCAAAGTTTTCTTTAAATTTATTTTTATCTGATTTATCAACTTCTGCTTTGCTTAGTTTACCATCATTATTGGTATCAAGCGTTGCAAACATTTTAACGTGGTCAGGTTTACCTTTGGTAACTTTTTCCTGAGCATTAACTCCTTCTGTAGCAAATAATGCTGCCAGCATTATAACTTTTAACCATTTAGTATTCATAACTTTTTTGTTTTTAATTGTTTAAAGATAAGACATGTAATTAAATAAATAGTTTAATCAGGGTGTATATTTTAACTTGAATTACAGATAAAGATTGCTTTTTTTAAACCTACAAGGTTTTTAAAACCTTGCAGGTTAGCAATGTACGTAGACTTTAGATTCCTGCAAGGTCTCTAAGACCTTGTAGGTATAACTACTACAAAAAGGCCTCCCAATTAAGAGAAGCCTTTGTATTACACTTTATTTTCCGGTGGGGTATCGTCTTCCGGTTTTGGCTCTGTAAGTTTATGGTAGTCGGGCCTGTTAAATTCTTCTTTAGGGGCACGTTTCTTGGCGTTTTTCATAGCTTCGCCTACCTGGTTAGAAGCTGTGAATGATGCTACCATGTTGTTAAGCATATCACTGCCAGCCTGTGGCGAATTTGGTAATAAAATAAGGTTAGAGTTGGTATCTGCACCAATAGCCTGTAGGGTGTCATAATGCTGTGTAACCACAATAAGTGCTGATGCCTCCTGGCTGTTAATTCCCACTTTATTAAGCACATCAACACTCTCTACAAGGCCACGGGCAATTTCGCGCCTTTGGTCGGCTATACCCTGGCCCTGCAGGCGTTTACTTTCGGCTTCAGCCTTAGCTTTTGCTACAATACGAATACGCTGTGCCTCGGCCTCATACTCGGCTGCTGATTTCTCCCTGTCGGCCGCATTAATACGGTTCATGGCATTTTTAACCTGCGGATCCGGGTCAATATCTGTAATCAGGGTGTTAATAATATCGTAGCCATAAGTAGTCATAGCCTCGTTAAGCTCGCGCTTTACGGCAATGGCAATATCATCTTTACGTTCAAAAACATCATCGAGTTTAAGTTTAGGTACTTCGGCGCGCACTACATCAAACACATAGCTGGTTATCTGGTCGTGCGGATATTCCAGCTTATAAAAAGCATCGAACACGTTGGTCTGTATTACTTTAAACTGTACCGAAACCTTCATTTTTACAAACACGTTTTCTTTGGTCTTGGTTTCTATAATAACATCCAGCTGCTGAATCTTAAGGTTTATCCTGCCGGCAATTTTATCTACCACAGGTATTTTTAACTGAAGCCCTGCCTGGCGGATGCTCTGGAATTTACCAAAACGCTCTACAATTACCGATGTTTGCTGTTTAACGGTAAAGAACGACGACAGGAAAATAAAGAAGGCAAAAAACAGAATTACATAAATAGGAATGTTGTCCATGAGATTGATTTTTAATTGAATGGGTAAGTTACGATTTTAATAAACATAAAAAAACCTCCCGGTTTGGGAGGTTTGTATTAGTAGATTGCTATAAATTATTCTGTATAGGTAAATTTGCCGTTTAGCGTGTAATATTGGTTGAGTTCTACATCGCAAAATATAAAGCTTACTACCCCATTATTATTTTGCACATAGACTGTTTTACCCGGTTCTGACCCAAAACCACCAATATCGCCACTGTTATAGTTAGACAACCTAAGCATTACCTGGCCTTCAGATGGTTGAAAACCATTAAAATTATATACAGTTTGATATGTACCGGTTTTAGGCAGTTGGGCGTTAACTTCGTTAAATATAAGTTCTATGCGTATAACGCTCCAGTCTGTACTGGTAATAAACTGAACGTTGCCGTCAAAAAAGGATGTTTGGTCAAAATCGCGGTTTACATAATCAATGGCAAGCGTTCCAAAATAATTACCGGTATCTAACACATTATCAACATTAAAACTGCACGCAGCATTTTGCTGTGTTGTAAAACTATAGATTTCGCCATAGCCGGTGCCGGTTTGGTTTACACCATAACTTCTATAATAATAGGTTGTTGCGGGTAAAAAATTAGTATAGCTTTTAAAAAATTCGCCATAACCGGTACCCTCAACAATTTTAGTATCGTTAATTGTAGGCTGTGCATTGGTGCTGTAAACAAGGCCATATTCGCTAATTGTAAGTCCGCCATCGCCCAATGCAAGCCCCCCTAAAGATGCCGATGTTGTAAGTACGCTTTCCGGCTCGTAAGTAACCATTATTGGCACAGTATAATTTACATTTTCGACCTGGCAGGATGTAGCCAGGCTTAATACCATAAATGCAATTAATATTTTCTTCATAAATGTTAAATATCTCGTAAAAATATTGATATTTGCGAAAATAGCTTATTTTAATGAAAAAAGTTTTACTATTTAATTTTCTTTTGTTTGCCCTTACAATTCATGCGCAATACGATTCCAGATTTGGTGTAACTGCAGGTGCTAACGAATATTACATGAAAGGCGATTTTTTGTTTTCGAGGTCTAATACAGGTTTTACAATTGGCTTAGTGGGCACCATACCCATTAGCGAAAATTCTGAAATACTTACCGAAATTACCGTATCAAGGCACAGGATGGAGTTTATTGGCCGCGAGAATGAACTGGCTTCTCCGGAGTGGATTAAATTTCACTTAGACAGGTCTAATGTATCGTTTATTTATGATTATGATATACTTCATTTTTTAGACGATGACCTGGCCATTGGTTTTTGTGCAGGGCCATCGTTTGCGTTTTTTGGCAACTTTATACCTACAGATAAATCTAAAGAAGGCTATTTACTGGACCCTTATGGTATGGATACCGAATATATGAGACTTGATGGCTATGGCGAAACTATGGCGTTTAATGTATTGGCTGCATTTGGGCCAAGCGTTCGCTATGTAAACTTAGAAGGAAGCCTGAGGTATTATAAAGGCATTACAGATACGTACAGAAATTTTCCGGGTTCGTCTCCGTACACGCAGTTTACAGGTAAAGACAGTTACTTAAGTTTTACCCTTACGTACTACTTTGGTCATTCTCTTGATTAAAAAAGCCTCCCGGTTTGGGAGGCTTTGTATTATTTAAAAGTTTCTATTGCTTTCTGTATCCTTGTAATGGTTTCTTCTTTACCAATTATTGATATAATATCAAACAGGTGAGGGCCTTTTAATGCCCCTACAAGGCTTAATCTAAGCGGCTGCATAACTTTGCCCATACCAATGCCTTTTTCTTCCATCCAGCCCTTAGTAACGGTTTCTGTATTGTGCGAAGAGAAATCAAGCGTGTTTTCAAGCACAGTAATAAGCTCGGCTAAAATGCTGCCGGTATCTTCTTTCCAGTTTTTAGATGCTTTTTCGTCGTATGCTGTAGGTGCAACAAAAAAGTAATCGCTCAGGTCCCAAAGCTCGCTGGCAAATGTAGCACGCTCTTTAACCAGGCCAACAATAGTAATAACATCTTCTATAGGCCAGTTAATGCCTTTTTCAAGAAGCACGTGAGACAGTTGCTTTGCAAGGCTTGCGTTATCCTGCCTGCCAAAGTATTGGTGGTTGAACCACTTGTTTTTTTCAGGGTCAAACTTAGCGCCGGCTTTGTGTACCCTTTCTAAATCAAACAATAGCACAAGTTCATCTAAAGTAAACAGTTCCTGGTCGGTGCCCGGGTTCCAGCCTAACAGGGCCAGGAAGTTAACAACGGCCTCCGGCAGGTAACCCTGCTCGCGGTAGCCCATAGATTTTGTACCATCTGGGTTGGTCCACTCCAACGGGAAAACCGGGAAACCCAGTTTATCGCCATCGCGTTTAGAAAGCTTGCCATTGCCAACCGGCTTTAAAATAAGCGGTAGGTGGGCAAATAGCGGAGCCTCCCAGCCAAAAGCCTTATAAAGCAGTTCGTGTAACGGCATAGATGGCAGCCACTCTTCGCCACGAATAACGTGGGTAGTTTCCATAAGGTGGTCGTCTACTATATTAGCCAGGTGATAGGTTGGCATACCATCGCTTTTAAACAAAACCTTATCGTCTAAAAGGTTGGTATCAAATTTAATATCACCACGAATTATATCATTAAGATGTAATGTTTCGCCAACAGGTGTCTTAAAACGAATAACATACTCAGCGCCATTGACAATACGCTGCTGCGTTTGGTCGGCCGGAATATTAAGCGAATTTTCTAATGTTCCACGGTTGGCATGGTTGTAAATAAAGGTTTTGCCTTCGGCTTCATCTTTTTTACGCAATTCGTCTAAGGCTTCGGCGGTATCAAAAGCATAATACGCCCAGCCGCTGTCTAAAAGCTGCTGTGCATATTGTTTATAAATTTCTTTACGCTCGCTCTGGCGGTAGGGGCCGTACTTGCCCTCTTTGCCCACGCCTTCGTCAAACGGAATGCCGCACCAGTTAAGCGCTTCTATAATATATTCTTCTGCACCGGGTACAAAACGGTTCTGGTCGGTATCTTCTATCCTAAGATAAAAAGTACCGCCATGTTTTTTGGCAAATAAATAATTAAAAAGGGCTGTCCTTACACCGCCTATGTGTAAAGGCCCTGTAGGGCTGGGTGCAAAACGCACGCGAACTGGCTTAGACATTGTTGATAAGTTTGTTTTAATGTGCAAAGATAGGGTAATCTGTGTATTTGTTGATTTGATGGTGCGTTGATTTGATGATTTAACCCTACGGTATTGGTACTATTCTAATTAACGCATCATCAAATCCACAAATTAACAATATCGCATCAATAGAATTTGTATTTTTATCGGTTATTAACAATATACGCTATTTATAAACATTTTGGAAGCAAAAAACATCATATACGCCAAGCTCGAAAGCTTTATAAAAAAGTATTACACTAACGAGCTTATTCGTGGTTCTATATTTTTTGTAGGCATAGGGCTGCTCTATCTTATAGCCACGCTGCTTGTAGAATATTTTTTATGGCTGCCCAGCAGTGGGCGTGTAGCCCTGTTTTGGGTATTTATAGTGGTAGAGCTGTTTTTGCTGTTCAGGTTTATACTTTTCCCGCTGTTTAAATTATTTAAACTGCAAAAGGGTATCGATTATAAACAGGCATCGGCCATAATAGGCAGCCACTTTAGCGAAGTAAAAGATAAACTTACCAATTTTTTACAGCTGTCTTACGAGCCACAGCAGTCAGAACTTTTGCTCGCCTCTATAGAGCAAAAAGCAAACAGCCTGCAACCTGTGCCGTTTACCAATGCTGTAAATTTTAAAAAGAATGTAAAGTACGTGCCCTATGTTGCCGTACCGCTGCTGCTTATTTTATTTTTTATGATAAGCGGAAACTCTGCCGTGCTTACCAAAAGTTTCGATAGGGTAGTGCATTATGATACGCATTACGCGCCACCGGCCCCGTTTGAATTTGTTGTGGTTAATAACTCGCTTATGGCACAACAGGATACCGACTTTGTTCTGGAGGTTAAAACACGTGGAACTGTAATACCAGAAAATGCCATGATTACCATTGGCAACGAAAATTATTATTTAGAAACCGTTAAGCCGGGTGTGTTTACCTATAAGTTTGAACGCCCTACTAAAAACATCAATTTTGAGCTTAAGGCTAATGAGGTAACATCGCAGCCGTATGAGCTTAATGTAGTAGCTGTGCCTACCATAGCTAATTTTGAAATGACGTTGCAGTTTCCTGCCTATCTGGGCAAAAAAGCCGAGGCGGTTAAGGGCTCAGGCAACGCTGTTGTGCCGGAGGGTACCAAAGTAACCTGGAAAATAGATGCCCTTGCCACCAGTTCTATCGAGTGGACCAGTAACGGAAGCACGTCTAACTTCGCGCAAAGCGAAAATGGCTTTGCTTTATCTAAATCGATACTACAAAACACAGATTATCAAATCTATACGTCTAATAATAAGGTAAAACACCACGATAAGCTGCAATATCAGATAACAACTATCAAAGATCAGTACCCAACCATTGCCGTACAAACGGCCCCTGATAGTTTAAAGCTAAAAAAGGACATTGTACTGGGTCAGGTTTCGGATGATTATGGGTTAACAAAATTACAGGTGGTGTACTATCCGCAGGATAACCCCAATGCTGCCAAACGTGCTAACCTGCCGGTAAAGCGCGAAGCGGTAGATAGGTTTTATTATACCTTTCCTAACGGGCTCGACATTAAAGACGGCGTTAACTACGAATATTATTTTGAGGTTTTTGATAACGATGCCGTGCACAGCTACAAGAGCAGCAAGTCGTCGGTTTTCTCGCACAGAGAGCTAACGCAGGATGAGCAGCAGGAGCAGGTATTGCAGGAGCAGAATAGCAATATAAATAGTCTGGAAAAATCTATCAAGAACCAGGATAAGCAGCTTAGCGAGTTAGACAAGCTGCAAAAAATGGGTAAAGAAAAAACCAATATGGATTTTAAAGACCAGAAAAAGATCCAGGATTTTATCAACCGCCAGCAACAGCAGGACGAGATGATGAAAGAATTTTCTAAAAAACTGGAAGAAAACCTGGAGCAGTTTCAACCTGAAAAGAAAGATGAGTTTAAAGAAGAGCTGATAAAACGCCTTGAGAAAAACGAAAAAGAAGCCGAGAAAAACAAGAAACTTTTAGACGAATTAAAAGAGCTTACCAACAAACTTAAAGAAGAAGAATTGTTTGATAAGGTAGACCAGCTTAAACAGCAATCTAAAAACCAAACTAAAAGTTTAGAGCAGTTAGTAGAGCTTACCAAGCGTTTTTATGTAGAGAAAAAGGCAGAGCAGATTGCCGATAAATTAGACAAGCTTGCCAACAAACAGGATAAGCTTGCCGAAGATAAAGATAACAATACCCAAAAGCAGCAGGAGATAAACAAGGAGTTTGATAAGGTGCAGGACGAAATGCGCGACCTGGAAAAACAAAACGAAGAGCTTAAAAAGCCTATGGAAATACCTGCCGATGAAAAGCAGGAAAAGAGTATAGAAGAGGATATGAAAAAGGCCGAGGAAGAATTGCAAAAGCCCGGCGATAGCAAAAAAGAAAAAGCCAAGCCCAAGCAAAAATCGGCGTCTAAGAAAATGAAGGAGATGAGCGGCGAGATGATGAAGGCAATGTCGGCCGGAGATATGGAGCAGATGCAGGAAGATGTAAAAATGCTTCGCCAGATACTGGATAATCTTTTAGCGTACTCTTTTAGCCAGGAAACGGTAATGGGCCAGTTTAAAGGTTCGTCTACCCGCGCGGCTAACTTTGCTAAGTACCTTAAAAAACAACAGGACCTTAAACTGCAGTTTGGCCATGTAGATGATAGCCTTTTTGCCATGTCGCTCCGCAATCCTAAAATAACCGAAGAGATAACTAAAGAGGTGGGCAATGTACATTATTACGTAGACAAAGCCTTAACAGATCTTGCCGATAACGTGGTGGCTCGTGGTGTGTCTAACCAGCAGTATGCGGTAACATCGGCCAACAAACTGGCCGACTTTTTAAGCGATGTGCTTAATAACATGCAAATGGAATTAAGCGGATCTGGCGCAGGGCAGGGTAAAGGCAAGGGTAAATCAGGGCAGAGTTCAGACCCGCAATTGTCAGATATCATTCAGAAACAAAAAGGCCTTGGCCAGAAAATGCAGGATGGTTCTAACCCCGGCAACAAACCCGGAGAAGGTAAACCCGGCGACGGACAAAAGCCCGGTGGCAAGAAAGACGGTAAAGGCGGACAGGGTGGCGAAGGCGAAGGTGGCGAGAATGGCGAAGGTGATGCCGGTAAGCTCTTAGAAATTTATAAAGAACAGCAGCAGCTGCGCGAGCAATTGCAGCAAGCTTTAGAAAAGCAGGGCATGGGCGGCAATGGCCAGAGTGCTGTTAAGCAAATGAAGGATATAGAAAAGCAATTGCTAAATAAAGGCTTTAACGCGCAAACGGCACAGAAAATGCAGAACCTAAACCACGAGTTGCTCAAGCTTGATAAAGCCATGAAACAACAGGGCGAAGAAAACAAAAGGCAAAGCCAGACCAATAAAAAAGAGTTTAACAATACGGCAGCGCAGCTGCCTGAGGCGCTAAAAGAATATTTAAATAGCGTAGAGATTTTAAATAGACAAACCTTACCTTTGCGCCCAAATTTTAACCAAAAGGTGCAAACCTATTTCAAGAAATAATGATTAGTTTTAATTACGAGAATGATTTTGAGCTTCCGGATGAAGCTAAATATGAAGAATGGATTTCAGAAATTATAGATTCTGAAGATAAGACCGAGGGCGAGATAAACTACATTTTTTGTAATGATGATTATCTTTTAGAAAAGAACATTGAGTTTTTAAACCACGATACGCTTACCGATATTATTAGCTTTGATTACTCTATGGGTAACTTAATAAGCGGCGATATTTTTATATCTACAGAGCGTGTTAAAGATAATGCTATAGATTTTAATGTAGCTTTTGAAGAAGAATTAAAGCGCGTTATGGCGCACGGTGTATTGCATTACTGTGGCTACAAAGATAAAACAGAAGATGACGTTGCAGTTATGCGCGCTAAAGAAGAGGAGAAGATAGCCTTGTTCCACGTGGAACAATAATAATCATCCTACTATAATAATAGTTGTTCCACGTGGAACAATTAATCTGAAACAAATTTTATAATGGTTCCACGTGGAACAATGAGAGGAAGAATATAATGTTTAACGAAGTTTATGATGTTATAGTGGTTGGCGCAGGGCATGCAGGCAGCGAAGCTGCTGCAGCCGCAGCTAACATGGGCTCTAAAACCTTATTGGTTACAATGAGCCTGCAAAACATTGCCCAAATGTCGTGCAACCCTGCAATGGGTGGTATAGCTAAGGGGCAAATTGTTCGCGAGATCGATGCCCTTGGCGGGTATTCGGGGATAGTGAGCGACAAGACCGCCATCCAGTTCAGGATGCTTAACAAGAGCAAAGGCCCCGCCATGTGGAGCCCGCGTGTACAGAGCGATCGTATGCGTTTTGCCGAAGAGTGGAGGCTAATGCTGGAGCGTACTCCTAACCTTGATTTTTATCAGGAAATGGTGTCCGGCGTTATAATCGAGGATGGTAAAATTGTGGGTATCCGTACATCGTTGGGTATCGAAATTAAAGCTAAAGCGGTTGTGCTTACCAACGGGACTTTCCTGAATGGCTTGATCCATATTGGTGAGAAACAGTTTGGCGGCGGCAGGGCAGGAGAGAGTGCTGCCTACGGAATTACCGAAGACCTGGTTCGCGCTGGCTTTGAAAGTGGCCGTATGAAAACCGGAACCCCACCAAGGGTTGATGGCCGATCGTTAGATTATTCTAAAATGATAGAGCAGCTTGGCGATGAAAACCCTGATAAGTTTTCGTACCTGGATATAACGCAGCCCCTAAAAGAGCAGCGTTCTTGCTATATGACGTACACGTCTCAACTGGTGCACGACATCCTGAAAGAAGGCTTTGACAGGTCGCCTATGTTCAATGGCCGCATCAAAAGCCTTGGCCCGCGTTACTGCCCAAGCATAGAAGATAAGATAAACCGTTTTGCCGATAAAGACCGTCACCAACTGTTTGTAGAGCCCGAAGGGTGGAACACGATAGAGGTGTATGTAAATGGCTTTTCAACCTCCCTTCCGGAGGATGTTCAGTTTAAGGCACTGCGATCTGTAGAAGGTTTCGAGAAGGTAAAATTCCTTCGCCCGGGCTACGCTATAGAATATGATTACTTTCCGCCAACGCAGCTTAAGCATTCGCTGGAAACTAAGCTGGTAGACGGATTGT
Organism: Flavobacterium subsaxonicum WB 4.1-42 = DSM 21790; assembly: GCF_000422725.1. Classification (GTDB taxonomy): domain Bacteria; phylum Bacteroidota; class Bacteroidia; order Flavobacteriales; family Flavobacteriaceae; genus Flavobacterium; species Flavobacterium subsaxonicum. Next base: position 288,445 of record NZ_KE383910.1, read on the forward strand.
ATTTTGCAGGCCAGATAAACGGTACTACCGGTTACGAAGAAGCAGCATCGCAGGGCTTAATGGCCGGTATAAATGCCAGCTTAAAAGTACAGGGCAAAGCGCCGTTTATATTAAAACGTAACGAGGCTTATATTGGCGTACTGATAGACGACCTTATTACTAAAGGAACCGAAGAGCCGTACCGTATGTTTACATCGCGTGCCGAATACCGCACCCTGCTTCGTCAGGATAATGCCGATTTTAGGCTTACGCCGTTATCATACGAAATTGGCCTTGCTACAGAAGACCGCCTTCGCCGCATGGAAAAGAAACGCGACGAGAGCGATGCTTTTGTAAATTTCTTTAAAGAAACGAGTGTAACCATGGCCGAGGCTAACCCCATATTGGAAGCTAAAGAATCGAGCCTAATTACACAGTCGGATAAAATGTTTAAGGTATTCTCGCGTCCGCAGATCGACCTTGATGATATCCTTAAATTCGAAAAAGTGCAGGAATATGTAAAAACCCACAACCTAAATAGGGAAGTGATAGAGCAGGCCGAGATACAGGTTAAATACTCCGGCTATATAGAAAAAGAGAAAAATAATGCCGATAAGCTCAACAGGCTTGAAGATGTAAAAATCCCGGCCGACTATGATTATTCCAAAATTAAGTCATTGTCTTACGAGGCGCGCGAAAAACTTAAAAACATAAGGCCGGTAACCATTTCTCAGGCATCCCGCATTAGCGGTGTATCGCCAAGCGATGTTTCTGTGCTGTTAATTCACATGGGCCGATGAAATTGTTTCACGTGGAACGTACAATAAAAACCCTTTTTATAAGAGGGTTTTTGGTGTTTATAATGGTAGCTGCAACAACGTCTTGCATTACACCGAGGCATACCGTAGAAATACATGATTATATTTTAGTGCCCAACGGTAAGCCGGTTTTAGGAAAAGATAAAGGCTTAACCGCTTTTATATTTGAGAACAACCAACGCAAAATTCCGTTTCAGCAATTTTTGGCTGATAAGTACAATGTAGGGCAGTATACCGATGTTGCCTATTGGGTAAATGTAGACGGGCACAGGCTAAGGGTTATGCTGTACGAAAATGCCGAACTCGAAAAATATTTTGTAGTATCCGACTTTATGGTTACCAACGTAGAAAATGTTGCCAACCAAATTGGCTCTTCGGCAAAATTTATTGCCATTTCGGTAATAAACGATAATAACGAAGATTGCCTTGCTGATGAGTCGCTGTATAAAAACCTGACGGCCGATTACCTTAAAAGTTTAAAAGACGAATTCAATAACCTATAAATGGATTTTAAAGACCCAAGTATTTACATTACTGTAAAAGATCATTCTGTTTCAGGCGAAACATTTCAGCTGTTGTTAGACCAGGAGCTTCAACTTTTAAAAACGCATCCGCAGCCTGCATTGCAGGATCTTGCCCGTTATTACGAAAGCGACGATTATATATCGCATACGGATGGCCACCGTTCGTTATTCGAAAAATTGTACCAGGCCGTAAAGCAAAAAGCACTGCGCGATAAAGTAAAGCTTATACAGGGCCTTTGGGGCGCAAAAGGTAAACTGTTGGATATTGGAGCCGGTACCGGAGATTTTTTGGTAAAAGCACAGGAAAACAGCTGGCAGGTATTGGGTGTTGAGCCAAGCGCAAAAGCTAAGGCATTGGCACAATCTAAGCACATTACTTTTGCCGAAAGCCTGGAGGAGATAGAAAGTCACAGTATGGATGTTATTACCATGTGGCATGTTTTAGAGCACGTGCCCGATTTGCAAAAACAGATAGCTGAATTAAAACGTATCTTAAAACCCGACGGTGTTATTGTAATTGCGGTGCCCAACTACAAATCGTATGATGCGCAACATTACGGCATTTACTGGGCAGCTTACGATGTACCAAGGCATTTATGGCATTTTAGTAAAACAGCCATTAAAAAACTTTTTGGTGCGCAGCAAATGGATCTGGTAAAAGTGCTGCCCATGAAATTTGATAGTTTTTATGTGAGCCTTTTATCTGAAAAATATAAAACCGGTAAAATGAATTTTATCGGCGGGTTTTTAACCGGATTGCGTTCTAATTTAAAAGCCAAGAAAAATTTGGAGTATTCGTCGCATATTTACGTGATAAAAAACGCTAAAAATTAAATACAGGCTATTTCTGGCTGTTTCACAGCCTTAAATGTGGCTTTTACTGGCTAATTTTAAAAAATGCCTTAGAACGCTTTATTTAAAGCCGGTTTTGATTTGGTTATTCTATGGCGATTTGGTTATCAATAAATAAAATTTATACCTTAAAAATTAACAAAAAACAACGTTTTGGTAGGTGATAAGTAATTATTACATTTACCAAAATTTTTAAACCTCTAAAATCAGGAAATGAAAAAATCGTTAATACTACTTGGCCTTGCTCTTGCATTATTTTCTTGTAACAATGATAAAGGCACAGCTGCATCAGGATTTAAAACTGCTTATGTAGATACGTCTAAATTATCTAAAGAGTACGAAGCTTTTAAAGACCTGGAGTCTCAAAGCAAAATTAAGCAGGAAGAAATGGGCAGGGAGCTTGATGTTAAAGTGCAGCAATTAAAGCAGGATTATGCTGCGGCACAAAACGAAGCTAACGCAAAAGGGCCGCAGTGGGCACAGCTAAAAGCACAGGAACTTCAAAAAAGGGAGCGTGAGCTTGGTATGATGCAGGAGGGTATGGTTAAAACACTTCAGGATGAGTTTGGTGCTAAAAATGACAGTGCTGTAAGCAAAATGAAGAAATACATTAAAGATTACGGTAAGAAAAAAGGCTTTGACTATATTTATGGTACAGGCGATGTAACATCGAGCATTCTTTATGCTAAAGATGGTTACGATATTACCGAAGAAATACTAAAAGAACTTAACAGTAACTACAAAGGTACTGCTAAAGAAGAGCCTGCTAAAGATGCAGCTGCTGCTGAGAAAAAATAATTAGTTACTTATGTAGCTGATACTAAAATGCTTCCGTTAATCGGAAGCATTTTTTTTACAATAGAGGCGATAGAATTTCGAAAAAAGAATTATTTTTCAGACACCAAAATTCACAATATAATGCAAGATCTTTCGGCAGCAGCAACCTACGCGTTACGGTTTATCAACCAGACTAACAGGTCGGTTTTTTTAACCGGCAAAGCAGGCACGGGTAAAACCACGCTGCTTAAAGAAATTATTAAAACAACGCATAAAAATGTGGTTGTTGTAGCGCCAACGGGCATTGCCGCGCTAAATGCGGGTGGGGTAACAATACACTCCATGTTTCAGCTGCCGTTTGCAGGGTTTTTACCTACTAATAGCCAACCGCCGCAATTTTCTGATACTGTGCGCTTTGAAACCAAAGACAGCCTGCGCAGGCACTTTGCCATGCGTGCCGAAAAAAAGTCGGTTATCTTAAACATGGAGCTTCTGGTAATAGACGAGGTAAGTATGCTGCGTGCCGATCTGCTTGATGCAATAGATTATATGCTGCGCAGCATCCGCCACCGCAATACCGCTTTTGGTGGGGTACAGGTGCTTTACATTGGCGATTTATTACAGCTGCCGCCGGTGGTGCGTAATGAAGAATGGGCCGTATTGAGGCAATTTTATCAGGGCAAGTTTTTTTTCCACTCGCAGGTGGTGCAGCAAAACCCGCCCATGTATATTGAACTGGACAAAATTTACCGCCAGACGGATGCCCGTTTTATAGATGTGCTTAACAATCTTAGAAACAATATTATAACCACCGATGACCTTAAGGTGCTCAACGAGTTTGTTAACCCCAAATTCGACCTTAAGAACAATCAGGGCTATATTACACTTACCACCCACAACGCCAAGGCCGATGCTATGAACGCCACTGCGTTAGATGAACTGGAGGGCACAGAGCATTTTTATATTCCGGAAATTGTAGATGATTTCCCGGAAAAAATGCATCCGGTAGAGCATACGCTTCGCCTTAAAGTAGGGGCACAGGTTATGTTTGTTAAAAACGACCTTTCGCCGGAAAAGAAATACTTTAACGGTAAGATAGGCATCATAAAATCGCTTTCTAAAGAAGAGATACTGGTGCATTTTCCGGAGGAGAACGTTACCATTGAGGCCGATAAATACGAATGGAAAAACGTGCGCTACCTGGTAGATGATATTACCAAAGAAATTAAAGAGGATGTTTTGGGCACGTTTGTGCATTATCCGCTAAAGCTGGCGTGGGCCATAACGGTGCATAAAAGCCAGGGCCTAACGTTTGACAAAGCTGTGCTGGATGTATCGCAGGTTTTTATGCCGGGGCAGGCTTATGTTGCTCTTTCGCGTTTACGTTCGTTAGAGGGGCTTATTTTGCTTTCTCCAATGCGTATGAACGGTATTAGCAACGATGCCGATGTGATGGATTATGCCAGCGGAAAGGCCGGCGAAGACGAGATGGAAACATCGCTACAGCGTGAAACCACTAATTTTATTGGTAACTTTTTAAAAGACAGCTTCGACTGGAAAGACCTTGCCACGCTTTGGCAAAAGCATAAGATGAGTTACCTGGGCGAGGGCGAAAAATCGCTTAAGCACCGCTACCGCGAATGGGCACACCGCCAGGAAGATAACATACACGGGGTGCTGGATGCATCGGGCAAATTTATCAGGCAGCTGGATAGCCTTTTTGCGCAGCCAACGGTAGACCTAAATTTTGTGAATGAGCGGGTTATAAAAGCGGTGGAGTATTTTTTCCCTGCTATGGATAGCATGGCTACCGGCCTGTACAGCAAGATGGAAGAGGTGGTGCGCCTTAAAAGGGCCAAGGCTTTTTTTGAAGAACTGGCCGAACTGGAAGACCTGCAAACCGGGGCACTTATGCGCCTGCTTAAGGCCAAACGCCTTATGGAGGTGGTGCTTGCCGGCGAACCCATTAGCCGCGAAAGCCTAATAACCAACCAGATACAAAATTATCGTAAAAATAAAATTGAAGATATTCGTGCCATAATGCGCGCCAACCCAACCACGCTTGTGGAGGAAGAAGGGGAGGACTACGCCGCCGAGCGCTACGCCCCTAAAAAGAAAAAAACCGGTGAGCCCAAAAAGACCACGCTGGAAGAAACTTTTGAGCTTTGGAAACAAGACCTTACCATTGCCGAGATTGCTACGCGCCGTAAATTAACCGAGACTACTATTTTAAGCCATTTTGCAGGCCTTATACAAGTAGGTAAGGCCACAATTGAAGATGTACTGCCGCAGGAGAAAATAGATGCGCTTACGGCCGCTTTTGAGGGTTTTGAGGGAGAATCTTTAACGCCGCTTAAGGAAAAGTATGGCGATACCTTTACCTGGGGCGAACTGCGCCTGTTTAAAGCCGGGCTTACTGCAACAAAATAAGCCGCCCCAATGTGGAACGGCTTATTGTTTTTTTAAATATGTGATTTGTATTTAGTTCCGAAAGGAGCGAAAAAATATTTACTGCTTTACAATAATGCTGTTGGTAACGGTTTTACCGGCAGTTACTTTTACAATGTAGTTGCCTGCTTTTAGCTGTGCCATGTTTAGCACACCGGTGTTGGTGTTCCAGTCTTCGGTAATAACTTCCTGGCCTAACATATTGTAAACACTAACTTTAGATATTGCTGCAACGGCCTGTATATTAAGCTGGTTTGTAACCGGATTAGGGTAATAGGTAATGCTTACAGCCTTAACATCGGGCCTGTTTAGTACGCCCTGATATTCGAAAGCACCCAGGTCTATAACATCATCATAAATACGGTCGTTACCGGCAAGATCTGTTGTAATAGCCGAAAGGTCCGGGGTTTGCTCTGCCGCAAAAACAGTGTTGCTACCTGCATTAATTGCCGGGCTATCTTCTTGAAAAGTAAAGCTCTGGCCTAAAAATAATGGGTCGGCATCGATATTGTTGCCACCATCAAAACCAAGGGCATCCCATCCAAAAGCAGCCGAAAATTGTACTAAGCTATAGTAGTAAAATGTGGTGCTTTCGTTAAAGTTAAATACGTTAACCCCCGCAGTATCGGTATTATTATATAAAATACTGTTGCGCAAAATTGGCGACGAATTATTATTGGAAAGCCCGCCACCCTGAGACGTAGCGGTGTTTTGGGTAATGGTTACGTTGGTAAGTATAGGCATACAATCTGTAAGGCTATAGATACCGCCACCACTTACAGCGGTGTTGCCTGTAATTACTACGTTGGTAATTATGGGGCTGGAGCCTTCGCGGTTATAAATTCCGCCGCCGTTTCCGGTAGCGTTATTATCTTTAACCAACGAATTGGTTAGCACTGCTGCCGAATTTAAGTTATTAAAAATACCTGCACCGCCTGTAGCTGTATTGTTGTTTATGGTAACATTGGTAAGCTGTGCATTGGCGGCAGACCAGTTAACAATACCGCCGCCAAAATTTGCGGCACTGTTTTGTTTAACTTCTACATCGGTTAATACCGGAGCCGAATTAAAATTGTAGATACCCCCGCCATTATCGCTGGCCTCGTTGCCCATTAAAATAACATCATTTAATGCGGTATTAGACTGATTATCATTATATAAACCACCGCCATTTACAGCGCTGTTATTAGCAATTGTTAACCCGTTTAAAATAACTGCAGCATTTACGGTACTAAACATACCGCCGCCATTGCCTACTGCAGTATTTTCTGATATTGATACGTTTGTAAATACCGGTGCTGCATTGTTATTAAAAACACCGCCACCACTGCCCAGCGACGTATGGTTCTGAAAAATGCCACCGTTATTAAATACCGGTGCAGCGCTTTCGTAATTATAAACCCCACCACCGGCTGTAGCCTGGTTATCAATAACAATAACATTAGTAAAAATAGGAGCCGCGCTAAAAGCGTTAGTAATACCCCCGCCAAACTCTGCCAGATTTACCGCAATAGTGCTATTGCTGATTAAAGGAGAAGAATTTCTGTTGTAAATGGCACCACCATAGCTTGCTGCATTTGCTACAAATAAAATGTTGGCAATAGTTGGCGAAGATGCATTGTAATTGGCCATGCCGCCACCGGTAAATTTGCCTACCGCTACGCCATTTACAGTAAGGGTGCCAAACGATGTGCTACTGTTGCCATTGGTAATGGTAAAACCATCCAGAACAGTTGCTGCTGTAATAGGCGCATCGGTGCCACCTACGCTAAGCACCACGTGGTAGGCATTCTCTGTATTATTGATAATAGAAAAATCTACTGCGGTTTCCATAACCTGGTCGTCTCCCAAAAAATCGCCGCTTAAAATACTGGCGTTGGTAAGAATAGTAAGGTCGCGTTCTTGCAATGTAGCCTCTGTACCGGCAAAGTTACCGTACAGCGCAACACCCTCTTTTAGCACAAAAGCATTATCGGGGTCGGCTTCCAAAATAATATCAAGGGCATTAGCCTCGCGGTTAGGCTTATAGGTTCCGGCTGCCACCCATATCTGGTCGCCTGCCACGGCAGTATTAATAGCTAACTGAATATCGGCACCGGCGTTTTCCCAGCTGGTACCGTCTCCGGTTCCGGTGGCTTCGGGCTTAATATAAAATGTGGTTTGGGCCATAGCCCCGGTACCAAATATAAGGCAACCGAAAACAAGCATCTGGCGCATTTTAAGGTTAGCCAAAAGTGCCTTAAGAATAGTAGTTTTTTTATTCATAAATATAAATTTTAGGTATATAGGGTCATCAGATTGATATAACTACAAAAATTAATAAAAATTAAATACAAACCAATACTATTTCGTTATTTTTTAGATGATTGTAGTTTTTTATCGATTAAATAATTTTTTTGATAAACGGAGTGTGAAATTATACCGCCCGGTATAAAACAAAACAGCCGCTCCAGAATCCTGAAGCGGCTATGCTATATTTCGATGTCTAAAAATCCAACGATCTAATTATTTGAAAACCTATCCCAGCCAGCTAAGTAGCAAAACGGCGGGAATAAAATAGATAACAATGGTGCGGGCGCCATCATAATCTTTAGCAAGGCGCTGACCCAACAGTAAAAACAGCAGGGTAATAGACGATAGTATGGCAGCCATGATAGCAAACGTAGTACCCTCGTTAACCATAAGCTCTATAATACCGATGATGGAGAATGCGCCCGAAAAAATTTCTAAAACAAGGATCATTAAAAGCGACTGTGGTACCTGGTTTTTAATTGGCGTGTTGGCAAAGTGGCCCTTAAGCCAGGCAATGTTGCCACTCCAGTCCATTATTTTATCGTAACCCGATTGTATAAAGGTAATTGCGAAAAACGCAAGCGTTATAAGTACGGCCGGTTGTAAATTCATAAGTATCTATTTTTTATGGATTAAACGTGTAAGTTTTATAGAAAGGTCGGTTAAAATAATCTTGGCATTACCGTTGCGCTCAATATGGTACAGGGCATCGCTAAGTTCTTTAAAAATATCGCTAATGTTGCTGCCGTTTACAAAAGGGGCAAAATTTTCGAGCTTAAATTTTTCAACCGTTGGCTCCATGTAAACCAGGTCTTTAGCGTTGTAGTTGATAAGCAGTGCCTGCCGAAACATATCGATACAAAAATTAAGAAACTGCTTTTGCGCCTCGCGGCCAATACTGGCAATTTGCTCGCTCCAGGCAATAAGGTCGTGTATGGCGGCGGCGTTGCCCTTAGCCCTAAAGGCGGCACGTACCCACATAACAAACCACTCTTCAAAAGGCAGCTCGTCGTTGGTTTTATGCAGCAGGTGAAGCGCCTTGTTGTAGTTGCCCTGTGCCTGGTGCGCCATTTTAAGTGCCGTTTTAGGCTCTACATTTTTGCGGGTAACAAGTCCGTCGGCAATAACCTGCTCCGGCAGCGCATTAAAATGCAGCACCTGGCAGCGGGAGAGTATGGTTTGCAGCAAATCGTCTTCGCTTTCGGCAATAAGTAAAAATACCGTTTTTTGGGGCGGCTCCTCTAAAAGCTTCAGCAGTTTATTGGCCGTGGCGGTATTCATTTTATCGGCCATCCAGATAATCATCACCTTGTAACCACCTTCGTAAGCCTTTAACGATAAGGCCTTAACGATCTCGGTAGCCTCATCAACGCCAATCTGGCCCTGCTTATTGGCAATGTCAATTTTTTTGTACCAGTCAAACAGGCTGCCGTAAGGGGTTTCGGCTACAAACTCGCGCCAGTGCTTTAAAAAGTTGGCACTAACGGGGTGGCTTTTAACCTCGCTGTTGGCCGCCACCGGAAACACAAAATGCAAATCGGGGTGCGACAGGTTCTGGAATTTAAGGTTGCAGGCAGCGTTGCCCTCTTTGTTTTCGCCATTGGTGTTGGCGCATAAAATATATTGGGCATAGGCTATGGCCAACGGCAGGGTGCCACTGCCCTCCGGGCCTATAAATAACTGGGCATGAGGTATACGGCCGCTATTGGCACTGGTGGCCAAATGGCTCTTTATGTGGTCCTGGCCTAAAATTTCTGAAAAAAGCATGGGGCAAATATAGGAGATTTTAGGAGATGACGTTTATGTTTTACTTTTTAGGAAGCGCCGCCGATCGGGTAACGTAAACCGGTAATAAATTATCGGCGTGACGCATAACTACATAATACCATTTTTTTTGAGGCACATCTATAGTAAAAACATCGCCGGGATTATGGCTTTTAACGGCAGCTGTAAATTGCGGTACAATACCTTTTTCTGAAAACGAAAAATATTCAGAGTTAGGGTTGCCATCGGTATTATATTGTTTTATAAGATCTTTAAACGCTGCACCCTCTTTGTGTTTTTTAAGAATTTCTTCTCTTACGTCTGCTATCTCTTTTTCAGAAAGTTTGCTTCCGTCTAAAAAAATATAGGCAACGCAAAACGTTTCGTCTTTAGCAATTTTGGTAACCTGTAAAATCCTGCCATCCTTCTCAATAAATTCGCCTTCTTTATAAGGGCTCACTATTGGGTAGTAGGGTTGTTTCTCACAAATGTGTGTAATGGCTACTTTTGTACTTTTATCATATAAATACTTGTTAGCCTCCTCTTTAGACATCAAATTTGTTTGGGCATAGTTACACAGCGGCAGCAAAAGAAATAGGAGTAAGTGTTTCATTGTTGGGGTTTTAATAGGGTGGTAAAAATAGTATTTTTTGTGGTGCAATTTATAAATATAAACCTGTCTTGATAAATGCCACATTGGTTAGCGTTTCTAATTATTAGTCTTACGCATACAAAATTAAACTCCAAATCTATTGTCCTCGCTAAAAACGCATAGCATTAAACTTTAAACGCAGTAGCTTAATCGTTTTCGCTCATCCCCAATCAAAAAATCTTATTACAAATTTGTACGGTTTCACGTCACATTAAAAAATTTAACACAGCAATAAGCCTTTGTTTTACAATGTTTTATTGTAAATATAGAAATGTTTGTCAACAATATGTTGGCTATTTATTAACAAAAAAAACTATATTTGCCTTTCCACATATTTTAAACAAACGCAAACACAGTTTATGAAAACCCTTTCTGATATTAATTTTAAAGATAAAAAAGCAGTTATTAGAGTAGACTTCAACGTTCCGTTAGACGAGAACTTTAAGGTAACCGATGCTAACCGTATTGAAGCTGCTAAACCAACCATCGATAAAATTTTACAGGAAGGCGGCAGCGTTATCCTTATGTCGCACCTTGGCAGGCCAAAGGGTGTTGAAGAAAAATACTCGCTTAAGCATATTGTTGCCAAAGTATCTGAAGTGCTTGGCGTTGAAGTTAAGTTTGTAGACGACTGTATTGGCGCTAAGGCTGAGCAGGCTTCGGCAGACCTTAAGCCGGGTGAAGTATTGCTGTTGGAAAACCTTCGTTTTTATAAAGAAGAAGAGGCCGGCGATGCCGATTTTGCCCAAAAATTAGCCAAGCTTGGCGATGTGTATGTTAATGATGCCTTTGGTACCGCACACCGTGCGCATGCATCGACCACAATTATTGCAAATTATTTTCCTGAAGATAAAGTTTTTGGAACGCTACTTGCTAAGGAGATCGAAAGCCTTGACAAAGTTTTAAAAAATAGCGAGAAACCGGTTACTGCTGTTTTGGGCGGTAGCAAAGTTTCTTCTAAAATTACGGTTATCGAGAACATTCTTGATAAAGTAGACCACCTGATTATTGGCGGAGGTATGACCTTTACCTTTATTAAGGCACAGGGCGGCAAGATTGGCGACTCTATTTGCGAGGACGACAAGCAGGAACTTGCCCTGGAGATTTTGGCTAAAGCCAAAGAAAAGAATGTACAGGTACATATTCCTGTAGACGTTATTGCTGCCGATGGCTTTAAGAACGATGCCAATACACAGGTTGTTGATGTAAGGGAAATTCCGGACGGATGGCAAGGCCTGGACGCGGGTCCTAAAAGCCTTGAGAACTTTAAAAAAGTTATCCTGGAGTCTAAAACAATTTTATGGAACGGCCCATTAGGGGTTTTTGAGATGGAAAACTTTGCTAAAGGCACTATTGCCCTTGGTAATTTTATTGCCGAAGCTACTGAGAAAGGCGCATTTTCGCTTGTTGGCGGTGGCGACTCGGTGGCTGCTGTTAAACAATTTGGCCTTGAAGATAAAATGAGCTATGTTTCTACCGGTGGTGGTGCCATGCTCGAAATGCTTGAAGGAAAAACACTGCCCGGCATTGCTGCCATTTTAGAGGCATAGTGTTAAAGTTTACAATACAATTAAAAAATCAAAGTTATAGTTAACATTGTTGCTTTGCAATACGTTGTAATTTAACTACTAAAGAGTAAATTATGAATAAAAAAAGAACACTGTCCTTAGTACTTGCTATGCTTTCGGCTGGGGTTTTCGCCCAGGAAAGTGCGCAGGCAGACATATCGGCCGCAAGGCCCGAAATTAAATTATCGTTCCTTGATTCGCTTAAATCTACCTTTGTTCGCAACGAGCAAATGGCCAAAATAGACAGCCTGTGGCTAAACGAGCTTAATAACGAAGACTTGTTTAGCAACATGCAGGAAGACCTGGCCAGGATTAACCCTGATGAAGAGGTAGATTACAGCCTGTCGACCCCATTGCTTAAAGAAAGGCTTGCCAAATTAGATGCCAAGTCGCCTTTTAACATTGAGTACAGCAAAGGACTGGAGAATATTATTAAAGCGTACTTAAAAAACAGGCCAAAAAGCTACGAGCGCTTGATGGCCATATCAGAATATTACTTCCCTATGTTCGAAGAGCACCTTGCCAAGTACAACGTGCCTTTAGAAATAAAATATTTAGCTGTTATAGAGTCGGCTCTTAACCCAAGGGCAAAATCAAGGGTAGGCGCTACAGGCTTATGGCAGTTTATGTACCCAACGGGTAAACAATACAACCTTGAGGTTAACAGCTATGTAGATGAGCGCAGCGACCCTTTAAAAGCTACCGAAGCTGCCTGCCAGTACCTAAGCAGCCTTTACAACATTTTTGGCGACTGGGACCTTGTTCTTGCCTCTTACAACGCAGGCCCGGGTAACGTTACCAAAGCCATACGCCGTTCTGGTACCTACAAAAACTACTGGAACATTCGTAAAAACCTTCCTAAAGAAACACAGGCTTACAACCCTACATTTTTAGCTACCATGTATATTTACGAATATGCTAAAGAACACGGTATTAAGGCTAAAAAAGCACCGCTTACGTATTTTGAGACCGATACCATTATGGTAAAACGCCAAATGTCGTTTAAGCAAATTGCCCAGTTGTTAGATGTGCCGGTTAACCAACTACAGTTTTTAAACCCTATTTACAAGCTGGATGTTATACCGTACACTAAAGAGAAAGCCCACTTTTTAAGGCTTCCTAAAGAAAAAATTGGGTTATTAACCTCTAACGAAAATGCCTTTTATGCTTTTATAGACCACGAAGAAAGCAAGAGAGAAAAACCACACTTTAGCATTGATAGAGAAACCGCTATTGCATCGGCAGATTCTACACCGGCAAGAAGCTCTAAAGCAGTGGCATCTTCATACAAAAAGAAAAGCACCGTTACTACCAAGACTTATGTAATTAAGCGTGGTGATAACCTTGGCGAAATTGCCGATAAAAATAACTGTACTGTTGCCGAGCTTAGAAAATGGAACAAGATTAAAGGCAACAATATTATGGCAGGCCAAAAGCTAAAGATCCAGAAAACCAGCATTATTAAAGTGCCGGTGGTTACCGAAGAAGCTATTGCCTTTAAAGAGGTTAGCAAGCCAACAAAAGAAAAGACAACTGCGGCTCCTGCTACAGAAGCCGATAACGATGTTGCCGAAGCTACCGTATGCGACGAACCGGCTGCAGAGCCAAAATCGGCTATTGCTGCGGCATCTAAACGTGCCCGCGAAGCAAGTTATGCAGAGGCAAGGATGTATGTGGTACAAAAAGGCGATTCGCTTTTTAGCATTGCAAGAAAACACCCGGGTGTTACTGTTGAGAACCTTAAAAAGTGGAACGAAATTAACGGCGAAAGCATTAAGCCGGGAATGACACTGAAAGTAGGCGACGTTAACTAAATGCCTAACAACATATTTTTTATGAAAAAGGTGCAGCCAATAATAGCTATTATAGTAATTATTTGCTGCACTTTTTCGTGTAAAAAAGCTACCGATGCCAACGGGCAGTCGGCGGGAGATATTAACGAGATCTCCATTATTATTAGCGATGTGCTTTGGAATGGCGAGGTAGGCGACAGCCTGCGTAAAAAATTTGCCGCCCCGGTAGATGGCCTAACGCAGGAGGAACCGCTGTTTACCCTTAACCAGTACCACGAGCAGTCGTTTAGCGGCGACCTTAAAAACGGCCGCAACATTATTGTTATAGACAAAGGCCCAAAAAAAGGGTTCAAGACTAAGCAGGATGGCAGCTGCAAGCCGCAAAATATGTTTACCATTACCGGTAAAACGGTTGATGAGATCTTAAAACAGATCCAGATGCATGCTGATGAGATGATTCGCATAATCAGGCAAACCGAAGTAGTAGAAAACCAAAAGCGCAACGAAAAGGCTGGGCTTTTAAACACATCGGCCTTTGCAGCCAAATACGGCATCAGTATTAAAATGCCGGCCAGTTACAAATACGCCCTCCAGAACGGCGACTTTATGTGGCTTAAAAAAGACATTCCCGGGGGTAACACCAACATACTTTTTTATAAAGTGCCTTATGTTACCATAGAAAACAAAAAAGAAATCGCGGCCAACATTATAAAAATGCGCGATTCTATTGGCAGTTTATACATACACGGGCAGGAGTCGGGCACCTTTATGGTTACCGAAGAGGCCTATTCGCCCTACCTGTTCATGACCGGTTTTAACGATAAGCGCGCTTTTGAAACGCGCGGCAACTGGGAAATGGAGAATGATTTTATGAACGGCCCTTTTGTTAACTACGCCATACGCGATGATAAGCACGCCTGCTACCTGATAATCGAAGGGTTTATATACAGTCCGTCATCGCCTAAGCGCGATCTTATCATCGACCTCGAATCTATAATTAAGTCGGTTAAATTTCAATGAGCATACAATTTAAAATAAAGCCGTTTAACGAGCTTTCTGTAACAGAACTATACCAAGCCCTGCAATTGCGCAGCGACGTGTTTATAGTAGAGCAAAACTGTGTATATCCAGATCTTGACGGTAAAGATGCGAAGGCATTGCACCTGTTAGGCGTTTATGAGGGTAATATAGTAGCCTATGCCCGCCTTTTTGGCCCGGGTTATTATTTTGATAATGCTTCCATTGGCCGTGTGGTTATTAATACAGAGTATCGCGACCGCAAATGGGGCCATAACCTTATGCAGGCCGCTATTGCGGGGATAGAAGAGCATTATAATACAATGGCCATAACCATATCGGCACAATTATACCTTAAAAAGTTTTACGAAAGCCACGGCTTTGTGCAGGATGGCGAAGGCTACCTGGAAGATGATATTCCGCATATCAGGATGCACAAGGGGTAAAATTCCACGTTGCGTGTAAAATGGCACGCGGATGTCGCGGATGCTGGCAATCGCGGATTTCCACGGATTTTACGTGCTATGCAGCTTGTATAGACGCATTGCATGCGTCTCCCATAATCTGTTGTAATTTATATTTGGCTTTAGCCGAATATAAATTTTATTACTGATTGGCATCCTCCTGTGGGGTGGTTATCTGTTCTTTTGTCTTGAAACAAAAGAACCAAAAATTCAAGGCTCTAACTTTTTATGCTACAAAATATAAGCTTGGGCTAAATCATTTGAACCTGCCTACCGGCAGGCAGGCTCGCTTGCGCTCAAACAGCAAATGATTTTTAACGCCTCAACTTATATTTTGCTTAACGCAACAAAGTTTAAGGCCTTTGCTTCACTCTTGTGTGCTCACTCAAATTACAAACGTCTTCTATTACTTTGTTTAAGACACATTCAATGCGTCTCTACGATAAAAACACACCAACCCAAAATCCTCCGTCGATAAAAATCATGTTTTAGTATAGACAATTGAGCCTAACGTCTATTAGCTTCTTTTTAAGGTAGTTTCCTGTTGTTACTTTGAACTATAAATCAGGGACAACAATGAAATTTCTTCTAAACATATCGCTATTACTGCTTACGGTTTCGCAGGCAGTTTTTGCACAGGAAAAGAAAGCCTGGACCCTGGACGACTGTTTAACCTATGCTACAGAGAACAACATTACCATTAAGGCAAGCGAGTTCGACAAACAGAGTGCAGAGGTTACCTACACACAATCTAAATACTCCAGGTTTCCGAGCCTTAGTGCATCGGCGCAGCAAAACATGAATAATGGTACCAGTATAGACCCTATTACCAGCAACTTTGTAACCCAGATGGTACACAGTACATCGTTGGGGGTTACGGCGCAGGTAACGCTTTATAACGGTAACTACATAAACAACACTATTAAGCAAAACGAGCTATTGATCAGGCAAAATGAATTTTTTGTCAGCGAAGCTAAAAACAGCATCATTCTTAGCGTAACGCAGGCTTACCTGCAGGCCCTGTACTACAAGGAAGGCATTACGGTGGCTGAGAATGCTGTGGCTTCGTCTCAGGAGCAGGTAAACCAGGCCAACACCAAGTTTAAGGCAGGGTCGTTAGCCGGTATAGAGGTAGCCAACCTGCAAACGCAGCTAAGCAACGACCAGTACAGCGTGGTAACGGCAAAAAACAATTACCGTCAGCAACTAATAACCCTTAAACAATTATTGGAATTAGAGCCGGGCGCTGAGTTTGAAGTTGCCACGCCGGAACTGCCGGACAGCAAGATTATTATTCCGGATTTGCAGCAGGTATACCAAACTGCTGTTGCGGCTATGCCCGAGGTAAAAAGCGCTAAACTGCAAACAGATATTGCTACTTACGACCTTAAGAAGGCCAAAGCAGGCTACCTGCCAACACTTAGCCTCTATGCCGGGTTAAACACAGGGTACACCAACACGCAGAGCTATAATTTTTCTGCACAGTTAGACAACAACTTTTACCAAACGGCGGGGCTGTCGTTAAGCGTGCCAATATTCAGCAAATACCAGAACAAGGGCGCGGTAGAGCAGGCCAAGATTACTATAGAGCAGTCTAAGCTAACGGCAAAATCTACCTCCAAGCAATTGTATTTAAAGATAGAAAGCGCCTGGCAAAATGCGGTGTCGGTACAAAGCGAAATGCAGGCTGCCGAAGCATTGCAGGCATCGAGCAAAATGGCCTACGAGATGGCTCAGAAGAAATCAGAACTGGGATCGCTTAGCGCAACAGATTTGCTGGTAAGCAAAAACACGTACCAAACGGCACAGCAGCAGTACCTGCAAACAAAATTTTCCAGCGCTTTATACTACCAGCTACTCCAGTTTTACCAGGGTAACGCAATAAAAATATAACAAGAAACCATGAGCAATAAAACCAAAATAATAACAGGCATTGTACTATTGGCAGCAGTAGGGGCGCTACTTTACTTTTTTGTGTTTAGTAAAAAAGAACAGCCGCTGGCATTGCAAACCGCCAAAGTGGTAAAGGGCAATGTTAGCACCGTAGTTACCGCTACCGGAACCATAGAGGCTACACGACAGGTTGAGGTAGGCACACAGGTATCTGGCGTTGTAGAGAAAATTTATGTAGACTATAACTCTCAGGTTAAGGCCGGACAGCTGATTGCCGAGCTGGATAAAGAGAACCTACAGGAGCTGTTGTCTCAGGCAAAATCGGCTTATGATGTGGCTGTTAACCAGCAGCATTACCTGCAAACTATTTTTAGCAGGCAAAAAGAGCTGTACCAGGCCAGTGCCATTAGCAAGGCCGATTATCAGGAAGCCGAATACAACCTTAATACCGCCAAGGGCACGGCAGTGCAAAAACTATCCGACCTTAAAAAGGCGCAAACAAACTTAGGCTATGCCAATATATATTCGCCCATAGACGGCGTAGTGCTAAGCAAAGATGTAGATGAGGGCCAAACCGTGGCCGCAAGCTACAGCACGCCCACGTTGTTTACCATAGCGCAAAACCTGAAACAAATGCAGGTGGAAGCCGATGTAGATGAAGCCGATATAGGCAATGTTAAGGTGGGGCAACGTGTGGTGTTTACAGTAGATGCCTTTACAGGCGAAGAGTTTAACGGGCAGGTTACGCAGGTGCGATTAAACAGCACGGTAACATCTAACGTGGTTACGTATACGGTTATTATTAAGGCCGATAACCCCGACGAAAAACTTAAACCGGGCCTTACGGCTACTGTTTCTATCTATACTATGGAGCTTAAAGATGTACTTACGTTAGAGGCCAAAGCCTTTAGTTTTGAGCCTGATGCACAACTGGTGCAGCAATATAACGGCGCTAACGGCGGTGTACCGCAGCCATCTGAACCATTGGTAGGAGAAAACGCAATGCCATCGGCTACAGCCGAAAAAGCCCCTCAGAATAAAGATATTAAAACCGTTTGGGTTAAGGATGTAAAAGGCATTCGCCCACAAGAGGTTAAGGTGGGCAAGAACGACGGCATTAATTACGAGATTATAAGTGGCCTTAATGCCGGCGATGAGGTTGCCACATCGTTAGAGGCTGCGGTAGCGGGCGTAGAAATTGCCGCAGGCGGAGATTCGTCCAGCCCGTTTATGCCTAAGCCACCGGGGAAGAGGAAGTAGTTCAGTGTTCAGTGTTCAGTGTTCAGTGTTCAGTGTTCAGTGTTCAGTGTTCAGTGTTCAGTGTTCAGTGTTCAGTGTTCAGTGTTCAGTGTTCAGTGTTCAGTTTAAATTGAGGCATGCAATGTACAGCAATCCTGGTAACCCTGAAAGGGTTCAAGATATTAGCCCGGGGCATCGCCCTGGGGGGAATGCCAACCGAATCTTACAGGTTTCAAAAACCAAAAAATTATGAGCAAGACCATCATCAATATACAGGATCTTAAGAGGGAATTTAAAATGGGCGACGAGATTGTGCGTGCCTTAAGAGGGATTTCTTTTTCTATACAACAGGGCGAGTTTGTTACCATTATGGGCACCAGCGGCTCGGGTAAAAGTACGTTGCTAAATATATTGGGCTGCCTGGACCAGGCGTCTGACGGATTATACGAAATAGACGGCATAGCGGTTAAAAACCTAAGCCGTAATGAGCTGGCGGTTATCAGGAACCAGAAGATTGGGTTTATTTTCCAGTCGTACAACCTGCTGCCGCGCACCACAGCCATAGAAAATGTAGAGCTGCCTTTGTTGTACAACAACAAGGTATCGGCAAAAGAAAGGCAGGAACGGGCCATTCATGCTTTAGATTTGGTAGGACTATCGGGCCGTTTACATCATACCCCAAGCCAGCTGTCGGGAGGTCAGCAGCAAAGGGTAGCCATTGCCCGTTCTTTGGTAAACGACCCGGTAGTTATTTTAGCCGATGAGGCCACCGGAAACCTGGACACCCGCACATCTTACGAGATTATGGCGTTGTTCCAAAAGCTTAACAGCGAGGGCAAAACCATTGCCTTTGTTACCCACGAGCCCGATATTGCTACGTTTAGCGGCCGTACTGTAGTACTTAAAGATGGTGTTATTACTAAAGATGCCCCGGTGCTAAACATACAAAATGCCGCAAAATCGCTGGCGGAGTTGCCGGTGGAGGTCGAAGAGTAGCAAAGTTGCAGAGTTGCAGAGTAGTAAAGTTTCAAAGTAGCAGAGTTTCAAAGTTTTTCGATAGGCTGCTCATTAAAACAGATTACATAAAACGTTCATATTTTTTTACTGTTCACATTGTTAGTTGAGGGAAAAGCAAGGGCACAGGGCCTTACACACAGGGCTTTGTGTTCTTTGTTGATCCCGTTTTAAACAGTTACAAAGTTGCAAAGTAACAGAGTTACAAAGTTGTGAGTGAACATATAGTCTTGTGCAAGTGATGAATCATCCATAAAAGCACAATTAAAATAATAACCATGAAGATATCCAATCTTTTAAAAATAGCTTTTAAGGCGCTTACGCTAAACAAAATGCGTGCGTTTTTAACCATGCTGGGCATTATAATAGGGGTGGCATCGGTTATTGCTATGCTTGCTATTGGCGAGGGCTCTAAAGAGAGCATTAAATCGCAAATATCGAGTATGGGCTCTAACATGATAACCATTCGCCCCGGGGCCGGCATGCAGGGCGGAGTAAGGCAGGACCCCAGCACGATGCAGTCGCTTACCATGGCCGACCTGGCTTCTATCAAAAAAGAATCGAAATATACAGAGAATACGTCGCCACTGGTAAACAGCAGCGGGCAGTCTATCAACGGGGCAAAAAACTGGCCCACTACCATTTATGGCGTAGCACCGGAGTATTTAAAAGTACGGGTGCTGGATGTTAAAGATGGCATTATGTTTACCGATGACGATGTTAAATCATCTGCCAAAGTGGCTGTTATAGGCCAAACCGTGGTAGATAATTTGTTTAAGGATGAAAACCCAATTGGCAAAACCATCCGTTTTAACAGCATACCCTTTAAAGTTATTGGCGTACTGGGCGAAAAGGGTGAGAATACCTTTGGTCAGGACCAGGACGACGTAATACTGGCACCCTACACTGCCGTGCAAAAAAGGATATTGGCGGTTACGTATTTACAATCGATAGTAACATCGTCTACCAGCGAGGCGGATGCCGATAAGGCTGTAGCCGAAATGACCAAAATACTGCGCGCCAACCATAAGCTGACGGATGTTCAGGAGGATGATTTTAACGTGTTCTCGCAACAGGAATTAATAACGATGTTCAGCTCCACATCAGAGATGCTTACTGTGTTGCTGGTTGCCATTGCCAGTATATCGCTGCTAATTGGGGGTATTGGTATTATGAACATTATGTACGTATCGGTAAAAGAGCGCACCCGCGAAATTGGCCTGCGAATGGCCGTAGGGGGCCGTGGCAACGATATTTTGCTTCAGTTTTTAACCGAGGCCATAATAATCAGTATTACAGGTGGGATAATTGGCGTAGCTTTGGGTTTAGGTTCTACCCTGGGTATCTCGTTCTTTTTGGGCTGGCCGGTAAGCGTTACTATGTTTAGTATAGTAATATCGTTTGCCGTGTGTGCCGTAACGGGTATATTTTTTGGGTGGTATCCTGCGCAAAAAGCCGCAGCGTTAGACCCTATAACCGCATTACGTTATGAATAAACTGTTTAAAAACAAAAAGTATTACACCCCGCTGTTGCATCTTTTGGTGTGGACAGTGCTCTTTAGCCTGCCGTATTTGTTATCATCAGGCCAGTCGTCTGAAATTCACATGCTGGTAGAGCGTTCCTGGATACCCCTGGCGTTGTATGCCGTGCTGTTTTACTTTAACTATTTTGTATTGGTAGACCGGTTTTTGCATACCAAAAGGATAGTGGTGTTTTTTATTATCAACGTTTTTATTATTGCCCTGTTTATAGGCATACGTGTTGTAACCCGCGACTATTTTTACCCGGATGGCATGCCCGGAAAGCCAAAAGGCGAGGGGCCACCCATGAGCTTTTTTATTTATATAGATGCGCTCTCGTTTATACTACCGGTAATATTTGCGGTAATGCTCAAGATATTTGAGCGCTGGATTAAAACCGAAGCTGAGAAAAAAGAGGCCGAGAATGCAAGATTGGAGTCGGAGTTGCAGCATTTGCGCTACCAGTTGCAGCCGCATTTTTTCTTTAACTCGCTCAACAATATTTATGCAATGGTAGACCTTTCGCCCGATAAGGCTAAAGAAACCATACTGGCACTGAGCAAACTGATGAGGTACCTGCTGTATGAATCAAATACCGAACGCGTAAGCCTTGCCAAAGAGGTAGAATTTATTCAAAAATATATTGAGCTTATGGAGCTGCGCACATCGGGCAATACGGTTATTACAACCAATTTTATGCCGCTGCCACCTAATTTGCAGGTTGCCCCCTTAATGTTTGTGCCACTTATCGAAAACGCCTTTAAACACGGAGTGTCGGCCACGCAGCAACAGGAAATTGTTTTTTCGCTGCACATGGAGGGCAGCACCATTATTTTTGAAACTAAAAACAGGAACCTGCCCAAGAATGAAACCGACAGGAGCGGTAGTGGCATTGGCTTGCAAAATATTAAAAAACGCCTGCAGCTTATCTATCCCGGGGGATATACGTTTACCGCCGAACCCCATGGAGACAGCTTTATAGCACGGCTGCAAATAGATATAAAAAATTAAAGTTTTTATTGTTAGATTGGTTATTTGTTGGTTAGCCCGCAGTGATTCATAGCACTGCGGGTTACGTATTTTGTGGTGGTCAGGGCTTGTAAATGATGCATTTTTGCAGCAATCGTGGCATTCCCCTCCTTTGGAGGGGTGGCTGAAAGCCGGGGTGGTTTTGTACTGTACTCAGGGTATAAAAGAAAGATAGTACGGTTGTAGTTCTCACCCCCGGCCCCTCTCCAAAGGAGAGGGGGGCAGCTTCACTCAACTGTTCTTATCGCTATTTTAATTATATAACCAAACAGTATACGTCTCCACGCTCCCCTCCTTTAGAGAGGTTGGGGGTAAGGTCTTTCAAACGAGGCAATGCCAATAAGTACTTTAGGCGCATTCAATGCGTCTCTACGGGCAATCCGCGCTGCATAGCATCCGTAAGATCCGCGTTCCATTAGATCCGCTATGTTCCATCAAAAATAAAATTCACTAACTTGTAGTTAAAATTATACCCGGTATGCTTACTAAAATAAAATGCATAATTGTAGACGATGAACCCATGGCCCTAAACCTGTTGGAAAGCTATGTGCAAAAAACGCCGTTTTTAGAGCTGGTTAAAAAATGCAGCAACGGTTTCGAAGCTTTAGAGGCTATTAACGGTGGCAATGTGCAATTAGCCTTCCTGGACATCCAGATGCCGGAGTTAAGCGGCCTGGAGCTCTCTAAAACACTGCCAAAGACTACCCGCGTTATATTTACCACCGCGTTTAACGAATATGCCCTGGATGGCTTTAAAGCCGAAGCACTGGACTACCTTATGAAGCCTTTTGGCTTTGATGAGTTTTATAACGCTGCCACGCGCGCAAAAGAATGGTTCGCACTGGTTAATAACCAGGGGCAGGCAGCACCGGCGGCTACTGCAGTAGCTGCACCCGCACCTGCAAAACAGGACAAGGAGTTTATTTTTGTAAAGTCGGAATACAAGCAGCTTAAGATAAAACTAAGCGAGGTGCTTTATTTTGAAGGGCTTAAGGATTATATTAAAATTTGGATTGAAGGCAACCCTAAGCCCATACTGACGCTTATGAGCATGAAGGCGCTGGAAGAAGACCTGCCTGCAGATAAGTTTATGCGTATTCACCGGTCGTTTATTGTATCGTTAGATAAAGTGGAGACTATTGAGCGTAACCAGGTTATCATCAACAAAGAGCGGATTACTGTTGCCGACCAGTATAAGGCTGCCTTTAAGGAGTTTATTAAGGATAATTCTATTGATTAGGGGGCGGTCTACAGTTTACAGTTTGCAGTTTGCAGTGATCAGTTTACAGTTTACAGTTTACAGTTTTCCCGCGCTGTGTCAAAGTAGGATAGGGTACAGGCTGTGTCATTCCGACGAAGGAGGAATCTCTTAACTTTTTAGGATTCTTCTACTGCGCTCTGAATGACAAAAATGAGAAACTCTACGCCTTTGTAATAACAAGCTCAACGCGCCTGTCGTACTCGGTGCCTTTGCCCAGGGGCTGGGTGTTGCCATAGCCCTTATACGTCATACGTATAGAGGCTATTTTTTTGGAAACGAGAAATTTAAAAACGGTAAATGCCCTGTTTTTAGAGAGTTCGCGCTTGCGGGTATCTTTGTCTATGGCTTCTTTCTGGAAGGATGGCGTACAACAAATATGGCCCTGTATCTCGAAGTTAAGGTTCTTGTATTTTTGCAGCAGGCGGGCTACTTTTTCGAGCTCCAGCCGCGATTTGGCGGTTAGCTTGCTGCTGCCGCGTTCAAACAAAATATTTTCCAGGTAAATGCGGTCGCCTACAATAAGGTCCTTTTTTAGGGCGGTGTAAAAACCGGGCTCAGGTTTTGGCGGGGGTACCGGCTTAAAGTTTACCACAACGTCTACACGGCGGTTCTTGGAGCGCGCCTCGCTAACATTGTCTATATCTTCTTCCAGTAAGATACGGCCTTTGCCCTCTATGGTAACAATAATCTTGTTTTTAATGCCACGGCCGGTAAGGGTATCTCTAATGGTGTTGGCCCTGTTGTTAGACAGCTTAAAGTTATAGGCATCTTTGCCACGGTCGTCGCAATAGCCATATATCTGTATGGTTTCTATGCGGGCGGTGTCTATGGCCTTAATAAAAGCCACCACATTGTTGCCCTGCTTGGCATCAAGGTTATATTTATCGAACTCAAAGTAAACCGAATAAACTGTTTCTTCCTGCGCCTGTACAGCAAGCGGGAGCATGAGTAGCAATAAATACAAAACACGTGTCATTAGCTATGATGATTATGGTAAGGGTCGTCTATACGGCACAGGCTGATATCCTCAGGCGGGTGTATAACAATAGGGAATTTTTCTACTTTAACCGAGCTGCTGTCCAACCCAAAAGCACGCCCTTCAGAAAGGCTCACTTTTTTAAGCATAAAGTAAATATCCAAAATTATACGCTCGTACCAAGGCAGCTCGTTATCATACGACAGGAATTTTTCTATAATTACAAACTTAAAATCGCCAATTACATTGTTCCTGTTAAGCGATAAATAACGGCTGGTAATATCTACCTCGCCTTTTTTAACCATATCGCGCACTACCTGCTTAAACATAAGGTTAATACGCGGCTGCACCCTAAAGCCCAGGTAAAAGTCTACACGTATAACATCGTCCTTCATAATTTCCCTAACGCGGTAGTCCATACGGTATGGCTCGTCTACCACATTTACGTGTACAAACCAGTAAATATCGGCACGTTTAGGCCTTTTTTGCAGTATGGAGTAGATAATTTTAGATTCAATTTCATCGCCCAGGTTAGCGTTGGTCATGTACACCAGGTGGGTGGCATATTTGGGTATGGTGTCATCGTTACTAAGCTCGGCAAGTACGTTTTTGTAGTTGTCTATCTTGGTAAACTCTGTATATTCGCTGCGTATTCTCTTAGCTGCATGCCATACGCCCATAGTGGCGGCCAGCATACCGGCAATTATAAGCGATACATAACCACCGTGGTTAAACTTGCTCATGTTGGCAATTAAGAACGAGAATTCTATGGTAAAGTATACGGCTATAACGGCAAGTATAAAAAACTTGTTGTAGCGTTTCATAACCATATAGTAGCCCAACAGGGTGGTAGTCATTATCATACAAAGCACAATGGCAAGGCCGTAGGCGGCTTCCATGTTGCCCGATTCTTCAAAATGGAGTACTATAAATACACAGCCCCAGAACAACAGCCAGTTGATAGACGGTATGTAGATCTGGCCTTTTAATTCGGTCGGGAATTTTATCGACACTTTTGGCCAGAAGTTAAGGCGCATGGCCTCGCTTATAAGCGTAAACGAACCGCTAATTAAGGCCTGAGAGGCTATAACCGCTGCCGATGTGGCAATGGCAATACCAAAAGGAAGGAACCAGTCTGGCATTAAAAGGTAGAACGGGTTGGCCGGTATGCCCGGGTTGGTGCTTAGTGCTTTAAGTGTTTTACCCGAATGCTCTATTAAGTAAGCGCCCTGGCCAAAGTAGTTTATAACCAGCATGCTTTTTACAAAAACCCAGCTTACCCTAATGTTGCTGCGGCCGGTGTGGCCCATATCGCTGTAAAGTGCCTCGGCACCAGTGGTACATAAAAACACAAAGCCCAATACATAAAACCCATCGGGGTGTATGCTTAGTAAGTGTATGGCATAGTAGGGGTTAAGTGCTTTTAATACGGCAAGGTTTTCGAACATAGGTATAATGCCCAGTATGCCCAGCATACCAAACCAAAGCAGCATCATGGGGCCAAAGAACTTGCCTATTATAGACGACCCAAATTTTTGGATAACAAAAAGCACAAACAAGATGCCTATAACAATAGGCACGGTATTTAAATGCGGTTTGTACATTTTAAGCCCTTCTACGGCAGATGATATAGAGATGGGTGGGGTAATAATACCATCGGCAAGCAAGGCGCTACCGCCCAGTATGGCCGGTATAATGAGCCCTTTTTTCTTAAGCCTTTTTACAAGGGTGTATAAAGAAAATATACCGCCCTCGCCCTTATTGTCTGCCTGCAGTGTAAGCACAACATACTTTAGGGTGGTTTGCAGTGTAAGTGTCCAGAAAATACAGGATAAAGCACCAAGTACAATTTCCGGTACTATAGGATGGTCTCCTATTAGTGGTTTCATTACGTATAATGGCGACGTACCAATGTCTCCGTAAATAATACCCAATGTAACTAATAGTCCGCCTACAGTTACCTTGTTAAGGTTTTTGTGACTCACAGTAAGATTGAATTAAACAACAAAGTTACAAGATTTTAAATCAATAGCCATTGTTAGTGCCTAATATTTACTTTATAACGAAAATGCAGGTTTCGTACGCCTATGTTGCTGTTTATTATCTAAATTATAATGTTTGTTAGCAACTTATAGGCTTTTTGACTATAATGCAGTAGGCCTGCATACTACCCTAAATTTTTTAAGGCTTAGTTACCAGCTTTTTATTGCTGCGCGACCACTCGCTCCACGAACCTACGTACAATTTTGGCAGGGGTAGCCCGGCATAGTCCATAGCCAAAATGGTGTGGCAGGCCGTAACGCCAGAGCCGCAATGTACTATTGCCTTAGCGGGTGCTGTACCCGCTAAGGCAGTTATGTATTTATCTTTTAAGGCTGTAGCCGATAAAAACAAACCGTTATCATCTAAATTGGTGGAAAACGGAATATTTACTGCCCCTGGAATGTGCCCGGCTATAAGGTCGATAGGCTCGGTAAGGCCGTTGTAGCGGTCGGCATCCCTAACGTCTATAACCATGTGGTTTATATCTGCGGCAGCGGCCTCTACTTCGTCAATCGTGGCAGTAGGCAGTTGCCAGTGTGTAAAAGGGTAGGGGCTTGTGGGCTGAGGCTGCTCTGTACCGCTGCTTACAGGAAACCCAGCCTCAACCGCCGCCTGAAAACCGCCGTTTAGCACCTGCACATTGGTGTGCCCTGCTGCCCTGAGCATCCACCAAAAGCGGGCCGCTGCGTTGGCACCATTCTTATCATCGTAAACTACTACATGGCTTTGTGCCGAAATGCCCAGTTGGCCTAATACTTGTGCAAACTGCCCGGGTAACGGCAACGGGTGCCTGCCGCCGTTACCTGCATTGGCCGGAACGTTGGCAAGCTGGGTGTTGAGGTTTACATACAGCGCGCCGGCAAGGTGTTGCTTGGCGTAATTTTCTGGAGCGTTGGGTCCGGCACTGGCATCTATCAATATAATTGCTGCGGAAGCAGTTATAAGTTCTTCGGGCTGGATGATGGGGGAGGGAATCTTATTGAAATTCATTTTTTAGTACTATGTTAAATCTATATTTGCAAAAAAAATTAAATGGAAATATCTTCGAATCTAAATTACATAAAATCATCTAACCTTATTTTTATATCGACTGCACTGGGACTGATCAACGCGATACTTTCTCAGGATATATTTTCATCGGCATTTGTGATATGTATTGAGATTCTTACTTTAGGAATATTGATAGGTATTGGGATACTTGTAAGAATGGGTAAAGAGTGGATAAAATATGTATTATTGTTTTTATTCCTGTTTGGCTTGCTGGGTTTACCGGCAACTATTGCTTACCTTAAAGAATATCCATTAAATGGAATTATAACTGTCATTGTTAGCTTATTTCAAATTTGGTCATTAATACTATTGTTTATAAAACCAAAAACAGTTTAAATAAAAGCTCAATTTAACAACCTCGATTTTACATCTCAGTCAATATCTTTTTGGACTCTGTGGCATTACCTAACAGCGTGGCAGACTTTTGTATTTCTGAGTTGCTGGTAACGTAGTAGCAAGTGCCTATAGGATTTAAATTGGTGTAAAATTGGTTGTTCTCCCGAAATATATTTCACCTGAATGATGAAAAAACAGCGCACAGCTTAAACTCTCATCTACAATTGTAAGGTCATCGCTGACTGAATAGTAAAAGCTGTCAAAATATTGGATAAATAGCTTCCAGGGTATCATTATAGCAGTTGTGGGCAGCCATGATAGGCAGACCTGATTATCTAATGGAAGATCGCACTGGTAAAGCCAATTTTTGACATCCTTTTTATTATCAGCAGTAATCGTAATTTGCTCTATTGTTTCGAAATAATCTTTTTTAAACGGAATATCAGAGTGTAATCCTGATTTAGAAATATAATCCCATAAAAATTTTGAAACAACAGGATTTAAAGGCTTGATCAGCCTGAGATCCTTCTCGGGTAGCTTATCGTATTTTTCATCGTCAAATCGCCAGTTTAACTCAAAATCCTCCATTGGCATGGTATTACTTGCTAATTCGTTAAAATCGTAAATCTTCATTGCATCCTTATAAAAAACCCCATCCGGTTACAGGATGGGGTTGATATTACTTCTTAGTCAATATCTTTTTATATTCTGTGGCGTTACCTAACAGGGTGGCCGATTTTTGTATCTCGGGGTTGCTGGTAACGTAGTACCTGTAAAGGCCTTCTTTGTACTGGTAGCGTTTTATAAGCTCATCGGTAAGCAGTTGCTTTATTTCCTGCTTGTGGGCGGTAAGCTCTTTTTCTTCGCTGCGCTGCAGGGCGGTAAGCAGCTGTTGGTACTCGGTGGCAATGCTGGCATCAACCTTTTCTTTTTTGGCTACTACCAGGGTTTCTTTAAGGGCTTTTTCGGTCTCGGTATCAAACTCGAATTTCTCTTTTTTAAGGTAGGCTTTAAAAGCCTCAAAGTCGGCATCGCTAACCGTTGGGGTCTTGGTGCCTAAATTCGGGTTTTTATAGTAATACTCTGTAGCGTAGTTAAAAATACCATCTTTGCGCACAAGGGCATCGGCAATGGCACTTTGTTTAGATTCTTCCAGCTCTACATCGGGCAAGATACCGCCACCATCGTACACGGTACGGCCGGCACGGGTTTTAAAGGCGTTGTAGTTGGCTTTGTCTATACGTATGGCTTTGCCGTCGGCATCTTTATGGGTATAATCCAGCGCCTGGATACCACGGCCGCTTGGGGTGTAATAGCGCGATATGGTAACTTTTACCTGTGTGCCATAGGTTAGGTCTAACGGGCGCTGCACAAGCCCCTTGCCAAAGCTCCTGCTGCCCACAATAACGGCACGGTCCAGATCCTGAAGGGCCCCGGAAACAATTTCTGACGCCGAGGCGCTCTTGCCGTCTACCAGTACCACTAACGGAATCTCGGTATCTACCGGCGCTTTAGTGGTTTTGTAGGTGTTGTTGTATTTTTCGTTCTTGGATTTTGTGGTAACAATAATTTCGCCCTGCGGAATAAACAGGTTGCAGATGTTTACGGCCTCGTTTAGCAGCCCGCCCGGGTTGCCCCTTAAATCCAGTATAATGTTTTTAGCGCCCTGGCCTTTAAGGTCTAATAAGGCAGCTTTGGTTTCGGCGGAAGCCTTACCGTTAAACTGCGACAGTACAATATAGCCGGTTTCTTTGCCTACCAGGCCAAAATACGGCACGGCCTTAACGTCTACCTCGCTTAAAACAAGGTCTGTAGTATAGGGCTTGCCCTGGCGCAGGTATTTTATGGCAATTTTAGTGTTTTTAGACCCCTTAAGCAGCTCGCTGGCATCTTCTTTAAAGTCGGCCAGTTTAATATCGCCAATTTCAATAATCTCGTCGCCGGCTTTAAGGCCCGCTTTATCGGCAGGGTAATCTTTATACTGCTCTTTAATAATCAGCTTGCCCTCTTTACGGGTAATAAGCGCACCAATGCCGGTGTACTCTCCGGTGTTGTTAATTTTAAATTTAGCTACATCGGCCTCGTTAAAATAATTGGTGTAGGGGTCCAGGTCGGCCAGCATGCTTTTAATGGCCTTATCCATAAGCTGCCCGGGGTTGGTTTCGTCTACATAATTGGTGTTAACGGTTTTAAACAGCGTGGTAAAAATTTCTATTTGCTTGGCGATCTCAAAAAAATCGTCTTTAAAGCTGGCCCCAACAAACAGAAACCCCACAGCAACAACCGGCAGCACATATTTTTTCTTTAGTTTATTAAGCATGGTTTTTTCTTTTCTTTATTTTTTTTCGGATGATGATAAACACAATTACGAAAATAAGGATAAATGGCCATATATTGAGCATACCCAAAAAGAAACTTGACAGCTCGTAAAAGCCGCTCTTAATAGCATTGCCCATTTTAGACCCGTACGATACCGTGGTGCCCGCGCCACTATCGGTACGTTTGTAAAATTCGAGCACAATGGTGCTCATGGCAACCTGGCTTTGCAGGTATTTTAAGTTGCCCTCGTTAGCTTCTATCTCTTCGCGTATTTTAGAGAGCTCGCCTTCTATCTCCAGCATTTCAGATACTTTGGTGGCCTTTTTTAGGAGTTCGAGGTAGCGGGCTTCGAGCACTTTCTTTGTTTTAAGGCGTGCTTCGGAGTCTACAAATTGTGCGGTAACATCCTGAGATGAAATTTCTTTCCGGTCAAAAAACGTAACACCCTGGCTTATGGTGGCCACAAAATTTTCGAAAGCGGCCGATGGCACCCTGATGGTAATATTGCGCGATAAGGTATAGTTGTCTTTACTTTCTACATCGCTTAACACAAGGGCTTTGTATTTTGTAACGGCATCCTGAACCTTACGTGCGGTAGCGTTAATATCGGGCGTTTCGAAATTAAGGTTGGCATTTTTTATGATCTTAGACTGGTAGGTGCCATCCTGACCCGGAGGAGGTAGTGGCGAAGCATTATCATCGGCTTGCTGTGGCGGTGCATTTTGTATTTCAGATGCCGGCATTTCTTTAAACTCGGCAACAGAAGCAGCCCTTACGGTATTGTCAGATTCGCTTTTTTGGCACGCCGTAAGCGCGAGCAGCAGCATTAGGGTATAAATGGTGATTTTCATGGTGGTTGGTTGATTTAAACCTACAACGCAAAACACCTTGTACTTAGTACAATGCTTTTAATATAGTGGTTTACAGGCCTTCCTGCACTAAAAATTTCTCGAAGATCTGGATGGTCTTGGTGTTGATGTCTTCGTAACTAAGCCTGTCTTTGGTTTGGTACAAAAACATAATGGAGTAGGGCTTATCGAGCTTATCTAACAGCAAATGCTTATTAAGGCGGTAGGTTTCGCGCAAAACGCGTTTAAAGTAATTACGGTCGGTAGCGCGCTTAAAGTGCTTTTTAGAGACCGATATGCCCATCTGGAGCATGCCTTCCTGCGGCTCTGGCGCCGGAATGTACACCAAACGCAACGGGTACTTGGATACCGATTTGCCTTCGGTAAATAAAAGGCCTATTGTAGTGCGGCTTTTTAGTTTTTCTTGTTTGGGGTAGGTAAAGCTTTTTTGATCCATTGGTGCAAAGGTACAGGTTTTTTTTGATTCGATTTTTTGTAGGAGGGGAGGATCTAATTAAGCTATACCACAGAGATGCACAGAGGGATCTCAGAGATGCACGGAGGATAATATTATTTGCTGCGTTTGAATAAGAACTCAGAGTTATCCTGCCAAAGGCAGGATTGAAAACGCTCTGCGACCTATTACCTACAGAGGTTTTAAGATAATTCTAAAAATCTTTGTGTATCTCTGAGATCCCTCTGTGCATCTCTGTGGTATAGCATCTCATTAACGCTAAATCTAAAACAAAAAAAATCCCGGCAGTTAGTACACACACAAACCGCCGGGACAAATAAAACAAAAACTAACTTACAAAAACTATTGCAACAGGGCATACTGAAATGCAGGATTGCCCCTGTCGCCTGCCTGGCTTAGCATTGCGGTAAACCTAAGTTTATACACATTGCCTGCCGGGTCTTGTATTATATAAAACCTATCAGAATATAATTCGAGTGGGGTAACGTTACGCCAGTTGGCACCTATAGCCCTGTGGTCTTGCGGAACATCGGTTTTTAGGTTGTTGAGGTTTACATTGGCAAGCTTAAAGTTATCGTAGCTTACCTCTGATGTTAGCACCTGGTATGACCTTGCGCCGCCTTTGGTATTGGTTATTACAAAATCTGAATAAAAATACGATCCTGCCGATACGCCCGGGGTAGTAAATACCTCGTTGGTAAAGGTGGTAAAGTTTAAATCCCACGCGGCTTTAACCGGCTCTGCCTGTACGGTTGCGCCGTTTATAAGGCTAAAGAAGGTAAAGTTATAGGCCGCATCTTTAGTAATGGTAACGGTATTGTGGGTTGTAGCGGCAATATCGGCATACTGTAGGGTATAGCCATCGCCGTTTCTAAGTATCCTTATTTTTTTCCAGCCTCTTTGGGTGCCGGCCACGTTTACAGACCCAGCCGCTGCCGGGATTGTTGGCACGCTATAGCCCATGTTTACAATGTATACTTTGTTATCGGCTTCGTTAGCGCTAACTTCTGCAATAGCAGTGTTGGTAATAAATCCGTTAGGGTTGTCTACATACGCTAAGTTAGCAGGGTCAAATGTCCCGATAGCTACTGTTGCATCGCTGGTTTGCGGCGTATCTATATTGGTAGTATTAAGTTGTTTTACTGCCATGGCTACAGAGCCGTTTATGGCTACCCTAAAATCGGCGCCGCTGTAAAAGCCAAGATCCCACGCGGTTCTTGTAGCCGATACGTATTTGCCGGTGCTTAAATCAAAATACACCTGGTTGGGCTGGTTAGAGCCTCCTACACCCGGTGATGCTGGGCCACCTAACGATGGCATTTCGTTAAAGTTAAGCTGAACCGACGGGTTGCCCGTAATTTCTATGCCCGATACTGATATTTGCTCTATGGTAAACACTACATTTTTTACCTCGCCTTCCATAGCATCGGTAAGCTTTGTAAAGTTGAATTGTATTTGCTTTGCTCCGGCCTCGAACGGTAGTGTAAGCTGGCCGTTAGCTGCCGTAACATCGGTACTAAAATCGGTACCATACGTAAGGTCGATTGCCGTATAGCTAACGGTTACAAAGCCGCTTGCCGTTACCTCGCCGTTAAAAAGCAGGGTAACCGGTGTTACAGCATCGGTAAGGTTAACCGACTCTATTGCGAAAGATACACCCTGGCGTACCGGTAGGGTATCTTCGTCGTCATTACAGGCAGTTACTAAAACCGCCGATAGTGCCAAGAATAGAAAAAGTATTTTTTTCATTGCTAAGTAACGTTACAGGTTAATGTTATAAGCCAGTTTTAAAAAGTATGAGCGCCCGTAAGCCGTTGGCAGATCGGTAGTGCCGCCGCCGTGGCCTAAAGTGCCGCCTTGTGCAATAGAGCTGCGCACGTTGGTAACATCTAAAAGGTTGCGCGAGCCCAGGGTAACATCTAAACGGTCTTTAAAGAACGATTTGCGGATTGAGGCGTTTAGCCATCCGAAAGAATCGATTCTTGATATGCCAAATACCTCGTTTCCGTCGGCATCGGTGGTTTGTACCAGTTGCTGCTGCCTGCCGTTTAGCTTGTAGTATACTGAGAAATCAGTATCCCACTTAGGCAGGTTGTAGTTAAGGCTACCATTTAGCTGTAAGCCCCACAGGTAAGCATCGTCTGACTGTACAGACCCCGTAGTAAGTTTTTGCGATGTGCCTATTATGGCAGCACCTGCCTTTAGCGTAAAGCTTTTGTAGGCAAACTCGTGGCTGGTATTAAAATTCCACACCCTGTATTTATCTACATTGGTGTATTTGTATTGTAGCGGTGCAAAGTTTATTTGTATAAGCTCTATCCTGTCTACCACGTCAAGGTAGGTAACCATTATGTTGTTGGATAGCTTTAGGCCCGATGCAAAAGCAGTAGTTTTTTTAATGTTGAAATCTACCGAT
Organism: Flavobacterium subsaxonicum WB 4.1-42 = DSM 21790; assembly: GCF_000422725.1. Taxonomy (GTDB): domain Bacteria; phylum Bacteroidota; class Bacteroidia; order Flavobacteriales; family Flavobacteriaceae; genus Flavobacterium; species Flavobacterium subsaxonicum. The sequence goes on from NZ_KE383910.1 coordinate 321,813, forward strand.
GTACTGTTCTCCGGCGTTAAATCCGGGTTACCCCTTACATCGTGGTTAGAATCTACCAGGTACGTGTACAACTCTTCGAAGTTGGGTGTACGGTACGATTTACCTAACGATGTACGCGCCTCTATGCCGTGGTTTAATAAATAACGAAGGCCTACAGATGCTGCATACTGGTCTTTAAACATGCTTTGTGCCGAGTAGCGCAAGCCGCCACGGGTAGAAAAACGATCGGTAATGGCAATTTCTGCTGCCGTGTACACATCATAATTGCTTATGGTTGCTTTTTTATCTACATCGCCGTTGTTCTCATCCCTGAAAATTCCGGTCTTGGCCGATGCAAAACCTTTTTCGCTCACTAATTCGTAACCTACCTGAAGGTTGTATTTTTTGTTGTTTAAAATGTTGCTTAAACTACCGGTAGAATATAAAACCTCGGTAGACTGGTACGTAAGCTTTTCGTTCTCGGCTTCGCGGCGCTCTTCGATAAAGTATTTAAAATCTTCGAAGTCGCGGCTTTGCTTTTGGTACGATGCCGATATGTTATACGCCAGGTTGTTTTTAAACACGTGGCCCGATGAGTTTAGGTGGTGGTAAAACCTTTCGGTTTTGTAACGCCTGTCGTTACCATACGGGATATCCCAAAATGGGTAATTGTCCTGTATGCTGACAATGGGGTTGTAATAGTCTATGTTTTCCTGAAAATAATCGAACTTATAAAAAACGCGTGTGCGGTTTTTTTTGTAGCTAATCATGGCGTTGCCCACGTACTGCTCTTTAGGCAGCCAGCTGTAGCCCCTTTGCTGCTGAATATCATCCGGGCTTAGGGTAAAGTTTTGCCCGCCCCTGCGGTCCTGAAAGCCTGCAAAATCGTTACGGTTACCGCCAAGCGATACAAACCAGTTTTCTGACAGGTTGTGCGATACTTTAAGCGATTGTATGTGGCGGCCTTCGTCTGAAGCCGAATATTCGCTGCCCACGGTTTCTTCCTGCGCTACGGCGCTTATTTCCCACTTATGGGCTGCTGATTTTTTTGTAATGATGTTGATGATACCCGATACGGCGTTGGCACCGTGGGTTACACCCATAGAGCCTTCTATAATTTCTATTTGCTCTATATCGTCGAGGTTTATCTGGGTAAGGTCTATATTATTGCCCAGTCCGCTGTCGCTAACAAGGGGCACGTTGTCTACCAGTACTTTAAGGTATTGCCCATCGAGCCCAAACATAGATATGGTAGAGCGGCCCTGGCCGGTATCCGGCGTAACGTTTATATTAAGGTAAAAGTTCATAACATCGGCCAGGTTGTTGGCAGCCTGGTTCTCTATGTCTTTACGGGTAATTACTTTTACGTTAAAAACCGATTTGCGAATAGACTGCGGTTCTGGCTGGCCGGTAACCACTACCTCATCTAACTGTTTGGTGTGCACAGAATCGGTTACGGTTTGCTGCGCCATGGCAGAAAGGCTGAATAACGAAAGAACAGATATAAACGCTTTTATAGGGGTATGCATTACTAACTTTAGTTAGATTAATTCTAAACAGCTGCAAAGCTAAGCCCCCTGTTTTAGATATGCAAATTATTTTTATTAATTCTAAATAACATTACCTTACATATATCATAGATTATCTTACCAATTGTATTTAACAGTAATTGGCTTTACGGTTAAGATACAACTGTGTGCTAAAACAAAAAACTGCCCTTGAGAGGCAGTTCCTGATATTGTATAATGGGTACGGATTACAAATCGAAACCTATGTTAACGCCTAATTTAGAGGCAATAAGCTTGGTAATCCTGTCTTTAAGCTCGGGTATGCGGATGCTTTCTATAACCTCGTTGCTAAAGGCATACATAAGCAGGGCCTTGGCTTCTTTTTTAGGAATACCACGGCTTTGCATATAAAACATAGCGCTTTCGTCTAACTGGCCAACAGTACAGCCGTGAGAACATTTAACATCATCGGCAAAAATTTCCAATTGGGGTTTTGCATTAATGGTGGCTTTTTCGCTAATAAGTATGTTGTTGTTTTGCTGAAAGGCATCGGTTTTTTGCGCCTCTTTCTCTACATATATCTTACCGTTAAACACACCGGTAGAGCTGCCGTCAAAAATACTCTTGTAGTTTTGGTGGCTCTCGCAGTTAGGCGTGGCATGGCGTACCAGCGTGTAGTGGTCTACGTGCTGCTTGTCGCCAATAATGGTAATACCTTTTAGGGTGCTGTCTATACGCTCGCCCTGGTGGTAAAAATTAAGGTTATTGCGGGTAATGTTACCCCCAAATGAAAACGTGTGCACAGAGGCGTTGCTATGGCCTTTTTGGGCTATATAGGTATTGTCTACCAAGTTGGCCGTTTGCACGTCGTTCTGTATCTTGTAATAATCGGTAATAGAGCGTTCCTGGGCAAAAATCTCGGTAACGCTGTTGGTAAGCACCGGGTTGCTGTTAAGGCTCTGGTGGCGCTCTATAATTTGCACCTGGGCGTTTTCGCCAACAATAATCAGGTTACGCGGCTGCACCATAAGGGCGGCCTCGTTGCCTGTAGACAGGTACATAATTTCGATAGGCTTATCGGCTACCTTATTTTTTGGTATGTTTATAAATGCACCTTCATTGGCAAATGCCGTGTTTAACGAGGTTAAGCTATCATCAAGATTGGCTATCTTGTTAAAATAGGTATCTATAATTTCTTTGTACTTGGGCTTGGTTAAGGCCGAAGACATAAGGCAAACATCAATACCATCGTGCGTGGTGCTGGATAAGAACGAACTGAAAATACCGTCTATAAACACCAGTTTGTAGGTGTCTATCTGGTGTAAAAAGAATTTTTTTACATCGGGGTAATTAATGGCGTTGTCCTGTTTTGGGAACACGCTAAAATCGTTTTTAAGCACCGCATTAAGCGATGTATATTTCCAGGCCTCATCCTTTTTGGTTGGGAAGCCTTTATTTTCGAAATTCTTAATAGCCTCTGTTCTAACGTTGTGTAAATCAGCATTTACATCTACACGCTCCTCAAAAGCCATAAAAGAAGATAATAGTTTTTCTTTTAAATCCATTTTTAATGTCTAAAGTCTTAAAGTCGAAAGTTTATAAAGTACTTTCCCAACTTTATTTATTAAGGTATTTTATAAAACCGCTAAGCAGTTTAGATATTTCTGTAATTTCTATGAGCAGGTCATCAAACACATCTTGTGTAATGTAGTTTAAGTCTAAAGCCAGATACAATTGTGAACGTACTTCGCCGGCAGATCCCTTAGCAATAAAAAGAAAGTGACTAAATTCTTTATCAGTATTTCTTTCAAACCCTTCGGCAATGTTAGAAGATATTGATACCGAGCAACGTCTTATCTGCCTTGCCAGATCAAAGTCTTTTTTAAACGATTCGCTTTCGGTTATCAGGTAAATTTTCTTATTCAGACTCCTTGCACGTTGCCATGAATTGATTTCTTCGAAAGAATTGAATTTACCCATTGCCTTTTGACTTTACGACCTGCGACTTTTGACTTCTTAGTTCTCGGACTTAATCCAATCGTAGCCTTTTTCTTCAAGTTCGTAAGCCAGTTCTTTACCGCCCGATTTTACAATTTTGCCATTGTAAAGTACATGTACAAAATCAGGTACAATATAGTCTAACAGCCTTTGGTAGTGGGTAATAACAATAACGGCGTTGTCTTCGCTGCGCAGTTTGTTAACACCGTTGGCTACAATACGCAGCGCATCAATGTCAAGGCCAGAGTCGGTCTCGTCAAGAATAGCCAGTTTAGGCTCCAGCATTGCCATCTGGAAGATCTCGTTACGTTTTTTCTCGCCACCTGAAAAACCTTCGTTAAGCGAACGCGATAAGAATTTACGGTCGATTTCTAATAATTCCGATTTCTCGCGGATCATTTTAAGCATTTCGTTGGCCGGCATTTCTTCGTGGCCCTGCGCTTTGCGGGTCTCGTTAATGGCGGTTTTCATAAAGTTGGTAACCGATACGCCCGGTATCTCTACAGGGTACTGGAATGAGAGGAAAACCCCTTTGTGTGCCCTTTCTTCCGGTGCAAAATCGCCAATATCTTCGCCCTCAAGCAAAATCTGGCCATCGGTAACGGTGTACTCTTCTTTACCGGCAATTACCGATGACAGCGTACTTTTACCCGACCCGTTAGGGCCCATTATAGCGTGTACTTCACCGGCTTTAACCTCAAGGTTAATACCTCTTAAAATCTCCTTATCTTCAACACTTGCGTGTAAATTCTTAATACTTAACATCAGTTTGTTTTTGATTTAAGAAGCAAAGCTTCTCGTATATTCTAATCTTTATATTATTTAATAATGGCCTTTTAAAGAAATAATGCTCAGGATCTCAATGGTGTTTGTATCTACTATTTCGTAAACCAGCCTGTGCTCCCTGTCAATCCTTCTGGACCATTTGCCGCTAAGTTCATGCCTTAACTGTTCTGGCTTACCAATACCAGAATATGGATCATCTTGAATAGCTTCAACCAAATGGCCTATTTTCTTTAAAATAATTTTATTTCCGGTTTTAGTCCAGTATTCAAAATCATGCTGTGCTTTTGCTGATAAAACTACTCTCATAGTTATATACCACACATTTTTTTGAATTCCTCCATAGAAATTTCTTTGCCCTTGCCGTTTTTAACACCCTCAGCAGCTTCAAGTATTTCTTTTACAAATTGCGGGTCGTAGGGTTTTTCTTCAGGTGTACTGATCTCAAAACCTAAAGCTTTGGCAAGCGATTTAATAACCTGCAAATCTTTTTTCTTTACGTTTTTTAATACTATATCCATAACCTTAAACTTTAAACAAATTCTTTATCCTACAGAACCCTCTAAAGAAATCTCAAGCAGCTTTTGCGCCTCAACGGCAAACTCCATTGGCAGTTTGTTTAGTACCTCTTTACTAAAGCCGTTTACAATAAGTGCAATAGCTTTTTCTGTAGGTATACCACGCTGGTTGCAATAAAACACCTGGTCTTCGCCAATTTTGCTGGTGGTGGCCTCGTGCTCTATTTTAGCTGTTGTATTTTTAGACTCTATGTACGGAAACGTATGTGCACCACAGTTGTTGCCCATTAGCAACGAGTCGCACTGCGAGAAGTTACGTGCATTTTCGGCACGGCTTCCAATCTGTACCAATCCGCGGTAGCTGTTTTGCGACTTACCGGCACTGATACCTTTAGAGATAATGGTACTCTTAGTGTTTTTGCCAAGGTGTATCATCTTTGTACCGGTATCGGCCTGCTGAAAGTTGTTGGTAACGGCAATAGAATAAAATTCGCCTACCGAGTTATCACCTTTCAGGATGCAGCTTGGATATTTCCAGGTAACGGCAGAGCCGGTTTCTACCTGTGTCCAGGATATTTTAGCGTTTTTTTCGCAAATTCCGCGCTTGGTAACAAAGTTATATACTCCGCCTTTGCCTTCTTTATTGCCGGGAAACCAGTTTTGCACGGTGCTGTACTTAATTTCGGCATCTTCCATGGCAATAAGCTCTACCACTGCGGCATGCAGCTGGTTCTCGTCGCGGCTTGGTGCGGTACAGCCCTCAAGGTAGCTAACATAACTGCCCTGGTCTGCCACTACAAGCGTGCGCTCAAACTGGCCGGTACCCGCCTGGTTAATACGGAAGTACGTAGACAGTTCCATTGGGCAGCGCACCCCTTTAGGGATGTAGCAAAACGAACCGTCTGAAAATACTGCAGCATTTAGCGCAGCATAAAAATTATCTTTTTGAGGTACAACCGACCCTAAATATTTTTTTACAAGCTCCGGGTGCTCTTTAATAGCCTCGGATATAGAGCAAAAGATAATGCCTTTTTCGGCCAGGGTTTTTTTGAATGTAGTGGCCACCGAAACAGAGTCCATTACAATATCTACCGCTACGCCGCTAAGCATTTTTTGCTCGTCTATAGAAATGCCCAGTTTTTTAAAGGTTTCCAGCAACTCCGGGTCAACTTCGTCCAGGCTCTCGTATTTTGCCTTTTTTAACGGGGCAGAATAATAGGATATGGCCTGAAAATCGGGCTTAACATAATGCACATTAGCCCATTCGGGCTCAGTCATCTGTATCCATGCGCGGTACGCCTCAAGGCGCCATTCGGTCATCCATTCGGGCTCTTCCTTCTTTTTAGAAAGTGCGCGCACAATATCCTCACTTAACCCATTAGGAAATGTATCCGACTCTATATCAGTATAAAAACCGTACTCGTACTCTTTGGTTTCGAGCTCAATTTTTAATTCCTCTTCTGTGTATTTACTCATTTTTTTTTATTTAAAGATTTAAAATTTAATAATTTAAAGATTCGTTCTCTAAACTCTCGATTTTAAATACTCTATAAATTTTGACAGGTTTTTAGATATTTCTATGCTTAACTCAATTGGTTTTATGGTATCCTGCTGGCTACATAAATTTAGCTGGTTAGACAAAATCAACATACTTCTTACTTCGGCACAACTGCCTTTAGAATGTCTTAAAAATCTAATAAACTGCTTGTTGTTGTTATATTCAGAACCTTCGGCAATATTGTTACTTATAGAAACAACCGCTCTCTTGATCTGATCTTTAAAGCCGTATTCCCTTTCGAAAGCGGGGTTATTCATCAATACAAAAATTTCTTTGGCAAGAAGTAATGATTTTTGGTAAACCTCAAACTCCGTAAAGGATTTTGTCATGCTCTTTAATCTTTCAATTTTTTAATCCTTCAATCTTGCAATTATAAGGAAAAGCTCTCCCCACAGCCGCAGGTTCTGCTGGCATTTGGGTTGTTAAAAACAAAGCCTTTACCGTTAAGGCCACCGCTAAATTCGAGCACGGTACCGGCAAGGTACAGTACGCTTTTTTTATCTACGGCTATTTTAACGCCATTGTCTTCAAATACTTTATCGTTGTCGCTTAGCGCATTGTCAAATTTTAGTTCGTATGACAAGCCTGAACATCCTCCACTCTTAACGCCTACCCTTATATAATCTGTAGTAGCGTTAAAGCCGTCATCTTCCATAAGCATGACAGCCCTTTTCTTTGCTGAATCAGAAACTTTTATCATAATCTATACCTTATAATTAGTGTAAATTTAGTGCAAAGATACCACATTTTTGCGTAATGCAATAATGCCCCTCTTTTTTGTATATATAGTGTTATAAGCAATAGTTATACCACGAGTTAGCGGTGTAATTGTTAATTTGCCTGCTAAATTTAGCTATATCAAAATATTATGCAAAGGTGTTGGGTTTGCCCGTGCAGTAAATAAATAACAAAAGCTCCCTAAATGGGAGCCTTGCTTTTAGATAGCTGGGTTTACTACCGCCGTTTAATTCTGGCGGTTTATATAAATCCACCCGGTTTTACTGCTGCCGCTTTCGGGTTCAATAACATAGTAGTAGGTACCGGTGGGCAGGTCGTTTTTGCCATCGGTCTGGCCATACCACTGGTTGGTATAGTTGTGCTGGCTGTACACCTGCATGCCGTAGCGGTTATAGATGCTTAGCTTTTGCACTTTAAGAAAGGTAAGGTCGAAATTATCGTTCCTATCATCCCCGTTGGGCGAAATGCCTTTCTGTATATCGCAGTTGCCGGTTGTAATGGCAATGGGCGCTACGGTAAAACAGCCTTCGGTATTCTGGGCACGCACGTAGGCAACCGTGCCGGTATACGTTTGCGGACTTGCAATGGCATTTGTAGCCAGATTGGCATCGGCGTGGGTAGGGTAGTAGGTAAATTGGAGTCCGCTTAAGCCAGCCACGGCATCGGTAAGGTTAAACGGCGTGCAGCCTGTAATTTGCAGGTTTTCTACAACCGGAAGGTCCAGCACATTTAGCGCAAACGTGCTAACCGAATAACAGTTGCCATTGCTAACCCTTGCGTAAATGGTTTGTGGGTTTGCCGTATTGGTAAAGCTTTGAGAATCGGCGATGGCATTGGTGGCAGCATCGGCATCCGCATGATTGGTGTAGTAAGCAACCGTTGCGTTGGGTAATCCTTGTAATAATGCGGCATCGTGTTGCGAAAGGTTAAAGGCTGCTAAGCCATCTGCATCATCATCGCAAACCTGTAGATTAGCTATCAGAACTGTTGCCGGTGCCACAAGGGTGCTAAGTGTAAATACCGCCACATTGTAGCAGCCGCTTGTGCCGTAGTTTACCTGTGCATAAATGCTTTGGGGGTTAGTGGTATTGGTAAAGCTTTGCGGCGTAGCGATAGCATTCGTTGCAGCATCGGCATCGGCCTGAGAAGCATAGTAAGCAACCGTTGCTGCGGGTTGCCCTTGTAGTAACAAAACATCCTGCTGCGTAAGGTTAAATACAGCAAAGCCATCCTGGGTGTTGGTGTCGCAGGTTTGTAAGTTGGGCAGTTGGGGCATGGCAGGGGCAACAAAAGTGCCTATGGTAAAAGTGGTTGTGCTGTAGCACGATGCGTTAGCATAGCCAATACGCGCATAAATGGTTTGCGGGTTGGCTGTGTTGGTAAAGTTTTGCGGAGTAGCTATGGCATTAGTGGCAGCATCGGCATCGGCTTGCGATGTATAGTACATAACCACCACTGTGGGCTGGCCTTGCAATAATGCTGCGTTTTGAACGGTAAGGTCGAAAACCGCATTGGCGGTAGTGCTGCACAATTGCAGGTTAGGCACTTGTGGAGCCTGTGGCACCGGTAACGCTATAAGCGTAAAGTTGATGAAACCGGTACAATTATCGGCACTATTGGTAATGGCTACATAAATGGTTTGCCCAGCCGACTGAAAGTTAGCAGTGTTGGCAATGGCATTGGTGCCGTTTTGGGCATCCTGACTGGTAGTGTAATATGCCACGATATAGTCGGCAGGGTTAAGGCCGTTTAAAATGGTGGTTGTTTGTGCCGAAAGGTTAAAACTTGCCAGGCCCGATGCATTGGCACAGGCCGTTAGGTTTTGCGGTACGGCAACGGCGGGGCCAAAGCCGGTTACCTGTATTTGCTTAGTGGCGGTTTGCAGGGCACCGTTGCTGGTTATTTGTACGGTAACGGTGTAGGTGCCGGGTGCGCTAAAAATGTGCTGCCCCGTGGCCGATGTATTATCGGCACCACTGTTTGGGTCGCCAAAATTCCAGGCGGTAAGGGTAACATCCGGAATGCGCAGCAGCGAGAAGGTTACGGCATTGCCGCAGGCTTCTTCGTACAGGATACCCGATTCAAAGTAGCTTTGGTTAAAAGTAGGCATGCCAATAGAGTCGGCATCTTCTACAACAAGCGCATTGGCCTGTAAATTGGCAGCAATCCCGGCGTTGTTAGGGTTGCTAATGGCAACCATAACATTTTGGTTCTTAGAGTTCATGGTGTACACCTTGCCGTCTGGGCCCAACTGCATGGCACACATATAGCGGCTAAAGTACTGGCCTATCATGGTGGCCGAGGCCGCTATGGCCGATGGTGTACCCGCCGTTAGGTCGTACTGGTACATTTTTTCTGTAGTAGTGCCCAGTGCGCCCGATGTAGGCATGTACTGGTTATCTAACACATACAGGTACTTGCTGTTAGGCGAAAACTCCAGGCCATACACGCTGTTGGCTACCGTTATCTCTACAGGATTAGATACTACGCCGGTAGTGTTATCAAAATCAAAGACTTCGAACATACCGTTAATGATAGAGAAACCCCACAGCTCTCCGGCCATTTGCGCCGCGGCCAGTTTGCTGCCATCGGGCGATGCCTTAAGCTGCCCCGCAGGCCCTTCCTGCACATACGCCCCTTCAAAAGGGGTATCGGTAGTGTACGAGTATCCGGCAGCGCTGGTAACCGGTGCTGCAATACCCTCGTCAGATATCAGGTAGGCAATAAACTGGTTGTTGTGCGCCCGATGCGATATTAGCCATATCTGCTCTTTGTCAGCATGGTATACTGCGGTAATTTTTTCAACACGGGCGTCATCGGCCAGCACCACATTCTTAACCGCGGTAACCGCACCAAGGCCATTATCTAAAGCCATATCAATTTCAGAATATACCAGGCCGTTGTGTATATCAATGTTAAACAGGTAGTAAACAGAGTCGGTTCCCGGTTTGGGTATAATAATACCCGACTGGGTAGAGCTCTGGCTGCCGGACAGTATGTTGCTACCGTTTTGCATAACCACGTTGTTTTTGTTCCACACCGTGCCGTTAGAGGCGTAAAAGAGCAGGTTGCCTTCGGCATCTGATATGTTGGCGGTGCCTTCCATAACAGTAGTCTGGCCACCGGTTAAAAATTGGGGCTGTCCGGTGTTAAAGCTAATCCCATTGCTAAAGCCAAAGTACCAGTTGTTGGCCTGCTGGCCGGTCCATAATCCATCGTCCCACTGGGCGTGCAGGGTGGGGCAAAAAAACAGTGCGGGTAGCAAGGCCGCAATGGTTTTAAGGTAATGTAGTTTTCTTTTCATAACAATTATTAGGGTTTTTTGTGCAATTTGTTCATTTTCAAAGTAATCACTAAAATTGATGGTTTGCCGCGGCAGATGAGCATAGCACCCCTGCCAATTAGAATTTGTAGCTTTTAACTTAGGATTTGAAATTATTGGTAATTTGGTAAGGTGTGGATTTGTGTAGGAGTGGATTTGTTGATACGGTAATTTGGTTATTCGATCAATAACCAAATCCACAAATTTTCAGATTACCTTTTTTATCGAATAACCGAATTAACAAATAACCAAATCCACTTTTAAAGCAATCTCAAAGTCCGAAAGTGAAATATTAAGCACTTTTTGGGAGGTAGATTTGTTAATTCGTGGATTTGGTTATTTGATTGAGTTCGGATAAAATGTAATGCGAAACTCAAAGTCCGAAAGTGAAATATCAGGCACTTTTGGAGCAGCCCAGATAACCGAATTAACAAATCCCCGAATCATCAAATTATCAAATTCACTTTTTTTAACTAATTTGCATCATCAAATAAAACACAGACCTAAAAATGAAATTATACCCTATAGAAAGTGGTAATTTTAAGCTGGATGGTGGTGCCATGTTTGGTGTTGTGCCCAAAACTATATGGAACAAAACCAATCCTGCCGATGCTAATAACCTGATAGACATGGCCGCACGCTGCCTGCTTATAGAAGATGGCAATCGCCTTACACTTGTAGATACCGGTATGGGCAATAAGCAAAACGACAAGTTTTTTGGGTATTACTCCCTTTGGGGCGATTATAGTATAGATAAGTCGTTGGCACAGTGGGGTTTTAGCCGAGACGATGTTACCGATGTGTTTTTAACCCACCTGCATTTTGACCACGTGGGTGGCGCCATACAGTGGAATAAAGACCGAACAGGCTATGAACCAGCCTTTAAGAACGCCCATTTCTGGACTAACGATAACCATTGGGACTGGGCCACCAAGCCCAACGCCCGCGAGAAGGCATCGTTCCTGTCAGAAAACATACTGCCCATGCAGCAAAGTGGTCAGCTTAAGTTTGTTAATCGACCCGAAGGTGCATTTTTAGAGCAGAGCGAACTGGGCTTTGGTATTTTGTTTGCAGATGGCCATACCGAGAAGCAAATGCTGCCGCACATTACCTACAAAGGCAAGACTATTGTGTATATGGCTGATTTACTGCCTACTGCAGGGCATATACCGCTGCCGTATGTTATGGGCTACGATACCCGCCCGCTGCTGACCATTAACGAAAAGGAAACTTTTTTAAACGAAGCGGCAAGCAAGGGGTACTACCTAATGCTTGGGCATGATGCACACAACGAGATAATTACAGTACAACACACCGATAAAGGAGTACGGCTTAAAGACGTTTTTACATGCAACGATATCCTAATTTAATGTTAAGTCTTGGGCTGATGTAACAATTTCGGAATAATTTAGCCCAGTTTTTCTAAAAGTAACACACTAATGAAGTTTAAATCAATTTACCTTTCGGCTGCAATAGCCTTGTTTTTAACAGGTTGCGGCGCCAGCAAAAAAATTACTGCCGAACCGCTTGCCATAACTACCAATATTCAGGTTAAGAAAGCCAAATTGGGCGAAGACCAGGAAAAACGCTGGAGCGACCTGGATTTGCTTACCGATACCATTCCCGGAATGAGCGTAGACCGCGTTTACGAGCTTTTAAAAGGCCGTAAAGCAAAAAAAATTATTGTTGGGGTAGTAGACTCTGGTGTAGATATAGAGCATCCTGATTTACAGGGTTCTATATGGACAAACCCTAAAGAAATTGCCGGCAACGGTATAGACGATGATAAAAACGGCTATATAGATGATATACATGGCTGGAACTTCCTTGGCGATATAGCACACGAAAATATGGAGTTTGTGCGCATCCTTAAAAAAGGGGATGATGGTTCTGAAACCTACAAAAAGGCTAAGGCTGAGTATGATACGCAAGTGAACGAAGCCAAAGCGGGCAAGCAGCAGATGGATTTTATCTTAAAAGCAGATAAATCGTTTGTAGAAAAAACGGGTAAAACCAACTATACTGCTGAGGACCTTCAGGCACTTAAACTTACTGATCCGACGCAGAATGCTATTAAACAACGTTTTATACAAATTTTATCTAACGTTAGCCGCGAAGATCTTGTTAAGCAATTGGCCGATGGCGTAGAGCATTACGACAGCGAGCTTAAATACCACCTTAACAAAGAGTACGATGCCCGTAAGATATTAGGCGATAATCCGGACGACCTTACTAACAAAAGCTACGGTAATAACAACGTTATTGGCCCTGATAAAGAGGGTGCTAAGCACGGTACACACGTTGCCGGTATTATTGCGCAGGGCAGGGGTAACAACCTTGGCGGCGATGGTGTTGCTACCGATGTTGTAGAGATTATGGGCGTTCGTGCCGTGCCGGATGGCGATGAGTACGATAAAGATGTGGCATTAGCATTGCGTTACGCTGTAGATAATGGCGCTAAGGTAATTAACGGTAGCTTTGGTAAATACTACGCTACACACAGCGATTGGGTGTATGATGCCATTAAATATGCTGCCGAAAAAGACGTGCTTATTGTATTTGCTGCCGGTAACGAGGGCTTAGACCTTGATGGCGAGAGCGGTGCACGTTTTCCTAACGACGATAAGAATACATTAACTGAATATACTGATAACATATTAACCATTGGTGCCCTTACGTATGAGTATGGCCCTGAGCTGGTTGCCGATTTTTCTAACTACGGTAAAACCAAAGTAGACGTGTTTTCGCCGGGTGTGCGCATTTATGCCACCACGCCTAACAATACATACTCTTTCTTACAGGGTACATCTATGGCATCGCCTAATGCGGCTGGTGTAGCAGCACTTATACGTGCTTACTACCCAACGCTTAAGGCAGCACAGGTAAAACAAATCATTATGGAGTCGGGCCTTCCGGTAACCTTTGATGTTATCCTTGGCGGAGATGCTAAAAACTCGAAACCGTTTACAGATATATCGCGTTCTGGCAAAATTGTAAATGCTTATAACGCTATCATTATGGCCGATCAGCTATCAAGAAAAAAATAGTTAGCTGCTATATAAATTTATAAACCCCAGGCTGTTAGGTCTGGGGTTTTTGTTTTACTGTAGAGACGTGTTGAATGGGTCTCCTAAACAGCTAACTTTTAACCTTTGTATTCGCCTGATAATTAATCGTCTATTTCCGAAAAATGTAATTCGTCTTTTATTTTATCAATCTTGATTTTTTTCCATTCAGGTGCAAATCCCTTGCCTCGGGACCTAAACAATTCTCTTATAAATGCATCTTTGGTTTCGTAATTTAGTAGTTCTTTAGGCCCTGTGTTATAATCATTTCTGTCGAGGTCAATGTAACTACTACGTTCTTCCTGAAGGCCGGGTGTAAAGTTATCAGAGGTTCTTATCTCATTTACAATCTTTGCCTTATCCTTTAATGTTATCTTTAAAGTAAAAAGATGATGGTATTCGCCAATACCGCTTGAAGACCAATTGCTAACAATCTCAAAATCATCATGTAATTCAATATTCTGTTCCTTTAAAAATTCGGCAGCTTCATTTTTTGTAAACAATTCATCTTCAAAATACCACCTAAAAAGTATCACTGTAAAAGATAATCCCACTACAGCGCCTAAAATCTTTCCTGTTTTTGGGTATCCTAATTTTGTTGGTATCCAATAGAATGTAAAGGGTATAGCAATTATAACAGCAACAATTATAAGCCCGGCAAGTATAAACATACCCATACTATTTGATTTGTAGTGCGAATGTATACAAACTTTAAAACTTTTGACTTTAAGACTTTCGACTTTTTGTTTAATTTTATCCCATGAGAACATTTTTAGCAATTGCAGTACTCTCTGCAACCGGACTTTTTGCTCAAAAAAACCCAAATGCGGGGTATTGGCAGCAGCATGTAGATTATAAAATGGAGGTATCTATGGATGTAAAAACCTATAAATACACCGGTACGCAACAATTAAAGTACGTTAATAATTCGCCCGACACGCTTAGGCGCGTTTATTACCACCTGTACAACAACGCTTTCCAGCCGGGCAGCGAAATGGATGCCCGCCTGCAGGCCATTGCCGACCCAGATAAGCGCATGGTTAAAAGCTTTAAAACTGCCGATAAAACGGTTAACGAAAGCCGTATAGCCCCCCTTAAACCTAACGAAATTGGTTACCTTAAAATAAACAACTTTAAGCAGGATGGCGTTGCCGCTAAAAACGAGGTAGCGGGTACTATTTTAGAGGTTCAGCTGGCACAGCCCATACTTCCGGGGCAGTCTACCACTTTTACGCTCGATTTTGAGGGCCAGGTGCCGTTGCAAATTCGCCGTAGCGGAAGAAATTCTGAAGAGGGTGTGGCACTGAGCATGACGCAGTGGTATCCTAAGCTGGCCGAATATGATTTTGAAGGCTGGCATGCCGACCCTTACATTGGCCGTGAGTTTCATGGCGTGTGGGGCGACTTTGATGTAAAAATCACTATCGATAAAAATTACACTATTGGTGGTAGCGGTTACCTTCAAAACAAAAACGAAATTGGAAAAGGCTATGAAGATGAGGGTGTTGAGGTTAAGATACCTAAAAAAGCAAAAACTCTTACCTGGCATTTTGTAGCGCCTATGGTGCACGATTTTGCATGGGGTGCTGATAATAATTACATTCACGATAAAATAGACGGCCCTAACAATGTAGAGCTGCACTTTTTTTACAAGAACAATCCGCAGTATGTAGAAGGCTGGAGAAAAATGCAGCCCAAAGTGGCCGAGCTATTGGAGTTTTACGATAAAAATGTGGGTCAGTACCCATACAAGCAATACAGCGTTGTACAGGGTGGCGATGGTGGTATGGAGTATGCTATGTGTACCCTTATTACGGGCAACCGCAGCTATGGCAGCCTTGTGGGTGTTACAGCGCATGAGTTTGCACACTCGTGGTTTCAGCATATTTTAGCGAGCAACGAGAGCAAGCACGAGTGGATGGACGAGGGCTTTACCAGCTATATATCAGACCTTGCCATGCTGGCCGTTATGCCAAATCCTAAAAAAGAACAGCAAACCAACCCGTTTGCCGATGCTTATGCCAACTACTATTATTTAGTTAAAAGCGGTAAAGAGCAGCCCCTTACTACGCACGCCGACCGTTTTGAGCTTAACGTGGCGTACGGAATTTCTGCTTACAGCAAAGGCGAAATGTTCCTGGCACAGTTGGGCTATTTAATTGGCGAAGACAACCTTGCCAAAACGCTTAAGCGCTATTATGCTGATTACAAGTTTACGCACCCAACCCCTAACGATATTAAGCGTACCGCCGAAAAAGTGAGTGGTGCCGAATTAGACTGGTATTTAACCGACTGGTGCCAGACTACCAATACTATAGATTACGGTATTAAAGAGGTTACCGAAGATGGCGGCAAGGCTAAGATTACGCTTCAGCGTATTGGCCGCATGCCAATGCCTATTGAGCTTATGGTGGTTTATGATGATAACACGCAGGAGAGTTTTTACATTCCATTGGAAATGATGCGATACACAAAATCCAATCCGTATCCTAACAGTAAAAGAACGGTTTTAAAAGACTGGGACTGGGGTCATCCTACTTATAGCTTTACTATAGATAAGGCAAAAACGGCTGTAAAGGTTATTGTAATAGATCCGTCTGAAATTATGGCCGATGTAAATAAGGATAACAATATGTATACGAAGTAGTTGCAGAGTTTGAAAGTTACAAAGTCGCGAAGTATCTGAGTATCTGAGTATCTGAGATCATCTAAATAACTACGTAAGTTACTAAAATAGCAAAAGCGGCACCGGTTGAGGGTGCCGCTTTTTTATTGGAAATAAATGGTTGAATACGCTTAAAAAAAACCTCTGACTGTTGCCGTCAGAGGTTTTAAAACAGGTAAAATAGATAAAAAGGCCTGTTTTGTCATCATTGCTATATGATAGACGCTAAAAAACTATTTAGATTTTTTAGCTGGGTCAGCTTTTTTGGCTGCACTCTGAGTCTCTGTTTTAGTAGCCTCAGTAGTGGTAGTGGTAGATTTCTCTGCCGGCTTAGTTGCCGCCGCCGGAGTTTGTGTTTGTGTGCTTGTACTGGTTGTTGTGATTGCAGCAGGTACTGGTTTACTAACTTCGGTAGTCTTAGTTGTAGTAGTTGGTGCTGTTTTAGCTGGTTCCTGTGCTTGTGCTGTTGCTAAAACTCCTGTTAGCATAAGTGCGCTTAAAATTAACTTTTTCATGTTGTATTATTTAGTGTGTGTGATTGTGTGATATAGGTTTAAATCATCGTTTCTACATTAGATAAGGCAAGTTTAGTGCCTAAACTAAAAGGTGCCATGATAATGCTATATCTGTTGCATATAATACATCTGATATATAGTTAGTTATGATTTATTTTTGGTATTAATGCCAAAAAAAATAGGCACCATAATTTTGTGGCGATTTGTAGAAACCTGTGTATTTTTTGGGGAAATAAGTGGGAAGTATGCAGTTTATAGTCGCAGTACAGTCGCAGTATTGAGTTTGCAGAGCAAACAGGTATGTTTGCGCTTGATACGTTTATTGATATTTATAGATTGCCGTGCCATTGCATTTCGCAAAGGCATGCCTAATAATAGAAACGCTTATTGTGGGAGACGGGGAGGCGTTAAGGTTATAAACTGAAAACTTAGAACCGTAAACTTAAAGCTATATCATGGCATTTATCCTAATACTGCCTTTAACCAGTGCAAGGGCGCGTATAGATGATAGTGCCACATCTTTATCCTGGTGGCGCGGGTTCTCGCTTACCAGTTTTACATAGTCTACCGTATCAGATTTGTGGATGTATTTTACCGTAATGTATTCTTCGCCACCCATATCAATACCTAAAAGGTACATTTCGCCCCAAAAAATGTTGTTTGTAACATCGTCTATAATCTTGTACATAACAATGTCGCCACTTTTAAGTAGTGGCTGCATACTGTCGCCGCTTACATACAAGGCGCCATCGCATTTGGGCAGGTGGGGTATCGATATATGGTCAATCGGCTGCATGGCCTTGCTGTTGCCAAACAGTGGCACTATCCCGGCAAAGGCCTCAAGGTCGTATAACGGTATTTGCTGGCTCTCTACGGTAGTATCTGTCTTAAGGCGGTATGTTTGTATGCCCGGTGTGCTTTTTGCGGCGTTAACCAGCATTTCGCCGTGGCCGGTAAGCAGCCATGCAGGGTTAATGTCAGGATACAGCGTTAGTATCTTTTCCAGCACATTGCTGCCAATGCTTTTGCCGTCTTTAACCGCTTTAGAAATACTGCCACGGCTGGCGCCCAGGCTGTTTTCGAAAGCATAATAACTTATATTCTTGGTTTCCAGATACTTACCCACACGCAAAGATACCATACGTAATTATTTTCCGCTAAGGTAAGAAAATAATCATCACACAGATGTGTTTATAAAACAAAAATGCTGCACAACCGTGCAGCATTTTAGTATTGATTATCTATTTTGTTTAAAAACCGTAGTTAGCCGCTACACCAAATACCTGGCGCACCTGGAAACCCCTAAAGGCATTATCATCATAAATGGTCTGGAACATAAGGTTGGTGGTTAGGTAACGGTTAATCTTCATAACTATATTAAGCTGGTAGTCAATATCCACGTTTTGCGGATCTTCCAGATAGTTAGAATACAGGTTTAAGATGTTTTCGAAAGTAACATTGGCAATAACATCCAGTTTATAGTACATAGAGGCATTAAAACCAAGCTCGTATCGCATGGCCTCGCCTTCTTTAACACCAAAATAGGCTTCATCTGGCAGGGTAAAATTCTTATCTACAAAGGTAAATTTAGAAGTTACAGGCGACAGGTTAATCTTTAAATTATCATCGCGCTTGTACAGCATACCCACACCCGCAAGTAAATATCCGGGAGACAGAAAGCTGGTGTACTCATCGCGCCTTTCGGTGCCGTTCTCGTCGTTAGTATAATTGTAACCTTTGGTAAATTGTGTCTTAAAATTGGCGAAGGCGGAGTAGTACCAGCGCTCGCTTATCTGCCTGCCTAAAAGCGAATTTAGTTCCAGGCGGTCATCGGTCTTTTTGGCAAAAGAACTGGTTCGTGTCTTTACGATACCGTAAGAGGCAATAACCTTGTTATCCCAGGCCCAAACGCCTTTTTTATAATTAAAATCGTAGTTAAAACCTAAGTTACCCGATATGTTGTTTTCTCCACCCGCAACCCAGTTATCAAAGGTTGACTGGTTAAAAAGTAACGATGCATTTCCTTTTTTTGTCCACGGGCCAATGGTGTCGTTATCGGCTTTTGCAGGGGTTGTAATGGTGTCTTGCGCTTTGAGGGTTAAAACGCAGCCAAGTGCTAAAAGTATAAGTAATTTCTTCCTCATAATATTTGGGTTTAATTACAAATATAGCCAAACATGCCCTAAACTCAGGCAAAAGATACGTTAAAAGGCTATTTCTTTTTGAATAAAGGCACCGATGAACATGCCTCGCCAAACATAATACTGCGGGCAAAAGGCAGTAGTTTTTGGGTAGCAAGGGTATAGGCTTCCTGCGGAACCGGCTTGCGCGAACAGCCCTTAATTATAACCGGTTTGCCGGTATAGGTTTCGTAATCCAGGCTGTCTAATATTTCCTGGTAAATAAGTACATTAAGCTGCTCTACCGACCCCTGAATTACTTTTTTAGCCACAGGGTGCAGGTAGGTAGTAACCAGCATATAGGCCCATGCGGGCACTATAGCATCTGTACTGCATTGCAGGGCCACAAATTTGCCTGTGTACGGGCTCCAGTCGTAGTTTTTAAGCGTTTCGCGAAAATCTTTTTCACGCAAAACAAAACCTTCTAACAACCAGCCCGATATATCTAAAGCCACGCGCTCGCCTTCGGGATAATAATCTTCAAGGTCAAACACCTGAAGGGCGCTATTGGCTACTTTATTTACTATTTCTAAATCTTCTGCTTCCATTTTTGTTTCCTTTTAAAGGTTACTTGTGCGGTGCTGTTTTCGCTGTGTCTGGCATTCCCCTCCTTTGGAGAGCTGGCTAAAAGCCGGGGTGTTATTTCTTTAAGGAGGGAACCACCCCATCCTACGGGCTTCCCTCCAGAGGAGGGTACTGCCACGATCGCTACTAAGCGTGAGATTACTTCGTCTATTCGGGCAAGCCCTCGGGCGCTACGGTCGTGCCTCCCTCGCAATGAAAAAAGTCACGTTAAGTGTAGCTCCCAACAACCATCAACTAACAACCAACAACCCAACTGCCTACTGCGACTGAACACTGTAAACTTGCAGCTACAGCATCCCCAGTTCCAGTTTGGCTTCTTCGCTCATAAGGTCGCGGGTCCACGGCGGGTCGAAGGTAATTTCTACCTCGGCATCTTTAACGCCATCAATTTTTTTGACTTTATCAGTCACTTCCTGCGGTAAACTTTCGGCTACCGGGCAGTTAGGCGATGTAAGTGTCATTAATATTTTAACCTCATGATCGGTATTAACCATAACGTCATAAATAAGGCCAAGCTCATATATATCAACCGGAATTTCGGGGTCGTAAATGCCCTTAAGTACTTTTACAATCTCTTCGCCCAGTTGTGCTGTATCAATTTCGTGTTCCATAATCGTATTAATTTTTAGGCGCTATAGGCCAGTGCATACATTTTAATTTGTTTTATCATACTAACAAGGCCGTTGGCACGTGTGGCAGATAAATGTTCTTTAAGCCCAATATCGTCAATAAACTTGGTGTCGGCCTCTAAAATAGCCTCGGGCTTTTGGTTAGAGAAAACGCGAATCATAATGGCAATAAGGCCTTTGGTAAGAATGGCATCACTATCGGCCGTAAAAATCACGTTGCCGTCTTTTTTATCGGCGTGAAGCCACACTTTACTCTGGCAGCCCTTAATAATATTGCTGTCGGTTTTGTATTGCTCATCAATCAGCGGCAGCGATTTGCCCAGATCAATAACATACTGGTAACGCTCATCCCACTCATCAAACATCGAGAATTCATCAATAATCTCGTCTTGTATCGTTTTAATTTCCATGTCTTTATTTCTCCTTATTTCAGGTCAGATAACGCAAGTATTTTATCCGTTAGGTCTTTAACTTCAGCTGGCGGGTTGCCGTGGTCAAACGTTGGGGTTTGGTAGGCCGTACCCTGTGTAATAATTTGCAGGGTTGCACCAAGGGCACCGTCAAACTGATGTTTTTTGCTTGGTACTTCCACGTTGGGTAAGTTTTGCAGGTTAATTTTTTTAAGCATGGCTAAAAGCGTGTTCCAGTCGGCACTGCTAAGTTTTTTCGCGGTAGCACCCTGCATATCCCTGCCGGTAGCACTTATAATGCTGTCCTGCTTAACAATAACTTTTTTAAACGACCCACGTGTTATGGCAGAGTACTCAAAAGAAACGTAAGATGTTTCTTTTTGGGTAGCATTGTTTGCCGCTGCCCCTGTTTTGGTGGTTGAACATCCTGTTGCCATAAGCACGGTAATAATTACAAGCGATAGTATCTTTTTCATATTGTTTTGTTTGACCTCACCCCCAACCCCTCTCCAAAGGAGAGGGGAGGAGCTACACGTTATTTAATAGTGGCGTTTGCCATTAGGATAAAATTACAATTTTTTTATTAGCTAAGCATGCGCTGTGCTTTAAGAACTGCCGTTACAAGGGCATCTATCTCTTCTTTAGTGTTGTAAAAGGCAAACGACGCCCTAACCGTGCCGGGAACGCCAAACGCATCCATAACCGGTTGTGTACAGTGGTGGCCCGTGCGCACGGCAATGCCCATCTTATCTACAATAGAACCTACATCGTAAGGGTGGATGCCCTGCAAGTTGAATGATATTACCGATGTTTTATGTGCTGCGGTGCCTATTAGCGTTAGCCCGTCTATTTCCTGTAATTTTTGTATGCCGTATACTAAAAGTTCCTGCTCGTAGGCCTGTATGGCATCAAAACCAATACCGTTAAGATAGTCTATGGCCGTGCCCAATACAATACCACCGGCAATGTGCGGGGTACCGGCCTCAAATTTATGGGGCAGGTCGGCATACGTGGTTTTGGCAAAGGTAACTTCCTTAATCATCTCACCACCACCCTGGTAAGGGGGCAGTTTGTTAAGCCACTCTTCTTTACCGTATAAAATACCGGTGCCGGTAGGGCCACAGGTTTTATGGCCGCTAAACGCATAAAAGTCGCAATCCAACGCCTGAACGTCGAATTTTAAATGCGGGGCTGCCTGTGCGCCATCAATTAAAACGGCAGCGCCAACTGCATGGGCTTTTTGTATTATGAACTCAATGGGGTTAATAGTACCCAGTGAGTTAGAGATATGGTTAACGGCAACAATTTTTGTTTTTTCGGACAGCAGTTTTTCAAACTCCTCCATAATAAGTTCGCCCTTATCGTTCAGGGGTATAACGGTAAGGCTTGCGCCTGTGCGTTCGCAAAGCATTTGCCACGGCACAATGTTGCTGTGGTGCTCCAGGGCCGATACCATAACCTCGTCTCCCGCCTTTACAAATGCACTAAAGCCGCTTGCCACAAGGTTAATACCGTGTGTGGTGCCGCTTGTAAACAGCACTTCGTGGGCATGCTTGGCGTTAATGTGCTTTTGTATGGTTTGGCGCGAAACTTCGTAAGCATCGGTAGCCAGCTGGCTCAGCGCATGCACCCCGCGATGAATGTTGGCGTTTATGGTGCTGTAGTAATTGCTTATGGCATCTATAACCACCTGTGGCTTTTGCGATGTTGCAGCATTATCAAAATACACCAGGGGTTTACCGTTAACGGTTTGGGTAAGTATGGGGAAATTAGCCCTAATGGCTTGTATATCTAACATTTGTAAATCTCCTTTGTTTATTAGTGTGTTATACATAAAGTATACCAATTACTATGCAAAGTTACGGCATGTTTTTTTAAAACAGTATTTTTTAGGAGTATTTAAGAGAGTGGGCTTATGCTCACTCCAATTTATGGCCTCACCCACAACCGATGTCTACCGTAGATGCTATGACCTATCCATACTGCTCAGGGCTCCTGCCTTAGGTAGTAAACTAAATTTATCCTTTGTGTATCTCTAAGATCCCTCTGTGCATCTCTGTGAAATAACTTTAACGGGATTCTTCACAATGTTCTCATTCATTCTAATAGTAAATACTTCTAAATTTACAAGCCTTGCAAGCTCCTAAACCCTCTCCAAACCCCAAAAGTAACGGTTAAATAACGGCAATTTATTGGTTATTCTTTTTGATTCTAAATAATATGGAATACATTTGCGCTAATTTAGATTTAAT
Organism: Flavobacterium subsaxonicum WB 4.1-42 = DSM 21790; assembly: GCF_000422725.1. Classification (GTDB taxonomy): domain Bacteria; phylum Bacteroidota; class Bacteroidia; order Flavobacteriales; family Flavobacteriaceae; genus Flavobacterium; species Flavobacterium subsaxonicum. Next base: position 344,518 of record NZ_KE383910.1, read on the forward strand.
AAAAACAATCCTTATTAACCAAATGAAAAAACTGAACACTTTTCTTGCCCTTACGTTTGTTTTGCTGGCTACCGTTTCTTGTAAAAAAGATGTAGTTACCGAAACAACCGAAACTACTACCGATACCGTAGCTAAAACAACTGCTTTTAAAATAGTGTCGCTTAACGGTGCTGTAACAGAGGTTGTTGCTGCCCTGGGCCATGAGGCCGAAATTGTTGGTGTAGATGTTACAAGCACCTACCCTGAAAGCGTTAAAAAAACAGCTAAAGACCTTGGCCACGTTGCCCACGGTGTTTCTATAGAGTCTATCATGGCATTACAGCCAACACTTATACTTGCAAGCGATACCGACCTTACTCCGGACCTTTCTGAAAAAATTAAGGCATCGGGTGTTAAGTTCGAAATCATCAAACAGGAGTTTACGCCCGATGGTACTAAAAAGCTTATTGCCGATGTTGCCAACGTGTTAGGCCACAAAGATTTTAAGGCACTACAGGATAAAGTAGATACAGATCTTAAAGCGGTTAAGCCCCTTGCTGCTGCCCCTAAAGTTTTGTTTATATATGCACGTGGCGCTAACATGCTAATGGTTAGCGGTACAGGTACACCTGTAGACAAAATTATTGCCCTTGCCGGTGGTAAAAACGCTATTACAGAGTTTGCCGATTTTAAACCCTTAACACCGGAAGCGCTTATTAAAGGCAACCCCGATGTTATTTTAATGTTTGATAGTGGTGTAGAGAGCCTTAGCGGCGCTGCAGGCGTACTTAAAATACCTGGTGTAGACAAAACCAACGCCGGTAAAAACAAAAAGATCATTACCATGGATGGAGGTTTGCTTAGTGGCTTTGGCCCACGCTTAGGCGAGGCTGCAACCCAACTAAACAGCAAGCTTGCCGAAAATGCAAAATAGATTATCCATTTACCTTATATGTAGCTTACTACTGCTGGCGGTGCTGGCAGTAGTTTCGCTCTATATGGGGGTTTACGTTTTTGAAAAGCATTCTTTTTACGAAATTTTCAGGGGCCTTATTTACCACGATGGCACTATAGACCCGGCCGATGAGTTTGTGCTCATGCAGCTGCGCCTGCCCCGTATTGTAATGGCCATATTAATAGGCAGCGCGCTGTCGGTTTCGGGCACCTGTTTGCAGGGCATGTTCCGCAACCCGCTTGCCACGCCAGACCTTATTGGTATAACCGCAGGGGCATCGCTCTTTGCAGCCGTTACCATTGTACTGGGCGCTTATATACGCCCTTATATACCGGAGTTTTTGCAGTATTCGCTTTTAAGTGTAATGGCATTTGTAGGCTCGCTTATTACCATGATAATGGTATACCGCATATCTACCCAAAACGGGCGCACCAATGTGGTTATGATGCTCTTAACAGGGGTTGCCATAACCGCTATGGGTTTTGCCGTAATGGGTTTGCTAATTTACTTTAGTAAAGACGACCAGTTGCGCGACCTTACCTTCTGGAACCTGGGCAGCCTTGGTGGCGCCACCTGGACAAAAAACACCATTTTAGGTATTGTAATTGCGGTGGCCTACTACTTTCTTATCAACAAAGGCAAGGCGCTTAATGCCATGCTCCTGGGCGAAAAAGATGCACAGCACCTGGGCATACCGATAGAGCGAATTAAAAAGCAAATAGTGTTGCTAACCGCCTTAATGGTGGGCACCTGTGTTGCCTTTGCCGGTACAATTGGCTTTGTAGGCTTAATAGTACCGTACATTTTAAGGCTCGTTTTTAAAAGTAACTACCATATTATATTGCCGTTATCGGCAGTTTTTGGAAGTATATTACTACTTTTGGCCGATACTATAAGCCGCACCATAGCCCCACCGTCAGAAATTCCTATTGGGGTATTAACGGCCTTTATGGGTTCGCCTATCTTTATAATTATATTAATCCGCAGCAGGAACACAATGTAGACGGTTATGTTAGAAGCTAATAATATATCTTACGCACACCGCAAGTTCTCGATACTCGAAAACATAGATGTGGCTGTAAACTACGGCGAACTACTGGTTATAGTTGGCCCCAACGGCGCAGGTAAAAGTACCCTGCTTAGCCTGCTGGCCAACGAGATGGATAAACACACCGACCCGATTTTCTTTAAAAAGAAAACTTTTAAAAACTGGGATAGCAAAGAGCTGGCACACAGCAAGGCCAAGTTTTCGCAAAGCAACAGCCACGATATTCCGCTTACGGTAAAAGATGTGGTGCTTATGGGGCGCTACCCGTATTTTAACTCCATTCCGCATACAACCGACCATGATGCTGCCCTTAAGGCCATGGAAGAGACCGATGTGGTGTATTTGTCTGCCCGCGAATATAATTCGCTTTCGGGCGGAGAAAAACAGCGTGTGCACCTTGCCCGCGTACTGGCTCAGCTGGATAATGCCATAGAGCAAAAGCTTGTTTTTTTAGATGAGCCCCTTAATAACCTCGATGTGCTGCACCAGCACCGCATACTGCATACCATTAAAAATTTTACAGAACGTGGCCACACGGCCGTAATGGTGCTGCACGACCTTAACCTCGCTGCCCAGTTTGCAGATAAGGTTATGCTGCTTAAAAAAGGTAAAATTGTAGCCCACGATGTTCCTGCTAAGGTGTTTACCAAAGAGATCATCAGCCGGGTATACAACTTTCCGTGCACCGTTTGTGCCAACCCCGTTAATCAGAACCCGTTAATAATTTTTGGAACTTAATTTTTTATAGCATATGAGTACAATCATCAATACACTAAAACAACAGTGGGATGCCCTTAAGGCAGAAACCCCAAGTCTTAGAATACGCAACGCAGCCGACCAGCTTGGTGTTAGCGAGGCAGAACTTTTAGCTACGCAGGTAGGAGAGAGCGTTACACGCCTTAAGCCTGAGTTTGCCAACATATTATCTGAAGTAGAAACCCTTGGCAAAGTTATGGGCCTTACCCGTAATGATGAGTGCGTGCACGAGCGCAAAGGTGTTTACTTAAACCCTGATTTCAGCTCTCCGCATGCAGGCCTTTTTGTAGGCGAGGATATCGACCTTCGTATCTTTATCATGCATTGGGCTAAAGCTTATGCAGTATCAGAAAAAGGCGAGCACGGCGATCGTAAAAGCCTTCAGTTTTTTGGAAAAGACGGCCTTGCCATCCATAAAATATACCTAACTGCCGATAGCGATGCTGCTGCATTTGATGCTTTGGTAGCAAAATACAAATCAGACGACCAGTCTGCAGAAGAGTCTACCGTTGCCGTACCTTTAAACATCGACGAAAAACCGGACTCTGATATCGACGTGGCTGCTTTTCAGGCGGCATGGTCTACACTAAAAGATACACACGAATTTTTTGGCATGCTTCGCAAATTTGGCGTTACGCGCACCCAGGCACTTCGCCTTGCGCCAAACGAAAACTTTGCTAAAAAAGTAGACAAAGAGGTTGTAGTAAAAATGCTGGAAGGCGCTGCCGAAAGCAAACTGCCAATAATGGTATTCGTAGGCAACAGGGGTAACATACAAATACACACCGGCCGCGTGCGCAAAACAATGTGGCATGGCGACTGGTTTAACGTAATGGACCCTGATTTTAACCTGCACCTTGATATGAGCAAAATTGCTCAGACCTGGATAGTGCGCAAACCAACCGAAGATGGCGAAGTTACCGCTATTGAGGTATTTAACGAGCTTGGCGAAATTATCGTTCAGTTCTTTGGCAAGCGTAAACCGGGCATTCCTGAGTTACAGGAGTGGAAACAATTGGTTGCTTCTTTATAATTATCCCGTTCAATAGTAAAAGCCGCATTCTTAAACAGGATGCGGCTTTTTTTATAAATTTTAGCTAAATAATTTTTATATATTTGATGTTAAATTACTTACACTATGATAAAAAAATACATCCTGCTGTTTTTACTAACTTCTTTTTACGCATCGGCACAAAATATTGTTTTTGCCGACCCTAATCTTAAAACAATTTTAACCCATATGGTAATAGGCGAATATAATTTTTCTGCCTATGATAGTAGCGAAAACATTATTACCGTTGATGCAAACGGCGATGGCGAAATACAGGTTAGCGAGGCACAGGCGGTATACGGCATGGGGTTTGCCTATTATGATAATATACCATGGCTTAATGTAGTGAGCAATCTTGGTGGTCTGGAGTATTTTACCAACCTGAGAGAATTAACTTTTGCCGATCATAATATTAGTACGGTAAATCTTAGCGCTCTGGTTCACCTTAAAGAAATTTATTGCCGTAATAATAATATAACAAGCTTAAATATAAGTGGCCTTACCGAACTGGAACTTTTAAATTGCCAGGATAATAACTTAACGGCTCTAAATGTGCAGGGGTTAACGGCGCTAAAAAACCTTACGTGCTCCAATAACCATATTACAGCGTTAAACTTATCGGGCTTAAACCTGCTTAATATATTATATGTAAGCAATAACGAGCTAACAGAATTAGATATAGATAATTTTTCTGATCTTGAAGAGGTACAGTGTTTTGAAAATAACTTAACAAGTTTAAGCGTAACAGGTTTACCAAATTTGTATCTAATAGATTGCTCCAACAATAATTTAACATCGCTAACACTGCAAAATTTACCCGGCATTGGTGGGGTGTCATGTGCGTTCAATCAATTAACAGAACTGGATTTGTCGGCAATTCCTAATTTGCTAAGCATAGAATGTGCTTACAACCCCCTAACATCGCTCGATCTGTCGTATGATAATCAGCTAACATCGCTTGCAGCCTTTTCGTGCCAGCTTACGTCTTTAGATGTTTCAGGGTGTAAAGAACTGGATGCTTTAACCGTGTCGTACAATCAGTTAACATCTATAGACTTGTCTAACAGCCTGGAGGTATGGACAGTTAATGTTGATAATAATTTGTTAGAATACCTAAACGTTAAAAACGGACATGGCACCAACGTTAGCTATTTTCTGGACAATAATCCTAACCTGCATTACATTTGTGCCGATGAAGACGAACTTTGGTATTTAGAGCAAACGTTGCAATATCTTGGATATGATTGCCAGTTAAACACTTATTGTACTTTTATGCCCGGTGGTGTTTATAACACCGTTACCGGAAATGCCCGTTTCGACCTAAATGCAAATGGTTGTGATGAGGGCGATGTTGTATATCCGGGCCTTGCTGTTGCGGTTAGCAACGAGCAAAATAGTGCCACGTTTACAGCAAATACCCAGGGAATCTATACTATACCTGCCCAGGAGGGCAGCCATACTATAACCCCGGTTAACCCAAACCCGCTTTATTTTACTATTACACCGGCTACCCAAACTGTTTATTTTTACGATAACGGGCAGGCCGATACTACTACCCAAAATTTTTGTCTTAGCCCCGTAGGGCCTTTTAACGACCTTGATGTTACCCTTTTGCCGGTAACTGTAGCCCGCCCCGGTTTTAATGGCATCTACAGGCTTATTTACAAAAACAGCGGTACAACTACACTGTCGGGCAATGTTACATTATCTTACATGGATGATGTGTTAGATTATGTGTCGGCTACAACTGTGCCAGCCGCTAACACTAACGGTTTATTATCCTGGAACTTTACCAGTCTGCTGCCTTTTCAGGAGGTTGTTATAGATGTAGTACTTAACACAAATTCGCCTATAGAAACTCCCGCAGTAAACATAAACGATGTTTTAGATTTTACTGCCGCTATTGCTTTTGAGGGTGCCGATGAAACACCTTTAAACAACATATATAGCTTTAACCAAACGGTTGTTGGCTCTTTCGACCCTAATGATAAAACCTGTGTAGAAGGCACTACCATTACACCTGATATGGTGGGTGGTTATGTAACCTACATGATACGTTTTGAAAATACAGGTACCTATATGGCCGAAAATATTGTGGTTAAAGATATGATTGATGCTACAAAGTTTGATGTTAGCACACTTACGCCACTACAAAGCAGCCACCCCTATATTACAAGGATTACCGGCAACAAAGCCGAATTTTTCTTTGAGAACATCATGCTGCCCGGCACACCAAGCCAGGAAAGGCATGGTTTTGTAGCCTTTAAAATTAAAACATTGCCTACACTATCTCTAAACGACAGCTTTAGCAATACCGCCGAAATTTATTTTGATTACAATGCACCTATTGTAACCAACGAAGCCGAAACTACCGTAGCACTGCCGCTTAGCAACCCTGATTTTGACTTTAAAAACTTTGTAACGCTATATCCTAACCCGGCAGGCAATACGCTGAACCTTGACGTTAAAGGAAGCCTTTCGGTTAAAAATATTGCTGTGTATAATATGTTAGGTCAGCAATTAATAAGCATTGTAAATGCAGGTAATAAGTTGGCTATAGATGTTGCCGGCCTTGCAGCAGGCAGCTATATTATAAAAGTGGGTACAGATAAAGGTACATCTGCCACCAAATTCATTAAAAAATAAACAGGTTACCCCTTTAAACAACAAAAGCCGCATGTTAACAAACTGCGGCTTTTTATATTGGTGTTACTATAGTGTTATATAGTACTTATGGGTGCAAATAATTTTGTGAGAGTTTTACTCTTTCTCTTCGGCGTGGTTTTCTTTATAATCAGGGTATAAAAAGTTATTGTACGGAAAACGGCTAATGTGTATGGCTCGTACCGCTTCGTATACCTTCTCCCTAAACTCTTCGTAGTTTTCTTTGCTTGTAGCGCTAATAAATAGTGCCTTATCTTCTCCTACGGTGCCCATCCAGGTAGCTTTCCAGTCTTCGAGGGTGTTGTGGCGGGCAGTTTTTTCGGTAATAAGGTCGTCTTCGTCAATAACAAGCGGCTTATAGGCATCTATTTTATTAAACACCATAATAACCGGCTTATCGCCACTCTTAATATCCTGAAGTATCTGGTTGACAGATTCTATATGGTGCTCAAACTCGGGGTGGCTAATATCAACCACATGCAAGAGCAAATCGGCCTCACGAACTTCGTCCAGCGTACTCTTAAAAGAATCGATAAGCTGTGTAGGTAGTTTGCGTATAAACCCAACAGTATCAGATAATAAGAAAGGCAGGTTTTTAATAACCACTTTGCGTACAGTAGTATCTAAAGTAGCAAAAAGCTTATTCTCTACAAAAACCTCGCTTTTGCTAATAACATTCATAAGGGTGCTTTTGCCCACGTTGGTGTAACCCACAAGGGCAACCCTAACCATGGCACCGCGGTTGCCGCGCTGCACACCCATTTGTTTGTCTATGGTTTTAATTTTTTCTTTTAAAAGTGCAATACGGTCGCGCACAATACGCCTGTCGGTCTCAATTTCTGTTTCACCGGGGCCACGCATACCAATACCACCACGCTGGCGCTCAAGGTGGGTCCACATACCGCTAAGGCGCGGCAGCAGGTAAATGCACTGTGCCAGCTCTACCTGTGTGCGTGCATAAGATGTTTCGGCACGCTGCGCAAAAATATCCAGGATAAGGTTAGTACGGTCCAGTACCTTAATATCTAATATCTTAGTAAGGTTTTTTTGCTGAGACGGTGTAAGCTCGTCATCAAAAATAACGGTCTTAATATCGTGCTCTTTTATATATAGGTGTATTTCTTCAATTTTACCCGTACCCAAAAAAGTTTTAGGGTTTGGTTTTTCCATTCTCTGGAAAAAACGTTTAATAACCTCGCCACCGGCGGTAAATGTTAAGAACTCAAGTTCGTCAAGATATTCATTAAGTTTATCTTCATTTTGTCCTTTAGTAACAATACCGGCAATAATGGTTTTCTCAAAAGTAATAGTTTCTTTCTCCAGCATAAGTATTTCTAATCTAATTGCAAATTTACGAAATTTATGGCATTTTGATTTTTGGATTATTATAAAAAAGCGCAGACACTCTTTTTTCTGTTAAATTTCAACATAACGTTATAGATATGTTATATTTTTATAAATTTGAAGATTAAATTTTCTTAAACCTAAAATTCTATGAAAAAAATTACCCTTATGTTTTTCATGTTTTTCATTTCCTTATGCAGCTATGCACAATTAGCTGAAGAAGGTTTTGAAGGTACATGGACTACACAAACAGGTACCGGGCTGGGAGGCCCTGCAGGATGGGCGCTTGCCAATATTGGCACAGGCTCTCAGGTCTGGTGGATACAGGGCGACGGCTCTACCCAACAACCTGCTTTTGAAGGCACTCACTCTGCCTTTCTTGAAAAAGAAAACGTTGCAACAAACACGTTTTCTGAAGATTGGTTAATAACCAAGTCTTTTCCATTGCCGGTTAACCCGCAATTGCACTTTTACTCTAAATTGTTTTTTAATGCAGACCAGAGTACACAGTTTAAAATTTACATAGCCCCTGCCACTAATGCGCAGACTAACACTACCGGCTATGGTACACCTGTAATTGAGTGGACTGAGCTACAGTTAAACCCTACGCAACTTGCGTGGACAGAAAAAACGGTAGACATTCCTACTACTATTGCTGCAGGTACAGAGGTATACCTTGCTTTTGTAATGAAAGGCGATAATGCCGAGCGTTGGGCTATAGATAACGTATCTGTAACCGCAAAATGTTTAGACCCTACATTGCCAACAGCTACAAGCCCTGGCCTTACTACTGCTAACCTTAACTGGGGTAACCCAAGTGGTGCTACACAGTGGGAAATAGAAATTGTAGGACCAAACCTTTCTCCTACAGGTACAGGAGATATTTACGATGGACCACTGCCGTATGTTGCCGGCGGACCTCTTTCTGAATATGTTCTTTTACCAGATACTACCTATACTTACTATGTGCGTGCACGTTGTAGCGATGGTGGAAAGAGTGCCTGGATAGGCCCTGTTACATTTAGTACTGTAGCACTGGGCGAAGGCTGTGGCGCACCTATTGTTGTGCCGTCTGCGCTACCGTACACTACTACAGATAACACCTCTAACTATGGCGATACCGTAGATGGCAGCCCGGGTGCAACCGGTTGTGGCACTACAGGTGGCTACCTTAACGGTAACGATGTATTTTATGCTTATACCCCTACAACATCGGGCGTTATTAGTATAGATGTTACCAATAACGGTACATGGACCGGTGTTTTTGTTTATAACAGTTGTGCAAATGTAGGTGTTAGCTGTGTTGGCGGCGCATCATCTTCGGCAGCAACAGCGTTATCAATACCGCAATTATCTGTTACGGCAGGCACTACGTATTACATAGTAATATCTACTAATGCTACTCCGCAAACAACTCCATACACACTTACTATACAGCAGGTAAACTGCCCTAAACCAGAAGGCGGCGCTACTGTGGCAACAGCTACATCGGCACAGCTTAACTGGACAAACCCAGGTAATGCTACATCGTTTCAGGTTGTGGTTCAAACTCCTGGTGCAGGTGTGCCATCTGGCGCAGGTACAACAACAACAAGTAATGTTAACTATCCTGTAACGGCTACTACTGCCGGTGTTGCCTTTACAGAGGCTACATCTTACGAATATTATGTAAGGGCAGACTGTGGCGATGGTACATTTAGTGCATGGGCGGGCCCGTTCTCTTTCATGACAACGCAGGTGCCGGGAACACTAAACTATACACAGGATTTTGAAGGTGTACACGGCTTTTCGCTTAGCAATGGTACTGCTACCAATAAATGGGCAGTGGGTACAGCAACAGCTAATGGAGGTACACACTCGTTATATATATCTAACAACAATGGTGTAGCTAATGCTTATAACACCTCTGCGTCTTCCGTAGTTCATGCGTTTAGAGACTTAGCTATACCTGCAGGTGCAGACCAGGTTAATCTTTCTTTCGACTGGAAAAATGTAGGAGAAAATGGTTTTGACTACATAAGGGTATGGATGGTTCCTGCAACCTACCTACCGGCTGTTGGCACGCAAATTACTGCTGCTACAGACCGCGTGCAAATTGGTGGCAACTTAGTTGGCAGCTCTGCCTGGACTACTGTTAACACCATTCTTACAACTACTCCGTATATTGGAACAACAAGAAGACTAATATTCGAGTGGAGAAATGATGGTAGCGTTGGTACGCAGCCGCCTGCAGCTATAGATAACGTTAACTTATCTGTAATTACATGTTCTCAGCCGGGCAACCTTGCTGTAACAGCTACAGATACTCAGGCTACATATACCTGGACAGGCCCATCCTCGGGTACTGCTACTTACCAGTACTATCTTGCTACAGGCAGTACTCCGCCAACGGCAGGTACTCCGGCTACAGGTACTACAACTGCAACAACGTATGTACAAACGCCATTGGAGCCATCTACTACTTACTACTTCTGGGTTAAGAGTGATTGCGGTACCGAAGATGGTGTAAGTTTCTGGACTGGTCCTGTTAGTTTTACAACGCCTCAGGTACCGGTAGTTTTACCGTATGTTCAGGATTTTGAGTCAGAAAACAGCGGCTTTGCCTTAAATAACGGTACACAAACCAACAAATGGTTTGTAGGTACTGCTACAAGCAACAGCCCTACACATTCGTTATATATATCTAACGATAATGGTGTAAGTAATGCTTACAACACTACGGCAACATCGACCGTACAGGCGTACAGAGATATTATGATACCTGCCGGTGCAGGCGATATTAATATATCTTTCGACTGGAAAAATGCTGGTGAAAATAGTTTTGACTTCATCAGGGTATGGATGGTACCGGTTGATTTTACCCCTGTTGCCGGTACGCAAATTACTGCAGGTACAGGCAGGGTACAATTAGGCGGTAACCTTAACAGTAACTCTAACTGGACAACCCTTAACTTTATCCAAAACGTATCTGCTTATGCTAACGTTGCAAGAAGGTTAGTGTTTGAGTGGAGAAACGACGGTAGTGTTGGTACACAGCCACCTGCTGCTATAGACAACCTTAACATTAGCGTTATTACTTGTCCGCAGCCTACAAACCTAAGTGCAGATACTACAACTACAACAGCCACTTTAAACTGGAACGAAGTTGGTACTGCTACAGAGTGGGTTGTTTACGTGCAGCCGGCAGGTACTGCCGCTCCTGTACAAGGTGCCCCGGGCGGTGTTACCGTTACAGAGCACCCAGTAACAATCGAAAATCTTGAGCCATCTGCCAACTTACAATATTATGTTCAGGCAGTATGTTCAGACGATGATTCAAGCTTATTCTCTGGTCCGTTCCTTTTCGAAATGGATCCGCTTTGCCCAGAACCTACAGATCTAATGGCTACATGTCTTAGTGCTAATAGTGCTGCTTATTCATGGGAAGCAGGCGGTGGCGAAACATCTTGGGAATATGTAGTGCTTCCTGCAACGGCGCCAGAGCCAACGACAGGTACCGTAGTTACTACACCTTCGGCAGTTTCAGACAACTTAACTGTTGCTACACAATATACATTATATGTAAGAGCGGTATGTGCCACTATCGAGGGTTATAGCCCTTGGGCAGAATATAACTTTGCAACCCCTTCGGTTGGCCCTGGCGATGCGCAGCCTTTTTGTGCAGGAGACAGCGGTGTAGCTGTACCTAACTCTACAGGTGTAACAGGTTACGGTTCTATAGGATGTTTAGGCAGTACTCCAAACCCAGTTTGGTATTACCTTACAATAGACCAGCCGGGCAACCTTGTATTCCTTCTTTCTCAGGTTAATAATAACGGTGTTGGTATCGACGTAGACTTTGCTGCCTTTGGGCCATTTACATCTGAAACCGATGCTTGTAGCCAGATAGAATTAGTACCGGGTGCTAACCCGCTTATTGTAGCATGTAGCTACTCTGCAGCAGCTATAGAAAACTTTACTATATCTAATGCACAGGCAGGTCAGGTTTATGCTTTGCTTATAACAAACTTTAACGGTTCTGCCGGTCAGATTACGTTAACGCAAACTAATGCAACTGCTCCGGGTGCGGGTACAACAAGCTGTAATGTTACAGTAGACCTTGGAACAGACCAAATACTTTGTGCTACTGATGAGGCTGATGTTACAGCTACAATTGGTAACCCTACAGATGCTTCTGGCTTTACCTATACCTGGTTTGTAGATGGTGTAGAAATAGAAAACCCTGATGTAGTTGCTACATCTGATGCATCTGAAACTATCCACGTAACACAACTTGGAACGCATGTATACAGTGTAATTGTAACTAACCCTGATGCTGTTCCGTCTGATGATCCAATCACAGATCAGATCTCTGTATCGCTTAGCCCTGTGTTCGTGGCGCCAACTCCCGCCCCTATAACTGTATGTACCGCAGGTACTACGGCCGCTATAGATCTTTCTGCAATAAACTTCCTTGAAGGTTTAGATCCGGATGATTATGAAGTGGTAGGTGTGTACAACTCTACGGCTAATGCCAATACTGGTACTAACCCTATAAACGTTAACGTACCTTTTAATGCAACATCACAAACCCTTTATGTTGTAATAGCAGATAGTAATGTATTATCATGTACTCAAATAGTACCATTGGTTATTACTGTATCAGCAGCCCCTACAGCTACAATAGCTTATGCAGGCCCGTACTGCTCTACAGGTGCAAACGGAACGGCTACTATAACAGGTGCTACAGGTGGTACATTTACTTATGTGGCAACTACTGCTGGAGATGTTTTAGTTTTAGACCCAGCTACAGGAGCTATTACTATGGCTGGTAGCGATGCCGGTACGTATACAGTAACTTATACCGTTGCTGCAACTACTACCTGCCCAGAGTTTGTTACTACAACTACAGTTGTAATTAACGAGGCTCCTACAGCACAAATTGGCTACGGCAACGGAACTTTCTGTTCTAACGTAGGTACTATAGAGGCTAATGCTATTGTGGGTACCTTAGGTGGTACATACACTATAACTGGTGGTTTAACTATAGATCCTGCAACAGGAGATATTACTGTAGATGGTACAACTACACCGGGCACTTACACGGTTACGTATACAATAGCCGCTACAGGCCCATGTGCTGCCTTTACAACTACTTTTGATATTACAATTGTTACTCAGCCAGTGGCTGCTATATCTTACGCAGGCACTCCGTACTGCTCTGGTACAGGTACGGCTACAGTAACACAAACAGGCTCTATAGGTGGCGTTTATACGTCTACTGATGGACTTGTTATAGATGCTACAACAGGCGAAATTGATCTTGCTGCAAGTACAGCGGGCACATATACAGTTACTTATACTGTTGCTGCTGCCGGTGGTTGCCCTGAGTTTGCTGTAACAACTTCTGTTACAATTAACCAGGCTCCGGATGCAACAATAGAATACACAAGTGTATCTTTCTGTTCTAATGCAGGTGTTGTAACACCGGGCATTATTGGTACAGGTGGTGGTACATTTAGCGCAACAGGCATAACAATAGATCCTGTTACAGGAGCTATAGATACCGCCACTGCTACAGAAGGTACTTATACTGTTACTTATACAATAGCTGCTTCTGGCCCATGTGCAGAATTTGTTACAACTACAGAGATTACCATTACTGCACAACCGGTAGCTACTATTACTTATGGTACAGCTCCTTTCTGTACAGATGCAGGTACTGCAACTGTAACACAAACTGGCGCTACAGGTGGTGTGTATACTGCCGCTGCAGGACTTATTATCGATCCTGCTACAGGCGAGATAAACCTTGCTGCAAGTACAGCAGATACGTATGAAGTAACGTATACTGTTGCTGCTGCAGGCGGATGTGATGCAGTTGTTGCTACTGCAAATGTTGTTATCACGGCGCTGCCAAAAGCTGATTTTAGCTATGCATTTACTACAATTTGTACTAATGCTGCCAATGTTGCTGCTACCCTTACAACCGGTGGTACTGCAGGTACGTATACTGTAGATGTTCCAGGCCTTACTATAGACCCGGTTACAGGTACAATTACCCCTGCTACAAGTTTAGAAGGTACTTATGTTGTTACTAACACGGTTGCCGCTTCTGGCGGATGTGCGCAGGTAACTGCTACATTTACTGTAAACATTATTCCGGCTCCAATACCAACATTTACGTATGCATCTGTTGCTTACTGCCAGGATGAAACTACTAATCCGTCTCCAATCTTAACAGACGCTGCCGGTACATTTAGTGCTTCACCTGCCGGATTATCTATCAATGCTACTACAGGTGTAATAGACCTTGCTGCAAGTACTCCTGGTACTTATACAGTAAGCAACACAGTGGCCGGTACTACAGATTGCCCATCGGTAACTGCAACTACTACCATTACTATAACAGCATTGCCTGTTGTAACTGTGATACATGAATGTATTAATAATGAGTACACACTATCTGTTTCTTTCGAGAACGACCTTGTAAACAACCCTGATACTGTATCTTATTCTTGGAACAGTGGCAGTGTAGAACTTGGTACAGACGAGACACTTGTTATTAGAGATGGCGGTACTTATTCTGTAACCGTTACTCCACTAAGCGGCGAATGCCCTGCTACTGCAGAGATTGTTGTAGAGAGCGCAAGCTGTATGGTACAAAAAGGTATATCACCTAACAACGATGGCTTAAATGATAGCTTCGACCTTTCTGGTCTTGATATCAGGAAACTTGAAATCTTTAACCGTTACGGTAAAGAGGTGTATAGCAAATCAGGCTATACTAACGAGTGGATGGGTCAAACCGATGGTGGCGATGAATTGCCAACAGGTACTTACTTCTTTATGTTTGAACGAAACAACGGTGAGACTCAAACCGGTTGGATTTATATAAACAGACAGGAAAAATAATAAAAGGGTAAGCATTCTCCCGCTCGTAAAGAGTGGGAGATATCTTACTAATGTATTAAGCTAATTTTTAAATACATGTTAGCTGTTTATTATATTTTTGCTGTATTTTCCTAAATAAATCACAAAATCTTTATACATTTAGTCCGTATTTTGTTTTTTTGGAGGATATTAGCATGTTTTCCAATTTTAACATATTGCATTTATTTTAAATTTTAGCTGTATCTAATTAACTATCAATACCAAACCATTAAAAATTAAGAAAAAAAACACACATGAAGAAAATATACCTGGCGGCCTTATTGGCATTAGGAGGGCTGTTGGATGCTACGGCACAGCAGGACCCGCACTACACGCAGTACA
This sequence comes from Flavobacterium subsaxonicum WB 4.1-42 = DSM 21790, assembly GCF_000422725.1. Taxonomy (GTDB): domain Bacteria; phylum Bacteroidota; class Bacteroidia; order Flavobacteriales; family Flavobacteriaceae; genus Flavobacterium; species Flavobacterium subsaxonicum. Next base: position 359,569 of record NZ_KE383910.1, read on the forward strand.
TGTACAACATGAATGTTATCAACCCGGCATACGCGGGCAGTAAAGAAAACCTTTCGATAGGTTTACTATACCGCAAGCAATGGGTAGATATAGAAGATTCACCCAGTACAGGAACCTTTTCAGGGCACAGCCCAGTGGGCAAGAATGTGGGCCTGGGCCTATCGGCCATAGTAGACCAGATCGGGCCTGTAAAAGAGACCAATGTATATGCTGATTTCTCTTATACCCTAAAATTAGGCGGCGAACACCGTTTGGCACTGGGTATAAAAGCAGGCGCCACCTTTCACGATGTAGGCCTTTTTACCGACATCGGGGAGA
>NZ_KE383911.1:0-303151 GCF_000422725.1 Flavobacterium subsaxonicum WB 4.1-42 = DSM 21790
TCATCTTGTACCGTTGGAACTTTAATATAAAAAGGAATCCCTCTCTATATACTATGGGGTATTAATCCAAATTTCTCTGGGCTATCCCCCTGTACAAGGTAGATTGCATACGCGTTACGCACCCGTGCGCCGGTCTCAAGGCCCGAAAGCCTCTACCCCTCGACTTGCATGTGTTAGGCCTGCCGCTAGCGTTCATCCTGAGCCAGGATCAAACTCTTCATCGTATATTTTAAATATTTTTTACGACCTTATATGCTAGGTATTTATTTCGATAAAATCAAGTAGTCTTACTCTCTCTTATGCTGTCAATTCAATATGTCTATGAACGTGTCTTCTTATTTTAATTCGCTTTCCAATTCCCGCCACAATGGCTGTCTCGGTAAGCGGCTGCAAAAGTACAACTTCTTTTTAAACCCACAAGCTTTTTCAAAAAAAAATTTAACCTTTTTTTTAAACCCGTCCCTCTCGGTGCGGTAAGCCAGGCTTGGTATTTCAGCTTTACAATGAGCACCTTTCCTTTCGGTTAGGGAGGGCAAAGATACTATCTTTTCCCTTTATCATCCAAGCTTTATTTTACTTTTTTTTAACCTTTATTGCTATCGGTTAATGCCTTGTTTGCGTTTTCAGTTTGTGTAAGAACTTGCTCTCTAATGCGGGTGCAAAAGTACCACTTCTTTTCGCTTTTCAAAGCTTTATCTAAACCTTTTTTAAATGTTTTTCTTAACTCTTTGTTAATGTGAAGCTTGAATACGAAAGTTTTTTGTTATTTTTTATCGGGAGGTGGATCTGGGTGGGGTTTTATCAAATTTAAGAGGTAGATTGGGGCAGTTTTGTCGATTTGGTAATATAACTAAAGGCTATTTCGCAAAGATTCTCAAAGAAGGCGCAAAGTTACACAAAGGTTACTCTTATTTATAATAAGTCCTCTCCCCTAACCCCTCTCCACACGAGCGCAGCGAACTGGCGCAGCAAAGGAGAGGGGAGCCAAGAACGGGTACAGCAGGGATAATATTAGCTTATACAAAACAACTCCTATATATATATAAGGAGTACTAATTAATGGCTTTGGCCAGGCTTTTGTGCAAAAAGGCTTTTTGGCCGGTTGGGGTTTGTATGTGCAGCCAGTCGTTGTGCTGGCCCAGCAGGGTTACGGTTTGGGTTGGACTTAGTGCACCTACGGTTGGTGCGCTTGTAGATGGCCCCTGGCGCAGGTTGGCTTTACCTTTTGTTTTTAGGGTTGCGGCGGCAAAGCTTCGGGTAAACTGGGCCGGTGTAACTTTAGGAATTTGATACACGTAGGGCAGCGGGTTTACGGCGCCACTTTTATAAATGCCAAAGTGCAGGTGCGGCGGCGTAAATTTTGCATTGCCGGTGTTGCCCACAAAGCCAAGGGTGTCGCCGGTTTTTACACTGGCGCCGGTTTGCACCGCTATACTGTCCAGGTGGGCATAGTATAACGATTTGCCAAACAGCCCGTCGCGCAGCCAGACCTGCTTGCCGCCCAGGCCTTTTTCGCCGGTGTAGCTAACAGAGCCGTTGGTAATGGCTACCACAGGGGTGCCGCGTTTGGCAAAAATGTCGATTCCCTCGTGCGAGCGTTTGCCGCCATCGCGTTCCATACCCCAAAAACTGCCTATTGCCGCGTTGCCTTTGCCTGATACCGGGAATACATAAAGCGGACGCTTGCTCAGGCTGATAAAAAAATTACTGTTGGCCGCCAGTTCGGGCTGGATGATTACTTTATAAAATCCGGTCTGCGGTACTTCGTATTCTAAAGATGCCTCGCCAATCTTGGTACTTAGCACCGGTACATAGGCGGTGTCCTGTTGGGCAAGCACATCTATAAACATACGCTGGTTTACGGAGTCGGCGGCCACTGCAGCCTGCAACACCTCCCCTTCCTGCAACTGCACGGTGTAGGTATACACGGCATTGCTGTTGGGCGTAAAAACCCCTTTTTCGCCGTAAGGCAATGTAACCTGCAGGCTATCATAGGCTTTAGCGGTGTTGTAGGCAATATCCCATTCGGTATAAATAGTTTTGTTATCGTTAAACTCGCGGGCGTAAACCTGGCGTGCGGTGGGGTTGGTAACCGCATCGGCCACTTTAGTAAATCCGGTAGATATGCTTTGGGTTAAGCCGGAGCACGATATTATAAGCAACAGCGCAACGGCTGCTACTGTGGTGTATATTAGGTTGTTTCTTTTCACAACCTCTATTATGCCAATACTGTGCCATGTTTTGTTAAAATGCTGTACCCCTGTTTTGTAGCCACTTTGTTGTGCGCCTGTAAAAATTGTTGTAGGTTTATACTACAATTTACTATACTTCTGTACACCTATATATATACCAAACCCATGGATACTTTTAGAAAAGAATTGCGCCTGGCCGTTTTAATTGATGCCGATAACGTATCGTACACGCACGTTAAAGAAATGCTGGAGGAAATTGCCAAGAGCGGCACCCCCACCATTAAGCGTATTTATGCCGACTGGACCAAGCCTAACGCTAACGGCTGGAAAAATGTTTTGCTGGATAACGCCATTACCCCCATACAGCAGTACAGCTACACCAGCGGAAAGAACAGCAGCGACAGTGCCCTGATTATTGATGCCATGGATATTTTGTATGCCGAAAAGGTGGAGGGTTTTTGCATTGTGAGCAGCGACAGCGATTTTACACGACTGGCCATGCGCCTGCGCGAAGCGGGTATGAAGGTTATTGGCATTGGCGAAAAGAAAACCCCTACCCCATTTATTACCGCCTGCGATAAGTTTATTTATATTGAAATTTTAAAACCCGATGTTGCGCCGCCGGTGGTTAAAAGCGTTAAAGGCAAGGAAGCCCCTAAAGTAGAGAACAAACCGCTTACCGGCCTTGACGACCAGCTTACTAAACTGCTTACTAAGAGCGCGAGCGACCTGGCCGACGACACGGGCTGGACGTTTTTGGGCGACCTTGGTAATTTTATTGTGAAGAAACGTACCGACTTTGACCCCCGCAATTACGGTTTCCCAAAGCTGCTGCCGCTGATTAAGAGTACCGAAAGGTTTGAGATCGACGAGCGCGAAACCGGTAAGGGCAACACACGACACATATATATTAGGGTGAAGTAGGATTTTTAGATTACGAAAATGAAACTAATTGGAACTTTAAAAAAACCGTTGCTGGAACAACCTTACCTGTACCGTATTGAGTTGCTGGACCGGTTTTTTCAGATATTAAACAATAAAGAGCTTGTGTTTGTACAGCCCAATTGCTGGACAGACCCTATGGAGAATATTATTTTTAATGCCCGCATTATTAAAAATGGCCTGCCATACGAGCATCCTGCCAAAGATAAAATTTATGCCCAGTGCTGGAGTTATGATGACGATTCGTATGCGCTATGGCAAATATACACTACCAAAGCCAATAACGAAGGCGTTACCAAAAGGCACCCCGGAGTGCGTATTACCACACATTTTGACAGGCTACAGCATATAGCCGACCTTAATAAAGGCAATTTTTATTACGGGATGGTTAACTACTTAACTAATAAAAACTTATTAAAGCTGCCTGCTAACGAGGAGTATGTACGATGCCTTCAATCGGAGGAGATTAATGAAGAACACATTAAATCGCTGCTCATAAAACGAAAATCGTACAATTATGAGAAGGAGATACGCCTTATTGCCCTGCCCGATTCAGGTTTGATTGATGCCAACAACAGCAGGCTTTGCCGTTTAAAGATCGAGCCGTCGGAATTTATATCGTCGGTACGGTTTGACCCATCGTTAACCCACCAGGAATTTAAACAGTATAAAGAGCAGCTGGTAGAACAATATGGCTTTAAGCCTACCGCCATTACCAAATCGACCCTTAATAACCAGAACGATTTGATTTTCAGGCTTTAATACTATAAATCACGTAATCTGGTTTGTGTTTATTGTTTTTGATGGCTGTAAATGCACTTCGACCCGAAAAAACAGTAAATTAACTGATTTTAAGGTAATTAAAAACAAAACTTGTATTTATTTTGTAATATCGTACTCTGTTTTGCACAACTAAATTCATAGCATAATTACACTGTAAGGAAATTCCAACCTTTTAATAATTATATATATGAATGCAAAAAAAGTAGTACTGCTGGTAGCCATTGCGCTGCTTGTTTTTTCGTGCAAACGAAAAGACGATTATGATGAATTGCTCAAAAAAATAGAAATTAATCCGGCATTTGAGAAATCGCCGCCAATTGCCAAAAATGTTTTTTTTGAAGCATTAGAGAAACCATTAGATAATGGTAACAACATGAGGTTTATTGCCCAGTTTGATAAAGATGTTATAAGGGGCAGGTATCTGGCACTACTGCTGGACGACAAAAAGGTGGTACTGCGTGATGATGGTAAGTTTGCCGATAAGAAGGCTAACGACAACCAGTTTTCGGTATTTTTAAAGGAAGACCTGGGCCAGTTTAAGCAGGAAATTGCGGGCAGGCAAAAAGCTGCCCTGGATAACGACCGGATGACGGTGTTTAAAAACAGGCAGATGCTTACCCTAAACACAAAAGAATTGCACACGGCCGACCTTACACGGTTTACTGCCGGGCGTATTTTTAGAATACCGCCCGATATTTTCAGGATTACCGTTGGCCTTACCGATCCTGCAAAAACACTGTTGATTAATGAGGTAAGCGTGGTTGAAGACCCTGCACGTACATTTAACCCCTGCACGGGTGCCGGTACTGCAAACGGCGTGTGGACATTTGGTGCGCTAATGCGGCAAATGGCATCGCCCAACCCCGGGGCCATTGCTACCGATGCCCAGGTGTCTGACTTTGTTATAAAATGGCTTAATACCTGGCAAACCAACCAAACCATAAATGGCGAAGATGTGCCGGCAAGGGCCACTGTGCAAAACACATTATTAACGCCGTGGTTAAATGCCAGCCAGGCTGCGGGAGCACCTAATGGTGAACTTAAAATGGAGCTTGCCCCTTTTAAATTACTGGCTATTGTAAACCGCATGGACTTGAGAGGAAATTCTGGCTACGGTTTTAGCAATGCCGGCGAAGGCAGGTTTGTTTTTAGCGCAATGGGCGCCAATTGCAGTCCGTTGCAGTTTACCGTTATTTTTGAATATGGTATTAATAAATCCAAATGCAGCACCGTTAAAGATTTTGCCAGAGAATGGCATGCCCTTGATGCCCTTGCAACAGGCAGTGCCGCTTACAACAATGCCCTGGAGCATATAACCATGCAGTTTACCCAAAGCGGCACCAATGTTAATAAGCCTAACCAAAATTCTATTAACCAGATACGTACGGATGATTTTTTAACATCGCCGTGGGAGCTAAGGGAGTTTAACCTTGCCGATACAGGGCTGCTTGTTCCGGCAACGGTAAAGCAGGAGCCTGCTAAAAAGTACAATGCAAAAATTAATAATGCCGATGTGCAGCGCCTTATTACCTATGTTAACAATAATTCAGGCATTATTGTAAATAATAATTATGAAGTTCCGGAGCAGGTGCCGCTAACAGCGGGTACCACAACGCCTACTACTGCGTTTTTGGGCGGTAAGGCTCATACTATGAGTCCCGGCCATTTTTGGAACGGTACTGCAACTGCGGCCGGGGGCGCCTTTATTACCAGTGATGAAGCCCGGCACATATTCTCGTTTAATACATGCAGCGGTTGCCACGGCGGCGAAACCAATACGTTTTTTACCCATGTTAAGCCCGCACCTTTTGGCTCTAAGGCGCAACTCTCTGGGTTTTTAACGGGCATTACTGTAACCGATGCCGCGAACAGGCCAACGGGTGCAGCCACCGTAAGAACTTTTAACGACCTTGAAAGGCGAAGGCTGGACCTTACCGATTTTATTAATAACCGCTGTACCAACATAAGGGTATTCGACCTGGCGCATGTACTAACATTTACACCCGTACGAATGACCCATTAATTTTGTACTATTTAAGTTTGTTTGGCAACAGGGCACAATTACTACGGTTGTGCCCTTTGTTATTAAAACAATCAGCTTACAAATTTTCCAGTTGGTTTTTGCTTTTATTGGAGCTGATGGTCCAGAAAAAGCCTACGAAAAAGAAACGGCTTGCGGGCTGCGTAACCGCCTGGCGTGCAAACTGGCCGTCGGCACCCGCGTTGTCGGCATAGTTGTAGCCAAAAACATTATCGGCTCCTAAAACATTAGATACCGAGAAGTACAGTATTTTTTGCTGCGACAGCAGGTAGGCCCAGCTAAGGCTAAGGTTGTTGTAGCTTTTGGTGTGGCCATTCATAAACCTGGTTTCGTTAGGATTGTCGTACGGGCGGCCCGAGTTGTAGCTGTAGGTAACGCCTAATTGCGAGCGCAAATCGTTTATCCAGTATTTTGTTACTACAGAAAAATTGTGCGGGGCTATGTAGCTTGGCGTTACTTTGCTTTCGTAATTTTTGTAATCGCGCTTGCTGTCTATGTACGAGTACGAAATCCAGTAATCAACGTTTTTAAAGGTACGGTTATCCCTCCAAAAAAGGTCGATACCCCGCGCGTAGCCCTTACCACCATTGGTGTACTGGCTGTTATATTCCGGCAATTGGGTGTTGTATTTTACAAGGCTGTTGTAGTCTTTGTAATAGGCTTCGGCCCTAAAGGTTTTGCCCTCGCTGTTGTACATGTAGTTAAAAATATAGTGGGCGGTTTTTTCGAAATCAAATTGTTTGAAATATTTAATATAATCCTGCTTTGGGGTTTGGTAAAAATCGCCGTAGGCTAAAGAAAACTGTCCTTTTTTACCCGCCTTGTACGCCAGTGCCGCCCTTGGCTCTATGGTAGTCTTGCCAATTATTTGGGAGTACGAACTCCTCATCCCTGCCTTAATGGCAAAGTTTTTAGAAAAGATAACATCGCCCTCGGCATACAGCGCGCCAATGCCGTTGTAATAACCACTGTTGTAGGCAAAGCCGGTGGGTTCTTTATAATCCTCATTAAAATCGGTAATAAAATAATCGCCACCAAAAGTCAGCTTTACCCTGTCGCTAAAACCTTTAGTTAGTTTTAATTTAAGATGGCTGCTGTGCTCGCCATTGGTAACCTTATCGGCGTTAAGCCCAATATTGTTGTGGCTGTAACCGTAAGACACACCCGTTTGTATGGTCCACTGCGTGCCGAACATACCTTTATACGATGAGTTTACATAAAAATTATCGTTAGCCATATTTACCCTAACCGGTGCAGGCTCGTTAATATCCTTTTGGTTCAGGTCGAAGTCGGCATGGTCAAAAGCGGCGTACACCTTAAACATACCATTGGTAAATTTATAGCGGTACACACTCTCGCCGGCAATAGACTGGTAGGGCTTGTTCCAGTTAACATCCTGCGGAACGATCCACTGGTAGGGTTGCAGGTTGGTGTAGGCCGCATTAACGCTAAGCGAACTTTTATCCCACTTTTGGGTGTTGCTAAGGCCAAGTCCTACCGTCATTACCGCTACTTCGGTAGCTTCTTCCGCCGGCTCTTCTATCGTGTTAAGCAGCAGCACGCTCGATAATGCCTCGCCAAACTCAGCCGAATACCCCCCGGTGCTAAACGTCATCCCCTTAAAAAGAAAGGGCGAAAAACGGCCACGGGTCGGCAAATTGTTAGCGGTGGCATTGTAGGGCTGCGCCACACGGATACCGTCTACAAAAGTCTGTGTTTCATCGGCCTCGCCGCCGCGCACAAATAGCCTGCCGCTTTCGCCTACTGTTTGTGTGCCCGGTAGTGTTTGCAGCGCGGCTATAATATTTCCGGCAGATCCTGCCGTTGTTACAATATCCAGCGGTTTAAGTACGTTGACCTTGCTGTTATCTCCGGCGCTAAACGTACCGGCCGAAATTACCACGGCATCTAACGTATTTACGCTTTCGCGGAGTTTGAATGTTTGCGGCTTAAAATTTTCCACCACTATATCCTGCCTTACATCATCGGCACTTAAAAAAGTAATTACCAGTACCTGTGCGCGTGTGGCGGTAGTTTCGAAATTAAAGGTACCGTCTTCGGCCGATGTGGCGCCATCATACGTGCCATCTATATAAATGTTGGCGCCGGCAACAGGCTGCCCTTTAGCGTTGGTAACGGTACCGCTGATAACGGTTTGCGCCTGGGCCGTAAATGCTGTTAAAAATAAGGTTAGGAGTAAAAGTGTTTTCATGGCTGTTGGTTTGATGAAGCAAAGTTGCGTTAGTGCCGCCTGCTTTCATAAAAAAGGTTGCCGAGTTGCAGAATTTTAAGGATGAGTTGTTTGTGTAGTATATTTTGTACACCGAATAAAAAAAGTATAGTTTTACGCAGCAATTCAACTTTATATATGGCGACCAACAATCTTAAAGAAAACACCAACTGGGCAGCCCTATCGCTTACCCGTTTTGTGCTGGCGTTTGTTGTAATGGTTTGGCATTTAAAGGAGTTTGCCAATATAACCAGCCTGCAATGGCTTTACAACATGGGCTCTTTTGAGGCTGTACTGGGCTTTTTGCTTATAAGCGGATTTTCGATAGGCATTTCCATCTCCAATAATAAAGAGCATTTTTTTAAGCGGAGGCTGCAGCGCATCTATCCGGTGTACCTGGCCTGTATTGCGCTTACCGTTGCTATTGCAGGGCTTCATCTTAACATTACCGGGATTGCGACGCTTATAGCCAACGTGTTTTTTTTGAACCAGGTGGTAACCGAAGTCTCATACATACCCGCGGCCTGGTCTTTATCGTTGGAAGTGTGGCTGTACTGCCTCGCGCCGTTGCTCCTAAAACTAAAAAAGAACCAGCTGCTCTACCTTATTGGATTCTCCTTTTTATGCTATGTTTTATATACCTGCGGGCGCACGCTGTTTAACTGGCGGTACTATGCGGGTATCCCGTTCGGGCTTAACCTGTTGCTTTTATCTTTTATATGGCTGGCGGGTTTTAATAAGGCAACATCATATAATAAAAAACAAAGTAATGCTATCATCGGGTTGCTGCTGTTGGGTACTGCGGGGCTAACCATTGCCATACAAACCGCCTATCGCATCAAGAACCATGACATTGATCTACTAATAACCGACCTGCCCGTATTTCTTGGCAAGACCATTTGCTTAGCGATACCTTATTTTACACTGGTGCATAATGCTAAAATTACGGCATTTAAACCTGCTTTTACTAAAATAGCCAATTTGCTGGGCAACATATCCTACCCGTTGTACCTGTCGCATGCCATAACCTTTGTTTTTTTAAAGAAGATGCAGGTAACTAATACATCTTTATATATAATCACTGCTCTTGTGGTGGGTACGGTACTGTATTATATTTTTGATTTTTACAGCCGTAAGCGCAGGCGAACGTATTAATAATAGCAACGTTACAGTATAATTTGGTTTATTTTAATACTTTCGCAGCTCCAAAAACAAACCATGAAACAGGCAATTACCCTACTATTACTTTTTACCGCATTTTTAGGCTTTTCGCAAAACTCGTATCAACCCGGTTATTTTGTAAGTAACGATGGCACGACAACCAATTGCCTGATACGCAATATTGGCTGGAAAGACAGCCCAACCGAATTTGACTATAAGCTTACCGAAGCAGCTGAAACCCAAAAGGCAAACATAAAGATCGTACAAAAGTTTAATGTGTCGGGCTACGAATTTAGGCGTTTTACCACCGATATAGACCGTTCCGGCAACGATGTATCGCGCATGAGCATTAAAGAAGCTCCGGAGTTTATACGCGAAACCTTGTTTTTAAAGGTTCTGGTTGATGGCAAAGCTACACTTTTGCATTACGAAGACAGCAACCTGGTACGCTATTTTGTAAGTACCGATGATAACGCAACAGCACAGCAACTGGTTTATAAGCAGTATGAGAGTGACGGCAAAGTGGGTTACAACAACAAATTTAGAGGACAGTTGTTTGATATTATGAAGGATAAGTTTAAAGATCCTGAACGTTTTAAATCTATAAGGTACAGCAAAGACCCACTGGTTAAACTGTTTTTAGAATATAACGGTGGCAGCGGGCAGGAAGTAAGCAACCTTAGCGCATCTCAAAACAAGTCGGTTATAAATTTTAAGATTACACCCGGGGTTAATTTTACTTCTTTAGATGCCATGCGCCGCGACGGTGCTGGACAGAAATTTGACTTTGATGGTAAAGCAATTTTTAGAATAGGAGCCGAAATAGAACTTCAATTACCCTTTAATAACAACAAATGGGCGTTGTTTGTAGATCCTAACTACAGCCAGTATAAAAACAAAGGTACTTTAAAGAACTATAAGTGGAACGCCGACTTTAAGTATCTTGAAGTTCCGGCGGGTGTTAGGCATTATATGTATCTTAATAAAAATTCGAAGCTATTTATAGATGCCATGTACGTACTTGCCCTTAATGTTGGTACTTCTCAAATTAGTTATAACTATTTAAGCGATGGGCAGCAGTATGCTAACCCTTTTGATGTTACAAAAACATCGTATGCTGCGATTGGTGCCGGTTTTAGCTATAGCAGATACAGTGCCGAAGTTAGGCTAAATCTAAATCGCGGTATACTGCATAACTATGTCCTTGTAAAATCAGAATACAGTTCGGTTAGCTTTATACTGGGCTACAAACTATTTTAATGTTAAATTTTATAGAAAATATTTATGCAGACTTTATCTTTGTATAGTAAACACTTATACAATGCAGTTTTCTTTTTCACAGTTACTTAAAGCGCTCATTTTCAATAAAAAATTAATCATCGCTTCTCTTGTAATAGGCTTTATGGCAGCATTGCTTGGCGTATCGTTAAAGCATATTACAGAACATTATGAAGAGATATTATACCACAGGGCAGCCAAAAACCACTTATGGTATGCGGTTTTTCCGTTTGTGGGCTTATCGCTAATTTACATTTTGCGCTTTTACCTGTTTAAGAAAAAAGAGAACAAAGGCATTAAAGAAGTGTTTGATGCCAATGCTACCGGCACGCCGCTGCCATCGTACAAAATACCATCGCATTTTATAAACGGCCTGCTAACCGTTAGTTTTGGCGGAAGCACGGGCATAGAGGTTTCTACCGTTGTGGCCACGGCCGCAATTGGGTCGGTCGCCACCCAAAAAGAACCCTTTCTTAAAAAATACAAGCAGGAGCTTATTTGCGCAGGCATAACCGCCGGGCTAACGACACTGTTTAACACACCCCTTGCGGGATTGTTGTTTGCTTATGAGGTTATCTTTAAAAAAGTGAGCAAAGCATTTATTGTCACCAACCTGCTATCGGCAGCAGTGGCCTATGGTTTTGTGTACATGCTGGGCGAAGAAGCCTTGTTTACCGTAAACATTACGCAATGGCATTTATATGCCCTGCCGTGGTTTGTGCTGCTGGGTGTACTTGCGGGTATCAACTCTATTTACCTAACCAAGAGCGTGTTATTTTTTAAAAAGCAGTTTTTAAAATTCAGTACCGGTTACCATAAAATACTCTTTGGCGCGGCAGCCATTACTATTATGATAACGCTGCTACCACAACTGTATGGCGAAGGCTACCACGCCTTAAAAGACAGCCTACTTACGGCCAATACCCTTGTACTTACACCGTTTATAGCCTTTACCCTTTTGGGGATACTGCTGCTTAAGCCGCTAATAACATCCATAACCCTATCTGCCGGTGGCGATGGCGGCGTGTTTGCACCCGGCATTTTTATTGGCGCATTTTTAGGCCTGTTGCTGGCCATTACGCTAAACACCTTTTTTGATGCCGGCGTTATACCTCTTAATTTTATGATAGTGGGCATGGCTGCCATGCTTAGTGCCAGCATACATGCGCCGCTTACAGCCTTGTTTTTAGTATGTGGGTTAATAAACAACTACGCTTTATTTATACCTTTGCTTATAGTAAGTTTTGTAGCTAAATACACCGCACAGCGCATTTTTCCGTACACGGTGTACAGCTTCGCAAAAAAATAAGCACTACTATGCCCATTAAAAAAATTAAGCGCACCTACCGCCATGCCCGCTATGTGTTTTATAAAGAAACACTTGTAGATTTTAAAGAACACTTTTGGGCTTTTGTGGGTTCGTTTATCGGCCTGGGCACCATTACCTTTTTACAATACAAAATGTTTAGCCCGCAGGATGTTGTACTACTTGTAGGATCGTTTGGGGCATCGTGTGTTTTAGTGTATGGGGTAATACTGAGTCCGCTTGCGCAACCCCGCAACCTTATTGGCGGGCATGTAATCTCGGCCCTCATTGGCGTAACCATCCAGAAACTACTGCCCGAAACGGTTTGGATAGCCGCGCCCCTTGCGGTATCGCTCTCCATCATTTTTATGCAGATAACCAAAACGCTGCACCCACCCGGCGGCGCCACGGCACTAATAGCCGTGACGGGGTCGGCGCAAATAAAGGCATTGGGATATATGTATGTGCTGTCGCCCGTTTTAAGCGGGGCCGTTATACTGTTAATTGCGGCACTTATTTTTAATAACATCCACAAGCACAGGCAGTACCCATCGCCATCGGCCATCAAAAATATAAAGCTATACGGTAAACGCATAAAAAGGCTGGCGCGCAGATAAGGTATTTTCGGTCAAAAAAAAGTATCTTAGTGCTGCAAATCAAAAACGTATAGCTTATGAATATCCCGGCCAACTACCTGCCCGTAATGCCTTACCTGGTTTTAGATAACGCCCCCGAGTTTTTAACGTATGCCAAAAAAGTGTTTGGTGCTGTGGAGCAACTAATACTTCCCGGCGAAAAAGAGCGCATTATTATGCATGGCGAGCTTAAAATTGGCGATGCTGTAATTATGTTTGCCCAAAGCAACGACAACTGGAAACAGAAGCCTGCCGGCATGTTTATTTACGTGGAGAGCGTAGACCGGGTGTACAACGCGGGCATTGAACAGGGTGGCACATCGTTACAACCTCCTGCAAAACAAGAATATGGCTATGCCGCAGGGTTCGAAGACCCATTTGGCAACCAATGGTGGGTAAACCAACCCGAATAAATTATTTATGATAACAATTAGCAAAATACACCACGTAGCCATTATCTGTAAAGACTATCAGGCTTCTAAACACTTTTACACCAATATTTTAGGCTTTACAGTTGTGGCCGAGAATTACCGTAAGGAGCGCGACTCGTATAAATTAGACCTTGCTGTTAACGGTACTTATGCTATAGAGCTGTTTTCGTTCCCCAATCCGCCGGCAAGGCCATCGCGGCCCGAAGCACAGGGTTTAAGACACATTGCTTTTGAGGTGCCTGATATAGACGACACCGTTGCATGGCTCGCCAAAAATAATATTGAGGCCGAACCCATCCGTGTAGACGAATTTACCGGAAAGCGTTTTACTTTTATTGCCGACCCGGATGATTTGCCGGTGGAGTTTTATGAGGGGTAAATTTTGGGAAATTACAAAAAACAACTTCGGATACAATTTTTCAATCTGAAATCTGAAATTTCAAATTTGAAAATGTTTGCCAATCTCGAAGTCCAAAAGTGAAATATCAATGTTAAATTTTCAATTTTAGGGTACATTTTTTCAATCTGAATTCCGAAATCGAAAACCTGAAATTATTTGCCAATCTCGAAGTCCAAAAGTGAAATATTAAGCCCTTTTTTAGCCTAAAATTTGTATTTTGATGCTTGTTATTTCGAACCTGGATTTTTGTAATTTTTACCCTCTTATTTAAAATTTCTAAAATTCCAAAATTCAATTTATAAATTTAAAGAGTACCTTTGAACTTTAAAACAACTACTATTATGGTTTACAAATTTAGAGTAATACTAGATGCAGAGGAAGATATTTTCAGGGATATAGCTATTCTTGAGGAAGATACACTCGAAGATTTGCACAACGCAATTGTAAATGCCTTTGGCTTTGACGGGCTGGAGATTGCCTCGTTCTATACCTGCGATGACGAGTGGACCCAAGAGGAAGAGATTCCGCTTTTTGATACCGGCGACACCCCGGGCGAACAAAAAACAATGGCCGACTATATTTTAGGCGAAAGACTTGACAGAGAGGCTAATAAGATTATATATGTATACGACTTTTTAAATATGTGGACGTTTTTTGTGGAGCTTGCTGCTATTGAAGAGCCGGAAGTTGGCGTAAGCTACCCCGATTTACTCTTCTCTCATGGCGAAATGCCTGCCAACGCACCCGAAATGGCCTTTGGTACCGATAGTACCAGCGACGACCTTTACGGCGAATTTGACGACGATTACGACGAAGAAGACCTGGACATGTTTAGCGATGACAGCATGGAAGACCTTGGTTTTGACGACCATAGCTGGAATTAATTTTTAAGGTTCTGAGTTGCAAAGTCTCAAAGTGGCATAGTAACAAAGTATCTTTTAAAACAAAACAAACATACGGCAGCAGGTAACTTGTTACTATGCTGCTTTTTAATCTTAACTCACTAACTTAGCTACTTTGTAACTCAGCAACTTAGCTACTCATAAAAAAAATGATCAACTTATTTAATACGCAGATAGAGAGCCTTTCGGTTCACAGGGTAGGTAACAAGAGCCGCAGCGAGGCTATATTTTTGTCGGAGCAGCAGTACAGCCCAAGCGATGAGATTGCTCCGCTGCTAAAAGAGTACTTTTTTAAGCCCTTCAGGGATAAGGAAGAGAACTACTTTCAGTTTGCGCACGATGTACATTTAGACTACCACGACATGTATAACTTTGCTACAGAGATCTTTACAGACCCAAGCAAGACACACGAGGTTTCTAAAAAAATAACCAAGCACCTTTTTGAGCAGTCTAACCACCCGCACATTAAAAATGGCGAGGTGTATGTTGCTTATCTTACGCACCTTACTATCGACAATAACCCTGTAGACGCTATTGGTATCTTTAAAAGCGAGATAAAAACAGACTTCCTTCAGTTTGACGAAAAGGGTGATAATCTGGAAGTTATGCTTCAACAGGGTATCAACCTTAATAAATTAGATAAAGGATGCCTTATCTTTAACTTTAAGAAAGAAGAAGGCTACAAAATACTTACTATAGACCATAACCGTTATGATGCCCGCTACTGGCTGGAGCATTTTTTATCGGTGGATGCCTTTCAGGATGAGAACTTTATGACTAAAAAGTACATGAAGTTTGTTCAGGATTTTGCTAAAGATGTTGTGCTTCCGGCAGAAGACAAGAAAGAAGAGGTTATGTTTATGAACAGGGCCGTTAACCACTTTGCCAAAAACGACACGTTTGAAGAGACTGCTTTTATGAACGATGTTATTGATAATCCGGACATTGCATCTGAATTTAAAAATTACAAGGTAGAAAAAGCGCCAAAGTATAGTATTGAGGATGTTACAACCTTCCCCATTGCTAATGCAGCGGTTAGCGATGCCCGTAAAAAAATCAAGAACGTTATTAACCTGGATACCAACATACAAATTAAGCTGGACTTTATTAACCCTGAAAGTGCCGAGAAATTTGTAGAAAAAGGCTGGGATGAAGAGAAACAAATGTATTACTACCTTGTGTACTTTAACAAAGAACAAAAGAGTTAATACTCCCTAACTATACCAAGAGCCCTGCTAAATTTTAGTAGGGCTTTTTAATTATATGTAAACCAAACAGTTGTAGCTCCTGTATTTTTAGCATACTCTAAAAATTGTTTAAAATTACGCAGATCTTGCCCAAAGTTATTTCGCGTATAGCTTTCTACCTTATCTTTCTTAAAATCAGTAAAATAAACAGCGTTATTTAGCGAATCAAACTCGGTTGGCAATAGAATCGCTGGCAAATTATCAATTGGGGTTAACCTATTAATAATTGTAGCTACTGTATTCAATATCAAATCTATATTACCGCTAACCTTTTGTTTATCAGCCTCGGCACTTGCAACTATTTGTCCACGCTCTTCTTCATTCTCGGCAGTTTCTAAAAAAAACTCAAGCCCCTCGTCATCCGGGTATGCTTCCATATCATAAAACACAGATACATCAACATTGGTTATCTCCCCTATCTGATCCAACTCCGCAATATGGTCAACAACGTTTTTACGGCACATAAAGTTGCAAAAAGTTCGGCTCAAGCCATGTAGCTGATGGTTGCTCTTTAAATTATCCATATACTCGCCAGATAGCAAATTGTCATAATTATCGGTAATAACACTGATATCCAGTCCCATATAATTTATTTTTAAATTAAACCAAAGCTACAAAAACAATGCTTTTTACAAAATTATTTTTAACAGCAGTTATCTAAGCATTATTTTGCTGTTAAATGTATGGTAAAAGATGGATGCACGCATAATTTTAGCTTTTTATTAGGGTATTATTGCCTAATTTTCAGGCTAATTTCAGGAGGGACACAAGATGGCACTACATTACAGGCTGCTTTTATTGCTGGCGTTTTTTGCCATTGCGCCATTGCACGCCCAGGAGACTATTAAGAAAAAAGATACGGTACAGCAGCATCGCGACCAGATGTACAAAAAACTACAGGATTATTCCAGCAGGCGTAAGTTTACTAAATTTGTGCATAAGCTTGTTTTTAGGGCAGTTAAAGAGCAAGAACCATCTAAAAAACGTAGGGATGTAAAAAACAAGGCCCCCGAAATGCAAACCAATTATGCACGGGTACAGGGCAAAATTGTGCGCAAAATTATCATCGAAACACTCGACCCGTTTGGATATTCGGTTAACGATACCACTCGCAAGCCCGACACCTGGTTAGAAAATACAGGTAATGGTATTCACCTAAAAACCAAGCAAATGACGATTCGGAATTTGCTGCTCTTCAAAAAAAACAAGCCACTCGATTCGCTTTTAATATTAGATTCAGAGCGTTTAATACGTAGCCAGCGCTTTGTGCGCCGCGTTGCCATAAAACCGCAGGCTACAGCCAGTAAAGACTCTATAGATGTTTACATCAGGGTACTCGACTCCTGGAGCCTTATTCCCAACGGGTCGGCGTCCAGTTCGGGCACCTCTATAAAACTTACAGAGCGTAACTTTTTTGGGCTGGGGCACCAGTTTGAAAACGATTTTGATAAGCGGTTTAATACCGGCGAAACATCGTACCTGGCGCGCTATACCGTACCCAACATAATGAATACCTATGTTACCGCACAGGCAACCTACCAGATATGGCAAAGCGATAACTCGCTGAAAGCCTTTGGTCTAAATAGAGATTTCTTCTCGGCATATACCCGTTGGGCCGGTGGTGCTTATGTAGAATCGAGGGTGCAGCGCGATACACTACCTAACGCACAGCAAGTGTGGAACTACCAGAACTTTAACTCCAAAGCACAGGATTTTTGGGGTGGTTATGCCTTTAAGATTTACGAAGGAGAAACCGAGGCCGACCGTACCACAAGGCTTGTAACTACAGCACGCTACTATGCACGCCAGTACTCTGAAACCCCTACTGTAGAATATGACTCGGTTGGATATTACTCTAACGAGCATTTTTACATGGGCAGTATAGGTTTAACATCGCGTAAGTTCGTGCAGGATAAGTTTTTATTCAACTACGATATTGTGGAGGATATCCCCATAGGTAAGGTGTATTCGGTCACGTTTGGCCTACAGGACAAGAACCAGGAACGGCGGCTTTATTTAGGTGGCCGGTATGCCTTTGGTAACTACTACAGGTGGGGTTATTTTAGCCTCAATACACAGGTGGGTTCCTTTTACTATCGGGGCAACACGCAGCAAACTACCTTAAGCTTAGATGCTTTGTACTTTACCAATATTAAAACGTGGGGCAACTGGCGCTTTAGGCATTTTATAAAACCTATGGTTGTTATGGGCGATAACCGCATGTCCATAATAACCGATCAGCTAAATATTAACGGCGATGCTACTGGTATTGCAGGTTTTGACAGCCGTACCCTGCTCGGCACAAAAAAGGCACTACTAACACTCCAAACCCAGTCGTATGCGCCGTGGAATTTGTTAGGCTTCCGTCTTAATCCATTCGCCAGTTTTACTATGGGAGTAGTGGGTACAGAGGAACGGAAACTATTTGAAAGTAAAGTATATACCAAAATAGGAGTTGGTTTGTTAATTTATAATGACTACCTTATTTTTAACAGCTTTCAGCTATCGCTGGCGTTTTACCCAAGCATACCAGACAGGGGCACTAACCTGTTTAAAACAAACACCATACAAAACACCGATATCATTTTGCCGGATTTCCAAGTGGGCAAGCCGGGTATAGTTCCGTATCAGTAATTCGTTGTTGCTTGTTGGTTGTTGTTGGTTGTGGTTGTTGGTTGTTGGTTGTTGGTAAAAACTTACATCATAACTCCTTACTGCCTGTTGCCAATTGATTAGCGCTAATTGTTTATCAACAATTTTCTTCGCCCTACGCCTATCATCTTCTGTCTATTATCTATTATCTTCTCCTCTTTTTAACTTATTTTCTATTTATGTGGTAACAAATGTTGCGGGTTATCGTCTAACATTTAACAACCAATAAATAACCTATTTTGGAAACTATCTTATCTATAAACGGCCTGCACAAGCATTATGGCAAAGTGCACGCTGTTAACAATGTTTCTTTTGATATACAAAAAGGAAACGTATACGGCATTCTTGGCCCCAACGGCAGCGGTAAAAGTACAACACTGGGCATTATACTTAGTGTAGTAAATAAATCGGCTGGTACGTACAGCTGGTTTGGCGGTGCTAAAGAAACTCACGAAGCCCTTAAGCATGTTGGCGCCATTATAGAGCGCCCAAATTTTTACCCTTACATGACGGCTTACAACAACCTTAAGCTGGTATGCAACATTAAAGGGGTACCGCTCCAAAAAATAGACGAAAAATTAGAACTGGTAGGCCTTTTAGACAGGAAAGACAGTAAATTCCGCACTTTTTCTTTGGGTATGAAACAGCGCCTTGCCATAGCCTCTGCCCTATTAAACGATCCTCAAATTTTAATATTAGACGAACCTACCAATGGACTCGACCCACAGGGAATCCGCCAAATACGCGATATTATAAGGCTAATTGCCTCTCAGGGCACTACTATATTACTGGCATCGCATTTATTGGATGAAGTAGAAAAAGTTTGCAGCCACGTTGTAGTATTACGCAAGGGCGTGGTGTTGTATACCGGCACTGTTAATGGTATGATAAACAGCGAAGGCTTTTTTGAGCTTAAAGCAGCCGATAACACCAGCCTGCAGGCCCTTTTACAGGAACATCCGGCTATAGATAAAACAGAACTGGTTGAGGGTATATTGTTTGCGTATCCTAAAGCACCACTGGAAGCCGCCGACTTAAACCGCTACTTGTTTAACAATGGCATTTGTGTAGACCATTTAGTAAAACGCAAAAGCAGCTTAGAAGAGCAGTTTATCCAGTTAACATCTAACCAACCCGAAAACTAACACCCTACCATGAAACGACTTATAAGCATAGAACTCCAAAAATTATGGAGAAACAGGGCCAGCAAAATACTTATACTTGCCTATTTTATCATACTTTCTTTTATTGCCCTTATTGCCTCAATACGATTTACTGTTTTTGGTGTAGAATTTAATATAGCCGAACAGGGTATCTTTAACTTTCCGTACATCTGGCATTTTAATACCTATGTAGCATCGGCACTTAAATTCTTTTTAGCTATAGTAATTGTATCTATGATGGCTAACGAATACACGTATGGCACTCTAAAACAAAATCTTATAGACGGTTTAAGTAAAAAAGAATTTATAAAATCTAAATTTTATACGGTAGGCCTTTTTGCTTTTTGCTCGGCGGTATTTGTTTTTATAATGACACTTATATTGGGCTATAGTTTTTCATCGTATACAGAAACAAGCATTGTTTTAACGGGTATAGAATACATTGGTGCCTATTTTATAAAGCTGGTAGGTTTCTTTTCGTTCTGCCTTTTTGTGGGTATTTTAATTAAGAGATCGGCTTTTGCCATAGGGTTTATTTTTATCTGGTACATAATAGAACAAATTTTTCATGGCGTTATATTATGGAAAATAGCTTTAGATGAAAGTGTTACGAACAAAATTATGGCATTTTTTCCGTTAGAATCTATGACCAACCTTATTATAGAGCCCTTTACCCGCTTTAAAGCTTATAAAGCAATAGAGAGCACTGTGCAGCAAGGTGTAATTGAACCTAAAGATTACAGCGTGCACTGGTACAGCGTAGTTATAGTAATATTCTGGATCACGTTCTTTGTATTTGCATCGTACAGGATATTAAAAAAGAGAGACCTGTAGCCTCTCTTTCATATCTTAATAAACAAAAGGCTCTAAAAATCTGAGAGCCTTTGTTGTTATTTTAAAGTGCTGTTAAGGCCTATTGAGCCTTCGGGCATTTCGTCTAAATACATTTCGTTACCAAAACGCAGTATGCTTTTAGAGTCTTTAAGTAGTTTATGGGTATGGCGCGGGGCATTACCACTCCTGTCGGTACCTGTAATTTGCGCTATTGCGGCCGCAAGCAGTGGCTCCGTTGGGCTACCAAGCACACCAAGGTTACTCATATCTTCTTCCCTCCATATATCAGGGCTAATACCATTACTATAATCGCCAAAACCCTCTTTATTTACGGTACGTAATACAATAGGCTGCATAGCGTAGGTATGGCTACCGTCGCGGTTACTGCTTGAATAATCGGGCGAATCGTACAGTGTTACAGACCCTACGTTTTTACCGGTGGTAAGGTCTCCAATAACAACAACATTTATGTAAGGTTTAAGACAGTTAATAATCAACTCGCTGGCAGAGGCCGTAGAAGCCGACGTTAGTATATAAACCTTACTAAGATTAAGTTTATTAATACCTGTATCGTCTGAAAGTTTATATGAAAATTTAGTTACTAAAGAACCCGCATTATTCTCTTCGTAATAGGCTTGTAATTTTTCATTCCATTGTTGCGTTGTAAACACCTGCCCGTCAAATTGCCCGGTAATCATACTTGCAAGATATCCGGCTGTACGAACAGATCCTCCACCATTATATCGCAAATCCAATACAAGATCTGTAATACCTCCCGCCTTAAGGCCTCCAATAGCAGTATTAAGCTGTGTATCATAATCGCTATAAAAGCCATTATACATAAGGTAGCCTATTTTGTGGCTGCCCTGCTCAAGCAC
Organism: Flavobacterium subsaxonicum WB 4.1-42 = DSM 21790; assembly: GCF_000422725.1. Lineage (GTDB taxonomy): Bacteria > Bacteroidota > Bacteroidia > Flavobacteriales > Flavobacteriaceae > Flavobacterium > Flavobacterium subsaxonicum. The sequence continues at coordinate 21,076 of NZ_KE383911.1, forward strand.
TGTAGATAAATATACAGGGTTCTCTGCATACTGCGCTTTGGTTAAGGCAACCTCCTGTCCGTTAGGCGTTAGTGTGCCGCTATTATAATCGGCAAGGTTAAGGGTGTAACTATCTGCACCTAATAACGTACGGTAATTATCTGCCGTTAGCGTAGTGCCGTTAACCGCATAAAATAAATCGCCTCGCTGAATATCTTTAGTAGCGGCATCGCTATCGGGCAAAATATAGCGCACATAGCCAAAAACAGTAGTCTGGCTACTATCGGTATATAAAAGGCCATACTCTACCCCATTGCTTTTTACAATACCCTGCAAGGCATTTTCCAGCACATGAAAATCAGAGAATATTACGCTCCAGCGATCTACCTCACCACGCTTGTACAAAAGGCTTTCAAAAAGCTCCTCGGGGCTGCCGTAGGTTGCTAAAAAGTCGTTAAGCGCTGATTGATTAGAAAACTTATTGTCATTAAGGTTGGGCACGTCTTGCTGCCACAGGTAATACAGGTTTAGGCCCTTCCAGATAAAATCATTTACGGGTACGGCCTTGTCATCTTCATCTTCGCAACTTTGTAGCACTAAGGCACCTATAATCAGCGAAAACAGCAGTAGAGTTATCTTTTTCATTAAGCAGTTTTTATTAATAGAACGTAAATTTAAATATTTTTACTATTCTTTGTAACAAAAAATATCACTATTCGTCTTCATTAAACAAACCAATAACAAACCAATGAATCAGGCGGAGTTTATAAAAACCATCTCCCCGTTTAAAGACCGGGTCTTCAGGCTTGCCAAACGGCTGCTTGTAAGTACCGAGGAAGCGGAGGACGCCACCCAGGAGGTGCTGGTTAAATTATGGAACAACCGGGAAAAACTTGCTACTTATAGCAGTGTAGAAGCCCTGGCTATGACGATAACCAAGAACTACTCTCTGGACAGGCTAAAGAGCAAACAGGCCAGCGAAATGCGAATTGTGCACTCTAACTACAGCGACAGGCAGGCAGGCCTGCAGCAACAGGCAGAAGACCGCGATAGCTGGAGCTGGGCCGAGAAGATAATGCAAACATTGCCCGAACAGCAAAAACTAATACTGCAAATGCGCGATATAGAGCAGTACGAGTTTGAAGAGATTGCCAAGATTATGGATATGAACGAAACCGCCGTTAGGGTGGCACTATCCAGGGCAAGAAAAACATTAAGAGAAGAATTGACAAAAACACACAGCTATGGAATTAAAAATAATTGAACAACTACTGGATAAGTACTTTGATGCAGAAACCAGTATTGCCGAAGAGAAGCAGCTTAAGGCTTACTTTTCTTTACCGGATGTGGCGCCACACCTGGAGCAGTACAGGCCAATGTTTGGGTACTTTGCCAACCAGGCAACGCAACAGTTTGAAAAATCTGTACCGTTACAAGCCAAAAAGCAATATGGCAAATGGCTATCTGTAGCTGCAAGCCTTGTGCTTATGGCCGGCATGCTTACCTTTTTTAATACAACACAGCCTGCCGCTAATACTAACGACTTAGGTACTTACAACGATCCTGAAACTGCCTTTAGGGAAACGCAAAAAGCACTTAACATGGTTTCTAAAAACGTTAACGTTGGGGTTAGCAGCATTAATTACTTAGGAGAATACGAAAAATCTAAAAAAACAATTTTTAAAGACTAACATCATGAAAAAGTTTATAATCACTTTATTACTTGCAGCATTACCTGCAGTAACCTTTGCCCAGTCTGCATTTGATAAATTTAGCAATGTAGATGGTATAGAAGCCGTAACTATTAGCGGTAAAATGTTCGAAATGCTTGGCAGCGTAGAAGCCGGCGATAATGATGCCGAAACGCAAAAGGTACTTAACCAGGTTAAAAACCTTGATAACCTTAAGATATTTAGTACCGCCGAGAAAAAATACAGGAAAGAGATACGAACAGCGGTTACCAATTATCTTAAAACCAATGCGCTTGAGGAGTTAATGAGCGTTAAAGATGGCAAATCGACTATAAGGATTTATGTTAAGCAGGGTGCCAGTGCAAACATTGTAAAAGAGGGCCTGCTGTTTGTAGAAGATGCCGATGATAAACAGGTAGTACTTATATCTTTTACGGGTACGCTTAACCTTAACGATCTTAAAGACCTAAAGGGTTTTAAAGGCTCTAAAGGAGCTAAATAAGCACAACGCATACACCACACCAAAAACAAAAAAATAATAAATTACACACTATAGAAATAATGAAAAAGCTTATAATTGCCTTACTCTTAACCCTGTTACCAATGCTTAGCTTTGCTCAGACTGCTTTTGAGAAGTTTGAAGACAAAACCGAGATTACATCGGTAATAGTAAACAAGAAGATGTTTCAGCTAATGAGCGAGTTAAAAATGGACCCTAAAGATAAGAGTGGCCAGCAGTATCTTAACCTGGTTAAAAAACTGGAAAGCCTTAAAGTGTTTACCACAGAAAGCTCTAAATATTCTAAAGATATGAAGGCTACTGTAGATACCTATCTTAAAGGCCACCCGCTTGAAGAGCTTATGCGAATTAACGAAGAAGGCCGTGCTATAAAGATTTTTGTAAAATCTGGTTCTACAGCATCTCAGGTTAAAGAGCTACTAATGTTTATAGAGGGCAACGGCCCTAAAGACAGCACCGTACTACTATCGTTAACCGGTAGTTTCGACCTGAACGAACTTTCTGTTCTTACAGATAAAATGAGCCTTCCGGGTGGTAGTGCACTTAAAAAAGCAGCTAAAAAATAAGCCATGATAAAAATCTTAATGATAATAACCGCGGCAGCCCTGCTACTGGTTTCGTGCAACAGCGAGCCTACCGTACAAAAGTATTTTGTAGAAAAAGCAGAGGCTAAAGATTTTGTAGCGTTTGATATTGCACCTTCTATTTTAAAAACCGACAAGTATAACCTTACGGCAGAAGAGCAAAGTGCGCTAAAATCCATTCACAATGTAAATGTGCTGGTGTTTAAAGCCAACAAAGACAATGCAGCAACTTTTGAGAAGGAAGCCGATGCTGCAAAAGGCCTTTTAAAAACGGATGATTATGAGTCGCTAATAAAAGTTAATGCTCAGGGTTTTATAGCCTCTATTAACACTAAAGGCGAAGGCAATAATATTGAAGAGTTTGTGGTGTATGCCCAACAGCCCGAAAATGGCTTTGGCCTGATAAGGGTTTCCGGCAACAACATGACGCCTAATAATGTTATGACAATTGCATCCATCATCCAGAAATCGGGGGTTAATGCCGAGCAGTTTAAGGCTTTGGAACAGTTAATGCCCAACAAACAATAGAGTTAGTTAGTTGAAATAAAAATCCCCTGCAAGTTATGTACTGCAGGGGATTTTGTTTTTTGCTACATTGGCATTTCGTAAATTTTAGTGCTGTCTAAGGCCATCCAGGCAGCATTTTTCTCTATATATTTTATATCAAAAAATTCGGTTTTCATTACTTTATAACTTTTACGCTTAGGTTTAAGAATCTCCTTTTTATAATGCATTATAACTGTATCCAATTTAATTTCCATTTTAGATGTAATACGGCAAGACATTGGCCCCTCTATACATAAATTAGACCATACTGTTTGCACAATTGTTCCGCTTGTTATATCCTGCATTGATTTAAAAAGATAAATTTCGCCCGAGCAAAAACCAGAACCTGTACCACAAACCTTTACACTAAAATAATCGCCGTGTTTTTTAAAGCCCTCAAAATTATTATGCCAGCAGCATAAATACATTCCCGCAGAAAAACTATCGCTTTCCAAAATCCCTCCCTTATTTGTAAACTCTATTACAACAGGTACGTAATTTTGGTTTGGATGTATAATATCCAGAACACAGGCTATATACCTGCCAGTATAGGTTTTATAATATTTCCCAATAGTATCGGTAGTTTTTATGTCCCCTCCATGCGGGTCAATAGTGTCATTGCCACTTACCTGAGCCAGTAAGTTTATGCCCTGCTGTTTTAAAATAAATCCCGAATCGCCTATAAATTCATTATATATGCTTAGCTCCTTGGTATCGCTAACTCTATGAGGTTTTCCACCAATAATTACAAAACTAATTAAAGACAGGAAAATTAGGTAGGGTAAGGTATTTTTCATTTATAAATTACAGATATGCAGTAAATTTAAATGAAAAACAAACTACCAAACGCTACTTTTTACGACTTATTTTTACTGGATTTTGGCGGGTATCAAAAACGTCATGAATTTCAACATTATTGCGATTGAAGTCAATCATGTAAACAATTTTATAACTTTTATATATAGGTATCGATAGGTAAAATCATAACCAGTTAACAATGCTTCTTCCTGCCCAATTTCAGGTTGCCTTTCAAGCTTAAAGCTTTCATCAACTATACCCTCTACTAATTTCTCTGCCACTCTCAAAGATGCATTTTCATTATAATAATCAAAAATATCTTGTAGTTGGCGTTTAGCAAATACAGACCAAATAATTTTCATTTCCAACCTTTAATCTCCTTTAGTAAATCTTCAGAACTTATATATCTCCCATTCCTAAAATCTTCTTCAGATTTATCAAGACGGGCATTAAGTTCCTCCATTGTAAACGGCTTTAGATCGCGGGTTTTAGCTGTTTCCTTTTTTAGTAATTTCTCTAACCTCGAAATTACTTCTTCACTTTGCAGTTTAAGAAACTCCTGTACAAATTCTATTTTTCTTGATTGAATGTCCATGGCATAAGCTTTTTACAAAAATACGAATTTAAATTAACGATAGCCGTTGAGAACGTATTTTTGAAATCGGTTTACTTTTTAAAATACTTTAACGGAAACAGCAACATACCAAAACATTCGCCTTGGTCTTTACCCAGGTGTTTGTGGTGCATTTTGTGGGCGCGGCGTACTGCTTTGCCGTAGCGGCTGGTTGCATTGCGAAATATTTTAAAACGCTGGTGTATAAAAATATCGTGTACTAAAAAGTAGGTAAGCCCATAAGCAAAAATGCCCAGGCCAATGGCAAGGCCAATTTTTAAAATATCGTAGCGCCAAAGCAAAAAGAACCCAATACTAATGGCGGCATAAAATATAAAAAAGGTATCGTTACGCTCAAACCAGGAGTCGTGGTCTTTACGATGATGATCGGCATGCAGGCTCCACAAAAAGCCATGCATAATGTATTTATGGGTAAACCAGGCCATAAATTCCATCATAAAAAACGTAAGGAAAAACACCAAAATATAAAGCCACATAACGGTAAGTTTAAATAATATTAAAACGATAATCAAGGTAGCATTTAGCCAGCAGGGTTATTTTTTGATAATCGGGCACACGGATGCGGGTAGTTTTAATTTCTAACGGCGGTGTGTTTTTTAGCTTGCTAAGCAGCTTTTTGTAGTACACATAAGCCGTGTAAACGCCAAATTTAGCTTCGGCTGGCAATTGCACTATGCCCTTGTAACCCTCGCGCAAATCGGCTTCAATTTCCTCTACAATAGCCTTTTTAGTGGCATCGTCCATCTCGTTTAGGTTAAGGGTGGGGAAGTAACTACGGTCAAGTTCTTCCATATCAGCCTTTAGGTCGCGTAAAAAGTTTATTTTCTGGAACGCCGACCCCAGTCGCATCGCCGGGTTCTTAAGCTCCTCATAACGCGCATCATCATTATTTACAAATACCTTAAGGCACATAAGGCCAACAACATCGGCACTGCCATAAATATATTCGTTATACTCTGCAAAAGTTGCGTAATATTTTTTAATCAGGTCCTGCTTCATGCTCTTCATAAATGCATCGATAAGGCTACGCGGAATGTTATATTGCCTAACGGTATGCTGAAACGCATTAAGCACGGGGTTAAGACTTATACCCTGCTGCAGCGCATTTTCTAAATCTGCCTCAAACATTGCAAACAGCTGCTCTTTATCATAATCATGAAAAGAGTCTACAATTTCGTCGGCCAGGCGCACAAAGCCATACACGTTATATATATCCTGCCTTATGCGCGGCGAAAGCATTTTTACCGCAGTAGAAAACGAGGTGCTGTAGGCACGTGTTACGTTGCGGCTGCAATCAAAAGATATTTTATCAAAAATAGACTTCATAGGGCTGTGGCTGGGTTTACGTTAGTTACTTTGGTGTGTTTTTTTATCAATCCCGCAACCAGTTTGCCAGATATTAAGGCGGGGGGCACACCGGGCCCCGGTACGGTAAGCTGACCGGTAAAGTACAGGTTTTGCACTTTACTGCTTTTTAGCTTAGGGCGTAAAAAAGCGGTTTGCAATAAGGTGTTTGCAAGGCCGTAGGCATTGCCTTTATACGAGTTATAGTCTTTTATAAAATCGTTTAGGCAAAATGACTCCTTAAATATAATATTTTTTTGAACGCTTTGATTGGTAAGCCTTTCAAAACGTGTTATAATTTTATTAAAATATTGCTCCCTCAGTTCCGGCGTATCTTCTATGCCCGGTGCAAGCGGGATTAAAAATATACCTGCCTCCTGCCCTTGCGGTGCAGCACTATCATCGGTTTTAGATGGAAAGCTGGCATAGAACAGTGGTTCATCCGGCCAACGCGGATTATCATAAATATCGCGGGCATGTACATCAAAATCGGTATCAAAAAACAGTGTATGATGCTCTACATTTTCTATCTTCTTATCAAAACCAACGTAGAATAGTAATGATGATGGTGCAAAGGTTTTTTTGTCCCAGTATTTTTCAGAATACTTACGGTTGGCCACATCCAAAAGTGATTCCCCATGATGGTAATCGGCACCACACACCACAATATCTGCGGCTATAACTTCTCCATTAACTAACAACGATTTAACCAACCCGTTCTCAGAATGTATTTTACCCACATTAGCGTTGGTTTGTATAGTAACCCCAAGCTCTGTAGCCAACTGCACCATGCCTTGCACTACGCTAAACATACCATCTTTAGGATGCCAGGTACCCAAGCCAAAATCGGCATAGTTCATAAAGCTGTAAAAAGAAGGCGTATCGCTTGGCTTGGCGCCGAGAAACAATACCGGGAACTCCAGTATCTGAACGAGTTTTTTGTTTTTAAAACGCCTGCGCACATCTTTAGATATATTACCCAGAAACTGCCCTACCCTCGTCATGGTCTGAGTAGTGACCAGTTCCAAAGGAGATTCGCCGGGACGGTACACCAAATCTTTAATAGCTATATTGTAGTTGCTTTGGGCTTCGTCTATAAATTCGGTCAGGCTCGAACCACTCCCCTTTTCAACATTCTCAAAAGTTGCAGCAATATCTGCCATGTTATCGGCAATATTCACAAAATCATTTTCGCCAAAAACTACGCGGTATGCCGGTGAGAGTTTAGTAAGGCTGTAATAATCCTGAGGAGTTTTACCAAAATCGGCAAAAAAACGTTCAAACACATCGGGCATCCAGTACCATGTAGGCCCCATATCAAACGTAAATCCACCTTTTTTAAGCTGGCGGGCACGGCCACCCACGGTAGCATTTTTTTCGTAAACAGTAACATTGTTACCCTGCTGTGCAAGGTAGCATGCCGCTGCAAGCGACGAAAACCCTGAACCAATAATTTTTATATCTTTTTTCATATTTTGTTTAACAAATATAAGTTTTTATTAAACAAAACTTATTTAAGAAAGTGTTAATTACAGCGAGTCTCCAAATTCTTTAACGCTGGCAAACGCCTGTATTGCATTACTTAAAAGCTCGGGCCTTATATGTGCCGCACATCGGCCAAATACATACAAGTTGGTATGATTATCCGTAAGCACCTCACGCTTCATCGATTCTATGTAGCGGTTAATGTCAGACGGGCTTGGCTCTACCGTTATATACGTTACATACGTAATATTATCAAAGTAGTTTTTTACATCTTTAACCCCAGGCAGAGGCACACTCTCGCCAATATAAATGGTTTTAAAACCGTTAAGTGTAAGCTCGTAATTAAGCAGCATCAGGCCAATTTCATGTATCTCGCCTTCAGGCAGGTACAATACAAAAACACGATCGGTTTTTACAGGCGGCTGCAATTGCAGTTTTTCGGTATTAGATGCTATTTTTTGTTTAACCAGGCTGCTTATAAAGTGTTCGTGCGCCGGGGTTATGGTGTCGGTTTGCCACAACTCGCCTATTTCTTCGAGAAGCGGAATAAAACATCCGTAAAAAATATCACGGAACGATTTCTCGCTCAGCAAACTATTGTAAGTACTCAAAAACAATTGCTGATCAAAATTCATCATGGCCAGTTTAAAGTTATTAAGCACATGGCTGTCAAGTGTTTTGTTAGATAAAATACCCCTTACCATTGCCGGAATTTTGTCTTCAGGCAGTTTGGCAATAGCCGAAATTTTATATCCAAAAGAATGTAACGTACATATATTTAGCAGCTTTTGCAGGTTGTGCACATCGTATACACGTATATTGGTATCAGTACGCATGGGCTGCAATACGCTATAGCGCTTCTCCCATATCCTGATGGTGTGCGCTTTTATACCCGATAGGTTCTCCAGGTCTTTTATAGTAAATACGTTTTTCGGACTGTTCATTCTTTTGCTGTAAACATTAAACAAAAGTATACAAAAAAATTTTAACTGATTTTATGTTAAGGTAAATTTGGGAGAGATGCCAAAAGTTGTAAAGCTGAAAGTCTTAAAGTGCAGCCAGTAAGTTGTAAAGAGCGGGAGCAAAAACAGGCGGCCTAAATTTTTAAATATCAGTTGGTTTAGGTATAAATTGTTAATAAATGGGCACGTATACGTTATATTTTACAGTTTTATTCTAAAGTGCTCATACTAAAGTTTTTTTTATCGAAATAATGTGTACCTTTGCAGCTTCAAAAAAAGACAGATGGCATCTATAAGAAACATTGCAATTATTGCCCACGTTGACCACGGTAAAACTACACTGGTTGACAAAATTATGTACCACTGCCAGTTGTTCCGTGATAACGAGAACACAGGCGACCTGATACTTGACAACAACGACCTTGAGCGTGAGCGTGGTATTACCATTACCTCTAAAAACGTTTCTGTTGTATATAAAGGTACAAAGATTAACATTATCGACACCCCGGGTCACGCCGACTTTGGTGGAGAGGTTGAGCGCGTACTTAACATGGCCGATGGTGTTTGCCTTTTGGTGGATGCTTTTGAAGGCCCAATGCCACAAACGCGTTTTGTACTTCAAAAAGCGTTAGACCTTGGCCTTAAGCCTTGCGTGGTTATTAATAAAGTAGATAAAGAAAACTGCACTCCGGAAGAAGTGCACGAAAAAGTTTTCGACCTGATGTTTGAATTAGGCGCAACCGAAGAGCAATTAGATTTCCCTACTGTTTACGGTTCTGCTAAAAATAACTGGATGTCTGACGATTTCAGAAACCAGACTGATAACATAGAGCCTTTACTGGACATGGTTATCAACAATGTACCGGCTCCAAAAGTATCTGAAGGTACGCCACAAATGCTAATCACATCGTTAGACTTTTCTGCCTTTACAGGCCGTATCGCTATCGGTCGTTTAGAAAGAGGCGTTTTAAAAGAAGGTATGCCTATATCTCTTGTAAAAAGAGATGGTACTGTAACAAAATCAAGAATTAAAGAATTACACACTTTTGAAGGTCTTGGCCGTAAAAAAGTACAAGAGGTAATTGCTGGAGATATTTGTGCAATTATTGGTGTTGAAGGTTTTGAAATTGGCGATACTATTGCTGATTTTGAAAATCCTGAAGCATTACAAACTATTGCTATCGACGAGCCTACAATGAGCATGTTGTTTACAATTAACGATTCGCCTTTCTTTGGTAAAGAAGGTAAATTTGTAACATCACGCCACATTAGAGATCGTTTAACCAAAGAGTTAGAGAAAAACTTAGCGATGAAGCTTGGTGAAACTGATTCTGCTGATAAATTTATGGTTTTTGGCCGTGGTGTACTACACTTATCTGTTCTTATCGAAACAATGAGAAGAGAAGGTTACGAGCTACAAATTGGTCAGCCACAGGTTATCATTAAAGAAATTGACGGTAAAAAATCAGAGCCAATTGAAGAATTAACAATCGACTTACCTGAAAACCTTTCTGGCCGTGCTGTTGAATTTGTAACCATCCGTAAAGGAGAATTACTTTCAATGGAAGCTAAAGGCGAGCGTATGATCGTTAAATTCAACATTCCATCTCGTGGTATTATCGGTTTAAGAAACCAATTACTTACAGCTACTGCAGGTGAAGCTATTATGGCACACCGTTACATTGGTTATGAGCCTTACAAAGGCGAAATTCCAGGCCGTAACAATGGTTCGTTAATATCTATGGAAAACGGTAAAGCTATACCTTATTCTATCGATAAATTACAGGATCGTGGTAAATTCTTTGTTAATGCTAACGACGAAATTTACGAAGGTCAGGTTATTGGCGAAAACAGCCGTAGCGATGATATGACTGTTAACGTTACTAAGATGAAAAAACAATCTAACGTACGTTCATCAGGAAATGATGAGAAAGCAAGGATTATACCTCCGGTTATTTTCTCTCTTGAAGAAGCGTTAGAATACATCCAGAAAGATGAGTACGTAGAGGTAACTCCTAAGAGCTTACGTGTACGTAAAATATACCTAAACGAAACCGACAGGAAACGTTTTAAATTCTAATCTGAAACTTTTAGATTTTATAGAATCAGCCCCACCAAACGGTGGGGCTTTTTTGTACTTATACATTCATAGGAATACTTAATATCACAAACTTACACCCATATTTAATGCTCTCTTTACGATAGAACAACTGTATCTCATTTCCTTTACTATCATGTTCCTGTACTGACAATTACTCCTCCAATACATCAACTTAATTATCATAGAAAGAACAAATGGCAAGCGGGTAAAAATTTCCTGGATTGAAAATGAAGCATCTAATTAATATAACAAAACAGCCCCGCAATTGCTTGCAGGGCTGTTTCTATAATAAGTAAGATATAAATCTAAACTATCTGTATACTACAATTTGCTTTACAGCTTTTTTGCCGTTAGCCGTTACGTTTACAAAGTAAATGCCGCTATGCAAACCCGAAAGATCTGCACTGCCGCTGCCCTGCAATTGGCTGCTATACACTAACCGCGACGCTACATCGTAAATAGTTACCTCAGCAATGCCATCGATTTCAGTTTTAATATAGAGCACAGTGCTGGCCGGGTTAGGATATACGCTAAATTGCAATCCTACTACCTCTTTTACATCCAAAACCTGTTGGTGTATTACACCAATACCCGTAAGGTCGAAACCGCTGGTATTATAAGGCGTTGGGTATGGATCGTTAACCATGTTGCCAAAACTGTCGTAAGTGGCGTAGGCAGGCTCTAAAGAACCTACAACGTCTACTATTTTAACGTGGGTAATGTTGTTCTTGTTTAACAACGTATTATCGGGCACATCGCTAAGGTCGAAAGGTGTACCAAAACCTACCCTGTATTTACCGGCAAGGTTGTTAAGGTTACGCGCATCTAACAGTCCAAACCCGCCTAATGGCGTTGCGGTTTGCGTTTGGCTGTGCGCCGGAAACCTGAAATAGTTAACCCCATCCGAACTTACCTCAACAAAAGCCAGCTCTAAAAAGGTATTGCTACCATTCTCGAAAACTGCAAAGTCAAAACCGGCTCCATTAGCAATAGGTGTTGCAAAAGTAGCAATAGCAGTACCGGCATCGCCCAGGCTTAGTGCGCCAGAACCCGGCATTCCAATAGCATCATCGGCTGTGCCGTAAGTTGCCATATTGCTGCCCTGGTATTCTACAGTAGGATCGGATATTTGTATATAGCCTCTCTCCACTGTTACGCCTGTAGCCCACGCAATAAACACGTTGCTATCCTGTGGTATGGCCGTTGTGCCCGCAGTATCAGCATCAGGTGGATATGATAGCTGCGCCTGGGCTGTAGCCGAAATAAGAAACAGAAGTAGTAACTTTTTCATGGGTTATTATTGGATAACTACCTTTTTAACTGTTTTTGCGTTACCTGCAACTATTTGTACAAGGTAAGTACCTTTTTGTAAACCTGCAACGTTGATTCCGTTAGCGGTGTAAGCTTCGGTTTTAACTATCCTTCCTGCAAGATCATATATGATTACATCGGCAGCATCAGTATCAACATAAAGCACCTCTGCAACCGGGTTAGGATATACGCTTACGTTTAAAGCAGCAATATCTTTAACACCGGCAGTAACTTGCGGAGCTTTGTAAAAACCATTAGGCAAAATGCCTACTGTATAATCATCAAGCAATTCGCCATTGGTATCATATACAAATACTTTACCTGCCGACACATAATCTACAGCGTCGCCAACAAATATCTTATCATCTATTAAGGCAAAACCATATACGCCATAAACGCCCTGCTCTTCAAGTGTTATTAAAGGCTCTGTTGGCAACGACGAATCTGTTTCTAACAAACGGTAAACACCCGAATCTATAGTATAATAAAGCGATTCGCCATCAGTTTGCAGGTTGGTTGGGTGTTGTGCCTCGCCAAATGCTACAGCGCCTAAAGGGCTAAGATCGCCGGAATCAATAATAAATAACGAGCCCGGGGTTTCATCCTCTGTCCACGATGGTTTTCCTTCGCAAAGAACAAAAAGGTACTCATCTATTACTACAAGAGATGTTGGCACATCGCCAACCGTTAGCGACTCAGCAAATGTATTGGTTGTAGCATCAAGAACACTAAGAGTATTACCGTAACCATAGCCTCCTTTGTGTGCAACGTAAAGCATTCCATCCAACTCAATAATTTTTTCAGGGCCTTCTACAACCGCAATGGTAGATGTTACAAGATTAGTGGCAAGGTTAATTACAGCAACATAATCATCGGTAGTATCTAATGCGTCTCCCCAGCAGGTAACATAAGCATTACTGCCGTAAAATGCAATATAACGTGGGTTATCAAGGCCCTCGGTTACAGCCGCAACATGCACTAAAGTAGATGCATTTACAACCTCAACTTTGTTAGAGCCGTTAAATACCACATAACCATACTGACCTTTAAAGCCCATGCTTTGTGCAGTATCGCCAAAAGTTGTTGCAGGGTTTGCTGTAGCATATACATCATTTTGAAGTACACCCGCATTAGATATAAAAGACAGCGAAGCATTGTTTTGACCAAAGCCACCTTCGTTCAATACAAATACACCTTCAGAAAAGGTTTGTGCCTGTGCACCAAAGCCAAAGGCCATTAGCACCAAGGCTAAAAAAGTAATTTTTTTCATTATAATTGAGGTTTAAAATTAATTAAAGTAAAATCCGTTAGGGCCTACGCCAACATTATAGGCACCTAAAAGCGACCCGGTTAGCGAAAAGGTAAACACCTGACTGTTAGATGCAAAATCGCCGCCTTCGGCAACATAAATTTTGTCGTCTTCTACATTAAAGCCATACATACCACCGTAAGCCGATGTAGACACATAGCTAAATAAAGGCGTAACAGGCAGCGTAGTAGCATTTACGCCCATGGTATATACAGATGTATCATTAGTGAAATAAATCTTATCGTCTTCTATAGTAAGGTTTTTAGAATATAGTAAAGCTTCCGGTAGTGTAACCGTACCAGCAATGGTGTTGTTAGAGAGGTTTATTTTACTAAGTTTAGAATCGCCTAATACATACAGTATACCATCTTCTTCGTCAAACGAATTAGGAGAGTCGTTAAGCTCTATAACTTTTTCAACTGTATTATTGGCAGGGTTAAATACCGTTACCGATGTTCCGCTGCCGTAATAGCCGTTAAAAATGTAAAGCTTACCGTTTTCCTCGGTAATTTTTTCCGACCAGTTGTTAAGCTGTATTTTGCTTGTAGTAAAATCGGTAAGGTTAATCACGGTTAAAAAGTCGTCATCGCCAGTATTGTAATCGGCATAATTGGTAATGTATGCCTTGCCGTTAACTACAGCGCCATAACGCGGACTGCTAAAGTTGGTATCTACATTGGCAACAAACTCAAACGTATGGCGGTTTACTACTGTTACTTTATTTGCCGAACCCGATATGATAAACGTCAGATCATCGGTAAAGAAAATGGACTGTAAATAAGAACCCAATCCCGGTTTACCAGGATTTACAGTATTGTAAATGTCCTGTTGCACGGTGCTATTGTCTCCAATAAAAGTTACCGATGCCGATGATACATTGCTGTTACCCTCGTTAAGTACAAACGTACCGTTATCAAAAGCCTGGTTTTCTACTTTTGTACCGTTATCATCATCACTGTTACACGATACCAATACTGCAGATGCTGCAAAAGCTATCAGGTATTTTTTAAAATTCATATATTAAAATTTAATTGTTAAGTACATATTATAATTGCGACCCGGCAAAGGCCTGCTGTCTACACTTACATAATCTTTATTTGCAAAGTTTAAAACCTGCGCACCCAAAGTGTAGGTATTGGTTTTGCCAAAATTATAGGCCACACCGGCGTTAGCAGTAGTGTAGCTTTCTATATTATAGCGAGAGTCGTTATCGCTACGGGTAAATACCTCGCCATTGTATAAGAGTTGGGCATACGCCGAAAATTTATTAAACCCGTACGATACTCCTCCCGTAGCCTTGTGGTGGGGCACGTAGATAAGCTGTTTGTTGGTAGTCTCATCTTTAGAATCGGTGTAGCCGTAAGTACCGTTTACCTCAAAATTATGCCTGCCAAAAGCTTTTTTATAGGCCACTAAAAGCTCTGCACCGCTGGTAGTAACCTTATCGGTGTTCATTGGGCGCCACACGCTGCCGGTAGGTACCCAGCGCAGCATATCGTTTAATTTAATGTAATATCCGGTAAGGGTAAAATTCAGGTTACCAAAAGTAAAGGCATTGCCCAGTTCAGCCTGCCATGATGTTTCCGGCATAAGGTCGGCATTGCCACCATCCATCCAATACAAATCATTAAAAGTGGGTATCCTGAAGTTTTTAGACGTGTTAAGCTTAAGCGTATAAAACCCGGTAGCCTTATATTTTATTCCTGCTGAATACAACAGCGGACTCTCATAATTACTCGTTACTTCTTTACGAAGCCCGGCCTCATACATAAACCTGTCAGTTAAGTTGTGGGTAGCTAAAATACTGGCACCACCTATATGCCGGGTTTTGTTAATGATGTCGCTGCCAAAGCCCTTGTTCTGCATAAAATCGAACACCGTGTTTATCTTAAACTTCTCCCCTGCTTTAAAAAGCAGGTCGTATTTGGCTATTAACGATTCTACCCTGCCGTAGGTAAAGCCGGGGCTCTCTATATTTTGGTAGTATTTGTACTGTTCCTGCAAAAACGCGGCCTTGAATTTCGAAGTAAACTTGCCATACAGGCCTGCCCACTCCAGCATATTGCGGGTGTTGGAATCGCGGTACTTGGTTTTAACTTCCGACGGGAAAATAAGCGAGAAGTGTCTTTCGCCATCAAAAAGGTAACTGTAAAAGGTTAGCCTGTTCTTTTCATCTACCTTATAGGCTACAACGGCATTAAGACTGGTATTGTAATACTGCCCGTTAAGGTTGGTGCCGCCATTGGCATAGTCATAATCATTATCAGAACTGTTTCTTGTAACGCTAACCGAAGCACTAAATTTATCTGACGCTATATTAGTGGAGTAATGATAACCCTGCGTATTAAAGCTGCCGTAGTTTACGCGAAGTTCGTTAGTAAACCGTTGCCCAAACGCTACCCGATTATCTAAATGGATACTACCCCCTATGGCACTGCTACCGTAAATAACGCTGCCGCCCCCTGCCCTAACTGTAACCGAATTAAAATCGCGGGTGGTAACGGTATTAAAATCGGTCTGCCCGTTGAGTTGTGAGTTAATGTTGATTCCGTTCCAGATAACGGCGGTTTGCTGTGCGGTAGTACCTCTAAACGATGGCGATGACACCATGCCCAAACCGTTTTCTTTAAAGTAAATTACACTGTTGTAGTTTAAAAGGGAGGTTAACGAGGCTGCATTTTTATTGATAACAGAATCGTTTAACTGCTGTACCGATTGTGTGCCTGAGAAGTTGTGCAGCTGGGTATCGGTAATTATAACTTCTTTAAGCTGAACCACAGCGTCCTGTTGCGCCAAAAGGGTTTGGCACAGCAACAACAATAGCGGTAAGAACAGTTTTTTCAGCGTCATAATCACAAAACCCTTTTCCCGAGGATTCGTTATTAGTTACCGCTTAAGGCAGGTCTCCTGGCTTGCGTACTGTTGTTTACCTTCCCGCGCTAAATAGCGTAGTGGCATGCAGTTAACAACAGCCTCTCAACATATTTGAGATTAGCTTACAGTTGCGGGAACAGCCCGGGCATTTACACCCGATTCCCTTTTAATGTGATATGCTACAGTGCACAATCACAACCTTAAGTGGATGGCAAAGATATATTGAATTATTTAATTTATACATTTGCATCTGCTGAATTTTATTTATGAGAAAGCTATATTTTATTCTTTTTATTGCACTATTGGCATTTGCCGGATGCAAAAACGAAACGCAGGCACCATTGGCAAAAGCCCAACAGGTAAAAAATGCCGTTAAATATGCCAAAGGCCTGCAAATATTTAAATATGATGGCATTACCGTTGTAAAAGTTACCCAACTCTGGCCCGATGCCAAGCAAGGCTTTACCTATGTAATGCAGCAAAAAGGCGCGGTAGTGCCCGATAGTTTAAAGCAGTTTACCATTATTCCCGTGCCATTAACCAGCGTTATTGTAACCTCAACTACACACATACCATCACTCGAAATGCTGGGTGTAGAAAGCACTCTGGTGGGTTTTCCGGGTACTGATTATATATCGTCTCAAAAAACACGCGCCCTTATTGAGGCCGGCAAGGTTAAAGAAGCCGGTGCTAACGAGAGCCTTACTACCGAAGTGGTTATAGACCTTAACCCCGCCGCTGTGGTGGCTTTTGGCATTAACAGCACCAACAAGACACTTAACACCTTAGAACAAAGCGGACTTAAAGTGCTTTACAACGGCGACTGGACTGAGCAATCTCCGCTTGGTAAAGCTGAATGGATTAAATTTTTTGGCGCGCTTTACGCGAAAGATGCCCAGGCCGATGCATTGTTCTCTCAAATAGAAAAAGATTATAATGATGCCCTTGCCTTGACTAAAAATGTTACCAAAAAGCCTACCGCTATGGCAGGGGCAGTTTATCAGGATCAGTGGTTTATGCCGCAGGGTGGCAGCTGGGGGTCGTTATTTTTAAAAGATGCTGGCGCCAATTACCTTTGGGCTGATGCCGAAGGAACGGGCAGCCTGAGCCTCTCGTTAGAAACTGTTTTGGATAAAGCCCAGAATGCCGAGATATGGATTGGCCCGAGCCAGTTTACATCATTAAAAGAAATGACCGATGCCAACCCGCATTACAGCCAGTTTAAATCGTTTAAAAACAAAGAGGTATATTCGTATAGTGTAAAAAAGGGCAAGACAGGAGGGCTTATTTATTTTGAGATGGCCCCTAACCGCCCCGACCTGGTTTTAAAAGACCTGATTAGTATTTTTCACCCTGAACTACTACCGGGCTACCAGTTAAACTATTTCGAAAAACTAAAATAACGTGCAACACCCTAAACGCAACATAGCGCTTTTTATCATTTTGGGCATTGCCCTTGCGTTGCTGTTTATAGTAAATATTAGTTTAGGGTCGGTTAAAATCCCAATGCAGGATGTGCTGCAAAGCCTTACCGGCGGCGATGCCTCTAAAACTACCTGGCAGTATATTATTATAAACTACAGGCTACCAAAAGCCATTACAGCCTTACTGGTAGGCATGGGCTTATCGGTCAGTGGATTGTTGATGCAAACACTGTTTCGTAATCCGCTTGCAGGGCCAGATGTTTTAGGATTAAGTTCAGGCGCAAGCCTGGGTGTGGCCTTTGTAATATTAGGGTCGGCGGTACTGCCCGGTGCAATGGCAGGTTTTTTTCTTTCATCTTACGGCATTGTACTGGCTTCTACATTGGGCAGTTTTGTGGTATTACTGGCTGTGTTAGCCGTGGCACAGCACCTGCGCGATACTATGGCAATACTTATTATCGGCCTTATGTTTACAAGCTTTACGGGCGCTATTGTAGGAGTGCTGACTTACTTTAGCACTGCCGAACAGCTTCAGAAATATACATTTTGGTCATTAGGCAGTTTAGGTAACTTAAGCTGGGGCAACATTATAATTTTGGGCTTGGTAACGCTTGCCGGATTGTTACTTTCTGCACTTTGTATAAAACCTTTAGATGCGCTATTATTAGGCGAACGCTACGCCAAAAGCATGGGCATCGACTTTAATAAAACACGCTTTATAATAATACTGGCAACCAGCCTGCTTACAGGCTGTATAACGGCCTTTGCCGGGCCTGTAGCCTTTGTTGGGCTTGTAGTGCCGCACATGGCAAAACTGTTGTTTAAAACCAGTAATCACATGTTGTTGTTTTGGGCAACGCTGCTTTGCGGAGGCATATTACTATTGCTATGCGATATCTTTACCCAATTGCCCGGCAGCTCTTTCGTGCTGCCTATAAACGCTATAACAAGCATTGTCGGTGCACCGGTGGTTATTGCCTTATTACTTGGTAAACGTAAAGGAATTTTTAATTAACCGGTTATGGAAAAAGGCACCACTTTATTACAGGCTATCAACCTCAGCATTGGCTACACCGCTAAAAAGCAGGCAGCTACAATTGCGAGCAATATTAACCTGGAACTAAAAGCCGGAAGCCTTACCGCACTTATCGGCGCCAACGGTATTGGAAAGTCTACATTATTGCGAACCCTTACAGGAATCCAGCAGCCTTTAAGCGGCAACGTATTGCTAAACAATATGGCTGTTGCCGAATATAGTGCGCAGGAACTTTCGCAAAACTTAAGCATTGTTTTAACCGAAGCGCTTCCTCCAAGTAACCTAACCGTTTTTGAGTTAGTGGCACTCGGTCGCCAGCCGTATACTAACTGGTTGGGCAGCCTGTCTGATGATGACTTTACAAAGGTTAATATTGCTTTAAAGCTTACCCAAACAGCACATTTATCGCACAAAAAACATTTTGAAATAAGCGATGGCCAGCTTCAAAAAGTACTTATAGCGCGCGCCCTGGCACAGGATACCCCACTTATTATTTTAGACGAGCCTACCACCCACCTGGATTTATTACATAAAGTAAACCTCCTGCGCCTTCTAAAAAAACTGGCACAAGAGGCTAATAAATGTATTTTATACTCTACCCACGATCTTGACCTCGCCCTGCAACTAAGCGACCGGATTATTGTAATGACGCCCCAAACCGTTGTGCAGGGCACCCCGCAAAACCTTATTGATAACAACGTATTTGACACCCTTTTTAACGATGCCAACATTGTGTTTGATAAAGATAAGGGCGGGTTTGTAGTAAAGTAGTAAGATTAATTGGTAAGCTGCATCTTATAACATTGATTGGCAGCTACGGTTAATGTACCCTCCCACGTTTTTTCGGAGCAGCTTGCACTATAGCTGTACGTACCTGCCGGCACTGTAAAGTTAGCGCAGCCAGATGAACCGCATGCGGGAGACGAACTAAAGAAAGACGATATACTACCAGATCCCTGTCCGGTTAAAGAAACGCTGATTGACCCGCAACCAAGATCTGACTGTACCCAGAATGTAATATTACCATCTCCAGAGCCACCGGTACCGCCGCCTCCGCCAGTTCCACCTCCACCGGATCCATCACAAGGAAAATTATCCGATGCATAATATATCTGTGCCGTGTGGGTATCTACCACCTGGTCTGGCACGCCTACAAGCATTTGGTCGCCATCTATTGCCAATGGAAATTTAATAGTTTCACCATTAACTACAAAAGTCATAGAGGGTTCTGATGCGTCAAAAGATCCTACCGTTTCTACGTTATTTGAACAAGTAATGGCCGACGTTCCGCTAAAGCGCACGTAGGTTTCCATGTTGCTGCGTTTCCAGTCGCCTTCAAAACTTGAGCTCTCATCGTTCTCAAAACTAATAGGTTCTTCATCCTCACAGGAAATTATGGTAATGGTAAAAGCCATAACCATTAAGAAGCTTAAAATTTTAGTAATTTTTTTCATAATAAGGGATATAAATGTTTACATATCAAATATATACGTTAAAAAATTATTAAAAAATAACCAACAATGGGTAATTTAATCTGTAAAGTGACTAAAAATATTCAATTTAGTACTAATCTGCAATTAGTTACCTTTAACAAAAGCTAAACACAAATTGGCTAGCCAATTATTATATTTACATATAACAGTAAAAACAAATAATTATGAGCAATAAGTTTAAAGTAAGTTATCCGGGCGATAAGGCCGAATTACTTGATAAAATAAGAAGCACCGTAGGCACTAAAGGTAAACTTGACGGTAACGACCAACAAGGCAAATTTGAAGGCAGCACCCCTGTGGGCAGTTTTGAAGGTTCGTACACCATTCAGGGCGATGATATTAACATTACCATAGACAAAAAGCCGTTTCTTGTATCTAACGGCCGCATTCAGGAGGAGTTTGAAAAAGCCCTTAAAAAAGCATAACCATGCTAAAACTGTACACTTTTGTATGTGTTTTAGTGGGTGTGGCAGCATTGGCCCAGCCACCGCGCATGGAGTTAGAGCCAAACGGCTTTGCTCCTGTTCAAGTAACCATTCCCAGTATTCCTAACGAAAAACTGGTAGAGATTACCAAAGCCTGGGCGGCAGAGTATAATAAATACGGCCAGCGCAATAACCGTGGCTTTGATGCTACCGATGTTACCAATAATACGATAACTATATCGGCATTTAAAAAGAATGCGTTTTACTACCGCGACCGCGGCGAGGCTTTTGAGCACAAGATAAACTATAGCATGAAGATTGTGTTTAGCCAAAACAGCTACTCTGTAACTTTTACGGTAAACAAAATTTTTACCGACAGCGATGTAGAACTGGAATATAATATTCCGAATTACTTTACATCGGCCGGTAAGCTTAAGGAAGGTTACCTGGAGCTGGACACATCTTTAGAAACTACGGTAAACGATATTGTTAATTCGCATTACAATTTTATAGTAAACTATAAGTAACTACATCAACCTAAAAATAAACTATTATGGCACCAGGAACCGACGACCCTAAAGACTTAGGTGACAAAAAAATAAACAATGCCGAGAAAACCAGCGATAAGAACGAAGGTTTTAGCGGCGAAAACCTGCCAAAAAACTACGACCCAAGCAAAGATAAGCTTGATGCCGAGCTGGAAAAGAGGAAAGACGGCAGTGTAGCAACCGTGCAGCGTGCCCGCGATATTGACGAGAAAAAAGCCCCTGCAGTTAACAGCCTTTCCGGTGAAAGTGAGGAAGATGGCGAAGTTGTAAATAAAAGCCGTGGCACAAGCAGCGATGCTGAAGACATGGAAACTACAGAGAACCGGGATTTTAATTCGGATACTGAGAAAAACCGCTATCCGGCAGACCATCCTGATAACAAAAAAGTGCGTGGCAACACCCATTTTGGAGATTCGGAGTAATCGAATACTACACAACATAAAAAACCAGGATTTCTAAGTCCTGGTTTTTTTTGTGTCTTATCAGTAGACAGATTTGCAACCCCTGCTTACGTAAAAGCTCGGGCGTATTTATTTATGTTGGAGTGCATATCTTAGATTATAAGTTTGTGCGTCAATTATTTACCTATCTATGATACATTATCATCACAATAAACATACAAAAAAGCGCCGTTATGGTATAACCAAAACGGCGCTCTAATAGCTGCAATATTAAATCTGTTAGTCCAGGGGCCTATTGTTGCGTCGAAGTAAATTCAACAAAATCATGATTACTGCAATAACAAGCAACAAATGGATTAATGCACTGCCTACGTGGTAAGCAAAGCTTCCAAGAGCCCAAAATACTATCAGTATTATGGCAACTATATATAATAAATTTCTCATAGCGATATTTTATGCGATTATTTAACCGCGTCTACTTTTTCTTTAGCCATTTTAGAGTGCTCTAAATGCTTGTTAAGTTCTGGCAGCATATTAGCAGCCCACATCCTGATATCCGGATCTTTAGCTTTTTCAGATGCTTTTTCTATCTTATCGATAGTTTTTTCATGACCGTCTACCATAGCATCGGTATACGCTTTATCAAAGTCATAACCTGTTTTATCGTTAAGGTCGCCATATTTGTCCTGGCCTTTTTCTGTTAACGATGCAGGTAATGTAATACCTTTTTTAGCAGCAAGTGCTTTTGTAGCTTCAGATGCTTTAGTGTGTTCATCTACCATCATTTTACCTAAAGCCTTAACATCTGGGTTAGTACTTTTTGTCTGGGCAAGTTTACCTAACTCAATTTCTTTCATATCAACTTCGGCAGCGTCAACAAGATATTGAGAATCATCTTCTAAGCTATCTGTAGCTTCGGTATCAAGATTGGCTTCGTTAGCATCTTCTGCTACTTCTTTTGGGTCTTCGGCTTTAGGTTCGTTTTTACAAGATCCCATACCAAAAGACATTGTTACTACAGCTGCTCCAAGAAGTGCTTTGCTAAATAAATTGGACTTTTTCATAATTGGTTATATTTTGTTATTTGTTTAAAGCTAAATTACTGCTTATAAAAAGGCCATGTTGTTAGCACTATCACAATAAGTGTTAGCAAAATACTAAATGTTATAGTATTTACGCAGAATGAATAATTTGCTTTAGCACATTAAATAAACGTATTTGTTAATACAAATGCATTATAGCTGCCAAAACCAAAATTAACAGGAAATTGAATATAGGATTTACCCAACTCCTGTTCTATGCCCTTAAAAATGCATAGCTTTGCACCATAGTATATAAACCAAATGATAAACCCATCTGCCAGCGGTTGGATTGATAAGTTTTTCGGGCAACTAAAAAACAGGCTGCCCGTGTATCAAAATTCCCATGCCTTTTACAGGGCAATACGGGACACCGGGTTTATATATGGCCACGTGGTATCTTTTAATAATTTAGACAAGAAAGAAACCAAAGGCTGGACCACCGAAGAGGTTACCAAAGCGGCACTGCTTAACACGTTGTATGATGTATACCGCCTTATTGATCAGAATGAAGACACTACCCTGTTTATAGAAAAAGCCGGTGCCTTTTACAAGGCCATGCAGCCCGGGGGTTTCGAGCTGCTTAAAAAAATGCTGCCAACCGTTACCCCCAGTCACGAACTGGAGAATATATTAGATGAGCGCATTAAAATAAACAGCAATATTATTAGCCGCAACTTTAGCCACATACTTACCAATGCGCTTTTGTTTATGGATGTACTGGCGTTTAGGCAGTACCTGCTTAACGCAGAAAAGCCGGAAAAGTACCTCCGTAAGCTGGAAGAAACCGTAATGGGTATTGTTACTATTGCGCTGCAAAGTAAAGAAGACAAGAGCGATTATGACGATTTACTAATAAAGTTATTTGAATCGTCTGTGCGATATACCAAGCTATCGGCTATTAATGCAGATGATATGGATAAAGCCGGTTTTGATTACTTTGAGTCGAAATCGGAAAAAAATTATCTGTTGGATATGGCCGCAATGGCTATCTGGAGTGATGGCCGCGCACAGCAAAGCGAAATAGGCTTTTTATACCGCCTGTCTGAAAGGCTGGGCCTTACCGATGATGCCGCTGCCGAAAGCATGGCATCTTTTGATGTTTTTTTAAAGATCAATAAAAAGCACATTCCGTACTTTAAATACAGTAACCCGGTTAAGCATTTTTACGACCATGCTGCACAAAGTGTTATGCTGCTTATTAACCGTAATAAAAACCGCCTCGTTAAAGAGCTATCCAATAATGGCGAGCTTATGGTGCTGCTTACCCACTCTACCCACCGCAACCTTAACGATAAGGAAAAGAAAAAAATTAAAAAACAACTGCTGGAAATTTGCAAGACCATACCATCTCTTACTATTTTCCTGTTGCCCGGCGGCAGTCTGCTTTTACCGCTGCTTATAAAATTTATTCCGCAATTGCTGCCAAGTGTTCTTAATGAGAACCTGGAAAGGGATGGAGAATAACCGTAGCTCATTAATTTGTAATTTGTTGCTAAAACAATTTTTTCTTTTTTTCTTAAATTATAATACGATTGTCGGTAAAATTTTTAATTTAGACTAAAAATCAATCATCACTAAAGTATCTCACACCATGAAAAAAATTACTCTTTTTTTAGGGCTTTTAGCCAGCACCGGCCTATTTGCACAAAACTACGTACCGGACACTACTTTTGGAAACAATGCAATGGCTTTTTATGATGGTGTTTCTTTTTACCCTGATTCAGGGGGAGTTGTAAACAACAATTATTATTTTACCAGCGAAAACAAGTTAGGAAAAGTAAATTATGACGGAGCTATAGACACAAACTTTGGCACAAATGGTTTTATAACTTT
Organism: Flavobacterium subsaxonicum WB 4.1-42 = DSM 21790; assembly: GCF_000422725.1. Classification (GTDB taxonomy): domain Bacteria; phylum Bacteroidota; class Bacteroidia; order Flavobacteriales; family Flavobacteriaceae; genus Flavobacterium; species Flavobacterium subsaxonicum. The sequence continues at coordinate 45,456 of NZ_KE383911.1, forward strand.
AACTTCATCTACAGAAACTTTTACAATTGAAGGTTTTAAATTTATTGACAATTATTTCTACGTTTATGGCACAGCTACAAATATCGCAGCGAACACCAGAGATGCTTTTATATGCAAAATAAACGAAACAGGTAATTTTGATAGTACTTTTGCAACCAATGGCATGGCGAAATTTGATTTTTCTGGAAACGAAACTCTTGAAGATTTTGTAGTAACCGATAATAAACTTTTTTGTGTAGGTACAAAATATGTAACCGGCACAGCCGAAGTTCTATATTTTAAAGTAAACAATAATGGTTCTGTTGATACCACTTTTGATACTAATGGATATAAAACTTTTTCGGTAGATAATTACAGTGCAGGATACTTTATAAGTGCTTACAACAATAATTTTTTTATTGCCGGCAATACTAACATTGGCAACGGTGTTTATTCTCTTTTAATGTTAGAAGTAAGCCAGGATGGCGCTTTGGTAACGTCTTTTGGCACAGATGGCTACAAAGTAGAGCCGTTGGATTCAAATGCAAGCTCTACTGTAAATCAGGTGCAATTATATAATAATGCTCTATACATTAGTTATCGGAGGGGTACATCTAATTTAGATACAAATGCTAAAATACTTAAATACAATCTGTCTACTAATCAAACCGATTTTAATATTGATGCGTACAGAACAGGTACCAACTTTTTAGTCACAGATGAAGGCATGTATGTTACCGGCACATTAAATTGCAATCCGTTTGGATCACCTGAACTGGGTAATTGTAATTTTAACCTTGACAGAAAATTGATTACAACCGGAGCTGCAGATACAAGCTTTTTTACTACAGGATCTTATAATTACGATTTTCCTCACCAGTTAAATTCTAACGACTTGTCCAGTGTACTGGTTAAAGATGATAGCGGTAATATACTAATAGGCGGGTCTGTGTACAGAGATTATTTTGATGCCAACAATAATTACATACATGGCCATGGTTTTGGTATGACGCGCATAACAAGCGGACCACTAAGTACTGATGATGTTAAAGCGAGTAAAGCAACACTTTACCCTAATCCGTTCGAAAATGTTATTACTGTACAAACTGACAAACAGGTAAAAAATATAGTAGTTTACGACCTTAGCGGACGAATGGTAGCAAATAAAAATTATAACAACACTACCGGTGTAATAAATGTAGAACTTTCTTCTTTACAGAAAGGTGCTTACCTTGTTAGGATAGAAACTGCTGATGCCGGCGTTTTCTCAGAAAAAGTAATCAAACAATAACTGAAAAATATTCTATACAAACAAATCCCGCTCCTGTGCGGGATTTTTTGTTACCACAGCTTTCTTGGTGGGCTCTTAGCTGCTATCAAAAATTTATTACCTTAGTAACTCGTTAAGGCAATACTATGGACAAAATTATTTTCACGTTTCTATTTTTATATACTACGCTGTTGTTTAGCCAGTCTAATTATGATGCCGGTATCGAGCTGCTAAAAACGGAACAGTATATCGAGGCTATCAAGAAATTTGACCTCGCTGAAAAAGACAACAACAAAAACAGCGCGGTTTATTTTAACAGGGCCATGTGCTATACCGTTTTAGAAAAATACCCCGAAGCTTTAAAAGATTATGATAAGACCATAAAACTTGATAGTAAAAACTATCAGGCGTTATTTTTTAGGGGCCTTGTAAAAAAAGACCTTAAGGATTATAAGGGCGCGGTAAAAGATTTACTGGAGGCCTATGATAGTGATGCAACGCTAACACGGGCACTTTTAAAATCGGGAGAAATATATTTATACAACATAGAAGATTACAAAAAAGCTATTGAGGTGTTTGACACCTACCTTTCGTACGATCCGGACAATGCCTTAGTACTTGCCTATATGGGCAACGCGTATGGCAGTATAGATAATGCTAAGAACAAAAAAACAGCCATTGGGTATATGGATAAAGCCATTGCTATAAAGCAGGAAAGCTGGTACTACCTTACCCGTGGACGGCTTTATTTTGATTTGTTTGATTTTGACCACGACACAAAAAATCTTACAAATGCAATTGATAATTTTACCGTTGCCATAAAACTGGCACCTACAGAGAGCAAATTGTATTTTTGGCGTGCCGAAGTTTATTTTCAGCTCAAGCAAAAAGAAAATGCCTGCCCCGATTACATCAAAGCTGCCGAGTTAGGATATGATGTTCCTAAATACAAAATCGACTTGTGTAAATCTAAAGGCCATCTTTTAATAGTTGATTGATGAATCAGCTAATACCGTAAAAGCAAAAATCCCGCTCAGGGCGGGATTTGTTTATTGAAATATTAATCGGTCTACTTCACCAAGGTCGTTGTTGTCGCAAAAATTTACGCCAAGGTCTTTTACAATACCATCTCCAAGTCCGTAAACCCATCCATGAATGCAAAGCTGCTGGCCCCGTTTCCATGCCGTTTGTACTATCGATGTTTTGGCAAGATCGTACACCTGCTCTTTAACGTTAATTTCTACAAAAGCATCAAATCGCTCATTAAAATCTTCTATCGCGTTAAGGTATTCGTGGTTATGCCTGTACACATCTTTAATATGCCTTATCCAGTTATCTATAATTCCAATAGATGAGTTACCCATAGCGGCCTTAACACCACCGCAACCATAATGCCCGCTTACTATAACGTGTTGTACCTTAAGTACGTTAACAGCATAGTCTAACACACTAAGCATGTTCATATCGCTGTGCACCACCATATTGGCAATATTACGGTGTACAAAAACTTCGCCCGGCATGGCACCAATAACCTCGTTGGCAGGCACACGGCTATCGCTGCAGCCTATCCATAATAAGGGTGGCGACTGGCCGGCTACCAGTTTCTGAAAATACTGTGGGTCGTTGGCAAGTTTGGTCTCAGACCATATTTTGTTATTGTCTAATATCTTTTTATAAAAATCGTCGTGTCCGTGTTCCATAATCTTGTACTTTATATAAATTTCTGCTATAGCAGAAGTAAATCAGTTGTTATTCAGTTATCTCTTCCTGTAAATCTTTTTTTGACGGATGTTCTACAAACACATTTTGTTTGCCGCTGTTGTTGGTATTAGCAAGCTCATATTCTTCCTTAAACCCGGTAAGGGTAACTGTAATATCCTGTTCGGGTGCTTTTATATCCCTAAACTCCTGAATAAGATCAAGCACATCATGTGCAATATAAACTGTATCTGAAGCATCAATAATAACAACAGACCCTTCCGGAATATCATTTAAGGTAGCTTTAATGGCCGCCTTGTTTAGGAATGATACTTCTTGCGCAAGGTCTATATGTATAACGTCACCTTCTTTATATTCTTCTTTCTTAAAATTGTAAGCCCTTTTTAAGTTACCCCTAAGTATAAACACAACACTTATAACCATACCCAAAGCAACACCCTTAAGCAAATCTGTAGCAACAACGGCTACGAGCGTGGCAATAAACGGTATAAACTGGTATTTGCCCTTGTGCCAAAAATGCATAAGTTTGGCCGGGCTGGCAAGTTTATATCCTACCACCAACAATACAGCGGCCAGTGTAGCCAACGGAATTTTGTTAAGCACTGTTGGTATGGCCAGCACACAGATAAGCAATAATACGCCATGTATTATAGCCGACGCTTTTGTTTTAGCCCCCGCGTTTGCGTTGGCCGATGAGCGTACCACAACCGATGTCATGGGCAGGCCGCCAATAAGCGAGCTCAGCATGTTACCAATACCCTGCGCTTTAAGCTCGCGGTTGGTATTGGTATAGCGCTTTTGCACGTCCATCCTGTCCGATGCTTCTATGCAAAGCAGTGTTTCTATAGATGCAACAACCGTTATGGTAGCAGCGGTTATCCATACTTTAGGGTTGGCTATTGCCGAAAAATTAGGAGTTACAACAATGCCCTTTAGCTCTTCTAAAGACTGCGGTACGGGTAGTTTAACCAAATGGTTGCCACTTAGTGCAAACAGGCTGCCGGTTTGCGTAAACAATTCGTTTATAACAATGCTGGCAATAACAGCAACCAATGCTCCCGGTACCAGTTTAAGCCTTTTAAGCACTCCAATTTTGTCCCATGCAATAAGTATAACTAACGATATTAGCGCAATTACAAGTGCTCCCGGCTCTATGCGGCCCAGTATTTCGGGCACATCAGAAAATGGGTTGCCTCCATCAAGGTGAAACAGGGTTTCGTCTCCCTCATAATCTTTGTCGTAACCAACGGCGTGCTCTATCTGGTTCAGGATAATAATTACCCCAATACCGGCAAGCATGCCCTCTATAACGTTAGACGGAAAGTAATTGCTTATGCTACCTGCCCTAATAAAGCCCAATATAAGCTGCATAACACCCGCCAGGAACACGCTGAGTAAAAACACATCAAACGACCCGAACGATGATATAGCTACTAATACTATAGCAGTAAGGCCGGCCGCAGGGCCACTTACACTTATGTTGGAGTTGCTTAACGAGCCTACTACAATACCGCCTATAACACCGGCAATAATGCCCGAAAGCGGTGGTGCACCAGAAGCCAGTGCAATACCCAAACACAGTGGCAATGCCACCAAAAACACCACAAGCCCCGATGGAAAATCAGACCTGAGGTTATCAAAAAAATTTGTCTTTTTTGTCATAACCAAAAGAAATATAATACAGATATTGTTTAAATACAGGCGTATTTAAATTAACCCACTATGGGCTAATCATATATTATATTACTTCCGGAGGGGGTATAAAAATATCTCCTGAAACATTATTATGCCTCAGGAGATTTTTAGATTTTATAAGTGTAGATTTTTTTATTGCAGGTAAAACGCCAAACTCAAAAACAAGGCTTGGGCCTGCTTTTACCTCTTTAATTTCTTTGTGTACTTCTTCTTCTGTAATGCTGCATACAACAATCGTGTCTGCATCATCATCCTGTAGCAGGCTCACAATGGTAGGAGTTGCTAAAAACAGGAAAAATAGTAATACGACTATTTTGACACAAACCTTCATACCTACGAAGGTAGCAAAAAAACATTTGCATCAATTTAAATGCACATTAAATTTCTTCTTCGCTCCATGCCTTCATCATCCACATGGTTTTTTCCTGCTCTTTAATAAAGTCGCTCATCATAGAGTTGGTACCTTCATCGTTAATTTTAGCAGTCTCATCCAGTATAACCCTTTCTATGGTTAAAAGGTCGGCCAAAGATGCAATTACAAGATGTACTGCTTCTGTATCTTTAGATATATTTTTACCTACTTTAAGTTTGTTGTTAGCCACATAATCTTCAAAAGTATGCAGTGGTGTAGCACCAAGTGTAAGCACCCTTTCTGCAATAAGGTCTATCTTATCCTGGGCATCGGTATACAGTTCTTCAAATTTTACATGCAACTGAAAGAAACGCTTGCCGCGAATGTTCCAGTGTATGCCGCGCAGGTTTTGGTAGTACACCTGAAAGTTAGATAAAAGTATGTTTAGTTCTGCTGCAATTACTTCTGCTTCTTTAACCGGCAGGCCCAGTATATTAAAGGCTTCTTCTTTTGTTTTCATGGTATTAAATAGGTTTGTTATTGTAAGTTTTTACCTCTATAAATTTAAGTAAATTTAATTAGAAAAACGATAGGTATTATCAATCATTTTTATAATTTTATCATAAATATCTATATATGACAATTACCCAATTGCATTATGTATTGGCCGTTGCCGAACATAAAAACTTTACCCTGGCTGCCGAAAAGTGCTTTGTTACCCAGCCAACGCTTAGCATGCAAATACAAAAACTTGAAGAAGAGCTTGATATACAAATATTTGATCGCGGTAAAAAACCCATCCAGCTTACCGATGTTGGCGCACAAATTGTTACACAAGCCAAAAATATAGTTAACGAAAGCGGCCGTATTAAAGACATTGTAGACCAGCAAAAGGGCTACATTGGCGGCGATTTTAAAGTGGGAATTATACCTACCGTTATGCCTACTTTACTGCCTATGTTTATGGCTAATTTTATAAATAAATACCCAAAGGTTAACCTTATTATAGAGGAGCGCACTACCGAGGAGATTATTAAAATGCTTAAAAATGGCCAGCTGGATGCCGCTATTGCTGCTACCCCCCTTAACGAAGAAACAATTAAAGAGATTGTTTTATATTACGAGCCTTTTGTTGCCTACGTGCCGGAGAACAACCCCGCATACCTTAAAAAAGAGTTTGATGTAGAAGACCTGGAAATTAACCTGAGCAGCATTTTATTGTTACAGGACGGGCATTGTTTTAGAAACAACGTACTCAATATCTGTAAAGCTACATCGCTTGGGCCAAGCAGCCATTTCCAGATTGAAAGCGGTAGCTTTGAAACTATGGTTAAGCTTGCCGATGAAGGTTTGGGAATGACCCTCCTGCCCTACCTGCACACGCTTGATATGACCGGCAAACATGCCGATAAGCTGCGCCATTTTAAGGAACCAAAACCATCGAGAGAGGTTAGCCTTATCTACTCTAAAAAAGAGCTTAAGCTGCATATTATAGAGGCGCTGCGCAGCACAATATCCGGCGTTGTAAGGGGTGCCATAGCATTTAACAATGTAGCTATTACAAGCCCGCTTCATAAAAAATAAACCTAAGTTATGCCTACAAAAAAAGCCCTCACAGAGGGCTTTTTTGTTATTCTACATACGCCAAACAGGCTTGCAATTCGGGTTTACTTTTAGTAAACTTGTAAAGCCAGTCTACCAATTGCTCCAATTCGTAAGGCAGGAGCAATTTAAGTGCTTTTTCAACCTCTTTGCAAAAAAGCGTTGGGTCGAAACTCACATTTTCCAACACTGTTTTAGTGTAACCAAACATAGGTGTAGGCATTTTAATATAGTGATTATGATTATTAGGTGATAAGAACGAATGTGTAAATGTAAACAAATTTACACAACTACAACGTTATATTAAATATTTTTTATTACCTAAAAATCAGAATATAACAATAAATTAACAAAATATTACAATTTTGAAGCTCGAAGCATTTCGCGTTTACCGGGTGGCCCGGCAAGTTTTTGTGTACTGAAACCCGCTTGCTGCATGGCTTTTTTAATAACTGTTCTGCATGCATACGTTACTAATATACCGCTGGGTTTCAAGGCCGCATACATAGCATTAAATATAGCTTCGCTCCATAAATCGGGCTGAGATGGGTATCCAAAAGCATCAAAATAAATAAGATCGTACTTATTTACATCTTTTATATCCTGAAAATGCTGTTGGCGTTTATTTAACGTAAAGCCATCGGTAAGTTTAACATCAACTTCCCAGGGGCTGCTGTGCATTTTTAAGAAAATATCAGCATATTTATCAGCATTAAGCTGGCTCACATAATTAAGCTGTGCCGCTTCTTCGGCCAAAACAGGGTATGCCTCTACCGTGGTGTAATGAATTTGCTGTCCGCTCTTAGCAGCTTCATAAAAGGTAATAAAAGCGTTGAGGCCGGTACCAAAACCAATTTCTAAAATAGAAATGGGACGGTCTTTAATAAGTTCCAGCCCGTTTTTTATAAATACATGATACGCCTCTTGTATGGCGCCAAATTTAGAATGGTAGGTTTCCTGCATTTCGGGCAGGTAAATAGTAACAGATCCGTCTTGGGTAGTAATAATTTCTCTTTTCAATCTAAATACTTTAAGTTATTAGTACTACAACAGTTATATTAATTTAAAAATGCCTTCGAGTTAACATTATATCCAAGTATTTTAATATCATCATCTACTTTTGATAATATAATTTTTTCTTCGGCACTAAACTTATCGTATTCAACAGTATACACTAAGACATAATTAGTTGCCGGATTGGTACCTACAGTACTTGTAGTTTGCCAGTTTGCCAATTTACGCGACTTATAGTTACCCAGTTTTTCGTTTAGCATTGTAAACATTTTTTGAAGATCTTCTCTTGTAGTAACCTCAAAAAATTTATCGCCAAAAAGCATTTCAGCTTTTTTAAAATCCTGTTTAGCAATATCTGTATAAAGAACTTCAGCCACTTTCTCGGCTTCACCTTTTTTAGACTCTTCATTAACATTAGTACCGTTAAACTGGCAGCTTACAAAAAGTACAACTGTAAAAAAGTAAAATATTTTTTTCATTTATGATGTTTATGAAGTGATTACAACCTAATGCTATTTTATATACAATTTTTTAATGCGCGGTATCGGGCCGTCGCATTTGCCTTCATGGCATTTTACGCAGGCAGTAACGGCGTCGTTAAAATGCTGCTTGGCATTGGTTGGATCGTTATAAATAAGTTCCTGAGCTTTTATAAATTTTGCCGCCTGAAGCTTAAAAAATGCATCGTTCTCTGATTCATCCGTCATGGCGCTCGAATGTATCTTTAAAATATGCTGCGGGAACGTGCCAATGGAATCGTCCTTGGTAATACGCTCTTTTAAGCGCAAATTATCTACGTACATTTGCTCCATAAGCGCTGCCATTTCGCTCATTTTGTACATCTGGAACTCCTTTGTAAGAGGCTTGGCACAAGATGCCGAATCCTTTTTTATACCAGCTTCAGGTTCAGCCTCAACTTTTTTGTTGCAGGCCGTTAGCAAGAGCATCGCCGCACAGGCAATTGTAAAAAGTCTAATCATTATTTGCTAATAAGTACACCATCGGCTAAAAAGCCATATGTAATTTCGGGCTCGGTAATTTTGCTAATTTCAGCTTCGGTTTTGCCGCCATCTTTAGCGTAGTGCCTTAACTGGGCAACGCTAACCTCGCTAACAAAAGCCTTACCGCTAACCACGGCATCCTGGCCGGTTGCATTAAGCGGCACAAAAAAGGCATAGTCTTTAAACTTTACAAACGATTCTTTTTCGCCTGGTAGTTGCAACGCCATCCAGCAGCCTTTCTTTTTGCAAACGTCTTTAATTTTTGTCTTAAACTTTATGTTTACAGTATCGCCCGCTTTAAGCGAGTTATACTTTTTAAGCATAGCCTCTTTACTAAGGGCGTTGTCTGCCAATATTTTATCGCCAAAAGAAGCATAATCAACCTTAACCTCCTTAGCAGCTTTAACCTCTACAACAGGTTCAGGTTTGGCTGTGGTCTCAGTTTCCGTCACAGCAACGTTCTCGGCAGGAGTTTGTTCTTCTGCAGCAGCCACAGTATCAGTGTCTACGCTAACGGTATCCGTCTGGCCTTCTATAACGGTATCTTCAGTTTTAACTGTAGTCTCTTTTTTCTGGCAGGCAGCAAGGCTTAGCAATGCGGCGGCTATTATAAACGATTTTTTCATTTTGTAACGAAAATTAAATTTAATGTGACAAATTTATGCAGAATCTTTAAATACAACAAAGCAAGTTTGGTTTTTATACCACTTTATTTCAGTAAATTACTTTTTTAATTTCCAGATTTTGAACATAAAAAGCCCAATAACATGATTTTTTATTAAATTTGCAATAACACGACTAACTTTTAATACCCAAATAATTAATGAGCCACAATCCAACTGATACCTTTGAGATAAAAAAAGCCGCAACATCTAAAATTGATTCTGTAGATTTTGAAAACCTGCCTTTTGGAAGCATTTTTACAGACCACATGATGTATTGCGACTACAAAGATGGGCAATGGGGTACACCGGTTATTGAGCCGTATGCTCCAATACCTATGGATCCGTCGTCGAGAGTGTTTCATTACGGCCAGGCCATTTTTGAAGGCATGAAAGCCTATAAAGACGAGCAGGACGAAATTTGGCTTTTTAGGCCCGACCAAAATTTTATCCGCTTTAATAAGTCGGCTACAAGGCTGGCAATGCCAGAGGTTCCGGAACCTGTTTTTATGGAAGGCCTTAAACAGTTAATTAACATTGATAAAGATTGGGTTAAAAAAGGTAAGGGCAACTCGTTATACCTTCGCCCATTTATGATAGCTACCGGACATGGCGTTATTGCATCGCCATCTGCACAATACCGTTTTATGATTATTATGTCGCCTGCAAAATCGTACTACCAGGGCGAAGTTAAAGTGCTTATTGCAGAGCATTACAGCCGCGCTGCAAACGGTGGTATTGGTGCTGCTAAAGCTGCCGGTAACTATTCGGCTCAGTTTTATCCTACCCGCCTGGCTAACGAGCAGGGCTACCAGCAGGTTATATGGACCGATGATGCTACCCATACAAAGCTGGAGGAAGCAGGTACTATGAACGTTTTCTTTAAAATTAACGATACCCTTTACACCGCTCCAACAAGCGAGAGGATACTGGATGGCGTTACCCGTAAAAGTATTTTAGAACTTGCCAAGCGCGATAATATTAAACTGGAAGTACGATCTGTACTGGTTGCCGAATTACTTGAAGCTGCCAAAGATGGCTCTCTTAAAGAAATTTTTGGCGCAGGTACTGCCGCAGTAATTAACCCTATTATTGGTTTTGCCTACCAGGATAATTATTACGAACTGCCTAAACAGGAGAACCCTATTGCCTTAGAAATTAAAGATAAGCTTACTAACATACAGCATAAACTTGCCGAAGACACCTTTGGGTGGACGGTAAAGATATAATATAGTTTATAGTCGCAGTCGCAGTTTACAGACAGCTACTATTAATATAAAGTCCTGGTTTTAGTTTTCAGTTTATACTGATTACCAAAACCGGGACTTTGCTTATACACAAAACTGAAAACTGCGACTGCGACTGAAAACTATTTAAGTATCTCTGTAAAATCGGGTTTAAAATAGTTAGGGCCTTTCATCACCTTGCCGTCTTCGCGGTACACCGGCAGGCCGTTGGCGCCCAGCTTGCTCATGTTGCTGCGTTGTATCTCGCTAAAAACTTCTTCTATTTTATATTGCAGGCCGTGTTCTATAATAGTTCCGCACAGTATATAAAGCATGTCTCCAAGGGCATCGGCAATTTCAACCAGGTCGTTATTTTGCACAGCCTCAAGATACTCCTCATTTTCTTCCTTCATAAGGTTATAGCGCAGCAGATTTACGGCTTCGCCCAGGTTTGCTTTAGGTATCTCGCTTATCCCAAGCCCAAAAGAACTATGAAATTCTTTAACGGCATCCAGTTGGTTTTTCATGTTTTTTATAAATTTATGGGTTAAAAATAACCAAAAATACGCCTGCAATATTGTAGCTTTGCAAAAAAGATTTCAACATGTTTACCTCGGGTCAATTATATTTTGCAGGCAGTTTTATTGTAGTATTTGTAATAGCCATGATATATGTTTATCGTAAAGACCTTGCACTGCACAAAAAATATTACAAGGGCAGTTATTGGATTTTAATTGCTTTTTTAAGTTTTATAGCAGCACTGTTTGTGGTTAAGTTTTTAACCAAAGACCCTTCTTAAAATTTTCTTAAAACTATTATAGTAAAAAATCCCCATTGATGGGGATTTTTTTTTAATTTAAGTTGCTCAAATTTGCAATGTTAACCAATAACAATCAATAATTATGGAACATGAAGTTTACACAGGCACAGGCACTTATAATAAAAGCACCCTTGCCGCAACCTACAATGTTTATTTACCGCTTCTTACAGAAGGTACCTATCTATTTTACACTTCAAAAATTTATAATTTTTCTTGCGCAGAGTATCCCAACACCATCCTTATTTTTATGAAGGTTAAAAACGGACCTAATGTAGACCTTAGTGGTATGACAAGCCAGCCGGGTATACCTGTAAACTTTAGCCTTAGCAACATAGACATAGTTAATGTTGACTCTAGATGTGTACCTCTTGATACGTTAGAGGATATTAATGTAATTATAATGCACGATACCCAGTATGACATTCCTTATGCCAAAAGCAAAGCATTTTGTGTAGCGCCAACACCTATAAATTTTAGTGCTGCAACCACTGTAAATGCCAATGTAAACAAAGGTAGTGCAACACAGGCTGCTACGCTCGAAGCTCCTATTACAACGGCAACCGCTGCTGCTGCAACTATATTATACCAGCCTAAAAAATATAAACTGGGCCAGTTAAAACCCATGGTTACAGCCTGAATGGTAAATCCATACATAGCCACAAGCTATAAATTTATTAGCCTTATAAAGAATTTTATATAAAATAATGCCGCGTTATTTAAAACTTATTGTATGCATAGTATTTTTTACTAATAATGCATTTTCTCAATATTCTGACAATTTAATACGTCTTCGCAAAGAGATAAAAGCGGGTAAAAATAGCGCGTGCGATATTTTAAAGAAAATAGATACAAAATCATTATCGACAGCAGATAATGCCTTGTATCTATACTTAAGAGCCAAATGCGATGATCTGACTAACATACAGGACAGCGCTTTTGATTATTTTATACGTTCTAAAAAAGCCTATCTGGCTATAGATAGTATAGACAGGGCTATGGAAATGAACCTTGAAATAAGTTATTTACTGTCTGCTCAGCAAAATAATTCTATAGATTGTTTTAAATACGCAAACGAGTCGCTTAGGTATGCCGATAAGTCTAATAATCTTATTTTAAAGGCAAAAACATATACTCATTTAGGAATGCTGTACCTTGATGAAGAAAAATACAACCAAAGCCTTGATTATTATAAAAAGGCACAACTACTTGTAAAAAAAATTGGTAAGCCGGCAATGGAATCTGCCATAAATAATAATCTGGCTGTGCTTTTTAACGAGGCCCTTAAAATGCCAGATTCTGCATTGTATTACTTAGATAAAGATTTAAGTTATATAAAGATAAAAGGCCAGCCCCAGGATTATTATTACAATTACACCAACCGCGCATCGGCTTACACACACAAGGGGCATTATAAAGAAGCTATAAAACTATTGTTACAGGCAGATTCTTTAAACTTTAATTCGCAGGTAACTAAGCCCTTTATATACGGAACTTTAGCTCTAAATTATGGCGAAATAAACGATTATAATAATGCGTACAAGTATGCTTTATTAAATAAGCAATTTTCTGACAGCTTAAATATTACCAATCAAAACATCTCTATAAACGAGATACAAACCAAATACCAAACCGCCGAGAAAGAACTTGAAAACACGGTTTTAAAAAACGATAATAAAATTCAGAAAATAGTAATGTATGCCTTTATAGCGCTTTTTATTGTGGCATTAATTATTGCCTTTCTTATTGTTAAAAATTCGCGTAAGCGCGAAAAAATAGCTGCGCAGGAGAAACTTATAGAACAGCAAAAACTGGATAAGGTTTTAAAAGATTACGAGCTTAATAGTATAGATATGATGCTGGAAGGCCAGGAAAAAGAACGCCAACGCCTTGCTAACGACCTGCATGATAACCTTGGCAGTATGCTGGCAACGCTCAAACTTAATTTCGAAAACCTGAAACTTAGAAAAAACGACCTTAAGGAACACGAGAACAAGCTTTACGACCGTACCGATGAGCTTATACAGGAGGCGTACCAAAAAGTCCGCAGGCTGGCACATGCTAAAAATGCCGGGGTTTTTGCCAGTCAGGGCCTTATACCCGCCATTGTTAAGCTGGCCGAGAAAATATCGATACCCGGAAAGCTTAAAATAGAAGTAATACCTTTTGGATTTACAGACAGGCTGGATAATACCCAGGAAATTGCTATCTTTAGGATAATTCAGGAGCTGGCTACCAACATTATAAAGCATTCCCAAGCTACAGAAGCCACGATACACCTAACGCACCACGACGATAATATTAATATTATTATTGAAGATAATGGTGTAGGCTTTAAACCCGAGGCAATAATTGATGCCGATGGTATGGGGCTTACATCCATCAAAAAGAAAACCAAACAATTGGGTGGCACTTTTACTATTGATGCTACTCCAAGCCGCGGAACAACCATTTTAATAGATTTACCGGTATGATAAAAGTTGTAATTGCAGAAGACCATCAATCGCTTATAGATGGTATTAAAATATTTCTGGAATATGAGAGTGATATTACCGTTGTAGGCGAGGCTAACGATGGCGAAAGGCTGCTTGAAATTGTGCGCGCCAAACAGCCCGATGTGGTACTTACCGATATCCGTATGCCTAAAATGGATGGCATTACCGCTACACGGTTGCTCAAAAAAGAATTTCCCTACTGCAAGGTACTTGCCTTTAGTATGTTCGAACAGGATGAGGCTGCGGTGCAGATGATGGAAGCCGGAGCATCGGGCTACATAATGAAGAATTCATCGCTTAAAACCGTTGTAGAAGCCATAAGGGGTGTAATGAATGGCAAGAAGTATTTTGATGATTCGCTTAAAAAGAAAGAGCATAACAATAACGAAAGCGATGTGCCCCTAAGCAGGCGCGAGCAGGAAATTGTAAAGCTTGTGGGCGAAGGTAAAACATCTCAGGAAATTGCCGACCATCTTTTTATTGGCAAAACCACAGTAGACACGCACAGGAAAAACATACTCAAAAAGCTTAACCTGCAAGGCAAGAGCGAGTTGCTGCGCTACAGCATGGAAAAGAAATACGACTTTTAATTATCTTAGGTTTAGATATTTATATTATGTTAGTTAGTTTTTAAATTGAAAAAAATGCCCGGTAGCCTCCCGCCGGGTATTTTTGTTTTTAACAGATTTTTCTTATTGGCACACTCTTTGTATTTGTGAGCATATTATCACAAATTATTTTAATTACCTTTGAATCATTAATCAAATAACCATAAAACAATGAGAACAAATACCTTAAAATTTGTTTTGGCTATAGCTCTTGGATTTACCCTTGTAAACTGCGCCACAAAAGTAGAACGCGTTAGCGAAAACACGGTAACCGACCTTAGCGGACGCTGGAACGAGACCGACTCAAGGCTTACTGCCGAAGAAATTACTGCCGAACTTATGGACCACGCCTGGTACAGCACCTATGCTTCAGAAAATGGCGGTAAAAAACCGGTTATAATTGTTGGGCTTATTACCAATAAATCGCACGAGCAAATTGCCACCGAAACGTTTTCTAAAGATATAGAGAAAGCTATCATCAATTCAGGAAGGATGAAACTGGTTCAGGCGGGTAACATGCGCGAGGAGATAAGGGCAGAAAGGGCCGATCAGCAAAACAACGCATCGCAATCTACCATGAAAAAATTCGGTTTAGAAAACGGTGCCGATTTTATGCTTCAGGGTACCATTAACTCTATTGTTGATTCTAACAAAAAAGAAAAAAGCGTTTACTACCAGATAGACCTTGAGCTTACGCACATACAAACCAATGATAAAGTTTGGATAGGCGACAAAAAGATCAAAAAACTTATAAAGTAATTTACACGTAGCAAACCTTCCTTTTTTACATCGCCATGAAAGCAGCCAAAAACACGGGTGCCGTTATTTTTAAAACGGCAGCAGTACTGTTATTGATTGGTTTTCAATCCTGTGGGACTTACAATTCCAAAACCTCAGAAATTGAAAGTGATCTTCTTAACGGCAACTTTGATAATGCCATTGCCAATATAGATAAAAATAAATTTCTGCAAAAAGACAGGAACAGGCTTTTGTACCTTTTAGAAAAAGGAAAGCTGGAACACCTTAAAGGCAACTACGAGGTTAGCAACCAGTTTTTTGAAGATGCTTACATTTTAATAGACGACCAGATAAAAACCAATGCCGGGCAGGCTGTTGCGGCTAAGTTTACTAACCCAATGGCCGAGCCCTACAAAGGCGAAGATTTTGAGAAAGTTACCATACACTACTACAAGGCGCTAAACTATTCGCACCTGGGTATGCCCAACGAGGCCCTTGTAGAAGCCAAGCGTATTAACATTAAGCTATTAGAACTTAACGACCGTTATCCTGACAATAAGAACAAGTATAAAGAAGATGCTTTTTCGCAAATAATCCAGGGTATTTTGTACGAAGGCACCGGCGATATTAACGGAGCCTTTATTGCTTACCGTAATGCCCAGGAAATTTACGATCTTAACGGCGGTACTTACTTTAATGTACCCTTGCCAGAGCAGCTTAAAGAAGATTTGTTGCGCACCAGTCGCCAACTTGGCTTTACGCAGGAGCACAACGATTACCTTAAAAAATTTCGACCACAGGATTTTTCGAATGGTGGCAAGCCATCGGCAAAAAATCCTAAAAAAGAAATGGGTATGCCCCCTATGCCTAAGCCCACCCCTACCGGAGAGGCTGTGGTATTTTGGGAAAACGGCCTTGGCCCCGCCAAAGACCAGATTATCTTAACGGTATCGGGCACGGGCTACTTTTTTTATGCCACCTATATGGATGGTGATGTTATGGAAGACATCCTGATACCCATTCCATCTGGCATTAACATTGGTACGGTAAATGCCATTGCAATACCCAAATACCGTAAAAGAGAGAATTATTACAGCAAAGCATCCATTTTTGTAAATGGTAACGAGCAGAAGTTTGAGTTGGCACAGGATTTTTATCCTATAGCCAAGCAATGCCTTAAAGACCGTATGCTGCGCGAAACTATAGACCTTGTGCTGCGTTTCGCAACAAAAAAAGGGGCAAGTGCCTTATTAGGTGCCCTGGCCGATGGCGCTACCAAAGATAATAAAGATGGTAGTAACGATCTCGGCGACCTGGTTAGGCTTGGTGCCGATATTGCCGGTGCAGCTACAGAAAAAGCCGATACCCGTAATTGGCAGTCGCTACCCGCTTCAATTAGCTATGCACGTGTGCCTTTACAGGAAGGTGTGGATAATAAATTCATCATAAAAAAATACGGCCCTAAAGGTATTGATACCGATACCCTTACTATTCCCTACAGGCGAGGTTTACAAATTGTAAATTATTTTGACCTTGGCCGTACGCAGATACTCCCTTTAAACAATAATGCTACTACAACGTCTAAATTTGTACCCAATGCCAGTTTAGAACCTGCCACAAAAGATGGCTTAGCCAGTAATTCGGCTGCTATACCTGCCGAAGCTCCCGGCATGGCGCAAAACATCGTGGCAAAATATACTAAAGCTTTAGGAGGAATTGAGAAGTTAAAAACGGTTAGTACAACGCTTACAATCAGTTCTGTAAAAACAACCGCGCAGGATGGTGCAATCATAACTAAAGAGGTAACCTCTAAAACAGCAGCCAACACTAATAATTACCAAAAAATAGTTACTAATGGTAAAGCTGTAGAAACGGTAACCTTAAAAGGTTATGAAGGCTTTGTTAAAGATGGTAGCAAGTATATAAAAATGAGTCCTGAGCAATATAACGCATCGCTTATGCTGCCAAGGCCATTACAAAATTATAACCTTCCGTTAGAAGGCCAAAGCTTAAAATACGAAGGCATTGCCATTGTTAACAACCAAAGAACCTATGCACTTAGCTTTATAGAGCCGGTAACAAATTCGGGTATTATAAATTACTACAGTGTGGCTACCAGCCTGCTTATTGCTACTAAAACCAGTACGCCATTGGGTAAAGAACTTATAGTAACAACAAGTTATTTTACTGATTACAAAGATGTAAACGGACTTAAATTTCCGTACACCATAACCACAAAAGGAGATAATTTTACCAGCGAAGAACGTATTACACAGCTTAAAATTAATGAAGGCGTTACCGATGCCGATTTTAAAATTAATTAGTTATGAAAAATATCCTGTTACTTTTCGTATTGCTTACGGGCGTTCAGTTTGCGGCGGCTCAAACCGATAACGGCTGGGAAGACTGGCAAAAAACAAGTTGCTACAGCAAAATATCGTTTCGCCTTAAAGATGCCGGCACGCGGGGCGAGCAGCACATCTGGAAAATCCAGTTTAAAAGTGATTATCCGGAGTTGATATCCTTTAATTATAATCTTACCGACGAGCTGCAGCAATACAATATCACTACCCATAGAAAAACGCTGAACGCAAACGAGCTGAGTAAGGAAATTGAGATTTTTACTAAAGAAGATAATATTTATATCCTGGTAGATAAAGTAAGCCTATCGCCCTACCCTCAGGATTTTATAGATTGCAATTAAAATATCCAAAAAAAATTATTATAAACCCGTGTTAAGCCTCTTCAAACTAATTTGGATTGTTAACATAAATATTTATATTTTTACAACAATCTAAATTTTCGGTACATGAAAATTGTTAAATATATATTTCTACTGCTGGTGCTGGCTTCTATTGCCATTACAGTGTTTATTGCTACGCAGGAAGGAAAATATAATATTAAAGAAGAAAAAGTTATAAACGTTCCTAAATCAGTACTTTATAACTATATAAACGACTACAGAAACTGGGAAAACCTTGGCATGCTTACCAATGCCGATACCACCGCGCAATACACCTATTCTGAAAATACGGTGGGCAAAAATGCTACTATGGCATGGGTAAAAAATGCAACCAACGGCAACATACAAACCATAAACGCCGTAGCTAACGATTCTATTAGCCAAAAAGTGGTTATAGACAATCTTGCATCGCAAATTTCGTGGAGGTTTAAAGATACCCTTAACAGCACTAAAATTGCTGTAAACGTACAAGGCCACCTTACGTTTACCGAAAAAGCGTATGCCCTTATTAATGGAAACACCAACAACAAACTAAAAAATACGCTTGCCAGCGGATTAGAAAACCTGAATACTTTTTTAGTAAAAGAACTTAAGGTGTACAATGTAAAAGTTGGCGGCATAGTTAGTAAAAAAGGGGCGTTTTACCTTGGGCAAACCACAACATCATCTATGGCCGATGTAAATAAAAAAGCAGGGCCTGCGTTTGAAAGGCTGCTTGCTTTTGCAAGGGAAAATAAAATTACGGTTACAGGTTCGCCTTTTATAATTTATAAGTCGATTGATAAAGTAGCAAAACAGGCAACTTATGCCTTTAGCATACCTATACAGGACGAGATTTTTACCGCTGCCGGCAGTGAATATGAAGGCGGCAAACTATTGGCCTTTAACGCGCTTAAAACTACCCTTAAAGGCGATTATTCGCACCTGCCGAAGGCGTGGAGTGCAGCCGAAAAATACATGGCCGAAAATGCTTTACAGGAAAACAGCACCGGTGTTTATATAGAAGTATATGCCAAAAACATAGAGCAGAGCCGCAAACCCTCTACCTGGGTTACCGATGTGTATACACCTATAGGTGCACCGCAAATTATACCTGAAGCCCTTGAGGTGCAAAACCCATACATTAAGCCACGTGCTTCAGGTCAGGCAGGTTACCTGCCATCAGCCGCCAAACCAAGGCCTGTGGGCACTACAACGACATCAACAACTAAGCCGGCCAGTACCGGACTTTCTAAACCGGTTACCACACCTGCTACCGGCAAACCGGCCGCTACTACAACAGGCACAAAACCTGCAACCACAACTAAACCTGTAACACCTAAACCAGCTACAGGAACAGGCGGCACAACTACCAGACCCGCTACAACAAAGCCGGTTAGTAAGCCTGTAAGCAAGCCGGCGGCAAAGCCAGCAACACCGGCACCCACCAACATAGAAACCTTAGACCTAAATAATTAAAAAATCCCCTTTCGGGGATTTTTAGTTTTTAATAATATGTTTCACCACCGCTTCGGCAGAATGCAGCCCAAATAGTGCAGGCATCCAGCTGTTAGTACCAAAAAATGATTTTTTAAAGTTTTTACCGTCGGTCATTTTAAGGCTGCTCTGGTCGGGTTCCTCTGTAGAGTAAACCACCTTAACCCCTTTAGAAATTCCTTCCTTTCTAAGGCGTTTGCGTACCGTTTTGGCAAGCGGGCAGTAATTGGTTTTGCTAATATCGCTAACCTTAACCTTGGCAGCCTCATATTTGCCCCCTGCGCCCATATTACTTATTATCTTAACCTTTTTACGCCTGGCCGACATAATAAGGTTTAGCTTGGGCGTAATGCTGTCTATACAGTCTAAAACGTAATTATATTCGGGTGTAACCAATTCGTAAGCACGCTCCGGCGATAAAAATTCCTGAATACGGATAAGGTTAAGCTCCGGATTAATATCCATAAGCCTGTCGCCCACAATTTTTACCTTTGGCTGACCCACAGTGCTATGCAAAGCCGGCAGCTGACGGTTAATATTGGTAATATCTACCACATCGCCATCTACAATAGTCATGGTGCCCACTCCTGCCCTGGCAAGAAATTCGGCAGCAAAAGAGCCAACGCCCCCTAAACCAACTACCATAACGTGTGCATTTTTTAATTTCTCAAGCCCTTCCTTTTTAAACAAAAGCTCGGCCCGCTCTGTCCATTCAGCCATTCTTAAAAATGTTTTTAAAATTATTTTGTACAATGCTTTTCAGCACCTCTATATCCATATTCCGTGCCAATGCTGCTTTAGCGTACACTTCGGCAATACCTTCTTCAATCGTATCGGTCTCTAAAAAGAAACAGTCTTTCGGTACACCCGCAAAAACTGCTGATAATTCAGGATTGCGCAGCAGGTACTTGCCAAACGACAGGTAAAAACCATTATCAAGTAACTGTTTTGCCACCTGCGCATTTTTGCTGTAGCCGTGAACTATCATCGGCACACCGGGCTGCAACCTGTTTTTGATTTCTATAAGTTCCTGAAACGCGGCAACAAGGTGCAAAATTACAGGTTTTTGGTATTTTTTAGCTAACAAGAGTTGCTTTTCGAACACTTCTATCTGAATATTTAACGGAATATCGATGCGTTTATCGAGACCGCACTCGCCAAGGGCAAGGCAATTGAGTAGTTGCAGCCGCTGTTCTATAATGGCAAGGTGCTCGTCTGCTCTATCAATATCGATATGCCAGGGATGGATGCCTGTAGAAAAATACGGCACATCTATAACCTCATACGGATAGCGGTTAACTACCTCAAAAACATCATGATTATTGGAAGCAGAATGGGTATGGAGGTTGTAGAGCATGCTTATACTTGGGTTTAGTTGCCATTAGTAAACACCGGCTTTAACCTTATATTTTTTATACGGTTGCGCAACGGCAGCTCAATATAAATGTGACATATAGCCGAGGCTACAAGCAAAATAATAAAATTAATACAGAAGATTGCAGAAGGATTGGTAGTAATACCAAATTTTTCCATAAGCTTGGTCCCGGTCTCGAAAACAGGAATTTGAAGCACATAGATGGCGTAGCTTATTTCGCCTAAAAACACCAAGGGCTTTTTACAAAACAATTTGGTTATTAAACCTGTATTTTGTGCTATAACAACTATTAGCGGGGCAAACACTAAAGCCAAAAACCCATTGTGGTAGCTTAATCCAACAGGATATTTTAAAAGCAAAACCAATACAGCCAATATAATTACAACAAAAATATCGTATTGCCTTTTTGTGTTTATAGTCCTGCTTACAAAAAACAGTCCGGCAAGATTGCCTATTAAAAACTGGTTTAAATGCATTACCGGAAAGTAATACAGCAAATCGTGACTTGGCGTTACATTGCCTTTATAGAACGGTGTGTTTAAAAAGTAATTCTGCACTATTAAAGAAACCAGCCAGATAATAAAAACAACTACTGATATTTTAGCAATTGAATATTTTTTATAGAAATGATTGAACAGGAAAGGAAAGCAGAGATAAAAAAAACCTTCTACCGTGAGGGACCATAGCGGATAGTTACCCACTGTTGCCATACCCGGAATCCAGGCTTGTAGTGTTGATAAGTTAAGGGCTATTTCGGTTAAGGTTACCGTGCCCGGAAATAAAAAATAAGCCATTACAAACGGAATAACTGATACTGCTATAAGCGGATATACCCTCGCAAAGCGGTTTTTAAGATAATCGGCAGTATCTATTTTATTAAACCTGTTGTAGGCTACAATCATTATAAAACCCGAAAGCACAAAAAAGTAGCTTACCCCAATATTGGCCTGTTCGCGTATAAAGCTAACATAACCATTATTAAACAGGCTTATTTGTGCCCCAAAATGAAATATAACTATGGCTATAGCTGCAATAAAACGGGTAAATGTTAATTGTTCTAATCTCAAGGTGGTAAGGTTTACTGTGAAAATTTATTATGCCCCCGAAGATAGTTTTTTGATTGTTAATTGCCAATATGTTGTTAAAATAAAAATTGATTTATAATATGGAACTAAATACCTAACCTGAATTTATTTTTACGGATTACAGTGCTATCATTACTATCGAGGTCTTCGTATTCAACATGGAGCACTTTATTTTTAATTTTAGTTTTTTGAATTATAAATGTAGGTGATTTGGCAAAAATCAAGGGTTGAGGATCTAACCTACAAATCTGTATTTTCTTTGTTTCTAAATTAAGTACGCTAAGGCTGTCTGCCGAAGCTCCTGTAAGATAAATAATGTAATCTCCTGCGTGGTCTAAGTACATTTCTTTTTCATAAATGGAATCGGTTACATTTTTAGGAAGCACCATTACCGAAAAATCTATAGGAGCAGGATTGCCTCCGCTGGACGTAGACAAGACATTAATAAAAACCAGATAATTTTTGGTTTCCGATTCGTACTTAGGAATAAGATCCCACCTGCCGCTATCGGTATAATCAACGCAGGTAAATAAGCTATCATGGCTTCGGGTATAATTGCCATCGCCCCAGGAAAGTTTTACTGCATTACCTACACGTATATAAGTGATTTTTGTACCTAAAGGCGTTGTAAAATCTGTGGGTATACAATCTGCCGGAAGTAAAGTGTCACTAACAATATTTGATACTATTTTACTATTTTTATTAGCTTCAGTTTTACTGCAACAGCACGTTAAAACAGCACATAATAAAAGAAGGCAATACAGTTTCATAGTGATTATTTTGAAGCTTAAAAATATAAAAAAATGCCCAACACATTAAAGCATTGGGCATTTATATATTTTGATTATAATTAAATTACGATATTACCCCACTGCCAATAAGCTCATCGCCGTGGTACCATGCAGCAAATTGCCCTTCGGCAATAGCACTTTGTGCATCCTGAAACGATATGTACATACCGTTATCAAACTTATGCAGCGTAGCCTTTTGAAGCGGCTGGCGGTAGCGTATGCGCGCCATAACATCCATTGTCTGGCCATCGGTAAGGGTTAGGTCTTCGCGTACCCAGTGTATTTCGTTTTCCTGTATAAACAGCGCTTTACGGAACAAGCCCGGGTGGTTCTGCCCCTGCCCTGTGTATATCGTGTTGGTTTCTACATCGGTAGCAATAATAAACAACGGCTCTTTAGTGCCGCCTACATTAAGGCCTTTGCGCTGCCCTATGGTATAGTAATGTGCACCCTGGTGCTTGCCTACTACTTTGCCCATTTGCGGGTTATAGGCTATATTTTTAGCCTCATAGGCCAACTGCTCTTTAACCGACGTAAATTGCGGCGTTGCTTCGGCGTAGGTTTGTGCATCGGCACCTACCTCAAAAATAACACCTTCTTTAGGCTGAAGCTGCTGCTGTAAAAATTCCGGCAGGCGCACTTTGCCAATAAAGCAAAGCCCTTGCGAGTCTTTTTTCTCTGCCGTTATCAGTTCCATTTTAGCGGCAATTTCGCGCACTTCTGGTTTGGTTAATTCCCCTATCGGGAACAACGCTTTAGACAACTGCTCTTGCGATAGCTGGCATAAAAAGTATGATTGGTCTTTATTGCCATCGGCACCGGCAAGCAGCTGGTGCACCTCTTTACCGTTAACCTCTATAGTATCTTTACGGCAATAATGGCCAGTGGCCACATAATCGGCACCCAGACTAAGAGCAATCTTCATAAACACGTCGAATTTAATCTCGCGGTTACAAAGCACATCGGGATTGGGTGTGCGGCCTCTTTCGTATTCGTTAAACATATAGTCTACAATACGCTCTTTATATTGTTCGCTCAGGTCTACCGTCTGGAAGGGTATACCCAGCTTTTCGGCAACAAGCAGTGCATCGTTGCTGTCTTCCAGCCACGGACATTCGTTAGAAATGGTAACAGCTTCGTCATGCCAGTTCTTCATAAACAGGCCAATAACTTCATATCCCTGCTCCATAAGTAAGTATGCTGCCACACTACTGTCTACACCGCCACTAAGCCCTACTACTACACGTTTCATGATAATCTCCTTCTGTAAAATTTATGCAAAAATACAACAATTTTAGTTAGGTCGCTGTTTCCTTGCGCCTAACTCTATTTTACGGTCGGCGTCGGTTTCTTCCTTAACTACCTTACCGTTGGTATAGTACGTCCATTTACCGGTTTTTACATCGTTGGTAAAAGCACCTTTAGATGTTAACTGACCTTGTGCATTGTTAAACAGGGCGGGCCCGTTTAGCTTATCATCTTTATAAGTAGTCTGCTCAAAAACCACACCTTTAGGCGAGAATTTTTTATACGTGCCGTTCTTTAATCCGTTTGCGTACTGGGCTTCTTCAGCAATAATACCATCAGCAAAAAACACTTTACGGATGCCGGTTAGCTTGCCTTTTGTATAGTTTTCTATAGACATTACCGTTTTGCCATCGGGGTGGTAAAACTTCCATTCGCCTTCCCTAAGTTTGTTCACCTCTTTACCTTCGCTGGATTTTACACCTTTTTCGAACGACGTTGTAATGCACGACCCATCGGCGGCAAATACCCTTGTAGCAGCAAGTGTAGATTTGGCATCATCTTCAAAAAATTTAAAGGTGCCGGTTTCTTTACCATGGTCAAAAGTACCTTCGTAGCGTGGGCGTTTACTTTTTTCGTAAATGCCTTTCCACATACCGTGGCGCTTGCCGGCGGCATCATTTTTATTACTGTCCTGGGCTTGTAAGCCTGCACATATACTTATAAAAAACACAAATGCCATCAACTGTTTTTGCATAACTTTTTGTTTATTCTATTAAACCTGAAATATAGTTTTTTATTGTTTTGTATGTTCTTTTGTCTTGAAACAAAAGAACCAAAAATTCAAGGCTCTAACTTCTTTGCTACAAATTAGGCGTTTCGGCTAAATGATTTGAACTTGCTATCGCTCAAACAGCAAATCATTCTTAACGCCTCTCCTCCTAATTTGTTCAAAGCAACGAAGTTTAAGGCCTTAGCTTCACTCAATCTGCGTAACGGAAGTAAAAAACTGCATACTAAAATATCAAAAAAGCACCCCGAAGAGTGCTTTTAGAAAACTATTTTTTGTTTTTATCTTTTTGCTGCTCCTGGGCCTGCTCCATCATTTCCTGCATTTTACGCTGAAAACGTCCCTGCGTTTTAGGCTTGGTCTTGTTTTCCTGTATCATGGCATGAATTTTCTCTTCTTTTACAATGTGGTTTTTAATTACATACATAATACCAATTGTAATAAGGTTAGAGATAAAGTAGTACAAACTTAAGCCCGATGCATAGTTGTTAAAGAATATTAGCATCATTACCGGAGAAATGTAGATCATTATCTTCATTATCTTGCTCATATCCGGCATACCTTCCTGCGGAGGTGCTGCCATAGACTGGTCGCCTGTTGTCATCCTCATGTAAAAGAAGATGGCTACCGATGCCAGTATTGGAAACAAGCTGATGTGGTTACCGTAAAACGGAACGTAAAACGGCAGGTGCACTACGGCATCATACGACGATAAATCGTTTGCCCAAAGGAAACTTTGCTGCCTGAAATCAAAGAACGACGGGAAGAACTGGAACAACGCATAGAATACCGGAATTTGCATTACCGCAGGTAAACAGCCCGCCATGGGGTTTACACCTGCTTTGGTATACAGCTTCATGGTTTCCTGCTGTTTTTTCATCGGGTCTTTTTTATACTTTTCGTTAAGCTCTGTTATTTCAGGTCGGATAACCTTCATTTTAGCCTGCGATAAGTACGACTTGTACGTTACCGGAGACATTATAAGCTTAATAAGTATTGTAAATACTATAATGGCAATACCGTAAGATAAGAAACCGCTTAAGAAAGTAAATAACGGTATAAAGGCATAACGGTTAATCCAGCCAAAAATGCCCCAGCCCAATGGCATCACCTCATCAAGGTTACGGTCGTAGCTGTTAAGTATTTTATAGTCAGACGGGCCATAGTACCAGTTCATGTTATAGCTAAGCTCGCCACCCTTAAATTCAAGAGGCATTTTTGCTGTAAACTTTTTGGTATAAGTAGTATCTATCTTATCATCTTTAACAAGGTTTTCAGATGTTAAGTCGGCCGTTTTAAACGGTGTATCGGTTAGAAGTATCGACGTAAAAAAGTGCTGTTTAAACGCTATATAACTAACGTTTTCTGCCTTATCGGCATCATCGCCACCTTCGCTAAGGTTGTCATCTTTACCATCTTCGTACTCGTATACCATTTTAGTATAACGGTTTTCATACGATACACTTTTCTCGTTTCTGTACGCTTGTAAATCCCACTCCAAATCCATTGGTTTAGAAGTGTCTACAATTTGGGCAAGCCCCTGCGAACGGATAGAGAAATCAAGCATGTAATCATCCGGCTTAAGTACATAACGGTACTCTAAAAACTGGTTGGCACCGGCTTTAAGCCTCATGGTTAATACCTGGTTCTGGCCTTCGGTAGTAACAACCGGCTCAAAATACATATCGCTTGTATTAAGTATGCGGTTATCGGCCGTTTTAAACTGAAGGTTAAAGTTTGCGTTGTTACCTTTAATAAGTTCTACGCGCTTGTTAGAACCTTTGCTAAACTGCTCGTAACTGTTAAGGTTAGCCTCGGCTATATAACCACCTTTGTTGGCTATGCGAAGGGTAAGCAGTTTACTATTAATTTCTGTAACGGTATCTTTAGCAGATGGCAACGTTGCGCTGTAAGCAAAAGCCCCTAACGAACCTTTTAATTTTTGAATTCGTACCGAATCGCTTAAAGTAGAATCTGTAACAGCAGCTGTTTTTTGCTCAGGTATTTGTTTAGCCTTTGCTTTGTCTACCTGCTCTTTTTTTGCCTTCTCACTACTCTCTTTTTCGTTTTCTGCACTGTTGTTGTATATCATGTATAGCAACAGCACCATTATTAAACCGAAGCCGATGATGGTTTTTAAGTCTAACTTTTTTTCTTCCATTTAGTTTTAAGATTGATTCACTTTATGCGTTCCGGCATCTGCCAAAACTTATGCGCTTAGCGCTTATTTACTTTTTTTTGCTACTGCAGCTTTAACAAAGCTTACAAATAGCGGGTGCGGGTTAGCAACCGTACTTTTATATTCTGGGTGGTATTGTACCCCGATAAAGAATGGGTGACTGTTTATTTCTATAATTTCTACAAGGCCGGTATCAGGGTTTACACCTGTAGTGCTAAGGCCTGCATTTTGAAGCTCTTTAAGGTAAGCGCCGTTAAACTCGTAACGGTGACGGTGACGCTCTAAAATATCAGTTTGCCCGTTGTATATTTTGCTTGCAAGGCTACCATCTGTAAGTGTACATTTCCAGGCACCAAGGCGCATTGTACCACCTTTGTCTGTAATTGTTTTTTGCTCTTCCATGATGTTGATAACCGGGTATGCCGTGTGCTCGTTCATCTCGGTAGAGTTAGCCTCTTTCCAGCCTAACACGTTTCTTGAAAACTCTATAACCGCCATTTGCATACCTAAACAAATACCAAAGAATGGGATGTTGTTTTCTCTTGCAAAACGAACCGTTTCTATTTTACCCTCAATACCCCTTTCGCCAAAGCCCGGTGCTACAAGTATACCATCAAGGCCTGAAAGTTTCTCGGCAGCGTTTTCTTTGTCGATATATTCTGAGTGTACACTTATTACGTTTACTTTAGTTTCGTTTGCCGAACCTGCATGTATAAACGCCTCTAATATTGATTTGTATGAATCCTGAAGCTCTACATATTTACCCACAAGGCCAATATTTACGGTATGCTTAGGATTTTTAAGCCTGAAAAGGAACTGGTTCCATTGTTTAAGATCCGGAGTGTTCTTTTCTGGTAAGTCTAATTTTTTAAGCGATATTTTATCTAAACCTTCTTCTAACATAAGGTTAGGAACATCGTAAATTGTAGAGGCATCGATAGATTGTATAACCGACTCTCTGGTTACGTTGCAAAACAACGCAAGCTTGTGCCTAAGGTCAGACGATAGTTCGTGCTCTGTACGGCAAACAAGTATATCGGCTTTAATACCGCTCTCCATTAATGTTTTAACAGAGTGTTGCGTTGGCTTGGTTTTAAGCTCGCCCGCAGCTGCAAGGTAAGGCACTAAAGTAAGGTGAATTACAAGGCTGTTGTTCTCGCCCAGATCCCACACTAACTGGCGAACCGACTCAATGTAAGGAAGTGATTCGATATCACCTACGGTACCACCAATTTCAGTAATTACAATATCATAATCGCCCGAGTTGCCAAGGTGCTGCATGCGCTCCTTGATCTCGTTGGTTATGTGAGGTACAACCTGAACGGTCTTACCTAAAAATTCGCCTCTTCTTTCTTTTTCTATAACCGACAGGTAAACCCTTCCGGTGGTAACATTGTTGGCCTGGCTTGTAGGCACATTTAAAAAACGCTCGTAGTGGCCAAGATCCAAATCGGTTTCGGCACCATCATCGGTAACATAACATTCTCCGTGTTCGTACGGGTTTAGCGTACCCGGGTCTACGTTAATGTACGGGTCAAATTTTTGGATTGTTGTCCTGTATCCCCTTGCCTGCAATAGTTTTGCCAGCGAAGCTGCAATAATTCCCTTACCAAGGGAAGATGTAACACCTCCGGTAACAAAAATATACTTTGTCTGATTCATTGTAATTCCTCCTGTTGTTGTGTTGTTGTTGTAAAAAACGCTGCAAAAGTACGAAAATTAATTGATTGCAAAAGCAATTTACCAATGTAACGATTTGTTAATGCAACGATATGGTAGTTAGTCAATTATTATACCACTGGCAGCCTAAAATTTACTTTAGCATATTTGCTGACACATCGTCAGAAGTAGCCTACATAAAATAACGCAGGTATAATTCAATAATGGCAGTGCTTAAAACAAGCAATCACATTTTAGAAGGATTTTGTCTTGTATCAAACACCCTTAGCACATTAACGATTTCATCCTCGAAAGTATAAAGTACTTTATAATTTCTAATAATAATTCTGCGGACATTAATTCTATATTCCTCGATTTGAAACTGTGCTGTGAACCATACTTTCTGCCGAATTAATTATATCATTAATTATGCGTGCAGCTGCATCAGGAGATTTCTCAAAATAATATTCATAGATAGCGTCAATATCATTTTCAGCCTCTAATGTCCAGAATACATTAGGGCTATTCATTTATTCGATACTTATCTTTTAATTGCTGAGACGTTTTTAAACGCCCTGCTTTAATATCATCAAAACCTTTTTCAATTTCTGAAATATATTGTGATTTTGTCAATGACTTACCTGTAGTTGTGTAAGCGACTATATCGTCGATAGATTCATTTTTAATGCTTAGAATTTGTCTGATTTTCACATCATCTTCTAAATGCATTAGCCAGTCTAATAATTCTAATTTTAATGCAGGATTATCCATATCGATTGTATATAATGTAAAATTACAAATAATAACGTAAACAAAATAAATTCATTGCTATATTACCTCGGCTTAGGGTACTGCTTTTTAATATTCTTTATTAAAATTTCGAGTCCGTTAAGCTTTAGTTCATACACCTGTTGCAGCATAAGCCCCAGTTCTCCTTTTGGGAAACCTTTGTTGTTGTACCAAACAACGTAATATTCCGGAAGGTCGATAAGATAGTAGCCTTCGTACTTGCCAAAGGGCATTTTGCTATGGGCAAGCTTTATAAGAAACTGGTGTTGGGCATCCAAAAGATAGGTGGTATTAGCGGGAATAAAAAAACCCCTGTGTTAGCAGGGGCAAAAATAGCACATTGTTATAAATGGGGCTTATAAAATGGTGACTATTCAACTACAATCGAATATTTACATTGCAAATTTGCACAAAATTATAACCAAAAAAAATACCCATTAATGGGTATTTTTTAGATATTTATTCAAAATTTGAATTTTATTCTTTTCAATCAGGATGTTTTATTTACCAATTGAATACCACGTCTTTAACCATATCCGGATGCAGGCTTTGGTGTACAGGGCACGTTAACGCTACACGCTCCAGTATAGTACGTGATTTTTCGTCAGCATCGCTTTTCATGCTAAACACTACTTTTATACCCGATATTTTTCTTGGTTCGGCCTGCATGGTTTTGGTAACCTCAGCTACAGACCCGTCAAGGCTAACACCCATATCACGGGCTTTAATACCCATAACGGTAAGCATGCAGCTTGCCAGTGCGTTGGCAACGGTATCGGTTGGAGAAAACGCTTCGCCTTTGCCGTTGTTATCTATTGGTGCATCGGATATTATCTCGCTGCCCGATGCTATATGTATTGATGATGTGCGAAGATCGCCCAGGTATGTTACTTTAGATGTCATGTGTTATTGTGCTTGTATTACGTTAAAGTCAGTGTCGTATTGCATAATGTACACGCCCGTGTTATAGTTACCACCGTTTTGTGCCGTGTATATAAACCTGTTCTGCACTTGCTCTGATGCTTTTGTACCCAAAACCGTAACAAGGTCTTCGGGTTGAAAAAGGCGCAGTATGGCATCAAAAGTAACATCAAAACCACGTGTTGCGTAGGTAGACGGCGAGTAACCGTTCTTTTCCCTGAATACTTTTGCGAATAATAGGGTTTGCGGAGTTTCGTCGTCGCGCATAAAGGCCGGGTACAACATTTTAAGCTTGATAAGCCTTGCCAGCGGCACCTCATCATGGTCTAACTTGTCAGTCTTATCCATTACAGCAAGCTGAATGTTATAGGTTGCCTGAATTTCTTCCAGCAGCTTTGTAGTACCTGCAATGGTAGTAATGCCCTCGGCATCTAAAAGCACGTAGTTAGGTTTATCTTTACTAAGCAGTGCCTTAATATTATCTGTAGTAATACCACCCTCTACAAAACGCGCTTCAGGAAAATTAGCCTTTATAAATTCTTTAGAGCTGGCCTTTTTAGCATCTACAATAGCCACCACATTGCCGCCTTTACTGCGCAGGTATTTTATAAGTGCCAGGCGCATGCTTTCGTCTGTTGGTATGGACTGGTACAGGTTTTTATAAGGTTTGCTGGCGTCTTTTGCCAGTGGCGATATTACCGGAATTGCCGGGAACATAGCCGCTGCCGACTCTGCATGGGCCTGGAAAAACGGACCAATAATTACATCGGCACCTGAGATACTACCTTTTAAAGAAGACAGGTCAGACGATTTAGACGTTTCTTTAGAATCTACTATTTTTACCTTTAACGGAAGGCCCATTGCCTTAGCCGAATCTATTGCCACAAGGGCACCGGCATAAAAATCTAACGTAAGGTTGATGAATTTATCGGTACGCAGCAGTTTAGAACGCACCGTATCGCTCTCAACCCTGTACAGGTTAAAGGGCAACAGCAGGGCAAGCTCTTTTTGCTCTCCTTTTTTAATGGTAGCTGCCAGGCCTGTTATAGAACCCATAGTTGCAGGCAGTGCCACCGGGGTTGGCGCGTTGGTAGGCAATTTAAGCACCATACCTTCTTTAAGCCCGTCTTTAGCATCGGGGTTAAGGGCAACAATTTGCTCTTCGGTAAGGCCGGTGGCTTTACCAAGGCTGTAAAACGTTTCTTTAGGCTGAACGGTATAATCTGTATACGCTTGTTTTGCAGGCACAGGAACCACTGCAGGGGCTTCTACCTCGGCAATAATGGCATCTTTAGCCAGCTTAAGCTTAAAGCCTAACGGCAGGGTATCTTTAACCTCTGGGTTAAGCTCTTCCAGCAATTGCAGCGACATACCAAATTTTTTGGCAATGCTGTATTTGGTTTCGCCGGCCTCTACAACATGAAAAAAGTACGATGGCTCGTTTTTCTTAGCCTGTTGTTTTTCGGCCACTTTAGCCTGGGCTTCTACACCGCTGCCTTTAATAGGTATAACCAGTTGCTGACCCATTTTTAGGCCGTCCTTAAGTGCATCGGCATTAGCCTTTTCAAGATCGGGTACGGTAATATTGTATTTTTTGGCAATGCTGTAAAGGGTTTCTTTAGCAGCCACCTCGTGTACCTGGTTGGCCACTTTTGTAGGCTGCTCTTTTGCAGGCTCTGCAACAGGTTTGGTCTTGCCATCCGGTATAAGCAGTATGGTATCAGTCTTTAAGCCGTTTTTGGCATCGGGGTTAAGGCGGTAAACATCGTACGGGGTAATTTTGTATTTTTTAGCAATGCTTGCCACAGTCTCGCCCTTTTCTACCTTATGTTTGGTATAATCCTGCGCGTAGGCAGACACAGAGCAAATAAGCGAAAAAAATAATACTACCAGATATTTCATACGTATGTTTTTAAACAATTAAGCCGCTGCAAAGTTAGTTTTTACAGCGGCTTAATTGCTAATTTTAAATACATAATTTTAAGTTAAAACACGTAAAACCTTACCTGTTTTTACCTAAGACACCCTGTGTAAGTTGTTTAGAGTTAGCAGCAACACTGCTGTTTTTTGCTTTAGGCTTTACGTCCAGCTTTTTATCTACCGGTATTTGCAGTACCATATTATAGCTAATGCCCTCTATTGCATCGGGATTATGCTTGTAAATATCGGGTGGCGTAATAAGGTATTTTTTGCAGATAAGCATTACTGTTTCGCCCTGCTCTACCCTATGTGCAACTAAATTTTGAGATTCTTCCTGCGCATTGTCTTTATCAGATTGGGCAACGGCAGTAAACATTGTAATAATTAACAATAATCCGGTAAGTAAAGTTCTCTTCATCATGATTCGTTTTGGCCTTTAATTGATTAATAGTGTGGATTATAAATTTAAAATTTAATAATCTGTTATGTTAATCAAATTTTGACTTTAACACTTTTAACTGCCTGATTTTTAATATTATCATGGTAAATCTTACTAAAAAACGAGTTATTAAAAGTTATCAACATGTTAAGAGATGGTTTGGGAAATATTTTCTTACGAAATTAAAATTTTACCTGATTTTCAATTTGGAGATATTGTTATAAAACTGACTACTTAATAGTGGTTTTCCTATTAATAGATTGAAAAAACGTCGGATTTAACCAATAAGTGAATATTTTATGTAAAAAATGAATACCCACAAAATACAAAAAAGGCTACATCGATGTAGCCTTTTGTAATATATTAAAAATAAGATATTTACTTAAGGAGGTATTCCTTCACAAAATTAGTCACTGCATAGAACATAAAATCCTGATTGTTCTTTTTCCTGAAACCGTGGCCCTCGTCATTAGCCATCAGGTACCACACTACTCCGTTGTTAGCCTGTATCTTACCTACCATCTGCTCAGCTTCGGTATAGGGCACACGCGGGTCGTTCTTGCCCTGAATGATAAACATGGGCCTGGTAATTTTCTGGGCATTATTTAGTGGGGCAGTCTTTTCGAAGAAAGCCGCCATCTTAGCATCGCGCTCATCGCCATACTCTACCCTGCGCAAATCGCGGCGGTAGCTCTCGGTATTTTTAAGAAAGGTATTAAAGTTACTAATACCCACTATATCAACGCTACAGCGAATTTTATCATTAAAATGAAATGCCCCAGCCAGCGTCATGTAACCGCCATAGCTACCGCCCATTAGCATAATGCGCGATGCATCTAAACCCGGTTGCTTGCCTATCCAGTCTATTAGTGCGCCAAGGTCTTTAACGCTGTCTTCGCGCTTAAAGCCATTATCCAGGTCGGTAAAGGTTTTGCCGTAGCCAACGCTTCCGCGCACGTTAGGATAGATCAGATCGATACCCAATTCGTTCAGATAATAATTGTAACGACTTAAGAATGTGGGGCGTGACTGCCCTTCCGGCCCGCCGTGTATCATTATAATAACAGGTCTTGGCCCGGTAAACTTTTTATTGGCTTTGTATAAAAACCCTGATATCTCCAGGCCGTCAAAGCTCTTCCACTTAATAAGTTCGGGCTCGCCTATGCCATCCAGGTTCATGTCGCCAAGTTCACTTTCCGTCCATCGTGTAAGCTGTTTGGTCTGGATATTATAATCATAAACATCAGAACTTGAAGTAGATGTACCAAATGCCAACCCAAGGGTAACACCATCATTGTGCCATTCAAGATCGGTTATAACACCTGTAGGCAATGCCGTAACAGGCTCGTATTTTTTAGTGTTAAGATCCTGAATGTAAAGCTTAGAGGCACCGGCTTCGTTAGTTATAAAGGCAGCCTTTTTACCTTCTTTAGTAATTTTATAATTATCTATATCCCAATTAATTGTAGTAACAAGGTGTGTTATTTTACCGGTGGCAACATCAGCAATAGCGGGCTTTACAAACTCGCTGCCCACGTTAGTGCCAAGGTAAATGCCCTTATTATCAGGGGTAAACTGCAGGCCCGAGTAAATAGCACGTTCCTGTTTTTTAGGTAAGAATTTAGTGAGCTTGCCTGTTACCATATCGTATATATAGGTATGTATCTCGTTAACCGACACATAGTTACTAAGCAGCACCAACTTCTCGTCATCACTCCAGTCGGCAATATCCCAGCCACCGCCGGCAACATCCAACAGTTTCATATCTCCTTCAGGATGAAGCGGATCCATAATATAGACATCACGGTCGGCGCCATTCCTGCGGGTGCTGGTGTAAAGTATTTTAGTGCCCGATTTATTCCATACTACGTTGCCATTCTGCGACTTAGGTGCACCGGCCAGTAATGTGCTTTTGCCCGTGCTGTAGTCAAAACGGTAAAGGCCTGCAAATTCATCGCCGCCTTTATCTTTGGTGAACAGGAAATAACTTCCCGTAACCGGCTGATAACTAACACCTGATGGTGCTTCATCAAAAAAAGTGAGCTGCTTGCGGTCGCCACGCGGCATTTTTACCTGGTGAATTTGGGTAGTATTACCAAAGCGGGTTTCTATAAGTAGCTCTTTCTTAGCAGGATGCCACGCCGAAAGGTAGGCACCACGGGCATCGGTATAGGGTTTAACGGCCTGGGCAATGCTTACAGGTATAGGAGGCAGCTTAGCCACAAGGTTGTCAGCTACGGGGATATCCTGCGCGAGTGCAGTTGCGGCTGTTATAAGTGCTGTAAAACAATACAGTAAGGGTAATGTAATTTTATCTTTCATATCGTGGAGGTTTGATAATCAAAGATATAATTATTTTAAGTACGAATTTCAAATTATGAATTACGAAAAGTAAGAACCCAATTTAAGCACAAAAAGCAAACACTAAAATGTAAATTTTGAAAGTGTCAATTTTGGAATTTGAATTAGAAATTTTGCTCTTTTACCCCTTAATATTTCACTTTTAGACTTCGAGATTCGCTACTTTGGCCTACATATTTCGGGTGTAGTAATTGTAATCTTCCAAAACGGTATCTACAAAAGCCATGGCATTTTTGCTAACCGATTTTATACCCGTAACCGTCTCGATTTTTACCTGCAGTTTTTCCATCATTTCAAAATCTGCCGATTTGTAACTGTTGTCAAACGTTTCTTTAATGATACGCACATCATTATCGCTAAGTTTAATTACCAGCGGGTACACCGGCACGTAATTATTAGCCACCTCGCGCAAAATTGTATGGTTAATGGTAATATCATTTTTAAGTGATATTACTGCCGTGCCAGCTGCCATATCGCCCAGGCGCTGCGTTTTTTTGCTCGTCATTAGGGTTATAAGGCCAATAACGCCCATTATGCTGGTTACCTCTACCATCCTGAAGAGCCAGCGCACCAGGTAATCGCCAAAGCCGGCCTGGTAGCCGTCTATCTTTATAACCTTGGTTTTCATAATGCGTTTGCCAATGGTTTGCCCTTCCAGCAGGCTTTCTAAAAACAAGGTGTAGAACATTACGGGCAGCATAAAAAAGCCATACACGGCATTTTGCGACCACCCATCAAGGCCATCTATTACATCTTCGAAACCGGTAAGCGGAAACACTATGGCAAACAACACCACCATATAGGCTATCCACACCAGCAAATCAAGCAGATAGGCCAATATGCGCTCGCCTACCGAGGCCGTATTAAAATTAATATTCACATTTTGTGTAGTAGTTATAGATAGTTGTGACATATTTTATATTTTAGCTTACTTATGAGAGAAGTTGCATTTATTAAACAAAATAAAGAAAAATGGCTTGAATTTGAGCAGGCTATTTTTGGTAAAGCTAAGAAAAATCCGGATGAGCTGGCAAGCCTGTACATTCATTTGGTTAACGATTTGTCGTATGCCCAAACGTATTACCCTAAAAGCAAAGCCGTTACCTACTTAAACCACCTTGCAGCTTTAACCTATCAAAAAATATATAAAACAAAGCGCGAAGATACCAACAGGCTGGTTTACTTCTTTAAAACCGAGGTTCCGCTTATTGTTTACCAAAACAGGCGCTACATTTTTTACGCCTTTTTGCTGTTTTTTGTGTTTACTGCCATTGGCGTGCTCTCTGCAATGAACGATGAAAACTTCGTTCGCCTTATTTTAGGCGACGAATATGTTAATAAAACCCTCGAATTTATAGACCAGGGCAACCCCGTAGCCATTTACAAAAGCGGCAGCAACTGGGGCAGCGCCTTTGGCATTACCCTAAACAATTTAAGGGTGGGCGCCTTCTCTTTTATAATGGGCATATTTGGCGGCCTGGGCACTGCCTGGGTACTAATGCAAAATGCTATTATGCTGGGGGCCTTTCAGTACTTTTTTTACGAACAGGGCGAAGGCGTTTTCTGGAAAAGCGTTCGCGGTATTTGGATACACGGCTCTATGGAAATTTTTGCCATGATTATAGAGGCCGGCGCAGGGCTTATTTTTGGCGCGGCAATACTCTTCCCAAAAACCTACTCCAGGGTAGAGTCTTTAAAAATGGGATTAAAGAACGGACTCAAAATATGGTTCAGCACCATGCCCTTTACCATAGCGGCCGGTTTGCTGGAGGGTTTTATTACCCGCTACTCGCCAGATATGCCCATTGCTCTTAACCTGTTTATTATATTAGCAACACTTGGCGCCATATCATGGTACTACCTTATATACCCGTTTAGGGTTAACAAAAAATTAAAGCAGTTACATGTTCCAGCTCTATAAACAACGCAACTTTAACGCGCTTATAAACGACACCTTTGTGTTTTTAAAAGCGGGCGGCAAAAACTATTTTAGCACCTACCTAACGGTAATTGGCCCGCTTGTGCTATTAATAATGGTACTGCTGTTTGTAGTGGGCAGGGTATTTTTTGAGAGCATGTTTAGCGGGTTTGGGTCGCCCGAGGCCGCCCAAATGCTACAGGACTATTTTAGCAACAACGTTGGCCTGTTTATAGGCGGTGGCTTTTTGGCACTGCTGCTGGTTATAATGCTAAGCCTCTTAAACTTTAGCTTCCCGGTACTGTACCTGTCGCTTTTAGAGCATGTAGAAAAGCCAACATCGCAAATGCTGCTAAGCCGGATAAAGGCCAGTGCAGGGCGCATTATTGTGTTTACGCTACTTTCGCTCATTACCTTTTTACCCCTGTTTGTTATACTTGGGGTAATAAGCTTTTTTTTGCTTATTACCATAATTGGCATACCGGTATCGGTAGGTATAATGGCAGCGGTAATCTGTTGGTTCTTTTTAAGCTTTTACGACTACCTTACCGCTAAGGCAGGTTATTTTACAGCCATGCAAAACGGCTTTAAAATGTTGTTTAGCAACTTTTGGCCACATATGGGCACCACCGCTATATTCTGGCTCCTTAGCTTTGCCATACAAATGATCATCAGCCTTATAACATCTACTATATCATCAGTATTTTTTACCGTAAGCAATGGGCCGGATATGTCCGGCAATATTGTTATTACCGTGGTGTTGTTTGTACTGTCTATTGCCATAAGCTACTTTTTTAGCAACATTTTAATGCTGGCGCACGGCATGATTTATTACAGCTGTAAAGAACAAACAGAGAACAAAACGTTGTACAGTGAAATTGACCAAATAGGAACCGACAGTGAATAAATTTATACTCTATATAGCCCTGCTATGCTGTCCGCTCTTTGTAACGGCACAGCAGGATGCCGACACTATTGTTGCTGATACTACGTATACCAGCGATACCGTTACCGGCGAAGACGCGGAAACCTATACCGAAGACCCGCCTAAAATGGCCGTTAAAAAAATGGCACTGCCACAAACAGCCGCCGTTGCACCTGTGGTAAAAGCACGTACGTTTGATGCCAGGTTTAAAGAAAAGTACGATGGTAACGAATATAAGTACCAGGTTAAAGCAGCTACCAAAACCTGGTGGGACCGCTTTTTAGAATGGCTGGGCAACATACTGGATGCTATTTTTGGCGGAAGCGGCAAGAAATCGGATTCTAACTGGACTGGGTTGATAATAAGGATACTTGCCATTGCCATTATTGGTTTTGTGGTATACTTAATTGCGCGCGCTGTACTTAATAAAGAAGGCATGTGGATTTTTGGCCGCTCGCGCGGTAATATTGGCAGCCAGGATGCCGATGCAGAGAACATACACGAGATGGACTTTAGCAGCCTGATCGACCAGACCAAGGCCAATGCCGATTATAAGCTTGCCGTGCGCTACTATTACCTGTGGCTGCTTAAAAAGCTGTCTAACAGGGAAATTATAGACTGGCATTGGGATAAAACCAATACCGATTATTTATACGAAATTAAAGATACGCTGTTGAGAAACGATTTTGAGTACCTGTCTTACGTGTACGACCATAGCTGGTATGGCGATTTTCCGGTAGACGAAAAGAATTTTGCCAAGGCCGAAAGGGCGTTTAAAAAAACCATAAATACGCTATAAGATGAACAGGAAACTCACAATTTATATCGTACTGGTGGCTGTTGTAATAGGCCTTATCCTGTTTATAGACTCTATGCGCCCAAAACCCATCGACTGGTCGCCCACCTATGGCGCTAAAGATAAAATTCCGTTAGGGCTGTATATTTTTAATGAGGAAGCCCCTAACCTGTTTACGGGCGACAGCGTAGTAAAATTTAGCACCACGCCCTACCAGTATTTTGATACCCGTTACGATTATGATAACAGCAAGTACAAAATAAAAGGCTCGTTTATAACCATAGATGAGTCCGATGACATGGACGAAGAATCGGTTAAGGAGCTGCTTAATTTTGTCGATTATGGCAACACGGTGCTGCTAAGCATGAAAACTTTTCCGGGCAAACTTTTAGACACCCTTAATATTAGCATTGCCGGCGCCGATTTTGTGGCCGACTCGCTGCAAATAAGCCTGCAAAACAATCCGTCTAAACGCTACTGGTATAACGAGGGCATTGGCCTTAATTATTTTGACAGTATTGCGGTTAACGATACTATTAAGGTGCTGGGCTATCAGGAATCCCTTAAAAGCAAACACGCTAACTTTATAGAGGTTAAGTTTGGCGGTGGCCACATTTTGCTGCACACCCAGCCTGCTGTTTTTAGTAACTTCCACCTGCTTAAGGCAAATCATTACAACTATACGCAAGATCTGGTTTCGTATCTGCCAAAAGGCAATGTGTACTGGCAAAACGGGCGCAACAACCAGGGGGTATCGCAATCGCCTCTGCGCTATATACTATCAGAGCCTGCCCTTAAATGGGCGTTATGGTTAGGTTTGATAGGCCTGGTGGTATTCATCTTTTTTAATGCCAGGAGAAAGCAGCGCATCATTCCGGAAATTGCCCCCGTGCGCAACACCACGGTAGATTTTGCCAAAACCATTGGCAATCTGTATTTTATGGAGGGCAACCACCACACCATTATCGAAAAGAAAATTATCTATTTCCTGGAAAAAGTGCGTACCGAGTACCTTATAGATACCTACGCTCTCGACGATAATTTTATAGAAAAACTGCATTTAAAAACAGGCAAGCCTGTAACCGATATACAAACAACAGTTAGTTTAATTAAAAAACACCGCCACGCATTCCAGAGTACGGAAGCAGAAGTGGCAGCCATTAACAACGCCATCGAAAAATTAAGGTTATGATAGAATTTGAAAAAACAAACCCGGAAGAACAGCCGGAAAACAACCAGCCGGAAACTACCCCAACAGAAAATATAATACCTGCCGTTGCAGAGCCCGAAAGCGAGAACCTTAACTTTAGGTCGAGACTGGATTTAGAGGCACTGCGCCAAACCATAGAGGCCGTAAAGCACGAAATTAATACCGTGATTGTAGGCCAGCATAAAATGATAGACCAGCTTTTGGTAGCCATACTATCTAA
The DNA here is from genome assembly GCF_000422725.1 of Flavobacterium subsaxonicum WB 4.1-42 = DSM 21790. GTDB lineage: Bacteria > Bacteroidota > Bacteroidia > Flavobacteriales > Flavobacteriaceae > Flavobacterium > Flavobacterium subsaxonicum. The sequence goes on from NZ_KE383911.1 coordinate 85,476, forward strand.
CGGCCACGTGCTGTTAGAGGGTGTTCCCGGTGTGGCAAAAACCATTACGGCCAAACTGTTGAGCAAAACACTGTCGCTGGATTTTAGCAGGATACAGTTTACACCCGATTTAATGCCGTCGGATATTTTGGGTACATCGGTTTTCGATATGTCTAAATCGCAATTTACCTTCAAAAAAGGGCCTATCTTTTCTAACTTTGTGCTTATCGACGAGATTAACCGTGCCCCTGCCAAAACGCAGGCCGCCCTTTTTGAGGTTATGGAAGAGCGCCAGATTACCGTAGAGGGCACTACCTACCAGATGGAAGCGCCGTTTTTAACCATTGCCACCCAAAACCCTATTGAGCAGGAAGGTACCTACCGTTTACCGGAAGCGCAGTTAGACCGTTTTTTATTCAAAATTGTAATAGACTACCCTAAGTTAGACGAAGAGATTGCCATCCTTCAGCGTGAAAATGCTTTGCAGGACCGCCCTAAGTTAGAGAATATTAAAAAGGTACTATCGCAAGCCGATATTATTAAATACCAGGCACTTGTAAAACAAATTGTTATAGAGCCGCAGCTTATAGAATATATTGCCAAGATTGTTACCAATACAAGAGAGAATGCCTTTTTGTATTTAGGGGCGTCACCGCGTGCGTCTATCGCCATATTAAATGCTTCTAAAGGCTACGCCGCACTTAGGGGCCGCGATTTTGTAACGCCCGATGATATTAAAGAAAGCGCCATACCGGTACTGCAACATCGCGTTATGGTAGCGCCGGAGCGCGAAATGGAAGGCCTTACCAGCGAGCAGATCATCAAGCAGATTATAGACACCGTAGAAATTCCACGTTAATGAAGTGGCTTAAAAGCATATACCTTAACAACTTTACCTTTTATGTTTTTATAGGCATACTGGTATGTTTTGTGCTGGCTTATTTGTTCCCGGTACTGTACAACGCCACATGGCTGCTTATGTTTATATACCTGGGCTTTATAGTGGTCGACTTTTTGCTGCTTTTTGCCAGCAACCAGCGCTTTACCGCCTTTAGGGAAGCGCCCGAAAAACTCTCTAACGGAGACGAGAACCCGATAACCATACGGATAGAAAGCGGCTACGGTTTCCCGGTATCGCTTAAGGTAATAGACGAGATACCGGTACAGTTCCAGGTGCGTAATTTTGAGGTTACCCGCAAGGTTGGCGCCGGCATTACCGATGCCTTTGAGTATTTTTTGCGCCCTACAGAGCGTGGCGAATACTATTTTGGTAAGCTTAATGTGTACGCCTCCTCTCCGCTGCATTTGGTGGCACGCAGGTTTACCTTTGGCGATGGGCAAATGGTACCCACCTACCCATCGTACATTCAGCTGCGCAAGTACGACCTCATGGCCTTTAGCAACAGGCTGTTTCAGTACGGGTTAAAAAAAATACGCCGTATTGGGCACACTATGGAGTTTGAGCAAATTAAGGAGTATGTATCCGGAGACGACATCCGTACCATTAACTGGAAGGCCACGGCCAAGAAAAACCAGTTTATGGTTAACCAGTTTCAGGACGAGCGTTCGCAAAACGTGTACATGGCCATAGATAAGGGCCGTGTTATGAAAATGCCTTTTAACGGCCTGAGCCTGCTGGATTATGCCATTAACGCAACGCTGGTGCTCTCTAACGTTATCCTTAAAAAGCAGGACAAGGCGGGTATGTTTGCATTCTCTAAAAAAATAGAGAACCGCGTAGCTGCCGAAAGGCGGTCGAGCCAGATGCAAAAAATACTGGAAAGCCTTTACAACATTAAAACCGACTTTTTTGAAAGCGATTTTGGCCGCCTTTACGCCGATATTAAAAAGAACATTACCCAGCGCAGCCTGATTGTTTTATACACCAATTTCGAAACGCTCGATGGCCTTAAACGCCAGTTACCCTACTTAAAAGGTATTGCCAAGAACCACCTGTTGGTTGTAGTGTTTTTTGAGAATACCGAACTTGAAGACCTTATTCATAAAAAAGCGGGTAACATTCAGGAAATTTATGACCAGGTTATTGCCGAGAAATTCGCCTTCGAAAAAAGGCTTATTGTAAACGAACTGATGAAATACGGTATCTATTCGGTGCTCACAAAACCCGAAAACCTTACCATAGACAGCATCAATAAATATCTGGAAATTAAGGCACGCGGTATCCTGTAAATTTTTGGTTTAGGGTTAGGAGTTAAAATTACTATTATGAAAATGAAATACTTTCTTTCAATATTCGCACTTTTATTGTTTATAACCTCCTGCAAAAAAGAGGCGGAAGAACAAACAATAGCGCAACCCGTAACCGATACCGTAACGGCACCCAAACCTCAAATTGTGCCAACGGGCAATACCCGCACCATCATCGCGAACTTTATAGAGCGCAGGGACAGTATTAAAGTGCAGGTAAAGACGTTATCGCCTGAAAAGGCCAATGCTCTTTACGAAGCTTACAAAGTAGAAAACGACAGCGCTGTGCGTAAATTAGAGAAGTACGAAAGTAACATTACCGAAAATTACTACTCTTATTTTACTGCCGAAGAAGGCCGACCCGTTAGCGCGCCGGACTCTATTCAGCGTAAGGTAAACCTGCTAAAAAGTGCCGGGCTTGAATTTTGGGAAATTGGCGAAGGCTATGTCGAGATTCGTACCGTGCACGACTTTTACTATTCTATCTTTAAAAACTACGTAACGCCCGATTATAAAGACTTTTTACAGCAAACGGCCTATGAGGAAGATGACCTTTATTCTGCCGATGCCGGCATTGCCATACCATTCAAAGCCGTAGGCGAAAGGGTTATTTTTTGGGAGAATTACATTGCCCGATACCCCAACAGCAAGCTTACACAAGAGGCTACAGAAAACTATAAAAGCTACCAGTACGATTATCTCTTCGGGCAGGACAACACCCCCACGGTAGAATCTACAGACAATTCCATCTATCCCGAAAATCTTTCGGAATTTAATAGCTTTATAAAAAAATACCCCAACAGTTTTACCTCAAAATTAGCGCAACAGGTTATCGATAATAACGGCAAAAATTACGATGCCTTAAGGGTTGCCATACAAAAAGAGCAGGAAAAACATTTGCAACAAAAGTAAGAGCCTGTTTAAATTTTATTTTTGAGAATGGCTATAGGTTATTTTTGAGCGAAGCAAGGCAAATTTTTGAGGGATAGCAGCGCTATCATGATAAAATTTAACGCAGTTGCAGCCAAAAATAACCATAGGCAAATTATTAATAATTTTTAAACAGGCTCTAAAAATGTTTATACATATTGTAACTTTGCCACTTTGATACTCTGCAACCCTGCCACTTAAAAATGAAACAAATTACAAGCTCGCAAAACCCTTACATAAAACAACTGGTACTGCTACAGGAAAAAGCCAAAGCCCGCAGGCAAACCGGCACTTTTTTAATAGAGGGCCAGCGCGAACTGCAACTGGCGCGCAAAGGCGGCTACCAAATTGAGACTGCATTGTTTGTGCCCGAACTAATTTCGGAACCGGAAGTAAAAAGCCTTGCCGGCCGCCAGACTGAGTTGATAGAAATTAGCCGAGAGGTATATCAAAAACTGGCGTACCGCGATACTACCGAGGGTGTTATTGCCGTTGCCCAGAGCAAAAGCCTTAGCCTTGCCGATTTACAATTGGGCGAAAATCCGTTGATTTTAGTGGCCGAAGCTACCGAGAAACCGGGTAATATTGGCGCCATACTGCGCACGGCCGATGCCGCCAAAATGGATGCCGTTATTATAGCCGACCCAAAAGGCGACCTGTATAACCCCAACATTGTACGATCGAGCGTTGGCTGCCTGTTTACCAACCAGATAGCTACAGGTAGTACCAATGAAGTAATTTCTTTTCTAAAATCAAAAAAAATAAGTATTTATTGCGCTACATTGCAGGATTCTGCGTTGTATCATGAGCAGGACTACACAACGCCATCGGCACTGGTTGTGGGCACAGAGGCTACCGGGCTAAGCCAGCCGTGGCGCGACGCCTCTACCCAGAATATTATTATACCTATGCAGGGCGAAATAGACTCTATGAATGTAAGTGTAGCCGCAGCAATTTTGATTTTTGAAGCCAAAAGGCAACGCGGATTTAAATAACCAACAAACACAATGAAATTACTCTACGTTTTATTTTTACTTGCCGGATGCAGCGCCTTTGCCCAGAATATTGAGGCACTTTCGTGGAAGGAGGCCCGCCTTAACAACCGCCTGGACCTTACGGTAACTAAAAAAGAGTACGAAAAACTATACCGCGTGCCCGATAGCCTTATGGCTCCCGAAGATGGCGAAACCTGCACTAAAGGCGACGTTAAAATGCTATACCACAAAGGTGCAAAATTCGAGCTGGTTAATGATGTGCTGAGTTTTAGGAGTATCGATTTTACCAAGAACAGCCACACTTTTTTATCGTTTAAGTACGATTGGTTCGACCATACTACCACCCTTAAAAGCTTTAGGAAAACGTATCCGGCAGCATCGGAGTTTATGGAAGATTTTATAGCGGCCGACGGCGATGTGTATGATATGATTAGCCTGCTGCCCAAAGATACCCCCGATAATTACGAATGGCTTTTTTACTTTAACAACGGCAAACTGGTTATGATAGAGTGCCTTTTTGTTTGCGAATAATTTTTTTAGTTACCCCCGATGAAACTTTTACTTTACTTTTTATTTTTTACAAGCTTAACGGCACTGGCTCAAAACAACCAGGCTATTAACTGGGACGATGCCACTGTAAACAACAAGCTTACCCTTACTATTGCCAAACGCGATTTTGAGGCCATCTACAAAAAAGACTACACCCTAACCAACCCTACCGAATTTGAAACCTGCGGCACGCCCGATGAGGCTAACGTAAAAATGCTGCATTATAAAGACGTTACTTTTGAGGTAGACAACAACATGCTTAACTTCAGGAGCATTGTTTTCGACAGGAAGTTTACGTCTTCGTTTACGCATAAGGGCATCCGTTTCGACCAGAATACCACCTGGGAGGCCTTTTTAAAAACATTCCCCGATTCAGAAAAAACAAAAGAAACAGAGGCACTTGCCGATGGCACCTACACCATTGTAACGGTACCCGAAACCCCTGCCGAAGGCGAATGGGAGTTTCGCTTTAAGGCCGGCAAGCTGGCAGCGGTACATTATATGTTTTCATGCTATTAATATGCAGCAGCCCAAAACGTATTACAACCCCATAAACGGCGAGCGCACCACCATACTGGAAAGTGCCGAGCAAACCGGCGGGGCCTATACGCATTTTGAAGTCACCTTAAAACCGGGAGGTGGCAATCCGCTGCACTACCACACTAAATTTACCGAAGAGTTTATGGCCATTAAAGGGCCGTTAGGCTTACAACAGGGCAAACAAACCATACACCTGCAACCGGGGCAAAGCCTGTTGGTACCCATCCGCAGTCACCATCGCTTTTTTAACAATAGTGCCCAGGAAATAACCTTTAGGGTAAAGCTAACACCCGGCCAGCCCGGTTTCGAGAACTTTTTAAAAGTAATGTTTGGCCTTGTTAACGATGGGCAGACTGTTACCAAAAACCAAATCCCTAAAAATATTTACCACATTGCCGTAGTGTTTGTGTGGGGCGATACACACCTTACCAATCCTTTTTTTAAGTGGTTCTCGCCTTTAGTGCTGCTGTTTTATAAACGTGCCGTAAAACTGGGTATTGATAAAATGTTGTTGAAAAAGTATTGTGGGGAGTAGGTTTATCCGTATTTTTTGTCATTCTGACGAAGGAAGAATCTCTATAAAAATTTAACACCAATTTGTATCGTAAGGTTATTACACCGAGAGTCAAGCCTTTGGCGTAATGGGGTATGGCTGTATCTTACACAAAGGTTCGCAAAGAAGGCACAAAGATGCACAAGGCATAGGGTTTCAAATAGTAATCGTGGTATTCCATTTTTATGGATGAGACTGCCGCGGTCGTACCTCCCTCGCAGTGACGGCATGGGTACAGTTCGTATATCCTCTCCCATCTTCACGCACCGTCATCGCGAGGTACGAAGCGATCTCATTATTTTATAAACATTACAGATCAGATTATCCCTTTCCACATTAACCTCTTCCCCCCAAACGTTAACGCGTTAGGCAATCAAAAAATAAATTGATAAATTTGCATTTTTCAATACTACCATTATGAAACCTAAAGATATAGAGCGTATAAGCAAGGCATTGGGAGACCCCAACCGCCTGCGCATCATACAGGAAGTCAAAAAAAATACCTGCAGCACCCAATGTTCGCACATTGTAGATATGCTCGATCTGGCACAGCCATCGGTTTCGCACCACATTAAACAGCTTATAGATGCCGGGCTGCTTATCGCCCAAAAAGACGGTCGAAATATTAGCTATAGCATAGATAAAGAGGTGCTTGGAGAGTACATCAGCTTTCTTAACCATTTAAAAGAATAAATATTTATAGAAACATTTAAATATATCAATTTATATTTATAGCTTTGTACCGTCAGGTTCAGTAGCACAAAAATCAGCTTTAAAAATTTAAAGCTTTTTTTAAACTAAAAAACATTGATAAATATAAATATTTAAATATTTAATAACTACAAATTCAAACAATAATGAGTTTAATCTTAAAAGGCAAAGTAGCCATAGTAACCGGAGCCTCTAAAGGCATAGGCGCCGGCATAGCAAAAAGTTTAGCCGCTGCAGGTGCCGCAGTAGCTGTTAATTATGCAAGCAGCCGCGAGGGTGCCGATAAAGTTGTGGCACAAATAACGTCAGACGGTGGCCGTGCCCTGGCCGTACAGGGGTCGGTTAGTAATGCCAACGATGTTGCACGTATTTTTAACGAAACCAAAGATGCCTTTGGCCCAATAGATATTGTGGTTAACAACGCCGGCGTGTATAAGTTCGACGCGGTAGAAGACATAACTTTAGAGGAGTTCAACCATCAATTCGCAATCAACGTATACGGCCCAATATTAACTACACAGGAGGCCTTGAAGCATTTTCCGTCGAGTGGCGGTAACATTATCAACATCAGCTCGGTAGTAAGCATTAGCCCCGGCCCTAACAGTGCTATATACTCTTCTACAAAAGGTGCGTTAGACACCCTTAGCCGAGAACTGGCTATAGAGCTGGCGCCAAGAAACATCCGTGTAAACGTGGTAGCCCCGGGTCTTACCGAAACCGAAGGTACAGAAACCGCCGGTATTAAGGGTTCTGATTTTGAAAGTACCATAATTGCCAACACCCCGCTTAAGCGTGCCGGCCAGCCCGACGACATTGCACGGGTGGTAACCTTTTTAGCGTCAGACGATTCGGCGTGGCTTACCGGCGAGCGCATAAGCGCTTCGGGCGGGCTGCATTAATCGTTAGCCATAAAATAACCAAAAAGGGGTTCGGGAAATTTTCCGCGCCCCTTTTTTATTTTGCAAAAGCCACGCAATCGGCAGCGCAAAACACTTGCATTTGTTAAACCTTTTACGTACTTTTAAAGCAGATGAAAGATGATATGATTGAGATTGATATAGAACAGGAAAACAAGGCAATTGCCAAAGAATATAAGGAATTACTGCGCATAAGCTATCAAACGCTATCTGAAGACGATAAGAAACTGATACGCAAAGCTTTTGATGTGGCGGTAGATGCCCATAAAGACCAGCGCCGTAAATCGGGCGAGGCGTATATCTTCCACCCCATTGCGGTGGCCAAGATAGTCGCGTCTGAAATTGGCCTTGGGGCAACCTCTATTGCCTCTGCCCTGCTGCACGATGTGGTAGAAGATACCGATATTACTGTGGAAGACATTAAAAAAATGTTTAACCCAAAAGTGGCACAGATAGTAGAGGGCCTTACTAAAATTGCACAGGTAAAGACCGACCAGGAAATATCGATGCAGGCAGAGAATTTCCGTAAGATGCTCCTTACCCTTAACGATGATGTTAGGGTAATACTTATTAAGCTGGCCGACCGCCTGCACAACATGCAGACTATGGAGAGCATGGCCGATTATAAGCAGGCCAAAATAGCATCTGAAACCTTATACATTTACGCGCCCCTGGCCCACCGCCTTGGGCTGTACAACATTAAAAACCAGTTGGAAGACCTTGGCCTTAAATATACCGAACCTGCCGTTTATAACGACATTGTTGGTAAAATGAAGGAAACCAAAGAAGAGCAGGATGCTTACATAAAAGCCATATCTGATGTGCTTAAAACATCGCTGGACAGCGAGGGTATTGAATACACCATTAAGGGCAGGCCAAAATCCATCTACTCCATCCGACGTAAAATGATGGCGCAGGGCGTAAGTTTTGATGAAGTGTACGATAAGTTTGCGCTCCGCATCATCTACAAATCCAATTCGCACGACGAAAAATTCATAGCCTGGAAAATATATTCTATTGTGACCGACCATTACCGCCCAAGCCCAAGCAGGCTGCGCGACTGGATCTCGTCGCCTAAATCTACCGGATATGAAGCCCTGCACATAACCGTAATGGGCCCTAAAGGCCGTTGGGTAGAAGTGCAGGTGCGTAGCGAACGCATGGACGAGGTGGCCGAAAAAGGCTACGCTGCCCATTACAAATACAAACAGGGCGCCAATACCGAAGAGCATGGGCTCGAAACCTGGCTTAACCTGCTTAAAGAAGCTTTGGAAAACTCGGCATCTAACGCCGTAGATTTTGTGGAAGACTTTAAGCTGAACCTTTATGCTAAAGAAATTTATGTGTTTACCCCTAAAGGGGAAATAAAGTCGCTACCCAAGGGTGCCACATCGCTGGATTTTGCATTCAGCATCCACTCAGAAATCGGTATCCGGACTCGTGGCACAAGGGTCAACGGCAAGTTAGTACCCCTAAACCATGTGCTAAACAGCGGCGACCAGGTGGAGGTTATAACATCGCAAAACCAAAAACCCAATTCGCACTGGCTGGATTATGTTACCACGGCCCGTGCCAAGAATAAAATTAAGAATGTACTTAACGAAAACACCAAGCTTATTGCCGAAGATGGTAAAGAACTACTAACCCGTAAGCTGCGCCACCTTAAAATTACCTTTAACGAGGCTACGGTAAACGAGTTGGTTAGCTATTTTAAGCTTAAAACCAGCCTGGACTTATTTTACCGCGTAGGCGTAGGTACAATTGACAACCAGCAACTTAAAGACTATGCCGCCCTTAAGAGCAATAGTTTTATGAACTTTTTTAAGGGCAAAATTAAACGCACCCCTAACCTGCCACAGGAACAGGTGCAAAAAGAAGAGCTTAGCCGCAATTACGACCTGCTTGTTTTTGGCAAGAACGAAGATAAGCTGGATTATAAGCTGGCCAACTGCTGCAACCCTATTCCCGGCGACGATGTTTTTGGTTTTGTTACTATTAACGAGGGCATTAAAGTACACAAACGCGACTGCCCCAATGCCATAAGGCTGCAAAGCAACTACGCCTATCGTATTATCCAGGCCAAGTGGATAGACTCCAGCCAGGAAGAGTTTAAGGCTACCCTTAAAATTACGGGTATGGACTCCCTTGGGCTTACCAACGAGCTTACTAAGGTAATATCGGGCAACATGCACGTTAACATCCAGAGCATATCGCTTAGCGGTAACGCCGGTATTTTTAACGGGCAGCTAACGGTAGTGGTTCAAAACAACACCATCCTTAAAAAACTTATAGAAAACATTAGAAAAATAGACGGTATAGATAAGGTGACAAGGATTTATAATAATTAGATCATGAAGAAAACACTATTGCTGTTACTATTTTTTGCAGCACAAAATAATTTTTGCAATGCCCAGCAAAGTATCAAAAAAGGCGAAATAGAAGTTACCGAGAAGAATGTTTCTAAAAAATGGGTTTTAGAAGACATTATAAATCCGGAAAAAACAAAAGAAGAAATAGCCGAGCTTAAAGATATGCTAAGCTATGTATGGCTAAAGTTTAATGAAGATAAAACCTATTCTAAAGATTTTATTATCGTGATAGACGGAACGTGGACTTTAGATAAAGACAAAAAAACAATTAACACCACAGATAAAAAAGGTAAAGATACCTGGACAATACATTCGCTTACTAAAGACAGGATAACACTTTCTCTTAACGATTCAAAGCAAAAGGTAGTGCTTAAGGCAGGATAATAAGCCATTTATCTTAATCCGCAAGTTAGTATCATCACTTCAAAAAAATTAGTTTATCTTTGCACATTGATTCATAAAACCATGGAAAATAATAAAAACCAGGATATTGTAAAAAATGTCTTCACAAAATTCCTGGAAGACAAGGGCCACAGGAAAACTCCTGAGCGCTACGCCATATTACAGGAAATTTACAACAGCCTTGAGCATTTTGACATTGAATCGCTGTATATTAAAATGAAGAACAAAAACTACCGTGTTAGCCGCGCAACGCTATACAACACGATAGAATTGCTGTTAGAATGCGGCCTGGTTAGGCGCCACCAGTTTGGCCAGAACCAAAGCCACTACGAGAAATCGTATTTTGATAAACAGCACGACCATATTATTATGACCGATACCGGAGAGGTAATTGAGTTTTGCGACCCAAGGATACAGTCTATTAAAAAAACAATAGAAGAGATTTTTGGTATTGAAATTCATAACCATTCTTTATACCTTTACGGCAATAAAAAACAGCCCGCCGCCGAGACCGAGAGTTAATTAAACCCGGGCTTGTGCAATGGCAAAGCAAACCAACCCTGCATAAGGATTGGTTTTTGTTTTTAAAAGATTATAACATTTACGCAAAATATAAACAAACTTAAAAAGGAATGACCGTAGATTTACTGCTCGGATTACAGTGGGGCGACGAAGGCAAAGGAAAAATTGTTGATGTACTCACTTCTGGATATGATATTATTGCCCGTTTTCAGGGAGGCCCAAATGCAGGCCACACTTTGGAGTTTGACGGCATAAAACACGTGTTAAGAACTATACCATCGGGTATTTTCCATAAAAAATCGGTTAATATTATTGGTAACGGTGTAGTTATAGACCCGGTAGTTTTCCAGAAAGAGCTGGAAGGACTGGAGAAATTTAATATCGACATTAAATCGCGTCTTCTTATTTCGCGTAAAGCCCACCTTATATTGCCAACCCACCGACTTTTAGATGCTGCATCTGAGGCTTCTAAGGGCAAAGCAAAAATTGGCTCTACCCTTAAAGGTATTGGCCCAACCTATATGGATAAAACCGGCAGGAACGGCATACGTGTTGGCGATATAGAGCTTACTAACTTTAAAGACCACTACCGTGCCCTGGCAGATAAGCACCAGGCCATGATAGACTTTTATAACGTAGACCTTGAGTACGATCTTGAAGAGCTTGAAACAGAGTTTTTTGAAGCCGTTGAAGTTTTAAAAACACTACAGTTTATTGATAGCGAAGAGTACCTTAACAAAGCCATGAAAGAAGGAAAATCGATCCTTGCCGAAGGTGCACAGGGTTCTCTTTTAGATATCGACTTTGGTACGTATCCGTTTGTAACATCTTCTAACACCACTGCTGCAGGTGCATGTACCGGTTTAGGTATTGCCCCAAACAGGGTTAAAGATGTATTTGGTATATTTAAGGCATACACTACCCGTGTGGGTAGCGGCCCTTTCCCTACTGAGTTGTTTGACGAAGACGGTGCTACTATGGCACGCGTTGGTAACGAGTTTGGCTCGGTTACCGGCAGGGCGCGCCGTTGCGGCTGGTTAGACCTTGTTGCACTTAAATATGCGGTTCAGGTTAACGGTGTTACACAATTGTATATGATGAAGGGCGATGTACTTTCGGGCTTTGATACCCTAAAAGTGTGTACTGCCTATAAATATAAAGGAGAAGAAACATCGTACCTGCCTTACAACATTGAGCCGGAAAATGTTACCCCGGTATTTGTTGAGAAAAAAGGCTGGGCTGCCGATCTTACAGGTATGACTACCTATGAGGAGCTTCCGGCAGAACTTAAAGAATACATTGAGTTTATAGAAAAAGAGGTAGAAGTACCTATAAAAGTTATCTCGGTGGGCCCGGACAGGACCCAGACGATAATGAAATAATTTTTAAAAGGCCGTTCGAGAGAATGGCCTTTTTGTTTTCATCCTCTCCCCAACCCTCTCCACACGAGCGCAGCTAACTGGCGAAGCAAAGGAGAGGGATAGCTCACTCAACCGTTGTTGAAATGCATTAGTCATATCCGAACTGTACCCGTTTTCGGCTCCCCTCTCCTTCGGAGAGGGGTTGGGGGTGAGGACTGAAACGAACAACAATCCCTCCCCAAAATTTTCGTTTTAATCTTCGGTAAAAGCGGCCTGCTTATTGTAATGTATTTTACGTAAATTTGCCACAAAATTCTTAGCCTTGAAAAAACTCTTTTTCATTATAATAAGCATCGTCCTTTGGGGCGTACCCTCTGTTGCACAGGATAAAAAGAAGATAATTATAGAAAATGCCGACTTTATAGACCGCAACCAGACCGAGATTCCCGGGGCTGTGGTGCTTACCGGCAACGTTCGCATTTTGCACGATGGCGTTAAAATGTCGTGTAACAAAGCCTACCAGTTTGAAAGCGAGAACTATATAAAAGGTTTTGGTAACGTGGTTATGAACCAGGGCGATACCATTTTTATGAACAGCAAATATGCCGAATACAACGGCGACAAAAAGTTTGCTTTTGCCAGTGGCGATGTTAGCATGCGCTCTCCGGAAATGCGCCTTACTACCGATACCGTTTATTTTGACCGTAACATTCAGGAGGCCTATTACAACTCCTACGGCACCATTGTAAACGACAAGAACACCCTAAAAAGCAAGTCGGGCCGTTATTTTATGACCCAGAAAAAATACCAGTTTACCACCGCGGTTACCCTTACCAATCCAGAGTATGTAATGAAATCCAACCATCTGGATTACTTTACCAATTCGGGGCACTCCTACGTTTTTGGGCCAACCACCATTACCGGTAAAACCAGTTTTATTTATACCGAAAAAGGCTTTTACGACACCAAGAAAAACGTGGCGCACCTGCTTACCAAATCGTACATAAAATACGATACCCAGCTTATTAAGGGCGACAGTATTTATTACGACCGAAAGCGGGAATTTTCATCTGCCACCAATAACGTAAGCGTTACAGATACTGTAAATAAATTCGACATTAAAGGCCATTATGGCGAGGTTTACAAACTAAAAGATTCGCTTTTTATAACCAAACACGCCGTTGCAACCACGTTGGTAGAACAGGATTCGCTTTACACCCACGCCAAGCGCATGGTGGTTACCGGCAAGCCGGGCTTCAGGATTATGAGGGGGTATAACGATGCCCGTTTTTATAAAACCGATATGAGCGGCAAGTGCGACTCCATACACTCTAACGAGGCTATTGGCCTTACGCAGCTTATTAAAAGGCCGGTAGTGTGGAATGGCGAAAGCCAGGTAACCGGAGATGTTATCCACCTTATAAGTAATAGCAAGACCGAGCAACTCGATTCCATCAAAGTCCTCAACAATGCGTTTATCGTACAAAAAGATACTATATGGTCTAAAGTGCACCCTGATAAGCCCCGGTACAGCCAGATTAAGGGTGTAAACCTGTACGGTAAATTCAGAGATAATAAACTGTATGAAATAGACCTTATAAAAAACACCGAGAAGCTGTACTATATGTATAACGATGGCGGTACTGAGCTAATTGGCATCGATAAAGGCATTAGCAGCAAGATACACATAGAGCTGGAAAATAACCAGATTGTAGTGGTACAGTCGCTTGTAATGCCAAAGAGCACCAGCTATCCTGATGCCGACCTGGATGAAAATGCACGCAAGCTTAAAAACTTTGTTTGGCGGGGCGACGAACGGATACTGACAAAGGATGATATTTTTCCGCAGGAAGAAAAAGACCTGCATGAGGCCATCCTTAAAAAAACCCGCGCGACCGCAAAAGTAGTAGACAAACCTATGGAGGTAATGCAGGAAACCCTGGATTACGATAAAGACCACCCGAAACCTAAGCCAAAGCCGGAGGCAGCTCCGCCGGCAGCAGCCAAGAGTGGGCAGTAAACAGTATTCAGTTTACAGATTGGGCAGCAGTCAGTGTTCAGTTTACAGTCGCGGTTTCCAGATTGGGCAGTAGTCAGTGTTCAGTCGCAGTTTACAGTCGCGTTTGTCATTCTGAGCGGAGTGCAACGGAGTCGAAGAATCTATATAAATCACTATCTCATAAAGATAAGTCAAGCAAAACTAATACACTATTTGTCATTCTGAGCGGAGTGCAACGGAGTCGAAGAATCTCACATAAAGAATGAATACGCAGTATGTTATACGTAACGAAATCAGAACATCATAAAAGATTTCTCCTATCGTCGAAATGACATTACCTGCGTAAAAATTACAAGAATAAAATACCATGATTAACGATTTTTACAACTACCAGGCACAAACCTCCCCCTACCCGTTAGGCATGGAAGTTTCGCATGCCGAGGGCTCTTATATATACGATACCGCCGGTAAATCGTACCTTGATTTTGTGGCTGGCGTATCGGCAACCAGCCTTGGGCACAAAAATGCCCGCATTAACCAGGCCATTATAGACCAGCTAAATAAATACAGCCACGTAATGGTGTATGGCGAATATGCCCAGAACCCGGCAACAGAATTATGCCGCCTTTTGGCTGAAAACATGCCTGCCCCGCTTAGCAAAACATACCTTACCAACAGCGGTACTGAGGCTACAGAGGGTGCCCTTAAACTGGCGCGCAGGGTAACAGGCAGGAGCCAGCTTATTTCGTGCCATCATGCTTATCATGGCAATACAATGGGCTCAATGAGCGTTATGGGTCATGAGGAGCGCAAGCAGATATTTCGTCCCCTGGTGCCCGATGTAGATTTTATTACGTTTAACAACGAAGAAGACCTGCAAAAAATAACCACCAAAACAGCCGGTATTATACTGGAAACTATACAGGGAGGCGCCGGATTTATTCAGCCGCATAACGACTTTCTTAAAAAAGTAAGGCAGCGCTGTACCGAAGTAGGCGCCGTTATGATACTCGACGAAATTCAGCCCGGCTTTGGCCGTACCGGTAAATTATTCGGGTTCCAGAATTATGATGTAGTGCCCGATGTTGTTGTAATGGGCAAAGGCATGGGCGGTGGCATGCCGGTGGGTGCATTTACGGCATCGCCAGCCATGATGGATTTGCTAAGCCACGACCCTAAATTGGGCCATATAACCACTTTTGGCGGCCATCCGGTAATTGCTGCGGCTTGTTTGGCTACCTTGCAGGAAATACTGGAGACTGACATTATGGCGCAGGCGCTTGAAAAAGAAAAATTGTTCCGCAGCCTGTTAGTGCACCCGCTTATTACAGAGGTGCGCGGCGAAGGCCTTATGATTGCCGCCATGACCGAAAGGCCCGATATAACTGACGAAGTTATACTTAGGTGCCACAAAAGAGGCCTTATTTTATTCTGGCTTTTGTTCGAAGGGCGCGCCATCAGGATAACACCGCCACTAACCATCTCTAATGATGAAATTAAAGAAGGGTGTGGCATTATTATTGAAGTTATGAACGAGATTCTTGAAGAACAAAAAAATTAACTTTAAAAATTGTTAATTAAATTGTTTAAAAGAAATCTAAACAAATTCCTTTTTAGCTAAAGTTTTCGTAACTTTAAGAAGGATAATTTTAAACAAAGGAGTATGAATCTGAGCCACGAAGAAGAAGATCGCAGTTTATCCCTATCAAAATTTGAGTCGATGCTGAAAACCAACAAAGTTTTCTTTTTTGACTCTGAGGAGTTTGAAGATATCATCCTTCATTACCTCGATACCGGAAAAATTAATTTGGCTAAGAAGGCCTTAAAATTGGGCCTGGAACAACATCCCAGGTCAACAGGCTTAAAATTAGTACAGGTAGAAATTTTAGTTTTTGATGATAAGCTTGATATCGCCGAAAGGTTATTAAACGACCTGTACGCTATTGAGCCAACTAATGAAGAAATTTACATACAAAAAGCCAATATTTACAGCAAGAGAGACCAACATGACAAAGCTGTAGAATACCTTGAAATTGCCCTTAAATATACCGATGACTTTGCCGATGTGTACTCGCTTATTGGCATGGAATACCTTTTTATGGACAATTTAGAACTTGCTAAAGAGAGTTTTATTAAGTGCCTGGAAGAAGATACCGAAGACCACTCTGCACTGTATAACGTAGTGTATTGCTTCGACTTTTTAGACCAGAACCTTGAGGCTATCGAGTTTTTAAACAGCTTTATAGACAAAAACCCGTACAGCGAGGTAGCATGGCACCAACTGGGCAGGCAGTACCACGCCATAAAAGATTATGAGGGTGCCCTGCGCGCGTTTGAATATGCCACGCTTATAGACGATAGTTTTCTGGGTGCGTTTCTTGAAAAAGCAAAAACATTAGAAAAACTAAAACGTTGGGAAGATGCCATTGCCTGCTACCAGACCACTATGGAGTTAGACGATCCTACGTCTTTTGCACTGCTGCGTGTGGGTAAATGTTACGAGCGCCTTGGTAATTTAGAAAAAGCACTTAAATACTACCTGAAAACGGTTCACGAAGACCCGTTGTTAGATAAAGCCTGGATAGCCATTACCGACTTTTACATTCGCCGTAAAAACTACCAGAAAGCACTTTACTATGTAAACAAGGCTATTGGCATAGATAACGAAAACAAACTGTACTGGAAACGCTACGCCACCATTAACAATGCCCTGCATTTTCATGAAGAGGCTGAGGAAGGCTACCGTAAAGCAGTAGAGTTTGGCGATTATGCTGTAGATACGTGGTTATTCTGGACCGATACGTTACAGTTTTTAGGTGAGTATGATACTGCCATTAACACCCTATTACAAGCCTGCGAATACTATCCTGAAGAATACGAGATTGAATACCGCCTTGCCGGTTTGTACATTATGATGCAGGAAACAGATAAAGGCGTTTTTCACCTTAGTAACGGTTTAAGGCTTAACTACAAGCACCATACCTTGCTGGAAGATTACTTTCCTAACGAATTCGCAAGTCCGTTAGTGCAGGAAATCATTACAAAGCATAAAAAGAAATAATTTTTTATAACATATAAAAATCCGGCACTCTGCTAAAGCGGTATGCCGGTTTTTTATGCCGTATAATTTGTATATTACTATCTTCGTTAATCTTATTAATATCATACGATAATTTGCCTGCTATGAAAAGAATACTCTTTATATTATTATTAGTGCAATGCACTGTTTTTAGTCAGGAAATTAAAGAAGCTGAGGTAGCTGATACCCTAAAAACCGAAATATCATTACTTAGCCCGGAAAACCTTAAAACAATTAATGTTCAGATTTCCAAATTTATAAATGTTCCACCTAATACTCCTAAAGGAGTTTATAGGGTATATATAAAATTTAAAATATTGGAAGACAACACCCTAAGCGATCTTAAAATAGTAAAAGACCCCGGCTATGGCTTAGGTAACGAAGTAAAAAAAGTTTTTAACAAACTCCCCTCAACCGATCCAGATTTTATTTTAAAGCTTAAAGGAGACAATAAAGTTGGTTTTTTCTATTTACCTGTAACCGTACATATTCTCAAATAATTACCCTCTTTATTTTTCTAAACTTTATAAAATAATTAAAAGATATAAGATAAATCCCTACTTTAGGCATACCATTAATACTGTGTAAAACGCAGTTATCATTGTAATATGAATCATTTACTTAAATGAAACCAAAGATATTTGGCCTTGTAGGCCGCAACATAAGCTATTCGTTTTCGGCGGGGTATTTTAAAGAAAAGTTTAAAAAAGCCAACCTTAAAAAATACACCTACACCAATTTCGACATCCCAACCATTAAGCAACTGCCCGATATTTTGCGCCTTACCAAAGGCTTAAAAGGGGTTAACGTAACCATTCCGTATAAAGAAGAGGTTATTCCGCTACTGGATTCGCTTTCTAAAAACGCCAGAATAATTGGCGCGGTTAACACCATTACCATAGATAAAAAAGGCCGCACTAAAGGTTATAACACCGATCATTACGGCTTTAAAAAGGCACTCAAGCCTTTGTTAGAAGAGCATCATACCAAAGCCCTGATATTAGGTACAGGTGGGGCATCTAAAGCTATTGCCTATGCCCTTCGCAAATTAAATATAGAGTACGATTTTGTTTCGCGCACCGGTACCGATGTTATTTATGCGTACCAGGACCTTACGCCCGAAGTATTTGCCGACTATCAAATTGTTATCAACACCACCCCTATTGGTACCTTTCCGGAAGTAGATGCTGCCCCACCATTAGATTACGCGTTGTTTACACCCAACCATATTGCGTTCGACCTGGTGTATAACCCGGAGGAAACCAAATTCTTACGGCTGGCCAAGGCTCAGGGTGCGGCCACTAAAAACGGGTACGACATGCTGGTGCACCAGGCAGAAAAGGCCTGGGCAATATGGAATAAAAAATAATTCTTACGTAACCTTTAATTAAAATCGCATTTTTTGTTTCAAAAAAATAACAAAAGTGATAGAAATTAATGTTTTTCTTTGAATTTTAAACTGCCTTTACTATCTTTCGGCAATAAAGCAGTTAAACCCTTAAGCATTTATACAATGTTAGAAGAAAAGAATGATAACCTGCAAAACGCAGATGGAGAGCTATTGAACGAAGCAAGCAGCAATTTTGAGAATGGCTACATACCTCATAACAAGGCTGTAGACAACAACGATGTACCGGATGATATTGATGATATTACCCAGATACATGAAACTGAGGGGCAACTTCCGTTTGCTCCCGAAGAGGTACTTAGTGCCGGCCGCGAGGCTACTGCGCCCGAGGTAACCGAAGTTCCTGCCGCTGTTGCAGAAGATGTTGCCGCTCCGGAAGTTGCCGAAGAAGAAATTCCGGCTGCCGAAACTGCTAACGAAGAAACTCCTGAAGCTACTACAGAGGATACCCACGAAGAGGTGGCTACCGAAGAAAATACAGAACATACCGATAGCCATGAAGGCGATGACGAAGCTACCGAAGAGGTGCCAAGTTATGAAGCCCATAGCATGGAAGAGCTTACAGCCGAACTTGAAAAGTTTGCCGAAGCAGATAAGGTTATGTCAGTCAAAAACCATGTGGAAGAAATCCGCAGGGAATTTTATAACAAGTACAACCATTTTATAGAGGAGAAAAAAGACGAGTACAGCCACGAACACAACGGCGATACTACGGAGTTTGAATACCATTTTCCGCTAAAAAATAAATTCGACGCCCTTTACAACCAGTACAGGGATAAGAAAAATTCGCATTTTAAAAAGCTGCAGACAGATCTTAAAGGCAACCTCGAAAAAAGGCTTGCTATTGTAGAGGAGCTTAAAAACCTTGCCGAAGGTGGCGAGAACATGAAAGATGCCCTTAAACAGGTTAACGACCTGCGCGAGCGTTGGAAAAACGCAGGGCCTATACCCCGCGATAAGTACAACCACGTTTGGAACAACTTCCACTTTCATATCGAGCGTTTTTACGATCACCTGCATTTAGACCGCGAAGCGCGCGACCTTGATTTTAAACACAACCTGGAGCAAAAACAAAAGATTATTACCCGTGTTGAAGAACTGGTTAATGAGGCCGATGTTAACAAGGCTTTCCGTGAGTTGCAGGCGCTGCACAAGATATGGAAAGAAGAGATTGGCCCGGTATCACGCGATCATCGCGAGGAGCTTTGGAACCGCTTTAGCGAGCTTACCAAGCAACTGCATGACAAACGCGAAGAGCTGTTTGCCAAAAGCCGCGAGGTAGAAAATGAGAATTTAGAGAATAAACGAGATATTATTGCCCGTATTAATGCTATTGCTGCCGAAAAAATTACGGCGCACAATGCATGGCAGGGCCAGATTGACCGTGTAGAAGGGCTTCGTGAGGAGTTTTTTAAAGCGGGCAAGGTGCCAATAGAGGTTAACGAAGATACATGGGCATCATTTAAAGCGGCTGTAAGGAATTTTAACTCGTCTAAGAACTCTTTTTATAAAGACATTAAAAAAGACCAGCAAACTAACCTAAACCGCAAACTGGCGCTTGTAGAAAAAGCCAACGCTCTTAAAGACAGCGAAGACTTTGAAACCACTACAACCACCATGAAGCAAATTCAGGACGAGTGGAAAACTATTGGCCATGTGCCACGCAAGTATTCTGACAGTGTTTGGAAAGACTTTAAGGCGGCGTGTAACCATTACTTCGACAGGCTGCATGCTAACCGCAACGAGGCTAATAAAGAAGAGATAGACGCTTTTGATAAGAAAAAAGAATACCTTGATAACCTTAAGGATTTTGAACTTACCGGAGATCATAAAACCGATCTTGATGCGATTAAAAAACACATTGAGAACTGGAAATCGTTTGGGCGTGTGCCACAGGCAAGAAGGCATATAGAAGGTAAATTTAACAAAATACTGGATGCCCTTTTTGATAAGCTAAGCCTTTCTAAAAAGGAAACCGATATGGTTAAGTTTAGCAGCAGGCTTGAACAAATGGCCGATGGCGATGATAGCCGCAGCCTGCAAAACGAGCAGTTGTTTATAATGCGTAAGATTGATGAGATACAAGGTGAGATTTTCCAGCTGGAAAATAACATTCAGTTTTTCTCTAAGTCGAAAGGCAAAGGCGAAAACCCTTTCTTAAAAGAGGTAACCAAGAATATAGAGCGCCAGCGCGAAGAGCTTAAAACCTGGAAAGATAAGCTTAAGCAAATTCGAAACCTGAACAAACCGGAATAAATAGTAAACCAGCCTGAGGGCTGGTTTTTTTATGAGTAGTTTAAACCTACAAGGTTCTAAAAACCTTGCAGGTTGGTGTAGTGATTACCTGCGCTGTAAATTCCTGCAAGGTCTCTAAGACCTTGTAGGTATATAATAGCTATATAGATCTCCCTATTACTTCGCCAGCAAAGGCAGCACATCAATAATATTGGTAAGCACTGTAAATTTATCATGAACAATTTCATGGTCTATGCGCTCGTGTGCCCAGGTGGTTCTAAAAGGCACATGGCAGGCATAGCCGCCAACCTGTAACACCGGCAACACATCTGATTTTAACGAGTTGCCAATCATCATAAATTCAGATGCCTTAATATCAAGTCGCCCCAAAAGCTTCTCATAATTAAGTGCCTCTTTATCGGCCATAACTTCTATATGGTGAAAGTAATGCCCCAACCCGGAATCGTGCAGTTTGCGCTGCTGGTCTTTTAAGTCGCCTTTAGTTGCAACCACAAGTTTGTAGTTACCGTGCAGGGCCGCAAGGGTTGCCTCTACCCCATCTATCAATTCAATAGGCTTTTGCAACAGTTCTTTCCCTAAATCTAAAATACGCTCAATATGCTTAGATGTTACCGTACCGTTAGAAACGGCAATAGCAGTTTCTATCATACTCAATATGTACGATTTAATTCCGTAACCATACAGCGGCAGGTTAGCAATCTGGGTTTTAAAAACCTCTGCCGAAAGCCCCTGGTGCGAAAGGTAATCTTCCATAAGGCCGCAAAATTTCTTTTCGGTTTCCTCAAAATACGGCTCGTTTATAAACAACGTATCGTCGGCGTCAAAAGCTATAACTTTAATATCCATTTTTAGTTAGGTGTAGTTTCGGTTAGCAAGTACATATCATAATAGCGTTTAACCAGCACGGTTACAAAACGCTTAACATAGGCTTCGTTAAAAAAGGTATTGCTCCAGTTATCAAACCTGTTGATTTGCACGCCAAGGTAAAAAAAGTACAGCGCAACACCAAGGTGCGGCAGCAGTCGTTTTTCTTCCGCGCTAAGCGGAGTAACCGACTCATACCCTTCCAGAAAATTTTTAACTTTACTGTCGCAAACCGCCTGGTCGCGCTCCAGGCTGTGCAGTTGCAATACATAATAAGCAACATCCAGGCACAGCCAGCCGTTGCCACAAAAATCAAAATCAAAAATACTAATTGCGCCCTCTTTGCTTACCGCAATATTATCAAACCAAATATCCAGGTGTACCACTCCAGTACGTATATTAGTTGTATCAGCATTTTCAATTTCTTGCAGCAAATGCTTTTGGGCACTCTGCATAAAGTCCAGTTCGTTGCCCGGTTGTAAGTACTGTTTAAGCGCCTCTAACGGGTCGTGTAATAAAACTTTGGGCGTATAAGTAACCCTATCGATTTTTAAATTTTGGGTAATAACGTGCATTTGCCCCATTAATGCACCAATTTTATAATGCAGTTCTTCGGGAGAATTGTGCAGCTTTTCGCCCTCAACATACGTAAACATTACGCCATAGCGCAGGCCTTCAGGTGCTTCCAATTGCTGGATATAGTCACCCTTAGCATCCTTTACCGCATGCGAAACCGTAATGCTGCTATCGTTAAGAAAGTCCAGCAGGCGAATTTCCTCATTAATATCGGTCAGCGTGCGCCAGTCTAAACTATACAATCTAAACACCAAGTTAGCATCGCCCGATTTTACCAGATAGGTATGATTAACCCCCGCTTTTAGCAGGCTGGTTTGCGAATCCTGTGGCAGGTTGTACTGTTCAACCAGTAAATTATTAAGGTGTGTTTTGGATAAAATAGACGACGTTACCGGAAAATGGCTCATACTTTGCAATTTTATGCAAAGCTAATGAAGTAGTTTTTGAAACTATAATTTATCTTTGAGATATACCTGCCAATCTCACCAAAACCAATGCCTGATGGAAGAAACCTTAGTACAATTTAGCGATGTAACCATACGAAATAACGGTGCCGTAACTTTTAGCGGACTCAATTTTACAATACATAAAGGGCAGCACTGGGCATTGGTAGGCAAAAGCGGAAGTGGCAAAAGTACGCTATTGGAAGCCCTTGTGGGGAAAAAATTAATAACCGGCGGCACAGTAAGCCATCCGTATTTTGATGCTGTTATTAATCAGCAAAATAGCCCCGACCCTACTTTTAACTGGCACCGGCTGGTGGCTCTGGTTTCGGTAACGCAGCAGTTTAAAAACCGTAGCAACACTACCGATCTCTACTACCAGCAACGTTTTAACTCGTCCGATTCAGACGACGCACAAACCGTTGGGGAATACCTTTCGGAAGGATATAATGGGCCTTCGATATACTGGACGGTGCCGAAAGTTACCGAAAGGCTCAACCTAAGCAAATTAACCGATAAAGAAATTATTAAACTTAGCAATGGCGAAACCCGCCGCCTTATGTTTGCCAAAGCATTAGTTAAAAATCCGGTTTTGTTACTATTGGATGCGCCATTGGTGGGATTGGATACTGCAAGCCGTACCGACTTTAACCTGCTTTTAAACGAAATTACAGCATCGGGCATTACTGTAGTAATAACAACATCGGGCAACGAAATTCCCAACGGCATTACGCACGTTGCTGTATTAGAAGAGTGCCGAATTATCAGCCAGTTACCTCTAAACGATTTTAAAACCGACCAGTTTTCCGCTATAGCGAAAAAAACTATTGATATTGATTTATTGAAACACCTGCTCTCAAGGCAGCCGCAACCCCATTACAATACCATTATTACAATGAAAAATGTAGTGATAAAATACGGCGATAAAACCATTTTAGATAATGTAAACTGGCAGGTAAAGCAGGGCGAACGCTGGGCATTATCGGGCCATAACGGTGCAGGAAAATCGACTTTGCTTAGCCTTGTAAATGGCGATAACCCGCAGGCGTATGCCAACAGTATTATTTTGTTTGATAAGCAACGTGGCAGCGGCGAGAGCATTTGGGACATAAAAAAGAAGATTGGTTTTGTATCGCCGGAGCTTTTTCAGTACTTCCCTGCGGGGTCGTCTTGCTTAGAAGTTATTGAGTCGGGGATTTATGATACACTGGGGTTGTTCAGGGCACCATCCGCCAAAAATCGCGACCTCATCTTACAATGGATGCAACTTTTAGAAATAGAGGCTTATAATGCCAAACTTTTTAAGAGTGTGCCCGATAGCGTGCAGCGGCTGTGCCTGTTGGCAAGGGCATTGATAAAAAATCCGCCACTGCTTATTTTTGATGAGCCTTGCCAGGGCATGGATACGAGCCAGCGGGAGTATTTTAAATTTTTAGTAGATAAAATTTGCAAACACAGCAACGTTACCCTTATTTATGTGAGTCATTATGTGGAGGATATTCCTGCCAGTGTAACGAAGTTTTTAAAACTGGAGGCGGGGAAAGTAGTGTAACGTTCTTTTGTCTCGCGGGTTGACGTTAGTCGCATGAGTCAGCACATTTGAGTGAAGCTAAGGCCTTAAACTTCGTTGCGTTAAGCAAAATACAAGCTGAGCGTTAAGAAAGATTTGCTGTTTGAGCGACAGCGAGTTCAAATCTTTTAGCAGAAGCTTGTATTTTGTAGCATAAGAAGTTAGAGCCTTGATTTTTTGTTTCTTTTGCATCAAGGCAAAAGAAAACATCTAAATTTAAGACACAATCTGGCTTACATGCCCGGTAATAATCTGCCATTTAGAGTTGGTTTGTTTCCAAACGCGGGTGTACCTAAAAATACCGGCATAGGTGTGCCCATCAAAATCGCCGCCAAGGTCCTGCACTACCGATACTACCGCAACATCATCAAAAACAGTAATAAGCTGCGCGCTGGTTTCCAGGCTGTAAATTTCCAGCTTGCCAGACCGGTGCATATTAAGGTCGTCTGCCTTGGTAACAATATGGCCGTTTTGGTTGGTAAAAATAAGGTCGTCGCTTAGCAATTCCTGCAATTCATCTACATTGCTGGCCTTCATGGCTTCTATAAAGCGTGCTTCAAGCGCTACTATTTGCTGTTGGGTATCCATAGGGGTTAAATTGGTTTTAGCATTTCAAAAAGTTGCGGGTAGTGCGTAACAAACCCATCTTCATCTACGATAATATCGGCAGTAAAGTTTCCGCCTTCATTCTCAAATCTGTAATTGTTAGGGCTTAGTAGCGTATAATGCTGGGTATCTTTTCGCAACTGGTTGGCCAGAATGTCTATATAAAGCACATCGGTTTGCTGGCGTTGCCCCTGTATCCACCTCGACCCTTTAACGGGCAGCGTGTTGGTAAAAGGCGTAAGCGAAATATCAACATAGCTACAGCCTTTAAACTCGGGGTAGGTTGTGCCATCCACATCGGTCCACTCCCCTTCGGCATCCCTAAATAATAAATATGCAAAAGAGGTCTGCCCCACGGTAAAATTAATATCCAGCTCAATAACATTCCAGTACAGGTCCAGGCGAAGCACATACTCTACATACACCGGTATGGTTAACGCCCAGCCCTCCAGCTCGCTGCGCACAATAATTGCCTCATCAAGATAATTAATGTTGCAGTGCTCCTCGGTATCATAGTGCAAACCTTCCCAAACAATACTCTTTTGCATGGCTAAATATTTACTGCAATTTAGTTAAAATACCGCATGCTAAATTTAGCTTTAAGAAAGCTTTATGTAAAAAAAATACCACACTAAAGCGTGTGGTATTTTTATATTTTTTTATTGCTGCCTACTGATACTAAAACTGTCTACTGCTCACTCTCTCGCCTTTACA
This sequence comes from Flavobacterium subsaxonicum WB 4.1-42 = DSM 21790, assembly GCF_000422725.1. GTDB lineage: Bacteria > Bacteroidota > Bacteroidia > Flavobacteriales > Flavobacteriaceae > Flavobacterium > Flavobacterium subsaxonicum. The sequence continues at coordinate 111,027 of NZ_KE383911.1, forward strand.
TAACCAATTTTAGAGCCATTGCCGTTAACCAGCAAGCCGCCCGAAGCTACATAAATGCTGTTGGCACCATCATCGGCAAACATTAGGTTATAGCCCTGCTTGTCTGATTTTGAAAGGCTGCCAATAAGGTATACTTTATTGTTTTCTACCTGCACCAGGTTGCCCTTAGCGGTAACATAATATTTACCGGACGGATTGGCACTAAAATAAGCATCTGATTTAATGGTCTTATTAGACAGCAGGCTTTCCTGTATTTTTTGCTCGCGCGATGGCTGTGTATTTACCGTAGTAACCGTAGCGCGTTTTGCAACTGTGCGTTGTGTTACCGAAGTTCTTAACGGTGCACTCTGCACTACCGGCATTTTTTGTTGTGTTATTGGTTTGTTGATAACAACTGGCCTCTCAGGCGTTACGGGTTTAGTTACCGCTATTGCCGGCTGTGTTACGGGTTTAGAAACGGTGGGAGCTACAGCCACCGCAGTATTAGATTGCCCACCGGCATTGCTCCACCCCGTGGCAATATACGTAAGGCGGTCTCTTTTTGGTGGATGGCTTTTGCTGCCATTAGGCGAAGCGATGATAGACATTACCGCCTGGGCATCGGTAAGGGTAGCACCCATTTTACGGAGTACAAAGCCTGAGAATTCATCGGCATCCAGTTCGGTTTGGGGGCGGCTGCCTACATTATCGAGCGTATGACCGTTAAGGTGATGGCCAATTTCGTGCGCCAGTATGCTAATGGCAGCCCAGTTGGTGCCACTGGCGTTGTTTATTTTATCCATAAAAGCGGGGTTGTACAAAATGTACCGTTTGCTCTTAATCATAACCGCGGCGGCGTTGGGCACGTTGCTGGCTCGCAATTCGAAATTAGGCTTTAAGCCGATGACTGACATGATGTTTTTTACTACCTTCTCTGCCGTAGGGCCGGATTCGTAGGCATCTACAGTGCCGCTAATGGTTTCGCCATAATAGCTGCACATGGCAGTATATTTGGATAAACCGAAGCTTTGTTGCGCCGAAGCGGGCATTATACAGCATAACGCTGCGATAACAATGCAGGATTTAATGCTTTTCATACGTTTTTAATGGGATATAGTATTGGTATCTATCCATTTAACGCAAAAGCCGGAGTGTATAGTATTGGCCTTCTAAAATTTAGGAAATTAATACCCCCTTTAAAAAAACTTAAGGATTTTTAAAATCGCAATTAATGCCAGAACAACAAGGCCTAAGATAAAAATAATCCTGCCGTGTGCCCTGTCAGACGGGGTGTAGGTATATACTTTGTTACCATCGGGCAGTGTTTTTTGTGCCGTCATTAGTACATAGCCGGTAGTTATGCCAAACAAGCCTCCTAAAATGGCACATACATAACCAAAAATTATCCAGCTTATGTGGTTTTTTTCGGGTTGGGCAAGCTCCATTAAACGGTGGCGGCGCATTTTTATAATCTCGTCTTCGCTTATGGTTTTGCCGCGCTCTTCCAGCAAATGCCTTGCAAGCAGGTAGTCAAACTCGCTCCACTCGTCGCGCTTTACCAAAACGTCGTACAGCTCTTCATCACTAAAAGTAAGCAGGTAGTAGTCTTCCGGAATATCATTCAGCATATTAGCCGCCTGGTTCTCTACAATGTCTGCTGCCCTTTCAAAATTATCTTTATGCACCTGAATTTCGTACTCCTTTAGCAAATCGCCCGAAAAACTACTGCCCAGGCCGGGCGAATTATCTACAAACAGACATTCGATATTATTATCCAGCAACAATTGCTGCAGTTCTTTGGCCTGGCCGGCATCGGGAAATTTTCTAAATGTGGTATAGTTATCAGACATAGGAGATGGAAAAGGTTATAAAAAATAAATCCTCAAAAACCGTTTGCCGGTTTTGAGGATTTAAAGATATAAAAATACTTGTAGCTGTACTTACTTTTGGGCAGTTTCTAAACTTGTAAGGCCAAGCACCTTGTTAGAATGTTCTCTTACCTTAGCAAGCAGCTCAGGGTTTTTGTTCAGTTCCTGTCCGTACGATGGTATCATGGCTTTTAGTTTATTCTGCCATTCCGGAGTATTGATCTGGTTAGGGAAACAACGGGCAAGGAGGTCGGCCATAATAGATACCGCCGTACTCGCTCCCGGAGAAGCCCCCAAAAGCACTGCAAGTGTACCATCGGCACTGTTTATTACCTCGGTACCAAACTCCAGCTTACCGCCTTCTTTTTCGTCTTTTTTAATAACCTGTACACGCTGCCCTGCCGACTCTAACACCCAGTCCTGCATTTTAGCATCCGGTATGTACTCCCTCAATGCATCAAGCCTGTCTTCTTTAGACTGTGTAACCTGCTGTATAAGGTATTTGGTTAGCGGTATGTTGTGGTAGCCTGCTGCCAGCATTGGCATAATATTGTTAGGGCGTATAGACGTTGCAAGGTCAAAATACGAGCCCTGTTTTAAAAATTTGGTGCTAAACCCTGCGTAAGGGCCAAACAGCAATTCTTTTTTACCGTTTATCATTCGGGTATCTACGTGCGGAACAGACATTGGCGGTGCGCCAACCGATGCCTTGCCGTATACCTTGGCGTTATGTTCTTTAATAACCTGCTCGTTAACGCATTTTAGCCATTGCCCGCTTACCGGGAAACCGCCAAAACCTTTACCTTCAGGAATATCGGCTTTTTCAAGCAGGTGAAGCGATCCGCCGCCTGCGCCAATAAATACAAAAGTGGCGTAAGAGCGCGTTTTTTCGCCTGTATTTAAGTCTTTTATTTTAAGTTTCCATTTGTTGCTACCGCTTTTAGAACGGCGCATGCTAACAATTTCGTGGCCAAAATGCATATCTACATTAGGCTGTTTAGCCAGCCACGCAAACATATCGCGGGTTAGCTCGCCAAAGTTAACATCGGTACCAATAGGCATGTTAGTGGCAGCAATAGGGTCGTTTTCGTTACGGCCCTTCATAACAAGGGGCATCCACTCTTTTATAGTCGTGGGGTCTGTACTAAAATCCATCCCCTGAAAAAGCGGGAATTGAGTTAGTGCCTCATGCCTTTTTTTAAGATATTCTACATTTTCCTGTCCCCATACAAAACTCATGTGCGGTATGCTGCGCACAAAGTCTTCCGGCTTATTAACCAGCTGCTTTTCTACCAGGTAGGCCCAAAACTGCTTAGACACCTCAAACCATTCGGCTATTTTAACCGCCTTAGAGGTATCTATGCCGCCGTTGGCGGTTTCCGGTGTATAATTAAGCTCACAAAAGGCAGAGTGCCCTGTACCCGCGTTGTTCCATGCATCAGAACTTTCGGCGGCAGCCACATCAAGCCTTTCATAAATACTAATTTTTACCTGTGGCATTAATTCTTTAAGAAACATGCCTAATGTAGCGCTCATTATGCCGGCGCCTATTAGAACCACTTCTGGTTCCTGTGGGGTGGTTGTGGACATTATATTAGTTTGAAAATACAAATTTACTCTGAAAGTGTGTAAAAATTATCATAATTACAATAGTACCTTTATCAGGGTATCACTTTTACGAATAAGCGAATAATTATCGGTTATTTTTTTGCACTAAATAATCTTGTAACAATATTGTTGCAGAAATTTCATCAATAAGCGCTTTATCCTGACGTTGTTTTTTCTTCAGGCCGCTATCAATCATCGTCTGAAATGCCATTTTACTGGTAAACCGCTCATCTACCCTAACAACGGGCATATCGGGAAAATTCTCGGTAAATTTAAGCGTAAAAGCATTGATAATATCGGCACTTTGCGAGGGTTGCCCGTTCATTTGCTTAGGCTCGCCAATAAGCACTTTTTCTACTTTTTCTTTAGCAAAATAAGTTTTTAAAAATGCAATAGCCGTTTCAGACGGTATAGTGGTTAACCCCGATGCTATTATCTGCATTTCGTCGGTAACCGCAATGCCGGTACGCTTTTGGCCGTAGTCTATAGCTAAGATTCTCATTGTTTTTTAGTTTAAAGTTTCAGGCTTAAAGTTTCAGGTTGCCAAAATTGCTATTACGCACTAACGTTAAAAACAACTTTAAACCTGAAACTTTAAACTTTCTTTCCTACGCGCAAAAGTAACGGAAAAGTTACACTCTTATCGCCTTTCTCCCAGCTTTGTTGCAGCTCTTGCCTAATAACATCTATGGGGCTGCTGCCATTCTTTTTAATGTAATGCTGGGTAGCACTCCATGTTTCTAAATAGCCAATTAACTGCTCAATAGTCCACGTAAAGTGGTTGGTAAACGTTTGCACCTCAAGCTCGTTGAAGGGGAAAGGTATAGTAGTATACTTTTCGTCGAGGTAGCGACGTTCGGCATCCCAATACGGGCCAACAATGTCGTAATAAAATTTATCCAATATCACATCGGTATCGGCATTTGTATTAAAAAGCCCATAGCCCAAAACGGCAAAAATGCCATCGGGTTTTAGTATGCGGTAAACCTCTTTATAAAAAGCATCAAAATCGAACCAGTGTATGGCCTGGGCCACGGTAATAAGGTCGAACTGGCTTTCGCCGAAGCCCGTCTCCTCTGCCCTTTCTACCTTATAGGTTATGTTAGGTGCAGGGGTGGCATTTTGCAATTGCTTTTCGCTAATATCGGTACCATATACCTCTTTAAAGTAGTTGGCTAATTGGGCAGCTACCTGCCCGTTACCGGTTGCAACATCAAGCGCAGCGGTTTTATTTGTGGTTAACGATGCTATGTAGGCTATCATTTCGGGCGGATAATACGGCCTGAATTGTGCGTATGCTTTTGCCTGTGCAGAAAAATTGTCTTTCATTGCTGTGGTTTAAACGTAAAGATAAAAAATGTTTGCCTAACACGTATTTATAATTTTTAACGTTAATGTTGTGATTTTAGCCGTAAACACTAAAGTTAATTTAACCATATTAGTATCTTTGCACCACCTAACAATAGCTATGAACACTTTACAACCCATTATTGAAAACGCGTGGGATAACCGCGCCCTGCTGCAGGAAGAAACCACTACTAATGCCATTCGCGAAGTTATAGAACTGCTCGATACAGGAAAACTACGCGTTGCCGAACCTGTAGAAGGCGGCTGGCAGGTTAACGAGTGGGTTAAGAAAGCTGTGGTAATGTACTTTCCTATCCAGAAAATGGAAACCCTTGAAGCGGGTATCTTTGAATATCATGATAAAATGCTGCTTAAGCGCAACTATGCCGAAAAAGGCATTCGTGTTGTGCCTAACGCCGTGGCACGCTATGGTGCTTACATATCATCTGGCGTTATATTAATGCCAAGCTATGTAAACATTGGCGCTTATGTAGACGAAGGTACTATGGTAGATACCTGGGCTACAGTAGGCAGCTGTGCACAAATTGGCAAAAACGTACACCTTAGCGGTGGCGTGGGCATTGGCGGCGTTTTAGAGCCACTACAGGCTGCCCCCGTTATTATAGAAGACGGTACCTTTATTGGCTCGCGCTGTATTGTTGTAGAGGGTGTTCGTGTTGAGGCCGAAGCGGTTCTTGGCGCCAACGTATGCCTTACTGCATCTACAAAAATTATAGATGTTACCGGAGACGAACCTGTAGAGATGAAAGGTATTGTACCGGCACGCAGCGTTGTTATACCGGGTAGTTATACTAAAAAGTTTGCCGCCGGAGAATTCCAGGTGCCCTGCGCCCTTATTATTGGCAAACGTAAACCATCGACCGATTTAAAGACTTCGCTAAATAACGCCTTAAGGGAATACGACGTAGCGGTTTAACCACCAATAAATGAGCGGTAACACCACTAAAATATCTGCCCTTGCCATTGTTTATAACGAGGAGCACAACATAAGGGAGTACCTGGAAAACATGTCGTTTGCCGACGAGATCGTTGTGGTAGACTCTTTTAGTACAGATAAAACTCCGGAAATTATAAAATCAGAATACCCGCATGTAAAATTTTACCAGCGGGTATTCGACGATTTTTCCAGTCAGCGTAACTATACGCTGCAACTGGCAACACACGATTGGGTGGTGTTTTTTGATGCCGATGAAAGGGTATCTAAAAAAGGCGCCCAGGAAATTGTTGCCAAAGTAAACAGCCAACCCGAAGAGGTTGCCTTTTTTGTTAAGCGTACCTTTTTTTACGAAGGTAAACGCTTAATAAACAATATTTTTAATACCGATAAGACCGTAAGGCTCTTTAGGCGTTCTAAATGCCACTACTCGCAAAAGCTGGTACACGAAAAGCTGAATATTAACGGCAAAACAGGCGGTTTAAAGGCTGCTATAGACCACTATTCTTTTAAAACCAAAGAAGAGTTTTTAAACAAGCGCCTTATGTATTCTAAGCTAAAAGCCAAAGAGCTCTTAGATAAGGATATTAAACCTACTACTTATCATTTTAAGATTCGCCCTAAGTTCAGGTTCTTTAAATATTACATTTTAAAACTTGGCGTGCTTAACGGCAGGCGCGGTTATGATATTGCGCATATTTTAAGCATGGACGAGTACATGCGCTATGTGTATCTAAAAGAAATGCAGAGTGCCGATGGTTTTGTAAAAAAACTGCGCATACTGGTTATTCAGCAAAAAATGATTGGCGATGTATTGGTTAGCACCATTATTTGCAACAACCTTAAGGCTGCGTATCCACAGTCTGAAATTGAATACCTTATCTACCCTTTTACCAAGCCGGTAGTAGAGAACAACCCTTTTATTGATAAGATAGTGTTGTTTGAAAACACGTATCGCGAAAGTAAATGGCTGTTCTTTAAATTCCTGTTCAACATCCGTCATGAAAAATACGATATTGTAATAGATGCGTATGGCAAGCTGGAAAGCAACCTTGTTACGTTATTTTCGGGTGCCGAAAAACGCATTGGCTATGGCGAAAAAGAAAAGCTATTGGCATATAATGTTCAGGTGGCGCACCCTCACATACCCAAAAGTACCGATGGCCTTGCTATAGAACGCCGCGAAAATTTGTTTAAAGATTTAATGCACGGCACGCCTATAGACAACCGCCCTAAGCTTTTTGTTACCGAGGCCGAAAAAGCCAAAGCCACGGCACTGCTACAGTCGCATAACATAAACAGCACTGCCACTAACCTTATAATGGTTAGCATTTTAGGCAGCGAGGTAAATAAAACCTACCCTATACCGTATATGGTAGAGCTTATTAACTTTATTGCGCAAAAGCCCAATGTAAAACTGCTGTTTAATTATACACCGGCACAATCGGGCAAAATTAACGAGATCTATAATTTATGTTCGGCGGAAGCCCAACAAAAAACTGACCTTGATATTATTGGCAAAGACATTCGCTCTTTTATGGCAATAATGAACGAGTGTACCATGCACATTGGTAACGATGGTGGTGCTATTAACATTGCCAAAGCACTCAACAAGCCTACGTTTACTATATTTTCGCCGTGGATACAAAAAGAAAGCTGGAGTATTTTTGAAGATGGCACCTTTAACAAAGCGGTACACGTTAACGACTTTTTCCCGGAGCTAATTGCCAAAAATTCTACCAAAACGCTTAAGAAAAAGTTTGAGCATTTTTACAGTTTCTTAAAACCATCGCTTATATTTGATAGCCTGAACCAGTTTTTGCAAACGCACCTAAAAAACTAATGTATAAATTTTTACTCTACATAGCCCACCCGTACAGCATACCTATCTGCAAGCCTTTACAGGAAGAAATCCGTAAACGCGGGTATGATGTGCAGTGGTTTAGCGAACTGGAGTATACCAAAAAATATTTTGAAGATAACGAGCCGGTTTTAAATACCGTTGAAGAAGTACTGGCTTACAATCCGCATGTGGTGTTAACCGCTACAGATACTGTTGCCGACTTTTTCCCCGGTATTAAGGTGGAAATCTTTCATGGTTTCTCGGCTAACAAAAGGCCGCTTATGAGCGACCATTTTAAAATTCGCGGTTTTTTCGACCTGTATCTTACCCAAGGCCCCTCTACAACAGAGATCTTTAAGCAACAGGCCGAAAAATACGGCTTTTTTGAGGTGGTACAAACAGGCTGGCCTAAGGTAGACCCGCTTTTCCCAATTCAGGAAAAGCCTGCTACAGATAAGCCTGTTATATTAATATCGTCAACATTTACTACCCGCCTTAGCCTTGCCAAAAACGATGCTGTTTTTAACGAGATTGCACGCTTGGCCGCTACAGGCAAGTACCAGTTTTTATGTGTACTGCATCCAAAACTGGATCAGGAAACCAAGGATAAGTTTATAGGTTTAGAAGGCGATAACTTTAATTACTACGATACCACCAACCTTATTCCGCTGTTTAAACGCGCCGATATAATGTTTAGCGATACTACGTCGGCTATTATCGAATTTCTGCTACAGCAAAAACCGGTGGTTACGTTTTGCAACAACAAACCGGGTGACCATTTAATAGATGTTACCGAAGTTTCTGAAATTGAAGGCGCCATTCAACTGGCACTTACAAAGCCCGCCGCTACTATGGCAGCCATTAAAGATTATGTGGAGTGGACACACCCCTACTACGACGGTAAATCGAGCGGGCGCATGATTGATGCCTGTATTGCGTTTTTAAATAAAGATAAATCGCATCTTAAACCAAAGCCGCTAAATCTTGTAAGGAAATATAAAGTTAGGAAACTGCTTAAGTATTTTACCCTAAAAACCTATCGCAGGCCTATAACAGTAAAAGCTACCCGATAGTTATTTCTTCCAGAATTTAAACTGCTTTTTAAGTGCTTTCTTTCGCCAGAATTTTCTTTGAAATTCGGCTGTCTTTTCCCAAAGCAGGGCATTTATCTCGGCTTCAGGCTTGTTGTACAATTTGGCGTATTCGTTACTCATTACAGCAACCATTTCGGGTTTTGGAGTAAGGCGTTTCAGGTTTTCCATACGCAGTTCAAAACTCATGTGGTCATGAAAATTCATACGGTTCAAATCCACTAAATAAAACGCATATTTGCCATCGCCTATCTTCTTAATCAGTGTATTGCCCGGCGAATGATCGGTAAACTCAATACCTTTTTCGTGCAGCAAAAAGCTAAAGGCTGTAAACTGGCGTAAAATAGTATCATGATCCGGATAATCAGGCACTTCTACCAGTTCCCGAAAAGTTAAGTCGGCTACCAGCTGCTCGCTAATGTAGTAGCTGTCTAAAAAGCTAAAGCTGTTGGAGTTTTCAAAATAAGCAATGGGCTGTGGCGTGCCAATGCCTTTTTCTAAAAGCAGGTTGGCATACTCGTAAGAGCGCCTTGCCTTCGATTTCCTGAAAAACCGATACACAACCTTATTAATAGTATTGGGCACCTTAAACGACTTTACGTTAAGCACCAATCCGTTTAGGTTAAAGGTTTTTATTTTGTTGCGCCTGCCGTTTACAAATAAAGTGCCAGTGGTATCAAAATTTTCTATAATGCCGGTAATTTCCTTTTGCTGGTTTAAAAATTTTGGGGCGATAACTTTATTCATGTAGCGGTACAATTTTGTGCAAAAATAACCATTTTGAAATTGAGGCTTTAATTTTATTTAAAAATAGGTTAAGATTGCCGCCCTTATTTGCTGTTTTAGTTGAGTAATTAAATGCTTTTTATATTTTTACACCAAATTGATGCAATGAAAAACGTTTTTTTAGAAACGCACAACATAAAAAACCCCGCTACGGGCTTTGGCACCTTTAACCACGGACTGGTTACCGGCCTGAGCCATCAGGACTTTGGCGACCTGACCCTTACCCTATGCGCCGAAAACCCGGGCAAGGTAGCGCAGGAGTTTAAAGATAAGTTTAAGTACAAAAAACTTATTGGCCTCAACAGGTATAAAATGTTCCGAGTACGCGATAAGCACGATTTATGGCATTCGGTTAACCAAAATCTTAAGTTTGAGCCGCATAAGGTAAGCAAGTACCTGCTTACGGTTCATGATGTTAACTTTGCAGAGGGCATCTCTAAACCCTACACCAACAATAAAAAATACAATACGTTTGTAGAAAAGCTTAACCGCTCTAACGCCATTACGTATATTTCTAACTTTGCTAAAGAGCAAACCCACAAATATTTTGATGTGCCCAACGTGCCGGAGTATGTTATTTACAATGGCAACCCGGTTACGTTTTTAGAAGACACATCGACCTACAAACCCGAAGTTCCTACAGATAAGCCATTTCTATATTCTATAGGGGATTTTATAGCCAAAAAAAACTTTACAGCCATTATTAAAATGATGCTGCATGTACCCGGTTTTAATTTGATAATATCAGGCAACAATAATAAGCCTTACGGCGAAGAAGTTAAACAATGTATTATAGACAACAACCTGCAGGACAGGGTGTTTTTAACAGGTAAAGTCAGCAACCAGGGCAAGCAGTATTATATGCAGCACTGCAAGGGTTTTGTACTGGCATCTGTAGCCGAAGGTTTTGGCCTTCCGCCCATAGAAGCCATGAAGTTTGGCAAGCCCATATTTTTAGCCAACAGGGCATCGTTGCCCGAAATTGGCGGCGAACATTCTTTTTATTGGGATGATTTTGACCCTGAATATATGGCGGCTGTATTGTTTAAAGGCCTCGACGCTTACAACGCCAATAAAGACTTTTACAGCACCGAGTATAAAAAACGTGCCGACAGCTTTAACTGGGATACTGCCGCAAAACAATACCTTAAGGTTTACCAATCGCTTTTAAAATAAAACACGCTTACAACTAACAACTTAGCCCCAACAAAAACAACTTTAATGTTTGATATAGCTGTAATACTAATTCATTATAACTCCGGTACGCTTACCCAAAATTGCATACAATCTATTGTAAGCAGTACATCGGCAACATGCAATTATCAGATAATAGTTATAGACAACAACTCAGAATACGCTGATTATGTACAGCTTAAAAATTGGTGCGATGCACAAAGCCTGCCCAATTTGCAACTGGTGCGCAGCCGTATAAACACCGGTTTTGGCGGGGGTAATATGCTGGGCGTTCAGTATGCCAATGCGCGCTATCTGGCGGTTGTAAACAACGATACGGTTTTAAAAACAGACTGCCTTACCATCTTAAAATCTGCGCTGGAGCAAGACAGTACAATGGGGCTTGTGGGCGGACAAAGCTTTAAGGGCAACGACGCTTTTTTAACCTCTATGGATCATTTTGCATCGCCGGCACGCGAAATCTTAGGTCGTAAGTTTCTGGAAACCATTAACAGCAAACGTTATCCGAAAAGGAAAAAACTGTACGACCAGCCGGTTAAGGTAGATTTTGTGTCGGGCAGCTTTATGCTAATCAGGTCAGCCGATTTTAATGCCATTGGCGGTTTTGATACCAACATATTTTTATACTACGAAGAGACCGATCTTTGCAAACGCCTTAAGGCATACGGCAAAAATGCCTACCTTATACCGGCAGCACAATTTATACACTATCATGGTGCAAGCACGCAAAAATCTATCGCCATAAAAAAAGAGCTTAAAATATCATTGCTGTACGTGCTGCGAAAGCATTATGGCATATTTGGCCGCCTTAGCGTGCTTAGCTTTATGCTTGTAAAATATTTTTTTAGCAGTATTGTAAAGCCAAAAAACTGGAGCCTGTTCTTTTTACTCTTAAAGGGAGCACCCATCTCATCATCATTAAAAACAAAGCAATTGCTTTCCGAAAAATAATTTATCCTATGATAAAATTTCTCGACCTGCAAAAAATAAACCTCCTGCACGGGCAGGAAATAGAAGACCGCCTGATTAAAACCTTCAGGAGTGGCTGGTATCTTTTAGGCGAAGAAGTTAAGGGTTTCGAGAAAAACCTGTCCGCTTACATTGGCTGCAGGCATGCCATTGGTGTAGCTAATGGTTTAGATGCCCTGCGCCTCATTTTTAAAGCGTATATAGAGTTAGGTGTTATGCAACCGGGAGATGAAGTTATTTTACCCGCCAACACCTACATAGCCTCTGTACTTGCCATAACCGATAATAATCTGGTTCCCGTTTTAGTTGAGCCAACTATTGAAACGTACAACATAGACATCGCCAAGATTGAAGAAAAAATAACCCCTAAAACAAAGGCTATCATGGTAGTCCATTTGTATGGGCAGGTAGTTTTTTCGGAGGAATTAAAAGACCTGGCCGATAAGCACAACCTCAAAATAATTGAAGATAACGCACAGGCCATTGGTGCGCAATGCAACGGTATTAAAACCGGTAACCTGGGCGATGCTGCGGGCTTTAGCTTTTATCCTGGCAAGAATTTAGGTGCTTTAGGCGATGCCGGTGCGGTTACCACTAACAATGATGCGCTGGCAAAAATCATACGTGCACTGGCCAATTACGGGTCGGATACTAAATACGTCAACAAATATCAGGGGTTGAATTCCAGATTAGACGAAATTCAGGCAGCCGTGCTGGATGTTAAGCTCAGGTACCTGGATACCGAAAACCTGCGCCGCAGGCAAATAGCCGATTATTATCTTACCAACATTACCAACCCTAAAATAAAACTGCCGCAACGCCCTGTAGACGATTTAGCACATGTATGGCACGTTTTTGTGGTGCGTACAAAGGAACGTGACAGGTTGCAACGCTTTTTAGCTGCCGCTGATATACAGACGCTTATACATTATCCTATTCCCATTCATAAACAAGAGGCATATATTAATTTAAGTGCCTTATCTTTGCCCATTACAGAACAAATTCACCGCGAAGTACTAAGCCTGCCTATAAGCCCCGTGCTTACAGATTTAGAAGTTACCAAAGTTGTGGATGTTTTAAACACTTACTAATGAGCACACCCGATATTAATACAGAAGTACACAATGCCTTTGAGGCGATAAAAAACGGTGGTATAATTCTTTATCCTACCGATACCGTTTGGGGCATTGGCTGCGATGCCACCAACCCCGATGCTGTTAAAAAAATATACGACCTTAAACAGCGCATGGAAAGCAAAAGCATGATAGTGCTTATGAACAGCGACCGCATGATGCACAATGTGTTTAAGGAAATTCCGGAAGTGGCGTGGCAGTTAATCGATTTATCTGAAAAACCTACCACCCTTGTGCTGGATAACCCGCGCAATGTGGCGCCTAACCTTATAGCACCGGATAAAACACTTGGCGTTAGGCTGGTAAAAGACCCATTTTGCTTTAAGCTTATGGAGCGCATGAAAAAACCACTGGTCAGCACATCGGCAAACATAAGCGGCAGGCCTACCCCTAATTCTTTTAAAGAAATTGACCATCATATTTTGGACGGCGTAGACTATATTGTAAATTTGCAGCACGATAAAATTGCCGCAAAACCATCTACCATTATAAAACTTGGTAACGATTTGACGGTGAAAGTGATACGACCTTAATGAAAAAGACCACCCATAAAGAAGCGTTAGATAACAAAATTTTTAAAATAACCTCGCAGGCCGCAACCCAGCTTAACGTAAAAAGTTATGTTATTGGCGGGTTTGTAAGGGATTTTTTGTTGCAGCGCGACTTTAAAAAAGATATAGATATTGTAGCCGTTGGCAGCGGTATAGCGCTTGCCCAGGAGGTATCTTCCTTATTGCCTAACAAACCAAAAGTGCAGGTTTTTAAAACCTATGGCACTGCCATGCTTTGTTTTGAAGGTATTGATATTGAATTTGTTGGCGCCCGAAAAGAATCGTACAGCACCGATAGCCGCAACCCTGTTGTGGAAACCGGTACGCTGGAAGACGACCAGAACCGCCGCGATTTTACCATTAACGCCCTGGCACTGTCTTTAGATGAGGCTGATTATGGTACACTGGTAGATCCGTTTAACGGGATAGAAGACCTTAAGAACAAGATAATCCGTACGCCTTTAGACCCGGATATTACGTATTCTGATGATCCGTTACGCATGATGCGCGCCATTCGTTTTGCCACGCAATTGGGTTTTACCATCGAGGCCGAATCGCTTACGGCTATAGGGCGCAATAAAGAGCGTATAAAAATTATTACCGGCGAGCGTATTGTAGACGAGCTTAACAAGATACTGTCGGCTGCTGTGCCGTCGGTTGGGTTTAAGCTGCTGCACCAAACCGGTCTGCTTCACATCATAATGCCCGAACTTACCAACCTGCAAGGCGTTGAAGAGGTTGAGGGCCAAACGCATAAGGATAATTTTTTCCACACCCTTGAGGTGGTCGATAATATTGCCCAGAATACCGATGATGTATGGCTACGATGGGCTGCCCTGTTGCACGATATTGGCAAGGCTCCCACAAAAAAATTTAGCAAAAAAGTGGGGTGGACCTTTCACGGTCACGAATTTGTGGGTGGCAAAATGGTTAAAAAACTGTTTGAACGCCTGCACATGCCGCTTAACCATAAAATGAAGTTTGTCTCTAAAATGGTGATGCTCAGCTCGCGCCCTATTGTTTTGGCGCAGGATATTATTACAGATTCGGCTGTACGCAGATTAGTTTTTGATGCCGGCGAAGATGTAGAGAGCCTGATGACGCTTTGCGAAGCCGATATTACCACCAAGAACCCTAATAAGTTTAAAAAATACCACAATAACTTTAAGATTGTACGCCAAAAAATTGTGGAGGTAGAAGAGCGCGACCACGTTCGTAATTTTCAGCCGCCAATATCGGGCGAAGAGATCATGGCTACCTTTAACATCAAACCGTCTAAGGAAATTGGCATCTTAAAAGAAGCCATTAAAGAGGCTATTTTAGAAGGCGAAATACCTAATGAGTACCAGGCCGCCCACGATTACATGATGGAAAGGGCTAAGAAGTTGGGACTTGTAGTTGTTGATTAGTTTAGAGTTTTGGGTTACGGATTGTGAGTTGCATCCTACTCCGGCACTGTCATTGCGAGGAACGAAGCAATCTCATTGCTGTATTAGATTGCCGCGGTCGTGCCTCCCTCGCAATGACTACGCGTGAAAAACGAAAATGATAGCAATTCGAATAAAACGAACGCAGTGATCATAGGCTACAAAATGACTTTTATCATTTTATACCTGCAACGCCTTTTAGACCTTGCGGGAAATTAAAACCATACATAATGAAACGACTGTTTCCAAAAATTACAAAAATAGCGTTAGTACTTGTTTACCTTGTAATTGTTGCCGGTGCGCTGGTACGCATGACGGGCTCTGGCATGGGCTGCCCGGACTGGCCAAGGTGTTTTGGCTATTACATACCCCCTACTGATATTAAGGAGCTTATGTGGGCCCCTAACCGCGAGTTTAAATCGGGGCAGGTTATTATAAAAGATGAAAAACTTTGGGTGGCTAAAGAAACCTTTACCACAGGTACCGAATATAACGCTACCAACTGGGACGAGTACACCAAACACGATTACGCCGAATTTAACCCCGTACACACCTGGGTAGAATATGTAAACCGCCTTGTGGGTGCTCTGGCAGGCCTTGCGGTACTGGCAATGGCAATAGCATCGTTCGGGTTCAAAAAAACAAAGTCAAGTATTATATTGCTCTCATGGCTGGCCGTATTTTTAATGGGTTTCCAGGCATGGCTTGGGGCAACGGTGGTGTATTCGGTTTTAAACCCGGTTAAAATAACCATACACATGGTAGCCGCCCTTGTAATTGTGGCACTTATACTCTACATTTTAGATAAAGCCAAAAACCTTACACACCAGCAAACCATTTTTAAAACCGACAGGTTCTTTAAAGTACTGTTGTGGTTCTCGCTGTTACTTACCCTTATACAGGTGGTTTTAGGTACAGAAGTGCGCCAGTTTGTAGACGAGCGCATTAAAATGCTGGGCTACGAAAACCTTGCCCTTGTAATGGACGAACCTATTATAAACTTCTACATTCACCGCTCGTTCTCTATGGTGGTACTGGCCGTAAATATCTGGCTGTTTATAATGAACAAGCAAAAAGGACTTGGCTTTGCCAAAACAAGCTGGGTACTGTGCCTTATTTTGGTAGAAGTAGCATCGGGCATTGCCATGTACAATTTCGATTTTCCGTTTGCCTCGCAAAGCATCCACGTTGTAACGGCTTCTATACTGTTTGGTATACAGTTTTACATGATACTGGAAAGCAGGAGAAACCACGTACCAACAATTCAGTCATAGTCGGAAAATACTGATTCACATAAAGTTAAAAAAATGTTAACTGCGAGAAACCCGCAGGCTTGCAGCGCATTTAAAGTTTAGTTTAGCAGCATAACTAATATCAATCAAGGCTAACAGATATCAGGTTCTGTTAGCCTTTTTTAAATTCAAAAAAAATGCTGAAAAATATTAGCCTGCTGCTTTTACTGTCGTGTTCGTTTGCCTTTTCGCAAATAAAAAATGGTGTGGTGCAATACGGTATCAAAACCTTATATGATCCGGACGAAGAAACCCTGGATGTTGTTAAAAGCGAACTGGATAAAACTACTAAAGCCACTGTTCTTTATACATTTAACCTCAAGTTCACTCCCAAAGAATCATACTTTTATGTAAATCCAAGTATGCCTGTAGACGGCCAAACCATAGAAGATTTTTGCTCTTTGGTTATGGTAGAATCTAAATTTTACGTTGCCCCTACAAAAAATCAGTACAGGCACGATGGTTTGTTATGTGGTAATGAGTATTTAATTAACTACGAGCAAAAATCGGACTGGGAGCTTACTAACGAGACAAAGATAATTAACGGTTATACCTGTTATAAAGCCACATCGATAAAACATAATAGTAACGGTTGGGACGATAACCCTAAATTTACAATTACGGCTTGGTATACTCCAAAAATTCCGGTTGCTTACGGGCCAAACGGCTATCATGGGTTACCAGGCTTAATTTTAGAGTTACAAACATATACCACAACGCTTTACGTAAAAAAGATTGACCTTAACCTGGATAAAGATCCGGCGATAGACCGGCTTGAAAAAGGTAAAGTACTTACTCAGGAAGAAGTGAGAGAAATAATTTTTAATAAGACACCACAGGAATTTAGAGGTATGGTAGAAAATGATATAAAGGCTCGCAAAATTAAAAGTGACGAAATAGAAAAAAGAATAGCGGCTAAAAAAGCGGCTAAAACTACCACCAACTAATACGCGCCTGCTTCTTGAAACGCCTTTTACTTTTATTGTGCCTTATAAACTGTGTTGCTGTGTTTTGCCAAAACAGGGTGGTTACCGGTACCGTTAACGACTCTATAGGCCCACTGGAGAGTGTTAGCGTAATGGCGCAGCCCACACAAAAAGAGGCTGCCTTAAAATTTGCCATTACCGATGATAAGGGCAGGTACAGGCTGGTGCTCGAAGCTACTTTAGAATACACTATAACAGTATCTTACATTGGCTTTAACGATGAAAGTTTTACCATTAAACCGCACGACAATGTTAAAGAACATCACTTTAAGCTGCTTAATAATAACGAAACGCTTAAAGAAATTGTTATTGATTATGAGGTAACCCCCATTACTGTAAAAAAAGACACCCTTATTTTTAACGTAGAAAGCTTTACCAACGGTGCAGAGCGCAAGCTTAAAGACCAGCTTAAAAAATTGCCGGGTGTAGAGGTAGACAGAGAGGGCAATGTAATGCTGCAGGGCAAAAAGGTAACTACTTTTATGGTAGAGGGTAAAGACTTTTTTGGCGGCGGCACAAAACTGGGTGTAGAAAACATACCGGCCGATGCGGTAGACAAGGTAGAGTTTCTGGATCATTTTTCTGAAGTTGGGTTTATGAAAGAAGTATCGGGCAGTAACCAGCTGGCTGTTAACATAAAGTTACGAAAAGACAAGAAAGAATTTGTGTTTGGCGATGTTCAGGCGGCATCGGGTCCCGATGATTTTTATAAGCTCCATACCGGCCTGTTTTACTACAAACCCAACCTTAATATAAGCTTTATTGGCGACCTGAACAACACTGGCAGCAGTATGCTCGATTTTTCTGATATTGCTCGTTTTGAAGGCGGTAGCAGTTTTTTATTGGATAAAAAAGCCAGCACCGAGCTTTTTAACTACGCCGGCAGCAACAAAGATGTTGTTGACAATAAGACCCGTTTTGCAGCTGCAAATTTTTTGTTCCAGGCTACAAAAAAGTTAGAGGTATCTGGGTATGCGCTTAACTCCGGTACCGACAATAACACTAAAAATGAAACCTTTACCGAATATTTAGAAAACAGCACTACTACTTACGAGAACAGGTTGTCAACGGGTAGCAACAACCTTGCTTTTACGCTGCTTAAATTAAAGCTTAAGTACAACCCAAACGCTAAAGAACAGTACACCTATACGGCCAATGCTAAGTTTAATACCCTTAATGCCAACAATTTATTAGTTTCTCAAACTAACATTAATACTACTAATTTTACTACTGCTGCCAATCAGGATAACTTTTCGTTCAGGCAGTTTTTAGAGTGGCACAAGTCGCATTCGGCTAAAGCCAATACCTCTTTTGTGCTTAGCCATTCGTTTGATAACAGGCAGATAGACAACACCTGGATGACTGACGAGCTGTTCCTGTCGGGGCTTATTCCGCTACAGCAGGACGATTTTTACAACCTGCAACAGTATAAAAATGTAAAGAACAACACCCTTAACGCACTTTTAAAATACTACCTGATAGCCAATAATTTTAACCACCTTTACTTTTCGGCCGGTAATATTTTAGACCTATACAACTATAATACGAGAGATTGGCAGGAGATGCAGAACGGCAACATTAACGATTTTTCTTCGGCCGGCTTTGGCAATAATTTGAATTATACTTTTAACGATGCCTTTGCGGGAGTCGAATATAAATTCTTAATCGGTAAATGGACCAACAGGCCAAGCGTGTTTCTGCACGTTTACAGTATGAATACCAGCAATTTATCGGTAGACAATAACTTTGCGCGGGTGCTGGCAGAGCCTTCCTGGTACAGCGAATATGCGTTTAGCAATGCCGAATCGTTAACGTATGATTATAAGCTGGATAACGAATTTCCGGGATATAACAGGCTGGCCGACATGTATACACTACAAAATTATAAAGCCATATACAAGGGTAACGCGATGCTGAGAAACGAACGCTACCACCGCCACAACCTTAACTATAAAAAGAATAACATTTTTTATGGCCTTATGCTCAACACATTCATTAGTTATTACAAGAAAAACAATGCCATTATAGACGAGGTTGTTTTACAGGACATTAACCAGTACACTACTCCTGTTCAGCGTAGTAACCCCGAAACTAATTTAAATTTTGTGGGTACTATTACCAAAGATGTTTACAAGTTTAATATAGGCATTAATACAAACCTATCCAGTTACAAGTATGCACAAACCATTAACGCACAACGCAATAATGTTACCTTAAATTCGCAGGATGTTGGTATAGCCCTAAAAACCAGAAACGTAAAGTGGCCTTACATTACTTTAAGGTACAACAAGAACTTTACTACTTTTAAAAGCGTATTAGATTCTAAGGTAGTTTCGGATGTTTTTTCAGCTGACTATGAAGTAATTATAAAGAAGGATTTTGCGTTTAAAGTATATTACAATTATCAACGCAATAAAGACAGCAATAACCTGCCAACCGATTTTAGTACGCTGAATGCCAGCCTGGAATACCGTCCGCAAAACAGCCCGTGGCTGTTTGAAATTAACGCCACCAATATTTTAGATACCCGCCGCAGGAATACCAACACAGTATCCGACTTTTATATAACCAGTCAGAGCACCTACATTTTACCTCGGATTGTAATGTTGTCGTTATCGTATAAGCTTTAAGTAGTTAGCTTACAACCAAGCATTTTATTAAGTATTATTTAGGATAGATTTACAATTTTGTTACCACTTATGCGTTATAGTTAGTAGTATCTTTATAAAACGAAATACAAACTATAAACGATACTATCATGCCAAATTCAACTGAAATACAAGGAAACTGGGACGAATTTAAAGGAAAACTTAAACAAAAATATGCCGAACTTACAGACGACGATCTGAAATATGAGGAAGGCAAAGACGATGAAATGTGGGGACGTCTTGAACAGAAAATTGGCAAAGCGAAAAAAGAAATTCTTTCTTTATTCCAATAAGCCGGATTTTCCTTCAGGAAAAATACCACATATTCCGAAACTGTTCTGTAAACATACTTTGTTTGCCGAACAGTTTTTTTTTGCGATAATTTTAGTCGTTAATTATTCTACCATACTAACTTACACGTTCTTTCTTCCCAAAAGTGGCCTTCCATGCACCTGTACTCCATAGTGGCCAAATAATAAGTATAGGATGCATAAATAAGCGTATAAGCCTTAAATTGTCGGTATTCAGTCCGAATGCGTCTACATGGTTAGCATATTGTGCATAGTTTCCGGGGAATATAGCAATAAAAAAAACCGTTACTACCCAGCCAACCCACACCTTATACCTGCCCAAAGCAACTAATGCAAAGCCAAGGGTAAGTTCTACAATGCCCGATAGCACAACTACAGTGTCAACACTTAAAGGAACCCAACTGGGTACCTGGGCGGCAAAATCGTTACGTACAAACGTAAGGTGCCCTATGCCGGTAAATAAAAGTAAGACGCCAAGTAATATCCTAAAGATATCTTGTGCCTTTGTGGTAGGTATAGATTTTTGCATAATGGTTAAATTTATAATCTAAAGGTAAGAAAATATTTAAATTAGAAACACATTAATTTAATAATCAACACATTATACAACATAAATTTTAAATGCTACAATAGTAAACTTTACTTTTAAAACTGACATTGATTACACCAATCATAAAGTTGCTTTAAAATGTGTGCTTTTAAAATTGGATGCTCCTAACTTTATATAAAAAGTTACATTATGGAGACTACCACACCGTACACAAAAACACAAAATATTTCGAGGATAGCCTTAGGCGCAATGTTGGTAACGGCAGGTATTGGCCACCTTAGTTTTTCCCGTAAGGAATTTCAGGCGCAGGTGCCCAACTGGGTACCGATGGATAAAGATACTGTTGTATTACTATCGGGCGTTGCCGAGATACTGTTGGGTGCCTCTATTGCCGGCCTAAAAAATGAGCGGGTTACAACAGGTATTGTGGCAGCAAGCTTTTTTGCAGCAGTTTTTCCGGGCAATGTGGCGCAGTATAAAAACCATCGCGACGGCTTTGGCCTTGATACCGATAATAAACGACTGGCGCGATTGCTCTTTCAGCCGGTATTAATTGGGTGGGCACTTTTTGGCAGCGGTGCTTTGAATACTAAGAGGAAGGAAGTTAGCACAGTGAAGTAAATAGAATTGATCTATTGTCCTCACCCCCAACCCCTCTCCGAAGGAGAGGGGAGCCGAAAACGGGTACAGTTCGGCTGTATGACTATTATCAAATATTATGCATTGAAATAACCGAGTGAAGCTGCCCCCCTCTCTTTCGGAGAGGGGTTGGGGGAGAGGATGAACACAAGCAACTTATTTAACCGTATCAAACTGCCTACTGTGACTGAACACTGTAAACTTCCTCAACCCAGCCACTCCCTAAAATCGTTTACGCGTTCGCGGCTCACAATAACCTCATCTTCTTTATAGGTGGGCGGTATAACCTTTAGGCGGGAGTTGGTGTACACCACAATATCTTTAATGGCATTGATGGACACGATGAATTTTCGGCTTACGCGGAAAAACTGCTTCGGGTCCAGTTCGGCTTCCAACTGTTCCAGGGTGCATTCCAGCAGGTAATCACGATTATCGGTAGTGTGAATGTAGGTGCCTTTATTTTCGCTGTAAAAGCACTCGGCATCCTCAACGTTTATCATCTTAAGGTGCTGCCCCATTTTAATGGTAAAGCGTTTCTTATAGCATTTTTCGGAGGGGTTAGACAGCATTTGCTTAATCTGATCGAAATCCAGCGACAGCGGCTGCGCTTTGGGCTGGCGTTCGCGGAATTTATTTACCGCCGCCTCCAGGTCGTCTTCATCGATAGGCTTTAGCAGGTAATCGATGCTATTAAGCTTAAAGGCGCGCAGGGCGTACTCATCATAAGCAGTTGTAAAAATTACGGCACTGCTGATAGGCATCGCATCAAAAATTTCGAACGAAAGCCCGTCTGACAGCTGTATATCTAAAAAAATCAGATCGGGGTGCGGGTTATTAGCAAACCATTGCAGCGACTCCTCTACCGAGTGCAGCATAGTGCCGGCCGTTATATCCAGCTTTTGCAGTTTGCGTTGCAGCAGGCGTGCCGCAGGCTTTTCGTCTTCTATAATTATAACGTTCATTGGTTTGGTTTGTGGTTATGGGTTGTCGGTTGTTGGTTGTTGGTTGTTGGTTGTTGGTTGATGGTCATCGGATCTTGTCTATTATCTGACGTCTATCATCTATAATCTGAATTCTCAATTCTAAAATCTGAAATCTCAAATCCAGATTATTCCCACTTATTCTTCTTGCCGGTATCTTTATCCATGTACTCCCTAATTTTGCGTTCTTCCCAGTCGGCGCCCAAAAAAACATCAGTACCAAATACCCCAAAAGCATGCAGCAGTAAGCCTATGCCCCAAAAAAAGGCGGTAGAAAAAGTGTTCCATTCTAAAAAATGCTCGCCGGGTTCCATATCTACCCAATGCATAACTATAAGCACTATGTTTACAATAACATAGGCGGCAAAGTGCTTATAAAACCCTTTAATAGCCTGTATTTTTTTACGGGCCTTTTCTATTCTCCTTTCGTCTTCAAATGAATTTTCCATCGTAATCTTAATTTGTTATGAGCCTGTACCGGCCCTATACTATTTGTTGTTTTCTTTATCCAGTAATTGTTTCAGCTTGCGTTCTTCCCAGTTTTTAGAAAGCAGCAGCCTGTAGCCAAAAATACCCAATCCGTGGCCAGCAACACCCAGGGCACCAAGGCCCGCGGTTACAGTAAAGGTAGTTTGCCAAAATGTTTGGTGCACCACTACCGCGCCCGAAATCATTAAAATAAGCAGCACAATATTAATAGAAATGTAGGCACCCAGATGCGTATAAAAGCTTTTAATGCGCTCAATTTTTTTAGAGGCCAAGGTATTTTTTTCGGTTTCGGTTAAAAAATGTTCCATGATACTATTGGTTTTACCGCCCGTGCAGGCTACTCTGTTTTATAATTGGTATTGTCTTTATCCATCAGCTCTTTAAGCTTGCGTTCTTCCCAGTCGCGCCCCAAAAACGGAATGTAGCCAAACGCCCCCATGCCATGAAAAATAAGGCCGGTGCCCCACCCTACGGTCGAGAACCAAAACCAATGAAAATGGGGTGACCAGGTAAGGTTAACGTAAATTAAGGTCGGAATTACAATGCAGTAGCACAACAGGTTGTAGTAAAAACCTTTTATTTCGCGCACTTTGCATTTTGCTTTTTTATAAGCTATTCTATCGTACTCTTCCATAATGCTTTGTTTTAAATGTAACTAACTGAATACTGATACTGATCACTGCAACCATGCCTATGGCAGGCAGGCAGATCACTGAACACTAAAACTTTCTCTTTTCTTTCTCCACAAGTTCCTGGATCTTTCTTTCCTCCCACCCGGCGCCTAAAAAAGGCGTAAGGTTAAACACGCTCATGCCGTGTAGCGCAATAGCCACACCCCAGCCCAAGGCCGGCCATAAAAACCATAAATAGTATGGGTAGGTAAGCATATTAATGGCAAACAGCGTAAAAATAACCACCACATAGCTGGTAAGGTTAATGTAAAAACGCTTAATATCCCTAACCCTTTTTTTTACGTTTTTGTAAACTTCGATATCTATATCTTCCATGATCTTATTTTTTTATTTGATTTTGAGGAAAGGCAACTGGCAATAGGAATGGGCGATAGGCAATTGGTAATAGACAATGGGCAATGGGCAATGGGCAATGGGCAACTGGCAATGGGCAATTTGCAATAGGCAACCAACAACTGGCAACTGGCAACCATCAACCATCAACTCGCTCCTTCTATCTCCACTTATTATTACGTTCTTTATCCAGCATTTCTTTAATCTTGCGTTCTTCCCACCCCGAGCCTAAAAACGGAATAAAGTTAAACACACTCATGGCATGTATGGCAACACCCACACCCCAGCCCAAAGCGGCATATAAAAACCACCAGTGCCCCGGCGACGTGTACAGGTTTAGCATGGCTAATGCCGAAATGATGATGATGTACGAAAAGAGGTTGCCGTAAAAGCCCTTAATCTCTTCTACCTTTTTCTGCGCTTTATAGTAGCTGCTTTCCTTATCGGTGGTTGTGGTATATATAGGTTCCATAATAGTAACTTGTTTGGTTAATACCGGTAGCTTTACCGTAAAATGTTTCTCTGTCTGCTCAATGGCAACCTTTCGGCTGCTAATAATGGCATAGCGACTAATAATATTCTGTAGCCCTACACCCTTGCGGTCCTGCAGTACGGCCTTTTTTTGGAAATCGTTCTGCACCACCAAGTAGCCATTCTCTTCGTAAATACGTATATATAATGGCTTTTCCTGACTTACAATGTTGTGCTTAACCGTGTTTTCTAAGAGCAATTGTAACGATAGTGGCACCACCCGTGCATCTGGGCTGGACACCTTTACCGGCAGTTCGTAAAACACACTGTTTTCAAAGCGCATTTTAAGCAGGTTCATGTAGGTCTTTGCAAAAGCAAGCTCCTCTTCAATACTTACCAGCTCCTTATCTTTTTGCTCCAGCACATAGCGGTACACTTTAGAGAGCGATGTGGTAAATTTTTGGGCGGCATCGGGGTTCTCTTCTATAAGCGAACTGAGTACATTAAGGCTGTTGAACAGAAAGTGCGGATCGATCTGATTCTTCAAAGTCTCGAATTTTGCCGATGCCGTACCTGCAATTATTTTTTGTTGCTTTACCCTGTTTTCCTGGTATTTTTTATAATAATGGAACAGGTGCAGCGAAAAGGTAATTACAATGGTAATGATCATGGCAACATAGTAGTTGCTAATTTGCTCATCTATAAAAAACTGCACCAGCGTTTTGCCCTGTATTACAATATCTTCGAAAATGCGAAGCAAAAACACAATAACTGCCGATACTACAAACGAACTTATAAACCCGGCCATTAAACGCCTGGCCGACATTTGCACACCATGAAAAATTTTATCCATTACAATAAACACACTCATGTTGCCCAGGTGCAGCATAACAGTATATAACATTACAAACAAAAACTGCCTGAAAATATCTATATTCCACCCCAGTGGGCGGCCACCGGCCAACGCTATAAGGTAGAGCACAATAAATATTATAACGCCCAGGGTTAGTGCCCGTAAAAGTTCTTTAGTCAGTAGTTTCATATAGTGTGTATTCTCTTTGCCTATCGCTTATTGCCAATTGCTTATTGCCTATTATTTTCCGCACTCTTTAAGTGCCTGTTCTGCCCTATCCTTACCCCATTTAGGACTAAAAGGTGTTTCGGGTTCAAAGGTAGCAAAAAGACCAATTGCACGTTCTACCTCTTTGCACATAGGTGCCGTATCGCTGCCAAAATAACGTGACGCGCCAATTTCAAACTCGGCTTTGCTAAACACAACCCTCGGGTTGTTAGGCGCTAAGGCAATGGCTTTCTCGTAAATTTCGTTCACCGTGCCTGATAGTTTCATGCCGTTGGTCATAGGGTCGTAAACAATCCACGCGGTGTGTATCATGGCCTGCATAACCAGCAGTTCGGCATTATTGGGCGAAATTGCCACCGCGTTGTCCTGCGCGGCCTGCGCCTTTATAAGCAGGGCGCTTATTTTTTCTTTATCCTTGGTCTGGAAAGCCTCTGTAGTATTTACAAGCGCCACGTAGTACGATGGCAGCCAGTTGTTTTTCTCGGCAGCGGCTATCCTTTCAAAAAGTGCCGAAGCCTCGCTGCTTTTATTTTCTTCCCAAAGCGAAAATGCTTTTTTCATTCCGGTTTCGTATTGCGATTGAGCACTAACGGTGCTGCAAACAAAAACAATAATCATGGTAATTAATCGTATCATAACTTTAAGGTTTAATTGGTTGTTGTTATTTGATAGAGCAAAGATGCCCACTTTTTACATCCAAAAAAAAAGCACATTACCCAATTGTAGAATTAAGGGGATGAGTTGTAAATCTTTTTCTTTTTTAGTTTCAGAAAACAATTTAATTTACTTTAGAAAGAAGTACAATTAGCAAACAACACTATCAACTCCTTAACAATTTTCTTAAAAAGTAGGGTAAATAACATTTTAAGTGTTATGTTTAGATTAAAATTCTTAAAACCTATTTACTATGAAAAGAAAATTACTCTTAAGCTTGTTATTTTTAGCTACAGCCGGTGCGGTATCTGCACAGGATTACATTCCGTTTTTAGATAATACGGCGTGGAATATAAACGTAGCCAACTTTGGCGGTGCTTACAATTACGCCATCGAGCAGGACGGTACCGTAATGCAGGGCGTTAACACCTATGCCAAATTTGTAAATGCCGGGCAAACCGACGGCCCCGAATTTTTAGTAAGGGAAGATGTTGCCGCACGCAAAGTGTACCGCTATAAAGACGGACAGGACGAACTGCTTTACGATTTTAACTTACAGGTAGGCGAAACCACTACCCTGCCCGACGGTAAATTATACAATGTTTTGTACCGAGATTCTGTACCCGTAATGACGGGACGTAAAAGGGTACGCATTTACCTTTTACATTATGAAGGCAATATAGCCATGAACAGCGAAAACTGGATTGAAAGCGTTGGCAGTACAGAGCACCCGCTAATACCAAGCTACGAGCTAATGAGCGACCCAGCAATTACCGTAAGGTGCAGCTATACCAATGGGGAGAACGTTTATAACACCGGCCTTTTAAACAACGGCACCCCAATAGATTGCCCACAGGTTACTGCTGCCGTTAAAGAGCTAACTACATTTAGCACAAGCTTAGCGCCTAACCCTTTCAGCAGTAGTGCAACCATTACAACAGCTGTGGCTTTAAATAATGCATCGCTTAGTATTATTAACTCTTTAGGTCAGCAGGTAAAGCAACTCAATAATCTTAACGGAACAGAAATTACCCTTAACCGCAACAACCTTACCGCCGGGCTATACTTTATAAGGCTGGAACAAAATGGCAAGGTTATTTACAGCAATAAGGTTCTTATAGCTGATTAATTATATATTTGCCTTTTAAACTAATTTTGTGGATACAGTTACAATCAAATCGAGTAAGGGCAAAATTGCATTGATCGGATTAGGAGCCGGAGTATTTGTATTTGCTTGTGTCTGGATGATTTTGCATGCCGATGAACAAACCCGCCGAAATCCGCTCTTCTTAAAGATAATAGGCGTAATAGGCATTCTTTTTTTTGGAATTGGGCTTATTTACTCTGTTATAAAATTGTTTGATAACAAGTCGGCACTTATTATTGATGACAAAGGTATTACTGATAATTCCAGTGGTGTGGCTGTAGGCTTTATTGCCTGGCAGGATATAACCCATATTAGTATCACACAAGTGCGATCAACTCGTTTTTTCCTAATCTACACTGTAAATCCTGAAAAATACTTGAATGATAGTAACCCGTTTAAAAGTTATATGAGAAAATTAGGAATTAAAATGTACGGCACACCATTAAGCATATCATCAAGTACTCTTAAATATGGTTTTGATGGACTTGAAAAACTCCTACAATCACGCTTAGAGCAATATAAATTAGAAATCAATAAACAAGAAAAGTGTGGATGTAGTAATAATTAAGCCCAATAAATTCGATGTAATCAGCTTGTTTATAGTAGCGTTACTATTTGTAGCAGGAAGTGTTTGGCTACTGTTTATTGCCAACGAACAATCTCCTTTAAATGCCATTTCTATGAAAATATTAACTATGGTTGTATTTTTGCTGTTTGGTGCTGCACTAATTTATTCTGCAAAAAAACTGCGCAATAATAAACCCGCGATTATTATTAATGATAAGGGCATTCTTAATAATTATAGTACTATTAGTGGTGGCTTTGTAGCGTGGAAGGAAATTACCGACATAAAGATGATACAGGTGCGAGGTGCCTGCTTTATAATGATCTACACCGTAAATCCTGAAAAGTACATGAAGGATAAAAATCTATTTAAAAAAAAGATGATTTTGCTTAACCTCAAAAAGTTTGGCACAACATTAATTATCACAGGTAGCAATATTAAATATAATTTTGATGAACTTGAAAAACTCTTACAATCGCGTTTAAACCAATATAAATTAGAAAATCAATAAATAAGAAACCGGCCTTACAGCCGGTTTCTTATTATTTATAATCAAAAGTAACAGGTATTTTGGTTGTTACAATTTGGGGTTCGCGGACAATCTTTTTTTCGTAGCGCGGGGTAATGGTGGTGTCCATATACTTTTCGTCTTTATACTTTATGTGCTCTATAATAGCCGAAACCTTTACGTTTACATCCAGCGGCTGTATGTAATTATCGTTAGCCAGTACCATGTAGAATTTGCCCTGTAGCAGGGTAGCATCGGTAAAGCGCTTGTAGGCTGCTATACCCTTGCCATCGTCATACGCTTTATAGGCTTTGTCTTTAAAAAACAAGGTGCTGTTAAACTCGTTAACCAGGGCATATTGTACATCTTCGCCGTTAACCGGAAGCGCCAGGCTGGTTAGCGCACCCGCTGCTACGCCACCAAGGGGCGACGTAAAATAGGTGGCCACACCCTTAACCCCCTCAACAATTAATTTGCGGTTTTGTTTCCAGAACTCGTTGCTCTCTTCGCCCACGCCTACCCAGTACGCCCAGGCAACTACCTTTTTAGTCTCATCTTTAGAGGTGCTGTTTACGGGAAGCGTAAAAGCTACAGCCGCCTTAGTATCGCCTAACGATGTTTTGGCATTAACGCGCTGGCTTTTATCTAAAACCAGTTCTTCATACTTTTTTTCAGATGCTATTACGCGCCGTGTTTTTTGTACACGCAGCGTATCGTAGCCGGCAACCACATCTTTTGTCAATGCGTTATACACCGTATCCTGAACCGTAGCCCATTTTACCGCCGTATTAAAATTTTTGGTGTCGGCATTTTTGGCAACCCGTTGCAGCATTACTTTGCAACTGCGCTTGCCTTTGGCTTTATTGGTGAATTTAAACACAAAAACCGACTTATCTGTCACCGTAAATTCGTTCTTCTCTTCTTTTTTAATCTCCTGCCCCCTGTATTTAACTACGTCAGGGTATTGCATAACGGTAATCTCAGAAACAGGAGCACCGTTAGGGGTAATGTTAAAAATAACGCGGTCTCCGGCAGCAAAGCCATACATAAGCTCTTCGGTAGCGCCGGGTTCCAGTTTAATCTCTAAGTCGGCAACGGTAGCTTTTTGTGCGAAACAAAACCCGCTAAACAGCAGGCAGATAAGTAAAATTCTGTTCATTTATAATTTTTTGGCTTCGTTCCAAAATACATCCATTTCGGCAAGGGTCATATCGGCAAGAGGTTTGCCCAGTTCCGATGCTTTACTTTCCAAGTACATAAAACGTTTAATAAACTTCTTATTGGTGCGCTCCAGGGCATCCTCGGGGTTAATATCCAAAAAGCGGGCGTAGTTGATAAGCGAGAAAAGCACATCGCCAAATTCGGCTTCGGTCTTGTCTTTATCGCCGGCCTCTACCTCATCATGAAACTCCTGCAACTCTTCCTGCACCTTATCCCAAACCTGGTTGGCCTCTTCCCAGTCAAAACCTACACCACGGGCCTTATCCTGAATACGGCTGGCTTTAACCAGCGCAGGAAGGCTTTTAGGCACACCTTCCAGCACCGACGTCTTGCCTTCTTTAAGCTTCAGTTTTTCCCAGTTTTGCTTAACCTGCTCTTCGTTCTCCACCACCACATCGCCATAAATATGCGGGTGCCTGTGGATCAGCTTGTCGCAGATGCTGTTGGCTACATCGGCAATATCAAAATCGCCGGTCTCGCTACCAATCTTGGCATAAAAAACAAGGTGCAGCAGCAGGTCGCCCAACTCCTTTTTAATTTCGGGCAGGTCGTTGTCCAGTATGGCATCGCCAAGCTCGTACGTTTCCTCTATGGTAAGGTGGCGAAGGCTTTGCAGCGTTTGCTTTTTATCCCACGGGCATTTTTCGCGAAGGTCGTCCATTATATCCAAAAGCCTGTTAAAGGCATCAAGCTGCTGCTGGCGTGTGTTCATGGTGTATAAATTTTGCGTAAAAGTAAAGAATCCGATATATTGAAATAATAGAATAATAAACTTTATTTTTATTTGTGCCTAAATCATATGTTTAAACCAAATTTAAAGTAGGTTAGCAGGCCAATTTATAAACAAGGTATATTTTCAGCAGGAATTTAAAGCATACACAAATAGAGGACACTCTAAAATCTACGCATTGTAAATGCCATTGATAAAACTCCTAACAAATTATGATAATCTTTTTAAACGCATATGTTACTGTATTGGGATTTGTATTACTCTTAGCAAGTGTACTATCAATCATAATTACCTTACTTTTAAAAGCTGTATTTAAAGACAGGCTACAACTATACTGGTATGTAATAATATCTATATTACTTATTGTTATACTGTTCCTGATAATCTTAATTTATTCAAACTTCAACTTTAAGTGATACAACAAAAAATTCTTTTCGCATAATTTGCTTTGATTATATTTGACTCTTAACAAATTATAAAATGATTTTTTTAACGGGAGATGTTGTTGCTGTGTTAGGATTCGGGTTGATGGTAGCAAGTGCAATATCTGTAATTATAACTTGGGGTTTAAAATTGATATATAAAGACAGGTTAAAAATCTATCAGTATTTTTTAATATCAGTAGTTCTAATTGTAGTAATGCTTTTAATTTTTATAAACAATCCTGGATTTTTCCTTTCATAAAACAAAAAATCCTGCCCTTTAAAAGCAAAAGGCAGGATAATTTTATAATGTATAGTGTACTATTCTTCGGCTTTAACCTCTTCTGTTTCAGCAGGGGCTTCGGCAGTAACAGCAGCAGGAGCCGCAGCTTCTTCTTTAGTTACAAGGCCTTTTGGCTGTAGCATGTTGTACCAGTTAAGTATCTTTTTAATATCAGATGCATATACCCTGTCTTCGTCAAACTCAGGCAATACCTCTCTAAAGTAAGCATCAAGGGTAGCATTATCTTCTTTATGAGACAGAGCCGGGCCGTTACCTTCTTTAGTGGCAATAGCCCTGAATACCTCAGCAAGGCGAACCTCGCCATTGTAAGTGTACACAGATATTTCAGATAATAAGCTTACGTTGCTTCTTAAACCTACTGTTATTTTTTTTCCGTCTGTTAGCGATTCGGCTACAAAACCAGTTCTTGTTTGCAGCTTTAATTCATATAATCCCGGTTTTCCGGAAATAGCTAATATTTTATCAATACTCATTATGTTCGTTTTTTAATAGGTTGGCAAATATCTAATCTTTGACTTTAAAAACAAAAATTATCTGCCTTTTTTGGCAACAAATTTCATTTTATAATCCGGCCTGGTTTTGCCTTCCATTATGTTCTGTAGCTTTTTTTGTATTAAACGCTTTTTAAGCGATGATATTTTATCGGTAAACAAAATACCCTCAATATGGTCGTACTCATGCTGTATTACCCTGGCAATAAGGCCATCGTAAACATCGGTATGCTTATTAAAGTCTTCGTCAAAATACTCAATGGTAATTTTTTCGTGGCGATATACGTCTTCACGCACTTCGGGTATGCTAAGGCAGCCCTCGTTAAAGCACCATTCTTCGCCCTCTTCTTTTACAATAGTAGCGTTAATAAAGGTTTTTTTAAAGCCTGCAAGTTGCTCCTGCTCTTCTTTGCTAAGGTCGTCGTCTTCGCTAAAAGGGCGGGTATCTATTACAAAAAGCCTTATGGCAAGGCCCACCTGCGGCGCTGCAAGGCCCACTCCGTAAGCATTATACATAGTCTCGTACATATCGGCTATAATTTGCTTTAGGGCAGGGTATTCCTGCGGTATCTCTACTCCTTTTTTTCTTAAAACCGCGTCGCCGTATCCTACTATAGGTAATATCATAATCGTTTTGCTTTTAAATTCAGCATATTGGCTCTACAATGCCCTTATTCTGTGTGGCAAAAATAGTAAATTAAAATGATTAACCATAACAGCCCTGCAAACGCATTTATACATTATTAAAGTTTTGCCACCAATTACACAAATTTTCACAAACACTTAAAAACCAAATTATTGAGTAGAAAATAAAATAAATTAATACATTATTTTTAAGATTTTTACAAACCAGTAAAAAGTTTTGACACAAATTCTCACAAATTGCAAACACGTTGACATATCTCAATTAGAAATTTGTCTAATTCGTGTAATTCGTGGCTACTTCATCTCTTGCTTAAATGCTAAAATTATGTGAGAATTTCCACCGCATCTCTATAATCGCAACCGCATTTACTACCTTTGCCATATACCCCCTTTTGATGATACAACAAATAAGGCAATTTACCGATAATGTAAATTTTACCCGCGCCGTAATAGTTACGGTTGCTGCGGTATTGCCTGTGCTTGTACTATCTAAATTGGGCTATTTTGAAACCGGCTTTACCGTAGCCATAGGTGCTTTTTTAACCTATCCGGCTGATATTCCAAGCAATATAGTGCACCGCGCCCGCGGCCTGCTTGCTGCCACTGTGGTGGTGATGGGCTCTACCGTGGCCGTTAATTTGCTGCACCCGCTGCCGTGGCTGTTTTACCCGCTTATAACGGTGCTGGTATTTTTTCTATCTATGATATCGGTCTACGGGCAGCGCGCCACCATGATTGCCTTCTCCGGACTGTTAGCTATTGCACTGGGAACCGGGCACATACATGTGGGGATGGAAATTGTAGAATATGCCGGACTTATTCTTGGCGGATCGCTTTTTTATGTGGTGCTGTCACTTACGTTTAACTTTTTGAGTCCGCACCGATACACCGAACTTACTGTGGCCGAATGTCTTAAGCTTACCGCCAAGTACATGAAACTGCGCGGCGACCTTTGGAACGCCGATGCCGACAGGGCCTCTATTGTAGAAAAGCAGTTGCACCTGCAGGTGGAAATAAATACCATTCACGAAAATTTACGCGAGGTTTTGTTTAGGAACCGAACCGTTGCCGGAAACTCGAACCGCAGCCGAAAAATGCTGTTGTTGTTTATATCGCTCATGGAAATATTGGAGCTGGCATTATCTACATCGTTCGACCACAGCCAGTTACACCAAAAGTTTGGGAGCCATAGTAAAGTACTGAGCACCTATCAAAACCTCGCCTACAACCTGGCTTCTACCCTAAAACGGGTGGGAAAAAGTATAGAGAACGGCAAAAAATACATTGCCAAACACGACCTGATTGCCGACCTGGCCGCCCTTGAAAAAGCCATTACTGACTACGAGCAACTGCTTGGGCCAGAGGCCGCTGCCGAAGGCGTGTACATGCTTAAAAACATGATGCACTACGCCGAAAAGCAGATAGAAAAGATAAAGATTATAGAACGTGCATTTACCCAAAACATTACCTTTAAAGAGCTAAGCAAGACCAGGGATAAGGACTTAGACAAATTTTTAACTCCTGAAAACTACCCGCTTAGGGCGCTGCGCGATAACCTAAGTTTTTCGAGCACCATCTTTAGGCATTCGCTGCGATTGGCTATTACCATAGCATTGGGGTTTGTGGTTGGGGCACTCTTCCCGCTGCAAAACGTGTACTGGATACTGCTTACCATAGTGGTTATTATGCGGCCGGGCTACGGGCTTACCAAACAACGCTCGTACCAGCGTATTATTGGCACTGTTACCGGGGCTATTATAGCTTTTGCGTTCTTACACTTTGTGCACGAGCCGGTTATCATCGGTACGCTAACCATAGTATGCATGTTGTTGGGCTTTACGTTTACGGCTATCAATTATCGTATAGGTGCCACGTTTGTAACCATTTACGTGGTGTTTTTGTACGCCCTGCTTACGCCCGATATAAGCCACGTTATACAGTACCGTATTATAGATACCGCTGTGGGTGCTGTGCTGGCCTTTGTAGGCAACTACCTGTTCTGGCCCTCTTGGGAGTTTATGAACCTGCCCGTGTTTATCAAAAAATCGATAGAAGCCAACCGCGACTACCTGGCACAAATATCACAATATTATAACGAAAAAGGCAGTGTTACAGTGGGTTACAGGCTGGCGCGCAAAAATGCTTTTATAGAGCTGGGCAACCTTATGAGCAGCTACCAGCGTATGGCTCAGGAGCCTAAGTCCAAGCAAAAGCAGCAGCAGCAGGTGTATAAGCTTGCGGTATTGAACCACACCCTGTTATCGTCGCTGGCATCGTTGGGCACATATACGCAATCGCATAAAACCTACCAGGCATCGGAAGCTTTTAACGTGGTGGTAACCACCGTTATACGCAATTTAGACCACGCCATTACGCTACTAAATTTAGGAGTACAGGCTCAGGAAGCCCTGCAGGCCCAAAATGAAGAGCTTGCCATGCGTTTTACCGAACTTAAAAACATACGTGCCAAAGAGTTACGCGAAATTCACCTTACCGACGATCAGGAATTTAAGCTAAAAATGGAGGAAGCCCACCTGGTTATAGAGCAACTGGTATGGCTAAACAGCATATCAGAAAAAATTGTAAAAGCCACCAAACAACTGGAGCTAAGCAAGTAATTTTATCCTTAATATTTCACAATCGGACTTCGAGATTCGCTATTAAACGCTCCTTTTTCAAATTTGAAATTTACTTTTCAGATTTGCGATTTGAAATTTGTCATTTAGATTTTGTTTTTGTCTTTTGGAATTTAAAATCTTAATTCCTTATTATCCCAAAATCGGTAGATTGCTTAAAATCGGACAAGTTAATAATTGTTCCCCTTTTAAGAACCAGCATAACATCCTTATATTCATTTTGAGGTATGTTGCCCTCTTTATATTCGCGCTTAATCAGTTTTTTAAGCACATCATCATAATCTTTGTTGCGCGATATGTAGTAAGGCGCAAAAATACCGGCCTGGTTATCGTATTTTGTAATACGCTCGGTGGTTAGGTAGCCGTACTTTTCTATCAGGGCAATTAAATTCTCAAGGTTCTTTTTATAAACGGGCACCACAAATTCCAGCCATGTGGTGGGCGTATAGTCTTTAGCATAGCCAAGGTACGCCGGGATATCCATATCCGGATACGGGCTCAGGGCTACAACATCGCGGTAGTACGATGCAAAGCCAACATCGGCCTGTGCCCTTTGCTGCGCGTTAAGCCTAACATACTTCATGGTACAATAATCAAGATAGTTCATCAGCTTAAGCTGCGCCGCTACGGTTACACTGTTTTCGGCAAGCAATGCCTCTTTGGCACTCTGGCCGTGGCTTAACGTTGTTAGCAACAGCACTGCCATCAAATAAAAATGTTTCATAACACCATACTTTTAAGCCGCTAAAGTAATTACTTTTATAAAACCTGCCTACTCAGCCAATTACTTTAAATAGGTGGGCAATGTAATTTGCCTTACAAATACCAGTCCGTCATACGCTTTGGCAATATCCTGTTTGTTGCCCTTAAAAATAGGGTTGTACCCGGTGGCACCTGTGGTAATGTTCTTCCTGTTGCTGTTGATGAATTTATCCATAACCGCATCCTTAGCCGCCAATTTAAAGTCGATAAAAAAGGCATCGGCTTTAGCCTGGCTCAATACAAAGGCGTAATTGTCTTTAAAAGGTGCCTCCAAGGTAAATATAGCGGGCGCCGACATATTACCGTTTAAATACCTGCTGTACAGCATACCCTTGCCAAAATCGAAACCCATGCTATAGTAGGCACTGCCGTAGGTTGCTTTTAAAATATGGCCCAGGCGTTGCGCACCCCCGGCATTTTCTATATGCTCGTTATGCGCCCATATAAACCCTTTGGCAGCGGTGCCCTCGTGCTGCAACGCCCAAATAGCATTGCTCGCCATAGCTGCATCGCGCTCCTTGGGTGTGCCGCCATCCACGTGCTTTAAAAATTGCTGTAAAACATCAAAGGCATGCAGGGTAGCGTCCAGTTCTTTTTGCTGGGCAGCATCGGCGGGTTTAAAGTTGTTTTTGAGCAAAAGCGCCGCATCAGCCAGCTGCTTTGCATAACCTTTAGCCTTCGGGTTGCCTTTGCCCCTTTGTCCGTGCAAAACGGCACTGCTGTCTATCACGGCAGTAAAATTCTGGTCTACCGGCACATTGTACTTCGCAACAAAATTTTTGATGATCACATTAATGTTTCGCCCAAACTGGTTGTCTATACCATAAAATGTAATGCGGTCGGTTTTGGGCCGGTTAGCATTAAAGGCGCGCATCCACTCTACCAGTGCCACCATTTCTTCAGTCATCCAAATCGAAAACCCCATTTGGCTTACCGCTTCCTTAGCTGTACCGCCACCACCGGCTATGTAGGCGTTTATGTTATAGTCCGGCCCAAAACCATCTTCTATCATAAAAACTCTAACGCCGTTGTTCTCTGCCAGGTACTTAAAAAACCGCGCCTTTATATCAAAAAATTCTTTGGTATGGTGGGTAGCCTCGCCAAAGCCAAACAATTTTACATCGTTAAAAATAGCAGGGGTATTTTGTTTCAGGTTGCTGAGTGGGGCATCCTGGCCGGCACCTTCAATCGCAATGGCATTGGCATCTATCCAGTTAACCACGGCGGCATCCTGAGAATAGCCAAACGCACAGGCAAGCAACAGTAGTAAATAAAGGTTTTTCATATAGTTGGGAGGTCTTGTTTATAGGTGTAAACTTACAGAGAACGCAAGATAATAATTATTATTTTTCCGTACTTTTACCTTTTCCAAATTATAGCCCAAATGCCCGAAACCCTTACCTTATTACTCGCGTTTTTAATTGCCCTTGCCCTTGGTGTTTTTATTGGCAAAGCCCTGTTTACAGCTAAGGCTGCTGCCGATGCCAAAGTGCACGAAGAGCGCCACAGCAACCTGCTGCTTACCATAGAACAGTTAAAAATACAGGCCGCCAACGAGAGGCAGGCCATAGAAAAACAACTTATACCGCTGCAAAACGAGCGTAACGAGCTTCGCGTTGCTAAAGATGCCCTTAGCATACAGCTTACTAAAAAGGAAACCGACTTTGATAACCTTTTTGAGCGCATGAAAGAGCAGCGCCAGGAAACGGACGAGCTTCGCGATAAATTCACTAAAGAATTTGAGAATCTGGCCAACAAGATCCTGGAGGAAAAATCGGTTAAGTTTACCGAGCAAAACCGCGAGAACCTTAAAATTATACTGTCGCCGCTTCAGGAAAAGATCCATCTTTTTGAAAAGAAGGTAGAAGATACCCATAAAGAAAGCATTGACTATCATGCTGCATTGCGCCAGCAAATACTGGGCTTGCGCGAAATGAACGAAACCATGAGCCGCGAAACCCTTAACCTTACCCGTGCCCTTAAAGGCGATACCAAAATGCAGGGTAACTGGGGCGAGCTGGTGCTGGAGCGCGTACTGGAAAAATCGGGGCTGGAAAAAGGCCGCGAATATTACGTTCAGCAAAGTCACGCGTTAGAAGATGGCGGCCGCGTACTGCCCGATGTGGTTATTAACCTGCCCGATGGCAAGAAAATGATAGTGGATAGTAAGGTGTCTTTAATAGCGTACGAACGCTATATTAATGCCGACGACGACCCTATGAAACTGGTATACCTTAAAGACCACGTTAACTCAATACGCAAGCACGTAGACCAGCTGGGCGATAAAAACTACCACGACCTTTACAAAATAGAAAGCCCTGATTTTGTGCTACTATTCATACCTATGGAGCCTGCCTTTGCACTGGCCCTTAACGAAGATGCTACGCTGTACAGCAAGGCTTTTGAGCGCAATATTGTTATTGTTACCCCTACTACCCTATTGGCCACCCTGCGCACTATAGACAGCATGTGGACCAACCAGAAGCAGCAGGAAAACGCCTATGAAATTGCCCGACAGGCCGGTGCGCTTTACGATAAATTTGAGGGCTTTATTGCCGACCTTACCAAAGTGGGCACAAAAATGCGCGATGCGCAAAGCGAGTACCAAAATGCTATGGGCAAGCTGTTTGATGGCCGTGGCAACATCATTACATCCATAGAAAAATTAAAGAAAATGGGTGCCAAAGCCAAAAAATCGTTACCCGAAAATATTATTACCCGTGCCCTGCAACAAGAGGAAGAAGGCCTTTTTGATAACGATGCGCCTACCCAGATACCTAATTTATAATACCTAATTAATTGTTATGCGCCATCATACCCATAGAAAAGTAAGTGCCTCTAAAGTAACCATATCAGAGCTTATGCTGCCATCGCACGCTAATTTTAGCGGCAAAATTCACGGGGGGTATATCCTTATGCTTATGGACCAGATTGCCTTTGCTTCGGCATCCAAATACAGTGGCAGCTACTGCGTTACGGCCAGTGTAGACCGCGTAGATTTTTTGAACCCTATAGAGGTGGGAGAACTTATGACCATGAAAGCATCGGTTAACTACGTGGGCAACAGCTCTATGGTGGTGGGCATCCGTGTAACGTCAGAAAATATCCAGACCGGTAAGGTTAAGCACTGCAACTCATCGTACTTTACCATGGTGGCAAAGGATAACGAGGGTAAAAACGTAACGGTTCCGCCCCTACTGCTTTGCAGTTTAGAAGATGTACGCCGCTTTTTCAATACCGTTAAACGCATCAGCCTCAAGAAAGAACGTGATTTGCACGAAGAAACGTTTGACCATACCACCCCCGAGGCGTTAGCCGCCTTAAAAGATTACAGGGTAAAATACGAATTGTAAGCGTTTTTTATATATTTGCCTTTTTTCCAACAAATTGACATGAAAAAACACTACCCGTTAACGCTACTGCTTGTCCTGTTTTTTTCGGTGTTTTTATCATGCGGATCGGATGACGGTACCGATTATACCGATCCTAACCCCACGCCTGTAGATACCCTGCCTACCGATACCGTTACGCCTGCGCCGCAATCGCCGGTAGTAATGGACCTTACCACGGTGCCTTATGCGAAGTTATCAGATTATAATTTTTTTGAGGGCGACCTTAAAAACCTGTCGCCGGTATATGGCGTGCTTCCGTACGACCTTAACAGCTCGCTCTTTACAGATTATGCCAGGAAAAAACGTTTTGTATGGATACCCGCCGGCAAAAAAGCTACGTATACTACAGATGGAACCGTGTTGGATTTCCCTACAGGTACTGCCCTTATAAAAACGTTTTACTACAATACGGTGGTGCCCGATAATAGTACTATTATAATAGAAACCAGGGTTATGATTCGTAAAGAATCGGGCTGGATGTTTGCCACCTATGTTTGGAACGAAGCGCAAACCGAAGCCGTACTAAACACTACCGGCTTTACACAACGCATTAAGTTTGACGAAAACGGCACCATTAAAACCACCGATTATGTTGTGCCGCTTACCACACAATGCATACAATGCCACGAGGTTAGCGAAACGGCAA
Organism: Flavobacterium subsaxonicum WB 4.1-42 = DSM 21790; assembly: GCF_000422725.1. Lineage (GTDB taxonomy): Bacteria > Bacteroidota > Bacteroidia > Flavobacteriales > Flavobacteriaceae > Flavobacterium > Flavobacterium subsaxonicum. The sequence continues at coordinate 150,373 of NZ_KE383911.1, forward strand.
CGGCTGTTGGGCCTAAGCCCCAAAACCTTAATAAACTTTACAATTATGCCGATGGCACTAAAAACCAGCTGGCCAAATGGATAGAGTTTGGTTACCTTAACACCGCTCCATCAACCATTATATCTACAGTAGACTGGACTGATGCCTCGCAACCGCTGGAACTGCGTGTGCGATCGTACGTAGATATCAACTGCGCCCATTGCCATACCGATAATACCGATTGCGGCTATACCCCCATGAATTTTGCCTTTAACAAAAGCGGCTTAACGCCCGATAATATGGGCATTTGCAGGACACCGGTAGACTTTGTAACCGGCAACCAGCAGTACATTGTAACCGGCCAGGATGCAGAAGGGTCGCTGATGCATTTCAGGATGAATACGTCCATACAATCGGAAATGATGCCGCCCCTTGGCAGAAAATTAGTGCACCAGGAAGCGGTAGCCCTTATAGAGCAGTGGATAAACAGTTTAGCTGCCACCTGCCCGTAAGCTTTATTTTAAGAAGCATTGCATTTTAATGCAGGAAAATGTTAAAGAAATGATAAAATTTTTTATATATTTCGGCCATAATCCATCCCCCTCAAAATGAAACGCTTTTTTACCCTTTTGCTAACCATTGCCGCTACTACAGCATGGTCTCAAAAAAACATAGACCCAACCCCCGAAGACATTGCCATGGCCAAAGAAATTAGGGCTAAGCACAGCAAGGATGATGTGGCACTACTGTTTAGTAACGAGACTGTAAGCTTTGGCAAAACCGATAATAACGTAACGGTAAGCCATAACGTAAAAGAAAAACTGATTAATATTAACCACCGTGCTGATATCCAGAAGTACGAATTTTACGATAGCGAGTCGCAAATAGAAGATTTTAGCATAAAATACCGCAACGATAAAAACGCTAATTTTTTAGTTAAAGACGAATTTTACAACAGCAACGACCTTTTTTATGCCGATTACCGCGTAAAATACATGAATGTTGATTTTCCGGTGCAGGGCTATACCTATAATTACGAGCTTACTAAAAAGTATAAAGATGTAAAGTATTTTACAACCATGTACTTTCAGGATAATTATCCTAACCTTAAAAAACAAATTACCATAACGGTGCCCGATTGGCTGGAGCTGGAAATTAAAGAGTTTAATTTTAATGGCTACGATATTAAAAAATCCAAACAGCCCGATGCCGCCCATAAAACGGTAACCTACACCTACACGCTGGATAATGCCGATGCTATGGTAAAGGAGGAGTCTACCCCGGGGCCGTCGTACCTGTACCCACACCTGCTTATAATTGCCAAGTCGTTTACTAAAGACGGTAAAAAAACCACGCTTTTTAACGCCACCGCCGATTTGTATAAGTGGTACAAATCGTTAGTAGACGGTATCGAAGAAAAGCCTGTTGCACTAAAAGACAAGGTTAAAGAGCTTACCGCCAACGCAAAAACTGACGAAGAAAAGATAAAAAGCATCTATTACTGGGTTCAGGATAATATTAGGTACATAGCTTTTGAAGACGGCCTTGCAGGCTTTAAGCCGGAGGCATCTCAAAATGTATTTACAAAACGCTACGGCGATTGCAAGGGCATGGCCAACCTTATGCGCCAAATGCTTAAAGAAGCCGGTTTTGATGCCCGCCTTACCTGGATTGGCACCCGCCACATTGCTTACGATTATACTACGCCATCGCTTAGCGTAGATAACCACATGATATGCACGCTGTTTAAAGACGGCAAAAAGTACTTTTTAGATGGTACAGAAAAATACAATTCGTTTGGCGAATATGCCGAAAGGATACAGGGCAAAGAGGTAATGATAGAAGATGGTGATAAGTTTATTATAGAAAAAGTGCCAATGGCTTTGCCTGCCGCCAATAAAGAAACGTATGCCAACAGCTTTAAGATAGATAACGAGATGCTTGTGGGCAAAATAAGCGGCACCATTAAAGGCGAAAGCCGTGCCTCATTTTTATACGGCTACAACAACATTAAAAACGACAAGAAAGAAAACGCCCTGCAGTACTACCTTTCCGGCGGCGATAAAAACCTTGCCGTTACCAACATTGTAACGTCAGACCTTACCAACCGCGATAAAACGCTAACAGTAGAATATAACGCAGCGGTTAAAAATAAGGTATCGTCTTTTGATAACGAAATGTACGTAGACCTAAACTACCTTGAAGAGTTTAGCAGCCTGGATTTTAAAGAGCGTAAAACCGATTATGAGTTTAGTTACAAAAAAGATTATGAGTCGGTTACTACGTTAGAAATTCCTGCCGGATATACCGTAACCAGGCTACCCGATGCCTATACTATTGCTAACGATGCGTACAGCATGGATGTATCTTACGAGCAAAAAGGCAACAGCATTTTTTACAAAAAACACTTTACCGTTAAAACGGGCACCATTAAAAAAGCCGATTTTACTACCTGGAACCAATCTATTACCAGCCTTAAAAGCCTTTATAACGACCAAATTACACTAACCAAACAATAATGAGAACGAGATTGCTTATTATGCTGCTGTTTTTATACAGCGGCTTTGCATTTGCGCAAAAAAAAGACAAAGTACAAGAATTATTCTGGGGCCCTACAGATGCCTATAAATCGGTTACGGCCATTCCGGATAAATGGAAGGGTGAGTCGGCAGTAGTAATCTACAAGAACGAAGATTATATTTTTGAGAAAACCGGCATGACGGTTACCTACACCTCATCGGTACGCCGCAGGGTAAAGCTACTGGACCAGGCTGCTGTTAAAGAGTTTTCAGAATTTTCTTTTAAAGACCAGGTAGAGCGCAGGGATAACTTCTGGATAAGAAAAGGCACCAAATCTATAGGCATTAAAGTAATAAAACCCAATGGGTCTGAAACAATAATCGATGTTAAAGAAGAAGCCGTTAAGGTAGAAGAAGGTAAAAAAATCGCTATCCCCAACCTGGAAATTGGCGATATTATAGATTACTACTTTTACGCTATAGAGCCTTTTAAAACGGCCAGCGAATACGGCTGGGACCCTATTGAGCTAACCCTGGGCGACGAATATCCTATCATGAATTTTAGGGTAAGCTTTAAATCAGAAAACGACTTTTTTGTAAACTTCCAGACCTATAACGGTGCACCGGAACTTAAAAAAGTGCCCGGTAAAGATAACGAAGGCAGGTACGAGCTGGTTGCTACAGATATTGAAAAGAACGATTTTCCGCGTTGGTTTTTACCTCTGGCAGAAATGCCCTGCTACAAATTCCAGGTATATTTTGCCCGTAACGGCGCTTTCGAAAAAAACGCATTGGCCTTTTTACCTAAAGAAGAAAGCATTATTAAACAAACGGTTTCTAAAGAAGAAGTAAAAGACTATTACAAAAAGAAATTATGGCCTTACGGCGATATGGCCGATATTGAGAGGTTTCTTAAAAAGAACACCTTTAAAAACGACGAAGAAAAGGTAATTGCCGTATACTACTTTATGCGCCACCAGTACCTTACCCGTTATATTGAGGCGTTTACTACCTACAAGGCCAATATTATAGATCCGTTTAGCCTGTACGGGGCCTACCCTATTTTAATGGACTCTGAAACTGAATTCATTAAACACTTTATGGCTTTTTGCAAAGACAACAAAATTAGCTATGACATTATTGTTGCCACACCGCGCGAAAATGGCCCGATAGCCGACCTGTTACTACAGGCCAACACCCAGCTATTAATAAAAGTTAATACTGATAACCCTGTGTACCTAAGCCTGTTTGGCGGCTTTACCACTGCTAACCAGCTTGCTTATGCTATAGAAGGTACCAACGCCTACGAGCTTAATGTTACCAAGCACGAGGTATCTGGCGTTAAAGAAATTAAACTGCCTGCCACTACCCATAAAGACAACCGCAGTAAAGAGGTGCTTAACGTTACGCTTAGCGACGATCTTGCCACGGTTAACATTGCAAGGGAATCATCTCTTTACGGCCATAATAAAGAGCAGGAACAGGCCGAGAAGCTGTACTTTTTTAATTATGTAGACGAAGATTATGCTAAGTACCAAACCAAGTCTGTGGCAGATCTTATGAGTAAAAAGAAAAAAGAGCAGTTTGTGCGCGAGTTCGATGCTCTTAAAAACAAGCTTTCAGACAGGCAGAAGGAAGAACAAAAAGAGTCGCTGCAAGGCGAGTTTGGCTTTGATGTTGCCGACCAGAAGCTGGAAATTGTACAAACCGGCCGCTATGCCGCAGATGAGCCTTTTGTTTACAAAGAAGAGTTTGCCGTAAAAAACAACCTTATTAAAAAAACAGGCCAAAACTATGTTATAGAAATTGGCAAGCTTATTAGCCAGCAAACCAACTTTGAAGATAAAGACAGAAACCGTACAAAAGGTGTGTACATGCAGTATCCGCGCTCGTATAGCGAGAATATAACCTTTACCATCCCGGCAGGCTATACTGTTTCGGGCCTTGATAAGCTAAATAAGAATGTAGAAAACGCTACCGGTGGGTTTATAAGCACTGCAAAAATAGAGGGCGATAAACTTATAATCAATACCAATAAGTATTATGCCAATTATTATGAGCCTGCCACCAACTGGAAAAACATGCTGGCATTTTTAGATACTGCCTACCAGTTTACACAGGAAAAAATACTTTTAAAGAAGAACTAAGATACCAATATTCACAAACACAAAAGCCCCGCTATATTACCTATAGACGGGGCTTTCTACTTAAAAACCTTACTTATTATTTTTTAACCAGGGTTATATTTTTAGACTGGCTGCCGCTAAATACCTTTACAAGGTACGTGCCTTCGGTATAGCCCTGCAGGTATACTTTTACGGTGTTTGTAGTAGTTGCGGTGTCCGATAATTGCCTTCCGGCGATGTCGTATACAACTACCCTGTCTATGGTGTTTTTACCGTTAATGGTAACCACATCGGTTGCCGGGTTAGGAAAGTAGTCAAAGTCAAGGGCAGTAACATCATCAACCGCTAAAAGGGGTTGTGTAGTAATGGTACCGGCCATCATTGGGTGTATAGCACAGGCATAATCAGTACTGCCCACTACGGTAAAGGTATGGCTGTACTCCTGGTTAGCACCGGTAAGCTGGGCACTGGCAAAAGTTTCGGCACCGCCCGATGCGCTTGTAACGGTGTGTGGCAGGGTGTCATCCCACGTCCATTTTACAATATCGCCGGCATTAACCGTCATAGAAGCCTGGCTTTCACTCACGCCCATAAACCACGATATAACATGGGTGGTTTGAGCACTCAAAGCTACAGAGGCAAATAAGGCAGTGCATAGTAATAGTTTTTTCATGATAGTGTTGTTTAAATTGTATACTTGTTTTAGTAATAATACTACAAAGTACACGCTATTTAAAGTAGCACTACATGCCTATTTAGAATCTACCCGTTTACGGTTTAGTATATAGGGGTTTCTATTTAGTATTCGATATTTTAGTTGGGGGTTGCGAGTTTGGAGTTATGAGTTGCGAGTTTGGAGTTGGGGTCTGGAGTTGCCAGTTGCCAAGTTGCGAATTAAAAACAATAGGAGAGAATATAGATAACTTACACGACCTTTTATAACTCATAACCTATAACTCCAAACCCATAACTCACAACCCACAACCCAAAACCTATTTATATTACCACTTCCTTAAAGCTATTCAGCCTGCCCAAATGCAGAATGGTTTTGGTTTTATCGGGGCTCTCGGTATACATCATATCGAATTTTGCGCCGTACACCACCTCATCAAAAGTGTAGGATGTACTGGCGGCTACCGTGGCGCTAAACAAATCGTCAAACGCTTTTATGTACACAATAACCTCGCCTTCGGCACCCATAAAATCCTGTTTGGTAAAGCCAAAAAACGGACTCTCCTCGGTAATGGCGTGCACCAGTGTCCAGCTTAACGAAAGGGTTGTTATTTTTTCTATTTCCAGCGGAAGCACATAAAATTTATTAACCATATTGCCGGCATCATCTTTAATAGTCATGCCCAGGGTCATGCGGGCTTCGGCATCTATAAGCGTGTTATTTTTAAAGGGCGCCATGCGCAGCATAAGCCCCATACCGCCACGGTAAGGCGCTATTAAAGCATTGTGCGAAAATTTAAGAAACGCCTTTGGCCGGCTAAACCGTCCGTAAAATAAACCCGTGGCAATGGCAAAGCTCAGCAGGCCGGTAAGGGCTTCGGCGGCAGCCAGGGCGCTCGTGGCAAAACCGCTGGGGCTAATATGCCCGTAACCCACGGTTGTAAACGTTTGGGCACTAAAAAAGTAAGCCTTGCCAAACCGCAACCATTCAGATCCGCCTGCTTCAATCCCGCTAAGGTATTCTACACCAATGGCATAATACAGCACGGCAAACACAAAGTTAATGCCCATATAAAAGGCCAGCAGCAGGCCTAAAAACTTATAGCCCGGCATGTTGAGCATGGTGTGGTACCAGCTAATGCGGCTAAAAAAGGTAAGGCCGCGCTTTTCTATATTAGCCGACCCGTCTTTATTAATAAAACGCCCGCCATAGCTGGAGGCGCTGGTACCAAAACCGGTGGTTTCGCTGGCTTTGGCTTTGGTATTGATCTTCTTTAAAAAATCCATTGTTAGGGGAGATTGGTGCAACAAATGTAGCAAAAGGGCACTTATAATTTACAGGCAGTATTACGGCTTAAATTGGCAAAAAAAAATCCGGAGAGGCACTACAGCCCATCCGGATTTATTATTGAACACTATTCTAATTAATTTTTAATGATCTTTTGGGTTACGCTACCTTTAGTACCGGCCACTTTTACAAAATAAATGCCCTGCGCATAGCCACTTAAGTCAACTTTTAAAGTAGTGGTTTCGGCTGTAGCCGATTGTAATAGCTTACCGTATATATCGTACACCTCGATGTTTTTAAGCACATCGTTAGCCTGGATGGTAAGTATATTACTAACCGGGTTAGGATACATCACGATAGTCGCTGCTGTAGCACTTTGGGTTGCAACCGATAGATCGCCATCCTGATAGGCCGCCCAGCTGCCCGGCAGGCTGTTGTCTGAGTTTTCATCAACCAGTATAAGGTAAGCACCACTGCCATCGGCATCCGGCCACGGGGCGCTGTCGCTGTATTCTACGGCATCTATAATATTGCCCCAGCCATCGGCCAAAACAAGAGCCTGGCTGCTGTTAGACAAATTGCGCTGAAACTGCCCAAATGCCGTAACGCCGTACTTGGCCTCAAAAACATCGGGGTTACTGGCAATTTGTATTTTTTGCAGTGGCGCTATGGTAGCATCTGCCGGAAACTGGTACGATACGCCCAGCTCCCTTAAATACACTCCCGTAAGGTTAACAGTAGTAGTACCTATGTTTTTAATTTCGATAAACTCCTGGTCGTCAGATTCCGGAAACTCGTCCGACTCCGCAGGGTTGTAATTGATCTTGGTTATAACCAGTGGTGGAACCTCGATGTTATCACAGGCGCTGTAGCTGCCAATGTGTGCGTCTATCCAGCTTATGCGCTCCTGTAGCCACGATTTTAGGTTGGCAATTTCCTGAGCATGGTTGGGTACAGTGCCCCATGTTTGCTGTTCGCGCACGGTAGCATCGGCAATAAGCGCAACCGTTGTATCTATAAATTCTTCAAGCTTATCATAGCTAAGCGGCTGGCCATCGGCAGTAACTTCATTCCACCTTCTGGAAAAATAGCATTTAAAGGTAGGGTTATCAAACAGGTCGGTCCAAAATTTAGGGCCTTCGTTGCCGCCATCGCTAAACTGCCATACATCGGTATGGCTGCGGTCTAAACCATATGCAAACAGATCGTTACCGTAAGTAAGGTTAAAATCCCAGATGGGGCCCGCGCGCAGTTTGCCGCCTTTATCTTTATGAAAAAACGTACTTATCTGGTAGCCATCGGCGTTAGACGAAATCTCGTTCATAACAAAAAAATCTACAAACGTAGGGATATCTATAACTGATGGGAAACCCGTACTTAAATTGGTGTTATTAGTATGCGCTTTGCTTGCCAACGCTAAAAACTGATTGTGTATGTAGGTGTTTTGCGCCGGGGTAACATCTTCGGGCTTAGGCAATTCGTGTATAAAATCGGTTGTTCCTGCATACGATGGCATAACCCAAGCCACAGGGTCGCCGCCTGTAGTTTTATCGGCTTTGGTAATATAGCCGCCTGTAAGGGCCATACCGGCATCGGCATCTTCGTCTATCGCCTCAATATTAATGCGGTTGGTATCGTCTTTAAGCTTTTCCTGCAGCACGTACAGGCCCTTGTATTCGCCATTTAGCACCATTTCGCAATACTGGGTGCGCACCGTATAATAGCCAATAGCGCGCGAAAGGTTGTAGGTAAGGTGATCGCGCATAAGCGATGGGTCGAACGCCAGGCCGTTAAGTATCCAGTCGTTTTGTTTAGGCATACCCATAATGCTTACCTTTTTTTTGGTGCTGTCATTATCTTCGTAGGTTGTCCAGCCGTATTGTTTTTTAGGTAAATCCTGCGATGTAGAGCCGCGCAATTCTATCTTAATGCGCCCTTCATAATCTAAAAAATCTTCGGTATCCTGGTCGGTTACAAAATTAGTAGAGCCGTCTTCATGGTAAATAATCTTCATACTGGCCGGCACTTTAGGGTCATCCGGTATTACGGTTGGCTGCCCGGTATTGGGGTCAATATCGGTATTAATAATAACAATAGGCAGGTTGCTTTGGGTAAAGTTAACCTGGCAATAGGCTGCGGCCTGCAAAAAAAGCAGGGCTGCAAGCAACATTTTTTTAGAGCATAAAGCGCTAAGGGTTAGTAGTTTTGGTTTCATGTTAAAGGTTACGTGTTTGGGCAAATGTAATATTAATTTGGTATCGGCCAATACTTTTATTTAACATTACTGTAACATTTTATTAAAATTGCCGACATATTAGCAGTACCCTGATAAGAACAATGCATTTTGTAAAATTACTTTTACTAATATTTTCTATATTTGGGTACAATCTTATAATCATCAAATCAATTAACAACAAAATGAACAAACTGTTAGCAACCATTGTGGCATGTAGCGCCGTTAGCCTTGCAGGCGCGCAGACTGCCAAAGAAACCCTGCCCGGCAACCCGGCGCTGGTATCGTCTAAAGAAGACCTGGCTAAGCTTGCTGCCGCCGAAACCGGTACCTACAAATACTCTGTAGCCGATTATTTTAAAAAACCATCGCAAAGCTCGTTTCAGTTTTCGCCTAACGGGCAGTACCTGTCGTACAAAGAGCGCGATGCTAATGGCAAGAGCCACGTGTATGTAAAAAACACTACCAATAACGATGTTAAAAAGGTTATTGAAGAAAAAGACGAGCTTATTCGCGGCTATGCATGGGCCGGTAATGCCCGCCTTATTTTTATGCAGGATAAGGGTGGCGATGAGAACTTTCACATCAACGCGGTAGACCTGGATGGCAGCAACAAAAAAGACCTTACCCCTTTTGATGGTGTTAAGGCCAATATTTTGAAGCTATTAAAAGATCAGCCCGATTTTATGATCGTGCTTATGAATAAGGACAACAAAGAAATTTTTGAGCCGTATAAAGTAAATATTAAAACCGGCGAATTGGTTAAGCTGTACGAAAATAAAGATGCTGCCAACCCTATTGGCGGTTACGATTTTGATAAAGACGGTAAGCTGCGCGGCTACACCCAGCAACAAAACGGTACCGATAATGTATTGTTTTACCGCACTGCAGATGACAAACCGTTTGTACAGGTTATGAAAACCACGTGGAAAGACGATTTTTCGATTATTGATTTCGACTATACCACGCCTAACCCGCACGATGCGTATGTGCTTACCAACCTGGAAAACAACACCCGCGAGATTATTTTATACGACCTTGAGAAAAAGAAAACCATTAAAAAGGTGTACGCTAACTCCACGTTTGACGTTGGCGGACTGGTAACATCGCGCAAAAGGGGCTACGAGGTAGATTACTATTTTTACAGCGGCCAGAAAGATTTTACCATACCCGTAAGTGCTACCTATAAAAAGGTCCATGCCCAGATGCAAAAGCAATTTGGCGATAAAGATTTTGGCATTGCCGGCGTTACCGATAATGAGGATAAATGCCTGGTGTATGTTACCAGCGATAAGCTGTATGGCACCTATTATTTATATGATATTACCAAAGGCACCTTTAAAGAGCTGTTTAACCTTGCGCCACAGCTTAAGGAAGAAGATATGGCCGAAATGCGCCCTATTAAATTCAAGTCGAGGGATGGTTTAGACCTTTACGGATACCTTACCATACCTAAAGAGGCTTCTAAATCTAAGAAAGTTCCGTTGATTATTAATCCGCATGGCGGGCCTTACGGGCCAAGAGACAGTTGGGGCTTTAACCCCGAAACGCAATTGTTTGCCAGCAGGGGCTATGCCACTTTGCAGGTAGATTACCGTGGCTCCGGTGGTTATGGCAAGGAGTTTTCTATGGCAGGCAACAAACAAATTGGCCGCAATATGCTTAACGACCTCGAAGATGGTGTTGCCTACGCTAAAACGCTTGGCTTAATTAAAGAAGATAAAGTGGCTATTTACGGCGGCAGCTACGGTGGCCTTGCTACCCTTGGCAGCCTTGTAAAAACGCCTGATTTATACACTTGCGGTATCGACTACGTTGGGGTTTCTAACCTGTTTACGTTCTTTAAATCGTTCCCACCGTACTGGAAACCGTACCTGGCACAGGTGTATGAGCAGTGGTATGACGAGAACAGCCCTGCCGACCAGGAGATTATGAAGGCGGTATCTCCGGCACTGAATATCGATAAGATGAAGAAACCGCTGTTTGTGGTTCAGGGTGCTAACGACCCAAGGGTTAACATTAACGAAAGCGACCAGATTGTTGAAAGCCTTAGAAAAAAAGGCATGGACACCCCATACATGGTTAAGTATGACGAAGGCCACGGCTTTGGCCGCGAAGAGAACCGCATTGAGCTGTACAAATGCATGATGGGCTTTTTTGCAAGGCATCTTAAATAAGATATAGATCATTTATAAATTTCAAAGCCCTGCAATTGTGGGGCTTTGTTTTGCCCAATTTTTAGATTTAGCTATATTTACCTTTTTATAAACCACTGATTATGACTCTTGCCTCTGTATTCGGATCTATAACTATTGCCTTTGGTTTTGCCGTTGTGGGCCTGCTTATTAATTATATTTTAATGAACCTGCCGTTTTACCATAGGCTGTCGCACCTTAATTTTGTAAAAAGTGATAAGGCCAATAAATATTTGGGAGTGCTTTATTTCAGGCAGATGCTTATAACCAGCTTTTGGAGGCACTTTAATCCTAAAATTAAAATTACCGGGAGGGCTACGCGAGACGAACTGCTTAACCTTAGAAAAGAAATGACCTACGCCGAAATTAGTCACCTTGTTGCGTTTATATGCGTACTGGCTGTAGCTGCCTTTGCCTACCGTTATAAGCCGCATAACATGGCCGTAGTACCGCTATTGATAAGCAATGTGCTATTCCATTTTTATCCGGCGCTGGTACAGCAGTACAACAAACGCAGGCTGGATGTGCTGCTAACGCGAATTAAAAAGTAATATCAAAACCCGATATAAACAACAAAAGCCCTCGATTGAGGGCTTTTGGTTATAATAAATATTGCTTTGCAATCCATATTTAGATGTTGCGGTGCAACGCCTCTACCGGATAATGTTACCTGCTCAGGTACATTTTACGGCGTGAGTACAGTTCGTAAAACTGGTCGTCTTTAAGGTCGTCTATAAAGAGGATGCTCTCTCCGGTTGATTTCATTTCCGGTCCAAGTTTTTTATTCACTCCAGGGAATTTGCTGAAAGAGAATACCGGCTGCTTGATAGCAAAGCCTTTAAGCTGCGGGTTAAAAGTAAAGTCTTTTACTTTTTTAGCGCCCAGCATAACTTTGGTAGCGTAGTTTACATACGGCTCGCCATACGCTTTGGCAATAAATGGCACCGTGCGGCTTGCGCGTGGGTTAGCCTCTATTATGTAAACAATATCGTCTTTAATGGCAAACTGTATGTTTATAAGGCCTACCGTTTTTAGCGCCAGCGCTATTTTTTTGGTGTGGTCTTTAATTTGCTGCATTACAAACTCGCCTAAGTTAAACGGTGGCAAGGTAGCGTTACTATCGCCGCTGTGTACACCACAAGGCTCTATGTGCTCCATGATGCCTATAATGTAAACATCTTCGCCATCGCAAATGGCATCGGCTTCAGCCTCTATGGCACCATCTAAGTAATGGTCTAAAAGCAGCTTGTTGCCCGGTATGCTTTTAAGCAGGTCGATAACGTGCTCTTCAAGTTCCTGTTTGTTGATAACGATCTTCATACCCTGGCCACCCAGTACGTACGATGGGCGCACCAATAGCGGGAAGTCCAGCGTTTCGGCAAGCTTGCTCGCTTCATCAGCGCTTTCGGCTATACCAAATTGTGGGAAAGGAATGCCAAGCTCGGTAAGCAGTTCAGAAAAACGGCCCCTGTCTTCGGCAAGATCCAGCGCATCAAAGCTGGTACCTAATATTTTAATGCCATAACGGTCCAGCTTTTCGGCCAGCTTAAGGGCAGTCTGCCCACCCAACTGAACTATTACACCTTCCGGTTTTTCATGGCGGATAATATCGTATATATGCTCCCAGAACACCGGCTCAAAGTACAGCTTATCGGCCGTATCAAAATCGGTTGATACTGTTTCCGGGTTACAGTTAATCATAATAGTTTCGTAACCACACTCAGACGCGGCAAGAACACCGTGCACACAAGAGTAGTCAAACTCAATACCCTGGCCAATTCGGTTAGGGCCAGAGCCCAGTACCACCACTTTTTTCCTGTCAGATACTATACTTTCGTTATGTACATATCGGCTACCGTCTGCCCTTTCAATTTCGGCTTCAAAAGTAGAATAGTAGTAAGGTGTTTTAGCCTCAAACTCGGCTGCGCAGGTATCAACCAGCTTATAAACGCGCTTAACGCCCATTTCTTCGCGCTTGTTGTACACTTCGCTTTCAAGGCAACCCATCATGTGGGCAATTTGCCTGTCGGCAAAGCCTTTTTGCTTAGCCTCAAGTAAAAGTTCTTTAGGCAGTGTGTCTATCTTAAAGTTAGAAACCTCTCTTTCAAGGCTGTAAAGCTCCTCATATTGTTTAAGGAACCACATATCTATCTTAGTAATTTCGTGGATGCGGCTTAACGGAATGCCCATTTGTATGGCATCATAAATTACAAACACACGATCCCAGCTTGCGTGGGTAAGTTTGTCTATAATTTGCTCGTAGTTTGTGTAGCCTTTACCATCGGCACCAAGCCCGTTACGCTTAATTTCGAGCGATTGTGTAGCCTTGTGCAGCGCCTCCTGGAACGAGCGCCCAATGCCCATAACCTCGCCTACCGATTTCATCTGAAGGCCTAACGTTCTGTCAGCCCCTTCAAACTTGTCAAAGTTCCAGCGTGGTATTTTTACGATAACATAGTCTAACGTAGGCTCAAATAAGGCCGATGTAGATTTTGTTATCTGGTTTTGAAGCTCGTCTAAGTTATAGCCTAATGCCAGTTTAGAGGCAATTTTTGCAATTGGGTACCCCGTAGCTTTAGAGGCCAGGGCCGATGAACGCGACACACGAGGGTTAATCTCGATGGCCACGATATCTTCTTTCTCATCGGGGCTTACCGCAAACTGAACGTTGCAGCCACCGGCAAAGTTACCAATGCTGCGCATCATCAGGATGGCCATATCCCTCATTTTCTGGAAGGTAGTATCGCTAAGCGTCATTGCAGGCGCTACAGTAATACTGTCTCCGGTGTGGATGCCCATTGGGTCCATATTTTCGATAGAGCAAATAATTACCACGTTATCATTCTGGTCGCGCAGTAGCTCTAATTCGTATTCTTTCCAGCCTAAAAGGGCTTTATCTATAAGCACCTCGTGTATAGGCGACATTTCTAATCCGTAGGTTAGCAGGTCGTCAAAATCTTCTTTGCGGTGTACAAAAGCGGCCCCTGTACCCCCTAAGGTAAATGACGGACGTATAACCAGCGGGAAACCAAACTCCTGCGCTATCTCTTTACCTTTAAGAAAAGAGTTAGCCGTTTTAGCCGGTGCTGCCGGTATGCCTATACGCTCAAGCAATTGTTTAAACTGCTCCCTGTCTTCGGTAATATTAATGGCATTAACATCTACACCAATCAGCCTTACGTTAAAGTCGCTCCAAATACCTTTTTCCTCGGCCTCAAGGCAAAGGTTAAGCGCCGTCTGGCCACCCATGGTAGGCAGTACAGCATCTATATTTGGGTGTGCTTTAAGTATTTCTATGATCGACTTTGTGGTAAGCGGCTTCAGGTACACATGATCGGCCATTGATGGGTCGGTCATAATAGTAGCAGGATTAGAGTTTATCAGGATAACCTCTATACCTTCTTCTCTGATAGAGCGCGCAGACTGAGAGCCGGCATAATCAAATTCGCAGGCCTGGCCAATAACGATAGGGCCTGAGCCGATGATTAAAACAGATTTGATGGAAGTGTCTTTAGGCATTTTTTTGTATTGTAGTTGTGTTTAAAATTCCCTGCGGGGCGACGGTGCAAATTTACTCTTTATTTTTCAAAAAAATCCCCCTTTTTCCGGTAGTTACGGAAGGGGGTTTTTTGTTGGGTATAAAAAAAGGCGTTACTAAAAATAAGTAACACCTTTATATATGTTTAATATAAACATTATTTTTTATGTCTTGGCTCAGAAGAAACAGTTAACTTATGTCTTCCTTTAGCTCTTCTGCGAGCAAGCACTTTTCTTCCGTTGGCAGAAGCCATCCTGTCCATAAAACCGTGCTTATTTCTTCTTTTTCTTTTCGATGGTTGAAACGTTCTCTTACTCATTGCTTTGTATCTTTAAATCTTGTGTTGAAATATCTTTATCTTAGGAATAAGGATATAGCTACCCTAAAACCGAGTGCAAATATACAAACCTTTTTTTTTTGCACAAGTACTTTTTAAAAAAATATTTTTTATTGGAATTTACTACCTTTGCAGCCGTAAAATTATATAAACCTTATGTTTAATAAAAACCTTAAGCTGGTTCTTACCGCTTTAACCGTTATAACAGCCGTATGGCAGTTTACAGAGAGTAATATTGGCAACGGCATTTTCTTATTATTGCTGGCCGGTATGTTTGTTTTACTGTATTTTAAAAACGAAATTATTATCCTGGCCTTCTTAAAATTAAGAAAACAGGATTTTGAAGGCGCCAACAAATGGCTGGATAAAATAAAAGACCCGCACACGGCCCTTGTGCCTAAGCAGGAAGGCTACTATAACTACCTTAAAGGCCTTATGCTAAGCCAGACCAACCTTAAGGAAGCCGAAAAGCACCTTAAAAAAGCAGTTGCCCTTGGCCTTAATATGGACCAAGATATGGCTATGGCCAAACTTAACCTTGCCGGTATTGCCATTACAAAACGCCGTAAGATAGAAGCCACAGGCTTACTTGCAGAGGTTAAAAAACTGGACAAGCAAAACATGCTGAAAGACCAGGTTACGATGATGAAACAGCAGTTAAAGAGAATATAACTTCTCTTGTACCTTATATATGAAATCGCCTGATGAGGGCGGTTTTTTTTGTTTTAAATGATTATATTTGAGAGTAATAATAAAATCACATCTTAATCTGAAACAAAAACATTAATTGTTATGATATCATATAACGAACTCCTGATTAAAACTGCCTCTACTTTTCTTCAGTCATATATGATTGAAAACAATATATCTTCATTAACTGCGGATCAATGTGCCGAACTATTAAATGAGAACGGAATTTTATCTAATAAAATTGGACCTAAGCCCGGCTTTAATTTTAGACAAATGTTGAGAGATGGTAGGGATGGAAAAATTATTAAGATAGATGGAGTTTCACAGTTAAAACCAAATTCCAGATGGTCAATACATAAAATATAAGACACAATGAACATATACAAAATCCCGTCTATTATAATCGACAAAAGTTTGGAAGAATATAAAACGAAACCACTTTTTCAGGATAAATTAGACAAGGCAAATGCAACCTTAAAAAAAACGGGGTTGCCTAAAATAAAATAACAATCTAAACTACCCACGCGGTGGTTTTTTTATGCCTGCTCCGCAACCAGTCCTGAAAAGGTAGCATATACACCACGTTTTAGTAATACGCCACATCTTCAGGCATCCTTACCTCCCAACCTTCCTTTAGTGTAAAAAACACACTATTACTTCCCACCATATCAAACACATAAAATTTCGAAACCGATATAGTAAAACCAAAATTTAGCTATATTTGCGTATCCATTTTTTATAAAAAAAACTTTTCCAGATCCAATTATTCTAACCCAAATTCGCATTTTTATGAAACGTATTTTTAGTGCATTTTTTATGCTCGCAGTGCTTGCGGGCTGCGGCAGCGACGATTCTGCTACCGCCAATGAGCCTGTTGTTATATTCCCCGAGCCACAACCCGACCCCGAAACTCCACCTGCTGTGCTTGTGCCTGTAATTACCCAATACCAGGGCTATACCCTGCTGTGGAACGACGAGTTTGAAGGCACCGCCTTAGACCCTACAAAATGGGTGTACGAAACCGGTACCGGTGTTAACGGCGATTTTGGTACCGGCCAGCTTGACCGCGCCACCGACAGGCCGGAGAATGTAAGCTTTTTAGCCCCTACCGCTACTACCGAGGGTGCCCTTGCCATTACTACCCGAAAAGAAACCTATATGGACCGCAATTATACCAGCGGACGCATTAATACCAACACTAAATTTTCGGCCGGGCCGGGCACGCGTATCGAGGCGCGCATTTGGGCGCGCGATGTAAAATACAAGGGCCAGGGCTTTGCCTTCTGGATGATGCCTGCCGAAAAACCTGCCGACCAGCCTTATATTATGTGGCCACAGGGCGGCGAAATTGATGTTATGGAATATGTGGGCGCCATACCCTATGCCAACCTTGGCAGCGTGCACTATGCCTGGTTTTGGGAGAACAACCAGTTTCAGAGCTGGAACCACGGCCACATGGGCGCTTACTACAATTATGCCGAACAGCAAAAACCCAACACCGACCCTCAGTTTGGCGGATGGCCGGTGGCAGATAATACACCTAATACAGGATCTGGCGGTTATCATTTATACAGGATCGACTGGTACATGGACCGTATTGAGTTTAGTATAGACGAGCATGTGTATCATATTAATTACATGAACGATGGCGCTGCCCTGGGCAACACCCCCGATGGCGAGGATGCTAAGAGCACCGTTAGCATTAACGGCAAGAACGTAATGAAATCAGAGTACACTAACCATTTTAACGAATGGAAACCTTTTGAGCATAAATTTTACTTTATACTTTCGGCGGGTGTGGGCGGTAATGATACTTACAGCTATGGCGGTGCCATTGTACCCAGTGCGGTTTTTCCGTGCACTACGCTGGTAGACTACATAAGGGTGTATAACCGAAACTAATTATCTGAATATTTACAGCAAAGCCACCCCACAAGGGTGGTTTTTGTTTTTAGGTTACGGTTATTTGGGTATATTTGATAACTAAGAATCCTATAATGAGAATCATTATTCTATTGCTATTACTTATTTCAGGTTTTAACCTGAGATCGCAAGAGCTTACTAAAGCTACGAGAACACAGAGCACTTTATCTTTTAGCCATGTTGGCGATTCCATCATAAAGTTAATCAATCCTCAAAATTCGGTAATTATTAAAACTCCGGAAAATTACCGCGAATTTTACATCACTAAAGTCGACAATAATTATAGCGGATATCTTATTAAAAATTTGGAGAATGATATGTTGCCAAAAATTGAAAGCACACAACCTATGCTCACAGAAATCTTTACTTTTGACGCTGATGTAATCTACCAAAATCTTTTAAAAAAGAACCTGAACTACATTATACAACTTACAGAAGATGAAATTCAGAAAAAAAACGATAAGGCAAAACAAAAAAGTAAAAAGCACTATCTAAGTTACAGCCTTCCAAAGGCATCTCACGATGCTATGGTAACCATCATCATAAATGGACCACAATCCAAATCAGCCACCTATAGATGGGTATTGATAGATGCGGAGGATTTACATCATGTATCTGCATTAAAAATCTTTTACGACGTACAACAATATTTGGCTGTTACTTTTAAAGAAGCATATAAATAGACTTAGATGAACAGCGACAACCAATTACTTATTTTAGTATTCGTTATTTTTTGGGCAACTTTGTTTTGGCTCGTATCAAAAAGTAAAAATAAAAAAGTGGTGCTGTTTATAAATGGGGGTGCTAATTTGGTTTACACCTCTTACTTTGTGTATGGGCTTATTTATCAGTCAGACGGTGGCGGTTCTATAATGTACTGGTTCTATATACTACTTTTTAATATAGTACACTGGTTTATACTCTTTGCAATTGCCTCCTACTTATACATCGCATCTTCAAAAAATAAGAATACATGAGCCGGAAAATTCTATTTGTGTGTTCGGCTAATAAGCAGCGTTCTAAAACCGGCGAAGATTATTTTAACGGCCTTTACCCCCACCTGCATTTTAAATCGTGTGGCACCAACATTAAACTGTGTGAAAAAGAAGGCACCAACCCCATTACCGAAGATCTTTTAAGCTGGGCCGATATTATTTTTGTGATGGAAAGCAGCCATTCTAAAACGGTAAAACAATACACTGCAAACAAGCACGGTGGCAAAATAGTGGTGCTCAATATACCCGATAAATTCAAATACTACCAAAAAGAACTTATTGCCGTATTGTCTCATAAAATAAAAGACTATCTGTAACCATCCTTAAAATTAGATAACTTATCCGATTAAACCACTCTCCTAAAAAGATTGCATTAAATCGAAATCCATAAGTAAACACGGGTTTTTCATAATCTGCTTTTTGTTAGTAATTTATAGTTTTGGCTATAGAAATTACTGATAGAAATCTTAAAACGATACGATTATGAAAAAGAAAACTCCTTTACTATTGCTTTTTATTATGGCCCCTTTATTTACCGGCTTTGCACAATGCGCTAACCCAAATAACGTATTAACGTTTACACACAACGGCAAAAGCTACGAGATTATTAAAGAGGCTAAAACCTGGGCAGATGCTGCCGCCTGCGCTGTTGCACGCGGTGGCTACCTGGCCGAGATTGGTACCGCTTACGAACAAAACGCCATAAACATACAACTGCAGCTTGCCAATTTAACAATGGCAGCAACTGTTGCGCCCGATGGCGGCGGAGCATCGTACGTTTGGATTGGCGGCAATGATATGGCCAGCGAAGGTGCCTGGGTATGGAACGGCAATAACGATGCTGTTGCCAACCAGTTTTGGCAGGGCACGGCAAGCGGGCAGGCCGTAGATGGCCGTTACACCAACTGGGGCAACGAACCTGATAACTGGGGGCCAAACGGCGGGCAGGACGGCCTTGGCCTTGCCCTTACCAACTGGCCTTTGGGCACAAAAGGCAAGTGGAACGATGTAAACCTTTCAAACCAGTTGTTTTTTGTAGTAGAACATAACGGCATTCTTAGCACTAAAGACCAGGAGCTTACTACAGCAACGATGGTATATCCAAACCCTGCCGAAGATATGGTATACATACAGGGCAATACTTCTGCTTTAAGCACTATTACTTTTATAAATACTATAGGCCAGGCTATTAAAGTTTTTAGCCACAGCCAGATAACTAATAATTCGGTAAACATAACCACACTACTGCCGGGGGTTTACTTTATGCAAATGGATTTTGAGGGCGGCGAATCGTCTACCAAAAAAATTATAAAGAAATAGGGTTGGGAATTTTTTTTTGTGCAGAAGGCAGTCGGCGAAAGTTGGCTGCCTTTTTTTCTACCCACCGTAGTGTAATCTTTTAAGTATTTTATAACAGCAGCACCTTACATTAGCGTTTATCTTTGAGGTGTTTTTTAACACGTAATTCCCCACCCACGCTACTACATGATTATTTTTACTACGTTGCTCGCTATACTGCTCTTAATTTTTACGTTGCTGCCCCTAATAAAAAACGATTATTGGGTGTTCAGGGTGTTTGATTACCCCAGGCTGCAAAAATTTACCATGTCTTGCGTGAGCTTTTTTTTGCTCATAAACTACTTCAAACGAGATGATATTTTGCACTGGTGCCTAACTATTGCCATTGGTGCCAACATTATATACCTGGCGTATTTAATTGCGCCTTTTACCGTTTTTGGAAAAAAGCAGGTGCTGCGCGTTACAAAACACGTGGCCGACCAAAGCGTGAGCCTGATGATTGCCAACGTTTTTGAAGATAACACCAACTACAAAGGCTGCCTGGCCGAGATTAACAAAGCCAACCCCGATATTGTACTGCTATTGGAAACCAGCCACCGCTGGGATAACGAAACGGCCGAACTGAGTACTAAATATCCGTTTAGCGTAAAAGTACCTATAGACAACACGTACGGCATGCTACTATACTCTAAACTGGAACTGGCAGACTCTGAAATTAAGTTTTTGGTTGAAAAAGACATACCATCCATCCACACCAAAGTACTGTTAAAGAACGGGCAGCAGGTACAGCTCTACGCCGTGCACCCCACCCCGCCGGTACCCAACGAGAACCCCAGAAGTACCGAGCGCGATAAGGAGTTGCTATTGGTGGCCGACCTTGCTAAAGATAACAGCCTGCCGGTTATTGTTATTGGCGACCTTAATGATGTGGCCTGGAGCTACACTACAGAGTTGTTCCTTAAAATGAGTGGCCTGCTCGACCCGCGCCGTGGCAGGGGCTTTTTTAATTCGTTTCATGCGCACTACCCCATAATGCGGTTTCCGTTAGACCACGCGTTTATTTCGACCGACTTTAAGCTGAAAGAAATGAGGCGTTTAAACAACTTTGATTCCGATCACTTTCCCATCTATATTAACCTTCAGTACGAAGCCAAAGCCGTACACGAGCAGGAGTCTATGGAAGCCGATGCCGATGATATAGAACTTGCCGAAGAAAAGAAAGCAAAAATTTGATGGTTAGATTTTTAGATTATTGGATAATTAGATGTTACGCATTAATTTCAATATGTCAAAGAACGGAAGGAAATCAGGTTACACTATTAGGAAAATTAAAGTTTACGGCCCGCCACGGCAATGTTGTTGCGATGTGTTGGTATTAGGCATAATCCCAAATAATTCGTCAGCCGTAAGGCTACGTTTGCGGTTTGTGAAATTGATATTTACGCCCAAAACAGAAGAGTCTTTACACAGATAACTGCGCGCAGAGGCCTTCTTTGCTATTTTTTTAGGACGTATAAGGGCAGGAATCTGCGTAAGTATAGGTTCAGAAACAGGGCTTTCAGCAGGAATTGGGTCGGCTTTAGGATGCCGGGCTCTGGCAAGCGCAACAGGGTCGCCTAAAAAATAACCGAATTTAATATAAGTTCGTTGTTTATTTTGAGGCGTGCCACCCCCGGCAATTGCTTTTTTGGGCGTTGGCTTAAAATGGTTAAACATTTTAAAAGGTAACTAAGCAAATATGTAACGGGAAGTATTTATAGCTGCAAAATTACGCTGCTATTTTTAATGTAGTACTGAAAGGATTGTTTCAGTAAAGGGGCTGATGACTACTACTTAAAATGGTGCCACCAATTTCCACCAGACTCTCTGTCTACGGTTTCCTGAGATTCAAATCCTATATAAACTTCGCCAATAGCTTCCGCCGGATATTTATGTTCAATTAGTAAATTTCGTAACCGGCTATTTAGCTCTACATTATTTTGTAAGCTTTTCTTGTCTTCATCAGCACCTATACATATCCAAAACACCAGATACTTAGGATTTATCTCGTAAGCACCATAATGCATTACATCTACTTTACCACTAAAACTAAGCAAAGTAGTTTTCTCCATCTCAACCTTAATAGCTTCTATCTTGCCTTTAAGAGAATCCTTAGAACCGGAAATGTCGAATAATTTCATAATTAACAATTTTGGATTGTGGAATTTCAACCTATATAATTATAATCACACAAATTTTACCTCAAAAAGATCTCAATATCCTCTAAAGCATCCTTTATAGAAGATTGTAATCTTACGCTTGAAATTTTATTAAAATTTTCCATAATCTTGGCTTCATCTAAAGTTTTGTGTAGTCGGGCAATATCACCTAAACCTCGTATCGCAGCATTAGCTACCCAAAAATCAGGATGATCCGTATATTTCCAACATAAATCCTGTAGCCAGACCCAATCATCAATACCATTTACAGCCCCTACAATTGCCCTTACAATAGCATCGCTTGTACCTATACCCAATATATCTTCAACCTCTGCCTTACTCGAAAACTCCCAATTTTCGTATACCATTTACTTCTTTAGTTAATCTGCGCTATCGCAGCAGTTAGTATTAATTCCCTACGGGAAAATTAAAACCAGCCTTCTCTTTTTCTACCGAAATGTAATCCCTCCGGGATAAATCAAGCAATATCCCTCACTTTTGTATCAAATTATTTTCGCAATATAAGCTTAAACAATTTGTTATAACATCAAAATTATTCCCCAATAAGAAAGCTAAACCTCTACTATATCCCGTAGGGATTACATTTCGGTAGAAAAAATTTACACGATAAGATAGATTTCCCGTAGGGAATTAATATAGATGCGCTAAAAGTTTAAAGGCACGGATTACAAATCTGCGCTATCGCAGCAGTTAGTATTAATTCCCTACGGGAAAATTAAAACCAAGCCTTCTCTTTTTCTACCGAAATTTAATCCCTCCGGGATAAATCAAGCAATATCCCTCACTTTTGCATCAAATTATTTTCATAAATATAAGCTTAAACAATGTATTATCGCATTGAAATTATTTCCCTAACAGGAAAGCTAAACCTCTACTATATCCCGTAGGGATTACATTTCGGTAGAAAAAATTTACACGATAAGATAGATTTCCCGTAGGGAATTAATATAGATGCGCTAAAAGTTTAAAGGCACGGATTACAAATCTGCGCTATCGCAGAAGACGCACATGAGTCCCGGAGGGACGGCATATCTATAGCCAAATGATTTTGAAGGTATTTTTTGAGCTTAGGAGAAGCGGCATATAAATTAACATGCCGCTTCTCCGAAGTTTATTACGTTATAGTATGTATAGATATGTCGCTCCTCCTAATCAAGCCACGCCACAATAACCCATATAGCCTATAGCAACCTTATCTCATCATAATTCACACAACCAATATAAACAAAAAAAGCTCCCGTAATGGGAGCTTTCAAATATTGTACTTCGTGTATCTCTTGGATTAGTTAAGAGATGCTACGTGCCTTGTAAGTTTTGATTTAAGGTTTGAAGCCTTATTAGCGTGAATGATGTTTTTCTTAGCTAATTTATCGATCATAGAAATTACTGATGATAATTTTTCTGAAGCTTCAGATTTAACAGTAGCCACACGTATAGCTTTAATTGCATTACGGGTAGTTTTATGTTGGTATCTGTTTAAAACCCTTTTCTTTTCGCTTGTTCTTATTCTCTTTAAAGCTGACTTGTGATTTGCCATTTTTTCTTAACTTAAATAACTTTGTTAATGTTTTAATTGTAGTCCGTAGGGGAATCGAACCCCTGTTACCAGGATGAAAACCTGGCGTCCTAACCCCTAGACGAACGGACCGATTGCTCTTTAGCGCAGTAACCGGAATTACCATTCCTGCTTTTGTAGCCCGTGGGGGAATCGAACCCCCCTTACCAGGATGAAAACCTGGCGTCCTAACCGATAGACGAACGGGCCATTTTGTTTCTCTAATGCGGATGCAAATATACAACTGTTTTTTACTTCTGCAATAGCCCAAACAAAATTTTTTAAAAAAAATTAATATGCCTTAGCAAACAGTACCCTGCCCTGGCTTGGAGCACCAGTAAATACACAGGTTCCGGCCTCTTCTACCCTGTCTAAAGCAATGCACCTAATGGTTGCTTTTGTAAGCTCTTTAATCTTTTCTTCGGTGGCTGTTGTGCCATCCCAATGGGCTGATACAAAGCCGGTTTTATTGCTTAAAACGTCTTTAAATTCTTCGAAGGTATTTACCTCTGTAATGTGCGAATTTCTAAAATCGAGCGCCTTGGTAAACAAATTTTGCTGTATTTGCTCCAGCATATCCTGTATGTAGGTAACAATATCGGCACTAATTACGGTTTCTTTGGTAAGGGTATCGCGCCTTGCCACCTCAAAAGTACCATTAGCAAGGTCGTTTGGCCCTATAGCCACACGCAAAGGCACGCCTTTAAGCTCGTATTCGTTAAATTTAAAGCCCGGTTTGTGCGTATCCCTATCATCATACTTAACGCTTATGCCCAGCTTTCTTAAACGGGCCATTAGCTGCTTGGCTTCTACAGATATGGCATCAAACTGCTCGTCGCCTTTATAAATAGGCACAATAACCACCTGTATTGGCGCCAGGTTTGGCGGCAGCACAAGGCCGTTATCGTCAGAGTGCGTCATTACCAGCGCACCCATCAGTCGGGTAGATACACCCCACGAGGTTGCCCAAACGTAATCCTGCTTACCCTCTTTATTAGCAAACTTAACATCGAACGCCTTGGCAAAATTCTGACCCAAAAAGTGCGATGTACCCGCCTGCAGGGCTTTACCGTCCTGCATTAGCGCCTCGATACAATAGGTTTCTACCGCACCGGCAAAACGCTCGTTCTCGGTTTTAATACCTTTTATAACCGGTATAGCCATAAAGTTCTCGGCAAACTCGGCATACACGTTCACCATTTGTTCTGCCTCGGCAATAGCCTCGGTTTGCGTGGCGTGGGCGGTGTGCCCCTCCTGCCATAAAAACTCGGCAGTACGCAAAAACAGCCTGGTACGCATCTCCCAGCGCACTACGTTAGCCCATTGGTTAATAAGCAACGGCAGGTCGCGGTAGCTTTGTATCCAGCCTTTATAGGTATTCCATATAATCGTTTCAGATGTTGGACGCACTATAAGCTCTTCTTCCAGTTTGGCATCCGGGTCTACCTCAATGGTCTTGCCATCGGCAGCGGTGCGCAGCCTGTAATGAGTAACCACGGCACACTCTTTAGCAAAGCCATCTACGTGGCTGGCCTCTTTGCTAAAAAAAGACTTGGGTATAAACAGCGGAAAATAAGCATTTTGGTGGCCGGTTTCTTTAAACATCCTGTCTAATTCTGCCTGCATTTTTTCCCATATTGCGTAGCCGTACGGTTTGATAACCATACACCCTTTAACGGCCGAATTTTCGGCTAAATCTGCTTTTACAACCAGTTCATTATACCACTTGGAATAATCTTCAGATCGCTTTGTTAAATTCTTACTCATTGTAAATTATTGGCACAAAAATTGTTTAACTTTATTTGTATAAATAGTTTAGCAAAACTAACTATTTTTGTATGTTGAACAATAAAAAAATGCAGAGATATGAAAACTGAATACTTAAATATGCGCCGGGTTTCCTTCTTTTCTCTTTTGGGGTTACTTGGCATGGTAGCTGCATCGTGCAGTTCTTACCAAAATACGTCGGCTAACGATACCGATGGCATATACGGCACTGTGCCGAGAGATGCTAATAACCAGCCTGTATATAATTATAACGACGGTAACGTATCTCAATATAAAGATGGCGAAGTAACGGGCCAAAATAACGGCTATGCCACTTATTTTGAGTCGTTGCAGGACCAGTACCCTCCGGTGGTTACCGATGTAGATAATTATACCTCTAACGATAGTGTTTACAATGGAACCGACAGGCAGGGCGTAACATCTTACGGCGGCTGGGGCGAACAGACTGACGACGTTAACGTAAACATTTATGGCGGCAACTATGCCGGCTATGGTTACGGCGGCTGGGGTGGCTGGGGCTACCCTTACTACGGTTATGGCTGGGGCGGTTACCCTTATTACGGCGGCTACTATGGCGGCTGGGGTTGGGGCGGCGGCTGGGGCTTAGGTCTTGGCTGGGGCTGGGGCGGCGGTTACGGTTGGGGTGGCGGTTATGGCTGGGGTGGCTACTACGGTGGAGGTTATTATGGCGGAGGCTACTACGGCGGCAACCATTATGCCAACAACTACCCAAGACGTTCTGGCACCTACTATAACGGCGGCAGGGGCAGCAACACCGGCAGAAATGCCAACGTTAATAACGGAAGGTATGCTACCGGCGGCAGAAACGCTAACGGACGATACAGCACCGGCCGTGCTACAGTTAGCACTGCACGCTTTAACAGCAGCCGAAACAACTACAACAACAATGGACGTAGTGTAAACACGGTTAGAACAAGGGGCAATGCGCCACAATATAATAACAGTGGCTCTACCAGAAGCTCGTACAGCAACTCATCAAGAAGCAACTCTGGCAGTGCACCTTCAAGAAGCTACACGCCATCAAGCTCTCCTTCAAGAAGCAGCAGCCCAAGCTACAGCGCACCATCAAGAAGCAGTAGCAGCGGCGGAAGCTTTGGCGGAGGCAGGTCTTCCGGCGGCGGCGGGGGCGGTGGTTCTCGTGGCGGCGGCGGAGGCGGCGGACGCAGAGGATAATAAATATACCGGTTCCATGTTATTATTAAACATAACAGCATGGAACCTTTTTTTTACACTACAATAAATAACCTATGAAAAAATATTTATTTACCGCTGCCGCAGTTCTGGCAGCAGCCACAACCTACGCACAGCAGGATATTAATACGGCTGCCGATGCTGTTAGGTATTCTATGGGAAACATTACCGGTACTGCGCGCTTTAGGGCTATGGCCGGGGCGTTTGGCGCCGTGGGCGGAGACCCATCTGCCATGATGGTAAACCCTGCCGGGTCGGCAATATTTGTATATAACTCGGGTACGGCTTCTGCAACCAGCTATAATACCAGCAACAGTGCCAACTATTTTGGAACAGGGGTTAAAAAGAACGACAACTCTTTCGACCTTAACCAACTGGGGGCTGTTTTTGTTTTTAATAATGCGAGGGAAGATGCTACGATGCAAAAATTTACCCTTGGCTTTAATTATGAAAACACCAGTAGTTTTGATAATAACATCCGCATTGCGGGCGTTAACCCTAACAATTCGATCGATAAATACTTTTTACGCTATGCCAACGGCATTGGCAACGAGGGCGCTATACCTTTAGGCACGTTGCAAAATGGCTATTTTGGCGATTTGAATTATATAGACCAACAGGCCTACCTGGGCTACAATGCTTATGTTTTTAACCCGTCTACATCTAACGGGCAAACAACCTATGTATCTAACGTGCCGTCTAACGGTAACTATTACCAGGACAGCTACATAAATACATCGGGCTATAACGGTAAAATTGCCCTTAACTTTGCTGCCCAGCTTGTAAAAAGGCTGTATTTGGGTGCTAATATTAATGTGCATTTTACAGATTACGTAAACAACACCAGCTTTTACGAAGACACGAATAACAATGGTGCCGAAGGGCTGCGCTCTTTACAGTTTGATACCGAAAGGTATACCTACGGCGGTGGCGTATCGTTCGATTTAGGTGCTATTGTAAAGGTTACAGAGCAGTTTAGGGCCGGCCTTGCTTACCAAAGCCCAACGTGGCTAAGGCTACAGGACGATGTTACCCAACGCGTTATTGCCAACAACGGTGGCGGCACGTTTGTAACCGACCCGGGCATTACCTTTACTTTTGACGATTACACTATTAAATCGCCTTCTAAATGGACGGGCAGCCTTGCCTATGTATTTGGCAAACACGGCCTTTTAAGTGTAGACTACGCTGTTAAAGATTATACCAACACCCAATACACCGGCTCTAAATACAGTGCGCTTAATGCCGAGCTTAAAAGCACTATGCAAACGGCCAGCGAGGTGCGTATTGGTGGCGAATACCGTATTAAACAATTTAGCTTAAGGGGCGGTTACCGCTACGAGCAGAGTCCGTATAAAAATGAGACCACTATTGGCAACCTTAACGGGTTTTCGGGCGGGTTTGGCATTAATTTTGGAGGATCAAGAATAGACCTTGCCTACGCATGGTACCAGCGCAAGGCCGATGTTGCCCTTGTTACCCCCGGCCTTACCGATGCCGCAAGGGTAAAAAGCACCAACAATAACCTTACGTTATCTTATACTTTGGATTTATAGTTTTCATCTTGCTATATTTAAGTGGAAGAGCCATCCTGTTACACACCGGGTGGCTTTTTCTGTTTATCTCTATTCTTTTGTCTTGAAACAAAAGAATCAAAAATTCAAGGCTCCAAACCCCTTATGCTACAAAATATAAACGCCGGCTAAACGATTTGAACTCGCTGCCGCTCAAACACCAAATCGTTTTTAACGCCTCGGCTTATATTTTGTTTAACGCAACGGCGTTTAAGGCCTTAGCTTCACTCCGCTGTGCTTACTCTTGCAGTATAACGCTCTCTACCGTTTTGCCTACATTGTTTTTTCTGTTTAAGCAGATTATAGATGTGAGATTATAGATGTGAGATAATAGATGATAGACGTGAGATAATAGACGTGAGATAACAGACACTGAAAAGACATAACATTAACATACCGTCTTTGCGAGGAGGCACGACGAAGCAATCTGTTACACCTACTTATCTACTACGTAAATTTCAACAAAAATAGATTGCTTCGTCGTGCCTCCTCGCAAAGACGGTATGTGAAGAGGGGACATACAATACCTGTTTATTTTTGCGTAATACAATAATCTTAGTCATTTTAAAATTTCCAGTGGGATTGCCGCGGTCGTGCCTCCCTCGCAAAGACGTTGCGTGAAAAAGAAGCACGCACTATATCTCGTGTACGTCTTTAAAGGGAGGCACGATGAAGCAATCTGTTGCACCAACTTATCTACTACCTAATTCAACAAAAATAGATTGCTTCGTCGTGCCTCCTCGCAAAGACGGTACGTGAAGAAAGTAACGTACAGCAAAAAACCTATCTAATTCAACTCAAAACCGTAAACTTTAAACCCTAAACCGGCAACGGTACATATTTTAACTACCAAGTGCGCTATAACTGTTAATAAATGCTTAATTTTGCACTCCAATTTTCAACTACATGAGAACCAAATCGATAAAGAAAAATAAGATCAATGTAATTACGCTGGGATGTTCTAAGAACGTGTACGACAGCGAAGTGCTTATGGGCCAGCTCCGCGCAAGCGGTAAAGATGTTGCCCACGAGGCTCCTGCGCACGAAGAAGGAAACATTATTGTTATTAATACCTGCGGATTTATTGACAATGCCAAGGAAGAGTCGGTTAACATGATACTTAATTATGTAGACAAGAAAGAACAGGGCCTTGTAGACAAGGTTTTTGTTACCGGATGTTTATCTGAGCGTTACAAACCGGACCTTCAGAAAGAAATTCCTAACGTAGACCAGTATTTTGGTACTACAGAGCTGCCGGGCCTTTTAAAAGCCCTTGGGGCCGATTACAGGCACGAGCTTTTGGGCGAACGCCTTACCACTACCCCTAAAAACTTTGCCTACCTTAAAATTGCCGAAGGCTGCGACCGCCCATGCAGTTTTTGCGCCATACCGCTTATGCGTGGCAAACACGTTTCTCAGCCTATAGAAAAACTGGTTAAAGAAGCACAGGGCCTTGCTAAAAACGGCGTTAAAGAGCTTATACTTATTGCTCAGGACCTTACCTATTATGGCTTAGACCTGTATAAAAAACGCAACCTTGCAGAGTTGTTGGAGGGCCTTGCTGCCGTAGAAGGCATAGAGTGGATTCGCCTTCACTATGCGTTTCCTACCGGTTTCCCGATGGATGTGCTGGAATTAATGAGGCGCGAACCTAAAATTTGCAACTACCTTGATATTCCGCTACAGCATATATCTGATAAAATATTAAAATCGATGCGCCGTGGTACTACACAGGCTAAAACCACCAAGCTTTTAAAAGAGTTTCGTGAGGCCGTACCGGGCATGACCATACGTACTACCCTGATTACAGGCTACCCGGGCGAGACCGAAGAAGATTTCCAGATTATGAAAGACTGGGTGCAGGAAATGCGTTTTGAGCGCCTTGGCTGCTTTACCTATTCGCATGAAGAAAACACCCACGCTTACCTGTTAGAAGACGATGTGCCTGCCGATGTTAAGCAGCAGCGTGCTAACGAGATCATGGAGATACAGTCGCAAATTTCGTGGGAACTGAACCAGGAGAAGATAGGTAAGACTTTCCGTTGCATTATCGACCGTAAAGAGGGCAGCCATTTTGTAGGCCGTACCGAGTTTGACAGCCCCGATGTTGATAACGAGGTACTTATTGATGCCAGCATTGCCTACCTTAAAACCGGCGAGTTTGTAAACATTACCATTACCGATGCTACCGAGTTTGACCTTTATGGCATACCGGCAGTAGTATCTGAAAATTAAAATATAAGGCTAAAGGTTATTAATCTTTAGCTTTTTTTTATTACGTTTGATATAGTAAATTTTTGCAGCAATGAAATCTAAAGTAGTTTATATAGCCTTTTTATTTATTTTTATTTTTGGCACAACAACGGTTACCGCCCAAATGATGGACCGCAGTGTGGGTGCATCGCAGTATAAGCGCCCAAAAAATAAAAAAGGTAAACCAAAAGATTTTGTAGACGTTACGGTAGACTACTATACCAAAGAGTTAAGCCTGGACGATTTTCAGGTAGCGGCTGTTAGAGAGGTGCTTGAAGAGCAAAAATATGCTATCAATACCCTTGATGCCGACCAGAATATGACTATGGCCGAAAAGAAAGACAAGGCTAATATAATTAACGAGAAAATAGACTCGGGTATAAAGCCGTTACTTTCCGCAGAGCAGTTAAAAAAGTACCTGGCTATCCAGGAAAAAAGAAAGAAATCGCAATCATAACACCAGCAACCCAAATTCGCGAAGTGTGTTAACGGGCTTGCTGTACCAAAGCAGTTCGAAATCTTCCTGGCCGGCTTCTTCATAACTTTGTTTGGCCTGCAAAAATGTGGTAATGCCTTTGTTGGCAACTGCCGCTTTTTCTAAAAAAGCAGCCAGCCACTCCCCTTGCTGTTTATCTACCTGTATGGTAAAACTTTCTTTTTTATCATGAAAGGTTAATGCAGCTGTTTCGAACGTACGTCCCTTTTTGTTTTTCGTAAAATACGATACCGATGGCTTACCGCCCGTCCACACCACTTTTGCGGTGGGTTTGGTTGTAAAGGTATCTTCTTCCAGCAAAACATTCTGAATATAATCGTGCGGCACCTTGGTGCGTGGCACCTTGAATTCGAACCAGTCCTGCAACTGAAAGTCAAAACATATACCGTGCATATAATTAAACAGCGACTTTTTGAGCCCAAAGCTAAACTTATCGTGTATGGCCCCGTTTTTATCGATATGAACAATATCGTTATTGGCAAAGCTGCCAATGGCTTCGGTTTCTTTTAGCACGCCAAACTGCTCGGGGTACATGCCTACGGGGCTGTGCGCCGTCATGGCAAACTGGTGCCAAAAGCCACTCTGCAATATACCGGCCTCGAACATCTGGCGTACCATTTCGAGCGAATCTATAGTTTCCTGCGCCGTTTGCGTTGGGAAACCATACATTAAATAGGCATGCACCATAATGCCGGCCTGTGTAAAGTTGTTGGTAACACGCGCCACCTGGGCAACGGTTACGCCCTTTTGTATCAGCTCCAGCAACCTGTCCGAAGCTACCTCTAACCCACCCGAAACCGCTATACAGCCCGATGCCTTAAGCACACGGCACAAGTCGGCGCTAAAGCTTTTTTCGAAGCGAATGTTGGTCCACCACGTTACGGCAAGGTTGCGGCGCAGTATCTCTAAGGCTACTTCGCGCATTAGCGCAGGCGGAGCAGCCTCATCTACAAAATGAAAGCCATTCTGGCCCGTTTGTACAATAAGCTCTTCCATCCTGTCTACCAATAGTTTGGCAGCAACGGGTTCGTATATTTTAATGTAATCTAAAGATATATCGCAAAACGTGCACTTGCCCCAATAGCAGCCGTGCGCCATCGTGAGCTTGTTCCAGCGGCCATCGCTCCACATGCGGTGCATGGGGTTCACAATTTCGATAACCGATATATAACTGTCTAAAAGCAAGTCTGAATAATCGGGCGTACCCGTTTCGCTTTGCTTGTAATCGCGGCAGCCGGAATTGTCTATGTACTTAACCGCGCCGTCTACAAGGGCAAACGTGCGCTTAAGCTGGCTAATATCCCTACGGCCCTGAACGTGCTCTACAAGGCATTCTACGGGTGCTTCGCCATCATCAAGGGTAATAAAATCAAAAAATTCCATTACACGGGCATCGGCAAGCGATCGCAGTTCGGTATTCGGGAAACCGCCTCCCATGGCTATCTTAACCCCCGGAAAGTGCTGCTTTATGTACTGCGCGCTCCTAAAAGCGGCATACAAATTGCCCGGAAACGGTACCGAAAAGCACACCAGCTGCGGGTTAACCGCCTGTATGCGCTCGTGCAGTATGTCCACCAAAATTTCGTCGATATACGTAAAGGGCTGTTGCAGGCTGTTGTACAGCTCGTCGAACGAGTTGGCACTCCTGCCCAGGCGTTCGGCATATCGGCTAAAGCCAAAATGCGGGTCGATGCACTCTACTATCAAATCTGATATATCTTCGAGGTACAGCGTGGCCAGATGCTTGGCGCGGTCCTGCAACCCCATGGTACCAAAGGCCCAGTCCAGCTCTTCGAGTTGTGCAAAACGCGATGCTTCGGGCAAAAAATCTTCGCGGCAAATTACATGGCTCAGCGTTGGGTTCTTGCCCTGCAAAAACAACATTACGGCATCTATGGTTTTTAGATAGTCGTTTTTTAGGGCGATGATGCGCTGGGCGTTAGCTGACAGTTGTTGGTTGTCGGTTGTTGGTTGTTGGGAGTTAGTTGCCGGTCGCGAATTAGTTGCCGGTTGTTGGTTGCCGGTTGTCAGATTTGCCAATTGCTTGTTGCCTATTGCCTGTTGCCCATTACCCATTGCATATTGCTCATTGCCAATTGCTTGTTGCACATTGCCAATTGCTTGTTGCTGTTCTATTCGGCTAAATAAATCCGTTAGCCCTGTTTTAGAGAACAGTTTAAGTATTACCTCTATACCCATATCGGCCTGTACCGATGCAATGCCTTTGGTATTTAAAAATCCTTTTATGTAGGCCGATG
The DNA here is from genome assembly GCF_000422725.1 of Flavobacterium subsaxonicum WB 4.1-42 = DSM 21790. GTDB lineage: Bacteria > Bacteroidota > Bacteroidia > Flavobacteriales > Flavobacteriaceae > Flavobacterium > Flavobacterium subsaxonicum. The sequence continues at coordinate 183,522 of NZ_KE383911.1, forward strand.
CCGGGTACGGCGTGTTTAGCTGTGTAAAAGGCGGGGTAATAATTAGTACCGGGGTGCTCAAAACGTTGGGATATTTAGCCTGCAAAAATACGCGATATTTTTGGTATTTACATAGAGTTGGTAATTTGGAGTATATTTACTAAAACATACCGCCATGAAAAAGTTCTTATTTGTACTGTTGCTGCTGTGCCGGGGTGCTGTGTTTGCGCAGGCATCAGACGATTTACAATATGATATTACCTTTACCCTTGCCGATATAGATATTACTACTGCCGACCTATATTTTATATCGCAACGGGGCAGTGTACATTTTGATGTGTGCACCTATACGCTGGAGCCTATAGATGCTACAACTACCAAAATACAGCTACAGGGCAGGTATGCTCACATAGTGGGCAAGCCCGGATTTTTGGCTACGATATGCATAGCCGAAAAATATACAACCAAGGGCGGTATAGAAAAGCTGCAAAACTATTTTATACGGCTTATAAATTTTGGGTCGGAGCGTACCGATACCGGTCACTGGCTAATAACGAGCCTGGGCATGGTTAAACTTAACGAAATTAACCCTTTTATATATGCGGTTAGAACAAACAATGCTGTAAACATTGAGCAATACAGTACAACAATGGGCAAATATGATTATGGTATAGACCACGAAATTACTAACTGGTCTAAAATGCAGTTGAAGAAATAATAGTTTCTGTCGATGAATTTTTCAAAAATTAGCATACAAAAACAAGCAATAATTATTTTATTTTTTAAAATAGATTAATTAAAATAGTGATTTTTTTTATATAATTTTAACATTTTTAAAAGATTAAAACTTTAGAATTTATGCAAAGAATAATTACTCTTCTTTTTTTAATTTTTATAATCTCTGATGTATCAGGGCAGAAACTAAGCCTCAATGATATTACTAATCTATGTAATAGAAAGAATTGGGAGGATGTAAATCAAGCTTTGTTATCTAAGGGTTGGACTTACTATGATTCAGAAAAGGGAGATACATATAAATATAATACGATTACTTGGTCATTTAACAAGGATTATAGCAATGACAAAGCTCAAGGTTGGTTTTACCTGCACACCTATGAAGATTTTCCTAACAAAATATCTTATTCCATCTTTAATAAAGAATCATACACCTTAATTCAAAATTCAATTAATAGCGCAGGTTTTAAATTAATTGACAGTGAGATAGAAAACAATGAGATAATATCCACTTATGCAAATGCTGGATATATTTTAAAAATCAAAAATGAAAAGAGAAAAAATGATGATTGGTCTGACGGCAGTGTTACAGCATATAATATTACACTCATAAAAAAAGCAGGAATTTTTGATTCTAAAAATGGTCGCAAAACAGAATATTATGACGATAATAATATTAAAGCTGAATATACCTTAGTAAATGGAAAATTGAATGGTCAAGTTAAGTCATACTACAATAATGGAAAATTAAAATTACTTAGTAATTATTCCAATGGTATAGCTAATGGTAAATTTATAGAATTTGATGAAGATGGTAATAAAACCGCGGATTATATAGTATTAAATAACCAAAAAAACGGAACGCTAAACTTTTATGAAGATGACAAGATATCGTATACAACTAATTTTAAGTCTGATAAAAAAAATGGTACACATATAGCATACTATTATGATGAAAACGGTAATCTAAATTTAAAAAACTATGGAGAATATTTAGATGATAAAAAAAATGGAATATGGAAATTATGTTTTATAGAAAAAGACAGAGAAAAAATATTAGACATAAGTCAATTCGTTAATGGAATTCCAGAAGGTCCTTTTCAAGAAGTAAAAAGCGATAGTTTAATAATTGGTAGATATAAAAATGGCTTATTAGATGGCGAATATAAAGTTTATAGAGATACAAAGGCTCTATTGGTAGGAGGTGTTATTGATACAGATATTAAAAATTTAAAAATTCAATTAGAAGGAAATTACTTAAGTGGAAAAAGAATAGGCTACTGGAAATTTTACGGAATGAATCAAGAATTAATTAAGGAAGGAAATTATGAAAATAATTTAGAAGCTGGTACATGGAAATATTATTATCAAAAATATTTAGATGAAAATTTCGTTGAACTAAATTATTCAAAAGAATTATATTTAATTGAAAATTATTCAAAGGGAGAATTAGAAGGTGAATCATTAAGACTTTCTTACATTGAAAATCGAAATATTGAATGTTCAGACAAACAGGATCAAAATTGCACTAAACCTATTTATCACAAAATTTCAGAAAGAGCATCCTACATTAAAAATCAATTAGATGGAAATTATGAAATTAGAGATTCAATAAATAATGTGATTGTTAATGGGCTCTATCGCAAAGATTTAAAACAAGGTTTTTGGAGTGAGCGAGATGAATATAATAGTGAATATGCAAGTGCTGGCAATTACTTGAATAATCTAAAAGTAGGAGAATGGCATGATATTGATAAACAAGGGAATAAAGTAAGAGTTAATCAATATTTGAATGGTAAATTGGACGGAGAATGCTTTGAGTACAAAGATAAAATTCTAATCAAAAAGAAAATTTACTCAGATAACAGTTTGTTAAAATTGATTTTATTTGATGAAATTGGAAAAGAAAATAAAACTTTTGATCTATATGATATAAAACTAAACTCACTTAGAGTAAAAGTAACTTCTAAATTAGACAATAATTTTTATAGCACACAAGAATACAAGTTCACAAAAGATGTTGATTTTAATTTTAATATCTTCGATTTATATTTTTTTATTTATGCAAATTCAGATAAAGGTTTTAAAGATGGACAGTATAATTTATTTGATTCTGAAAACAAATTATTAACTACTGGAGAATTTAATAAAGAAAAGCAAATTGGTCTTTGGAAGTTTTATCATTATGATGAGAAAATTAGAATTGAATCAATGTTTTTCTCAGGAGTTAAATCTGATGAAACATATTACAGTTTGAAGGATAATGATTACTTCGACGGAACTTTTGTATATACCGATGAAAAAAATTCCACAATAGAAAAAAGAAAGATAAAAAAGGGGTTGCGCAACGGGAAAACTACGATAATAGATCTGAAAACTAACAAAACTATAAACACTATAATCTACAAAAATGGAAGTCCAGTCGAATAGATTACCAAAGCATTCGCTTCATACCTTATAAATGCTATGTTCTGATAAATGCTCGATCTAATACGTGCTAAGCCTAAGTTGTCATAATATGCGGCTGTAAAATAGTTCTAATGTGTTTTTTCCGTAATTTTACGCAAAATAAATTACAATGCCATCAGACTGTATCACGTACCAGGGTTCAGGATATTTTACCCCACTTATAACAGATTACCTTAACCAAAAAGATACGCTGAAACCGCTGTACCACAGGTTTCCTACACTGGAGAATTTTAAGCTTCAACTGGAGGAAAAGCAGCAAAACTACCCATTAGGCTCGCGCACCGTGCTTGCCAACGCCCTTGAGCAGCAGTACAAAAGCCTTGAGCCGTACATAATTACCCAACAAAATATAGGCCTGCTTAAGCAGCCCAACACCTTTACCATTACTACGGGCCACCAGTTAAATTTGTTTACGGGTCCGCTATACTTTTTGTATAAAATAGTATCGGTAATAAACCTTACCAAAGAACTTAAGGCCGCCTACCCCGATTATAACTTTGTGCCCATTTACTGGATGGCTACCGAAGACCACGATTTTGAAGAGATTAACTATTTTAACTTTAAAAACAAGAAAATAAAATGGCCCCGCGAAAGCACTGGCCCTGTGGGCAGGCTTAGCAACGAGGGCCTCGATGCCGTGCTAAGTGCTTTTAGCAAGGAGCTTGGTCAGGGTAACAACGCCAAATGGCTGACCGACCTATTTGAAGCGGCCTACCTTAAGCACGACAACCTTGCCGATGCTACCCGATTTTTGGCCAACAAGATTTTCGGTAAGCAGGGATTGGTAATTGTTGATGGCGACGATGCCAGCCTTAAGCAACTTTTTGTGCCGTATGTTAAAGAAGAGCTGATCAACCAGACATCGCATCAAAAAGTGGCCGAGGCTACCGAACTTTTAAAAGAGTACAACATTCAGGTTAACCCGCGCGAAATAAACCTGTTTTATATTGAAGATTCGATAAGGGAGCGCATTATTTTTGAAGACGGCGTTTATAAAGTCAACAATACGGCAATGTCGTACTCCAAAAGTGAAATATTAAGCCTTTTAGAGGCCCATCCGGAGCGGTTTAGCCCTAACGTAATTATGAGGCCGCTGTACCAGGAAGTTATACTGCCAAACCTTTGCTACATTGGCGGCGGTGGCGAGCTGGCTTACTGGCTGGAACTCCGGTCGTTCTTTGGGTCGGCTAACGTAACTTTCCCTATATTGCTGTTGCGCAACTCGGTACTATTGGCTACCCAAAAACAAGCCGAAAAGCTTGATAAACTGCAACTTAGCTGGGCAGATGTGTTTTCTAAGCAGCAAAATTTGCTCAACAAAAAGGTTCAGGAATTCTCTGAATTCAAGCTTGATTTTACAGAGCAGAAGGAGTTTTTAAAGCGGCAGTTCGAAACCCTGGAGGCCATTGCCACTAAGACCGATGCATCGTTTACCGGAGCAGTTAAAGCACAACAAACCAAGCAGTTAAAAGGTCTGGAGAACCTTGAAAAGAAGCTGCTTCGCGCCGAAAAACGCAACCACGACAGCCAGTTAGAGCGTATAGCACTGCTGCAAAATGAGTTATTCCCCGGGTTGAGCCTGCAGGAGCGCAAGGCTAACTTTTCTGAGTTCTACCTGGATTTTGATGGCAGGCTTCTACAGGAGCTATTTAACCAGTTAAAGCCTTTAAATCAGGAATTTAACGTTATTGTGCTTTAAAAATATTAAATGCTACCTTAAAAAATAATTATTATTTTTAGGTATGAAATTGATAGCTTCTATTATAGAATTCGCAATAATTGATTAAAAACCATTACTTTTGCAAAAAATTTAAAATTACAATGGCAACAAACAGGACATTTACCATGATTAAGCCGGATGCAGTTGAAAAAGGGCATATCGGTGGAATTTTAGCAATGATTACCGATGCTGGTTTCAGGATCGTATCTTTAAAATTAACGCAACTTACTGTAGCTGACGCTAAAGCATTTTATGCTGTACACAGCGAAAGGCCTTTTTATGGCGAACTTGTAGAATTTATGTCACGCGGACCTATCGTTGCCGCTATCTTAGAAAAAGATAACGCTGTAGAAGACTTTAGGAAACTAATTGGCGCTACAAACCCTGCTGATGCTGCCGAAGGCACTATCCGTAAAAAATATGCTACATCAATGGGCGAAAACGCCGTTCATGGATCTGACAGTGATGAGAATGCAGCTATAGAAGGTGCTTTCCATTTTTCTGGCAGAGAGCAGTTCTAAGAATCTCCAAAAAAGATTATATAAAAAATGCCGCTTAACAGCGGCATTTTTGTTTATCGTAACACAAGGTTGGTAACTACTTCGCGGCCAAGCTCTTCGTTAAGCATCTTGATTATTTTATCTTTGCCGTAGCTTAGTTCTTCCCGCAATACGGCCGATGTAAGCTCTACATACAACGTACTGTTTTTAAGCATAATCTCACGCGTGTAGTTATTTACGCCGTTGCCCATAAGGTTTGCCCAGGCATCGCGCACATCAATCTTATCCATGCCCTTTTGCAGGTTGTTAGTCTGCATAATGTGCTTAAGCACATCGCTTAAAGAGTTATTATCGTTTAATCGCTTTGCCATTATTTTATTGTAAAAGGTATTGGTCTTTTGTAGTGATACTCTATGCCGTGCTGGTTTTTAACCACCAATACATCATCATCCAGCTTTACAAGCTCTTCCTGCCATTTGGCGTATGTAGTGGTATAATTTACAAAAGTCTTGCCGTCTTTATCGGTAATTGTAAAATCTTCAGAAAGGTCGTTAACCCTATACGTACCGTCAAACTGCGGCATTACCTTCTTCCGAAAGCCTTTGGTGCCCTTCACTTCAAAAAAATCAACCGTTGGGTTAACCTTATAGTCTTTTTCGGTACCATCGGGCATTTCAACTTTTTCTATCTCCCAATAGCCATTTATTTTGGCCAGGTCGGCTGTACTAATCTTGGTGTTGCACGACATCATTATAAACGATGCGAACAATAAAAGGACAAAATTTTTCATGTATACTTTAATCAGAGGGCAAATTTAGGCATTAAAAACGGGGCAAATTTACAACGCCGCTAAAACATTTTACTAACTTTAACCTATAAAATTTTCGACCATGAAAAATATCTGGCTGCCCGTAGTTTTAATGCTCGTGCTAAGTGCCTGTTCGTCTGATAACGATGCGCCGGCCAGCACCACCCCACCTGTCGAAGAGGCCATATATTTTCCGGATAATGGCTCTAATACCTGGCAAACAAAGAGCATTGATTCTTTAGGATGGAACACTGCTGCCGTAGCTCCATTGCTTAGTTATTTAGAACTAAAGCATTCCAAATCGTTTATTATACTGGTTAACGGCCGCATTGTGGTAGAAGAATACTTTAACGGCCATGCTGCAAACACGCCGTGGTATTGGGCAAGCGCAGGTAAAACCCTTACCGCCACAGTTACAGGAATTGCCCAGCAAGATGGCTTTTTAAATATCAACGATAAAGTGTCTGATTATCTTGGCACGGGTTGGACGAGCGCTCCCCTGGCTAAAGAAAACCTTATTACCTGTCGGCACCTGCTTACAATGACTAGCGGACTTAATGATGCTTTAGGCGATGATGTTTCTGCCACCAACCTGCAATATGTAGCCGACGCCGGCACCCGATGGGCTTACCATAATGTATATGTAAAAATGCAGGATGTTATTGCGCAGGCTACCGGGCAAACGTGGGAGGGCTATTTTAACAGCAGCCTTAAAAATAAAATTGGGATGACCGGAGCGTGGACAAATACCGGCACGGGAGACGACCTTAGCGTATACTGGAGCACTACCCGGAGCATGGCGCGCTTTGGCCTGTTGGCACTTAATAATGGTAATTGGAACGGTTTACAAATAGTAAATGAGGTCTATTTTAACGATATGGCAACAACATCGCAAAATATAAATAAATCGTATGGGTATTTGTGGTGGCTAAACGGTAAAGAAAGTTACCACATGCCTCAAACCCAGATACAATTTGCAGGTAGCCTTATACCTACTGCCCCGGCAGATATATTTATGGCGCTGGGCAAAAACGACCAGAAAATTTATGTTATACCCTCTAAAAATATGGTTGTAATACGCATGGGCGAAGCCGCCGACGAAGAAAACTGGGCACTATCAGGCTTTGATGAAGATTTGTGGGAGAAGATATCGGCCGTAATTAATTAGGTATAAACAACTGGCTTATATCTTCAATAAAAAAACGAAGTAAAAAAATCCCGGCTACAGATATACTGCAAACCGGGATAAAATATTGTTTTTTAACTATATAAAAAATATTTAACGTGATTATTACCAGATAAACACCGGCCATAAAAATGGTAAAGTTTCTTACATAATCTAAAAGCGATTGAGGTATTAAAGGGTTTGCACCTATACTTGCACTACTGTTTATGTAATTTGCTACAAGTATAACAATTTGCACTCCACAAAAAACAATCATCAGTATAGCAAATAATGCTTTACCCTTTTTTTCCATTGCTTATTAGTTTAGAGTGTATCTTAAATTAAGCCCAATCCTTGATGATATTACTTTATTACTACCTCCAGATACGTGGCCTAAAAAGTCTCTGTTAGTATCTAAACGCACTTCGGCAGTAAATTTATTGATAAATGTGTAACCAACGGCAAAATTAAAATAAACAGCATTACCAATATCCAGTTTATTTACCGTTACATTATCTATAGTAGTACCAGAATCGTAATTAATTGTTGTGCTTTGCGTTAAATCTCCTGTAGGGAATGCAGCAACTACGGCACCATCAATAAAAAGCCTGTTCTTATCGTTTAAATTAAAATAATAACGCGGACCAAAATATAAGTTGAACAAGCCGCCTTTTAGTTTAAAATTATTTTGGGTTATAGTGCTGCCATAAGGAGTTGTATACACATTTACAAGTTCAGATTTCATGCTCTCATACTCTGCCCTAAAAAATAATGCAAACTTATCTGATGGAAACATCATTGCTATCTCTGCACCAGCTGCAAACGAAAGATATTTATCATCGGCTACTTCCGGGTTAATACCCTCTATATTAAATTTACCGTTATAAAGACCTGCAAAAACACTGTATAAAACATGCGTTTTTTTACCTGTATTGTTTTTATAAACAACGTTTTGAGAATTTTTACAAGTATTGTACTCTTCAAACAAAGTAACAAGCTCGGCTTTACGATAGTCTAAGTCAATAAACTTATCCATTTTATTAGAGTCGTTGCAGTTAAGGTCTGTATACAGCTGCTGCCTGAATTTATTATTTTCTGCACTGGTTAAAGATCCCGAAGTATATTGCCTGTACAAAAGTTGTTGCGGCTCTAATTGTTTCGACTCTATTTTGTAAAAGAATTTAGTGCCTTTATCTGTAGTGTACGAATATAAAGTGGCATCTCCTTCTACCAAAACATTTAAAAACAGGGTTTGTTTTTGCCATGTAGCATCTTTATTGGCACTCAACTGGCCTTGTGCAGCATCGGTTACATCTATCTGTACGGTGTATTTAACCGATTTATAATCGGTGCCAACACCATATTCCTTAACATCTTTGGTATCCAGAAGCGTAAAATCGCCGGCTGAACCCGATTTAAATTTTAATGTATTGGCGTTTAAAAAGTCAGTTTCCATAAACTGCCCATCTACACGCTGGCCTCCTGTGGTTACATAATAACCGCTTTGCTGTGCAAAACCTACAGAAGCTAATAATAAACAAAATAGTAAGGTAATTTTTTTCATGAATATGGTTGGGGAAATTAAGTTACATGGCTTGTAATAGAAAGAATTTACTTAAAAAAAGAGTCTACAAATTCGTACTTGTTAAATACCTGAAGGTCTTCTATGCCTTCGCCTACACCTATGTATTTAACCGGAATCTGGAACTGGTCTGATATGCCTATTACCACGCCGCCCTTTGCAGTACCATCTAATTTTGTAACAGCAAGGCAGCTAACCTCTGTAGCGGCGGTAAATTGTTTGGCCTGCTCAAAAGCATTTTGGCCGGTAGAGCCGTCCAGCACAAGTAATACATCGTGCGGGGCATCTTCTATAACTTTTTGCATAACGCGCTTAACTTTAGTAAGCTCGTTCATTAAATTTACTTTGTTGTGCAGTCGGCCTGCGGTATCTATAATAACCACATCGGCATTTTGGCTTACGGCGCTTTGCAGCGTATCGAACGCTACAGATGCCGGGTCGCTGCCCATTTGCTGCCTTACAATAGGCACACCTACCCTGTCGGCCCAAATTTGTAGTTGGTCTATAGCTGCAGCCCTAAAGGTATCTGCCGCGCCAAGCACTACGTTGTAACCCGCTTTTTTAAACTGGTACGCCAGTTTGCCAATAGTAGTGGTTTTGCCCACACCATTAACACCCACCACCATTAAAACGTATGGTTTTTTATTGGCCGGAACATCAAACTCTGTAGCCTCGCCCGAGTGGGTTTCAGATAACAGGCCTGCAATTTCGTCGCGCAAAATCTGGTTAAGCTCGTCGGTGCCCAGGTACTTGTCCTGCGCCACGCGTGCCTCTATACGCTCAATAATTTTAAGGGTAGTGTTTACGCCAACGTCTGATGCTACAAGTATTTCTTCAAGGTTATCAAGAACCTCGTCGTCTACTTTAGACTTTCCGGCAACGGCTTTAGATAGTTTAGAAAAAAAAGAGGTCTTAGTTTTCTCAAGTCCTTTATCAAGGGTTTCTTTCTTTTCGGAAGAAAATATTTTTTTAAAGAAATTCATAGGTATTAAATAGTCTTTGTTTTTTCCCGATGGTAAATGTAGAAAATAAAAAAGCTACTTTCTTTATCTGAAAGTAGCTTTTTTATATATTGTGGGGATAATTATTTCTTTTTAAGAAAAGTATCCACTTCTTCTGGAGTCATAACGCTTTCAATAAAAGTATAGGCACCTGTTTTAGGCGATTTTACCATTTTGATTGCTTTAGTTAACCTCTTTGAAGACGTTTGTAACGATGCTACGGTTTTCTTTGCCATGACTCTTTATTATTTAATTTCTTTATGTACAGTCACTCTCTTAAGTACAGGATTAAATTTCTTAATCTCTAACCTATCAGGAGTGTTTTTTTTGTTCTTAGTAGTAATGTACCTTGAAGTTCCGGCTACGCCAGAAGCTTTATGCTCAGTACACTCTAAAATTACCTGGATTCTATTGCCTTTTTTTGCCATTGTGCTATATATTTATTTGGTAAGGATTATTTAATAAATCCGTTAGCTTTAGCCTGTTTTAAAACAGCTGCTATACCATTTTTGTTAATTGTCTTGATAGTAGAAGCCGCTACCCTAAGAGTGATCCACCTGTCTTCTTCAGGAAGATAAAAACGCTTCTTCACTAAGTTTACACTAAACTTACGTTTAGTTTTGTTCATTGCGTGGGAAACATTATTTCCAACCATCGCTTTTTTACCGGTAAGGGCACAAACTCTTGACATTATTTCTCGCTTTTATATCGTTATTCAAAATCAGGGTGCAAAGAAACAAAAAATAAAAGTATCATGCAAACACAATCTGTTAGTTTTTTAAAATTTCCTGATAAATTATTTCCAGCGCCTTGCCTGATGCCCTGTCAATTACCTTTTCGCGGGGTTGGCCAAACTCAAATTTGGCACTATAAACTCCGTTTGGAGTGGCAAATCCAATGTAAACCGTACCCACTTCTACCGCCGAATCTCCTTTGTACGGGCCGGCATTTCCGGTGGTGGCAACGGCATAATCTGTACCAAAAAGTTCTTTGGCATTTTTAGCCATACTCTCGGCAACCTTGGCACTTACCACGCTGTAAACGTCTATAAGCTGCGGGTTTACCTTTAAAATATTTATCTTGGCACTGGTAGCATACGTTACCGCACTGCCCTTAAAATACGCCGAAGAGCCCGGCACGCTGGTTATCATCTGGGCAATTTTTCCGCCGGTGCAGCTCTCTGCTGCAGCAATGGTTTTTCCTTTTTTGGCAAGTAGCCGTCCAAGCATCACCTCCATGGTTTCGCCTTCATCATAACCCACTATAATATCGGCAATAATATTTTTTAATTTTTCGGTTTCGGCTTCAATTCCTGCCCTTAAAAGTGCTTCATCGGTGCCGCGGGCACTTAAACGCAGCCTAACTTTACCCGGGCTTGGCAAATAGGCCAGCTTAATAAAGTCGGGCAAATTGTTTTCCCAGTCTTCTATACGCTCGGCAACCAGGCTCTCGCCCTGCCCGTACGTGATTATAGTTTTATGAATAATATACGGCCTCTCAAACTCGGCAACCAGTTTTGGCACTACCTGGTTATCAATAATATATTTCATTTCATACGGCACGCCCGGCAGCGATATAAACACCGTATCAGCACGTTTCATCCACATGCCGGGGGCAGTGCCCACAGCATTGTGCAACACCTTAGCCTTAGAAGGCACAAGTGCCTGGTCTTTATTTAATTGCGATGCCGGCCGCTGCAATGCTTTTTCTATAATTTCTATAACATGCGCCAGCACCTCATCATTAACCACTAAATGATCGTCAAAATATTCGCAAAGGCTTGTTTTAGTAATATCGTCTTTAGTTGGGCCCAGGCCGCCGGTAATAATAACCACATCTACCCTGTTTTGCAAAAAGGCCAATGTGTTTAGTATATGCAGCCTGTCATCGCTTACAGATAGCATTTCGAAAACGCCAATGCCAATTTTATCCAGCGCTTTGGCAATATACCCGGAGTTGGTATCGGTTATCTGCCCAATAAGTATTTCGTCGCCTACGGTAACAATGGCTGCTTTCATATTGCTATAATTGATAGTCTTTTTTAAGTTCTTTAAGCGTTAGCTTAACAAGATTTCTGAGGCTTTTAACCACATCTTTAATTTCTTTCTTTTTGCCTTCTGCCCTGCTCCAGGTTTCTACAGCAATAACATCATCATAAGCCAGGTCCATGCCCAGCAAATCAAGCGTTGGCTTTATTTTATGCGCAGCATGGTATACCATGTTATGGTCTTTAGCTTTAAGGCCTTCGCGAATGTTTTTTATCTCGGGCGGAACCTCCTCTGTAAAAAGCACCACTATTTGGCGGGCAAAGTCCACATCGTTCTCAGATATTGCATATACTTTAGATAAATTGTAGTGTAGCGCCATTATTTTACCTGTACTTTAAATAGTTTCTTACCTTCTAAAAAGCCCTCCAGCACATTGCCGGGGCTAACCTTTGCAACACCCTTGGGCGTACCTGTAAAAATAACATCGCCGGTTTTAAGCGTAAAATATTGCGATATAGATGCTATAAGTTCGTCTATCTTCCAGATCATTTGCTCTGTGTTGCCCGTTTGCACAGCAACCCCATCATTAGTAAGCTCAAAATTTAGATTGTCTAACGATGCAAATTCTGTTTTTGGAATGAAATCGCCCACTATGGCCGACCCATCAAATGCTTTGGCTTTTTCCCACGGCAGGCCTTTTTCTTTAAGCTTTGCCTGCAGGTCGCGGGCTGTAAAATCGATGCCTACGGTAACCTCATCATAATATTTATGGGCAAACTTGGCATCTATGTACTTGCCTACCTTGTTTATTTTAACCACAATTTCTATTTCGTGGTGCACATCGGTACTAAACTCCGGAATTACAAACGGAAACTGCTTTTGCAAAAGGGCCGTATCGGGCTTTAGGAAAATAACCGGCTCATCGGGCCTTTCGTTTTGCAGTTCTGCTATATGGTCAACATAATTTCTGCCTATGCAAATAATCTTCATACGTAGCTATTGGAATATTATACCAATTTATTATTTAATTTCCTGAGTTTAATGGCTGTTAGCACTTTTTTAGTATAAAGCGGAAAATCAGCATTTTGTATCCAGCCATAGTAGCCCGGCTCCTGCTCCAGTACCTTTTCTACCTTAACACCTTTGTGTTTGCCAAACGTAAATATTTCTTCGCCATTTTCATCGAGTGCAATAAAGCCGGCAAAATCTATTGCTTTTTTACGGGTAGTGAATTCAGAAAGCGATTTCATATCGTTCTCTAAATCTTCGTAACGATCTAATTGCGACTTAAGTATCTCGTACGTGGCATTGGTATCGGCAGCGGCGGTATGGGCATTTTCCAGCACCTGGCCACAGTAAAACTTGTAGGCAGCGCTAAGGGTGCGCTCTTCTTTTTTATGAAAAATAGTCTGCACATCTACCGATACGCGGTTTTTCATATCAAAGTCCAGGCCGGCACGCAACAGCTCTTCGGCCAATAGCGGAATATCAAACCTGTCGGAGTTATACCCCCCCAGGTCGGCGTCTTTAATAAGGTTGTATATTTGATGAGACAGTTGCTTAAACGTAGGTTCGTTAGCTACTTTATCGTCTGTAATGCCATGAAAAACCGTGGTTTGCGGCGGTATAGGCCGTTCCGGGTTTACAAGCCATGTCTTGCTTTCTTTATTGCCGTTAGGAAAAACTTTTAAGATAGAAATCTCTACAATACGGTCTTTACAGATGTCTGTACCCGTGGTTTCGAGGTCGAAAAAGCAAATAGGCCTGTGCAGTTTAAGTTCCATAATCGTGTTTCTGTTATTACAAATATAAGCCACATTGGTTAAAAACGGCTATTTAAGCACGGTTAATTGACGCTCAAATTTGCAATATGCAGATTATTTACAGGTTACAATCCCATTTAAAGTCGGATGTTTCAAACCGCTTTTGCCTGTAATCAAAATGCCACCACTCGCCATCGTACGGTTTAAAGCCGGCCCGTGTCATTATACGGCGCAGCAGCCTGCGGTTTCTACGCGCCTCTTTACTAAGCCCTTCGGCATTATAATTGGAGATGGCCGAGAAATCATCAAAGGCGCCCCCCATATCCAGCAGCTGCCCGTTCTGGTCCATAAGAGAAAGGTCTATAGCGGCACCACGGTTATGGTTAGAGCCCTTGCCGGGCTTGGCTACATAGGTGGGATTATTAACAATTTGATACATTTTGTACTGATAGCTGTACGGGCGGTAGCAATCATAAACAACAAGCGTAACCCCTTTATATTTAGCAATTTGGTTAGCTTCCAGCAACGCTTCGGCAACTTCGGGGCGAAGAAAACACCGCGCACAGGGGTATATCTTTTCGTGCATAAAGTTGGTTGTATCGGCGTACGCCATACGGTTAACAATAGCAAGCGAATCAAAATTAACCTCTGCCCATTCGGCCGGCACATAATCAGCATTTACAGCCGTTTGCGCGCAAAGCGTGTCGAAAAAAAACAGGTTGAAGAATGCGAAATAGTATATGAGTCTCATGAATAAATTAAAATGATAAATCTTTAAAATTACCAAAAGTTCTTTTCAGAACAGCCGAATCTGGAAGTGGCAGATTATTCACTATAAATTGATTTAGTATATCATCTCTATCCATAAACAATATTTGACTACGCTTTGATGTATCTAATTTACCGCCCAACCAGTTTTTAGCGGCCTTTGTTATTTCACCACCAGCAACTATAAAGGCATGATCAACTAATACTTTTTTTCCTATTTCTGGATCGAAGATTTCATGCCCCAACATCATTAAAACTTGATTATGAATCTCACTAATGTTAGAATTACTCCCTTTTGTCATCCCTGCAGCATCAAGCTTTCCTTTCTTTACCTGTATACCGAAATATAGCCAATGTTGAGTTGGGAGAATCAATTTCATCCAAATATCTTTTCCATATTCTAAAGATTTATCTTTATGCCCAGCTACCGAAATCTTGTGAAATCCCAATTGCCTAAACAGAGGGATTAAAATCTCTTCAATTAAATCATCCTCTGAACATTTATCTAAATATCCAATAAGTATTTCTCGCTTTTGCGCTTCAATTACAGAAAAAGGTCTGTGAGGATTTGTAGACGCTTTCAATACTTTTTGAGTTGGAATATATTTTAGATAGCATTTGTTATCTTCAGCATAAAAAGCTTCAAAATTTTCCCTGGATAAAGCGGTATTTAATTCTAATAATGCATTTGTTCTATCCTTACTTTCATTAAATGCATCTGACTGATCCATGAGGTTTTGAATTACGCGACAAAAGGTATCGGATGGCATATCGTCAATGTTTCCAGGCTCCTTAAGTATTTCTGATAATGTTTCAGAGACCCATTTAGGTCTCGTTGATCCATCATGAGTGAATTCTGTTTCAGCATCCGCAAAAAATTCTGTTAAGTAAAAGCTACTACGATAAATAAAATACGATTTTAAATTATCCTTGATATCTCCACAAATCATTTTTGCAATCTGATTGAGTGTTCGAGTTTTGAATTCCATACTAATAGTCTAACTTTAAAAGCTAAGATAGTACTTTAGATGTTTTGAAATTAAATAAGTATAAAGCAAATATATTTGAATTCAATAATATTCATATATTATTAGATTTAATCAGTGATTAAATCGTTTTTTTTATGTGATAAAGCCAAAGATTCGAACCTTTCTCTTTCTCGCACTCCTAATTTAGTATAAAAATATGTTCACGTTTGGTAAATCTGACAGGAAATAACAATTACGACCTCAAGTAATTAAATCACCAAAAAAAGGATGCCTTTTTGATATTCCAACCAAAATATATAAAATAAATAATTATTATTATAAAGAGATCTATCCTCCCTACTGCCATACGCACAATTTTAGGAATAAATTTAGCAACCACATCAACCAGTCCGCTTTGGGCCACAATCTGGTAATATGCCTGCGCGGCAATAAGCGTAAGCCGTGATTTTTTGATTTATTCTTTTTTAAAATACATATGTATTATATCGCCGCCTTTGTTAAGCATTAGTGTTAGCACATTATCCTGAAGGATATATTCTGTTTCGGCACCATTGCCGCCAAAAATATAATGCTTGCCATCCTTATCGACAATCTTATACGTATCGTCGTTTACAATAGTGTTTTGTATTTTCATTTGCATGGTGCTATCGGCATTAAGGCTAAGGCTTATATTTTTGTAGCTTAGCCCCAGTGCTTTAAAATTGGCTTCGGCTTCTTTTATATTAATGTTTTCTTTTTTTGCCTGTTTTAATGTCTCATCAGTAAACGTTACCTTGTAGGTGCTAAGATCAATAGTATTGCCCTCCATCCCTATAGATGTAATGTTCCACGTGCCCACAAGGGCTTTTTGAGCAGCGGTTTGCGCACTTGCTGCTGTTAAAATTAAAAACGCGATAAAAGAAAAGTAAATCTTTTTCATAATAGAAAGTTTATAGTGCTAAAAGTAACAAAATATTGCATCAGGCAACGCTAATAATATAGTATGCCAATTAAAGGTACTCTAAAAGAAATATCAGCACTGCAAAGTTACCACAAGTTTTAAACCAAAGTACTGAAGCAGGTCTTTCAGTAAAAATTGGAGGCTATATAAATTTTGATATTTCACACCACTATTTTGTTTTTTAGAAAATCTGGCTCTTTTTTTAGGATAAAAGAAATATAAAGTAAGGCACAAAATATAAACCACTAAAGTACAGACTTATAACAAATCATCAAAACGCGATTCTAAAGTCCGAAAGTGAAATATTAAGCCTTTTTAGAAATACCGATTATACAAAAAGTGAAATATTAAAAGCAAAAAAGCACCAAAAAACTGGTGCTTTAAATATCTAAAAATGTAGTACTTTTTTTACTTTATCTCAAACTCCATTTTCTGAATAGTATCACTATTTTATCTAAAAAATGTTAAAGGTTCCGGCTCTACAAAATTTGTAGTTTTCTAATCTTCCCTGCTGCCATCATCGGCCATACGCACAATTTTAGGAGTAAATTTAGCAACCACATCAACCAGTCCGGTTTGGGCCGCCATAACCATATCAATATCTTTGTAGGCCATAGGCGCTTCGTCGCGGCCGGCACCAATAAGGCTCACACCGTGATCTTTAAGCACCTGCCTCATATCGGCTTTGGTAATGCTTTTAATGGCCTGTGTACGGCTCATTTGCCTGCCTGCCCCGTGCGACGCGCTGTTAATAGCCGAGGCCTCTCCCCTGCCCCTTACTAAGAACCCGGGGGCCGTCATACTACCGGGAATTATGCCCATAACGCCTTTACCGGCAGGGGTGGCACCTTTACGGTGCACAATAACCTCTTCGCCGTTTAAAATTTCTTTCCAGGCAAAGTTATGATGGTTCTCTACCTTAGCAAGCACCTGTGCGCCAATTGCTTTTGCCATTTTATCGTGAATTACCTGGTGGCACGCCGAAGCATAATCGCCGGCAAGGTTCATGGCTATCCAGTACTCCTGCCCTTCCTGGCTGTTTAAATCCAGATAGGCAAGGTTGGCGGCCTCTTTAGGCAGCTTGCAAAGGTCTTTTGCCAGGCGGGTGTAATGCCCTGCAATGGTGGCCCCAAAACCACGTGAGCCGGAGTGGGTTAGCAATGCCAGGTAACGCCCTTTTTGGATACCAAGCACCTCATCGGCCTGTTCGAATTCGATAATACCGAATTCTACAAAGTGGTTACCCCCGCCCGATGTACCCAGTTGCGACCATGCCTTATCGTGCAGGTTCTTTACAAAACGATTCAGGTTAAAATCAGGGCTGTCCAGCACGCCATGATCGGCCTTATGCTGACCGTGGTAGCCATGCCCCGCGCCAAATTTGGTATGGGCAATAAGCTCTCTCTTATACTTGGCCTCATTCTCATAAAAATGATGCTCCGGAATATCGTATACCGACAGCGCCATACGGCAGCCAATATCTACCCCTACACCATACGGTATAATGGCATTTTTGGTAGCCAGCACCCCGCCAATTGGCAGGCCGTAGCCCTGGTGGGCATCGGGCATTAGCGCCCCTGCTACGGTTACGGGCAGTTTCATGGCTATATCCATCTGGGCTTTAGCGCCCGGTTCTATATGGCTTTCGCCGAAAATTGAATACGGCTGCGCATTTTCTATCAGTGGGATGATCTCATCTTTCGGCGCATTGGCCTCCTCTATCATGGCCGTTGCCAGGGGCTCCAGCACTTCATCGTCTAAAAAATTCTCAGGGTAGTCTTTCACCTTCTTAAAAAGTGGCAGCACCACATCTTTGGCCTGTGCACTGTATGCCGAATTGGCTATTTTAAGGGCAATGCCCAGTATAGTACTCTCGGTATATCCTAAGGCTAAAAGGTCGGTTCCTGTTATTGGCTTTTCCATTGTATTTATGTATTATGTAACAAGTTACAGTTTTATATTTTTTTGATAGTTAATTAATTTTTAAAAAGAGGCAATGGGCGTAGTGTGCAATAATTTTCATTGGGAGACGAAGTAACACACCACAAACGGCACTCTTGTTATAAGAGCAATAGGCGTAAGCGCTTGGGTACTTGCAGGATTCGAACCTGCATATCCGGGGGTTAGCCCGTAATATTCATCCGGACGAAGTAACGCTTAACAAACGGCATCTTATTTTTTTGTTTTTTTATTTTGGGAGTCCTTACCCCCAATCCCTCTCCAAAAGAGAGGGGAGCAAATTATATTAAAGGAGCAAAATGCGGCATGGGACATAGTGGGGCGTGTTGGCGCCGGAATCGAACCGGATAGCCTTGCCGGGTTTACGACTGCGCTATTCCTCCCCTATTGTGATAACGAAGTAACCCACACCTACGGCATCCTTTTTTAGTTATAAATTGACAGCGATACGCTTACAGTTTTCCATTCCGACGCAGGAGGAATCTTACATGCTTTCTTTAAGTTTTCAGTATTCAGTCGCAGTAGGCAGTGCCATACGGACTGAATACTGAGACTATAAACTGAATACCGTAAACTGATCACTGTTAACTGAATACTGCAAACCTGCAGCCCTTAGGCGATGGCTCCCGCAACATCCAAGCGGCCACGGGAGCAAACCCATTGTTATATTTTTCAGTATTCAGTCGCAGTAGGCAGTGCCGTACGGACTGAATACTGAAACTGTTAACTGATCACTCTAAACTGACCACTGTAAACTGTAAACTGAATACTGTAAACTGATCACTGCAACTCTAAAGCTTTTATCTTCTCTACTGCCGAACCTGCATTACCTACAGAGTCGAGTATATCGAATATCTTATCGCTCCAGCCGGCTATTAAATACACATCGTTCTGGCGTATATCTAATGGTGTTGCACCGTGGCCGGCAAGGTCAAACAAATACAGTTTGGCATTGGGTGCTATGGCTTTGTAACGTTTCCAGTACACCTCAAAGCTATAACCGCTCATATTGCTGTTATACAGTTGCAAATCGGTAAACAGCATTACTTTATCTACAATTAGTTTTCGGCGTATAAGGTCGTCTATAACAAGATAGCCGTTGGTGGCATAACCCACTTCGCCCTCCCGTTTATAGTATTCCATAACGTTAGCCAGTACATTGCGCTTAGGCATATTTATTATTTTCCATGTGTTGCCAAACATACCGCTAACCACATTTTTGCATCGGCTTTGCATAAGCATGCCCAGCATAAGGCCAATATCGTACAACTGAACGGTACTTTTTTTAGAAACCGGCTGCTGCATAGAGCCCGAAACATCGCACGCTATTACTACAGATGTATTGTAACCAAAACCCCGTATGTTTTTTGCGCTGTGCATAACGGCATCTTCCAGCGCATCCAGCACCATCGACGTAAAGTTCGAATTATGGCCTTTAAGCTCGCGGTAAGCCGAAAGAAATCTAAAAGGCAGTTGCTTAGATGTTGCCACCGCCGTTGGGCTGGCCAGATAGTTGCAAACCATTTGCAGGTGGGCTACAGATACCCCGGCATCCAGTATATTGCGGAGGTTGCGCATTAGCGCCATGTAGCCCATTTTTTTACTGGCTATTAATTCTTCCCATTTAGTTTTAAAGGCAGCTGCTTTTGCCGCAGGGCTTTCAAACCTTTGCTGGCCCAGGGCAGACAGCTCCGTCTCCCAGGTGTACGGCGTGGCAAGGGCATCGGCAGCTATTTTATTAAACACTGCCTGCTGATTATCGTCTTTAGCCCTTGGGTGTACCAAAAACAGCGCATCCCTAAGCTTAACATCGGTACTCCTGTTGTATTTGGCAAACTGGTACTCATCAAACTTATTGAATGATACCGCTAAGCCTTTTTGTACCTGCTTAGATAGCCTGTTTAGCTTTTTGGTACCCGTTCTGGCATTAGCCAGTTGGTAGTAGGCCAAAAGTTCGCATATTTCGTCGGCGCGCTGTACAACATTACTAACCGTTTTGCTTACCGCCGATGTGCCCGATGCCGCTTTGGCCAGCTCTACCGCCAATACCATTGGCACAGAGCGAAGGTGCATTTGTGTACGGGCATACACGGCAAGCCTGGCAACAAACTCCGGGTCGCACTGGCTTATAAGCTTTTTAATACGCTCCAGCCTGTTGTCTCCCAATTCGTAAAATGAATCATTTAAACCCGTTGTAACCACTGCGGTATACAATTCTGTTTCGGGAGTTATTTTATAAGCTTTAGCCCCCTGGTAATTTACCGTTGCATTGTTTAGTTTGCTTAAAAAATTGAATTTCATACTACAAATGTTTATTATTAGTACTTGTTTTACAGGAGAGTAATTGTTGTCTCATCCTGACATTGCAAAGATGGCCGCACTACTACGCAACACAATTGCGCAGTAAAAATAAAATTCAAAATATTTCACTTTGCATTGATTTACAATAATTTAAAATTTAAAATTCATCATTTAAAATTTTAAATAATGTAAGTGCGCAGCTACAGTGCGCAGTAAAAGCAAATTTTGCTATTTTTGATGCGCACCAAAAGCACCTAAACACAAATTATTACACTAATGGCTACAAATAAGCTTGCCCTGCTACGCTATAAAACCATAGACGACTGCCTTAAAAACCGATTTAGAAAATGGAGCCTGGAAGACCTTATAGAAAAAGTAGCCGATGCGCTTTACGAATACGAGGGTATTACTACCGGGGTAAGCCGCCGCACCATACAGGCCGACCTGCAAATTATGCGCAGCGACCGCCTGGGCTACAATGCCCCCATTATGGTAACCGACCGTAAATTTTACAGTTACGAAGACCCTGCCTACAGCATTACAAAATCGCCGGTTAATACAGCCGATATGGATAAGATGCGCGAAATTGTAAGCGTACTTAAGCAGCTTAACGGTTTTAATTACTTTGATGAGATGAGCGACCTTATTGCCAAGTTGGAAAACAACGTAAACAAAACAGCGCATAAGAGTAAAAACTACATTCAGTTTGAAGATAACAAGAACCTTAAGGGCATAGAGCACATTAACCCGCTGTACCAGGCCATACTTAGCAAAACACCGCTGCTTATAGAGTACCAGTCGTTCAGGGCATTAAAGCCAAGTAAAGAAATTTACTACCCCTACCTGCTTAAAGAGCACCGCAACCGTTGGTTCTTAGTGGCGCAGTGCAAAAAGAGTCCGTATTTAATAACGCTGGCGTTAGACCGCATGGTAGAATTTCATGTACTTACTAAAGAGCTTTTTGTAGAATACAACGGCGTAGATTTCGACCGGTATTTTAACGACCTTATTGGCATTACCAAATCGCAAAAAGACAGGGCACAAAAAGTAGTGCTCCAGTTTGATAAAACCAACGCGCCCTACGTGCTTACAAAGCCCCTGCACCACTCGCAGCAACTGCTCAGCGAAAACGAAAATGGCATTACCATACGTATAGATGTAGTACTTAACTTTGAGCTGGAAAAAGAAATTTTAGGCTTTGGCGAATGCGTAAAGGTATTAGCACCCCGCAACCTTAAAAGCTTTATACAAAAGCGGCTTAAAAGGGCAAGTGTACAATATGAGGAAGAGGTTGTTGGGAAGAAACAGAATTAACAGCATACTTTCATATCACAAAAAAGTCCCGCCAATGGCGGGACTTTCTACATATACTTATCTAATTATTAGTAATAGATTTTTTTAGTTTGAGATGTATTATCCGCGTACTGCACTTTTACTATTAGTATTTTAGCCGCTGCACTAATGTTTTTAATACCTGTAAAACTACTCTTTACATTATTTTGACTTGCTACCAGCCTGCCCTGCAAATCGAACACACTAATCGATGCAATTACTTTTTGAGACGATTGAATGTTTAAAACATTGTCCTGAGTGTAAACTGCAAGGTTGTTTTTAGGGGCAGCCAGTTGCGCATTAATGCTTAACGCACCGCTACTAAACAAACGGGCTATCCTGTTACGGCCAACACCATCAAAATTCACAAAGCTTCCCACAATTACCACTTTATCCCCTTGTAGCACCATATCACCTATGTAAGAATAGGTTGAAGTACCGGTGTCGAACGTTTCATCCGGACTCCCATCATTATTTAAACGTATAATTCTTATGCCGGGCAGTGGAGCAAAATCAGGGCCAAACCCACCGCTAACAAGTATTTTACCATCGGGCTGGGCAAGAATACAATCTAAAAACGGCGATTCAAAAATACTTTCGCTGTATATAACTATGTCTGGTGTACCATTGGCATTAAACCTCATAAAACGGGTATTAAAGGTTTCAGACTCGTTTAAATACAAGCCAAAAACTAAAATTTTACCATCTGCCTGAAGGCTTACTTTTTGAATATCTCTTACCCACTGACTGGTTATTGGCGTAAACGATGCATCTACAATGCCATTGTAATCAATTTTAACTATCGTGTTTTGAAGTGCTACGGACGAATTACTACCCGCTACCAGAATTCTGTTCTCATTAGGAAGAACTACTATTTCACTAATTAATTTATCTGAAGAACCTGTAAAAAAATCAGAATTAAAAGTACCATCTAACGCACCAGTGTTAGTAAGTTTTACCATTTTACCACAGGGCACACCTCCATACGATAAAAAAGGGCCGCCAACTAAAATACTTCCATCAGGCAGTACATTAAGTGCCGAAATTGAATATTGAGGATAATAGATATTTTCGAACACTGCTGCTGTAAAACTTACATCAAGGCTACCGTCGGCATTTATACGCGCCATATTATTAACCGGTACATTATTATATGAAGTAAAATTACCCGCAATTACAATTTTACCATCCTGGGTTAATTTTATTTGCTCTATCCTGCCATTAACACCGCTACCGGGATTAAATCCGGTATCTATAGCCCCATCTTCAAGCAATCTTACTATACCGCGCCTTGACACGCCGTTATACGTATAAAAATCGCCTACAATTATAAGTTTATCGTCATTTTGTTTAACAACACGATAAACAAGCCCATCAGCGCCGGTAAGTGCCGATGCACCTGTATCAAAACTATTATCCTTACTACCATCAGGGTTAAGCAGCATCAAATTATTATCGGCTATACCGTTATATGCATTAAATGAGCCAGCAAGAAAAATGCTGCCTTGTGGCGTAAGTTCAATACAAAAAACGTCACCATTTATATAGGATATAGCATAAGAAGTATCTGAACTGCCGTTTTCATTTAGCCTGATAACCGTGTTACTTTCATTTGAATTATTGTTAACTGACAATAGTATTTTATTATCCGGCTGAAGTTTTAATTCAGTAATCGAGTTAATGCTTAAATTATTAGTAAGTACAAAAGAAGTATCCTGATTACCATTGGCATGGTAACGGTAAATTTGGTCTGCCGGTTCACTTTCTGTTCCGGAAAAACCTACAACTACTATCTTTCCATCATTTTGTACAACCACTTTATACAAACCTGTGCCAGGATAATTATGCACAAAGCCAGTATCAACACTACCATCCTGGTTTAGCCTTACCAAACCTTTTGTAGTAAACCCACCAAAAGAAATAAAATTTCCTACCGTCACGATCTTGCCATCGGCCTGAACGGCAACATCCAACAAAGGATTGCCTGATCCTGCTGCCGTACCCGGATTAAAAGTGGTATCAGCCGTACCATCGCTATTTAATCGCGCAATAGTAATATACGGAAGGCCATTATATTGTGTAAAATATCCGGCTATAATAATTTTACCATCTGGAGAAACAGCAGTAGCATTTATAAATTCGTTAGCACCTAAACCGCCCTGATTAAATGTAGTATCAAGGCTTCCGTCAGAATTTAAACGGGCTATCCTTCCGCAGGGTATATTATTATAGGTTGTAAAGCTTCCTGCAATTAATATTTTCCCTTCAGGCAATAGTACCAGGCTGGCTATTGAGCCATTAACACCAACCCCAGAATTAAAGCTTAAATCAACAGATTCATCTGCATTAATGCGTTTAATTATTACATTAAAAGCCCCAAGGTAAACCTCGCTTCCCGCAGTGACAATAAGTTTACCATCGGGTTGTAACGCCATTGCACCTATACCCGTTGAAACACCGTTAAAAGAGCCTGAATCTGTAGGATTAAAAGTTGCATCTACACTACCGTCCTGAGCAGTGGCTATTAAAGAAAACATCAATATTACTGCTGTAAGCAACGTGGTAATTGTACATTTCATAAAATGAGGGAGTTTATGCTGCAATAGTACAAAAAAAGTCCCGCCAATGGCGGGACTTCAGGTATATTTATTTTGCTGATTTTTAGTAATCTCTGTTGGCATCAAAAGCCTCCAGGTATTCGGCAACGCGTTTTACGAACGATCCTCCCAGAGCACCATCTACCACCCTGTGGTCGTAACTGTGCGAAAGGAACATTTTCTGGCGGATGCCTATAAAATCGCCCTCAGGGGTTTCTATAACAGCAGGCACTTTACGTATGGCCCCTAATGCAAGGATGCCCACCTGCGGCTGGTTTATAATTGGCGTACCAAACACACTGCCAAACGTACCCACGTTGGTTACGGTATAGGTACCACCTTGTGTATCATCCGGTTTAAGCTTACCTGCTTTTGCGCGGTTACCAAGGTCGTTAACCGCTTTTGCCATACCTACAAGGTTTAGCTGATCGGCATTTTTAATAACCGGAACAATAAGGTTGCCATTAGGCAGGGCCGCAGCCATACCCAGGTTTATATTTTTCTTTTTAATAATGTAATCGCCATCTACAGAGATGTTCATACCCGGAAAGTCTTTAAGCGCTTTGGCTACCGCTTCCATAAATATCGGGGTATAGGTTAGTTTTTCGCCTTCGCGTTTTTCGAAAGCCGTTTTAACCTTATCCCTCCATTTTACAATATTAGTCACATCTACCTCTATAAACGACTGTACGTGTGCCGATGTTTGCACACTCTGCACCATGTAGCCGGAGATTAGCTTACGCATACGATCCATCTCTACCACCTCGTCCTGGCCGTTAACCGATACCGGTGCAGCTTTTTGAGCAGTTGCTGGTTGTTGGCTATTAGTTGCCGGTTGTTGGCTGTTGGTTGTTGGTTGAGCAGCTGTTTGTGTTTTGAAATTTGGATCTTGTTTTTTAGAAACGTACTCCAATATATCTGTTTTAGTAACCCTGCCGTCTTTACCGGTGCCGGTTAGGGCTTCCAGTTCGGCAAAAGAGATACCTTCTTCTTTAGCTATGTTTTTTACCAGTGGCGAATAAAATTTTTCTGAAGCCGAAAAATCTTCGGGTGTTGCTACCAGTTGTTTAGCTGCTTCAAAAGTTTTTTCTACGGCAGTAATATCAACGTTTGCAGCCGTAGTAGCCTCGCTTGGTGCATCTACCACCACGCCGCCTTCGGTTTCTATATAGGCAATGGTTTGCCCTACCAAAACCACATCATTCTCTTTAAAAAGTATTTCAGACAAGATACCCGATACCTCCGATGGCACCTCTGAGTCTACCTTATCTGTAGCAATTTCCAGTACAGCCTCATCGGCCGCAATGTGGTCGCCCACCTTTTTTAGCCAGTTGGTAATGGTTGCCTCTGCAACGCTTTCGCCCATTTTGGGTAATTTCAGTTCAAATTTTGCCATATCAATAACCTAAAGGTAAATTTGGTATTTATACTTGCGAAATTAATAAAAAAATCGACTTAATACTTTTTTGTCAATAATTTTTGACGCTTTTTACGTCAATTCCCTGCAATAAAAGCACATCGCCCCTGTCGCTGCTGCTGTTACTGCCAATAATAAAGGCAGATCCGGCAGGTTTTATCTTATAGGTAAAATTCAGGTCTCTGTATTTTTCCATAAAGGCAATCATCTGCGAAAAGCTCACAAAATCATTATCAAAAATAATTTCGGTTTTATTGTTACGTAAAAATAAGGCTTCCTGGGCAACCAGGTCGGTAAGTATTACATTTTTATTAAGCTGCCCCTGTAGCGACTGCCTTAAAAATTCGTCTTCGGATATTAATATATAATGCTGCGGAATGTACTGGTGCGACTTCTTGTTTTTCTTTGCCATGGCAAAAAACAGCGTGCCCACGCGCATTAGCAAATCAAACTGTGGCGACCTCCTAAAGTGTTTTTGATAGAAAAACTGCATAGCCTCCCTAAAACGCTTCATGTAGGTTCCGTCTTTTACAGTGCTTTCGCCTTTGTAGTGAATTATGGCCGTATCGGCAAAATAGTAATTGCGCAGCCCTTTTTTAAGTATGGTGTACGACAGGTCTATATCATCGCTGTACATAAAACAGTCTTCATCAAAACCACCAACTTCTAAATACAGTTCGCGGCGCATTACCATAAAGCAGCCCACCAGTATATCTACCTTGCCGGTTTGGTTTTCCTGAAGGTGCTGTGCATAATAACGGTTAAAAATTTGCTGCTTGGGCAAAAGTTTGTACAGGCTGCCAATTTTAGTAAAGGCCACCCAGGGCGTTGGCACCCCGCGTTTGCTTTCGGGTAAAAAATGGCCGCGGCCGTCTACCAGTTTGGCGCCGGCAATACCAAAATCTTTCTGGCTTTCGGCAAAAGCCAAAATTTTAGAAAAAGTATCTTCGGCAACCACCGTATCGGGGTTTAATATGCAAATATATTTGCCTTTTGCGGTAGCAACACCAATATTATTACCTTTCGGGAAGCCGGAATTCTCGTTATTTTCTATCAGCGTAATTTCCGGAAAGCGCTCTTTCATCATCGCGCAACTATTGTCGGGCGAATTATTATCCACCACAATTATCTCTGCATCAATACCTTTAATAGCCTGTTGTACACTAAGTACACAGAGCTCTAAAAAGTAGCGGACGTTGTAGTTAAGGATAATTATAGATAACTGCATTTGGCAAAGATAGTAATTTGCTAATTTTAACCATACCGCAATTGGAAAGGATATGCTTTAAAATAAAAAAAAGTGCCAATTTGCTAAATATTATGCAGTAAAATAAGGCAATAATGTATTTCTTTTTTTATTTAATAGTGTATTTTCCTGCAAGGTTTATAAAATAAAAAAAAGCGCCCCTGCCGCAGCAGGAACGCCCTTTAACCAACCAAACCAATAATTATGAAATCTCTATTAACCTTTTTGTATTTTGTTGCGATACCTCTTTTTTAGGCAGCGTAACTTTTAAGATACCATCCTGGTAAGCAGCATTAATTTCCTGCTCGTTAATGGTATCGGGCAATGTAAACGACCTTTTAAATGAAGCCTTTACAAATTCCCTTTTAGTAAACTTAACTTCGGCCTCGGCTTCGGTAGTTTCTTTTTTAACTTCAGATGATATAGTAAGCAGTTTATCATCTACCTCTATATTAAAATCTTCTTTTTTAAATCCGGGAGCCACAAGCTCTAAGGCAAAAAACTGCTCGGTTTCTTTAATATTTACGGCCGGTACTGTTTTTTGTATGTATTGTGTACCACCTAATAAGTCTTTAAATAATTGATCTGTGTTGCTGTAATGACGTTTTACTAAGTTCATTTTTATTATGTTTTAGTTTGAAATATTATTTTCGATTTGATAGGTTATAGTCAATTTACATTCCAAAGTATTTTTTAATGACAAAATGTCGCTTTTAATGACTTTTTGTCATTTTTGTAATTTTACCCTACAGACAAGTGTAAAGTTTGATAGGATAATTTTAACAATTGATATCATAAATTACATTGTTTGAATTATATTTACCACTGCAAACCAAACACTTATGAATACCATTACCAAACGCATACAAAGTATAGACGTGCTTAGGGGCATTATTATGGCGCTGATGGCTTTAGACCATACCCGCGACTTTTTACACATAGATGCCATGACCGAGGACCCTACCAGCATGGCTACCACCACACCCTTTTTATTTTTTACCCGGTGGATAACCCATTTTTGTGCACCTACGTTTGTGTTTCTGTCGGGTGCATCCATTTACCTGCAAAGCATCAGGAAGACTAAAAAAGAGCTGGCGTGGTTTTTATTTACCCGTGGCCTCTGGCTTATTATTGCCGAACTTACCCTTGTGGGCTTTGGGTGGAGTTTTGATTATTTTTTCAGGCTGTTCTTTTTACAGGTAATCTGGGCCATTGGGTGCAGTATGGTAATTTTATCCGGCCTTATATTCTTCAATTACCGGGTGCTGGCTGCATTGGGCATTATTATTACGCTCTTCCATAACCTTATGGACCACGCCACCATTGCCGACCCTGATTTAGATGCTGCCGCCAACCTGCTTATAGTAACCAACTTTGCCCCCTACACTGTAGGGCCGTTTAACTTTATAAGCGCTTATGCCGTTTTACCGTGGACGGGAATTATGCTCCTCGGCTTTGCCATTGGCAAGTGGTACAACACAGCAGTTTATACTGCACAGCAACGTAAAAAAGCTTTAGTCACATTCGGATTATCCTTAATTGCACTCTTTATAGTATTACGATTTATTAATAATTATGGCGACTTACAACCGTGGTCGGCGCAGGCGATTCCGGTTTACACAGTACTCTCGTTTTTAAACGTTACCAAATATCCGCCATCATTAATGTATGCCTGCATGACGCTTGGCCCGGCCCTACTGGCACTCGCAGCGTTAGAAAACATTCAGAATAAATTTACCGGCATAATGAATGTTTTTGGCCGTGTACCCTTTTTCTACTATCTGCTGCATGTATATGTAATTCACCTTTTATGCGTAGTGGTATTTTATGCCGAAGGCTACGAATTTGCCGATAACTTTAAGTTACAAATGGCTTTTGGCTTTAGGCCACGAGAAAATTTTGGCTACTCGCTGGGCATTATATACCTGCTATGGCTGCTGGTACTGGTTATTTGCTACTACCCCAGCCGATGGTATAATAACTACAAGAGCAACAATAAAAAATGGTGGCTAAGCTATGTTTAAGAGTTACGGGTTTTGAGTTTTGAGTTAAGAGTTATGAGTAAGTTTAACCCGAAAACCCAAACACTAAACCCTGAACTTATCACCACTTAAAAAAATTGTTTACTTTTAAGCCTCAAAATAAAACAGGCATGGCACAGGCTATAATAGATATAAAAGGCATAACCCGCGATTTTCCGCTGGGCAGCGAGATTGTAAAGGTACTTAAGGGCATAAACCTTACTATTAATAAAGGCGAGTATGTGGCGCTTATGGGGCCTTCGGGTTCCGGCAAGAGTACACTTATGAATTTACTGGGCTGCCTGGACACCCCAACATCGGGCCATTATATACTAAACGGTAAAGACGTTAGTAAAATGAGCGACGATGAGTTGGCCGAAATTCGTAATAAAGAAATTGGCTTTGTTTTCCAGACTTTTAACCTGCTGCCAAGAACCACGGCTTTAGACAATGTTGCCCTGCCTATGGTATATGCCGGCTACAAAAAACCCGAGCGAGAGGCCCGCGCTACCGAAGTTTTAAAACAGGTAAGCCTGGCCGACCGTATGGACCACAAGCCCAACCAGCTTTCGGGTGGCCAGCGCCAAAGGGTTGCTGTGGCACGCGCACTGGTTAACCGCCCGTCCATCATCCTTGCCGATGAGCCTACAGGTAACCTGGACAGTAAAACATCGGTAGAGATCATGGCCCTGTTTAACGACATACACGCCAATGGCAACACCGTTATTTTAGTAACCCACGAAGAAGACATTGCCGCCTACGCCCACCGCGTTATCCGCCTTAGAGATGGCATTATAGAAAGCGACAATGTAAATCCTAATCCGCATAAATAATATTAGATTTCAGATTTTAGATTTCAGAATTCAGATTGAGCTTCACTCCTATTCTAAAGTCTAAAATCTGAATATCAAAACATAGTAACATTCAAATTTCAGATTACCCTCATCGGCAGCTCAATCTGAATTCTGAAATCTAAAATCTGAAATCCAACATGAAAGTATACACTAAAACCGGCGATAAAGGCACTACTGCCCTTTTTGGTGGCACCCGCGTGCCCAAACACCACATACGTATAGAGAGCTACGGCACGGTAGACGAGCTAAATTCGCATATTGGGCTTATTCGCGACCAGGATATCAACCCCAATTATAAGAAAATACTGGAGCGCGTGCAGGACAGGCTCTTTACTTTAGGTGCCATATTGGCAACAGACCCCGAAAAGACTATACTTAAAAACGGCAAAGAGCGCCTAAACATACCAAAAATTACCGATGCCGATGTCGAACTTCTTGAAAACGAGATAGACACTATGGAAAGCGAGCTGGAACCTATGACACATTTTGTACTGCCCGGCGGGCACACAACGGTGTCATACTGTCATATAGCGCGCTGTGTTTGCCGCCGTGCAGAGCGCCTTTCGGTACATTTACACGAGTTAGAACCTACCGATGAGCTGGTTTTAACCTACCTAAACCGCCTTTCTGACTATCTTTTTGTGTTGGCACGAAAGTTGTCACATGATCTGCATGCCGATGAAGTAAAATGGATACCGAAAAAGTATTAGTTTACAGTATCCAGTCTCAGTTGGCAGTAGTAAATGAGTTGCAACTAATGCGTTTACAGCTTCTAAACTGATAACTGCGACTGCGACTGAAAACTCAAAAAAACACGTTCTTAATTTTTTTATTGAAAATAAACAACTTTTTACTTGACAATTTCAGTAGAAAATTTATTTTTGCATAAACTTTAATCGTTTAGAAGATGTATTGGACATTAGAATTAGCATCTTATTTAAGTGATGCACCGTGGCCGGCTACCAAAGATGAGCTAATTGATTACGCCATCAGGACTGGGGCTCCGCTTGAGGTCGTAGAAAACCTGCAATCCATTGAAGACGAGGGAGAGATCTACGAGTCTATGGAAGAAATTTGGCCAGATTATCCAACAGACGAAGATTATCTTTGGAACGAGGATGAATACTAAGCAAAAATAGAATCAATTGAAAAGTCTTCTTTCAGGAGGCTTTTTTTTTGGTTAAATTTGCACCTATATAGTTTAAATATACGTAATTACAAATATAATGAGTTTAATAAACAGCATACTTAAAGCCTTTGTGGGCGATAAGTCGCAAAAAGACGTAAAGGCCATACAGCCACTCGTAGACAAAATAAAGTCGTTCGAGGGGGCCTTAACACAGCTATCGCATGATGACCTAAGGGCAAAGACTATCTATTTTAAAGATACCATTCGTAAAGCCCGTGCCGAAAAAGACGCTAAAATTGCTTCTTACCTTGAAGAGGTAGAAAAAACAGCCGATATTGATGCACGTGAGGATATCTATGCTTCTATAGATGCTCTTGAAAAAGAAGCTTACGACCTTTCTGAAAAAGCATTATTGCAAATACTTCCGGAAGCTTTTGCTGTGGTTAAAGAAACCGCACGCCGTTTTAAAGAAAACACGTCTATAACGGTTACCGCTACAGAAAAAGATATGGAGCTATCGGCTACCAAGCCATACATTAGTATTAACGGCAACACCTCTACATGGGCCAACACATGGAATGCCGCAGGTAAAGAAATGACCTGGGACATGATACACTACGACGTACAGCTTATTGGCGGTATTGTTTTGCACCAGGGTAAAATATCTGAAATGCAAACCGGTGAAGGTAAAACCCTTGTGGCTACCCTGCCGCTTTACCTAAACGCACTTACAGGCAACGGTGTACACCTTGTAACCGTGAATGACTACCTTGCAAAAAGGGATAGTACCTGGAAAGCGCCATTGTTCGAATTTCACGGTATTACAGTAGACTGTATCGATAACCACCAGCCAAACTCTGATGCGCGCCGTAAAGCTTACGCAGCAGATATTACTTACGGTACCAATAACGAATTTGGTTTTGACTACCTTAGGGATAACATGGCACATTCGCCAAACGACTTAGTTCAGCGCAAGCACAACTACGCAATTGTAGATGAGGTCGATTCAGTATTAGTAGATGATGCCCGTACGCCTCTAATTATCTCGGGTCCGGTTCCGCAGGGCGACCGCCACGAGTTTAACGAGCTTAAGCCAAAGGTAGACCACCTTGTTAACCTGCAGCGTACATTGCTTAACGGTGTTTTAGCCGAGGCTAAAAAACTGCTTAAAGAGGGCAAAACTAAAGAAGCCGGTTTTCTTTTACTAAGGGTACACCGCGGACTTCCTAAAAATAAAGCGCTTATTAAAGTATTGAGTGAAGACGGTAACAAGCAATTGCTTCAAAAAACCGAAAACACCTATATGGCCGATAACAACCGCGACATGCACAAGGTTGACGAAGCCCTTTACTTTGTAATCGAAGAAAAAAACAACCAGGTAGAACTTACAGATAACGGTATCAAATTCCTTTCTCAGGATACCGATAACGACTTTTTCGTTCTTCCGGATATTGGTACCGAGATTGCCAACATCGAAAAGAAAAAACTGGATAAAGAAGTTGAGACCGAAGCTAAAGAAGAACTGTTTAAAGACTTTTCTATTAAAAGCGAGCGCATCCACACACTTACACAGCTTTTAAAAGCCTACACGCTTTTTGAAAAAGATGTGGAGTATGTTATCATGGAAAACAAAATCATGATAGTAGATGAGCAAACAGGCCGTATTATGGATGGCCGTCGTTACTCAGACGGACTACACCAGGCTATTGAGGCTAAAGAAAATGTAAAAATTGAGGCTGCTACCCAAACGTTTGCTACCATTACCCTGCAAAACTATTTCAGGATGTACAGCAAACTTGCCGGTATGACGGGTACTGCGGTTACAGAGGCGGGCGAGTTCTGGGAAATATACAAACTGGATGTGGTAGAGATACCTACAAACAGAGGTATGGCCCGTAAAGACCAGCACGACCTTATATACAAAACAATGCGCGAAAAGTTCAATGCCGTTATAGAAGACGTTAGCGAACTTTCGGCAGCCGGAAGGCCGGTACTTATTGGTACAACATCGGTAGAGATATCAGAGCTTTTAAGCCGTATGCTTAAAATGCGTAATGTTGCACACAATGTACTAAATGCTAAATTGCACAAAAAAGAGGCCGATATTGTTGCCGAAGCCGGTAAGCCGGGTGTGGTAACCATTGCTACCAACATGGCAGGCCGTGGTACCGATATTAAGCTTACCCCAGAGGTTAAGGCCGCAGGTGGTTTGGCAATTATTGGTACAGAGCGCCATGATTCAAGGCGTGTAGACAGGCAGCTGCGAGGCCGTGCCGGTCGTCAGGGAGATCCGGGAAGCTCTCAGTTCTACGTTTCTCTTGAAGATAACCTAATGCGTTTATTTGGCTCTGAAAGGGTTGCCAAAATAATGGACCGTATGGGCCTTAAAGAAGGCGAAGTTATACAGCACTCTATGATGACAAAATCTATAGAGCGTGCACAGAAAAAAGTAGAAGAGAACAACTTTGGTGTTCGTAAGCGTTTGCTTGAGTACGACGATATTATGAACTCGCAACGCGAGGTGGTTTACAAACGCCGTAAGCATGCTTTGCATGGCGAGCGCCTTAAAGTAGACTTAGCCAACATGATGTACGATACTGCCGAGCTTATTATCGAAGTTAACAAGCCTACAAACGACTTTAAAAACTTTGAGTTCGACCTTATACGCATCTTCTCTATCAGCTCTCCAATTAGCGAGTCTGATTTTACAAGGCTAACCGACAGGGAGCTTACAGGTAAAGTTTACAAAGCGGTACTTGATGCTTATACAGAGCGTAACGAGCGCAACGCTACCGAAGCTTTTGTGGTAATTAAAAATGTTTACGAAAACAACAACGGCCAGTACGAGCGCATCGTGGTTCCGTTTACCGATGGCATTAAAACCCTTAATGTGGTAACCAACCTTGATAAGGCGTATGAAACCGAAGGTAAATCGTTAATAACTGATTTCGAGAAAAACATTACGCTTTCTATTATCGATGAGGCCTGGAAAAAGCACCTTCGCAAAATGGACGAGCTTAAGCAATCGGTTCAGTTAGCCGTTCACGAGCAAAAAGACCCGCTGCTTATTTATAAGTTCGAAGCCTTTAACCTGTTTAAGAAAACAATAGACAGCATTAATAAAGATGTAATATCGTTCCTTTTCAAGGCCGATCTTCCTTCTCAAAACTCTAACAACATACAGGAGGCAAGACAGCCAATCCGTCAGCAGGAAGAATACATTGAGATTAAAGACGAAGTTATGAATACCGATGAAATGGCTGCCAAAGCCCGTGAGGTATCGCAACAAAGTCAGTCACGCCCACAGGTAACCGAGACCATTACAAGAGATGCACCAAAAATTAACCGTAACGATAATGTTACGCTTAAGCATGTAATGAGCGGCAAAACCGAAACCATGAAATTTAAAAAAGCCGAAGCCCTTTTATTAACCGGCGAATGGATTATTACTAACGAGTAATATCCGGCTGATTACATAACTAAATCCCCGAACTTATAATTCGGGGATTTCTTATTTTATGAAGATACTTAACTGGAATATAGAACGCCTTAAACGCCCTGCCTTTAAAGAGGCAGTGCTTGCTATTATTGATAGTTATGATGCCGATATTATTGTTTTGACTGAAACCTCAGCACAAATTAATCCGGGAAATAGTTACAATTCTGTACAGACCTTTGCCCTGTCCTCGTTTCACGATGGTATTAAATATAAAGAGGGAGAAAACAGGGTTACCTTGTTTTCTAAATATCCTATTATTCAAACCCACAAAACGTATGATGATTATACCAGTGTTTGTGCAGACGTAGCAACAACATTAGGCCCGTTAAGGATTTATGCAACCATAACCGGAGTATTTGGCGGTATAGGAGAACGTTTTAAACAGGATATATTGGGTCAAATGTCAGATTTTAAAACGTTACTATACGATTGCCCCACCTGTATTATCGGCGACTTAAATACTACATTTTCGGGTTATACCTACCCCAGCCATGCAGCACGGAATACTTTAATTGATTATTTTGATAAAAAAAAAATGACCAACATTACGGCTCCTATAGCTGATAATGTTGATCATATAATTTTAAGTATTGATTACTTAGGCTCTGCAAAAATCCTGACTTCTGTATTTAACGAAGGCAAAAAACTAAGCGACCATATTGGTATTTGTGTAGAGATTGATTTTTAGTTTCCTGCAAGGTTTTCAAAACCTTGTAGGTATATAATAATATGGCTATTAAAAATAAAACCTACAAGGTTTTAGAAACCTTGCAGGTTGATGTATGTGCAAATAAAAATCCGCGCTCGTAAATCCGCTTTATCCGCGTTCCAACAATTGCTACATTAATAAATTAATTTATCATTGCATTGAAATTGCTACATTAAATAATTAATCCATTGCTATATTAAAAAGCACCAAAAGCTTCCGTCTCTAAACTCGCATCCCTGTTTTCCAGTACCGATGTTTGCTTGCTCAAAAACGCATCAACGTTACGGGCACATTCGCGGCCTTCGCTAATAGCCCAAACCACGAGGCTCTGGCCCCTGCGCATATCGCCACAGGCAAATATTTTTGGGTACGAAGTTTTATAGGTAACCTCATCGGCCAAAATGTTGCCGCGGGTATCCTTATCAATATCATAACGGTCTAACAGCAATTGCTCCGGTTTAGAAAAACCAATAGCAATAAGCGCCAGGTCGCACGGAATAATACGCTCAGAACCCTCCCTTTCGGTCGAGCCTATAGCCTTACCGTTGGGGGCAAACTCCCATTGCAGGTCGGCTACCCTGAGTGCGGCCAGGTTGCCGTTACCATCGCCAATAAACTCTTTGGTAACGGTGGCAAAAAGGCGCTCGGCACCCTCTTCCTGAGACGACGATGTACGGTGAATGGACGGATACTGCGGCCACGGCGTATGCATCGGCCTGTTAGTTCCCGGCTGAAACATTAATGCCAGCTGTGTGACTGATTTAGCCCCCTGGCGAATGCTCGTACCCATACAATCCGATCCGGTATCGCCACTACCCACAATAACAACATCTTTTCCTTTGGCGGTAACTTCCTGCTCAATAATATTGCTTTCTATTTCGGCAAAAGCCAACGGGTCTTTTTTAGCCACACGCTTGTTTTGCTGCTTTAAAAAATCCATTGCGTAATGAATACCCTTAAGCTCACGCCCCGGCAACGCAAGGTCGCGTGGCACCATAGCACCACCAGCCATAACCACAGCATCGTACTCGTGCAAAATATCGCTTAAAAACACATTAATACCCACATGGGCATGGTATTTAAACACAATACCCGATTGCTCCATAAGGGCAACACGCCTGTCTATAACGCTTTTTTCCAGTTTAAAATCGGGTATGCCGTAGCGCAGTAAACCACCTGCGGCATCGTCTTTTTCGTAAATAGTAACCCAGTGCCCGGCAGCATTTAACTGCTCGGCGGCAGCCATGCCCGCAGGCCCACTGCCCACAACGGCTACCTTTTTACCGGTACGGTCTTCGGGCAAAAACGGCTTAACCAATCCCTGCTGAAAAGCGATCTCTATAATATGTTTCTCGATAGCCTCTATGGCTACAGCGGGGCGGTTGATATTCAACACACAAGCCGACTCGCACGGGGCCGGGCATATCCTGCCGGTAAATTCCGGAAAGTTATTGGTAGATGCTAAAATTTCGTACGCCTCTGCCCACTGCTCGTTAAAAACAGCGTCGTTAAATTCTGGTATAACATTGCCTAACGGGCAGCCGCTATGGCAAAACGGCACACCGCAATCCATACATCGCGCTGACTGCTGATGCAGTTTCTCCGGTGGGTAGGCATGCGTAAACTCGCTATAATGTTTTATCCTTTTGGCTACAGGCTCAACCGCCGGCAGCTCGCGTTCGTATTGCTTAAATCCTGTTATTTTATCCTGCTTCATCATGCTCGCTCTTATAATTATTTAACCACTTTACCGGCTTCTTCCTGCTTAAGCAGCGCCTTTTTATAGTCTTTAGGGAAAACTTTTACAAAGCTGCCCAGTTGGTTATCAAAATCTTTTAAAATAAAATTGGCCGTGGCACTGCCCGTATATTCCAGATGTTTTTGCAGCATGGCAAACAGCTCATCGCGGTCGGCTTCATTGCATTGCTCCAGGTCAATCATCTCTGGGTTGCAGCGGTCGGCAAAATCCTTGTACACATCGTAAACATAGGCAATACCACCACTCATACCCGCGCCAAAGTTGCGCCCAATTTTGCCCAGTACCACTACCCTTCCGCCGGTCATGTACTCGCAACCGTGGTCGCCAATACCCTCTACCACCACCTTAGCGCCACTGTTGCGCACCGCAAAACGCTCGCCGGCACGGCCATAAATATAAGCCTCGCCACTGGTAGCACCGTACAGCACCACGTTGCCCACAACGCTGTTAGCCTCGGGTGTAAAGCCTGCATTGGGCGGGGGGCAAATAATCAGCTTGGCACCGCTAAGGCCCTTGCCAAAATAATCGTTGGCATCGCCTTCTACGCGCATGGTTAAGCCTTTGGCAGCAAAGGCACCGAAACTCTGGCCCGCTGCCCCGTAAAACTGAAAGTTAAGCGTGTCGTGGGGCAGGCCTTCGCTCTTAAATTGTTTAGAAATTTCGTTACTAAGCAAAGTACCCACTGCCCTGCGGGTATTTTTTATTTTAAAGGAAGCCGCTACCCTTTCGCCATTTTTAAGGGCGGGCTGTGCTGCTTCCAACAGTTGCCAGTCCAATATATCTTCAAGGCCATGATCCTGCTTTTCGGTACAGTACAGGCTAATATTATCCGGGTTAGGCTCTTTGTACAGAATACGCGACAGGTCGATATTTTTATGTTTCCAGAATTCGATATCTTCCCTTTGTTTCAGGTTATCGCTTTGCCCTATCATTTCGTCGATAGTCCTAAAGCCCAGTTCGGCCATAATTTCGCGAAGCTCCTCGGTAATAAATTTAAAGAGGTTAACCACATGGTCTACCTCGCCGGTAAAGCGGCTGCGCAGTTCTTTATCCTGCGTGGCAACACCTACTGGGCAGGTATTTAAGTGGCATTTGCGCATTAGCACGCAGCCCTCTACAACAAGTGCTGCGGTGGCAACGCCCCATTCTTCGGCACCTAAAAGGGCGGCAATAGCAATATCGCGGCCGGTTTTCATTTGCCCATCGGCCTGTACAACCACACGGCTGCGCAGTTTATTTTTCATAAGGGTCTGGTGCGTTTCGGCCAAGCCTAACTCCCACGGAAGCCCGGCATGCTTAATAGAGCTAAGCGGCGATGCCCCCGTGCCCCCATCAAAACCCGACACCAAAACTACATCGGCCTTAGCCTTTGTAACCCCCGATGCTATAGTACCCACCCCGGCCTTGCTTACCAGCTTAACGCTGATGCGGGCTTCGCGATTGGCATTTTTAAGGTCGAATATAAGCTGTGCCAAATCTTCGATAGAATAAATATCGTGGTGCGGCGGTGGCGAAATTAACCCCACCCCCGGCGTGGCGTGGCGTGTACGGCCAATCCACTCGTCTACTTTTTCGCCGGGCAGCTGCCCGCCCTCTCCCGGTTTGGCACCCTGCGCCATTTTTATCTGAAGCTCTGTAGCCTCGGTAAGGTAACGGCTGGTTACGCCAAAACGGCCGCTGGCCACCTGCTTAATGGCACTACGCATGCTGCTGCCGTCTTCGGCAATTTCGTAGCGGGCTTCGTCTTCGCCACCCTCGCCGGTGTTGCTTTTAGCACCCAGTTTGTTCATGGCAAGCGCAAGCGTAGTGTGCGCCTCCCACGAAATAGAGCCAAAACTCATAGCCCCCGTAGAAAAACGCCTGTATATGTTCTCGGCAGGCTCTACCTCATCAATAGAGATGGATTTCTGCTTTTTATCGAAGGTTAGAAGGCTGCGGAGCGTACAGGCTTTTTCGCCCTGCTCGTTAACAAGTTTTGAGTATTTTTTGAATAGCGAATAATCATCGGTACGTGTAGACAACTGCAACAAGTGAATGGTTTGTGGATTGAAAAGGTGAAACTCTCCTTTACGTTTCCATTGCAGCTCGCCTCCCACAGGTAGCCTGTCGGCCGGAATTTGCTTGTTGCTAAAGGCAAAGCGGTGCTTAATAAGCGCCTCTTCGGCAATATCATCAAGCCCAAGGCCTTCTATGTTTGATGTCGATCCTGTAAAATACTGGCTGACTACTTCTGAACTCAGTCCTAAAATCTCAAAAATTTGCGCACCCTGGTACGACTGGAATGTTGAGATTCCCATTTTAGAGAATACCTTTAACAGGCCGCCGTTCATGGCTGCAATATAATTTTCGCGAAGGTCTTCAAACGGTACGGTAGTATCGCACAAGCCTTCGGCAACGCGGTCGCGGATGGTAGCAAACGCCATGTACGGATTGATGGCCGTAGCCCCATACGCAATAAGGCAGGCCGCATGCTGCACCTCCCAAACATCGCCGGCCTCTACAATAATGCCCACCTCGCCCCTTAAACCTTTACGGATAAGGTGGTGGTGCACTGCCGCAGCCGACAGTAACGACGGTATAGGTGCATGGCGGGAATCTATAGCCCTGTCCTGCAAGATGATCATTCGGTAACCGTCTTCCACAGCATCTACAGCATAACGGCAGATACGGTCCAGCGCTTTTTTAAGCGCATCGGCACTGCCATCGGCCCTAAAATAGCATTGTATGGTTTTACTCTGAAAGGTTCCGGTATCGATACTGCGTATCTTCTCTAAATAATAATTATCTAATATGGGATGGCGCAATACTATGGTATGCGCCGCCATTGGGTCTTCTTCTAAAATATTGCCGCTTGTGCCTGCAAAACTTGCCAGCGACATTACCAGTTTTTCGCGTATCGGGTCGATTGGCGGATTGGTAACCTGGGCAAACAATTGCTTAAAATAGCTTGTTAAATGCTGCGGCTCTTTGCTTAGCACGGCCAAAGGGGTATCTGTACCCATGGAGCCAACGGGTTCTTTACCGGTAAGTGCCATAGGCATAACAATATCTTCTATAGCCTCTGTAGTGTAACCAAAAGCCTTTTGGTACCTAAAAACCTGCGGGTGTGCCAGCGGCGTAAAGGTTACACGCGGCTCGGCAATTTTGCCCATGGTAATTTTGTATTTCTCCAGCCACTCATCATACGGCTGTTGCAGGCAGATGTTCTTTTTAAGCGGATCGTTAAACAAGATCTCGCCTTTTTCTAAATCTACCACCAGCATTTTACCGGGACGAAGCCTTCCTTTCTTAACTACTTCTGATGCGTGCAGGCCAAGCACACCGGTTTCGGATGCCATAATAATGCGCCCATCGGCTGTTATACTGTAACGGATAGGCCTCAGGCCATTACGGTCTAACGTAGCACCAATCATTTTACCATCGCTAAAGCAAACGGCAGCGGGTCCATCCCACGGCTCCATTAGGCAGGAGTGGTATTCGTAAAATGCCTTTTGTAGCGGGTCTAACGCCTCATTCTCATCCCATGCCTCGGGAATCAGCATCATTAATACGTGGGGTAACGATCGGCCGCTAAGCATCAGCATCTCAACCATATTATCTAAACTGGCAGAGTCAGACTGTTTGCCCGGCACCAATGGCAGGAGCATGTTAAAATCCTCTTTAGTAAAGTGTGGCGATGCAAAATTCTTTTCGTTTGTGCGCAGCCAGTTAAGGTTGCCCTGCAGCGTGTTTATTTCGCCATTGTGGGCAATGTACCTAAACGGCTGTGCCAGTGCCCATGAGGGGAAGGTATTGGTTGCAAAGCGCGAATGCACCAAAGCATAAGCGCTTGTAAGTATCTTGTTTTGAAGATCCGGGAAATAGTGGCGCACCTGGCTGCTGGTTAGCTGCCCCTTATATATTATGGTAGCCGCCGACAGCGATGCAATATAAAAGCCCGTCTCTGTTTTACGGATGGTACTGTTTATAGTGTGCGATGCATAGTTGCGAAGCACAAAAAGCTTGCGTTCAAACTCAATATCCGTTTTAAGGTTAAGCGGCCTGCGTATAAAAACCTGCTCAATGTGGGGTTCTACGCTCAAGGCAGTATCTCCAATGCCATCGCGGTTTACAGGTACCTGTCGGTAGCCCATAACCTCAAGGCCCAGCTGTTCTGCGGCAGCGGCAAACAGGTCTTTGCAATCTTCTATAAGATGTTCGTCTTTAGGAAAGAAAACCATACCTACCCCATACTGCCCGGCTTCGGGCAGTTTGATGCCCAGCTTAACGCATTCGCTTACAAAAAAGCCGTGCGGCACCTGGAACGATATACCCGCTCCGTCGCCCGTGTTGTCTTCGCAGCCACATGCGCCCCGGTGCTCTAAATTCTCTAATATAGTTAGGGCATCGGCAATGTGCTGATGCATTTTTCGTCCGTTTATACTGGCTACAAAACCTATACCGCAGGCATCGTGCTCATGGTCGGGGTTGTAAAGCCCTTTCTGTTCGTTCTCCATTAAATTTTTCATTGCTACATTACATTTACGCCAAATACAATATCTTTATGGCTTGTTGCCGCCCCATAAACATGCTTATAAAAGCGGGCGGTTAAATTATGAAAAATTTATATATAATTTGTTAATACTACATTACTTTAAAAGCTAAAAAGCCGAAAACAAGCCATTTAATGCAGCTAATACAGATTAATTATAAATAATATTCATTTTTAAAGTAGCCAAAAACCACCAAACGTTATATTATAGTTAGTACATGCGTCAAATTTTTAAATATTTATCTTTTATAGCCTTTTTGTTATTATTTGCAGCATGCGGAAAAAATAACATTGAAACTAACGACAACCTTGTTTTTCGTTATAACGAAAATGCTGCGGTAAACTCATTAGACCCTGCATTTGCCAAGATCCGACCTTCGATATGGGTATGTAACCAACTGTATAACGGCTTGGTACAGTTAGACGATAGCCTTAATATTAAGCCTGATATTGCTAAATCGTGGACACTCTCTGCTGATGGTAAAACCTATACGTTTGTACTGAGGAAGGATGTGCGTTTTCATAAAAGCAGCCTTTTTGGTGCCGATAGTACCCGCACGGTTACCGCTGCCGACTTTACCTATAGCCTTAACCGACTTTTAGACGAGAAGGTTGCCGCGCCCGGCCGTTGGATACTGCAAAATGTAGAAAGCTTTAAAGCCGTTAACGATACGGTTTTCCAGATACAGCTCAATAAAA
Organism: Flavobacterium subsaxonicum WB 4.1-42 = DSM 21790; assembly: GCF_000422725.1. GTDB lineage: Bacteria > Bacteroidota > Bacteroidia > Flavobacteriales > Flavobacteriaceae > Flavobacterium > Flavobacterium subsaxonicum. The sequence continues at coordinate 225,982 of NZ_KE383911.1, forward strand.
CCTTTCCTGCCTTTTTAGGATTGCTTACCATGAAATACGCATCGGTAGTGCCGCATGAGGCATTTGATAAACCGGGGTACGACTTTAGGTCGGCGCCCATTGGCACTGGCCCTTTTCAGTTTAAAATCTGGGAAGAGAATGTAAAGCTGGTGCTGCGTAAAAATCCATTGTACTATGAGCGTGACGATAAAGGCGTGCAACTACCCTACCTTGAAGCTGTTGCCATTACCTTTTTGCCCGATAAGCAAAGCGGCTTTTTGCAGTTTGTACAGGGCAAGCTGGATTTTGTTTCGGGTCTTGACCCATCGTATAAAGATGAAATTCTTACGCCAAAAGGCGAATTGGCACCTAAGTATCGCAACAGCGTAAAAATGATTACCGGGCCTTATTTAAATACCGAGTATATGGGCTTTCGCCTGGATGGTGCCGATGCCCCGGTTAAAGACAAACGCATACGCCAGGCACTTAATTATGGTTTTGACCGTAATAAGATGATACTGTTTTTGAGAAACAACATGGGTACGGGTGCCGTAAACGGAATGATACCCAACGGGCTTGCAGGATCTGGCGCTACAGGTTATACTTTTAACCCTGCCAAAGCCCGCGAACTGGTGGCCGAATATAAAAAGCAAACGGGCAACAACAACCCAAAAATACAAATGAGCACTACGGCATCGTACCTTGATATTGCCGAATACCTGCAACGCGAGTGGCAAAAAATCGGGCTGAATGTAGAGGTAGATGTTAACCCGCCTACCACGCTTACGCAGTCTATTTCTACCGGTAAATCGTCGTTTTTTAAAGCTACCTGGATTGCCGATTATCCCGATGCCGAAAACTACCTTTCGCTTTTTTACAGCAAGAATTTTTCGCCGGGCGGGCCTAATTATACGCATTTTAAGAATGCCGAATTCGACCTCTTTTACGAGCAGGCTTTTTTAGAGACCGATGATAAAAAACGCCAGGAACTATACAAAAAAATGGATGAGCTGGTTATGCAGGAGGCGCCGGTTATTCCGTTATTTTATGATAAGGCCGCCCGTTTTACACGCAACAATGTTACCGGATTAGGCATAAACCCATTGAATTCGTTGATTTTAAAACGGGTTAAAAAAAATTGATTTTGCCACGAATTACACCAATTTTCACAAATTAAATTCGTTAAAATTGATGTAATTCGTGTCGAAAAAAACGACGGAAATTCCCAAATCTTTCCAGAATGTAATCGTTCCTTGCTGCGTTAATTGGTATATTTGGTATACGCATAAAAACAGAAGCATGAAAATTCTTATCGTAGAAGATGAGCAGGGCCTTAGGGAGGTTATAAGGGAGTCGTTAGAAAAAGAAAAATACATTGTAGAAACTGCACACGACTACATAACCGGCCTGGAAAAAATTGGCAGTTATGATTACGATTGTATCCTGATAGATATAATGCTGCCCAACGGCAGCGGCCTTAACCTGGTACGCGAGCTAAAGCAGCTGCAAAAAAAGGAGGCTGTGATTATTATTTCGGCTAAAGACAGTGTAGATGATAAAGTGGAAGGACTGGACCTGGGTGCTGATGATTACCTGGCCAAACCTTTTCACCTGGCCGAACTGCATGCCCGTATTAAATCGGCCATACGGCGCAAGAGCCATGATGGCGATACCTTTGTTACCCTCGAAAATATAAAGCTTTCGCCGGAACTGCGATCGGTAACTGTTAATGGCACCGACCTGACACTTAACCGCAAAGAATTTGACCTGTTGTATTATTTTATGATAAACCCTAACAGGCTGGTTAACAAAACCGCGTTGGCCGAATCGGTCTGGGGCGATTACATCGACCAGGCCGATAACCTCGATTTTGTGTATTCTCAGATAAAAAACCTTCGCAAAAAAATGAAAGATGCCGGTGCCGAAGCCGATATACAGGCAGTGTATGGCATGGGCTATAAATTAACTACATCTTAAAAATGAGCAGCATACAACCATCTAAAAAAAGCGTTTCGCTACAATATTATACCCTGCGCTACCTTATTGTAGCCCTGCTGGTTATTATTGCGGTATGGGCAGGCTTGTTTTATGCCGTTATTTTAGATGAGGTGTACGACAATATAGACGATGGCCTAAAAAACTCCAAGATACTTATTGAGCGCGAGGCTTATGCCCATCCGGAATTGTTTAATACACCCGAGTTTGGCATCAACCAGTTTAAGATACAGCCGTTGCCAAAGGGCACTTACGATTTTTCGGATAAGTTTACCAGTACCTTCGAGTTTATGGAGTATGACGATGATGATGAGCCCATACGCCTGTTAGAAACGGTTTTTAACGACCCGCAGGGCAACCCTTACAAGCTTACCATTCGCGCCAGCATGGTAGAGGAAGATGAACTGCTGGAAGACCTGCTTACCGCCCTTGTGGCACTTTATATAATGCTGGTTATTAGCATTGCGCTGCTTAACCGCTATATTTTGCGCAAGGTCTGGAAATCGTTTTACGAATTGCTGGGCAACCTTAAAAGCTACAAACTGGGTACGGGAAGAAATTTTACAGCGCCGGATTCACCCGTGTCTGAATTTAAAGTGCTGGGCAACGAACTGGAAGATTTGCTTAAGCGAAGCGAGGCTATTTACTCCAGCCAGAAACAGTTTATAGAAAATGCATCGCACGAGCTGCAAACCCCGCTTGCCATAAGCCTTAATAAACTGGAACTTTTTGCAGAAAACAATAACCTGCCCGACGAGCAGATGATGGAAATTGGCAAGGTTAGTGATACGCTAAACCGTTTAGTACGCCTTAATAAATCGTTACTGCTGCTGTCTAAAATAGAGAACAGGCAGTATGCCGATGAAGATGCTGTAAACTTTAATACCCTGATTACACAGCTTGCCGAAGATTTTGAAGACCTGGCAGAATTTCGCGAGATTAAAATTAATGTTGTAGCGCAGGGCGATTTGAGCTTTAATATGAATAAAGGGCTTGCCCTTACGCTGGTTACCAACCTGCTTAAAAATGCACTGGTGCACAACCATGCCGGTGGTGTGGTAAATATTGTTATTAACCAAAATAGCCTTTCGGTACAAAATACGGGTGCCAATGCCCCATTGGACGAAAGAAAGGTTTTTGACCGTTTTTACAGAAGTTCTACCAACGAGCAGTCTACCGGGTTGGGGCTTTCTATTGTATGGTCTATTGCCAACAGCTACAAACTGGCTGTAAACTATAGCTTTAACGGCAACCATGCGTTTACTATTACCTTCCCCACAAAAAAATAAAAAGTTTTTTATATTCCCATTTGTTTCCAGATTGTGGTAATAAACTTGTACTATAATTTAAAAACAAAGAAATCATGACAACTAAATTCGGATTACAAAAAACACTCTTACTGGGCGTAGCTTCTATACTAAGTTTTGCCTGTACTGCACAAAAAACCACTATTACTTTAGCCGAACTGCCTGCTGCTGCACAAAGTTTTGTAAAGGCTAACTTTCCTAACCAGGCAACATCATACATTATAAAAGATAAAGATTTTACCGAAACCGAATACGAGCTTAAATTTACAGGCGGTGCCGAAGTGGAATTTGACGAAAAAGGTAACTGGAAAGAAGTAGATGCTAACCGAAGCACTATGCCGGCAACAGTACTACCCAAAGCCATAGCCGATTACAATGCTGCCCATTACAAAGGCCTGCTGGTAGAAAAAATTGAGAAAAAACACTGGGGCTATAAACTGGAGTTTACCAACGATTTAGAGCTGGAGTTTGATAACAGTGGTAAATTTTTAAGGATAGACGACTAATTTTTTACAGAAATTGATGAACTAAAAAGCGGTAGCGAATCCTGGAATTCGCTACCGCTTTTTAGTTATTATTGAAGCATTGCTTACATCACTATCTGCCTTTTATAATAGGCAAGCTGTGCATCATTCATAAAATGCCTTTTAAAAGCAAGGTTATGGTCTAACCCTCTATCGGGGTTATAAGTAAGGTATTTCTTTTTTTGTGCATCGGTTAATAGTTTTCTAAAGGCTTCTTCGTGTTTTATAATAACCTTTATCAATGCAATTTTATCATTGGCATGTTTGCTCTTTTTATAGGCGCAATAAGCAGTATTCCATTCTTTATACTGGGTTTTAAAAAGAGCCATAAACTTATCTTTTTGCTCAGACGGAATATCAAAAACTTCTACATTTCTGTCTTTATCCTTTAATGCAGCATACTTGTAGTAAACATAGCCACCTTCTTCAGATGAATTTTTCTTTGCCCATCCCTTAAGGTAAATTTCTACCGATGATGTTTTATATTCAAAATCGTAACCGTCCTGAATTAGCGGGGTAAAAGCTAATAACCATAATATAAGCATGTATTTCATAAGGTGCGGCTTTACAATTCAATTAACCTGTTTAAAAAGGCTATGCAAATTTAATTATCATTTTCTAAAATCAATCTGCCCAGGTGCATTTTTAAGTTAAATAGTAATTAGTCTAAATTATACCAACAAATTCACAACATCTAAGCAAATAACTGACTATAAAAAACTTACAAAGGCAAAGCTATAAAAAAAGTGCAATAATTTTACTTTAACAGTACAAATACTACTGTCTTATTAATTTATAGATAGGCAACATACATTTGTAAAAAATGCTGCACAAAATACACAGCATATACCGTTCCATAAAATGCCGGTTTTAAAACTTTTTCCTGCTTTTATTCCTTTTTTGTTTGCGCCATTCCCACGGGGCTACAGGGTTTTTATCGGCCCATAGGCCAAGATGGCTCTGGCGGGCTTCTTCTTCAAAAACCGTTAACCCTGCGTTTTTAGAATATTGCTTATAGTGCCATGCCAGTCCGGCTTTTAATAAAGCCTCGTTAACATTGGTACCGTTTTGCGTTACAACAGTGCCCACAATACGGTTATAACGATCGCGCTTGCCGGTAGAAGTTACCGTAACAATCTTGCCAAAGCAAAGGTCTGACGCATATTGCCGGGCATTCTTGCCAAAAGCCTGCGATTTTTCGGGGCAGTCAATTTCGGCAAGGCGCACGCGCTCGGGCTGGTTGTCATATAAAACCTCAAACGTATCGCCATCTTTAATACCTGTAACCTTGCCCGTAAAAGTAGTAAGGTAGCGCAGCTCTGATGGCTCTTTAGCTTTTTTGGCTCTCTTAGCCTTTGTAGCTTTGCGCTCTGTGGGCGGCTTTGCTTTAGGCTCGTTTTTAACACCGTAGTTGTAGTAAACCGCCAGTACCAGTAAGAGCAATAGTGTGGCAATGCCAAATTTAGGTTTAGTTTGTCTTTGCCCTGCCATGTAGTATTTTATTGCAACGGTAGGTTGCTATTATATGTTTCTAAGTTTTTCTGTTTGTTGGTACACCTCTAAAAGAATAGCCTCATCCTGCGCTGTAAATTCAATATCGCGGCGTGCCATAACAATACGGGCGGTTTCAAAAGCCTTTTTAACATCGTAGGTCATCATGCCCGATGCCCCACCCCATGAAAAGCTGGGCACAAAATTGCGCGGGAAGCCACTGCCAAAAATATTGGCGCAAACCCCTACTACCGTACCGGTATTAAACATAGTGTTGATGCCGCTTTTGCTGTGGTCGCCCATCATAAGGCCACAAAACTGAAGCCCTGTTTTTACAAAGCTACTTTTTTCGTAGCTCCAGAGCTTAACCTCTTCGTAATTGTTTTTAAGGTTGGAGTTGTTGGTATCGGCACCCAGGTTGCACCATTCGCCAAGCACGGCATTGCCTAAAAAGCCATCGTGCCCTTTATTAGAATAACCAAATAGTACCGAGTTGCTAACCTCGCCCCCAATCCTGCTAAAAGGGCCCACCGTGGTAGCGCCATATACTTTAGTAGCCAGTTTTACCTGGGCACCCTCGCACAAGGCAAACGGGCCACGAATAACAGAGTTCTCCATTATTTCGGCATCCTTACCTATATATATAGGCCCGGTTGAAGCGTTAAGGGTAACAAACTCCAGCTTAGCACCTTCTTCTATAAAAATATTTTCGGGGCTAATGGTGTTAACGCTGGTTGGTATGGGTTGCGATGTGCGACCCTCTGTAAGCAACTCAAAATCTTCGCGCAGGGCGGCATCGTTCTTTTTAAAGATGTCCCACACGTGCTCAATTTTAAGTCCGTCTTCGCTGTATTCTATAATATCGTACGTATCAAAATCAACCTCTTCCTGGTTTTCTGTAGTATAAAAGGCAATAACTTCGTCGCCACTAAAAATAGCCTGGTTCTCTTCAAGCGCCATAACCATTTCGGCAAGCACCTCGTTAGGCAGGTAGGCCGCGTTAATAAGCACATTCTTCTCCATCTCTACCATCGGAAATTTCTCTGTAAGATACTCTTCGGTAACCGTAGTGGTGGTATAGCCCAGGTATTTTTCCCATTTTTCGCGAATAGTAAGTATACCTATGCGAATATCGGCTACGGGGCGGGTAAAGGTAAACGGCAGCAGGGCATTGCGCACAGGGCCATCAAAAAGAATGTAGTTCATTTTTTTTATGAGTTGCAGAGTTACAAAGTGCCAAAGTTAGTAAAAAGGTTCTTAGTTTCTAAGGGGCTTAGTTACTTAGTTTGGATAGTTCCAAAGTAGCAAAGTAGCAGAGTTACAGAGTTGCAAAGACTAAACGGTTATATTACCACTCTGTAACTCTGCTACTTTGCTACTTTGAAACTTTGTTACTCTGTTACTTTGCAACTCTGTCACTCTGTTACTTTGAAACTTAAACAAAAAAAGCCCTCCGGTTTCCCGAAAGGCTTTGTATAAGTTTAAAGAAGTAATTACTCTTCTGTAGTCTTAGTTTCTTTGCTAAATTTAGCATATTTGTTTTTGAACTTGTCAATACGTCCTGCAGTATCGATAAGTTTAGATTTACCTGTGTAAAAAGGGTGAGAAGTTCTTGAGATCTCCATTTTCACTACCGGATATTCAACTCCGTCGTGTACAATTGTTTCTCTTGTGTCAGCTGTAGATTTAGTAATAAAAACATCTTCGTTAGACATGTCTTTAAAAGCAACTAATCTGTAATTTTCCGGGTGTGTACCTTTTTTCATCTTGTAAATTTTTATTGTTTGGCTGCAGCCCGTTTTGCGGCTTCTTGTGTTGAAGGTGTAAACGCCTTACAGCTTTTTGTTTATAATCTTTTTTAAATCAGGCTGCAAAATTACAACTATTTTTTTAATATCAAATATTCCGCCTGCTTTTTTTCGGCACAACCACAACACTTTTTTAACAGCACATACGTACGGATTTAGTATATTTGCTTCTTAAAACCAATATAACAAAACAACCATGAATGAGAACATCTCTACTTTAAAACCTATAACTCCTGCAAAAGCCGCTGTTAATTATGGGGTAATTTTTGGAGTAATTATGATTTTAGAATTTGTATTAGCCTATGTATTAGACATAGAGCCGCAAGACAACAAATGGTTTGGCATAGCCAACAGCCTGCTTAACAACCTTATATTGCCTGTTATATTTATAATATTGGCCTGTAATTATTTTAAAAAGGCATCTGGTGGCTACATAACTTTTGGCGAATCTTTAAAAACAGGTGTTTGTACTGTAGTTATAGGAGCCTTAATTTTTGCTGTATTTAATATTATCTTCAACCTTATTTTACCAGAATTTCAGGCAGATATGCTGGATAAAATGAAACAGGCAATGCTTGTTAGCAACCCTAATATGAGTGCCGAAGAATTAAAAATTGGAATACAAATGGCAGAGATCTTTATGAAGCCTTATGTTGCTTTTCCATTCACCATATTATTTTATGCTTTTTTAGGCCTTGTTTACTCCCTGATTGTAGGTGCTATTGTTAAAAAAGAAAACCCGGGGGCATTTTAATACATGAACTTATCTATAGTTATACCCCTTCTTAACGAAGAAGAATCGCTTAAAGAACTTCACCAGTGGATCGTAAAGGTAATGACCCAGCATAGCTACAGCTATGAGGTTATTTTTATTGATGATGGCAGTACCGACGATTCCTGGCCCATTATACAGCAGCTTGGCAGCATAGACCCTAATGTAAAAGGCATTAAGTTTTTTAAAAATTACGGTAAATCGCAAGCGCTGCATGCCGGTTTTGCAAGGGCACAGGGCGATGTTATTATTACCATGGATGCCGATTTGCAGGACAGCCCCGAAGAAATTCCGGGCCTGTACAGTATGGTAACCACCGGTGGGCTCGACCTTGTATCGGGCTGGAAGAAAAAACGTTACGACTCTATACTTTCTAAAAACATGCCGTCTAAATTGTTTAACTGGGCTGCCAGAAAAACATCGGGCGTTAAGCTGCACGATTTTAACTGCGGCTTAAAGGCATACAAACAAAAGGTAGTAAAAAATATTGAAGTTAGCGGAGAAATGCACCGATACATACCCGTACTGGCCAAAAATGCCGGTTTTGCCAAAATTGGCGAAAAAGTGGTTATACACCAGGCACGTAAATACGGCACAACCAAATTTGGCATGGAGCGTTTTATAAACGGTTTCCTGGACCTTATTACCATTTGGTTTTTGTCGCGTTTTGGCAAAAGGCCCATGCACCTTTTTGGGGCACTGGGCGTGCTTATGTTTTTAATAGGCTTATCATCGGCCGTATATATAGGTATAAACAAGCTGTATAAACTATACATGCACGAAAGGGCTATTTTAATTACAGATAACCCCTGGTTTTACATTGCACTGGCTACCATGATAATTGGAACACAGCTATTTTTAGCCGGCTTTTTAGGCGAGATCATCCTTCGTACAAAAAACAACGAAGAGCGCTACAAAGTCAGCGAAACTTTATAAATTTAATCCAACCAAAAAGAAATTAATAAAACCTCATCCATGGAAATTGAAAAATCTATCCTCGACAAAGTAAACGTATGGCTTACCCCGGTTTTTGACAGCGAAACGCAGGCTGCCATAAAAGACATGATGACTTCTTCTCCCAAAGAACTGGAAGACAGCTTTTACCGCAACCTTGAGTTTGGTACCGGCGGTATGAGAGGTATTATGGGCCCGGGTTCTAACCGTATTAACAAATATACTTTAGGCAAGGCTACACAAGGCTTGTCTGATTATTTGCATACCAACTTTCCTAACCAGGAAATAAGGGTTGCCATAGCTTACGATTGCCGTAATAACAGCGATGTGCTTAGCAAAGTGGTAGCCGATGTATTTTCTGCCAACGGTATTAAAGTATTTTTATTCGAAGAGCTTCGACCAACGCCAGAGCTTTCTTTTGCCGTTAAAGAGCTTAAATGCCAGGCTGGTATAGTACTTACAGCATCGCACAACCCGCCAGAATATAACGGTTACAAAGTATATTGGGAAGATGGCGGCCAGCTTGTACCCCCGCACGATAAAGCCCTTATAGATGTTATTGAAGCCTTAGAATACAGCGCTATTAAATTTGAAGCTAACGAGGCCCTTATAGAAATTATTGGCCACGATATAGATGTAGCCTTTATAAAGTCGTCTTTAATTAATGCATCGTTCAATACGCCTGCAGAAGCTAAAACCGACCTTAAAATTGTTTACACGCCCCTGCACGGTACATCGGTTAAACTTATCCCGGATCTTTTAGAAGATGCAGGCTACAGCAATGTGCACATTGTGGCAGAGCAGGCTGTACCTAACGGTAACTTCCCAACGGTAAAATCGCCAAACCCGGAAGAGCCTGAAGCACTTTCTATGGCAATTGCACAGGCAGACGATATTGATGCCGATGTGGTTATTGGTACCGACCCGGATGCCGACCGCCTTGGTGTGGCCGTTCGTAACGGTAACGGTATTATGACGTTGCTTAACGGTAACCAGACCATGATACTTATGACAGAGTTTTTGCTTAACGAGTGGCAAAAACAAGGCAAACTTGATGGTAAACAGTTTATTGGCTCGACTATTGTATCTACCCCAATGATGCAGGAACTGGCAAGTGCCTATGGCATAGAGTGCAAAGTGGGTCTTACCGGCTTTAAATGGATCGCTAAAATGATCGTGGATTTTCCTGAGCAGGAGTTTATTGGCGGTGGCGAAGAGAGCTTTGGCTACATGGTAGGCGACGCTGTTAGAGATAAAGATGCTATTACATCTACCCTGCTGCTTTGCGAAATTGCTGCACAGGCCAAGGCTAAGGCAAGCTCGCTGTACCAGGAGCTTTTAAAACTGTACGTTAAATACGGTTTCTATAAAGAGTACCTTATCTCTATCACCAAAAAAGGTATAGAAGGTGCTGCCGAAATTAAGCAGATGATGATTAGCCTGCGCGAAAACCCGCTTAAAGAAATTAACGGCCAGCGTGTGCTTATGGTAGAAGATTACCAATCGTCTACAGCCAAAAACCTGCTTACCGATGAGGAGGAAGCACTTACGCTGCCAAAATCAGACGTGCTTATTTACTATCTTGAAGATGGTACTAAAATTTGCGCCCGCCCAAGCGGTACAGAGCCTAAAATTAAATTTTACTTTAGTGTAAACGATAAGCTTGATGATGTTAAGAACTTTAAAGAAGTAGAGGCATCATTAGACCAAAAAATTAAGAACATTATACAGGAAATGAACCTGAACTAATTAATGAGTGATTATAAAAAAATAGCGCGCTTAGCACTGCCTTATAAAAAGTATATTTTTTTAAATATATTTTTTAACGTGCTAAGCGCGTTTTTCAGTACCCTTTCGTTAATAGCCGTAATACCGGTATTAAATGTAATATTCGAAAATACCAAGCCAATAATACACCAACCTGTTTATCATGGCATAGGCGATTTAAAAACGTACCTTCAGGATTTACTTAATCATACCTTGTATGTCCAGATATTGGAGCAGGGTGTATTTACTGTATTAATGTACATTATAGGCCTGATCATAATAATTTTTATGCTCAAAAACCTTACTACCTACCTGGCTGTATATTTTATTACCTATTTACGAAACGGCCTAATACGCGATATTCGAGAGGCCATGTATGCCAAGATAGTAAAACTACCGGCATCTTATTATTCGGCTACAACTAAAGGCGATGTTATTACCCGCCTTACAACCGATGTAAATGAGATAAGTAACTCCCTTCAAAATATCCTGGAAATGGTGGTTAAAGAGCCACTAACCATATTGTTTACGCTTGGGGTTATGACAGCACTTAGCTTAAAGCTTACCCTATTTGTTTTTATATTTATACCAATTGCGGGGTTTTTAGTTTCTAAAATAGGCAAAAGCCTTAAAAAGAAATCAATGCTATTGCAACGCGAACAAGGCGAGGTACTTTCTGTTCTTGAAGAAACAATAAGCGGACTCAAGATCATTAAATCATTTACTGCAGAGGCAATATTCGGTAAAAAATTCAACATTACCAGCAACAGGTTGTTTGATCATAGTAATGCCGTGGCAAACCGCCAGAACCTGGCATCGCCCATGAGCGAATTTTTAGGCATCGTTATTATTGCCGTATTATTGGTATATGGTGGTTATCTGGTTTTTGAAGACAAAAGTATGGAAGCCGATTTCTTTTTGGGCTATATCTTAATGGCCTACAACATCCTTACGCCTGCTAAAGATATCTCTAAAGCAAGTTATGGGCTAAAACGAGGTACGGCATCGGCAGAACGTATTGTACAAATACTGGAAGCTCCTGTAGCCATTGATGATCATGCTAAGGCCATAGAAAAAGATACTTTCGAAAAAGGTATCAGCATTAACAATATCAACTTTTATTATAAAGATGAAAAATATGTACTTACAGATTTTTCTGTATCAGTGCCAAAAGGCCAGACAGTAGCCCTTGTTGGGCAGTCGGGTTCCGGTAAAAGTACAATTGCCAACCTGCTTACACGTTTTTACGATGTTCAGGAGGGCAGCATCAAGATAGATGGTATTGATATTCGCGACATTAAACTTAAATCGCTTAGAGGGATGATAGGACTTGTAACGCAGGACAGCATCTTATTTAACGATTCTGTACGAAATAACATGCTTGTAGGCCGACACGATGCAACAGACGAACAGATATTTGACGCTCTAAAAGTAGCCAATGCCTACGAATTTGTTGTGGGTCACTCCGAAGGGCTTGACTACAATATTGGCGATGGCGGTAATAATCTTTCGGGTGGGCAAAAGCAACGCCTTAGCATTGCCCGTGCGGTGCTTAAAAACCCTCCTATCATGATTCTGGATGAGGCTACATCAGCCTTAGATACCGAAAGTGAAAGATTAGTACAACAAGCGCTGGATAACATGATGCAAAACCGTACATCGGTGGTTATTGCGCACAGGTTGTCTACCATACAAAAAGCCGATAAAATTGTGGTAATGCAAAAAGGCCGCATTGTAGAACAGGGCACCCACGACGAACTTATTGCCCAGGAAGGCACTTATAAGAAGCTTGTGATGATGCAATCATTTGAATAAATGATAATTTGATGATTTGTTTATTCGGTTATTTGAAACATTTAGTAGCCACAAAGCCTTGTGAGCTTCTGCTGTAAGCAGTTACCTTAGTGAACATTGTGGATTATTGTAAAATATGGCTTTGTGCCTTTGTGGTAAATTTCTATAGCAAAAATCATCAATAGACAAACTTGGATAAAAATAACAATTGATTAATAGCTGCATTTTTTGCGGCTATTTTTTTTAGGCGTACCTTTAAACTTCCAACTATTTTTATATGCCGAAAAAAGCTATTATTTACGACCTCGACAATACGGTTTACCCTGTTAGTGCCATTGGCGAAAAGCTTTACGGCCCTGTTTTTAATGCTATTGTGCAAAGCGGTCGGCATCAGGATTATATAGATGACATTAAAAAAGGCACCATGCGCACGCCGTTCAGGCTGGTAGCGCAGCAGTATAATTTTAGCCCCGAACTTACCCAACAATGCATCGACATTCAGGAGCATCTTACTTATGATGAACCCATTGCCACGTTTGAAGACTATCCCGAAATTAAAAACATTCCCGGGGAGCGCTTTTTAGTTACCACCGGATTTAAAACCCTGCAGGACAGCAAAATCAAGCAGATGGGCATTGCTCCCGATTTTAAAGAAGTGCACGTTGTAAATCCGCTTATTACCAATAAGAAAGAGGTATTTGCCGATATCCTGAAACGATTTGAATATAAACCAGATGAAGTTTTAGTAGTGGGAGACGACCCGGAATCTGAAATTGCGGCGGCAAAGGCTTTGGGCATCCCTACGGTTTTGTACGATAAGCACAATGCCCACAATGCAACGGAAGCCGATTATAAAATTGACCATTTTAAAGACCTAAAAGATATTTATCTTAATTCCTGAAACTTAAACAACCTATGTATATTTCCAACAACCAGATTACAATACCCGACCCGGATACCATAGTTTGGAAATATTTAGACCTTTCCAAATTTTTAGACCTGCTGTTTTGCAGGCAACTGTTTATGTCGCGATCGGATAAGTTTGAAGACCAGTACGAGGGTACTTTTAGCGAACCTACTTTTGAGGAGATCAAAAAAATATCCGAACACAACAGGCAATTTTTAGATTACTATAAATCGCACCGTAAAAATGTGGTTATAAGCAGCTGGCATATTAATGAGTACGAGAGTTATGCCATGTGGCAGATATTTACCAAAAACAACGAGGGCCTGGCCATACAAAGCACCATTGGCCGTTTACAGGAGGCACTTGGCCCCGAAAACCGCTACGACCAGCATATTGGCGAGGTAAAATATATTGATTACAAAAAGGAGTATATTCCTTTTAATGATACGTTTTTCCCGTTCCTGTTTAAGCGCAAAAGCTTTCAGTACGAACGTGAGGTACGTATAATATCCGACCTTACCGAACATCATTTAAACATAAATGAGGGCGTTAAAGCCAACGTAGACATTAACCAGCTTATCGAGAAGATATACATTCACCCAAAATCAGAAAACTGGTACAAAAACCTTGTAATACAGCTGATGCAGCAATTGGGCTTTGATTTTAAAATAGAAAAATCAGACCTGGAGAGTGATATCTTGATTTAGTGTTCAGTATTCAGTCACAGTAGGCAGTTACATGACCAAACAATTTTGAGTGAGATTCTTCGACTCCGCTGCGCTGCGCTCAGAATGACATACAATGTCGCAAAACTGCGACTGAATACTGAACACTGCAAACTATTCTACCGGTTTATAATCGGTAACAGTCCAGTCGGCGGCAAGTAAGTCGGCGTAGTGGTAGTGCACCACATCGTTCTTATCGAAAGCGCCATTTTTGTTGATATCTTCGATGGTGCGGAAATAAATACGGTTTTGGGCATCAATAAGCGTCCAGTCTACCAGTTCCTGCACATCTCCCGATAATTTTTTAAAGTGTTTGCCATTAATCTCGCTAATGTAAAGCGATTTAATATCGTTGCTGTCTACCTTGCCATCGGCATTGGTATCGGCATCTACAAGGGTGTACACCAGTATTTGCCTGCGGGTTTTATCGGCAATGGTATTAAGATAGGTTGCGGTTTGAATTTGCAGCTTCAGGTCGGTTAACGGCCTAAGCGCAGTAGAATCAACATGCTGAAATTTAAGGTTCTCAAAATAGCCGGTAATCTCAAAACGGTTGTAGTTGGATATAGCATAGCTAACAGAGCTGTTGGTACGGCTGGAACCATAGCTTCGGTTACTATCATCATAGATGCGTATATCGCCCACCGGGTGAATTAAGTACTTAGTGCCTTCCATTAAAATGGGCAGGTCGGCTATTTTAATCTGGGTAGAATCTACCTTTTTAGGCCTGGCCTCGGCAGCCTTAGCACCTTCATAAATTACCTTTGGCTTTGGCTTTTCTTCTTTACAGCTAACCATAAAGGCAGCAGTAAAGGCAAGGACTATAATCGCGGCTTTTTTCATTTTCATCAGTAGATATATACCAAAAATAAGCAATTTGTTTCAATAATTATATCTTAGCCGTAAGCTTAAGGCTGAAAACACGCGTGGTTAAGTAGTTAGGTATACCGTACTGGCTTTTAGTATATACATCGCGCACCCATGTATTGGTAATAGAGTTCTGGTTATCGAACAGGTTAAATATCTCAAGGCCAAGGGCAAGCTCTTTAAACGGCTGCAGCCATTTGGCTTTAGGCTTGTCGCCTTCTTTAACCGGGGTACCATCTACAAAAACATACGAGAAACCGGCATCGGCACGGCGGTAATCGTTAAGGCGGCTCTGGTAAATATAAGAGTCGGCATACGATGGCGAACCACCCGGCAAACCGGTGTTGTACACTAAATTAAGGTACATTTTAAGGCTTGGTATGTTAGGCACATAATCCTGGAACAACACCGCCACTTTAAGCCTTTGGTCAGTCGGGCGGGCAATGTAGCCACGGCCGTTAATATTTTCTTCGGTCTTCATGTAACCAACACTAATCCACGACTCCGTACCCGGTACAAACTCACCGTTCATACGCATATCAAGGCCGTAAGCATAGGCAACCGCATCATTATTGGCGCGGTAGCGAATACGCACATTCTCTAACGTATAGGTATTAACATTATTCATGTCTTTATAATAGGCTTCGGTAACCAGCTTAAACGGCCTTTCCCAAAGTTTAAAGCTATAATCGTTACCGGCAACTATGTGTACAGATCGCTGCGCTTTAACACTGGGGCGCACCATGCCAAGCGAATCGCGTAGCTCGCGGTAAAACGGCGGCTGTTGGTACAAACCTCCCGAAAGGCGGAAAAGCATATTTGTTCGCTCCCATTTCGGTTTAAGGGCCAGTTGCCCACGTGGGCTAACCACTATCTGGCTTTTGCCATCAAGGCCATCGCCTGTAACCTGCCACTGATGCACGCGGGCACCGGCATTCATATATAATTCGCTTTCGCCAACCGTAACTTTTCGGCTCCATTGTGCATAGCCCGAAAAACGGTTTATAGTAACAAAATTAGTGGCCCTTATAGTATTATACGGCACAAGCGGACCTGTGTAAGGCGTGTAAGGCTGATCGTTAGGCACCATATCTATAACCGGTGGCCTGATAGAAAACCCGGCAGAGTCGATAACCTCCCACTCTAAAAGGCGGTCGCGAATATCCTCGCGGGTATATTTTACACCCCACTCTACTTTATTATCGCCAATATCGTGGTAGCCTTTAATCTCTGCATTGGCAATAAGGGCATCCAGGTCGTTACGGGCATGGTTTAGCTGAGAGCCTACCCCACGGGCAAACTGGATATCGCCAAACGTGTCCGACCCTATGTTGCTGTCTACCTCGCCAAGGGCATACTGCGCAAGGATATCAAAATATTCCTGCTCCTGAGTGTGGTAAACCGATCCGATAAACTTTAAAGCAAAGTTTTTAGACACTTTATATTTAGAGGTAAAGGCACCAAAAAAGGTTTGGTATTCGTCTTTTTCCTGGCCTTCGTAAAATATTTGTAGTGCAATAGGGTCGTTTATGGTACCAAAGTTTGTTTGCCTTGAAAGTGGCTGGTACTGGTATTTGTTTTGTGCAATGTTACCCAGAAAACTAAAGTCCCATTTTTCGTTAGGGGTAAAGGTTACAAGGCTTTGCACATCTATAAATGTAGGCCTAAAGTTGGTTTGCGTTTCCTGGCTGTTAACCAACAGGCTGTTATCGCGGTAACGGGCACCTACAATAGCACCCCATCTTTTATCTTTAGAAACACCCTCTAAGGTTAGGCTTCCGCCGAGGAAACTCGCCTCTAAAGCAGCACCGTAACGGGTTGGTTTTCTGTAAGTAATATCCAGCACCGATGACATTTTATCGCCATATTTAGACTGGAAACCACCGGCAGAAAAATCAACGTTAGATACCATAGCGCTGTTGGTAAAGCTAAGCCCTTCCTGCTGGCCGGAACGGATTAAAAACGGACGGTAAATTTCTATATCGTTAACATACACAAGGTTCTCATCAAAGTTACCCCCGCGCACATTATAGCCTGTACTAAGCTCGTTATTAGCATTAACCCCTGCGAACGATTTTAAGATATTCTCTACACCCGGGTTAGGCCCCAGCATGCGCAATATAACTTCCGGTTCTATGGTGGTTATACCCTCAACCTCTTTACGGCCGGTATCTTTGTTGATTACAAGGTTGCCAAGTTCTTCGACGCTTGTGTTAAGCTTAGAGTTAAACTCAAAACTGTCGCCCATGCCCATCTCTAAGTAAAAAGCCGATAATTTAAAACTTATGTGCGAAAACCAAACGGTTACAGGAGTATCGGCAGGAATTGTTATCTGGTAAAAACCGGTTTTATCGGTAGTGGCCTGTACACGCCCGGCAGGCCCATCATAAAAAATGCTTACCCCTTCTACAGGCTTGTTGTCTTCGTCTATCATAATACCGTATAAAACGGGATTTTGCTGGGCAAAAGCAACCGTACAAAATAATAGGAACAGTAACGTTAAAAGCTTATTTATTGTTTTCAACAGCGGCAGTATTTTGTGTTCTAAAAAAATGAGTTTCAAAGGTAGTAGAATTTCCAACATTATCGGTAACCGTAACTTTTAAATCGTTGCGGCCCTCGGCTACTACCCCATCACTAAAATTGTGAAAGATAATCCTGGTCTTATAATCGTAATGCATTAATATCCATTTACCGTTTAGCCATGCATCAAAGGTAGCAATACCACTCATGTCATCGCTAATTTTAAGGCTAAAAGTATCGTTTTTGGTAAGCCATTTACCTTCGGCAAAGCTTGGGCTAAAAATTTTAGGGGCAGTGGTATCCATCGCCAGTTTAAAATTGCCCAGTGTTTTTACCTTGGCAGTTAGCTTGCCGTCTTCCATGTACGTGTTGTTATAAGAGATTCTCTTATCGGTAAAGCCGGCAATAAAGGTTTTAGGCAGTTTTTCTTTGGGTATGTTAGCCGCATCAAAAGATACTGTAACCGCAGTGTGCACCGGTACGGTGGCATTGTGCAGGTGCAGTACAGAATCGGTAACATCAAAATCCATATAAAAATCGTCGTAAAGCGCATTGGCCGGAATAAAAACCGACACATTGTTCTTGGTATAATTATTATCGTTAGCGGCCTTTACAAAATAAGGCGTAACGTGTTTAGGGTCGGCTACGGTGCCGGGCTTATCGCTGTATTCAATACTGCCGTTAACCAGGGTTTTGTTGCCATGAAAATCGCTTACCACTATCCTGAAGTTCTTAACCGTATCTTTTACAATAGTAAACTGGCCGTTGGTACCGGTGTGCTTTAACAGCGATAACGGGTACGGCGTTTTTACAAACAGCTTCTGGAAACGCTGGCCCGTGTTGTAATAACGCGGATAATCTATAAAATTGTTTACGTAGCGCGATTCGTCGAACGCAAAGGTGTCGAACATATAGCTAAAATGCGGGCTGCCGTTAAAAAACGTCTCCACTTTAAAAATGCCGTTGTTGCCCGAGCTACCGGTAGATTTATCGGTAGTGCTTATCGAGAAGCCTATTTTGCCTTTGGCATACACCTTATCGGCAATATAAGTACCGTCTTTTTGCAGCTTAAGGTTAATAAGCATAGGCTTTTTAGACTCGTTTACCACGGCATCATCGCTTAAGGGGTACACCACAATGCCATGAATGGCGGGTGCCTTGGTATCCTGCATTTTTTTGTTAAGGCCAAAAAGCAGTGGGTTTAATATCATTTCGGTCTTGGTATCGCGGTATTCAAAGTGAAGATGGGGTCCGCCAGAGCCGCCTGAGTTACCGGAATAGGCCACTACTTCGCCCTGCACTACCTCCAGCTCGCCCGGTTTAGGGAACAGCTCTATATCAAACGACTTTTTTTCGTATTGCTTGGCGCGAACGTAGGCCTCTATTTTTGGGCCGTAAGCACTTAGGTGGCCGTATAGTGTTGTAAAACCGTTGGGATGGTCTATATAAAGCGCCGTACCGTAGCCATAGCTGGATACTTTTATGCGCGACACATGCCCGCCTGCAGCAGCATACACAGGATGGCCAGTGGTTTGATTGGTACGGAAATCGAGGCCGGCATGAAAATGATTGGTGCGCAGCTCGCCAAAAGTGCCCGACGGATGCACGGGCAAATCCATTGGAGAACGGAAGTAATCCTGCGGGTAAGGGCTTTGCGCCGAAAGCGTTAGGCTAAATAATAGTGCAAGTAAGGAAAATCTCATTGGGCTAAAATATAAAAAACCACTAAAAAAACCGCAGCCTTTAGCTTAAACTTATAACTATGCCACACGCAATTTATTACAGGAAATTTAAAAAAAACTAAGATTTTTACACCCAACTATTGTTTCTCATTAAAGTAATCTTAACTTTGTAAAATCATGTAATGAAATTTGCAGAGATGAGCGGATTGTCTGAAATTGTTGATTCTCTTGAAAGTAAGCTCGATATGCTGGCCCGAAGGCTGGAGCATGCCGATAAAGCTAAGAAAGGACTGGAAAGCGAAATATCACATTCGGCTGCGCTCATTAACAGGCAGGCAGAGGAAATAGCGGCGCTTAAACAGCAAAACGAATCCTTAAAAATGGCAAACTCATTATTAGGCAGCGACGAAAACAAGAGAGATACGAAACTCAGGATAAATTCTTTGATACGCGAAATTGATTATTGCATAGCACAACTTTCTGATTAAAGAAGGAATGGACGACAAACTGAAAATTAAAATATCGATTGCAGACAGGGTATACCCGTTAACGGTAGACCCCTCTCAGGAAGAAGGGCTTAGAAGCGCTTCTAAAAAAATTGATGCCATGATAAAGCAGTTTGAAGAAAACTATGCCGTAAGGGATAAGCAGGATGTACTGGCAATGTGTGCGCTACAATTTGCATCGCTTAGCGAGCAAAAAGTATTAGACCGCTCTGAAGAGCTGGAAGCCACGCAGGCACGCCTTTTACAGATGGATGAAAGACTGGGAGACCTTCTCAAACAATAAAATACGTTCTTAAACATACGTCAATAATACTGCCTACATTAGTACTTTTTTGATAAACTCAACGCCAATTTTTTAAAAATGGGTGAATCGTCGCTACTATAGCAAGCTGCCCTGAGCAGATCCTTGAACAGCGGGTTAGCCCAAAACTTGTTACACCGAGTTTATACAATTACCCACTGATGTAGGCTTTTTTTTTACATATACATATACACCAAACAAACAACCTATGGACATGACATTAATGATAATTATCGGGATAGTAATAGGGCTGGCAATTGGCTTCGGGGTGGCAAAATTCCTGGAGAAAAAAAGTGCCGGCAGCTTATTGAGCAGCGCCAAAAAAGATGCTGAATCTATCATAAAAGACGCAACAAACCAGGGAGAAAACCTGAAGAAAGATAAATTACTACAGGCTAAAGAAAAATTTCTTGAACTTAAAGCCGAGCACGAGCAGGTTATTTTAGGCAAGGACAAAAAAATTGCCGAAGCCGAAAAAAGAACTCGCGATAAAGAATCGCAGGTTTCTAACGAGCTTGCCAAGGTTAAAAAAACCAATGATGAGGCCGAAGCTAAAATTTTAGACTATACCACCCGTATAGAGCACCTTGATAAAAAACAGCAAGAAATAGACAGGCTGCACAAAAGCCAGGTAGACCAGCTGGAGGTTATTAGTGGCCTATCAGCCGAAGAAGCTAAGAACCAATTGGTAGAAAGCCTTAAGGCCGAAGCCAAGAGCACTGCTATGAGCCACATTCAGGATACTATAGAAGAGGCTAAGCTTACTGCACAGCAGGAGGCTAAAAAAATAATAATAAACACTATTCAGCGTGTAGGTACTGAGGAAGCGGTAGAAAACTGCGTATCTGTATTTAATATCGAATCTGATGATGTTAAAGGCCGTATTATTGGCCGTGAGGGCCGTAACATACGTGCTCTTGAAGCCGCTACCGGTGTAGAAATTATTGTAGATGATACCCCGGAGGCTATTATACTATCGTGCTTTGACCCTGTACGTAGGGAAATTGCACGCCTTGCACTGCACAAACTGGTTACAGACGGGCGTATTCACCCGGCGCGTATTGAAGAGGTGGTTGGCAAAACTGCCAAACAAATTGAAGACGAAATTATAGAAGTGGGTAAACGTACCGTTATTGACCTTGGTATACACGGACTGCACCCTGAACTTATAAAAATTGTGGGAAGGATGAAATACCGTTCTTCTTACGGGCAAAACCTGCTGCAACACTCGCGCGAAGTATCTAAACT
Source organism: Flavobacterium subsaxonicum WB 4.1-42 = DSM 21790 (assembly GCF_000422725.1). Lineage (GTDB taxonomy): Bacteria > Bacteroidota > Bacteroidia > Flavobacteriales > Flavobacteriaceae > Flavobacterium > Flavobacterium subsaxonicum. The sequence goes on from NZ_KE383911.1 coordinate 247,132, forward strand.
TTGTGGTATTATGGCAGCGGAGCTTGGCCTTAACGTTAAGCTTGCTAAAAGAGCCGGTTTACTACACGATATTGGTAAAGTGCCGGATGCTGAAAGCGACCTTCCGCACGCATTACTGGGTATGCAGTGGGCTGAAAAATATGGTGAGAAAGAAGAGGTTTGCAACGCTATTGGTGCCCACCACGACGAGATAGAAATGAAATCGATGCTATCGCCTATTATACAGGTGTGTGATGCTATATCGGGCGCAAGGCCGGGTGCAAGAAGGCAGGTACTGGATTCTTACATTCAGCGTCTTAAAGACCTTGAAGATATTGCTTACGGCTTTCCGGGCGTTAAAAGTGCCTACGCCATACAGGCCGGACGTGAGTTGCGTGTTATTGTAGAAAGCGAAAAAGTAAGCGATGACCTTGCTGCTAACCTTTCTTTTGAGATCTCTCACAAAATTCAAACCGAAATGACCTATCCCGGACAGGTAAAAATTACCGTAATCAGGGAAACAAGGGCGGTTAATATAGCTAAATAAGATGCTTAGGAGCTGAGAGTTTTAGGGACTTAGGTTTAAGAGATGATAGATAAGAGACATCAGATAATAGACCTCGGACTTTTAACTTTAAACTTTAGACATAGACCGGCAGGTTTTAGATGCAGGCTTAGCGCCTAAGCAGCTTAGAACCTCAGCCACTCAGAAATAAAAAGAGCTGCCCAATGGGCAGCTCTTTCAACATCAATAAACACCATTATTTCCAGCCTCCGCCCAGTGCTTTATACAGCCGGGCTACCGCAGAGAGCTGGTTTCTTTTAAGGGCTGCAAGCTCCAGTTCGCTTTGCAGCACATTGCTTTGTGCGGTTATAACCTCCAGGTAGGTAGCCATGCCGCTTTTAAAAAGCATATCGGCGTTGGTTACGGCCCTTTGCAGGTTATCTACCCTTGCTGTGGCAAAGGCGCGCTCTTCTTTAAGTTTTTCAACCTCAACTAAAGCATCGCTTACCTCGCCTACCGCCACCAGTACCGATTGCCTAAAGGCAATCACGGCTTTTTCGCGTTCGGTTTTGGCAACCTCATATTGGGTTTTAAGCCTCCTGCCCTGCAATAACGGCTGGGTAAGGCTACCGGCAACCATGCCAAATAACGATGCCGGCATGTTAAACCAGTTATTCGACTGGAACGAGTTTACCCCACCACCTGCTGTAATATTAAGCGCAGGGTACATATACGCCTTGGCAATACCCACACGGGCATTGGCGGCATTCAGTTCATATTCAAACGACCTAACATCTGGCCTGCGGCTTACAATACCCGCCGGTAAACCGGTGGCAATTTGTGTGTGCAGTTCGGCTAAGTCCAGCTTAGTATCTCTTGCAATAGCATCGGGCAACGACCCGGCTAAAACGCTAAGGGCATTTTCCTGAATGGCGATTTCTTTTTCCAGTTGCGGAACAATTTGCGCAGCAACCAAACGCTGGGCATCGGCCTGCTCTGTAGCTAATGATGTTACCTGGCCGGCCGTAAACTGCTGTTTGATAATCTTAACCGTATTTTCACCCAGGTCGCGGTTTTTAATGGCAATGTCCAGTTGGGCATCAAGCATTAAAAGGTTATAATACCCCTGTGCTACAGACGCTACAATATCGGTCTGGATAGCCTTACGGGCTTCTTCCGTTTTAAGGTAGGCGGCAAGCGCTTCACGCTTCCTGCTGCCTATTTTACCCCAAATATCAGCTTCCCACGATAGTGTACCACCGGCACTATAGTCTTCTATATGGCTTGTATTTAAAAAACTATTAAGGCTTATGCCGTTAAGGCTGTTTTTAGAAGCTATAGTGGTACTGGCGGTTACACTGGCATTAAGCTGTGGTACATTGCCCCATTTACTCTGACGGAACTGCAACTGTGCGATCTCTAAATTTTTGATAGCCGTCTGCATATCATAATTTTTAGCAATAGCACGGCCAATTAATTCCTGCAGGTTAGCATCAGGAAAAAAGCTCTTCCACTCAATGTCGGCAATAGAGGTCGTATCGGTAACAGTAACATCGTTATTCCTGAAAGCTGTAGGCAACTCGGGCTCGGGTGTTTTGGTATCTTTAGATACACTACATCCTGCAATTACAAGCATGGCAGCAAACAGTATGTAAATATTAAACGTTTTCATCTTTTTTATAAACTATAGTTGGTTTAAGCGCCACCACAAGGGGCGGCGCTTTTGTTCTTTATCCTATTAATCCTAATTCGGCCTGTGTTGCAGGCTCTTTTTTACCCGATACCCTTTCCTGTAAGTACTGGAACACGATAAACAATACCGGGATAATAAATAACCCCAATATTACACCGGCAAGCATACCCCCGGCGGCACCAATACTAATAGAGTGGTTACCCTGGGCCGATGGGCCTGTGGCACTCATCATGGGTACCAATCCTACCACAAAGGCAAGAGATGTCATTATAATTGGTCGTAATCGCAGTTTGGCCGCTTCTAACGATGATGCAAGGAGCGATTTACCGGCACGGCGGCGCTGCACGGCGAATTCCACAATCAAAATAGCATTCTTGGCGAGCAGCCCTATAAGCATTACCAGCGCCACCTGTACGTAAATGTTGTTGGAAATTCCGGTTAAACCGATGGCAACAAACACCCCGAAGATACCGGTTGGTATAGAAAGTATAACCGCAAACGGCAGTATATAACTCTCGTATTGGGCTGCTAATAAAAAGTAGATAAATATTAAGCTTAGCGCGAAAATAACCGCTGATTGCCCACCAGAAGTGATCTCTTCCCTCGTCATACCCGAGAACTCATACGAGTATCCTGAAGGCAGGTGTATGGCAGCAACCTCTTCTACCGCTTTAATAGCATCACCAGAGCTGTAACCCGGTTTTTGTATGGCGTTTATACCCATAGAGTTAAACAGGTTGTAACGCGATGCATTTTCGGGCCCGTATACTTTTACCAGTTTAACCAGTGTGTTTACAGGCACCATTTCGCCTTTATTATTTTTAACAAATACCTGGTCTAACGATTCGGGCGTGGCACGGGTACCTTTATCGGCCTGAACCATAACACGGTAGTATTTTCCAAAGCGGTTAAAGTCAGATACCTGTGCACTACCATAGTAGGCCTGAACGGTTTGCATCAGCTCTTTAACGCTAACACCAAGCTGGTCGGCCTTAACATCGTCTACTTCCATTTCAAACTGAGGGTAATCGGCCCTGAACGATGTAAATGCAACGGCAATTTCCGGGCGTTTCATCAATTCGGCAATAAAGTTATTACCCACGGCACTAAATTTATCCAGCTTGCCACCGGTACGGTCCTGTAGCACAAAATCAAGTCCGTCTACGTTACTAAACCCAGGCACGGTTGGGAATGTGAATACAAAGAAGTTAGCACCTTTAACTGCGCCAAGCTTTTGCCTTGCCAGGTCCATAATGGCATTGATATCTTTAACCTCGCCACGCTCTTTAGATGGTTTTAAAAGTATGAATGCCACCCCGAACGACGGGCTTGATGATTGTGTAAGGATGTTGAATCCGGACAGCCCCATCAATGTTTTTTTAGCCTCCATAGAGTTTAAGGCATCCTGCGCTTCGGCCATTGCTGCCGATGTACGGTCTAACGATGTACCTGCGGGCATGGATAGCGATATGGCTATAAAGCCCTGGTCTTCGCTGGGTATAAAGCCCGATGGTGTGGTTTTTACCAACCAAACGGTGGCAGCAATTATTACGGCTAATCCGCCAAGGCTGGCCCAACGGTAGCGTACTAAAAACTTAAGGCTGTTTACATAACGATTGGTTAGTGTATCGAACCCGGAATTAAAGCCGGTAAAAAAGCGCTGCTTAAAGTTTTGTTTCTGTTGTTCGCCGCCATGTGCCGGGGTGTGTTGTTTTAAGAAAAGGGCTGCCAGTGCAGGGCTCAATGTTAAGGCGTTTACCGCCGATATAACAATAGCTATGGCCAGTGTAAAGGCAAACTGCCTGTAAAACACCCCTGTAGAGCCTTCCATAAAGCCTACCGGTAAGAACACGGCCGACATAACCAGTGTGATAGATATAATGGCACCTGTAATTTCGCTCATGGCCGATACGGTTGCCGCTTTTGGCGATAGGTGCTTGTGTTCCATCTTGGCGTGCACCGCCTCGACGACGACTATGGCATCATCTACCACAATACCAATGGCCAGTACTAAAGCAAATAGCGTTAGCAGGTTGATGGAGAATCCGAAAATGGACATGAAAAAGAACGTACCTAACAACGCTACCGGTACGGCTATGGCCGGAATAAGCGTAGACCTGAAATCCTGAAGGAACAAGTATACTACTATAAACACCAGGATAAAGGCTTCTATAAGCGTGTGTTTTACCTGGTCTATAGACGCATCCAACATGTCTTTAGTATTGTAAAGGATAAGGTGCTTAACGTTTTTAGGGAAATTTTTAGAGGCCTTTTCCATTAGTTTGGCAATCTCTATCTGAATTTCGTTGGCGTTAGAGCCCGGCAACTGCATAACGGCTATATTAACCCCTGCTTTGCCGTTTACCCTTGTAAAGTTACCATAGGTGTACGACCCAAATTCTATACGGGCCACGTCTTTAAGGCGAAGGATTGAGCCATCGGCATTGGTGCGGATAACAATATTTTCGTAATCGGTTGGTTTGGTAAGCTTGCCTTTGTATTTAATAACATACTCAAAAGACTGGGTGCTGTTCTCGCCAAATTTACCCGGTGCGGCTTCAAGGTTTTTATCCTGTATAGATGCCATAACCTCTTTAGGGCTAACATTGTACGATGCCATTTGAGATGGGTTTAACCACACCCTCATGGAATAATCTTTATTACCACCAAAAATAATGGACTGCCCTACTCCGGGTATCCTTTTAATCTCCGGGATAATGTTTATCTGGGCATAGTTGGCAAGAAATGTCTGGTCGTACTGGCTTTCGTTTTCAGAGTACATATCCACCACCATGATAAGGCTGTTTTGCTGTTTGGCGGTGGTTACACCAGCCTGAACAACCTCTGCCGGCAGCTGGCTTGTGGCCTGCGCTACCCTGTTTTGCACGTTTACAGCAGCCTGGTCTGGATCTGTGCCCAACTTAAAGTATACTGTAATTACTAACGAGCCATCGTTACTTGCGGTAGAGCTCATATAGCTCATATTCTCTACACCGTTAATCGATTCTTCCAGCGAGGGGGCAACCGATCGTAATACGGTTTCGGCATTGGCCCCGGGGTACATGGCGGTAACCTGTACAGCCGGCGGAGCGATGTCCGGAAACTGGCCCAGTGGCAATTGCGTAAGGCCAATTACCCCTAAAATAGCCAATAGGATGGATATGACCGTAGCCAAAACCGGCCGGTCTATAAATTTTTTAAACATGATGTTTTACGTTAAAATGTTGGTGTTTAATTATTTGGCAGCCAATTCTCCTTTAATTTTTTCAGGTACGATAACAGCACCGTCCTGCAGGTTTTCGAAGCCTTTAAATACAATCCTGTCGCCTGCTTTTAAGCCCTCCTGAACAAGGTAATCAGTGCCCGATTTGCCCGAAACAATAACCGGTGTGCGGGCTACTTTGTTGTTTTTATCTACAGTAAATACAAATATTTTATCCTGAAGTTCTATGGTAGCCGATTGCGGGATAAGCAGTGCTTTTGCGTGCGGTAAGCCTAAACGGATCTTACCCGTGTTACCTGAGCGAAGCAACCCTTTAGCATTAGGAAAACTTGCCCTTAGCGTGATAGCACCTGTGGTACGGTCGAACTGGCCGTCTACCATGTCTATCTTACCTTTTTGCTCGTATACGGTGTTGTTTGGCAATACCATTTCTAATGGTGGCAGGTTTTTAATTTTATCGGCTATGGTATTACCGGCATATTTATCGCGGAAGTTGATGAAATCCGACTCGCCTAACGAAAAGTACACGTGTACTTCGCCAATATCTGATAATGTGGTAAGCGCAATTGGGTCGGCTGCCGACACAAGGCTACCCTGTTTTTTAGGAAGGCGCGTAATGTAACCATCTGTAGGGGCGGTAATAAGCGTGTAACCCAGATTGATACGGGCAGACGCCACAGCAGCATCGGCCTGCCTTTTGTTGGCCTCGGCAATTTTAAGGCTGGCCTTGGCCGATTTAAGCTGATAGTCTGACACTACCTTGTTTTCTACAAGCGGGGTAAGTTTTTCAACCTCCAGTTTAGCATTTATAAGTGCTGCCTCTGCGCCGTTAAGGCTTCCGGTAGCATTGTTTAAAAGCTCGCGGTATTTGCTCTCGTTGATTTTAAAGATGGGGCTGCCTGCTTTAACAAAGGCGCCTTCGTCTACAAAAACTTTATCAAGGTAACCGTCTACCTGTGGGCGTATCTCTACGTTGGTCCTTCCCTCTACGGTAACAGGATATTCCTGATAAGTAACAGCATCTGCGGCTACTACCGAGAATACCGGCAGGTTAGCTGCCTGCGGCGCCGGTGCTGCCGCATTATTGCCAGAACATGCATATAGTAACGCTAATAGCGCCAGTGCAATGATGTGAATTAATTTTACGTCTTTCATAATGGTCTTAAATTATTTAATGGTGTTAACCCGTGGTACAAAAAATTTTATGGTTTAAATTGATATTCTAAATAATGTAATTAAAGTATTTAACAGCGTTAAGTAAATCTCCTAAAAAAATGCCTCTTTTAAAATGGCATCATTAATCTAATTAAAGTATTTAACAGCGTTAAGTAAATCGGCAAAAAAAAGCGCTATTCTTTAATATAGCGTATAATGCCTTGTATGGCATCTTTTAATATTTGTTTGTTAATGTCGTTAGACAAGCCATCGCCAATAATATTGATGGAAATAAGCCCGTGTATTACAGAGAAAAAAGTAAAATACTTTTGTTTAATAACCATATCTGTAGGGTTTACATCTTTCATTATCTCCCTTATAACCTCAGTAATTAGCTTGTAAGGCAAATCGGCTTCGGTAGATCGTTGTGTACAGCAGGCCATTTCTACGCCATACATTAACTGGTACATTTCTCTGTTATCTCTCGCAAAATTCCAGTAGGCCATCCACATGGCTTCTAACTGGTGTGCAGCATCATCGTTAGATGCCTTTGCCGTTTCCAGGTCTTTAGTTAGCAAACAAAAACCTCTACAGGTTATTTCCTGCAATATGGCCTCTTTGTTAGAAAAATACTCGTATATAATTGGGGCGGTGTACTCTATCTTATCGGCTATCTTTCTCATGCTTAGCCCCTGCCATCCCTCGTCTTTAACTATCTCTCTTGCAGCCTTAATTATATTGGCACGGGTTTCTTCCTTCTGTCTTAAAATCCTCTCTTTACTTCCCATATCCTATAGCTTTTAAATTACTTAACAGCGTTAAGCAAAGGTAAGATGATAATTGACATCTCAAAACATTTAAACAATCATTTTTCTTTATAGTAACCATAAGCAAAAACTATGATAGCCCTGCAACAAAGATTTTATCGAGATCTTCTTTGCAAATTGGCTTTAAAAAATAGTCTTTTACAATAGTGTTATACCCTTTAGCCTTATTGATATCTACAATATCGTTAGACGAGCTTATCATGTAAATAACAGATGATTTTGGCAGCATTTCCTTTAATCGGGTATACTCTTCCAAAAACTGCCACCCATTCATAATAGGCATATTAACGTCGAGCAAAATAAGGTCGGGCACGTCGTCTCCTGCCTTGTCTTTGCGCAGGGCCTCTATAGCCTCGTGGCCGTTGCTAAAAAAACTGGTTTTAACATCGATGCCATTTTGCTTGAATAAATTTTTTAGTAAGAAGTGATAGATGCGGTCATCATCTATTACATACAGGCTGTTAATCTTCTTCATTAAAATAAATTTTAAACGTCGTTCCTTTATTTACCTCGCTCGATACTTCTATCCTGCCCCCCATGGCCTCTATCTGGTTTTTTGTAATAAACAAGCCAATGCCCCGGGAGTTCTGGTTTTTATGAAACGTTTTGTACATACCAAACAATGCACTTTTATGCCTTTTAAGATCGATGCCCAAGCCGTTATCTGATATAGAGAGCACTTTTTTGCCGTTCTCTATACTAAAATCGTAGGATATAATGGGCTTTCTCTCGGTACTGGAATACTTAATAGCGTTAGTTGTAAAATTAAGCAGCACACTCTCCAAATATGCGGCGTTGTAATTTACGGTTACATCTAACGGAATATTAATTTCTATAGTAACACTGTGTTTGGTAATCTCGTTGTGTAATATTGTTAGTATATTTTTTAGGTAATGCCTAAGGTTTAAATGTTCTTTTACGGTTTTAACCTCGGTTTGGATTTCTACAAGGTCTTTTAAATGGCTAATAGTTATGGTAAGCCCGTCTGAAATGCCTTCCAGATGGCCCAGCATTTCGTCGCGTTCTTCGGCGTCGGCATTTTTAAACAGGTCCAGCAGCATTTTAAGGTTACTGGCGTGCGACCTTAAATTATGCGATACTATGTGCGCAAAGTTGCTAAGCCTGTTGTTTTGGTCGCCAATAATATTAATGGTGTTACCCAGCTGAATCTCTTTTTCTTTAAGCTGGCTAATATCTTTATGTATACCTACGGCCCTTATGGGCTTATTGTTTTCATCGAACTTTATAACCTGCCCGCGGCTAAGCAGCCAGCGGTAGCGCCCATCGTTAGTGCGCACGCGGTAAATGCTTTCATAAACACTATCCAGGTCTTTAAGGGCTTTGTTCCTTGCCTCCTGCTGCTGTTTAACATCATCCGGATGGATGCGGCTTTGCCAAAAGGCATTGCTAAGCACGGCAGGTTTTTCTTCCCAGCCAATAATTTTCATGCTTTGTGCCGATAGGTATATGGTGTTATCTACCATATTCCAGTCCCACACACCTTCGGCGGCGGCTTTCATGGCAAAATCAAAACGCTCCTGCGATATTTTAAGCTTTAGCTCCTGGTGTTTAAAATCGGTAATATCGCTAACGCGGGTGTAAAACTCCACGGCGCCATCTTTAGTAAGTTCGGGTTTGCCGGTTATACGCATCCAGCGCAGGCCCTTTAGGGGAAGCTCTACGCGGTATTCATGATCGTAACGTACAAGTTTTAGGCGCGAAATTTCGAGCTTTTTTATAAAGCCCGGCCTGTCCTGCGCTACAATGCGCTCATCTAAAAAAATATCCGGGTTGGCAATAAATGTTTCGGGGGTCATCTCGTAAACTTCGTTTACAGATTCGCTGCAAAACACCACAGAAAATTTGCCATCGGCAAATACTGCTTTAAAAATAAGGTCGGGCACCTCATCAAGCAGCTTTTTATAAAAAGCACTTACGCTATTGGTGTCGGTTATATTAGACATTAGTTGTTTGTGTATTACACTGCAAAATTAGTGTTACTTACAAAATAAAAAATTTTTTTTAACGAAATTTATATAGTTTTCCTATAAATTATCTTCTTGGATGATAAGTATTTAGCACCTGGTTTAAAAACTTACGGTCCAGGTGCATATAAATCTCTGTTGTAGTGATAGATTCGTGCCCCAGCATAAGCTGTATAGAACGCAAATCGGCACCGTTTTCGAGCAGGTGGGTAGCAAACGAGTGCCTAAAGGTGTGCGGACTAATAACCTTGTTTAAATTAATGGCCTTTGCCAGGTCTTTAATTATGGTAAATACCATAGCGCGGGTTAGGCCACTGCCCCTTCGGTTTAAAAACAGGGTATCTTCGTGGCCCTTTTTTATTGTAAGGGTGCTACGCGCCTCTTTAATATATAGTGTAATGTATTTTTGGGTAAAGCTGCCAATGGGCACAAAGCGCTGTTTATTGCCCTTGCCGGTAATTTTTACAAAGCCCTCATCAAAATACAGGTCGGATAACTTTAAGGTGGTAAGTTCAGATACCCGCAGGCCGCAACTGTATAATGTTTCCAGCATAGTACGGTTGCGCTGCCTTAAACCTTGGGCCTGATTGTCTTCTTTTTCGGTAGTAACAAGGTCTATGGCGGCAATAAGGCGGTCAATTTCGTCGGTTGATAACGTATCGGGCAGTTTTCTGCCAATTTTTGGCACCTCAATTAGCTCCATTGGGGTATCTTTTCGGTAATCTTCGAAGATTAAAAAGTTAAAAAAACTCTTAAGGCCCGAAATTAACCGTGCCCGTGAACGCGGATTTAGCTCGCCCGCAACGTGGTAAATAAACTGCTGGATAATTTCTTCGTCTATTTTTAACGGAGAAATTTCCATATTGTTAAGTTGCAGATAATCAGTTAGCCTTTGCACATCAAAAGCATAATTTGTTACCGAATTGGCTGCCAGCCCACGCTCTATCTTTAGGTAGGTTTTGTAGTCGTTTACTATTTTAACCCAACTTTTCATACGGTTAAAGTTATGTGAATTAAGAAATCTTTGATAATGGTGCCAATGTTAATCATATAATTTTGAACCTACAAAACTAAAACTTAATAAAAAGATGAAACTATTTAAATTATTATCAGTTGGTGCACTTATGTTAGGAACTGTAGCAGTATCTAACGCACAGGAAGACGCAAGCAACGCCGACTCTATGGCGGTTAGCTTTGGTGTAAAAGGTGGTGTTAACTTTGCAACACTTAATGGGGATATAGAAAGCCCAGATTCGAGAACAAGCTTTCACGTAGGTGTATTGGCTGAGTTTCCAATAGCAGAGATATTCTCTATACAGGCAGAGGCTTTATATTCTGGCCAGGGTGCAGAATTTGACTTTGAAGGCAGCGATGGCGATAAGGCAGAGCTGCAGTTAGATTACATTAACGTACCGGTACTTGCTAAATTTTACCTTTTTGAAGGCTTTAGTATAGAGGCAGGTCCGCAGTTTAGCTTTTTGCTAAATGACGAGATTGACTTTAATCCTAACTCTAACAGTGGCGACTCTCCAACTCCGTTTAGAGACAGCTTAAAAACATTTGAAGTAGGTGTTGCCGGTGGTGTAACCTTCCAGACTGCTATGGGCTTATTTGCTACAGCACGTTACAACCAGGGTATAACTGATATTGCTGACGATATTAACGTACAAAACTCTGTTTTCCAACTTGGTGTTGGTTACAAGTTTTAATACCTTCAATAAAAAACCTAAGTAAAAGTATAAACCTCCTGCACATTGTGAAGGAGGTTTTGTTATTTAAAAGCAGTAAGGTAGGCCTGACTATTTGTAAAGGTCATTATTTAATTCGCCTTCTAAAACATTACAAATCAACCATAAGCCATCTTTATAGTTAAAGTCGAATTAAATTATGCAGTATTAATACTACTTTTCTTTAATTTTGCCCGTAAACCAGTACACCTGCATGAAAAAAATACTACTTACTGCCCTGCTGATTTTAGGGGGCTTTAGCGCCCAGGCACAATGGGGAATTAAAGGAGGATTAAACTTTGCCAACCTTAAAGGCGATGGCGATGGTAACCTAAACGTTCTTACCCAATTTCATATAGGCGCAGTTTACGAAATATCTGTTATAGACCCGTTTTCTATACAGCCCGAGCTTTTATACTCTGTACAGGGTGCCAAGGTTAAAGGCACGTATGGCGATGATATTAAGCTTAATTATTTTAGCGTACCCGTTATGGCCAAGATATACCTTACTGATGGCTTTAATATACACGGCGGCCCGCAGTTTGGTATGCTGCTTAGCGAAAGCGACAGTTTTAGCCCGTACAACAGCAAAACATTTGATTTTGGTTTTGCCGGCGGCCTTGAGTTTTTTGTAACTGATGGCCTGTTTATACAAGGCAGGTACTATGGCGGCACCAACAAAATATCGGGCAATACCGATCTTAAAAATACAACCGTGCAGCTTTCTTTAGGCTACATGTTTTAATTTGTAAACCAACTTAAACTTAAATAAAAATGAAGAAGATTTTTTTATTAGCAGTATTGTTTGCAAGCAGCTTTGCAGTGCAGGCACAAGGCATAGACTTTGGTATTAAGGCCGGAGCCAACTTTGCTAAATTTAACGGCGATATAGACAGCGATGGTATTACTAACTTTCATGCCGGTGCTGTAGTAGAACTTAACCTTGTACCAATGTTTTCTGTACAGGCAGAGGGTTTATTTAACTCTGTAGGTGGTAAAGCTAAATACGATGCCGATGGCGTTATTGGTGTAGCCGAAGATATTAACCTGGATTATATATCTGTACCTGTTATGGCTAAATTTTATTTATTACCAGACAGGTTAAGCCTTATGGCAGGGCCGCAGTTCTCGTTTTTAGTTAGCGATGCCGAAGAAGCTTTTGATACTAAAACTTTTGATATGGCTGCTGCAGGTGGTGTAGAACTTAAAATTATTGCAGGCCTTTTTGCCCAGGCACGTTATACTATTGGACTTACCGATGTTTATGATGAAATAGATTCTAAAAACGCGGTGTTCCAGTTATCAGTAGGATACTTTTTCTAAAATTTTTGATAAAATAATAAAAACCGGTTTATCTTTTAGGTAATACCGGTTTTTTTATGGCTCTAAATGTTAAAATTACTATTAAACAACATACGGGGCGTACACCTATTAATTACATTTACCTAAAATAAGCATACATGAATATTATTATTATAAACGGCCCCAACCTTAACCTTCTTGGCAAACGCGAACCCGAAATTTATGGTGGCCGCAGCTTTGAAGATTACTTTGCGCAGCTACAGCTAAAATTCCCCGGGGTTAAGCTGTCGTACTACCAGAGCAATGTAGAGGGCGAGCTTATAAACCAAATACACAAGGCCGGCTACGAGCTGGATGGTATTATACTAAATGCCGGTGCTTACACCCATACATCAGTAGCCATTGGTGATGCCATAAAGGCCGTACCTGCACCCGTTGTAGAGGTACATATATCTAACACCTTTTCTCGCGAAACCTACAGGCACCAAAGCTTTATATCGCCGGTATCGGCGGGGGTTATTATTGGCTTCGGGCTAAAAAGCTACGAGCTGGCACTACAATCTTTTATATTAGAATTATAATGAAATACGCTGCTGTTGTCCTGTTATTTTTAATGAGCATTACTGCCATTGCGCAGGTATCGGGTAAGGTTACCGGCCCCAAAGGAGAGCCTGTGCCCTATGCATCGGTTATTGTTGCAGGCACGTACAACGGCACATCATCCAACGCCGAAGGAGAGTACACCCTTAATGTAAAAACCAGGGGCATGTACACTATTATAGTACAATCTTTAGGCTATAAAACTTTTGAGGCTACTACCGATGTTACCAGGCTTCCGTACACGTTAAACGTTACTATGGAAGAAGAAAGCTATAAGCTGGACGAGGTGGTGGTATCTAACAAAGATAACCCGGCTAACGACATTATTAAAAAAACCATAGGCAGCCGCAAGGCCAATTCGGCTAAAACGGCAAAATTCACAGCCGATTTTTATTCTAAAGGTTTATTCAGGATTAAAGATGTACCCAAAAAATTCCTGTGGTTTAAGGTGGGCAACCTGCAAAGCGTTTTAGACCCTTCGGGCAGTGGCGTTTTGTATTTATCTGAAACGGTATCGCAAATAAAATCGCAAAAGCCCGATGATTTACAGGAAACCATTATAGCCTCTAAAGTTAGCGGCAGCGATAACGGCTACAGCTTTAACAACGCAGCCGCAGCCGATTTCGACTTTTACGAAAATTACATTCCGTTTGAGGTTAATGCCGTATCGCCCATTGCCGATAATGCCTTTAGCTATTACAACTACACGCTGGAGAGTACTTTTTATGATGTAAACAAAAACCTTGTAAACAAAATAAAAGTCACCCCAAAGCGAGAAAGCGAACCTGCCTTTAACGGCTACGTATATATAGTAGAAAATTCGTGGCAACTGTATGCCGTCAGCCTGTCTATAACCGGTAAAAAAATTAAGCAGGATTTGCTTAACACCCTGCTTATACAACAAAACTTTGGCTACAATGCTAAAGAACAGCTATGGTCTAAAAACGTACAAACCCTGGATTTTGAAGCCAGCCTTTTTGGTGCGGGCCTATCAGGCAGGTTCTCGTATGTGTACAGCAACTACAACTTTAACCCGGCGTTCGATAAAAAAACGTTTGGCAACGAGGTGCTTCGGTTTGAGCCCGAAGCCAACAAAAAACCGGTTAGCTACTGGAAACAGGAACGCCCTATACCCCTTACGGCCGAAGAACGCAACGACTACACTAAAAAAGACAGTATAGAGCTGGTTATTAACACCAAGGCCTATAAAGATTCTATCGATAAAAAAAACAACCGTTTTTCGTACTTCTCTCCCATAATTGGCTATAATTATAATAACAGCTACGAAAACTGGACGTTGAGCTACACGGGCATCATCAAAAAACTGGGCTTCAATACCGTGCAGGCGTATACCTTTGCACCTTCGTTTTACTTTACAAAGCGTAGCGAAGATAACACCGCGTATACTACTATAGGTACCGACCTTAACTATGGTTTTGCCGAGAAGCGCTTTAGGATGACGGGGACCATTTCGAGGAAATTCAACAATTTTACCTACCGCATTATTACCCTTACGGGAGGTACCGCCATAGAGCAGTTTAATACCGAGAACCCTATAAACAGGATTGTTAACTCAATAAGTACCCTTTTCTTTAAGGATAACTACATGAAGCTATACGACAACCAGTTTGTGCGTTTAAGCTACCAGGAAGAACCCGTTAACGGCGTGTACCTGTTTGGTACTTTTGAGTATACCCGTAAGCGATCGTTGTTTAACAACACGGCCTTCTCGACCCTTAAAGATGCTTACGACCCGTATTTTTCTAACAACCCGCTGTTGCCGTATGATTATGATGCGCCGGCTTTCCAGCAGCACAACATGCTTAAGGCATCGGTGGCAACCAGCTTTTTCTTTGGGCAAAAATACCAGACACGCCCTAACGGCAAGTTTATAATAGAGGAGACAAAATTCCCTAAGCTGTTTCTTAAATACGAGAAAGGTTTTGCATCGAGCGTAGACGATTATAATTTTGACCATCTGTCGGCGCGTGTAACCTACGATGCTACTTTTGGCAACGCCGGTAACCTGGGCATGAGCTTTAGGGGCGGTACGTTTTTAAACAGTGGCGATAAAATAGCATTTACAGACTACAGGCATTTTAACGGCAACCAAACCTATGTGGGCCGATCTGAGCGCTACCTTAATGTATTTAACCTGCTGCCGTATTACACCCACAGCACCAGCGATAAATATTTTGAAGCCCACGCCGAACATAACTTTAATGGCTTTTTAACCAACAGCATACCGCTTATAAACCAGCTGGACTATCATTTGGTTTTAGGCGCCCACCTGCTTTCTATTCCGGAGCGCAACCCTTACACCGAATTTAGCGTTGGCCTTGATAACTTAGGCTGGGGTAAATTCAGGTTCCTGAGAATTGATTATGTACGTTCTTACGAGAGCGGTTTCCGTAGCCAGGGTATTATCTTTGGCTTGACTTTCCTGGATATTTTGGAATAGTTTTTTGGTTAGGCGTTATGGGTTTCGGGTTTGGAGTTGTGGGTTTGGAGTTAAGGGTTATTCCACAGAGATGCACGGAGTGATCTCAGAGATTCACAGAGAAATATAGTTTTTGCTTTGCAAGAGGTCATAGAGCTGTATGGAAAATTCAAAGATATTCTTCCTGAACATTAGAGTAGTTTTTCCTAAAATTTATGATTACTCTGATTGAAAATAATATCTATAACATTAATAATGTTACCATCCAGTTTATAAATTAATGAAGTATGCTCGTTAATTATGCAACGATGCAAGTTTACTATTTTAGAAGAAGGGCATATATAATTATATTGGGATATCTTTTCGATAAGTTCCTTTACCTGATTCTCAAATCTAAGAACTATATCTAAATTCCATTTTTCAAAAATTTGTTCGATAACTTCCAAATAATTAACTTGGGCATTGCCCGACCAAAACACATCCATTATCGATCTTTTAAACTTTGAATTTTTGCTTTAACAGATTGCATTACTTCAGAATGACTTATAACATTTCCATTTTTAACATCGTCCAAACCTCTTTCAATAGATTGCTTTTGTTTATCGGAAAGCGATAGGTACCAATCAGCAGTATCCTCAACTGTTATAAAATCAAAATTTTTGATCAATTCCAGAAAAAACGACAACTTGTTGTCGTTAATATTTATGACCAGCTGTTTCATAATTATATGATTTTGTAGTATAACGATATTCAAAGATAATATTTATATAAACTACTTCTTCTTTCTTATTAATGGTTTTTTATTGCGCAAAACACTGCCCCTAAAATCTTCAAGGGGTTCTTTTTGGCGGATGCGTTCAAAATCTTCCCAGGTGGCGCAAAGCATGTTGTAGCTCTCGCCATCAATTATAATAGGCAGGGTAACGGTTTCTATACCGGTAAAGTCTTCGTTTAAAAAGTCGGCTACATCATCTACGGCATAAAACCATTCTTTATCAAACTGTATTTTATTGATGGTAGCCTCTTTGCGTATCATTGCTTCGGTAATCTTTTTCATGGCTTGTAGTAAAAAAATAAAACCAAAGATAGGCAAAGTACAATGCACCATCTTTGGTTTATAAAATATTTAGTAATGAACTCATCTTGACTTTTTTAATTGGCTGCAAAATGGTCTTTTTGCTCCATATTTTACCTGTTTTATTACTCCGTAGCGCTGCTATGCAGTGCAAAAAAGCCAAAATCTGTACAAAAACTCTTATTTTTCGCTTCAATCAAAAATGTCAAGACGAGTTCAATGCCTACGGCCTGTCGCCGCTAATTATTTTAGAAATAATGCCACGGTCTTTAGTGCCATCGGCAATAATAACCCCAATAAGGTGTACCGCTATAAATGTTACCATATAGTATAACGACAGTTTATGGATCTCTTCGCTAATATCGTGAATGCTCTCGGGTCCGAATTCAATAATCAGTCCTGTACCCAGCGATACCGCAACCAGAATATAAAATATAACATACACCCACGCCTTAAATTTATTATACCCCGACACTGCCTTAAACGGGCTGGGGAATGCCTGCCCCTGTACATAAGTAATTACGCAGCGCACCACAAAAAGGCCGGTAAGCACATAGCCCGCAATGGTATGGGTGTGCCACATTGGGCGGCGCACTTTTTTGCCAATAGTACCGGCAAGGTCTTTATCTATACTAACACCATCTTCGGCAAGGCCATCCTGAATAATACCGCCTATGTGGTTTTTATTCATCCACCCAAGGCGCAGCAACACCGTTAATAAAAGGTATAAAAAAGTAAAAGCTATAGCCCAGTGTATAAGCCTGCTGGCAAGGTTAAAACGTTTATCTCTCATAATAAAGTATGGTTAATGTACAGCCCCTGCGGGCTCTATGTGTATGTGTATGTAGGCAAACTGGGGCAGTACGCTTTGTATATGGTCCTGCACGGCATGAGCAATGGTGTGCCCCTGCTCTACGGTAAGGTCTTTATTAACCCAAACGTGCATATCGGCATGGCTCATAAGTCCCATTTTACGTATATGGCATTTTTGCACGTATTCCACACCCGCTACTTCGGCGGCAAGCTCTGTTATGCGCACATTTAGCTTGGGATCCAGTTCTTCGTCTAACAGCTCGCCAATAGCGGGGCGAGCAATAAGGTAGGCATTAACAATAATAATTCCGCCGGCAAGCAGGGCAGCCCAATCGTCGGCCACTTCGTAACCCGGGCCACCAAGAAGCCCAATGGTAATACCAATAAACGCCGCGCCCGATGTTATGGCATCGCTACGGTGGTGGAAAGCATCGGCCTTAACCGCACCGCTGTTAATCTCGTTACCCGTTTTAATAACATAACGGTACAAAAACTCTTTGGTGGCGATAACCACCACCAGTATAATTAACGTAAATGCTTTAGGCGATTTATGCGGCGTACGGATGTTGTGCACGCTCTCTACCGCTATTACTATAGCAGCAATAACCAATGCCAGGGCAATACCCAAGGCAATAAGGGCTTCGGCTTTGCCGTGGCCGTAAGGGTGCTCTTTATCGGCCGGTTTAGACGACCATTTAAGGCCAATGTACATCATGGCCGACGTAACAATATCGGTAGTGCTTTCTATAGCATCTGCAATAAGGGCGTACGAGTTGCCAAAAATTCCGCCAAGGGCCTTTACAATTGCCAGTATGGTGCTGACAATAATACCCGTAAGCGTGGTTTTTAGCCCTGCGGCAGATGCCGGGTTATGATTTGTCTCCATGAAGTAATTGTTTCTTAAATTGTAAATACATGGAGTAATTATTTTTCATATCGCAAAAATACAGGTAATGTGTAACTTTTTCAAGCTAAGGGATGCAAACTTTATATTTATCATTTATTTTTATGCGCAGCTACGGTGTAACAATTAGTGCAATAGCCCGTTATCTATGCTAACCAATAAAATTTTAATAGTCATGCAACCATTTATTAACAATACCCGTCTATACTAATACAAATATTACCCTTACTTAACCAACAAAACCAACCATGCACAAATTTTTGACCCTGCTTTTATTTTTTGCGGCACTAACCACAAACGCACAGATTAAAGGTAAAATTACATCGGCTAACGGAGAGGCCATTCCGTTTGTTAGCGTTGCTATCGAGAACACCTATAACAACACCACTACTAACGAAGAAGGCAATTTTGAGCTTATTATAAAAAACACCGGCCAGTACACCATTATTTTTCAGTCCATAGGCTATAAAACAAAAAAAGTTCCGGTAACGGTTAGCGCGCTTCCACACCTGCTTAACGTTACGCTTCAGGAAGAAAATTACGAGCTTAACGAGGTGGTAATTTCTACCAAAGAAGACCCTGCCTACGAGGTGATTCGCCAGGCGGTGGCCCACAAAAAAGAGAATAGCGAAAAAACCGGCCGCTTTGAAGCCGACTTTTACTCGAAGGGTATCTTTAAGGTAAAAGACCTGCCTAAAAAAATTATGGGCATTAAGGTAGATGCGCCCGAGGGTATGGTAGACAGCACCGGATCTGGTATTTTGTACCTGTCTGAAACGGTTTCTAAAATTACTTTCGAGCAGCCTAACAACATTAAAGAGCGCATTGTGGCCAGTAAAACCAGCGGCGACAGCAGGGGTTTTAGCTACAACACAGCTTTGGGCACGTTTTACAACTTCTACAATAATTACATCGATTTTAATGTAAATATGGTATCGCCACTGGCTAACAATACCTTTAACTACTACAAGTTTAAGCTGGAGGGTACTTTTTTTGATGAGAACAACAACCAGATAAACAAGATTAAGCTGATACCGCGCCGCGATAAAGAGCCGGTGTTTGAGGGCTATATTTATATTGTAGATGGCAGCTGGGCTATTTATGCTATAGATGTAGATGTTAAGGGTTTCCGTATGCAAAACCCTATATTAGAAAACCTTAACCTTAAGCAAAATTTCAGCTATAATACCGAGAACAGGATATGGGCTAAAAACTCGCAGATATTTGATATTAAGGCGGGTGCCTTTGGTATAAAATTTACCGGTGGCTTTACGCACGTGTACACCAACTATGTGTTTAAAGATAGTTTTGACAAAAAGACTTTTGGCAAGGAGATTGTTTTTGTAGAAGAAAACTCCAACAAAAAAGACTCGCTGTACTGGAATGCCATGAGGCCGATTCCGCTTACGGATGAAGAGGTAGCCGACTATACCAAAAAAGATAGCATACAAACGCTTCGCGAGTCTAAAACCTACCTGGACTCTATTGACAGGAAAAACAATAAGTTTAAGATTTTCGACATCTTAACCGGCTACAGCTATGCCAACTCATACAAAAAATCACGTTTTACGTATGAGGGTCCGCTTGATCCGTTCGCCATTGGCTACAACACCGTACAGGGTTGGAATTTTAATGCCGGGCTTAATTACAGCAAGTATGATGAGGAGAAAGGCACCTCTACCTTTGCGGGCGCCAAATTTAACTACGGCATTGCCGAAGACCGCCTGCGTGTGGTGGGTACGTACAGCCACCGTTTTAACAGGCAAAACAATGCCTACTTATACATTAGCGGCGGCAGCCAGGCCGTGCAGTTTAACCCCGCCGAACCCATTACCCCACTGGTAAACCTTGTTAGCACCTTGTTTTTTAAAGACAACTACATGAAGCTGTACGACAAAACCTTTGCCCGTGTACAGTACGGCCAGGAGGTTTTTACAGGGCTGAACATGCAGGGCTATGCCGAATATTCGCGCAGAAAGGCGTTGTTTAATAATACTGATTATGTGCTTATTAAAAACGATGATAATTTTACATCGAACAATCCGTTAGATCCGTTTAACGAATTTTCGGCACCGTTTGCAACGCACCACCTTTATAAAGCGGGTGTGGTGGCGAGTATAAAGTTCGGACAAAAATACATTACCCGCCCAGATGGCAAGATAAACGTTAGCAACAGCAACTACCCTACCCTTTCGTTACAGTACGAAAAGGCTTTTGCCGGCAGCGAAAAAAACTATGAGTACGATTTTGTTGCTGCGCGCACTACCTACTCTACCTCGTTAGGCAATAAGGGCGATTTTAGCATTAACCTTAAAGCCGGTAAGTTTTTTGGTGCCGATGGTATTTCGTTTGCCGATTACAAACATTTTAACGGTAACCAAACCCACGTTAACACTGCGGGCTACCTAAATGCTTTTAACCTGTTGCCGTACTACAGCCACAGCACGAACGACTCGTATGCCGAGCTGCACACCGAACTGAACACCAGGGGCTATATTATGAACAAGATACCGCTGCTTAACCTTTTAGAGTGGAACTTTATAGTGGGCTACCATGCCCTTGCCACCCCCGATGCCAAACCGTACCAGGAGTTTACTGCCGGGTTTGACAATGTAGGCTTTGGCAAATTCCGCTTTTTTAGGGTAGATTATGTACGCGCCTACCAAGGCGGCTTTGCTACCGATGGTATTATGATTGGCCTTAAGTTTATGGGTATGCTTGATTAAATTCCCCCCTACCTTTTTAATATAAAAAGAGCTAACCGCGGTAAAGTGTTTAGCTCTTTTTTTGTGATAGGAATTTTATTCCCTTAGGGAAATTTGTTACCCCGCGATTTTAATTTGCTACCGAAATTAATTGCCTACGGCAAAGTTGGAACGCCTCCCTATTGGTTGCTACCGAAATGTATTCCCTACGGGAAATTTGTTGTCTCGCGATTTTAATTTGCTACCGAAATTAATTGCCTATGGCAAAGTTGGAATGCCTCCCTTTTGGTTGCTACCGAAATGTATTCCTTTTGGGAAATTTGTTACGTCGCGATTTTAATTTGCTACCGAAATTAATTGCCCAAGGCAAAGTTGGAATGCCTCCCTATTGGTTGCTACCGAAATGCATTCCTTTTGGGAAATTTGTTGTCTCGCGATTTTAATTTACTACCGAAATTAATTGCCTACGGCAAAGTTGGAATGCCTCCCTTTTGGTTGCTAACGAAATGTATTCCTTTCGGGAAATTTGTTGCGTTGCGATTTTAATTTGCTACCGAAATTAATTGCCTATAGGAAATTAAAATTTGTGATAAGGAAAGTTTACGCCATCACTATCGCGTAGCGATTTAATTTCGGTAGCAAATTTTGATTAGGCAGCGGCCAGTTTTCCCGTAGGGAATTAATACGTTATAATTACAAACCAATAAGCGACTTACTTTATAGCATACTTAACATAGTAGGAAAACTCTATTTTAATAGGCTTAAAAGAATCTGTATAATTGGTTACATAATCTGACGGGAGAGCCACGTTAGATCCAAATTTAGGCGCACTAAAATTAGAACCAAGCTCGTTAATTACCAACGGTTTACCTGGCTGTTCTCCAATCGCTTCTAAAAGATATGTTGCTTTATCTTTAGCTGCTTTTATTGCTGAAATACGCACCTCTTTTCTAAGGTTATAAATTTGCGAATATTCGGTTTTAGAGATTTCTGCCTCTTTAATATTAATGTTATGCAGGGTTTCGAATACCTTACTTACCTCGGTAGCATTATTTACTATCAGGGTATATTCTTTCATCTCTTCTACACCCTTTTCTTTACGCTTGTACATAATAATATCAGAACTGGCATCCGACAACGACATCTTTTTAAGGTCGATACCCGCCTGCTGCAACGCCTGCTTTAGCTTGGTTTCCTGCTGGATAATGGTGTAACTATCTTTGTTTACCACCTTATCTTTCAGGGTAATGGTAATATAGATAATATCGGGCACTACCTCTTTTTGGGCCGTGCCCGTAACCTCAATATACGGTTTATCTTCTTGTTGTACAGCCTGTGCGTGCGTGGCAAGGGTTAGGGCCAGGGCTAAAAGGGTAAATAGTTTTTTCATAAATAGGTTAGTTATATTTTATATTATTCAACAATTTCCATATCAGTTACTTTCCATTCAGAATTCGCTGCTTTTTCCATCGCCACGGCAACATCTATGTCTTTTTTAACCCCTTTTACGGTAATGGTTAACGATGCCGTGCCCACGCCATTATCTATCTCTATAGAGCCGGTGGATAAAAAGCCATAGTCTTTAATGCCGCCGGTTAGTTTTTTAACTTCGGGGTCGTTTTGTATTGTATTTATGGCAAGGTTATAAGTGTCGCTGCCTTTTAAAACCCTGCTTATACCTGTAACAATAAAAAAGCCTATTAGCCCCAGCGCAATAATAATGGCAGCCACAATTATAAGGGCTTTTTTGGTATTGTTCTTTTTTGCAGCTTTAAAGTAAGCTTCGGGGTTATTATTAAGCTGTTTTGAGGTGTAGTTGTTATCCATTGTAGTGATTGATTTGGTTGATTGATTTGGTTGATTGATTTTCAATTGGAAAAGTACAGCTTTTTACAATTGCAACCTACAGGCTTACAACAAAAAAGGGCCGGAATAGATCCGGCCCTTAGTGGTATGTATTTCAGTAGAAATTAATCTATCCTTGTAATTTTTGCGCCAATGGCAATAAGCCTTTCGTCGATGCGCTCGTAGCCACGGTCTATCTGGTCTGAGTTTTGTATGGTACTGGTTCCTTTTGCAGATAGTGCCGCAATTAGCAGCGATATACCCGCCCTGATATCCGGAGATGACATTAGGATGCCTTTTAGTTTCGACTTAAAGTCTAAACCTATTACGGTAGCCCTGTGTGGGTCGCATAAAATAATTTTTGCGCCCATATCTATAAGCCTGTCTACAAAAAACAAACGGCTTTCGAACATTTTTTGATGGATAAGTATCTCGCCACGTGCCTGTGTTGCCACAACCAGAACGATACTTAAAAGGTCGGGCGTAAAGCCCGGCCACGGCGCATCGGATATGGTTAAGATAGAACCGTCTATGTAATTCTGTATCTCGTACCCATCGGTATGTGCAGGAATGTAAATATCGTCTCCCCTGCGCTCCAGGGTAATACCCAGCTTGCGGAAGGTGCCCGGTATAACGCCAAGGTTATCCCAGCTAACATCTTTAATAGTAATTTCGCTCTGGGTCATGGCGGCAAGGCCAATCCAGCTGCCAATCTCTATCATATCGGGCAATATGCGGTGCTCGCATCCGCCAAGGGTTTCTACACCTTCTATCTCTAAAAGGTTAGAGCCAATACCGGTAATGTTAGCGCCCATGCTGTTAAGCATCCTGCAAAGTTGTTGCAGGTAGGGCTCGCAGGCGGCGTTGTATATAGTGGTTTTGCCTTCGGCAAGCACGGCAGCCATAACAATATTTGCCGTACCGGTAACCGATGCCTCGTCTAAAAGCATGTACGTACCTTTAAGCCTGTCGGCCTCTACGCCATAAAAATGGTCTTCTTCGTTATACCTAAATTTTGCCCCAAGGTTAATAAAACCTTCAAAGTGGGTATCTAAACGGCGGCGTCCAATTTTATCGCCACCCGGCTTAGGTATGTAGCCTTTACCAAAACGCGCCAATAGCGGGCCTACTATCATAATAGAACCCCTTAAAGATGCGCCCTCTTTTTTAAACGCCTCAGACTCCAGGTATGCAAGGTTAACCTCGTCTGCCTGGAACGAATACGATCCGTGGGCAAGCTTTTCTACCTTAACGCCAAGATTGCGCAGCAGGCTAATAAGCTTGTTAACATCAATAATATCCGGTATATTATTAATGGTTACTTTTTGGGGGGTTAGCAGTACAGTACAAAGTACCTGCAGTGCCTCGTTTTTGGCTCCCTGCGGCTTAATTTCGCCTTTAAGGGGCGCTCCTCCTTCAATTTTAAATGTTCCCATGCAGCGTTAAAAAAATTAGGGTTTACGGTTGTTGTTGTTTTGGTTGTTATTACGTCTGTCGCTGGCATTGCTCCTTTGCATTTTTTGCTTGGGATTAATGCTAAACTGTGTTTTGTTGCTAAGTTTTTTGTTAACCTTCATCAGGTCGGTAGCGTTAGAAAGCTCCTCATCGGTAGCCTGCAGGTTTATCTTACCGCCGGATAGTTCTTTAAGGTGCTCAAAAATAACATCGTCTTTAACGGTATCTTTGTTCCAGCTTAAAAACGACTTTTTCATGTGGTTGGCAATCACAATAATAAGTGCATTTTTCATTTCGCCCTCCGGCCAGCTGTTGGCAACATCTATCATATACTTAATGTTGTTGCCGTAAAAGCGGTATTTAGGAAAATTTTGCGGATACCCCAGCGGTGTAGGCTTAAGGGCAATAGTCTCTGGCGATGGCGTTGGGTACGGGCTATCTACATCGAGCTTAAAATCAGACATTATAAATATCTGGTCCCAAAGCTTGTGCTGAAAATCGGGCACATCGCGCAGGTGCGGGTTAAGGCTGCCCATAACCCCAATTATATAGCGTGCCGCTTTATTGCGCTCATCTCTATCCTCCAGTTCTATGGCCTGCTTAATAAGCTTTTGCAAATGGCGGCCGTATTCCGGAATAATAAGGTGAGGCCTTTCGGCATTATATTCAAGAAAATTAATAGCTTCTTGTGTATTGTACATGTTGTGTGTTGTAGTTTATTATAAAGATATAATACCTTCTATAGTAGACAGCGCTATGTATTTATCTATAATTTGCTGCGCGCCGCCCATACGTACGTTTATAGAAACACTGGTATATTTTCCGGTTTTAGATTGTGTTGTTTCTATAACCGCACCCATATTATTAAAGGTTTCTTCTATCTGGAGTACTTTTGCAGGGTCAGACGGTACTATAAACTTAAACAGGTATTCGGCAGGCCAGTTCTCTGATTTTGCCAGCTCTTCTTTAAGCCTTGCGTAAAATTCTTCGCTTTTGTTATCCATTCGTAATAAAAAATAAAGGCAAATATACATTAATCCCGCCACAACTTTATTAGTAAAAAGGTGTGCAGGCATTATTTTGCCAAATTAGTAACTCTATTTTAGTGTTTAAACAGCCTGTTGTGCAATAATGCCTGTTAAAACAACAAGTTAAGCTTAATTTTGCGTACTGCAAAGCGCTAATGCAAAAAAGGTGCTACCCCTTTGCGTTGGTAACTATAATAACAGTAATGGTTACAGAAATTACTGCCATTGCCATGTAGCTGAACCGTATAATTTTTGCAAGCAAATCCTTTTTCTGAAAAAGCTGTATAACCGCAAACAGGGCAGAGCCCATAAGCAGGTTTAAAAATATCCAGGTTAAAAATATTTTAGACAGCGAGAGGCTCTCGGCATCCAGCGTATTGGTTAAGGCAAAGGCCAACAGCACGCCAAACACCGGTAACCATATAAAATACAGGGCCACCAGCACATGAAAGGCTATGTGTTTAACATCGTAAGTTTTCATTTCAGGGCGTTTTTGGAGGGTTTGTGTATAGTGCCGCAGGAGTACATTTTACTGGTAAAACGCCTGAAACAGCGGCACTATATTTTACAAATATAAACTTTTTTTTTACCCGGCAATTTTGGGGCATTTATTTATTAAATCTTTCAGAAATAATAATAGTACCACTCTAAAGTGTCGTTTAACTGCTAAAAAACATCTTTAAAAATCTTAAAATTTCAACCAATTGTAAGAAATATCACAAAAAACAGATTGTATGTTTTAAAATAATTATCTCGTTAAAAATTACTTAATAAATAAACATCAATAAGCCTGCCAAAAGTGCGAACTCCCTGTAATAAAGGGCAAAACATAATGTACCGCAGGCACAGCTATAGCTATAGTGCTTAAACAGCTAATTTTTAGATGTATAATATTGTAAGAATATTTAATAAATATTTAACACCTTGTATATAATTACTAATAAATCTGTATATTTATACCCTAATTTTTTGCCCCACAATAAATTACCGATTACGCCCAATTACTAATTTTTACTAATGCACAAATGAAGCTAAAAGAACTTAAAACATGGCTTAACAAGCTCTCTGACGAAGAGCTGGAAAAAGAATTATTGTACAACTCATTAGACTACGGCATATCTGGCACGGTTACAGAAGTTAACCACTCTGACGACGATTTGTATTACGTTGGTGATGAGCCCATTTTACTGCATAACCGCGAAGAGCTTTTAAAACGCGGCTTTACAGAAAAACAAATTGCCGAACTTGATGTAGAGATACCCGAAGGCTGCTACTATATAGAGCTTAGCAACGAGTACAGTATTATAGAGCGCTTTATTAGCTAAAATTGTTATTACATTTTTTATTGTTGCCGTACTCTTAACATAGCGTTAAGTAGTGCGCAGGCTTTTAATTGCTATATTAGCTATTAAACCAGGCCTTAAAAAACAGCTTTTTAGCAATGATAAAAAACATAGTAACCATTACGCTTAACCCCACCGTAGATAAAAGCACCACGGTAGAAAACCTTAAACCCGAGAAAAAACTGCGCTGCACCCCGCCCAAATACGAGCCGGGGGGCGGTGGCATTAATGTTTCGCGCGGGCTGGCCCGCCTTGGCATAAAATCGGTCGCGCTTTTTACCTGCGGTGGCCGTACCGGCGAGCTGCTGGAGCAACTGCTTAAGGAGGAAAACGTTACTACAAGCACCATACCTACCGCTGCCGAAACCCGCGAGAATTTTATTGTGGTAGATACATCGCACAACGAGCAGTACCGCTTTGGTATGCCCGGCGAAGATATTACGGCCGCCGAGGTTAAAGATATTGCCAAGATTATACATGGCCTCTCGCCTACCCCCGAAATTGTGGTTATTAGCGGCAGCCTGCCCCCGGGCATTGAACCGGCCTTTATTGGCATGCTTGTACGCGAACTGAAAGAAAAGGGCGCTAAGGTTATTGCCGACACCTCTGGCGAGGCGCTGACCGAAGTGCTTAAAGAAGGCGTGTACCTGCTTAAACCTAACCTGGGCGAACTGAGTACCCTTACGGGGATGAAGGACTTGGATAACGAGAGTGCCGATGAGGCCGCCAAACAGCTGATCGACGAGGGCAAGGCCGAAATTGTGGTGGTGTCTCTGGGGCCGCAGGGTGCCTACCTTGTTAGTAAAGACGAGAGCATACACGTGCCGGCACCATCAGTCAAAAAACTGAGTACCGTTGGCGCGGGCGATAGCATGGTGGCCGGTATGGTTGCCATATTGGCACAGGGCGGCAGCCATAAAGATATGGCCCGTATGGGCGTAGCCTGCGGATCTGCCGCTACCATGAGCACCGGTACCGGGCTGTTTACTAAAGAGAATGCGGAGCGGTTGTATAAGTGGCTGTCGAGGTAATTTTGAATTACAAATTTTAAATTACGAATTACGGGAGGGGAAAATACAAATCACAAAATACAAGCTCCAAAAAATAAGCCCGTAAATACTAAGCAATTGCTACAGGCAGTCTAACTATCTGCCAATCTAAAAATCTACACATCCAACAATCTATTAATCCAATCATCTAAAAATCAAATTATGAAATACCAGGAAGCTAAAGATATATTCGACGAACTTAAAAACTTTGAGGGCAGGGCTACCTTTAGAGGCGAAGAGACTATTATAGACTATTTTGTGCTGCTGCCTAAGCCGGAGCTGGAAGACTTTGATATTAAAGGCTTTTTAGATCAGTATACCTCTACCAGCAGCTTTGAGATTGAGGGCAACCACAACGAGGCCTATACTATTATAGGTATTAACGAGCAAAAACCGGCTTATTTTAGCGATGCCGATTACCTGGCAAAGTTAACGGTTTGGTAAAACGCATAAAATTTACTCAAACGAAACAGTACTGGTGTTAGCAAAAATTTTGTTAACAAAATTTAATGTTTTATTGGCTTTTTGTTACCAAAATTTTAAAGGTTTATAGTCCATCTTTGTAAAACAAACCTTCTAAAGCAAATTGCTATGAAAAAGAACATCGACTTAGCCACCATCAAGAGTTTTATCCTTACAAATGCCCTTACCGAGAATGTGATGCTGATGCTTCACCCGTCTAATTTTGACAAACTGGTTACTAAAGGCAAGAGAAAAGTAAAATCGCTTTGCATTTCGGGCATTAATATTATTGCCGATGATAACAACGAAATTAGCGAAGGAGAAATTGATATCCTGGAAGTAAAATTCAATTAATTTGAATCTATAATTACCTTTACTACTATCATACAAAAAAGGCATACGTTTTTACAACTTATGCCTTTTTTTGCACCTAAAAATATACCAATCGGTATATTTTTATTTTAGAACGATAAAGTGTCAAAATAATATACCGATTGGTATATTATTGGTTATTATTATACAATACACGCTACACAAAACACAAAAAAAGAGGCGCTAAACAGGCGCCTCTTTAACTGTAACTCATGATCGAAAAGTGAAATATTAACCTATTTTCGCTCTATCTCTCTAAGGTTTTCTATCTTTTTAATTTCAAGGAAACCTTTAATACCTTCAAAATGCTCTTTAACACGTTTGTTGCCAAATTCGAACACCTTAGTAACCAGTCCGTCAAGGAAATCCCTGTCGTGCGATACCAGTACCAACGTACCGTCAAAAGCGTTAAGGGCATCTTTAATAATGTCTTTAGTCTTCATATCCAAATGGTTAGTAGGCTCATCCAAAATAAGCAGGTTAACCGGCTCCAAAAGCAGCTTAATCATGGCAAGGCGGGTCTTCTCGCCACCCGATAACACCTTGACTTTCTTGGTAGTATCGTCTCCGCTAAACATAAAAGCACCTAATATATTTTTGATTTGCGTACGTATATCACCCTCGGCAATACGGTCTATCGTTTCAAACACAGTAATGTCTTCATCTAACATAGCTGCCTGGTTCTGAGCAAAGTAACCTATCTTAACGTTATGACCCAGTTCCATTTTGCCCTCAAAGTCGATCTCGCTCATAATGGCCTTAACCATAGTCGATTTACCTTCGCCATTCTTACCTACAAAGGCTACCTTCTGGCCACGCTCTATAACCATATTGGCGTTATTAAACACGGTGTGGTCGCCGTAGTTTTTGGTAAGCGCCTCTACCACAACAGGATACTGCCCAGAGCGTGGCGCAAGCGGAAATTTTAGGCGCAATGCCGATGTATCTACTTCGTCAACCTCCACAAGATCAAGCTTTTCCAGCATCTTAACACGGCTCTGCACCTGTAGTGTTTTAGAGTAGGTACCCTTAAAACGCTCTATAAACTCCATGTTTTCAGCAATCATCTTCTGCTGCTCGTCGTAGGCCTTCTGTTGGTGGGCACGGCGGTCTTTTCGCAGCTCTAAGTAGTGCGAATACTTGGCTTTATAGTCGTAAATACGGCCCATAGTAACCTCTATGGTACGAGTTGTTATGTTATCTACAAAGGCCCTGTCGTGACTTATAACCATCACAGCCTTAGCACTATTGATAAGAAAATCTTCCAGCCACTGGATGCTTTCAATGTCCATGTGGTTAGTAGGCTCATCCAGCAAGATCAGGTCGGGTTTTTGTAAAAGTATCTTGGCAAGCTCAATACGCATACGCCATCCGCCACTAAATTCAGATGTTGGGCGATGAAAGTCTTCGCGCGTAAAGCCAATGCCCACAAGCACTTTCTCTACTTCGGCCTCGTAGTTTATCTCTTCTATAGAGTAAAATTTCTCGCTGAGTTCCGATACCTTTTCGATGATTTTGTAGTACTCATCACTCTCATAATCAGTACGTACGGTTAGCTCTTCGTTAAGGGCATCAATTTCGGCCTTCATTTTAAAGATGCCTTCAAACGCTTTAGATGTTTCCTCAAACACGGTGGCGTTATCGTGCGTAAGCAAATGCTGTGGCAGGTAAGCAATCACAGTGCCCTTAGGAGATGATATAGAGCCTGTTGAGGGTTTGTTTTCGCCGGCTATAATTTTTAGCAGTGTACTTTTACCGGCGCCGTTTTTACCCATAAGGGCTATTTTATCGGTCTCGTTTATAGAAAAAGAAACATCGCTAAACAGCGTGGTACCGCCAAACTGTACCGAAAGTGCATCAATAGTAATCATTTACATCTAAATTTTAAAGCCGCATTGATTTGTAACGGCTATTATTTTTCGAGTTCGTTAATTGTTATAAGGTATTTTACAAGCGTAGCCTCGCTTTTCATGTCGGGTTCTGCCTCAAAGCGAGCCTTAACATTGGGGTATTTTTCAAGCAATGCCAGTAGTGTAGTTTTAGAAAGCACCTGTTTTTTAGCGGTTTGCATATTATAAATAAGCGGCAGCCTCATTACAGCTTTTTCTCCACCGCCAATAGCACCACCCAGGCCGCTGCCCGGATTGGCAGAAAAATCAGGGTCTACTATCATACCCAACTCTTCCTGTACACCCTTAGCAAAAGGATATTCTGGCTTTAAAAAGCAATATTTACCATACACCTCTACTTTTGCATACCAGGCGTATCCTGTTAAAGGCTTGGCATTTAGGTAAAGGGTATCTTTTTTAAACACACCCCAAAGCTCTTTTTTAATAACCGAAGTCTTAACCTGCTTATCTTTAGTTTCTACTTTATAATCGTTGCCCGCCCACATTAAAATATCGGTTCGGGTTCTTTTTATAACCTCAAAATCAGACTTGTATTGCGGGTTATTACTCAGAAACTCTGAAGCAGACGTATAACCACCCTCTTTAGTGCCGGCCGGAAACTGGGCTGCAGCCTGAAGGATAAAAAACAACATAAAGCCTAATATCCCCAAACATTTTTTCATCTTCATTGTAACTTTTGGTTTTTAAAGCCGCAAAGATAATGTAATTAGCACATTACGCAAATGCGAATTTGCTTGCATATCACAGTAAATTTTGCTAAATTTATGATAACAAAACACAAACGTCATGAAAAAATGGGTCCGTTCCGGCCTTGTGTGGGCCGGCCTTTTATACGTAATTACTATGGTTATGTTTCCGCTAATAGACCATGAGCGATTTGACCTTGCCAAAATACTGTTGGGCATACCCCTATGGGCGGTAGTAGGCTTAATTATTGGCTACCTTTTTGACAAAAAGAAAAAGAAGAAGGTGATAACTAAGTAGTTATGATATCCACAAGTTTATGACGCTAAGCAATCGCCATTTACCCTCAACATTTTCCATTATTACAAAATCGCCTGAGCCGCAAAGTCCACCACAGTGATGAGCTATGTAAAAAACAGCAAAATTTTGACTGTAAGTTATTTGAGATAATTCAAAGACTGATTTTGAACCATATTTATCCTTTATTTTGTTCCATCCTTTATCAATATTTTTACCATTTTTAAAGAAGGAGCGATACTCTTGCAGAGTAATTGTATTAATTTTCGCATTACTTATAAGCTTTAAAAGCCCCATATCGGCATCAAAATTAATATTAGCATTCTTTCTAAATTTTGTAATAACCTCCTTAATTTCAGGTTCATTTTTAAACCTGTGGATAAAAACAGAATCTTTTCCTGACTGAAAATACAAATAATTAAAGAGATAATCACAGGGTGGATCGTCAACTAATTCATCAACGAACTTAAGATCATTACTATCTGTATTATTGTTATAAAGAACTATTAACGACTGTAAAGAATCTAATTTGGGGCCATAAAACTGCGCTAATTTGTTATTAAGTACCGTAGAATAAATAGAATAGCTATTATCATTGCTTTGTGCAAATCCAACAACCGCGTAAAGTAAAAATAAGGTTAAGGTGATATTTTTCATAGCGAAGTATAATCCATACAAGTATACTCAATTTTTGGTTTCGAATAACTTAACTAACTTTGCAACCTGTAAAGTTTAACCCTGATTTGGAAAAAGACACCTATAAAACCCTTGCCACACCATCGCCCGAAATGCTGTTTAAAGAAAAGAACAGTAAGTTTTTTGGCTACGCCTACCCGGTTACTACCGAAGACGAGGTTAAGGCACTGCTTGCAGATATCAGGAAACAGCACCACTCCGCCAGGCACTGGTGTTACGCCTTTCAGCTTGGCACAGAAACTGTTTACTACCGCGCTAACGATGATGGCGAACCCAACAACTCTGCAGGTATGCCTATTTACGGGCAGATACAAAGCTTTGGCGTTACTAACGTTCTGGTTATTGTGGTTCGATATTTTGGTGGGGTAAAACTGGGTGTAGGCGGACTCATTTCTGCATACCGAACTTCAGCCCAAATGGCTTTGGAGGAATCTGAAATCATCGAAAAAACCATCGATTCTTACTTTACACTTGCTTTTGGCTATGCCGATATGAATCGCGTAATGCGTATTATTAAGGAGAAGAACCTGAATATTGTATCGCAAAAAATGGAGAATGATTGCGAAATTACCCTTAGCACCCGAAAGCAAAATGCCCCAATGGTACTTGAGGCACTGCAAAATTTGTATGGAATTACGATAAAGTAAACAGTCACAGTCGCAGTTTTCAGTCCCAAAATTAACTGCAAATTGAGACTGCAACTGCGACTAAAAGCTACTTAACGAGCTTCTCTTTTACATAGTCTGGCGGTGCTACCGGGCGGCCGGTTTTCATGTCTACAAATACCAAAACCGAGTTGCCAATTGTTAATAACTCTCCCCCCTCATTGTATATTTCGTAGTCAAATTCTATCTTAACCGACTCCTGTTTTTTTAAGATAGTTCTTACAGTTAAGAGATCATCATATCGGGCCGGTTTTTTATAATTTAATGTTAAAGAAACAACAGGCAGCATAATACCGTTCTCTTCCATAAACTTATAGCTAAGTCCAAGATTTCTAAGCCATTCTACCCGCCCCATCTCAAAGTATTGCGCGTAATTGCCATGATATACAACCCCCATCTGGTCGGTCTCTGCATAGCGGACACGTACTTTAAATTCGTGAAAATTCATATATTTTAAATGTTAATTTTTTATTAATTTTAGGTTTAGACGCTTACAATATTTTTTTATAATAATCAATACGCCTTTTGTTTTTTTTTACTGATTTTTGTGACCATATTTGTTCTCCCTAAAAGGAATGATTTTCCAGCATTCCCTTTTGTAAGACAACTTTTAATAAACAATTAATTATCAGGATATATGACTAAAACTGCGCAATCGGTATGGGATAACTGTCTGTTATTTATAAAAGACAATATTCAGGATCAGGCCTACAAAACCTGGTTTGAACCCATCAGGGCAGTTGAGTTAACCGACGGTGCTTTGTATATCCAGGTGCCCAGCAAATTCTTTTACGAGTGGCTGGAAGAGCACTATGTTAAATTATTAAAAGTAGCCCTTACTAAAGAGCTTGGCAATAGCGCAAAGTTACTTTATAAAATTAAGATGGAAAACACCTTTGGCAACAAACAGCCCTTTACAGAGCAGTTGCCAAGTGCCCACCGCGCACCTGTTAAACCACAGGAAGTTGATTTTCCGTTACAAAATAAAAACCCGGAGCTTAAAAATCCGTTTGTTATACCCGGCATCCGTAACCTTAAAATAGAGTCGCAGCTTAATGCAAATTACAGCTTTGACAACTTTTTTGAGGGCGACTCTAACCGCCTTGCCCGTTCGGCAGGATTGGCTGTTGCCAATAAACCGGGGGGTACATCTTTTAACCCGCTGCTTATATTTGGTGGCGTAGGTTTGGGCAAAACCCACCTTGCGCACGCTATTGGTATAGAGATTAAAGATAAATACCCGGATAAAACTGTGCTGTACATATCGGCAGAGATCTTTACCCAGCAGTATATCGACTCGGTTAAGCGCAACACCCGTAACGATTTTATTCACTTCTATCAATTGATAGACGTACTTATTATAGACGATGTTCAGTTCCTTTCAGGCAAAACAGGTACTCAGGATGTGTTTTTCCACATCTTTAACCACCTGCACCAAAACGGCAAACAGGTTATCCTTACATCAGATAAGGCACCGGTAGACATGCAGGATATAGAGCAGCGATTGCTATCGCGCTTTAAATGGGGCCTTTCGGCAGAATTGCACCAGCCTGATTATGAAACACGTGTATCGATACTTAAAAACATACTATTTGGAGACGGCGTAGAAATGCCCGAAGAAATTATAGAATATGTAGCCCGCAACATTAAAAGCAATGTGCGCGAGCTTGAAGGTGCCATAATATCGCTTATTGCACAGTCATCTTTCAACCACCGCGAGGTAACGCTTGAGCTTGCCAAAATGGTGGTAGAAAAATTCGTAAAAAACGTTAAACGCGAGATTTCAATCGATTACATTCAAAAAGTAGTGTCAGATTATTTCCAGCTTGATGTAGATACCCTGCAATCTAAAACCAGGAAACGCCACGTTGTACAAGCCAGGCAGCTTGCCATGTTTTTTGCCAAGAAGTTTACCAAAGCATCTCTTGCAAATATTGGCTCGCAAATTGGCGACCGCGACCACGCTACCGTACTGCACGCCTGCAAAACCGTAGATAACCTTGTTACTACAGATAAGCAGTTTAGAAAATTTGTAGACGATATAAACAAAAAACTATCGGTATAATGCCCGTTAAAATTTTAATGGTTTGCCTGGGTAACATTTGCCGCTCTCCGCTGGCAGAAGGTATACTGCAGTCTAAATTACCTACAGATAAATTTTTGGTAGATAGCGCCGGTACAGGTAACTGGCACGCAGGCCAGGGTCCGGATCCAAGATCTGTAGCCACTGCAAAAAACCGTGGCCTGGATATTAGCTGCCAAAAGGCACGCCAGATCAAAAAAGCTGACTTTACAGAATTTGACCATATTTATGTTATGGACAGCTCTAACCTTAAAGATGTTACGCAGCTTGCCCCAACCCCACAGGCTAAGGCCAAGGTTAAACTGATGATGGACGAGATTTTTCCCGGACAGAAAGTTGATGTGCCCGACCCTTACTACGGTGGCCCCGAAGGTTTTGACAATGTATATGATATGCTTGATGATGCCTGCGAACTTGTAGCCGCCAAGCTTTTAAAAGAACACCACATACAATAGTACCTCTACTCTTGCACTCTATTTATCTTTATTAAAGTAGCAATTAACCCGAAAGTAAGTTAATTAATATGCCTATTTTTGCAATTATCTAAACAAGAAGATGAATACACCATCCCCCAAAGGAAAATTATACTTATTGCCTGTGCCGCTTGGCGAAGAAGGCGATACTAAAGATGTGCTGCCACAGGCTATAGAACGCGCCGTTGATTTTATAGACCATTACATAGTTGAGAATGAGAAAACAGCACGCCGCTTTATAAAAGCCATACTGCCCACTAAAAAGCAACCCGACCTAAAACTGTCGGTTTTAAATAAGCATACAAAACCATCTGAGCATAGTGGCTTTTTACAACCCTGCATGGAAGGTAAAAATGTTGGCCTGATGAGCGAAGCCGGTTGCCCCGGTGTAGCCGACCCCGGTGCGGCCATTGTAAAAATTGCCCACGAAAAAGGCATACAGGTGGTTCCGCTTGTGGGGCCATCTTCTATATTGATGGCAATGATGGCCAGCGGCATGAACGGGCAAAGCTTTGCTTTTAACGGCTACCTGCCCATAGAAAAAGGCGAAAAAAGGGCTGCTTTAAAAAACTTTGAGAAACTATCTCAGGATAAAAGCCAGTCGCAACTATTTATAGAAACACCCTTTCGCAACAACAAAATGCTCGAAGAGGTTTTACTGGCACTGCAACCTACTACCCACTTGTGTATTGCAGCGGATATTACGCAACCTACCGAATTAATAAAAACAAAAACGGTAGCCCAATGGAAAAAAGAAATACCCGACCTGCATAACAGGCCGTGTATTTTTATTATCCATAAGTTTTAGAGAGAGGTACTTAACTACTGAGATACTGAGAGATTTTGCTGAACGAAATTTTCAGAATATTCTTTTATCATACCCCTTACCCTTCTGAATTCATCCATAATTTCTTCTTCTGACCCTGTGGCTTTTGCGGGGTCAGGAAAATTATAATGAAATTTTTTAGCCTGCGTAGGGAAAAAAGGGCAACGCTCTTTTGCGTTATCGCATACGGTAATTACATAGTCAAAATTCACATCAAAATACTCTTCGATGTTGTTAGAGGTGTGTAACGATATATCCAGCCCATCTTCACCCATAACAGCAATAGCCTTAGGGTTAACGCCATGCGTCTCTACACCTGCGCTGTATATGGTAGCTTTATCTTTTGCAAAGTACCTTAAATATCCCTCGGCAATCTGGCTTCGGCAGCTGTTGCCGGTACATAATACTAATATATTTTTCATAACGTAAAATTAGCAGCAACCCCCACCCGGAGTGCACGAATTACCTTCCTGATTACCTAACATTTGCAAACTCAGTTTTGGTTTAGCCGGTATACCGCACGCATCCTCAGCAAGGCAGGCCGTTTGCTTATTAACCAAAATAAAATCTGTACCATTAAAATCCAGGTCGTATTTACCAATAGTATCCGACTGGTATTCCACCTCAATTTCAAAATCGCCCATACCCAGTACTTTTTCAGATAGTGCAATAATATCCAGCAGCTTTTTCGGCTTTAGCCTGTGTTCAAAGTCGTTAGCATCCCAAAGCTGAAAGTTAGCCACTTCTTCTTTACGCACTACGCCACCGCAGTCTATAAAGTTTTTAGTAATCACGCCAACCTCGGTTACATGAAAATTCTCCGGCACAAAGGTACCGTTGGGCAGTTTAAAATTTACCGCCTCGGCTGTAGCCAGGTGGTTTTTAATTTCAGATAGTTTCATAATCTGTATGATTTAGTTAACAACATTCGTTTTTTCTGTTTGTAATAGAAAGGGCGACATGATCAAAAAACGACTTAATTTTTTCGAAGCCATTCTCGTCAATACAATAACAAACCGATGTACCCTCTATGCTCCCTTTTATAAGCCCTGCATTTTTAAGCTCTTTTAAATGCTGCGATACCGTGGCCTGCGCAAGGGGCAAAACCTCCACGATATCGCCGCACACACAGGCATCTGTCTGTAACAGATACTCAATAATGGCTATGCGCGCAGGGTGCCCAATTGCTTTGGCTAAAGCCGAAAGCTCGTTTTGGCGCGCTGTAAATTGTTCTGATTTTGTAGTGCCCATAAAAATTACATTTTATTTATCGCAATATTACGATAAATATTATTTAGTTTTGCAACCGCTATATTATTTTTTAGCTGTGCTTAAATAGTAATGTACTTTGTAACTTTGCAAAACTTACACACATCCATGCAAACCAAAACATTTGGCCTTTTCGACTTCTCGCAAAAAGTAAACTATAAAAACGAAATCCTGGCCGGCTTAACCGTAGCCATGACCATGATTCCGGAGTCGCTTTCGTTTGCTATACTGGCAGGTTTTCCGCCGTTGGTGGGCTTGTATGCCGCCTTTATAATGGGCCTGGTAACTGCAATTTTTGGCGGAAGGCCAGGGCTGGTATCGGGTGGCGCGGGTGCAACGGTAATTACGCTTATAGCCTTAATGCAGGCACAGGGCATAGAATATGTTTTTGCAGCCGTGGCTTTAGGTGGTGTAATGCAAATACTGGTTGGGCTTTTTAAGTTAGGAAAATTTATCAGGCTTGTGCCCCAGCCTGTTATGTATGGCTTTGTAAATGGCCTTGCCGTTGTAATATTTATGTCGCAATTAGGACAGTTTAAAACAATGATTAATGGTGAGGAAGCCTGGCTAACCGGACCAACGCTATACACCATGGCCGGCCTGGTTGCCCTAACCATTGCTATAGTAATTGGTTTCCCAAAAATTACAAAGGCATTGCCGGCATCGTTAGTTGCTATTATAGTGGTGTTTGCCATAGTATTAGGCTTTGGCATAGAGACCAAAACCGTTCAGGATATCGCATCGGTGCAAGGCGGGTTCCCTCCTTTCCATATCCCGAACATTCCAATAAATTTCGAGACGCTCCAAATAATACTTCCTTACTCCTTAATTATGGCTGCCGTAGGTTTAACCGAAGGCCTGCTTACGCTGAATTTAGTAGACGAAATTACCGGAACCAAAGGCAACAGCAACCGCGAATGTATTGCACAGGGTAGCGCCAACATTGCCAACGGTTTCTTTTTTGGTATGGGAGGCTGCCCCATGATAGCGCAAACGCTGGTTAACCTTTCGGCGGGGTCGAGGGCAAGATTGTCGGGAATTATAGCTGCAATTACGATACTTATAATCATATTATTCGGTGCATCCGTAATAGGCAAACTACCTATGGCTGCGTTGGTTGGCGTTATGATGATGGTTGCCATTGGCACGTTTGAGTGGGCCAGTTTCCGAATCATAAATAAAATGCCAAAGCAGGATATTTTTACGGGTATTGTAGTGGCCATCATCACTATCGTATTGCACAACCTGGCACTGGCCGTGCTAATAGGTGTAATAATATCGGCGCTGGTTTTTGCATGGGAAAGCGCCAAGCACATACGCGCTAAAATGTATGTTGATGCAGATGGTGTAAAGCATTACAATATCT
The DNA here is from genome assembly GCF_000422725.1 of Flavobacterium subsaxonicum WB 4.1-42 = DSM 21790. Lineage (GTDB taxonomy): Bacteria > Bacteroidota > Bacteroidia > Flavobacteriales > Flavobacteriaceae > Flavobacterium > Flavobacterium subsaxonicum. The sequence continues at coordinate 285,888 of NZ_KE383911.1, forward strand.
TAGGGCCGTTATTTTTTGGGTCGACCACCACCTTTTTAGAAACCTTTGATGTAGCCAACGACCCCGAGCAAATTGTAATCGACTTTACAGAGAGCCGCATAACCGATATGTCGGCCATTGAGGCGCTTAACAACATTACCCGCAAATACAGCGCTGTTGGCAAAACCGTAACACTTACACATTTAAGTGCTGATTCCAGGCAATTGCTTAAAAATGCCGAAGGTGTAATAGTGGTAAATATAGCCGAAGACCCCACTTATAAAGTAGCCACAGATAGGGCATAATACCGCGTTATTGCTCGCTTTTTTGTGTTAAATTCTGTATTTTTACAACTATGGAAAACCCCATTAACCTTAGCGTTTTTAAAAAATTTTTCAGTTCCTCATCAGCAGGTGGTATCGTACTGCTGGCGTGTGTTGCCGTATCGTTACTTATAGCTAATTCTGGCCTTTCGGCAGATTTTGAACAGCTGCTTGCAACGCAATTGGGTTTTGAAACCGAAAGCATCCAATTGCGCTACCCACTGCTGCTCTGGATAAACGATGGCCTTATGGCAATCTTCTTTTTACTGGTAGGGCTCGAAATTAAACGCGAGATTGTAGAGGGCGAATTATCATCAGCACGTAAAGCGGCACTACCCGTGCTTGCAGCTATTGGCGGGGTTTTGGTGCCGGCACTCATTTATATATCATTCAATACTAACACCGCAATTGCCGGTGGCTGGGGCATACCCATGGCTACCGATATTGCTTTTGCATTGGGAATTTTATCGTTATTAGGGAATAGAGTGCCAACAGGACTCAAAATATTCCTGGCTGCCCTTGCCATTGTAGACGACTTGATGGCCATACTGGTTATTGCCCTATTCTACTCCACAGGGATGCACACCGAATATTTAATGTATGCCGGTGGCCTTTTTATCGTACAGATTATCTTCAACAAAATGGGTGTAAAAAGCCTTTGGGCGTATTTACTTCCGGGCATCATAATGTGGTATTGCATACACCATTCGGGTATACATGCCACCATTGCAGGAGTATTAACGGCGCTTACCTTACCCACAACACCCGATGCAACCGAATCGCCTTTAGAAAAACTGGAGCATTTTTTATCCAGACCTGTCAATTTTATTATTATGCCATTGTTTGCACTGGCAAATACCAACATAACTTTTGAAGATGGCATGCTACAGGGCTTAACCGGCAATTTAGGCTTAGGCATTGTATTAGGTCTATTCTTAGGGAAGCCCGTAGGGATATTTGCAATGTCGTGGCTATCGGTAAAATTAAAGATCGCTCAATTGCCCGAAGGCGTGAAATGGCCGCACGTTTTAGGGTTAGGATTACTGGGTGGTATTGGCTTTACCATGTCAATTTTCATAGCTTTGCTATCCTTTACAGAGGTTTCGCTTCAGGCTGAAGCCAAATTTGCGATACTAATAGCCTCCATACTGGCCGGTTGTGCCGGGTATGTATTTTTACATCTGTACAACAAAAAGCAAAAGTAACTACCTCCCCTAAAGTTTAAGGGCATTTGCTATAAATCTGAATTAGAGCGCAACTATTTGATGAAAATTATCTGCAAAATATCTACGAACTATATAAAAAAAGCGGCGAACTGTTAATGTATAAAAATCATCATTACCCTAATATCAACAAATTTTAAATTTAAGCCCCTTTATTTTATTGTATTATTATTTTAAAGTATCTCAAATTATAAAATTGTTTTTTCGTGCGCCAATACCTTAAAACATAAGGGTTTCGGGTAATTTTTCAGTAAATTAGCGTAAACATCCACTATAGCTATGCCACTATTTCCAGAACTGACACTAATAATTGTGTTGTCTGCGAGCCTGGTAGTATATCTGCTATTCAAATTACTAAATAGCAGATCAGGCTACAGAAAGAAGAAAAATTACTTACTAACCGAATACCAAAGGCTGCGTGTAAAATCTATTACACTACAGGAAAAACTAAGCACGCACATTCTTAGCAGGGATAACGACAAAGAGTTGTTTACCCAAGGCATGAGCTATGGCGACTACCTTAAATACCTGCAAAAAAACCATGGCAAAAACCTGACCGATAAAGGCTATGCAAGGCTTAAAAACAGCGATAACAGGGTGCAGCAAATTAAGGTGGCCGATATGCTTAAAGAACAGGAGGGAAAGCTAAAGGAAGCAGAGGATAACTTATCGAAAGTTATTGCCGTGTAAAGCAAGGTAAATGTGATGCAAAGCGGGCATTTATCTTATTTTAAATTGCATAAAAAAGGTTAAAATAGTGCTGCTTCAACAAGCTCAGCATGACACTATTTTAACCTTTCTTATTAACTATATATTTTTGAAACCGAAGCTTACTTAAGTCTTACCTTAGGCTCCGGGTGTGCCACGATAGCCGAAGTATCGTAACCGCCAAATTTCTTGATGTAGCTTTTTAATGATGTACCAAAACCATCTCTAAAGGCCCTTTTGCCATTGCTGTGCAAAAAGTTTTTTACAGAGTTGGCGCCGGCAAGGTGTGCAGCAGCCAATAGGCCCGATTCGGTAATTTTAATACCGTTTACCACTTTACCCTCAAAAGTGCCTATTTCGTTTCTAAGCTCCCATTTGTTTTTAGAAAGTAATGCTTTAAAAGCACGTTCCTGCAGGGGTGGGTTGTTTAAAAAGTTTTTAGCGTCTTTAATGCCCAGGGCACGCAATGCGCTTTTGCCAAACTGGTACTTGCCCATGTAACCGTAGCGGTTTACAAGTTTGTATAATCCCTGAGATTCTTTAATGGCTATGGCCTGTTTAAAGCCAACATACGTTTTACCGGTAAAGGGGAAATTGAAATTTACTTTGGCGGTTTCGTCAATAGTAGGAACTGTGTAATTGGTAATTTCGTCTTCGGCTAAGTGAAAGCCATCTATCTTACCAAACTGTTTTTCTTCTTTGGCTTTAAAACCAGAGCTTACGGTTGCTATAAAAATCCCTAAACTCGCAAAGTATATCCATTTCTTAATCATGTGTATTTATTTCTCATAACCTGTCACTTTATGAATTTCACAGATGCAAATATACAACAAAAAAACACAACCTGATTTACAGCACCTTAGCAGCACCCCTTACTTTAACTTTTTGTTAAGACCATGTTACCTTGTAAGAATATAGCTTAAATACCCTGTATAAAGGGATTTACAAAGACTGGACTTTAAAATATCTTGTAGGACATTTTGGGTAAAAAAAATTCCGGAAAAGTTAAAAAACCTCCGGAATTCAGCTAAACTTTTGTAGGATTTTACCTCTTTATCCCCATCTTTTCTACCCAGACAACATACTTTTGGCGGTTAACTTCGTGCTGTGCCGGTGTAACGGCAAACTCATGGTAGCCAAAATTAGTAACGCTGGCACAAAAATAAATGTAATTGTGCTGCTCTGGGTTTAGTACGGCATCTATAGCCGTAATATCGGGCATAGCAATTGGCCCCGGTGGCAGGCCTTCGTACTTATACATATTGTATGGAGAATCTATAACAAGGTCTTTAAAGAAAACACGCTTAATAACCTGGTCAAAATCGCCCGATTGCTTTTTAATGGCATAGATAACGGTGGGGTCGGCTTCCAGCTTCATGCCTTTTTTAAGGCGGTTAAGGTACACACCGGCCACACGCGGCCTCTCGTCGTTTTTAACGGTCTCTTTGTGCACAATAGCAGCCAATGCCGATACCTGCAATGGTGTTAAGCCCTGCGCCTCTGCTTTGGCAAGCCTCTCTGGTGTCCAGAAACGGCGGTATTCTTTCATAAGCTTATCCCTAACCTTGGTGGCTGTTGTGTTCCAAAAAAACTCGTAAGTATTAGGAATAAAAATGCTCAGTACGTTATCTTCGTTAAAGCCATTTTCTTCTAAAAAAGCTTTATCGGTAAAAGCTTCTAACAGTTGCAGGCTGTCCGGCTCTATTTGCTGCGCTATACGGCCCACTGCCCTTTGCAGGGTTTCCTGGTTGTTAAAGGCAATATCTACCGTTCTGGGCTGGCGTAAGGCTATTATAAGGTCGTTACTGTTCATGCCGTTGGTAAAAATAAATTTACCGGCCTTAACATTGTTGGGGTATTCTTTTTTCTCGGCGGTAGATATAAAACGATCCATATCTTCTACATACGGCTTAACCAGGGTTTTAACCTGCTCAAAATCGGCACCTGTAGGTATAAAAACGGCAACCTCTTCTTTATTAAAGGCGGTATTGGCACTAAATATATCTTTATACAACATATAGCCATAAATAGTGCCGCCGGTAACCACTACCAGCGATACAATGCCTACAATTTTTCTTAAGTTCAAAATGCTATGTTTTAGTTATTGTTTATTAGTTGGTACAAAGCCTCGTCGTGGTACCGGTTCTCAAACCTGTTCCAGTCTTTTTTTACTCCAATTAATTGGAAGTCAAAATTAGTAAAAAGGGTGGTACTTGCAACATTATCCAAATGGATATTTGCATACAATTGATGCAGCTGCAATTTGGTAAAAGCGTAGTTAATAAGCAGGCCCAAAGCCTCTTTGCCAAAGCCGTTATTGCGGTGGGCTTGCTCCTGAATAATAATGCCCACCCCCGCCCTCTGGTTGGCAGGATCAAAGTCGAAAAGGTCTATTAAACCCACGGCATCAGCAGTATTATTTTTGCAGATGGCAAGGCGCAGCTGCTTGGCCTCATAAATATCCTGATGGGCATTTTCCAGGTATTGCCTGATTAAAAAACGGCTGTAAGGGGTTTGCGTGTTGCTAACCTGCCACATGGCCTCGTTGTTTTCTATCCGGTAAATAAAGTCCAGGTCTTCGGGCTCGAGTGCCCTCAGGTAAATAGTGTTTCCCGTTAAGGTTACCATTCTGCTTCGCCTTTAAATACAAAGCGGGCGGGCCCGGTTAAATATACCTCGGTAAACTGCTTGCCGTTTTGCGCGAAAGACACTTTAAGCTCGCCACCCGGGGTGGTAAGCCTTACGGTGTTAGCTTCGGTTTTGCCCAGCACCTTCATGGCTATGGCAACAGCTGTTACACCGGTACCGCAAGACAAAGTTTCATCTTCAACCCCACGCTCATATGTGCGGACTGAAAATCTGTCAGCCCCATCCTGGCTTACAAAGTTTACGTTGCTGCCCTTATCGCCATACAGCCCGCTGTAGCGAATATTTGCCCCTATGCCCTTAACATCAAGGTTAGGCAAATCTTCTACTATTTCTACGTGGTGTGGCGATCCGGTATCTAAAAAAACATAATCCTCGTACATCGAAACCGTGTTAACATCTTTCATGTGCAGGCTTATTATGCCATTTTCATCTATAGTTGCGTGATGGCGGCCGTCTATGGCATCAAATTCGGTTTCGTTATCTATAATGCCCAAAGCATTGGCAAAGGCAACAATGCACCTGCCGCCGTTACCGCACATGGTGCTCTCATTTCCGTCAGAATTATAGTATACCATACGAAAATCGGCACTTCCTGCGTTCTCTAATAAAATGAGCCCATCGGCGCCAATGCCAAACCTTCGGTCGCAAAGGTGCCCAACAAGTTTGGTATCATTTTTGGGAAATATATCATCGCGGTTGTCTACCATGACAAAGTCGTTTCCTGTGCCCTGGTATTTGTAAAAAGTGTATTCCATTTAGTGCATATAATAAGGACAAAAGTACAAATATAAACGACACATAAAACACGGCAGCACCCGCACTTTAACCATTAAAAAATTAAATACTTTTTTTTTATGAAACAAATTTCAAGCCTGTTCCTGGTATCCCTTTTAAGCGGTGCCACTACCCTTGGAGCTTACAAACTGGTATTTGATAACGACACTCCAAGCTCTGCCTTATCAATAGCCGCTCCGCACTCTGCCTTAACCAAAAACGTATCGTATACGGGTGCCGAAGTACCCACTGATTTTACCGATGCCGCCGATAAAGCCGTACACACGGTGGTGCACGTTAAAAACACATCGTACGCTACACAAAGCAACCCCATGATGGAGTTTTTTTACGGCCAGCGCGGTGGCCAGCAGCAGGCACAAATTGGCACCGGTAGTGGTGTTATTATTACCGAAGACGGGTACATTGTAACCAACAACCACGTAATACAAAACGCATCAGAATTAGAGGTTACCCTTAACAACAACAAATCGTACAAGGCTAAGCTTGTGGGCACCGACTCTAAAATGGATATTGCCCTGCTTAAAGTAGATACTAAAGAAAAACTGCCGTATGCCACCTTTGGCAATAGCGATGATATTAAGGTGGGCGAATGGGTGCTTGCTGTGGGTAACCCTTACAACCTTAATAGCACTGTTACTGCGGGAATTGTTTCGGCGAAAGCCAGGAACCTGAGCAAAGATGGTTTACAGTCGTTTATACAAACCGATGCTGCCGTTAACCCCGGTAACAGCGGTGGCGCACTGGTTAATACCCGTGGCGAACTTGTGGGTATTAACACCATGATTAGCAGCACTACAGGATCTTACGTTGGTTATTCTTTTGCGGTACCCAGTAACATTACCCGCAAGCTTATAGAAGATATTATGGAGTTTGGCAACGTGCAGCGCGGTGTGCTTGGTGTACAGGGTGGCGAGCTTAACAGCATGGCCAGCAAAGAGCTTGGCATTAGCCAGACTCAGGGTTTTTATGTTAACAGCGTAGTTGATAAAAGCGGCGCCCAGCTTGCCGGTATTAAAAAAGGCGATATTATTGTTAAGATAGACGAAAAGCCTATTAATGGTTTTGCCGACCTTAATGCTGCCGTGGTTACCAAACGCCCTAACGATGTGGTTAAGGTTACCGTAGACCGCAATGGCGATATGGTTACCCTGCCGGTTAAGCTTACCAAAAACGAAATTAACAGCTTTACCTATGATGGCCTTGAGTTGCAGGACTTAACAGCCGCTGAGAAAAAACAGCTTAAAATAGATTACGGTGTCAGGATTAAGGAAATTACCGATGAAAACTACATGCCTTACTACGACGAGCTTAAAGACGGTATTATACTAAGTATTAACAACACCAAGGCTACCGATATTGAAACCGTAACCGAAATACTATCGCGCAAGGGGCAAAACCAGCGCGTGCGCGTAGAGATGCTTAACAAGAACAGGCAAGTGGTTCGATTTATAATGTAGACTCTTATTTTGCTTTATATCTTTATTTTAGAAGCCCCCGTTTATTAGCGGGGGTTTTGTTTTTTAGGATGTCGCGTTATTCCCTAACGATCATTTTGTACCCGATGCCGCGAATGTTTACTATAGATATAGCAGGGTCGTTAGCAAAGTGCTTGCGCAGTTTGGTTATAAAAACATCCATGCTGCGGGCATTAAAAAAGCTATCGTCTTTCCACAATTCCAACAACACCTTTTGCCTGGGCAATATCTCGTTTTTGTGGGTTATTAGCCTGTAGAGCAATTCGTTTTCCAAATGCGTGAGTACTATTTTTTTATCCGAATAGGATAACTCCATAGCGGCGCGGTCAAAACTATATTGGCCAATAGTATAAATAGTAGCATCGGTTGTTTGGGTTGCGGTTTTACTTGCCCTTTTTAAAAGGGCGTTCATCCGCACCACCAACTCTTCTATGCTAAATGGTTTTTTAAGATAATCGTTGCCGCCAACATCAAAGCCTTTAACCACGTCTTCGGTAAGCGACCGCGCAGTTAAAAATATAATGGGTATATCGGCATCCTTTTGCCGTATCTCTTTAACCAGTGTGTAGCCGTCCATGCCGGGCAGCATAATATCGATAATGCAAATATCAAACTGGCCGGGCACAAACAATTCCAGTCCCTTAAGGCCGTCCTGCGCCCATTGCACTGCAAAGCCGCTCTTGGCAAGCATATCGCCGGTAATTTTACCCAACGATAGTTCGTCTTCTACATATAAAACCTGTGCGTTGTTCATTAGTTTGCCGGTAAAGTTATCTGGAACACAGCCCCGTTATCAATCTTACTTTTTAGCAATATTAAAGTACCCCCATGCAGGGTAATAATTTCTTTAGCATAGCTAAGGCCAAGGCCATAGCCTTTAACTGTATGCTTATCGCCTTCAGACACCCTGAAGTATGGTTTAAAAATATCTTTATGATGATTTTCGGCAATGCCAATACCGTTGTCAGTCACCGTTATTTTTACGGTGTTGTTTTCCTGCCATGCGGCGAATTCTATCACAGCCTCTCCCCTGCTGTATTTAAGCGAATTATCTACCAGGTTGCTAAACACATTAAGCAGGTGTTCGGCATCGGCATTTACATAAATATCATCCGGCACACCGGCAGTATCTATAACCGCATTAAGGGCATCGGTAGAAGGTTTAAACTTAAGCGCAACATTACTAAGCAACTCCCGCAAATTAACCGATTCTTTTTGCAGGTAAATCTTTCCATCATTAAGCTTGGCATTGTATAAAATGCTCTCCGTCATCCCGGTTAGGCGCTTTAAGTCGGCCTGCATAATATGTATGTACTCGCGGGCGGCAGTTTTATCGTCAATCATATTATAGGTGTCCAAAGCCTCTGTGGCAGCATATAAGGTGGCAAGCGGCGTTTTAAGCTCGTGTGTCATGTTATTGGTAAAGTTATCCTTCATTTCCAACAGCTTACGGTTCTTCTTAATATTATTTACCAAAAGCACAACAGATGTTACACACACCAACAGATACAGTATAGAAAGCACAATGTACCAAACCATCTCTTTTAAAATAACGCTGTCTAAATTATAGAGTATCAGGCTGTAGTGCTGCGACGGGTTAAGTTCAGAACTCATATCAATAGTATAGCCTTTATCTTTCGGCATAGGGTTGGGGTACGATATTTTCTTTCCGTCCTTAACATACTTAACACCATACTTTAATGCAGGATAGGCAAAAACCATATCACTTTTAAACTCGGTTAGCATATTCTTATCCATAAACACCATATTGGCAGGCATCATTATAGAGTCCATTGCTTTTTTAACAAGGCTGTCAGACAACGGCCCATTCTCGCCACCTACCACTTTTACCTGCACATCTATACTGCCCTTTCCCGCTTTAAGCAGCTCTTTTGTAATCTGATCGGGAATGATGGATTCTGATCGGCTTATCCTCCCCACCAGATTAATAGCATCATTATTTAAAACATACTCCTTTAGCATGTTCTTTGCTTCTTCCTGCACCAGCTGCTTTTGGTTTTGGTAAACAGAGTACAGCCAGTACAGCTGAAACCCCATTATAAACACCACTGCCACCACAGCATATATAGTGGTAAGCCCCGGTTTATTATTAGTTGTTACACTCTTTTTCATACTCAAATGTAAGTGTTTTATGTAAGGTTTTTTACCGCTTAACACTAAATAACACTCAGCATCATGCTTTTAGGCGATTAGGCGATTTTCGCTTAACACTTGTTAACAGTAAATAAAACTACATAACTAAGCATGCAGTTATTGCTGGCTACATTTGCCTTGTAACAATCATTATTATCAAAAACACAAATGAAAACAAATACCTTTAGGCATGTAGCAGCACTACTCCTGCTCAGTCTTACTACCATTAGCCTACAAGCACAAAATACCGCTAAAAAGGCTCCTGCTTCTTTTGGCAAACCTATTAAGGGCAGCGATTTTAACCCCTGCGTAAGCACGGATTATGAAGCGTACCTGAAGCAAAAAAATCCGAACCGTTTATCGGGCGAACAATTTGAACAATGGCTTGCGCCAAAGGTTGCTGCGGCTAAAGTTGCTCGTAACGGCCAAAACACCAATACCGTGGTAACGGTGCCGGTGGTGGTACACGTTATACATAATGGCGATGCCCTTGGCGTAAACGAAAATATTGCCGATGAGCAGGTGCTGTCTCAAATTCAGGTGCTTAACCAGGATTTCAGGAACATGCAGAATACACCCGGCTATAGCAATAACCCGGCTGCTGCCGATATTGAAATTGAATTTTGTTTAGCACAACGCGACCCGCAGGGTAACCTTACTAATGGTATAGACAGGGTTGACCTTAATAAGGCAAGCTGGGGATTTAATGCTGTAGAAACTGTACTTAAACCCGAAACGATATGGAACCCCGAAGAATATCTTAATATCTGGGTTTGTAATTTTGGTGGCGACCTGTACGGGGTTGGTGGGTATGCATTTTTTCCGGAAGGTGCTAATATAGACGGGCTTGATGGTGCCGAGTCTACCGAAGACAATGATGGCCTAACTATTTGGTATAAAGTTTTTGGATCGTCTGACATTTATCCTGAAGGAAATTATCTTGAAGGCCACGATAAAGGCCGTAGCACCACGCACGAAATGGGTCATTTTTTGGGTTTAAGGCACATTTGGGGCGATGGAAACAGCTGCGATAATACCGATTATTGTGCCGATACCCCTACTGCCCTTGCTATGAACATGACGTGCAGCGAGATAGACTCGTGCCCGGAGAGTGATGGTTTTGATATGATAGAGAACCACATGGATTATACCCCCGATGCCTGCAAGCACTTTTTTACCAACGACCAAAAAGCAAGGATGGTAGCTGTGCTGCAAAATGCCCCAAGAAGGATTGCATTACAGGCTTCTACAGTATGTACCGCTCCGGAATTAGGCCTTGATGATACTTTAAAAAACGGTACGGGCATTTATCCTAATCCGGCTAAAGACGTACTGTACATAACATCAAACATTACGGGTGTACAAGGTAATTATACTATTTTTAATGCTCTTGGGCAGGCGGTAGCTTCTAAAAACATACAGTTTGATGCGCAGGTTGCCATTAATGTAGAAGGCTTAAACAAAGGCATTTACTTTATAAAAATAAGCAGGGAGGGTAAAACCAGCACACTTAAATTTATAAAAGACTAACGAGTCATATAACGGGTTCCTGATTGATTGGTGATAAATTTTAATGCAGGAAAACAAAAACGGGTGGCCTAATGGCCTCCCGTTTTATTTATAAGTATAAGTGTATGTTACTGTTTTACAACCTTGATTGTTGCGGTAGCATTATTGGCGCTAACTTTTACCATGTAAGTTCCGGCAGCAAGGTTAGACAGGTCTAACTGTGCTTTGCTTTGGTTAATGGTAGTAACCAGTACCTGCTGGCCTACTAAATTGTACACCGTAGCACTGTCTATGTTTTTAATATACTCCAGGTTAAGCACATCTTTTACAGGGTTAGGATAATAGCTAAACGTACCATTTGCAAAACCGGTTACACTACCCGTATTACTTATGGTTACAGCAAATACATCTGTGCTGCAATTACCAAGGGTTGCCACTGCGTAATAGGTAGCACCATCTTCTAAAATTAGCGTATCGGCAATTGGGTTAGTATTAGCCTGGGCATCAGCCAATGTAGCATACCAGGTAACAGTTGCACCTTCCTGAACTATAATAACAAGATTCTCTGTAGTGCCGCTTGCATCGCCAAGATCCTGGATCGCTTCACCTTCTATATTAGCCAATGCTATAATACTAACCTCTACAGGGGTTCTTTCTTCGCTCTCGCAAAGGCCTTCAACCTGGGCAGCATAGTATGTACCCGATGCCAGTGGTGTATCTTCGGCAATAATATCATCGCCTGTTGCACTGCCATACCAGGCCACATCATCCGATGGCAAGTCTATACCCGTTGCACCAGTACAAAATTCTAACACTTCATCAAATTCAGGGGCTTCTAAATTACAGTTAACATTAAGCAGGTAATCTTCGACCTGGCCGTAACCTTCGTCACTTGAACATGGGTCGCCCGTATATTCATCAAACAATTTAAACACCCTCATATAGGTTAATCCCGGCAGGGCATCATCCGGTACTTCAATCTCTCCGGTAAGCTCTACATCATCCTCACCATCAGAATTGGTAATAACCCCAATCTCGTAGCTTTCGCCATCGTCTGTAAGGTCGCCGTTGTGGTTCCAGTCTATAAACACGGTAATATAATTTTCGTATCCATCGCCAAAAACATCAACCGTATTACCCTTAATAGTAATATCATACGTTTCGCCTATATCTACCTGTCCCGGAGCTATCGATGTAAAATCTTCTTGCTGCGGACTGCTTACATCGGCACTTGATGTATTGCTGATACCTGCAAATTCTACAAACGTAATAGGCTCTACACCGCTATCAAATTCGACCTGGCATAAGCAATCCAACCCGCTGTTTTGCACCTGTATGGGTGTACTTGTTGCGGTTAAGGTACTTGCGGTACAGGTAATTTTGGCCCTGTACCAGGTAGATACAGCCTGCGTAGTAGTATAAGTGGCAGCAGTGCCACCGGTGGCTATATTGGTATACGTAACATTATCTGTAGACGATTGCCACTGATACGTTAAACCGGCCACAAAATAAGGCGGTGATAATGATAAGGTTACATCAGTTTCATTACAGGCATAAAGTGTAGATGCAGCCGTAACCGATGTTGGCGGAGTGCCATCGCAAGGTAAAGAAGCTGCCTGTGTAACACTCACGTTATCAAAGTATAAGTAAGCATCGATATCTTCATTCTGGTTTGCACCCGATGTTAGCCTTATATAAACATTGCTTCCGCCCGGAGGTGTAAATGTAACCGTACGCGTGGCACAATCTGCCGAAACAATATGGTTTGCAGGTGATACCGTTTCCAGTAATGTCCACGGGCCTGATTGCGATGCGGCATATTCTATGGTAAAACTGCCCCAGTTAGGCGAGTTAGGATAGGCCTCGGTTTCATCGTAATAATCTACGAGTTTGTAATCATAGGTTAAGGTTGCCAATTGGCCGTTAGACATGCCTAATAACCCTGACACTGTGGTTCCCGGATCGTAAAATGAATACAATTCGGTTACTATAGAGTAGCCGTCGCACGATTCGTAATCGTCCAGCCAGTAAGCAAAATCGGGGTTGGTCCAGGCAATGTCGTCCGATTCAAAATCTTCCGAATAATTAAGTTGCGCGTAGCCCTTTTGCGGATTTATAAAAAGGCCAAAAGCAAGAAACACATAAATTAGTAGTGTTGGCTTCATACATTTGATATTAAAGAGGTTATAATTATAAATTTAGAACATTTTGACTTCTAAAAGTTTTAAATCCTTACGATAAATTGAATTTTAAGAAATCTTTAACATAGCAATAGACAAAAAAACCGGCTACATAACCGGTTCATATTTAAAGTGATATACATTACTTTTTAGTTACGCTAACCTCCCGCACTTCGTTATTGGCTGTAATTTTCAACACGTAATCGCCAAACTTAAGGCCGGTCATGTCCAGTCGGGAGAAGTCGTTGTTCATATCTTCTATAATTACCGGTTGCCCCTGATGGTCAAAAATAGCAATGTTGCTTATCGTACCGTTAAAGCTAAGGTTTAGGTAATCGGTTACGGGGTTAGGATACACGGTAAGGTCACTGGTTGCGACTACTGGGCCGGTTGTAAGGCCATCCTGTAGCACGCTAACATCATCAATATAAACAAAATAGTTACTTTTTGGGTTGATGCCCGGCGTTACCCTATAGCGCAAATACACCTTAGTGCTATCGGCAGGACTAAAAGTTACCTGTCGCAGGGCGCAATCGGCTGATCTTATATGATTTTGTGGTGTAATAGCGTCTATAGCCGTCCAAGGCCCGTTACGGCTTGACCCATAATCAAGGGTTATGGTGCCCCAATCGGTAGTATTTTCAGCCTGGTACGGTAACACATTATCGTATATAAGGATTTTATACCTGTACATCAGCGTAATAGCCTCACCATTGCTTACTCCAACTGCCGGAGAAACCGTTTCTGCCACTACAGGCCTGGCCAGCCCATTATTAACGTGAGCCCTTATGGCACTTTCGGTCTGGCACACCGCAACGTTAGTAACTTTAAAGTCGCGGTCGGTCCACTTATGGCCTACGCGCGAAAAATCCTGTTGGTAATCTATCTGGGCTTGGGCGGTATCTGTATATAAAACACTGGCTGCCATAAACATACAGCCGCCAAGTAATTGTAATATTGTTTTCATGATAACAAAATTTTGTGTTGTCTTATAAAGTTACCATATAATTTACAGCCCAACTGTTAATAAAATATTGTTTAACGCCAATTTGCATTAGCATTAATAGCATTTTAACACCATTGATTATAATTTAAAAAATAGTAAAAAAATATGCGAAATTATTTTACGAAAACGATTGAAATATTATACATTTGCATCATAATATCACAATTAAAACATTTTGCCTCTTATGAACAATACTGTTCTCTACGAAAAAGAACTCTCTTACCAGGCCGACAGGCGTAAGGCAGGTGTTGAATTTATTAATATTGTAAGCGAGCTTTGGTATGACAAGTCTATTGAGCTTGTACTTTTTCGCAATCAACTAATAGACAAGAGCATAGGCGATATTATTAACCTGCACGAGTATGCCGGCGAGTTTATCAAAAAACCCATCAATGTTTTTGATACTGTAGAGATTGCCCGTGCCATTAAGATAGCCAACCTGCCCCCGTCAAGAATAGACATTGGCAAGCTAACGTACGAGTATCACCTTGAAGATAACCACTATAACGATGCTACTGCCTTTGTAAACGACAAGCTTAGGCATGCCAAGGCGAGCAAGAACATACAGCCTAAAGACGTGGTACTATACGGCTTTGGCCGCATTGGCAGGCTATTAGCCCGCGAAATGATGAGCAAGATAGGCAAAGGTGCCCAACTAAGGCTACGAGCCATTGTGGTACGCGACAAACACGATGCCACGCTGCTCGAAAAAAGGGCATCGCTTTTAAAACACGACTCTATACATGGCGATTTCCAGGGATCGGTAACCGTTAATTTACACAACAACACACTGGTAATCAATGGTGCTACAGTACACATTATTACTGCATCTGCCCCGGAGAAGGTAGATTACACCAAGTACGGCATTAACAACGCCCTGCTTATAGACAACACCGGCGCCTTTACTACAGAAGATGCTCTTAAGCGCCACCTGGTTGCCAACGGCATCGAGAAGGTGCTGCTAACCGCACCGGGCAAAGGCGTGCCCAACATTGTATACGGTGTTAACCACAACGATTACAGCCCCGATGATACCGACATTTTCTCGGCCGCATCGTGCACAACTAATGCTATCACGCCTATCCTTATGGTGTTAGAAGATACTTTAGGCATCACTAAGGGTCACTTGGAGACCATACACGCCTATACCAACGACCAGAATTTGGTCGACAACATGCACAAGAAGTACCGCCGCGGCAGGGCAGCCGCCTTAAACATGGTTATTACCGAGACCGGTGCCGGCAGTGCCGTTGCCAAAGCTATACCATCGTTAGCTGGCAAGCTGACTTCCAACGCTATACGGGTTCCGGTGCCTAACGGATCGTTAGTGGTGGTTAATGTAGAGGTGGAAAGGCCTACCAGTATTGCCGAGGTTAATGAGATAATGAAACACTACGCCCTTGAAGGCGAACTTGTTGAACAAATTAAATATTCTGTAAATAACGAACTGGTATCCAGCGACATAGTAGGTACATCGGCCCCGGCAATTTACGATAGTAAGGCTACTATTGTAAGCGCCGACGGCAAAAATGTAATACTTTACGTATGGTACGATAACGAGTATGGGTACAGCCACCAGGTAATTCGCCTTGCAAAATACGTTGCAAAAGTAAGGCGCTACACGTATTACTAAAAGCTACCTAAACCAACCATTTTTTTTCTTCATAATTGTTAGTCCGCTCTTTTTGCCGAGAGCGGATTTTTTTTGTGCCTCTGTCAAAAAAAGGCTTGATATTTCACTTTTGGACTCTGACATTCACTACCAAATCATCTCTAAAATAGCGTCAGCTACTCTCCCCTATTTTGCTCATAGCCTCTCAAAACACTTAATTTACTAATTATCAATAAACTAAAATATACCGATTGGTATATTGTTCAATAAACCCATTTACTGCAACATCCACTTCAGTACTGCTATGCAAAAGGCGTTGTAATTTTGCAGAAGGGAAATTGGTTGTTGGTTGCGGGTTTTGAGTTGGGAGTTTTGAGTTAGGGGTTGCGGGTTTTGAGTTGAGGGTTGAGGGTTTTGAGTTAGGGGTTGAGGGTTTTGAGTTGAGGGTTTTGAGTTGAGGGTTGAGGGTTGTTGCCCGTTGCTTATTGCTTATTGCCTCTTGCTTATTGCCTGTTGCTTATTGCTTATTGCCTGTTGTCAATTGCCTGTTGTCAATTGCTTATTGCCTGTTGCCAATTGCCTGTTGTCAATTGCTTATTGCCTGTTGCCAATTGCTTATTGCTTACTGTCCATTAAACTTATTCAGATAAAAATTTCTGCAATTTTAAAAAAACACGTATTTCTACCTGATTTTTATTAGGCGGTTTATTATAGTTTAGCACTACTAAAACACTGATAGGTAGCTTGCTATTTACTAAGCATGGCGCTTATTAGCTATTGAGTGGAGCAGGAACCACTTTAATAAACGGGGCGTCTTTTTCCGAAAAGCCTTACGAGTAGGAAAACACTAAAAAATTACAACATTATGTCTGGTCAAAATTCAGTAGAAACATTAATTCCCGGAGGTTGGACTGCTTACCACAAATTAACCCCGGAAGACAAGCAAGTATTTGATGAAGCCCTGCAAGGCTTTGTGGGAGTAAAATATACTCCGAACGAAGTTTCAACACAGGTTGTAAACGGTACTAACTACCGTTTTAAATGTACTGCCTCTATGCCACCTGCCCTGGTTGTATGGGAAGCCATTGTGTTAATTCACAAGCCAATAAACGGCAAGCCATACATTTATGGCATCGAACGATATTAAATAAATCATCCATCAAAAAAAATTACACATCATGTCAAATTCAGTAGAAACATTAGTACCGGGCGGCTGGACAAAGTACCACGCCCTTACACCCGAAGACCAAATAGTATTTGATGAAGCCATGTACGGCTTTGTAGGAGTAAAATATACCCCTACCGAAGTTGCAACCCAGATTGTGGCAGGCATCAACTACCGCTTTAAATGCACAGCATCTATACCACCGGCCCTTGTAGTTTGGGAGGCTATTGTAGAGATATTTAAGCCGTTAGACGGAGGTAAACCTTATCTTACCGGCATTAAAAATATATAGTAATTAGCCATAGTAACTATTATTTAAAAATCTGCCCGATTAGTTTCGGGCAGATTTTGTTGGTTGTAAGGTTCTTCAGGCAAAGTCTTTTATTAACACAACACTTTTCAGGCACCGTCTTCGTGAGGCACGAAGCGATCTTTTAAACCAAACAATCTATGCCCTATGGGATTGCCGCGCTCCGTTGCACTTCG
>NZ_KE383911.1:303786-321443 GCF_000422725.1 Flavobacterium subsaxonicum WB 4.1-42 = DSM 21790
ACGGGTATAGTATGTGATTTTATCCTGGGCAGCGTAATGCTTTTCAGGCACCGTCTTCGCGAGGTACGAAGCGATCTTATAATTATAGTTTAATTAACTTCCAAATACGATAAACAAAAAAACTCCCCTGCCAATAAAGGCAAGGGAGTTTCCACTATTTAAAACTAAAAATTGTAATTATTAAGCTTTCGCGGCTTCGGCACCGGCAGCAGCAATAAGGTTTAGTGCGCTACCCGCAACAAACCAGCCAATCTGGCCTTCGTTGTAGCTGTGGTTTACTACAATGGTATCTGTAGTTCCGTTATCGTGAACGATCTCGATAGTAATTTGTTTGCCCGGGGCAAACTCTTTAAGATCTGTAAAGTTAAACGTATCGTTCTCTTGTATTTTATCGTAATCAGCCTCGTTATCAAAAGTAAGCGCAAGCATACCTTGCTTTTTAAGGTTGGTTTCGTGTATACGTGCAAACGATTTTACCAGTACAACCTTAACACCAAGGTGCCTTGGCTCCATGGCAGCATGCTCACGAGACGATCCTTCGCCGTAGTTATGGTCGCCCACAACAATACTTGGCACGCCCGCAGCTTTGTAAGCGCGTGCTGTAGCAGGTACAGCATCATACTCGCCGGTTAGCTGGTTTTTAACGTTGTTTGTTTTTTGGTTAAAGGCATTTACCGCACCAATAAGCATATTGTTAGATATGTTATCTAAGTGGCCACGGAAACGCAACCATGGGCCCGCCATAGAAATATGATCGGTAGTACATTTACCAAATGCTTTAATAAGCAGTTTGGCACCCAGTATGTTTTCGCCGTTCCATGGTAAGAACGGAGCAAGAAGCTCTAAACGCTCTGATGTTGGGCTAACAATAATCTCAACTTTAGACCCATCTGCCGCCGGCTCCTGGAAACCAGGATCTTTGGCATCGAAACCTTTTGGAGGCAGCTCGTTACCGGTTGGTTCATCCAGCATTACTTCTTCGCCATCTTCGTTAATAAGCTTATCTGTAATAGGGTTAAAACCAAGGTCGCCAGCAATGGCCAGCGCCGTTACAAGTTCTGGAGAACCTACAAAAGCAAGGGTGTTAGGGTTACCATCGGCACGTTTAGAAAAGTTACGGTTAAAAGAGTGCACAATAGTGTTACGCTCTTCTTTCTCGGCACCTTCCCTGTCCCACATACCAATACATGGCCCGCAGGCATTAGCAAATACGGTAGCGCCAATTTTATCGAAGGTATCGATAAAACCATCGCGCTCTATGGTGTAGCGTACCACTTCCGATCCCGGGGTGATGGTAAACTGCGATTTTGTTTTAAGGTTTTTCTCGGCCACCTGTTTGGCAAGCGATGCAGATCGTGCAATATCTTCGTAAGACGAGTTAGTACAAGACCCTATCAAACCTACCTGGATGTTTAAAGGCCAGCCGTTTTTCTCGGCTTCTTCCCTCATTTTAGATATAGGCGTAGCTAAATCCGGGGTAAAAGGCCCGTTAAGGTGTGGCTCAAGTTCGCTCAGGTTAATTTCTATAACCTGGTCAAAATACTGCTCAGGGTTAGCGTAAACCTCGTCATCACCGGTAAGGTAAGGGGCAACAGCATCGGCAGCATCGGCCACATCGGCACGGTTGGTAGCACGCAGGTAACGGCTCATAGAATCATCATAACCAAAAGTAGATGTTGTAGCACCAACCTCTGCACCCATGTTACAAATTGTACCTTTACCGGTACAAGACATAGCGGTAGCGCCTTCGCCAAAATATTCTACAATAGCGCCCGTACCACCTTTAACGGTAAGTATGCCGGCCACTTTTAGGATAACATCTTTAGGAGCTGTCCAGCCCGATAATTTACCGGTTAGCTTAACACCTATAAGTTTCGGGAATTTAAGTTCCCAGGCCATACCACTCATAACGTCTACCGCATCGGCACCACCTACCCCAATGGCAAGCATACCTAAACCTCCGGCGTTAACGGTGTGAGAGTCTGTACCTATCATCATACCACCCGGAAATGCATAGTTTTCTAAAACTACCTGGTGGATGATACCTGCACCCGGTTTCCAGAACCCGATGCCGTATTTATTTGAAATAGACGACAGAAAGTCGAAAACCTCATTGCTTTGCTCTTTAGCACGCTTTAAATCGGTTTTTGCATCTACTTTTGCCTGTATAAGGTGGTCGCAGTGTACGGTTGTAGGCACGGCAACACGGGGTTTACCGGCATGCATAAATTGTAAAAGGGCCATCTGGGCGGTTGCATCCTGGCAGGCTACCCTGTCCGGAGCAAAGTCTACGTAATCTTTTCCTCTTGTAAAAGCCTGTGTAGGATTACCTTCCCACATGTGTGAATACAGGATTTTTTCTGAAAGTGTAAGCGGATGTCCAACCAGTTCGCGTGCTTTATCTACGCGTTCGGCCAACTTTTCGTACACTTTTTTTATCATTTCAATATCAAAAGCCATATCTCTGTAATTTAATATTATATGTTTATTTTCCTGACTGTTAAAGCATCAGGATTATCCAACCAACTCTTTATTGGCTGGCGAAAACTTAGTCAGGTTGATGCCTTCAACCGCAGCTTTGTATTCGTTAATTGTTGGGATACGCCCTAAAATTGCCGACAATACAACAACCGGTGTAGAGGCAAGTAACGATTCGCCTTTTTTACGCTCGGTATCTTCTACAACACGGCCCTGGAACAAACGTGTAGACGTTGCCATTACCGTATCGCCTTTGGCTGCTTTTTCCTGGTTACCCATACAAAGGTTGCAACCCGGGCGTTCCAGGTACATCATATTTTCGTACTCGGTACGCGCTGTATTTTTAGGTAACAGGTCGCTAAACTCAAAGCCTGAGTATTTTTGTAACAAACTCCAGTCGCCTTCAGCTTTAAGTTCATCAATTATATTATATGTAGGGGCAGCTACAACAAGCGGGGCATTAAATTTAACTTCGCCATGCTGCTCTTCGAGGTTTCTTAGCATTTGAGAAACGATTTTTAAATCGCCTTTGTGCACCATACAAGAACCTACAAAGCCCAGGTCAACTCTTTTGTCGCCTCCGTAAAAAGAAATATTACGAATGGTATCGTGTGTATATCGCTTAGAAACATCCTCGTTATTTACATCCGGATCGGCAATCATCGGTTCGGCAATCATATCGAGGTCAATTACAACTTCGGCATAATATTTTGCATTGTCATCCGGAGTTAATGCCGGTTTAGAGCCTAATCGAATCTCGGTAATCCTCTTGTTTGCCTTATCGATCAAGCCTTGCAGTACCTTATTGTGGTTATCCATGCCTTTATCGATCATAATCTCGATCCTGCTTTTCGCGATTTCCAACGATTCGATCAAAGTATCGTTATGCGAAATACATATCGAGGCTTTTGCTTTCATTTCGGCTGTCCAGTCTGTAAAAGTAAAGGCCTGGTCTGCCAGAAGCGTACCGATATGAACCTCTATAATCCTGCCCTGAAACACGTTTTCGCCATCAAATTGCTGCAGCATTTGCGATTGTGTAGCATGTACAACATCGCGAAAATCCATATACGATTTCATCTCGCCTTTAAACGTAACTTTTACCGATTCTGGAATTGGCATTGATGCTTCGCCTGTTGCCAGTGCAAGTGCTACCGTTCCTGAGTCTGCACCAAAAGCAACGCCCTTAGACATCCTGGTGTGCGAGTCGCCACCAATAATAATGGCCCACTCATCTATTGTAATATCGTTTAATACTTTATGAATAACATCGGTCATTGCATGATAAACGCCTTTTGGGTCGCGGGCAGTAATAACACCAAAATCGTTCATAAACTTCATCAGTTTCGGAATGTTAGCCTGTGCTTTTTTATCCCAAACGGAAGCCGTATGGCAGCCCGACTGGTAAGCACCGTCTACAACTGGCGAAATTACCGTTGCAGCCATCGATTCCAGTTCCTGCGCGGTCATAAGGCCTGTAGTATCCTGAGAGCCTACAATATTTACCCTTACACGTACATCAGAGCCTGCGTACAACACCTTACCAGGTGCTACACCAACTGCATTTTTGTTAAATATTTTTTCTACTGCCGTAAGGCCCTGCCCTTCAACAACAATTTCTTTAGATGGGGCAAATACCGGTGGAATAGCAATACCCAAAGTCTGGGCAGCAAATGTTTGTATTTTTTTACCAAATACTACAGCGTAAGAGCCGCCTGCTTTGATAAATTCTAATTTTTGCGGCGTGAACGATTTAGAAAGGTCAATCAATTCAACTTCGCCGTTATATAGTTTTTTGGTTTTTGTATTGATGGTTAAAACGGTGCCGGTAGCAACAGAATAAACCTCTTCTAAAACAGGCTCTCCTTTTTCGTTACGCACAAGATTACCGTCGGCATCGTGTTTTTTAACCCAGTTTTTAAGGTCGATACCTATACCACCTGTAACATCTACAGTTGTAAGGAAAATAGGCGAAATGCCGTTTGTTCCACCCACAATTGGCGCGTTATTTACAAAAGGTATGTAAGGGCTTGCCTGTTTACCCGTCCAGAGTGCCACATTGTTTACGCCCGACATACGGGATGAACCCACACCCATTGTGCCTTTTTCGGCAATCAGCATTATGCTTGCATCAGGAAATTTCATCTGAAAATCTTTAATTTCCAGTTGTTGTTCCGGCGTCATCATACAAAGGCCATGCAATTCGCGGTCAGAGCGTGAGTGCGCCTGGTTGCCCGGCGAAAGCAAATCGGTAGAAATATCCCCTTCGGCAGCAATGTATGTAACTATTTTAATTTCTTCGGGTACGTCAGGCAGTTGTGTAAAAAAGTCGGCCTGGGCATAACTTTCCAAAATTTCTTTCGCTATCGTGTTTCCGCTTTCATAAGCCGCTTTTAAACGGTCTGTGTCTGCTTCGTATAAAAAAACCTGTGTTTTAAGCACGTTTGCCGCATCTTTTGCAATAGCCAGATCGTAGCCAAGGGCTAAATCAAGCAAAACCTCAATTGATTTACCGCCTTTCATGTGAGACAATAATTCAAAGGCAAAGGCAGGAGTAATTTCTTCAACCACAGCTGCACCAAGAATAATTTCTTTTAAAAATTCTGCTTTTACGGCCGCCGCAGGTGTTGTACCCGGTAAGGTGTTATAAATAAAGAATTTAACAGAATCTGCTCTGTACAGATTGTCTGTATCTTTAATCTGGGCGATAATTTCGCTTATTAATTCTGCTCCGTCTATTGGTTTAGGGTGAAGTCCCTGGGCTTTTCTTTCTTCAATTTCTTTTATATAATCTTTATAAATACTATCGAAAGCCATATTTAATTGTTTATGTTTGTTCATTAAAAAGTCAGTAAATTTACTCAAACTTATTCCAATTTAAAAATTTTTAGGGATTCTTTAATTTGATGGAATTATTATTTGGAAAGATTCTATTTTACTGCATTTCCTTCAATAAAATTAAGATTTAGAGGCTTCGGACTAATAATCATCAATTTTTTTAGAAAATATTAACAAATCGGGAATATTCTGCTTAATTTACTACGGATGCTACCGCAGTGTATATTCGTAAAATTGGTATATATCGCCCTAAACCGATATAGTTTGGTTAGTTATTTTGCCTAACCGATTGCTTTGTCTGATACATAATTAAGATTATCCCCATTAAAAGACCTACCCCAAACAGGCTTGTGCCGAAAACAAGAAACGGAACCATGTTAGGGTTAAATGCTCCGCCTTTAAAAACATCTGATAACATTGCCAAAAGCATATAGGCACTAAAAAGCGACATAGCACTACCCGTAAGCAGCCCCACAATTTTGTTGTTGTAAAACAACTCTATAGATAAACCTAACAGCACCGCAAGGGCAATGTAATTAATAGTACCCGTAGCCATATAGTTTTCTAAAAACCAAAATATAGCCAGGCCCATAAAATAGACTAACGGCAGGATGCGGAATATTTTTTTCATAATAGGAGAATTTTGGCTAAATTATAGCCTAACTACAAACATTAATCCTGAACATTTTACTCAAAATTTTCTATAAAATAATCCATATTAGGTATGATTTCCTCTTCGATAGCTTTGTTATAAATTGCTTGCGGAACAAAAACAAAATTAATACCCTGGTCTATCCCCGGCAAATCAAAAAAGCAGCTATCAACCCTTTCGCCAGGCAGCAATTCTTGGTTTAAAAACTTTGTAAAATCAGGGTGATACCATTCTCCAAATAATTCTTCCAACTCAAAATTATATGTATTGCCAGCCGTGTTAATGGTACCCCTCAGGGTTTCGCTTTCCTCGCCATAATTATATTCAAATTGAGACGATACAACTGTAAAACCCGCCAACGCTGCTATTTTATCCAAAAGCCTGCGGTAATCATTAGCTTTATCAAAGCTTTCGGCATCAAAAGATAAATGCGCCAGCCCAAAAACAAGATACTTGTTATTATCAGTATCTGCCAGGCATTTAGCTACAATCTGTTTATCATTTTGCGGTACGGTAAACCAACCTATTTTTTCCAACGAATTTATATAGGCATCACTGCCATTTTCAATAAGCGACAAATATTTATCCATTGGTGTTTATTTTTGACTATATAAGTTATACAAAAAAAAGCTGTTTAAAACAGCTTTTTAATTATCATTTCTTCGGTAATGCCTTCGGCATCGGCCTTGTAGTTTTTTATAATACGGTGGCGCAGTATGCCGGTTGCCACGGCTTGTACATCTTCTATATCCGGAGAGTACTTGCCTGTTAGCGCTGCATTGGCTTTGGCCGCCAGTATAAGGTTTTGCGATGCTCTTGGCCCCGCACCCCAGTCTAAATACGTTTTAATATAATCGTTACTAAGTGCATTGCCCGGCCTTGTTTTGTTTACCAGCGTTACAGCATATTCTATAACATTATCGGCCACAGGTATGCGGCGAATAAGGTGCTGAAAATCGGTAATTTCCTGGGCGGTAAACAGCGGGTTAACCGTAACCGATAAATCGGCCGTAGTGTTTTTTACCACCTGTACCTCTTCTGCAAAGCTTGGGTAATCTAATTTTATGGCAAACATAAAACGGTCTAACTGCGCTTCGGGTAACGGGTAGGTACCTTCCTGCTCAATAGGGTTTTGGGTAGCCAGTACAAAATACGGCAGCTCCAGCTTGTGGTGGTGCCCTGCAATGGTTACCGCTTTTTCCTGCATGGCCTCAAGCAGTGCAGCTTGGGTTTTAGGCGGTGTACGGTTAATCTCGTCGGCAAGGATAATGTTAGAAAAAATTGGGCCTTTTATAAATTTAAACTGCCTGTTCTCGTCTAATATTTCGCTACCCAGTATGTCAGATGGCATAAGGTCGGGCGTAAATTGTATACGCTTAAACCCTAAACCCAGGGCTTGCGATATGGTGTTTACCAAAAGTGTTTTTGCCAGCCCGGGTACACCCACCAATAAGGCGTGGCCACCCGAAAATATACTTAGCACTACCTGGTTTACTACTTCTTCCTGCCCTACTATTATTTTTGCTATCTCTTGTTTTAAAGCTTTTTGCTTTTGTACCAAATTTTGTATAGCTGCTACGTCTGACATAGTTAGATTTTTGATTTTAAAATTAAAGCTAAGGATATCCTTAGCTTCAAACTTATAAATTATTTTGTTGTTTACCTAAACTTTAGGCCACAAACCGTGTTATTTTTTTACCCAGTTGTTGGCAAATTTACAATCGCGGTACTCGCCGTTTACCTTAACATAGGTATCTTTAATTTTAGCCGCGCTCCATTTTGCAATGGTTTTAATTTGCTTTTCTTTTAAGGCAAGATCTTTAATCTTGGTGTAATCTTTAGCATAATCTGCCGGGTGCTCATCGTAACGGTTGGTAACCGTAAAAATTTTGTAGCTTGGTGTACCAAGGCGGTCCTGCTCTACAATAGGGTCAGATATGGCGTTATCCTTAATATCGGCCACCTGGTTGTACAGGGTAGGGTCCATTTTAGTAAGCTCAAAACGTGTTTCAAGCGTGCGTGGGTTCATTAATAAACCACCGCTGTTACGGGTCTCTTTATCATCCGACTCCGACCTTGCCGCATCGGCAAACGTAATTTCTTTGTTTATGATTTTCGCCCTTATCTTCTCAATTTTTTCTTTAGCCTTAGCCAAAGCTTCCGGGGTAACTTTAGGTACCATTAGTATGTGCCTAACATCAAGCTCCTGCCCGCGTATTTTTTCTACATATATAATATGGAAACCGTATTCTGTTTCAAAAGGTTCTGATATCTTGCCTTCATCGGTACTAAATGCAGCATCTTTAAACTCTTTAACCAACTGTGCCTTACGGCTTACCGGAATGTAACCACCGCTCGACGCTGATGCTTTATCCTCTGTATACAAAACGGCCTTACTGTAAAAACTGGCGCCTTCTTCTACTTCTTTCTTAATTTGCTTAAGCCTGTCGATAACCTTTTGCTTTTCGGCCTGGGTAATCTCCGGCTTCACTACAATTTGCGCCATTTCCATCTCGGCACCAAACGTAGGCAGGTCTTCTTTAGTAAATTTTGCATAAAACTGCCTAACCTCCTCAGGGGTTATCTCAACTTCATCAATAATCTTTTTCTGCATCTGCTCGGTAAGCTTCTGGTTTTTTATCATTTCAAAAAGCTCCGCCTTAAAGGTCTCAAGGTTTTTCTTTTTAAAATACGCAACCATTTTTTCCGGCGAGCCAAGGTTCTCCACAAAATAGTCTATCTGGCGGTTCATGGTCTCGTTTACATCGGCATCGCTAACAATAATACTATCCTGTATGGCCTGGTGGGCATATAGTTTATCCTCCATCAATTTGCCCAGCAGCTCGCAACGGGTAACTTCTGCTATCGGAATATTTTGCGCCTGAAGTTCTTTATACGTAAGATCTATATCGCTGTCCAGTACCACAAAATCGCCTATAACCGCCACTACACCATCTACCTTTAATTTACCCCCGGCCGGAATAGTAACCGCAGGCTTAACCGAATCTTTAACTTTTTCAGGAATAATTTCTTGTGCTACAGCCAAATTTAAACCCAAAAAGGCAAAAGCTAAAAACAGGAAAAACCTGTTATTTATAAATCTCATATTTGTTATTTTTAATCGCGTCATCCGTAATTTCTTTTTGGAATTTCTTTATTAACTCCAGTTTCCTGTTATTTATTATTAGCTGTTGGAGGGTTGGCTTTATATATTCAAACGGCGCCACCTGATTTCTGTCTATTACCTTGCTTACCTTTACAATGTAAACATCGGTAGAGTCAGGATACTGGTACGATGAGCCACTGCTTACATATTTATCGCGGTTCTCCGGTGTAATAAATGGGAGTTTTTGGTACACCTCGTTCATGTCGGTCCAGATGCTATCGTTAAATGCGTAGCTTTTAAACTGAAGCGCCATATCATTTAACGCCTTTAGGTCTTTTTTGTTGCCACTTAAAAACTTTTGGCGTGCCAGGCTAAACTTTGGATGGTCTTTAGCCATTTTTATATACTTAAGCCTTACCAGCATGGCCGTAGCCCTAAAATTTTGCTTGTTATCGTTATAATACTTAACAAGGTCCTGTTGCGGCACGGCAGTATCTACACTTTGCTTTACCACCTCTTCTAAATACGCCTTGGTGTAAAGGTCGGCCGTGTATTGCTTAATAAGCTGGTCTATTTCTTTTTGCTTATCGTCACCAATATTTACCACAGCGGCATCATAAAGTAACCTTTGCGATGCCCAGCGGTCTATGTAACTTTTTATAATGGCAATACTATCTTGTTTAGAGGTACCGGCAGGCACTATGCCCTTAAGCTCTTCTTTATCAAGGTAGGCGGTATTAACCCTTGCAGCGGCATTATCGGGGCCGGCTTCCTGCTTTTTATTGCACGAAACAATTGCAAAGGCAAATAACAGCAAAATTGCGCTTTTAACCATTATTTATTAAGGTCTTGTTTAACTTTTGCAAACGTATCGTTATTAACCTTAACGGTAAACTCTTTTTTAAGTTCGTCTACCCAGGTGCTTTCAAGATACTGCTGATAATCGTTAATGGCACGGCCTTTAGCTTCTTCCAGCGTTTTAGGGCCGGCAGGCAGCACCTTGTTGGTTTTTACCACATAGTAGTAGTTGCCTTCTTTAATAACATCTGATATGCCTGTTTTCCAAACCGCTTGTTTCGGCAGGCCATCGCTGTCCTGGTCGTAAACACCCGATTTTTCCATAACGCTTACTTTATCTTTAGTATTAACGGCACCTTTAATAGCAGTAGCGTCTTTACCTTTAAGCAGTTGCTCCCTGGCTTGTTTAATATCTTTTTCGCTGGTAGAAGAATACACCTCGGCATCTACCCTGTTTTTCCACTGGTAGTTGGCTTTGTTGGCATCAAAAAATTTCTGAAGCCCAATGGTATCGTTTTTGGCTTTTTCCCAAATTTCTTTTTCCATCAGGTCAAATAAAAGTAAACCGTCGCGGTACTCTTCCATAACCATAGCAAATTCTGGGAATTCTTTTTCAAGGTTGTCATTATAGTACGCATTAAGCTGCTCTTCTACAAAACGGTCGTAAAAAATTCCTACTGCTTTAGCAACAGGCTTGGCAGTAACGCCGGTTCTTTGCTGGGCATCTACATAATGTAAAAATTCCTGGGCAGTAAGTTTTTTATCTTTGTTTATGGTAAGAATTGTTTTGTTGTAGTTGCCTGTTTTTGGCGTTTTCCAGCCTTGTGCATAAATACTGTCGTTAACGGCAAGTACCGCTTCGTCATATACTTTTTTGTCTTTTTCTACACTGTATTTTCCTTTAAGCGTACCTGTAAGCGATTCTGCAATTAGCCTTGAACGCTCGTCTCTTTTAACCCTGTTCTCAAAATCAGGCTTAACATCGGCAAAGGGCTTAATGGCATCTTTTTTAATAAGCCTTACAATATGCCAGCCAAACTGCGACTCGAACGGACCCGAAAAGTCGCCTGCTTTTTGTAAACCAAACGACTGGTCTTCAAACTCTGTAGAGGTTAACTCGCCAGAGCTGAATTTATTAAGCACGCCACCATTGGCAGAGCTTGATTTATCTTCAGAAAATTGTTTGGCAAGTGCCGTAAAATCTTCGCCTTGTTTTAATTTTTTATAAATGTCTTCTATTTTGGTTTTTGCCTTGGCGTTGCCCTCAACATCTTCTTTTTTAGGCTTCATTATCATAATGTGCGCCACAGTAACATCGCCACGGTTATCTCTAACATCGGTAACCTTAATAACGTGGTAGCCAAAACGGGTTCTTACCGGTTTAGAAACCTGGCCTTTTGGTGTGTTGTAAGCAGCGCTTTCAAACGGATAGATCATCCTGAATACGGTAAAGTAACCAAGGTCGCCCTCGTTTTCCCTTGCCGATGGGTCTTCAGATAATGCTTTGGCAAGTTTGCCAAAATCTTCTGAGGCAACCGCTTTTTTATACGCCTCAGCAGCTTTGTTATAAGCTTTAAGGGTATCGGCCGGGGCAGCATTCTCGTCTACCATAATTAATATGTGCGATGCTTTTATCTCTTTTAACGATCTGTTATACGCCTCCTGAACCAGCTCTGTAGTTACTTTACTATCGGTAAGGTAGTTTTTAGAAAGTTGCGTGCGGTAGCTTTTAAGTTCGCCCTGGTATTTTTTATTGTTTTGTAAACCAAGCTTGTTTGCCTTGTTTACCTTAAGCTTATAGCCAATAAAAAGGTTTAGGTAATTGTCCAGGTCCTTCTGCGAGTCGTCTTTTACAAGGTCGAGGTTTTTTTTGTAAACCCTCTCAAACTCATCGGTATAATATGGTTTATCGTTTACAGTAAATAAAACATCTTTTTGCGGGGCAGCGGCAACTGTTTCTTTAGACGATTTGCAGCCGGAAATTAGTAAAGCCGTTAATAGAAGGCCAGAAAGAACCTGATTTAGTCTCATTATAAAATTAATTTATACGCTTTAATACGGTTAGTAAACGCAGCTAAGGCCAAAAAATTATGCCCTTGCTTTTTTGCAACTCACAAAAGTAAGCATTCGTTAAGATTATGCAAATATATACTGTATGATTTTACCCGCACTTATGCCATGATTGCAATTAATTAGGCAATTTACCTTACGGGAAGCTTATAAATGAGAAAAGGCACCCTGTTGAATGAGGTGCCTTTTCAAGTTGAAAATGAAAATTACTGGTAACAAAACTATTTTTTTACGATAATAAAATCAGAACGGCGGTTTAATAAATGCTCCTCATCGGTACATTTAACGCCGTTGCTGCATTTATTGCGTAATTGCGTTTCGCCATAGCCCTTAACGCTTTCTATGCGGCCTGGGTCTATGCCTTTTTCTATAATATAATTGTAGGTTGATTTTGCCCTGTTGTCAGACAGGCGCAGGTTATAATCGTCCTTGCCCCTGCTATCAGTATGCGATTCTATTTTTATTACCAACGATGGGAAATTTTTCATAATATAAACCACCTTATCCAGCTCTGTGGCGGCCTGCGGCGTAATATCCCACTTATCAAAATCAAAGAAAATAGGGTTTATGTCTACCTTTTCCATATTGTCTTCTTTCTTAACAAGGTCGTCGTAATTAGAAAGTTCAAAATCTACATTCTTAATTTCTTCGCCCGGGGTTTTAGAGGTGTCTTTTTCGCGGCTTGCCTTGGTATGGTTGGGTTTAGAGGCCTCTATGGTTATTTTAGAACCGCAGGGCACCTCCAGCCTGTACGTACCGTCCTCTTTGGTTTTTGCAGATGCTATAACATCGCCATACTTATCAGTTACCTTAACATCGGCCTGGTTAATAGCCATTTTGTATTTGGCATTGGTAACCTTGCCCGACACCCATTGCTTGCAATCGGGCATCGTTTTGGTAAAGTAATAAATATCATCATCGCCTTTGCCGCCTTTACGGCTCGACGAAAAATACCCGAATTTCTGCTCCTTATCGGTTATAAAAGCAAAATCGTCCAAATTGCTGTTTACCGGTTTGCCAAGGTTTTGAGGCTCGCCAAACTCCAGGTCTTTAATACGCCTGCTCTCAAACACATCGAGCCCGCCAAGGCCATAATGCCCATCTGACGAAAAATACAGTATCGAGTCGTTTATAAACGGAAACATCTCTCTACCCGGTGTGTTTATTTTTGGCCCCAGGTTTTGCGGCGTACCCACTTTGCCATCGCCAAAGACTTCGGCAACATAAATATCGGTATCGCCATAACCGCCCGGCATATCGCTTACAAAAAACAGCCACTTGCCATCGGCACTAAGCGCCGGATGCCCAACAGAATATTCTTTACTGTCAAACGGCAGTTTCTCTACATTGGTAAGCTTATCGCCATCTATATTACCCTTAATAACCTCTATATTATTGGTGCCGTTTTTACCGTTGTTAAGCCTGTCGTTCTTTTTAACGGTGTTGCTGCTGTAGTACACCGTTTTAAGATCGGGCGTAAAAGTTAGCGTAGCATTGTGGTACTGGGTTTGCTCTTTGGGTATAAATTTCTTCTCGTTAAAAAAAGACCCGTCAGATGCATTCCTGTCGGCCACAAAAAGCTCCAGAAAAGGCTGGTCGTTCCACACATACGTCTTTCCGCCCACTTTAGTAGTGTCTTTACTGGACGAATACACTATTTGGTTGCCGTAAAAGGCAGTACCAAAATCGGCCTTATCGGTATTGGCCGCAATGTTGGTAACGGTGTAGTTAGACGGTAGGGCGTTTAGGCTGTCCAGATGTTTTTTCTGGCCTATAAACCGTTGCGTCATGGCCTTATCGCCCTTAAGCTCTAAGCGTTGCTTTAGCAGCTCGTCGGCTTTTTTATAGTTCTCCTCTGCCCTAAGTGCCTGCAGGTAACGGTTAAAATACTTATCGTCTATCTTGTTACCCAGCACCTCGTGCAGTTTGGTATACCAGCGCAGGGCACTGGCCATATTGCCGGTGTAGTAGTAACAATCGGCCACCTTCATTATGGTTTCGGTGCCGGGTTCTTTCTCGCCTTCAAGGTACTCTTCGTAGGTTTTTGCTGCATCAACATAGGCCAGTTGGGCAAACAGCTTGTCGGCTTTTCTTAGTTTTGCCTGAGAAAAAACGGCTGTTGCACACAGTAATAAGCTGAATAAAAATAATTTTTTCATCATAAAAGGTGTATGTTTTGTTAGAAGAACCTTGGCGATTTGATTCGGGTCGACTTAGGTACCAACTGGAATTTTAGCACAAATTCGTGCGATCCGTCGTTGTACTTATTGAGTTCGGTTACAGAATAATCGTAAGCGTAGCCCACAAATATCCCTCGTGTTATCTGAAAGCCGGCCAGCGCACTAACCGAGTCATCATACCGGTACGATGCCCCAAGGGTTAGTTTTTCGTACAGCAAAAAGTTAGCCGATACATCTACCGTTATGGGTGCACCCGATACTATTTTGCCCAGTACGGCCGGTTTGAATTTGAGGTTATCTGAAACATCAAACACATAGCCGCCCATTACGTAATAGTGCAGCCTGTCAGACACTGTTGACTCCTGAATATCATCATAATAATCTGATCGTATAAAGCTGGGTACCGATACACCTGCATAAAACTTATCGGTATAATAATAGATACCTGCGCCCAATGCCGGGGTTATCTTGCCGTTTATGTTAGTGTTAAGCAGCGGGTCGCCCTCCTGATAGTAACGGCCTTTAGACCAGTCGATATCCAGCACCCTTGCCCCCGCCTTAAGCCCAAAGGCTATTTTAGATTCGTACCCCACATTAATGGTATACGAAAAGTTGGCATCTACATAAACCTCGTTAGAGGGGCCTAACTTATCGTTAACGGCACTAAGGCCAAGGCCAATCTTTTCATTAAACACGGGGCCATGAATGCTAAAGGCCTGTGTTTGTGGTGCGCCATCTATACCTACCCACTGGGTGCGGTGCAAAAGGTTGGCTTCCAGGTTACCGGTAGAGCCGGTGTAGCCGGGGTTTACCACGAGCGTGTTATACATATACTGTGTATACTGCGGTTCCTGCTGAGCCTTTGCGCCTAAGCCCATAAGCATTAAACATACCAGGAAGTATTGTTGTAAAACTGTAGAAGTCTTTTTCATACTAAAATATATTTTGGTTGATAATGGGGCGGCAGCAAAGGCGGCCGCCCTTTATATCACTTTTTGTTTATCGCATAATGTATAACCATCCTGTTCTTGCACTGCCGTTTATAGTAAGTACATAGTAGTAGGTACCCACAGGCAGTTTTTCGCCTGCGCGCACTACGCCGTCTACGTTAGCGCCACCGTCCCAATCGTTTTTGTAGCGGTTAGTTTTGTAAACCGGCGAACCGTACCTGTTAAACACCTCCAGGATGTTGTTTGGATAATCTTCAATACAATCAATCCTGAATGTATCGTTATACCCGTCTCCGTTTGGTGTAAACTCATTATAAACCGTTAGGCACTGTGGCTCTGTACTTACCTCTGCCGTGTTGTTCTCGGTATTGCTATCAGTTGGTGTGCTGCCTACTATAAAGGCTATGTTGGTATAATTACCTCCAAACACAACAGTAACCTCAACATCTAACGTGGCAACATCGCCCGGCATAAGCATTGGTATCTCCCAAACACCCGTCTGGGCATTAAAGGTACCCATATTTGTAAGAACATTCGCTAACTGATAACCATCCGGAATCTGCTCGCTCACAACTACATCAGTAAACATGCTGTTTCCTGTATTTGTAACTGTGATTGTAAAAATAACATTTTCGCCCATATTCGGGGTACTATTATTAACAGTTTTCGTAATCGTTATATCGGCGCAGCTTGTAATGGTAACACTAAAGAGTGCTTCGGTAGTTGTTCCGCAGCCATTTGCATCGGTATAACTCACACTTACAAGGCCTTGGCCCGGCATGCCCCACTTAACGGTAACGGTATTATCGCCGGTACCTCCACCGGCAGTAATAGTCCCTCCGTTTACCATCCAATTGTAGTTGCTGTTGCCGCTTTGGGTAGTGTAAGTAACCTCATCGCCAAAGCAGGCTTCCGGGCCGCCGCCTGTAATTGTAGCCTGTACCGAGCCTGACAGGCTTACGGTAACAGCCAGCCTTACAGCACTCTTACAACCATTAACGGTTATAGAGGCGTAGTAAGTGGTACCCTCTGTAAGGGTAGTATCTGCAGTAAGTGGTGTACCACCTTCCATTGTTAAATACCATTCTGCACCCGCTTCGTTCACCTGAAGGTCGGCCACCGTTGGGTTGCTGCCTTCGCAGAATTGCTGCGCTGCATTAGCAGTAGTTGGTGTAGCCCCGTTAGATACCGATACCTGTATGGCAAGGCGGGTTGCGCTCTCGCAGCCCGTAGCCGGATCTGTATACGATGCATAGTACGTTGTACCATCTACCAGTGCCGTAGCCATGTTTAGTACTGCACCACCTGTAGATGTGGCGTAGAATACTACTGCCTGGTCTACCTGTATGTTAGCCAAAGTTGGGCTATCGGCCGCACAAAATGCCTGCATAGGGTTGTTTGTGGTTGGCGTTAAGCCGTTGTTTAGCGTTATTGTTACCGCAAGGTGCGTACCGCTCTCGCAGCCTGCCACCGTTTGCAGCGACCCGTAGTAGGTAGATCCTGCCATTAGTAAATCGGTGCCTGCCAGTGGTGTACCGCCTGTTGCGGTTGCATACCATAATACTCCCGGCTCGTTTACCTGAATATCGGCAATGGTTGGCTGGTCTGCCGTACAGAAATCCTGTGTGGTATCTGTCGTTGTTGGCGTAGCACCATTATCTATTGTGATGGTAATAGCTAAGCGAACGCTGCTTTCGCAACCGTTGGCATCGGTTATACTGGCATAATAGGTAGTACCGTTTACCAATGCTGTAGCGGCATCGATCTGGCTTCCGCCGATGGCAGCCGTGTAGAACACCACACCGGTTTCGTTAACCTGGATATTGGCCACCGTTGCGTTATCTGATGCACAAAATGCCTGAGATGCGCTGGTAGTTATTGGCGTTGTACCGTTGCTTAGCGTAACCTGTATAGCAAGGCGGCTTGCGCTCTCGCAGCCTGTGGCCGGATCGGTGTACGATGCATAATACGTAGTGCCACTTACAATAGCGGTATCCATCGGAATAACCGAACCTCCTGTAGAGGCCGTATAGAATACCACGGTTTGGTCTACCTGAATATCGGCCACCGTTGGGCTATCTACCGCACACAGCGTTTGCATAGGGTTAACCGTAGTTGGCGTAAGCCCATTGCTAATGTTAACCGTTATTGCAAGGCGGGTACCGCTTTCGCAACCCGAGCCGCTAACAATGGTAGCATAATAGGTGGTATCATCTGCCAGAGGTGTAGTAGCCGCGATCTGGCTTCCGCCGATGGCTGCTGTGTAGAACACCACCCCTGGCTCGTTAACCTGTAGATCTGCCACCGTTGGAGCATCCGCAAGGCAGAAATCCTGTGTAGCATCAGTTGTGGTCGGTGTAGAAGCATTACCTACTGTTACGGTTATGGCAAGGCGGGTTGCGCTTTCGCAAGAGCCGATAGTTAAGCTTGCATAATATGTTGCGCCATCTACAAGTGCAGTAGTCGGAGCTATTACAGTTGCTCCTGTTGCAGCCGTGTAGAAAGTCACTCCCGTTTCATTAACCTGAAGGTCTGCTACCGTTGGAGCGTCAGCAAGACAGAAATCCTGTGTAGCATCAGTAGTA
>NZ_KE383911.1:322418-323628 GCF_000422725.1 Flavobacterium subsaxonicum WB 4.1-42 = DSM 21790
ACCGTTAAGCTTGCATAATAAGTCGTGCCATCAACTAAAGCAGTTGTAGCAAGAACAGCAGTTCCACTAGTTGCAGCCGTATAGAAGATAACACCTGTTTCATTAACCTGAAGGTCTGCCACAGTTGGAGCGTCAGCAAGACAGAAGTCCTGTGTAGCATCAGCCGTGGTCGGAGTAGCAGCGTTGCCAACGGTTACGGTTATAGCAAGACGGGTTGCGCTCTCGCAGGTTCCGACAGTTAAACTCGCGTAGTATGTTTCGCCATCTACTAAAGCTGTTGTTGGAGCTATTGCAGTTCCACCAGCCGCAGCCGTGTAGAAAGTAACGCCAGCCTCATTAACCTGAATATTCGCCACAGTCGGAGCGTCAGCAAGACAGAAATCCTGTGTCGTATCAGTCGTTGTCGGTGTGGCAGCATTGCCAACCGTTACAGTTATAGCAAGTCGGATTGCGCTTTCGCAGGTACCGACAGTTAGTGAAGCATAGTAAGTCGTGCCATTCACAAGTGCCGTAGTCGGAGAAATTGCAGTTCCTCCTGTTGCAGCGGTGTAGAATGTAACTCCTGTTTCATTAACCTGAAGGTCTGCTACTGTTGGAGCGTCAGCAAGACAGAAGTCCTGTGTCGCATCTGTCGTGGTCGGAGTAGCAGCATTACCAACCGTTACGGTTATGGCAAGGCGGGTTGCACTTTCGCAAGAGCCTACAGTTAGTGAAGCATAATAAGTCGTGCCATCAACTAAAGCAGTTATAGCAGGAACAGCTGTTCCTCCTGTTTCAGCCGTGTAGAAAGTCACTCCCGTTTCATTAACCTGTAGGTCTGCTACTGTTGGCGCATTCGCAAGGCAGAAGTCTTGTGTAGCGTCAGTCGTGGTCGGCGTAGCAGCATTACCTACTGTTACGGTTATAGCAAGGCGGGTTGCACTTTCGCAAGTGCCGACAGTTAAGCTTGCATAGTATGTCGTACCATCTACTAAAGCTGTTGTGCTCGAAACTACTGTTCCACCGGTCGCAGCAGTGTAGAAAATTACACCTGTCTCATTAACCTGAAGATAAGCCACAGTCGGAGCATCCGCAAGGCAGAAGTCTTGTGTAGCATCAGTCGTGGTCGGTGTAGCAGCATTGCCTACGGTTACCGTTATTGCTAAACGTGTGGCACTTTCGCAAGTGCCTAAAGTTAAGCTTGCGTAGTATGTCGTACCATCTACAAGTG
>NZ_KE383911.1:323638-325016 GCF_000422725.1 Flavobacterium subsaxonicum WB 4.1-42 = DSM 21790
CGTTATTGCTAAACGTGTGGCACTTTCGCAAGTGCCTAAAGTTAAGCTTGCGTAGTATGTCGTACCATCTACAAGTGTAGTGGTTGAAGCTATCGAAGTTCCTCCCGTTGCAGTGGTATAGAAAGTAACTCCCATTTCATTAACCTGAAGGTCTGCTACTGTTGGTGCATCCGCAAGACAGAAGTCCTGTGTAGCATCAGTAGTGGTCGGTGTAGAAGCATTGCCTACGGTTATGGTTATCGCAAGGCGCGTGGCGCTCTCGCAGGTACCGACAGTTAGTGAAGCATAGTAAGTCGTGCCATTCACAAGTGCCGTAGTCGGAGAAATTGCAGTTCCTCCTGTTGCAGCAGTGTAGAACGTTACACCTGTCTCATTAACCTGAAGATCAGCTACTGTAGAAGCATCTGCTAAGCAGAAATCCTGTGTAGCGTCAGTCGTGGTCGGAGTTGCAGCGTTGCCTACCGTTACGGTTATTGCTAACCTTACAGAACTTTCACAGGTTCCGACAGTTAAGCTTGCGTAATACGTCGTACCATCCACAAGTGCAGTTGTGCTTGGAACTACTGTTCCGCCAGTTGCAGCCGTGTAGAACGTTACCCCTGTTTCATTAACCTGTAGGTCAGCCACTGTCGGAGCATCTGCTAAGCAGAAATCCTGGGTAGCATCAGTGGTTGTTGGTGTAGCAGCGTTGCCTACCGTTACGGTAATTGAAAGGCGGGTTGCGCTTTCGCAAGAACCGACAGTTAAACTTGCATAATAAGTAGTGCCATCCACTAAAGCTGTAGTTGGAGCTATAGCAGTTCCGCCCGTTGCAGCCGTGTAGAAAGTCACTCCCGTTTCATTAACCTGTATGTCAGCCACAGTTGGCGCATCCGCAAGGCAGAAGTCCTGTGTAGCATCAGTCGTGGTCGGTGTAGCAGCGTTGCCTACCGTTACAGTTATTGCTAACCTTACAGAACTTTCACAACCTTGTGCATTTGTAAGTGATGCATAATATATTGTGCCATCCACTAAAGCAGTGGTTGGAGCTATTGCAGTGCCTCCCGTTGCAGCGGTGTAGAACGTTACCCCTGTTTCATTAACCTGTAGATCGGCCACAGTCGGAGCATCCGCAAGGCAGAAGTCTTGTGTAGCATCGGTAGTAGTCGGAGTCGCAGCGTTGCCTACCGTTACGGTTACAGCAAGACGGGTTGCGCTCTCGCAGGTTCCGACCGTTAAGCTTGCATAGTATGTCGTACCATCTACTAAAGCTGTGGCCGGAGCTATTGCTGTTCCTCCTGTTTCAGCCGTGTAGAAAGTCACTCCCGTTTCATTAACCTGAAGGTCTGCTACCGTTGGAGCGTCAGCAAGACAGAAATCCTGTGTAGCATCAGTAGTA
>NZ_AUGP01000025.1 GCF_000422725.1 Flavobacterium subsaxonicum WB 4.1-42 = DSM 21790
GGCCTTAGCGATAATGTAGACAGGAGGTTTTCTGAACATAATGAGGGCAGAAATAAAACCACAAGGCCGTATTTGCCGTTTAGATTGATTTATATTGAAGAATGCGAAACCCGTGAAGCGGCCAGAAAGATTGAGAAATATTATAAATCTGGTATTGGTAAAGAGAAATTAAAAATAATAAGAGATAACCAGGGGCACGACTCAAACTCGTGTACTTAGGTGTGTGAAGTTCGACCTGCCTGCCGGCAGGCAGGTTCCCACTCCAGGTACAAAACCTCTCAGCAATGAGAGGTTTTTTTATGTTTATAAATTTTATTTTAACTTTGTTTAAAAGCAATGCTGTAATGAAATGGAAATATATTGTTGTTACCTTAGGTGCTATAATGGTAATAGCATTTTTGGCATCTAATCAAATTGAAATGAGGAGGCGGGGAGCTGAAAATTTTAAAAAGTTTGAACAGGCATCTATTAAAGGGCAGCTGGACCGTGTTTATTATGAAGACCGGTGTGTTGCATTTACCCTTAAAAATGGCGAAAAGTATGTATTTGCACCTTTTAAGGCTTATCGTCTTAAATTTTTTGATACTACATACAATCCGAGCTTTAATAAGATTGCTGCCCAAGGAGACAGCATAATAAAACAACCTTGCAGCGATACACTTTACCTTAAAAAAGACACAATTACATATCGCTTTACCTTTACTGAATAATTCAATAATGCGTACAAGTAAAGTTTTTAACTGATACGTTATTAGGGCACGAATTACAAATCCGCACTATCACTCCTGTGATATGACGAACAAAAAAAAGATATGCCCATAAATATTTCATTTTTTAAACAAGCGTTTAATTTTTTTTGATTTCCTTTGTAACAAATTTACAACTTAGTCGTTATAAGTTTAATCATCAATGAAATCAATATGGAAAACGGACATGAAATAGTGTATTTTCTGGACAACAGCGATATAGCTATAGTTGAGGTAGAAGATCGCAACAGCGGTTTTAAAGAGATGCTTTGGTTTATGTACCATAAGGCAAGCCACAGTATTAAGCGTTTTAGGTTCAGGCCGTCTTTTGCTACCACTAAGGTTAGCGGGCAGCCTGCCAAAAAAGGTTTTTTAAAGCTGAGCAAAAATCCGGGTAGGTACAGCATAGAGATAGACCATACGGTTTTTGACTTTGATGAGCAAAATCCCGACCGTATGCCCGAAGTGGCGCGCACCGATATTTTGCGCTACCTTAATACGGCTTTAGTTTAATACACGCCACACTATAAATAAAAGGGTTGGGAAAGCAGTGCGTAGGGATGCACACTTTCCCGGTCCTTTTTATTTTTTTACGGCAGCATCTATTCGTGCCTGTACAAGGTTCCAATCGTATAAATGAAACGTCATGCCGTTGCTCATGGCAACCAAAAACCCCTTGGGAAATTTACCACCCATATTTAAGCTTGTGGCATCGGCGCCATCGCACTCTATGGTAGATGTAGGCACTTCTGCAAGCAGCTTGTGCTCGTTTACATTGCCGTTACTGCCCTCTCGAGCGTATACCATAAAAGTATTGGCCTGCTGGTTAGAAACCAGTATATAGCCCGTTGTTGGCCCTGTTTTATAAATAGCAATACCCTCGTGGTCTGCCTTAAAATCTTTCTGGCCAAAAAAGGCAAGCTCGGTATTATTTGCAATTGCCGGGTTGGCTATGTATTTTTTAATGCCTTCGTTCTCGTCGCAGTAATATACGTAGCCCAGCTCATTGTCTACAGCAATAGCCTCAATTTCTTTTTTGCCACTAAAGCTTCCAAATTTTCGCACCACATTGGCAGTAACGGTTCCGGTTGAAGTTCCTGTTAACTCATATTGCCAAAGGTAACTGCCCGTTGGGCCGGTTTTTCTGCCTACAACGGCAAAAATAGCACCGTCGTCTGGGCGGGTGTAAAGGGCAACGCCCATAGGGTCTCTCTCTAAATCGCCGGTAAAAACGTCTATGCCGCCGTTGTCTATAGCCACCATATCGGGCAGGCTGAAGATTCGTATCTTATTGGTTTCCCTTTCGGTAGTAACCGCTATATCTGTTTTTTTGCCATTTACTAAAAGGCCGTAAGCTATGTCTACGTTATTGGGCCTTTTTAGGGTAATGGACTTGTTTACTATCTTACCCTCAAGGTTGTAAACGTAAAGGCCGCCATCGGTATCTTTATCGGTGCCTATAATAAGGCTTTTGGTAACATCGGCCGGGTTTACCCAAATGGATGGGTCATCGGTATCGTGCGGTGTGGCCTGGGTAATAACTGTGGGGATGATAGCATCCGGCCTTATGGCAGCCAGGTGAGATCCACAGGCGGTAGCCAGCGCAGCAGCAGTGCAAAGTATAAGTGTTTTACGCATTGTAACTATATTAGTTTAGCCCTTACGGAGGAAATAGTATCTGCCCCGCAAAGGCTAAATTACTTTAAAATTTTATAGGTCGAATTTGATGCCCAGGTTAAAACGCGACTGGTAGTACTCTAATTGCTTAACGCGAGACGATATGCCCTGGTAGTAACGCAACGGCTGGTTGGTAAGGTTGGTGGCATCGGCAAATATGCGCAGGTTCCTGGTTATTTTGTACGATACGTTTACATCTAAAAACAATTGCTTATCGTAGTAGCTGTCCTGGAAATCGTCTGACCCTAACTCATCTAAATAATCAGAGGCGTAGTTAACCGATACCCTTGCAGAGAAACGGTTGTTATCCCAAAATAACGATCCGTTAAACATGTGCGGTGCCGTGCCCGGAAGGCTAACATCGGTACGTTCGTTACCATCTTCATCAGCAATACCCTTAGCTTTAGATTTTGTGTAGGTATAGTTAGTATACACCCCAAAATGCTTCGCAAATCCCGGAAGAAAATCAAGCTGGCGCTGAAAAGCCACCTCTAAACCATACACATCTACATTATCGCCATTGCGCGACTGGATAAACGTCCACTCTTCGCCTACCGGCACAGGGTTGGCCTGGGTAGGGAAATCAGCAGCAAAATCGGCTGTAGAGTACTGGTTGTTGCTGTATGTATAAATAAAATCGTTCAGGTTTTTGTAAAACACACCACCTGATAAAAGCCCTACCGATTTAAAATAGTACTCGCCCATTAAATCAAAGTTGTACGAGTAGGTAGCATCAAGCTCCGGGTTACCGGCAATAATTTCAGAGTCGGCTGCAATGTTGTTTACATACGGTGCAAGCGCATAATAATCCGGTCGTGCCAATGCCGTTGTAAAGGCCGTACGCAGGATGAAATTCTCGGTAGCATCATACTTAAAGGTAACACTTGGCAACACGTTGGTGTACGAGTTGGTGTTGTTTATCTGGCCTTCAAGCTCTTCTTCGTCCAATACCCTGTTTGCGGTATAGTCTATGTTGGTGTTTTCTATACGCACACCTAATATCATAGACAGTTTGCTGTTAAAATCCTGGTCCCAGCGCACATAGCCGGCATAAATATTTTCTTTGGCTTTGTAGTTAACCGCTAAGAATTCTGACGGATCTGCCTCGCCCTCAAAAAGGTCGGTGTTGTTAAGGTTAAGCCCGCCCAGGTAGTTGGCCGAAGCAAACAGGCCCGGTACGTACTTGCTGCCCGGATTAAAACCGTTGCCACCAAAGTAGCTGGTTTGCACATCGGCCAGTGTAACG
Source organism: Flavobacterium subsaxonicum WB 4.1-42 = DSM 21790 (assembly GCF_000422725.1). Lineage (GTDB taxonomy): Bacteria > Bacteroidota > Bacteroidia > Flavobacteriales > Flavobacteriaceae > Flavobacterium > Flavobacterium subsaxonicum. Next base: position 3,670 of record NZ_AUGP01000025.1, read on the forward strand.
TCGCTGGTTGGCTCGTAAGAGTAGAATATGTTGTTACGGTCTTTATCTTTTATCCTTAAGCGTAACCCGGTTCTTAAACGGCCTTTTTGCCCAGCTATAGCAGAGAAAGGAAAACGGATGTTTACCCTTGCGCCAAACTCGCTCTCCTCAGTATTATCGCGGTTTTCTGTTAATGCCGACTGTGCAAAAGAAGCTGCATCTTCGCCTGTGGTGCCAATAAAAGGTTTTTTAGTGTTGCTAAGGTCTTGTGTAAAAGCAAGGTCTTCCTGCTCAAACTCTATGTAACGCTCGCCCGGCCTAAATTCTCTTGCCTTGGCGTAGTTCATAGACCAGTCCATATCTAACGTAGAGCTTAAAAGGTGCTCGCCGCGTAGTGCATAGTTTTGCACACGCTGGTCTTCCAGCCTTCTGCTTTTGTTGCGGCTGTTATCTACACCGCCTTTAGTTTCGCGCTTTACCCTTCCGGTGTAGCCAATAATGGTTTCGCCTTCATACTCCGGCGCAATATCATCATAGGTAGTCCTAAAACGGTTTTCGCGGTCATCCCTCCAGTTGTAAATGGCATTGGCGTAAATAACGTTGTTATCGTTAAACTTATAATCTAACGCTACAGATGCGCTACGGCGAATACGCTGTACATCGTACTTCCTGATATCGTGCTCTTCTACATATACGTTGTTAAACTCATCTTTAACCCAAACGGCCTCAATGTTGTCCGACCCAAAATCGTTGTTATTGTACGATCCGCTAACCACCATGCCCAGCTTGTTGCTAAGGTAGCGGTTACCGTAAACAAGGCCTGCAGTGTAAATAGCCTTCTCCCTGATAGGGCCGTAACCACCGGCTAATGTAGCCGATATCCTCTCGCCGTTTGGCGTGGCACGGGTAATAAGGTTTACCGATCCTCCAATGGCATCGGCATCCATATCTGGCGTAAGGGTTTTGTTTACCTGTATGGTAGCAATCATGTCCGACGGAATAAGGTCCATCTGTACATTACGGTTATCGCCTTCGGCCGATGGTATCCTGTCGCCGTTAAGGGTAACCGAGTTTAATGATGGCGCCAAGCCGCGGATGATAATATTACGCGCTTCGCCCTGGTCGTTCTGCATGGTAATACCGGGAACACGCTTTAAGGCGTCGCCCACGTTACTATCAGGAAAACGCCCCACCTGGTCAGACGAGATTACGTTGGTTATATTGCTGTTGTTTTTTTGCTGGTTAAGGGCACGTGCCTGGCCTTTAAGGCGTTCGCCTACTACGGTAACATTTTGCAGTGTTTCGGCACCGGTGCTCATAACAATGTTTACGGTAGTATTGGCACCCTCGTTTACAGTTACCTGCTCTGTTTTTGTTTCGTAACCTAAGTAAATTACCTCTACAGTATAGCTGCCTGCCGGAATGTTAAGGAATTCGAAATCGCCGGTTTGGTTGGATATCGTATAGCGACTGCCTTCGCTAAGCTTTACCGTTGCCCCGGGTAGTGAGAAGTTGCCTTCCAGATCGGTGATCTTTCCGGAAATAACGCCGGTTTTTTGTGCATTAGCCGTTAGGGCCAGCATAAAAACCGACAGGATTAGTAGTAGTTTTTTCATGTACTTATAATTTGCGTTGTTAATTGCCGCAAAACTATAAGCCGCATGTTAAGTAGGTGTTAGTTGCACCGCAGGCTATAATAAGTTACCGTAAAGCAAAGGGCAATTTTTTGTAAACCGAAGTATAAGAATCAAATCTGCAGGAGCAGGAAAAACGTATATTATTATAGTAAGATAGTGTTAAAATAAAATTATATGCGCCTTAAATTGTGAATAACATCATAATTATTGCTTAGAATAATCTTAAATTATTTGTAGTCATGCGTGGTATTATTTAAATTTATTTTGTTAATCAGGATGTTTGAGGATAACAATGCAGAAAAATTGATTAGCATTTTATGTATGAAGATAGGTAAATTAAATATTGTTCTTGCCGCTGCAAACCCCAATGAGCGGATGCTGTTTAAAGATGCATTTAATGATGTGCGGGTAGCGCACACCCTTACTATTGTTACGTGTGGCGAAGACCTTATAAGCCATTTAAAGCAGACTAAAAACCTGCCCCACCTTGTTTTTTTAGACCTTAACCTGCCCGATAAAAGTGGTATGGACTGCCTTAAAATTATTAGGAACAATAAAATGTTTAGAGATATGGCTGTGGCCGTTTATACGGCATCAGGATCTGTAGAAGATCTGGAATCTGCCTTTGTAGCCGGGGCTAACATTTTTATTAAAAAGCCGGGCGATTATATATCGCTTAAAAAAATTATTGTCGATGTTATTAGCGTAAGCCGCCTCTACCTTACCGATGGGCTTAACCGTGAAAGCTTTATGATGAGTTACTTGGAAGATAAAGAACTGCCCCTTATGCCTACCGGTATTAAGTAGTGTTTTTGATGTATAATTTATTGAAAAACAGATTTTTACGGTTTAATGATTAGTTTCATTTTATTAGAAGTACTTTTGGAGGGTTAACCAATTCTAAGCATACCTTAATACTGCTAACAGGTTTGGTTAACCCAACATATTAATGCGCTCTTATCAATTACATATTGTATTAGCAGATGACGATCAGGATGACCGGATGCTGTTTGAAGATGCCTTTAACGAGGTAAAGATGGTGCATAGCCTGGATATGGTTAATGATGGCTATGCCCTGATGAGCTATCTGGCTTTGGCCGAGAAACTTCCTGATATTATTTTCCTGGATCTTAACATGCCCGGCAAGCCCGGTAAAGAGTGCCTTAAAGAAATTAGGGGCAATGCAAAGTTTAGAGAAGTAGCTGTAGCCATATATTCTACATCGGGCTCTATTGCAGATATTGAAGATACTTTTGTTGCGGGTGCAAATATCTACGTTAAAAAGCCAAATGATTTTTCGGCACTAAAAAAAATGCTGTCTGATGTAATGAGCATTAGCAAGCTGTATCTTACTGATGGGCTTAACCGCGAAAACTTTATGCTGAGTTTGTAAATGTACCCAAATTGCATACACCTATCAGCGCTATCATTAAGCTATTGCCTCCAAACAATATCAACTAATCTCTTTCTTCGAGTATTTTTATCATCCTGAACGATTTTAAAAGGTGCAACAACCCGGGAATAATCAGCAGTCCGCCAATTATTAACGAGATACCCAGTACGCTTATAACGGCATCCGGGGCCCTGTTGGCCAGCAGGCTAATCTCGCCACTCCTGGTAATAATAAGGTTGGGGTAGTGTATGCCTATGGCTGCAAACAGTATAAGCAACACCTGCAAGCCTGCAAAAAAGCGGCAGTATATTATACGCCCAATGCGTATGCTTTTCCACAACGGGTACAGCAATAACCCGGATAAGGTTACGGCACCCAATGCGTAGTAATTGGATAAAAACTCCTGTGTAAACTCGTTGCCTGCAATATAACCCGCAATAAGGGTTGCCATGCCCAGTACCACCACCACTAAGGTAGCAATACCGGCCTTGCGCATATACATGCGTTTTTCGTAATCTTTAGCTTCGCCAATTAAAAAAGTAGCCGATAAAAACACACACAACGCACTAAAAAAGAACCCGGTAAATATAGGAAACGGCTGTAGCCACGGATGAATGTATAGCGCGTAGAAGTCGGCGTTGGGAGAGTCTTCCAACAGCATGATGTCGCCGTGCAGGAGGGTGCCAAACGTCATTCCCAGAAAAATAGGGGTAACCAGGCACGAGAATTCGAACATGCGGTCGTACAGGTGCTGGGTTTTGTCTTTAACGGCATCGTAATGACGGAAAACAAATGCCACACCGCGCAGGGTAATGCCCAACAGCACTAAGGTTAGCGGAATGTGTAGGTAAATAATTACCACATTATAAAAGGCCGGAAAGGCGATCCATAAAATTACGATAAGGATAATGATCCAGATGTGGTTGGCTTCCCAAACGGGACCCAATACACTATACACCGTTTTTTTGATGGACTTTTTATGCTCTGCACCCGAAAACATTTCGAGTATGCCGGCACCAAAGTCGGCGCCACCCAAAAGCACGTATAAAAAAAACGAAAGAACGGTAAAAAACAGCACTACATACAGCATAATTATGAGGTTTGGGTGGTGTTAAGCACTTTTATCTGGCGTGCCATAAGCCATGTTACCGAGATTGACAGGATTACGTATAAAAACACATACATATAAAAACTGTATATCATGCCCGGCATGGGGGTAACGGCATCTTTAGTGCGCATAACGTTGTGTATTATCCACGGTTGGCGGCCAACTTCAGTTACTATCCAGCCGGCCTCCAGGGCTAAAAAGCCAACGGGAGCCATAACGGCAAAGTACAGCCAGTAGCGTTTGTTATCCTGCCAGGTGCGCTTTTTAAGGCTGATGAGGTAAACGGCAGCGGCCAGCATTAGCAGCGTGCCCAGGCCCACCATTACCTGAAAGGCATAGTGCGTTATGGCAACGGGCGGGCGGTCCTGCTCCGGGAAGTCGTTAAGGCCCTTAACCTCGGCATCAAAATCGCCAAAGGCTAAAAAGGACAACGCTTTAGGGATTTCTATCTTGTGGGTAACCTGGTGGGTGTCTTCGTTAACAATACCGCCAATATAAAGGGGAGCGCCTTTTTCGGTTTTGTAATGCGCCTCAAGGGCAGCGAGCTTGGCGGGCTGGCGCTCGGCAATATCCTTGGCCGAATAATCGCCGCTAAGGGGTTGCAGCAATGCGGCTATGGCACCAAATACAATGGCAATATTAAAGGCGGTTTTGTGTACAACGGTGTTTCGGCCTTTATAAATTTGCCAGGCATGTATGCCTGCTACGGCGAATGATGTGGCGGCAAAGGCAGCCAGCGTCATGTGCAGGGCCTGTGCAAACCAGGCGGGGTTTAAAAAAGCCGCAACGGGATCGATGTTGATAAACTGGCCGTTAACGTAGTCGAAACCGCTGGGGGCGTTCATCCAGCTGTTGGCAGAAACTACCAGTATGCCCGACAGTACCCCCGATACCCCCACAATTACACCGGTAAGCAGGTGAAAGCGTTCGGGTATTTTGTTCCACCCGTACAGGTAAAAGCCCAAGGCCACGGCCTCTATAAAAAAGGCGGCACCTTCTAACGAAAAAGGCATACCAATAATGGGGCCGGCGTACTTCATAAAATTGGGCCACAGCAGGCCCAGCTCAAACGAAAGTGCGGTGCCCGACACGGCGCCCGTAACAAAAAATATGGCTACGCCTTTTTGCCACGATTTAGTAAGGGTTAAAAATTCGGGTTTGCGGGTTTTAAGCCATTTGTAGTGCGAAATGACCATAAAAAAGGGCATTACCATACCAATACAGGCAAAAACAATATGAAATATAAGGGTGAATGCCATTTGCATTCTTGCTGCATCTAAATTATCCATGAAGGGGTGTTTTTTAGGCGTAGTAAAGATACGCCACAAACATTTCTTACCCTAACGGGATACGGACTTTTGTTTTAGGTTTTTGGGGGAGTTGTTTAGGTTTTGGGAGTCCATCTATATAAGCGTAAGGTAATAATCTATATCGAATGAGGATTTCCATAAAATGTTTAGCAGTATACCATTTATCTTTGGTTTTAGATTTAAATGTAACAATTAAAATTCTTACTTATGGGAAAATTTGGCATAATGGAGCTTGTTGTAATTCTGGCAGTAATAGCAATTATATTTTTTGCACTTCGTGTATTGATTTTATGGTATTATAAAATTGATGAACGTATTACGCAGCAACATGAGACTAACAGATTATTACGAAAACTTGCAGGTGAACCGGAAATTAACTCGCCCTATTTAAATAGTGCAAGAAGTAATGCTAATCCTGTGGTAAGTACTGGAGCGACTGCACAAAAGCCAAAGCAAGATTAAATTAATCACGCTTTGGCTTTTGTGTAAGTGCTTGTTTATCATTATGTGACTTTCCATAATTCTTCATCCTGCCATTTGGGTTTCATCCCTAACGCATCAGGATCAACATTGGGATATTTCACAAATAGGTCGTTTAACCTATTTGTGAAATTATTTTCCGGCTGAATAATATTGATTAGATACTTCATTATGCACAAATGCACGTATAGTTTTTGAAATTGGCCAGGCACATCATTAACCCAGGCAAAAGGTGGCTTTGTTAAAAGTTTAGGTGCTCCTGGTAAATTTTTATTCCATAGTCTCGAATGATGTGCGCATAAATTTCTTATTTGAGCAATTGACTGAAGCCAACTTGGAAGATATGTATGATTAACTGCACCAAATTCGATAGCGATAGTGTCTTTTGATTTGACATTGTTCTTTAAATTACCATATAGTTTAGATAAAGCCCCAAAGCTGGTCTGTTCTAAGGATTTCCAGGACGGGGGGAATCGCAAATCATCTTTATGCTTTTTAAAATGATTTTTTATGGTTACTTCTTTTGTGCGTTCAAGTTCTTCCTCTAAACTTGCTAAAGTTTTTACTAACGCTTTACTATCAATAAAAATTTCAAAATTCTGAAACCACCAGGCATCAAATTCATGCGAAAGGTGATAGATCAATTTTGTTCTTAAGCTTATTTCTATCTTTTCGATAATATCAAAAAGTAATATTCGTAACTCTCTGTCAAAATTGTACAAGGCAATTACATCAGGGAATCTGCTGTTGGGCTTAAATAAGTGATTTTCTTTATCTTCCTGCATAGAAAACCAATATTCTCCTAATCTGTAATAGCTTATGTGTGATAGATAATGTTGTGCATTATCTTGATTGTTGATAATTAACCCTCTTTCTTTCAGCTGACTGATTTGTGCCTCTATTGTAAAGGCCTTTTTTGTGAACATAAAATAAAATTAGCCTCGCTAAAATACTAAAAAATGTATTATCAGCGAGGCTATATAGTTTTACAAACCTTTATAAAAGCAAAAGACACACCCTGGGACGCTGTGTTTCTTTAAAAGAAGCCTATCGCGTGGTGTGTACTGTTGCTGCAAAAATACAACTTATTTTTAAAACATGTCATTGAATAGTAGATTATTTAAGGACATGCCCTTGAATTGTAGCTTTTTTAAAGTACAGTGATCAAAAAAAAGAATTTTAACCAAAGTGAAATTTACCTGATTATTAGTGTCCACCTTATCGAACAAAATCCCCTACTCCCCCAACTTAACCCTAAAAACCCTGAACGGATACTCCACCCTGTTTTCGCCGTTGTTGTATTTGGGCAGGCGGTGCATTTGGGCACAGCTAAAGTAAAGGTAGCCATCGGCACCAATGCCAAAAGAGTCGGGCCAGATAATGCGGTCGTCGGTTACCAAGGTATGCAGCTTACCATCAGGCGAAATGTACTTAATGGCATGCTCGGGCGAATTGCCAAAGTAAATATTGCCCTTGGCGTCGGCTTCCAGGCCGTGGGTAACACCGGCGTTGCCAACCGTTTGTACCTTGGCGGCAATGGCGGCAGGGGTTAGCGCGGCATCGGCCAGGTATTGGGTTGCTATACGGTACAGCTTGTCGTGGTTAATGGGCTTGTAGTAAAAATATTTGTTGTTTTTAGTAAGCGCAATGCCGTTAACATCGCTTTTAAAGGGCTTGCCTTTATCGTCTGTCATTTCTTTGCCGTCTATAACCACTTTGTAGCCCGGGGTAACGGTGGTAGAGGTATGGTTTTGCAGCACAACCCTAACGGCATCAGTATTTAGGTCGAGCACTACAATGGCTTTAAGGCCGGGGTCTGACAGGTAGGCCAGTTGGTTTTGGGTATCTACACGCACATCGTTAAGGGCGCTTTTGGTTTTATCGAGTCCGCCAAAGGTGTAAATTTTGGCAACGGTATTAGTGGCAAGGTTAATTTTAAGCATCTTGAATGTACCCTCGGTTTCGGTACCGCCTTCGCCAATTACGGCTGCCGCGCCTGCAGGCTTAGAGTCGAGTACCCAAAGGAAACCCTTATCATCTGCATACATATCCTGGGCATTTACAAAATGATCGGCCGGTTTTTCGGGCAGGTACTTGTTCCATTCCTCGTTTGGGTAGGGCACGCGCTTGCCGTTTACAATTTCTGTAACGGCATACAAAAACGGCTCGGTATGCGGAAACGACACAAACAGCCTGTTGGTGCCGGTTTGCACCGCCACGCCTATGGGTTGGTTCTTGCCAAACTCGGCTACTTCTTCGAGCTTGTTTTGTGCAAAGGCAGTTCCGGATAGTAGTATGGTGAGGAGTATATTTTTCATAATATGGGTATTTTCATGTGTTCTATGTTCATTTTTCTTTTGTCTTGAAACAAAAGAAACAAAAATTCAAGGCTACATCTTTTTTAGCTACAATTATTTCGCTTCGGCTAAATCATTTGAACCTGCCTACCGGCAGGCAGGCTCGCTGGCGCTCAAACAGCAAATGATTTTAACGCCTCTTCTTATAATTTGCTTAACGCAAAAAGATGAGGCCGCCAGAGCTTCATTCAATCGTGCTTACTCTTCTGAGTGTAGCTGGCTCCCCTCCCTTCGGAGAGGGGCTGGGTAAGGACTTCTTATTGAGAGGCTGAGGTTTTTAAATTCCTCACTCCCAAAAGCACTATCCCCAAAGCCAGCAGGCACCATATAAGCAACTGCCAGGTTACCATTTGCCAGCCGCCGGCGTTCCAGCATTGTATGCCCACAAAGCTGCCAAGGGCGCCGCCTATAAAATAGGTGGTCATGTAGGCGGTGTTAATGCGGCTGTGGGCGGTTTCGTCGAGTGTGTAAATGGTGGCTACGTTGGTTACCTGCGTGGCCTGAATGCCAACATCTAACAGTAGTACCGAAATTACAAAGGCTATTACCGAAAATGGATAAAATTTTACTAAAATAATGCTTACCAGCACTAAACTTATGGCTATAAGCTGTGCCCGGGCGGGGTTGCCTTTGTCGGCCAGCTTGCCAAAAAGCGGTGCCAGCAGCGCTGCGGCTATGGCCAGGATGCCGAACAGGCCTATAATATCTGACTTAAAGTTAAACGGGCTTCCGCCGAGCTGGAATGTAAGGGTTGTCCAGAACGAGCAGAATACCCCAAAGGCTAATGCTCCTAACAGGGCTGTTTTTCGCAATTGCGGAAAACGCCTAAACTGGTGCAGGGTACTGCCTAACAAGCTGGCATAGTTGCCCTGAAACCCAGGACTTACATTGGGTAGTGCCACTTGTATCATAACCGTGCTAACCACCACCATACCCGTCGATATGCCGTATACGTAGCGCCAGTTGAGCCATTCGGCAATAAAACCGCTAAACACCCGGGCCGCCAGTATGCCCACCAATATGCCGGTAAATATAATGCCCACGGTGCGGCCGCGGTTTTTGCTGTCCATGCTTGCCGCCATAGGTAAAATTACCTGCGCTGCCACGCCCAACAAGCCCGTAAGCAGGCTAAAGATACACAACCAAAAGAAATTCTGTACAAACGTAATGCCTACCAATACTGCCACAAGGGCTATCATTAAGGCCACGATGAGTTTCTTGCGGTTTATTTTGTCGCCCAACGGGGTAAGGAAGAACAGCCCGAGTCCGTAGCCCGCCTGCGCCAGTACCGATATAATGCCTGCGCGGCTTTCGGTTACCTTAAAGTTTAGGGCTATGTCTTTTAGTATGGGTTGGTTGTAGTAAATGTTGGCTACGCAAACGCCGGCAGCCACGCTCATTACCGCTATTTGTGTTTTGGTTATTCCGGATTTTTCCATGATTACAAATTTCGGGAATAATCAGGAAACGCAATTGTATAAATACGATAGTTTGTTGTAGATATGTGATAAGGGAATCATCCGACACGAATTTCTCAAATACAAAATTTGAGCTTCGTGAAAATCTGTGAAAATTCGTGTCGGAAAAAGTTTCATCATTCGTTTTTGAAAATTATGATGGGAAGGAAAAAATGCTGACACGAATTTTTCGAATTTTCACAAATTTTGAAAGGTTAGGATTGAGGAAATTCGTGCCGGATATTTTATGCGCAAAAATAGCGTAACTCGAAGTCCGAAAGTGAAATATTAAGCGTTTTTTGCCATGTTTTATTTAGTAACAGAAACCAGGTGGTAGGTGTTTTCTATTTTGATAAACGTAGCCGACTGGCCATTACTTAAACTCAACGACGATTTACCATTTAAGTAAATATTTGGCCCGGAGGTATCGTTGGCATCCATTTGTACAAACCTGAGTCGGCATTCGTTAGCCTTTATAAAAAAGGTTTCGCCGGTGCTGGACGTAGCGTTAAGTGTCTCAATATCAATTATAGTATAGTCGTAGTTGTCGGGCGGGTTTACGCTAACTATCTTTCTTCCGGCAAGATCCAGTGCACCATTAACCACCTGTATAGCTTGTACGAGGCCTAATGTTTTTGAAAGGGCCGGCACATTAAAAGAGTTGTTTTGAATGTTAAACACGTTGTTATTGCCTTTGCCTATAATAAAATACTGATCTTTCAGCGCCGGATACTCGTCCAGGCTTACATCCATTCGGTTGTTAGATACCTCTATTACAGAGTTTTCGGCGGTTACAATGGCACCGGAATTCCCCGTATGAGAAAACAGGCCCTCTTTAGCACCGCAGCCGGCGGCATTGGCAAACCGGTTGTTAATAATCTGCACATGCTTGCTGTTCTTAATATCAAAAGCAATATCAGATCCTTCGTAAAAGCCGGTGTCAAAAGTTATTTGTCCTGAATTTTCTATAATTGCCCCATACTTTGGATACCCGCCAAACCCCGAATTTATAAACGAAACAGCATACGACCCCTGCTGATAAGGGGGTGGATCGTTAGATGTTATAAGTATGCAAGCGCCATCTACGGCGTTATATTTATTATCGGCAAAAGTGCCCGTGTTTCTAAACTCGCAGTTGGTATAGGTAAAATTGGCGTTATAGCCTGTCATTTTAAGAGCAGGATGCTCTGCATTAATGCGGCTAACCCTCACGTTTTCAAACAATATAAACTGGTGCGCCAGGTTATAGCTTACAGATGCCTCGCCGCCTTCCATGTAAATGCCTGTGTTTGAGGCTTCGGATATAGTAATGTTTTTAAAAACGGCATCCCAAAGCCCACCCTGCTGATTGCCTTTTGCAGGAAATTCTGCTTTAAAATGCATCCCCCCAACGCCTGGCTGCCTGTTGCAGTTTATCTGGAAATTTTCCATACGCACGTGGGTTACAGCACCTTTGTTGAGTTTAAACATATAATCGTACTTGTCGCCCTTATTGGTAAGCAATGTGCCCGGAGAACCTAATAGCTTAACGTAGTCTTTTATAATCAGTGGTTTATCTATAAAGTACTGCCCGTTCGGAAAAAAGATGGTTACATCGCTTTGGGTGCTATAAATTTGATTTTCAGATGCAAAGTCTATCATATTTTGTATCCTTTCAGAATTGGTAATTACCTTATCAAATTCCCAGTTGCGCTGCACTCCAAAGTAGGCAACATTCATATAACCAGAGTATTGGCGTATCCATCTGCCGGTTTTTTTGTATGAGGCAAAAATAGTACCCAGGTTGGTTTTAAGGGTGTCGGCATGCTTGTATAAAAAGAAGCCCTCGCCGCCATCACCCGGCTTAAAATAGCCTTTAACATACAAAAGCTGGTTGTTATTGGGTGCGGCAACTACAAGTTTTTGCATATCGGCAATAGCGTTTACCACCTCAAAATCTTTACTACCCTGAGCCTTTTTTTTATGATTAGACTGTGCTACAGCACCTAAACCGGTTGTTGCGTGGTGTGTATGTGCCTGAACCATAAACGATAAAAGGAAGGCTATAAGTGCAGCAATTTTTTTCATTCTGAGATATTGAATTTTTTTTTGGGAAGGCTGTTTGCTATCTGATGCAGAAAAATACAAAAACAACGGTTGCCGTAAAAGGTAAATGGCATTTTTCTTTGCCATAGGCTTATTATCCCACCCTTTTAATTACATACGTTACAATAGCCCAGATAACGAGCTGGTTGTCTTCGGTTACTTTAATGGGCTGGTAAGCAGGGTTTTCGGGCATAAGGTAAAGGCAGTCGGTTTGCAGTTTAAGGCGTTTAACGGTAAAATCGCCATCGATAAGGCAAATGGCAATGCGGCCATCGGCAGGTTCCAGGCTACGGTCTATAACCAGCAGGTCGCCGTGGTCTATACCGGCATCGGTCATAGAGTTGCCATCTACCTTAATATAAAAGGTGGCTAAAGGGTTGCGTGCCAGGTGCTTATTGAGGTCTATGGCGTACTCCATAAAATCGAGTGCCGGCGACGGAAATCCTGCCTTAACCCCGTGATTTATAAGGGGCAACTCTGCACCGCCCTCAAAATCAGGCGAAAAAAGGGTAAGCTTAGGCTTGTTGTTTTTATCTAATGGCATTGTACAACAAGTATATCGTTAATAGCTGTGGTATAGCGTGGTGACCGCATTTCCTGCTTCATGTCCCACGTTTTTTCTGCCTGCGCGCCCAGGCGAACAACCCGGCTGCCGTTTTTGGTGTTCATTTTATCCATTGCCTTCATAATGGCGGCGTGGCGTGGGTCTTCATCTACAAACAGGTTAAACTGCTTGGTATTATCGGGCACCAGCTCGCTTACAATAACGCCGGCCTTTTTAAACTTAACGGTATCAGTGCTTTGCATTAAATCTTTAAGCAGTTGTATGGCAGCATTACTTATAGTTATAGCCGAATTGGTAGCAAACGGAAGCGTTACCGCCCGGCTGTAATGGTATTTTGGGGTGTCTATACTGTGCTTATCGGCCACCAGCATTACAATAATGGTATGGCACATTGAGTTTTGCTTGCGCAGCTTTTCGGCAGTGACAGATGCAAACGTGCTTACACGCTCCCTGATTAAATCGTAATCAGTCAACTGTTTAGGGAAACTGCGGGTAGTAGCAATGCTTTTTTTCTTTTCCGGCACGGCGCCATCGCCAAGGGTGGGTGTGCCTTCCAGCTCCATTTTTATGCGCATGCCTACTACGCCCATTTCTTTCTTTATCCAGTCTTCCATGTGGGGTAGCGTAAAATCGTAGGCTGTAACCACATTACGCGCCTTAAGCTTGCGCGCGGTGCGGTAGCCAATGCCCCAAACATCTTCTATTTTAAGCCATTTAAGGGCTTTAATACGTTTCTCTTCGGTATCTATAACATACACGCCCTGAGTGTGGTCCTGGTATTTTTTGGCAATGCGGTTGGCTGCTTTAGAAAGGGTTTTGGTAGGCGCTACCCCCACACAAATAGGTATGCTCAGCCATTTTAAAACGCGGTTGCGCATCTCAAGGCCGCGGCTATGGTAATCTTGTACTGCAACCCCGTTAAAGTCTACAAAAGCCTCGTCTATGCTGTATTTTTCTACGTTGGGCGAGAACAGTTCCATAATGCCCATAACACGCTCACTAAGGTCGCCGTAAAGGGAATAGTTGGAAGAGAACACACCCACGCCGTTTTCGCGTAGCATATCCCTGATTTTAAACTCCGGCACGGCCATGCCAATGCCCAAAGCCTTGGCTTCTTCGCTGCGCGATATAATGCAGCCATCGTTGTTAGACAATACTACAACGGGCTTTCCCTGCCATTTGGGCTGGAAAACACGCTCGCAAGAGGCGTAAAAATTATTGCAGTCAATCAGGGCATACATACTGCAAAGTTACCTGATTTTTAAATTGACAGCCATGTTTTAACACGTCATTTTAAGCTATTGTTAAAGTTTATACAAATGCTTCTTATAGAGACAATGATGGCAGGATATTCGCTAACTTTATAGTATAATTTTAAAAATCAAACACATGTCTTTATTAGCAGGCAAAGTGGCTGTGGTTTCCGGAGCAGGATCGGGAATTGGCCGCGCAATAGCCGAAACATACGCCCAGGAGGGCGCCAAAGTAGTAGTTGCAGATGTTAGTGCTGAACACGGCGAACAAACCGTTAAAGCAATACAGGATGCCGGTGGCGAGGCCTTTTTTGTAAAAGCCGACTCGTCTATAGCCGAAGAGAACAAGAAATTAGTGGAAGCCGTTGTGGCTAAATACGGCCGTTTAGATGTGGCCTGCAATAACGCCGGTATTGGTGGCCCCGCTGCCCCAACAGGTGAATATGAAACAGATGCCTGGGATAAAGTTATTGCCCTTAACCTTAGCGGTGTGTTTTATGCCTGCCGTTACCAGTTAGAGCAGATGGAAAAAAATGGTGGTGGCAGCATTGTAAATATCGCTTCTATTCACGGTACGGTGGCAGCACCTAACAGTGTGGCTTATACGGCTGCTAAGCACGGTGTGGTTGGCCTTACTAAAAACATTGCGGCAGAGTACGGTACTAAAAACATTCGTTGTAATGCGGTAGGTCCCGGTTATATTGAGACTCCGCTGCTTACTGCACACTCTAATAAAGATATGCTGAAAGCCCTTGAGGCTAAAGCACCTATGAACCGCCTGGGTACGGCGCAGGAAATTGCCGATCTGGTTACTTTTCTTAGTTCAGATAAATCGTCGTTTACTACAGGTAGCTATATTATTGCCGATGGTGGTTATACCGCCATCTAATTTTTCGAATGCCTTTACTTTGCAGGCTGTTCCTTATTTTGGGAGCAGCCTTTTTTTATGCGTTGCTTGGGCGTTTTCGCAGGGCGTTTCCCTACGCTATTATGTGCGACCCTTTCAGGGTCTGCTATTTACGATTTAGCAACCTGCAAGGTCTCTAAGACCTTGTAGGTTTTAAATTTAGCTTATTGATAAACCTACAAAGTTTCAAAAAACCTTGCAGGTTGGGTGTAGGCTATCGGGATTATATTAAAAGCAAAAAACCACTATGCCGTAGCACAGTGGTTTTTACACATAAAAAGTAACAAAACGTAACACTATTTATAACCAAAAAAATAGTTTAGGGTTTCATATCGGCAAATTTCTTATCTGCCGCAAACGCTTTTTTAACCTTTTCTACCTCCTGCTCTTTAGCAAGGGTAAACGTGGCTGTTTTTTTAATATCAAATGATGATGCACCCACACTTACGGTATACGTACCGGCTTCGGCAACCCATGCACTTTTGCTTTCCACAAAAGAGGCAAGGTCTTTGGCACTAAGTGTTAGCGTAAGTGTCTGGCTTTCGCCCGGTTTGAGCTCTTTAGTTTTGCCGAAGGCTTTTAGTTCTGATTTTGGTTTGTCGATGTTTTTAGCAGGGGCAGATAAGTACACCTCAACCACCTCTTTACCGGCTACTTTACCGTTGTTTTTAACCGTAACGGTAACCGTCATGGTTTTATCAAAGGCTTTGCTGCCCAGTCTAACATCGGTATAATCAAACGTGGTGTACGATTTACCGTAACCAAACTCATACGATGGCTTTACGTTAAACGTGTTGTAGTAGCGGTAGCCTACGTAAACACCTTCTTCATACGTAACCTCTTTAGGATTATCTGCCGGGGTGCCCAACCAGTTTTTGGCCGATGGCGTATCCTCATACTTAACAGGGAACGTCATGGTTAATTTACCCGATGGGTTTACTTTACCGCTTAATACATCGGCTACAGAGTTACCGCCTTCCTGGCCCGGCTGCCATGCTAATAAAATAGCATCTACTTTATTTTTCCAACTGGCGGTTTCCATAACACCACCAATATTTAGTATTACCACTACCTTTTTACCTTTGGCATGAAAGGCCTTGCTAACATCATCAATAAGCTTAGCCTCATCGGTACCAATATTAAAGTCAGATATGGCTCTGTCTCCGCCTTCGCCACTGTTACGGCCCAGCGTTATAATAGCAAGGTCATCGGCAGCAGCCCTTTGTGCAATAAAATCAGTGGTCATGTCAAGTTCAGAAAACCTTGGCGGCGGTACTAATAAGCCTTCTTTTTCGCGTCGTGCCAGTTCTTTTTTGTTTTCTTTTTCGGCAAACGGAACGTATACTTTTTTAAGCTCTTCGTCTAATTTAAAACCGGCATTACTTAAACCGTCTAATAACGATATGGTGTAGGCCTCGTTAACATCGCCACTACCGGTACCACCGGCTATAAATGAGTATGATGTTACACCAAACGCAGCAATAGTACCTGTTTTATTGGTGTAAGGTAGTACGTTGCTTTCGTTTTTAAGCAGTACCATACCTTCGGCAGCGGCATCTCGGGTTACTTTGGCGTTGCCTTTAAGATCTGGCTTATCGGTATATTTATATTTTTTGGTAACCGGCGATTTCATAACCAGTTCCAATATCCTTTTAATGTTACGGTCTAAAACATCTTTACTAAGTTTGCCGCTTTTTAAGTCGGCAAGTATCGATTTCTTCTGCTGATCCATACCCGGCATAAGCAGGTCGTTACCGGCTGTTAGCTGTGCCGTTACGTTACTTGTACCTTTAAGCGACTCAAAACCTGCGTAACCACCAAACCAGTCGGTCATTACAATGCCTTTAAAGCCCCATTCGTTACGAAGAATTTCTGTAAGCAAGTCTTCGCGTGCTGATGTATACGTACCGTTAATAAGGTTGTAAGATGACATTACCGTCCACGGTTGCGACTCCTTAACGGTTATCTCAAAATTCTTAAGGTACAATTCGCGCATAGCCCTTTCGCTAATATGCTCGTTGATAGAAAGGCGGTTGGTTTCCTGGTTGTTGGCAGCAAAGTGTTTTATAGAGGTACCTACGCCATTGCTCTGGATACCGTTTACCATTGCCGCAGCAATTTTACCCGATACTAACGGGTCTTCTGAATAATACTCAAAGTTACGGCCACACAACGGGTTACGGTGAATGTTAAGCGCCGGTGCAAGCAACACATCTATACCATATTCTTTAACCTCGTTACCCATAGCTTTACCTACGCTTTCAATAAGCTCGGTATTCCAGGTAGAGGCCAATGCTGTACCTACCGGAAAAGCCGTGCAATAATAGGTATTGGTATCATTATCCCTTTTTGGTTTTATACGAAGGCCGGCAGGGCCATCGGCTACAATAATAGCCGGAATGCCAAGGCGCTCAATTTCGTAAGTACCTCCGGCGGCACCCGGTACGCGGCCTTCTATGGCGCCAACTACAGGTGTAATACCGTCATATCCGGGCATACCGGTACCCAATACAAAACTCGCTTTTTCGTCCTCTGTCATTTGGGCAACAAGGTCGTTAACGCGGTCTTCTATAGTGCGGCGGTAATCTTCGTATACATCCAGTTTACCGTTGCGGTTAAGGTCGGCAAACTGCAGGCCGTCTACCGTAAGCAGGGGTGGGTTTTTTTCATCTCCGGGGGCGCCTTTAAACGAAAGGTTAGCCAGTACCAATGCCGTAAGCAAGGTTACTTTTACACGTTTGTTCATTTTAATATATTTCATTTGGGTTGTATTAATTCTTATTTTATTAAAAAGGTGTTGAATGATTTTGCCGCAAGGGTAGGGGTTACCTTTTTACCGGAAACCGACAGGCTTATTTGCTTTTCGGCATCAGAATTATTGTAGATAATTACAGCAATAGTACCATCGGGGTTTTTAAAGGCCAAAAGGTTATCGGCATTGCTGCTCAGGTCGCCTTCCCACCAGCCCAGTACATCGTTACGGTGGTTAACGGCTGCCGCGCTGCTGGTTTGCAATAGGGTAGCGCCCGGTTTAACGTAATGGCTAAGGTGTTTCATTAAATAATACTCATGGTTCCAGGCGTAGGTCTTGTTATCGGCATCTACCGTAACTAACGAGTTTTGCCTCCAGCCCCAACGGCTAACGCCACCTTTTAGCAACGATGTATTCCAGTACAGATACGCGTTGGCACCATTAAGCAGGTAATGCTTCATTAAATCCCAACTGTAAACAGTATAATCCCAGTTGTTTTTGCCATCGCCGCATTCGTGCTCGCTTTGGTAAATTTTAAGGTCGGGGTGCGTTTTATGAATATCCACTACCGCCTCTTTACCGGCCCATTGTACACCAACACCTTTAAGGTATTTACCGGCTTTTGGATTGTTGTACACGTCTTCAAACAATTGTGCTTTTGGCCTTTCCAGTGTCCCGAAGAACACTTTTACACCCAGCTTGTCCATTTCCGGACCCAGGTAGCTTACAAAATTGGATAGGCCTTCGGGCGTCCAGGTACAGCTTGGGTACCATTGCGCCGAGTTGAATTCGTTTTGCGGCATAACCATGCTTATAGTAATACCTTCGGCTTTATACGATTCTACAAAACGTTTAAAGTAAAGGGCGTAGGCTTCAAAATTGCGGTCGGTTTGTATAAACATATCCGTGCCCTCTTTACCCACCTGGTTGTCCTGTAGCTCGTTGTCTACCTTTTCCATTACAGAGGGTACTTTAGCCAGCGCGTAGTGCTTGTTGTACTTCATCCACTGCGGCGGGCTCCAGGGCGATGCCCAAAGGTTAAGCCCGGGGTTATAGGCTGTAGCCGATTTAATAAAAGGTATCAGCGTTTCGCGGTCGTTGGCAATAGAAAAGCTTTTCATTTGATAATCGCCCTCCACTTCATCATACGAATACCAGTCGCGCGAAAAATCGTTGGCACCCACCGGCATACGGCCAATGGTAAAGTTGGCACCGGTATTGGGTTCGTATAATTCCTTCATAATGGCAGTGCGGTCGGCCTCGTTCAGGGCGCTGAGCGATGTCCACCCCAGTTCGTTAAAGCACGACCCAAAACCGTCTATAGATTGCAGGGGTTTATCGGTATAAATTTCAACGCCAGCAGTAGTGCCATTAGCCGAAAGTGCTTTGGTATTTTGCGTTTTCCATGCCGAAGCCTCGGTAGTGGCCACCCATTCTTTTACGTACATTTTTTTTGAGCAGGCCGTAAGGCTAAGGGCAGCAATTATATATAGTGCAGTTTTTTTCATGGTTAGTTTTCTTCTATAATTAGTACATCCCACGGTTTTAAGTTTAGCTCGGCATTTTTAGCCACTTTTTTACCGGTAAGTAATTCGGTACCGTTATTGCCTTGGGTGTAGGTAAAGGTTTTGGTTTGCGCCGAATAATTAAAGAAATAGCGCAGCGTTTTGCCTGACAGGTTTTTACCCGATTTGGTTATAAGCGGAAAATGTAGTTTCTGGTCTTCCTGCCACAGGCCGGCTTCTTTAACGGCGCCTTCCATTATTTTATCTAATAGCGCATCGCCCGGCATAAAGCCAATATAGGTTGCGGTGCCTTTGCCGTAACTATTTTGGGTAACAGCGGCATATTTGCCCCACTCGGGGTGGTCGTAAGATGCCAGTACCTTAGCGGTGGTTGGGGTTAGCAGCTCCATCCAGTACTTAATTTCTTTATTGCCCTCGCCTGCTTTAAACGGGTCGCCTTTAAGCGATACATTTTCCGGTAATACAAACTGGCTGTAGGTAATGCCCGCTGCCTCGTTAATAATGCCCGGCTGCACCGTATTGCGAACGGTTACATTTTCATCCGAGAAGCCGCTTTTAAACGTGTACACTACATGCCCGCCATTCTTTACAAACTGGTTTAGCTTTTGCAGCAGCGCATCGGGGGCGGCATATAGCGCAGGAACAATGATGAGCTTGTAGTTATCCCAGTTTTGTGTAGATGGGTCTATAAAATCAACACCCACATTCATGTTGTAAAGTGCATCATACATGGGGCGCAGCACATCGTTATAATTTTCTCTTCGGCCCCAGCCAAAGCTAAATTCGTTAAACGCCGATAGTGCCTCATTACTAAACAATATGGCTGCTTTGTTGGTTACCTTAAGGCTGGCCAGTTTAGGGCTCAGTTTTTTAAAGTCGGCGCCAATGGTCATGGCCTCGTTATAAGTAGGGTTAGGCTGAAAATCGTGGCTTAACAAACCTTTCCAGTACGTTTCGGCTGAATTGTGAATGGAATGCCAGTGCCAGTATTCCAGCATGTTGGCGCCCGATGCTATATGGCTAAACGCCTGCTGGCGCAGTTGCCCCGCATACGGCACCCATTGCGGAAAGCCCTGTGCCTCTGTCTCAATAACCAGATAGTTCTGACCGTTTTTCATAGAGCGGGCCACATCGCCACCAAACGATATCTCGGCACCGGTTAAATGGTCCTGAGACGGGTGATAAATATCTACACCCGCAACATCTAACGCTTTGGCAGCGGCAAAATGGTCTACACTTTCCTGTATGCCGTAGCTGTAGTTGCGCCACTCAAAATCGAAATTCTGGGTAACAAACTGGCCCTTTTTGCTGTACTCGCGCACTATGCCTGCCTGCCATGATAAAAAGTTGGTAACCAGCCCGCGCGAAAATTTAGCAAACTCGCTCTTTAAACCGGCATTAATAGTACCTACCATACTGGGAAATTCTTCCCACGAGTTAATGCGGTTGCTCCAGTAATCCAGCCCAAAAGCTTTGTTTATGGCATCGGTAGTTTTAAACTTGTCTTTCATGTACTGTACAAACTGCGCCTGCACATTAGCGCCTGCCGTGTTGTACGATTTGGTTTCGTTATCTACCTGATAGCCAATAATGGCCGGGTGGTCTTTAACATGCTCCATTATTTTTCTGATAACCCTTTCGGAGTGGAACAGGTAGTCTTTATTGGTAATATCCATATTCTGACGCATGCCGTACTGGTTGCGGCCGCCCGGCGTTGTAGCCAGTACATCGGGGTATTTTTTAACCAGCCAGGCCGGCACGGCATAGGTTGGCGTGCCAATAATAACTTTTATCCCGGCTTTGTGCATGGCGTTTAACACACGGTCTATGTGGCTAAAATTAAACACGTTGTCGCTGGGCTCTACAGTGCTCCAGGTACTTTCGGCAATGCGCACTACGTTAATGCCGGCATCTTTCATCATCTTGATGTCTTTATCCAAACGGTCGTAGGGCATGTACTCATCGTAGTAGGCTACGCCGTATAGCAGCTCGTTTTTGGGCAATTGTGCCGAGAGCGTATTTGCCGATAGCACCATTGCGGCAAAAACAGTCAGTTTGTGGGAGATTGTCATTATTTTTTAGGTTTTGGTTGGTTGAATAATGCAAGCTTATTATAAAAATCTTCAAACAGCAAACGGGTGTCCAGTTTGGTGTACACGCGTATGTTCCTGCCTTTGTGATTGGTTTCATACAGTCCCTGTTCGTTTACCAGTGGCGATGGCATAAGCACGTAATCGCTGGACGATGGGTCGGCCTCAAAAGACGATTGCAATGCCGTAAGCAGCACCAACGGGCTGTCGCCCATAATGTAGGTTTCGCCCGAAGGGAAATCCATAGATGCCAGGCGTTGCATCAAGCCTTCAATTTTTCCGGCAAGGTAAGCGCCTGTAGCACCCTGCGGCTTTACTTTAGTAAGCAGTTCAGAATATGCCATAAGCGGCTGCCTGTAGGTATTGCGGGGCACCTGCCAGATGTTGAGGTCTGATTTATTGAACACCACACGCACTGCGTTGATATCGATGTTGAGGTTGTATTCTAAACTGGTATAGCCGGGTGGGGGTGTGGCAAGGGCAGGATATTCCGGCCCGCCTATCCACACTACGGTAAGGCGTTTGGCAATTTCAGGGTTTTTAAGGTAGGCACTGGCAACATCGGTAAGGCCGGCACCGCACACTACAAAAAGCGGACGTTTATCATCGCTCAATGCCTCTTTAATAATGGCATCGGCTGCAGCCGAATTTTGCGGGGTCTCCATATCGGTTAAAGCCGAATTAGATCCCTGGTATATGGGGTAGGCACCACTAAGTTTCATGGCCTTAAGCAACTCTTCTATCGTTTTAACGGCGTTAGTTGCTGTTTGGTCAGACGAATCAAAAGGGTCGCCCTTGCGCAGGTGTGAGCCTATAATGCCCTTAATTTCGGTAGACGGGCTTAACAATTGGTGCGCCAGTTGAAATAATCCATCGGGGTCGCCGCCAAAATCGTTATCTACAATAACACGGTAGCGGGATTTAACCACGCTTTCAGGATATAAAGGCGTTGCCTTTTGGGCCCTGGCAGTAACTATTGCGATCAGGCTAAAGGCTATAAGCAGTAATGTTTTATTGTTGTAATGTATCATGGTTGGTTATTTTAAAGCACACAGCTTATCGGCAATTGCTGTTAAGTTGGGTTCGTTAATTTCCACTTCGGGTGCTAACGGAAAAAGCTGCTGGCCCGGGCGCGCAATAAACGCGGTTCGCCAGCCGCTCCAGGCAGCCCCGGCAACATCCCAGCCGTGTGCTGCTATAAGCATGCAGTCTTTATTTTGCAGGTTAAGCTTTTTTGCCGCCCAGTTATAAGCATCGGTATGAGGTTTGAATTTGCCAATATCTTCTATGCTTAACTGCTGCTCAAAATAAGCAGATAGGCCTGCATTTTCTAATTGCGTTTTTACAGCTTTGTTAGACGAGTTGGTAAACGATACAAGCTTGTAGCCGTTCGCTTTTAGCTTTTTAAGGCTACTAACAACATCCGGGTGGGGTTGTAAATTCAGTATAGGTTTAATAGCATTCTTAGCCTGCTCCTGCGTTAGGGCTATGCCGTTATTTTTTGCCACCATTAAAAGTGCGGCTGCGCCTATGGCCCCAAAGTCTTCATATTTTCCGGCGGCAGTAACCACTAAAGAGTATTGCAGCATGGTTGTAAACCAAAGTGTTGCCAGCCCTGGTTTATTGCCTAAAACCGTATTTATGCTTACCTTTAATGGTTCAAGGTTTAAAACCGTTTCATTTATATCAAAAAATAAGGCTTTAGGCCTTTCGGCGGGATTTGGATATTGATATTCCGTACTGTCTGCCGTTTGCGCAGCTAACAATTCAAGGGGCGAAAGCAACCCTATACCACTTATTGTTGCTGCCTGTGCTAAAAATTTTCTTCTGTCTTTATTCATATAAAAATGTTTTAAAAACAATTTTTTTAATTGTTGTTGCCGGCTTTTACCCGGCAGTGTCTTAAACCAGGCAAAAACCATTATTAGCAGCCGTTACCGACACAATTACCGTTTGTCTCCCACCAGAGTTTTCGTGTCGGCAATGGTCCTTAATCCATTGTATGGGCTGCTGTAACAGTCGTACCCTTAAAGGTACAGTCTTTTAATTAGCATTTGTTATTGGGCCTCCTGCTAAAAATGCTGCGTTTTTTTGAAACCCGAAACAGCTGTATACCCCAAAACCGCGCCTTTTGTACAGGCCACGGTTGATGAGGTTATTATAGTTTTAATTATTAGAATCTAAAGTTAAGCGAAGCCTCTAATGTAAATGGCCTTATGTACGATCCTACCAGTGTCTGGTCGTAGTACTGCGAAGCATCGGTAATAAGTTCGGCACCGTTAATGGTTCCTTTAGCACCGGTTTGGTTTAAAAAGTTTACCGCAGTAACACCAAAATCTAAATGGTCGTTAATTTGGTAATTTACGCCGCCAAAGGTTTCCCAACGATCATCAAAATAAAGGGCGTTGGTAAGGTTGGCAAACTGTTTAGAGAAATAACGGAAACTGGCCCATACCTTGAATTTTTTGTATGAGTAACTTGGGTCTATCTCCATTAGGGTTTTAGATATTTCTAATACGTTTTTATCGTTGTATGAGTAGTTGTTGCCAAAAGCGGTAAAATCGTAGTTTTTGTATACCGGGTTCTGGAATGTTATAAGGTAGTGCAGGCTAAAGCCTTTAAACGGACTGGCAACAACATCGGTAGTCCAGCCTAATGTTTGTATGTCGTAAAATATGGTTGCTACCGATGACTGGCTAACATCATCCGGATTAACAAGGTTTAGCCTTGCCTGGAAGTTGTTTCTTGTAAGGTACGTTGCCTGAGAAACCACGCTGAATATCTTATCGTTATAGTATACTCCAAAGCCTAATAACGGGCTCTTAGTTTTAGACAGGTTTGGCGTTACAAAGCCTGAGTAGCTTTCTAACTGGCCATTGTTTTGGGTATAAGTAAAATCTAACAACACACCGGCCCTTTTGGTTACTTTTAAGACCGTGTTTACCGATCCGCCAATGTGGAACCAGTCGTTATCAAAATATGTTTTTTGCGAAGGATCAAAAACAAAACCATCGGTTCTTGGAGTCAGGTAATAATCGCCTTTAATTTTCTGGTACCTTAGGTTGATACCGTAGTTAACGCTAAACCAATCGGTAACCGCCCAGTCATCAGAAAAATAAGTCGACATTTTATTTTCGAAACCATTGTGGTACTCGCCACCTATGTTGTAGTTGTAAAAACCGTCGGCATCGGTGTTAGATGAGCTTCCAACCTGGTTGTGCACCAGTTTATCGGGTGCTGCACTTGCAGTCTGGTTATAAAACGACCTGTTGCTTGTAAACTGGTCTACGTTGTAATAGTACTCTGTAAAGCCTATCCTCATGTTGTGGGCATTCTTGGTTTTCTTAACCTCAAAACGCGATAAGAATGTAGTAGTTGGCGTACCATCGGTATAAAGGCCCAACATAGAGTTTACAGCACCGGTATAGGCCTGGCCACTTTTTTGGTAAGCGTAGCCATCTTCGGCAGTAACATTAAATACTCCTAACGGGATGCCTATTAGCTGAGACGATTCGGCATACCTTATGCGCGATGCAAACGTAAAGTTCCAGTCGTTTTGCAATGTATATTTACCGTTAACATCAAACGAGTGCGAGAATGATGCTGCATCGCTGCCTCCCATATCCGCAAATTTGGTTTTGCCTGTAAGTAGGTCTTTAAATTTAAGCGTACCATCGTTTACAATGTATGAGTCGCGGCCAATCCTAAAATCGTTAACCTCTTCTACCTTACCGCCTTCTTTATATTTAAAGATAGCATAGTTGGTTAACGATGCCGAGTTGGCGTATTTGTATAAAAAGTTAATTTGGCCTTTGCCATTATTAAAACGTTTGGTAACACCTGCACGGTAAATTTGGGTACGGTCAGAGTATTTGGCAAACTTCATATCATAAGTGCTGGGGTCGTAGTTGGCATAAGCACCAAGGGTGTAAAACCAGTTTTTGCCCATTGGGCCAGATATGTTTACATCGCCTTTTAACCAGCCAAAGTGGCTGCCCGAAAGGTTACCCACCACTTCCTGCTTATCGCTGCCCAGTTTGGTGTACGAGTTTACGGCAAAGCCAAGGTCGCCGGTTGTAATGGCGGCTTCGCTAATTTTTAAAAGGCCTGTACGGCCCAGGCTGGTGCTTTGCCTCCAGGTACGGTTGGGCAGTTCGGGCCAAAAGAAATATACAACGGGTAAATCATTTTCCTGAATGGTAATACCACCAACTGTAGAGGGCAAACCTATATTAACCTCACGCGGGCCTGTATTGTTGGCTGCATTAAGCATTACGTTACGGTTTTTTTCTTCTTTGGTATCGCTATTAACCACCTTTATTTTTTTTATAGTATCGGTAGCGGCGGGTGGGGTGCCGGTTGGCGTTTCCTGCGCAGTTAGATTCGCAGTTGCCGCCATAGAAAAGGCCAGCATCAGGAGTAATTTTTTGTTCATTTTAAAATTTGGGTTATGAGTTTGGGTTGAGTACATATCGAATCATTGTTTCAATATGAAGCAATATTAAGGCGTTTTTTTAATTCTGCAAAAAAAAGAGCCAATAATTTTTATTACGGCATCGATCGTTGAAGTATGCTGTATTAAATTCAATAATTTTTAAATTACCGAAAAGATGTGTATCTTACACTTGCAAATACTACTACGTTTGCGGCAAAACCCTTATTTTACTGGATGTTCTGTAAAATGAGATTTTACCTGTCGACTATTTCGATTACGAAAATTCAATCGTTAATCAATAAAAAGATAGTTGATAACTTTTTTTACCCAAATAATAAAATAAGAGAGGATTAGCACGTAAAAGAGTAAATAATTACTTTTGTAAACCAAAGAAAAAGGAAAATGAGTTTAAAAAAACTGTTGGAAAAAAAGTCGGAAGTGTTGTGGCAGGAAAATATACCCCACATATCAATAGACTGTGCCGTATTTGGTTTTCACGAATCTTCTTTAAAAGTGCTTCTTACTAAGTTAAAAGATCAGCCATTGTGGTCATTACCCGGAGGTTATATGAGTAAAGAGGAAGATTTAAAAGAAGCAGCCGGAAGGATACTTAACGAGCGTACCGGTGCCGAAGATATTTATCTTCAGCAGTTTAAGGTGTTTGCAAAAGTAAACCGGTCAGAAGGCTTTTTTGAAGAGTTTGATAATAGCCTTTGGCATAAACAGCGTTTTATATCTATTGGGTTTTATGCTTTGGTGGCGTATACTGATGTTGTGCCTGTTGTAGATGAGTTTTCGGATGGTTGCGAATGGGTTGATATAAATGCTCTGCCTGAAATGATGATGGATCACAGGGAGATATTTGATAAAGCTTTGGTTACCCTGCGCAGACAGCTAAATTACAAACCTATAGGCGATAAGCTCTTGCCGGAAGAATTTACAATGCCCGAACTGCAAAAATTGTACGAGATTATACTGGACAAAAAACTGAACCGTGGTAATTTTTACCGCAAAATGATTGGCTATGATATTTTAGATAAGCTGGACGAGCCCCGTAAAGGCGGCGCGCACAAAGCACCTAACCTTTATAAGTTCAATGCCGAAAAGTACACCACAGCCCTTAAAAACGGCCTTAAAGAGGGTTGGTAATACTTACCGCTATATAATAAAAAGGCGCAGTAATTATTAATTATTACTGCGCCTTTTTTGTATGTTGAATTTTTATTATCGTATCAGTCCCATTACAAGAGAAGGTACAAGGCCAATAGCTATGTTTAGTGCTATGGCTGTTACAGCAACGGTGGTGTAAGCCACAGGTACCGGTTGTACTTTTTCGGTACTGTCTTTGGTGTACATGGCTATTATAAGCTTAAAGTAGTAGCCAACACTGATTATAGAGCTTATTACCGCAAAAATTACCAGTGTAACCTGTCCTTTAGCTAATATCTGGCTAAACAGGAAGAATTTAGCAAAGAACCCTGAAAATATTGGTATACCTGCCATAGATAACAGCGCACATGTTAACACACCTGCCAATAGCGGATTGGTTTTACCAAGGCCGTTAAAGTTGTACACCTCTTCGTTACCTTTTTTGCCACACACGCTAAGTACTACGGCAAAGGCTGCAATACCGGCAAAGGCATAAGCTGCTGCGTAGTATAGCAGGTTGCCCTGAGCGTCGGCAAAGTTGGTAAAATGTATTGATAATAACATATAGCCGGCATGCGATATACCTGAGAACGCAAGCATACGCTTAACGTTGGTTTGCCTTAGGGCAATTAAGTTACCCACTATCATAGACAATACGGCTACTACGTTTATGCACGTAATATAGCCAGCTAAATGCGGATTAAGCGTTGTTATCATTTTGAATAAAGATGCCATTGCAGCAACTTTAGCCAGTGTACTCATTGTAGCGGTAGTAAGTGCCGGAGATCCTTCGTAAACATCGGGAGCCCAAAAGTGAAACGGTACTGCAGCAATTTTAAACAGTAAACCTATAAATACCATTACGCAGCCTATTGTATACCATGATGGTAAGTCAGTAGTGCTAAGTGCTTTTATAGATGGAATGTCAAACGTACCGGTAGCGCCGTAAATAAGCGCGATACCAAACAATAGTATACCCGATGCAAATGCCCCCATTAGGAAGTATTTCATACCGGCTTCGTTACTTTTTACATTTTTAGGTTCGCTTGCCGCTAATACGTAAAGTGATATAGACAATATCTCGATACCTAAAAAGAACATAGACAGATTACCAAAAGCAACCATAGCAATGGCTCCTGTTAAAAGGAATAGCTTTATAGCAACAAAATCGGATATTTTTGGTTTGTGTTCTTTATGAAAATCAGGGGTTAATGCAACTAAAAAGATAGTAAGCAATATAAACAGGCTCGAAAAACCAAGGGCATATTTATCGCTTACAACCATATTAAAGTACTGGTTCTCATCAAGCTCGAAGCTTAATAAGGTAGTGCCGAATTTAGCTTTGTACACGGCGTGCCCAAGCACAGCAAACAGGCCAATAATGGTTACCGGCACTATGGCTTTCCTGAGGTTAAAAATTTCAGCTATAAGACATATAATGCCTAATGCAGCAATAGCTATTAAAATATCCATTATTTATTAAATCGGTTTATATAAACTAAAACTTTTTCCAGCTCGGGTGTAATAAAATCGGTAATTGGTTTTGGGTATAGTCCAAAAAATAACAGTACCGCCAGTATAATTACAAACACAGCACCTTCGCTTACCGTAACATCTGCAAAGAATTTCTCGTTCTTTTCGCCAAGCATAACCTGCTGGAACATCCTAAGCATATAAAAAGCACCCAATATAATTGTGGTACCGCCAATTACGGCAAACCATATATTAGATTGTGCAAGGCTGTACAGCACTTCAAATTCGCCCACAAAGTTAAAGGTTCCCGGTAAGGCAACAGATGCCAATACCAGTATCATAAACATAGAGGTAAATTTAGGCGATTGCACCCTTATACCACCCATGCCGCTAATTTCGCCGGTTTCGAACCTGCGGTTAATAACCTCGGCAGCAAAAAACAGGCCTACCACAACAAAGCCGTGGGCTATCATTTGCAAAAACGCACCGCGAAGGCCATCCAGCGTAAGCGTATAAGCGCCCGCAGCAATAAGGCCAACGTGGGCTAAAGACGAGTAAGCCAAAAGTTTTTTAAGGTCGGTTTGTTTAAGGGCAAGTATAGAACCGTAAATAACACCGGCAATACAAAGGCCAATAACAATGTATTTATATTCGTTGGCAGCCCACGGGGTAATAGGCAGCTGCCATCTTATAATACTAAATAATGCCATTTTAAGCATGATGCCCGATAGTAGCATGGTACCTGCCGTTGGGGCTTTTTGGTACACATTGGCCTGCCAGGTATGGAACGGGATAATTGGCGTTTTAATAGCATACGCTAAAAAGAAGGCCGCAAATATCCAGGTTTGCTCTGTTGAGGTTAGCATTGCTTTATACAGGTGCAGGTTTAAGAAAGAACCCGTTCTTTGGTACAGGTAAACAAAGGCTACCAGCATAAATAACGATCCTGCAAAGGTGTATATAAAGAATTTAATAACTGATTTTTTACGCTCTTCGGCAGTACCGCTACCCCAAATAAGGGCAATAAAGTAAATAGGTATAAGCGAAAGCTCCCAGAACACGTAGTACACCAAACCGTCTACACTTAAAAATGTTCCTACCATGGCAAAGGCCATAAAAAGGATAAGTGCGTAAAATGCCCTTGTTTTTGGGAATAAATTTCCGAAAGACGAGAACACGATAATAGGGGTAAGCGCCGTGGTTAGCAACGTCATTGTCAGCGATAGTCCATCGGCCTGAAAGCCCAGGAATATGCGCGGCGACTGGTTCCATAAGTATATAAAACTTACAGGTGCGCCCTGGTTGTAGCGGTATATAACGTACAGTGTTGCCGCTAAGGCTGCCGTACTAAAAATCAGCGCCGCCTTAGAGGCCAGCTTATCGCCAACAAACCATGTGGCCGCTGCCCCAAATAATAAGATAACAAGTATAAAAGATACGTCCATCAGTATGAATTATTTTACCAGAAAAATATAACCTAAAATAGAGCAAACGCCCAGTACAAAAACAAGAAGGTAAAAGCCTATGCTGCCATTTTGCACGGTTTTGCCCTGATTGCCCAATAATGTGGCTGCCCTGCCCAAACCAAATACAAAGCCTGATAAGGCTACCTCTGTAACATTTTTAAAGAAGCTGCCAATGGCATAAATTGGTTTTATAATTATGGCGGTATAAATTTCGTCTACATAATATTTGTTGTACAATACATTGGTAACACCCGTAATCTGGGCATCCGCAGGCGGAACTTCGCCTTTTTTAATGTATTTGGCATAGGCAACGCCAATACCAATAAGCGCACCAACAACGGCTATACCCATAAGCATGTACTCTGTATTGCCTAAATGGTGGTGTTCGGCAGGCTTGGCCATAACAGGCGCAAGGTACTCGTTTAACCAACTCATTCCCGGCAGGCTTATAGCGCCACCCACAAGAGCAAGTATTGCCAAAACAATAAGTGGGAAGGTAATAAGCGTAGGCGATTCATGTAAATGGTGTTTCTGCTCTTCGGTACCCCTAAAGTCTTTGTAGAAAGTTAGGTATAAAAGGCGGAACATATAAAATGCAGTCATTATAGAGGCTAACGACCCTATAACCCATAGCGGTTTATTGTGGTGGAACGCCGTCATTAAAATTTCGTCTTTAGAGAAGAAACCGGAGAATGGCGGTAAACCTGAAATGGCAAGTGTAGAGATAAGGAAGGTAACAAAGGTAATCTTCATTACTTTTCTAAGTCCGCCCATGTTACGCATATCCTGCTCGCCATGAAGCGCGTGTATAACCGACCCTGAGCCAAGGAACAAACATGCCTTAAAGAAAGCGTGTGTTATTACATGGAATACTGCAATCTCGTAAGCGCCAAGCCCAAGGGCAAGGAATATCAATCCTAATTGCGATACGGTAGAGTAGGCCAGTACTTTTTTAATATCGTTCTGAACCAAACCTATAGAGGCAGCAACCAGTGAGGTTACGGCACCTACTACGGCTATAATTTCGAGAACATCAGGTGTTAAGTTGAATAAGAAGTTTAAGCGCGTTATCATAAAGATACCCGCCGTTACCATGGTAGCCGCGTGTATAAGCGCCGATACCGGGGTAGGCCCTGCCATTGCATCGGGTAGCCAGGTATATAAAGGCAGCTGGGCACTTTTACCACAGGCACCAATAAACAGACATAACATTGCAATACCTAACCAGGCTTTATCTACCGACCAGCCGTTTTCAAGCTCGGCTTTCATAAGGTCGTATTCCACAGTGTGGAAAAGGTAGGCAAGGATAAATATCCCGATAAGGAAACCAAGGTCGCCAATACGGTTCATAATAAATGCTTTCTTGGCAGCATCGTTATATTCCTGGTTTTTGTACCAGAAACCAATAAGAAGGTACGAGCAAAGCCCAACGCCTTCCCAGCCAATAAACATTATTAGTAAGTTGCTGCCCATTACCAGTGTTATCATAAAGAAAACAAACAGGTTTAGGTAGGCAAAAAATTTGTGCATGTTCTCGTCATCATGCATGTAGCTTATAGAATACATGTGGATAAGCGTACCAATACCGGTAACAAACATCAGCCAAAGCAGCGAAAGCTGGTCTAACTGAAAGCTGAAGTTTACAGTAAAGTTTGCAAGGTGCAGCCACTCAAAAAGGTTAACCATTACAGGTGTCTTTGTTTGCAGTACCTGTAAAAAGAAATACAGGGTAGCGGCAAAAGATACGGCAACAGCTACGGTGCCCAGGGTACCGGTAAGTGTTTTGCTAAGTTTTTTTCCGAAGAAAATATTAATTAAGAACCCTGCAAATGGGGCAAATAGTAATAGTAAGGCCAAATTTGTCTCCATCAGGCGTTATCCTTTTAATTTCTTTAAATTATCAATGTCAATACCATTATGGTTACGGTATACGGCTACCAGTATGGCAAGGCCCACGGCAACCTCGGCAGCGGCAACAGCCATCGAGAAAAACACAAACACCTGCCCGGCTGCATCCTGGTGGTAGGTAGAAAATGCTACCAGTAACAGGTTAACGGCGTTTAGCATAATTTCTATAGACATGAACATAACAATGGCATTACGCCTGAACAATACACCAAATATACCCACGCAAAAAAGCAGGGTAGAGAGGTAAATGTAGTTGTCTATGCCAACTTGTTGTAAAATATTTTCCATCTTAGTTGTTAATGTGTTCTTTTTTAGACAATAGTACCGCACCTATCATAGATACTAATAACAGTACCGATGCAAATTCAAAAGGCACCATATAATTGTTTAGCAATACCTGGCCCAGTACTTTAATAGACTGAAAATCCTGGCCCGATACTTTATATTCGTTTATTACCGGCTGCGATTTGATAAAGGTAGCCAATAGTACCAATGCCACAAGGCAAAAAGCAACTACGGCGGCTATGCGCGATAGTATTGGTTTGTTTTTTTCGTCGGCCTTATTAAGGTTCATAAGCATTATAGTAAAGAGCATCAGGATCATGATGGCACCCGAATAAACTATAATATGTACGATGAATAAAAACTGTGCATTAAACATTAAGTAATGCCCGGCTATAGAAAAAAAGCAAAGTACAAGGTATATGGCGCTGTGGATAGGGTTTTTACTCAAAATGGTTAAAAACGCCGTGCCTAATGTAATGGCCGATAAGATGTAAAATAGTGTTAGCATATTAGTTAGCCGTTTGCATTTGGGTATTCCTGATAGCCATATCTAACGGCATAACAAGTTTTTCTTTTCCGTAAATAAAATCTTCGCGGTTGCTGCTTGATTTAACCATAACACGCGATGTTGTAAGATAGATAGCCTGTTTAGGGCAAGCCTCTTCGCACAGGCCGCAAAAAATGCAGCGCAGCATATTTATCTCGTAGATAGAAGCATATTTCTCTTCCCTGTAAAGGTGTTTCTCCTCGGGCTTGCGCTCTTCGGCTTTCATGGTAATGGCTTCGGCAGGGCACGAAAGGGCACACAAACCGCAGGCAGTACAACGCTCGCGGCCTTCGTCATCGCGCATCAGCATGTGCTGGCCACGGTAAACAGGGCTAAGCTCGCGCGTTTGCTCAGGATATTTAATAGTAACACTTCTGGTAAAAAGGTGCTTTAGGGTAATCCATAAACCTTTTGCAATAGCAATAAGGTAAAGGCTCTCTGCAAAGGTCATCTTTTTATTGGAAACCTCCTTTTTACGGCCGGATAACGATATGGTTTCTATAGACATTGTAATATTCTTTTAACCTGAACTACAGGTGTTGTCTTTAAATCTAAAGGTTTTGGTCTGCCAGTAATATAATAATACCGGTTACAATAATGTTTGCAATGGCAAGTGGTATAAGCATTTTCCATCCTAACTTCATCAGCTGGTCGTAACGGAATCTTGGAATCGTCCAACGCACCCACATGTAGAAGAAGATAAAGAAGCAAATTTTGGCAAATAAAACAAATATGCCAATAATGTTGGCAATGTTAGCACCTGCAACGCTCTCTACCCAGTCCATGCCCGGATAGTTGTAAGCACCAAAGTACAATACCGCTAATATGGTAGACGATATAAACATACTTGCATACTCTGCAAACAGGTAAAAGCCCATTTTCATGGAAGAATACTCGGTATGGTAACCACCTATAAGCTCGGCCTCGCACTCGGCAAGGTCAAACGGGGTACGGTTAGTCTCTGCAAACGAGCACACTAAGAAGATGATAAACCCTACCGGTTGGTAAAGCACATTCCATCTCCAGCCATGCTGGCCCGCGGCAATTTCGCCAAGGCTAAGGGTTCCTGTCATCATTACCAAACAGATAATGGCAAGGCCCATGGCAACCTCGTACGATATCATTTGTGATGAAGCACGCATGGCGCCCATAAGCGAGAATTTGTTGTTAGAAGCCCATCCGCCAATCATAATACCGTACACACCTACCGATAGTACGCCAAAAACGTACAGCATACCAATATTAATATCGGTAGCCTGAAGGATAACATCGCGGCCAAATAGCGTTAGCTTATCGCCCCAAGGTATAACGGCACTCGTCATTAAAGCGGTGGTCATAGATATGGCCGGGCCTGCAATAAAAAGGAACCTGTTCTCTGTATTAGGAAAAAACTCTTCTTTAGAGAATAGCTTTAAACCATCGGCAAGGGGCTGTAATATACCACCTTTACCTGCGCGGTTAGGGCCAACACGGTCCTGGAACCAAGCAGCAATTTTACGCTCGGCTAATGTTTCGTACATTGCAAAAAGCATTGTAATGGCAAAGATCACCACTATAAAAATACCTTTTTCTATAATTATTGCCTGATCCATAGTTATACGTTTCCTTCTTTATAAATTTCTGCCTCTTCGCGCTTAAGCGGAACAGCAGGCATACTGATTTTTTTACGGTCCTGGTCGCGGCCTAACAAAATGTTGTGCTCGGTTTCAATTTTAACCGGCTCAATTTGCCTGGTGTAGTTATTTTGGTTGATAACCGAATCTTTCTCGAATTTACGAGGCCCTTCAATAACCCAGTCAGCCGGGTCTTTGTGGTCAAAACGGCATTCGTTGCAAATAAACTCTTCCACTTCGTGGTATACGTCTTTACGGGCAGTAACCCTTTGTATTTCGTTACCAAACATCCAAAGTGTAGTTTTACCGCAGCATTTATCGCAATCGCGGTGGGCGTTATACGGTTTGTTAAACCAAACCCTTTGCTTAAACCTGAATGTTTTATCTGTAAGTGCTCCAACAGGGCAAACATCGATCATGTTACCCGAGAACTCATTATCAATAGCTTTAGAAATGGCTGTAGATATCTGCGAATGGTCGCCCCTGTTTAATACACCGTGTACACGGTTATCAGTAAGCTGATCGGCAGTCATAACACAACGGTAGCATAAAATGCAACGGTTCATGTGCAGCTGTATCTTATCGCCAATATTTTCGGGCTCAAAAGTTCTTTTCTCTTCAATAAAGCGCGTTTTGGCAGCACCATGCTTAAAGCTAAGGTTTTGCAAATCGCACTCACCGGCCTGGTCGCACACGGGGCAATCCAGCGGGTGGTTAATTAAAAGAAATTCGGTTACCGATTTACGGGCATCCACAACCCTTTCAGATGAGATGCTTTTTACTTCCATACCATCCATAACACCGGTTACGCAAGATGCCATAAGTTTTGGCATAGGGCGTGGGTCGGCTTCGCTACCTTTAGAAACCTCTACTAAGCAGCAACGGCATTTGCCCCCGCTACCTTTAAGTTTAGAGTAGTAGCACATGGCTGGAGGCACGCTTTCGCCCCCTATCATTCGCGCAGCCTGCAGGATGGTGGTCCCCGGTTCTACGTCTATTTCCTGGCCGTCTATTGTTACTTTCATTGTAATTTTTTGTTTGAAAGTTTCAGGTTTCAGGTTTCAGGTTGCCGTTAGGCACCTTACATCAAAAACGTTACAAACTATATTTTAAAGCATGGCCCGCTTTTTAATCAGGCTTTATGACTTTTGACTTTTAAACTTTATGACTTACTTACACTACTTGTTTTGCCACTAAATGCTTCACCTTTTCAAAAGGCTCGGCAACAAAGTGGTCTCTGTTCTTGATTTTTTCAGGAAAACGAACGTGGTATTCAAACTCGTCCCTAAAATGGCGAATGGCTGCTGCCACCGGCCATGCTGCTGCATCGCCAAGCGGGCAAATGGTGTTGCCCTCTATTTTACGCTGTATATCCCAAAGCAAATCGATATCTTCTTCGCGGCCATGGCCGTTTTCTATACGGTGCAGTACTTTTTCCATCCAGCCGGTACCCTCGCGGCAAGGCGAGCACTGGCCACAGCTTTCGTGGTGGTAAAAACGGCTAAAGTTCCAGGTATTACGTACAATACATGCCGTATCGTT
This sequence comes from Flavobacterium subsaxonicum WB 4.1-42 = DSM 21790, assembly GCF_000422725.1. Classification (GTDB taxonomy): domain Bacteria; phylum Bacteroidota; class Bacteroidia; order Flavobacteriales; family Flavobacteriaceae; genus Flavobacterium; species Flavobacterium subsaxonicum. The sequence continues at coordinate 38,987 of NZ_AUGP01000025.1, forward strand.
ATACACTATAAACCCACCTGAACCTAAAGACGATCCGGTGGCAAACCCACCATCGGCAAGCGACTCATACGTCATTAACCTGTCTTCTCCGGCAGCGGTTTTAAAAATAAGGTGCGATGGCAATATTGGCACCGACGACCCTCCGGGAATCAAGCCTTTTAAAGGCCTGTCGTTCATCATTCCGCCAAGGTACTGGTCAGAATTCATAAATTCATCAACCGTCATACCCATGTCTATCTCGTAAACGCCCGGGTTTTTAACGTGGCCCGAAACAGAGAATAGTTTAGTGCCTGTAGAACGCCCAACACCAATTTTAGCATATTCTGCACCGGTGTTGTTAATAATCCACGGCACAGCCGATATAGACTCTACATTGTTAACCACGGTAGGGTTGGCCCATAAACCGCTAATTGCCGGAAACGGTGGCTTTATCCTTGGGTTACCCCTTTTGCCTTCTAACGACTCAATAAGAGCGGTTTCTTCGCCACAAATGTAAGCTCCGGCACCACAATGAACGTGAAGGTCCAGATCCCAGCCCGTACCTAATATATTTTTACCCAGCCAGCCTGCGGCATAGGCTTCTTTAATTGCTTTTTCTAAAATGCGGTAAACCCACATGTATTCGCCACGGATGTAGATGTACGATAAGTTACAGCCTAATGCGTAGCTTGAAGTTATCATCCCTTCTATTAAAAGGTGCGGAATGTACTCCATAAGGTAACGGTCTTTAAACGTACCGGGTTCAGACTCATCGGCATTACAAACCAAGTGCCTTGGCTTGCCTGATTTTTTGTCGATAAAGCTCCATTTCATACCCGTAGGGAAACCGGCTCCACCACGGCCACGAAGCCCCGATGTTTTAACCTCTTCTACCACTTCATCGGGCGTCATGCCCTTAAGTGCTTTTTCTACAGAGCGGTAACCACCATTTTGGCGGTACACGTCGTAGGTTTTTATGCCGGGAACATTTGCATGTTCTAATAATATTTTTGTAGCCATTGTTATTCAGTAATGGTCAGTTTATGTAAATCTACTTTTCCTGCCCTGCAGTCGTCTATAAGTGCATCTACTTTTTCTTTGGTAAGGTGCTCTTTATAGTAATCGCCTAACTGTAGCATGGGTGCATAGCCGCATGCGCCAAGGCACTCTACGCCAACAACGGTAAATTGGCCATCGGGCGTTGTTTCGCCTTCTTTAATGCCAAGTTTGTTGCAGGTATAGTCCATCAGGTCTTCGGCACCGCGCAGCGCACAGCACGAAGTCCTGCAAAACTCGAACATATATTTGCCAATGGGCTTTTGGTTGTACATGGTGTAAAAAGATACCACCTCGTATACTTCTATAGGTTTGATGCCTAAAATTTCGGCTACTTTGTCCTGTAATTCGATGCTAAGCCAGTTATCGTGTGCATCCTGTACTTCGTGAAGCACGGGCAGCAGCGCCGATTTTCTTTTATCTGCAGGGTAGTGGCTTAAAAGCTCATCAATGCGTGCTGTTAGGGCTGCATCAATATTTATAACCTGTTTTGCGTTACTAATTTCCATCCTCTTTTTATTTCTATTTCAAATGATGAATCCTGAACTTTAAATGATGTAGCATCATCTTTAATCCTCAACCCAAAATTCAAAATTTATAATTCATCATTTAAAATAAATTCTCTTTATGCGTCTAATTCGCCTGCAATAACATTTAGGCTTGATAAGGTTGCAATGGCATCAGATAGCATTTGCCCCCTAACCATATCGTTAAATGCCTGGTAATATATAAAGCACGGCCTGCGGAAATGCAGCCTGAAAGGCGTACGGCTACCATCTGTAATAAGGTAAAAGCCAAGCTCGCCATTACCGCCCTCTACCGCGTGGTACACCTCTGTTTTTGGCACGGGTATTTCGCCCATTACAATTTTAAAGTGGTAAATAAGCGCCTCCATGTTGTTGTAAACATCTTCTTTTGGCGGAAGGTAATAATCAGGCACATTAGCGTGGAAAGGCCCTTCGGGCAGCTTATCCATGGCTTGTTTTATAATTTTAAGGCTTTCCCAAACTTCGGCACTACGAACGCAGAACCTGTCGTACGTATCGCCTGATTTGCCTACAGGAATATCAAATTCAAAATCTTCGTAAGAGCTGTATGGCTGCATAACACGAACATCATAATCGATACCTGCTGCCCTAAGGTTAGGGCCTGTAAAACCGTAGCTTATTGCCTTTTCGGCAGATATTGGGCCTACGTCTATAGTACGGTCCATAAAGATTCGGTTACGCATTAGCAGGTTTTCAAACTCCTGCCATACTTTAGGGAAATCTTCTAAAAAGTCGTTTATTTTTTTAAAGGTAGCCGGGCTCCAGTCTCTCTCAAAACCGCCAATGCGGCCCATATTGGTAGTAAGGCGGGCGCCACAGATCTCTTCGTATATTTCGTAAATTTTTTCGCGGTACTGAAAAACGTATAAAAACCCTGTTAATGCACCGGTATCTACACCTAAAACCGAGTTGCATATAATATGGTCGGCAATACGGGCAAGCTCCATAACAATAACCCTAAGGTATTGTACACGTTTAGGTACCTCAATATCCAGCACTTTTTCTAAAGTCATCCACCAGCCCATGTTGTTAATGGGCGATGAGCAATAGTTCATCCTGTCGGTAAGCGGGGTTATCTGGTAAAACGGCCTGTTTTCGGCAATTTTTTCAAAAGCGCGGTGTATGTAGCCCACAGTGCCTTCGCCATCCACAATTCTCTCGCCATCCATTAACAGGATGTTCTGAAAGATACCGTGTGTAGCAGGGTGAGTAGGCCCAAGGTTAAGTATAGAGAGTTCGCTGCCGTCTTCATTCTGCCTTTGCTCAATCATCTTGGCATAGCGGTGCTCTGGTGGTAATAACAGGTCTGACATTTTATATAAAAATTTATTCCCGGTTAATTATTGTTAACATTATCTGGCTTACGGCCAAAGAAACGGTCATCCTTATCGGTACGGCCGCCATCCTCTAAAGGAAACTCTTTGCGCATAGGGAACGATACCATCTCGTCCATATTAAGTATCCTTTTAAGCTGCGGGTGCCCCTTAAAAATAATACCGTAAAAGTCGTAGGTTTCGCGTTCCTGCCAGTTGGCGCTTAAAAAGTGGTTGGTTGCAGTTTCTATTTCGGGCTGTTCGCCGTTTAAAAAACATTTAAACCTAATCCTTACGTTATCGTACCAGTTGTGCATGTGGTATACCACGGCAAACTGCCTGTCTATGCTGTTGTCAGGGTAATGCACCCCGCACACATCAGTAAGGAAATTAAAACGAAGCAAGGGGTCTTGTTTAAGAAACCCCATTACATCGGCCATTGAGGCCGAATCTACTTCAAACGAAAATATATCCTTAAGCTGGATATAGCCGGTAACTTTGTCGCCAAACTTATCGGTAAGCTTTTCTTCTATTACAGATGTTTCTAAAGCCATTTTACTTATGTAATATTATAAGAAGCCATAAGTTCTTGATACTCTGGCGAATTTCTTCTTCTAACCGACTCCGACCTTACAATGTCCTGAAGCCTCATAATGCCGTCTAATATCTGTTCCGGCCTTGGTGGGCAGCCCGGTACGTAAACATCTACCGGTATAACCTTATCGATGCCCTGTAGTACAGAGTATGTATCGAAAACACCACCCGATGATGCGCAGGCACCCACGGCAATAACCCAGCGTGGCTCGGCCATTTGCTCGTAAACCTGGCGTAAAATTGGTGCCATTTTTTTGGCAATGGTACCCATTACCAAAAGCATATCGGCCTGGCGTGGCGAAAAGCTCATACGTTCAGACCCAAAACGGGCCACATCATAATGTGATGCCATAGTGGCCATAAATTCTATACCACAGCAAGATGTTGCAAAAGGCAAAGGCCAAAGCGAGTTGGCACGGGCCATACCCACAACGGTATCTAACTGTGTGGCAAAAAAGCCACTGCCTTCTACCCCCGGAGGAGCGTCGACTAATTTAATATCTTTTGAATTGCTCATTGTAATTTAGTTTTTGATTATCAGGTATATAGTGCAAAAAGCATACCTAATAGCTCTTTTGTTATTCCCACTCAAGGCCTTTTTTCTTCATAACATAGAAAAAGCCTACAATAAGCAGGAACATAAATATGCCCATTTTCATTAATCCTTCAAAACCCATATCGCGGAAGTTAACCGCCCATGGGTACATAAATATAACCTCTACGTCGAACAATACGAAAAGTATGGCTACAAGAAAATATTTTACAGAAAAAGGTATACGGGCGTTACCTACAGACTCTATACCGCACTCAAAGTTTTTGTCTTTGTTTAACGAGTTTCGTTTTGGCCCCAAAAGGCTTGATACAAAAATAGTTCCAACCACAAAACCTATAGCCAGTAAGGTTTGCATTAATATTGGGAAGTAATCTACCTGCGTTGTTTGCATAAACAGATGCTTAATTTGTGAAACAATTCACAAATATACACGTCATAATGAAACAATTTCAAGGTTTTGTTGAGAGATAAAGAATATAACCCCAATTTTTATTGGTTCTAAATAAAAGCAAATTTCGCAATGAAATAAGGCATTTCTACGGATTTGCTATAATACTTTTTTAATGTTTATCAATTTGGCAGAAAAACATATAAAAAAGTGCATTTAACAATGGTTTAGCATAAAAAAAGCCACCCTATTGGGTGGCTTAATTTGTTGGAGGTATTGATAAATATATAGTATATTAGTCAATGGCAGCTACCTGAGCAGCTACTTTACCTTTTTTGCCGTCTTCTTCAACATAGCTCACTTTGTCACCTTCTCTTAGGCCTTCAACCTGAAGTCCTGTAGCGTGTACAAAAATGTCTTTGCCTGTTTCGTCGTCTGTAATGAATCCAAAACCTTTAGATTCAATAAAAAATTTTACTTTGCCTGTTCGCATTATGCAATAAAAAAAATAATTAATAATGCTCCAAAGGTAAAATTAATATTGACACTACAAAGCGAAACGTTAAAAAAATTAAATAATAATTAATTTAACCTTCTGTTTTTTATTATGTTGTAAATTTTATTACAGTTTAACTGTAGGTTTTACCTGTTAAAACTATCCTCTTAATTTTATATGTAATTCGGTTAATTGGGTCTCATCTATTGTAGACGGCGCATCGATCATTACATCGCGCCCAGAGTTGTTTTTAGGGAATGCTATAAAGTCTCTTATCGTTTCCTGGCCACCTAATATGGCAACAAGCCTGTCGAAACCAAAAGCAAGGCCGCCGTGTGGCGGTGCGCCATACTGAAAGGCATCCATAAGGAAGCCAAACTGTGCTTTAGCCTGCTCTTCTGTAAAGCCCAAATATTTAAACATAAGTGCCTGCGTGGCCTTATCGTGTATCCTGATAGATCCGCCGCCAATTTCGTTACCGTTAAGCACTAAATCGTAAGCGTTGGCACGTACTGCGCCCGGATTGGTTTCCAAAAGTGAAATATCTTCCGGTTTTGGCGATGTAAACGGGTGGTGCATGGCGTGGAACCTCTGGCTATCTTCATCCCACTCTAATAATGGGAAGTCTACTACCCAAAGCGGAGCAAAAACCTCCGGGTTGCGCAGGCCAAGGCGTGTGGCAAGCTCCATACGCAGGGCACTAAGGCGTGTGCGTGTTTTATGGGCATCGCCGCTTAGTACTACTATAAGGTCGCCCGGTTGTGCGCCTGTAATTTGTGCCCATTGCTGTAAATCGGCAGCATCATAAAATTTATCTACAGATGATTTTATAGAGCCATCTGCCTCATACTTGGCATAAACCATACCGCTGGCACCTACCTGTGGGCGTTTTACCCACTCTATAAGCTCGTCTATTTGCTTGCGGGTGTACGATGCCGCGCCTGGAACTGCAATACCTACAACAAGCTCTGAGTTATTAAAAACCGCAAAGTCTTTGTGCTGCGCCACTGCGTTAAGCTCGCCAAACTCCATCCCAAAACGAATGTCCGGTTTATCGTTACCGTATTTTTTCATGGCCTCATCATACGTCATACGAGGAAAAGCGCCTGTATCAATACCTTTAACCTGTTTAAGCAGGTGGCTTGCAAGGCCTTCAAAGGTTTGTATAATGTCTTCCTGCTCTACAAAAGCCATTTCGCAGTCTATTTGTGTAAACTCCGGCTGGCGGTCGGCACGAAGGTCCTCATCCCTAAAGCATTTAACAATCTGGAAGTATTTATCCATACCGCCCACCATAAGCAGCTGCTTAAAGGTTTGTGGCGATTGCGGAAGGGCATAAAACTGGCCCTGGTTCATGCGGCTTGGCACCACAAAGTCGCGTGCGCCCTCTGGGGTAGATTTTATAAGCACCGGTGTTTCTACCTCTACAAAGTTTTGTGCCGAAAGGTAGTTACGTACCTCCATGGCTACTTTGTGGCGAAACAGCAGGCTGTTTTTTACCGGGTTACGGCGAATATCAAGGTAACGGTATTTCATACGAATGTCTTCGCCACCGTCTGTTTCATCTTCTATAGTAAAAGGTGGGGTAATAGAGGCATTAAGTACTGTAAGTTCGCTTACTAATATCTCAATATCTCCGGTAGCCATAGCTGCGTTTTTACTTTCGCGCTCTATAACTGTACCCTTAACCTGTATAACAAATTCCCTGCCCAGGGTAGTAGCAAGCTCCAGCACCTCTTTTTGTGTGCGCTGTTCGTCAAAAATAAGCTGGGTTATGCCATAGCGATCTCGTAGGTCTACCCATATCATAAACCCTTTGTTACGCGATTTTTGCACCCATCCTGCAAGTGTTACTTCCTGATTAATATGCGAGGCGTTAAGCTGCCCGCAATTGTGGCTTCTATACATTACATGTAATTTTTTGTGCTGCAAATTTAGTAACTATTACCAATAATGTCTAAAAGCAGCAAAAAAACATTTTTATTTACGCTTTTTAGACTTATCCGTCTCTTTAAAAGACTGTACAATCTTTTCCATTTGTACGTCGTGTTTTTCCCGGTTATCGGCATGTGTCCAGGTTATTATCTGGTAGTAATAGTTTTTACCCTCTACATAAGCCAGTTTCCAGTATACAGGTATGCTGTCTATTGTGCCGGTTATGCTTGCTGTTGCGGCAGCGCGTTTATTTATTTTTAAGGGCTTTAATTTTAGTATGGTGTCAAATTCGGTACCTTCGTTTAAAGATTCTGTCAAATAATTACAGTAACCTTTAAAATCGGTGGTGTAACCCATATCATTTTCGGTAAAATTATAGTGTACATCGCGCTTATCTTCATCTAATACAATTACATAAAAATCCGAGTTAATATCCTGGTATTGTAAAGAGGCATGGTCGTTAAGATTGGTGGCAAGGCTAAACGAAGCTGGCAATTCCAGGCTATACCTGCCTTTAACTTTTATTAGCTGGGGTTGTTCCTGGCACGATGTAATAAATAATACAACAAAAGCGGCAAGCAATAATTTTATTTTCATAGTAATGGTACGGTATTGGTTAAGCTAAATGTAGTAAAAATGAGATAAATCTTTAAGGCATTAAAATATTTATTGCTTTATATGGTTATCTCATGTACTAACGTTAATTTTACGTCTATCAAATAACGAATTTAATTATGAAAAAAATCCTGTTACTCTTGCTTTTCGTAGCCACAGGCGCATTTGCCCAAGCCGATAAAGTAAAATTTACTGCAAAAATAGAAAACCGAAACAGCGACTCGCTGGTTGTAAGGTCGCGCAACTTTACTAAAACTTTAAAAGCCGATAAAAAAGGGGCATTTGCCGATGCCTTTGCTGTACCAGAGGCCGGCCTGTACCAATTGTTTGACGGTGCCGAGTATGCTACGCTCTACCTTAAAAACGGTTACGACCTTAGTATGACTATGGATGCCAAAAAATTTGACGAATCTATTGCTTTTAAAGGTAAAGGGGCTAAAGAGAACAACCTACTTGCCCAAAAAACCATAGGTGATGAAAACCTGGTTGCCGATCTTAGTACTGCTTCTACCGATGAGGCTGCCGTAGATAAGTTTCTTATTGCAAGGAACGCCAAGTATGAGGCTGCACTTGCCGATAAAGATATTGATGCAGAATTTAGGACTATGGTAAGCCACCAGCTTAAAGCCGAAGGCGAGCAACTTAAAGGTATGGCTGAGCAAAGTATGAAAGCTAATAAAATGAAAGGGCAGCAATCTCCTACTTTTGCGTACGAAAATTACAAGGGCGGTACTACCAAACTGGAAGATTTTAAAGGTAAATACGTATATATAGATGTTTGGGCTACTTGGTGTGGGCCTTGCCGCCAGGAAATTCCGTATTTACAAGAAGTAGAAAAAAAATACGAAGGCAAGAATATTGAATTTGTAAGCCTTTCTATAGATACTAAAAAGGATTACGAAAAATGGAGAAAGATGGTAGGCGATAAATCGTTAGGCGGTGTGCAGATTATTGCAGATAACGATTGGAAATCTGCCTTTACTACAGCTTATGGTGTTAACTCTATACCAAGGTTTATATTAATAGACCCGCAGGGTAAAGTGGTTGAAGCCGATGCTAAACGCCCATCTGACCCTGCTTTACAGGCACAATTGGATAAATTGCTAAAATAGGCAAATAGCCCAAAACCCTTATAAACCCTGCCATTGGCAGGGTTTTTTTATTTTTCCAATGTTAAGTTTTACTCAATGTTACCAAATTGTTAAGCCAACGTGTCTTTTGTGTAAATAATATTTAATATATTTGTTTTAAGAATATGTATAACCTTAAACACTAAACAGATATGAAAAAGATAATAGTTGCCGGAATGTTACTTTTTGCAGGTGTAATATCAGCCCAGTCAGTTAAACCAACACACGAAATAGAGAACAATATAATAAAATCTACTTACTTTTATGATAACGGAAACGTAAAACAATCCGGTTATTATAAAGATGGTAAACTGCATGGTAGCTGGGTTGCCTATAACGAAGATGGCACCAAACAATCTATGGGCGAGTATGTAAACGGACAAAAATCAGGTAAATGGTTTTTCTGGACCGGGTCTGTACTTAACGAAGTAGATTACTCTAACAGCAGGATAGCCGACATTAAAAAATGGTCTAAAGATGCTATTGCCGTAAATAAATAAAATTACATACGTATACCAAATAATAAAGGCAGCCAATTGGCTGCCTTTGTGTTTTTTAGTCCATACGGTTAATGTAAACCCAGCCCGTTTGGGTGGTTTTATCTTCAAAATAAACAATGTAGTAATAGGTGCCCGTTGGCAAATTGTTATTGTTATTGTCTTGGCCCTGCCACTGGTTGGTGTAGTTTGTAAAATTGTAAACCTGTTTGCCGTAGCGGTTAAAAATTTCAAGTTTGCTAACGGTTCCCATTGCGGTTAGGTCAAACGTGTCGTTCATACCGTCGCCATTTGGCGATATGCCTTTTGGTATAAATGGTGGCGGGCAATCCACACAAGGTTCGGGCGGGCAGGTATCACACGGGTCCGGCGGGCAATTATCGCAAGGCACTGGCTCGGTAGGGCAGGTAAGGCATGGCGTATCGGTATCGGTAGCCTCGTTATTAGCAAGGTCCGGATCGGGGATATCGCTCTGTACAGTTGCCGTGTTAACAAGGTTGCCCTCAAAATTGTCGGGTATTGTTACCGTTACCGTATAGGTTATACTTTCGCCTTCGCCAAGGCTTGCAGCGGTTTGTTGTAAAGTTCCGCTGCCGCTTGATGCATCGCTGCCCGTCCATTGCATAGTGGTTATGCCTGCGGGCATAGCATCATACGTTACTACATTATAAGCTGTAGAAGGCCCGTTATTGGTAACCGTAATGGTATATGTAACAACAGTGCCGGCCTGGTACTCCTCCTGGTTGTTGGTTTTAGTTATTTCAAGATCAGATTCTATAACCACATTGGTTATGGTAGCATCTTCAACGGCTGTGGTTTCAGGATTGTCAGAACTTGTCTTAACAAATATCTCGTTATACGTTTCGCCAATAACGGTTGCCTGGTTAATTACAACCCCGGCAGCAGCATCCGCATCGGTAATAGTATGCTGGGCTGTAATGGTAACGCTCTCGCCGGGAGTTAGCTGTGCTACCTGGCTGGGAATGATACTGCCTGCATTGGCGTTATCGTCATCTACAGTTATATCGTGCACCGTAACGTTACCCGTATTGGTAAGCACAAGAGTGTAGGTTATAACATCGCCCACATTATGATAAACACTACTTTGTGCGGCTTTGCTTAAATACAACTGCCCGTTAGGCGTTACCGATGCCGTGTTGTTAGCAAGATTGGTATCGTTATTAAGCCCCGTTACGGTAGCAGTATTGGTGTGGTTGCCTGTAATGTTTACCTGCGCCGATATGTATAATTCTACCTCGTTATCCACAGCCAGATCGCCAATATCCCAAATACCTGTAATGTTATTATAAGTTAAGGCAGTGGTGGTGTGCGATGTGTAAGTGTACCCGGATGGTAAAACATCGGTAACTACTACGGCATTATTATTTTGCGGCCCGTTATTCTTTGCGGTAAGCTTAAAAGTAACCTGCCCGTTTACAACATCGGTAATTTCTTTAGTAATCTGTAAATCGCTGCATACGGTTGCGGCTACAGGTTCCGACTGATTGGTTATTCCGCACGGCATCGTACCCGTTACGGTGTAATTGCCCGTTGCAACAGGGCTGTATTGTGCGGCTGTAGCACCTGCAATAGCTATTCCGTTAAGGTACCACTGGTAAGGCTCCATGCCCGGTGTAGCGGTAATAAAACTGTTGCAATTATCGGTTTGTGTTAACACCGGTGTATCCATAGGCACGCTGTACGGAATAAGCACCATACAGTAACTATTATCGGTAATTTTTATGCTGTAGTCCTCAATGTTTGTGCCCGGGGTTACAGTGTACTGTGGCCCTGTTGCGCCTTGTATGGCAATACCCTGATAATACCATTGGTATATGGCAGCAGTGCTTAGCGGCTGCGTTGGCGTTGCGGTAAGTACAGCCCCATTAATGCAAACATCGCCATAATCTACCTCAAATACCGGGGTTTCATTCAACACAAGGTTGTCGAATAGAAAATATGGAGAGCACTGGTCTGGCGGGTACAGTGAAGAGAACATAGGGTAGTTGGGGGGCAGGATACCCTCGGGCGGACCTATGCTTATGGCCTTAATGTTTGTGGGAGGCGTAAAGTTAAGGGTTAGCTCAGCCCACTGCATGGCAGGGGTGTAAGTAGCGCTGCCTAACACAATCCACGATGGGTCGGCTGTGGGCTCGTTCATGCTCCAAACCTGTATATTGTTACAGTTAGCCGAACCATATATGGTTACTTCTACGGGCTCATAATCGGGTATTGAGCTGCATACAACACCGGCAGGATGGTATACCGTGTTTGTTAATGCAAAACAGGCAATATGCATTTTAAGGGTATAATTTGTACTGGTCTGCAATTCTGATGGCAGGCACATGGCCAGATACTCTTTATAGCTGTTTATAAAAGCGGCGCCTACAACACCGTTACCATGCGGAAAAGGGTACAGCCCTGTAGTGGCAAAATCCTGCAGCAAAAAGCCGCAGGAATTATAATAATCGGTGGTGGTAAACATGCTACCCTGCACCCACGATGAGCTGTAGTTGAGCTGTCCGTAGGTACTGGGGCATTGCGAATACTCTTCGAAAGAAGAATTAAGCAAAAGCGATGGTAACTGGCAGGTGCACTCCGGGTCGTTAAGATCTGCAAGACCGTCGCCGTCATCGTCTATGCCGTTATCGCAAATTTCAACACCCTGTGCAGATACCGTACAGGTAAATAAAAACAACTGTATAAAGAACAGTAATACAATACTTTTTTTCATTAGATGGTTATTGCTTTACTACCTTAAATGTTTTGGATGTACCATTTATAAGATTGGCCTTAACCATATAAATACCATTGCCAAGAGCCGAAAGGTTAGCCGTATTACCGTTTGTAGATTGTACTAACTGGCCTAACGAATTGTAAACTTCTAATGCTATAACAGCATTTGCGGGAGCTACCGTAATACCATCGGTTGCAGGGTTTGGATAAAGTACCATACCATTTTTGTAGAAGTCTTTAACATCGGCAGTACTTTCTTCGGTAATATTAATGGTGTAATCTTCGGCCTGTCCGTAGCCTACGGTGTTGCACGATGGCGCCGGGCTGTTAAACTTTTTAATAATCCTTAAACGCGTAGTGCCAAGCAGGGCATCTGCTGGGGCAGTTATAGACCCTGTTGCTGCAATAGCATCAAGGCCGGTAGAATTGGTTATCGTTCCAATTTCGAAGCTTTCGCCTTCGTCGTCAAAACTATTGTTGCGGTTCCAGTCGGCATAAGCAGTAATGTGGTGGGTAAAGTTACCGTTGGTGTTACCTTTAACTGTAATAGGCAGGGTTTCGCTTAAAGCGATATTGGCTATAAGTGTTGTAAAATTTTCTAACGCGGGTGTAGTAGTGCCTACCGTTGCTAACGACTGGTTGTTTAAACCACCAAAGATAACCTGCGTAATAGGCTCTACATTGCCCGGAAAGCTAACCTCGCAAGGGTGCTGGTTGCTTATTGTTACTGTTATTTCATCGTAAATAGTACCATTTTCAGCAGATGTTGCCCTGATAACCACCGTGCCATTTGCAAAAGCAGCTACTTGTCCGTTTTGGTCTATTGTGGCAAATTCAGACCCTGAAACTATCTCCCAGATAACCAACTGGCTGATGTTTTCCGGTAAAACCGCTGCCGTTAAATCAAGGCTGCCCTGGTTTTCTGTTATTATAGGTTCGACATTGGCTACAGTAGCTACTGTAACCGATTCAACTACATTAGAAACCTCGTAATGTATCTTGATGTTCGGGCGGTCTTTAAACTGCCCACTACCACTATTGTGACTTAAAATTATGGTTTCGGTAGCTTCCATGTCTATGGTTGGCAAGGGCCATGCACCGGTCATGTAATCTTTATAGCCCGGTGTAAACTGCCATGCTACAAAGCTGCTGAATTGTGCCGCCGGATAGTTAGAATGGTAAAACACACTAGCAATTTCCAGTCCGTTACCGGTGTATTCTACCGGCTCGTTAAAATCAAAATCGATCCAGCCCTGCGCAGCCGATAGGGTAAGCTCGCTATTATCGTACACTTCGGTATGCGATGCCTCTACATCGGCAAGTGTGGTTTCCATACTTAGTGGGGCAACGTTGGTAGAGTTCATGGCAAGCAGCCTTAAGCGTACCGGTGCAAAACCTTCGCTGGTGGCGTTGCTTACTTTATTAAAAGCAACACCGGTTATCGTGGCGCCTACCGGAATGGCGGTTTCCTGCAATTCGGCCGCAGAATACAGCATGTTAGCTACAGATCCTTTTCTGGTAGTAACCATACTGTACATTATTGGCCCGTATAAAGAGAGGTCCTGGCCGGTACCCACACCAATCTGAATGGTGTAAGGCGAGGCAGCCGGTAAGGTTGTGAAATTTTGAGATGCCCACTCGCTTGTATTGTCTGTACCGCAGAGTGATTGTACCGTAAGTGTATAATCGGTATCGGCAGTAAGGTTTAGTACAAGCAGGTTGTTGGTTTGTACGGTGCCTTGCTGAAGGGGGGTATTGGTTCCTGTAATTTTAATTTGCCAGGCATAACCGTTTGCAGGGGCGGTAGTTGGGGCTGTCCAGGTAAAAGAACCGTAGGCCATGCCGTTAGATAAAACCGAAAGGCTTTGTGGTGCGGCACAATCCTGCGCGTGTGCAGGGGTAAGTGCAAGCATAAATAGCACTGCTACTACTTTAGCAGTACTCAATAGAGAATGTTTCATAGATGTATTTAAAATTGAATTGTGTTTGTAACCACAGCTAATTAATTTGTTATTGTAGTAGATATAACATTTTAATAGCCTCTATGTGTATTTAGTCTAAATAATAATAGTTAGATTTGTGCAAAATTCATAAACTAATTAAGATCTGTTGTTTGATAAACGGATTTTGATGTTTGTAAAACGGATATTTTAAAACTGGTATGGATACAGCTGCTTTTTTAGACGAAGTAATTTGCAGGATTAACCTTCCGGCCGACCTTGGTACTGTGAAGGAAATCACTGAAAAGGAGATATCATTTGCGTACGAATTTGGGCGTACATCATTCAAAAAAATAAACTTTAGCGGGGTAAGGCTGCTTTATGGCAAGCTGCGTTTTAAAAAACCCTTTCCGGTTAAGATAGAAAACTCTGAGCCGTTTGTAGAGATGTATTTTTCTCTGGCAGGCTGCCGGCGTATGGTATTTACACAAAGCAGTGCCCGCAGCAATGTAGCCCAGGGCCACCACAATTTATTTTATATACCCGATACCGAATTTTATATAGAACCTGCCATAAACGATGAAGAGAACATTACGCTGCAAATACAATTTACCGAAGCTTATTTTAACCGCTTTACCCAGATAAACCATCCGCTGTTGCTTTCGTTTATAGAGAGTATCGGTAAAAAAGAGCTTTCTATTTTAAGCGATTTCGATTTGCAGATAACCCCACAGATGTATACGGTGTTAGATGATATTGTGCACTGCGAAAAAGAGGGAATTATTAAACAACTGTCTATAGAAACCAGCGTACTTAAGTTACTGCAATTGCAATTTGAGCAGTATGAGGCGGCATTTGTAAAAGAGCATTACACTTGGGTTAAAGATTATGATGTTGATAAACTGCACCATGCCAGGCAGCTACTGGAGCAAAACATTACCAATCCGTACTCTTTGGCAGAGCTTGCCAGGCGCACCGGCCTTAACGATTTTAAACTTAAAAAGGGGTTTAAAGAGGTATTTGGCAACACCGTTTTTGGCTACCTGCACGACCACCGTATGGATATTGCCCAAAAAATGCTGCTGGAAAACAACAAAAGCACTGCCGAGATATCCGAATACTGTGGCTATGCCTACGTACAGTCGTTTATAACGGCCTTTAAAAAGAAATTTGGGGTTACCCCCGAAAAGTTCAGGAAATAGAAAGAGCGGCTTATGGGCCGCTCTTTTAGTATAAACACTATTTGAATTATGCTTTTGCAGCAGCACCTTTTTTAAAGGTACGGCCATACCATATTAAAAAGCCCGATATTGGCAACAGCATGCAGATAAAACTGGCTATAAAAGCAATTATTTTACCGGGTATACCTAAGATGGCCCCCACATGGATATCGTAATTTGCAGTGATAAGTTTTTCGCCAAAGTTTTTTTCTTCCTGCCTGCGCTCGTGTAAAAGCTTGCCGGTATACTGGTCGAACTGAAGGCTGTGGTTTACATAATAAACACCATCATACTGTTGTATATAAGCGCTTATAACAGCAGTGCTATCGGCAGGCGGACTCATAGAGAATGCGCTGGCATCGGCATATTTTTGCTTTATCACAACATAGGCCTTTTCCATTGCGGCGTCTTTATTGGCTTCTGCTATCATAACCGATTTTTTCTGAACATTTTCCGGCGGCGTTACGCTACCCGATCCCACTACATAAACCACCGCCTGAAACCAGCTAAAGGCCCATACCATACCTGTTAAGGCTATAATAAGTGCTATAGAGGCTATATAAAAGCCAAGGATGTTGTGCAGGTCGTAGTTTTTGCGGCGCCATTTGGTGGTTTCTTTCCATTGGAACCAAACCCTTTGCTTACGTGCAGCCTTGTTTTTAGGCCACCATAGTATAATGCCTGTTATAAGCATTATTACAAATATAAAGGTAGCCCAGCCTGTAATTTGCTGCCCTATGGGGTGAGACAGCAGCAGGCTCCAGTGCAGCATTTTTACGATGTTAAAAAAGTCCATCTCTTCATCATAAATGCCCAATACCTTACCGGTGTAGGGGTCAGCATAAATAGAATAATACTGGTCGATATTGCCAAAATACCATATAGAGCCTTCGCTGCCTTTATAGCAGGTAAAAACCACTGATTTTTTGGGGTTATTATAAACCTGTACACTGTTTATCTGAATCTTTTTACCAACGGCTTTCTGGGTTTGCTGCCACAGCTGCGTTACCGGAATGCGGATTTGCGTTACCTGTGGTACGTATATTTCATCTTTACGGGCCCAGTTACTAATTTCCTGGCTAAATACATAAATGCAACCGGTTATGGCTAAAAATAAAACAATAAGCCCGGATGCTAATCCGAGCCAAAGGTGGGCTTTACCGGCCCAGTATTTAAAATCCTTTTTTTTCTTTTTCTTAGTAGTCATAGGCTGCTGCTAATTTTTAGCCAAAGGTATTGTATAGGTAGCACAATGCCATACAAACTGGTAGTCTTTACCGTTGTATTTGCCCGGCACTTCTTCTTTTTTAGTAACTTCTATTACATATTTGGTGTTCCAAGGCAGAGTAAATTTTACAAGGCCATTAGCATCCGTATACAGTTTTTTAGACCACTGATCGTTTATAAAAACGGTAACCTCTGTTTCTTTAGCAGGTTCGCCTTTGTACAAAACCTTTAGGGTGGTTTCGCCTTTTTCTTTAGCTTCTTTAACTGATGTATCTACAACCGTAAGGCCATCGGCATTTATTGCCGCAGTTGGGGCAGGGGTACCACCAATCTGGGTTTTTGTAATGGCGTGGTAATGCGTTTTAAAAATACCAAAATCGTATTGCGTATAATCTATAACATCAATTTTATTATTGTTAAGCACAATAGTATAGGTGCCGTTAGTTTTAGGGGTAAAGTAACCGCTGTAAAACAATTCGCCCGGCTTAAGCTCTAACAGGGTTTTTTCTCCGTTAGGGGCTACAGCCCAAACTTCAAAGTTTTTCATTTTTTCGAAGGCTTCGCCACCCACTTTTTCCTGAAGCCCGTAGGTGTATTCGCCAAAGAAAACCTTAACCTCCTGTTTTTGGTTTACTTTGCCTGTTGCACTGGTTTCTACCCACATAAAGTGCGCAAATGCATTGCCCGAAGCTACTAACGCCAACAATAATAAAAGACATTTTTTCATAGTACTATAGTTAAGAAAGAATACCTTTCCCGGTATTGAGAAAGGTATGTTTTGTTGTTATTAAAATTTATATGTTACACTAAACCTTACATTTCTTGGAGCTTCTGCCTGCCAGTAATAAGCACTTAGGTAGGCATAATAAGAGCCGCTGTAAAGGTACTTATTTAGAATGTTAAACATGTTTGCTGTAAGCTTAACTTTTCCTTTTTCGTAAGAAAGTCCGCCATCCAGTTTAAAATAATCCGGTAGTTTTTGTAAACCTACGCTCCAGGTATCTGTTGCACGGTCTCCTAAAAATGTAAAACCACCCGATGCTCCAAGGCCTTTTAAAACACCACTTTGTATGGTATAGTTTATCCATGCGTTGGCAACATGCTTAGAGTAGCCCGGTACCACATCGCCCTTTTTAATACCGGTTACACCATTGGCAACCTCGTTAACAATAGACTCTGTAAAGGCGTAGTTAGCAATAACATTAAGGCCATCGGTAATTTTACCCCTTACGTCAAATTCTATACCCTGCGCTCTTTTTTCGCCAAAAACAATACTGTAGTTCTCGTTTGGCAGGTTAAGAGGGTCGCCCGTTAACTCGTTTTTCTTTAAAATCCTGTAGGCAGAAAGCGATGTGCTCCAGTCGCCGTTAAACCAGTCTTTTTTAATACCAAACTCGGTATTATTACCTGTAAGTGGCTTAACGTTATCGCCGTTTCTTATAATACCGCTTTGCGGTGTAAAAGCCTGGTCGTACAATCCGTAAACCGATGTGCTCTCGTTAACAGAGTAGCTAATACCTACACGAGGTGTAATGTGCTTGTCTGAAATTGGTGCACCACCCCAGCTCGACTGGCTAACATACGTATACCTGCCAGCAAGGGTAAGCCTAAGCTTGTTCTCGAAGAAACCAATTTCATCCTGAATGTAACCCGCTGAGTACTTACTATCCATTAAGCCACCTGCTATAAGTGCCCTTTCTTCTAACGAAGTTGTACGGTCAAAT
This sequence comes from Flavobacterium subsaxonicum WB 4.1-42 = DSM 21790, assembly GCF_000422725.1. Lineage (GTDB taxonomy): Bacteria > Bacteroidota > Bacteroidia > Flavobacteriales > Flavobacteriaceae > Flavobacterium > Flavobacterium subsaxonicum. Next base: position 56,938 of record NZ_AUGP01000025.1, read on the forward strand.
ACCGGCATTCCGTTTGCCGGATAACCGTAGTTAGGGGCAAGTACGTTAAACGGATTCTCGAAAGTGTCAAGGTTGTGCGACTGGCCCCAATCGGCCATGTAGTTTTTATTACCCATATCTAAACCGGCCAATATTTTGTGGCTAACAGCGCCTGTCTGAAATTTACCGTTTACAAATACCTGGCCTAATTTCATGGTGCTTTTAGCATCCCAGATACCTACGTTTCTTATAACTTCACCGGGAGCAAGAAGGTCTTCGGTTACACCATCTCCATCGGTATCGGCAGCATATGGCCCAACAGAAGTTGGCCATGAGCTATAACCCGTTTGCTGATAGTTAAAGTAAGAAAGCTGGCCTGTAAGTTTCCAGTTATCATCAAGCTTATGCTCTAACATAACATAAACACTGTGGTCGTCTATTTTAGTATCGGGTAAACCCGGCTGTGTCATTGTTGTGTTTCTTGGTGCCGATGCATAGCCGCCGGTTCCAAAAACGTAATAAGACCCAACCTCGGTCATGTTCGCATGCTGGTAGTTGTACTCTGCAGTAACTTTAGTCTGGTCGTCTATCTGGTACGATACTACCGGGGCAATTACGTAACGGTCGTTATGTTCGTATGGCCTGAAAGACCCTTTGTTTTGAGCCGAAAGGTTTAAGCGGTAAAGTAGTTTGCCATCTTCAGACAGTTTACCATCTAAGTCCAGGCTTGTTCTGTAAAGGTCGAAACTGCCAAGGGTAAAGCTAACCTCGCCTTTAGTCTGGCCTGTAGGTTTTTTGGTAACCACATTGTATAAGCCGCTTGGATCGCCGTTGGCAAGCATAAAGCCTGCCGGGCCTTTTACAAATTCTATATGGTCTACAAAGCTCATGTCTTCGGTTAATGGTCCCCAGAAAGAAGACACTACGTTAAACCCGTTCCTAAAAGCCTGTATCTGAGAGCCACGCATGGTAATGTTGGCATACATATCGCCCCAGTGCTCCAGGCGTGTGGCGCCACTTACGTTGCGTATAAGCCCGTCGCTCATGCTTATTATCTGCTGGTCCTGCAGGGTTTGGTTGCTTACAATTTGTATGTTTTGAGGTATCTCTAAAACAGGGGTGTTTAAGCGCAGCGATGTAGAAGGCTTATCTGTTTTATACTTGTTTTTTGCAGCGTCTATAACCACTTCTTTTAACTGCTCCGGACTTTCAGACAGCATAAAATCTTTAGACTGGCTTTCGCCCGATGTTAAGGTAATACTTTCTTCTACCGTTGCTATACCAATGGCAGAAATGCGCACCGTATACGTGCCCGGTTTAATGTTTTTAATCTCATAGCTACCCTGTGCATTGGTTACCGCACTATGAATAGTGCCCTTTAGGGCTATCATAATGTTTTCTGCCGGGGTGTTGTCACTCAGCGTAATTTTACCGCTTAAAACGGCTTTGTCCTGTGCCCACGTCGTCAGCGAGCACAACAGCATAATGCTGAAGACTAATTTTTTAAGAATGTTTGCGTTCATTTGTTTGGTGTTTTATGTGGGCACAAATGTATATCGCAAAAAGCTATTTCACAAGCTTATTTTTATCTATTCTAAATAAACTTAAGCTTTGGGTGTTAGTTTTGTATTTAGTTTAAAATTTTGTCATTATTTTTTTAGAGATTAAAAATTATAATCTTTAATGCTGAATTTTTTGTAAAAAAAAGCCCCAAACTAAGTTTGGGGCCAGGGCAATTTAGTATGTGTAGTTTAGTGTTTTGCTGTAAAGCCGTCATCGCTAAGCTCGCGGTGCTCGTAATCGGCAACCATAAGCTCATCATATTTAGGCGGGTCTTTTTTGCTAAAGCGGTGTATCAAACTATCAAAAATAGAGTATACAACCGGTACAATTATCAGGGTAAGGAATAACGAACTCGTTAAGCCCCCGATAACTACCCATGCAAGGCCGTTATTCATTTGTGCTGCACCACCGGTTGCCAATGCAATTGGTATCATACCAAAAACCATGGCAATAGTGGTCATTAAGATAGGGCGCAAACGTGCGTGGTTGGCTTGTATTAGCGCCTCATGTGTAGTTTCGCCCTCTGCCTTACGGGTGTTGGTAAAGTCTACAAGCAGGATCGCATTTTTACACACCAGTCCAATTAGCATAATAACCCCGAGGATGGTGAATATATTAAGCGAGTTGTTGGTTAATGCCAGTGCCAGCAGTGCCCCGATAAACGACAGCGGTATAGAGAACAATACCACAAACGGATACACAAAGCTGTTGTAAAGGCCCACCATTACAAGGTAAACCAATATAATAGCAGCAAGCAATGCAATACCAAGGGTACCAAAACCTTCGGCCTGGTTTTCTTTATCGCCACCCCAAACATAATTAACTCCGGTTGGGCGCGGCATTTTAGAAAATTCTGCTTCCCACTCATCTGCTACAGTACCACTTGGGCGGCCTGCGGCCTGTGCCTGTATGGTAACCGATGCACTTTTATCTCTACGCTCCAGGAAACTCGGGCCCGAGCTCTCTGTAACATCAGCAAATTGCGATAGTTTTATCTGTTGGCCTGCATCGTTAATAAACACAAGGTCTTTTACATCGTTAATGTTAGAACGGTTGTATTCGTTAAAACGGATGTTGATATCGTACTCGTACTCACCGGCGCGGAATTTACCATCGGTATTACCGTTAAAGGCCGTTTGCATGGTCATACCCACCGTTTGCAGCGATAAGCCAAGAGACGACATTTTATCGCGGTCTACCTGTACATTTACCTCCGGGCTACCCCCTTCAGATGTTAATTTAATAGCAGTTGCACCCGGTATTGCGGCCAGTTTTTTAGCAGCATCTGACGCAAATTTGCTGGCAGCTTCTAAGTTAGGGCCTGTTATGGTTAGGGCTATAGGAGCCTCATCGGCACCACCCATAATACTTACCGGTACGGTTTTAATTTTAGCGCCAACCAGTTTTTTCTCAAGGTCGCGTTTTACTTCGGCAGCAAATACAAACGTATTGTCGTCTCGCTCTGCCCTGTCTACAAGGGTTACTTTAATCTCGCCCTTGTAAGCGGTAGATTGTGTTGCACCCATACCCTCGCTGGTTTGGCCTACAGTTGTAATAACACCTGTAACTTCCGGCCTGCCTTTAAGGTATTGTTCTGCCTTTTGGGCAATAAAGTTAGACTGCTCTACCGATGCATCTTTAGGCAGCTCCATTTGTACCAGGAACTGGCCCCTGTCTAATTTAGGGAAGAACTCACCACCAATAAATCCACCTCCTAAAAGGCCTATTGTTGAGAATAAAAACAACACAACTACTACAACTAAAGTAATAACCTTGTGCGAACGCGATGCTATACACCATGTAAGGATACCCGATACCCAATGTGTAAATTTGTCAAGGCCGCTTTCGAAACCAAGGATTACTTTTTCGAATAGATTTTTACCTGTTAGGTGCTCCAGTTTACCAAAACGTGATGATAACCAAGGTATAAGTGTAAACGATGATAGTAACGATAGCGCTGTTGCAATTACAACGGTAACGCAAAACTGCGATATAATGTTAGATACCAGTCCGCTACTCATGGCTATAGGCAGGAACACCACGATGATAACCACGGTAATGGCCGTTACGGTAAAGCCAATTTCGGCAGTACCATCATAAGCAGCACGTACCTTGTTTTTACCCATCTCCATGTGGCGGTAAATATTTTCAAGTACCACAATGGCATCATCTACAAGGATACCTACCACAAGCGACAATCCAAGTAAACTCATTAAGTTTAGCGTATAGCCCATTAGGTAAATACCAATAAAGGTGGCTATAAGCGATGCCGGTATAGATACCATTACAATAAACGCATTACGGATACTGTGAAGGAAGAACAACATTACAAAGGCCACAAGGAATACGGCTATAAATAAATCGTGAATTACGTTATCTGCCGCAGTTAGTGTAAATTCACTACTGTCATCGGCAATTTGCAGTTTAAGTCCGTTGGCTGCATAATCCTTCTCAATTTTCTTAACCGCAGCCTGTATCTCCTCGCTCACCGCAACGGCGTTGGCATCGGTTTGTTTGATGATCTGAAGGATAATCGCACCCTTACGGTCTACACGCGATATCTTTTCAACCTCTTTTTGCGAATCCTGAACGTCGGCAATTTCGCCTAAACGCACCTGTATGCCGTTGTTAGACGATACTACCAGGTTACGCATCTCTTCTACATTCTTGTATTTACCCGATAAACGTACCAGCATAGAGCTTTCTCTTGTCTGGATGTTACCCGTAGGGAAATCAAGGTTAGAGCTTAAGATAGCCGACTGTACATTAGGGATAGAAAGGCCGTAACCTTTTAGTTTTTCCTGGTCAAGGCTCACCTGTATTTCACGCTCTTCGCCACCCACAAGGTTAACCTGGGCCACACCGTTTACACGGGCAAGAATAGGTTCTATCTTTTTATCAAGAAGGTCGTAAAAAGCAACCTCGTCCATTTTTGATGTAGCACCAATGGTAATAATTGGTAAATCGCTCAACGAGAATTTACTTAACGATGGCGGGTCTACGTCTTCGGGTAAATCTTTCTCAATGGCGTTTATCTTACGCTGCGCATCGTTTAGCGAGTAATCGGCATCGGCTTCAGCCTCTAACGTTACCATTACTACAGATAGGCTTTCGTACGATTTAGACTCTACCTTTTTTACCAGCTCCAGAGACGATACTGCGTCTTCTATTTTCTTGGTTACGGTATTTTCTACCTCTCCCGGCGAAGCACCCGGATACACGGTAGAAATGGTTACCACGTTAATTTCGAACTTAGGGATAAGTTCGTAGCTCAGGCTGCTGTAGCTAAAAAGCCCTCCAAGCGTGAGTATAATGAACAACACTATAACAAGCGTTGGCCGTTTTATGGATATTTCTGCTATTTTCATTATTCGTTTGTTTAAAGTTTAAAGTTTCAGGTTGTTTGAAAACACCCGCCACTTAAACTTTTATTTTATTGGATTTACTTTAGTACCGTCGGTTAGGTTAATCTGTCCGCTGGTTACCACGATCTCGCCATTATTAAGGCCTTCAAGTACTTCTACGTTGTCGCCAAAAATGCGTCCTGATACAATTTTAACCATACGCACTACACTATCTTTAACCACAAACACCTGGTTGCCGGCTACACCGCCCACAAACGCAGTACGGGGTATTGTTTTAACAGGCACTTTTTGCGCTGTATTGCTTCCAAAAGTTGCAGTACCGTACATACCCGCTTTAAGCTCGTTATCAGGGTTGTTGGCAACCTCTATCTCTACCGGAAAGTTTAACGATCCGTCTGCCTTAGGCGCAATAAAAGTAATCTTACCTGTAAATTCTTTATCAGGGTAAACACTTGCTTTTACATTAATGGTGTTGCCCACTTTAAGGCTTGCCACGTGCTGCTCGTCTACATTTACCTTAAGTTTAAGGGTAGATACATTTACAAGCTCAAATAACTCAGTACCAGGAGCAACAACGCTACCCGGCTCTATATTACGTTTGTTTACAATACCGTTAATGCTGGCTTTAATGCTGGCATCGCCATAGTTAATTTTAGCCTGGTCTAAACGGGCTTTGGCATTAACAAGGTCTAATTTAGCTTGGTCTAACTGCTGTTTGGTTACACCGCCTGTTTTATAAGCATTCTCATATCGCTGGCTGTTGGTTAATGCATTTTGGTATGATGCCTGGTTATTGCTTAACTCTATAGAAAGCTGATCGCCTTTTATAACGGCAAGCACCTGTCCAATGCGCACTTTGTCGCCTTCGTCTACCAGTACTTTAACCACACGGCCACTGTTCTCTGCCGGAAAGCTAAGCTCCTGAGATGGTGCAAACGTACCGTTGGCTACATAATCAAGGTTAGGTACTGCATTTTTAACAGTGTCTATACGAACGGCAACGGCATCATTTGTTTTAGAAATGGTTGCAGTTTCGGCCTCGTTCTTTTTCTTGTTGTTGGTTAGTATGTAAGCTATAAGCCCTATTACGGCAATACCTACTACTATATATATTACTTTTTTCATCTGTATGGGGTTAGTTTGTTAGGGTTTTTAATTCGCCTTTTGATTTTATAAGTTGTACTTCTGCCAGTTTGTAATCCAATAGGGCAGTAGTGTAGTTGTTAGTTGCCTCAATGTATGAGTTTTCGGCATCCAGTAAATCGGTTAAAGTAGCAAGGCCATTTTGGTAGTTGTTACGGGTATCGTCCATAACACTTTGTGCCAGCTCTACGTTTTCTTTTTGATTGTCGATGGTTATCAGGCTGTTTCTTATCTGCGTAGTAGCATTTTGGTAGGCCAGCTCTAACGATAGTTTAGTGTCCTTAACATCTTCCTCCGTCTTTTTAAGGTCTATAGTAGCCTGCCTAACGCGGGCACGGGTTCCAAAACCATTAAATATTGGAATTTTAAGGTTGGCACCGATGGTAGAATAGTCTGTCCAGTACACCCCATCCGATGGTTTTTTAAACCACGGCATCTCAGGCCCCTGCCCAAGGTAGTTATAACCAGCGGTTAAAGAAAGGGTAGGGTAGTACTCAGCCACAATAGCTTTCCTGTTGTAGTAGTACAGTTTTTCCTGAGTTTTAAGCAACTGGTATTCAGATAGTTTTGTAACATCGGCACTTTCTTCCAGTGTAAGTGGGGTAACGGTAAATTCGGTTTCCGGAATTACAATTTTAGTATCTATAGGCATACCCATGTAGAACTTAAGTGTGTTTTCCTGTTTCTGAACTTCGTTTATAAGTGTTTGACGCTGTGTACGTAAGTTAGACAGATTAACATTCATACGGTCAAGGTCTATTCTTTTGGCAAGCCCATTGTCAAACTGGCCTTTAATAATATTCCTCGATTTCTCGGTATTTTTGTAGGTACTGTCTATAACCCTTAGTTTTTCGCGCTGCACATACACCTGGTAATAGTTGTTGGCAACACGCTCTATAACCTGCTCATCGGTAAGCTGTGCGTTAACCTGGTAGTATTCGCGCGTGGTTTTAGCGGCCTTAAGACCCGTAAAAACCGACTGGTCGAAAACCGTTTGGGTTAGGTTAACCCCGGCACTCGATGTCCACTTTTGCCCTAACGGAGCAAGAATGGTAGTGCCAGGTGCGCCAAAAAAGTCGCCCGGCAATGCATTTTGCTGTAGTATAGGGTTGTAGGTAAGGTTGCCGTTTGCCGTAATAGTAGGCAGCGCGCGGGCACGAACCTCTTCTATCTGGTACTCGCTGTTCTCTACCTGAAGCCTTGCCTTTTTGGCATCCGACTTATTTTGCAGCGCATAGTTAACGGCGTCTTTTAGCGTAAGCGCCTGCCCCGGAACCTGTTGTGCCTGTAGGGTAGGGGCTGCTAAAAAAGCCATCAGCAAAGCGATGCTTTTTAAGATACTGCCCATTTTTTGATTGATGATCTTCATTTGTTTGTAACGGTTTATTTATTGAGTTGATGAATTTTATTTTATAAAAAGGGTATTCATTATCACGTCTTTACGCTCTTCCAATAGCTTGTCGTAGCTCTCGTTGTTAAAGCCCATGGTTTCCTGCAATAGCGGCCTCATAGACACGGGAAACGACATAAGCGACACAAAGTTGAGTACAAACTGCTCCGGCCTCATTTTATCGATATTGCCTTTTTCCATCTCTACGGCAACCTCCAGGTAAAATTTGTCTAACAGCATGTTCATGTGCTCTTTATCTTTGTAACAGTTGCCCTGGTTCATTTGGGTAACCATATATATTTCCAGGTAAGGGTATTTTTTGGTTTGCTCAAAAAACGTGTCAAGGTGTTGGCTTATCTTTTCTTTAAAGCTTAGATTAGAGAATATTATCTTCTCCATAAGGTCATGCTCCTGTATTTGCGCATCCTGAAAAACAATCTCGAAAAGGTTGTTGCGCGACCTGAAATAATAGTTTATTAGCGTGCGGTTAACTCCGGCGGCATCTGCAATTTCCTGAGTGGTAGCGTTAAACCTGCCCTCGGTAAAAAATACGCGCTTAGCGGTTTCTTTTATTAAGTGCTCTGTATCGGTATCTAAACTTTTAGCTGACATTCTTGTTTAACTTTATGTTTGACATAATTGTCAATGCAAATTTATTTACTTTTTTGAAATGTTTGACAAAAATGTCAAATAAATTTAAAATTATTTTTCCGCAATGGTTTTAGTAAGTTCTTCGAGGCCTTTTTCAGATACAATTGCCCTTAAATGATATTCAAGATACTGGCGTGTAAGTAGTTCCATATTATAAATTGCCCTCGGAAAAATATCTGCATCTTTAATGCCGGTAATGCCGGTAAAGTAAATACGGGCAGTAAACTCAATGTTAAGGTCGGCTCTGTAAAGGCCTTCGTTTACACCTCGTTGCAAATTGTTTAACATACAGCTGTGCAGTTTTTCAAATTGTTTGGTGCGCAGGCAGGCAAATATTTTAGGGAAGAACTTTTGTAACTGATAATCAGGCGATACAGCATCATGGTTTAGGGCCTGCTGTAAAAATTGTCTTACCACAAAAAACTCTTTAATAGGGCTTTGGTCGATCTGGCAAATAGTGTCTATTCCGCCTGCAATGGTGTCAAACAGATAGTTAGAGCTGCCCTCTACCAAATCGTTCTTATTGGCAAAGTGCTGGTAAATGGTTTTTTTAGAAATGCCCAGTTCGGCGGCAATGTCGTCCATCGTAACGCTTTTAAATCCAAGCAATAAAAACATTTCGGTGGCTTTTTTTAATATGGTCTCTTTCATTATCCTGCTCTAATTGAGAGTGCAAAGGTAAATCAGGAAACTTTAAAAACCTAAAAAGTTTCCAAAGTTTTTGTTTGATTGTGAGTTATATAAGGTGCAAATTTAGCAGGTTACAGTTGCTAATAGCCCAAAATACAGCACTTTTATACCAACGCCGTTTATATAATAGTGCTGTGTATAATGTGCTTAGTGTTAAGAATAAGTGCACAGTTTTTGATAAGAAAAAGGAATAACTTAATTTAGCAAAAAAATACTTCATGCAACCCATTGGGCACTACCAACAAGTAATTGCAGACTACTTTGCAAGCGCAACCATAACAAAAGAACCCGCAAACCTTTACAATCCAGTAAATTACATCTTGTCGCTTGGTGGTAAAAGGATGCGCCCCGTGCTTACCCTTATGGCGGCCGAGATATTTAACGCCAATTGCCGCGAAGCCTTACCGGCTGCGGTGGCGGTAGAGATATTCCATAACTTTTCGTTGGTGCATGATGATATTATGGACGATGCTCCCTTAAGGCGTGGTAATCAGACGGTTCATGAAAAGTGGGATCTTAATACGGGTATTCTTTCCGGCGATGCGATGCTTATTTTAGCGTATCAGTACTTTGAACAGTATGAGCCGGTTACGTTTAAGGCGTTGGCTAAGCTATTTAGCAAAACAGCATTGGAAGTATGCGAAGGCCAGCAGTGGGACGTTGATTTTGAGGCCCGTACGGATGTTTCGTTGCCTGAGTACCTTAAGATGATCGAGTATAAAACCGCTGTGTTAGTGGGTGCTGCCATGAAAATGGGCGCTATTGTGGCTAAGGCTACCGAGGAGAATTGCGACTCCATATACAATTTTGGCTTGAATTTAGGTATTGCTTTCCAGCTTCAGGACGATTACCTGGATGCTTTTGGCGACCCGCAAACCTTTGGTAAACAGGTAGGTGGCGATATTATAGAGAACAAAAAAACCTATTTATACCTTAAGGCGTTAGAGCAGGGCAGTGCCGATAGCAAAGCCGGCCTGCTTAAATGGTTTGCTGCTCATCCGGAGGATAGTACCGATAAAATTAGTGCGGTTAAGGGCATTTTTATAGCCACTGGTGCCGATGTTGCCACCCAAAATGCTATTGAAGCCTACACTTTAAAGGCATTTGATACCTTGGAGCGCATGGATATAGGTCTGGAAAAGAAGCAGTTACTTAAAAAGTTTGGCCAAAACCTTATGCAGCGCAAAGTATGATTTTTACTCCACCCCAAAACACTGACCTGCTATTGAGCGAAGCCCAAAAGGAAAAGCTTTACAGTCAGTTAGTTGCGCAGTTAAACAAAGACTTTGCCCTGGCCAACGAGTCGGTTGATTTTGCCGAAGATATTACTCCTATTACCCTGAAGCTCAGTGTTCAGGATAAAATATACAGGCTTATTCAGCACAAGTTTGCCGAATACCTAAACCTGCTCTATATTATAGATGTGCCCGAAAAAGAAATTAAAAGACTGGATGGCAGCGATATAGCCGAGCTGGCCGAACAGGTTGCCTTTTTAGTTTTAAAGCGCGAATGGCAAAAAGTATGGTTCAGGAATAAGTATTAATTTTGGTTTTAGTCGCAGTTTTTGGTTTGCTCAACGCTCAAAAAAGTGCAATTTTAACATTGATATTTCACTTTCGGACTTCGAGATTCGCGTTTTAAGTCATTTTACAAAATTTGGCATAGAAGGCATAAAGTTTCACAAAGTAAAAAATCAAAAAATGATCATATTGCAAAACCAAAATTTTGCGGGAAGTAAAAAATCAAAATTCAGTAAAAATTATTTCGCAAAGTTTCGCGAAGCAAAAAAAGGGTTGTAATGGAACGCGGATAAAACAGATGCTTCGCAATCGCGGATTTTGCAGATTTTCTAATTGATTTCAAAAAAACAAAGGCAAATACAGATATTGTTTTTTTGAAGAAAAAATACGTCTTTCAAGTTTGAAGTTCGATGTTTAAAATATAGATTTGTTTTTTAACTAAAAACAAAAAAAAATGAATAGTAAAGTTGAATTTACTGAAAATTTTACAGCAATAGTAAACAATTGCATTGAAAACGGAAGTCATTTGGGAGGTGGAAATCCAAATTCAAAAATATTGGTAGTTGGAAAAGAAGCTGCTTTAAATGAAGTTGAAGCGTGGTATGAGGGTAACGCCAAAGATTGGTATAACCAGATGGATAACCAAAATCTGAATTTTATTAGAACTGAAAAGTTTCCGGTTGGCCATACTTGGAGTAAATATCAAAAATTACATGATTATATTTTTCCGGAACATGCTCCTGAAGCTTACATAAACTTTGAAGAGAGATTTTTTACTACAGAGATGAACGATAATCCGGCTAAGAAGAATAGTGAAGCAAAAAAAAGAAAAGACTTTAAGTTTAACTTACAAAACAGAAAGGATACATTTTTTAAAGAAAATTTTATTCAGGATTTCCCTGTAACTATATTAGCATGTTCAGATTATATTAAAAATACAGGTAAAATTCGTGAAATCGATACTATGTTTGATGTTACTTATCCGGGGGATGAAAAAGGAAAACATGCTGATTATAGTAGAGGAAATTCGTTTTATCTTCACTATAATGAAGATCAATCAAAACTTGTAATCCACACCAGGCAATTGAGTAATAATGTTGATGATAAAATGCTTCAGGATATGGGTATAATTATCAGAGAACATTTAAATCGCAATAAGCATATAACTAAGTAGGGTACAAAAATTCCCAAAGCTAAAGCCATAACCAAACACCTTCGTGTTGCTTTGTGCTTCCTTTGCGAATCTTTGTGTAATGTTCTAAAAATCCGTGCAAATCCGCGATTGCGCAGCATCCGTGTCATCCGCGTTCCATCTTATCCCAAAGTCGCGTTCCATTTCTTCGTCAAAAATAAACCCGAACAAAAGGCATAAGCGCATCGCTGTAAACCAGGTCTTTTTTGCTGTAAAGCACGTTATAGCGCAGGCCAACGGTAACATTATCCATGTGGTAGCCGGCGCCAAAAAACACGGCGGTGTTCCAAAAATCGCGGTCTTTAAAATTAAGGCTGGTGTAGTAGCTGGCATAAGCTTCGTCTACATTAAGGTTAACGCGCAGCTGCTCCAACTCTACCGATAGCTGCACCTCGCGTATGGGGTTAAAAAGACCTATTACAGAGCCGCCATAAATGTAAGAATCGTAGTAATCTTTTTGGTGCACATACGTGCCCTGCACACCCACGCCAAGGGCGGCATAATCGTTAAACTGGTAAATGGCGCTGGGGGCAATGCTAACATCGGTATATCCGCTGCCAAAACCCAGGCCAAGGGCTCCGCCAAAGCGTACTTTATCCCAAAAATCAGCAGCTTCCTGCGCGTATACCCCCGTGAAATTCAGGGTAAGTGCAAGAATTGAAATAATTTTTGTTAAAGAAATTACGGAGCGGGTATCCATAGCGGTTGCAATGTATATTTACTAAGCATAAATATATAAAAATCGTTGAAAGATTATTACATTTATTGTACTTTTGTACAAAATTTTTTAAAAACACGGTCACTAATATATAAGTATGGACAGGTTTTCCTTTTTAAACGCAGCACATACTGCATTTTTCGCAGATTTATACGAACAATATATAGAAAATCCGGACAGCGTAGAGCCCAGTTGGAGAAGTTTTTTCCAGGGGTTTGATTTCGCTGCTTCCGATTATGGTTCTGGTGCTACCGAGGTAGCTGCCGCCGCCCCACATCAGCAAGCCGCTGCACCTGCACCGCAGGCATCGGTTTCTGATTATTCGGGTATACCCGAAAAACTACAAAAAGAGTTCAAGGTGCTTAACCTTATAGAAGGTTACCGCACCCGTGGGCACCTTTTTACAAAAACCAACCCCGTTAGGGAGCGCCGCACCTTTAGCCCAACGTTAGAGCTTTCTACCTTTGGCCTGAACGATGCCGACCTTGATACTGTTTTTGATGCCGGTAAAGAAGTTGGCCTGCCATCGTCTTCGCTACGTGCCATTGTAGACCACCTTCAAAAGGTGTACTGCGGCCACATAGGCATCGAGTACATGTACATTCGCGACCCGCAGGTTAGAAAATGGATACAAAACAAACTATCGGTTAACAATAACGAGCCTGATTTTAATGCCGACCAAAAGAAAAGCATTCTTGGCAAACTTAACGAGGCTGTTTCTTTCGAGAACTTTTTACATACCAAATATGTAGGCCAAAAACGTTTCTCTTTAGAGGGGGGCGAATCGTTAATACCGGCGTTAGATGCGCTTATAGAGGCAGCAGCCTCTAAAGGTGTAGAGCATTTTGTTATGGGTATGGCACACAGGGGCCGCCTTAATGTGCTGGCTAACGTGTTTAACAAGCCAACATCGGATATTTTTAGCGAGTTTGACGGTAAAGATTATGATGATGATGCCCTTTTTGATGGCGACGTAAAATACCACCTTGGGCTTACGGCCAACAAAGTAACCAAAGAGGGTAAACAAATAAACTTAAACCTTGCGCCAAACCCATCTCACTTAGAGACTGTGGGTGCGGTTATAGAAGGTATTGCCCGCGCTAAGCAGGACAGGTATTTTCCTGAAGATTTTAGCAAGGTGCTACCAATAGCACTACACGGCGATGCTGCCGTTGCAGGCCAGGGCATTGTGTACGAAATTGTACAGATGGCCAAGCTGGACGGTTACAAAACCGGCGGTACCATACACGTAGTGGTTAACAACCAGGTGGGCTTTACCACCAACTACCTTGATGCCAGGTCAAGTACTTATTGTACCGATGTGGCCAAGGTAACCCTGTCTCCCGTATTGCATGTAAATGCAGATGATGCCGAGGCGGTGGTACACGCTACTTTATTTGCATTAGAATACAGGATGGAGTTTGGTACCGATGTTTTTATAGACCTTTTGGGTTACAGAAAATACGGCCACAACGAGGGCGACGAGCCACGTTTTACCCAGCCTAAATTATACAAGCTTATTGCCAAGCACCAAAACCCAAGAGACCAGTATGCCGAAAAGCTTATTGCTGCGGGTGTTATAGATAAAGACTATACCGGCAAAATAGAAAAAGAATACAAAGCATTGCTGGAAGAAAGCCTTGAGGCATCGCGCAAAAAAGACCTTACCATAATTACCCCGTTTATGCAAAATGAGTGGGAAGGTTATGAGCAGGCCGGTGCCGATGTTATGCTTCAAAAAGTTAACACTGCTTTTTCTAAAGAAATACTTACAGATATTGCTAAGGTTATTACCGAGCTGCCATCTGACAAAAAATTTATAAGCAAGATACAAAAGCTTATCAACGACCGTAAAAATATGTTTTTTGAAACCGATAAGCTGGATTGGGCTATGGCCGAATTGCTTGCCTACGGCTCTTTGATTACCGAAGGTTTTGATGTGCGTATCTCGGGCCAGGATGTAGAGAGGGGTACCTTTTCGCACCGCCATGCCGTTGTTAAGGTAGAAGATTCTGAAGAAGAGTATGTAGCCCTTAGCAACCTTAAAGATGCAAAAGGCAAATTCAACATCTTTAACTCGCTACTGTCAGAATATGCTGTGGTAGGTTTTGATTATGGTTATGCCCTTGCCAACCCTAAAGCACTTACTATCTGGGAAGCCCAGTTTGGCGATTTCTCTAACGGTGCCCAGATAATGCTGGACCAGTACATTAGTGCTGCCGAAGATAAATGGAACAACCAGAACGGTTTGGTAATGCTGTTGCCACACGGTTACGAAGGCCAGGGTGCAGAGCATTCATCTGCCCGTATGGAGCGTTACCTGCAACTTTGTGCCAACCACAATATGTTTGTGGCCGATTGTACTACACCGGCTAACTTTTTCCACCTGCTAAGAAGGCAAATGAAAACTACCTACCGTAAGCCACTTATTGTGTTTACACCTAAGAGTTTACTGCGCCACCCACTTGTGGTTTCTACAGTAGATGAGTTTGCTAACGGTACCTTCCAGGAAGTACTGGACGACCCGGCTGCAGATCCTGCAAAAGTAAAATCGCTGGTATTCTGTACCGGTAAATTTTACTACGACCTTATTGCCGAGAGAGAAAACCTTAAGCGCGATGATGTTGCCTTTGTTAGGATAGAGCAATTGTTTCCGTTACCGGTAGAGCAGCTTAAAGAAATTATAGCTAAATACCCTAATGCCGATGATTATGTATGGGCACAGGAAGAGCCTAAAAATATGGGTGCTTACAGCTACATGCTAATGAACTTTAACGAAGTTAAGCTTAGGCTTGCATCGCTTAAGGCTTACAGCGCACCGGCTGCCGGTAGCTACACACGTTCTAAAAAACGCCATGCTGCTGCCTTGGCCATGGTTTTTGATAAAAATTTATTTAATTAATTGTATTTTTGAGTTTTCAAAATATAGCAACACCAATAAAATTATACTGACATGATTTTAGAAATGAAAGTTCCTTCGCCGGGGGAATCGATAACCGAAGTTGAAATAGCAACATGGCTGGTAAAAGACGGGGATTATGTAGAGAAAGACCAGGCAATTGCCGAAGTAGATTCAGATAAAGCAACCCTTGAGCTTCCTGCCGAAGTTGCAGGTATTATTACCCTTAAGGCAGAAGAAGGCGATGCTGTAGCTGTAGGCCAGGTTGTGTGCCTTATAGATACAGATGGTGCAAAACCCGATGGTGCTGCCCCAGCTAAAGAAGAAAAGAAAGAAGAAGCGCCTAAAGCCGAAGAGAAAAAAGAGGAGCCTAAAAAAGAGGAACCTAAAAAGGAAGAGCCTAAGCCAGCCGAAAAAAGCTACGCTGCAGGTACACCGTCTCCGGCTGCTAAAAAAATATTAGACGAAAAAAACATTGCCCCAGAGGGCGTTGCCGGTACAGGCAAAGGCGGCAGGATTACTAAAGACGATGCCGTAAACGCTAATCAGCAGGTTTCTATGGGTACCCCTACAAACGGTAACCGTGGGTCTGAGCGTACTAAGCTGTCTATGCTTCGCCGCAAGGTGGCAGAGCGCCTTGTTGCCGCTAAAAACGAAACCGCTATGCTTACCACGTTTAACGAGGTAAACATGACACCTATAAACGCATTAAGAAACGAGTATAAAGATGCCTTTAAAGCCAAGCACGGCGGTTTAGGCCTTGGTTATATGTCGTTCTTTACAAAAGCGGTTGTAAGGGCATTACAGTTGTTTCCGGATGTTAACTCTATGATGGATGGCGACTATAAAGTAGCTTACGATTTTGCCGATATCTCTATTGCAGTATCGGGCCCTAAAGGCCTTATGGTGCCGGTGGTTAGAAATGCCGAAACGCTTTCTTTCCGTGGTATCGAAGCCGAAATTAAACGTCTTGCGCTACGTGCCCGCGACGGACAGATTACTGTAGATGATATGACGGGTGGCACCTTTACCATTACCAATGGTGGTGTGTTTGGCAGTATGCTGTCTACCCCAATTATTAACCCTCCGCAGTCTGGTATTTTAGGAATGCACAACATTATAGAGCGCCCTATTGCCGTTAACGGTAAAGTAGAGATACACCCTATGATGTATGTTGCCCTTTCTTACGACCACAGGATCATCGACGGACGTGAGTCGGTTGGTTTCCTTGTAGCGGTTAAAGAGGCGTTAGAAAACCCAACAGAACTGCTTATGGACAACAATCCTAAAAAAGCATTAGAACTATAGTATACTGCAAAGTATAACGCATAAAAAATCCCGCTTAGAATTTCTAAGCGGGATTTTTGCATTAACCTTATTTGTGGCTACTATTCGTAAATAGCTTCAAATGTACCATCGGTAAGGTTTATAACTTCGTCAGTTTCGCCTTCCATAGTTGCCATGCGCGCCACAGTACCGGAGAAAGATCCTTTAAGTTTGTTGTTGCTGTTAGTTTGCACTATAGAGTTAACCTGTGGGTTAGTATTATTAGTGCTCCACCCATCGCTGTACATTTTACTGCCATTAACATAGGTAAAATATTCTACGGCTTCAGAGCCCAGGTCATTCTGCCAAAGGTTAAAAGAAAGATACTCAGTAGCACTTCCGTTAACCGATGCTGTAACTTCAAGATACACATCTCCATCATAATCGGTTTTGCTTACAACAACGTTATTAAACGTTTTCTGTACACCATTCACTTTAAAAGACAGCGTACCGCCAATTTCTTCGGTAACCACCGTTTCAGTAGCTTTAGAGTCGTCGTCAGAACAAGAATTAAAAGATAACGTAAGTGCGGTTAGGCATGTAATAAGTAATAATTTTTTCATTTGTAAATTGTTAGGTAATTTAATTTGTATGGTTGCAATAATATCTAAATTTTACAAAATGATAAAGAAAGACGAAATATAATTTTAAAAATATTTTAGGCAATTATGCTGTTGATAATTAGTTTTTTACGATATTTTTTTGCTAAATCTATTTTTATTTTATGTAAATTCTTACACGAATTATTTAATATTTTAATAATGATAATTTTAGAAACATCGTTTTCGTGCTAACTGCCCAAAAAATAATTCGCAAAACAGATAATTTGTAGCAAACAAAAACCCGCCTGAAATTAAGCGGGTCCTGATGTTATGTTTAAAAGATATTGTTACTCCTTTACCACCTTTATAGTTTTCTGGCTTCCGCCCGATGTTAGTTGTACAAAATAAACTCCGCTGTTTAGGGCAGAAAAATCTACTGTAGCATTGGTGTTGTTTACCGTTTTAGATGAAACCTGCTGCCCCATGATGTTAAAAATGCGAACCGCATCTATCGCATTGTTGTTACTAACAGTAAATACATCTTTAACCGGGTTAGGGTAGTAGCTAAGGCCTGCGAATTTATTAGTGCTTACACCCAACGGAAGGTTAACGGTAACACCAAGGCGGGCGCTCTCTACTCCATTAACGGTTTGCGATACATAATACGTTGTGCCGTTTACCAACAAGGTAGTTAGTGGCAATATATCCTGACTGGCTGGCGTAGCATACCACTTAAGATTTTCTCCCTCAACATTAAGGTCTGCAAGGGTGTTGCCCTCCGTAAAGGTTTGGGTAGCCTCTCCTGTGGGAGGGGCTATGCCATTTACTGTAGTATTATAACTGCCAATTGTAAAGCAACCATAAGCAGTTACCACTCTAAAAAATACAGTTTGAGTAGTAAGTGCATAGCTTGCAGGATTTAAAATTGGGTTTGTAGCATTTTCGGCATCGTTTAATGTGGCATAATAGCTAAAGGCTACAACGTCCGGAATTGTAAACGGAGATAAGATATCTAACTCAAATTGTGTAAGGTCAAAAATAACAGTACCATCGGGTACGCCATCGGCGTCGTAAACAATAAACGGATCTAATTGCGTTAAAATAGCTGGCGTATTTATAATGATCGAAAAACTTTCAGTGGCAAAATTATCAGGCTGCACTATATCGGTTAATCGCACAAAAATTGTCTGCCCGTTGTTTAAAAGTACATTACTCTCACTAACTACAGCATTTACATTGTCTACAGCCTCCTGTTGTGTTGCAAAATACGCAATGGTATAATTATCGGGGTTTAGCCCATTTAAAATTAGGGTGTTGTTTACAGTTAGGTTAATTATGGCTTGTCCATCCACTGTATTGCTATCCTGATCGCAAACAACAATATCTGCGGGTGCTCCAATATTGGGTTGTGCATAAACAGCGTAACTGGTAAATAGTAGTAAGAACAATAAATTTTTCATAGTTAACAATTTAAGTGGTTTATTGTTAGACGCAGTACTGTGTCTAAGGTTGCGTATTTTCTGAATAAAAAAACTAATGGTTTAGTGATTTAATCTCCATAAAAAAGCCCTGCAATTGCAGAGCTTCTAATTTTTACGATTGCAGGACATTTACTCCTTAACAACCTTTATTGTTCTTTGGCTTCCGCCCGATGATAGTTGTACAAAATAGATGCCGCTGTTTAGGGCCGAGAAATCTACTGTAGCATTGGTGTTGTTTACAGCTTTAAAAACTACCTGTTGCCCCATGATGTTAAAAATGCTAACCGCATCTATAGCGTTGTTATTACTAACAGTTAATACATTTGTAACCGGGTTAGGGTAGTAGCTAAGGCTTGCGAATTTATTAGTACTTACACCCAATGGTAGGGTTACAGTAACGTTAAGGCGGGCACTTTCTGCTCCGTCTATAGTTTGCGATACATAATAAGTAGTGCCGTTTACCAACAAGGTGGTTAGTGGCAAAACCTCCTGGCTTGTTTCAGTTTGATACCATTTAAGGTTATCGCCCATAACATCAAGGTCTGCAAGAGTTTCACCTTCAGTAAACAGTTGTAGGGTCTGTCCTACAGGAGCTACTAAAGTATGGTCCATACCTATAGTTATTATGTTGCCGCAGGCGTTCTCTACTGTAAATACATAAGTACCAAAAGGCATGTCTGGAAAGGTGTTAGAGGTTTGGCTTACAAATTCGACAGATGCAGGTGCCTCTACTATAGTGTACAGATATTCTCCAGGCGCAGTAAGGGTTATAACTATGTCGTTGCCAATAGTGTCAATATTAATAAATTGAAGATCATTGGTCAGTTTTTGCTCTACTATAGTGTAGCACACAGGTTCGTCTGGGTTAGCCGTGATTAAAGATACCCTTGCCCAAACGCTGCCCGTTGTGCTTGCGTAAGCAGCAGAATTTACAATAGGATTAACATCGTTAGCGGCATCGGCTACAGTGGTATAGTAGGTTACAGTTACAGTAGGTTCAAAAAGGTTGCTGTTCAGGGTAAGGTCAAAAATGCCTTCGCAAGAAATCAAGGCAGGTAATTCTACCGACAAAGGCAGGGGCAACACTTTTAGTGTAAGGGTTGTCAATGATGTACAGCCCTCTACAGAGGTTACTTTTACAGTTAATGTTTGTGGGCTGGTAGTATTAACATAAGCCGTAGGCATGGCAATAGGGTTGTTATCGCCTTGCTGAAAGTACTCAACCGTACAGCCTAAACAGGTTCCGATTATCTCGTTGTTTTTGGTGGTAAGGTCAAACGTTGTTAACCCATCGTTAGGCAGTATCTCATTACACAGGGTAAGAGGCGTTGGGGCATTTATGGCCGGTGCCGAATTTACAGTTAAAGTAAACGTAGCAAAATCGCTAAAATTATTACCGGTAACCTGAACATAGATAACCTGATTTGGCGACGTGTTTGTGTACATGTAAGGCAAAGCCACGCCAGCTAACATACTGGCTTCGTTAAGATAGTAGGTTACACTATAATCATTTGGATTTAGGTTTCCTAAAACCGGGCCATTGTTCATGGTAAGGTCAAATGTAGCATAGCCGCTGCCGTTAGTGTCGCATGCAGTAAGGTCTAATGGCTGGCCAATGTTGGGCTGTGCATACATTGCCATGCTAAAAAGTAGTAAGCAGAGAGCGTAAAGTTTTTTCATAGGGGAGGATGTTTTTTTGCAAATGTAATAAAATGAGGCTAATACACTACTGATTATGAAATATATGCCATAAAAAAAGCCCCGCAATTGCAGAGCTCTTAAATTTTATAAGTGCAGAACATTTACTCTTTAACCACCTTTATAGTTTTCTGGCTTCCGCCCGATGATAGTTGTACAAAGTAGATGCCGCTGTTTAGCAAACTAAAATCTACTGTAGCATTGGTGTTGTTTATAGTTTTAGAAACTACTTGCTGCCCTAATGTATTGACAACGCTAACCGCCTCTATAGGGTTGGTGTTACTAATAGTAAATACATCTTTAACCGGGTTGGGGTAGTAGCTAAGGCTTGTAAGCTGATTATCGGCCACGCTTAATACCAGGTTAACGGTAACGGCCAGCCTGTTAGTGCTTTCTATATTATAAACCGTTTGAGAGGCATAGTACGTTGTGCCGTTAACAAGTACAGTGGTAAGCGGCAGCGGAACAGTCTCGGTTTCGTTTTCGTACCACTGTACATTTTCTCCTTCAACCTCTAAGTCTTCCAGGGTTTGGCCTTCAATAAAAGTCTGGATAGTTTCGCCTTCAGGCTCCTCGGTTTCATAGCCTTCGGGCAGTACAACAAGTTCTGTGCTGCCTATTGTGTAACAGCCGGTAGTATCGTTTTGTACTCTGTAATAAATTGTGCTGCCGGACGAAACATACGCCTGCGGACTGGCTATAGCACCGGTGCCGGCTGAAGCGTCGGCATAGGTGGTGTAATAAGAAATGTTGTAAAGCAATGGCTCTTCCAACGGCTCTAAAACCACCGGTTCTATGGTGGTAAGGTCAAAGGTTGCAATACCGTCGTTATTATCATCATAGGCCACTAAATATTCATATTCGGCTAAAGTGGGCGCCGGGTTGGCAATTAAAGAAAATGTAGCCATTGCATAATTGTCGGTATCCATATTTTCGGTAACCTTAACATAAATAACCTGTTCAAACGGCACTTCGTTAAGGTACACATTGGGTAAGGCAAGGCCTGCCTCTAACGTTCCCTGGTCAAAGTGATAGCTAACCGTATAGTCGGCAGGGTTAAGGCTGCCTAAAACAGAAGGATTGTTTGAGCTAAGGTCGAAGGTAGCAAACCCTTGCCCGTTCAAATCGCAGGCAACCAGGTCGGTCGGTTCTCCAATAGTGGGCTGTGCATACATGGTAATGCTAAAAAGCAGTAAGCAAAAAGCGTAAAATTTTTTCATATCAAAAGATGTTTCTATAAAAGTACTTACAATAGTCAAAAAATTACCTTAAATAAAACCAAAAATTATGGTAATGTATTGCTGCTTTGTTCTTTAGGTAGCCAACGCGACAAAACAAAAAAGCTCCGCAATTTGCGGAGCTTAAAGTATAAGTAAATAAGATTACTCTTTAACCACCTTAATAGTCTGCTGGCTGTTGCCGGCCTGTACTTTTACAAAGTAAATGCCGCCATTTAGTGCCGAGAAATCTACCATAGCCTGGCTATTGTTTACTGTTTTAGCAAGCACCTGCTGGCCTAAAGTGTTGTAAACTTTTACAGTATCTATGGCAGCTTTATGGGTTAGGGTAAACAGGTTTTTTACAGGGTTAGGATAATACGCCAGTCCTGCTATAGTGTTGCTGTTTGTGCTTAATATTTTAGTAACGGTAATGCCCAAACGCTGGGTGCTTTCTACCCCATCTATGGTTTGAGAGGCATAATATGTAGCGCCATCTACAAGCAGGGTAAGCGAGTTAAGTGTTGCTGTTTTATCCAGCGGTGTGCCGCCCGTTTCGGTAGCATACCATTTTATGTTCTCGCCTTCCACTTCAAGGTCGTCTATGGTTTCGCCTTCTATAAAGGTTTGGGTGGTTTGGCCCTCAGGTGCATCGGGCGCAACTGTAAAACTCATTAGATAAACGGTTGAACACTCCGTTAAAACGGTTACCGTATGCGTACCGTAGCTAACGTTTGTAAAAACATTAGAGGTTTGATACGGCCCCGAATCTAAAGCATACTGGTATGTGCCGGGTACAGATGTTACCACTGTAATAGTTTGGCCGCTGGTGCTAAGGCTTACCGTAATTGCATCATTTACAATAAGCTCCTGTTCTCCAATTGCTACACAGCTCTCGTTATCAATGCCCGATACATAGGTTGCCCTGATCCAGATACTACCGGTGGTAGTGGTGCTGTAATTAGCAGGAAAATCAATAGCATTAGTTAATGATATTGCATCTTCCTCAGTTGGAAAATACAACAGATAGAATTGATACCCAATAGCATTTTGAATTTCGGTAAGGTTAAAACTACCATCGCAAGACGTTAACGCAGGCAGGTTGCTTACATCCGGCAACGCAGTAACATTTAGCGTTATAGTGGTAACAGCATAGGTAGTGCCATCAACTTCTGTAACCCTTGCATATATGGTTTGAGAATAAGCTACTGTATTGGTAAAAACATCCGGCAAGGCGTTTAAGTTAGCCTCGGCATCCGCTTCGGTTAAAAAGTAGGCTACTGTGTAATCTTCCGGCTCAAGCACGTTAAGTACAATTGTATTTTGCGAAGACAGCGTAAAGGTGGCAAAGCCATCAGCGTCAGATTCGCAGGTGTTATAGGTTGCAAATCCTATATCCAACAGTTCTATAGCGGTAACGGCAAAACGCTCTGTGCTTTCTATGTTGTCTACGGTTTGAGAGGCGTAGTATACAGTACCATCGGTTAGCAATGTTTCAATGTTTAACGGTGTACCGCCTGTAGGCGTGGCATACCATTGTATATTCTGGCCTGTTGCGGTTAAATATTCTATTGTGGTGCCATATATAAATGTTTGTTCTGCCTGTCCGGTAGGCGCATCCGGAATAACTACAAAATTAGAGGCGTTAATAAATACGGCAGAGTTGCCTATCATATCAAAATGGTTAGCAATTACAAACTTAATGTGGTAAGTATGGTTAGGTATTACAGATGCCTGGGCAGTTAACGGTACAGTTATGCCATTAAAATTAACCGGTGCTGTATAGCTTGTGTCGGTTAGATCGCTCTGTAAGCCATAAAATTCATCAAAATATTGGGCATTTGCCGATGGGCAGCCGCTATTGTAAGCGTTATCTCTAATAGTAAATACAGATATTGGTGTTGTGGTGCCGGGTATAACAGCAATGTTAACGGCTGGGGTAGCCTCGGTTACATCGGTAAGCAGTATTGCAAAAGTATCGGCATACATGCACTGAAAAGCAAGGCCGTATTCTTCTGATGCAAATATATAGTTAAGGCTTATCTGGCTGGAAACCGGTACAAAATCAAATTCAAGCGATGTGGCATTGGTGTTAACCGTAGAGGTAGCAGGAATGTAAGGCACCAGGTCTGGATCTCCGGCCCATACAGCAGGTGGAGATTGAAAAAATGTATTTGGCCCCGGCGCCGTTGCAATGGCTCCATTGGCTAATATAATGCCGTTTTGTAATGCAAAAGTAGTACCGTTATAATCAAAAGAACCCAGGCTGGCAACACTGCCAAAATCTACCCCCGACGATGATGTTACATTAGATATCGCTACCTGGTTGCTGTTTAAAAGCACATCTGTAACCAACTGGGTTGGTGTATAAGCAGTAGATGATGTTGTAATTGCAGTTTGTGGGGTTGCAATGCATATAGTAAACGGCGCAAATAGCGTGTAAGCATTCGCGGTGCTATAAACCCTTACATAATACACCTGCCCAACGGTAAGGTTGTTTATAACGTTGTTAAAGGTGTTTCCGCAATAAATGGATGCAGAGCTGCACGATGCTTCGTATACGGCGAACGCATAAGGGTTGGCGGCGGTAGTATTGGTTAGGGCAAGCTTAATAAAGGCGCGCTCGTTAGTAGCGGTAAAGCTGTACCAGATATCGTCGTCGGCAAAACCGGTACAGGTAAGGGCTCCGGCCGATGCTGTTGCTCCCTGTGTTGTGTTTGTAGTAGTAGTTGTGCAGTTGGCATCGGGGCTAACTGTAAGTACAGTTGCCGTTGCGCATTCATCATTAGCTACCTGTGCAAAAGTTAACAGCGGCACAAGAGCCAGTAAGGCAAGTAAAGTTTTTTTCATAATAAGGTTGGTTGACACGCCTAAATTATAAAAAAAACTACTTGATATTTAAATAGTTGGGTAATTATCTTAAATAAAAGCAAAGATTGCCATAATCTATAATTGCTTTACCTTTTAAAAGTATATCGGCACCAATAATGCCATGTACCGGCTTGGCTTTGTACTGCTCCAATGCCAGGTTAACATGCGACATATCAAAAATAACCAACGCCAGCTTTTTGGTGCTCCAGCGGCCCAGTTTTAGGTTGTTTTTGACCGATGTTTGTGTTAGCATGCCAATGCCTCCGGCACCTGCTGCTTTGGTGTCAGAGTCATCTGCCTTAAGCTCAAAATGCGTTATGGCCTCAAAGCCCACGCAGCTGTTAGAAGCGCCGGTGTCTAATATAAAATTGCCTTCTACACCGTTAATTTTAGCCTTAACTAAAAGGTGCTGGGTTTTAGATACTTTAAATTTTATGCGTTTGTAGCCTTTGTCTTTTAAATGGCTGTACAGGTCTTTCATTAGGTTAATGGTGTTGCTGGTCTCAAAAATAATTTAAATTTATGTATGCACGTCAAAAGCCGCGCCAAGTTTGTAATTTTGCGCCATAGCATGACAATATGATACTTACCGATACCCACACCCATTTATACAGCGAAGAATTTAGTGCCGACAGGGATGCCATGATGCAGCGCGCTTTTGATGCCGGTGTTACCCGCCTTTTTGTACCGTCTATAGATTCTGAATATACGCAGCAGATGTACGACCTAGAAGCCCAATACCCCGACAATGTTTTTTTAATGATGGGCCTGCACCCCACCTACGTTAAAGAAAATTACCTCGAAGAGCTTGCCCATGTAGAAGCGCAACTTGCAAAGCATAAGTTTTATGCTGTGGGAGAAATTGGGGTAGACCTCTATTGGGATAAAACCCGCCTTGCCGAACAACAACAGGCCTTTAAGCACCAGATACAACTGGCTAAAAAATACAGGCTGCCCATAAACATACACTGCCGCGATGCCTTTAACGAAACCTTTGAGGTGCTGGAAGATGAAAAGGGTACCGACTTATTCGGTATCTTCCATTGCTTTACCGGCGATTTTGAGCAGGCCCAAAAAGCCCTCTCTTATAACATGAAGCTGGGTATTGGCGGCGTGGCTACTTTTAAAAACGGTAAAATAAACCAGTTTTTAAACCAGATACCTTTAGAACATATTGTGTTAGAAACAGATGCGCCCTACCTATCGCCTGTGCCGCACAGGGGCAAACGTAACGAGAGCGCCTATATACCACTGGTTGCGCAAAAATTATCTGAGATATACGGCCTGCCAATAGAACAAATTGCAGCCATTACTACACAAAATTCTAAAGATATATATGGGATTTAACACAGAATTCGGGTTAAATTCAATAATTTTTTGTTCATTTGCTGATAGTTTAATCCCTAATTAAGTACATGTCGAAATTTGATCATATCAGGCCCTTTTATGACAGCGAAGTAAATGAGGCCCTACGTAGTGTAGTACACCACCCTATGATGAAAGCGCTCATGAGCTTTACCTTTCCGGACGTTGAAGATGAGGTTTGGGCAGAACAGCTCAAAAAAACGCATTCTAAGCGCGATTTTCAGGCCAACTTTATATACAGTGCTGTACAAAAAGTACTCGAAAAAAGTTCTGAAGGTTTAACTACATCAGGCTTCGAGAAGCTGGATAACCACACGCCTTACCTTTATATCTCTAACCATAGAGATATTATATTAGATACATCATTGCTTAATGTTTGTTTGCTGGATCATGGCCTTATCATGACGGCATCGGCCATTGGCGATAACCTTGTGCAAAAAACATTTTTGCGTGTACTCTCCAGGCTTAACCGCAATTTTGTGGTGCAAAGGGGCTTGTCTCCGCGAGAGCTGCTGCAAAGCTCTAAGTTAATGTCTGAATATATGTGCCAACTGCTAACGCGCGAAAACCGATCAGTCTGGATAGCGCAGCGCGAAGGCCGTACAAAAGATGGTAACGATGCTACACAGCAGGGCGTGCTTAAAATGCTTGGCATGGCATCTGACGAGAAAAACATTATGGATTTCTTTAAGAAGCTAAAAATAGTACCGGTATCTATTTCGTATGAATACGATCCTACCGATGCCCTTAAAATGCCGCAGCTATTAGCACAGTCTAAAGATGAGGTATACGTTAAAGAAAAGAACGAAGATTTTACTACGCTGCTTAGCGGTATAATGGGCCAAAAAAAGCGCATTCACCTGCATGTAGGCGATGTGCTGGATACCGAGCTTGATGCTATTACTGCCACCCAGGAAAACGCCAACAAGCAAATACAGGCCCTGGCACAGGTAATAGACGATTCTATTTTAAGTACCTACAAACTTTGGCCTACCAATTATATTGCTTACGACCTTTTAAATAACACCAGCCGCTTTGCCGACAGGTATACCGAGAAAGAAAAACAGGTGTTTTTAAGGCGTTTAGAAATGCGTATCGACATAGAAAATCCGGTTTTAAAAGAAGGTTTCCTGGCCATGTATGCTAACCCCGTGGTTAACAAAATGAAATACCAGGATGCCTAAGCCCAATATCTTACTGATATATACCGGCGGTACCATTGGTATGGTTAAAAACTTTGAGACAGGCGCGCTTAAAGTGTTTAACTTTAAAAAATTACTGCAAAACATACCAGAACTTAAACAGCTGGATTGCGATATACAAACGGTGTCTTTTGAGAGCCCTATAGATTCGTCTAACATGGACCCGTCTAAATGGGTTATGATAGCCAATCTTGTAAAAGACAACTATAACAGTTATGATGGTTTTGTAATACTGCATGGGTCTGATACCATGTCGTATTCGGCATCGGCGTTAAGCTTTATGCTCGAAAACCTTAATAAGCCTGTAGTGTTTACCGGGTCGCAATTGCCAATAGGCGATTTGCGTACCGATGCCAAAGAAAACCTTATTACTGCCATACAGGTAGCGTCGTTACACCACGATGGGCAGCCTATAATCCGCGAGGTGTGCCTGTATTTTGAATACAAGCTGTACCGCGGCAACCGCACCACCAAAATTAGTGCCGAGCATTTTAATGCCTTTACATCGCCTAACTACCCGGCCCTGGCCGAATCCGGCGTTCATCTAAAGGTAAATAAAGAGTACCTTAATCATGCAAATGATGGCAAGCAATTAAGCGTAGGCCTGGAGTTTGAAGATAATGTGGCCATTGTAAAAATGTTTCCCGGCCTTAACGTAAAAGTTATGCAGGCCATTGTAAATATACCCAACCTAAAAGGTATTGTACTGGAAACGTACGGTGCGGGCAACGCCCCGTCTGAAGACTGGTTTATAGGTATACTGCAACGCGCTATTGAGAGCGGACTGCATGTTGTTAACGTAACGCAATGCTCTGGCGGACGCGTAAACATGGGCCATTACGAAACCAGCACCCTGCTGAAAGAAATAGGCGTTATAAGCGGCGCCGACATTACTACCGAAGCCGCCATTACCAAAATGATGTACCTGTTGGGTCGGCACCCGGAACATGCCAAATTTAAAGACCTGTTTGAGACATCGCTGCGCGGCGAATTGTCGGAATAATTTTAAATATCCATTTTTTAATTCTACTTTTGCAGCCGCATAAACTTAGAGAGGTGGCCGAGTGGTCGAAGGCGCACGCCTGGAAAGTGTGTATACTCCACAAGGGTATCGAGGGTTCGAATCCCTTCCTCTCTGCAAAAAGAAATTGATGCTCCTGTAAGGGAGCATTTTTTGTTACAACGTAAATTTAAAGTACAGGGGTAACTTATATGCGCTGCAGATTTTGAGAAGAAATTTAGCACAACTATGCTTGCAATAATCAGCACAATCAATACCAATAACAGCATGGAGATCAAGAGGCTGTTTAAAAATTACCCCCTAATACTCCAACCGTAAGTACAATATCCAATCCTACTCTATTGCTCAACGGTAGAAAGGTTCTACCTCGTAACGGAATGATTGGGAAGGTGCAGAATTTATGACTTTAGATCCTGTAAATGTAAGATTGATTAATTGGCAATCATTAAGATAATATATTATGACGAAAGAAAGGTATTTTATTTCAGTCGGTGAGCCGTGGGATTTTATAAGTCCAGACGGGCAAAATATCGTTAGGGGAAATATAATAAGCGTAAAAAGTAACCAATTATTAGTTTTTAAACTAATAACTATTTGAATTTTGATAGCATTGAAAGTGATATTTTAATCTTAACCCCAAGGCATAAGGGCAATGATTTTTTAGATTTACCCGACAAGATTGTTGTTGTAAATGGTAGTCTTTTATTTAAAAAGTATGATAAATCGTTGACCGAAAAAGAATTACAAGAAAATGCCCGATTTGTAATAATAGGAAGCATTAGAAGGGAAAAGTAAAACCCCAGACTTTCCGGGGGCATTATGAAAGTGCTTTTGGTATTTAATTCCAATTACCTGTTGGTGCAGACATATTAATTAAAAGGGGATTATTGCACCATTTTAAGCTATGACGATACAAGAATTATATATCAAGTTAAAAGAGTTAAGAGTACCTGAGGACAGGTATTATTTACATGGTCTTTATGGTTCCACCAATGACGATGATAAGCTTTCTCTTACTATCAGAAAAGGTACTTATTCGGTTGAGTATGAAGTTTATTTTAAGGAAAGGGGTGAAAAGCATTCAATAAGAATATTTACCAATGAAGATGACGCTTGTCAGTATTTTTATAAACGCCTTAAGGAAAAATAAGGAGATAGAGGATAGATACTCACGGTAATAAATCAAAGCCACCTTAATCGGTGGCTTTGTCGTTCTATCTAAAAACCTGTTTAGTTTTAAAATTTTGGATGTAGGTATCAATGACCTTAAACAGAACGCTTTTAGTATCGGCATTCATTTTTTGTATATCGTTGATACGTTCCCCCAGCTAGCGCGAGCCTCTTGGCTCGTGCACAAAACGAGTGGTAATATGCTATATTACAAATTACAGATCCTGGTGCGGCTATAACATTTTTACTTTCGTAGCAATGGGAAGATAAACTGAACGCCAAACAAATATTATCTTTGTAAGATTAACGCTTACGGAAATTAAGTATCTTTATAAGTGTGGATCCGATGGCGGAGAAATATCCGGGGGTTAGTGCTTATGCTTATTGTTTAAATAATCCAATTAATTAAATTGATCCTGATGGAAGAGACTTAGTTAATGGTGAAACAGCAAAAAGGGAAAAATTGGAAGCATTAAATAATGGTCAGAAAGCAAATATTGATGCAAAATATCAGTGTCAGCTTGACAAGAAAAGAAAAGATTTTGCTACTCGAGCTGAATTTAAAGACTATAAAACCTCTGTAAAAAATTATAAAAAATCAACTGAAAAATTGGCAGATAGTAGGGTAAAAGAGCAACAAATATTTGATGCAATTAATAACTTCGCGGCTACCGATGAAAATAACTATAACTTGGTTAATAATTTGGAATTTAAAGATAGCAAAGGAGACACACAGTGCGTTGATGTTGTAATTAATGCAGGCGTTGCTAGTGGATCAGGAGGGGGTGCTACTGCTGCCAAATGGACACAAAATGCGGACGGAACTTATCAAGGTATGTCTTCAATAATGACCACTTTAGATTTTAGAATTGTTGATCCTATTAGTAATGTACTGGCACATGAAATGGGACATGCATATGGCATGACGATTAATCCTATCGATAAATTTAAGTTTTATACATCAGGAAAAGTTACTCAACACGACTGTCAATTACCTGAAAATAGACATCATTTCCGTTCTGAATCAGCGATGAATTTTCAAGAGAGTTACGATTCTAATAAAAGAAGGAAACCAGGTAAATAGTTTTATATGACAAGTTATCTAATAATAAAATAAATGAAAAAAATAATATTAATAGTTTTAATAATATCATCGTCAAAAATTTATTCCCAAACAAATAGTACTGTAGAAAGGTCTTTCTCTCAGCATTTAATTCAAGAGAATATTTTAATTTTAGAGAAAGATAATAATATTATACATGATCCAGATTTGATAAGCATTAAATTGGATACAATAGGTAGTTACTATATTGATATTATATTTCTTAAGTTTAAAGTTGGTAATCGAATAAATAAAGTAAATGATAAGTTAAATATTTCATTTAATTCATCGTCATGTAATGAATTTATATTAGCCTATAATGTTTGGAACTATAAAAGTTATAGGCTTAAAGGTTTTAATGGAAATGACTTATTGTTTTTAATAAGGGATATAAACAAGTTATCTTATAGAGATTATAAAACAAGCAAATTACTTCGAGAATTAAATGAGTTAAATTTAGGTTTAAATTTTAAAGATTTATATCGTGCATTATCTAAATTTGATTTTGATGCGGAATGTTTAAAACAGTGTACAGATCCAGTAAATATAAATTGATCATAAAGACTTCATAGATATTGATTGGGACGAAGAAAACCGCCGTATAGGTGTAGACCTTAAGCCCGACGACGGCACCAGCCACCCCATAGCCATTTATATCTACAATGCAGGTGGCCGAAGGTGCTAAAAATAATATAATGATATATCCAAGCGGTCTGCTAATGGGCAAGGTATACCATACAGAAACCAACAGGAAACGTATAGACCGTATGAGCTATACCAAACATTATTACATAGGCAGCGAACGCGTTAGCGGCAAGACCGGTACCATTACTGACCTTGGTTTTTACCCGCAAAATATAATAGACGATGTAATGCATTGGACTTCTTTGGCATTAATAATGTACCTGTGCGCGGTGCAAGTACTACCAGTGTCATACATGCCCAAGATATTGTGATGATGTGAAGGATAAATTTCATGTAGTATTACCTATAACGGGAGAAGTTCCCGAAGAAACAGATATAACTATAACGCACGATGTTTCTAAACTAAGTATATACTACTTTCACCCAGATCATTTAGGCAGTAGTAGTTACATGACAAATGCCTCCGGAGCAGTAAGCCAGCACATGGAATACCTGCCATTTGGCGAAACGTTGACAGACGAACATTTAAACTCTATTAACAGCCCATTTAAATTTAACGCCAAAGAGCGCGACGAAGAAACCGGGAATTATTACTACAGCGCAAGGTATTATGACCCAAAATTAAGTATCTTTATTAGTGTTGACCCGTTGGCGGAGCAAACTATAGATCCTTACGGGTATTGTTATGAAAACCCGATTAAATATATTGATCCAGACGGCAGAGCCCCTGAAGATATAATTATTTGGGCATATAACCCTCACACTAAACGTTATCATGAATCAATAATCATAAAGTCAGATATATATGATATAAACTATTATAACAGAGTTACGTTCGCACCTCTAGCCCCTGTTTCACAAGCTCCTGGTGAGCCTACTTATATCTTTGGTTTTGATATATGGGCCACCTTGCTAGGTAAACCCGATGCGATAAGACTTAATTTTGGAGCGGGCGTGCATGCTGGGACTGTAAATTTTGGTGGTACATGGAGTGTAGTTGCTCCGTTGGTTGGTGCTGATAAAGGCGGATTATTCGTATATGGGCCATCAGAAAAAGGTGGTGATGTAGGAATAGAGAGAGACAGTAGAACTATAAAAGGAGATTTAGGTATATCTGTAAGTTTTATTTATAATTCAGAAAGTACTTACAATGATTTTAATAGATACAAATTTGAGGGTTTAGAGAAAAGTATCAGTGCGAGTTTTAAATTCATCACTGCATCTGCATTTTCCGCTTGGGATAATTCTTATTTTGGTTTTAGTTTGGGAATTGGAATTAGCGGAGGTTTAGCAGGAAACAGGAAAAATGGATCAATAAACCTATCAGGAGCAAAATTAATGCATGAACTATCTATACCACCAGCTATACCACCTTTTACTAACGAACTTAATGGAAGTAGAAATTAAAAATGAATTTATGAGAACTATATTTTATATATTGTGCATTTGTTTAGCTTTAATAAGCTCAAGCTGCACAACAACTAAAGTTAAATTTGATTGTAGTAATATTGTTAAAATTTATATAGAAAATAGGGCAACTCATCGATATGGTGGAGTTAAAGAGGTTGTAATAAGTAATAAGGTACAAATTGCTGATTTTTGTAATAAAATATCGTCCTTACACTCTCAAAATAATGAGTTAACTAGACCTTTTAAAGGAACTATTCAAATTGAATTTATATATAAAGATCAAAATAATAACGAAGCAATTGTGAGTAAATATTCCACAGGAATAATTTTTAAGGAGAACAGTAACTATTTTATCACTAACATAAACGGACAGTTTACAGATGATAATTTTTTAAAAAACATCAAAGATTTATTACAAATGCATTAACTATGTTAATACTATTATGTCTATTTGGTTTGTGTTCATTTATGTAATTGGTAAAATGGACCTAGTTATTGCGTCCTTATTAAAATCAATTATCGAAGTTCTTTTAAGAGAATTTTATAATTAAACTGTTAGTTATAAGGATGTTATTTTTAATTATAATCTAGTGTACGAATATCTGTTAAATTCACACTCATTTTATGGTTTACATAGGCAGATGTTTATATACCGGTTAAGCTCACTTATTTACTATTTGCACCCAGATCATTTGGGTAGCAGCACTACATGACCAATGCCGCGGGATTTGTTAAGCCAGCACATGGAGTACCTGCCATTTGGCGAAACACTTGTAGATGAGCACCTAAATTCTAATAACTCGCCGTTTAAGTTTAACGGCAAAGGATTTGATGAGGAAACCGGGAATTATTACTACAGCGCAAGGTATTATGATCCAAAAATTAAGTGTCTTTATTATGTAACTCTGTTTTTTGATGTACGCAGTGCGGCGATGTAAAAGTAATAATCAGTGATTTTCTGAATTCGTTATCTCATTGTTTTTGCGGTTTCAAAAAACATCAAAATGGGTATAAGGTGTTCGACAGGAGTCCCTCTCAGCCTGCCAAAGAAATTGATGCTTCCGCGTAGCGGAAGCATTTTTTTATTATTAATAACTCGTAAGAATTGCTGTAAGCAATGTATTAGATTTGCTGTATTGCGCGTAGCACGGATTAAAAATCCGCGCTATCGGGAAAAAAATTGGAAGGACCCATATAAAGCAAATGGGTTTGAAGGTTAATAGACTAATATTTATTTTCATAAAGAAGTATATGCTTACTAAATATTAAAGTTAAATAAAATGGAAAAATTATCTAATCAAAAAAAAGAAGAAGAGCTATTATTTATAAAAGATTGGTGTCTAACAATTATCGATCATTTAGACACAATATCGGTTAATAATAGTATGGCTTCTTTTAAAAATGCGATAATAAATGGTTACACTGCAAAAAATTTAAGAGGAATGCGGCTGGCTCTAAAGGATATTACGAAGATGGCACAATATTTCGATGTTGAAAATGTCAGTAAGATCAATCACTTACTTAAAGAAAAGTTTGGCAAGGATCTGAATGACGATTCGGGAAAAACTCAAAAGAAAATAAATCAAATAATAAAGAGAGGTAAAATAGTAAATCCTGATGAATTCAGAATACTTAAAGAAAAAGCAGAGGAGATATATTCTGATGTAGAACAGAGAGACATATTTGAAAAAATAAGTAGTCTATTGTTGAACTTTGAACAAATTAGCAGTCCCGAATTATAGTTATAATATTGATTTCGTAAAATTATAATTTAAATAATCTAGTTATGGAATTTAACACAATTATAAAAGCATATCTACTGCCAATACTTATTAGATACGGATTTAAGATAGAGGAAGAATTTAAAAACGTTATACGTTTTCGATCTTCAGCGATTAAGGTTAATATAGTATTTAGCACTTTTGAAAATTCCCATTTTGTTGAAATTGGGGAGAATATTGGTGAATTATATCCTTTAGATGATAACGTAGCTAAGAATCTATTTGTTTCGGAGTTAAGCCTTGACCAGGTAGCACCAGAAGTCTTTTTACAAAATCTTTCTTTGCTATTTCAAACTGAATTAGGTGGGCAAATTTTAAAGGGATACATAACACCATTAAAAATATTTGTATTAGAGGAAAATAAAAAATATACGGATGAAATAATTCATAATCAAAGATTGGAGAAAATTTTAAAATCGTGGAATTCAAAAAACTATAAGGCTTTTGTTGATGAAATAAAAGATATGGATTTTAATAAATTGCCACCTTATTTTTTGCTGAAATATAGGATTGCACAAAAGAAATTATAGATAGCTAATTTGAACAAACAATTAATTGATGAAAAAATATATGGTATAAGTACCATTTATAATAAAGTATCTGGGCGAGGAGCAAATATTAGTAGAACGAGAGAATTTAATGTATATAGAGAGCTTTCAGAGAGAAATGTTGATAAAGTCGCTAAGGTTATTAAAAATAATTAATAATGGATTGGAAAAACATAAAGGATAAATTTTATTATATTGATAATGGTAAATTTCGTAATATTATTTGTTATGACTTAACACTAAATGATTGGGAAAAATGGATAAATTTTGTAAATATAAATTACAAAGTTAGTTTTAAAAGTTATCAAACTCAAGTAGTAAAAGATTACATAGTGCTTACAGATATAAAGGAGTATTGGGAAGGCCTTAATGAATATGGTTTTATGGCTTCAATCTATATTGAGGATGTTCAAATAAATTGTTTTTTTAATGATAGTAGCGATTTAGATAATGATATTGATGCGTTTGAAATAAATAAAGTGGAACAGCATAATACTATAGTTAAATACATTTCTAATATTTCTAAATGTCTAAATAAAAAAGTTTATTTAGAAAGAGATGATTTTGAAGATGACGATTCTAAAATATTAATAGAAGTTTATAATAGCGATGTTGTAATAAATTAGTAAACTAAACCTTGAAATGTGGTGATGTCTGGTAAGTTAAACAAAAGTTTTTAAAGCACAAAAGGTAAGATAAGCCATTTGCTTAGATTTGAAAGGCTTTGCAACAGAATAGTATAAGTATTTTGAAGGTGCATTTGTATAGTTATTCGCAATAAAGCATCATTTCTTTGTAATTTAGGGCTTTATGTTTTGTATATTTAGTAATAGATTGCTACATATAGTAAACAAAACTCCTCATAGCTTTATTAAGCTACAATAAACAGGCATGAAAAATTTTATAGTATTATTATTCCTTTTTTCTTCAGCTACATTATTTGCTCAGTTGGAACCC
The DNA here is from genome assembly GCF_000422725.1 of Flavobacterium subsaxonicum WB 4.1-42 = DSM 21790. Classification (GTDB taxonomy): domain Bacteria; phylum Bacteroidota; class Bacteroidia; order Flavobacteriales; family Flavobacteriaceae; genus Flavobacterium; species Flavobacterium subsaxonicum. The sequence goes on from NZ_AUGP01000025.1 coordinate 92,384, forward strand.
TTATGGGAATATGGAAGATTGAAAGAAAATGAAAAAAATCATCCCTACAGTACTTATCGGGTTAAATGGAAAAAGTATTATTTCTATGAGGATTATATTGTAACTGGGAAAGATACAATTGCTTTAAATAAAAGCGATGATATTATCTTTTATGCATTGTATAAAAAAAGATATTTATTTGTTTCGCACTATCCGAAAGACCAAAAACATTTAGCTATTGGTTTTGCACAAAGGAAGCTAAGTAAGGTAGATGTCATAGATTTAAAAAAGTCTCACGATAGATGGAGTTTTAATTTTAAAATTTTAGAAGAAGATAGTAGTTGGAGATTGGGCTTAGATCAAATTAATGGTTTTGACCCTAAAACCGGAGAAATAATTTTTGATATAAAATTTGCAGTAAGTACCTATTCTAAATTGAGGTCGTTACCCATTACAAATAAAAATATTCCATCATATTAATTGGCCTGCTTTAAGTTAAATTTAAATGAATAATCATAAAAATGCGTATACTATTATAATAGCTGAACCTTGGGATTTTGAAAGCCCTGATGGAAAGAATATTATTCGGGGAATAATATTATCAATTGTTAATAAGTACCTTATAGTTTTTAAGACTGATTATTTGCTGAATTTTAATGGAGTAAATGGAGTAAATGGAGTAAATGGAGATATATTAATTTTATCGCCACGATTTAAAGATGACAATTTTGAAAATATAACAACTGAGGAAATAGATGTTAATGGAGGCGTTTTTTTAGGTAATTATGATGAAAGTTTTGACGAAAGTAAGTTGAAGGAGAATAGCAAGTTTGTTTTAATAGGGAGTTTAAAAGGCGGAAAAGGATACTATTAGATAACTGTTGCTAAGGGCTTAACGGATAGAGTGTTATTAACCGATAGCACTTAGAGAAGACCCGCAAACCTGTGAAAGCCGGAATCCTGTAATACCGGAATAGGCGAGAATAGATTAAGGTAACTACTTAATATAATTTGGAGATACACACATTAGCCAATATTCTACAATTGTTTTAATGATGTTTTTAAGATCGTTAAAATTGGATGGTTTTATAAAAAATCCCTGTACCGATTTAGAGTAGGCATCGATAACATTTTCCTGTTCTGCCACTGTAGAAAAAAACAGGTAGGGTATCGACTTAAGGCGCAAGTCTTCGTTTTGATGCACTTTTGCCCGTAACTCCATTCCATTCAGTTTAGGCATATTAATATCCGAAAATATAATAAACGGCTCTACATCTGTATTTATAAGGTAGTTAAGTGCCTGCTCTCCATCGCCAAAAAATATAATCTCGTTCTTATAGTCCAGCTCATTAAACACTTCAGAAAGCATTTCCTGGTCGTCCAGGTCGTCTTCGATAATAATTATAGGGCCAGACTTATTCATAACTTTAGTATTTGGTTGATTATTCTCACAAGTTAGCCTTTATATCCGTACAAGCTTATGTAAGGGGCATCTATTTACTAAGGCACACCTTAAACACCTAAATTCTGCTATTTGGCAATTAGTTAATTTTATATTTTTACAAATACAAAACACTACAATGCAAACATCAAAAATCATCTTCATACTGCTATGCCTTGTTTTCCTGGGCTGTAAAGACTCAAAAACACAGGCAGCCAACAATCCGGCTCCTTCGGTGTTTACTGCAACATTTGAAACTACCAAGGGGCAGTTTGATATTGAGGTAAAAAAAGAATGGTCGCCTGCGGCGGCCGACAGGCTTTACAACCTGATTAAAGGCGGCTATTATGATAACACCCTTTTTTACAGGGTGGTGCCCAATTTTGTAGCCCAATTTGGTACGACCGATATGCAAAAAATAAACGCATGGAAAAAAATTAAAGTGCCCGATGAGGCGGTGCGGTACAGCAATAAAAAAGGAACGGTAACTTTTGCCCGCATGGGCAAAGAGTCGCGCGGATTTGATTTGTTTATAAACCTTCGCGATAATCCGGAACTGGATACTCTTAACTTTGAGGGTGTAAAAGGTTATCCGGCATTTGGCAATGTTACAAAGGGCATGGATGTTGTCCAGAAATTATATTCGGGCTATGGCGAAAGTACTATGCAAGACGTACATATTTTTTCTAAACCCCGAGTATTTAGCAGTACCTATCCGGAGCTCGACAGGATTGTGGAGGCTTACATAACATCTGAAAAGTAAAGCCCCGGTTACGAACCAGGGCCTTTAAGCTTATTGCAATGCCTGATTAAAGGTCTAATCGCAGCGCTAAAGAAATATTATGGTCTTTAGCTGCCGAGTTTGTAAACACCGGGTTGAGGTCGTATTTAGCGTATAACGATATACTGCCCAAGCCAATGTAGCCGCTAACACCATAAACAAATTTAGTAGCATTAAAATCAGTCCTTACGCGGGTTGCAAACCTCTCGCCACCGGCTTTATATTTTAAAAATTGGGTAGCACCGGTGTTTATACCTGCAAATCCTCCAATGCCTACTTTTAACATGTTGGTGGTATCGTACCTAAAGTAATCTTTATACTCTCTTTTTTTAGATGGCCCAAACTCAAAATGCACGGGCACTACAAGATTATCAAACCGCATTTGCGACTGTTTTAATTTGTTGGGGAATTCTTCCAGCACGGTAGTACCATCATTATTTACAAAATACTTATTGTTTTTTGGCGACAATGTATTAAAATGATACGACAGCCCATACACCAAACGCACTTTATAAGAATCTTTAAACAACCTTGTTTTAAGGGCAATACCTATCTCGGCAAAGCCGCTCTTGCCAAAACGGTACGAGTCGCCAATGGTTTTTCCGTCGCCTATAGTGTTATTAAATCCACTAGCCAGTACAACATCAGATGTAGTGCGTTTATCATATTTCTTTTTTCTGTTTTTGGCGTTATAATTAAAACCGAGTAAAAAACTACCGTTATCGTCGTAAGCATTACCAAAGCCCATTTCAAAATAAGTACCCTGGTTGGCATTAAAATCGTAAACTTCGTCGCGTTTGGCCAGGGCAATCTGGTTGTCTACAATAGCTACTTTGTTGTCTATGTTAAGGGCGGCTTTTTTGGCAGCTTCCTCTTTTAAAGCCTGTGCCTGTTCGGGGGTAATAGAACCCTCTTCTAACTGCGCCGTAATTTTTTCGACAGCCTTTTTAAGATCGTATTTTTCATCGGCAATAATGTTTTGTTTTACCTTTTCAAACTGGTCCAGTTTTACTTGCAAACGGCGTTCCAGCTCGGCTTTGCGTTCTTCGGGTGCAGTTGGCAGCGGGTCTTCAAACTTAACAGGGGTAAACTGTGCGTAGGCTTTGGGCATGCAAAGCCCTGTTGCCACTAAGGCAATGTAAAAAATAATTCGTTTCATGATGATGATTGATTGAAGGTTAAGGCTATTACTAATCTTTAATTGCTATCCTGATGGTTTTGAATTTATACTTAAAGATATTAAGTGCTTTTTCTCTGAATGACATATCTACCTCGGTCTCTGCCTCTTTTAAAAGGGCGGTTTCGCTGGCCGGTTCCGATGTATTCTTTAAACGCTCTAAGGCAATTTGCTTTTGTGCCGAAAGCAGTAGCGAATCGAGCTCGTTTTGTGTTACCTGGCCGTTTTGTTGCGATATCCTGTTTAGGGCATAGGCTACTTCGGTTGCTTTTTGCAACTCAATCTGCGGCAGAAGAGTCGCTTTGTTAACCACAGCAACACTATCTAAAGGCAATGAAACAGGCGCCTGGATGGTGTTTTTTTGATGCTGTACCCGCTGCGTTGTTAACGCTACCGATGCCGGCGCAACAAAAGTATCTGCAGCAGGAGCAGGGGCAATGATGGCAGGCTCCACAGGTTGAGCAGTTGTAACAACTACCTGTATGGGTTGCTGAGTGGTAGCAGCATTATTTTGCAACACCGCAAACAGGCCAATGCCAAAAGCAATTATAAGGCAGGCGGCTGCCCAATACCACAGTGGCTGTTTTTTGTTCTTTTTCTTAGTCAGTTGCCTGTTGTAGGCAACCCTTTCCCACGCATCGGCAGATGGGGCTATGCTGCGCTCTTTAAGTTTGCGCTGTAGCTGATCTTCTAAATTATAGTGCTCCATTTTCTTTTTTGCTAAGTGTGGCTAATTGCTGTTGCAGCATTTTTCGGGCTTTAAACATCTGCGATTTACTGGTGCTCTCTGTAATGCCCAGCATGTCGGCAATTTCTTTGTGGCTGTAGCCCTCAACCGTGTATAAAACCATTACTGTTTTGTAGCCGTTGGGCAAATTATCCATAAGCCATTGCAGTACCTCAATATCATAATCCGATTCGGTTTGCACCGCTACGGTCTCTGCTTCTTCTATTTCCGAAAAATATAACTGCCTGCGGCTCCTTAAAAAATCGACCGCCTCACGAATCATAATGCGGCGAATCCATCCTTCAAAACTGCCTTCATGCCTAAATTTATCCAGGTTTTCGAACACCTTGGTAAAACCCTGTATCATAACATCTTCGGCATAATGCAAATCTTTAATATAGGTGCGGCACACGCCCAGCATTTTAGGGGCATGCCGGTTAAAGAGCGCCTGCTCTGCTTTACCATCATGGCGCAGTGCTTTTTTTATAAGCACATCATCTGGTGTATGTAAGGCTATTATCTTCAAGGTTATAGTAAGGTTGGTTATGCTAAAGACGTACATTTTTTTTTAAAAGTTGCCTGAGCCTTTTATTTTTTTTAAACTTTTAAATTATTTAGATTTAATATGTTGATATTTAGTTGTTATGTTTATTTATGAAGCAAAAAAAAATCCCTGTTGCGGGCAGCAACAGGGAAAAAATAACAAAGGTATTGGGGATATTAGTACACTATTTTTTTACTGACTTTGCCTTGCACAGTATCAATTTGAATAATTAATACTTCCTGCTGTGCGGCCAGGTTAGTTATAGCTGTTTGTGTTGCGTTAATGTTTTGCTGGTTGTACAGCCTCCTGCCGGTAATATCGTAAACCGTAACAGCATTCATATCGATATTTCCTGTTGAAATTTTTATAGCGTTGCCCTCTTTATAAACTACCACACTGTTGGCATTTAATAAAGGGTTACCGGTGCTAAGCGGTTGTGCGTAAACAATCTCAAACCTTTCGTTAAAAACGCCCGGCGCGGCTGTAAATGTATAATCGGCATCGGTTAGGTTATGGGTTGTGCCTAAAAAGTTATCTTTAAGGTAAACGTTCTGCCCGTTGGCAAAAACACCTTCAAAATGATCTAACGATAGTTTGTAGCTGCCATAGTTTTCTACCGCATAGCCAAGTGCTACAACATCGGTAGCGTTAAACACCGGCCTTGCCTGTATGGCTAAGGTTTCGTTTAGGGCCACCGAATATAATGTGGCGTTACCGTTAATAAACTTTCGGCCATCATAACCATAGTCAAGGCCTGTAGTTGCGCCATCCATATAAACAATGGCCGTTTGGCTAAAGCTATTTGCCGAGCTTAGGTTTATCCATACGCGCGATGTCTGGTTTTCCTGCTGCAATGCTCCCTTTAAAAAAGCTACACTGCCCGTTATCGTGGCCGGTTTTCTCATGCTGCTGTTAAACACAGCCTGCGGGTTGGCCACACCCTCTTTTGTTTGCACAATAAAGCCCTGGCCGGGCGCTATTAGCCAGTTGGTATTATCGTTACCTTCTCCTGAGAAATAAATGTTCTGATCCTGTCCGCCAAAGGCATAGCCGGGAGTAGGAACTTCTTCTTCCTCATCCTCCTCTTCGTCTTTTGGCGTAGCACCGTTAGCCACAAAGCCGGCAAGGGTAAGGGTGGCGTAAGTAGATACGGCCATATCGTTTTTCTTTCTCCAGAAATACATACCCGATAGTCCATCTAAAACACCTGAGTTTTGGGTAAAAAACTCCGATACGCTTATAGGCGAAGGGTAGGGGTTGCCAACAGCGGTGTAGCGGTTGCCCTGTGTTTGCAGGTTTTTGTAAATAGTGCCGTTGTTGGGTGTACCAATAAAATTGCCTTTAAAAACCATTGGAGCTTCGCCCATGTAGTACGAGCCTGTTGGCCCGCCTGTTACCGAGTTGGGCATCCTGATAAGGTAGCCCGTTGCGGGACTAAAGGTTGCAGTATTAATATTGGGTACTACAAAATACTGGTCCTTGTATACATTGCCGGTATCGAGTCCGCCGTAAGTGTAAAACCTTGAGGTGCTTGTAAATGGCGAAAAGTTTTTTAGAAGCTGGTTTGCCACCGGAGACGACCACATGGTATAATCCAACCTGTATAAAAGGTTACTGTCTTTTTTTACCACTATTTTACCGGTGTTGGCAACGCTGTTTTGCTGTAAAAGCGACCCGTTGTTTTGCACGGTTAATACGCCACCCTCGGCAACGGTAACCTCGTTTACCAGTTGCAGTGTACCGGTGCTTAATATATTTAATGAGGCGCCCTGGCCTAAAGAAATACTCTTGGCATAAGCGGTTATTTCGGCAATTTCGGGCTGGTTAGCGGCCTGAGATGTAATAATAACATTTTGTGCCGATGTAGGCACCGTACCGCACGACCAATTGCCCGGATGATTCCAGTCGGCACTTACGGCACCGGTCCAGATGTAGCTTTCGGCAACGGTAATAGATATAACGGTGCTTGTAGTAGTACAGTTGCCATTGGTTACAAAAGCCCTGTAGTAGGTGGTGCTGGTTAGTAAACCCGTTACATAGGTAGTACTGTTAACTGCGTAGCCACCGGTTACAGGCATCCAGCCGCTGGTGCCGTTAGCACTCTGGTGCCACTGCAATGTGCCATTGGCCCAGCTAACACTTATAACGGCGGCGTTGTTTGGGCATATAGTCTGGTTGGGCGATGGCGCACTTACACTTGCCGCAGTTGCAACGGTTACGGCTGCAACATTGGTTGTGGTGGCGGTACACTCCTGCCCATTATTTTTTATAACAGCATAGTAGTATTTTGTGCCCACAGCATTAACAGATGGAGTGTAGGTGGCATAATTAGCCGTTGCTATTGCAGAGCCGCCACTTGTGCTGTTTGTGGTATTTACATACCACTGGTAGCTAACAGAGGTGCCACTTGCCGTAACCGAAAGGTTTACCGCATTAAACTGGCAGGTGTTTACAGATTGTGGCTGCTGTGTAATTACACTGTTAAGATAAGCAGTGCTGCTTTGTACGGTGCCAGAGCTGTTAGTTACTGCAACGCTGTAAGCACCAATATGAGATGTTTCTACATTACTAATTGTATAGGAAGCCGATGTTGCACCGTCTATGGCTACGCCATTTTTTTTCCATTGATATGATTCGGCGCCGGTGGCAACTACGGTAAATGTAGCCGATGCCTGTGCGCCTGTGCAGGCCACCTGAGATGCAGGCTGCGTTGTTATAACCGGCGCTGCAACAACAGTTGTGTTTAGGTTGTTGGTTAGTAAAGCACCATTAACCTTGTTATTAGCAGTAATAAAACCTGTAAAAAATAGTAACAATACCGTTAAGCACTTACCCGGCAAGTAAAGATGTTTCATTGTTATTTAAGATTTAGATTAATATTTATTAATTAATTAGTTGTTTTTTGTTAAAATTTTAGTAATCATTAACAAAAAAAGTAAATGCCAATTAGATTATTATCCAATCTTCAAATATTCGATGAAATACAGTTTTTTCCTGCCAAAGAGTTTGTTTGTCATTGTTTTAACGCCTATTAGTCAGAATATTGTGGTTAAATAAAATTTATATGTAAGATTATTTTACGTTTTTACGTAGGAATATCGCTATGTAATTAGTTAAAAAATAACTAAAAATGTAAAATCCTATTTATACAATGATAATGTATGATATAGCTTTTTATTTACTTATAAATTAATCATTTATTCATAGTTAAGCTATTGATGCTGCCGAGGTTATGAGGCATAAGGGCATAAAAAAATCCCTGTTGCATTGCAACAGGGATTCTAAAAAAAAAACGGGGTGTTGTGTGTGCTTAGTAAACTATTTTCTTGCTAACCTTACCTGCTACTGTGGTAATTTCTACAATAAGTACCTGCTGCTGTGCTGCAAGGTTTGTTACTGTAACTGTAGTAGCATTAATATTAGACTGGTTGTATAATTTTCTGCCCCTGATGTCGTAAATAGTAACATCGGTCATATCAATATTGCCTGAAGCTATGTTTATAGTGTTGTCTTGCTGATAAACCACTACACTGTTAGCTGTAATAACAGGGTTATCTGTACCCAATTGCGTAGGCTGAGCATACAGTACTGTAAACCTGTCATCAAAAGTACCGGCCTCTGTTGTAAAGGTAAAATCAGTGCTTGTAATATCATGTGTTACACCTGTAAAGCTATCTCTAAGGTAAATGCTTTGGCCTTCGGCAAAAACGCCATCTACATGATCTACATCTATTGTGTAAGAACCTGCAGTTTTAGCTGTAAAACCAAGGGCAACTTCATCAGAAGATGTAAATGCCGGCCTTGCCTGTATTGTAAGCGTATTATCTGCTGCAAGTGTGTAAAGAGCTACGTTGTTACCATCGGTTAATTTTACACCATCATAACCATAATCTAAACCTGTAGTAGCACCCGGTATGTAAGCTACAGCAGTTTGGCTAAAGCCACCTTCTGTAGTAAGGTTTAACCATAGGCGAGATGTTTCCTGGCCCGGTGTTACTTTAAAGAAAGGCTCTGCACCTGTTGTTGGGGCTGCTCTTCTCATAGTATTGTTAAAGGTAAGCTGCGGGTTGGTAAGGCCTGTTTGTGTTCTTACAATAAAACCTTGTCCAGGTGCAATTAACCAGTTTGCATTATCGCTGTTTGTACCTGTAAAGAATACTGCCTGATCCTGGCCACCATTTAGGTAAGTAGGGTTTACAGTTGTAGAACCGTCTGGCGATGCACCATTAGCTACTAAACCTGCAAGGGTTAGTGTAGCATAAGACGATACGTTGTGGTCGTTTTTCTTTCTCCATAAGTACATTGCAGAAGTACCGTCTAACACACCGCTGTTTTGAGTGTAAAAATCTTTTACGCTAATTGGCGAAGAGTAAGGGTTACCAACTGCTGTGTAACGGCCACCAAGGGTGTTAAGTGTTTTATTAATAGTACCGTTGTTAGGTAAGCCTTTAAATGTACCTTCAAAAGATATAGTGCTTGTACCCTGGTAGTACGTGCCTGTTGGGCCACCTGTTACAGAGTTTGGCATACGTATTAGGTATCCTGTAGCAACATCAAAATTGTTGTTAGGGCTAATGCTTGTGTAACCATCTGTATAGTTATTGCTGGCATCTACACCACCGTACACATAAAAACGAGATGCGCTTGTAAATACAGAGAATAAACCTAATTGCTGGCCTGTTACCGGTGCCGACCACATTGTGTAATCTAACCTGTATAACTGGTTGGTGTTTTTAACCACCCTTATGCTACCTTCGTTAACAATATTATCATCTATTTGTACTAATGCACCGTTGTTGCGTGTTAAAAATAAAGCGTTTGGCTCTACCGTTAATTTACGTTTAATTGTAAATGTTGCGCCTGTGTTTACCGCTACTGTAGCGTTAGCTTTAACTAAACATGAACATGCTTGTAAAGATGAAGTTACTTCCAGGTTACCCGAAACTATTTCTACCGGGGTGTTTATGCTTGGTGTAGCACTCCATGTACCGTTAGTGTAAGTAACTGCTGCTGGTACTGTAACCAGTTTAGTTGTACCGGCTGTAGTTGTACCACAAATAGTATTTTTAATTCTTACCCAGTAGGTAGTAGTAGCGCTTGGTGCAACAACAATGCTTGCGCCTGTTTGGCCTGCAATTATGTTTTGCCCTATTGTGCCTGTACCCCACTGGTACTCTGTATTTGATAATAAAGAAGCTCCTGTAGCTGTAAGTGTTATAGAGGCATCTTTACATGTTATAGACGCTCCTGCTATAGAGGCAGCATCTGTAGAGGTAACTGCTGCAATAGTTACTTTTGCAACTGCATAAGTAGCGTTATCCTGAGTTCTGAATTCAATTGTAGAGTTTGGCCCTAACTGGTAAGTACCAACTACCACACTAACTTCTGCATCGCCGCTCCAGGCGTTGTTAGACCATACTAATGTGCCATCTATATACATGCTGGCAGCATCATCCCATTTGTTTAATGTAATTTTATAAGAACCGCAGTTAAAGCCTTTTCTTTTGTGGATAAAAGTAAAGTTATCTGTGTTTACAGAACATCCCTGGTAGCCTGTAGCTGATGACGGAGACGACGATAAACCCCAGCTTGTAGTAGTATCAAAACCTAAAGTACTTACAGAATAAGAACCACGGTAAACATTGTTAGACGGTGTAGCTATATCTACGCCATTGTAAGCATAAACATTCCAAACGCCTGCCCCAAATGTAGATGGGTCTACTAATGGTGTATTTCTTGTTACTGTAACAACCACGCCTGTTGTAGTTAAAGTACATGGTGCAGTAGCTACACGCCTTACCCAGTATTTAGTAGTTGCCGATGGCGAAACTGTTATAGATGCTGTTGTAGCTCCGGCAATAGGGTTAACTCCTACAACGTCTCCGGTACCCCATTGGTAAGTAGAACCTGTACCGCCTGTAGCTGTAAGTGTTGTAGACTCGCTACCACAACCAACGGTTAGTGTACCCGATATGCCTGTTGGTGCTGTTGTAGTATTTGTAATAGTAAGTTTTGCGTTGGCATCTCCACCGTTCTCTCTAATCCTTATCTCTATAGTAGAAGTTTCGCTTAGGTTAAAATTGCCAAGTGTTTGAGCACCACCTGCACCACCACTGTATCCGTTGTGTGTGTATACGCTTGTACCGTTAACATAAACAATAACCTCGTCGTCCCAGTTGTTAAGCACTAATGAGTAGTTACCGCAAGGAAAACCCTGCCTTTTGCTTACAAATGTAAAGTTGTCTACCGGTATTGTACAGCCACTCCATGCAGTACTGTTTGCAGTAGCTGTTGCAGATGATGGCGATGCGTTTTGTGGCCAAGAAGCAGTAGTATCAAAGCTTAATGTAGATGCAGTATAAAAACCTGCATATTCTATAGTGCTGGCAAGGCTAATGCTTTCGCCTTTGTAACCATAAACGTTCCAGGCATTGCTACCAAATTCTGATGGGTTACCTGCCACTGGAGCAGCCGGTGTTACTACTTTAAAAGCAGCATCGGTAGTATTAGAACATGGTGATGCAGCTACGCGCCTTACCCAGTATGTTTTTGTAGATAGTGGTTGTACTGTTATAGATGCTGTTGTAGCGCCAGATATTATGTTGTTACCCGCTACAGAGCCTATACCCCATTGGTAGGTGGCATTAGTACCTACTGTACCACCGGTAGCAGTTAGTGTTGTAGTTGTTGTACAGCTTGATGTACCTGTGCTTGTAATAGATTCCGGAGCAGTGGTAGTACAATCGGCAACTGCCATATTAAACCTAACCCTCGAGTCTGTGCCACGCTCGTAGTATTCAAGTATATAATTAATTGTACCACCTGCATGGTATATAGTTGCTGTTTTAGAGCCATAAGAATGGTCATCCCAGGCAGAAAGGGACGTAATAAATTCGCCATCATTAATGCTTAGCCTGTAACCATCATCGCCACCTACAATGTATGTATAGTAACCTGCAGCCAGGTTTTTAGTCATTTTGTAGCGAATGGCAAAATTATCGTTATAAGTACCCGTACAAAGGGTAGCTTCGGCAGGTATAGCACCATTGCCTAAGTTTTGGTCAAAGTTTTGGGCACGTGTAACATAGCCTCTGTAGTTAGCGCTTACAAACGGTGTTGTTGCCGGTGGGTTGCCGGTAGGTATATTGTTGTAAACATAACCATACCACTGGTCTGTACCAAAAGTGGTTTGGTTTCCAAATGAGCATTGTGCCTGTACCTGAAAATTAATTACAAAAAGCACAGCCAGTAAAGCAAGCCTTAAATAGCGATTAGTAAAATTGGGGTAGATGTAATTCATAATGTGATTGTAAATATCGATTAATATGAGGGCAAATGTAAAAGTTAAGACTATGTTAATGTTTGTTAAAGCAATTTTTAAATTTATCGTATGATAGAAAAAACTTATTTGTCTATATCTACCTATACGAGCGGGTTACGATTATGGTTTCAAAATGAAGCAAAATCTTTTTAACTTTTTTTTAAGAAGCGTTATACTGTTAAATAAATCTTAATTTCCTCACAAATATATTTAAATATGAGAGCGCATATTATGCAGTCCTAATATTTAGTAGATTGATAAGCTTTGCCGAAAAAAACTTCATTAAAAATATAAATTCGACAGATTTGTTAAATTATATTGCGAAAATTACCCTAATTGTGATATTTAAAATTTAAATAATGACCTTTTTGTCATTTTTAAAAACAGACAAAAAGCACATTTTTTCGATAAACTGCACGAATTAGTAAAAAATAATTAACAATTAATGCTGTTTGGAGGTGTAAAATACTGCGGTATAACGATGTAGGTAAATGTAATTATAATGTAGTTTTTTGTTTAGTTTTTTGTTTAGTTTTTTTAAATACAGCGAGGTATCAACCTAAAAAATTAAACAAAAAAAAATGCCACAGTATGATAAACATACTGTGGCATTAACAAAAATTAAAAATCTAAAAAAGCTTAATCAAAGATTACCTTTTTACTAACGGAAGCTCCGTTTTCTAAAGTAACCGTTACTATAATAACCTCTTGGGCTATGTGTATATCGGTAGTGCTAAAGTTTGTAGCATTAATACCACCGTGGCTGTAAATTAGTCGGCCTGTAAGGTCAAAAATGTTAACATCTTTAATGTTGCCGCCTGCATCAATTTTTACCTGTTTGCTTTGTTTGTAAATAATTACATTGTTAGCTGCAAGTTCAGGGTTATTAACACCAAGGTTTTTCATGTATATAACATCAAACCTGTTGGCAAAAGTGCCGGCCTCTGTAGTAAAGTTATAAGCACCCGCTTTAATATCGTGTGTTATACCTGTAAGCTTGTCTACAAGATATATATCCTGGTCTGCGGCAAATACACCATCTACATGATCTAATGTAAAGGTATACTGGCCCGGTGCAAGGGCTGTAAAGCCAAGAGCAACAACATCTGTAGCATTAAACTCTGGCCTTGCCTGTATGGCCAGGTTGGTTTGGCCTACAGTAGTATACAATTCGGCATTGCCCATATCTGTAAGCCTTTTACCATCATAAGCATAATCTATGCCCAGGGTTGCGCCCTCTATGTAAGCAACAGCTATTTGGCTAAAGGCATTTGTGCCGCTAAGGTTTAACCATAGGCGAGACATATCCTGGCCAGACTGCGCTCCTTTAAAGAAAGGCTGTCCAGCACCCAGTGCCGGTCTTCTCATAGTGTTTCTAAATGCAAGTTGCGGGTTGCTAACACTTACATCGGCTTTTACAAAGAAGCCCTGGCCCGGAGATATTATCCAGTTAAGGTTACTGCCCTGGTAGTATACCGACTGGTTTTGTCCGCCAAACTGGTAATCAGGATCTTGTTCTTCTTCAGAGTCGCCATCCGGTGTTGCGCCGTTAGCCACTAAACCTGCAAGGGTTAGGGTGGCATAGCTTGATATTGCGTGGTCGTTTTTCTTTCTCCAGAAATACAAACCAGAATCATCGTCAAGTACGCCATCGTTTTGCATAAAGAACTCGTAAACGCTTATTGGAGAAGGGTAAGGGTTACCTGTTGCAGTATACGCATCTCCTAAAACAGTAAGCGATTTGTTTATTATACCATTATTTGGCACACCCGTAAATTTGCCTACAAAGGTATGTGTTGTAGTACCCTGGTAGTACGTTCCTGTAGGGCCACCGGTTATAGAGTTTGGCATACGTATTAAGTATCCGGTTGCCGGCTGGAAGGTTGTAGTAAGGTCTGGCACTACAAAGTATCCGTCATCATAAACACCATTATTTAGGCCTCCGTAAGTATAAAAACGCGAAGTACTTGTAAATGGCGAGAAGGTACCTAATTGCTGGCCGCTAACAGGAGACGACCATAAGGTGTAATCCAGCCTGTATAATGGGTTGCTGTTTCTTTTTACAGTAATGTTACCCGTGTTGTTAACATTGTTTATTTGTACAAGTGCCGCATTGTTTTCTACAGTAAAACTACCTGTGGTTACAATAACTGCACCTGTAACAATGGCATTAAAGCCGGTAGGTACAACTACAACAGCGTTGCTGTTTACGTTTATCTGGCAGGCATACAAATCTGAAGTAAAGGTATAGTTGCCGCTAAATATAGCAGTATAACCATCTGTTGGTACACCATTGCTCCAGCTTGTTCCATTCCATGTGGTAGTATTAACGGTAATTGTAACCGTGTTAGAATATACCGGGTCGCATGGGCCATTTTGTACAACAGCCCTAAAGTATCTTGTAGCTGTAATACCATTAAGCTGGCTGCTTGGCAGTGTAGCTGTTGTATTGGCTATAGTAGTTACGGTTGCAAAGTCTGGTGTCGCAGAACGCTCCCAACGTACAACGCTACCTGTGTAGCCTGTAAGTGTTAATGCGTTAGGTAAGGTATTAGAGCATATAGCCTGGTCTGATGAGGCAGTACCTCCAACCGCCGACGGATCTACAACCACCACCGCAGTATCTACAGACACGATACCGTTAGCATCTCTTACCGTTAATGTATAAGTAGTGCTACCTACAACATTAGTTGGCGGAGTTGCTGTTGCACCCGTGCCCAGGCCGTTAGACCAAAAATAAGTATATGGAGCATCGCCGGCAGTAATATTGGCACTTAGCACAATAACACTGTTTTGGCAAACCTCGCCCTCGCCTGTAATTAAAGCAATAACGTTAGCAAGGGTTATACCTGTAAAGGCAGATAGCACGCCATCGCCTAATAAAGCGTTGGTAGCAGTTAGCGTATTGTTTGCTAATGGGCTAAATTTTAACCACGGATTAGTTTCTACATTAAACGCTCCGCTAAGCTGTGCTGCACTAAGGGTAGCCTGGCCACCAACGGCATCGCCCGTAGAGTAGTTAGCCGTAATAGTAGCAACAGCATTAGCAATACCGGTTTGTGTAACATTCCAGTAGCGTGTAAGGTAGCTGCTTATGCTGTGGTTATCAGGGTGTACCGCATCTTTAACGTTAACCGCCACATAAGCATTTGTAAAGCCCGATGCCGATGTAATGTTAACCGTAATAGGAGAGTACGTAGTGTTGCTTGTAGTTTCTCCTATAGGGAAGAAATATGAGCCTGTTGCTGTAAACGGAGCCCTTACAACACCCGCATCTTCGGCAACTATCATGCTTGTGGCAGAGAAAGTTCCTGCAATTGGCGTAACACCAAGTGTAAGGTTGTAATTGTCTATGTCTAATAAACCCGACGTTAGTGTTAATGTACCACCAACTGTAGCACTATTAGTAAGTATAACCTGGCCTGTAGGTTTGTTAACCGTTAGGTTATTAAACACAGGGGCAACAGTGCCGCCTATAAGCTGGTTATCTGTACCGGTTAACAATATACTTTTGCCTGCAAGGCTAACAGCATTGTTAAAGGTAATATCTCCATTTACATTTAATGTAGTTGGGAAGATAGCACCTGTACCTGTAATGGTAATGTTATCGTAAGCCGATTGTGCACCGTTAGGCGTTACTATCGTTTGGTTGGTACCACTGTATATAACGGTGTTGTTTACTGCACCGGCAACAAAGCTGCCTGTTTTAGTAAATGTACCGGCAATATCCATAACATTATTGGCTAACGCCCTAAGTGTAGTGCCGGTTGGTATAACAAGGTTGTTAAACGTTGTGCTGCCTGCAATGGTAGCATCGCCGTTAGTAGTAGCGTTAGATGTAAATGTTACCGTACCATTAGCCGGGTTAAACGTACCATTGTTAATCCATGCGCCCGATGCTCCTGTTATATTAAACTGAGAGCCTGTTGGCGAATTTAATATACCACCTGTTTCTATCGATAATTTACCTATGGTAACAAGTGGGTTAAGTATAGGGTCGTTAGGCGTAGTAGCTGCATCGGGTATAATTACCTGAGTATCGTCTGACGGTACTGCGTTTGGCGACCAGTTGGCAGCCGTTGTCCATGACGAACTTACAGAGCCATTCCAAACTGCAACCGCAACCTGAGAGTTAGCCAGTGTAAGCAGTTTTTGCCCGAATGTAGAGGCAAAGAATGCAAGGTTAACATTACCAAGCTCTACAAAGTTTTGAGTAGCATCGTAGTTGGTACGACCCTGCTCTATAACCTGTTGTGGCGAAACCTGTACAACCCAGTCTACCAGTTTGTTCTCGGTATTACCATTAAGTTCAGAGTCCAGGTAGTGGGCCGTAATAATAGCTTTTGTACCTGTAGCTCCTGTCTGGATCAAATCATAAGTTCTTAATATACCATCGGTTTTGCCTGCCGGGGCAACGCCAAGCGTAGTTTTTAAGCTTAACGATGTTGGCAATGTACCAACCGGAGGTATAACAAGGTGTGTTTGCGGATGCCCGAAAGTATACTGCACGTTAGCTGCAATAGAGTTACGTGTAATAGTACCGCTAACATCGCCCACACCGGTATTGGCCGATGTTGGTGCCATTGTAAGCGTAAAGGCACCGGTATCAAAACTACCTTTAGTAGCCGATACGTTTGCGTTAGGCAGGTTAAGGTCGCCATTAAGGGTAATGTTACCGGTAGCCGTAGCACCACCTGTGGTACTTACTGTTACTTTATTATAAGTACCGGCAACCAGAGTTTGTGCTGCCGTAGCTGCATTTAGGTTTATTGTACCTGTACCTCCCCATGTTTTGCCCGAAGCAAACGGAGTTAAGCTGGTGTTTTGTGTAGCTACAGTACCATTATTTACTATAGTAGATAATGCACCATTTAATGTGGCAGTACCTAAGTTAAGTGTCTGGTCTGTATCTACAGTAAGTGTACCACCAACAATTACGTTATTGGCTATAGATGTAGTGTTGGCCGCTGTGGTGTTAATGCTTAAGTTATTAAGCATATTGGTAGTGCCAACTGTAGTCTGGTCGAAGCTAAGAGTTGGGCTGGCTGCGCCATTAATAACAAGGTTACTTGCTGCACTACCGCTAATACCGCCTGCAAAAGTGTTGGTAACCGTACCACCTAATGTTAGGGTATTGGCACCCACAATTACTTTACCGTTTACAAAGTTGGTGTTGCCCAAAATGGTAGTATTGCCAGACAGGTTAGCATTACCTGCAAGGGTAAATGTTTCGGCAGTGCCGTTAAACGATGCAAATGTAGTAGTAGGGTTAGCCACAATGCTAATATCATCAATAGCAATTTCATCATAAGCAGTGCCGGTTACCGCTGCGCCCGACCATCTTAAATAAGCATAGCCGTTTGCTGCAACGTTTAATCCTGTAATGGTTACAACTTTGTTATATGCTTTCCAGCCCGGCATAACGTCTGCTGCTGCATCTGTAGTTTGGGTTAAAGACGTTACTGTGTTGTACGTAGTGTTATCTGAAGAGTAGCTAAAACTAAGGCTATTTGCGCCTGCCTCATCATTACGTACCCATACTTTATAGCCAACGCTTAAAGATGTTACAGGTGCACCCGTTTGGTTCTGGAACCTGAACGATATGTTACCAGGCGAAAACTCTGTTGAGCTAGGCTGGATGCCCAGTGCATAGTTACCATCGGCAACCATATAGCTATAAAGCCCGCCATCGGTTTCTCCACCGGTACTGGTACCGTTTTCGTAAGAGGCCGAATCTTCAGGGCTTGTTGCCCCAAAGGCCAGCGCACCATCGCTAAAGCCGCTAAATGCAAATGCGTTAGAGTTAAGTTCGCCCGGCTGA
This sequence comes from Flavobacterium subsaxonicum WB 4.1-42 = DSM 21790, assembly GCF_000422725.1. Lineage (GTDB taxonomy): Bacteria > Bacteroidota > Bacteroidia > Flavobacteriales > Flavobacteriaceae > Flavobacterium > Flavobacterium subsaxonicum. The sequence goes on from NZ_AUGP01000025.1 coordinate 110,175, forward strand.
GGCGATGGACCAATACCACCACCGGCATAAGTACCATTGTTAACACCTTCTACAGTAGTATCAAAATTAATTTTATATTCTGTGTTAGCGCCTGTTACCTGTAGGCCAACTGGGGCATTAAGGGTGGTTTTGTTTCCTGTTGCAGGGGTTGTAATTCTATAATTTTCTGTTCCGCCAGATCCGTTATAATCAAAAACCGAAACATAATAGGTAGTTGCCGGGCTAAGGCCTGTTAATGTTACAGAGTTGCCTGTGCCATTATACGCCACATAATTACCGGTTCCAACCTCAGATCCTGCTCCATAGGCAGCTACGGCTGTGTAGCTTACCCCATCTACCGGGGTGCCGGTTACTGCACTGCCGGCGCGCACTACCACAAGGTGGTTAGAGCCGTTGCCGTTGGTCCAGTTTACGGTGGTAGATATAGAGTTGGTATTAGTAAAGGTAAGGTTGGTATCGCTCGTGGTAGGCTCTGTACTTAAAACCGTAGCACTTACGGCCACCTGTTTTGTAGTAGCCCCTGTAGAGGTAAGCGTTATATTGCCACTGTATAAACCAGGAGGCGCCGTTGCTGCCACCCTTGCATAAATAGTGGTAGTAGCGGCGGTAACATTAACGCTCGACGAATAAGCTCCTGCACCTCCGGCAACGGTAGATAACTCAAAGTTTGCCGGTGCTGTTACCACTATAGGTGCACTAAGGCTGGCTCCTGTAGAGGTAAAGTTTTGCTGTGCCGATGCTGTACCTGTAACTGTTGTATAAGGGTTTAATGCCGATACAGATGTAGTTATAGACGGTATGTTTGCCGCATCTATTGTAAACGTTAGGGCATTAGATATTGCTGCGCCTGTACCTACTGTAATAGATGCCGTGCCCGCTGCCGTAATTAAGTTAGCCGGTACTGCCGCCGTTATTTGCGTTGGCGATACATATGTGGTTGTAAGGTTGGTGCCATTCCACTTAACAACAGAGCCCGCGGTAAGGTTGGTACCATTTACGGCAAGTGTAAAGGCGCCTGTACCGGCAACCTTAGAGGCTGGTGCTAAAGAGGTTATTGCCGGAGTGGTAACGGCAACTTTTACATTATCAAAAAAAGCAGTCTGGGCTATACCTGTACCGGCATTCCAATAGGCGCCGATAAGCGGAAGTGATGTGCCTGTGGATGAGCTGTTTACTGCTGTTCCCTGAGATATCAATGTGCCCAGAGACGGATCAAGGAACGATAATAGTGCTACAAGCAAATCGTCGTTCCTTACAAATAGCTGCCAGGTATTGGTAGAGGGGGTATAGGTTACCCTTACACTTAAAAAGTTACCTCCAAAATCTGACAATCCCGCCGTGTTAGACGAGATAATGTTGCTGTTGGTTCTTACACCTGCGGTATAACGAACCAGCCTAAGTGGGTCTACTGAGCCGGAGTTTCCTAATACTACTGCATAACCGCTACCAGTGGTGGCAGTGGTGTTTGCCGTACCGGCTAAAATAAATGCTGCAGCATACCTGCCGCTGGATATTCCGGATGGGTTGGCACGTGGCTGGCGCATATTAAATGTCCAGGTTACAACGCCCGGGTTAGAGCTAAGCACACTATTATAAGGTGCTGCAGGGGCAGATGCATAAGCAAGTACCCAACCGGAGTTGTTAAACAAACCGGTAGCGTCGTTAGACAGCTCCAGTATGTCGGCATTAATACGGGCACCAAAATCGGTACCACTGCGTATCATGCTCCATGTGCTGCTGTTACCAATGGGGCCATTGGTTGTTGTGTACAGAACTCCAGTGTTGGTGTTGAAGTCTGAACTAAAAGCCGTTGTTTGCGCCTGGGCGGAGGGCCAGGAAGCAAACAAAATGAGCATAAGGAGTGCGACCCTGGATGCCAAATTGCGTAATGTAGTAATCATAAGCTTCTTTTAGATTAGTAATTAATATTTAAAAGTTGAATAATGGGTATTTTTGAATTTTGTAAACAAGAAACAAGAGGGGGCTGAATGGCTGTATTTTACTGATGTTTTTAGCTGCCTTTACCGACAGGTTTTTAGATTTTATAATTATTTAAAAAATAGATAATAGTTGCAATAAGGCTTTTTTTGTCACAATTAATTATATATTAATCATGTTTAAACCTCGTTTTCTGAATTAAATTCAAGAATGCTCAATTCTATAACAAAGTAAGCCTGAGGCAGGAAGCACAATTTTGGGAAAATAAAATATGTCGATATAACAATTTTATTTATCGATGAACGACACACTTTTAAGAAAAATGGAAAACCCTGACAATCATCAATTGTCAGGGTTTTCTGCGTAAAAACGTTAATGTATTTGACTATTTCTTAGTATAAAGGTGCTTTATTGAGGATAATGCAATGCATGCATAGTAAAGTTAAAAAGTAACTTGTATTGTAGTAAAATACGTACGAAGACTGGATGGTAAAATGCCCGGCCCCGGATATCCGGTTAACCTTTGGGTAAAATAATAGTTGTTGTTACATTTTAATCTGTTGGCCTCCCGCTTTGATAAACACCATTTTAGTACTGGCTTTTTGCTTAAGACTTAGCTTTTATTGCAAAATTTAAATAATTAAGATATGTTGTAACTTAATTTCATAGTAAAATGCTACTCCTTAGTATTATCATATTTAAGTATCCTCAAAATCTTCCAAACCCCATCTCCAACAGGGGGTAAATTCAAATTCTCGGTCAAAGCTTGCAAATCCTAAATCAAAAAATGCATTTGCCACTATTTAGGCGGGTAGCAGCAATGGTTTGATAGTTTTGTTAAAAAATTGGGTATTATCCCACAATTTTTGCTAACCGATTATGAAAAAAAAGGGTTTTATACTACTCGTTGTATTATTGGTAATGGCCGGTGCAGCCGCATTTATGTATTATGGCTACCTGTACAAAGAGGCACGCAATGTTAGCAGCGAAGAGGCTGATTTTCAGATACCCGCCACCAAGCTGCTTGCCGATTATACGGCCAACCAGCAGCAGGCAGATTCGACCTATCTTAATAAAACCATAGAGATAAAGGGTACGGTTACCCAAATAACCGATTCGGTTTTAACCGTAAACGGGCAGGTGTTTTGCGGTTTCGACATTAAACCCGGTAAGCACGCTATTAACAAGACAGTTACCATAAAAGGCCGGTGTATTGGTTTTGATGAGCTTTTTGGCGAAGTAAAGCTGGACCAGTGTACCATAAAAGAATAATTATTTAAGCATGAAGAAGTTACTATTGGCTGCAAGCCTTTTATTTACCGTTTTTGCCCACGCACAGGAAGACGACCTGCTCTCACAGCTGGATTCTACCCAAGTGCAGGATACCTATGCCACCGCCACCTTTAAGGGGCTGCAAATTGTAACCCTGCAAAGCACCAAGCTGCCCGCGGCCAAAGAGTTTTACTTCGTAGTATCGCACAGGTTTGGTACCGTTAAAAATGGTATAGACGAATTTTTTGGCCTTGATGCCGCCACTACAAAACTGGGTGGGGTTTATGGTATTACCAACTGGCTATCGGTTAGTGCATCGCGCCACACCCTGCTAAAAATGTACGAAACCAGTTTAAAGTACAGGCTGGTACGCCAAAGCGAGAATTTTCCGGTAGATATTGTGGGCTATAATACCATAGATATCAATAGTTTTTTAAAGAAGGACGATTATCCTAAAATAGAATTTGCCGACAGGCTTGCGTTTGTTAACCAGTTACTTATATCCAGAAAATTTTCTGATAAACTGTCGCTGGAGCTGGCACCCACGTTTATACATAAAAACCTGTACACCCCTGCTACAGAGAACGATGACCAGTTTGCTCTGGCTGCCGGCGGAAGGATGAAACTTACCAAGAGGCTATCGCTAAACCTGGAGTATGCCTATAATTTTGATAAGCCCGATTTTTATAACAATCCGCTATCGGTAGGGTTGGATGTAGAGACCGGCGGGCATATTTTCCAGCTCATTTTTACCAGCTCTCAGGCCATGACAGAAAGTGGTTATATAACCAATGCTGCGGGCGACTGGGGCGATGGCGATTTCTTTTTCGGGTTTAACTTATACAGGGTTTTTTAAAATGCTAATAATGAAAAAATACATATTTATACCACTGGCTGCCTTAGCGTTATACAGTTGCGACAGCCAAACTTACCAGGATATTGAGGCCGATGTTATACCGCCCCCAACCGATACTATTGTAGTAACAACTTATACCGCCAATGTAAAGGCTATTATAGATAACAATTGCGTGGTTTGCCATTCAGATGGGGGCATTGCCGCCTTTAGAGACCTTACCACTTATGCCAATGTGGTAGATGCCGTGCAGAACGCAGGCCTGCTGGACAGGATTCAGCTGCAAAATGGCGAGCCGGGAATTATGCCAAGTACCGGCAGGATGCCGCAGGGCAATATCGACATTGTACTAAAATGGAATACCGACGGGCTTACCGAACAATAAAACAATATAGCTATGAAAAATCTAAGATTTATACTCGTACTCATCATTTTAACCATCTATAACTGCATGTATGCCCAAAAGTATACTACTAAAACGGGTAACATTAAGTTTGAGGCTACGGTACCTTCTTTTGAAGAAGTAGCAGGTGAGAACAAAACAGCATCGGCAGTGGTGGAGTCGTCTACCGGAGATATTGCCGTACTGGCTTTAATGAAGGGCTTCCGCTTTAAAGTAGCCTTAATGGAAGAGCACTTTAACGAGAATTACGTAGAGTCGGATAAATACCCCAAGGCTACTTTTAAAGGAAAGATAGAAGGGTTTGATGCATCGAAACTAACCTCAGAACCAAAAGCTTACACCATTACGGGCGACTTAACGCTTCATGGCAAAACCAAAAAAGTGACCGATTCGGCTAAGATATCTAAGTCGGGTAACACCATAACTGTAACAGGAGCTTTTGAAGTGAAGCCCGGTGATTTTGCTATCGAAATTCCGAGTGTGGTCAGCAAAAAAGTATCCGATAAGATCAGTGTAACCTATAGCTTTTCGCTAATCAAATAACAGAAGGATATGAAAAAGCTGTTTTTACTGATAGTCCTGATAGGCACCCTATGCACCGCCCAGGACAAAGATGTTTTTGATACCGCCCGTTTTGGCACTGTAGAGCAGATGCAGGCGCTGGTAAAAAAGAATAAAGACACCGTAAACGCGCTTAACCCGGCCGGGTTTTCGCCGTTAATACTGGCCTGCTACAGGGGCAATGTGCCTGTGGCAGAATACCTTGCTAAAAATGTTAAGGATGTTAACTACAACAGTTCTAACGGTACGGCTTTAGCATCTGTCGCTGTAAAGGGCGACGTTAAACTGGCAAAGCTGCTTTTAGAGAACAAGGCCAACCCCAACATTGCCGATGCCAATGGGGTAACCCCGTTGGTATATGCAGTACAATTTCAAAATAAAGAACTTATAATGCTGCTGCTCAAATACAAAGCAGATAAAAATAAGAAAGACAACGAGGGCAAATCGCCTTACGACCACGCCGTATTTACAAATAACCAGGATATTATCAACTTATTAAAAAATTAGAAAAATGAAAAGAATATTACTAATGGCCTTGCTCTCATTGTCGGCGTTAAGCCTTCAGGCTCAGAGCAAAACAACAGGATCGGTATCCCTTATGACGGGCTTAACCGCCAAATTAGACCTTAACAACACCACTACCACGGCAACGCTAACCCTAACGGGCCCAAGCGACAGGTGGTTCGCCCTGCAGTTTGGTTCGTTTACCAATAGCGGAGGCATGCAATCCGGTACCGATTTGGTGTACTACAACGGCACTACACTGGTAGATGCTTCTCAAAACGGGGTAGGGGCTTTCCCTTCTATAGATGCCAGTAACGATTGGACTGTGAGCTCTAACACCGTTACCGGAACAACGCGTACCATTGTTGCAACCCGTTCTTTTACAGGCGGTACCGGCGATTATACCTTTGTGTATAACGATGCCAATATCGATTTTGTATATGCTCGCGGTGCGTCGGCATCGTTTGCCATCGCCAATCATGGTGCTAACAGGGGATATGCGTTAAACAAAACCTTTACGTGCATACCACCGGCTGCGCCAACAGCTTCTGCACAAGCATTTTGCGCCGGTGCAACCGTTGCTAACCTAACAGCTACAGGCCTTGCAGGTGCCACGTTTAACTGGTATACTACAGCAACAGGCGGTACAGCTTTAGCGGGTACAACAGCGCTTAACACAGCTACCTACTATGTAGCCCAGACACTTAGCGCCTGCGAAAGCGACAGGACACCGGTTACGGTTAACATTACTACATTAGGCCTGCCAACTGCAACGGCAACCCAAAATATATGCACAGCGGGTACCGTGGCTAACCTAACGGCTACAGGCCAAACGGGAGCTACAATTAACTGGTACACAGCAGCTACAGGTGGTTCGCCATTGGCTTCTACTACAGCACTTACTAATGGTACGTACTTCGTAGGCCAGACTTTAGGCGACTGTTCAAGCACAAGGGCAAGCGTAACTGTAACTATAACAACGGTTAACGCACCCACTGTAACAGCAGCACAAACCTATTGTTCAGGCACTACGGTAGCTAACCTATCAGCTACAGGCACAGGCATTCAATGGTACAGCACAGTAGGCGGTACACCGCTTGCTACAACAGCACCGTTAACTGCGGGTAACTACTTTGCTACACAGACTGTTACAGGTTGCGAGAGCGCTACAGCACAGGTAACGGTAACGCTTAACGCGGCATCGGTAATACCAACGGGAGATGCTACACAGGAGTTCTTAGCAGGCGAAACCATTGCAACACTGGATGTTACAACAGCCACCGGAGCTACCGTAACATGGTACACGCTTAATGGTACTACCTATACCGAAGTGCCTGTAACTACAGTACTTACAGACGATACTACCTACTTTGTAGCCCAGGACACCAACGGTTGCGAGAGCCCTAAATTCGGCATCACGGCTAACCTTGTACTATCGGCTAACAGCTTTAACCTTAAAGATGTAGTGGTGTATCCTAACCCAACATCGGGTGTGGTTACAGTATCAGGTAGTACGCAACTTACTGGTATATCGGTAATTAACATGCTTGGGCAGGAAGTTCTTACCCAAAAAGCTAACGACACATCGGTACAGGTAAACGTATCGCAGCTTGCCTCAGGTACTTACATCCTTAAGGTTACTGCTGCCAACGGCGCAACAGGATCTGTAAGGGTGGTTAAACAATAACCTATATACTACTTTTAAATAGGTAAAGGCCTCCAAATTTTGGGGGCCTTTGCCGTTTTATATTTTATCAGAAAAAGCTTTCATAAATTCGATAAAAAGTGCTTAATATTTCACTTTCGGACTTCGAGTTACGCTATTTTGCGCACATTAAACCAAACGACAGTTTTGCGTGCTGATTTTGTGGGTTAGCCATCCCAAAAAATGCAGGCAAAATAATTTACTGCAATTGCCGCTTCAGTACTAACGGTAAAAAGCCGCCGTAACTTTGTGGTCTCAAAATATTAAAATACATTTACTTTTCTAAAACCAATCAACATGCCGCAATACACCGCCTTTATTTTTGATATGAACGGAACCATGATTAACGACATGCACTACCACGAAATGGCATGGTTTAATATCCTGGTTAAAGAGCTTAATGCCGGGCTAACCCAGGCCGAGATCAAGCTGAACATGTACGGCAAAAATGAGGAGCTGTTTGAACGTGTTTTTGGCCCCGGAAAATACACCAAAGAAGAAATTGCCGCCTTTACCCACCGCAAAGAAGGGCGCTACCGCGAAGACTTTTTACCCGACCTGAAACTTATAGATGGCCTGGATACCCTGCTTGCCAAAGCCAAAGCCCAGAGCATTAAGCTGGCTATTGGCACCGCCGCCATTACCGCCAATGTAGATTTTGTGCTCGATAACCTTAACATTCGCGAGTACTTTCCGGTGGTTGTAGGCCCCGAAGACGTGGTTACCAGCAAACCCGACCCCGAGGTGTTTTTAAAAGCCGCCCAACTGTTAGGTGTAGACCCCGCCAGTTGCATAGTGTTCGAAGATTCGCCTAAAGGCATAGAGGCCGCCCGCCGTGCCGGTATGAAAGCCGTTGGCATTGCCTCCTACCACACACCCGAAGAGCTGGCTAACGATAACGTGCTTTGCGTGGTTGATGATTATAACGATGCCGTGCTTAATGGACTGATTTTTTAGATTTCAGATTTTAGAATTGAGATTTTAGATTTGAGCTCTTAGAATGAATGCGGCGTTTTTCCATTTCGACCTAAGCCTGCTGCCGATAGGTAGGCACAGCGAAGAGGAGATATCTCTAATTATTTATTATTGCCGGCACGAATTGCAAATCAGTGCTATTTGGGGGCAGCGAAGTGGAGAAATTTTAAATTATGATAAAATTGATAAAGTTTATTTTAATAGCATTACTAGCCAATTCTTGCATATCAAAAAAGGGGACAGAATACGCAAACGATTTTAATAATATGGAAGACACTGTGTTTAAGGAAAAATATTTTGAATCAGAAATTACTGACAAGTATAGTTATAAAAATATAAAATACGGTGAAGCTTATTTTGTATATGATAATAATTTTACTTTTCAGATCATTGTATTTTCTGAGAACAAATTTATTTATAAATCGCAATTAATGGCGAACGAAACAAGAAGTAACTTTCCAGTACAAAAATTATTTAGGGGCAGTACTTTTTCGGTTAACGGAAACACACTGAAAATAAAAAGTATGGCAAGAACTCCTGGCAATACATATTTAGTAGTTGAGGAAGGAATAATTAAGAACGACACAATTTATATTAATAAACAGTATAATGCACATGGTATTAGAAATAAAGAAATATTATCTAAAGAAATATACTTGGCTCCTGATATTAAAGTAGTTAATTTTGAAAACAATTATTACGTTGAAAAAATTAATTAGTTATATTGAATTTCTCAATAGCGCATATTTCCAATCCGTGCCATACACTTTTTTCATTTCGACCGCGGCGCAGCGAAGTGGAGAAATCTGTAAGTATTTAAGTGTTGACAAGGATACAAATTTGCGCTATTGGGAGCGAATAAAAAATCAGAACAAAAATGAAAAAAATTACTCTATTTACCTTACTCTTAACCTTGATAATTTCTTGTAGCAAAGATAAATCTGAGTCTATATCCCGAGTGAAGAAGGAAGAATTAAATATGGCAACAAATGATTTATCATTTGATAAACTGAAAAATACACGATGGATTATAGGTGAAAATGGATTAAATGGTGAAACACCTGACACTATTATTTTTGACAAGCCAAATAAACTAACTTATATAAGTACTGATACAGGCAAAGAAATATTAGATTATTCGATTGAAAAAGACACCATCACATATATATCATATTCATCCGAAGCTAATCTTGAAACTGATGATGAAATAAATTGTGAGCAAAAGAACAAGCTGCTTTTTTTAGATACCAAATTGAAATATATTTATTTTGAGCAAAAATGTTCTAATACTCCTAATTCAGAGAAAATAAATATGGAAGGTCAAAACGCATATTTCCGAAAAATTAAATAAAACATATGTAGAATGTAGCGTTGTTCCATTTCGACCTAAGCCTGCCTGCCGATTGGTAGGCGTAGCGAAGAAGAGAAATCTATAATTATTTATAAGTGTAGTAACGGATTGCAAATCCGCGCTATCTGGGTACATATATAAAATATAACTTTAATCCACAAGAACTAGTTAAGAGAACTTATTTTGGAATACTAAATAACCCTTTTTCAGTTATACATAATCCCTCTATTTTAAAATCTAATGCTACAGTTAGAGATTCAATAACAGCGTACATTAGTAGCATATTTGTTGTATCTACAGGCATCAGTCTAATATTATTAATTTCGACATCGAAACCTTTTTTAAATTTTTCGAAAAAATAATAAATTCCTGTTTGTAAAAACAAGTCAGAATTTTCTAATATGAGATTTTCATTTTTTTCGATTTCAATATTAACTATCTTCTTATCATTTAAAACAGCTTTCATATCAAATGAGACTCTAAAACCAATTCCATTAGCTAATTTAACTAAATTATATTTATACATATTATTTGTTTTTTATTACTTTACCAATATCAACTTTTTTTAATTCCCCTGCTGGCGGAGCGTCATGCTCGCGCCCACAAGCAAGGCCTGCTAATAATAAAATATACACATCATGGGGCTAATTATATATCCATTTCTTTTTATTACGGTCTTGCTAATAATTATGGACTTTATATTGATTATTAAATCGTTTTATAAGAGGCAATTTAAAAACAGAGAATTTATTTATGGGCTGGTTATCGCTGTTGTATTGTACTTACTATTATTTCTTGATTATTATTTTAGTACTTCTGCCTATGGTTTAGGTGCCTACTTTTTATTTCCGTTTATAATGATATGGATTCCGTTTCTAATCGCATTCATTCTGAGGTTTAGTAAAAAAGGTACATTAAGGCAAATTTCCAGATCAATAATAGTAAGCATTGTATTTTCTGGGTTGTTTATATTTTCATTCCAAAAAGTAACCTTTTACATACTCGATTTTTTAGCAATACCAAAAAGGTGGTAATTGATAATTACGGGCACGATTGCAAATCAGGCACGATCTGGTTTTCTTATATAATAATTATTCCATTTTCTTTACACGTCTTTAGATAGGTAATAATGTCGTTTTCAATAACTAAATATGCTTCAATATCAGTAAATTTTAAGTCTTTAAGGTATTTACCAACTTTGGATATTATTTCACCACCTGTAGAACCACTTATTATGCAGTCTTTTATGTTTTCTACAACATCTGAAAACCTAAGCTGTAATTTGCTTTCTGAAACATTTAGTATTTTTTGATAATCCATATCATTAATTTTATTGGTGTTATTACATTATTCGTTGTTCCAACTTTCTTAATAACTTTTACCGGTATTAGAGCTATCCACGATAACGGATATTTCCAATCCGTGCCATACACTTTTTCCATTTCGATCGCAGCACAGTGCAGTGGAAAAATCTGTAATAAAGCGAGATGCCTCAATCACACCGCACCTGCAAAAACCCCCTCTTCAGCGCCTCTATTATCTCCCGTCTATCATCTATTATCTAATCTCTACCATCTACCCCTAAAAATAAGCCCTAAGCTGCACACTACCCGTGTGTATGGCCTGGCTGGTTTCGCTTTTACGGCCCTGGTAGCTAACATTAACATCTAAAAATTGGGTCAGGTTTTTTTGCAGCAGCAGTCGCCATGTAGTGTTTTGGCCGGGTTGCAGGCCCTGTAGCATCTGGTAGGCGGCGGCGCTGGTCTGTGTACCGCTAAAGTCGTTTTTATAAAGCGAGAATTCGCCACTGGCGGTAAATTTTTTCTCAGACGCGTAGGTAAACGACGTTCCCACCCGTTGCTGACTCAGGGTTTCCAGATCGCCAATGCGGTTTTTCTTGTCCTGGTACTCATAAAACACATCCCAACTGGCATTACGCGAAAAAATGTACGACACCTTAGGCCCCACCAAATAACTGTCTATAGTATAGTTCTTGCTGCCGTAGGTATCGGCCACAGTGCTCGATTTAGTCGACTGCCCGTTAAAGCTCATCAGCCATGTTTTTTGTATCAGGTGGGCATACTGCGCCTGGTGCGATTGCGTTTTGGTATCCTGCGAGCCTACCGACAGCAAACTTTTTACCCTGTTGGTAATATAGGTATAGGTAACCGAATGCCGTTGCTTGCCACGGTTGTAAAACAGGCTGTTTCTAAACGATGAGTTAAGCCCCAGCAGTTCGTTTTCGCTTGTAGAAAATGGGTTCAGATCGAAGTTACCGGCATTGCGCTCAATCTTCCGGTCTATTAAAAACGAACTCTGGTTATAAAAATACGAAAGCAGTTTTTTAAAGCCGCCCATATTTTGCCACTGCGTAGGGTTTAAAGTAACCGACTGCGAGAATTTATTTTGGTGCGTGCGTATGTACACCTGGTTGGGCAAATACACACGCACATAAATTGCCTGGTCGGGGTAGGGGGCCACCTCAAACTCCTGCAGTTCCTGTATGCCGTTGCCGTTATAATCGTTCCATAAATACACGCCCTGCCCGGGGTCTACTTCTAAATAAGTAAACTCCTGCTGCGCAATGGTGCCCGATGCCGTTTCATAAGCCGTGGTAACCTGCACAAGCTGGTCCCAATAGCGGTCGTTATACAAAAGGCGCGAGTTAAGGCTGGGCTCATCTGCAAAAGCAGCATCTTCAAACTTAAGCTTGCGGTAGTTAACAAAAAGGGTCAGGTCGCTTTTATCGGTCTTTAATAATCGCGACTTAAGGTAGTACGAGCGCGAGGTATTTACTTTTTCCAGCAACCCGTTAGTAAGGCTGTCGTTGGCGCGTTGCAGGTAGCCCAGTTCCACATACACCTTGGTACTATCGCCACGGCCTACAAAAGCACCATATTCGGTATACCGCTGGCTTAACGCCGAAAACTGCCCCGTTGCCTTTAGCCGTTCGCGGTTGTCTTCCAGGCGCAGGCTGCTGCCTACCCAGTTTTTGCCAAAGTGGTATTTAGCCAAAGCTTCGTTTCTTATAAAAGTCGACTTAGAATACGTGCCATCACTCTCCAGCCAGCTGCCCTGGTTTTGCACCACCAGCTTGTCTAACTTAAACTGGCCGTCTACCACGTGGCGCAGGCCGTTAAACGCACTCGAAAAATCCAGTTTTTCTACCTGGTAGTTAAGTTGCCCCTTTTTAGGAACGCGCAACGTAGTACCCGCCACAAGGTAGCTCTGGTTGGCCTCGGTAGTAATAATGTTGGTAAGGTTCCAGTCGCGGTTAAATTCGATATTAAAAAGGCGCTCAATGGTCCTGAAGTCCTTCTGCACAAACTGGTAGTTGGCAAACGCATCCAGTTCCCAGTCGCCTGTATAAAGGCGCTGCTTTGCGTTAAGCTTACCGGCAAGGCCGCTGTTGTTGCCATCGTCTATAGGCGAATAAAGGTTAAGGTCGTTGTTGCTAATGCCCGCCTCAAAATCTATAAGGGTTTTTTCGCTTGGGTTAAATTTACCAAGCACCGTAGCAATCTGAATTTTAGCCGGTGGCGTAAGGTTAATAACCGGCTCGTAATTACCCTGCAATACACCATCTATAGGGGCGGCATATTGGTAAATTTTACCAATGGCCGCCGCATTAGCCAGCACATAGTTGCCCTGGTTGGTGCCCACAAGGCTAAAGCGCACATTGTATAAAACATCGTCGGCGTTGTTAGAATATTCAAAAACCTCCACCCCGCTAACGGTAATTTTTTTGTAGAGTACTTTATTCTCGGTATAGCTATCCACGTAGGCCGATGGCGCCGTCATCAGCGTAGTATCATCACCCGCCTGTTGCAGGGTGGCCACCTGCTCTTCGCTAAGGTTTTGCTGTAGTGGCTGGTTTTTCATATCGCTTTCAGAATATACATAACCGCCAATACTCCAGTCGTCGCGCTCGTGGGTAACACCACCGTAGGTAACAAAACGGGTAAAGTTTTGCTGGGTGTACTGGTACTCTACATTAATACGCATCTCTGATGTGATGGGGAAAAGCGAGGTGAAAATAATTTCGCCCGCATTATAGTCTATAATATAGTCGTTGCTCTCGCCGCGCTCTAAGAGGATTCCGTTAACGTACACCCGCTCCGACCCCGATATTACCAGTACATACAGCTCGCCGCTATTGCCGGTAAGCTTATAAGGCCCCTGGTTGCCCTCCTGACCCGTAAAGGTACTGCGGGCATACTGGCCGCGCACTAAGGCCGCAGCTGCAAAGACAGACGTTTTGTTACCCTCTTTACCAAAGTTAAAACTGGTAGAAAGCCCCTGTACTTTTTTGTTGAAGTTTAAAAACCGCGACTGCCGGTTCTCTAAAAACAGGTCGCCCGCGCGGATGTTCCACTTATCGCTAAACATCTCTATAAATATCTGGTCAAATTCATCCAGTTTTTGCGAATAGCCGCCTTCCTGCAGCGGTATATTACTGTCTTGTATAGACGCACGCAGGCTGACTTTATCTGATAGTTTGCCCGTAATCTGTAAATCCAGGTTAGAGTTAACCACGGCATTCTGGTTATTGCCCACCGTTATACCGCGCGTAATACTGCCCGATGTAGTAAGGCCGTCAAAAGGTTTGTAGGTGCTCAGGTTATCGCGCGTAACAGTATAGCGGCTTTCGCCGTTAGACTCGTTGCTAACAATACGGTTGGACTCGTAAATGCTGTATTTTTTGGTAAGATAATCCGGGTAGGCTAAGTAGCTAACCGTTAGGCTGTCTTGTGTGGTAAAGCCGTTTTTAAACACCAGCGTACCGGTGCTAAAGTTTACTTTGTAGTTGGTGGTGTCTATTTCTTTACCGGCAAGGTCCTGCACCTTAAAATAGGCAGGGTTTAGGCTTATGCTGTCTATACGGATGGTATCGTTAACGGCGGCTGTTTTTTTATTTTTGTAGGGCGATGGGGTTTCCTGTGCGTAAACCGCGGAAACACAACATAAAAGCATCCATAAAACAGCGTTTTTAAGCATCGTTACTTTATAACTCAAAAATGGCAAAAGTAGTGTATTTAAGCCTAAGATTTAAGAGTGTGCGCAAGGGGCAGGGTTATATAATTTTACTAAAAGTGTTGTAATTTACTTAATGTAATACTTTTAAGTTCAGTTTTTTCATACGTTTGTTGTACACACACGCACACACACTAAATAACAAATTTATGGAAATGAGAGATTACGGCCTTTTGGGCTTTCATTTTCTGATTGCTTTACCTGAAAAAAACACAGTAAATGGTCTTTTTGCCGATTATAAAATTGGCTACATCACGAAAAGTAATTCAGAAGAAATTAGCATTGATGATTACAATGTACTGCTGGCAGATAACAATTTTGGGGAGGTTGTTACAGCATACATTGGTACCGACGACGATTGCAGTTTTTCTATTACCTACAGCAAAACCTATATAGAGGTATGGTTTGGCTTTTACCCGGGCACCCCTATTAACGGCTATGCCGGGTTATTGCACCAGTTAAACGAGGTAGCCGATTATTGCGTTGCCGGTTTTGAGGTAGAGATTGGCTCTGCCGAATTAGAAGAGGGCGAAGAAGAGCTATCGCCTAACTTTCATCCGTTTTGCCTGCTGCGCAACGGCGAGCTAAAATGGTGCGGTAAAAACGTAAACCCTAAAATGGAAGAGTTAATACAGGAAAACCTTAAAGCGGTAGGATTAATTGAGTAGTAAACTCAGGCTTCAGTACACAGTAAATTTTTATGTCTCAATTAACCTTATTAGTGAGTTTAAGGTAGTTGAGACTAACTTTTTTTGTAGGTTTGTTATATAAACCAAGCCATCCTATGCTAAAAAAGCTACTCATTACGTTACTGTTTTTAAGCGCCCTGTCCTGCAAAAAAGAGGGGCCGGAGAAAGAATATTACAACAACGGCAACTTAAAATCGGTTTACGTTTATAAGCCCGGATTTAAAGGGGCCGAAAGGAAGTTTTACAACGAAAATGGTATCTTAGTAGGCCAAAAAATTTGGAAGGACTCGCTTAACGTTATCCAGAAAGAATATTACCGCAATAAAAAACGCAAAGCATTTGGCGCATTGTATGATGAGCATAAAACCGGCTGGTGGAGTTTTTACAATGGCGATGGCCTACTTAACCGTAAAACAGAATTTGTTTTTATTGATGGTAAGGAAGTCGCCAACCAGACCATTATTTACAAACCCGACGGAACGGTTAACCCGCAGGAAAGTACTATTTTTAGCATAGCCTTAAAAGATACATTAAAGGTGGGGCGCTCCATTGGTACCATAAATTACAGGCCGGTACTATCGGCTAAAAGTGTATTTAATGTTTATGTGGGCCAGGGCATAAAACCCGACTTTAGTAACCTGCGAACCGTTAAGCTGGATACTTTTTCGTCTGACGATAAAAACAACATTTGGTTTGGCGTAGAAGCCCTGCAACCCGGCAAAAAAAGCGTTGGGGGCATTTTGGAAGAACTATTTTATGAAGCAAATAAAGATAAGACCGACCTGGTTATTAAAAAACAATACACTTATTTTAGGAAAGATATTTATATAGCAGAGTAGGCTGTATTCTTATTACCTCCATCTGGATAGCGGATTTAGTAACAGGTAGTGTTAACCCTAATGGCTATTTATATTAAATCTTCGCGAGGCACGAAGCGATCCCATTCGTGGTGAAGATGCGGGGAGTTAATTTGAGAGATTCCTCCTGCGTCGGAATAACAGCCGCTTTGTCATTTTGAGCGCAGCGCAGCGGAGTCGAAAAATCTCTGATAACAATTACACATGATATAAGAGAGATTCCTCCTTCGTCGGAATGACAGCTGCCATGTCATTTTGAGCGTAGCGCAGCGGAGCCGAAAAATCTCTAATAGCTTTACAGATTTAAGAGATTTCTTCCGCGTCGGAATAACGGCCGATTGTCATTTTGAGCGCAGCGCAGCGGAGTCGAAAAATCTCTAATAACAATTACACATTATATAATAAAGATTCCTCCTTCGTGGGGATGATAGCTGCCATGTCATTTTGAGCGCAGCGCAGCGGAGTCGAAAAATCTCTAATAACAATTACACATGATATAATAGAGTCCTCCTTCGTCGGAATAACAGCCGCTTTGTCATTTTGAGCGCAGCGCAGCGGAGTCCAAAAATCTCTAATAACAATTACACATGATATAAGAGATTCCTCCTTCGTCGGAATAACAGCCGCTTTGTCATTTTGAGCGCAGCGCAGCGGAGTCGAAAAATCTCTAATAACTTTACAGATAATATAAGATAGATTCCTCCTTCGTCGGGATGATAGCTGCCAACTGAAAACTGCGACCTGCCTACCGGCAGGCAGGCTGCGACCTGAATTACTTCTTCTCTGCCAAAACAGCCTTAACCATGTTATCTTCCTTCAGTATCATTTCGTAGTAGGCTTTTTCGCTTAAAAGCTGCCTGCAAAACTCTGCGGCAAGGTAGTGCTTAACGCGGGCGTTGTACTTATCCAACTGAAACACCAGTCCGTTGCTTAGCAGGTATTTGTTAAAGGCATTAAAGTATTTATCGCCGGTACTAACCTTATCGGTTATCTGCGTAGCATTCATGCCGGTAAAGCCCGTGCGGTCTTTATCAAGTTGCTCAAAAATAAAATAGCTAACAATACCGCTTTGCATTACCTGAGATAGCGCCTCATCGCCGTGCTTGCCCTCTAAAGCCACAAACAAATCGGGTACAATACCGCCGCCACCGTAAACGGTACGGCCTTTAATGGTCTTGAATTTAAGGGTATCGGCTACTTTAATACTATCGGCGGCATATAGCTCGCCGCTCTCGTAGCGTTTCTGGAAATCATTATAATAATCTTCGCCGCCATTGGCATAGCTGCGCTGTATCGACCTGCCCGACGGCGTATAATAACGCGCTACGGTAAGGCGCACGGCACTGCCATCGCCCAAAGGCATTTCGCGCTGCACAAGGCCCTTGCCGAATGATCGGCGGCCTACTATAGTACCCCTGTCGTTATCCTGAATGGCGCCCGCTAATATTTCACTTGCCGATGCGCTGTTCTCGTTTATCAGTACAAACAGTTTACCGGTCTCAAAAATGCCATCGCCGGTGGCTTTTGTTTCGTCTATACGGCCTTTTTTGTTCTTGGTTTTAACTATAAGCTGGCCTTTAGTCAAAAATTCGTCGGCAATTTCTACGGCCTTTTCAAGGTAGCCGCCACCATTATCCCTAAGGTCTACAATGATGGATGTTGCCCCCTGTTTTTTAAGGTCGGCCAAAGCAGTGTGAAATTCGTCTGCCGTGGTCTCGGCAAAGCGGTTTACCTTAATGTAGCCCACGCCGGGGTTGGCCATAACGGCAGCATCTACACTTTTAATAGGCACAACATCACGCGTTAGGTTAACCTTAAACTGCTTTTTAGTGCTTTTACGAAAAACGGTAAGCGTAAGCTTAGAACCCTCTTCGCCCTTAAGTTTAGAAAAAAGCGTATCGTTAGGCAGCTTGCGGCCAAAAAGCTTGTAGTTATCGGCATATAAAATACGGTCGCCGGCCTTAATGCCCGCTTTATCGCTTGGCCCGCCGGGAACGGGTTTTATAACTGCAACAGAGTCTTTGTACATATAAAAATTAACCCCAATGCCCACAAAATCGCCGCGCATGCTTTGCGATACCTGCTCCATCTCTTCTTTATTAATGTACACCGAGTGGGGGTCCAGCTTTTCGAGTATGCTGTTAACGGTAAGGTCTACAATAGAGTCGGTATTAACATCATCAACATATTCGTTATCAATAAAATCCATAAGCTTATTAAGCTTGCTTTTATTAGAGCCCGATGCTATGCCGATGCCGCCGCCCTGCGCCGGAAAGTTAAGTATGCTGCCCAGCACCAGGCCAACGGCCATGGCAAGTGCAACTATAATAGGTATGTATAAACGTTGTATTTTCATGTATTATATCTGGTCCAGATCTGGAACGCACTCTACCTGCACGCCGGCTTTTCTAAGAAAATCCAGTCCCGAATTATCTTTGTATTCCGTTTGGTAAACCACCCTTTTAATACCGCTTTGGTGTATTAGCTTACTGCAGTCTTTACAGGGCGATAGGGTTATGTACAGCGTAGCGCCTTCGCACGATTGTGTTGAACGGGCAACTTTTAATATAGCATTGGCTTCGGCGTGCAGCACATACCATTTGGTAAGGTTGTCTTCGTCTTCGCAGCAATTCTCAAACCCCGATGGTGTCCCGTTATAACCGTCGGATATTATCATCCTGTCTTTAACAATAATTGCGCCAACTTTTTTGCGCTGGCAATAGGATAGCTGCCCCCATTCGCGCGCAATCCGTAAGTAAGCCCTGTCGTATTTATTAAGTTTCTCCTTCATGTATATAAACCCTGCCTAAGATAAGGTGGCAGGCGTAGTTTGTGCGTTAAAAAATTACCAAATTTCGGCGCTTATTATCATGGGTAGTACCACACCCGCAACAAAGGCCGATGTTACCAGCAGCCAGTCGCGCCGCTGCACCTTTAAGGCACCCTGCATTATAAACGATAGTACCAGCACCGTTAGTACAACAATTAGCTGTGCCGCCTCTATGCCCAGTGCAAACTCCAGCAGGGGCGCAAGTTTAGAATCTGAATCGTTATTTATTATTATCTTAAAATAGTTAGAAAAGCCCAACCCGTGAATGATGCCAAAAAACAAGGTAGTAAAAGCAACAAAGTTAATACTCTGGGTTTTGGCCGCTTTTTTGCCCGATGTAATAATGTTGTACAGCGCGGTTATAAGTATGGTTACGGGTATTAAAAATTCTACAAAGGTGCTGTTTATACGCACCACCCCGTAAACCGAAAGTATAAGCGATAGGGTATGCCCAATGGTAAACAGCGTGGCAAGCAGCAGTACATTGCGCCAGTCTTTAAAAGAGTAAGGCACGGTAAGCGCCATTAAAAACATAACATGGTCGTAACCGCCCAGGTCTAGGACATGCTTAAGGCCAATTTGAAAATACAACCAAAAATCGGGCATCAAAAAAAGGTTTTATGCGTAAAATAATCTGTAAACTTACTTATTTTTTAGATATGTACACGGCTTACTACCTTACATATTACGCGTTAATAGTAAAATCTTTTCTAAAAATTATTATTACCTTAAATATAAAATTATCTTTGCCAAAATTTTGAATTACTCTACTATGTCCATTTCAGATTTATTCGATAGCGGTTTTAAAGACAGGAACAAAGGCCATTTTGCCTCAATTGTAAGGGTTGCCATGGAAAACGGCCACCTGAGTGAAGAAGAACGCTTGTTCTTAGATAAATTAGCCAAGAGGCTTGAAATATCTGATGAAGAGTACAGAGAGATACTGGCCAACCCAAAAGGGTACCCAATTAACCCGCCGTACCTTCACGTACAAAGGCTTGAGCGCCTTTACGACCTTTCGCGCATGGTATATGCCGATCATGTTTTAGGTCCAAAACAAAAAGAAATACTTACACGCTTTTCGCTTGCGCTGGGCTTTACCCCGGGCAACGTACAGTATATTGTAGATAAAGCGCTTTCGCTACTGGTTATGAATGTAGATTCTGACACCTTTGTATACGAAATGCAACACATGAACAAATAATGAAGAAGCCCCTTACGGGGCTTTTTTATTAGGGTATTGTTAGGTTAATTAAGTTTAACCTTAATTATTACGTCTTTTTTCTTTTTATTCATCTCAAATAATATTTCGTTATTTACAAGTTTCAGGATATTTTCTGCCTCAAACTCTTCTAAAGATAAGCCGCCAACATCTTTGGTATTAAAAATTGTACTGCAAACCATATCTCCTGTAGCGTTGTTAACCTTATAGGCAGTAAAGTAACCGTGCTCTCTATCGGCATACTCAGCAGGTACTTTATCTTTAGGCAGGTTGTAATTTTTTACATTATCTATAAAGAAAAAGTAATTGTAGCCATTGGCTTCTATCTGTTTAAAAGACATCGATCCTTTACCGTATATGCCACGCTGGTGTTTTGGTATTTTTTTCATCCATAGCAATTTTCCCGCGGCATCTGCTTTTACAAGTAAAATATCGTTATAATTAGAAGGATAAGAACTTAGGCCAGAAGCACCCTGGTTAACCTCTGTATAATCTTGTTCTGCAATAAGTAATAATCCTCCTTTTGCATCTATTGCAAGGTCGTTAAGTGTTAAATAAGGATACCCAACATCTCCGGTTGCAAAGTCTTTAGTGTTTTTCTTTACCTCTCTTTCGGCAATATACTGGTTTACTATCTCTAACGGAATTTCGAATGTTTTAAGGTCAGTAACCGCTCCGTTAGCATCAACCTTACCATAAATCAGTCCGTTATTTGTTTTAGGGTTGCCAAGGTTATAGAAACCGGCACAAACCAGGTATTTATCAGGATGCTCAAAAAAACGCGCTCCACTAATAAATTTATCTTTAGCATTAACGGTAGTTATGTCAAATTTAGCCGCACCCTTTTTTAGCTTAAATATCTCTATATGCGAGTTTTCTTTACCATCCTTATCCTTTTTGTTATCTCTATCGCTACTGCCTTCAAACACTTTAAGCATCATATAAGAGTCTCCCACACCATCTATGGCATAGTCCATATATTCAACTCGGTCTTTTTTGTAGGGCAACTTTATTTCTTTATCAGAAATTATTTTTAAGTCAGCATCAAAAGCTTTAATGCCTATAACCTGGTCGTCCAGTTTATTATTCTTATCTATTTTAAGGTATTGCACCAGCAACATTTTTTTATTCAGGTCGGTTAATACTGCAAAATTTAAACGCTCTTTAAACCACCATCCTGTTACTACGCCAGATGCCCTGCCGCTAACCTTAAAAAGCAACTTTCCGTCTCCTGTAAACGTTCCTTTTTCAAAATCAATCTCTCTTACAAATATCTGGTCATGGCCTTCGCCGTCTGAGAGGGCATAGAAGTAATAATATTTGTTATTAAACTCAATTGAATTTATTGGTATTGTTTTTTTAGGCAAATCTTTGTAGAGTGTTTCTTTAACCAAATCGGCTTTCGCAGATTCTGAATTAAATTTTTGCAGGTAAACTTCTCCGTTAGAATAATTAATTTTAAGCGCCAGGACCTCGTTTGCTTTGGTAAAAAATATTTCTCTCCCGTCCCTCGCTTCATACGGTGTACTACTATTATATACATAGTCTTTAGATAATTCTTTCTGGGCAAGAGCCGTGAATGCTAAAAGCTGTAGAGCAATAACAAGCAGTAATTTTTTCATATTTTTTGAATTTTTAGTATTGGTTTACAAGTATACACAATTTATCAATCGGAAATGGCTTTTATAAATCCCTATTTTAACAGTATTTCAGGCTTTATCAACCATATTGCTGCTTCCGTTTAAATAAGTATCTTGTAAGACCAATCGCTGCAGAACTATGAAACTGTTTTCTTCGCTAATACTTGTATTGTTTTTTGTTTCCTGCCAACATAACGATGGCGAAGCTATTATTACATCAGGTTCTACTTTACAGGTTAATGGCATTACCGTAATTACCGACACCATTATTACTAATGAAAAAGGATTATTAGAGCCTATATTAATTTATAATAACAGCTATTACTGTCTATTGCACTCTAAAGATAGCATGGGACAATACAACGCTAAATACTTTTGCGTAATAAACAACAATGGAGGGATTAAAAATATTGAAGGTTTATCCGGTTATAACGAATTTGGGTATAACGATATACACATACGCCATGATAGTGTAATGGTTAAAAGCTATTTTGATGAAAATTCAAGTTTTTATATAGACGAGCAAAACAAAAAAGCTATACCCATAAAAACGGTTGACGATGTGGTGTTTGAAGATAATGATTACTATGTTACCGCGCTTGATTTTGGCGAATGGGGTAGCGCTACATGGTTTAGAGATAAAAAAACAGGTATAGAGTATATAGCAGCCGGATTTATAACCCCGGAAATTAGAAAATTTAAAGGAGCTTATTATTTAATAAGCCCTGGCGAGATTAATGTGGTTGATAACCCTAAGTTGCTGGAAAATGCTGGCAAAGGTGCTTACAAGAGCTTTTTAGGAGAAGGTGGTGCAGGGAAATTTTACGAACGGGAATATAAAGGCTATACAAAAGGCTTAAGGAATATTTTTAGCAGAAAAATAACGTACGAACGTGAGAGCAACTTTTGCATAGGTCCGGCATTTACACATAATGATAGCCTTAGGTTTATTACAAGCGATAGTGCTGCGACTTATATTGCAAAAGCAGAAGGCAAAAAACTAATACCGGTTGCTAATATTGGTAAGGGCATAAAAGCTATTAGGCGCAATAATGTTTATCGCAACCTGTATCTTAATAAAACTATTCCGTTTAGCACAGGTAAAGAAGGTGTGTATGGCTTATTAGAAGTAAAAGGCAATAACATACTGTTACATTACTTTAAAAATGTGTCAAAAAGCAAGTAAACCACAAATCTTTGTCAGGACCTGTGGCTCGCTTTATAAACTTTCGACCTGAAGACTTTCAACTTTACGACTTGACCAACTTACACATATTTCGCCATAAACTCCTCGGCCTTATCAACCATGTTGCTGCTTCCGCAAAAAAACGGAACGCGTTGGTGCAGCTCTGTAGGCACAATTTCCATAATACGGCCAAAACCGTCGGAAGCCTTGCCACCGGCCTGTTCGGCAATAAACGCCATAGGGTTGCATTCGTACAGCAGCCTTAGCTTGCCATTAGGCGCCTTAGAGCTGGTTGGGTACAGGTAAATACCCCCTTTTATCATATTGCGGTGAATATCGGCCACAAGGCTGCCTATGTAGCGCGACGTATACGGGCGGTTGTCTTCCTCACGCTGGCAATACTTAAGGTAGTCTTTAACCCCCTGCGGAAAATGCACATAGTTACCCTCGTTAACTGAGTAGATAGTACCGTCTTTAGGGAACTGCATATTGGGGTGGCTCAAGTAAAACACACCAATAGCCGGGTTAAGGGTAAAGCCGTTTACGCCACGGCCCGTTGTGTACACCAACATGGTGCTGGTGCCATAAATAACGTAGCCGGCCGCCACCTGGGCATCGCCGGGCTGTAAAAAATCGTCTATAGTTACGGGGCTGCCAATAGGGGTAACCCTGCGGTAAATAGAAAAAATAGTACCTACAGATACGTTTACATCTATATTGCTCGACCCATCTAACGGGTCTATAAGCACAATGTATTTATTGTTGTGGCACTCGTCGCGCCCTTTTATGGTAATAAAATCGTCGTTCTCTTCGCTGGCAATGCCGCATACAATTTCGCGGTTAATAAGGGTTTCCATAAAAGTATCATTAGCAAAAACATCGAGCTTCTGCTGGTCTTCGCCCTGTATGTTCTGTGCACCAAAGGCACCGGTAATATCTACCAGGCCGGCCTGGTTTACCTTGTAGTTAACCACTTTTGCGGCAAGGCGTATAGAATTGATAAGCCGGGACAGCTCTCCCGATGAATATTTAAAGTCTTCCTGCTTCTCAATAATAAATTCTCCTAAGGTTTTGTTTCTTTCTTCCATTACGAAATCGTTATAGTTGGGTTGTGGCACAAATATCGAAATTTTTGTGATATGAAAACAAATTATTATTTAGCAATGTTTTTGAGTGTATTTTTGCCCAAATTTTGTTTATGATCATCCGAAAAGGAACCCCACAGGATATGCCTGCCGTGCTGGAACTTATTAAAGAACTGGCCACTTTTGAAAAAGAGCCCGATGCCGTTGTTGTTACCGTTAACGACCTGGTGGCCGATGGCTTTGGCGAGAGTCCGTTATTCCACACATTTGTGGCTCAAAAAGACAACGCGATTATTGGCATGGCACTTTTTTATTACCGCTATAGCACCTGGAAAGGAAAAACCATACATTTGGAAGACCTGATTGTTACAGAGGCTATGCGTGGCACCGGTGCCGGTAGCTTGCTGTATAAAGAAGTTATTAAGTTTGGAAAAAGCATTGGCGTGCGCCGTATAGAGTGGGCGGTATTAGACTGGAACACCCCTGCCATTGAGTTTTACGAGCGCAGCGGGGCCACCGTTTTTACCGACTGGCGCACGGTGCAAATGAACGAAGAGGGCATTACAAAGTTTACACTTGATTTATAAAATTACCCAATAAAAAGTATAATAGCTTACACAAATGAGAGTATTTAAATTTGGAGGTGCATCGGTTAAAGATGCCGATGGTATTAAAAACGTATACGACGTTTTACAAAAAGTGGGTCATGAAGATGTGCTTGTAGTTATAAGCGCCATGGGCAAGACCACAAATGCATTTGAGGTGGTTATAAAAAACTATTTTGATAAATCGGCAGAGTTGCAGGCTTCTATACAGGAAGTGCGAAAGTACCACAACCAGATATTAATGGACTTGTTTGACGACGAGAACCATGCTGTATTTGCTGCCGTTACCAAAATTTTTACCGATTTAGAGAGTTTCCTTAAAAATAATAAGTCGCCTAACTACAACTTTGTGTACGACCAGGTGGTAAGCCTTGGCGAGGTAATTTCTACCTGCATTGTTAGCCATTACTTTAACCACGTAGGCCTTAAAAACCAGTGGCTGGATGTGCGCGAGCTTATTAAGACAGATAACACCTACCGCGATGCTGTTGTAGACTGGGAGGCTACGCAAAAAAATATATCTAAAAACGTTAAGAAAAAAACGCTTAACATTACGCAGGGCTTTTTAGGATCTGACGATAATAACTTTACCACCACCCTGGGCAGGGAAGGGTCAGACTATACCGCAGCTATTTTTGCCTACTGCCTTAATGCCGAGAGTGTAACCATTTGGAAAGACGTGCCGGGTGTGCTTAACGCCGACCCCCGTTATTTTGAAAATGCCATACTGCTTAACCAGATATCGTATCGCGAGGCTATAGAGCTGGCGTTTTACGGTGCAACGGTAATTCACCCAAAAACATTGCAGCCGCTGCAAAAAAAGGAGATTCCGTTGTTTGTAAAATCGTTTGTTAACCCGCTGTTGCCGGGTACAAGGGTAAGCAAGGGCGCCGACTTAGAGCCGCAAACCAGCTGCTTTATCGTTAAAAAGAACCAGCTGCTTATATCGTTATCATCGCTTGATTTTTCTTTTATTATGGAAGAAAACATCAGCGAGATCTTTATGCTGCTTCATAAATTCAAGATCAAGGTAACGCTTATCCAGAATACG
Organism: Flavobacterium subsaxonicum WB 4.1-42 = DSM 21790; assembly: GCF_000422725.1. Taxonomy (GTDB): domain Bacteria; phylum Bacteroidota; class Bacteroidia; order Flavobacteriales; family Flavobacteriaceae; genus Flavobacterium; species Flavobacterium subsaxonicum. Next base: position 135,936 of record NZ_AUGP01000025.1, read on the forward strand.
GCCATTAGCTTCTCGGTTTGTGTAGATGATAAATTCGGTAATTTTGCCGAGCTTAAAAGCGTACTGTCTAAAAAATTCCACGTTACGTATAACGATAATGTATCGCTGTACACCATCCGCCATTTTACCGAAAAATCGGGCGATGCCGTTGCTAAAAACAAAGTGGTTTTAGTAAGGCAGGTAAGCAGGGAAACATTACAGATAGTAACGAAAGAAGCGTAGCGGAGTGAGCAGTCGCAGTGGTCAGTAGGCAGTTGCAGTAAGCAGTCTGCCTGTCATGTTGAGCGCAGCCTGCCTGCCGGCGCAGTGGATTCGAAAAATATCTTCAGTAAGAGCAATACAGTTACAAAAAAGCCGCACTAATTTTTAGTGCGGCTTTTTTATTATAATTTATTTATGCGCTTTTCGACTCCGCAGTGCTCAAAATAACACCGTGTACGTAAACTGAAACTGCAACTGCGACTGCAAACTCGCGCTCTATGCTTTATTAACCCCCGTAATGGTATTATAAAGCAACAGGGCTTTACCATCGGTAAGGGTAGATACAAAGTGGCAAATATGCAGCAGGCGGTCGTACAGGTTCATTTTATCGGTAACAAATTTTTCAGGGAGCAGCTTAAGCACCAAGGTGTCGTAATTACCGGCTTTTCCCTCAAATTTGTTGTTATAAGCCGTGCAAAAAGTATCTAACAGCGTATTGATAATACGGTAGCCAATAACTTCTTTTTCTACCACCTCGCGGCTTTGGTAAATGTTTTTAATGCTCAGGCTTATAATGTCTTTCATCTGGGCAGTATACTTGCCCTGATCGGTCAGTGCATACGCGTATTGCCCTGCCAGTATCTTATCTTCATTTTCCAAAAACGTAGTAACAGCATCATTTATAAGCGTGCCTATGGCCAGTGCGCGCAGGTAGCTAATACGGTCTTCTTTAGTGGTAAGTGTTTTGTACTTATCTACATGCACCGTATCCTTAACCAGTTTGATGAGGTATTCTAAAGCAAATTCCTCTGGTATTACGCCAAGGTTAATGCCGTCTTCAAAATCTATTATGGTGTAGCAAATATCATCAGCAGCCTCAACCAGATACGCCAGCGGATGGCGCTCAAAACCAACATCATCGCCGGTTTTGTTAGGTATCAGCCCTAAATCGTTAGCCACATCCTGAAAGAACGCCGCATCGGCCTGAAAGAAACCGTATTTCTTGTCGGCTATATTAGCGGTAGGCTTTTTAGGTAACGATTCTTTAGGGTACTTCATAAAAGCACCCAGCGTAGCATACGATATGCGCAGGCCACCCTCTATACCGGGGCGCGATGCCGTAAGCAGGTTAAAACCGTTGGCATTGCCCTCAAAATCTATCAGGTCCTGCCATTCTTTGGCGGTTAGCTGGTCCTGGTATTGCAGGCCGCGGCCAATTTTAAAATATTCGCCTATGGCTTTTTCGCCACTGTGCCCAAAGGGCGGGTTGCCAATATCGTGTGCCAAAGAGGCTGCCGCCACAATAGCGCCAAAATCGTTCATCTGGAAACCGTGAATGTCCTGCAGGTACGGGTGCTTTTCTAATATCTTTTTACCCACAAGCCTGCCCAGCGAGCGGCCTACTACAGATACCTCAAGGCTGTGCGTTAAGCGGGTGTGTACAAAATCGGTTTTAGAAAGCGGAATTACCTGCGTTTTATCCTGCAGGCTGCGAAAGGCAGACGAGAAGATTATACGGTCGTAATCTACCTCGAAACCCAAACGGGTATCGTCTTGCTCTTTGCGCAAACGCTTGCTTGTATCGCCCTGCCTTTTTAAAGACAAAAGCTGTTCCCAGTGCATCATTGTATTGATTTCAGATTTAAGAATTCAGAATTTAGATTTAAGATGATAGACGTTAGATAATAGATGATAGACGGAGGTCTAAAGTCCGGCGTTTATTGCAAAATGCAGATGTCTATCATCTATTCTCTATCGTCTTCTTATCTCGCGCTACTCTTTTCCTTCTTCCCTTATAAACTTCTTCTTATCGGCTAACGAAAAATCTTTCGATTTTTTAGGATACTGGCCGTGGCTAATATCGCTTGCATTTTCTATAACCGATTTAATAGCTATTTTGTCGCCTTCATTAAAACGTGTAGTTACCATTTTATAGTCAAGCAGGTACTCTCCGCAAAAAAAGTTGCCTTTTTCGTCTTTTTCTATTATTCCGGTGTAAACCGGTTTATCATCTTTAGCCATTGTTTTTGTTTTTATATGATTTTATGCCTTGCCCGTAATAAGGGTTTGGCTTTGCAATTTGTATTAAATGTCTTCGCCGCCTATATCTTCTATAGAGTCTTTCTTGCTTAGCGCGGCATTATATTGTTTGGTGTTTACCACCAGTGTTTTAGAAAGGCTATCGTGCCAGCCTATAGGGCTAAATAAAAACGATATAAACTCGAAAGGTATATTGCGGCAAATGGTGCGTAAAAGTATGGTAATACTATCGGGCGCAGAACCATCTCTCATAACCACTTTAGTACCGGTAATATACTTACCCAGCGTGCGCGCCGAAACCGACTCTAACAGCCCATAATAAATAATAGAGGCCGCCACATTGTACATTGTAAACCCAAAACTACTAAGCAGGGGCTCCCACGTTTCCGGTTTTTCTAAGTTGCTTACGCCCTGCGCCTTTGTATTAATAACAAGCGCCGTTAACGCAATTATGTATACTACAACGCTGTCTATAATATTATTAGCAAACCGCTGGCCTTTAGTGCCCAGCATGCCGTAAGTAATTTCAATTGGTTTTTCCATCGATAAATTTTAGGCGATACGTTTAGATGTCCTGAACGGCTCCTATCTCGCTAAATGAATTTTTTATTTGTAATGCTGCGTTAAACTTTTTTACGTTTACCACATAAATGCCGGCAGCGCTATCGTGCCAGCCCCTTGGGTATGACCCGAAAAAAGAAAATACCTCGAAAGGTAAAAAACGGCATAATGTTCTTATAATAACAGCCTTTGCTTTTGGTTTGGTTCCGTCTTCCATAACAATCATGGTTCCGGTAATGTATTTGCCAATAGTCCTTCCGGTGGTTAATTCCATAGCTATATAATAGATGCTCATAATTAAAACACCCAGTATATTAGCCTCGGCATCACTCATGCCTGACAACCACACTGCAAGACCATTACCTATAATTAATGAAAGTAATGTAACAATTATAATCGCTATAAAAGCAAATATAAAAATTGCCACAATATCGATAAGTAAATTTGCAAACCTTACGGGCCGGTCTACCAGCACATCGGTACTTATTGTATTTGTTGTTGCCATGTATGATGATTTTTACAAAAATAGCAAAAAAGGAGCATTGCTGCCCCTTTCTTGTTTTTATATATAACCTAAAAAAATTAAATAGATTAATCTACTAATGAGTATTTACAGTATTAATTCAACTTATCTGGATTCCTGCTTGCATTTTTAGTTTCTGAATTTACTCTTCTTTCTAACTTTTTAATATCTTCTTCAGCGGGTATGTTTTCGGGAACAATTTGTCTGTCTAACAGAAGTTTTCTTACTCCTAAATTGTTTTTTACGTGTTCGTTAGATATTTTTGATTCTGTTGTTAAGCTTTTATCTCTTGTGTTGAAAACTGTAATCTCAGCTGCAAAATCTTTAGCTTTTATTATTATTGTTGGAAGGAAATCTGCTAAGGGTCTGGTTTCGGGAACATTTAATCTTTTTTTCATTTGAGAAGTATTTTTCCCTCCAAATAATGCTTGATCGCCTTTACTCCTTATTATGCCAAAATCTTTATCATTGCCAGTTTTTTCATAGATGAGTTCTGATAATTCTTTTTCAGATAAAGTTAACTTTTGCCTTGCATTTAGTCTTTCCCAATCATTTATTCTTTGTGCAATAATTTCATATTTTCTTGTTTGAATAGCGAAATAATTTTGAGCAAAAGCAATAGGTTGTTTTTTTGGATCTCCATTTTGAGCGATTAAATAACAAGCATAGCGAGTTAGCATTATATCATCGATTTCTCTTTCCGTTCCAGAACCAATTGAGACCATTTTGTTGACATCAACAAAATGGTCTTGTATTGAATGTTCAGAAACTTCACAAGCGGTCTTAGCTTTGGATATAACTTTATTGAAATTTCTCCATTCAGTATATCCTAAAAGATGCTGTAGATCCCTTGCATACCAAAATTCTATACCATTTTCTGTGCTTTTAGAGTGACTTTCGAAATCATCTGTTAAGCCCTTAATAATCTCATTTCTCATAATATACAACTAAGATCCGCACATTTCGCAATCGTCCGGCTCTGCAGCACGAGATCGCTCAATCATGGCCTGAAATTCTGAAAGCTCTACCGCTGTAGCCTCTACAGGCACAGCAACAGGCTTAGCTTTTGGGGCTGCAATAGCCTCCACTTCCGGCTCTGCTTTTTTATCGTTATTAAGTGTAAACTTAATAGCATCAACCGCACTTTTTGTACGCAGGTAGTACATGCCTGTTTTTAGGCCACTTTGCCATGCATAAAAGTGCATAGACGTAAGCTTAGAGTACGATGCGTTTTCCATGAACAGGTTAAGGCTTTGCGACTGGTCTATAAAATAACCACGCTGGCGGCTCATGTCTATAATGTCTTTCATACTCATTTCCCATACGGTTTTGTACAGGTCTTTAATATCCTGAGGTATGTTGTCTATATTCTGGATAGAACCGTTAGCTCTCATAACCTCTTGTTTAAGGCTCTCGTTCCAAAGGCCAAGCTCTACAAGGTCGTGCAGTAAGTGTTTGTTTACTACAATAAACTCGCCCGAAAGTACCCTACGGGTGTATATGTTAGAGGTATACGGCTCAAAAGCTTCGTTATTACCCAATATTTGCGATGTAGATGCTGTTGGCATTGGCGCCATAAGCAATGAGTTGCGCACACCGTTTTCCATAACCTCTTTACGTAGCGAAGCCCAGTCCCAACGGCCGCTAAGGTCGCTGTCGTTAAGGCCCCAAAGGTTGTACTGAAATTCGCCCTGAGATATTGGCGAACCTGCGAATGATGAGTACGGACCTTCTTCTTTAGCCATTTCCATAGATGCGGTAACGGCAGCAAAGTAAATAGTCTCAAAAATTTCCTGGTTAAGGGCTTTTGCGGCATCGCTTGTAAACGGAAGGCGCATAAGTATAAAGGCATCGGCAAGGCCCTGTACACCCAACCCAACAGGGCGGTGGCGCAGGTTGCTGTTTTCTGCCTCTTTAACCGGGTAGTAGTTACGGTCTATAACCTTGTTAAGGTTACGTGTAATGCGTTTGGTAACGTTAAATAAAAACTCGTGGTTAAATTTACCGTTCTCTACAAACATTGGTAATGATATAGAGGCAAGGTTACACACCGCGATTTCGTCTTCGCTGGTGTACTCCATAATCTCTGTACATAAGTTTGACGAACGAATGGTGCCAAGGTTTTTCTGGTTGGATTTTCTGTTGGCTGCATCTTTGTACAGCATGTAAGGCAATCCGGTCTCAATCTGCGATTCTAATATTTTTTCCCAAAGCTCACGTGCCTTAATGGTCTTGCGGCCTTTGTTGGCAGCCTCATAGCCCAGGTACATAGCATCGAACTCGTCGCTGTGTACGTTGTACAGGTTAGGGCACTCGTTAGGGCACATTAGTGTCCAGGTGCTGTCTTCCTGAACGCGTTTCATGAACAGATCCGGAATCCACATGGCAAGGAATAGGTCGCGCGTGCGCATCTCTTCTTTACCGGTATTTTTTCTAAGGTCAAGAAATTCAAAAATATCGGCATGCCAAGGCTCAAGGTAAACGGCAAAGCTGCCTTTACGCTTGCCACCGCCCTGGTCTACATAACGGGCCGTATCGTTAAACACCCTTAGCATGGGTACAATACCGTTGCTGGTACCGTTTGTACCACGAATGTACGATCCTGTTGCCCTAACGTTGTGTATAGATAAACCTATACCACCGGCCGATTGCGATATCTTAGCCGTGTTGCGAAGCGTATCGTAAATACCGTCGATGCTGTCATCTTTCATTGAAAGAAGGAAGCAAGACGACATCTGTGCTTTTGGCGTACCGGCATTAAACAGGGTAGGCGTAGCATGGGTAAAGAATTTTTTAGACATAAGCTCATAAGTTTCTATGGCCGAGTCGATATCGTTAAGGTGAATACCTACAGATACACGCATAAGCATGTGCTGCGGGCGCTCTACAATTTGTCCGTTTATTTTAAGCAGGTACGAGCGCTCCAGGGTTTTAAACCCAAAGTAGTCGTAATTAAAATCGCGGTTGTATATAATGGTAGAGTCTAATCTTTCGGCATTGGCCATTATGGCATCATACACCTCGTCAGACAGTAGCGGAGACTCCTGGTTGGTGCGAGGGTTAACATAATGGTACATATCCTTCATGGTTTCAGAGAAGGATTTTTTAGTGTTTTTATGTAAGTTGCTAACCGCAATACGGGCAGCAAGCTGGGCATAATCCGGGTGCGTAATAGTCATAGACGCTGCCGTTTCTGCCGCAAGGTTATCCAGTTCAGATGTAGTTACACCGTCATATAATCCTTCAATAACGCGCATAGCCACCTTAATAGGGTCTACAAGGTCATTCAGTCCATAGCATAATTTCTTTACTCTGTCGGTAATCTTGTCAAACATTACCGGCTCTCTTTTTCCGTCTCTTTTTACTACATCCATAGGGCAATAATTTAAGGTTTAGTAACTTGGTGGGATTGCCAATGCGCTCCCTATTAATAATCTTGGTTGGTCTCTTGGTTGATTAAAAATCAGCGTCGAAGCTAATTTTTTGAGAATCTTCGCCGTTGTTAATAACACCGGCTTTTTGGTATTCTGATACCCTTTTTTCAAAAAAGTTGGTTTTACCCTGTAACGATATCATATCCATAAAATCGAACGGGTTGCCGCCGTTGTACTGCCTTTCGCAGCCCAACTCTACTAAAAGCCTGTCGGCCACAAACTCCAGGTACTGTATCATCAGTACACTGTTCATGCCAATAAGGCTAACCGGTAACGACTCTGTAATAAACTCACGCTCAATATTAAGCGCATCTATAATAATTTCTTTAATACGGTCTTTAGGTACTTTGTTAACTAAATGGTGGTTGTGCAGGTGCACGGCAAAGTCGCAGTGTACGCCTTCGTCTCTCGATATAAGCTCGTTAGAAAAGGTTAAGCCCGGCATAAGGCCACGTTTTTTAAGCCAGAAAATAGAACAAAATGCACCCGAAAAGAAGATGCCTTCTACGGCTGCAAAGGCAATAAGCCTTTCGGCGAAAGAGTCGCTCTCGATCCATTTAAGGGCCCAGTCGGCTTTTTTCTTAATAGCCGGGAATACCTCTAATGCACGGAACAGCTGGTCTTTCTCAACTTCATCCTTAACATACGTGTCTATAAGCAGCGAGTAGGTTTCGCTGTGTATGTTTTCCATCATGATCTGGAAACCATAAAAGAATTTAGCCTCGGCATACTGCACTTCGTTCACAAAATTCTCAGCAAGGTTCTCGTTCACAATCCCGTCAGACGCGGCAAAAAAAGCAAGTATATGTTTAATAAAGTATTTCTCGTCGGTGCTTAATTTGGTGTTCCAGTCGTTAAGGTCCTGGTGTAGGTCAATTTCTTCTGCAGTCCAAAAACTTGCCTCCATTTTTTTGTACCAGTCCCAGATATCGTGGTGTTTTATCGGAAAAATCACAAAGCGGTTCTTGTTCTCTTGTAAAATGGGTTCTATTGCAGACATACTATTTTGACTTTTATGGTATTATAAAAAATGATATTATTCTAAAGGCGGATTACAAAGATTGCGATTTGATTTAGAAAATCAAACCTAAACTTGTAACTACTTATTCACAATTTTGGAGAGTTCTTAACAACAGTAAAATTTACATTGTTTACAATAAAATTTTACAAAATATTGAAATTCAATAAATTAAAAAATTTAACAGTAGCAAAAGTTTACAATTAATTTACACTTAAACAGAGTGTTTTAAAGGCGTTTACGGCGGTTTGGTAAAGGGTTTTGTTTAAGTTCGTCGGCAACTTTTTCCAGTTCCATGTACCAGTCTGCGCCAAATTTTCGTATAAGGGCTTCCTTTACAAATTTGTAAACCGGCACTTCTAATTCTTTACCCAGGGAGCAGGCAGGGCTGCAAATATCCCAACGGTCGTAATTAACGGCGGCAAAATCGGTAAAGTCTTTTACACGAATGGGGTACAGGTGGCAAGATACCGGTTTTTTCCAGGTAACAATACCCTGGTTGTAGGCTTGCTCTATACCGCAAAGCGCTGTCTTACCGTCAAAAATAACGTAAGCGCAGTCTTTGTTGTCTATAAGAGGGGTTTCAAGGTCGCCATCGGTACCGTTAACCCAGGTGCCCTGGGCTTCTATGGCAGCAATACCTTCTTTTCTAAGAAAAGGTTTAACCAATGGGTATATCTCCTCAAGTATTTTGGTTTCTTCTTCATTAAGCGGTGCTCCTGCATCGCCATCTACACAGCATGCCCCCTTGCAAGCCGATAGGTTGCAAACGAACTCTTTTTCTAAAATGTCTTCTGAGACTATGGTTTTTCCTAATTGAAACATGGGGCAAAGATAGGCAAAGTTGCCCAAATTAGTTTGTAATCTAACCGCTGCAAAAATATTAAATTGCCATTTTATTGGTACGTGCCTTATTTATAGGTAATTTTGCACGCACAAAATTTTTGTTATGGGATTAGACTGGGTAGACGCTTTTAACTGGAAAGAAATCTTTACCATAAGCATGGTGCTTTTTGCCGTTATAGACATTGTGGGCAGTGTGCCCATAATAGTAGACCTGCGCAATAAACTGGGCCACATACAAAGCGAAAAAGCCTCTATAGTAGCTATGTTTATTATGATAGTGTTTTTGTTTGTGGGCGAAGAGATACTTAAGCTTATTGGCATAGATGCCAGCTCTTTTGCCGTTGCCGGATCGTTCGTGCTGTTTTTTTTAGCGCTCGAAATGATATTGGGCATACGCCTTTATAAAGAAGACAGCCCCAGCACGGCCTCTATTGTGCCCATAGCATTCCCACTAATTGCAGGTGCCGGTACCATGACAACCTTACTGTCTTTACGTGCCGAGTACGAAAAGATAAACATTATAATTGCCATTATTATTAACGTAGTGGTAGTGTATGCCGTGTTAAAATCATCGGCTAAAATAGAAAAGATTTTGGGCAACAATGGCCTGGGCGTAATACGTAAAGTGTTTGGGGTAATACTTTTAGCTATAGCTGTTAAATTATTTGCCTCTAATGTTAAACAATTGTTTGCCTAATATTATATTTTTTAATTTTAGGGCCAACAAATAGTCTATATCACCTTAAGATATATTTACAATGAAAACTTTTATTTACATCCTGATAGTCTTAGCATTAGGACTTACCATTTTTAATGTTACACAGCTTGATTTCAGCAACTTACTGGAAGGTAACAGCGTTGTGGCATTAATTGGCATTATAGCATCGTTGTGTGCTATATGCATTCTTTTAATTTTTAAAAGTGCCCAAAGCATAGACGAGAAAACAAGAAACCGATAAAATTTATGTTTGATTTACTTATTGTAGGTGGCGGTGTTGCAGGTGTTTCCTGCGCCCTGATCCTTGGTTCCGGCCTTACCCGTGCGTATGGCGAAGGCAAAAAAGTTGGTATTTTTACCCACCAGAAAGCCTCTTCTTTACAAAACGGCCTTTATAACAATGCATATGGCATTGCTCCCGGTACCCGCGGGGCCGATTTATTAACTACAAGCCTTGAGCACCTTGCTACAACGTATCCGTTGGTTGAGCAAATTCCTTTAGAAAAAGTACTGAATGTAGAAGGCACTGCCGGAAACTTTACCGTTACTACCAACAAAGATACCTACCAGGCTAAAAGTGTTGTGGTAGCTATAGGGTCGGCCAATAGCTTTGATTTTGAAGGCCTTATGCAGTATGTTGTACCGCATAAAAAAGCAATGCCCGAAAAAAACCGCATACAGCTTGTTAACGATGACCACGTTATTGCCGAAGGTCTATACGTAGCCGGAACCCTTGCCGGAACCCGAAGCCAGCTTGCTATTGCAGCAGGAAGCGGTGCCGCCGTTGGTGCCGATATACTAAGCTTATGGAACGATGGCAAGCATACACAGGCACACGATAGCGTACCTAAGCAGGCAACAGTTTAACCGTTAGGGGTTTGTAGTTTTGAGTTTAAGGTTGCCAATCATGCTTAAGTATTGAGTATGAGTGTCATTCCGACGAAGGAGGAATCTAAAACCTACAGCAATAGATGATATAAAACAAAAAGCAACCCATTGTGGGTTGCTTTTTTATTTTGCAGAAGATTCTAACAGTCCAAAAATGTTCTAACAATCTAATGTTCTAACAATCTAACCATCTGATAATCTAAAAAGTATAGCTAAGCCCAACACCAAGGGTTTGCTTAAGCTGTACTTTAGGGCCGCCTGTTACTACAGTGCCGGCAACTTCTTCGCTTGATTTAATATCATCATCATAAATAAAGTTGGCGCCAATGTTTGCTTTAACGTACTCGTTAACAGTCATATCCAGCTGTAGCTGATAGTTAACATCTATGTTGCCAAAGCTGTTAAGGTAATCGGTATAAAGGGTAATGCGGTTGTCTAACATTATGTTTTTAAACACCTGCCTTTTAAACTGGCCGGTAAAAAGCATACCCACCTCGGTACGCGATCGTTTACCGGGGGTTATAATGTTGCCATCGGCATCTTTAACGGCGGCTTCAACCCCAAAAGCACCCTGATCTGCAAGAAACTGGTTTAATACCAACGTGGTTTTATCGGTAAGTGGAGAAAGGTACAGGGTTAGCCCTAAATCTTTTCTAATATACTCGCTACCAACCCCGAGGAATATAGTAGCGGGGGCAAACGGACCCGATATCTCAGCCGTAGTATTAGGGTAAGAATAACCGTTGCTAAACTGGGTGTTAAAGTTAAACTTGGCACTATAGTACCAGTTAGATACAGTGTCGCGGCGGTAGCCAAAAGTGGAGTTGAACTGAAACTGGTCGTCGGTCTTGCGCAGTTCCTGGCCTTCCTGGCTGTTAATACCGTACCTGATAATCAGTTCGTTAAGCCAGTTGATATTTTTGCGGGTGTATTTACGTGTAAAATTGCCCTTAGCCAGTACCGATACCGAGTTATTACCACCCACGCTCCAGTTTACAAAGGCAATTTCGCTAATATCAAGCCCTACAACATTGGTGCGTTCCCAGTAGGTAATAGAGTCAGGCAATGTGGTGGTTATCAATACCTGAGAGCGGCCTTTTTGGGCAAATGCAATAAGTAGTAAAGCTATTAAACAGGCTTTCAATCTCATCTAAAACGTTTTTTTAATTGGAAATAGTTTGCAAAAGTCGGCATTTTCAGCAAGCTGAAAAAATATCCGATAAAGATTTAACGTCAATATTACAGTAATGTTGTAACTCGCTGGTACTGCCGTGCTCTATAAAAGAGTCCGGAACGCCTAACGTTTTTATTTCCAAAGAATAATTATTTTTTGCCGCGAAAAAAATAATACTGCTTCCAAAACCACCAATTACAGTGCCGTCTTCCACTGTAATTATTTTCTTATGACTTTTAAAAATGGCGTGCAGCGCATCTTCATCCAACGGCTTTACAAAACCAAAATGATAGTGCGAAAAAAGGCTTGATTTTTCACTTTCGGATATTGAGATCGCCACATTATTGCCAATTGTGCCGGTAGAAAGTACGGCAACATCGGTTCCGGTTTTTAAGGGCACCGCTTTGCCCATTTCAATTTTTAAAAAAGGCAGCTGCCAGTTTACATTCTGGCTTCGCCCGCGCGGGTACCTGATAGCAATAGGATGCTCTAACCCAAGTTGGGCGGTGTACAATATGTTGCGAAGCTCGCTCTCATTAAGCGGGGCAAAAATAATAAGGTTGGGTATGCAGTTAAGGTAGGCAATATCAAACACGCCGTGGTGGGTGGCACCATCTTCGCCCACAAGGCCGGCGCGGTCCAGGCAAAAAATAACGGGCAGGTTTTGCAGGGCCACATCGTGAATAACCTGATCGTAAGCACGTTGCAAAAAAGTAGAGTAAATATTGCAAAACACCACCATGCCCTGTGTAGCCATGCCGGCGGCCAAGGTAACGGCATGCTGCTCTGCAATACCCACATCTATAGCTCTTTGCGGGAAAGCTTCCATCATAAACTTCATCGAACTACCCGATGGCATGGCCGGGGTAATGCCTATAATCTTAGGGTTTTGCTGTGCCAGTTCTACCAGCGTAAGCCCAAAAACATCCTGGTATTTGGGTGGCAGGTGGCTATCGGCTACAGCCAGCACCTCGCCGGTTAGTTTGTCAAATTTACCCGGGGCGTGGTACTTAACCTGGTCTTCTTCAGCCTGTTTAAGTCCCTTGCCCTTAGTGGTAATTATATGCAGGAATTTTGGCCCCTTAGTATTTTTAAGTTTTGTAAGCTCTTTTAAAAGCGTGGTAAAGTCGTGCCCGTCTACAGGGCCGGTATAATCAAAGTTAAGCGACTTTATCATGTTGTTTTGCCTCGGGTTCCTGCCGTCCTTAACCTGGGTAAGGTAGTGTTTAAGCGCGCCAACACTGGGGTCTATGCCAATGGCGTTGTCGTTTAAAATTACCAACAGGTTAGCATCCGTAACCCCCGCATGGTTAAGGCCTTCAAACGCCATGCCCGATGCTATACTGGCATCGCCAATAACGGCAATGTGGTTTTTAGCCGTATCGCCCTTTATTTGCGAGGCTATTGCCATGCCCAGCGCCGCCGAAATTGATGTGCTGCTGTGGCCGGTGCCAAAGGTATCGTACTCGCTTTCGCTACGTTTAGGGAAACCGCTAATGCCGCCCAGTTGGCGGTTGGTGTCAAAATTATCTTTACGGCCGGTAAGTATCTTGTGGCCGTACGCCTGGTGGCCCACATCCCAAACCAAAAGGTCGTTGGGCGTATCAAAAACATAGTGCAGTGCAATTGTAAGCTCTACCACGCCAAGGCTTGCGCCAAGGTGACCCTCTTTAACCGATACAATATCTATAATAAACTCCCGCAACTCGGCAGCCAGTTGCGGCAACTGCTCCGGCATTAGTTTTCTAATATCGTTGGGGTACTGTATGGTATCTAATAATTTGCCTGCCATGATTTTGGACCTCACCCCCAGCCCCTCTCCAAAGGAGAGGGGAGCGAGCTTCGTGGATTTATTGTTGTAAGGCAAATTTACGATATAATGCAATAGGTTTGAAAAGGAACGTGTGAGCAAAATGGGTTTAGTCCTCACCCCCAGCCCCTCTCCACACGAGCGCAGCGAACTGGCGCAACAAAGGAGGGCAGCTACACTCGGGTGTTTGAATAGAGATAACAATTGCCACACTATACCCGTTCCAGGCTCCCCTCTCCTTCGGAGAGGGGTTGGGGGAGAGAACTATAAGCAATATGGTCATAGTAATTTTAACCACACTATACCCGTTCGCAGCTCCCCCTCTCCTTTGCTGCGCCAGTTCGCTGCGCTCGTGTGGAGAGGGGTTGAGGGTGAGGTTAACCAATGAGTGAGACGCATTCAATGCGTCTCTACTGAAAATTGGTGGTGTAAGCATTGTCAACACACTATACCCGTTCTCGGCTCCGCTCTCCTTCGGAGAGGGGCTGGGGGTGAGGACTATAAGCAATATGGTCATAGTAATTTTAACCACACTATACCCGTCCATGCTCCCCTCTCCTTCGCTGCGCTCGTGTGGAGAGGGGTTGAGGGTGAGGTTAACCAGTGAGTGAGACGCATTCAATGCGTCTCTACTGAAAATTGGGGGTGTAAGTCAGGTCGACACACTATACCCGTCCATGCTCCCCTCTCCTTTGGAGAGGGGCTGGGGGTGAGGACTAAGAAGTGTAATTTATATTCGGCTAAAGCCAAAAAACCGCCTGCATCCATAACCCCTGACTAAAGTCAGGGGCAACACATCGCTGTAATGAGTTGCATGTTGATGTTCCACACTATACCCGTCCATGCTCCCCTCTCCTTCGGAGAGGGGCTGGGGGAGAGGACTAAGAAGTGTAATTTATATTCGGCTAAAGCCCAAAGCGGCCCGCACTTATAATCCCTGACTAAAGTCAGGGGCAACACATCGCTACATAAATAGTATACGGTTTGCCACACTATACCCGTCCATGCTCCCCTCTCCTTTGCTGCGCCAGTTCGCTGCGCTCGTGTGGAGAGGGGCTGGGGGTGAGGACTAAGAGCGTAATTTATATTCGGCTAAAGCCAAAAAACCGCCTGCATCATAACCCCTGACTAAAGTCAGGGGCAACACATCGCTATAATGAATTGCATGTTGCTATTCCACCCTATACCCGTTCTCGGCTCCCCTCTCCTTTGGAGAGGGGGTGGGGGAGAGGACTAAGAAGTGTAATTTATATTCGGCTAAAGCCAAAAAACCGCCTGCATCCATAACCCCTGACTAAAGTCAGGGGCAACACATCGCTATAATGAATTGCATATTGCTATTCCACACTATACCCCTTCTCGGCTTCCCCTCTCCTTTGCTGCGCCAGTTCGCTGCGCTCGTGTGGATAGGGGCCGGGGGTGAGGTATATAAGAGTGGCAACCCAATAAAATCCGCGTTTTCAAATCCGTGTTATCAGCGTTCCATAATAGATTTGTATTTTTGCCCTTATGGAAAACATTTTTACCGACGAGTATTTTATGCGCAAGGCCCTACAGGAAGCCCAGGCTGCTTTTGATAAAGGCGAAATACCCGTTGGGGCCATTGTGGTGGTTAACGATAAAGTTATTGCCCGCACCCATAACCTGACCGAATTACTGCACGATGTTACCGCCCATGCCGAGATGCAGGCTATAACATCTGCCGCTAATTTTTTAGGTGGCAAATACCTTACCAGCTGCACACTTTATGTAACCTTAGAGCCCTGCCAAATGTGCGCCGGCGCGCTATATTGGAGCCAGGTTAGCAAGGTAGTTTTTGGCGCGGCCGACGATCAGCGGGGGTATCGTGCCATGGGCACCAAGCTGCATCCTAAAACACAGGTGGTTAGCGGCGTTATGGAAGCCGAATGCAGTGCCCTTGTGAAAACGTTTTTTAAGCAAAGGAGGGGTTGATTATCAATGAATTAATTTCTTAAGAAAATTTTAAAATTAATTCGTCTTTTTATTACAATATTTGTAGGATATTAATAGTTATAGCGTAAAATACCAACCTGTACTTTAACAGTTTAACCTTAACCAATCCTCACAAATGAAAACCCTGAAACTGGTGCTGTGCCTAACAGTCATCACACTGCTGCTGCATTCCTGCTCGAAACCGTCAGGAAAAGATTTCGATTCAGATTTTTCTCAATTCCGGGAATACATTACCAGTTTTTCTTCGGGTATCATTTCTACTAAGTCAGATATCAGGGTGGGGCTTGCCTTTACCAAAAAAGAGTGGCAGGCCAACCAGGAGCTGGATAACAATTATTTCTCGGTTTCGCCCAGTGTAGACGGTAAGGTTATCTTTTTGCAGGACAACAGCATTGCCTTTCGCCCAACAAAAAAGCTGGAGGCCGATAAGGAGTACCGCGTAACGCTGCACCTTTCTAAATTTATAAACGTACCCAAAGGGCTTGAAGATTTTAACTTCCGCGTAAAAACCATTAAGCAGGACTTTCTGGTTAGCGTTACCGATCTGCAATCCTACAACCGCAACCTCCAGTACTTAAACGCTACCCTAAAGGCCAGCGACAACCTGGATATTGCCGTAGCCAAAAAACTGGTAACCGCTCAGCAGGATGGCCGCCAGCTGCCTATTAGGTTTGATGCCAATGCCGGTACGCCAACCGAATTCCACTTTGTAATAGATAGCATACAACGTAAGGCGCAGGACAGCAAAATTAAGATCAGCTGGAACGGAAAGCCATACGATATAGACCGCGAGGGCAGCGAAGAGTATACCGTGCCCGGCAAAGACAACTTTAAGGTAATTACCATAGAGCCGGCCGCAGGCGATAACCAGACGCTGCTTATCAATTTCTCCGACCCTATTAGAAAGGATCAGGACTTTAGCGGCCTTGTAGCCGTAGAAAGTGCCAACAACCTTAAATATTCGGTAGACGGTAACCTGCTTAAGGTGTTTTTCCCAGAGCCGCTTAACGGTAGCTTTTTGGTAGAGGTATTTCAGGGTATAGAGAGTACAGAGGGCTTTAAAACCAAAAATACATGGTCGCAGAAAGTGGTGTTCGAGCAACTGGCACCCGAAGTGCGCTTTATTAAAAGCGGTACCATACTGCCGGCATCCAGCAACCTTAAACTCAATTTCGAAGCCGTTAACCTGAGTAAGGTCGACGTTAAGGTATACCGTATTTTCGAGAACAATGTAATGCAGTTTCTTCAGGATAACGAGCTTAACGGCAACTACAGCCTGCGCAAAGTGGCGCTGCCGGTAGCCAAAAAAACATTAGACCTAACCACCAATAAACTGCTTAATTACGGCAAGTGGAATGCCTATGCCATAGACCTGTCTACGCTTATAACCCCACAGCAGGGCGCCATTTACAGGGTGGAGATAACGGTTAAAAAATCGTACTCGCTCTACAAATGTGATGCCAGCGATACCGATACAGCAGCAGCATCTGCGCAAAGCGAAGATGAGGATGAAGACCGTGAAGATGAGGAAGACTATGGCGATAATAACGAAGACGAATACTACGATTATTACCCGTATGATTACGATTGGGACCAGCGCGAAAACCCTTGCAGCAGCTCGTATTTTTACGACAGAAAGGTGTCTACCAACGTACTCGCGTCAGATCTTGGGGTTATAGCCAAGCGCGGCGAAAATAACAGCTACTTTTTTGCGGTAGCCAGCATTACCACCACGCAGCCTATTGCGGGCGCTACGGTAGAGCTGTTTACCTTCCAACAGCAAAAAGTGGCAACAGCACAGACCAATGCAGAGGGTATTGTAAACCTTTCGGCAGATGATAAAGCCTATTTTGCCATTGTTAAAAAAGATAAGAATACCACCTATGTTAAGCTGTATGAGGGCAATGCGCAATCAGTAAGTAATTTTGATGTAGATGGTATGCAGCTACAAAAAGGGTTAAAAGGCTATGTATATGGCGAGCGTGGCGTTTGGCGCCCGGGCGACTCGTTGTTTATCGGTTTTATATTAAACGATAAGGCAGCCAAGCTTCCGCCGGCGCATCCTATAAAATTAAGGTTATCAGACCCTAACGGCAAGGTGGTGTTCCAAACGGTACAGGCTTACAATGCCCGTAACCACTTTAAGTTTGTGGTGCCTACGCAGGCCGGTGCGCCTACGGGCAATTGGGAGGCAAGGGTATCTGTAGGTGGTGCACATTTTTACAAGAGCATCAAAATAGAGACCATTAAACCAAACCGACTTAAAATTAAGAACAGCTTTGAGGGTAAAACCATTTACGGCAGCTCTAAAAATACCGGTACGGTAGAGGTTACCTGGCTGCACGGCGCTATTGCCAAAGGCCTTAAGGTTGAGATGCAGGCTAAATTCCTTAAGCAAACCACGGCGTTTAAAGGCTACCTTAACTATATTTTTGACGACCCTACGCAAAATTTCAGCAGTGAAGAGGTTAACATCTTCTCGGGCGTGGCTAACGATAATGGCGTGGTACAGGTAAACCTGGAACCTAAGTTAGAGGCACGCGCACCGGGCATGCTAAAGGCAGCTATTATTACCAAAGCCTACGAAAGGGGAGGCGATTTTAGTACCGATGTGGTTACGGCCACCTATTCGCCGTACGATACCTACGTGGGCGTTAAACTGCCTGAAGGTAATAAATACGGCATGCTCGAAACGGGTAAATCTAATAAATTCGACCTTGCAACCGTAAACGATAAAGGCCAGCCCAAAGCAGGCAGAAGGCTCGATGTAAAAGTATATAAAGTAGAATGGCGCTGGTGGTGGGATGCCTCTCATGGCAATACATCATCGTACAGTTCGGCGCTATCCAACACGCCGTATTATACGCAGCAGGTAATTACCGATGGCAGCGGAAAAGCATCCTTCAACCTAAAAACCGACGAGGAAGAGTGGGGCCGTTACCTTGTAAGGGTTACCGATATGGAGAGTGGGCATTCTACAGGAGAAACCGTGCACATCGACTACCCCTACTGGAGTGGCCGCAGCCGTAACACCACAGGTGAAGAAGCTAAAATGCTGGTATTTACCGCCGATAAAGAAAAATACAACGTAGGCGAAAAAGCTACGATATCCTTCCCATCCAGCGAGGGCGGCAGGGCATTGATATCTTTAGAAAACGGCAGCCACGTGGTAGAAACCTACTGGGTACCCACCAAAAAAGGCGAAACGCAGTTAACCATTCCGGTAACGGCAAAAATGGCGCCCAACGTGTACATTTATGTTACGCTGTTGCAGCCACATGCCACAACCGCAAACGATAGCCCTATTCGACTATACGGCATTGTGCCAATAGAGGTAGTAGATAAAAATACCTTGTTAGAGCCACAAATTGCCATGCCTGCGGTGCTAAAACCGGAGCAGCGGACTAATATAAAAGTCAGCGAAAAAACAGGCAAGGCCATGACCTATACACTGGCCATTGTTGATGATGGATTGTTAGACTTAACACGATTTAAAACGCCAAACGCCTGGGATGCTTTTTACGCTAAAGAAGCCCTTGGCGTGCGCACCTGGGATATTTATGATGATGTTATTGGTGCTTACGGTGGCAAGGTAAACCAGGTATTTAGTATTGGAGGCGATGCCGACTTAGGTGGTGGTGCCGCTAAAAAAGCCAACCGCTTTAAACCGGTAGTAATTTACCTTGGGCCTTATACTTTGGGCAAGGGGCAAACCCGTGTGCACGACGTTAAGCTGCCCATGTATGTAGGCTCGGTGCGCACTATGGTGGTAGCCGCCAACGCCGATGTTAGCGCTTACGGTATGGCCGAGAAAACTACGCCGGTTCGCAGTCCGCTAATGTTGCTGGCATCGCTGCCGCGCAAGGTAACGCCTAAAGAAAGGGTAACGCTTCCGGTAACGTTATTTGCTATGGAAAATAGTATTAAAAACGTAACCTTATCCATCAAAACCAACAACGGCTTTAGGGTGGTGGGATCATCATCTCAGGTGGTAAGCTTTGCAAGGCCCGATGAAAAGATTGCCTATTTTGACCTTGAAGTTGCCGATATTACAGGCATAGGCAAAGTAACCGTTACGGCTACAAGCGGCAAAGAAAAAGCCAGTTACGAAGTAGAGATCGATGTTATGAACCCTAACCCGATAACCAATAATTATAAAGAACTGGTTATCGAGTCGGGTAAATCGGGCAGTATCGACTGGAATGCCTTTGGCGTTTCGGGCACTAATAAAGCCAGGTTAGAGGTATCGTCGTTCCCGTCTATCGATTTCAACCGTAGGCTGGATTACCTTATCCAGTATCCGCACGGCTGCCTGGAGCAAACCACATCGGGCGCATTCCCGCAGTTGTACCTTGCCGATATTGCCGACATCGACCAGACGCGTAAAAATAAGATCCAGAAAAACGTAACAGCGGCCATAAACAAGCTGGCGCAGTTTCAGTTAGCCGATGGCGGCTTTGCCTACTGGCAGGGGCAGCCCAACCCGGACGATTGGGGGTCGAGCTATGTGGGGCATTTCTTTATAGAAGCCGAGAAAAAAGGCTACGCCCTGCCTATGAATGCTAAAAAACAATGGGTGCAGTACCAACAGCGCACCGCAAGGCAGTGGCGCTATAACGACGGCTACCACAACGATTTTGCCCAGGCATACAGGCTATACACGCTGGCACTGGCAGGCTCGGCAGATTTATCGTCGATGAACCGATTAAGGGAAACCAACGGCATCAGTAACGAATCAAGGCTACGATTGGCTGCGGCCTATGCACTGGCAGGCCAGAAAAATGTAGGCCAGGAGTTGCTGGCGCAAAGTGCTATAGATTACGAGGATAATTATAATTACTACTATTACTACGGCTCGGCAGAACGCAACAGGGCAATGGCACTGGAAACACTGCTTATCTTAGGCCAGAAAGAAAAAGCCTTTACTATGGCCATTAAGCTGGCTAAACAAATGTCGTCTAACCAATGGATGAGCACGCAAACAACGGCGTACTGCCTGTATGCCATGACCAAATTTGCACAAAGTAACGGGCCAAAAGGCATCGACATCAGCTATACCAACAAGGGTAAAACGCAGGCTATAAACACGCCTAAAACCTTTGCCGACAGGGTGCTCGAAATTGGCAGCAGCAATGTGGTAACCATTAAAAACAATAAAAAATCTACGCTATATGTAAAAGTGGTGTACAGCGGGGTGCTTCCGGTAGGTCAGGAATTTGCCGAAGAGCGTGGCCTTAGCACGGGCATAGTATTTAAAGACAGGGCGGGCCAGGTAATTAATCCGTCGAGCCTGTCGCAGGGCACCGAGTTTGTGGCAGAGGTTACGGTAAGCAACCGCAAAGGCGAGTATGTAGATAACGTTGCGCTTACGCAGATAATCCCGTCGGGGTGGGAAATTGTAAACACCCGCTTTACCGATTTTGGAAGCTTTGCCGAGAACGCTGTTGATTATACCGATATAAGGGACGACAGGACTAACTTCTATTTCTCGCTAAAATCTAACGAAACCAAAACCTTCAGGATACTGCTTAACGCATCCTATCCGGGCAGTTATTACCTGCCGGGCGTGCAATGCGAAGCCATGTACGATAACTCGTACCTAAGCAGGACCAAAGGGCAATGGGTTAAAGTAGTGAGGTAAATTTGCAGAGAAAGAGGGATTCTAACCCCCGACATGTAATAACATTGTCGTTTTCACGCGCAGTCTTTGCGGGGAGGCACGACGAAGCAATCTCATAATTAAATAAATGGGATTGCTTTGCCTGTGCGAGCGTCATGCTCGTATACCGCGCTCCGTTGCACTGCGCTCGCAATGAAAGTACGTGAAGAAAAGATACAGTACCCGTATAAGTCTTTGCGAGGAGGCACGACGAAGCAATCTCATATAATAGGAGTAAATTAAATGGAGGAAATAGAAAAATATTTAACAGAGAATATTCATTTAGAACCTGAATATTTTGATGCATTGCTTAAAATAGACCAAACTGATTATGTGTACTTAATGTATTCGTATTATAATATTCGTTTGCAAAATTATGTACCTGCAATTGACTTATTAAAAAAAGTACCTGAAAACACATCCCAAAAATCATTATTATTAATGGTAGAGGGACTAATCGAAATATACTATAATAATAATCAATCGTCTATAAGCCTTTTGTATAAAAGTGCTGATGTTGATCAGAAAAATAAATGGGTAAGGTTAGAGTTGTTTTATGTGCTACAACAATCTGAGCCACATTTGGCATGGGGATACCTGGAAGAAGCTTTAAAAATAGATCAAAATTTTAATGAGGCTATTTATGAAAGGGTAAAATACTATGACACTCTTTCTAATTGTAGTGAAATTATAAGCGAAATTATGAGGATGCCTCAAAGCTATGTTGATGCAGAAATATTGAATACACTGGCCTATGCCTTTTATAATTGCTTTCAGGTAGATAATGCGTTGAAGATTTTGGATGGTTCGTTAGCTAAAAAAGAAACTCCGGGTGCTTACCATTTGTTAGGAGCAATAAATATTGAAAAAGATGAACTGGATGCAGCAATAACTTATTTTGATAAGGCATTAGAATTAGATGCTAACCAGCCTGATACATTAGTTGCTAAAGGATGGGTTTTATTTGATTTAGGTAGGTTAGATGAGGCAAAGCAAATTTTCTTCTCACTTTTAAAAAACGAACACTTTCAGGAGCTATATAACCAGGTAATTCAGTTTTGTTTTAAAATTAAAGATCTACAGCAGGCCTTGTTCTTTATAAACGAATCTAAAATTAAAAATAGTACTAACTATATGAATCAAGGTTATTCAATAGTTTACCATTCCCTAAAAAATGATAGTAACCTAAATGTATTAGTCAGAGAATATAAAAGTAACTATTCCGATACAGAATATGGATGGCTAAAAGATATCATTAATGAATATAGCTAAGATGGTTCTGCAAACCAACGAGACGGTAACAACAGATTGCCGCGCTGCGTTGCACTGCGCTCGCAATGACAGTGCGTGAAGAAAAACGTACAGTACCCGTGTAAGCCTTTGCGGGGGGAGGGTACAATGAAGCAATCTTATAATTCGGCATATGTGCTTAATAAATGATTACAATTAACAACAACCAAACACAGGATGCTTACATCCAATGAAAAAT
This sequence comes from Flavobacterium subsaxonicum WB 4.1-42 = DSM 21790, assembly GCF_000422725.1. Taxonomy (GTDB): domain Bacteria; phylum Bacteroidota; class Bacteroidia; order Flavobacteriales; family Flavobacteriaceae; genus Flavobacterium; species Flavobacterium subsaxonicum. Next base: position 158,271 of record NZ_AUGP01000025.1, read on the forward strand.
AAATTCACGGCACTATTTACAAACATAGGCAGGGGTTTAAAAAACCTATGGCAACGCATTACCCGCTACGTAAAATCCAACAGGATAAAATCGGCTATAGCGCTGGTGCTTTTAGTTGCCTATTATTTTTGCCTGCCGCACACGCTTTTTAACGAACCCTACAGCACCGTTATAGAAAGTACCGAAGGCGAACTGCTTGGCGCGCGCATTGCGAGGGATGGTCAATGGCGTTTTCCGGCGCAGGACAGCGTGCCCCATAAATTTAAAAAATGTATTGTTTATTTTGAAGACCAGCACTTTTACAGCCACCCCGGTTTTAACCCCGTGGCCATAGTAAAAGCCATGAAGCAAAACCACGATGCCGGCAAGGTGGTGCGTGGGGGCAGTACGCTAACGCAGCAGGTAATCCGACTGAGCCGCGAAGGCAAAGAGCGAAGTTATTTCGAAAAGTTTTTAGAGATGATACTGGCAACCCGACTGGAATTTCGCGAAAGCAAAGATGGTATATTGGGGTTGTATGCCGCGCATGCGCCTTTTGGTGGTAATGTGGTGGGGTTAGAGATGGCTTCGTGGCGGTACTTTGGCGTACAGCCGCACCAGCTTTCGTGGGCCGAGACCGCTACACTGGCGGTGCTGCCCAATGCGCCAAGCCTTATTTATCCGGGCAAGAACCAGATTAAACTTCGCGATAAGCGCGACAGGCTGCTAAAAAAACTGTTTGACGAAAAGGTAATTGATAAAACCACCTACGAACTTTCGTTGCAGGAAAGCCTTCCGCAAAAACCGTTCGACCTGCCGCAGGCCGCTCCGCATTTATTGCAGAACATAGCCAAAAGCAAAGAGGGCCAGCGCATTAAAACTACCGTAAAAACCACCCTGCAAAACCGCGTGAACCAAATTGCCGCGCGCTACTACCAGGAGTACAAACAAACCGAGGTGCACAACCTTGCCATTATGGTGGTAGATGTGCAAACGCATAATATTGTGGCTTATGTGGGTAATTCGCCTACCGATAAAGCCCACCAGAAAGATGTAGATATTATACCCGCTCCGCGTAGTACGGGTAGTATATTAAAGCCGTTTTTATTCGCCTCCATGCTCGATGCCGGAGAAATCTTGCCTAATACACTGGTGGCCGACGTGCCCACGCAAATTGCAGGCTACAGTCCCAAAAACTACGAGCTGACCTATGATGGCGCCGTGCCTGCACAACAGGCCTTGTCGCGGTCGCTAAACATTCCTGCTGTATTGATGCTGAAGGACTTTGGCGTGCCGCGCTTTTACGACCAGCTCAGGCATTTTAAACTTCGGGATATTAACAAACAGCCCAGCCACTACGGCCTGTCGCTTATTTTGGGCGGTGCCGAAAGCAATTTGTGGGATTTATGCCGCACCTATGCCGGGCTAACATCTACCCTAAACCACTTTACAGCCACGCAGGCCAAGTACCGAACCAATGCCTTTGCCGAACTGAATTGGGATAGCTCCGTTACCCCCGATTTTGGTACCGAGGTGTATAACAAACCCGAATTGGGTGCCGGATCGATCTGGCTAACATATAATGCCATGAAAGAGGTTAACCGCCCGCAGGGCGATGAGGCCTGGCGCTTTTACGATTCGTCGTTAGAAATTGCCTGGAAAACCGGTACCAGTTTTGGCAGCCGCGATGCCTGGGCTATTGGCACCAGTTCGCGCTACGTGGTGGGGGTGTGGGTTGGCAATGCATCGGGCGAGGGTAGGCCATCGTTAACCGGGGTGGGCAGTGCTGCGCCTGTTTTGTTTGATGTTTTTAACCTGTTGCCGCGCCAAAAGTGGTTTGCACCACCGTATAACGACCTGGAAGAGGCTGATGTTTGCCAACTGAGCGGCCACCTTGCGGGCGAGCATTGCCCTGTGGTTAAACAATGGATTCCGCTTAAGGGGCGTAAAACTACGGTGTGCCCGTACCATAAGGTTATTCACTTAGATGCCGGGAGGCAGTACCAGGTTAACAGCAGTTGCGAAAGCATCGATAACATGGTTACCGCAACCTGGTTTGTGCTGCCTCCCGTAATGGAATGGTACTATAAAAGCGGCCACATGGATTACCGCCCGCTGCCGCCTTTCCGTGCCGATTGCCAGGGCACCACAGGCGCGTACCTCGATTTTATATATCCTAAAGAAGATGGCAAGGTGTACCTTACTAAAGATTTTAATGGCATCGTGCAGCCTTTTATTGTAAAAGCGGCGCATACTTCGGCGAATGCCAGATTGTTCTGGTACCTGGGCGATAAATACTTAGGCGAAACTAAAACGTTTCATGAAATGCCTATCTCGGCTAAAACGGGCACCTATTACATTACCGTAACCGATGAAGCAGGCAACGAGATTAAACGAAAGATAACAATTGAAGGGGGGAAGTGATCAGTAGGCAGTTTACAGTGGACAGTAATATGTTTACAGTCGCAGTCGCAGTTTTCAGTAGGACATTGGCTCGGAATAATTACGTTTTAACAACATTTCGCTCCCTTAAAAACATATACGCAAAAGCGCAAAGCGTTATACCTGCCGAGATATACATAACCAGCGGAATGCGCGCTAAAACATCCTGATAATACCAGCCTGCAAACAGGGCGCCCAGGCCAATACCGGCTTCGAGGGCAATGTACATAGTTGCCATTGCTTTGCCACGGTGGTCGGGCAGGCTCATGTCTACCGTCCAGGCGTTAAGCGCGGGAGACAACACGCCCTGTGCCACGCCATACACCGCAGCACCGGTAACAAGTAGTATAAAACTATCGGCAAGGCCAATAATTATAAGCGATGTTAGCAGCACTACCAACCCTACCTTAATTACTTTAGTGCGGCCATAACGGTCGGATGCCTTTCCGGCCACAAAGCGTATTACTAATGATGCTATGGTAAACACCATAAAAAACAGGCCTTTGTTGGCAATGCCAAGGTGGGCACTCTGGTCGGGTATCAGGGTTAGTATCGCGCCGTAGCCCACGTAGGTCATTATTATAACAATGGCGGCGGGCAGTACTTCGGGCGCAATAATATCGCGTCGGGAAAGCTTGAGCAGCGACAGGCTGAATTTTTGCTTTACGGCAAGTGTTTCCTTCATATTCATAACAATAATAATAGACAGCAGCGCAAATGCCGACGATACATAAAACAGCACGTTGATAGAAAAATGCAGGGTAATGTAGCTGCCAATGGCCGGGCCAATAGCCATGCCGGTACTAAAGCATAGGCCGTGTATGCCCAAGGCTTCGCCCCAGCGTTCTTTAGGTGCAATATCGGCAACGTAGGCAGCAGTAGCTGTTGGCTTAAAGCCGGTACTAAAACCGTGCAGCAATCTTAAAAACAAAAATCCGGAAACGGTGCCCAATACAGGGTATAAAAATCCGCAAATAAAGCATACGATAGAACCCACTGCCATAACGGGCACGCGGCCAAGGGTATCGGTAAGGCGGCCGCTAAACGGCCTGGATATGCCTGCGGTTAATGTGAATAGTGCAATGATGAGGCCTTTATATTCGGCACCGCCAAGGCTGCTGAGGTAGGCGGGGAGTTCGGGTATCAGCATATTAAAACTTGCAGAAAATAGTAGCGAGCTAAGGCATAGCAGGCCAAATTGCAGGTTGTATATGGGGTGTTTAGTTTTTTGCATACCAAAGAGGCTGCAAAGCTACATAATAGCCTGCTTAGCAACAATTAATTGTGCTTAAAATAAGATGCGTGGCCTTATATTTGTAACTTCCAAATCCAAAAACATTTTAGAATGAAAAACATCCTTCCGCTTATTGCCAGCCTGTTTTTGTTTGTAGCCTGCGCTGCACAGGGCCCGAAAGACATTATGCATTTGCAGTATGCATCGGCAAAGCAAAACACGCTCGATTTGTACCTGCCTAAAACCATTACCCCTAAAACGCCGGTTATTATTATGTTGCATGGCGGTGCCTGGATGATGGGCGGTAGCCAGTACACCGAAAAAACTTCTAAAGACCTCCGCGACCGCGGTTTTGTGGTGGCCAACGTTGATTACCGGTATGTAAACGACTCGGTTAACGCTAAGGACCTGCTTCGCGATATTGATGACGCCGTTACGTATGTAGAAAAGCAGGCTGCAACCTACAACTACAGCCCAAAAGGTTACCATATGACGGGTATTAGTGCGGGGGCGCACTTGGCGTTGTTGTATGGTTATACCACCTCTAAAAACATAAAATCGATCACGGCACTTTGTGCGCCATCTAAGTTAGATGACGTTGCCGGGCTGGGCGACCTCCAAAAAAATAACCTTGTTACTAACGTCGAGCTGCTGGCTGATGCGAAGTATATCCCGGCTCAGAAACTGGGGACGGAATTTACAGTTGTTAGTCCGTATGCGCACATAAAGCAAATACCTACACTTTTATTTCATGGCGATGCCGATAACATAGTGCCGTACTCACAGTCGGTTTTTTTGTATGAGGAGCTTCAGAAGAAAAGCGTAAAGTCGAAGTTTGTAACCATGAAGGGCAAAGGCCACGATTGCGGCATGAACCAGCCGGATAGCGAAAAGAAAGTGCTTGATGAGATTACAAAGTGGGTGGGGCTTTATAATTAATACCGTTTATTGTAACAACCGTCCGTAAAAGCTAAATAATTTTATGATTAGTGGGTTACCATCTAAACACGTTTTTGCCTAAATTTGTAGCCTGTGTATAAACCAGATACTAAACTAATAGATACGATATATGAAATTAGCTAAGAAACTTTCGTTAATTGCCCTTGCTGCGGTATTGTTTGCAAGCTGTAAGGATACCTCTAAAGATGGCAACATTGAAACGCCTAAAGAAGAAATTGTAACCGATAGCGCCCAGAGTAAAGAAACGGCTGCTAACCTTGAAACTGCTACCTTTAAAATAGATGGTATGACCTGCCCAATGGGTTGCGCTGCTACCATTGAGAAAAAACTGGCCGATATGGACGGTGTTGATAAAGCTAAAGTTGACTTTGACAGTAAAACAGCTACCATATCTTTCGACCCGGCTAAGCAAACTGCCGAAAGCTTTGTACAAACTGTTGAAAAAATTGCCGATGGCGCTTACAAAGTATCGGATGTAAAATCATCGGGCGATAAAGCATTCTATTCTGCAAAGGATAAAGACAAGAAGAAAAAGAAAAAAGAAGAAAAAGAGGCTGCTGCAAAAGCAAAAAAAGAAGGTAAAAATTCTTGCTGCTCATCTGAAGCTAAAACCGAGAAAAAATCAGGATGCTGCTCTGCCGATGCTAAAGCAAAAGGCGGTAGTTTATAATCTACTTTTATAGAGAATATTTAAAGCAGCTTTCGGGCTGCTTTTTTGTTTTAGGAATTGAAGGATAGTTCCACAAAGATTCGCAAAGAAGGCACAAAGAAAAAAATCCGTTAAAATCCGCGATTGCTCGCATCCGTGTTATCCGTGTTCCATCCTAAAACTAAAGACTACCCACAATCTCGATCTTATCGCTGGTAGAGATGCCCCCGGGGTTACAGCCGGGTAGCCCTTCTGGGATGGGTTTGTTGATGGCCTTGTAGTAGTCAACCCAGGCAGGAAAGTAATCGTTAGTGCCGGGCTGCTTGTACGTCATAGGATAAAGTGTAAAGAACGGCTTGCCCTTGTTGGCATCTTTAAAAGCATCATAAATAAGTTCAGAACAATAGTAGCTGCCGTTATCGTAAACATATTCATCATCATAGGGTACACCCATTTGCTTTAAAGAAAAGGCAATGGCGGCAGGTATAAGTTTTTGGTATTTCTTTTTAAGGCGGCCCACAAGCATGGGTTTGCTTGTGTTTTTACTGAATTTCTCCAGCGTAGTTAAGCGTACCGCGCTGCCTGCGGCCTCTATAATGTAAAGGGTGTCGTTGCGGTGGTACACCAGCCCCATGTGGCTGTAATCGGCACCGTTGTAGCCCTGGGTTACGGCCTCAATGGCGTCGCAAAGCGGACCGCAATCCATATCCTGAAAAATAAGGTCGCCGTCTTTTAAGTCGGGTTTGCTTTGCGCGAAAGCCGTTGCAATGCCGAAAAAGAAAAGTAATAGGTATTTCATTATTCAAAGTTAAGCAAACAAATGCCAACATTAATGGTGCTCATTTGCGGGGCATCGTTCCAGGCATAGCCGTAAAAGTTTATCTCGCCATAAATGCCGTAATAGTTTGTAAAGTAGCCAACGCGGTATTTTTGGTAGGTGCCCGATATATCGCCATGCCCAATGGCAAAAGCCTTGCCCAGGCCGGCCTGTATAAGGATGCTTGATTCGTCTGATATAGATGGGTTAAGCAATACACTGCCGTAAACCGGTACCGATACCAGCTTTGGGGTAATCTGCCAGTCTACGCCGGTATTGGCACTAAAGGCAATAGACTCGTAAACGTGAACACCAAAACCACCGTGTGCGCTAAGCCCATCGGGTATAAACCAGTTGTTGTTACTGTTAGAGTTATCAGTTTCGCCATACTCCGGATTGGATCTGAAAGGGAATGAAACCGCAAATTGCGAAAAAGGTGCAAAATCGCTAAAAAAACCCGAGCCGCTTTTTTTCTCCGGTTCGTCGGCGCTGGTAATAAAAACGGTAGTGTTTTGCGCAGCGCAATAAAGGCTTGAGGCAAAAAAGATAAGGCAAAGTTTAAGGTGTAACTTCATCTTCAAAGGCATCTGGGGTTATAGCATTATCAACGTTAAATTCGCCGATTTTGGTACGCCTTAAAGCCGTTAAATGTGCGCCCGATTGTAATGCAATTCCAAAATCGTAAGCTAAAGACCGTATGTAGGTACCCTTGCTGCATACCACCCTAAAGTCTATTTCGGGCAGGGCAATACGGGTAATCTCAAATTCGTGAATAGTGGTTTTACGAAATGCTATCTCTACCTCTTCGCCTTTGCGGGCGTGTTCGTAAAGGCGCTTGCCGTCTTTTTTAATGGCCGAAAAAACCGGTGGTTTCTGGTCTATCTCGCCTAAAAACTGCGGTACGGTATCGTGAATTAATTCTGCCGTAATATGGTCGGTAAGAAAGGTGGCGTTAACCTCGGTTTCCAGATCGTAAGATGGAGTAGTAGCACCAACGTAAAAAGTACCGGTGTACTCTTTCTCCATACCCTGAAGCTCTGTAATACGTTTGGTAAATTTACCGGTGCATACAATCAGCAACCCTGTAGCCAGAGGGTCTAACGTACCGGCATGGCCCACTTTTATTTTTTTAAGGCCCATGTGCTTTTTAAGGCTCCATTTAACCTTATTAACCGCCTGGAAAGAACTCCATGTAAGCGGTTTATCAATCAGTACAATTTTTCCTTCCTGGAAATCTTCGGGAGTTGTAGGCAAAATGCTGTTATTTATAAATGGAAAAATAGGCCAAAAGTGCAGCACCTACAATAATACGGTAGTAGCCCCAGGGCTTAAAACCGTATTTTTTAATAATGCCAATAAAGCCTTTAATAGCAATAATGGCCACTACAAAAGCAATAACGTTGCCCAGTAAAAACAGCTTAAGGTTGTCGCCCTCCAAAAGCATGGTGTAGCCTTTAACCTGGTTAGGGCCATATTCTTTTAAAACTATCGAATATACCGTAACCGCAAGCATGGTAGGCACCGCAAGAAAAAACGAGAATTCGGCGGCAGCCTCGCGGCTAAGCTTTTGCTGCATACCCCCAATTATAGAGGCTGCAGAACGGCTGGTGCCCGGCATCATGGCAAGGCATTGCCAAAAACCAATGGTAATGGCTTTTTTAATAGTAATATCTTCTTCTTTAAAAATTTGAGGTTTTTTAAAGTAGTTGTCTATAAACAATAGTACCACACCACCAACTATAAGCATAATGGCGATAGGAATGGGGTCGCCCAGGGCTTCGTCTATCATATCGTCAAACAATTTGCCCAGTAAAAGTGCGGGTATAACGGCGCAGGCCAGCTTAACGTAAAAGTTGATACGGGTAAAATCGAAAAACTTTTTCCAGTACAGGGCAACAACGGCAAGTATGGCACCAAACTGAATGGCTGTCTGAAACAGCTTTACAAATTCATCGTCCTGTATGCCGTAATACGAACTCACAAAAATCATGTGTGCCGTACTCGAAACCGGCAAATATTCGGTTAGCCCCTCTATAATGGCAAGAAAAATGGCCTGTATAAAATCCATCTATAAATGTTATTTTTTAAAATTCTTGATGGCTTTATCTTCCGGAAAAGGCTCTGTAGTAGTGGTGTCTATAGTTGCCTCTGTAGGGTTTGGGTTTTTTATGATAGCATAAATAGTAACACCAAAACCAATAAGCACTACGGTAGGGGCAAGGCGAATGCGCCTCCAGTTAAAAATGGCATCGCTAAATACTTTAGGATCATCGCTACCGCCGCCGGACATTAGTATAAAACCAAGGGCAATAACACCAAGGCCTATAAGTAATATTTTATAGTTAACCTTTTCGAAAAGGAAATGGGTTTTTATTTCGTTATTTTTCACTTTATGAATTTGTTTAAAGTTTCAGGTTTAATGTTTAAAGTTGCCACGCTTGTAGTGCTTACCGCTAACTTTACTCGAACGTTTACTATCTTCTGTCTACACCGTCAGTCTATCATCTATTATCTCTCATCTAATCTCTAATAAAGATCATCCGTTCTTAAATTCAAAAATCGCTGTGTGGCAAAAAAGGTGCTTATCATGGCAATGATAATCCCAAAAGCCAGTACACCGGCCAGTACAATGGCGGTAGGTATCCAGTCTTCCCAAATATTTAATACCGGGAAAGCCCCATCCAGCCAGTACACAATGTACACCAGGGCGCCCATTGCCAGTATGGCACCAATAAGGCCCAGTTTAATACCTTTCCAGATATACGGGCGGCGGATAAACGATTTTGTAGCACCTACCATCTGCATGGTTTTAATGGTAAAACGGTGCGAATAAATACTAAGCCTAAGTGCACTGTTTATAAGCAGCATGGCAATAAAAGCCAGTACACCGCTAAGTATAAGTATATAAAAAGTAATGGTTTTAATATTTTCGTTGGCAAGGTCTACCAGTACATTGTCGTAGCTAACATCGCCCACGGCAGGGTCAGAGCGCAGCTCTACCTCAATATCTTTAATGCTGTCTTTCTGCACAAAATCGCCTTTAAGGTGAATATCGTACGAATCCAGCAGTGGGTTCTCATCCAGCATAGTATCATAATCCTTCATCAGTTCCGGATTATTTTTAACCGCATCTTCTTTAGATACAAACACATAATCTTTAATGTAGGCCGAGTTTTGCAGGCGGGTGCCAAAAGCCTGGGTAGTACTATCGGTAGCTTCGCGTTTAAAATAAACCGTCATGGGTATGTTTTCTTTAACGTAGCCCGAAATCTTATCGGTGTTAATAACAAACAGGCCCAGTGCGCCAAGAAGGGTTAGTACTATAAAAATACACAGCACAACAGAAAAATACGAAGAAATTACGCGTCGTTTCTGGAATTTTTCAAAAGATGATGCCATAGGAGATCTTAATTTAGCCGTAAAAATAAATAAACTATTTCTTTCGTCATAGTTTATAACGGGCAAAGTTTTTACATTCGTACAATAACCGTAAATTTGTGCCACAAAGGTGCTGAGGTGCTAAGTTGCTTAGGCGCTTAGGGCCTCAGTATCTAAGTACCTAAGACACTAAGCAACTTTAAAGTATGAGATACAACCCTAACGAAATTGAAGCCCGCTGGCAAAAATACTGGGCAGAGGAAGGTACCTTCCGAGCCGAAGCCATATCTGATAAACCCAAATACTATGTGCTGGATATGTTTCCGTACCCAAGTGGTGCCGGCCTGCATGTGGGCCATCCGCTGGGTTACATAGCATCAGATATTTATGCGCGCTACAAACGCCACCAGGGCTTTAATGTGCTGCACCCGCAGGGGTACGACAGTTTTGGCCTTCCGGCAGAACAGTATGCCATACAAACCGGGCAGCACCCGGCTATTACTACAGAGGCTAACATTGCCCGCTACCGCGAACAGCTGGATAAAATAGGTTTTTCTTTTGACTGGGACAGGGAGGTACGCACCTCTAACCCCGAATATTATAAATGGACACAATGGATTTTTATCCAGCTGTTTAACTCATGGTACAATAAAGATACCGATAAGGCCGAGAGCATTTGCACGCTTATTAGCGCGTTTGAGGCCAACGGCAACGCCGGCATAAATGCCGTGAGCGATGATAATATTGCCACTTTTACGGCAGTTGAGTGGAATGCTTACACTAAAGACGAACAGGAAAAACTGTTGCTTAAATACAGGCTTACCTACCTGGCCGAAACCGAGGTTAACTGGTGCCCGGCATTGGGTACGGTACTGGCTAACGATGAGATTGTTAACGGAGTATCTGAACGTGGGGGCTACCCGGTTATCCGTAAAAAGATGACCCAGTGGAGCATGCGCATCTCGGCGTATGCCGAACGCTTTTTGCAGGGCCTTGACACTATTGACTGGAGCGAATCTATAAAAGAAAGCCAACGCAACTGGATAGGTAAATCGGTTGGGGCATCGGTTACGTTTAAGGTAATTGCTAATTCTTCAGACGATTCCAAAGACCTCACCCCTAACCCCTCAGTCCTCTCCCCCAACCCCTCTCCGAAGGAGAGGGGAGCGAGCTCCGACCCCGGGTATTTAACCGGAGACAGTACGATTATTAAAGATTCGTTACAGCACGCTAAGGGTATGCGTAAAGAGCCTACTGAAGCCGAAAATGTTTTATGGGAAGCTTTGCGTAAAAAAAATCTTGGTATAAAATTTAGGAGGCAACACCCAGTAGGTGCTTTTATGGCCGATTTTGTAGCTTTAGAAAAGCGTTTAATTATAGAGGTTGATGGCGGTTACCATACATCCCCGGAGCAAACAGATCTTGATCTTGCCCGCACTTTTGAGTTAGAGCAAAAACACCTTTTTAAAGTAATCAGGTTTACAAATCAGGAAGTTTTAAATGATATTGATACGGTTGTATCTGCAATAAGCGAAACCCTAAGCAACAGGCAATCTTACAAAGATGAGGAGCAGCTGAGTGATGCTACTCCCCCTCCTTCGGAGGGGGCCGGGGGGAGGACAAATGATGCTGCCCCGGGTGAAGCTGCCCCCCTCTCCTTTGGAGAGGGGCCGGGGGTGAGGTCTGATGAGGATAGGTCAGATAATAATATGACGTTAAATAATAACGGCAACCCATCCATCCTTCAGGGCCTTGGTTTAAAAGAATTTTTTGATGATATAACCAGTCCGTTTGACGATGAAGACACCAACAATTATAAGATAGAGGTATTTACTACCCGTCCTGATACCATTTTTGGGGTAACATTTATGACGTTGGCACCCGAGCACGACCTGGTAGCTAAAATAACCACGCCAACGCAAAAACCATTGGTAGATGCCTATGTAGAAGCTACTGCAAAACGCAGCGAGCGCGAGCGTATGGCCGACGTTAAAACCATATCGGGCGTGTTTACAGGCGCGTATGCAGAGCATCCTTTTACAAAGGAACCTATCCCGGTCTGGATAGGCGATTACGTACTGGCGGGCTACGGTACGGGCGCCGTTATGGCGGTACCGGCGGGCGACCAGCGCGATTACGACTTTGCAAGGCATTTTGGCATCCCGATAAAAAATATATTCGAAGGCCAGGATATTTCTGTAGAGGCTTACGGCTCTAAAGACGGTATTAAGCTACAGGACTCCGACTTTTTAAATGGCGATAATTACAAAGAAGCTACCAAAAAAGTTATTGGTGCGTTAGAGGGCATTGGCCAGGGCAAGGGCAAAACCAATTACCGCCTGCGCGATGCTGTTTTCAGTCGCCAGAGGTACTGGGGAGAACCTTTCCCGGTGTATTACGTAAACGGTGTGCCGCAGCTTATAGCTACAGAGCATTTACCGGTGCGTTTGCCCGATGTTGAGAAATATTTACCAACCGAAGACGGCCAGCCGCCGTTGGGTAACTCGCGCGAATGGGCGTGGAGCACTACCGAAAACAAGGTGGTAAGCAACGACCTGATAGACGAGGTAACAGTGTTTCCGTTAGAGTTAAACACCATGCCGGGCTGGGCAGGCAGTTCATGGTACTGGCTTAGGTACATGGACCCGTATAATAAAGAGGCATTGGTAAGCAAAGAAGCCGAAGACTACTGGCAAAATGTCGACTTATACATTGGTGGTAACGAGCATGCTACCGGCCACTTATTATACTCGCGTTTTTGGAATAAATTTTTAAAAGACCGTGGTTTTGTAAACCAGGAAGAGCCGTTTAAAAAACTTATCAACCAGGGGATGATATTGGGTCAAAGTGCTTTTGTTTATGCCCATATTCCACTCTGTGATCTTGTCGAAGGAAGTGAAAATCTTAGCGAAGAAAATCGTAAGGAGATTATTGATTATTGTAATAAATTCAGGATACTTGTTAGTAATTCTCATTATGAAAGACTTCATGAATTTGATTCAGAATTAGAGTCAATATTTGAAAGTGCTTATCAGAAACTATCAAATAGATTTGAGCAAAAATTTGATGGTCATAAAATAAGTTTTGAAAGAAATTTTGAGAATGAGAAGCGATACCCTAAAAATATATATGCAAATACATTACCTTTTCATGTAGATGTTAATTATGTAAATGCTTCTAATGAACTTGACATAGAACTTTTTAAACAAGATGTTCGAAATAAAGATTACGTAAATGCCGAATTCATTCTAAATGAAAACGGTAAATACATTGTTGGTCGCGAAGTCGAGAAAATGTCGAAATCAAAATACAATGTAGTAACGCCTGACTTGATTTGCGAGCAATACGGTGCCGATACATTAAGGTTGTACGAAATGTTCTTAGGTCCGCTGGAGCAGGCCAAACCGTGGAATACTGCCGGTATAACAGGGGTGTCCGGTTTCCTTAAAAAATTGTGGAAGCTGTATTTTGATGATAACGGACTAATTGTTACCTCTAATGAGGCCAGCAAAGAGGCGTTTAAGATACTGCACCGCACCATTAAAAAAACACAGGACGATATAGAGAATTTCTCGTTCAACACCTCGGTCAGCAGTTTTATGATAGCCGTTAACGAGCTTACCGCCATCAACTGCCACGAGCGTACCATACTGGAGCCACTGGCTATATTAATATCGCCCTATGCACCGCACATTGCTGAGGAGCTTTGGCACAGGCTGGGCCACCAGGGTAGCATCTCTAAAGTGCCGTTCCCTATCTTTAATGCAGAGCATCTGGTAGAGAGCAGTAAAGAGTACCCGGTGTCTTTTAACGGCAAAACCCGCTTTAAAATTGAGTTGCCTATGGATATGAGTAAAGAAGAAATTGAAGCCGCCATTATGGCCGACGAGCGTACTGCACAACAGCTAAACGGCCAGGCGCCTAAAAAGGTTATTGTAGTGCCGGGCAAGATTATTAATATTGTTGGGTAATAAACCTTTATTGTCCTCACCCCCAGCCCCTCTCCGAAGGAGAGGGGGGCAGCTACACTCAACCGTGACTGCTGTTTAATGTATAAATTGCAATTCCGAGCTATACCCGTTCCAGGCTCCCCTCTCCTTCGGAGAGGGGCTGGGGGTGAGGTTGTACAGCATTCCCCTCCCTTGGAGGGGTGCCCGTAGGGTGGGGTGGTTAAATCAATAAAAAAAGGGTCGCAAATAATTTTTGCGACCCTTTTTTTATTTTAATCAGAATTTTTGGCACAAAATTTGAAATACATAATACATCTCTAATAGAATTAGATTTAGTTTTTTATATAGTTAGTTTAAGAGAACCAGCTCGATGCCATGAGTTGGTTTTTTTATGCCTTATAGTTTCGTGCTTCAGGATAAGTTGTTTACATCTATCAAAGTCTTAAAACTTCGCCCCAGCGGCAACAGCATATTGTTGTTAAGCAGTACCTCTGTAGCATTAATTTTTTGTATAAACTGCTTTTGTACGGCATAGCTGCGGTGTATGCGCACAAAAGAGCAAAAATGGGTTTCTTTTAATAACGCCCCAAGGTTAGAGAGCACACAATGCCTTTTTTGGGCGGTAACTACAAGGGTATAGTCTTTTAAGGCTTCCAGATATAAAATATCATGAAGTTTGACCTTTACCTGGTCGCGGCCTTCTTTAATGTAAATGGCATCGCCACCCACGCTGGCTTCAAATAACGATGCTTTGTGGCGCATCTCCATAAAATTTTCAATTCGCATTACGGCATCTTCAAAACGGGCAAACTTAACGGGCTTTACTAAAAAGTCGAGCGTATCGAGTTCAAAACTCTCAATGGCGTGCTCCGGATGAGACGATATGTAAATACAAACCGGTACCTCCATGCTTCTCTTTCTAAGTTCGAGTCCGTTTATATCGGGCATATCAATATCCAGAAAAAGTATGTCGGGCATTTCCTTTTCCATAAGCTCCAGTGCCTCTGCCGCCGACTCTACAACGCCCAGCACCCTAAGCTGCGGGTGCCTCTTGGCAAAAGAGTAGGTGGTAAGCCTGTCTACTTCGTTATCATCTACTATAATACAATTGTAAGGCATGTATTTTTATTTTAAAATTAAGTCAAAATATCTTAAAAGCTTGTTAAATACAGGGTTTTAAAGCACGCCCGTCTATTAATTAGGTTGTTGGTATATTGGTAGTTGCGTGGCCGCGGGTTTACAAATAACTTCGGCACATATTACAACTAAAAATACCTATATCATGAAAAAGTTTATACTGGTTTTGGCCGTATTGGCCATGGTTTCCTGCTCTAAAGATGATGGCGATGCTACCGAAGAAGATACCATAATAATAGAGGATGACACTATTACCGAAGACGACAACCCACCTGTTGCGGCCCTGTACCTAAAAACATTTAAGGTAGAACGCCCAAACGAGAATCCGTTAAACATAGAGATCGAATACAATTCGCAAAAACAGGTAGCATCGGTTAACGGTACGGGTACTGTTTTTGATGCGGTTTGCACTTACGAAGCCGGCAAAATTAAAACCATAACCAAAGCAGATGGCGGTTTTGTTTTTAGTTATACCAACAACGTGCTAACATCGGTACTGGTAGATAACGATGTTGTTAATGTAGATTATAACTCTGATAGCAAAACCTATACGTTTAATGAGTGGGGTACCGATTATACTTTAGATGAAAATAACAACCTGGTGCTGGTAAAATATCAGCTTATAGATAATGTTGCAACAACCCTGCTTACTTACGATCTTACCAAACAGGGTGCTATTTACAACCATGCATCGCCCAACAATTTTTTTATTCCGCTGTTTCTGCAATTTATTACTTATGTATCGCCCAATGTACTAAAATCGTACGACGGTTACGATGTGGTAAATACCTTTAACAACGCCGGCCTGCCCACTACTGCCGTACACAAACTGGAGGGTGCAACCATTTTAACAATAACCTATACTTATACCGAATTATAGAATTAAATTTAAATACCAATTACCATGAAAAAGTTTATAATGTTTTTAGCCTTAGTGGCTATGGTTTCCTGCTCTAAAGATGATGATAGCAATAATGTTGCAGAAGATGATGTTGCCGGAGCGCAGCTTTATTTAAAATCGGCTACGGTGCAATATGCAAACGGTAACCCAATAGAAGTGGAGTTTGAATATAATGATGATAAAGAACTGACCGATTTATATCTTGGCACATCGCACTACGAAATTACCTATAAAAACGGTTATGTAAAAACATTTGAAAACGTTAACACCAATTACAAATTTGACTATGATAGCAACAATTTGCTTACCAATATTACAGCCGATGGGGTAGAGCAGGCAGTAGTTTATGATGAACAAGAGCGCAGCTATACTATCGGCGAGGTGGTATATACTGTTAATGAGAATAACGACTTAGCTTCAGCAGCCAATATAGACCAACAAGGCATTTTTATTGGCTATGATGCCGAAAAAAGGGGCGCTATATTTAACTACCCTACCAAAAACCCATTCTGGATTTTTACATTTATTGGAGGCCCGTCGATATTTGCAAATAAGGCCAGTACCACCAATGGCACTACAGAAATTGAAAATACTTTTAATGATGATGGTTATTTAACCAAGGCCGTATACAGGCTGGCCGGGGTACTACAAAACACCATTATATATACGTATGAAGAGTTATAGTTTTTTGGGAGTTTTTCAGGAGAACGTTTTAAAATCCCGCATAATACAAACAATTTGTCCTGACAAAATTTCATTAGAGAGCCGATCTGTAGAGATTGGCTTTCTTTTTGATGTATGGTTAGCAACCAAATAAAAGAAAAGAACGATGATAGGATATTATATATTACTTGGTATTATAGCGCTTGTAAGCTTTGCAGTAAGCGCAAAACTAAAGAGCAAGTTTGAGCACTACTCTAAAGTGCATTTGCGCAATGGCATGAGCGGCGCAGAGATTGCACAAAAAATGCTTACCGATAATGGTATTTACGACGTTAGGGTTATTAGCACCCCGGGCCGTTTGACCGACCATTACAACCCCGCAGATAAAACCGTTAACCTTAGCGAGGCCGTATATAACCAGCGTAATGCTGCATCGGCGGCGGTGGCGGCGCACGAGGTGGGCCATGCTGTACAACACGCTAAGGCATACAGCATGCTGCAACTGCGCAGCAAACTGGTGCCCGTGGTTAGTGTAACGTCGGGTATGTCGCAATGGCTGGTAATTGGTGGCCTTATTTTAGGGGCTGCTTCGGGCATTGGGGCAGGCTATTACATTGCTGTTGCCGGGCTTGTATTTATGCTTATGGCTACCATATTCAGTTTTATTACCCTTCCGGTAGAATATGATGCCAGTAACCGTGCCCTTGCATGGCTTAAAAATAAGAACATGCTAACCCCGCAGGAATACAGCGGTGCCGAAGATTCGCTTAAATGGGCTGCCCGTACGTATGTGGTAGCTGCCATTGGTGCACTGGCATCGTTACTGTACTGGGCATTGCAGGTATTTGGAGGCCGTTCCAGGGATTAAAAACCCCTGTCTATATAATAGTGCGTTAAAAACCGCTTCGGCAATGCCGGGCGGTTTTTTTTTAGAGTTGCAAAGATGCAGAGTTGCAAAGTCGTAAGGTCGAAAGTCATCAAGTCATCAAGTCATAAAGTCGTCCCTAAGCCTTGTCTATCATCTAACGTCTATTATCTCTCATCTCAATACTAAAGCTGTATCTGCCGCTCTATCTGCTGGTCTAACGATATAAACGTTTCTGTGCGCGATACCCCGCTAATGGGCTGTATCTTATTATTGAGCAACTGCATAAGGTGCTCGTTATCGCGGCATATAATTTTTATAAGGATGGACCAGTTGCCTGTGGTGTAGTGGCACTCTAACACTTCCGGAATTTTTTTGAGTTCTTTTACGGCTTCGGGGTTGCTGGAGGCTTTGTCCAGGTAGATGCCCACAAAAGCCATTGTGCTGTAGCCTAAAACCCGTGTATTTACAATAAACTTCGACCCGCTTATTACCCCTGCCTGTTCCAGTTTTCTGAGGCGCTGGTGTATTGCCGCACCCGATATGCCTATTTTAGAGGCTATTTGCAGTATGGGCTTTCGGGCGTCGTCCATCAGGTCGCGAAGGATTTCTTTATCGATGCCGTCTATTTCTATTTGTAGTGAATTTACTTTCATAAGGTTGCAGTTTGAAAGTAAAAATAGGGATTTAGTTTAATATTACTTCTTTTCTTTTGCCTTGATGCAAAAGAAACAAAAAATCAAGGCTACATCTTTTTTAGCTACAAATTATTTCGAACAGGCTAAATCATTTGAACCTGCCTACCGTCAGGCAGGCTTGCTTCGCTTCGAACAGCAAATGATTTTAACGCCTCTTCTCATAATTTGCTTAACGCAAAAAGATGAGGCCGCCTGAGCTTCACTCAAAACCTTGAAACACACCTATATCTGGGGTTGAATTGAGTGTAGCTGTAACCCGCAACTCTAAACCCGCAACCCGAAACCGTTTAAAGCCCTTCGTCTTCAAACCCATCCATACCTTCGTAACGGTTGCTGCGCTTGCCAAAGGTAGCCCTGGCTTTGCCGGAATTGATGGTGGAATCTATAATGGTTTTCTTGTAGTTCTCTATCTCATCCTGATCGGATATTACGCGCGTGCCTACGTTTTTGTAAGCCTGTGCATTAATCCTGTTGCCGTTGTTTACAAAGGCTATGCAAATCAGTTTTTCGTGTTTTTGTCGGTAGCCATAGTCTTCATCATCGGTATTTTTTACTTTAAAGAAATAAAAGCTAACCGAATTTTTACCCGCCTGGGCAATACGCTTTTCATCAAAGGTAACCGAATCTTTTTCGGTGTTTATTTTTGCAAGTGTATATAATGCCGATGTTGCTATCTGCTCATCGGTCACATTTTTTAGCAGGCTTGTTTTCTTTTGGGCAATAAGCATTTTCTGGATCTGGAAAAGCGTTTTTGGGTCGGACAGCAATGCCGCTATCTCTTCATCGTTGGCGTTGTTGTTTTTAATATCCAGGCGCGCCAGTTCCAGGTTGGTATCGTCCATGTTTAGGGCTTTAATGGCTGTAAATACAGCGCTAACCTCTTTATCGCTTTTAAAGGGGTACAGCAACTCCATGTAGCTGGTAAGGTCGCCCGAGGTAGCGTTGCCGTAATAGTAATTATCGTCTCCCGACTCTTTACCTGCCTTGCGGCTCTTAGCCCTTTTTATCTCGAGGCGTGTGTTGGTAAGCAGCATTTTTTTATAGCTCTTTAGCTTCTTTGGGCGAATAGCATCGGCCTCTAAAAGGCTCGCTGTAAAGCTTACAATAGGCTCGTGGTACTCTGGTATGCTGTAGTACTGAAAAACATCCGGGAAAAGCACCGCGCTGTTTTTAGCATCGGCGGCAAAGGTGGCAAACAGGTTAGATACCTCAAAATCATCATCGGTTACGGGCAAATCGTACTCCATCAGCTCTTTTATCTTTTTGTAGCCGGCCTCCGATTCAAATTGCGCCAAAGCTTCTAACACTGCAAACTGTATAATGGTGTTGCTATCGTCGCGCCTGTATTGTTTTTCAAAAAACGGAATAACAGCCTCGTCTTTAAGGTCGCCCAGCTTGCCATACAATTGTGTCAGGGCATTGGTTTCTTCGGGCTTAAAATCAAAGCTCTCTATAAATTCCTGCAATTTAGCACGGTTGGTTTTGGTAATTTGCAATTGCCTTACCGATGCCAGTGCACTGCTGCGAATGCTATCGTACTCGCTGCGGGCATCATCTATAAAAAGTTGCAGCCTGTCGGCAGGTAGTTTTTCTGCCTTAGAGTTGTCTAATAATGTAAAAGAGGCAAACATTTTCTCTACCGCTACATCATCATTGTTATAGTCTTTATCTACAATGGTGCTCAGCATATAGCTGATACCATCGCGGTAAAACGCCTTAAACTTAATGGCCTGTGTGCTCACGGTGCTGGTAACCTTGGCCTCAAACGTCTGGTAGGTGCCCCTGTTTTCGGTTTTTTCGTTAACCAGGGCCAGCTTACCATTTTTGGCAGCCATAAGCTTGTTCCATTGCGACTCCAGGCTGTTAATAATATCCATGCTGTTTTCGGCGTACGCATCAGATGCTGCCGCCTCAATTAGTTCGTCTTCGCTTATATCGATTTCATCGGCAGAAGTATTATCCTCTTCGGTAACGTATTTCCTGATGTCGTTCCACAAAGAATCTACCTCTACACTATGATGTCTGTGGTACTTATGGTAGAAAATTTCGAACGGTTGGCCCGACGGCAGCGTAAATGCCTTAGTGCCGTACTTTTCGTTAAACAGATTATCCTTATCGCCATCGCGGTCGTAAAAATCAGGCAAAATACGGTCGAATTCAAGGTTGGCATTCTCGGCCTTCGGCATGCTTATGCTGTACAGGGCGGTGGTGTCTTTATAGGTTTCGTAAGCCACATTTTCTTTAAACGGCACAATGGCGAACGAGCTAAAGAATTTGCTGCTATTTGCGTCAGGCGCGCCCACACTGCCCAGTAAATAGTATTTGGCACCCTTTATAACCGACTTTAATTTAATGGGCTTAGCGCCGATTTTTGAGGCTGATGTAAACGCCGCCGGGTTGGCAGATAGCCTGGTTTGTGTAGAGTCGATACCCAACTGGTTGTAAAACTCATAGTGCATTCGCTTAAGCTCAAAATTGGTGTCTTCCAGGTTTTCGAGGTCGGTTAAAGTATGCTCTGCCACAAAATAGGTAGCCTTATCGGCAGTGTCATACGCATAATACTCTACGTCTGTAACCGATTTTGAGGTTTCGTTCTGCCCGTAAACAATGTTATAATTGGGCAGGCTAACGCTAAAGCCCCCTTTATTAGGGCTAACAGTAGCCCACTGGGCAGCATCGGCTTTTACTTTTATGTTGCCAAACACCTCTTTTTCAAACTGGCGCACGTAGTTTTTTTCTCCGGCCATGCTAACCACAATAATTTCCAGCGGGGTAACATAGTACCTGTAGTGCTGGGCGTTGCCGGTTTTAGTCACACTTTTAATATCGTACTGGCTATAGGCATCGGTGCCGGTAAAGGTTTTTTCTAAGATCTTACCGGGAATGTTCTCATAAAAAAGGCTGTCTAATGACTGGTGATTGAATGGTTTGTTATCCTTCTTTAAAAAGTCTTTTAACAGCAGGCGTTTCAGGTTAATGTAACCCCCGTTGGCAAGGTCGGGCGACTGCATGTTTTGCCCGGCCTCTATAATAGATGCGTTAAAAACAGGCAGCGACACCATACCATCGGCCGTGGTGTATTGCTTAAATGAGGGTTTTATAAAATAGGCCTCAATGCTTTCTTTTTTGGCCTTGCCACCATCGGTATAACGGTCCATAACCGGTTTAACGGTATAGCCGCGGCTGCGAAGCATTTCTATAAGGCCGCGCCTGCCGGGCAGGTGGGCCGCGCCAACAGCGGCAAACAGGCTGCCGGTTTTAGCCAGCGAGTCGATAGAATGCGCCATAACAATATTACGGTCGTACAGCAGGGTTTTAAGATACGATTCAGACGAGGCCAACGTGGTAAGCGAATCCAGCATATCAAGATCCTTATCGCGGTAGTAATTCATAAGCGCCTCTTCGTAGCCCGTGTTTTTTAATATTTTTTGTAGTGCGGCAGCATTCTCTTCGCGCGGTTTCATGGCACGGGAGTCGATATTCATAATATTGAGCAGCGACGTTTTGGTGTCTTCCAGCCCAACCGTTTTTTTGTTGTATTTGCGCCCGGTACGGTAAATAAACATATCCAGGTAGGTTTCTTCCTGGTACTCTTTTTCGTATTCGTTGGTGCGGAAAAGCAGGTTGTTTATGGTAAAATTATTGGTGCGGAACAGCGGGTACAGATCGTTTTTATCCGATGGTTCCATATAAAATTCCGAATACAATTTATTGGTGCGGTATTTATCCATAGCACCGCCCATAACACTTATAAGGTCCATCCAGGTAGAAGGCTCACTCTCGTTGGCTATAATATCGGCACTAAGCAAATGGGCAAAAAAAGCATCGGATAAATGGTACGATACCTTGTCGCTAACATGCATAGAGCCATACAGGTAGGAGTTTTTTTTAAGTCCGTTACCGGATACCTCCCACAGCAGGCCCTGGTACTTTTTTTCCTGTGCCAGTAACGATGTTATAGAAAATAGCAGTAATAAAGCTAATTTTTTCAAGTTGAGCAGTTTTAGTAAAAGATAAGTACTTCAAATATAACGGTTAGTTTTCAATTAAAATAAATTTTGGCACTAACTTAATTAGGTGCAATTGGTATAAAATGGGGTATAAATGCGATATATATAAAATGCGCAAAAATACCCTACAGGCATAACGCCAAAGGGTGTGTTGCTATTTTATAAAGAGAAGGTTATTTGTTGTGAATGTACTTTTCTATAAGCCCATGCCCCAGGTAGATAAATGGGGTCATAACAATGGCAATGGCCAGTTTAACGCCGTAGCCCACCAGGCCCGATGTTATGTAGGTATGGGTATCCATCTTGCCGGTGGCATAAAAGGCAATGCCCAATACAATAAAAGTATCGAAAAACTGAGAGATAACGGTAGAGCCCGTGCTGCGCAGCCATATCATTTTTGCGCCGGTTTTTTTCTTAAGAAAATGGAAAAGTGTTACGTCTATAATTTGTGATGCTAAAAAAGCCACAATACTGGCCACAATAATCCAGAGGCTTTGTCCAAATACAGCATTATACTGGTTATCGCTTACTAAATCTTTGCCGCTTACGGCAGGAATTTGAAGTGTAACATACAGCAAAACAAAGCAGTAGGTAATAAGCCCGGCGGTAATTAAAGAGAGTTTGTGTACGCCTTTTTGGCCAAAGTATTCGTTAATAAGGTCGGTTGTAATAAACACCACCGGCCAGGGTATAATGCCCACGCTCATTACATACGGCCCTATGTGTATCAGCTTGCCGCCAATAAGTTCGGCCACTACGGCATTGGTTATAAAAATACCGGCGAGTATAACGTATAGCGTGCTTTTACGGGTTTCAAACATGCGGGCAGGTTTAGAGTTTGGGGTTTATGGTTAAGGGTTTATAGTTGGAGGTTTTTTTCGGTGTTGAAATAATCAAAACTCAAAGATAATAAACATTCGGTTTGTCAGGTACAGCCGTTTCGTCAAAATCTATACCTTATCAACACCCCGCACACAGCACTTATTAACTATTGTTTACAAGTTTTTAATTTTACCCTTACTAAATATGGGGTTTCTAATGGTTATATTTGCATAAATTTAAAAACTACTACCATGAATATAGGGGTGCCGAAAGAAATTAAGAATAATGAAAGCCGGGTAGCCCTAACACCCGGTGGGGTTTTTGAACTTGTAAACTATGGCCACCATGTTTATATACAGGAAACAGCCGGTATTGGCAGCGGGTTTTCTGACGAAGATTACCGCGAGGCCGGTGCCGTTATGCTGCCATCGATAGAGGCGGTGTACGCCATGTCGGAGATGATCGTTAAGGTGAAAGAACCCATACCACAGGAGTACCCGCTTATCAAAAGGAACCAGATACTGTTTACCTATTTTCACTTTGCATCGAGCGAAAGCCTGACCCGTGCCATGATTGCCAGTAAGGCGGTTTGCATTGCGTATGAAACCGTACGCGACGACGATGGCTCTTTGCCATTGCTTACGCCTATGAGCGAGGTTGCCGGCCGTATGGCCATACAACAGGGTGCCAAGTATCTCGAAAAGCCTATAAAGGGCAGGGGAGTGCTATTGGGTGGTGTGCCGGGGGTGCCGCCGGGCAGGGTGCTTATATTAGGCGCCGGTGTGGTTGGGGTGCAGGCGGCTAAAATGGCGGCCGGTTTGGGTGCCCATGTTACCGTGCTGGATATCAATATGAAACGCCTTAGGTATATTAACGATATTATGCCGCCCCATGTTATTACCGAATTTAGCAGCGTTTACAATATTAAGCGCCATATCAAAAACCACGACCTTATTATTGGTGCGGTGCTTATTCCGGGGGCTAAGGCGCCGCGGCTTATTACCCGTGCCATGCTTAAAGATATGCGCCCCGGTACCGTGCTGGTAGACGTTGCAGTAGACCAGGGGGGCTGCTTTGAAACCACACGCCCTACAACCCACGAAGACCCTACCTACATTATAAACGATATTGTGCACTACTGCGTGGCTAACATGCCGGGGGCAGTACCGTATACCAGTACGCTTGCGCTTACCAACGTTACTCTGCCATACGTACTTAAACTTGCTAACCTTGGTTGGGAGACCGCCTGTGCCGAATATCCTGAACTGGGTCGCGGACTTAATATTGTTAAAGGCGAAGTTATGGTAGAGGAGATTCGCGATGCTTTTGAGTCGCTTTTGGCTTAACAGTTTAGGGCTTTATTTACAATGTAAATATTTTTTTTTAAATCAGGAAATGCCAAATAAATTGTGTAAACTTGTTTTGTTATCAATTGCCATGTTAATTTTTCATAAATTATCCTTGCTATTGGCAAGATTGCTTAATATTAATTGATAGCAATAGACGTTTAAACACAGGTTATTTACTGATTTAAAAAGATGCAATGAATTATATAGATAAGGCTTCTGATTATTATTCTAATACCCGTACTGACCTTTTAATATTTTTAGACGAAAAGAAAACTAATCTTAAAGTTTTAGAAATTGGCGCCGCTTATGGCGATACCCTTTATTATCTAAAACAAAAAGGCGTAGCTAAGGAGGCTGTTGGAATAGATATTTTTGAAGATAAAAAGAATCCGGGTAAGTATAAGCCCCTTGACAGGTTTATTTTTGGGAATATTGAGTTTATGGATTTTCCGGAATACGAAAATTATTTTGATATCATTCTTCTGCCCGATGTATTAGAGCATCTTGTAGAGCCTAAATTTGTTTTAGAAAAAGCAAAAAAATACCTTAAAGATGATGGTCTTTTATTGGTGAGTATGCCTAACGTAAGGCATTACTCTACTTTTAAAAGGATATTTATAAACGGCGACTTTAAGTATGATGAAAGCGGCCTGTTTGATTATACGCACATGAGGTTTTACTGCAAGTATAATATTGAACAGTTGGTGCTTAATTCGGGCTTTAAAATTCGGGCTGTAAAAAGTGCCATAAGTATTTACGAGGGCAGGTCTATGGCTAAAATTATAAACACAATTACATTTGGCCTTTTCGAAGAATTTTTGTCTTTACAGTATTTTATAAAAGCAAATAAGTAGCATAGCGTTGATTATACTTTAAGTAAATAGCTGAAAATAAAAAACCCCAAACTTTAAAAAGTCTGGGGTTTTATTTTGTGTTTGCAATTTACTTATGCAAGTGCAACCCTTTTAAAACCTGTAACGGTTAAAGAAGAATCAACAGATTTTATGTACTCGCTTACGCTAAGTTTGCTGTCTTTAATATAATCCTGGTTAACAAGGGTGTTATCTTTAAAGAAACGGCCTAATTTACCTTTAGCAATATTATCAAGCATAGCCTCCGGCTTGCCTTCCTGACGAAGTAAGTCTTTAGCAATTTCTATTTCTTTTTCTACAGTAGCAGCATCAACGCCATCTTCGTTAAGTGCTATAGGAGCCATAGCGGCAGCCTGCATAGCAACGTTACGAGAAGCCTCTTCAGCACCGTCTACATTAGCAGATAAAGCTACAAGAGTAGCAATCCTGTTACCTGCGTGGATGTAAGAACCAACAAAAGCACCTTCAAGTCTTTCAAAAGCACCAATCTCAATTTTTTCACCTATAACGCCAGTTTGCTCAATAAGCTTTTCTTCAACGGTAATACCGTTGTAATCAGCAGCAAGAAGCTCTTCTTTAGTTTTGTAGTTAAGTGCAAGGTTAGCAATGTCTGTAGCAAGTTTAACGTAAGATTCGTTTTTAGCAACAAAGTCAGTCTCACAGTTAACAGATATAACAACACCTTCGGTTTTGTCTGCATTAACAACAGCAAGTACCGCACCTTCGCTTGATTCGCGGTCTGCTCTGTTAGCAGCAACTTTCTGACCTTTTTTTCTAAGGTTTTCAATAGCTTTGTCAAAATCGCCTTCAGCTTCAACAAGCGCTTTTTTGCAGTCCATCATACCGGCACCGGTAATGGTTCTTAGTTTATTTACGTCTGCAGCAGTAATATTTGCCATTTCAAATAGTGTTTATAGTTATAAAAAAATAAAGCCGTTAGTGTAGATAATGCCACAAAAGTAAACATCACCCGGCACAACGGCTTTACTGTAATGTTATTTTTACTCTTCAGTAGCAGCAGTTGGAGCTTCTGTTGCAGGAGCTTCAGCAGCTACAGGAGCCGGAGCAGCTTCTACAGCAGCAGTTTCTTCGCCGGCTGGCTGATCCTGAAAGTCATCTTTATCAGATTTCCTGTCAGCAAGGCCATCAATAACGGCACCAGTAACTAAAGATAAAATTTTGTCGATTGATTTAGAAGCATCATCATTTGCAGGGATAACATAATCAACCTGACGTGGGTCAGAGTTGGTATCTACCATTGCGAAAACTGGAATGTTTAATTTTTGTGCTTCTTTTACTGCGATGTGTTCTGCCTTAATATCTACTACGAACAACGCAGCTGGAAGCCTTGTCATATCGGCAATAGAACCTAAGTTTTTCTCAAGCTTTGCACGAAGACGATCTACCTGAAGACGCTCTTTCTTAGAAAGTGTCATAAATGTACCGTCTTTCTTCATTTTATCAATAGAAGCCATTTTTTTAACAGCTTTACGGATAGTAACAAAGTTGGTAAGCATACCACCAGGCCACCTTTCGGTAATGTATGGCATGTTAGCGGCAGCAGCTTTTTCAGCTACGATATCTTTTGCCTGCTTTTTAGTAGCAACAAAAAGAATTTTTCTGCCTGATGCAGCTATTTTTTTAAGGGCTTCGTTAGCCTCTTCTATTTTAGCTGCAGTTTTATACAGGTTGATAATGTGTATACCATTACGCTCCATGTATATGTAAGGGGCCATGTTTGGGTCCCATTTTCTGGTCATGTGTCCAAAATGAACACCAGCTTCCAGTAAGTCTTTAACTTCTACTTTATTTGCCATTTTTGTAATAGTTTACGTTCTGTTGAGTAAGCGCAATAATCAGGTGGCGCGCATTGGCTGGCCCTGACTATTTAGATGCTAAACTAACCCCACGCCTCAGCGGGGCAACAACAACTAGGTTTTTTAAATTCAATAATAAAAATGAACTGTTTGCCGCCCTTCGATAAACTCAGGGCAACAGTCAGCATATTAACGTTTAGAGAACTGGAATCTCTTACGGGCTTTCTTCTGGCCGAATTTCTTACGTTCTACCATACGAGGATCCCTTGTTAACAGGCCTTCTGGTTTAAGGATGCTTCTGTTCTCAGCATCAACTTCGCACATAGCACGGGCAATTGCCATTCTCACAGCTTCTGCCTGGCCAGTAATACCACCTCCGTAAACGTTTACTTTTACATCAAAGTTTTCAACATTGTTAGTCATGCTAAGCGCTTGTCTTACTTTGTACTGTAAAGTAGCCGTTGGGAAGTAAACTTCTAAATCTTTTTTGTTAACCGTGATTTTTCCTGAGCCTTCAGACAGGTAAATACGGGCAACGGCAGTTTTTCTCCTGCCAATTTTGTGGATAGTTGCCATCTTACTTTAGGTCGTTTAAGTTAACGGTTTTAGGAGTCTGTGCACCATGTTTGTGCTCAGTACCTACATATACATTTAAATTACGGAATAGCTCTGCTCCTAATTTGTTTTTAGGAAGCATTCCTTTTACAGCTTTCTCTACCAAGATTGCAGGGTTTTTGGCCTTAACAACTTTAGCAGTTAGAGTGCGCTGTCCTCCTGGGTAACCAGTGTGGCGGATGTACGTTTTCTCATCCAGTTTGTTACCTGTAAGGTTAATCTTTTCTGCGTTGATAACAACTACGTTATCACCACAGTCAACGTGCGGGGTATAATTTGTTTTGTATTTACCTCTTAAAAGCATCGCAACTTTAGAAGCAAAACGGCCCAAATTATGACCTTCAGCATCAACAACAATCCACTCTTTACGAGCAGTAGCTTTGTTAGCCGAAACTGTTTTGTAGCTTAATGTGTTCACAATAAATAATTTTAATTAAACATTCCATCCCCAATAAAGGGGTTGCAAAAGTACAATTATTTATTAGAAATTCAAATATGTAGAAAAATTATTCTTGAGCAAATAATTTTTAACAGGCTGGAACCCCAAAAGTAAGCAAAAATTTAAAGAATAACTGCCTAATACATCATATATTAATTTGCAGAATGCAGCAGGTATTTCTTAGAGTGGGTATGTTATTATGTGCAAAAACGGCTTATAGTTATACTTTTAATTTATAAAGACTAAATTTTATTAATTTGATTTATGCAGTATAGTGCTGTACGTTTGTACTGTAATTATTTATCATCATATTAATAATCAAATTTTTATAATCATGAAAAATCTATTTTTATCTACCCTTGCTTTGCTAAGTGTAACATTTAGCAATGGTCAGGAAACTGCAAAAAACGCTAAGGCGGCCACCGGCAAAACTACGCCGGTTAAAAACATTGTAATTGTACACGGTGCCTTTGCCGATGGTTCTGGCTGGAGGGGTGTACACGACATTTTAGTGGCTAAAGGCTACAATGTAACCATTGTACAAAACCCGCTAACATCTTTAGAAGATGATGTTGCTGCCGTAAACCGTGTATTGCTTAACCAAAACGGACCTGTTATACTGGTGGGCCACTCATGGGGCGGCGCAGTAATTACCCAGGCAGGTACAGATGCAAAAGTTGCCGGCCTTGTTTATGTAGCTGCTTACCAGCCGCAGGCAGGCGAATCTACCTTAGATCTTGCTAAAACCGAAATCCCTGCAGAAGAAAAAGGAATACTGCCTCCGGATGCTAATGGTTTTTTATTTTACAGTAAAGAAAAATTTCATGCCGGTTTTGCAGGAGGGGTTAGTAAAGCCGAGTCTGATTTTTTATACGACTCTCAGGCGCCAATAAGCATTAAAGCATTTATAACACCTTTAACGCAAACTGCCTGGAAAAATAAACCATCGTGGGCTATTATTGCAACACAGGATAAAAGTATAACCCCGGCAATACAATACACTATGGCCAAAAGGGCGGGTTCTGTGGTAACAGAGGTTAAATCGAGCCATATTGTATACATTACCCACCCACAAGAAGTAGCCAATGCAATTATAGCAGCTTCTGTAGGGGCAACACCAGTTAAATAAACAGTAATTATGAAAATTACCCCCGATTATCCCGGGTAGGCCTGCTTTAATAATCCTCCGCACTATAACCAGATTGAAGATGCAGATAAAGGCCTCGGCCATTTTGGTAAAGTGCAGGATGTTTTTATCCGAAGGTTAAAGGATGGTAATGTAATGCAACTTTAAAATTCTTTTAGTAAAAAAAATGGGCTATCTGTTAGATGCCCATTTTTTTATGATTTATAAAGACCGTTTACTCCAGCGGCCTAAGTGTATTACTATAGGTTACAAGAAAAGCCGAATCGCCCTCGTTATTCTTCATAAGGTAGATAAACTTATACTTCTGGGCATTTTTAACGTCTATAACTACCTCTTTTTTGGTACGGGTATCGTACACTTTAGTATCTACACTATTATCTATGCGAATTTTTTCGGCAATGCCCGTTTTAGGATCCGATATTACATAGCCGCTGTACAGCGTTTTTTTAGCATTGCTGGCCACTACTTTTTCGCCAATAAAGTTTTTGGTAAAAATTAAAACCGAATAGCCTTTGCCCGTAGCTTTAAGTTTGCTTAGCAATGCTTTTTTCTCGGCTGCATCGGCACTTTTAAAATCGTCTTTGTACTGTACTTCGGCAACCGGCTTGTCGGCAGCAGTTTTAGTGCTCGCGCTTTTGCACATTACGAATAGAGATGATGCCAGTAGGATAAAAAATAATTTCTTCATGTTATAAATATAAATCTAAGCGTATTGTAAATGATTTTGCCGCCCTGTAAGCATTTTAAAGCTACATGGCGGCAAAAGTATAGGTTAAACATTATTCCAGCGGCCTAAGTGTGTTGCTGTACGTAATAGTGTAAGGTGTATCGCCTTCCAAATTCTTTTTAAGGTAAATAAACTTGTGCTTTTTGGCTTCGGCCTCGTGTATAACTATTTCTTTTTTATTAAAGTTGTCATACACCCTTGTGTTGGCGTTGTTTTCTATACGTGCGGTAGCTGCTACACCCGTTGTTGGGTTAGAGGTTACATAATCGGCATACATACGTTTACCGGCAGTGCTGGCAATTATTTTTTCGCCACCGTAGTTTTCTGTAAATATTAAAACAGAGTAACGCCTGTCGGTAGCTTTCAGCTCTTTAAGCAATGCTTTTTTCTCGTTTGCAGATACGCCCTCAAAATCGTCTTTATGGTGCACATCGGCAACATTGTCTACACTTGCGCTTTTGCACATTGCCAATAAAAAAGCCATAACGGTAACAAGTACTATTTTTTTCATGATGTAGTAATTTTAAGATGTATTTAAATTTACACCAATACCACAAAAAACGCTAAACCTTTATGATATAAATAACAAAGGCCTCCTTTGTTAGGGAGGCCTTTTAAAAAACTAAACTATTTAACTAACTAACTCAAAATTATTCTTTTATAAGTTTTATAGCGCTTTGGCGATTAGCGGCATCGGTAATTTTTACAAGATACATGCCTTGTGGTAAACCGCTAACATCGTAAGCGTAGCCTTGTGTGTTTGCACCATACGCTTTAACCAGCTGGCCTGTAATAGCATAAACTTCTACTTTTTGAGCATCAACGCTTATGCTAAACTGGTTGTTGGCCGGGTTAGGGTATAAGGCAGCTTTTGGGGCAATAAATGCCTCGTTGCCCAGCACTGCCGGCTTGTTTCCAAAAATTCTGAATTCGCCAGGCTGCAATGTAACAGTAGTTGTGGTGCCGCTTATAGTAGTATTATCGTCCATAAGGTTGTACCAGTCGCCTGCGGTAAAGCCGGTGTTAACCGTTTGTGCGCTGGTATTAAAGTTGGCCAGTACAATTACTTTGTTAAGTACATCGGCACTAAGGGCATCGTTCCATACATCTATTCTTGGCGTAAGGGTGTTGGCTGTTGCCACGGTAAATGTGGTGGTATGAAAAACCGGGTTGCTTGTTCTAAGGTTGGTAATCTTGCCCCAAACATCGCGTACCGCTAATCTTTGCGGGTCTGAATTATAGCCTATAACCCCAGGAATTGGTTTTGGGTTGGTACGGCAATCGTTATTATAAGTGCCGTCTTCGCAATAGTTAATACCAAAATCGTAACCCAGTTCTGCAAACTGCCATATCATTTTAGGGCCCGGTACGGTTAGCAGCATAGCGCCAATTGCTTTTTGGCGCTCTAACGCGGTAGCAAGGTTTTTTACACTATACGATCCGTTAACGGCGCCGTAAAGGGCGTTTTTGTACATAAGCCTTTCTTCGTCATGGCTTTCGGCATAGCCTACCACCCTTGGTTTAGAAAAACCTTTAACTTCAAAATCTATGGCGTTAAAACCGGTATTGCTATATCCCATAGAAAACTCGTTAAAGAAATAATTGTAGTTGCCCCATAGCATTATCCCTTTGCCTTCGTCGGCACGGTAATTGGCCCATTCTACCTCTTCGGCACCCGAAGTGTTAGGAGCTGTGCCACCACTGCCAAGGTGCTCGAATATTACGTAAAAATCAGGGTCTATAGACCACTGGTAATCGGCATATTGTTTTAAGATGGCTACCCTATCGGCCTGATACGCTTCTGTACAATCGCCTGGCGATGGGGCACAGTTTTGCGTAAAGCCTTTGGTTAGGTCCCAACGGAAACCATCTATGTTAAACTCGTCCATCCAATGTTCAATCGTCCTTTCGGTATAATACTGCGTTAAAGCCGACTGGTGATTTAAATCGGTGCCCACACTGTACGCGTGTTTAGCCTCTATGTTGCAATACGGGTTTTCGGCTGTTGTAATGCCAAAGCCATCGCCATCGGGGTCGTTAACCCACATACGGGCAAGCGGAGAGCGGCCATATACGTGGTTAAGCGCAAGGTCTAATATAACGGCAATGCCATTTTGGTGGCACAGGTCTATAAAAGCCTTCATGCTGTTGGCGTTACCATACGCTTTATCTAAAGCCATGTGGTAGGCCGTATTGTAACCCCACGATATGTTACCTTCAAACTCCATAACGGGCATTAACTCAATTGCGTTAATGTGCATGGCTTTAAAATAATCTATTTTAGCAGCAAGCCCATCCCAGGTTTGGTTGGTATCGAAATCGCGGATTAAAAGCTCGTAAATAACAAGGTCTTCTTTAGCAGGGCGAACAAAATCGGTAGCCTGCCAATCGTACGCCTGTTGGCCCGTTTGCAGTACCGATACCTCAAACTGCTGCCCTTCCGGGTAAACTGGCATGTTAGGGTAAGTGGTTATGTACGGATCATCATAAGGAGACAGTACAAGTGTAGAGAATGGGTCGGCGGTTTTTACAAGCACCGGAGAGTTGGCAACCGGGGTCTGGTCTACCACCCAATACTGAAAGGTAACCGGCACGCCGCTTGTTAAGCCTGTAAGCTCTAACCAGAATTTGCCTGTAGCAGCATCTTTTTTCATGGCATACGCCGATGATGGCTGCCAGTTGTTAAAGCTGCCAGCAACATATACAAAGTCTTTGCCCGGGGCGTTAAGTACCAGAGTAGCTTTAGTAGCATCGGCATCATTATAAGTAATACCATCTACAGCCCCTGCGGGTAATGCCGCAGTAACTGTATTAGGATTTACAATAACTGTAAAGTTTTTTGTAATTACATTAGTGCCCTGTGTTACTACCAGCTCATAATTTTGATTGGTGGTAATATTTGTCTGAGTGTAGCTGTAGTTTGCTGTTGCTGCGTTGGTGTTAATACTTACACCGTTAGCTTTTAGGTTGTAACTTGCGTTACCATCTGTATTACTGGCACTAATGGTAAAGCTGCTGCCCGACGATAGTATCGTAGTACTGCCTGCTGCCGGAGCAGTAAGGTTAACCTGAAAAGCACCTACATTTAAAAAAGTATCGGTAGTTTGGGGCGAACCCGTATCGCCACGCAGTACCACACATATTTGTGTAA
The DNA here is from genome assembly GCF_000422725.1 of Flavobacterium subsaxonicum WB 4.1-42 = DSM 21790. Lineage (GTDB taxonomy): Bacteria > Bacteroidota > Bacteroidia > Flavobacteriales > Flavobacteriaceae > Flavobacterium > Flavobacterium subsaxonicum. Next base: position 190,893 of record NZ_AUGP01000025.1, read on the forward strand.
TAGTGCTTGTAGTGGGTACACCAAAGTAAGTGTACAAGTTGGGTGTAAGGTCTAATTTATACGTAGTGCCCGATACTAATGTAAGGGCCGGCTGTGTGGTATTGTTACCCCATTCGCCTTGTACATATTGCCATTGCGTGCCATCTACGGTAAGCCCTATGTGGGCATAAATGGTGCCGGTATAAGCCGCAAGCGGAGTGCCGGCTTTATCAAAGTTTAGCGTTACAGCCCCTGTGGCTATTGCCGGAGACGGGCTCGTAGTAATTTGCCCAAAGCTTACTAAGCTTGTAAGTAGAAAAAGTAGTAGCGTAATTTTTTTCATAAAATTTTTATATAAAAAAGGCTGCCCGTTACAGGCAGCCTTTACATAATTTTTACTGAGCTGTAAGAGTGTAAGTATATTCTCTTGGGTTGCTAAGGTCTAATGTAATTTTGTACATACCGGCAGTAGCAACAATGTTGTCTCCGCCAGATTCAAGCACGCCATCGGCACCTGTATCGCCATAGTTAATATCCCATGCATTGTTAGCCCTGAATTTAAATTCGCCGGCAGACAGTTGCATTGTAATTTCCCAAACTTTAGTAGTAGGGTTGTACGTCATATCGGTACTGTTGTTCCAACCGGCATCGCTGCCAGTTGTTGCAAAGCCTACAACGCCCCAGTTTGCAGGAGTAAGGCTGTAAGAAAGTATACCAGAGTCTGTATTAACTTTTACAAGGTAGTAACCAGCAGTAGCGGTAATGTTAGCACCACCTTCGGCTATTGTGCCAGCTGTGCTTCCCATACCATAATTAACGCCATTTTCGTTAGCTACAGTAGAGAATTTAAATCCGTTATCTGCCGATGTAATATCTTCGGCAATGTAAACGTAACCTTCAAAGTTAGTGTCGCCATATTCTACAGCTTTAAGCTGAGGTGCAGTAGCATAATCAAAATTAGCACCGTAGCCGCTTGCAGCCTGGAAACCACCAACCATCCAAAGCCTTGGAGTTTCTGTAGTGTAAGGAGTAACGATCATTTCAACCGGCTCGCTGTATAGTACATTGCTGCCTACGTAAGCTTTTACCCTTACCTCAAAGTTAGCCGTTACAAACGGTGCTGCACCGGTAGCCAATAATGCATTGTTTATTACACCTGCCGAAGCTGCAAATTGTGTTGCGCCTGTGGTAGAGCCAATTACAGCCGGAGTATCAAACTCATCGCCTGCGGCATCTATTTCTATATCGTAGCTAACAATAATGCCTTCTCCAAAATTAGCCGGGGTCCATATAAACCTCTCTGCTAAAACATCCATATTGTCAGGTAATAAAGTATAAGCATTACCTTCTTCGGGGGCAGTTAATACAGGAGCGTCTACGCCTGCTACAACCGGCCTGTCTTCTACATCGTCTGTACTACAAGATACTGCAAACAGTGCAAGCATCGCTATTATTGAGTTTCTAAGTGTCTTCATTTTTTTTAAGATATTGTTTGGTGTTAGTATCCTGGGTTTTGGGTTAAAGTTGGGTTTGCAGATAATGCATTGGCAGGGATAGGGAAAATATTCCTGAAGCTTGGCGTTGGGCTTCCGGCCGGTGTATTGCCTTTAAATGGCCATACATAGGTGCCTCCGGTAAATTTGCCAAATCGCACAAGGTCGGTCCTTCTGTGGCCTTCAAAGTAAAGTTCTCTTGCCCTTTCGTCTAATATAAACTGAAGGTTGATAGAACCTACCGTGCCCGATGCGTTGCCATAAGCCCTTGTTCTAACAAGGTTTACATAGCTTAGGCCCTGTCCTACATTTTGTCCTGTCCTTAAGGCGCACTCTGCATACATTAAGTAGGTGTCTGCAAGCCTGAACATCGGGAAATCAGTATCGGCGTAATCTCCGGCAGAATCAGATCCCGGGTTACCGTTAACATCTATATTCCTAAACTTTTCTACAGCATAGCCCTGTGTAAAATCGCTAATATCTGCAATGGCAAGAGACTGCCCTGCGGTATGGAAATTAGACCTCAAATCGCCAGAGCTGTTACTAAATTTATCTACAAAGGCAGATGTTGTGCGTATACCGCCCCAGCCACCATTAATACCAAATTCTGCCGGAACCATACTTCCACCTACAGGGGCGTGTACTAAAAATGTAGTACCACCATAGGTTTTAGTATTAAGTCCATCAAAAGCTACAGCAAAAATAATCTCGTTTTGAGCGCCATTCCTGTCGTTATCGGCATAGAATAACTGATCGTAACTTGTATTTAAAGTATAACCGCTATTAATAATGTTGGTTAATAGTGGCATAGCATCGGCATAGTGGCTTGTACCAATATATACCTGTGCATTCATGTATAATTTAGAATGAAGCATCCATGCAGCAGCTTTATCTGCACGCGGATATTCGTTAGTCCTTGCATCTTTAAGAAGGCCTTCTACCTCGGTAAGCTCTGTATTTATAAAATCATAAAGCTCCTGTGCAGTAGCCTGCTTAGGTAAAAAGTAGGTAGTAGGGTCGTTCTCGGTTACTATACCAACCCTGCCTCCAAAAAGGTCAAGAAAATGCCAGTAGCTAAGTGCACGTAAAAAACGCGCTTCGGCTCTGTAAGTAGCAATTTCTGTTCTCAGTTCTCCGGATACACCACGGCTGTCTAATTTTTCGTCAGAAGTTTGGCGCAGGTACTCGTTACAGTTTTTTATCTGGAAATCAAGGCGGCTAAATGTTGCATTGATAAACAAATCGCTTGAAGACCACGTTTGGTAATGAAAATCTTTAATAGTATTATCATTCCAGCCAATTACAGCCTCATCTGTAGTTAATTCGTTCATTAACCACATACCCCTTATATACTGGCTGGCGCCTTCGTCTATACCCGATATATCCGGAGAACCCGCAGGCCCATTTTGGCCCGTAGTAGCAAGGCCTGCATACAATTTAGCAAGTGTTTGCTTGTAAGCGGCAGGATCACTATATAATTGGTCTACCGATGGGTTGGCAGCGCTGGAAGGATCGCTTTGGTCCAGATCGTCGGTACAAGAAGTTAGCGAAAGCGATAAGCAAAATATCGCAGCGGCTAATTTTAAGTTTATATTTTTCATTTCAATTTTATTTTTTAGAAGTTTACATTAAGGCCTAACGTATACGTTCTTGGCCTTGGGTAAAGGTTATTATCTACACCACCCGAAATTTCAGGGTCTATACCATCGTAATCTGTTACAATAAATACGTTTTGTACAGCACCTGTAATCCTCATAGTACTGCCTTCAGAAAATACATTTTTAAACGTGTAACCAAGGGTTACGTTGTCCATTCTTAAAAATGATGCATTTTGTACGTAGTAGTCAGACTCGTATCTTGGATTTGCAAAATTGGTATTAAGCACATCTGAATGTACGTTATTTAGGTAATTACCGTTTGTTGGTAATGCTACAGCCTGGTTGCCTATGTTAGAAAACACGTTGTTGTAGTTGTAATTACCCCAGCTGCCCCTAAAACTCATAGATAACCACCAGTTTTTGTAAGACACATCGGTATTAAAGCCATAAAATACATCGGCAGATGGTTTCCTGAAGTGGTATTTGTCTTCAGAGTTTATAATGCCATCATTGTTTCTGTCTACATAAACGCCATCTAACGGTTTGCCGCTGGCATCATAAGCCTGCTCAAATACAAAATAAGAGTTAGGAGCATAGCCTACCTGGTTGTTTTGTACAGATGTACCTGTACCACCGGTAATTGTGCCTACGTTATATCCTGGAAAGCCCGGTGTATCCTGATTGCTAAGTTTAGTAATTTCTGAGTTTTGGAAAGTCATGTTACCACCAACCCTCCACGTAAGGTTGTCTGTTTTTACTGGGTATACATCTACACTTAGCTCTAAACCTTTGTTATCCATATCGCCAATGTTGTAAAATGCACCATTACTAAAGTTAACACCTTGTGGGTTTTGTGCATATACAATAAGGTCGTTAGTTTTACGGGTATAGTATTCTACAGCACCGGTAATACGGTTGTTAAATAAGCCAAAGTCTACACCAAAGTTTAAGGTTTTTGTTTCTTCCCATTTAAGGTCTTCATTATAAGCCAGTGGCCTGAATGTTGTAGAGTAAATTGGGTTGCCGGATGCATCATAACCAATTTGGTACAATGCAGTAGTTGTAGATTGCTGGTACAATGGTACGGCAGGATATCTTACACCTGTATCTTGCTGGCCTGTAATACCCCAACTGGCGCGTAGTTTTAAGTCGTTAACAACTTTGCTGTCTTTTAAAAAATCTTCTTCGTTTATTTTCCATGCAACTGCTGCTGCCGGAAAATAACCCCAACGGTTATCTTCTGTAAAACGAGACGATCCGTCTGTCCTAAAAGAGGCGTTAAGTATGTACTTATCTGCAATTGTAAAGGTTGCCCTTCCAAAAAATGATTGCAGGTTTAAGCGCTCTGCCGTTGAAATATTCTGGTTGGTAATATTGTTTGCATAGCTATAATTAGAACCACCATTTTCGTATCTAAAATCCTGATAGTTATAACCACCTGTAACATCTAAGGTAGATTTTATAGACTCTAAATACTTATTGTAGTTAAAGTACAAATCCATAACTTTATTTTTGTTGGTTTGTGTATTTTCATACGTGCTACCAGCCTCGGCAGGTACTACATAATCCTGGTCTACACCACCATACGTACGGCCAGAAGAATAATCGTAACCAAAGTTAGCAATAAGTTTAAGGTCTTCTAAAGAATGTACTTTGTATTCAAACTGTGCGTTACCAATACTCCTGAAAGAGTTACCAAAATTATGCTTCTGCTCTATTATAGATACCGGGTTTCTACTCGCATTAACATCATATCCATCTCCGGTAGCATTAGTCCACTGAAAGTAGTTGCCCCATGCATTTTCCTGGCGCACCGGCTGTGTAGGGTCAAAAGCTACAGCAGATCCAATAGCACCTTTATCGCTATAATTGTTATGCATCATAGACGATTTACTGTTAACGTCTATTTTAAGGTGATTATCCCAAAAGTTACCGCTAAGGTTAGCACCAATAGTAGTACGCTTAAAGTTATCTTTATCTAAAAGGCCGCTCATATCTGTATATCCCACAGATGTTCTGTACGTAATATTTTCAGAACCTCCAGATAAAGCTATATTGTGGTCTGTACCAAAGGCAGTTCTGTATATTTGTTTTTGCCAGTCGGTATTTGCAGTGCCAAGTAAACCTTTTTGGGTATCGCTACCGTAGGTGTTTACAAAAGTGCGATATTCATCGGCTGTAAGGGCATCTACAGTTTTAACTACTTCGCTAACCTGAAAGTTACCGTTGTAGGTTACCTGCATTTCGCCGCTTTTACCTTTTTTAGTTGTAATTATAATTACACCATTAGAGGCACGGGAACCGTATATTGCTGTAGCAGCGGCATCTTTTAAAACCGTCATGCTGGCAATATCGTTCTGGTTTATAGCAGCAAGGGCATTCCTGCCACCAATTGCGCCACCACCGCCTACCTCTACAGGTACGCCGTCAATAACATATAAAGGATCGCTGTTAGCATTTAAAGATGCCCCGCTCCTTATTCTTACTAAAGACCCGCCGCCCGGCTCTCCACCGCCGTTAGTTACCTGTAAACCGGCAACGCGACCCTGTAGTAGCTGCTCTGCACCTACAATTGGTCCTTTTTGAAACTGCTCTGCAGTAACATTGGTTAGGGCGCCTGTAGCGTCTTTTTTAGTTGTTGTTCCATACCCTATAACTACTACTTCCTGTAATTGTGTGGCATCTTCTTTTAGAGTTACGTCTAAAGAGGCTTGCCCGGTATAGTTTAATACCTGGTTTGCAAAGCCTAAATAGCTAAACTCAATGCTGCTTGGGTTAGCAACATTTGTAAGTGTATACTTACCATCCAAATCGGTCGCGGTGCCGTTTTGTGTGCCCTGCACAATTACATTAACCCCGGGAATGGGTTCCCCGGTTGTATTATCACGAACGGTTCCTGTTAATGTGCTCTGAGCGAGTACACTTACCGGAAGCATAAGTAATAAAAGTAGTAACTTTTGATACATAGTTTTCATACAAGTTGTTTAGGTTAAAATTTGGGTTTTAATGCTTATAAATTCACTTCAGAGATTAAAATTATCTAAAAAGAGTATACAAAAAAACGTTTTCGTGAAATGAGGGTAACGCAAACGTTGTCGTGTTGAAAACTTTTAAGTTTATGGCTCTTAAAACAGAAATATTCGAAATTTTATTTACCTTTATTTGTAATTCAATAATTTTCTATCCCAAAATGAAAAGAAAGGTCACTTTAAAGCAAATTGCCAGAGAACTGGACGTGTCTATATCTACAGTTTCTAAGTCATTGAGAAACAGCCCGGAGATAAGCGAAGACACTAAACTAAAGGTACAGGCTTTTGCGAAATTATACAACTACAGGCCCAACAATATTGCCCTGAGCCTTAAGAATAAAAAAACCAAAACAATTGGTATAATCATACCCGAAATTGTACACCATTTTTTTGCCACCGTTATTAGCGGAATAGAGCAGGTAGCTAACGAAAATGGCTACAACGTAATTGTGTGCCTTAGCAACGAAAGTTTTGATAAAGAGGTAATAAATATGGAGATGCTGGCCACCGGCAGTACCGATGGTTTTATTATGTCGCTGTCTAAAGAAACCCAGCAAAAAAAGGATTTCCATCATATAGAAGAGGTTATAAACCAGGGTATGCCCGTTGTAATGTTTGACCGTATTACTAACGATGTGCTTTGCGATAAGGTTATTATAGACGACCAGCGCGCTGCCTACGAGGCGGTTGACTTTTTAATTGCCAAACAGTTTAAAAACGTGGCACTGGTTACCACGGTAGACTATGTTAGCGTGGGCAAGCTGCGTACCGATGGCTATGTTAATGCCCTGCGCGACCACGACCTGCCTGTAGAGGACGATATGATAGTTAAAATTGAAGATATAGAGAATTGTGCCTCTAAAATTGAGAAGCTGCTATTAGAAAAGAAACCTGACGCTATTTTTGCCGTAAACGAGCTTTTTGCGGTTACCAGTATTAAGCTGGCTACCAAAATGGGCATCCGTGTGCCGGAAGATCTGTCTGTAATTGGGTTTACCGATGGCATTATATCGCAATTTTCGAGCCCGAGCATAACCACTGTTAGCCAGAATGGTATAAAAATGGGTGGCCGTGCCGCACAAATGCTTATCGACAGGCTGGAACTGGAAGAAGAAAACGAACAATACACTACAGAACTTATAGAAACACATTTGGTAGAACGCGAATCTACGTCAACGTTGTAGTTTGCTGTAAACTATTAGTTACCATAACGTTAAAAATGATATTCCGGCCTCAGTGCCGGAATTTTTTTATCCTAAAAAGTTTTTCACATCAAAAAATAAGTATATTTGCCTTAACTATCAAAGCTTATAATTTCACTTCAACCAATTATAGTTTTGATAAGCCATACGCGCTTATCGTTTTAATAATCATTAAATTACGATAATGGAAAAGCGTAAATTAGGTTTCTGGGAAATCTGGAACATGAGTTTCGGTTTCTTAGGGATACAAATGGGCTTTGCACTCCAAAATGCCAACGTTAGCAGGATTTTTCAAACGTTGGGCGCCGAGATAGATGATATTCCGGCACTTTGGGTAGCAGCCCCGCTCACCGGGTTAATTGTACAACCCATCATCGGTTACTTTAGCGACAGGACATGGACCAGGCTGGGCCGCAGGAAACCCTACTTTCTTGCAGGTGCCTTATTGGCATCAGTCGCGCTTTTCATTATGCCAAACTCTCCGGTACTGTGGTTTGCGGCCGGTATTTTATGGATGCTCGATGCCTCTATAAACATAACTATGGAGCCCTTTAGGGCTTTTGTAGGCGATGTACTGTCCGAAAAACAACGTACCACCGGTTTTGCCATGCAAAGCTTTTTTATAGGCCTTGGTGCCTATGTGGCAAGCAAGCTGCCCAACATACTTACGTATTACAATGTAAGTAATGTGGCCCCGGCAGGGCAAATACCGGACTCAGTTAAATATTCTTTTTACATTGGTGGTGCTGCTTTTATCATATCGGTACTGGTAACCATTTTTACAACCAAAGAATACAGCCCGGCAGAACTGGAAGCTTTTGAAAAGGCTGAAGCCGATGAATACCATACAGAAGAACGCCCCGCATCTTGGTTTACCGCAAACGGCAAGCGCCATTTGCTAATAGGTTTGCTAACTCTCGCCCTCGGTTTACTGTTTTCGTACTTTGTATATGCTTACGATCTTAAAAAAGATCTTTACGTACTATCGCTTGGCCTTATTGGGCTTGGTGGTGCAGCACTTATTATATCGGGACTTTTTCAAAAAGCAGGCAATTACCACAATGGTTTTGTAACCATTATGAACGATTTCCAGTTTATGCCAACGGTAATGAAACAACTTGCCATAGTGCAGTTTTTTACGTGGTTCGCGCTTTTTTCTATGTGGATTTACACTACCGGTGCCGTTACCGAACATATTTTTAAAACCACCGATACTACATCTGTAGCCTACAATACAGGGGCCAATGTAGTTAACGAAATGTTTGCCAACTACAATCTTGTTGGCGCCATTGCAGCCTTTTTACTGCCGCTTATAGCAAAAAGAACAAGCCGCAAGTTTACCCACTTTTTAGCACTTACCGCAGGTGGGCTCGGGCTGGCATCCATTTACTTTTTAGGAAATGCCGGTACGTTTAACGATGTTATCTTTAGGATAGGGTCGGCCGACTCGTATTTTAACTTCACGTTTTACATGTACGACATTTCTATGCTGGGTGTGGGCATAGCCTGGGCCAGTATACTTTCCATTCCGTTTGCCATGCTCTCGGGCGCATTGCCTGCCTCAAAAATGGGATATTACATGGGGGTGTTTAACTTTTTTGTGGTAATACCGCAATTGCTGGCAGCCTCAATACTAGGCTTCCTGGTTTCTTTCTTCTTTCATAACGAACCCATATATGCCCTTTTAATAGGTGGCGTGTCTATGGTGGTGGCCGGCTTTATGGCCCTAATGGTTAACGATAAAGCAAACATCAACATCAATCAATCAAAATAATGAGTCAGAGAGCATTTATATTCGACCTCGATGGGGTAATTGTAGATACTGCAAAATACCACTACCTGGCCTGGCAAAAAATAGCCGGCAGGTTAGGTATCGATTTTACGCATGAACATAACGAACTGCTAAAAGGCGTTAGCCGCATACGATCGTTAGATATTATACTGGGGCTTGGCAACGTAGAAGCATCTCAGGAAGATAAAGACAAATGGCTGGTAGAAAAGAACGAAGATTATCTTAACTACATAGTAAACATGAAAGCCGATGAAATTTTAGTGGGCGTAGTGCCGGTGCTGGAATTTTTAAGGCAAAACAATCAGCCAATAGCATTAGGATCGGCAAGTAAAAATGCCAGGCCAATTTTAGAAAAAGTAGGCATACTGCACTTTTTTGATGCTATTGTAGACGGTAACGATGTTACCAACGCCAAACCGGACCCCGAAGTATTTTTAAAAGCAGCACAACTGGTAGGTATGCCTGCCGAAGGCGCTGTAGTATTCGAAGATTCGGTTGCAGGCATACAGGCCGCTAACATTGCGGGTATGGTAAGCATAGGCATTGGAGACAAGGCTATACTTAACGAAGCCCAACACAACGTTAACGACTTTACAGAAATTAGTACTGATTTTTTACAAACTTTAGTTAATTAATACAATGAACCAGGATTATATAGTACCGGATAATTGGAGTATAATAGAAGAAGGATTTGATGCCGAGAGGGTAAAATCGTCCGAGAGCCTGTTCAGCATAGGTAACGGTGCCATGGGGCAGCGTGCCAATTTTGAGGAAAGCTACTCTGGCCATACCTTTCAGGGCAGTTACATAGCGGGTATTTATTACCCCGACAAAACAAAGGTGGGCTGGTGGAAAAACGGCTACCCGGAGTATTTTGCAAAAGTATTAAACGCACCCAGCTGGATTGGGATAGATATAGAAATTAACGGCGAAAGCCTGGACCTTGCCAAATGCAGCGAGGTAGTAAACTTTAGGCGCGAGCTTAACATGAAAGAAGGCTGGTACAATCGCTCTTTTGAAGCTGTACTGCCAAGTGGTGCCGAAATTAAGGTTAACGTAACAAGATTTTTGTCTGTTAACAATGATGAGCTTGGCGTTATTAAATATGAGGTTACCCCAATAAACCGCGCAGCACAAATTACCTACAAACCGTATGTAGATGCAGGCGTTAAAAACATGGATGCCAACTGGGAAGAAACCTTTTGGGAACCGTTAGACGTTAAGCACAATGCTAACGAAGGCTTTGTAACAGCACGCACTTTTAAAACGCATTTTAATGCGGCTACCTACATGCATAACAGCATTTTGCTGAATGGTAACGATTTGCAGGTGCTACCCACCAATGTAGAAACATCTAAAGATAAAGTACAGTTTAGCTACACGGTAGAGGCTAATATGGGCGAAACCGCTGCCATTGTTAAGTTTGGGGGCTACACAGTATCGCTTAACCATGATAACGAAGCGCTTATAGATGCGGCTAAAAATGTAATCACTTCGGCGAAAGCCAAAGGATATGATGCTTTGTTAGAAGAGCAAAAACAGGCATGGGCATCTATTTGGGAAATGGCCGATATTACCATAGAGGGCGATGTAAAAGCGCAGCAGGGTATCCGTTTTAATATTTTCCAGTTAAACCAAACGTACTTGGGTAAAGACCCAAGGCTAAACATAGGCCCTAAAGGCTTTACCGGAGAAAAATACGGCGGCAGTACCTATTGGGATACCGAGGCGTATTGCATTCCGTTTTACATGGCTACCAAAGACCAGCAGGTGGCGCGTAACCTGTTAACGTACCGCCACAACCAATTGGGCAAGGCAATAGAAAATGCTGCCAAACTGGGCTTTAATAATGGTGCGGCACTGTACCCAATGGTTACCATGAACGGCGAAGAGTGCCATAACGAGTGGGAAATTACGTTTGAAGAAATTCACCGTAACGGGGCTATTGCCTTTGCTGTTTACAATTACTACCGCTTTACAGGAGATTACAGCTACATTCCTGAAAAAGGACTGGAAGTACTTATTGGTATTGCCCGTTTCTGGCACCAGAGGGCTACGTTCTCGTCGGCTAAAAACAAGTACATGATTCTTGGTGTAACCGGCCCTAACGAATACGAAAATAACGTAAACAATAACTTTTATACTAACTACATTGCTAAGTGGTGTATCGATTATACGGTAGACCAGATTACTAAGGTTAAAGACGAATATGCAGCCGATTTCGACCGTATTATGGCATTGGCTAACTTAAATGCTGATGAGATAAGGCAATGGAAGAAAGTAGCTGATGATATGTATTTTCCGTTCTCAGAAGAGCATGGGGTATACCTTCAGCAAGACGGCTTTTTAGATAAAGAGTTAGTGCCGGTAAGCCAGTTAGACCGTTCGCAGCGCCCTATTAACCAAAAATGGAGCTGGGACAGGATACTGCGTTCGCCGTACATTAAACAGGCCGATGTATTACAGGGCTTCTACTTTTTTGAAGACCATTTTACCAAAGACCAGCTTGAAAAGCACTTTGAATTTTACGAGCCGTTAACGGTGCATGAGTCGAGCTTATCGCCATGCGTACACTCTATACAGGCAGCAGGCCTGGGCAGGATGGAGCAGGCATATACGTTCTACTTACGTACATCGCGCCTTGACCTTGATGATTACAATAAAGAAGTGGAAGAAGGCCTGCACATTACCAGTATGGCCGGTACCTGGATGAGTATTGTAGAAGGTTTTGGCGGCATGCGCGTTAAAAATGATACGCTGCACTTTGAACCAAGAATACCGGAACAGTGGAAAGGCTACTCGTTTAACATCAACTTCCGCAACCAGGTACTAAAAGTATCGGTTTATCCGGGCGAAACCCGTTTTACGCTGGAAGGCGATAGAGAGCTTACCGTTGTAGTAAACGGAAAAGAAGTTGCCGTACAGCCTAATACGCTGGTAACGGTTTAATTAATTTGATAACCTGCAAGGTCTTTAAGGCCTTGCAGGTTTAATAAAAATATATACTTACAAGGTTTTTAAAACCTTGCAGGAGCATAAACTGCATTGCTCTCGCTCCCCTCTCTTTTGGAGAGGGGCTGGGGGTGAGGCCAAAACAACAACAATGAAAAAATTACTTTACATACTGCTTTTTAGCTGCAGTTTTACTTTTGCCCAGGCAGACAGGGTAGAGCCGCCGTTTTGGTACGCCGGCATGCACAACCCCGAACTTCAAATACTGTTTTATGGCAAAAACATAGCGCAGTACACCACCACTGTTTCTAATAACGTGGTTATAAAAAATGTAGTAAAGACAGAAAATCCCAACTACGTTTTTGTAACTATAGATACTAAAAATGTGCCGGCATCAGAACTTACGTTTTCATTTAAAAATAAAAACAAGGTTGCCTTTACACAAAAATATTCGCTTAAAGCAAGAAAAGCCAATTCGGCGCAGCGCGCAAGCTACGATTCGTCTGATATGATGTACCTTATCATGCCTGATCGTTTTGCGAACGGCAATCCTGCTAACGATTCAGAAAAATCAACTACAGAAAAGGTAAAAAGAGATAACCCCAATGGCCGCCACGGTGGCGATATAGAGGGTATCATAAAAAACCTTGATTATATAAAAGAGCTTGGTGCTACCGCAGTTTGGGTTACACCCCTTTGCGAAGATAACGATGCCCGCGGATCGTACCACGGTTACGGTCAGAGCGATGTATACAAAATAGACCCGCGCTACGGCACTAACGAAGATTACCTGCGCCTTTCGGCAGAAGTAAAAAAGAAGGGCATGAAGCTGGTGTTAGACTACGTTACCAACCACTGGGGCGCAGAGCACTGGATGTATAAAGATTTACCAACATACGACTGGGTACACCAGTTTCCCGGCTACTCGCAGTCCAACTACCGCATGGCCACACAGTTTGATAGCAATGCTTCGGCTGTAGATAAAAGGCAGTGTGTAGACGGTTGGTTTGTGCCTTCAATGCCCGATCTTAACCAGAGCAATCCATTAGTATTAAACTACCTTACGCAAAATGCAATATGGTGGATAGAGTATGCTGAATTAGATGGTTTCCGTGTAGATACGTATTCGTATAACGATAAAGAAGGCATTTCTAAATGGACAAAAGCCATTACCGATGAATACCCTTATTTTAATATAGCAGGTGAAGTCTGGATGAACGACCAGGCGCAAATGGCCTACTGGCAAAAAGACAGCAAGATAGGTGCTATACAAAGCTATAACTCGCACTTGCCTACCGTTATGGATTTTACTGGTATGGATGCCCTTGCAGGTGCCTTTAACGAAGATGATGCAGGCTGGGATAAAGGTATGTTCAGGATGTACAACAACTACGTAAACGACTTTTTGTACCCTAATGTAAACAACCTGCTTATTTTTGCCGAAAACCACGATACCGGCCGCTTTAACGAGATCTATAAGAACGATTTTAAAAAATACCAGATGGCTATGGCGCTTTTAGCCACGGTAAGGGGTATTCCGCAATTGTATTATGGCAGCGAAATTGGCATGGCCGGCGATAAAGGCAAAGGCGATGGAGATATCCGTCATGATTTTCCCGGCGGCTGGGCTGGCGATGCCAACAATGCCTTTACAAAAGCAGGGCGCAATGCCCAACAGCAGCAGTACTTTGATTTCACTTCCAAACTTTTTACCTGGAGAAAAAACAAAGAGGTTATCCACACCGGTAAAACTACACAATACCTGCCCGATAATAATGTGTACGTATACTTTAGGCATAACGATAAGGAAACCGTTATGGTTGCCATAAACAACAGTGCCGAAGCCAAAACATTTAAAACCGCCCGTTTTACCGAGAGCATCAAAACTCATAAAAGTGGTAAAGATGTGCTTACCGGCAAAACGGTAGATGTTAGTGCAGAGGTTACTATGGAGCCAAAATCGGTATTGGTGCTCGAACTAAATTAATTTGCTACAACCAAACTATTATAGCATGAAAAAATCGATTATAACCCTTATGGCACTGGCTTTTATAGCTACAAGCTGTAAAGACGAAAAGACAACGCCTTTGCAAATGCCACAGGGAAAAGCAACGCTGCCGCCGGTTAGCGATGCCATGACAGAAAACAGCGTTATTTACGAGGCTAACATTCGTAACTATTCGGCGGAAGGCACTTTTAATGCCTTTACAAAAGATATTCCTGAACTTAAAAAGCTGGGGGTAAAGGTGCTGTGGGTTATGCCTATATATCCTATTTCTATGAAACGCCGTAAGGCTACAGCCGATAAATCTATTGAGGATATTACCGACCCGAACGAGAAGAAAAAATACCTGGGCAGCTGGTATGCCATTACCGATTATACTGCCGTTAACCCTGACCTGGGTACTATAGAAGATTTCAGGAAACTGGTACAAACCGCGCACGATAATGGTATGTATGTAATTCTGGACTGGGTGGCTAACCACACCGGTTGGGACCATAAATGGATTACAGAGCACCCTGAATATTACGAAAAGAACAAAAAAGGCGAAGTAACCGATCCGCTAAATCCGGAAACAGGTGAACCGTGGGGCTGGACCGATGTGGCACACCTTGATTATGCGAACAAAAAGGTGTACGACCCCATGACCAATGCCATGATGTATTGGGTGGAGGAAAACATTGACGGTTTCCGTTGCGATGTGGCCGATAACGTACCTACCGATTTCTGGAACTACGCCATCCCGAAACTTGAAAAACGTAAGCCACTGTTTATGCTAATGGAGTCAGAAAAAGACTATTTGCTTAAAGGCCAGTTTGATATGGGCTATGGTTTTGAGGCGCATCATGTTATGAATGATATTGCCAAAGGCACCAAAACGGTAGCCGACTGGGATAAACTTATGGTGCATCTTGCTCAAAAATATGAGAAAGATGATATTATGATGAACCTTACCAGCAGCCATGACGAAAATGCCTGGAACGGCAGCGAGTATGAACGAATGGGCGATGCCGCCGAGACTTTTGCTGCGCTTACCTACACCATGCCGGGTATGCCGCTTATTTATACCGGACAGGAATATGATAATAAAAAACGCCTTAAATTTTTTGAGCAGGACCCTATCGACAAGAAAAAAGGGCACATGTTTGCTATTTATGAGAAACTGGGCGAACTTAAAAATACGAACGAAGCTCTAAATGGCGGTAAAAACCCGGCTGCATACACAAGGCTTAAAACATCTAATGATGCTAATGTGCTTGCTTTTGAGAGAAGTAAAGGCAACAGCAAAGTGTATTTTATAGCCAACCTTACTAAAGCTTCGATAAGTTTTACCGTTGAGGCTGAAGGTGATTTTACCAATTATATGACAGGCGAAAAAGTTACTATTAAACAAGGCCAGAAATTTGATGCCAAACCTTGGCAGTACTGGATACTTACTAAATAATTTACAGGGCTATGGGCAAATTATGTCCGTAGCCCTTTTTTTAACCAATTTACTATAACGTTTTCTTAATTTTTTAATTCTATTTTTTATGATCAAAAAACTACTTATGTATTGCACAGTGTTCCTGGCGGGCACAGCAATGATGACAGCCCAGAATGCTAACATTGGGCTAATTGGAGGTTCTACCAGTACCGATTGGGGTAGCGATACCGACATGGTAACAACCGATGGTGTTACGTACACATTAAACAATGTGGTATTAGAAAACCCTGCCGAAGGCGAGGAGGTAGATGCAGGTGTAAAATTCAGGCAGGATGATGTTTGGACAAACAATTGGGGCGGTACGGGTTTTCCGGCCGGTACGGCTTCTCCGGGCGGGGCTAACATACCCATAGTAAACGGTACGTATAATGTTACCTTTAATCTTACTACCTTACAGTACAGCTTTATTAATGTTGGTTTTGATGACATATCGCTTGTAGGTACAGGTGTAGATGTTGCTTTACTTACTGCCGATGGCATCACGTATACGGCAGACAATGTTGCACTGCCTGCGGGCAACGTAGCGTTTATGATTAACGATGCGGCTGTTGGCTGGGGTAGCAGTGCTTTCCCAACGGGTACAGCGGTATCGGGTACTTCCATACCGGCTTTAGCAAACAGCTATAACATAACGTTTAATAAAGATACCAAGGCTTACAGTTTTAACTATGTTACCATAAGCCTTATTGGCGATGGCATTGTTGACTGGAATACCGATACCAATCTTACCACTACAGATGGCGTTAATTACATGCTGAGCAACTTTACATTTCCGGGTGGCGAAGTAAAATTCAGGCTTAACCACGAATGGGCACCGGGTTGGGGTAGCCTTGATTTTCCTTCAGGAACAGGTTCTACAGCAGTAGATGCCCCAAATATTCCGGTTACAGCAGGTGCATGGGATGTGTTTTTTACCAGAACAACAGGTGAGTATGGCTTTGCAACGCCTAACATCGCAGCAGTTGCATCAATAAATGCAGGCAGTATTTCGGTATATCCAAATCCATCGGCTACAGCCTGGACATTTAATGCCGGCAATAATATTATAAATAGCATACAAGTTATAGATGTTACCGGTAAAGTAGTTTATACTACGGCGATTAATGCTACCACAGCAACTGTAAATGCAACTGGCCTTTCGGCAGGTATGTATTTTGCGAGGTTAACTTCGGCGAATGCCACACAAACCATCAGGGTGGTTAAAAATTAGGGGGTTATTTTATTTTTAATAATAAAAGCGCAAACTGTAAAGGTTTGCGCTTTTTGGTTTTTCAGCCACAAATTTCACTAATTCCACCAAATTAAATAGTTGCTATTGCATTAGCTTCTTATAAATTCGTACCTAACAACTATCTTTACAAAAAATAAAACTATGGCAGCATTCCTAAAAATAGGGCACCGTGGCGCCAAAGGCCATTTGCCCGAAAATACGCTGGCCTCCTTCGCCAAATCCTTAGAGCTTGGTGCCAATGGCATAGAGCTGGATGTGCATGTATGCGCTACCGGAGAGTTAGTGGTTATTCATGATTTTACGGTAGATCGCGTTACCAACGGTAGTGGCGAGGTGCATAAAATGTCATTAGATCAGCTTAAAGCCCTAACCATAGATGGCGAGCATAGTATACCCACACTCGATGAGGTTTTTGACCGGGTTGGCAAACAATGTTTTGTAAATATAGAAATGAAAGGCCGCCACACAGCCAAACCGGTAAGCGAGTTTATAGATCGTTATGTAGCCGATAAAGGTTATGCGTATAACGATTTTATAGCATCGAGTTTTCAGCGTGAGGAGTTGCAGGTAATGAGCGAGATCAATAATAAAATTCCGATAGGGGTATTAACGCAGGCCAGTGTTACCCAGGCATGGCAGTGGGCGGTAGAGTTTAAGGCAAAGGCCATTCACCCGCATTTTACACTGCTTACAGAAAGTAATGTGCACAAAGCGCAGCAGGCCGGCCTTAAGGTGTATACCTGGACCATAAACGAACCCGAAGATATAGAACGTATAAAAGCCTATGGTGTAGATGGCATAATATCTGACTACCCTGAACGATTATGAGTAAAAGTTACGATGTTATAATAGCCGGTGGCGGTGCTGCCGGATTTTTTACCGCCATTAATATTGCCGATGCCAACCCAATTCTTAAAATAGCCATTTTAGAGCGCGGCAAAGAGGTACTTAGTAAAGTGCGGGTTTCGGGCGGGGGCAGGTGCAATGTTACCCATGCCTGTTTTGTGCCAGACGACCTGGTTAAGTTTTATCCCCGTGGCGAAAAAGAGCTGCGAGGGCCCTTTAACCGCTTTTGTAGTGGCGATACTATAGAATGGTTTGAAAAGCGCGGTGTGGAGTTTAAAATTGAGGAAGACGGGCGTATGTTTCCTGTTACCGATAGTTCGCAAACCATAATAGATTGTTTTTTATCGGCAACAAAAAAACATGGCATACAAATACTAACCGGCGAGAGCATACAGGCTATTTACAGGGCCGATACGCATTGGAAGATTACCACCCTGAACGATACTTTTTTGGCCGATAAACTGGTAATGGCCACAGGCAGCAACCCTAAAATGTGGGAAATGCTGCAGGAGCTGGGGCACACCATTGTTCCGCCCGTACCATCGTTATTTACCTTTAATATAAAAGATCCGCGCATTAAAGATTTAATGGGTGTATCGGCACTGGCAACCGTAAAGGTTAAGAAATCTAAGCTGGAAGCATCAGGCCCGTTGCTTATAACCCATTGGGGCATGAGCGGGCCGGGTATTTTGCGTTTATCGGCCTGGGGAGCGCGTGAATTGTTTGATAAAAGCTACCAGTTTGCGCTTCAGGTAAACTGGCTTAACGATGTAGATTTAGACGAGTGCGATGTTTTGCTGAAAGAAATAAAGCAGGAGCATGCTAAAAAATCGGTGGGTAAAAAATCGCCTTTTGATTTTCCTAACCGTTTGTGGGAAAGCCTGGTTAACGCGGCAGGTATACTGCCCGATACCAAGTGGGCCGACCTGACCCGTAACCAGTTACAGGCACTGGCCAATCAGTTGGTAAATGGCGAGTATCAGGTAAACGGTAAAAGTACTTTTAAAGAAGAATTTGTAACCGCAGGTGGCGTAGAGCTTAAAGAGGTAAATTTTAAAACCATGGAAAGCCGCAGGGTAGAGAACCTGTACTTTGCAGGAGAGGTTTTAAATATAGACGCCATTACCGGGGGCTTTAACTTTCAGAATGCCTGGACAGGTGGCTTTATAGCCGCTGAGGCTATTACATCAATGTAATAATTACACGGTTTTTAATGTATCAATTCGCTAATTAGTATAAATAAGAAGAGCGACGCATGTATTATGCGTCGCTCTTTGTTTAAAGTAGAATCACAAATTAATAATTCCGCAGTTTTTCGCTGCTAAACGTGTCGTTACTACCCGCAGGTGGTGTAACAAAACCTTTGGTGTAAATGGTGTAATTGCCACCGTTATTCAGCTCGGTAGCGGTAGTTGTAAACAATACTTCTCCGGTAGCAGTACTGGTAAAAGTAATAGTGTAGTTGCCGCTTTCAACCTCATCAAAACTTGTAGATTCTTTAAAACCAAGATCGGTAGCAAAAGTAAGGTTGGGTGCCGTAATGGTTATGCCGCCGGCATCTGGAGATAAGTTAATAAACCTAACACGTGTGCGGTTTGCTGCAGGATAATCTAAAGAATCGGTATACGTTACCAACTCTATATTATCGAAGGTGTTTACGGCAAAGGCGCTAAAATACTGGCCTGCTGCAAGGCTAATGGTGTCGCTTGCCACAATGTTTCCGGCCGTGTTTTTAACGCTTAGTACGCGGTTTCCGGTATAAAAGCCATAGTAGCCTTCGGCGGCGTTATAGCCAAGAGGCGAATTGTTTACCAGGTTGGCATCGGCATAAAAATAAAGGTCGCCGCTGTTTGGGCTAACGTTGGCAATAACGCCTCGCGCAATAGTCTGGTCTATAGGGTTGTAATAATTGTTGTTATCATCATCAATATCGCAGGATGATAACAGTAACGCTGCGCCTGTGCACAGTAGTAATTTGGAAAAGAAATTAATTTTCATAGCTGTTTGTGTTTAATACAGCTATAAGATGCACACACTACCGCTTGCGTTGCGTGGACGCGAAAACTTTAACTTTTTTAAGATGTATTATTGGCTATACGTAAGAAAATCATATAGTTGTACGCAACCTTTTTATTTATTTAGCGTCTTACTACAAACCAATCACCATGAAAAAGACATTTTTATTTTTAAGCCTGGGTGTGCTGGCAATAGCCTGCTCTGGCGATGATGCTACTACAATTAAAGATAGTGCACAAAACAAAGTAGTACTGCTACAGGTAGATTACCTAACGGGTGCGTTTGAGGGTGGAAAGGAGCTTATTTTTCCTGAAGCGGAAGATTTTACCCTGACGTATGATTATACATCGCCGGGCGATTTTGGCGATATTACCCTGAATTATGAGGAGGTTAACCAGCCGCTTTTTGCCGGCACTATTGTTTGGGATGGCAAAGGCGAAAGAGAGTTTCCGGAGGCTATAGATGCGATATCTGCATTTGCGACTACAAACACTAATGTTGCACTGCCTGCTAATGATACTTTTGAGCAGGTTAATTATAATGAGGATGCGTATCCTGAAAACATGAGCTACCAGCCTTTGTGGGAAGCTGTAGATAATTTGCAGGTTGTAAAGGAATACAGGCAGTCTAACCCTACTGCAAAAGTGCGTGTTTTTTTATATACGCCAAGTGTAGGTATGGGTAACCCTGCCGAGTGGGATTACTATCTTATCCTTAAAAACTAAGTTGCTATAAATAATGTAAGGAACTAACGCTATTTCTTTTTGAAATGTGTTAGCTCTTTTTGTGTTTAAGAAGTTTTACTTACAGCACCATTAGGTTACAGCCACGGATATCTGAATTATCAAAGCGGCCCAGCACCTCAAAACTTTGGTTGGTGTATTTTTTACCGAGGTCTTGGGTGGCAATAAACGAACACGAATTTATATTGGCAAGGTCGATAACATTAATACCGCCGGTTTTGCCATAATCTATATACGTTAGTGCATCCTCGGTATCGCGGATTAAGATGTCCATCCAGGGTGGGCACTCAAAAATGCCATCGCCTAAAGAATAAGCCTGCGATAACAGTTCCGTCATTCCATATTCCGAATGTATTTTGCTTACGCCAAAGCCATTGCACAGTACTTCGTGCAGCTCTTCGCGAATCATTTCGCGGCGGCGGCCCTTCATACCACCGGTTTCCATAATAATGGTATTCTTTAATGTAAAGCCCTGTTTTTCTACAAGGTCGAGCAGTGCGTAGGTAACGCCAATAAGCAATACATTTTGGCCGGCATTATCTAAGGCTACCAGTTTTGTAATAAGCTCATCGTAATTGCTAAGGTAAAAGCCGCTATCGGGGTTGTTAGAGCGCTGTATTAAATCGTCTACCATATAGATTAACGACGATCCTTCGCGCTCTAAATAAGAGGGCAGGAGTGCCAGAACGGCATAATCTTCTATATTGCCATAAAATTGCGAGAAGGCCAAACGAAAGCTTTGATCGTAATAATTGGTGTCAGTTACCAAGTGGCGACTGGTAACCATGCCTGTGGTGCCACTGCTGGTAAAAATTACCTGTGCAGGGTCTGGGTTGCTTACTACCTCGTGGCTTTTAAAAAACTGTATGGGCAAAAACGGAATGTCTTTAACCACTTTTACATTTTGCTTATCCTTGCCTAATAAGACGCAAAAATTGCGATACACGGTATTATTATCGTATTGATGCCTAAAAACTTTAAGGGTAGTTTTTTCGAACTCTTTTTTAGAGCCTATGGTAAATATATCTGTAGGGGTAAGCAAGGCAAAATGTTTTGGCAAAAATACAAAATAAAAAAGCACCGCTGTTGCAGTGCTTTAAATATTGTTACGGGCGGTAACTACTTTACAATAAGTTTACGAGTAGCCGTAGCCTCGCCCTCCTTAACTTTAATAATGTATACGCCGGCTGTAAGGTCTGATATGTTTAATTCTTTGCCTGTAATGGTTGCCTGAAGAATTTTCTTACCAAGCACATCAAAAATCTCTACATCTTTGCTTTGTGTAGACTTAGAAGTGATATAAATCCTGTCTGAGCTCACCGGGTTCGGGTATATATTAAGCCCTTCTATGGCTTCCTTGCCAGATGCGGTAAGCCCTTTGTTTTCCTGGGCTACAGCGCCTATAGAAAACAAAAAGAACATCAGTAAGGTAATATAAATGTAGTTTTTCTTCATTGATGGTGTTTGACTGTGTAAATGTACAATAAATAATTCAAATACCGTACCAAAGAATATGTGAACTAAAATGTAATTTTTTGCTAATTATTTTAACAGGCAAACTGATGGTTTTAATTTATGAAGGTGCCTGATTGATAAGGCGCTACAAAATTATTTAACAAGTAAATAATTTTTGCTTTTTGCTGGCAATAAAGCAAAAAAATACCCCTCTGTTCAGAGGGGTAAATTATATGGATTATCTAAGAAATTTCAAAGATTAAAGACCAGCCCATGAAGTCCAAGATGGAAGAGCTGCACCGTTACCAGCACCTGTAGATGTACCAGCTGTGTAAGCTACCGGTAAGTTAGATGTTGCAGTAACATTGTTGATGTTAATGTTGCTTAGTGGGTGTAGTGTAAAGTAAGCACCAGACTCGTTACCGTTAAAGTTGATACCAAAGCTACCCGTTGCACCTTTAAAGTCTGCAATGTATACGTTGCTTATTGTAGCATAAGTACCTCTTCTTAGCATTATACCGGCTTCGCTGGTTACAGCTGCGTTGTTACGGCCAATAAGTGTAATGTTAGAAAGTGTAGGGTTAGATATTGGAGCTAAAGTAGCGTTGTTAGAGTTGTTGTCTGCCTCGATACCACGGCTGTCTGAAGAGAAAGCAAGAGCAGGAGCCTGGTTAGAGTATAAGTTAGAAACAGTACCGTTCCAACCTTCAGTCCAGTCAAAAGAGTCATCCTGGTTTCCGATAGAGATAAGGTTGTTTCCACCTACAGATCCACCAAAGAACTCAAAACCATCATCAGAACCCTGGTAAGCCAAAAGGTTGTTTACAGTTGTACCAGAACCTACACCATAAAATGTAAAGCCGTTAAATTCTGCTTCTGGATTGATAAGTGCACCAGCATATTCTAACCTGATGTAAGAAAGTACGCCAGAGTTATCTGCAGGGTTTGTACCACCATATGTTAAACCTGTAACCTCAGCCTGTACGTTTGTACCTAAGTTAGTTACTGCGTTACCGCAAACTACAATTCCACCCCAGTCTCCAGGAGCCGGTTGCGCTTTGCTTGAAGTAAAGATAATAGGATCTGCAGCAGTACCCTGAGCTACAATTTTACCACCTGCTTTAACAGCAAGAAAAGCAACAGCAGTAGCATCAGCTTCAGCATAACCTTCAATACGTGTACCTGCAGGTATAGTAAGTGTAACACCGTTCTCTACATATACAGGGCCTTTAAGAGTATATACAGTTTCTTCGTTTAATGTTAAGTTGGCAGAAATTGTACCTGTAAGATCTGCTGCTTCTGCAATTGGCTCTGTAGTGTTAGAGTCATCATCACCACAACTTGTAAATACTGCACTTAGAACTGCTAAGCTTAAAAATAATTTTTTCATCGTTTCAATTAATTAATGTTGTTTAATTTTTGTACTGCAAAGATGCATCGGCAGTTTAGTTTTGGGGTTAAGCCACAGTTATATAAACATTAAAATAGCCTATAGTTTGCGTTAACTTAATGTTATGTATGTTAGGCTAATGCGGCATAAAAAAAGCAGCCAAAAAGGCTGCTTTAAATAACACTTTGCAATGTTTTATAAGTATTAGAAAATGTTGTACTTAACACCCAGGCTAAAGTCTACACCCGCCCTAAAGTTGTAGGTGTCTATATCGCCTTCGGCATTTTCCTGTACCCTTCTTATTTTGTAGTTTAGTATGTTGCCCATATTATAAGTAACGGTCCATTTTTCGCCTATGCTTGTGCTCGATACAAAGTTTAGCATCATAATGCCTTTTTCTACAATGTTACCTCTTTCAAAAGATCCAAGAGAGTAAATCCTGTCATGAAAATAGTTACCTACTAACGATACGGTTGGTTTAAATTTACCGGCTTCAACACGGTACGTAACATCGGCATTTACAAGTAGTGGAGATGCTCCCTGAAGCGCATCGGTCTTATCGTTAAAGTTTACACTTAAGCTGTTGTTGGTTTCGCGGGCCACTTTATCGCTGTCCAGGTCCTGGTGCGAATACATTACTGTTGCGTTAGCACCAAAGCTTAATGTTTGGTTGTCTACTTTCCAGATGTTTTTCTTAACCTCGAACTCTACACCGGCAACATAAGCCGATTTACCTGCATTTACAAACGTGTTATCGTTAAGGGTAGAGTTAAGTAGCACACGGCTAATTGGGTTGTCTAAGTATTTACCAAAAACACCTGCCGAGAATACCTCATCGTTATTAGGAAACATTTCCCATTTAAAGTCGATGTTATAGTTATCTGATGGTTTAAGGAACGGGTTACCAATTGAGTTTTCGCCCACACCTTCGTAACGGAATGGTGATTTTTCTTTAAACTGTGGCAATGTGTAGGTTTTACTTGCGGCAAAACGTAGGTTTTGCGTATCATTAAGGCTGTATTTTAAAGTAGCAGCAGGCAAAATGTATACTTTGTCTATGGTTGCATCATCAAAATCAGCACCGGCTATCGGGAAGTTAGTATCCCAAACCAGTTCCTGCAATACTTTTTCTGCCCTTAGGCCTAATGTATAGGTAAGTTTTTCTGACAGGTTGTGCTCAAAGTTAGCTACACCTGCGTGTATGCTTAGGTCGCCATTATAGGTAAACGGCTTTAAGCTCTGTAGCCTTGATGTGCTTATAAAAAACGTGCCCGGTATGTTTTGACTTGCTGCCTGGTTAGAAGCGTTAAGGAAAGAATCTAAATTATCCGGGCTTACAGGAATGCTTTCTGCACCAGATACCCTGAAGTTAAATTGTGTAGCCTCAAAATCTCTCGATTTTATCCTGCCATTGTAGCCAAAAGTAAATTTGCCTTTGTAAAGTTCGTCGTCGCCTTTAAGCAGCTTGTAAGTTGCAAGTGCTTTAAGGGCAGTTTCTTTCTCGTCTATGTACTGAAAGTAACGGTTGTTTGTAGTTGGGGCTGCTGTATTAAATATATAGTCGCTGCCTGTTTGTACAAGGTTATTGGTAATCCTGTCTGGCATATCGGCATTTACAGTACTAAAAGATGCACCCCAGTCAAGGTCTAATTTATCGGTAAATGTGTGCTTGCCTAACAACTGGTTAACAAAAAGCTTGTTTTGCTCTGTTAATGTCTGGCGGTTAAATTCGTAACGGTCATCTCCCTGGCCTACGTAAGTATCGTATTCGCCAACGGTAGTTTTAGATGCGTTTACAAATACGCTGTTGAATTTAATGGTATTTTTAGCATTTAGCTTGTAAGCCACATTAGCCATTAAGGTTGTTTTTGTAGAAAACTCGTATTTATCTACATTAAAATAGTCGGTAATAATATTGTCGTTAGTATTACTTACAACCCTCTGGAAACCATTTTTGTATTTGTAACCGTTAGCATAGTTAGCTGTAGCAAATGCGCTAATGCGGCCGTTTTCGCCTACGTTAAAGTTTTTACCGCCTGTAAGGCCAAAGCTACCGTTTAATGGGTTGTTTTGAGTTTCGGGGCTCCATTTGGTTCCAAATTGGTAGTTAGATGTAGATGTTGGTGTTTTAACATCATAAAAACCTGTTTTTTTAGCACCATCGGCAATTTTAAAGTCAGATCCAAAAGCTTTGTTGTTTAAGCCTGTACCAACTTCTACCACAAATTTAGTGTTGCCGTTGTGTTCTTTAGACTGTATGTCTACGTTAGCACCGCCCATATCGCCATACTGGTCTGCCGAGTAGGTTTTGCTAATGCCAACCGACTGGATAATATCTGTAGAGAAAAGGTCCAGTGCAATATTTTTGTTTTCCGGCTCGTTACTTGGCAAAGGCAGGCCGTTTAGCATGGTGCTGTTGTAACGGTCGCCAAGGCCACGTACAAATATACCGCTGTTGCCCTCTTGTTTAGAAATACCGGTTACCTTGGTTACAGCCCCGGCAGCATCGCTAACACCTTTACGGCTTAGCTCCTGCGCACCAATGTTCTGTTTTATTACCGCCGAATTTTTTTGCTCCAGCAATAATGCTGTTTCCTTTTCGCGGCTTACGGTTTTTTCTATAACCACATCCTGCAGCTGTACGCTGGTAGATGTCATTATCTGGTTTATGGTTTTTGTTTCTCCTGCTTTAATTGTAAATTGTACTTCTTTAGTTTCGTAACCTAAAAAAGCAAATACAAGAATGTGCGTTCCTTCGGGTACAGATAAAGTGTACACCCCGTTCTCGTCTGCATTGGTTCCGGTGGTGGTTCCTTTAAGGGCCACACTGGCAAACGGTAACGACTCGTTATTCATGTCTTTGTCGGTAATAGTACCGGTTACTGTACCTTTATTCTGGGCAAAGCCAATAGCAAGGGTAAACAGTGTAATTACTAAGAATTTAAGTTTCATTTCGTGTTGTATAATTTTGCTGCAAAGAAACTGCCAGTCTTTAAATGCTATGTTACTTAATAGTTACCTTTGGATTTACTATTTATTACTAAATTGTTAACAGATTAAATTACCGTTAACACGTTTGATGGTTTTGTATTATCTTTACCTTTACCGCCACAAAACATACACATAGTGTCGTTATGAAGAAAAAAGATATTAAGATCTTACTGGCTGATGATGAGCAGGATATTCTGGAAATTGTAGGATACAACCTTACACAGGAAGGTTATCAGGTTATTACTGCCGTTAATGGTAAAGAGGCTGTTGCCAAAGCTAAAAAAGAACTGCCGCACCTTATTATTATAGATGTTATGATGCCCGAAATGGATGGCATGGAAGCTGTAGAAAATATAAGGAAGATACCAGAGCTTAGTAACGTTATTATAACATTCTTAACCGCCCGCAGCGAAGATTATTCGCAGGTGGCTGGTTTTGATGCCGGTGCCGACGATTATATTGCCAAGCCTATAAAGCCAAAATTACTGGTTAGCAAGGTAAAAGCTTTATTAAGAAGGCTTAAGGAAGATGAAAATAAAGAAGATGTTTTAAGGGTTGGCAACATTATAATTAACCGCGAGGAGTATAAAATTGTAATGGAAGACCGCGAAATTGTACTGCCACGTAAAGAGTTTGAATTGTTCTATCTGCTTGCCTCTAAGCCGGGTAAAGTGTTTAAGAGAGAAGAAATTCTTGATAAAGTGTGGGGTAACGAGGTTGTTGTAGGTGGGCGTACTATAGACGTGCACATTCGCAAACTGAGGGAAAAAATTGGCGACGAAATATTTAAAACCATAAAAGGAGTAGGCTACAAGCTGGAAATTTAGTGAGCTTAAAATTAAAAAAATCATATAAATTCGCTGTAAAATCAGCGTTATATATAACCTTATTTGCTACCTCGCTGCTTGCGGGGTTAGCTTTTTTATACACTATAGACTGGCAGGCCATCGTGCTGGTCTTTGTAATTGTATTCTTATTTTCGTTCCTGGTGCTGCAATACCGGGTGGAGCGTTTTATTTACCGGAGGGTAAAGAAAATATACGATGATATTTCACTTTTGGAGTCCAGTAATTTTAGAAATAAGTCCATTACTACCGATATGGTTACGCTTACGCGCGAACTTGAAAAATTTGCCCGCGATAAGAAAATAGAGATTGAAACCCTAAAAATTCGCGAGGAGTACCGAAGGGAATTTTTGGGCAATGTATCGCACGAGCTAAAAACCCCATTGTTTACCGTGCAGGGTTATATACTTACACTGCTTGATGGTGCCATGAACGATAAGGTGCTGCGCAAAAAATACCTGCAACGCGCAGAAAAAGGGGTGGAGCGCCTTATTTATATTGTGCAGGACCTGGACATGATTACCAAAATGGAGGTGGGCGACCTGAACCTTACCTTTACCAAATTCAATATTTTAGAGGTTATACAAAACGTTTTCGACCTCCTGGAGATGAAAGCCGACAAAAAAGGCATCATCCTTATGTTTGATATGAAGTACATTAAACCTATAATGGTGTACGGCGATAAAGAGAAAATACAGCAGGTGCTTACTAATTTGGTGGTTAACTCTATTAAATATGGTAAAGAGAACGGCAGTACAGAGGTAGGTATAGAAGATCTGGTTAACAACAAAATTATTATCAGGGTAAAAGACAATGGCGAAGGTATAGAGCAAAAGCACATACCCCGCCTGTTTGAGCGTTTTTACCGTGTAGATAAAAGCGGTGCCCGTACAGAGGGTGGCTCCGGACTTGGGCTTGCCATTGTTAAGCACATTATAGAGGGCCACGACGAAAAAATGTATGTAGAGAGCACCTTTGGCAAGGGCTCAGAGTTTTCATTTACCCTCGAAAAGACTAAATAGGTCCTTCCATTTAGAGTTGCCGTTAATATCCTTCAGGCCTTTATACAGGTCGGCTTTTTGCAGGTCGGCTATCTTAAACTTTGCCTGTGTGGCATAAGGCACCAACCCCGATTTTTTAAGTTTCTTGGCCAGGTACTCCTGTTCGTATTGACCGGGTGTGGGTATAAAAAATGCTTTTTTGCCCAGTTTTGCCAAATCCATCACGTTAGTATATCCAGAGCGGCATAATACCATCTCGCTTTCGTTAAAAGCCTGTGCCAGCGCAGTGGTATTCATAAAATTATAAAAAGTAATACCGCCTTTTTTAATAATTTGCTCTTCCGGCTCAATAACTCCCCTAATAAAAATAACGCGGCCTTTGTAGTTTAAAAGGTCTTTTTCCAGCTTTTCTTCCAAAAGAGTGCGCTGTGGCTCAGGGCCAGACAGCAGCACCATAAGGTCGTATTTTTTTTCGGCTACGCTTTTGTGCAGCCGGCTTATGGGGCCAATGTATTTAAGGTTTTGTAGCTCTTCATCGGTGTGCCCCAACTTGCCCGACAGGTTGGGCGACGACGCTACATCGGGCACCCAGCACTCCCTGTAGCGCTTAATAAACATTTTGTGTATGGCAGACGTTATATGAGTGGTATTGCCCGTTAGCACGTTAAGCTGGTGCGTAATAAAAACCGATGGCGTATTGCGGCAATACACACCCAGCCGATTATCAGATATTATACCACTAATGCCATGCTCGGCAATCAGGGCGGTTACAATTCTACCTTCATTATGTATGGCCCTGAACATTTTGGGCATCTGCCAAAGCAGTTTTAATTTGTAGAACAGGTTGTTTTTGGCATATTCTATATAATATGGTGGCAGTTCCAGGGCAGTTAGGTGCGGAAATTCTTTTTTAAGCAGTTCCAGCGCAGCGCCGTCTGATGCTATAATGGGTTCAAAACCGTGGTTTTCCAGTGCTTCTATTATTGGTATGCAGCGGGTGGCATGCCCTAACCCCCAGTTTAAAGGGGCA
The DNA here is from genome assembly GCF_000422725.1 of Flavobacterium subsaxonicum WB 4.1-42 = DSM 21790. Lineage (GTDB taxonomy): Bacteria > Bacteroidota > Bacteroidia > Flavobacteriales > Flavobacteriaceae > Flavobacterium > Flavobacterium subsaxonicum. The sequence goes on from NZ_AUGP01000025.1 coordinate 219,974, forward strand.
ACAAGAATCTTTTTTTTAGTTAGCACAGTAGGTTTTTGATAATTTATTAATAACTGCAATCTAAAATTATTTTGATTGCCATATATTTCGCTAATTTTACCAAAAATTTAAATTTAGTAGTGGGAAGCAAGAATAAACTAAAGCGATTTAGAGAAAACGACACCTTTGGTAATGTTTTACAGCCAACAAGAGAAGAAGCGGTTGCCGGAACTTTTGCCCTTAAAGGCAAATGGAACAGCGATTTTTTTAAGAACGATAACCCTATAGTCCTGGAACTTGGCTGTGGCAAAGGCGAATATTCTGTTGGCCTGGCTACCAAATATCCCGATAGTAATTTTATTGGCATCGATATTAAGGGGGCACGTTTTTGGCGTGGCGCCAAAACTGCTGTAGAGCAGGGGCTGCACAATGTAGGTTTCCTTCGCACGCAGATAGAGCTTTTAGAACACTTTTTTGCCGATGGCGAAGTAGCCGAGATCTGGATTACCTTCCCAGACCCGCAGATAAAATACAAGCGCACCAAGCACAGGCTTACTAATACCGAATTTTTAAAGCTGTACAAAAAAATATTAGCTCCGGATGGTGTTGTAAACTTAAAGACCGATAGTGAGTTTATGCATGGCTATACTCTTGGCCTGCTGCATGGCGAAGGGCACGAGGTTATTTATGCCAACCATAACGTATACCACAACGCCGGTGCGCCAGAGGTGGTTACCACCATACAAACATTTTACGAGCAACAGTACCTGGAGCACGATAAAGCCATTACCTATATTAAATTTAAAATAAAGTAGCATGGAGATAGTCCTTCCGGTGGTGGTAGGTTTTTGCATTTCGTTCGTGGCTACCCTTTTACCGGGATTGCTGAATATGACGGCTGCCAAAATTAGCCTTAAGGAAGGCAGGCGCAATTCGGTGTTTTTTGCCCTTGGTGCGGCCACTATAGTATTTTTTCAGGCATACATATCGGTTACATTTGCCAAATTAATCAACCGCAGCCCCGGCATTGTAAACATGCTGCAGGAGGCCGGGTTGGTTATCTTCTCGCTTTTAACCATTTACTTTTTATTCTTATCTAAAAAGAAAAAAAAGGACATAAACCCCGATGAGGTACACGTGCGCAGTACAACCGGCAACTACTTTTTAGGCACCATGCTATCGGCATTAAACTTTTTCCCTATACCGTACTATGTTTTTGTAAGCGTGTCGCTAATGTCTTCAGGCCAGCTTTTAGGCAATAACCTGCTTATATTCTTGTTTGTACTAGGGGCTGTAATGGGGTCGTTTGCGGTGTTTTACCTGTACATTATCTTCTTTAAAAAGTTTGAGCATAAAACTGATTTCTTTATTCGTAATGTAAATTACTTTATAGGTTCTATAACCGGTATTATTTCTATAATAACCATTATTAAGCTGCTGCGTAACCCATAAAACTGTTGCCATGGCAAAAGCCGACGATTCTTTTTTTGATAAGGTGTACCATGTTGCAAGGCAAATACCTTACGGCAGGGTAACATCTTACGGGGCTATAGCTAAATTTTTAGGCGCAGCACGATCGGCACGCATGGTAGGCTGGGCTATGAATGCCACGCCGGGCGACGATGTACCGGCACACCGTGTGGTTAACAGAGTTGGACTACTAACCGGAAAACACCATTTTGAAGGCACCAACCTTATGCAGCAACTGCTGGAAAGCGAAGGAATAAAAGTAAAAGACAACAAGATTGTAAAATTCGACACCCATTTTTGGGACCCTGCCAAGGAGCTTACAGATTTTTAGATTGTTAGATTTTTAGAATGCCCAATAAACTGGTAGCAGGCATTTTACCACAAAGACACAAAGCTTTACAGTTTATGTAAATCACAAGGTTCGCAAAGACAACCATCTAAAGATGGAAGGCCACAAGGCTAACGTTACAAGCCGCAATCAATATCCATAAAGCCTTGTGTACTTTGTAGGCAACAACGTTGCCCTTCTGTGTTCTTAAACATCACAAACGGCTTGGTGAACTTGGTGAGATACTGATAGAATATCAGTATTGTGTTCTTTGTGGTTAAAAATAGAGCTGTTGTTTGTAAGAATGGTTCCGTGCTTTAATTTCAACACAAAAGAACAAAGGATTTAACTTCGCTAAATAAACTTTTCATAGTATCTTTGCAATTTAAAATAAGTCTACATAAGAGACTGTTAGCTATTTTACACACAATGAAATTAGATAGAAAAGACATACTAAAAGCCCTTGAAACCATTACCCTTGCCGGAGAAGGCAAAAACATGGTTGAAAGCGAGGCAGTACGCAACGTACTTACCTTTGGCGATGAGGTAGTTGTAGAGCTGGTTATGCAAACACCGGCACTGCACATACGCAAACGCGCCGAAGCCGATATAATTAAAACAATACACGACCTGGTATCGCCCGATGCCAAGGTAAAAGTAAACGTAAAGATAGAAGCGCCCGAGAAGCCTGAAATTAAAGGTAAGGCCATACCGGGTATAAGCAATATTATTGCAGTATCATCGGGCAAAGGTGGTGTGGGTAAATCTACCATTACGGCCAACCTTGCCGTTACCTTAGCCAAAATGGGCTTTAAGGTGGGTGTACTGGATGCCGATATTTACGGCCCGTCTATGCCAATAATGTTTGATGTAGAAAGGGAGCGCCCAATATCTGTAATGATAGACGGCAAATCTAAAATGAAACCCATTTCAAGCTACGGTGTAGAGATACTTTCTATAGGCTTTTTTACCAGCCCTGAGCAGGCCGTTATATGGCGTGGACCAATGGCAGGTAAAGCCCTTAACCAGATGATTTTTGATGCCGACTGGGGCGAGCTCGACTTTTTATTGTTAGACCTTCCACCGGGAACCGGCGATATTCACCTGTCTATCATGCAGGCACTGCCTATTACAGGCGCAGTTATTGTTAGTACACCGCAGGCTGTGGCCCTTGCCGATGCTAAAAAAGGTGTGGCAATGTTCCGCCAGGAAAGCATTAATGTACCGGTACTGGGCATTATAGAGAATATGGCTTATTTTACGCCGGAAGAACTTCCTGATAATAAATACTATATCTTTGGTAAAGAAGGTGCCCGTAACCTTGCCGAAGACTTAGAAGTGCCTTTTTTGGGAGAAATTCCGTTAGTACAAAGCATACGCGAAGCCGGAGATTATGGCCGCCCGGCTGCCCTGCAAACTGCTACGCCGCTTGAAGCTGCTTTTGAGGAGCTTGCGCGTAATGTAGTTCAGGAAACTGTAGACAGGAACGATAACCTGCCTGCTACCGAAGCAATTAAAATAACCACTATGGCTGGCTGCTCTGCAGTTAAAAAGAAATAAAAAAATGACAACAGAAGAAATTAGAAGCAGTGTTGAAAGAGCCCTGGATGAGATTCGTCCTTTTCTTGAATCTGACGGGGGTAATATATCGCTGATAGATATAGAGGATGATAAACACGTTAGGGTTCGCCTTGAAGGCGCCTGTGTAGGTTGCAGCGTTAACCAGATGACTCTTAAGGCAGGGGTAGAGACTACTATTAAAAAGTATGCTCCCGCTATAGAAACTGTGGTTAACATAGCCTAATTGTTTTCTTAGAAAAAATAGATTAGCCTGTGGCTGATATTTATCATAATTTTTAAAAGCAATTTTAAGCAACTTTGCTGTAGAATTGTTTTTACCATACGCAACACATGATTACAACCGATATTTTAATTATAGGCGCAGGCCCTACAGGGCTTTTTGCCGTTTTCGAGGCCGGACTTTTAAAACTTAAATGCCATATTATAGATGCCCTTCCGCAAATTGGCGGGCAGTTATCTGAGCTGTATCCTAAAAAACCCATTTTTGATATTCCGGGGTACCCGTCTGTTTTGGCAGGCGACCTGGTGCATAACTTAATGGAGCAAATCAAGCAGTTTCAGCCGGGCTTTACCCTTAACGAAAAGGCCGAGACCATACAAAAATTAGAAGACGGTACTTTTATAGTTACTACCAATAAAGGTACAGAGCACCATGCCAAAGCCGTGGCTATTGCCGGCGGTTTGGGCAGCTTTGAGCCGCGTAAACCTATTATAGAAGGCATAGAGTTTTATGAAGATAAGGGTGTTGAGTATTTTGTAAAAGACCCTGAGTTGTTTCGCAACAAGCGCATAGTTATTGCCGGTGGTGGCGACTCTGCCCTGGACTGGAGTATTTTTCTTTCTGATGTAGCTTCTGAAGTTACCCTGGTGCACAGGAGAAATGAGTTTAGGGGAGCGTTAGACTCGGTAGAAAAAGTACAGGAGCTTAAGCATCAGGGTAAAATTCGGCTTGTTACCCCTGCCGAAGTTACCGGTATTCGTGGCGATGAGCACGTAGAAGAGCTGGACCTTGAAATAGACGGTGCACATACGGCCATTAAAACCGATTATTTTATTCCGCTTTTTGGTCTTACGCCAAAGTTGGGTGCTATTGCAAACTGGGGCCTCGAAATAGAAAAAAATGCCATTAAAGTAAACAACGCTTTAGACTATCAAACCAATATAGAGGGTATTTATGCCATTGGCGATATTAATACCTACCCGGGCAAGCTTAAGCTTATTTTGTGTGGTTTCCACGAAGCTACATTAATGTGCCAGAGCGTGTTTAACAAAGTAAACCCAGGTAAAAAATACGTGCTTAAATACACAACCGTTAGCGGTGTAGATGGCTTTGACGGTACCCGTAAAGAAGCCGAAAAACAGGTGGTTAAAGCAATAGATTAATTTGGGTTACGGGTTAGGTGTTTTGGGTTCTTCACGCAGTAACTCTAAACTCTGAACTCTAAACTCTGAAATGTGTAGAATGAACGAAGTAACAATTAAAATAACCGACAGGGATGGTGTTATGCACGAAGTGCTTGCGCCTACCGATATGGCTATGAATATTATGGAGCTTGTGCGTGCTTACGAGCTGGCTCCGGAGGGTACTATAGGCATTTGTGGTGGTATGGCCATGTGCGCCTCCTGCCAGTGCTATGTGCTTAACGAGGTGGAGCTGCCCGAAATGGGCCCCGATGAGGATGCCATGCTTAGCGAAGCCTTTAATGTAAAGCCTAACAGCCGCCTTGGCTGCCAGATACCCATAACCAACGATCTTGAAGGCCTGGAACTCGAACTGGCCCCCGAATAATAAATATGAATCCCGACTGTGTAAGTCGGGATTTTTTATTTTGTGCTGATGCGTTGCTGCACTTGTAGTTTATTGAACTGTTATTTAGAAGGCTTGCTGTAATACTTAATGATAACATTTTTAATATCGGCTGCTGTCTTTTTACTGTCCTTATATTCTTTAAGCAAATCAGGGCGGGGGGCAAGCAGGGTCTTAATATCGTTATTAGATAAAAAGAACGGCTGCCCGCTGTAGCAGTCTATCAGCATAGGCATGGTAGTATCTATTTTAGGAACATAAATACCGCCAAGCTGGTACATTACTATTTGCGTAATCATTCGGTTCTGGTCGTACGCTATGTGCTCAATAAAAAACTTGTCGGCTATCCGTTCGGTCTTTGCATAGTATTTTTCTCCGGCAAATTTGCTTACGTTAAGGTACACGGTTTCGCCATCGCTAAAGGCATAATAATCGTCTGCCTTTTGGCTGTTGGTGTTGTTTATTAAATAGTATTTATTGTTTTTACTGCTTACATAAAAGTTAGAGTCGTCTTTAGGCGTATTCTTTATCATATCTAAGTAAGTACCATAAATACCTTTTGCGGGTTTGCCTAATTCTCTTTTTTCTACGGGGGTGTTATCAAAAACAATATACGTTTTATCTTCTTCGGGCGTTACCTCATATTTGCCCAGGCACTTGTTTAGCGCCCTCCTAATCCTGTCGGGGTGCTTTGCGGTTACATCCATGCCGGTGCTCTCTATATTGCCGCCATACGTGCCCACAATGTAGTTAACGCCATCCTTCTTTACAATTACATCTATAACTGCCGATGCAAAACCTGTTTCTTCGCTCTTTTCGGTATATTCAGAAATATACAGATCGTTAACGCGTACCGAAACCGGCACACGCCCGTCCATTTTAGGGTAGGCTTTAAGCAGATAATCTTTGACTTCGGTTAAAAAAGGTTTCTCAAAACGCGACAGCACTTTGCGGTTGGCAATCCCTTTTTGTACGGTACCAATGTTATCGGTAAACTGCCTGCCGTCATACACCTCTTCTATATAAAAAGGAACTTCCATAGCAGAGGTAGCTTCGTCGGTTAATGATATCAAGTAATATTCAGGTTTTGTTTGCGCCACGGTTATCTGGCCTATAAAAGCACAGAAAATAAGGAGTAATAGTTTTTTCATTTGGGAGTAATGCCTTGAATTAATCGGATACAAAAAAACGAAAAATATATTAATTTTTGAGAAGATAGTACGTTGATTGGCAAGCAAAAAAAAAGTCCCGACTGCATTGCTGCAATCGGGACTTTAGATATAGTGTAGTAACTTATTATTTAAGTTTCTTCTTAACTTCTACTTCCTGGTAAGCCTCTACAATGTCATACTCCTGTATGTCGTTATAGTTTTTAATCTGCATACCACAGTCGTAACCTTTAGATACCTCTTTAACATCATCTTTAAAGCGTTTAAGTGTGCTTAGTTCTCCTGTATAGATAACTACGCCTTCACGTATTAGCCTAATTCTTGAGCTACGGAATATCTTACCATCGGTCACCATACAACCTGCAATAGAACCAACTTTAGAGATCTTGAATACCTCACGAATCTCGGCAGTACCGGTAACTTCTTCCTTCATTTCCGGAGAAAGCATACCTTCCATCGCATCTTTAAGGTCGTCTATAGCATCGTAGATGATAGAGTAGTTACGGATGTCGATTTCTTCCCTGTCGGCAAGCTGTCTTGCATTTGCAGAAGGGCGTACGTTAAAGCCTATAATAATTGCATCGGATGCCGAAGCAAGCAACACGTCAGATTCGGTAATTGCACCAACACCTTTGTGTATAATGTTGATCTGGATTTCTTCGGTAGATAGTTTAGAGAACGAGTCAGAAAGTGCCTCAACAGAACCATCCACGTCACCTTTAAGGATAATGTTAAGTTCTTTAAACTGGCCAAGGGCAATCCTCCTGCCAATCTCGGCAAGGGTAATGTGCCTTTGTGTACGTACACTTTGCTCGCGCATTAATTGTGTACGTTTGGCAGCAATTTGTTTTGCTTCTTTCTCATCGGCATAAACGCTAAATTTATCACCTGCGGTAGGGGCGCCGTCTAAACCTAATATTGATATTGGTTGCGATGGGCCTGCCTCTTTAACATTGTGGCCACGCTCATCGTGCATTGCCTTAATTTTACCGTGGTGTTTACCGGCAAGTACATAGTCGCCCACTTTAAGTGTACCACCCTGTACAAGTACGGTAGATACATAACCGCGGCCTTTATCTAAAAACGCCTCTACAACAGTACCTACAGCAGCCTTATCAGGGTTTGCTTTAAGGTCTAACAATTCAGCTTCAAGTAATACTTTTTCAAGTAAGTCTTTTACACCAAGGCCTGTTTTTGCAGATATATCGTGCGATTGTATTTTACCGCCCCAATCTTCTACAAGAAGGTTCATACCGGCAAGCCTTTCTTTAATCTTTTCAGGATTAGCGTTGGGCTTATCTACTTTATTTATGGCAAATATAATTGGCACACCAGCAGCTTGTGCGTGGTTAATGGCCTCTTTAGTTTGCGGCATTATATCATCATCTGCTGCAATTACAATAATTGCAATATCTGTAACCTGGGCACCACGTGCACGCATTGCGGTAAACGCCTCGTGACCCGGTGTATCTAAAAATGCTATTTTCTGGCCATTATCTAACGTTACACCGTAGGCACCAATGTGCTGGGTAATACCGCCGGACTCTCCTGCAATAACATTTTCTTTACGGATGTAATCCAGAAGCGATGTTTTACCGTGGTCTACGTGACCCATTACGGTAACAATAGGAGCACGGAATACAAGGTCTTCTTCCCTGTCTTCTACAACTTCTTTAGCCTCTTCAATATCAGTAGTAATAAACTCTATCTCATAGCCAAACTCGTCTGCCACAATAGTAAGGGTTTCTGCATCCAGCCTTTGGTTCATGGTAACCATGATGCCTAAAGACATACAAACAGATATTACTTTGGTAATAGGCACATCCATCATGGTAGCAACCTCGCCTACGGTTACAAACTCTGTAACCTTAATTGTTTTGCTGCCTTCGTCTAATGCGCGCTGCTCATCATCCGTTCTCTGGCGGTGGCTGTCACGTTTGTCTCTACGGTATTTGGCTGCTTTAGATTTGCTGCCTTTACCCTGAAGTTTTTCAAGCGTTTCTCTGATCTGGTTTTTAACTTCTTCGTCGGTAGGCTCTACCTTGCTAACAATAGCAGGGCGTTTGTTAGGGCCAAACCTATTGCCGCCACCTTGTGCCGCGCCGCCGGTACCCGGTGCGTTAGGCCTGATAAGCTGGCTTGCCTGTCCTGGTGGGCGTGGTGCACCCTGGCCATTGTTGGAGCCCTGCGGTTTAGGAATAATCCTTTTGCGCTTATCTTTATTGTTGTTGTTGGCAGCATTATTTGCACCACCCGGCTTAGGAGCATCTTTTTTAGGCTCTTCTTTTTTCTTCTTAGGTTTATTAAACTGCGAAAGATCTATGGTTTGCCCTGTAAAGGTAGCACCGGTAAGCTTGGTGTACTGTGTTTTGATAGTTTCCTCTTCCGGCTGTGCAGGCGTTTCGGGCTGCGCAGGGGTAACGGGTTGTTGCGGCTGTGCTGCGGCCTGCGGCTCTTGTACAGGTTTTGGCTGTACAGGCTGTTGGGCTTGCGGCTGCGCTTGTATCTTAGGCACAATTTTTGGCTGCTCAGGTTGTTTTTGCACCTCTTTTGGTTCTTCGGCTTTTGGAGCCTCTGCAACGGGTTGTGGTGTTTCTGCAACCGGGGCTTTTTCTGCCGGTTTTTCTGTTTGTGCCTCCTGTTGTTTTACAGGTATGTCTGAAGTAGGCTCTACAGCAGCTTTTTTAGGGTTAAGGTCTATCTTACCAACCGACACCGGCCCTGTTATAGAAGCCTTAGCTCTTATAACTTCCTGCCTTTGTTTTTCTTCTTCCTGCTTTCTTTTCTCCTCCAGCTCTTTTTCTCTCTCTATACGCAGCGCTTCCTTCTCCTTCCTCTTCTCTTCACTCACCTCTAATGATGCAGCTTTGTTTCCTTTGTCGGCAGAAAATTGGTTGAATAAGGCATTATATTCCTCGCCGGATATCTTGGCATTTGGGCTTGCCTCGATAACGTGGCCCTTATCTTTAAGGAAATCCACAGCCCTGTCGAGGGAAATATTTAATTCCCTTAAAACTTTGTTTATTCTTATTGCTCTTTCTTCAGACATAAATATTTTTTACTATTATCTTCTTTCGTTGTGTTGTTGTGTTAAAATATTAAACTTAGCCTAACTTTCAAATTCTTCTTTTAAGATCCTCATAACCTCAAGAATGGTTTCTTCTTCAAGGTCAGTTCTTCTTACAAGGTCGTTTACGTCCTGGTTTAGTACGCTCCTTGCAGTATCGAGGCCTATTTTTGCAAACTCTGCGATGATCCACTCATCTATTTCGTCTGAGAATTCTGTTAATTCAACATCCTCATCCTCTGCAGGGCTGCCTTCTCTAATTACGTCAAGCTCATAGCCTGTCAATAATCCTGCCAGTTTAATATTATGTCCTCCTCGGCCAATAGCCTTAGATACTTCTTCTAATTTTAAAAACACATCTGCCCTGTGTGTGTTCTCGTCTATTTTAATAGACGATACTTTTGCCGGGCTTAGCGCTCTTGATATATACAACTGTGTATTGGTTGTATAATTAATAACGTCTATATTCTCGTTACCTAATTCGCGAACAATACCGTGTATACGAGAACCCTTCATACCTACGCAGGCGCCCACCGGGTCTATCCTGTCATCATAAGAATCTACAGCTACTTTTGCTTTTTCGCCCGGTATCCTTACTACTTTTTTAACGGTTATAAGGCCATCTGCCACCTCAGGAATTTCCTGTTCAAACAATTTTTCTAAAAACTTCTCAGAAGTTCTCGACATAATTATCTGCGGCTTGTTGCCCTTAAGTTCTACATTCTCAATAATACCTCTTACGTTGTCTCCTTTTCTAAAAAAGTCTGACGGAATCTGGTTTTCTTTAGGTAAAACTATTTCATTACCTTCATCATCCACCAAAATTACAGCTTTTGGCCTTACGTGGTGTACCTCTGCGGTATAAATATCGCCAATAATGTCTTTAAACTGCTTATAAAGGTTTGTATTGTCGTGTTCGTGTATCTTAGAGATAAGGTTTTGGCGTAGTGCTAATATAGCCCTGCGGCCCAGTTGTATTAGTTTTACCTCTTCAGATACGTCTTCGCCAACTTCAAAATCTTTTTCAATTTTCCTGGCTTCGCTAAGCGAAATTTCCTGGTTAGGGTCTTCTACCTCACCGTCTGCCACTACCACACGGTTTCTCCATATCTCCATATCCCCCTTGTCAGGGTTTATAATAATATCAAAATTATCATCAGACCCGTATTTCTTCTTCAATGCATTCCTGAATACATCTTCCAGTATCGCCATTAGGGTAACGCGATCTATAAGTTTATCATCTTTAAACTCTGAAAACGAATCTATTAATGCGAGATTTTCCATGCCAACTTTATATTTTTAAAATTTTATTACAACAACTGCTTCTTTAATCTCCGTGTAAGGCAGTTCGAGCCTTTTTTGCACGGTTTCTTTTCCTTTGCCTATTTGTTTAGGTTCGCGGGCTGTCCACTCCAGGATAATAACATCGTTGGTTGCATCTTCGAGGTTAGCTTCTATTTCCTGGTCGTTGGTTTTAACGTTAACAATCCTGCCAATATTTTTTTTATACTGCCTTGGGTCTTTAAGCGGGCTGGTTGCGCCTGCCGAGGCAACCTCTAACGAAAAATCTTCTTCTTCGCGGTCCAGGTTGTGCTCTATAGCCCTGCTCATATTAATGCAATCCTGCAGGGTAACGCCATTATCGCCATCAATAATAACTTCTATTTTATTAGCACTGTTTATGCTCAGGCTAATTAAAAACAGGTTTGGGTACTCTTCTAAACCCTTATTTAATAAATCTGTTACTTTCTCTTTAAATGTCATATTGTATAAAAAGAGGGGACTCCCGTCCCCTCATTACTTAGTTTTTATTAAATAACTGCGCAAATATACGAATAATTTTTATATCTTGAAAATCATTGGATAATGTAAAATTAATTTATACTTTTAGACCTTTAAAACCCGCCAATTTTTTGTTAAAAACTTACACAATATTTATCTTATGAAAAAAATTTTAGTACCTACCGATTTTTCTGACCATGCGGAATATGCCCTTAAAGTTGCAGCCCAAATTGCAAGGGATAATGGCGGTGAAATATTTTTATTGCACCTTTTAGACCTTCCTACCCATGGAAATGATGCCGTAGGTAACGCTGCCGAAGTACCCGAAGTTATGTTTTTTATGAGAAAAGTGCACGAGCGCTTTGATGAGCTAAAAAACGCTGATTACCTGGAAGGGCTTACGGTTAGCGAGGCTGTACAGTTTGATAATGCTTTTGAAGGTATTATTAAAACCAGCAAATTACATAATATAGACCTTGTTGTTATGGGGTCGCACGGTGCAAGCGGTTTCCGCGAAATGTTTATTGGCTCTAATACAGAGAAGGTTGTAAGAACATCTGAAGTGCCGGTGCTTGTTATTAAAAAAGAACAGGGTAGCTTTAACCCTCAGAATTTTGTTTTTGCATCTGATTTTTCTAACGAAATAAAAAAACCTTTTGCACAGGTGGTAGATTTTGCCAACAGCTTTAAATCTAAGCTTCACCTTTTATATGTTAACACACCAAACGACTTTAAATCGAGCCATGCGGCAGAGAAGCTAATCCACGATTTTGTATCTGGCTTTACGCTGGAGAATGGCTACAGTGCACACGTTTATAACGATGTTAATGTAGAAAAAGGCATACTGCATTTTGCTAACAGCGTTAATGCCGACCTTGTGGGTATGTGTACGCACGGCAGGCAGGGGCTTGCCCACTTTTTTAACGGCAGCATAAGCGAAGACTTAGTTAACCATGCCGTTAGGCCGGTGGTTACTTTTAAAATATAATTTAGGTTACTTATTATATAGGTAAAAAGCAGGGCAATCGCCCTGCTTTTTTTATGGGCATTATAGTGTAAGGATGTTGTTTGTTTAAGCGTATAATAAATTGATGTTAAGTAACCGTATAGTGTATTAAATGAGGTTTTTAAATTTAACGTAACTTTAATTTAGAGCATAAAAAAAGGCGGAGCAATGCTCCGCCTTTAGCTATAATTATGCTTGTTCTTAGTTTTTGATAAACTTAAGTGTTTTAGTAGCATTGCCTTTATCTACTTTAATAAAGTAAACACCGTTGCTGTAAGCAGATGTATCTACCGTTAGGTTGGCAGCACCTTTAACTGCAACGTTAGCTATGGTTTGGCCAAGGCTGTTGTAAATAACATAGCTGTCTGGCAACTGGCTGTCTTGTGTTGCAATAGTAAGCACACCCTGTGTAGGGTTAGGATACAGGTTAATGCCTTGTAGCAGGTTAAACTCCGGGTTAGCAGCTGTTGGCTGGCAAACTACAGATGTAACTAAACTTGCTCTCCGCTGTGCGTTTTCTAATACGGTATGCATCCTTGTCATCTGGTCTTGTGTAAAGATGTTCATACACGCATCGTTAGTGTAATCCATGTAATTGTTTGTCATATCGGCACCTGCTTTAGTTGGGCAGGTATCGTAGGCAGCATTACAGTCCCAGTTATCCCATTTTGCATAAGGGGTATCATTACAATAGTCGGTGGCGTTACAGTTAGATGTACCTAACGACTGAGAGCCACCATCGCCCCAAATGTGGCGAAGGCCAAGGGCATGGCCTACCTCATGTGTAGTTGTCCTACCTCTGTCGTAACCTAAAGAGGTTGCATAATCTCCTTCAGGAAATTCTACCGATGAGCCAAAATAGCGGTAGCCAATAACTACACCGTCGCTGGCTGCTGTAGCCTGAGGGTCTGTAGGTACGCCATTTAAGGTAGAGCCTTCAGGAAACTGTGCATAACCCAATATACCGTTTAATTCGGCCGAATTGGATGTAGAGAACCTAACCACCCAGATGTTAAAATACTGTTCAGGATCCCAAATTGTTGCAGGTTTCAGGTTTAAATTAACATCGTCAAAAGTAGCCCAGTTGGTCTGGCCCATATCTACACGATCTATACCATTAAATGCAGTTCCATCAGGTTTTACCTGTGCAAGGCAAAATTCAATTTGTGTATCGGCACCCACCTCTTCGCTATTTTCTCCGGGTGTACCTGCCATTCTTCTAAAATCCTGGTTAAGCACTGTAATTTGAGAAATTACCTGTCCGTCTAAAATATTTTCGCCACTACCAACAGCATCGCCATTGTGTATAACGTGTACTACAACCGGTATGGTTATAACTTCGTTAGTTGTTGCGCCGTTACGTTGCAATTTGCGTTCTTCGATCTTCTGGCTTATCCAGTTCTCAAAATTAGCGTTCTTGGCGGCAAGTTCGGTATTGCCCTCTTCCAGGTAGCTTCCGTACTCTACCGTAGCACATCTAACAACACCTGTTTTGGGGTTGCGGCCACTAAAAGTGCGTGGCTCTTTATTTTGAGCCTGCATGTGCAATGCACCCGTAAATAGCAGTACGGCTGCAATAGTAATTTTTGTAATATTCTTTTTCATTTATTTTTCTGGGTTAATAATGTGTTAAAGTTGTGCAAGGTATTCAAATTCAATACAAAATAAAATAGGCGAATTGTTAAAATCGTTATGAATTACACTTGCTTTATTATGTTTTTTACTGAACGTTGTGTATAATGCTGCGAAAAATTAAAAATGTTTGGCAACTATATCTTTATAGGTATCGCCTACAGGTATTACAAAGTCTTCTATTTGTATTGTTTTGTTGTAAATACTCTTTACTTTATTAACCGGTATAATATAAGAGCGGTGCACGCGCACAAAATTGGGCTGGGGTAGTTTTTCGAGTACGCTTTTCATAGAAAAACGTGCTGTAATAGGTGTTTTGCCCTTAAGGTGAATGCGAATGTAATCGTCCAGGCCCTCTATAAGCAGGATGTCATCATAATCTATGCGGTGCAGTTTATAGTCGGCACGAATAAGCAGGTGGCTTTGGCCGGGGGTGGTGCTGCGGGTGCGTTTTTCTTTAGATGCCTTATCTGTGGCAACTAAAAAACGCTCGAAAGAAAAGGGCTTAAGCAAGTAATCTATAGCATTAACGTTAAAACCCTCTACGGCATATTCGCTATAGGCAGTGGTAAAAATAACCATAGTTTCTGGCTCCAGCATCTTGTAAAAGTCGAGACCGTTTTTGCCGGGCATTTGTATATCCAGAAATAGTAAGTCGGTTGGGTTTTTCTGTAAATACTCCAAAGCCTCATCGGTTTTGGTAAATGTTTTTTGAAGCGCAATATAATCTACCTGGCTGCAAAAGTGGGTAATAATTTTAAGCGCAAGAGGCTCATCGTCTATAGCTATGGCTGTAATCATACCAGGGTTAAGGTTAGTTTAACTTCAAAAACATCGTTAGTATCAAATATAAGCAATTTATGCTTGTCCGGGTACAGGTACTCCAATCGCTGGCGGGTGTTTTCTACACCGTGGCCGCTTTCTTCGCCGGCCGGCAGGCTAACAGTTACCTTTTTGTTTTTAACATGCAGCAGCAGTTCGGTTTCGGTAATATCTATGTGCACATTAATGGCGGCGTCTTCCTCTGGGTTAAGGCCATATTTAAAGGCATTTTCTATAAAAGGAATAAGCAGCAGGGGCGATATGTACTTGCCTTGCGTGTTACCCGTAGTAATAAAAGTAAAGGCCGTGCTGCCATCCATACGCAGGCGTTGCAGGCTTATGTAGTTTTTAATGTAATCAATTTCATTATCAAGCGCTACGCGGTCGCGGCCACTTTCTGTAACCACATAGCGCATCATGCTCGATAGCTTAAGCACGGCTTCGGGTGCGGCATCGCTTTTTTCGAGCGTAAGCGCATAGAGGCTATTAAGGGTGTTGAATAAAAAATGCGGGTTTATTTGCGCCTTTAGGTAAGATACCTCTGTTTTAAGTTTTTCGCTTTGCATGCGGCTAAGGCGCTGGCTGGTTCGCAATAAAAACGACAGCAAAAATACCATTAGGCATTGCAATAAAGACCCTCCCTGTAGTGCCGGCATAAACATAGGCCAGGGCATATGGCCGCGCCCCGGCCAGTTGGGTTTGGGCATACTGCCGTCTGGCATGGGCATCATGGGGCGGGGCATGTTCATAAAATGCAAATCTGGAAACAACGTTCCGGGCACGTAGGCAATTATAAAAAAGCATAGCCCTATGCAGGCAAAAAATAGCAAATAGCGGTGCGTAAAATAAAATTTCGGAATAAAATAAAGGTAGTTGGCATAAAAAAAAGCAATAAGCAACAGGTATGATAAAAAGCTTTTTTGAAAACCGGCCTGCTCAAACAATATTTTTTTTGTTTCGAGGTCAGGAGACGAAAGTATGGGTATGCTTATAAACAGGAGGCATCCTAATATATGAAGCAGGTAGGGTTGCAGTTTTTTTGCCATTATAAAAATAATAATAACCAAAGCTACTAAGAAATACGGTGCCAACTGCACCGTTTGCGGCGAAAGGCTGCAATACTGCGGCTAACCCTGATTTTTAGCTGCAGGTGGGGTTTTATGCTTTGTAGCTGTTAACTTAACTGAGGGTTAAATATTTAACATACCTAAGCGACTGTCTTAAGTAAAAATCGCTAATTTTATAAAAAATTTAACATTGTATGCTGTGAAACTTTACTCGTGGCTATTAGTAGCTGTATTATTTTACCTTCCGTTAACATTAAGTGCCCAAACAGACTGCCCGGATGCCATTATGGTGTGCGGCGACGCTAATTACAATGGCCTTGATGCTACAGGTATTGGTACACAGGAAATTAATTTTAATAACGCCTGCTCCAGTATGGAGAACAACAGCCTTTGGTTAAAAATTTTAATTAAAGACGGCGGTACGCTTGGTTTTGTGCTTACGCCCGAAAGCAGTAACCTTAGCGTCGATTTTGATTTCTGGATTTTTGGCCCCGATGTTGCCTGTGGTAATCTTGGCACGGCTGTACGGTGCTCTACAACCAACCCGCTTCAGGCAGCTCTTTTATACAATACTACAGGCATGAATGCCGTATCTACAGATGTGTCTGAAGGGCCGGGCCCCGATGGTAATGCCTTTATTAACTGGATGAATGTTCAGGATGGCGAATCATACTACATTATTATAGACCGCCCCGTGGGTTCCAGTAACTTTTCGATGGAGTGGACAGGCACGGCTACGTTTCATGATGTGCCGGTTTTTCTTAACCCCGATAATATTCCAACCGACCTTGAACTGTGCGATTCTGACGATATTGATGATGAGTCTACGGTTTTTAACCTTACTACCCATGCCGAAATGTTTATTGGCAACCAGACCCCGGTAGAAATTACGTACCACCTTTCGGTTAACGATATGATTACCGGCGAAAGCCCTATAAGTTCGCCGGAGGTTTTTGAAAATACATCCAACCCGCAGGTTATTTATATGCGGATGACCAATACCATAACGGGGTGCTACAGTAACGAAACCTTTACCCTTAGCATTATACCGCCTATTGTGGGTGGCGAACCCAACGACCTTGTAGAATGCGATGTTAACGGCGATGGTTTTGCCCTGTTTAATTTAGTGGCTAACGATACGCCCATTAAAGATGGCAATACCCAGTGCAGTGTTACCTATTACGCTTCTCAGGCCAATGCTATTGCAGAGACAGACCCGCTGCCGGAACAGTACCAAAACACCATAGCTTACGGGCCGCAAACTATATGGAGCCGGTTAGAAAAAACCAATGGCTGCATTGGCTACGATCTTAGGTCGTTTACGCTAACGGTGCTGCCGCTGCCACAATTTTTAAACCCTAATAACCAAAACATAAACCTTTCGCATTGCGATGATGATGATGTAGATGACCAGTCGGTTGCCTTTAACCTTACCACGCACCAGGCCATGTTTACCGGTGGGCAGGCCAATTTAGAGGTTGATTATTACACCAACCCCGATTTTACAGGGCAAATTAATAATCCGTTGGCTTATGCTAACACCAGCAACCCGCAAACAATTTATGCCACACTAACCAATAACCAGACCGATTGCTCTAACAGCATTGAGTTTACCATAGAGGTTACCAATCCTGTAACGGCTGGTATTCCTCAGGATTTGTTCCTGTGCGATTCGAATGGTAACGGGTCAGAATTCTTTTACCTGAACGAAAACGATGCTGCCATTAAAAATGGCAATCCAACATCGGTAGTGGCCTACTATGCCTCCTTAGAAAATGCCGAGGATGAAGTTGGCGCACTGAGCATACCGCACCAGAATCCGTCAACGGGCACGCCTCAAACCATTTGGGCAAGGCTGGAAAGTACCGATGGGTGTTTTGGCTATGCCATAACATCGTTTACTATAAACCTGTCGCCACCACCGGTGTTTAATAATCCGGATAACATTCCGTTAGAAATTAAAAGGTGCGATGATGATGGGGTAGAAGACCAGCACACCAATTTTGACCTTACTATCTATAACAGCATGTTTGCCGGTAATCAGCAGGATGCAATTTTTAGTTTTTTCGAAAGCTATGCAAACGCTGTTAACGGCATTAATATAATTAATGATCCTACTTGGTACACTAACTTAAGCATGCCCCAAACGGTGTATGTAAAAATAACCAATGCCTTAACCGGTTGTTTTAATATTGCATCAATACAGTTGCAACTTGTTGCGCCGCCGGTGGCTTTTGATGTGCTTGCATTGCAGGAATGCGATTTTAATAACGATGGCGTTGCCTACTTTAATTTAGATGCTGTTATAGACAATATATCGGCCACATTGGGTAGTGGTGTAATTGTAACCATACACGAAACCCAGCCCGATGCCGATTTTGGCACCAACATTATACCCAATACAGCCCAATACAGTAACGTATTTAATAATGCGCAGACATTATATATAAGGGTACAGTCAGAATTTGGTAATTGTTTTGATACTACCACCCTGCAGTTAATAGTAAACCCTGTACCCGAGGCAACAACCCCCACCTTTCCGTATGCACTTTGCGATAACGGCGACAGCGATGTTGATGGCATAGCGGTTTTTGACCTTACCTCTTTAAATGCTGAAGTGCTAAATGGCATGGATGCCGCACTATTTAGTGTAACCTATCATTTAACCCACGATGATGCCGTTGCAGGTGCCAATGCAATTACAACCCCTGCAAATTATGCTACAATAAATACCATTATATACATAAGGGTAACTAATAATGCAACGGGATGTTATGATGTTGTTCAGGTGCAGTTGGTGGTAAATGCATTACCGGTGGTTACTCAGCCGGCGCCATATACGGTGTGCGATGATGATAATCCCGGCGATGAAATTGAAGAGTTTGACCTTACCACTAAAATAGACGAAATTATAGGGGTTGGTACACTTGGCCTTAATGTAAGCTTTCACCCTACGTATGCCGATGCCCAAGGTAATACGAACGCTATAGTGGGGGCGGAATCGTATTTTAATACCCTTGCGGTAGAAACTATTTTTGTGAGGGTGGCCGATGCTATTACAGATTGCTACCGCATTGTATTGTTAGATGTAAGGGTAGAACCACTACCGGAAATATTAGAGCCGCTACCCATAGACCTTACCGTTTGCGATACTAATGGAGAGGGTATAGGGGTTATAAATTTAGATGAGCTGGTGGAAGATATGATTAATGGAGGGGAGAACCTTGTTATTAGCTTCCATTGGACGGATGAAGATGCCCAAAATAACTTAAATGCTATTAGCAATACAAGTTCGCTACAAAACATGACGCCTTTTTTACAGGCCATTTATGTACGCGTATTTAATACGGCAACGGGTTGTTTTAATACCTATAAGATAGAAATTATTGTTACCGCTGCACCACAGGCCCCAGCCCTTGAAAACATCGTAGACTGTGATGATTACGACAACAACGTCCAGGACGGCAAAGCCCGCGTAGACCTGACGGTACAAAACCAGGTGATCTACGATGCACTTAACATCGCCGCAGGCGACCAGGACAGCATCATCATCCATTACTTTATCAGTGAAGAAGATGCCGATGCCGATATCAACATGATCACCAACGCTACACAGTACACCGCCACCAACGGGCAGGTGATCTGGGTACGCGTGGAAGATGCCGAAACAGGCTGCTACAGCTTAACGAGCTTCCAGGTTATCCTGAACAAACCGGTAGACCTTATCCAGCCAACCCCGCTTGTGTTGTGCGAAGATGGTACCCCGAACGATGGCAAAACGATCTTTGACCTAACGGTTAAAAACACCGAGATACTGGGCCCAATGGGCATAGGTATGGGCAACGTGGTAACGTATTACACCACACAGGCCGATGCCCTTGCCGGCACCAACGCGATACCTGACCCGGAGGCGTATACCAACACCAGCAACGCACAGACCCTGTTTGTGGAGGTAACCACCCCTGCGGGCTGTAAAAGCTATATAACCCTTACCATAAGGGTGCTGCCACTACCGGTGCCGAACATGAACCCGACAGCGCTTGAAAAATGTGACGACATCTCAGCCGACGGTACAGAGACCTTTAACCTAACCGATGCAGCCGCACAGATACTGGCCAACGACACCCTGTCGCAGCTAAGCTACTGGCTAACGGAAGAAGATGCCAACAATGGCACCAACGAGATCCTTACGCCAACCGCATGGCCAAGTGCCACAGGCAGCGTATGGGTAAAAGTATCGGCACAAACCACCAACGCAACCGACCCGGTATGCTATGTACTGGTAGAGCTTAACCTGATAGTAAACCCACTGCCAGCCACAGGCACCATAGCACCGTATGCTATCTGCCAGTTGGTATACACCGGCACCGCCACGTTCGACTTCAATACCCATATTGATGAGATACTGGGCGCAGGCGTAGCACCGGAAGATTATGACGATTATACCCTTACGTTCTACTTTGATGCCGCGGCGCAGGCAGCTAATACACCACTGCCGTACATCTATGATAATGTAAGCACACCACAAACCATACTGGTAGAAGTAGTAAACACGGTAACGGGCTGTACCAATACCGCAAGCTTTGTAATCGCGGTAGAGCAGCAGGCCATAGCCAACCCTGTAACCCAGGCCACGCTGGATACGTACTTTGACCTTTGCGATACCGATGGCAGCAACGACGGCTTTACGGAGTTTGACCTTACCCAGGCCACAGCCGATATCATCGGCACCCAGAGCCCTGCGGCCAACTATACGGTAACGTATTATGAAACCCAGGCCGATGCCCTTGCCGGCACCAACGCGATACCAACCCCTGCAGCGTATACCAATACCACGCAGAACGAGCAAACGATAGTAGCCGCCATAAGCGACATAACAACAGTAAGCGGCTGTATCAGCTACACAACCTTCACGGTAAAAGCAGAAATACTGGCAGAGCCTGTAATAAGCACACCAGGAGACGACCATACCATCTGTGTAGACTTCAAAACAGGCCAGACTGTAAAAGGGTTAACCCTTAACAGTGGCATCACCACGGCAGGCAACACCTACAAATGGTTCCTTGACGGGGTAGAAGTAACCCTTGACCCATCGGCATCGACTTACGAAGCTGTAGAGGCAGGAAACTACACAGTAGAAGTAACCGGCCCGGCACCTAACTTCTGCGTGTCAGGCGTATCGGCAGCGTTTAACGTAATCCAGTCAGGGACGGCCGTTAAAATAGGCGAAGGCTACGTAGTGAGCAATGCTTTCAGCGACAGCCAGACGATAACTGTTTTAGTAGAGGGCTATGGTCAATATCAATATAGCCTGGATGGCGGGCCGTGGCAAAATTCTAACGTATTTACCAATGTATCATTAGGGGTGCATGAGGTAGTGGTACGCGATGTGCAGTCGGGGCAATTTTCGTGCGACAGCCTTACAATAAGCAACGTCAGTACTATTGGCTATCCGCATTTCTTTAGCCCTAACGGCGATACAGAACACGAAACATGGAATGTAATAGGCTTAAAAGACCACACCATATTTATATTTGACCGCTACGGCAAACTGGTTAAGCAAATAAGTTCTGACGGCAAGGGATGGGATGGCAGCTACAACGGAAAACCCTTACCGGCTACGGATTACTGGTTTACACTTGCGCTTAAAGAAGGCAGAATTATCAAAGGGCATTTTTCGTTGTTACGATAATAAAGCCTAACTTTGAAATAGCCATTATTTTTGCCGCATGAAAAAAATTACCATCCTCGTTTTACTATTGCTCTTTTGCCTAAAGGCATTTGCGCAAAAAGAGGCTAATAACTGGTATTTTGGTATAAATGCGGGTATCCATTTTATGGAAGACGGCTCGGTACAAAACCTCGGCGGCAGCCAGATGCAAACCAATGAGGGGTGCAGCTCCATGTCAGACGTTGACGGTAATCTGCTATTTTATAGTGATGGTCGTAACGTGTGGGACCGTAACCATGTGCTTATGCCTAACGCTAATTATGGTGCGGGTACGGGCCTGCTTGGCGACCCGTCGAGTACGCAGTCGTGCATTATCATCCCAAATAAAACCAATCCCAACCTGTACTATATTTTTACGGTAGATGAGCCGCACCATGCCAATGCATCGGTGTATCCTAACCAGTTTACCGGCGATTACATGGAGGCTAATGATGTAATTCAAAACGTGCCTGAAGCCGATGACGGGTATAATAACGGCCTTAATTATTCGATAGTCGACCTTTCTCTTACGGGGAGCAACGGTAGCTTTGGCGATGTAACTACCGCACACAATCAGCAGCTTTACACTTATAACCCTGCCATTATAAACGAGGCAAAATACAAATGCTCAGAAAAAATAACGGCTGTTAAAAACAGTAGTGGTACCGGTTACTGGGTGGTTACGCATTTTATAGACCGTTTTTATTCATTTTTTGTAGATGGCAACGGTGTAAATCCTACGCCGGTGGTAACACAAATAACTCCCATAGTACCAACCGAAGGCTACAGGCGCAACGCCATTGGGTGCATAAAGGCATCGCCGGATGGCAAATATATTGCCATTGCCCACCAACAATTGGGGGTTGTAGAGGGCGAGTATGATACAAATGGAACCTTATACCTCTATAATTTTGATAATGCTACGGGGGTTATTTCTAACCCTGTACTTATAAAAAGCGATTGCCGGCCTTACGGACTGGAGTTTTCGCCTACGGCAAAAAAGCTGTATGTGTCTTACGATAATATGTTTGGTTTTGGGGGTGTGCATCAGTATGATATGCTTAGCGCCAATATTTCGGCATCAGATATTTTGGTGGCTAATACCTCGGGAGGAGCAACCATGCAGCTGGGCCCCAACGGTAAAATTTACAAGGCTATTAACGGGGCATCGGCGCTTGATGTTATTAACAACCCCGAAGAAACCGGCGCACTTTGTAATTATAATGAAGGCGCTTTTGCGCTTGATAGCGGTAAATATGCCATTTTTGGACTGCCGCCTTTTATAACCTCTTTTTTCTCTGCCAACATAGTAGCAACCAATCTCTGTTTGGGGCAATCAACCCATTTTGAGCTGAATGTAAGCAATCCGTTCGATTCGGTTTCTTGGGATTTTGGCGACGGCAGCCCTGCTGTTACGCAGGATACACCCGATCATACCTTTCCGGCAGCGGGCACGTATACTATTAAAGCAACGATATTCCGCACCGGCGAAACTACGGTAATAGAGGAAAAAGAGATAACCATTTACGCCATGCCTGTAGCCAACACCATACCCAATATGGTGGGCTGCGATACCGATAATAATGGTGCGGCACCATTTACATTATTAAACGGTACCCCCGCAATGCTGGGCGGCCAGAGCCCCACTACTTTTGAAGTGCGTTATTTTACCACCCAGGCCGATGCCGACGCCAATACCAATGCCATTACCGGTTCTTCCTACACCAACACATCGAACCCGCAAACTATGTATGCGCGCGTACATACTATTGCTAATCAGGAATGTTATGCTACCACGTCATTTCAGTTAGATGTAACCAATACGCCCGTAATTACAGGCAACACATTTGCCCTTTGCGATGATACTACCGATGGGAGCGACACTAATGGGCGAACCACATTTAACCTGCCCGATGTTACCGCGCAGCTTTTTCAGGGTACCGGTTTTACCACCAATTATTTCCTGACTGAGGCTGAGGCAACATTGCAAACAAACCCGCTGCCAGCAACATATTATAACATTGTACCTAATGTTCAGACAATTTATGCCCGAATTGTAAACGACGCATTTGCGCAGTGTTTTAGCATACAGCCCGTAGCGTTAACTGTTAATGCATTACCTGTTGATGTACAAACTGCTACGCTTGTGCAGTGCGATACCGGTACCAGCCCCGATGGTATTACCCAGTTTAACCTTACCGAAGCCGATGGTTATTACACCAACGGCAATGCCGATATTTCCGTTGCCTATTATCGAAGTGCTATCGAGGCAATTGATGCGACCAATGCCATTACCGGCGTTTTTATAAACAGCATCAGTCCGCAAAGTATTACAGCGAGGGTTACTAATGGGGCTACAGGTTGCTACCGAATTTTGCCATTAACGCTCGTAGTAAATGTAACTACATACGCTGGGGCGACTATGGAGCGTTGCGATGATGATGGGGTAGAAGATGGCCGTAGCCAGTTTAACCTGCCGGACGCCGGGTTTGAAGCTTTGGGTACTACAGTAACCTACTACACATCGTACAATAAGGCGCTGATGGAAGAAAATGCCATACCTGCCAATTATTTTACTACGGTTGCCAACCATCAAACTGTTTATGCGCGTGTAGAGATTAATAACGAGTGCAGTGCCATTAGGGAGATCGATTTATACGTGCGCCCGCTGCCCGATATAGAAGTTGCCGATACCGACGTAGTGTGCCTTAATACTAACGATTTTATACCCTTGGATGCCGGTATTCTTGGATCGCAATATAGTTTTGAATGGTCTACCGGTGCCCTTACGCGCAGCATAATGGTTAACCAGCCCGGTGTTTATAGTGTTACGGTTACAGATAATAGCCATGCCACGCTGTGCCAAAAGGTGCGCACCATAACGGTTACGCCATCTAACATTGCGGTTATTAACGATGTGGTTGTAGAAGATTTGCGTGATGTTAATACCGTTACCGTATTTGCTTCGCCCACAGGCAACGTGCCAACTACCTATTCATACAGTTTAGACAACCCTAATGGACCGTGGCAGGATTCGCCATTTTTTAATGATGTTGAGCCGGGCGTGCATACGCTTTATGTTTATGATAACAGCGGCTGCGGCATTGTAGACCAGCAGGTAGCGGTGCTTGCTATCCCTAAATTTTTTACCCCTAATGGCGATGATTCGCACGATTACTGGCGCGTTGCTGGCCTTAATGGCTCTGCTTACTATAATAGTACCCTTTTTATTTATGACAGGTACGGCAAGCTTTTAAGCGCTGTAAATCCGGGTGGGCCGGGTTGGGATGGTACTTTTAACGGACACGAACTGCCAAGTACCGATTACTGGTTTGTGCTATCGCTTACTGATGGCAGGGTAGTAAAAGGGCATTTTGCAATGGTAAGGTAAAAAGTCACAATTTAAAATAACAAAAGACAAAAGAAAAAAAATGCATAAAAAAACCTCCTGATAGCGGTTAGGCTAATCAGGAGGCAACAATAAATAGTGTGTTTAACTTATGCTATAGGCTCCAGGTTGTGGTGCATCATGTTCTCTTCTATGGCATCCCAAAGGCCAATTCTTTTTTCTAAAGCCTGCCTTGATATTTCTTCTACCTCTTTCCATTTTTGGGCATCGCCCTCGCACAGGTCTATTACCATTTGCATTGCCATAGGGCCGTGCTCATCGGCATCCAGCTCTATGTGCCTTTCAAAATAGTAAATCAGCTTGCTAAGGTCGGCTTCTGGAAAATTCTCCTGAAAGTTTCGCAAAATCTCGGTAAACATACCCGGTATCAGGTCTTCTCGGCCAAAGGTAAAGGCGGCGGCAATTTCGTGCGGGCGGCCTTCTTCTATAACCCTGAAGGTAAAGTTTAAAAATGCCTTAATATCGTCGTGCAGCCTGCTTTGTTTAATAGATACAAATATGTTTTGGGTAGCCACCACATCATCAAGAAACAGGGCAATCTCGTTAACATCGGCACCAATGGCCTTCATTGCATCTACATACATTTCGAAATGGCTTTGCCTCTGGCCTTCAAGGTTAATATCGGTTTCTTCGGCAAGCACAATTTCGTTTATAAGGTAGCGTATCTCGGGGTTGCCAACAGGCAGCCACGGGGTAGAGGTACAGGTTAATTTGGTTTGAAGCGCTTTAAGCAGCGACATAAAATCCCACACGGCATACACATGCCCTTGCAGAAAGTGCTTTAGGTCGTCTACGGTTTTTACGCGCGCGTATAGAGGGTGTTGCAGCAGTTGATCTCTTTGGGGAGTAAGGAGGCTGTTAATAGTAGCTGTGTTCATAGCATTATTTTTTACAAAATTATAAAAGCTTTGCTGTAAAAGGAAGCTTAGTGATTGTTTTTATCGATACAAAAATAATGCCTGACTATTTAAATGCATCTTAAATTTTGTAACGCAAAAAAGTGACAATTATTTAAAGCACCCTTTATCTAAGATACGTATTAGGTATCTAAAAGGTTCTGTAATTAAAACTTAAAGTTTCTTAAAGTTTAAGTTAGTGTGTAAACAAAAGAGGATTACTGCATTATACAGTAATCCTCTTTGTAAGTTTATACCAACAGGTATTTATTATTTAAATGCGGCAAACCCGGTAACATCCATACCTGTTATAAGTAGGTGGATATCGTGTGTACCCTCATACGTAACAACACTTTCCAGGTTCATCATGTGGCGCATTATAGAATATTCGCCTGTAATGCCCATGCCGCCCAGCATTTGGCGTGCATCTCTGGCAATGGTGAGTGCCATATCTACATTGTTACGCTTAGCCATAGATATTTGTGCTGTAGTGGCCTTGCCTTCGTTACGTAAAACGCCAAGCCTCCAGGTAAGCAGCTGTGCTTTGGTGATCTCGGTAATCATTTCGGCCAGTTTTTTTTGCTGAAGCTGTGTAGCCCCAATAGGCTTGTCGAACTGGATGCGCTCTTTGCTGTAGCGCAGGGCAGTATCGTAGCAGTCCATAGCAGCACCAATGGCGCCCCATGCAATACCGTATCGCGCCGAATCTAAACAGCCAAGCGGAGCCCCAAGGCCCGATTTATTAGGTAACAGGTTTTCTTTAGGAACCTTAACGTTGTCAAAAATAAGTTCGCCGGTAGCCGATGCGCGAAGCGACCATTTATTGTGTGTTTCTGGCGTTGTAAAACCCTCCATGCCACGTTCTACAATAAGGCCATGAATCCTGCCGCTTTCGTCTTTAGCCCACACCACAGCAATATCTGCAAAGGGTGCGTTGCTAATCCACATTTTGGCACCGTTTAAAAGGTAGTGGTCGCCTTTGTCTTTAAAGTTGGTAATCATACCGCCGGGGTTAGACCCATGATCGGGTTCGGTAAGGCCAAAGCAGCCCATAAACTCGCCGCTGGCCAGTTTAGGCAGGTATTTAACACGCTGCTCTTCGCTGCCGTATTTCCATATAGGGTACATAACCAAAGACGACTGTACCGATGCTGTGCTACGAACGCCGCTATCGCCACGTTCAATTTCCTGCATAATAAGTCCATACGAAATCTGGTCCAGTCCGGCACCGCCGTATTGTTCTGGTATGTAAGGACCAAAAGCGCCAATATCGGCAAGGCCTTTAATTATTTGTTTTGGAAATTCTGCCTTTTGGGCATAATCTTCTATAATGGGCGATACCTCGCGCTTAACCCACTCGCGGGCAGCGTCGCGCACCATTTTGTGCTCATCAGTCAGTAATTCATCAAGGTTGTAGTAATCCGGGGCTTGAAAAAGATCGGGTTTCATTTGCTTTTTTGTTTTGACAGAAGCAAATGTAAATAGAATTCTAACAATTCAATAATAAATTGTTGTATTTTTTAATAAAAGTGGAATATGTAATTGTCTTTCCTAATTATACGTGATATTTAATTATTTTGTGGTAAAATTTTTAGCTACATGAAATACCTGTATGCCTTACTTTTATTGTTTGGGTTAAATGTGGTTTACAGTCAGGTAATTACAGTAAAGGACGCTACTACCCAGGAACCCGTACCTTTTGCAACTATTTTGTTTATTCAGGAGGGTAAGCCAGTAACAGGAGATTATTGCGGGCAGGATGGCAGGTTTACAATGCCTGCTGATAAGGCTTTTGATACGGTAGAAGTATCTTGTATTGGGTATGCGCCCAAAGTTATCGCGAAAGCAGATATAACCCCTATAATATTACTTACTAAAACGGCGGTGGAGCTAAACGAAGTGGTAGTAACTAAAACATTGCCAAAAAAGGAGTTAGTTTTAGGCTATAGCGATTTTAAAAAATCTTTTGTTTCGGGTATTGGTAAAGGTATAGAAGAGGTAGTTTTTATTGAAAACATGAATAATAAGCCACTTGAGATAGTATCTTTTTTGTTTTCTATTAAAAAAGCTAAGGCGAAGACAGCGTTCCGGATTCACTTTTATAATATATCACCGGAAAATTTTGAACCGGGGGCCGAAATATTGATCCATGATGTTATTAATTATATTGATGCCAAAACCAAAGGACTGGTAGAAATAGATGTAACAGGATTAAATTTAGAGTTGCCCGCTGAGGGAGCTTTTGTAGGTATAGAGGCACTTGGGGTGATAGATGAAACTATCGGGAATTTTATAATGGATACTGAAAAGGGCAATATTAGGTTTGAATATAATAATCTGATCGATAAACCGGTTACTTTTATTAGAAATAGATTTAAGGTAAGAACGTGGGAAGACACTACGCGATTAAAAAATGCTTTAAATAACGATTCGACCAATTATCCAAATGCATCCTTTGGGCTTAAAGTAGTGCGATAACTTACATTTTTAGATAAAAATCTTTGGTAAGCTCTGTATAATCGGGGGTGTAATCGTGGCGGGCCAGCTCTATGGTTAGCTCGTTAATGGCAGGTGTGGTGTTTTGGTCAAAGCTAAAAGCCAGCAGGCTTCGCTTAACATCGGTAGCTTGGGTGCCTTTTACGCGGGTAATTTTAAAGGGATGCAGGCCTTCTTCTGCCGCTAAGGCAATAAAATGGCCTTCTTCCTTAAAAGGGATGATAACGCAAAAAACGCCTTTTTCAGATCTTCAAACGGTAACAATTCGGTAAAACGTGCCTTGTTGCGCTGCTTGTTGCCTGTAGTGTAGTCTTCGGTATAAAAGGGTGGGTTGCTTATTATAAGAGTTCAGGTTTATTTATAAATTTGAACTCTTACTTATTTTAGCATAACAAAGTTTAACGTTTATTGCGTTACAGGTTATTTTTTAATTAAGTATAAAGCTAACTAATATGAAATTTTTTTTTTCATTCTTACTCTTGTTTGTTGTGTTTAATGCTTGCGCACAGGTGTTGCAAGTTTTAGACTCCAACACCCAGGAACCCATTTCTTTTGCGAAATTAGTGTTTACAAAGGATGGTATGCCAGTAACAGGAGATTATTGCGGGCAGGATGGTAGGTTTACAATGCCTTCTGATAAGGTTTTTGATACTGTAGAAGTATCTTGTATTGGGTATGCGCCTAAAGTTATCGCGAAAGTAGATATAACCCCTATAATATTACTTAATAAAACGGCGGTGGAGCTAAACGAAGTGGTAGTAACTAAAACAGTACAGGTTACCATAGGGTATAGCAGTATGAAAAAATTAAAGTTTAGCGGGATTAAAAAAGGTTTTCAGGATGCTGTGTATATAGAAAACACTCTTGGTTCGGCTGCTGCCATACAATCGTTTCTGTTTAAAATTGTTAGTGCAAAACAACGGTTTGCCTACCGGTTGCATATTTATAAAGCTGAAAACGACAACCGGCATCCGGGAAATGAGTTGCTCCACGATAACGTAATTGGATTTGTAGAAAAGGGTACTAAAGGTTTGGTGGAGTTAGACCTTTCGGGCTATAATATTGAGTTTCCTGCCGAAGGTGCCTTTGTGGGTATAGAGGGTTTGGGTCTCTGTGATGAGAATGGTGCTTTGCTGCCCGATAGCGAAAATGCCTCGCTCAGCTATGAAACTTTTCAGTGCGATAAACCTATATATTGGCATCAGCCCGATTTTTATAAAAATGTTACATGGATAAACATACACGAAATGCTTATTAAAGATTATACCCAGGTATTTAAAACTGCAACACCAAAAAACGAGCTGCGTGCGCCGTCCTTTGGGCTTAAAGTAGTGCGATAACTTACATTTTTAAATAAAAATCTCGGGTAAGCTCTTTATATTCGGGGGTGTAATCGTGGCGGGCCAGCTCTATGGTTAGCTCTGTAATGGCAGGTGTGGTGTTTTGGGTAAAGCTAAAAGCCAGCAGGCTTCGCTTAACATCGGTAGCTGGGGTGCCTTTTACGCGGGTAATTTTAAAGGGGTGCAGACCTTCTTCTGCCGCTAAGGCAATAAAATGGCTTTCTTCCTTAAAGGGGATGATAACGCAAAAAACGCCTTTTTCAGATAATAATAATCCGGCAGCTTCTACCAGGTCTTCAAACGGTAACGATTCGGTAAAACGTGCCTTGTCGCGCTGCTCGTTGCCTGTAGTGTAGTCTTCGGTATAAAAGGGTGGGTTGCTAATAATAAGGTCGTACTCGTCTTCGGGCTCTTCCATAAATTCGTCTAAACCGGCATGGTAGCAAAACAGGCGGTCGCCCCACGGCGAATTCTCAAAATTATCTACAGCCTGCTCATAAGCGGCGTCATCTATCTCAATGGCATCTATCTGTTCGGCTCCGCTGCGTTGTGCCAGCATAAGGGCTATAAGTCCGGTTCCTGCGCCAATATCTAATATAGAGTAGGGGTGGTTGTCTAACGGTGCCCATGCGCCAAGCAAAACACCATCGGTACCTACCTTCATGGCACATTTATCCTGCTGTATGGTAAAACGCTTGAACTGGAAACTGGACATTAGATGGTTAGGTTTTTAGATGATAGAGGCAAGATAATGGATAATAGACAAGAGATAATAGACAAGAGATAATAGACAAGAGATAATAGACAAGAGATGATAGATAATAGACGTAAGATAATAGACTTGAAAGCGCAGATGTGAGATGATAGATTTTTGGATGCCGGAACACACAGTGTATGCATACAGAACCCGCAACTCCAAACCCTAAACTGCTAACTATTAAGGTAA
Source organism: Flavobacterium subsaxonicum WB 4.1-42 = DSM 21790 (assembly GCF_000422725.1). Classification (GTDB taxonomy): domain Bacteria; phylum Bacteroidota; class Bacteroidia; order Flavobacteriales; family Flavobacteriaceae; genus Flavobacterium; species Flavobacterium subsaxonicum. The sequence goes on from NZ_AUGP01000025.1 coordinate 250,481, forward strand.
AGGTCTATCAAACCATCGGGGGTATCAAGCACAATTTTTTTATTGTCGCGGTCTACCTTAATAATAAAATGGTCTATCATGGGTACAAGTATCTCGATCTCGCCTTTTTTAATTTCAAAAAGGGCCTGAGATGAGGTATCGTTAATGCCAACAATGGTGCCTATATCGCCCAGTCGCTGGTCTTCGGCTGTAAAGCCAATAATTTCGTGAAAATAAAATTTATTGCCTTCCAGCTTGGGCAGCATGGTTAGGGGCAGGTAAATTTCGCAGCCCAACATACCGTCGGCCGCTTCATCGGTATCTATATCCTCAAATTTTATCCTGAGGAAATCATTTTTGTGAATAGAACTTTGTTGTATAAAAAATGGAACCAGGTGTTTGTGTACTTCCACAAACACCGATTCCAAATTGTCATAAAGTCCCGGTTCGTCGGTATCCAGCCAGGCCAGTACCTCGCCCTTGTAGCTAAATTTTTTGGCGATCTTGCCTAAATAGAAACAATCTTCTTTACGCATGGCGCCTTTAAAAATTATGCTTGGGTTTCTTCAGTGTTCTCTTCCGTAGTAGTTTCTTCTGCAGCTTCTTCGGCAACAGGAGCGTTAGCAGCAGCAAGATCGGCTTCAGCCTGTTTTGCAGCAGCAATACGGTCTTCGTTTACTTTTTTCTCAGCTTCAAATGCTTTTGCTTTTGCATCGGCTTTAGCTGTAGAAAGGTTGTCTTTTTTAGCATCTACTTTACCTGATTTTTCGTCAAGCCATTTAGTAAATTTCTCATCTGCCTGCTCTTGTGTAAGGGCACCTTTACTAACGCCGCCATCAAGGTGGTGTTTTAGTAAAGCACCTTTGTAAGAAAGGATAGCTCTTGCAGTATCGGTAGGCTGTGCACCATTGTGCAGCCACTGTACAGCGCTGTCAAGGTTTAGGTCTATCGTTGCAGGATTAGTGTTTGGATTGTAAGTTCCTAATTTCTCAAGAAATTTACCATCTCTTTTAGAGCGAGCATCTGCTGCTACTACCCAGTAAAAAGGTTTTCCTTTTTTACCGTGTCTTTGTAATCTGATTTTTACAGGCATAGTCTGTGGATTAAATTGTGGGGTTCCCGACCCCGATTAATTAAGCGTGCAAATATATAAAAGTTTATAGAACAATTGGTGTAAATACCGCATTTTATGATTTTTGCTGTTTAAGATATTTCAAATTTTGAAATTTTCTTGTGATTTATTTCTTTTTGATTAGGATATATTCCATAAAAAACTATTTTTGTCGTTGTAAAATTTTGATTTACCCCTTCTAACAATATAATAATGAAAAAGATTTTATCGCTTTTAGTGTTGCTGGCTGTTTTTACTTCGTGCGAAGAAGATGTAAAATTTAATACTCCCGCCGTACAGGGGCTTAAAGACAACGACTTATGGAAAGCCACAGAGTTTACAGCAACTGTTGGAACAGATAATTCGCTTACCATTCAGGCAACTAATGGGTTTGAGACACTTATATTAAAGACGTCCAGAACAAATGCGCGTGCTTATGCACTTGGGGTAAACGAGCTTGATAAGGCATCTTACTCTGTTGCGGTAGATGATTTGGGCCTGGATTATCAAACCGGTACTGATTTGGGCTCTGGCGAAATTAAGATTACGGCACAGGATACAGATCTTACAGCAGGCTATATTACGGGTACTTTTCATTTTAGGGCAGTAAGCGATGATGGCGATGAGGTATTTTTTCAGAACGGTGTATTTTACAAAGTGCCTATTGCAGGTGTAGCCCAATAGTAAAAGCCCTGTTAATACGTATGTTTTTTAACATTCTGGCAGTTACGTATATTAAAATTTTATTAAATAAAAATAAAAAGGTGTTTTGTAACTAAATAAGTTTACATTTGTAGATGTCTGCTAATGAGTTATGCAGGCTGGAGTACCAAACACCAAAAAAAAATAAATAATCAGTTTTATATGAACATTTTCGTGGGAAGCCTTCCGTTCAGCTTGGGCGAGGCAGATTTAAGAGAGTCTTTTGAGGCTTATGGACCGGTTGATTCGGTAAAAATTATTACAGACAAATTTACTGGAAGAAGTAAAGGTTTTGGTTTCGTAGAGATGCCGAATGAAGAAGAAGGCCAAAAGGCTATCGACGAACTTAATGGTGCTACTGTACAAGGTCGTGCTATTGTAGTAAACAAATCTGAGCCAAGACCAGAAGGTGGCGAAAGAAGAAGCTTTGGTGGTGGTAACAGCCGTCCGGGCGGATTTAACAGAGACAACAACCGTAGTGGTGGTAGCGGCGGTGGAGACCGTGGTGGTTACAACCGCGGTGGTAACAGCGGCGGTGGTGGAGACTACAACCGTGGTGGCCGTTACTAATAATTTATAAAGAGTTATTATAAAACCATCCTTCGGGGTGGTTTTTTTATGCCTTATAATTAAAGCAGTATGCAGTAATGTATGCTGCTTTTTTGTTACTATTTATCCTCTCCCCCGGCCCCTCTCCGAAGATTCTGTGTTGATTTACAAGAAAAATAATAATTTTTTCTATTTTTGTATTCTTAGGAAGCCTTGAGCTATCCTGTATAGAGCCTTATACTATTTGTATCTGCGCTCTATTTTTTTGCTTATTTTCTTCATAGTTTTTATCATAGTTTTCTTTTCGTTTAAAGATCACATATATAGTTTCAAGCAGCTTTCGTTGTACTGCTACTAATCCTTTCATTTTAATTCCCTGTTTTGCAACGATCCGGGCATATAAGGCCCTAAAAGTATCATCCCATTTTACCGCTGTCAATGCAGGCAGGTACATAGCTTTTCTTAAGTACCTGTTCCCTTTTTTAGAT
>NZ_KE383912.1:0-67860 GCF_000422725.1 Flavobacterium subsaxonicum WB 4.1-42 = DSM 21790
AGGGAACAGGTACTTAAGAAAAGCTATGTACCTGCCTGCATTGACAGCGGTAAAATGGGATGATACTTTTAGGGCCTTATATGCCCGGATCGTTGCAAAACAGGGAATTAAAATGAAAGGATTAGTAGCAGTACAACGAAAGCTGCTTGAAACTATATATGTGATCTTTAAACGAAAAGAAAACTATGATAAAAACTATGAAGAAAATAAGCAAAAAAATAGAGCGCAGATACAAATAGTATAAGGCTCTATACAGGATAGCTCAAGGCTTCCTAAGAATACAAAAATAGAAAAAATTATTATTTTTCTTGTAAATCAACACAGAATCTTCGGAGAGGGGTTGGGGAGAGGACTATATACTATGCCGGGGGTGAGGTCTTGGCCTCATGGTAAGCTCCCAGCCCTGATAGAGCCGGTATCCTCGCAGCGCAGCGTAGAGATAAAGGCGATAGCAGGAACACGGATGGCTAAAATGCGCATGCCTTTCGCTCCTGAAAATTCGATATTTGGGCACAGTTGTTGCTAATTATGCAGCGGTCAGGTTAACAGGTTTAAAGCAACTTAACCGACTGTTAACTGCTACTGAACACTGACCACTTATTACTATCTTTGTATAAAAGCTAACAGAATGAAATTTAATGTTGTATCGGATTATAAGCCCACGGGCGATCAACCCGGGGCTATTAAGCAATTAACGGCCGGCATACAGGCCGGAGAACCGTTCCAGACCCTGTTGGGCGTTACGGGCTCTGGTAAAACCTTTACCATGGCCAACGTTATAGAGCAGGTGCAAAAGCCCACGCTGGTACTGGCGCACAACAAAACGCTGGCGGCGCAGCTGTATAGCGAGTTTAAGCAGTTTTTTCCTAACAATGCGGTAGAGTATTTTGTGTCATACTACGACTACTACCAGCCCGAAGCCTACATACCCGTTAGCGGAACGTACATAGAAAAAGACCTTTCGATTAACGAGGAGCTGGAAAAAATGCGACTGAGCACTACCTCATCGCTGCTGTCCGGCCGTCGCGATATTATTGTAATAGCATCGGTATCGTGCCTGTACGGTATTGGTAACCCGGTGGAGTTCCAAAAAAACGTAGTGTCTATACACAAAGACCAGGTTATAAGCCGCACCAAGCTGCTGCACAGGTTGGTGCAAAGCCTTTATGCCCGTACCGAAGCCGATTTTACACCCGGCACCTTTCGTATTAAAGGCGACACGGTAGAGGTTTTTCCGAGTTATGGCGATGAGCCGTTCCGCATTCACTTTTTTGGCGATGAGATAGAAGACATTGAGGCCTTTGATAAAGCAACATCTAAGGTTATAGAAAAATACGACCGGTTAAATATTTACCCGGCCAACATGTTTGTTACAAGTCCCGATGTGCTTCAGGGTGCTATATGGGATATTCAGCAGGACCTTGTAAAACAGGTAGATTACTTTAAAGAAATTGGCAAGCACCTGGAGGCCAAACGCCTCGAAGAGCGTACCAATTTCGATTTAGAGATGATTCGCGAACTGGGCTACTGCTCGGGTATCGAAAACTATTCGAGGTACTTAGACCGCAGGCTGCCGGGCACACGCCCGTTCTGTCTGCTGGATTATTTCCCTAAAGATTTCCTGATGGTGATAGACGAAAGCCACGTTACCGTTAGCCAGGTGCATGCCATGTATGGCGGCGACCGCTCGCGTAAAGAAAACCTTGTTGAATACGGCTTTAGGCTGCCGGCGGCAATGGACAACCGCCCGCTTAAGTTTGAAGAGTTCGAGGCCATGCAAAACCAGGTGGTGTATGTTAGCGCCACCCCGGCCGATTACGAGCTGCAAAAAAGCGGCGGTGTGTATGTAGAGCAAATTATTCGCCCTACCGGCCTGTTAGACCCTATTATCGAAGTGCGCCCAAGCCTTAACCAGATAGACGACCTTATTGAAGAAATTCAGCAGCGTGTAGAGCTGGACGAGCGTACGCTGGTTACCACCCTTACCAAACGTATGGCCGAAGAGCTGGCCAAATACCTTACAAAAGTATCTATAAGGTGCCGCTACATTCACAGCGAAGTAGATACGCTGGAGCGTGTAGAGATTATGCAGGATTTGCGTAAGGGTATTTTTGATGTGCTTATTGGCGTTAACCTGCTTAGGGAGGGCCTTGATTTACCCGAGGTATCGTTAGTGGCTATTTTAGATGCCGATAAAGAGGGCTTTTTGCGTAGCAACCGCTCGCTTACCCAAACCGTGGGGCGTGCCGCACGTAACGTTAACGGCAAGGCCATTATGTATGCCGATAAAATTACCGACAGCATGCAGCGCACTATAGATGAGACCAACTATAAGCGCGAAAAGCAACATAATTACAATATAGAGCATGGCAAGGTGCCAATTGCGCTTAACAAGAAGATAGAGAAAAATACCCTGGGCAAAAGCAACGCCTACAAGCTGGAGCATGCTCCAAAAGTGGCCGCCGAACCTGATACTACTTACATGGTTAAGGGCGATATCGAAAAAATTATCCGCGATAAGCGCAAGAGCATGGAAAAGGCCGCCAAAGAGCTCGACTTTTTACAGGCTGCCAAGTTAAGGGATGAGATTAAAGCGTTACAGGAGAAGGTGTAATTATGAATATAAAACAGGAATATTTTAAATTTTTAGACGATAATTTTGATGGATTAACCATCAAGCCGCCGTTGTTTTATAGATGGCAAAATGGGCTTAGGTTTAATTTACAGAGTAAGACTGCTGATTCTGATAGTTATTTTGAGGAATCTGATAGTTATTTTGAGGAAGTAGTTAAAAGGGCTTCGCTTTTATTTGAAAGCTTTTTTGATGCCGACGACTCCGTTTACATGGTAGTGATAGAGCATAAATTTAAAAGGCAAAAGATCAGGCGATTTAATTACATATTTAATCAGATCCAAAATTTAAAAAGACAGGATATTGACTATTATCGCATTAAAAACTTTTTTGACGAGGAATCTCTAAACTATCCGTTTGACCAACATAATGTTGCTATAGTACAAACCATCGCTAAAAATATTGGCTACCAAAATATACTCAAAGCAATATCATATCGCGATTTCCCTCGAATAATAGAGACTTTAGGCAGTAAAAGTATTTATTTTATTAATGTAGATAAAAAACTTATCTTTAGTATGTATGATGATAGAGGCCTTGATGTAATAGCATCTAATAAAGAGACATTAAGAGCCAACTACATTAAGCACAACAGCCTTATTCTTGATTATAACAGGCAAAAAATTGATAGTTTATTCAATCAACCAAAGAATTGATTTAGATATTAACCTTTATAGAGAGCATCACAATGTACTACACCAACAAATACACATCCTACGGCTTTTCGAGCCCTATGGGGCCAAAGTTACGGGCGTATACAGAAGACCAATTGTATGCCGACCTGCTTATCTATTACCCTGAGTGCAATGCTGTAAAATTCGACTGGTCTAAAAGTGTTGTTGAGGGCGATACAGCCGATTACCTTGATGGCAGCCTCGAAAATTATTCATATATAATAATTGATGACAATGACGGAAACTTTATTGCCGAAGGCTGGATGGAGTTTGTTTTTAACGGCGATGTTCTTATTATCTATTGGGATTTGCTGGAATTCTCTAAAGATTTATTAGCTTTAGGTAAGTGTGTTAATAAGTCAGAATTTGGAATGCCACCCCATATTTCTAAACTTGCAGCAGCCTAATCTTAATAAATGTAAAATTTACACATGGCTAATGTAAGGATAGCAAAAAAATAATTGCAAATTTTTGCGTGTTTATAATTTCGGCTCTATAAATGATGATGAAAAGCCTAAAAGATGTACTTTTACAGGCTATGAAATTGAAAAAATAACTTAAGCGCTTCAGGCAGAAGGTTTAACTATTATGAATAATACGAAGATTGACCCGTGGAATTTCGACTCGGCCTACCCATCGCCGGATAATACACATACTGTAACCTACAGCGACCTGGAAGAAATGGCTATTGGTGCACCCCTAAACGGCCAGTGCTTTTTACATTTCCCTAACGGGCGCAGCATTAAATTAGGCGGCTGGTGCGGTGGCCCCCCGGTTTGGGAGCCCGATGGCAAACGCTTTGCCCTGCCCCTCTGGAAACGCAAAATATTTGTAGGCACCGTACAGCAACTGGCTATTATAGATGTAACTTCTTTAGAAATGAAGATCTACAATAAAATTTTCAGCGTGCTCGATGTACAGTCGTTTATAAAAAACATTATAAAAGGCTGCAACACTCCTCTAAACAAATGCGAGCCTGTGCTTTTTGATATCGAAAAAGAAAAAGTAGGTAAAATTGTAGATTTAAAGTAGCGGTTTATCCCCCTACTCCGGCAAATAAATCTCGAATGTAGCGCCATGCGGTATAGAGCCATTGGCTTTAATGTAGCCGTTGTGGTTGCTTATAATCTTTTTTACAATGGTAAGCCCAATGCCGGTACCCATTTGTTTATCGGCGGTATCCAAACGTTGAAAAAGCTCAAATATCTTTTCGGCATACCGATTGTCAAAACCAATACCGTTGTCGGTTACTTTAATACAGGTATACAGCTGTGCCGGGTTTAGTGCAGCAATGCCAAACTCTTTACCGGTTTGGTGCGCAGTGCCCACGGTTATAACCGGTGCTACACCCTCTTTAGAAAATTTAAGCGCGTTACTAAACAGGTTGTACAGCAGTTGCCTGAACTGAAAGTGTATTACGCTAACATCTACATCGCAATTGCATTCAACTACCGCGCCTTTGGCCTCCATTTCTTCGTGCAGGTCGGCGGCCACCTCATCAATAAGCTGCTTTAAGGCTACGGTTTCAAAAACCCTTTCGGTAGATGTTGTACGCGAATACGTAAGCAAATCTTTAATCAGCGCGCTCATTCGCGATGTCGACTTCTGTATCTTGTTAAAATACTCCTTGCCCTGCCCAGATAGGTTGCCGAACTCCTTTTCCAGTATCAGCGAGCAAAATATCTGTATTTTGCGCAGCGGTTCCTGCAAATCGTGACTGGAAATATAACTAAACGATCGTAGCTCTTCGTTTATACGCTCCAGTTCTATGTTTTGGGCCTCTACCTCCTGCATCCTTTCAGATATGTGGTTTTCCAGTTTTACCTCTAATTCCTGCGTGGCATGCGCCAGTTTTTGGTTGGCTTTTCTAAGGTTCAAAAGGTTTATGGTCTGCCTTGAAAGTATGTGCAGCGCATTAAGCTGCTGCTCTGTAAGTTCGCGCGGTTTGGTGTCTATAATACAAACGGTACCCAGCCCAAAACCGTCGTTGCTCACCAGCGGTACACCCGCATAAAAAACAATATTGGGGTTTCCGGTAACCAGCGGGTTATCCTTAAAGCGCTCGTCTATACGCGAATCGGTTACAATAAAAGGTTCTTGTGTGTTTATAATGGCATGCGAGCAAAACGAATGCTCTCGCGCCGTCTGGCTGGCCGATAACCCGCGCGCCGACTTAAACCATTGCCTGTCGTCATCCACAAAACTTATCAGGGCAATGGGCGCCTCGCAAATTATAGAGGCCATGTGGGTAATATCGTCGTAGTCTTTTTCCGAAAATGTATCCAGTATTCCAAAACTTTGCAAGTTACCCAAACGCGCATCCTCATCAACTGTAACTTCAATAGTTTTTATCATGGTACACACCGTATTTCTTAGGGTTTAAATATAGGTATTCTATTTAAATATTAAATACGGCATTTAGTTAATTGCGTGTTAACCGCAGTTAGCGTTTAACAGAAGAATAATAAGGCAATAATGCTTAATTTTACACTATAATACTGCATATAGCGTTAACGTTTATACTTAAATTATAGTAATGAAATTTTATATTGCCCTTTTGCTTCTTTTCTCTGCCACTACAGCCTTCGCCCAGAGTACAACAAAAGATAAAGATGCCAAAAACAAAGAGCTGTGGGAAAGCCTTAACAAGCCCGAAAACTACATTATAGACCAGGAAGACATTTATACGCCCGACCAGGAACGTTTTCTGGACGAAATTATAACCGACTACAGAAAACGCAATGGCGTAGAGATTGTAATAATTGCTGTGGCTACCGCCGAGAAATTCGATGCCCTTACCCTGCATGATGCACACAAATGGGCCAACACTACCGCCGAAGATAACGGCATTTTACTGGCCATAGGCAAAGGCCTGCACCGCATGCGCATACAAAATGGCAACAAGGTAAAGGAACAGATTTCGGATGCCGAAACCCGCCTTATTATTGATGCGTTCTGTATTCCTAAATTTAAAAACAACGACTATTATCAAGGCACGGTAGATGGTATTATAGAGATTGTTAAAAAGCTGAAGTAGGTGGAAAAACGAGCTAAGGATAATTACATGGTAAACCACTATAAAACAGTTGCTTTTATTTATTGTTTATTGATAACATGTATAGTTTTATTCTTCTTTATGCTTAGCCTTACAATGAAAGAGAATCTTCATTTCCAGGCAATACACTATATATTAATAGTGTATATGTGCGCCAATCATATAGTATTACGTACATTTCCAAAAATTATAAGTAAAAGCCCGCTAATTGTTAGTGCTATGGCTATTTTTACCTGTATTTTACTATTTCCAAGCCTAATAGTAGCATTATGGGGTGTTTATAATATTGTTTTTTTAGGTATGGATGGCGGCTTTATAGGAATACTCATACTTGTAATTATAACCTTTTGCAGTGGCTGGCTTTTAGTACGGCTGGGAAATTTTATATTTAAAAAATCTCAAAATTATATTGGTAATGAGAAAGAAGAAATTAATTAAATACGGTACGCTATTTCTCATTGGTACGTTGCTGCTTTACAATATACTTCCTATGGGCGATTATGGCAGGGGCATGGGTTCTGGCTTGGCACTTGTATTATTTGGTAGCATCCTTATCCTGGCATTTATAATTGTGGCACTACGCTTTGGCATTGCACTTTATAGAGGCCAAAAAGACTACGATTTTATACCCTTACTAATTATTGCCTGCTATTTACTGATAGCCTGGATAGCATTAGCAGCAGATGGCCATAAATTCTGGACAAATAAAGTTTTGGGGGCCAATATAGAAAATCAGCATACAAGCGGAGGATCTTTAACGCTGTATAAAAACAACAGTTTTGCAGCCACCAGGTTATACGCTGATTTTTCGGAAACATTTCAGGGTAACTATACCATTGTAAATGATACTTTATACCTTGAAAGAGATAATCTTTCTAAGATAACGGACAGCTTGTTTACAACTCAATATTTCATCAGTAAAAAAGATAGCACCTTGTTTGCCAAAGGGACAGGTTTCGATAATTTAAAGATTGCCCCTTAATTATTTTGTAAGCACCGGCACTATCCTGTTTTGTATAATGTAATCGTTGTCTTTCCAGTTACCATTATAGTCTTTCCAAGTGGTAACCATTACAACCTTGCCCTCGCTGTCTAAAACAATATATTTAGAAAAATCGTCTATATTTTCAAACTGCGGCGGGGTAATTTCGGTCACAAATTTCTTGTTGCGCTTATTGGTTTTTACGCCATACACGTCATCTTTTAAAACCGCAATTTTAATAGTAGGGTCTAACTTATAAAGGTAGTCTACTGCACCCGTAATATATTTGGTATTGCTTTGCGCATCTACAAGCAATACATAAAACTCCATATTATAATCTTTAGCCAGTTTAATGGCTGTAGGCAGGTGCACACGGCACGGCTCGCACCAAACACCAAAAGTATAGAACAGGGTATTTTTCTTGCCCGACTCCTTCGCAACCTTGCTAATAATGGCAGCGTCTACCGGTTTAATACTAACGTTAACATTGGGTTTTGCGGTAGTATCGGCCACAGCCTGGGCAAAAGTAAATTGCGTGCATAAAAAGGCGCAAAGTAGTAATAGGTGTTTCATAAGGCAGTATTGGTTAGGTTTTCAAATATAATAATAAGTCGGCATTGTTAACCAAAGCCCATAAAAAAACTGCCTTATTTGCTAAGGCAGTTTTAATAATGTATTTTTTACGAAAGCTAATTAAACTTAGCAGTAACCATTTCGATAAACTTCTCATCGCTCATTTTGTTCGATGTACTTTCGTCCGCCACCGCATTTTTATACTGCGGCGTTTCCGAAAGGTATTTTATAAACTGCTCCTGCGCATCGCCCGTACCTGTTATATGTATAACATCTACATTTTGCATAAAAGCTGTAATTTCTTTAAAAAATTTATGCTGAAGCGTAATTTCATGATTGTTGGCGGCATTCTCGCTGCTGTTACCGTCGGCACCCGCATTAGTGGCATGGCCCAGTACAATAAATTCACCTTCGGTAATATCTTCTCTTCCTACTATGGTGGCGTTATGCGAATCCATCCATACACCAAACTGTTTTTTTCCTGACATTCTGTTTTGTTATTTTCTTAAAGGTACTGCCATATTTAAGTATAAATCCTGCAATTGGGTTAAGATTATGATTAAGAGCGTTAGCACCCTAAAATTAGCTCAGGTTAAAAATAACCCAAACCCCTACCCTGTTTGCAGCTAAAGTACTATTTTCAGGGTATGAAAACAGCAGTACCGCAAAACACCACTTTAGGCACCGTAACAGAGTTTACCCTTACCGCCCCGCAACTGGGCCGCGATAAAAATATATGGGTATACCTGCCTTATAATTATGAGGACAGCCCCCAGCGCTACCCCGTTATTTATATGCACGACGGCCAGCATGTTTTTGACCATACCGAATCGGCCAAACGCGAATGGCATGTAGAGGATAAGCTAAACGACCTGCACTCGCAGGCTATAATTATAGGTATAGAGCATGGCGGAACCAATCGACGCATAGACGAAATGACGCCCTATAAGAACGAAAAATACGGTGGCGGCCACGCCGATGATTACCTTGATTTTATTGTAACCACCCTTAAGCCTTACGTAGACGAACACTACAAAACGTTACCCGATAAAGAGAGTACCACTATTTTTGGGAGTTCGGTGGGCGGACTGATATCGTTTTATGCACTGATGAAGTTTCCTGATGTATTTGGCAACGCAGGGGTGTTTTCGCCCTCTTTTTGGTTTAGCCACGAAATTTTCGACCTGATGGAAACCATAGACCATATAGATGGGCGCATTTACTTTATGGCCGGCGACCGCGAAAGCATGGGCATGGTTCCGGATATTGAGCACATGGAAGAGCTTATCTATCAAAAAGTAAAGGACAAGAGCCGCATACACAAAAAGATAGTGCACAACGGCAAGCATAACGAAAACCTTTGGAGCAAAGAATTTGCCGATGCCTACAGTTGGCTTATGGATTAATTAAATTTGTATATTTGATACTTAAACACATTGGATATGACAACGGCAAAACTGAAAGAGAATCTGATAAACAGCATAAGAAACACTGACAAAGAATTTATTTTAGAAGAAATAAAGCTACTGCTTGATTTTGAATTAGACACTGAAGTCTATGCTTTTAATGCAGAACAAAAGGAAGCAATTAAGGAAGCGGAAGAAGATATTATTAATGGAAGGGTAATATCTGATGAAGAAGCTAATCAACGATTCAATAAATGGTTGGAAGAGTAATTTGGACTGAAAAGGCTATTAACGATCGTGATGATATTCTTGAATACTGGTTTGAGCGTACAGGATCAAAAACATATAGTACAAAACTATATACACTTTTTAAAAGTAACTTAAGGCTAATTTTAAAACAGCCTGAAATAGGTAAACCTACTGAGGCAGCAGATATAAGGATAAAAATAATTAGAGACTATTTTATTTTTTATAAAATAAGCGACAATAATATTACTGTTCTAACCCTTTGGGATAGCCGAAGAAATCCAAATAAATTAAAACTAAAGTAGTACTAATTTTGCTGCGCCCTAAACAACGCCAGTAAAATTTCAGGGTCAATCAGGCCGGTTTCAGAGCGTTGCATTTCGTTAAGCACACTTTTCATGGCATACGGGCTAAGCCCCATGTTAATTCCCATTTCGCGTATGGCCTTTTGCTCGTTGGCGTGCAATACCCCATCTGCCTGCATAAGCAGCGCAAGCCTGTAAAACTGTAGTATGCGCTCGTGTTCTGATTTTATAACTATTTTAGGGGCCGGTTTTTTAAAAAGGCCTTCAAAAACGGGAGTTTCTATACGCAGCTGCATGGCAACAATATTTAAAAAGCGGTATTCGCGTTCGTGCACCTCGCCATCAATTTTTGCAAAAGCAATCATTTCAGACAATAAACTCAGCTTTTCTTCGTATGTATTCATATCAGCTATTTTGTTTGCTAAAATATCTTTTTTGGCCTAAAAAAACAAACCATTTTATGAAACCTTACTTGTTTTTATTTTTTGCCCTGTTTGCGCTGCACACTACGCATGCCCAGCAAAAAACAACATCGCCTAATGTAAGTACCTACAGCATTTATGCGCACGAGCTTAACGGCCCTAAAAAAATATGGGTCTACCTGCCCTATAACTACAGTAAAACCTCTAAAAGCTACCCTGTTGTGTACATGCACGACGGCCAGAACCTGTTTGATAATTCAACCTCTTTTGCCGGCGAATGGCGTGTAGACGAAACTCTGGACAGCCTTAAAGCCGAAGTAATTATAATAGGCATAGAACATGGGGGTGATAACCGCACCAAAGAGCTTACCCCTTACAAAAACGAGAAACTGGGTGGCGGCGGTGCCGATACTTACCTCGATTTTATTATGAATACCCTTAAACCCGATATAGACAGCCGGTACCGCACAAAAAAAGGCCGCGAAAACACGGCGCTCTTTGGCAGTTCGCTTGGCGGATTGGTGTCGTATTACGGGCTGCTCAATTATCCTGATACCTTTGGCAAGGCAGGGGTGTTTTCGCCCTCTTTTTGGTTTACTAAAGATATTTTTGAACTGACGGATTACCTTGATGCCCTCGACGCTAAGATCTATTTTATGGCCGGCGATAAAGAAAGCAACGACATGGTACCCGACCTGAACCGTATGTACCAGCTGGTTCGCAAAATTGACCGCAAGCCCAACTGCCTCAAAAAAAAGATCGTGCCTGGCGGCAAACACAACGAAGCCCTTTGGAGCAAAGAGTTTGCCGCAGCAATTGTCTGGCTCATGGCAGAGGAGAAATAGTTTTGAGTTACGGGATGCGGGTTTGGGGTTTGGAGTTTGGGGTTTAGTGCAAGTGGGTATTCCCCTCCTTTGGAGGGGTGCCCGCAGGGCGGGGTGGTTTCCTGTAAACAATAAACCACCCCGGCTTTCAGCCACCCCTCCAAAAGAGGGGAATAGCTACATACTATGCACATATTCCACTCAAAAAGACTACCTTTGCAAAAACATACTTTATGAATAACAACGACGTATTTAAAAAATTACGTGTAGCATTGCAGCTTCGCGACGACCAAATTGTAGCCATCTTAGAACTGGTAGATTTCAGGATCTCTAAGGCAGAGCTTGGTGCGTTTTTTCGTGCCGAAGACCACCCTAACTTCATGGAGTGCGGCGACCAGGTGTTGCGTAACTTTTTAAACGGTCTTGTAATTCATTTGCGTGGCACTAAAGAAAATCCTACCAATGCCATGGATGTTATCGAAAAAAACAGGGCTGCCATAAAAAGCCAGTCGGCTCCTACAGATAGGCCAGCTCCCTCTAAAGGTGCCCCAGCTCCAAGACCAAAGGCTAAAAAGCCTGCTGCTAAAGGCCCTTCTCAAAACAAAAAATTCGACAAAGCCAAAAAACCGGCCCCCATTGTAGAGCAGGTTAAGTACAATAACGGCAAGAATAAAAAAGGATAATTATCTAAAGCATCTTACCTGAAAAAGTTTGATACTATAGAATACCTTTCAGTTGGCACCCCTAAACAGCGCGAAGCTTTTAGGGTGCTCTCCCATCATAAAATTATAGAGCTACTGGCGCAATACCGGCCTGTATTGGCAGGCACATTTCCGCTGGATATTGCTGTGCCCGGCAGCGACCTCGATGTTTTATGCTACTGGCAGGAAGCAGGGCATTTTAAGCAACATGTAACCAACAGCTTTTCAGGTTTCGAAAATTTTACCTTACGGGAAGTTACCATCAACAACCAACACACCATTATTACCAACTTTTTTGCCGATGGTTTAGAGGTCGAAGTGTTTGGGCAAAACATTCCCGTTAAGCAGCAAATGGCCTACCGCCACATGATTATTGAATATAAAATCTTATCTAAAAAAGGCGACAATTTCAGGCAGCAGGTAATAGCACTTAAGCAATCGGGACTAAAAACCGAGCCTGCTTTTGCTCAATTATTGGGCATTGAGGGCAATCCTTACACAGCACTTTTAGAATTTAATGTTTAATTTTTTAAGGTTTTTATTTGGCAATATTTTATAACTATAGTTACGATACCCCTAAAACAGCCCTAATAAAATGTTAACTAACATTTATTAAACCTCTTGTGCAATAAGGGTTTTGTAACTTTATAGAAATAGTGCTGCAACATGGTTTTAAACCTGTAGCGCAAAATTTCTATACATGAAAATTATTACCATTTCTTACAGGTTGCCCCTGTCTATCAAAAAGCAAAACCGCAAGACTACAATTACACAAAGCGCCGGAGGGCTGGCCACAGCAATACTTTCGTATTCAGAAAAAAGCAATGCCAACCTTACGTGGGTGGGTGTAGCCGATTTCGAAAAAAATACATGGGAAAATCATAAGGATAGTTTCAGCAAAAATTTTGAAATTGAGCCTGTGTTCCTCGACAAAAAACTGAACAAGAATTTTTATAATGTATTCAGCAATTCCGTTTTATGGGCACTGTTCCATTACTTTCCATCGTATATGGAATATAATGATGAAGCTTTTGAAGCCTACAAAACCGCCAACGAAATTGTTGCGCAAAAAGTAAACGAAATTTACGAACCCGGCGATATTGTATGGATACACGATTACCATTTTCTTGGCCTTGCCAATCTTGTTCGCCAACAGCACCCCGATGCTAAAATTGGCTTCTTTTTACACATACCCTTCCCTAACTTCGAAATTTTCAGGATAATGCCCAACAAAGTTAAGCGCTACCTGTTAGAGGGCATGCTGGGTGCTAACCTTGTGGGTTTCCACACCTGGGATAACGCCATACACTTTACCGAATGTGTAGAGAAAATATTAGGCCTTAACCAACGCGGCTTTGTATTTAGCCAGGACAGCCATCGTACCAAAGTGGGCTCCTTCCCTATCAGTATCGACTTTGATAAATTTCACGATGCTTACGATAAACCTAACGTTATAGCCCTTCGCGAGGAGATTGGCGAACTGTATCACGATAAAAAGATCATCTTTTCGGTAGACCGGCTGGATTACAGCAAAGGCATCAACAACCGCCTCTACGCTTTTGAGAGCTTTTTAGAGAAGTATCCGGAGTGGAAGGAAAAAGTGGTGTTTGTAATAGTTATCGTTCCGTCGCGCGAAGAAATTGGCAAGTACGGCGAACGCAAACGCATGATAGAAAACAACATTAGCCGCATTAACGGCGCGCTTGGCAACTATAAATGGACACCTGTGGTGTACCAGTACCAGTCAGTCGATTTTGATAAGCTAATTGCACTATATAGCAGCGCCCATGTGGCGTTAATCTCCCCTGTACGCGATGGTATGAACCTTGTTGCTAAAGAATATGTGGCCGCCCGTAAAGACCTGTGTGGTGTGCTGCTATTAAGCGTACTGGCCGGTGCTGCCAAAGAGCTTCAGGAAGCTATTACCATTAATCCGTTCGATACCGAACTTATTGCTGATAAGATAAACCTGGCATTAAATATGCCGGAAGAAGAGCAACAGCGCCGCATGGAGCGCATGCAGGGCTATCTTAAAACCCACGATGTGTTTAGGTGGGCCAGTAACTTTTTAAGCGAAACCGAAGAAATGCACAGTCACGATAATAAAGCGCAGCAGTTAAAAGGCGACTTTAAAACTGAGATGTTCCAGAAATTTGAGCAGGCTAACAGCCGACTTTTACTATTGGATTTTGACGGTACACTGGTTAAACTCGCCGCAAGGCCGGAACTCGCCGTACCCGATGCTAAACTGATTACGCTGCTTACCAACCTGGCTGCCGACCCTAAAAATGAGGTCTGGATTATCAGCGGGCGCGATAAGAACTTCTTGCAAAAATGGCTGGGGCACCTGCCTATTGGCCTGGTAGCCGAACATGGCGGTTACATTAAACGCGATGATACCTGGGAGCCTATTATACAGGGCGGCACCGAATGGAAAGACCGCGTTATTAGCGTTATGCAGGAATATGTAGACACCAATGCCGAGAGTTTTATTGAGGTTAAAGAGTTTGGCGTGGCATGGCATTACCGCAATGTAGACGAAAAGCAGGGTTTCCTTACATCGCGCGAGATGCTTACACTACTTAAAAACCACCTGTACAACTCGCCCACCCAAATTATAGACGGCAATAAGGTTATAGAGGTTAAACACTTTATGGCACACAAAGGCACTACCTGCCGCAACAGCATTTTGTGCAATCCGCATGATTTTGTACTGGCTTTTGGCGATGATAAAACCGATGAAGATTTGTTTGAACAACTTACCGGCGATGCCGAATTCTCCGTTAAGGTAGGTCCGGGTAACACCGCTGCTAAATACAGGGTTAAAAGTGTAGATAAGGTACTGGAATTTTTAACCCAACTGGAGGGAAGTTCTGTAGTGAAGTAATAAGTTATTTCGCAAAGATTCACAAAGAAGACACAAAGATTCGCAAAGTGAGGCAAGTCTGAGTGAAGCTCAAGGCGGCCTCACTCGGTGTAAACCAAAATGTGAGATCGCTTCGTGCCTCGCGATGACGAGCCCGGAGTTGTAGCAACTTTACTTCTATGCGGCTATCTGTAGCATGATTTTCCTTAAAATCCCTATCTTAGCTATTCCAATCAAACATCCATTTTATAATGAAAAACCTTCTTGTACTTTTTGTGCTGCTTACCGGCACACTAACTTTTGCCCAAAAAACCGACTACGATACAAAAACCAACATTAGGTATTATGATGATGCCCAGTATAAAAATGATGCTTACGCCGCAGAGCGTTGCATCCTGGATATTTACTACCCTAAAAATGTAAAGAATTTTGCTACCATTGTATGGTTTCATGGCGGTGGGTTAACACAGGGCAGTAAAGAAATTCCGCAGGCATTAAAAGATAAAGGCTACTGCATTATAGGTGTGGGCTATCGCCTTAACCCCAATGTAATGGCGGTTAAGTGTATAGAAGATGCCGCTGCTGCCATAGCATGGGCATTTAACAATGTTGCAAAATATGGTGGCGACCCATCGCAAATATTCCTTTCAGGGCATTCTGCCGGAGGTTATCTGGATTTAATGGTGGGCTTGGATAAAAAATGGCTTGCTAAGTATAATATAGACGCTAATAAGGTGGCGGGGCTGATACCATTTAGTCCGCAATGCGTAACACATTTTACGGTAAGGCTGGAACAGGGCATCCCCGAGAAACAGCCTACCATAGACCAATTTGCACCGCTATTTTGGGTACGTGGCGATGCTCCGCCCCTACTGCTTATTACCGGCGACCGCGAGCTTGAAATGTTGGGGAGGTTTGACGAAAACGCCTACATGGCCCGCATGATGAAAATTAACGGCCACAAAGATACCCGCCATTTCGAACTGGATGGCTACGGGCACAACATGGCCGACCCTGCCTATCCACTATTGCTAAAAGAAGTGAAAAGAGTATTAGATTTGAGAAAATAATAGATAATGGACAATTGGCAATGAGCAATTTGCAATTGGCACAGACAAACGGCAATGAGCAATTTGCAATGGGCGACAGGCAATAAGCAATAACAATAGAATAGACAATTGGCAATTTGCAATAAGTTAGTGTATCTGAATAAACGAAAAAATATAGTTTAAAACGAAAAAAGACGCATTAATACGCGTCTTTTTCTGTTTTGCAAATTGCCTGTGCCAATTGAGTTGTCTATTGCTCATCGCCAGTTGCCTATTGCAAATTGTCTATTGTCTATTGCCTATTGCCCATCGCCTATTGCCTATTGCTGATTGCTCATTGCTTTTATCTCGGTAAACCTTCTCTGGTAAACCTAAGGTAGCCATCGGTATAATACGAATTATCGGGTTCTGCATTAACCAAAAGACCTGCGCCTTTAATAATCAGGTCGGTATCGGTAAGCCTTACAATTTCGTACGACTCTAAGTAATCAGATCCTGTAAAGATAATTTCGCCGTTAGGATATTCCGCATACGAGTTATCAATATACCACGGCAATCCGTTGTAATTGTCGTTAGGCAATAATCCCGGTGGGCATTTAGGGTTGCTCTCCGGCCCTATATAGGTAATGGAAGAAGACATATCGGCACTAAACTGCACGGTGCTGTATTTATAGCAGCCATTCCATTGCGAAAGCAAATCGGTAGACGCATTGCCATCGTTATCAATATCCTGTGGGGTATCGCTGTACCACGCATCAAGCTTCCAGGTGCCCACAAGCATTTGCTCCTGTGTAAAGCCATTATTATCGGGGTCAGAACATCCCGCAAGGGCAGCAATTATAAGGGCGGAAAAAAAGTACTTTATTTTCATAACAGCAGGTTGTATTGTTTTTGGTTAGGTGCATAAAGTTAGCAATGGTTGCGCAACTGCCTGTAAAATATATGTTAAACTACTAAAAGATAGTTTTGGTATAAAAAAATCCTGAGCTTTCGCCCAGGATTTTCTGTATATAGAATAGTCTATGTAATAATTATGCTAAAGCAGCTTTAACCTGGTCTGCAGCTTCCTGAAACTGGGTTGCAGAAAGTATTGGCATGCCAGAGTTATCGATAATTTCTTTAGCAAGCTCTGCGTTAGTACCTTGTAAACGTACAATAATAGGCACTTTAATAGTATCGCCCATATTTTTGTAAGCATCTACAACACCTTGAGCAACACGGTCGCAACGAACAATACCACCAAAAATGTTGATAAGGATAGCTTTAACGTTAGGATCTTTTAAGATAATACGGAAAGCAGTTTCTACACGCTTAGCATCGGCAGTACCACCCACATCCAGGAAGTTAGCCGGCTCAAAGCCTGCATATTTAATAAGGTCCATAGTTGCCATAGCAAGGCCAGCGCCGTTAACCATACAACCCACAGTACCATCAAGATCTACGTAGTTAAGGCCAACTTCTTTAGCTTCAACTTCAATAGGGTTCTCTTCAAGAACATCACGCATTTCTGCATATTTTTTCTGGCGGTATAATGCATTGTCGTCAAGAACAACTTTAGCATCTACAGCAAGAATTTTATTATCAGATGTTTTAAGCACCGGGTTAATTTCAAACATCGATGCATCGCTGTCTACATACGCTTTGTAAAGAGCAGCAATAAAAATAGTCATTTCTTTAAACGCATTGCCGCTAAGGCCAAGGTTAAAAGCAATTCTACGCGCCTGGAAGCCCTGTAGGCCTACAGCCGGGTCTATTTCTTCGGTAAAAATACGCTCTGGCGTGTGCTCTGCAACTTCTTCAATATCCATACCACCTTCGGTAGAATACATAATCATGTTACGGCCTTTGCCCCTGTTTAAAAGAACAGATATATAAAACTCAGAAGTTTCACTTTCTCCGGGATAGTAAACATCTTCGGCAACAAGTATTTTGTGTACCCTTTTACCGGTTGGAGGCGTTTGCGGGGTAATAAGGTCCATACCTATAATTTGTCCTGCAATCTCTTCCACCTGTTGTAGGTTTTTAGCAAGCTTTACGCCACCACCTTTACCGCGGCCACCCGCATGTACCTGTGCTTTAATAACATGCCAGCCTGTACCTGTTTGGGCAGTAAGCTCTTTAGCAGCAGCAACTGCCTCAGCCGGGCTGTTAGCTACAATACCACGCTGCACGCGCACGCCGTGGCTTGCCAGTATTTCTTTTCCCTGATATTCGTGTAAATTCATATTAAATGCGTTTATCTTATTTAAAGTGGAACAAAAATAGCAAATTACATTTCAATAGCCGAAAGGTTTTTAGTTTTTTTCCTGCTAAAAAAGTATAGCTGCGCATTACTAAAAAAATTACAGTAATTTTAGGCAACCATTACAGGCAAATAGCATCTTACTTAAAAAACCAAACCATGAAAAAAGCATTCTTACTTTTACTGTTACCGGCCCTGTTTATTACCGGCTGCAGCGACGATGAACCCATAAATACCATAGGTCTTGAAAACCAGTGGAACCTTATAGAAATTTATACACCTTTTGTTGCCAACAGCCAGACTTTTGAAAAAGGCAGTATTGTTTGGACGTTTAACGAAATTGACCGTGAGATCGATGTGGTTAATAATTCGGGCAATAATGATGCGGGTTTATCTACCGGTACTTACGGCTATACCATTGGTGCAGAAACCAATGCCTGCAACGAGGCCCTTTTTATTGAAGAAAGCGATTATGGCTGCCTTACCATTAGCGGCGATACCCTTATAGCTACCAAAGAATATGTAGATGGCCCTCGATACACTTTTGTGCGTTAACATTAGTTAACAACACTTTACGATAAGGTTATAGTTATTGGTACAACTTTTGTTTACCTTTAAGGTATGATGAAAGTAATTTTATATATGGTGCTTCCGCTACTGCTTATTACAGGCTGTACAGACGATACCAATGAGCCAACCGATAATCCTGTTGCCAGCACTGGCATAGATGGGGCATGGCAGCTTATTAAAATTACAAGCTCTATAGGCAAACCCGAATCTTCTTTTGAAAAAGGTACTATCATCTGGCAGTTTGCACAAGGCAATCAGCAGGTTGTGGTTTCTAACAATGCCGCAACTAAAGACTATTCGGGCATGCAATCCGGCAGGTACAGCTATAGTATTCTTGCCAACGCACAAACCCATTGCGACAAAGTTTTAACCATTAAAAACAATAATGGTATTGGGGGCTGCGCTACTGTAAGCAATGATACCCTTACTGTAGCCAATGCATACGCCGGACACTACAACTTTATTTTTGTGCGTTAACATTATTTTAACGCAACCCTTTTGATTTTTGCGCATCTACTACAAAAATCAAGCATGAAAAAAGCACTATTTTTACTTGTACTCGCAGGCACCGCTTTTGCTACAGGATGCAGTAAAGATGATGACAGCCCCAAAGTATACGACTACCAAAATTATGATGGCATGTGGGTACTGGCGCATGTTAGCGGTAGCATTGCAGGCATAGACCACGACTATGATGGTTCTATTATATGGAATTTTGATACTGAACACCACATTCTTAGCGTTGTTAATAATGATGCAGATGAAACAGTTGAAGATTTCTTGGAGAGTGGCACCTACACATATAGTTTTGATGCCAATACCGTTACCCCGGAAACCTGTGCCGAAACATTTAATGCCGGTAACCTGGATTTTGGCTGCTTTGTTAACAATGGCAACACCATTGTGTTAACGCAAAATGAGTCCGATGGCTACGTTCTTACCTTTAACAGAATAATGACCTTAGATTAACACTATATATTTTTTAGACTTGGGGCCTGCCCCGGGGTTAAAAGGCTTTTCACCTTGCTTTTATACTCAATACTAACTTTAGGCACTATAGTAGTGCCCTCACCTAAATCAAAAAAAGTATGAAAGAGATTCTGATTTTAATTTTAGCTATTCCGGTAATATTTTTTTACCGTAATGATGACGACAACAAAGATTACTCTGGCGCATGGTACGAAAACTGGTGGTAGAACAATCTAAACAACGCAAAAGAGTTATAAATATAATAGTTACTTTTTAGTATTGTTATATTTATAACATTTTGTTATTTTTTGTTAATGATGTGTTATTTGCTTGTTTGCGTGCTGTTTGATACCTAATTTTGTAGCTTATTAAGGATATAATTATGGAAGCGAAACAACTGGTACAACTGGCAGAACAATTTGGTAGCCCGTTATACGTGTACGATGCTGCAAAAATTCAGTCGCAGTACAACAAACTCGAAAAGGCATTCTCCAGAGTAGAACATTTAAGAATTAACTACGCCGTAAAGGCACTAAGCAATATATCTGTACTTAAGCTTTTAAAGCAAATGGGGTCGGGTTTAGATACCGTATCCATACAAGAAGTACAGTTAGGTTTACTGGCAGGCTTCTCTCCCGAAAAGATCATCTATACCCCTAACGGCGTATCGATGGAAGAGATAGAAGAAGTTGCCTTACTGGGTGTACAAATAAATATAGACAACCTGTCTATTTTGGAGCAGTTTGGTGCCAAACACCCCACTACCCCGGTTTGTATACGTATAAATCCGCACGTAATGGCGGGTGGTAACAGCAATATATCTGTTGGGCATATAGACAGTAAATTTGGTATTTCTATACACCAAATGCCGCACTTATTGCGCATAGTTCAAAACACGGGCATGCACATTAACGGTATCCACATGCATACAGGATCTGATATTTTAGATATCGAAGTATTTTTGTACGCAGCCGAGATATTATTTGAAACCGCAGCGCAGTTTAAAGAGCTGGAGTTTCTTGATTTTGGCAGTGGCTTTAAAGTGCCGTATAAAAAAGACGATATTCAGACCGATGTGGAAGAGCTGGGTAAAAAACTGGGCAAACGCTTTAATGCATTCTGTGCAGAATATGGCCGCGACCTTACCCTTACTTTCGAGCCGGGTAAATTTTTGGTTAGCGAGGCCGGTTTCTTTTTGGCTAAGGTAAATGTGGTTAAGCAAACAACGTCTACCGTATTTGCGGGTATCGACAGTGGTTTTAACCATCTTATACGCCCAATGCTTTACGGCAGCCACCATCATATAGAAAACGTTAGTAATCCTAAGGGTAAAGAGCGTTTTTACAGCGTGGTGGGCTACATTTGCGAGACCGATACTTTTGCTAATAACCGCCGTATCCCGGAAATTAAAGAGGGCGATTTGTTGTGCTTTCGCAATGCAGGGGCATATTGCTTTAGCATGAGCAGCAACTATAACAGCCGCGTGCGCCCTGCCGAAGTGCTTTGGTACGAAGGTAAAGGCCACCTTATTAGAGAACGCGAAACTTTTGAAGATATAATACGTAACCAGGTTGTAATGGAGTTTGAAACTCCTGCTACACCGGTAGCCGTTACCGTTTAGGTTATATATATTTGTTACGTTACTTTGTTTAAAACCGCACCCACAAGTGCGGTTTTTTAGTTTAAGCAAAAATTTACTTCGACTAAATTATAATACATTTCTTATCTTTAGAGCAAATTTTCCATCACATCCATAAATTTGCATTCAAAATGAGAAACAAAACAAAACTTTTGCTATTAGTAGCAATCACGGGGCTATTTGTGTCCTGTAAAAGTACTTCAACGGGCAGTGCAGCTACTGCTGTGGTAAAAACCAGGGGTACACAAATTATTGAGCCTAATGGCAACGCCATTACCCTTAAGGGTACAAACCTGGGCAACTGGCTGGTGCCCGAAGGCTACATGTTTAAAACCGGCAAGGTTAGCTCTCCTACAAAAATAGACGAGCTGCTGCACGAAATGATTGGCCCCGACAGCCTTGCCACTTTTTGGGACCGTTACCTTAACAGCTATGTTACGCACGACGATATTAAGTATTTAAAGCGTATTGGGTCTAACCACTTAAGGCTGCCATTTCATTACAAAATGTTTACTAACGATTTGTATATGGGCAAGCGCAACTCCGGCTTTGAGTATTTTGACAGGGTTATTGAATGGTGCCGCCAGGAAAATGTTTATGTATTGCTGGATATGCATTGTGCCCCCGGAGGCCAGACCGGCGATAATATAGACGATAGCATGGGCTACCCATGGCTGTACTTTAGCAAATCGAGCCAGGACCAGTTGAGCGACATTTGGATGAAAATTGCAGAGCGCTACAAGAATGACCCGATTGTTATAGGATACGACGTTGTTAACGAGCCTTTCGCGCATTATTTTACATCAGATATAAAAGATTACAACCACCGCCTTTTTATGGTTTACGAGCGCGTTGTGGCCGATATTAGAAAAGTCGATAAAAAACACGCCATATTTCTTAACGGATCTGTCTGGGCAGGCGATTTTGGTGTTTTTGAAAGGGTGCTGGACGATAACGTGGTATACGAATTCCACAAGTACTGGTTTGATATTAACCAAGAGGCCATCCAAAAATATGTCGATTTTAGAGACAAGCACAATGTGCCCATTTATATTGGCGAAACCGGCGAGAATACCGATGAGTGGATTAAGGAGTTTACTATCCTGCTCGACAAAAACCAAATTAACTGGGCATATTGGCCGTATAAAAAAATGGACAACCTGCGCGGTATCATGAACTTCAAGCAACCGGAAGATTACTCACTAATCACTAAATATGCCGATAGCGACCGTAGCTCTTTCGAGAATGTACGTAAAAATATGCCGGACAGGGTTAAGGTTCAAAAAGCACTTAACCAGTTTTTAAAAAATAGTTTATACAAGAACTGCTTCCAGAATAAAGGATATATTGAAGGATTAGGACTGAAAGTTGAGTAAATTTTTCTTTTGTCATATTAATAGAGAAGCCGCAAAATGTGCGGCTTCTCTATTTTCAAAATAAACCTTTAGGTTTAAATACTCTTTGTTTCCTTTCTTCAAAAACGCTTTTAATTGTAGTTCCTAAAACTGGCTTAGCAATGTTGTTTTTAATCTTGTAAAATGGTTTTGGAAAAGCAATATTGATATACTCCTGATTGTAATCACTAATATCTTCATCAAATAAATTTGTATTTATTGGAAATGATTTGATTTTAAGTGCACTATCATGAGAGCTCACATTTCTAAATATAAATATTGCTGTCCAGTCCCCTTGTGAATTTACAAATACAGGATCAAACTGATATTTTTGATGATAATATCCGGATTTACCTTCTTAATTGTAGGCAGATATGTAAATAATTACATTGTCAAACTCTGCAAATTCCGGAGTTCCATAATGATCATAAACAGCAAAAGAAATTGTATCCTGTTTTAGATTATTAAATACTGGCTGAATAACTTTATATTTTGCGATGAAAGCCCTATCCATAGAATAAGAAGTCTTAACACTTGTAACTGTATCACCGGTATTTTTATCAATTTCAATTATTGTTTTTTTGTTATCCAAATTGGGATCAAACTCTTCAATTGAAATTTTCTGCCCAATAAAAGCAAACAAATTTACTTTGGTATCTTCTTCGTAAAAATTTGTCTTTTGGGAGTAACCCTGGAGAGCAAAAAGTAATAATAGTATGATAAACTTCATATCTGCGTATTTGATGTTAAATATAATATCAATAAAATTATAAAAAACAAAAACGCCCCACAATTGTGGGGCGTTTTGCTTTACAATCATATGTATATTAGTTCTTAACGATCTTTTGGGTAGAAGTACCTTTGTCTGATGCTATAGTCATCATGTAAACACCATTAGCAAGGTCGGCTATATTAACCTGTGCATTGGTAACACCACTGTAATTAGCAGTTTTAACAACACGGCCGTTAATATCGGTAACCTCTACGTTGTTTATAAGGGCATTTTCGTTGTTAGAAATGGTAACAACATCTTTAGCCGGATTTGGATATACTGATAACGAAGACAATAGCGATGTTTTTACCCCAAGTAATGAAGTGCTGTAAGCAACATTATCTACAAAATAAGAAGAATCCCAATCATCTATCGTGTAAACCAAAAGGTTGGTAGTGGTTCCGTTAGCCGCATTTATAGATGTTGCATACTCGCCGTTAATGTAATAGCCAATTGTACCTGCCTCGTTAAACTGGGTAGTAATAGTATAGGTTTCCTCTCCTTCAAAAGTACCCACTTCTATCGATTCAGAATTTTCTATGTCGTAAACATAAATAGTACCATCATAATTAAAATACACAATAGATACAATAGTATAAGTAGATTCATCCGCATCATAATAGTATGAGTACAGGTACATGTTAGAGCCGTTAGAGCTAACTAAATCGGTACTTACATCCTGAGTTATAGTGTACGAATCAGCCGTAATAACCGACGAAAGTAAAGGGCTTACCACGCCGTACTCAGTTCCGTCGCTAAAATAACTTTGAGATGTTTGAAGCTTAAGCGACTGGCTGCCCGCCGATGCCCATTCTGTAGATACAAGGGTGTTTTCTTCGGGGGTGTCGCCATAAAGGCTCCAGTAGTTTTGCCCACTAATGGTACCCGTTGTAAAAGCCTCAGCAGTTTCAAAAGAAAACAGGGTTTGCGCATGCAATGTAAAAAATGCACCTAAAAGCAGTGCACCTAAAAATAGTTGTTTTTTCATGGTAAAAATTTAAATATTTTCAAAAATACCATGAATGATTAGAACCAAAAAGCTTAAAAAAGTGCATTAACCGACACAAAAACTGTACTTACCGCTACTTTTATACAAAGCCTACTAAACCTCTGCTTAAAGAGCTAAATCTTACAAATAGGCAGGCATTATATATAACAAAAACGTCCCGCAAATTTGCGGGACGCTCTCTATAATCTAAAATCTGTTATGTTTAAATCGAACAGAATTATTTTACTTCTTCAAAACTAACAATACATATATATCAAATACTTATTAACTCGTAAGAGAAAAAAGTGTCAAGTTATCGACAATTGTCCTCTCTAAATATCTTTAAATAATCGCGAAACTCGTTAAAACCCTGACTATTCAGTCTTCTTGTAATACGATTTAGATTGCCGCCAAAATCGGTGATCAGGATATTTTTAATCTCATCACGCATCGTATCCATTTCTTGTCCGTGGAATGTCGCACTATCCAACTCAAAAAAGTAAAGGGGTACAAAATTTTGCTTTTCTACTATGACAAAATCTACATTCGCTTTTAGGTAGTAATTGAAATAATTGGGATATTTATCAAGTACAAATCTTGAATTAAATAAGGTGGTCAATGATACGTTAGGTAGTACTAAATACTCTGGAAAAACTTCTAAGCTGGCAAGATAGAATTGCTTTTCCTGCTCAGAATTAAAGATTGATTTCTTAATTAAATCTTTGTCCTGAGAATATAGCTCAACAAGATCCAAATCTTTCCTCTTTTCAGCATTACGCGCTCCGAGTTCGGCTTCGCGGGTTATTGTTTCATTATAATCTGAAATAATTTTCTTTGAAAGCTCAAAATCAGGCAGTTCTTTAGCGTACTTATATTCACCTGTCTTGATAATCAAATGCTGCAAGATCTTATCGAACTCTTCTGCCTGCAAGACATATTTATAATCCGGTGATTTATGAGCGTGAAATAGAAAAGTAGGATATTTTAGATCACCAGGGAAACTCGTTAATAGCTCATCAATAAAGTACGTTCCGAAAACCGATTTGAATACCGGATCGGACGTGAGATTATTAAAAATTCTGTCATTTTTTAATAGACTGAACAGTTGATCGAAATCACGATCTTTAAGCAGTTGAAGAAGTTTGTCAGTCATATTTATCATCATGGAATTTTCATAACAATCTTTTTACTTTCAAAGAAAGTAAAAAGTGCTTACTACTCTCAAGTGTATCATTTTTCATCGTGAAAAGTACGAAAATAAACTTAGGTTTGGAATAAGTAAAAACACCTGTTTTTCCATACCTCAGTTATCTAAACTGCCATGATAAGCCCGTTTGGAGATAAAGTTTTATCAAAAAAAGGATTCACAAAATCTTTTTTAAAATTCATTATAGCTTTATGAAAGTGTAAGCAATGGCTTTTATCAATTTTCTCAATATAATTGTCATGTTTGAAAGTTACTTCCATTCCAGTCTCAATGTTATTTAAATCATAATCTGTTTCTCTCAACATTGGTTTTTTATGCAGAATTCTATTTCGCAAAACAATTAACTCATCCAATTTTTTAATTGTAAAACAATTGGTATCTATGCAAAATTTAGAATTTGAAACTATGTTAGGAATTGTATGTAGCTTATTACTGAACCCCATATTAATTAAACTCTCCGAATACTTTTTATAACTATTTGGTCCGAACTTGTCTATGTAAAAAGCAAAAATGATCTGGTTTAATGAAGCTTCCAGTGTACTTGCACACAACGTAACATAAGCGAAATATAAAAAGCTTGCCTGTATATCGTTTACAATATGGTTATAAGTTATCTCTAAATTTTTATAATAAATTTCAGTATCATTCAGTAGAAAATAATTTTTGCCATCTTGTTGGTAAAGAGTGCCATTCATCCTCATTTCTTGCTTTTTAGAATAATTAATCTAGTACATCAACTGGATCGGTTGAAAATTTAAAGATGCTATTTCTTTAATTAATGGATCCATAAAGTGTCTACGGCCAAGTATCTTTTGATTTTCCTGTGTTTCTATAAATTGTGATACTTTTTCGAAATTTTGATTTTTAGGGTAGGCAACTAGATGATAGGATGCATCCTTAGTATTAGATATATTGGTTTTATCAAATGAATAAAATCCATATCTAGCGAACTTTTCGAAGCTTCTAAGATAGTTTTCAACGCTAAAGTCTCTGTTTAGCTCAAATTGCCTTCTATAGACTATATCTTGTAAATTTGAGTTTACTTCAATTTCTTCATTTTCAAATTTAGAATAGAACTCATAAATAGCCGGGTTATTCTTGGTTAAGTTTATCAGTGACCATGGGATTTCGGCTCCGCCAGTTGCAATATGTATCTTTACTGTTGAAGTAAAAATAAACAAATCATAATCGTAATAAGTTGAGGGCTTATACATTTCCGAAGACGAATTTACAAGTTGAACATCTTTCTATAATTTGGGAAGTACGGGGTCTGTAAGCATTGGTAAATTCAATATCCTTTAATTGTGAAATTTTACTTTTACTGTTCAATTGATATGCGGCCTTAATTTCAGCACATTTACCAATAATATTAAATCTTCCGTTTTTATTTTTTTTTGGACTCCTCGCCCCTACATTTCCTAACAGTTTCAATTTTGAATTTACCGCTCCAAATGTCTTATAATTATCAACAAATCCTTGTGAAGTTCCGATAGTGCCGTGTTTTTCAAATCTTGCTCCTATAATACATGCAATATAGTGATAGTGTTCAAGATAAAGTTTATATGGCAATTTTTTTCTTCTGGAAAACTGAGAATGGTTTTTATAGGTACTCTCCATTTCCCGAATATAAAAAAGGATCAACTTTTTCAAAATGCCTTCAATATCAGTAATATTCTTGTTTACTAAATTCGATGACATTTTTTTTACCGTATAAGAATTTACCGCCGTTATAACCTCTGAAATGTTCATCTATAATTTTAGTTAAGAAATTTTAATGTTGTATATTACACATAACAAATAGTAGTATATTTATCTTTATTTCGTCATTTATTTTTAAAAAAGTTAAGATATAAATCTTTTTTATCTAATAAGTGCGGTAAGTGTATGTCTTTAGCATCTTGATTAGCAAATTTTAAAATACGAGTTTCACTCTCTAACGGTTCTATAAATTTGCCAGGCATCACTTCCAAGAAAAAATCAAGTTCGTCTTCGGGAATACCAGACGGTTTAATGTCCGAAAACACCAAATAAAAATAATATGAATTAGGCGTTGTAAAATACTTTACTCCCTGACGTATTATAGCAAATAATTGCCCGCTATTCGCGAATTAAGAAAATACTTAATATAACACACTTAGGTCAACATCAATGTAATCATCTATGTAATTTTCAATCACTGGATGTTTCCAATAAATTTTAGTTATCCATTCTCCATCTCCGGTGTGCGGATCAAATATATCATAGAACCGTTGTCCGCAAGCTACTATATTACTACTGGTGGATTTATCCAAAACTTTTGCACTTGATATAGAACGCTTTAAAATTTCTTGACTTGAATCAGCATCTTCGGGAAGATTGGAAAGCATGTATTCAAAATCAGGAATATACCAATCTGTACACGTTTCTTTAAGTATACTATCATCCTCCGGATCTGAGCTGCTCAGTTGAATAATATCTTGGTAAAAATCATATTTTAAACCATCGGATCCTGAGCTTGATGGCATAAAAATTGCCACCTCAAATATTCTCCCCTCACCGGAACTGTCGATTGGGAAATTAAGGTCAAATATATCTGCGATTTCACCTGTATTCTTATCCATAACCACGATTTTATATTTCCGCTTATCCTTTCGCTGAATTGCATCATAATTTTCAAGCTTCTTATAATCAAGGTTGGTTGTGATATCTATCCTACAATTGTTGTCACCGTCGATATTTCCAGAAAAATCACACTTGATACCAAAGTCAAAAGTTGGATCTAGGGTATACTTGTCCTTATACTTGGTATAAAAATCTAACTCTGCTTTTAATCCGTACCAACCTTGTATAGGGAGTTTTGAGCGATAGTTTTCCAGCATTTTATAGGCGGGCAATACGTCATCTCTGTTTAGTATACTGAAAACAATAGCCTTTGTTTTATTGTATAGTTCAGCCTCGTGCATTAGTGTAAACTTCTTGTTATATTTAATAACTGATGATACAGACCATGCTCCACTGCTTTCACCTCTTTATAAGCTGGGATATCTTCAGGGTTAATATTCTTGCTGCGCGACGCGGTTTCAAGATCTTTTAAGTCTATTAATACAAAATCGTAGGCAGCTTTTAAATCAGCTAGAGATAATTTATCAATTTCCATATTTATTCTTAAAAAAAGTTATATAGCTAATTTATACAATAATTTACAAGGAACTTTAATCATTTTAATATTTAAAATTAGATTACACTATTGGTAGTAGGCCACAAGAATCTATATGATAAAAATTCAAGATGGGACTTAGGTCGAACCCTAAATAGAAACCGAACACGATTACATGATTGTCCTTGCTAAAAAGAAATCGCCATGAATTTGCCAAATCTAGATACGTAAAAGCACTAATCCCCAACAGGACAACCAAACCGCTAAATTTAAAAATTACCTTACAAATTATAACAAAAAATAGGCTAAATTCTTCAAATCCTGCATAAGATGGTTTGAAATTTGTCCTGTTGGGGTCACCACTCTAGACAAAATCACAAGTCATCAGAAAGTCGCAAAATTGATGAAATTTAGTTAAAAGCTTTATATTTTCATATATAACCGCTATCATGAGTTTACAAACGTCTAATTAACAAACTGATGGTTTGTTTGTGATGTTTTTCGTTATTTCGATAAAAGCTGTACCATATATATACCTAAACACACTAAATTCAGCAATAGCAAGGCTTGCTAATTTCTGCATCGATAAGTTATTGCTTTGCAATAAACGCTTAATGGGTGGCATAACTATTATTTCCGGTTACTTTCTCTATTTCGATTATGATTGTATTTCAATACTTCTGATTCAATTTCCTGTATTGTTTTCTTCTTTCCTTTCGAAATCCATTCTAAAAGTTCTTCTTTAAAAAAATACAGTTTTTTGCCATATTTATAGGATGGAATTTTTCTCTGCCTTACAAGAGCGTAAATTGTAGGTTTTGCTTTTCCTATCAGCCGGCTTGCTTCTTCAATACCAATGGGAATACTTAATTCTTTAGATTCAAATACCTGAACATTCTGAATCAGAAGTTTAATCTCGCCGATTTCTTTCACTAAGTGTGCTACTGCTTTGGGCAGGTTCTCAAAAGATATTTCATTTATGTCCATACCTATCGTGTTTAATAGTTAAGGTGCAAATGAAAAAAGTGTTTCAGCTGTGTGCTTCATCACAGAGGAAACACTCGAAAAACACGGTGCTTCACAATGATTTGCGTTTAAAAATCTCTAAAATCTGCAATTATCTTTATAAGCCCTTTATGTTCATCGTCTTTGAGATGCGTTTTTATGCTATTCTCTTCAACATCTTTTAAAGCGTTAGCAAAACTCAGTTTTAAAAATTTTGCGGCTCTTTCCTGCCTGCTAACTCTAAAAAAATTCCAGATATTCCAGCCAAAATGATATAAATCGAGATTGGACAAATCTTTTACTTTTACCGGTTTAATCTTTTCGAAATTTAGGTCTTCAGCATATATAATCAGATTCTCACACAATTGCTTCAAATCATCGTCTGATGTATATAGTGCAAATTGCTTTTGTGCGTAACGGATGGCACTATCAATTCTAGCTAGTCTTTGATTTTTGACTATATTTTGATGCTCCTCCCTAACCAGTTTAATATCGATGTCTGAATTTTTATTTTCAGCCAATTCGGGTTCAACTAAAGCATCCAGCTGCTTCACTTGTAATTTCTCAAAGCCTTCACTCGGAATTGGGTTTTCTGGAGATTCGTTTTTTTTAGCCTTTAAAAAACGCTTCAGTAATCTTTCAGCCAAATCGTTAAACAATAAACTTAGAATTGCAAACACTAAAATTCCAAATCCACTGCTGATCCAGAAAAATACACCTGCTGTATACTGATCTATACCTATTTCAATCAGCACAGATCTTACCATCACGCCTATAAAAATACAGACCAAAAAAACAGACAGATAAACTGTAATATATTCGAAGTACTTTATTTTCATGGCTCTTTCTTTTTTAAAGATTCCAATTGAATTGCCTGCGAAGCTCTGTTTTTCTTCTCATCTATCACTTTTGCGTAGATTTGAGTAGTTTTTACATTGGTATGCCCCAGCATTTTACTGACTGTATAAATGTCTGTCCCGCTCGACAGCTGCAAAGTTGCAAACGTGTGGCGGAAACAGTGAAAGGTAATATTTTTTTTAATACCTGCAGACTCGACCCATTTTTTCAGAGGCCTTGAAATCCATGATGGGTCTGTAAGATCTTCAAAAACAAGCTGGTCGAGATGTCGTGGTTCTCCGCAGAGCTGGAAAGCCTGCTCAGAAATAGGCATATATTCGACACCCTTTGTCTTTTTCTGAGTGAAATGCAATTTAGCCATACCGTTTTCCACACTAATCTCTTTCCAGCGTAGCTTCTGAATGTCCGAATGCCTCAGACCTGTAAGCGCTGAGAAAAGCGCTGCCCTTTTAAGGACATCCTTTTCACATGGCGTTGATGCCAACCCGTTCAATTCTTCTATTGTAAGATATTCGCGTCTTGATTCCTGTTCCGGGATGCCCTTTATTTTTGAAGCTAAATCAACAGTTAAAAATCCGTCGATAAAAGCCTGCTTCAAAGCCGCTTTAAATATAGAAAAATATGTTGCCGCAGTGTTGCGCGAAATGGTTCCTTTTTTGCCTCCTCCGAGCGGTGCAGCCAGCAAAAACAGTTTAAAATCTTCCGCCATTCTGCTGTTAATCTGGGAAAACATTAGACTGCCTGATGAATAGCTTTTTAAAATCTCTTTGGTCCGATCCCAATTTATTTGAATAGATTTTGAACTTCGCGCGTGCCTTTTAGCCGCAGTCTCAGCTAAGTATTTAATAAAATCCTCTTTGCCTCTTTCTTTCTGTTCAGCCAATAAGGTCTCAGAGTCAGTGAACAAATCTATGTTGTCGTATTCTTTCTGCCGTATTTTACGCACCCCTTCAGCATACAGCATTATCTCTCGATCGCTCTCGCTTCTACACATGATTATTCCGTTATCGCTGCGTCTTGGCTTGTAGGATTTTATTCCCTCTGCATCTGTACGGGCAGTTCTTTTTTTGTCCCACTCCACTGTTGTTACTGATCTGTTTAAATATTCACGGATCCTTTGCGGAGTATCCCTTCCGAAAACTAGGACAGGATAACTTTCTATGTAAACATACCATTCTTTTCGGTCTTCTGCTTTTCGAAGACGTACAGTCACCTTGGTTTTTGCTAATTGTTTCATATAAAATCATTTCCGTTATATAAATTATCAATTTCGCCTTTTGGAGCATATACATGTTTTCCGATCTGTCTAGTGGGGATTGAATATTTCCTGATATGGCTGTTAACTGAACTTTCAGATATTTGAAATCTTTCGGATATTTCCCCAATGGTATAACAGTCTTCTTTTTCAAGGCTGTATAATTTCTTCTTCGGTGCGCTCTCAGGCTGCGGCAGGTTGCGGGCAGGTCCGAACATTCCTTCCATAACGCTGCGGTCTATCCGTACAAGTCTAGTCCCCAGATTAACTGATGGAATTTTTCCCTGGTCAACAAGTCGGTAAAGGGTTCTTTTGGCAATGCCAAAAAGTATGCCAGCTTCAGGAACAGAAATAAATGCCCTGCTCTTTGGTATTTTATCTGCCCGCTCTTTGACCTCTGCTTCATCTTTACGCCGCTTCATCTTTTGTTTGTATGCTTTCTTACTACATATATGAGAGCAGTAAACAGAAGCCACTGTTTTCGGCAAAAATTCCACACCGCAGTTAAGACATTGTTTATTTATTCTTTTCATCGCCCATATATCTCCATTAAGGTACCATAAGTATACATAAGTGCCACATTGTCTCCTTTTAAGTGCCGGTACAAATGTGGTACAAATTTATAATCAAAAATAAGTAAAAAATAGTAGAAACAAAAAGTAATGAAAATAAAAAAACCACCGTAAACTTAAAGTTCACAGTGGTTTAGCTTTATTGCTAACCGATGTTAATCAGTAACTATTTCACTTCTTCAAAATCTACATCCTGTACGTTGTCGCCTTCAGGTTGTGCACTTTCAGGTTGACCCTGTGGTGCGCCTTGAGCGTCTCCGCCTTGTTTGTACATTTCTTCCGATGCATTTTTCCATGCTTCGTTAATCCTGTCTAAAGCCGGCTGTATTGTAGCTACGTCTTTGTTTTCGTAAGCTATTTTAAGCTCGGTTAACGCCATACCAATGGTACTTTTGTTACCTTCAGATAGTTTGTCGCCAAACTCAGCTAATTGTTTTTCTGTTTGGAAAATCATAGCATCAGCCTCGTTAAGTTTTTCAACTTTCTCGCGGGTTGCTTTATCAGCATCAGCGTTAGCTTCAGCCTCTTTACGCATCCTGTCGATTTCTTCAGGAGTTAAGCCTGATGAAGCTTCGATACGGATATCGTGTGATTTACCTGTACCTTTATCTGTAGCCGATACTTTGATGATACCATTGGCATCAATATCAAAAGTAACTTCAATTTGCGGGATACCCCTTTGTGCAGGTGGAATACCGTCTAAGTGGAAACGGCCGATACTTTTGTTATCTGTAGCCATTGGCCTCTCACCTTGTATAACGTGTATTTCTACTGATGGCTGGTTATCTGACGCCGTAGAGAATACCTGAGATTTTTTAGTTGGTATAGTTGTGTTAGACTCAATTAATTTAGTCATAACGCCACCCATAGTTTCGATACCAAGAGAAAGCGGAGTAACGTCTAATAACAATACGTCTTTAACGTCTCCTGTAAGTACACCACCTTGTATGGCAGCACCAATTGCAACAACCTCATCCGGGTTAACACCTTTAGATGGTTTTTTGCCGAAGAATTTCTCTACTTCTTCTTGTATTCTTGGTATACGTGTAGAACCACCTACAAGTATAACCTCGTCGATATCTGATGTAGAAAGGCCAGCATCTTTTAATGCTTTAGCTACCGGCTGCATAGAACGTTTTACAAGTTCGTCTGCCAATTGCTCAAATTTAGCCCTTGTTAATTGCTTAACTAAGTGTTTTGGACCTGAAGCAGTAGCAGTAACGTAAGGAAGGTTAATCTCAGTCTGTGTAGAAGAAGATAACTCAACTTTAGCTTTTTCTGCAGCTTCTTTTAGGCGCTGTAGTGCCATTGGGTCTTTACGAAGGTCTAAACCTTCTTCGCTGTTAAACTCGTTTGCTAACCAGTCGATAATTACCTGGTCAAAGTCATCACCACCAAGGTGAGTATCACCATTAGTAGAAAGTACTTCAAAAACACCGTCTCCAAGCTCAAGGATAGAGATATCAAAAGTACCACCACCTAAATCGTAAACAGCAATTTTCTGGTCTTTACCGGCTTTATCTAAACCGTAAGCAAGAGCAGCAGCAGTAGGCTCGTTAATAATCCTTCTAACTTTAAGGCCAGCAATTTCTCCGGCTTCTTTAGTAGCCTGACGCTGCGCATCGTTAAAGTAAGCAGGTACAGTAATAACGGCTTCTGTAACTGTGTAACCAAGGTAATCCTCGGCAGTTTTTTTCATTTTTTGCAATGTCATTGCAGATAACTCCTGTGGAGTGTAAAGGCGTCCGTCGATATCCACTCGTGGTGTATCGTTGTCTCCCCTTACCACACTGTAAGGTACATTGCCTGCTTCTTTAGAGCTTTCGGTAAACTTGTTACCCATAAAACGCTTAATAGAAGCGATGGTTTTTGTAGGATTGGTCACTGCCTGTCTTTTAGCCGGGTCACCAACTTTGATTTCTCCGCCGTCAACAAAGGCAATTACTGACGGAGTAGTTCTTTTTCCTTCAGCATTAGGGATAACTACCGGTTCGTTACCTTCCATAACGGCAACACAAGAGTTAGTTGTACCTAAGTCAATTCCGATTATTTTACTCATCTTGTTATAAATTTATTTTATTTTTTAATTACAATTCTTAACCTTGACATGTAGTAGACAATGATTGTGCCAAAGATATTTATTATGCAAATGGCATAAAAATATGACAAGATGACACAAACAAGTTACTAATTCAATAAATATTCATTTTGTAAATAAAATTATCAATGATTACTTATTTTGATTAAGAAATTTCTCGAATTTTTATTGAAATTAAATAAATATAATAAATTTGCACGCCTTCCGGATAGTATAATTATCTGACTTTGATTGCCATTCAACATAAATTACACATTTACTACTACTCATGGGTTCTATAGATTCTATTACATACAGGCGTTTTATAATATTTGCGGGCCTAACAGTTACACTACTTGGCATACTGGTTATTTTTGGCTGGCTAACCGGCATAAGCATTTTAACCAGTATAGTACCTGGATATTATCCTATGAGGTTTAAAACAGCTTTTTGTGTAGCTGTGCTGGGTATGGCTTTACTTAATTTTAAATACAACAATAAAGTAGGCACCCCGGTAACAAGAATACTTGCCCTATTAATAACAACCTGCTGTTCAGTAGCCTTAGTACAGGAAATTTTAGCCTATACCACACACAAGTACCCATTATTTAATGCATATAAACAAGCAATTAGCGAAAATTACATACACCCGGGTGGAATGTCGGCACTTACCGCGATTTGTTTTGGCGTTGTGGCAACATCTGTTTTTATTATTAGCACCTCTAAAAGCTATTATAAAACCGTATTGCAATACTGTTTGCACATTGTAACGTTAGTAGCTTTTGTTGTTTTAATAGGCTATATATTTAATGTGCCTGTTTTTTACAGGCTATCTTACTTTACTGCCATGCCTTTTACCACTGCTATAGCATTGTTGCTGCTGTCTGTTGCAATATCGCTGCTAAACCCCGATAAAGGTATTGCGGCTATTTTTAGCGGCAACCTTATTGGCAATGTTATGGCACGAAAGCTTTTTTTGCCAATGCTTACTGCCATACTGTCTATTGCTTACCTGCATTTTTTAAATTCTAAGTACCAATGGATTGAAAAAGAACTTAGCATTGCGCTGCTAACCATATCGTTTATAATTATTATTTTGTTATTAGTATGGCAAACCTGTACCCTGCTTAATAAACTGCATCTTAATAAAAAAGTGGCTGTAGAAAACTTTAGGCTTGGTGTTGAGTCTTCTCCGCATGCGCTCATAATATCCGATGCCAATTCTAATATAGTACACATTAACCCGCACGCCGAAAAACTCTACGGTTACAGCCGTAAAGACCTGGCCGGCAACAACCTTGAGGTTTTGATACCCGAAAAACTGCGACAGAGCTACCGTAGTATGAACGAAAACTTTTTTAAATCGCCCAAGGTTATATCATTAGGTATAGACGAAGAGTTGTTTGCTAAACATAAAGATGGTACCGAGTTTCCTATAGAATTGGTGTTGACACCCGTAAAAACAAGTAAGGGCAATATGGTGCTTACATCGATTACCGATATTACCCAAAGAAAAACGAACGAAAGTATTATTAAAACCCAGCTTATAGAACTAAAGGTTAAGAACAGAGAGCTGGAGCATTTTAATTACATAGCGTCGCACGATTTGCAGGAACCGCTTAGAACGGTGTCTAACTACATTATGCTGCTGGAAGAAGATTATCCTGAATTAATATCTGCCGATGTTAAGGCACACCTGCAAGCTATGGGTGCCGCTACGGGCCGAATGAGCCATTTGGTACGGTCGTTATTAGATTTTGGTAAACTTGGCAATAACAGAACGCTAACCCTGACAGATTGTACTTTACTGGTTAATAATGTTATTGCCGATTTAAACAGCCTTATTACATCCAGCAATGCCTTAATCACTATCACCACAGAGTTACCCCCGCTGTATGCTTATGATACAGAGCTAAGACAATTGTTTCAGAACCTTATAAACAACGCTATAAAATTTGGTGAAAAAGGGCAGCAGCCTCAAATACAAATTAGTTGTACAAAGCATAACGGCTTTTTTATGTTTGAAGTTACCGATAACGGTATTGGCATTGATGCCGAGTACCGCGAGGGCATTTTTAATATATTCGAAAGGTTAAATAAAAACGATAATTTTGAAGGCTACGGTATTGGCCTTGCTAACTGCAAAAAAGTAGCCGACATGCATGGCGGTAAAATTTGGGTGGAGTCTGAACCCGGAAATGGCAGCACTTTTAAATTTACAATAGCAGCACTTAAGCCATGAAATTAGTTAACTGTATAATGCTTGTAGACGATAATAAGATCGATAACTTTTTTCATGAAAGGGTTATTAAAAAATACGATCCGCAAATAAAAACAGTTGCTAAAACAATGGCAGAAGATGCTTTGGGATATTTATCATCAGAGGTTAACATTCCTGACATTATAATTTTAGATATTAATATGCCCGGCATGGATGGCTGGGAGTTTATAGACCATTACAAAACCCTGGATGCATCTTTACAAAACAGCCTTATAGTGGTAATGCTAAGCACGGGCCAACCAGACGATTTTGCTTTAGCTAAAACACAGGGCATCCTCCATGATTTTAAAAGCAAGCCTTTAACCATAAAGGCACTCGAAGAAATTATAGCCAAATACCAAAGCAATTAGGCCATTCTTATTACTCGAAATATTCGAAAGCATCTATAATATCAAGGTAAACTCCATCAAAACCGGCAGCCAGTATTTTGCTTAAATACGAATCAGAATTTTTATATACAATACCCTGCCAGTCGGCATTCCAGTACTGTACTTTATAATTACCGGGCCAGTCAGGATTCTCGGCGGCAATCCACGATGGTTTAGTGCTGTTCCAGGAGGCATCCCAGTAATAGCGGTAATCTTCGGCCTCACCAATAGACATATAGCAAATAACTACACGTTTGCCGCCGTTGGCCTTATTTTTTAGCTGGGCTATCTCGGCAGCCGTAAAAGTGACATCTTCTAAATACAAGTCCATTATAAGGGCATCGTAATTAGTGGCGCAAACGGCATTTATAAAGGCTTGTTTAGAGCTATAATTTTCGGGATTGATTAAGTATAGAAAGTTCTTAGCCTGAGATAACGATGTTATTACATCGGCATTTTCGTTACGCGGTGCCGATGCCGGAATAACATTTAGCGCCCTTTCTGGCGCAGCATACGATATATAGCCCGAAGCCGCATTGTTTTGATAGGAGGTAGTAATTTTGGATGGCGTACTAACATAATCGGTCACCAAAATAGTATTGCCGCTGTTTTTAGAAATATCAAGGTAGCTTTTAAGGTACGATACCGTTTCGGCAGGTGTTGCCTGATCGTCGTTATCATAACCAAAAAGTAAATCTTCCTGACCATTGGCGTCTATGGCATTAAGGTAAGCAGTGGCAGGCGCGCCATCTTCTTCCCCTTTTGTAGTTACAAGCTCAATACCGTTTTGCGGAATTATAAAAAAGTCGGCATCGACAGCTTTGGCCGTCTGGCTTATGCCGATAACAAAGTCGCGCATGTCCTGCTTAAAATCACGGTCGCCCACAGCTCCGGATGTATCTTTATCATCATCATTATTACTGCATCCAACAATAAGGAGAACCAGTAAAGCCATAGCTGCATTTTTCATAAAAGGGAGTTTAAAACTATAACCCCAAAGAACGGATTTTATTTTATGAAGTGATTTTTTAAGATGCGGTATCCTGCTTATCTTTAATTTTTGTCGATGATGGTGTTACCCAAATAATTATTGCCTGCATAATAAGATAGGTATAATAACCATAAGTTATATTTACCTGAAACGTATTCCTTATTATAAATACCATAAAGGTAAAAAGTGCACTAAACAAAACTATGGCTGTGTACAATACAATTTTATTATTTCTGCGGACAGCCGAAACTATCTGTGCAATATTCATAAAAAATAGCAAGACGAGCAGTACTATAACTAATTGTTCCGGCAGGTACGTTCCCTGATCAAAAAAAGTTATGGCACGTTCCCAAAGTATATCCAAACCACTTAGCCGGTCGTAGCTTATGTGGCTGTAGCCATCTTCGCGGGCTTCATCAACACTGGCATCTGATATTATCTGCACAAACGGCAGCGTCAAGGCTATCCCGCCCAGTATAGTAATTATGTAAAGGTATTTTCTTAAAAATGCTTTCATAAACTCGCTTTTACAATTAATGCACTAAAAACAAAGCGTTACTAAACAGCAGGTTGCCATTTTCCCAAAAACCACGAAACAGCGGATTATCTACCATATAAATTACCTGGCCACTACCCTTTTGTTCTACAGCAAAAGTTACGGTATTTTCCAGTCTCTTTTTAAGGTTGCTGCCGATGAAGCCGAAGCTTTTATATTTTGCCGGGATATAAATGGCATTCTGCACTCCTTTAAGTAATTGATAAGATGCCGATGATGTTTTCATACTAAAATAACTACTGCCCAGCCCGTAACAAAGCGGGTTCGAAGCATCAATAACATTCTCTACTATAGCCCCTGATACCGACCCCGAAAGCCCTCTCCTCAGCATACTCTCTGTAGTAAAAAAACGGGCATCAAGGCTCTCTTTGTCGTCCAGTTCTTTCTCTGTTACCTTACCCGTTTCTTCGGCAAATTTGGTAAGGCTGTAGCCGGTGCGGTCTTCAAAAATATTCAGGGCACTGCCTATAGCTATTACCTTGCCCCCATTATTAATAAAGGTGTCAAGTTGCATTTTCTCGGTATCCGAAAAATCATACCAGCCATCGGCCAGTATAATGGTGTTAAATTCAGAAAACTCCACACGTTTAAGGTTTTGAATATCTACAATACTAACCGGATAGTCTATAATCTCGTCCATATAAAACCAGGCCTGCCCAAAATCGGTAGCGCTAACATCGCTGCCCGATAGCAGCAGCACTTTTGGTGCTTTTAGCAGCGGATACGATTCGGCACCCAAATCGGCACCGCTTACCGCAAAACCGCTTTCTATAATCTCAAAATCGCGTTTGCCTTCGAGCATTACGTTCATGGTTTGCTCAAATTCTGTCAAATTAGGGTTATCGCCTTTAAGGATAACCAAATCGCCCGGACTCACTTTTATGCCCCTGTACAAAGCCGCCTTAGTAGCAGACCGTACATTGATCTTATTTTTATGAAGCAGCGAAAGTACCCTTGCCGATGCCCTGCCATTCCACGGAACGTAGTAGGCATATACCCTTTCGTATTCAAACTTGCCTTTGTAGCTTACCTCTTTTTTTGTTGATACCTGAATAGCTCTTTTTACAGCGTAGCTCTCAACCCCAAAAGCGTGTGGTAGTGCCCATGCTGTAATATCGTAAGACAGGCTATCGCTTAAATGCTGTACCGGCTCAAACAAAACCTGTGTAAGCACCGCTTTAGGCTGGTTGGCACTAACAATAAGGTCGTTAGGTTCTAAAGTAAAATCTTTATCCTTATCTGCCTGGTAGCTGTACCCCGACAGTTTTTTAGTTTCGTTGGCATACGCAAACTGAATTTTATTCCGCGTAAGCAGTTTAGCCAGTTCTTCGTTCTTGCCGCTGTTCTTAACAATATATGTTTCGTATTTGCCTTTAGGATGCTCGCGGCTGTCTTTAAAATAGGCCCTGAAGTTTTTAATAAGCTTATCTTTTTGCCATGCCGTAGTTTCTACCGCAGTTAAAACCGCTGTGGTGTGGTGCGTAATCCTGTCCTGTAGTGTAAGTATGCCACCGTTGCTCATTTGCACGGCACGGCCTGCACCAATGCCACCCTGCTCATACGTCATGCCTACCGCCCCGTTAAAGGTTGGATAGGTATCGCCATAACTGG
Source organism: Flavobacterium subsaxonicum WB 4.1-42 = DSM 21790 (assembly GCF_000422725.1). GTDB lineage: Bacteria > Bacteroidota > Bacteroidia > Flavobacteriales > Flavobacteriaceae > Flavobacterium > Flavobacterium subsaxonicum. Next base: position 40,227 of record NZ_KE383912.1, read on the forward strand.
GGTAAAACAGGTCGAACACCTCGCGGGTGTAGTAGCTCCAACCCTGGGCATCAAACTTTTTGGCCGTCATTTCGCCAATAGCGGTATGAAAATCTTTTTGCGACTGCGTAATAAAATCGTGCATAGGCTCTGCCGGCGGCGGAAAAAAGTACGGTTCATCATACCCCATTTCATGCACATCTACATGCACCATGGGCATCCAATCGTTATATAGTAGCATCCGCTGGCGGGTTTCGGGCTGTACCTGCCACGCCCAGTCGCGGTTAAGATCGTACGCATAATGGTTTTGCCTGCCACCGGGCCACGGCTCCATGTGCTCCCTGTCGTTAAGGCCGGGGTGGGTATCTTTACCGCTAACAGTACGCAGCCAGTTGCCATAGCGCGAAAACCCGTCGGGGTTAAGGCAGGGGTCTATAATTACAATGGTATTTTGCAGCCACTCTTTAGTAGCCGCGTTATCGGGATTAATAAGCTCAAAAGCTACATTCATGGCGCTTTCGGCCGCAGCCGGTTCATTGCCGTGCACATTAAAGCTAAGCCATATAATGGCTTTATCGCTCGTGGCAGCGGGTTTACTATCCGATAATCCTGCCTGGTACAAATGGTTTTGGCGGATGTTCTCTAAGTCTTTTAAATTTTGCGGGGTAGATATATAATAGGTATTAAGCCCCCTGCCCTCGCTGGTTTGCCCGTAAGGCTTGTGTTGTATGTAATCTGAATTCTGAACCAATTGTGCAAAGTAGCTTTCCAGTTGGTAGTAGTAGGTTACCTGTTTACCGTAGTTGGGTAAAAATTCGGCGGGGCTTTTAAGCTGTGCCTGCAATGTAAGGCTTAGCAACAGTATAAATACCGAAAATAATTTTTTCATGTTGTGCGGTTAAAAACCCAAATGTAAGGAAATTTACAGTGCCTTGTAATCCTAAATAATATGTTGTTATATTTGTTTAAATCAATGTTATATGATACGACTGATACCTTTTGCTTTATTAATAAATTTTATAACTTGTTTTGCCCAGCAACCTCAATTTAACGTGACTGCAGATACTGTTCATGTAAATTTAAAAGGCAATTTATCCGCGGCATTTCTCACTGATAATAAGTATTATGCCCTTTTTGAAACCGACTCCACAGTTAGCACCGCTCCATACAAACAATTTTATATTATCTCTAAAAAAGGTGTTGTAGAAAAAGATATAGCGCTACCCAAAGTGCTTGACAGCTATGGCTATAAAATTTATTTTAAGAATGATAGCATTATATTAAATAACGTTATCTTTAAAAAAGCATTTTATTTTGACAGGCAAAAATTGACATTTGAGCCAATTAAGCCCACAGAGAATTTTATTTATGAAGACGCCAACTATTGCGTTACATACACTTATAGTGGAGAATGGGGTGGAACAACATATTTTAAACATAAAATATCCGGCAAAAACTATGAGGTAAGTTCTTCCAGACCAACTGTTGTCAACAAGATACGCAACAAATATTTTGTTACCGATTATATGGGGCACATGATGGGGCAATCACAAGTATTTGAAATTGAAAATCCTCTATTAATGAACAAAAAAATTGAGAGAGTAACGCGTAGAAATGAAAGCAAATCTAACACAGGAAAAAAAACATTAATAGATATTTTTGAAGTGTATATATCAACATCATTGGTTATAGATAATACTCTTTACCACTTACATTATAGTAAAAACAAAACCTACATATCTAAAATAAAAGATAATCAATTAGAGCCAATTTTTAGCTTTAACCAAAATGCAGGTTCAATACTACAGCAACAATTTGATACAGATAGCCAGTTTTTAATATCCAAAAAATACATGAGCAACGATTTTTGTTTCATGGAAATCAATAATACAAACATTAGCCTGCGTTACTTTATTAACGATTATAAGTAGTACAATAATTATATGAGTACAATAAAGTAGATTTTCCGGTAAAATTTATTAGGCATTCATAAGGTTATTTAAGCCAATCTTTGCGCTGTAATTCTTATCTTTGCGTGCTTTAAAAAAATAGATACCAATGCGCATATCCTATAACTGGTTAAAACAATTCATTAAATTAGACTGGAAATCAGAAGAAACGGCTGCCCTGCTAACCGACCTTGGCCTTGAGGTTGAGGGTGTAGACAAATTTGAGTCGCTTAAAGGCGGTCTTGAAGGTGTTGTAGTGGGCCACGTGCTTACCTGCGTGCAGCACCCAAATGCCGACAGGCTTAGGGTTACTACCGTAGACCTTGGCGATGGCATACCTGTGCAAATTGTGTGCGGTGCGCCCAATGTTGCTGTAGGCCAAAAAGTGCCTGTTGCTACTATTGGCACCACGCTGTATGATAAAGACGGCAACGGTTTCCAGATTAAGAAAGGCAAAATTAGAGGCGAAGACAGCCACGGTATGATTTGCGCCGAAGATGAATTGGGCATTGGCGAAAGCCACGACGGTATTATGATACTTAAAGACGACCTAAAGCCGGGTACCCCTGCTTCTACCGTTTTTAATATTGTTACCGATGAGGTTTTTGAAATTGGCCTTACCCCTAACCGCGCTGATGCCATGAGCCACCTTGGCGTAGCACGCGACCTGAGGGCAGGGCTTACACAAAAAAATGTACAGACAGAACTTATAACGCCTTCGGTTAGTAACTTCAGGGTAGATAAACGTACCCTAAAGATCGACATTAAGGTAGAAGATAATAAAATGGTGCCGCGCTATTGCGGGGTTACTATTAGCGGCATTACGGTTAAACCGTCGCCGGACTGGTTACAGAACAGGCTTAAATCTATCGGGCTTACGCCGAAAAACAACGTGGTAGATGTTACCAATTACGTTTTACACGAATTGGGCCAGCCACTGCACGCCTTTGATGCTGCAAAAATTAAAGGCCTTAAGGTGTTGGTAAAAAATGCAGTTGAGGGTACTAAATTTACTACCCTTGATGATGTTGAGCGCACCCTGAGCAGTGAAGATATTGTTATTTGCGACGAGAACGGCCCTATGGCTATTGCCGGTGTAATGGGCGGAAAAAAATCGGGAGTATCTGATGGTACGTCGGTTATATTTTTAGAGAGCGCTTACTTTAACCCGGTATCAATTCGTAAAACGGCAAAACGCCACGGCATTAGCAGCGATGCATCGTTTAGGTTCGAGAGGGGTATCGACCCAACCATTACGCAATATGCGCTTAAACGTGCCGCCCTGCTTATACAGGAAACTGCCGGTGGCGAGATTACCTGCGACCTTGAGGATATTTACCCTAAAAAAATAGAAGACCATTCGGTTTTTCTTAGCTTTGATAACGTAACACGTGTCATAGGCCAGGAACTTCCTAAAGAAACCATCAAGAAAATACTGGTGTCGTTAGAGATAAAGATCAGCACCATGTCAGAAAAAGGGCTTGGACTGGTTATACCTTCGTACCGTGTTGATGTAGAGCGCGAAATTGATGTTATAGAAGAAATACTTCGTGTGTACGGTTATAATAACATTACTTTTACCCAAAAGTTTAATGCCTCTATTGCCAACTCATCGCGTACTGAAGATTATAAACTTCAAAACGTTGTTGCCGGTCAGCTTACTGCTCTTGGCTTTAACGAGATGATGGCCAACTCGCTTACAACGCCAGAATATATTAAATTATCTGAGAACCTTAAGGAAGAATTTAACGTGCTTATGCTTAACCCGCTAAGTAACGATCTTTCGGCCATGAGGCAATCGCTGTTGTTTAGTGCACTGGAGGCTGTGTCGTTTAACATTAACCGCCGCCGTGCCGACCTGAAGCTTTTTGAATTTGGCAAGACCTACCACAAAATGCCATCGGGTTATGATGAAAACAAGCATTTAACGCTTACCGTTACCGGAAACCGCCAGGCCGAGAGTTGGGCACACCAACAAAAAAATGCCGATTTCTTTATGTTTAAGGGGTATGTGACTACGATATTAAGCCGACTTGGTTTTAATAAAGTGCAAACACAACCTTTAACCAACGATGTTTTTGCCGAAGGTATTGCACTTGCTATTGGTAACGAGATTATTGTTGAATTTGGTACCATCAAAAAAACGATACTTAAGCATTTTGATATTAAGCAGGAGGTTTTATTTGCCGATTTTAATTGGAATGCCATTGCTAAACTGGTTGCCGGTAAAATTAAGTATACCGAGATATCCAAATTCCCAGAGGTGCGCCGCGACCTTGCCTTATTGGTAGACAACGGTGTTACTTTTGAAAGTATTTTTGATGTTGCCCGCCAAACGGAAAAAGCATTGCTTAAAGACATTAGCCTGTTTGACGTTTACGAGGGCAAGAACCTGCCCGAAGGCAAAAAGTCGTATGCAGTTAGCTTTACCCTGCAAGACAGCAGCAAAACGCTTACAGATGAGCAGATAGATAAGATTATGAATAAGATTAGGCAAAACCTTGAAACCCAAACAGGAGCCCAATTACGATAATACTTATTATACTATAATTAAATGCCACCTTTAACCGGGTGGCATTTTTTGTATGCTGAAGCTATCAATTGTAACCTGAGTTTTATTTCATTTAAACCTACAAGGTTTTTGAAACCTTGCAGGTTGAGAGTACTTGTTACACTACGTTTGCTCCTGCAAGGTCTTCAAGACCTTGTAGGTATTATAATAATCCTGTATTAAATGTATTAGTATGTAAAAAAAATGCCCACGCTTAGCGTGGGCATTTTTAATATAATTAACCAAAGAGTGTTAGTCTTTTGTTTGTTTAGCTTTCATTGCTTTGTATTCGGCAGTTTTATCAAGCGCCTGGTACATACCTGCAAGCACAGATATTACGTACTGATCGTTCGGTTTTACTTTGTGTGCTTTTTCTAAATACGGAATTGCATTGGTGTAAAGGCCTTCTCTTTGTTTTTTAAGTGCTTCGTAACGCTGATTGTCTTTAGCAGTATTGCCAAGCTTGTTCATTTCGTCAACGATTTTCTTCTCATCGCGAATGGCAAGAACACCCAGGTTAACAAGCGCATCAAAATGATCTGGTTTAAGCTCCACAGCCCTTTTGTAATATTTCTCAGCCTCTGCAGGATCTGCAGCAGCACTAACTACACCCAGGTTATAAAACAGTACCGGATCGTTAGGGCTTTTCTGAGAAGCTTCAGCAATCAGCCTTTTGTAACTCGCCATATCGTTAGCTTTAAGGTAAAGCTCAGCCTCGGCAATAATTAGGTTAGTATCGTTAGGGTTAGCTTTTCTGGCATTAGCCATTGCCTGTTTTGCTTTTTCGATCTCGCCTTTTTGGGCATAGATAAGCGCAATGTTCTTAACAATATCTCCTTTTACCGAAGGTATTTTTTCTTGCTGAGGGTTAATATATGCACCCGACTTTACAGAAAGGTCCATTGTTTGCTGGTTAGGAAAATACTCTACTGCTTTAGTTTCTTTATTAGTTGCAGAATAGTTTGTACCCTCGCCGGTAAAACCAACCCTGTCTAACTCTAAGTAATATTTAAGGGCATTGTCATAATCCTGGCCGTTAACGGCCATTGCAGCGGCATTGTAAAGTGCAGAACCGTCTGTTTTATCAACCTCATAAGCCAAAGCATATACAGGAGCAGCCTCTTTGTATTTTTTTTCCTGGTTTAAAGTATTTGCAGTACCAACCACCATATTTTTAATGGTAGGTAATATTACCTCTTTAATATCTTTAGTGTGGTTTTGCTTGCCACCTTTTTCTAATTCCAAAACCTGATTATAATCGGCTATAGCACCCGGAAGCAACGACGGCGCTAACGTTTGGTTCTTTTTAATTTCGCCAATAGCATACTGTGCTTTGTAAAAATAAAAATCAGCCTTTTGGTCGTTAGATGCGCTGCCAATTAAAGGCTCAGCTTTATCTAAAAGTGTTTTATACTCCGGAGTATATGTTTGCGTAGCAGCACCTTTTTCGTTTAATTTTTTAAGTGCTTTAAGCTCGTCTTTTTGTGCAAATGCGCTCATTGATACCAATAAAGACGCTACAAGTGCATATTTAATGTTCATATATTTACTATTTATTCGTTTGTTTCTTCTTCGTCTGTAAAGTCAGCAGGGTCTATATCAAGATCTTCCACATCAGATCCTTCAGGTACAATAATACCATTTACACCATTTTCTGCATCAATATCACCTTCGGCCAGTGCCTCGTCTACTGCTTCTTCTTCGCGCATAACTTTAGTTACAGCAGCAATAGAGTCGTTACCTTTAATATTAATAAGGCGTACACCCTGTGTGGCACGGCCCATAACCCTAAGGTCAGAAACTGCCATCCTGATGGTAAGGCCAGATTTGTTGATGATCATAAGATCATCAGCATCGGTAACATTATTAATAGATACCAGGCTACCGGTTTTATCTGTAATATTAAGGGTTTTAACACCTTTACCACCACGGTTTGTAATCCTGTAATCGTCAAGGCTCGAACGCTTGCCATATCCTTTTTCTGACACTACAAGTATTTCGCTGTTCATATCATTTACAGATACCATGCCAATTACCTCATCTTTATCATCCTGAAGGGTTATACCACGTACACCCGACGCACTACGGCCCATTGGTCGTGTTTTACCTTCTTCGAATCGAACCAGCTTGCCCGATTTAACCGCAATAAGCACCTGGCTTTCGCCTGTGGTTAATTTAGCTTCAAGTAGCATATCGTCTTCGCGGATGGTAATAGCATTAATACCGTTTAACCTTGGGCGCGAGTACTGCTCCAGCAAGGTTTTTTTAACAATACCCTGCTTGGTAGCCATAATTACGTAGTGGCTGTTTATGTACTCTTCGTTCTTAAGATCTTGCGTACAAATAAATGCTTTAACCTTATCGTCGTTTTCTATATTAATAAGGTTTTGTATAGCGCGGCCTTTGCTGGTTTTGGTACCTTCCGGAATTTCGTAAACCCTCATCCAGAAACATTTTCCTTTTTGGGTAAAGAACAGCATGTAGTTATGGTTGGTAGCCACAAACAGGTGTTCTAAGAAATCCTGGTCGCGCGTTGCCACACCCTTTTGGCCTACACCACCCCTGTTTTGCGTTTTGTATTCAGATAGCGGGGTACGCTTAATGTAACCGGCATGAGATATGGTAATAACCACATTTTCATCGGCAATAAGATCTTCTATACTAACATCGCCACCGGAGTATTCTATCTGAGAACGGCGCTCATCGCCATATTTATCCCTAATTTCAATTAACTCCTCTTTAATAAGCTCCATTCTAAGCTCTTTGCTTTCTAATAAGGCTTTTAATTCGGCAATTAATTTCATTATCTCTTCGTACTCGGCACGCAGTTTATCCTGCTCCAGTCCGGTAAGCTGCCTTAAACGCATCTCTACAATGGCACGGGCCTGAATTTCAGATAATTTAAAGCGCTCAATTAATTTATTACGCGCTTCTTCGCCATCTTTAGAGGCTCTTATTAATCTAATAACCTCGTCTATATTATCCGAAGCTATAATTAAACCTTCTAATATGTGTGCACGCTCTTCGGCTTTGCGAAGTTCGAATTTAGTTCTTCTAACCACCACATCGTGCCTGTGCTCCACAAAATAATGGATCATGTCTTTTAGGTTAAGCATTTGCGGCCTGCCTTTTACAAGAGCAATGTTGTTAACACTAAAAGAAGATTGTAGCTGTGTATACTTATATAAGGTATTAAGCACAACGTTAGGCACAGAGTCGCGCTTAAGGATGTATACAATACGCATACCGTTCCTGTCAGACTCGTCTCTAATATTGGCAATACCCTCTATTTTTTTATCGTTTACAAGGTCGGCCGTTTTCTTGATCATTTCGGCCTTGTTAACCTGGTACGGAATTTCGGTAACAATAATGCACTCACGCCCGTCAACCTCTTCAAAGTTAACTTTAGCGCGCACCACTATACGGCCACGGCCTGTTTTAAAGGCTTCGCGAACGCCCTCATACCCATATATAACACCCCCCGTAGGAAAATCGGGTGCTTTAATATGGTGCATAAGCTCGTCTATCTCAATCTCGTTGTTATCTATGTAAGCAAGAGTACCATCTATAACCTCTGTAAGGTTGTGTGGCGGCATGTTGGTTGCCATACCTACCGCAATACCCGATGCACCATTAATTAAAAGGTTAGGCACCCTGGTTGGCATTACCGTAGGCTCCTGTAAGGTATCATCAAAGTTTAACTGAAAGTCTACTGTTTCCTTATCAAGGTCGCTCATAATATCTTCAGATATTTTTCGCATCCTTGCCTCAGTATATCGCATTGCTGCAGGGCTGTCGCCATCTATAGATCCAAAGTTACCCTGGCCGTCTACCAGCAGGTACCTAAGGCTCCAGTCCTGGGCCATACGCACCATGGCATCGTATACAGATGTATCGCCATGCGGGTGGTACTTACCCAATACCTCTCCTACTATCCTTGCCGATTTTTTGTGGGCCCTGTTAGAAAAAACGCCCAGCTCATACATACCAAAAAGTACCCTTCTATGCACGGGTTTCAAGCCATCCCTAACGTCTGGAAGTGCCCTGGAAACAATAACCGACATTGAATAATCAATGTAAGCCGATTTCATTTGGTCTTCTATATTAATGGGAATTAACTTTTCTCCTTCTGCCATAAGTAGTTATATTAAAATTTATAGTTATTTCAAAACGTGCCAATATACGCAATTTTATTACGATTTTGTTGGTTTTAATCAAGATTTTTAAACCATTTATCAACATTGGTGCCTCAAATAAAAGTTCATAAACTAATACAAAAACGCTTTTATTATTCGTATATTTTTTGTCTCTTAGCATGACAGTACTTTTTAAGCAGACTGACAGTGTATTTAAGTAGGTATGGTTTTTGTAAATTCTTAAACTAAATAGTTAAATTTACACTATTAAAGATAACATTATGGATGACAATTTTTCACCAAGGGTCAAGGATGTAATAACCTACAGCAAAGAGGAAGCTCTGCGCTTAGGCCATGACTTTATTGGTACAGAACACTTAATGTTGGGAATTTTAAGGGATGGAAACGGCAAAGCTATTTCTATCCTTAACAGCATACAGGTAGATTTAGAACATTTACGCAAAAAAGTTGAAATATTAAGCCCTGCAAACCCTAACGCTGAGCGCAATAATGAAAAGAAAAACCTTCATTTAACACGCCAGGCCGAAAGGGCTCTTAGAACTACGTTCCTGGAAGCAAAAGTTTTCCAGAGCACCTCTATAAGCACCGCCCACCTATTGCTATGCATATTGCGCAATGAGAACGACCCTACTACAAAATTGCTCAACAAACTAAAAATTGATTACGAAACAGTTAAAGAACAATTTATCAGCATGACATCAAACGAAGAAGACTATATGGAGAATCTGCCAAAAGCGGAGTCCTATAACGACGATCCCGGACAGGATGACAGTATGCGCGAAAGCACATTTAACAACCCTGCTGCCGGCAATAAGACCAATAAAAAATCTAAAACCCCGGTGCTGGATAATTTTGGCCGCGACCTTACAGAACTTGCCGAAGAAGGTAAACTTGACCCTGTTGTAGGCCGTGAAAAAGAAATTGAGCGTGTATCTCAGATTCTTAGCCGCCGTAAAAAAAATAACCCGCTGCTTATTGGTGAGCCGGGTGTGGGTAAATCGGCTATTGCCGAGGGTCTTGCACTACGCATTATCCAAAAGAAAGTATCGCGTATCCTTTTCAACAAACGTGTAGTTACCTTAGACCTTGCCAGCCTTGTTGCCGGCACTAAGTACCGCGGCCAGTTTGAAGAGCGTATGAAAGCGGTTATGAACGAGCTTGAGAAAAACGATGATATAATTTTGTTTATAGATGAAATTCATACCATTGTGGGTGCCGGTGGCGCTACAGGTTCTCTTGATGCATCTAACATGTTTAAACCTGCTTTGGCAAGGGGCGAAATTCAATGCATTGGAGCTACTACATTAGATGAGTACCGCCAGTATATTGAGAAAGACGGCGCGTTAGAAAGACGTTTCCAGAAGGTAATTGTAGAGCCTACTACGGTAGAAGAAACGATTACTATTCTAAACAACATTAAAAATAAATACGAAGATCACCACAATGTAATTTATACGCAGGAAGCTATTGAGGCCTGTGTTAAACTTACAAGCAGGTACATGAGCGAGCGCTTTTTGCCGGACAAAGCTATTGATGCTTTAGATGAGGCAGGATCTCGCGTTCATATTACCAACATCGATGTACCTAAACAGATCTTAGATCTTGAAAGGCAGCTTGAAGAGGTTCGTGAGCTTAAAAATACCGTTGTTAAAAAACAAAAGTATGAAGAGGCTGCTAAACTTAGGGATGATGAAAAACGCATAGAGAAAGACCTTGCTATTGCCCAGGAGCAGTGGGAAGAAGATTCTAAAAATAACCGTATTACCGTTACCGAAGATAATGTTGCCGATGTGGTTAGTATGATGACAGGTATTCCTGTTAACCGTATTGCACAAACTGAAAGCAACAAACTGGCTAAACTGCCGGAGCTTATTCGTGGTAAGGTTATTGGCCAGGACGAGGCGGTTAACAAAATTGCCAAATCTATTCAACGTAACCGTGCGGGTCTTAAAGACCCTAACAAACCAATTGGGTCGTTTGTATTTCTTGGTCAGACCGGTGTTGGTAAAACACAGCTTGCTAAAGTAATTGCAAAAGAGCTTTTTGATAGCGAAGACGCCCTTGTACGTATAGACATGAGCGAGTATATGGAGAAATTTGCCATATCGCGACTTGTGGGTGCGCCTCCGGGATACGTGGGTTACGAAGAAGGTGGACAACTTACCGAAAAAGTAAGAAGGAAACCGTATTGTGTAGTGCTTTTAGACGAGATCGAGAAAGCCCACCCGGACGTTTTCAACATGCTGTTGCAGGTATTGGATGATGGTTTTTTAACGGATAGTTTAGGCCGCAAAATTGACTTTAAGAATACTATTATTGTAATGACGTCTAACGTTGGTGCAAGGCAGCTTAAAGACTTTGGCCAGGGTGTTGGTTTTGGAACATCGGCTAAAAAATTACAGGCCGAAGACCACAATAAAGGTGTTATTGAGGCTGCCCTTAAAAAAACCTTTGCTCCGGAATTCATTAACCGTATAGACGATATTATTGTGTTTAATGCCCTTGAAAAAGAGCACATAGACCTGATTATAGATATTGAGCTTGCCAAGCTGTATGCAAGGATAAAAGACCTTGGTTACAACATTGCGCTTAGCGATAACGCCAAGAACTTTATTGCCGAAAAAGGTTTTGACAAACAGTATGGTGCAAGGCCGCTTAAAAGGGCTATCCAGAAATATGTTGAAGATGTTTTGGCGGAAGAGATCATTACATCTAAAATATCAAGTGGCGATGAGATTTTTATGGATCTTGAAGAGAACGGAACCGAACTTTCTGTTGTTATTAAGAAAGCTGAAAATCCGGCAAGCTAAGCATAAAAGCATTTTACAAAAAATCCCCATTTCTTTTAGATCTGGGGATTTTTTTATGCCTTAAACGTACGGTGTAATTTATTCTGCTTTTTGATTTTCCTCTATCAGGAGGTCACTCTTTTCAAACTCAGTAGGTGTCATTCCAAAATGCTTCTGGAAATTCCTGCCAAAGCTTGTCTGCGATTTATAGCCCACCATTTCGGCTACTTCATAAATCTTCATGTTGGTGGTTTTAATAAGCTGTGCGGCCTTTTTAAGGCGGCTAAGGTTAATCAGTTCGTTAGGCGATAAATGCGATATCTCTTTAATGCTCCTGTATAATGTAGAGCGGCTCATGTTCAGGTAATCGGCTAATTTATCTACGCTTAGTTCCTGGTCTTTAAGGTTGTCTTCTATAGCCTTATCCAGTTTAGAAAGGAATGTTTTATCTGAATTGGATGTGGCAAGCGATTTTAAATGCGCCAATGGCGAACTCGAAAAATGCCCTAAAATATTTTTACGGTTCTCTATAAGATTAAATATCTGAACCAACAGATAATCTATAGAAAACGGCTTGGTAATATAAGCATCGGCTCCGGATTCCAACCCCTCTATCTTGGCATTAAGGGCACTTTTAGCCGTTAATAAGATAACAGGAATGTGGCTGGTTTTCTCGGTCTTCTTAATCTCTTTACACAGCTCGATACCATTCTTAACAGGCATCATTACATCGCTAATAACCAGTTGCACCTCGTGTTTGTTGATCATTTTCCAGGCCTCGTCGCCATTTTTGGTCAGGATCACATTATAGCTTTCAGAAAGTTCAGAATAGATAAACTCTGCTAACTCCTCATTGTCTTCGGCTACTAAAATTACGGGGGCCTGTCTGTCAAATTTAACCGTAACATTTTCGGCAACAGCCTTAGTAGCCCCCTGAGAGCCCTTAATGGCGGTAAATTCTTCGTTTTGATGTATGGGTAACCGCAGCACAAAGGCGTTCATCCTGGTTTCGTTGGCATCTACCTGTAGTGTACCGTTGTGCAATTCTATTAACGAATGCGCTAATGATAACCCGATACCCGTACCCGTGCTTTGCGCGTCTGCCGGAAGGCGGAAAAATGGCTCAAAAATCCGTTTTCTAAGATGCGAAGGGATGATATGCCCATCGTTTTTTACGATGACTTCAAAATGGGTGTCATCATACTGCAGTGCCACCTGAATATTTTTTTTAGAATATTTAATGGCATTGCTAAACAGGTTGCTTAGCACTTTTCTAAAAGCTTCTTCGTCTACAAATGCCAATAAATTTTGAGTGTCGTTCTTTATCTCGAAATTCAGGTTTTTATCCTGTATCAGCTGGCTAAAACGCACGTATGTTTCTTCTAAAACTTCAGCAACGTTAACCTGCACAAAGCTTAGTTTCATATGCTTCATTTCGGCTTTTCTAAAATCTAATAATTCGTTTACAAGATTTAAAAGGCGCGATGTATTTTTTTCCATGATCCCTAAATTTTTAGGAATATCGGGCGACTTGTATTTCTGCTTCAATAGCTTTTCTAACGGGCTATTAATAAGGGTTAGCGGCGTACGTATTTCATGCGCTATGTTGGTAAAAAATTCGATTTTAGCCTGGTAAATCTCACGTTCCTTCTCATTCTCTAACTGGCTAATCTTAAGGTTATTTTTATTACGGGTGTACCTGTGATAGTAGCGCAGCGAATAATAAGCCATTACAACCAACAATATAAAATACAACGTATAAGCCACTTTACTGGCATAAAATGGTGGTAAAATGGTAATAGCCAGCACACCATACTCTTTATTCCAGACCCCGTAGCTGTTAAGTGATTTTACCTTAAAAACATAATCGCCGGCAGGCAATTCGGTAAAGCTTACTTCATGGTTTTTGCCCAGTGCCATCCAGTTATCGTTAAGCCCTTCAATTTTATACCAGTACTGCGTCATCTCGGTCGATGTAAAACTAAGCGATGCAAACTCCAGCTTAAAAGTAGACTGCTGATTACTCAAAGTAATAGCATCTGAGAAAATGATTGATTTCTGCAAAGGCGAATCGTCTTTACCCACGGGCACATCTTTATTATCAATAAAAATATCGGTAATGTAAAGCGGCGGGTTAAAAGTGTTTTTGGTAAAAGCATCGGGGTTAAAGCTAATCAGGCCCTTAACGCTGCCAAAATACATTTCGCCATTGCTATCCTGAAAAGCCGAACAGTAGTTAAACTGGCCGCTAAGCAACCCGTTAGATTTAGAGAATACTTTAAGGTCGTTGGTTTTCGGGTCAAATTTTATAAGCCCGTTAGAGCTGCTTATCCATAATTTTTGATGCCCATCTTCTAAAATAGAATAGGTAACGTTACTGGGCAGGCCATCAGCTTTAGTGTAATGCTTAAAATTTTTAGACGATGGGTTAAAAAGGTTCAGGCCATTTTCTGTAGTAACCCACAGGCGGTTTTGGCTGTCTTCAAAAATACCGTTAATAACATTAGAGCTCAGGCTCGTGGCATTATTACGCTCGTAGCGGTAAAAGCTTTTCTTTTTGGTTTTGGGGTTGTAGTAATAGAGGCCATCCCAGTAGGTACCGGCCCACAGGGCACCGTTGTGGTCTTCTATAAGGTAGGTGTAATGAAACATTTCCGGGAAACCCTCAGCCGGCTTAAAAGAGTCCGACTCCGGCAGGTATTTATACACCCCGTACGATGTAAGCACATAAATATCGTGAGCTTTAGTCTCGTAAAGGTAGAAGATAAAGTCGCTCTTAAGGCCGCCCCTGCCCTGCCCTGTGCCGTAATGCTTGATTATTTTTCCGGTTTTAATATCCATTACGTCCAGGCCGTGCTCAAAAGTGCCAATCCACAGTTCGTTGCCGCGCGGCAGCAGCCCGTGAATGTTATAGTGCGATAATCCGCCCCTGTTAGACGATGAATAGTTTACAAACGCACCCGTTTTAAGGTCCAGTTTATTGAGCCCGGCATCTTCGGTACCAATCCACAGGTTGCCAAAATTGTCTTTTTTAATTTCGCGTACGGCATTGCCGCTTATGGAGTTCTCTCCCACCCTCGGAAAATAGCGGTTAATGGGCGTATACGGCTTTGGGTAGTAGTTAACGCCGCCAAAGTAGCTGCCTATCCAAACGCCCTCTTCCTTATCTAAAACAAGGCTGTAAATAGCATTATCTGATAGCGAATAGGGGTCGTTATAATTCTTCTTGAAATTTTTGTAGGTACGATTCTTAGTATCATAAATAAAAATACCCGACTCGCTGCCCACCCAAAGCTCGTTGGTGCCCTTTACCAAAAAATCGCGAATGAAGAGCGGGTTTTCCTTTTCGGGAAACATAGATTGCAGCGACTGGTTAGATAAATTATAGGTAAATGCACCGTTATTATTAGTGCCTATTAAAATAGCGTTGTTGCCGTTGGTGGCAATTGAGGTAATAATTGCGTGAGGCGCCTTATCGCCAAAATCAACGTGCATTTTCTGGAACGAGTTATTTTCGGGCACATATTTAAAAAGCTCATTAGCCGATGCTACAAAAACCTCCCCCTTTTTATTATGGGTTACAAAGTTGGCGTAAAACTGATTGTATTTCTCCGGCCTTGCAGCCACGCCATCGCCATCCAGCTTATACAAGGCACCTGCGGCCACAAACCACAGGCTGCCGTTTATGTTGCTCTCCACATCCATAATTGGCAGGTTGCGAGTGGTTTCTATCAACGAGAACGACTCAGTTTTTTCGTCGTACCTAAATAAACCGGTCTCTGTGCCCACCCACAAATAATCGTTATACTCATACAGGCAGCGTATAAAATTACTGCCAATACTTTTTGGGTCTTTAACATTGTGCTGAAAAAGCTTGAAGCTGTAACCATCGTACCGGTTAAGGCCATCTTTAGTACCAAACCACAAAAAGCCCTTACTATCCTGCAACATGCAAATAACCGAATTGTGAGACAATCCGTCTTCTACCTGCAAGTGCTTAAACGAATAATTTTGCGCTTTTACAACGGTACATATCAGAAGCAGCAACACATATAAGTACATCTTTTTCATACCTGCAAAATAAGTCAAGTTAACGTTTTCGTGAGCATACACAGCGTGTCATTTTTCAACAAATCCTGTCACATTCGCTTTTTTGAAAATTTAAAATGCCATTTGACACGTTTTGAACAAAAATTGAAACATTTCTATACTATTGTGTGGCACGAAATTAATCTACTTTTGAAAACGATATAGTTGTAAAATTTTTACGCTTAAAATTTATTATTTATTAAAAAGGCTGCTATTAATTGTTTTATTGGCAATTGCACAATAGCCCTATAATAGTAAAAGTAGCATTAAAGCCGCAAAACAGTACAATTATTTCGTCAAATCGTTTCAACCAACCTAACCCAGTACAATTTCTAAAATGAAATTTTATGAGAACTATTTTAAAATCTGTTTTTAACACAAAATGCCTCGTACTGCTGGCTGTTCTATGCGCACAATATATGTGTGCGCAGGATATCAAGCCGGTGTCGGGCGTTATCAATTCATCAGATGGAAAACCGGTGCCCTTTGCCAACGTTGTGGTCAAGGGTACGTCTAACGGCACATCGGCAGACATGGATGGAAATTATTCTATTAATGCATCTACAGATGCTATTTTGGTGTTTACCAGCATTGGTTTCCAGACCCAGGAAATCGCGGTTAACAACCAGTCTACTATCAGCGTGACCCTGATGGAAGATGTTGCCCAGCTGGAAGAAGTAATTGTTGTGGGCTACGGTACACAAAAAAAGAAAGACCTAACCAGCGCTATATCTATTGTAGATGCCAGCCAGATACAAAAAAGGCAGAGCACCACAGTGGCAGAGAGCCTGCAGGGCCTTGCAACGGGTGTTAGCGTGCGCGGCGGCGGGCAGCCCGGGCAGGAAGCAAGGATTGAAATTCGCGGACTTAAAAACCTGCAAAACTCTAACCCGCTGTATGTAATAGATGGTAACATTACCACGGCTAACCGTGATTTTAACCCTAATGATATAGAAAGCATCCAGATACTTAAAGATGCGGCAGCAGCAGCCATTTACGGGTCGCGTGCGGCAAACGGGGTAATTATTATTACTACTAAAAAAGGTAAAAAAGGGCCGCTTAAAATAGAGGCAAGCTCTAAATTAAGTATTACCAGTGTGCCTACTTACGACCTTGCCAGTAGAGACGAGTTTGTAGCCATTACAAACATGGCGTATGACAACGCAGGTGCGCCAAGGCAAAACCTTAATCTTGGCGTAAATACCGACTGGCAAAAAGAAGTATTTCGCACCGGTATGATACAGGACCAGAACGTAAGTTTTTCGGGCGGTGGCGATAATTCTACCTTTTTTATGTCGGCCAACTATTTTGGTAACGAGGGTACTGTTATAGATACTGATTTTGACAGGCTGTCTTTTCGTGTAAACACCAGCGGCAAAAAAGGTATTTTTAGCGTGGGCGAAAACCTGGCTCTGTCTAACTCTAAAGTTAACGAAACCGGTGGGCCGGAAGCCATGAGGGGTAACCCTTTTATTGATGCCATACGCATGTACCCAACCATACCGGTACGAGACGACCGTAACCCGGGCGGCTATGGATATGGCGAACAGGGTGTGGCAAACACGTTTGCAGCTAACCCCGTGGCTATTGCCAACCTGATAGATCAAAACGTAGAAAACTTTAGGGTAAGGGGTAATTTCTGGGCAGAGATACAGCCGTGGGAATTTTTAAAATACCGCTTTAACTTTGGTTACGAAACCAGTTTTGACCATTTTGTATACCTGCGCAGGGTGGGCAACTGGACGCTTAACCAACCGGCAGACCCCTCTTTAACCAACCAGAACAGGGCACAATCTCAAAACAAACTATTTGAAAATACTATTACATTTACTAAAGATTTTGGCAAGCACAGTATTACTGCCCTTGCAGGTACTACCTATCAAAAACTTACCTACGAACAGCAGAACGGCCAAAAACGAAACCTGCTTACAAACCCTAATACCGGCTCTTATTTTGATGTGCTCGACCTAGGCGACAATCCGCAGGTGGGGGGTTATAAGAATGAATCAGCGTTGTTATCGTACCTGGGCAGGCTGGAATATAATTATGATAACCGCTACCTTTTAAATGCGGTTATACGACGAGATGGATCATCTAAATTTAGCGATGCCAACAAATGGTCAAGCTTCCCGTCGGTATCGTTAGGATGGAGAATTAATAACGAGTCGTTCTTTAAGGTTAAAAACATAAACGACCTTAAGCTGCGTATTAGTTATGGCGAGCTTGGCAGTGGTAACATTGGCGAATACGAGTACCTTGGCTATGTTAATACCTTTGGTGCCGCAGTATTTGGATCTGAACAAAACCTGCAATCGGCAGCCACACAGGTAAAATTATACAACCAGAACCTTAAGTGGGAAACCCTTAAACAAACCAACTTTGGTTTTGACCTGGGCATGTATGAAAACAAGCTTAATATAACCGCTGACTATTTTATTGCTAAAACAGAAGATGTACTTTTTGGCTTCCCGATACTTATGAGTACCGGTAACGATGGCGGTAACCCTATATCTAACGCTGCAACGGTACAAAACAAAGGTTTAGAAATCAACGTGGCATTTAACGATAAAATAGGCGAAGATTTTAGCTATAACGTAGGTGTTAACTTTACATCGTTGCGAAACAAACTGGTAAGCCTGGGCAACGGCTTAAACGAAAGCTTTTCGGGCAATACCGTAACCCGTGCGGGCCAGCCGGTGGGTATGTGGTATGTACTGCAAACAGATGGCCTTTTCCAAAACCAGGACGAAATTAGCAGCCATGTAAATTCGGCAGGGCAGGTTATACAGCCGGATGCAGCCCCGGGAGACCTTCGTTATAAAGATATTAATGATGACGGGCAAATTACAAACGAAGATAAAATTGTAGACGGCAGCCCGTGGCCTGATTTCGAAATGGGCTTTAATGCGGGTATGGCTTATAAAAACTTCGATTTTTCCATGAACTGGATAGGCTCTTTTGGCGCCACGGTTTACAACGGCTACAGCAGTATTGTAGATGTTATAAACGGCGACCATAACTATGCGGCAGGCGTACAGCCCTGGACTCCGGAAAACCCTAATACCTCTACCCCAAGGGCTTATTACGGCACTACGCTTAACAACCGTGGCGACAGCGACCGCTTTCTTGAAGATGGCAGCTTTGCAAGGCTTAAATACATAGGCATTGGCTATACCCTGCCAAAAGATATGCTTTCTAAAATTGGTTTCGACAGGGCGCGCCTTAGCGTATCGGCACAAAACGTTATTACCATTACAAAATACGGCGGCCTTGACCCGGAATTTACCAACAGCAACATTTTTGAAAGAGGTGTCGATTTTGGTGCATTCCCTAACGTGCGCACCTATTCTGTAGGCGTAGAACTTGGTTTTTAATCAAACAAATAATTGCAACCATGAAAAAAATAGTATTATATACAACATTACTAAGTGCGCTCCTGTTTTTTAATTCGTGTAACGACGAAGATCTGGAGCTTACTAACCCCAATGCCCTTACTACAGACCAGTTTTGGGCTACCCCAAGCGATGCCGAACAGGGTGTTAACTCCATCTACGCCATGTTTTATAAAGACGGGCTTTGGTCCAGGTGGATGTATTTTAGGATGGACCTGACATCTGACGAGGGCTTTAGCAAAAGCCCGTGGATAGAACTGGCCGACTGGACCCGCTTTAACTACGTAAACTATAACTTTTGGGAAGGCAACGGTGTAACGTGGAGAGATACCTACAAGGCTATATTTCGCTGTAACCAGGTATTGGCAAACGTGCCTGAAATTGAATTTACAGACCCTGCCAGAAAAGAATCGATTCTTGCCGAAGCTAAATTTTTAAGGGCACTGCATTATTTTTATGCAGCAGAGCTATGGGAAAACATTCCGTTGGTACTGGACCCCTCTACCCCGGGCGACCTTCCTCCTCAAAAAACAAAACAAGAAATATTTACCCAGGTAGAAACAGATCTTAATGAGGCGTTCCAGGCACTGCCCCTTACATGGGCGGGCGAAGATATTGGCAGGCCTACCAAGGGTGCCGTAAAAGGCTTTTTGGCAAAGCTGTACATGCAGCAGCGCAAATGGAGCGAAGCCAAAGCTGCAATGGATTATCTTATAAGTGGCGAGGGGGCTATGTACAGCCTTGTTTCTAATTATAAAGACAATTTTACCGATTTGAATGAGAATAATCCTGAGTCGGTTTTTGAAATACAGTTTGGTGGCCAGCGCCTTGGCGGTACAGATGAGGCTGCAAATGCAGCGGTATCTAATACAAGGGCACAGTTTTTTGCACCCCGCAGTATAGGATGGTCAGACGGGCAGGCACGCAACTGGATGGTTGGCCTTTTTAAAGAAGAGCCTAACATTAACGGAGGCATTGATGAGCGACTGCGCCACACCCTGTTCTACGCCGATATTGAGGCCGATTTTGGCGACCTTATTTACGGCAGGCATTGGGAGTGGGACGCCGATGAAGCATGGTTTAGAAAAGGCCAGAGGGATTATTACCGTAATAACGAAGACTATTACTCTCAGGTAAATTACAGGATGATACGCTACGCCGATATACTGCTAATGTATGCCGAAGCACTTAACGAGCTTGGGCAAACTACAGAGGCCTACCAATATGTAGATTTGGTAAGGGCAAGGGCTAAAATGGCACCGCTGGCAACGGCACACCCCGAAATTGGCAGCAGCCACGACCAGTTTTTGGCCCGCCTTAAAAAAGAAAGGGTGTTAGAACTGTGCGGCGAAAGTGTACGCTGGTTAGACCTTAAGCGCTGGGGCGACCTTGAAACCCAGGCCGGTGTAGATGCAATTGCAGAAAGAGACCCTGATTTTAACGGCTTTGTGGTAGGCAAAACCATACGTATGCCTATACCGCAAACCGAAGTGCAAAACAATCCTAATTTACAGCAAAACCCCGGTTACTAATACAATAAAATTCCCGGGGCAGCTTAAAAACTGCCCCGGGATATTTCCTTAAAAAATTAATAGAATGCGAAATCCTTTTTTTAAATCAGCCATTTTATTCTTTGCCTGTAGCATGGGTTTCGCACAGCAGCCCAACCCACCGGGGCAGGTTAAAAGCGGCGAAAAAGCAGTAAACCAGGCCTACCTTTTTGCCCACATGACGCACGAAGATTACGGCAGGCTTTACTACTCTGTAAGTACCGATGGTTTGCACTGGTATCCGCTTAACGGCAAAAAACGCGTTTTTGAAGACTACCAGGGGCATCCGGATATTGCCAAAGGGCCGGACGGCAACTACTATATTGCCGGAAACAAAAGCGATGCATCGCCCGATATTACTATATGGGTATCAGCCGACCTGATAACGTGGAAAAAACACAGCGTTTATACGCCCAACCTTAAGCAGGTGCCCAATTACCCCGATGCTATGCAACGCATAGGTGCCCCCAAGTTGTATTATGATGCGCCATCGGGCAAATTTATCATGACCTGGCACACACCGCACCAGGAAGGCACTAAAGATGATGGCGAGCGGTATTGGGCCAGCCAACGCACACTGTATGTGCTAAGCAAAGACCTGAAGACGTTTGAAGGCCCGCCCCAAAAATTATTCGACTGGAATTTTGGCACCATAGATGTTAGCATCAGGAAAGTGGCCGACAGCTATTATGCCATATTAAAAGACGAGTCGTACCCAACGTTGTACTGGACAACCGGAAAAACCGTAAGGATAGCCAAAGCGGCATCGCTTACCGGGCCTTACTCGCTGCCGCAGGAGCCTATAAGCCCTAATTTTAGGGAGGCCCCTACCCTTATACCCTCGCCAGATAATAAAGCATGGTATATGTATTACGAGCAGTACCCGGGGGTTTCTTACGGGTTATCTATAGCAGATAATTTAAACGGCCCATGGTATCAGGCCAGCGGCTATACTTTTTTTAGCGATTGGGATAAGTACAGCCTGCCACAGCACGTTAGGCATGGCTGCATGATAACCCTTTCGGGCAAAGAGTATGAAGCCCTTGTAACAAAATTCGGAATAGAAAAATAGCCCCAAAATGAGAAGAAAGTTATTGTTGCTGGCATTGTTTGTATTTGCCGGCATGTTTGCCCAGAAAAAAACATTTACCAACCCCCTGCTGCCTTCGGGCGCAGACCCGTATAGTACCTACCATAACGGTTATTACTATTACACGCACACCCTTGGCGATAAGCTGATACTTTGGAAGACCAAAAATTTAGCCGACCTTAAAAATGCTGAAAGCAAGGTAATATGGACACCCCCCGCCGGTACCGAATATTCTAAGGAGATCTGGGCGCCGGAGTTTCATATCATCAACAATAAATGGTATGTGTATTTTGCTGCCGATGGTGGCAGCAACAACCAGCACCGCATGTATGTGCTCGAAAACAAATCAGAAGACCCGTTTAAGGGCAGCTGGGAGTTTAAGGGCAAAATTGCCGCCGCACCAGACAGGTGGGCTATAGATGGTAACGTGTTTACCTACAACAACCAGTTGTACATGATTTGGAGCGGCTGGGAGGGCACCACCAACGGGCAGCAAAACATTTACATTGCCAAAATGGCCAACCCCTGGACACTGGGCAGCCAGCGCGTTGTAATATCGCAGCCTACCTACAACTGGGAAAAACAGGGCGACCTGGACGACCCCGTTAACCCACCCCATGTAAACGTAAACGAGGGCCCGCAGTTTTTGCAGCACGGCAAAGATGTTTTTATAGTGTTCTCGTCGAGCGGGTGCTGGACCGATTTTTACAGCTTAGGATTACTACAGCTTACCGGCCCCGATTTACTAAACCCGCAAAACTGGAAAAAGCACCCCGACCCTATTTTTGTAAAAAGCGAGGCCAATGGCGTATACGCGCCGGGGCATAACTCGTTTTTTAAATCGCCCGACGGTAAAGAAGACTGGATATTATTCCACGCCAACGATAACCCCGGCGAGGGCTGCGGCAATAAACGATCGCCCAGGATGCAAAAAATAGAGTGGAATAAAGACGGTACACCTAACCTTAAAATTCCGGTTTCCAACAAAGAAGTTTTACCAATACCAACTGAATAAATACAACAAAAAATGAAGAAAATTTTAATTTTAATTGCCTGTTTTGCAAGTTTAACCTTAGCGGCACAAGGCCAACGATGGAGTACAGAAAAAGCCGATAAATGGTATGCCGAACACAAGTGGATGACCGGCGCCAACTTTATACCAAGCACCGCCATAAACCAGCTGGAAATGTGGCAGGAAGCTACCTTCGACCCTCAGACTATTGATCGCGAGCTGGGTTATGCCCAAGGCATTGGTTTTAATACCATGCGTGTGTTTTTGCATAGCCTTGCCTATAAAGCCGACCCTAAAGGTTTTAAAAAGCGAATAGATAAATACCTCGAAATTGCCAACAAACGCGGCATACTAACCATGTTTGTATTTTTTGATGATTGCTGGAGCCCAACATCGGCCATTGGCAGGCAGCCGGAACCAAAAACAGGCATCCATAATTCGGGCTGGCTGCAAGACCCGGGGTTTCCGGCATCTGAACAAAGGGCCGATGATAAAGAACTACAGGCTTATGTAAAAGATATTTTAACCACGTTTGGCAAAGATAAAAGGATATTGCTGTGGGACTTATACAACGAGCCCGGTAACAGCAATAAGGGCGACAAGAGCCTTGCTCTTTTAAAAAATGTATTTAAATGGGCACGCGAGGCCAACCCTGAGCAGCCAATATCTGTAGGACTTTGGAAATGGGATTTTGTAGCGCTTAATACCATACAGGCACAAAATTCTGATGTTATTACCTACCATTTTTATGAGGCTGTGGCCGATCATCAGCGTGTTATAGAGCTGCTTAAAACGCACGACAGGCCCATGATATGTACCGAATATATGGCACGTACCAAAAACAATATCTTTTCTAACAACATGACGCTGCTTAAAAAAGAGAACATAGGCGCTATAAACTGGGGGCTTGTGGCCGGCAAAACCAACACTATTTATGCCTGGGATACCCCTATGGCCACCGGAGAAGAGCCGGACACCTGGTTTCATGACATTTTTAGGAAAGACGGCACACCATACCGCCAGGATGAGGTTAACCTTATCAAAAAACTAAACGGGGTAAAATAAGTATGAAAGTATATAAAATCGCAGCTGTGTATGCTTTGTCGTTCCTGTTTTTGGCTTCGTGCCAAAATACTAAGAAAGAAGAGCAGCCCGGCAAAGAAACCGCTATGGATACCAACCTTGACACCCATCTTAAAAAACAAGATTTTGATACCGCTATAGATGGTAAAAACGTAAGCCTGTATTACATTAAGGCCAGTAACATAACCGTTGCCTTTACCAACTATGGTGCCCGTATAGTGGGGCTTTGGGTTAAGGATAAAAACGGAAAAATGACCGATGTGGTAGTGGGCCTAAACAGTACTAAAGCCTACCAAAATTCTACCGAGCCCTATTTTGGCGCTACCATTGGCCGTGTGGGCAACCGCATTGCCAAAGGCACTTTTACGGTGGACGGTAAAGCCTACCACATTCCGTTAAATAACGATGCGAATAGTTTGCACGGTGGCTTAAAAGGCTTTCAGGGGGTGGTCTGGAAGGTAGAACAACCCAATGATAAAACGTTGGTATTTACGTATAATTCGCCGGATGGCGAAGAAGGCTTTCCCGGTAACCTGGGGGTTAAAGTAACGTATAGCGTAGACGATTCTCAGAACCTAAAAATGGAATATGAGGCCACAACCGACAAAAAAACACCGGTAAACTTAACCAACCACGCTTTTTTTAATTTAAATGGCGAAGGTAGCGGCACCGTACTTAATCACAAGGTTAAGATTAATGCCGATAAGTACACCCCGGTTGATGGCGGGCTTATTCCGTTCGGGAATTTAGAGGCCGTTGCGGGTACGCCGTTCGATTTTACGGCATTCCACACTATTGGAGAGCGTGTTGCAACCGATAACGCACAGCTAAAGAATGGTAAGGGTTACGACCATAATTTTGTGCTTAAAACCGCTGCCTCCAAAGCTATGAACGAAGCTGCCACTGTGGTAGGCGATAAATCGGGCATTGTAATGACGGTTACTACGCAAGAACCCGGCCTGCAGTTTTACAGCGGCAACTTTATGCAGGGCAAAAACACGTTTAAGTCGGGTGCGAAAGACGATTTCAGGACGGCCTTTGCTATGGAAACCCAGCACTACCCCGATGCCCCTAACCAAAAGGCGTTCCCTTCTATCATTTTAGAGCCGGGAACCACGTATAACACGGTTTCAGAATATCATTTCAGTATCGAAAAATAATAGCATGAAAAATTATATAACCGTATGTTTCCTGCTGTGTTGTGCATGGCTTAGCGCGCAGGATAAGAACCCACTACTGGCCGACCCCACCATTTTTGAGAACGAGGGCACCTACTACCTTTACGGTACCAAAGGTGCTAAGGATGTTGATGGCGAAGGCTTTCAGGTGTACACGTCGACCGATCTTAAAAACTGGAAAAAACCGGCTGCCAACAACGGCTTCGCCTTTAAAAAAGGAGACGGTTATGGCACCACCGGCTTTTGGGCCCCGCAGGTTTTTAAGTACAATAATAAGTTTTACATGGCCTATACCGCCAACGAGCAAATTGCCATTGCAAGTAGCGATAGCCCGGCAGGGCCGTTTAAGAATGATGGCAAGCCCTTAGCGGCCGACGTTAGGCAAATTGACCCTTTTATCTTTTTTGATAACGGTAAAATTTACCTGTACCACGTGCGGCTGGAAAACGGCAACCGCATTTTTGTAGCCGAAATGGAAAACGACCTGAGTGCCATTAAACCGGGTACGCTTAAAGAGTGCATTACAGCCACCAAACCGTGGGAGGATACCGAAAAAGTGAAATGGACCGTTACCGAAGGGCCTACCGTTTTTAAGAAAGATAACCTGTATTACCTGCTATACTCGGCTAACGATTTTAGGAATAAAGATTATGCCGTGGGCTGCGCTACAAGCAAAAGTCCGCACGGGCCGTGGGAAAAGCCAGATAGCCCTTTTATATCTCAAAGCCTTTTAAAATATCCGGGCACGGGGCATGGCGATGTGTTTTATGATAAGAAAGGGAGCATGTATTACGTGTTTCATACCCATTTTTCTGAATCGGAAGTGGCACCAAGAAAAACAGCTATCATCCCGATTACCCTAAAGGGCAAGCAGTTATCTATCGCAAAAGGAAAAAATATTATTTGGTTAGTTTTATAATTATTAGGGTTTCGTTTAAAAAGGTCAGAAGTACATTTTTGGGACAGGAGTGACCCGGAAATTTAGGCACGGCGACCACTAAAAGTCCGGTAGAAATACCGGGCTTTTTCTTTTTCTAAACTACAGCAACTCTATCCGTTCTTCCTCTAAATCAAGATACAGCAAATGCCTGCGGATAATATCCTCGTCTATATTGGGGTGCCTGTTCTTATCGGTAAGCCAATCGCGTTGCAGGTTCAGTATCGCGCGGTACACGTCTTTACTCTCGCCCGTCATCACAATAGTATCGGCGCCCAGTTTATCCATATCTTCCCATTTACGGGCTATCTGCTGTAGCAGGGGTTCGGTCTTTAACTGGTCGCCATAATTGGCATGTAGCTGTTCGAGGCCGTAATGCGATAGCTTTCGCCTAAGCTTATTATACATTTCGTCTTCAGGCATGGTATAATCAGGATCGTGCATCTCTAATTTTTTAATGATCCACGGCAGTGTTAACCCCTGCAACAACAGCGTTGTAAGTATCACTACAAAGGTGATAAAGAGGATGAGGTTGCGCTGCGGAAAAACATCGCCATTATCTAACTGCACCGGTATAGACAGTGCCGCCGCCAACGATACCACGCCCCGCATACCCGACCACCCCAGTACCAACGGGGCTTTTATACCGGGGTTACTGGCATCGGCAACCGTTATAAAATTACGGGCTATTAAGGTGGTAACCACCGCGGCAATGGCCGAAACTATCCTCGCTACTATTAACACTGCCGTTATAAGCAGGCCGTAGCCAATGGCAGGCCAGATGCCTGTTTTTTCGAGCCCGGCAGTAATTTCAGGCAGGTCTAAACCTATAAGCATAAATACGAGGCCGTTAAGTATAAACACAAGGCTTTCCCACACGTTAACACTGCGCAGGCGCGAGCTGCTGCTTAAAAATTTAAGGCGGTATTGCGACAATAATAATCCGCCGCTTACCACGGCAAGCACGCCGGAGCTGTGCACTTCTTCGGCCGCTATATAAATAACGTAAGGTGTAAGGAGCGTAAGTACAATATCGCTGTTAACATCGGTAGGCAGGTATTTGTGGAGTTTCATAATTATAAAACCCACCAACAGGCCAATGCCCACCCCGCCAAATACCATCCAGGTAAAGCTCAGGGCTGCCTCATGCCAGATAAACTGGCCAGTGGCAACGGCTATTAAGGCAAAGCGGAAAATTATTAGCGATGAGGCGTCGTTAAGCAGGCTTTCGCCCTCTAATATGGAAGAAAAACGACGGGGGACTTTTACGAATTTAAGGATGGCACCGGCACTAACGGCGTCAGGCGGAGAGACTATGCCCCCCAACAAAAAGCCCAGAGCCAAAGAGAAGCCCGGTATAAAATAATTGGCTACCAATGCTACCGAGAGCGCTGTAAAAAACACCACGATAAAGGCAAAGCTGGTGATGATGCGCCGCCATTTCCAGAGCTCTTTCCACGAAATAGACCATGATGCTTCGTACAATAACGGCGGCAGAAAGATGACGAAGATCAGCTCGGCTTCTATGTGCAGTGTAGGTATGCCGGGAATAAAACTAATACCCAGGCCGGCAAGCACCAGCAATACCGGATAGGCCACCCTGATTTTTTTAGCCAGCATGATAACCCCCAGTATGGCTGCAATTAAACTGAGGTAAAACGGAAAAGTATCGAGCATCCTTATTTAAATAATTGACTATTTAAAAGTGAATTTAAGAAAATTGTTGCTATAAAATACTTACAACCGCAATTACTTTAAATCAGCATCCCAAACTTTTATGTAGCCTATAGAATCCCATTGTGTAGTATATTTATGTATTCCTACTAATACTGTATCCTTTAAAAAATTTTCTTCTAAGTAGATCGTCAGATTATCAAT
>NZ_KE383912.1:68610-207008 GCF_000422725.1 Flavobacterium subsaxonicum WB 4.1-42 = DSM 21790
CATTTTTCATAACCATTGTAACCAATATAGCTACTGATGCACGAATGTAGCAATAGTGCCAGAAAGCAAAATAGCAGCGTTAGTTTTAGTGTTTTAAAGGTATTCTTAGCAATAGGGCTTTTCATGATACATTCAACTTAAAAGTGAATGTATTCAATTAGTTGCAATAAAATACTTACAACCGCAATTACTTTACAGGAATGGCTAATGTACCCGCCTTAACATCTTTGGCTGTAGCCGAAAGGATGATCTCTTTACCGCTGCCATCGGCCTGTACAATTATCTGGGCGTAGCCGCTAAACAGTTTGCGTTTGTAGGGTTCTGATGGTGTTACTATTTGTATAACACCCGGGTTGGCATTTATTACATCCCAGTCCTTAACTTTATGCACCGGCGTTGCAACAATGTGTATGGTGTTAGCACCCTGCTTAAGCAGGTCGGCATTCAGTACATATTTTTGGGCATCATCGGCAGTAGCGGTAACTTTAGTGCCGTTTACAAACACCACCGCATCTACCCCTACCTTTTGGTAAAAGAAGCTAACCACATCGGTTTTCGACTTGCTTGCCACGTTAAACTGCCCGCGGTACACGTATGCGGCAGCCAGATTTTTGTAGTCCCTGTCTTTAAAGGCTTCTTTCCAGGCGTTTTCAGGGTACGATGGCAGCTGTTGCGGCAACGTGGCCGTTGTAAGTGCCTGCTCTTTAAACCCTGTAATCGACACAAGGTTAATAGCATCTATAAACTTATCATTCTCTAACGATGTTGGGTCGCCGTTGCCTACCCCTATTATCCTGCCGCCGCCTTTAATACTAAAATTAATCTCATCGCCCGCTGTAGGTACATGCAGGCCGTTTTTATCGGCTACCTCAACGGTTACAACAGCAACGTCGGTCGCGTTGGTAAGCCTTGGCTTATGGGGTGTAAGCTTTATCTTTTCGGGCTTAGCCGTAGTTTTTTGTGTTTCGGTCAGCACTTTTTTGCCGTTCTTATAGCCAACAGCCTCCAGCGTTCCGGGTTGGTAGGCAACCTTCCACTCCAGGTGGCCGTATTGCTCCATTTTCTTCTTGCCCAGGCTTTTATTGTTCAGGAAAAGCTCTACTTCATCGCAGTTAGAATACGCCCATACATCTATCTCTTTGCCTTCCATGCCCTGCCAGTTCCAATGCGGTAGCAGGTGCAGCACCGGCTCTTTGCCCCACCACGATTTTAGGTAGTACACGTTATCTTTAGGGAAACCGCACACATCCATCATACCAAAGTATGAGGTGACCGACGGCCAGCCATACGGCGTAGGCTCGCCACGGTAATCAAAGCCTGTCCAGATAAACATACCGGCCAAGTAAGGGCGTGTGGCATAAAATTTCCACCCCTCCTCGATACTGTAAAAGGTAGGGCGCGGCTTGCGGTCGTAAGCGTTTTGGTAGTGTTTGGCATCATCGGTAACATAAATGCCACGGGTAGCAAAGGTAGAACCCTCTTCGGTACCCATGCCGGGCTGCTGCTTAAACTGGTTGCGGTGGGCATCTATATCGCCGTTACCCAAATAGTTATAGCCCATAATCTCTACCACCGATGATATCCCGCTCTTAAACCCGCTGCTAATACCCACAGTTACAGGGCGTGTAGGGTCTATGCTCCTGGCAAAGCCCTGCATGGTGTTGGTAATGCGCTCGCCCATTATGTTGCCCTCTATGGCCCACTCCTCGTTACCGACAGACCAGCAGAACACGCTTGGGTGATTGCGGTCGCGCTCTATCATGCGGGTAATGGCGCCCAGGTGCAAATTGTTAATGCCCATTAGGCGGGTCTCGTCTATTACAAGCATGCCCAGCCTGTCGCAGGCCTCTAAAAGCTCTGGCGTTGGCGGGTGGTGCGAGCAGCGGTAGGCATTAGAGCCCATTTCTTTTAATTTTTTGATGCGGAAGTACTGCAACTCATCGGGCAGTGCCGTACCCACCCCTGCATGGTCCTGGTGGTTGTTGGTGCCCTGCAATTTTAGGTGCTTGCCGTTAAGAAAAAATCCCTCTTCGGCATCAAAGCGAATGCTTCGGATACCGAAAGTGGTTTCGTAAATATCCACGATTTTTCCGTCCTGTTTTAGGGTCGTAACCAACCGGTATAAATTCGGATTTTCGATATCCCATAAAAGGGGGTTATTTATGCGAATCTCAGAGTCCGAAAGTGAAATATTAAAGGGTTTTGGCACCGACACGATTTGTTTTGTAGCAATTTCCTTACCCTTAGAATCTACAATCGTTGATACTATTTCTACATCGCCGGCTATAGTATTGGTACCCCTGTTTTCGATTGAGATTTGAGCCTTAACAGAGGCATATCCGGGCTTAATATCGGTAGTAATGTATGTTCCATTTGTTTTAATATGCAGTGGGTTAACCTTTTGCAGATGTATATGCCTGTAAATACCGGCACCTTCGTAAAACCAGCCTTCTTCCATAGACGCATCTACGCGCACGGCTATGGTATTTTCGCCACCATAATTTACATAAGCGGTAACATCATACTCAAAACCGTCGTAGCCACTTTCCTCAGTACCAAGGAAATGCCCGTTAAACCACACCTTAGAGTTACGAAAAACACCATCGAATTTTAAGGAGATGATACGCCCAAGGTCGCCTTCGGGGAGGGTTATTTTCTTTCGGTACCAGCCTATACTCTTGTCTGCAAAGCCTTTACCGGCGGTTTTAAAGCCGTGGCTAAAGCTGCCGCTTTCGCTAAACGATTGTTCTACAGCCCAGTCGTGCGGCAGGTTGAGCAGCCTCCAGGCGCGGTCGTCAAACGCTTTGGCAGCAGGGCCATCGCCGTTGCCGGTTTTAGACAGGTACGAAAAGTAGGCCGTACCGTGGTTAAAATCCTTATCGGTTTCAAAGGGGTGCCCGAATGAAAAGCGCCAGCCCTGATCTATTATAATATCTTCCCTAACCGAACCGTTTTGTGCTAAACAATAGCACGTTACCAATAAAAATAAGCACATAAAGTTAAGGCGGCGGGAGAGAATTTTCATAGAAAAAGATATAATTATAACGATTAAGTAACCGCTATAAAAATATCCTTTTTATTTTGAACCACCTGATAGTATTTTGTCAAATTGCATAAAAAAATCCGCCGAGGTGAGAAATTCACCCCGGCGGACTATAAAAATAAGAGTGCAAAAAACTGAATATCAGTTATTTATAAAAATTATTTTATTTTGATGGTAACTGATGTTGTTTTTAGCCAAGGGCTGTTAAAAGTAACGGTAACGGTACCTTCTTCGCCTGTGGCCTGTATGTAAGCCAGTATATGCCCATGGAACATACGCTGCACGTTATCTGTATAATCGGTCATGTCGCTGTTGTTACCAGCCTCAAGGCCAAGCAGTTTGGCAGGTCCGGCTATAGTGCAGGTAACCTCGTTATCGGCCAGCATTACCGGCACACCGTTCTTATCTACAGCTTGTACCCTTATCTGTGCAATGCCTTTCTCCCTGTCGATTACCACGTCTTTCTGGTCGATTATAAGTGTTGCAGGTTGGTCTGACGACGTAATAGCATAACGGCTAACTTCCTTATTATTAGAATCTAAACCAATAGCTTCGAGCTTACCGGCAGCAAACGGAATGTCCCATGAAATGATACCTACGTTAGGGTCGTAATTTTTAACCTCGCCAACCACTTTGCCGTTTAACTCTAAGCGGGCTTTAGCGGCATTGGTGTAAGCTACCACCCTAACCTGCTGTCCGTTATCGTAATTCCACAAAGGCCATGCATCTTTAGATAAGCCTTTTTCTTTAGCACGTGGAATGTACGTACCGGCAAAGATCATTGGCTTATCAGACCATAGCGACTGTCGGAAGTAACCCCTTGGTTTTATGAGGCCTGCAAAATCTACAAGCCCTGAATAGAACCCCCTTGACGGCCACGCACCTGATTCTCCCAGGTAATCGATACCCGTCCATAAAAACTGTCCAAAAATATGCTCATTGTTTTTAACGGCAAGCCATGGCTCGATATCGTGCACGTTCTCGCTACCGTAAATTACACGTTTAGGATATTTTTTATGGTCGGAGTCATACTTGCTTTCGGTATAATTATACCCTGTAATATCAAGAGCACCAGGATATTCGGTCTCGTTACTCATAGCTACACCGGCAAGGCCTGCTGTAGTTGGGCGCGATTTATCGTATTTTTTAACTGCTGCAACAAGGCGCTTGGCAATGCCACCCAGCCTCATAGCATCGGGTGCATCTGGTTTGTAACCACCGTACATAGCCTGTGTAAAGCCTGTGGCAGATGTACCGGCTAATACCGGGTGCGAGTACGGGTCGTTAGGGTAATCTACCTCATTACCAATGCTCCAGCCAAAAACTGACAGGTGGTTACGGTCGCGGCGTACCATATCTTCAAGGTCTTTTTCTCCCCACTGGGCAAAAATATCAAAAGAACCTTCGTAACCCGGAGT
This sequence comes from Flavobacterium subsaxonicum WB 4.1-42 = DSM 21790, assembly GCF_000422725.1. Classification (GTDB taxonomy): domain Bacteria; phylum Bacteroidota; class Bacteroidia; order Flavobacteriales; family Flavobacteriaceae; genus Flavobacterium; species Flavobacterium subsaxonicum. The sequence continues at coordinate 73,072 of NZ_KE383912.1, forward strand.
ACCTACATTCCAGCCTGTAAGCCATTTACGCTTAGGATATTCCCACTCGTCATACGCTTCGTTAAGTACTAAAAGACCTATCTCATCGCAAAGTTCATAAAAATCAGGCGATTGCGGATTGTGGCTGGTACGTATGGCATTAACGCCTATGCTTTTTAAGGTTTGAAGCCTTGTTTTCCAGACATCCCTCGGTACGGCAGAACCCAGTACACCGGCGTCGTGGTGAAGGCATACACCCTTCATTTTCATCCATTTGCCGTTAAGGGCAAAACCTTTGTCGGCATTAAAAGTAAACGTACGGAAACCTGTAGTGGTTACTGTAGCATCTATTTGCTTGCCATCTTTTAAAACGGTTGTTTTTAAACGGTACAGGTTGGGGTTATTTAAATCCCACAGCTTTGCGTTTTTAACCTGTAATTTTGTTGCAACTGTCTGATTCTTATTAGCTGCTATCTGTAATTTCTGAGAGCTTTTTGCAACGGTTTTTCCGTCTTTAGCAATAAGCTCGTTTACAATAGTTAAACTTTCTTTGGCAGACGAACTGTTCTCCACCTCAACCTCAACACTTAAAGTGCCATTGCCTTTGCTAACTTCAGGCACGGCATATACACCCCACTGCGCTATGTGCACAGGGTTAGCATAGACCAACCAAACGTTACGGTAAATACCAGAGCCGGTATACCAGCGGGAATCAGCACTTTGGCTGTGGTCTACCTTAACGGCAATAGTGTTATCGCCACCGTAATTTATGTACGGGGTAGCATCATAAGCAAAAGAAATGTAGCCATTTGGGCGTTTGCCTAACGAATGCCCATTTACAAATACCTCGCTCCTGTTGTATACGCCTTCAAAATAAAGGTATACTTTCTGGCCTTTTTTAGCCGCAGGCACAGCAAGCGATTTGCGGTACCAGCCAATGCCGCCCGGTAAATAGCCAGTACAGCTGGCCAACGTTGGGCTAAGCTGCCCTTTAACACTCCAGTCGTGCGGCAGGTCTACAGCCTCCCAGGCTTTATCGTCAAATTTTTCTGCCTGGGCGTCTTTAGCGTCGTTTAAAATAAATTTCCAGTCGCTGTTAATTTTTTGGGGTTCGCCAAAAGAAACCTGGCTAAATGCCGGTAACCAGCATAAACCCAGGATAAGTAATAGTAGTTTGTTAGAAGTCACTATCTTGTTTTTTAGGTTATTAGATTAGGTTTTTTATTTAATGGGGGTAGTATTTATTAAAGCCCTGTTGTAAGGGTAACTATGGCATGTGCCGGTACAACAATAGGGTCGCCATCGGTAATGGCCTGTACCTGTAAATTTTTATCGGCCGATGTTACATACGCCTTAAGACCGTTAACGTTAGCATTTTGGCGTTGTAACTTAAAGGTTACCGGCTGGCTGCCGGAGTTTATTACCACCGTTACCAATTTGCCTGTTGATGGGTCTTTATACGATGAATACAGGAAATTTTTGTTGACCGAAGTATTCTGGGTGTTATCAATCTTTACCCTCTTAAAGCCGGGACGGATAAAGCGGCTGTAATTGCCTAATGCCCAAAGCATTTTACTTTGGTAAAAGCTGCCATCCTGTTTTTGCTTGTCTATGTAAATAAGTCCGTCTTTATAATCGTATGGAGAAATAGCCACCCACCAATGCCACGCTGTTGCCTGTGCCACAGCGAGATCCTGATGGATAACTTTTGCCAGGTACAATGCCGGCTCTATACCCAGGTCGCGGCCGTTGCCGTTTATCTCTCCGGCATTATCGCCCAGGATGCAGTACTCTGACATCCAGTATTTAAGTCCTGATATTTGGCTTACCGCCGAAGCAAGCTGCTGCCTTTGTGTAGCCGATGCATCATAGGGCGAGGTAGTAAAATAACTGTGCCCTGATATGGCGTTTTCTAAATGCGACAGGTTGCCAATGTAGTTGGGAGATGTAGTGGTAAAGAAATCTTTAACCTGGTCTGATCTTCCCGGCCTGTTGCCAACCTCATACAGGTAGTTTATTTGCCCTGCCTCGGCCACATTAATTTTTGAGGCCAGGTTTTTTTGCTCTAATTTTTGGTTGAGCTTGGTAGTTATCTGTGCTATCTCGTTATTATAGAAAGGTGTACCCTCCTGCCCACCGTCAGACCAATCCCATTGTGGCTCGTTCATTGGGCTGATGTAGTTTACTGTAAGTCCCATATTCTGAAGGCCCTGTGTTACGGCCGACAGATATTCTGCGTAAGCATCAAACTTATCTGCGGCAAGGTTAGACTGTAAGCCAACATCGGCAAAAGCCTTACCGTTACGCGTGAGCGCTACCGGCGGACTGTTGGGGAATATTAGCAAGTTACTCACATTGCGCTGTTTGGCTGCATTGGCAAACCATACCTGCCCCTGCTGCCTGTTCCAGTCGTACTGACCGTTAGGTTGAAGAAACGATTCTGCCCTGCGCCACTCATCGCCAATACCGCTGCCCGTTCCCTGCTCTGCACTGCCCGCGCCTACATTAAAACGCCATAAAGAAAGCCCAATACCTAACGGATTGCCATTGGCATCGTTATTCTGGCTAAAAAGCAAATCGGCCATTGCGTTTTTCTTGGCATCGGGCCAATTGCCCACAAACTGGCACGACCACGCATCCGATGCTCCAAAATGCTCTATAGTCTGGTACGCTGTGGCATCATCTATATTGAGCGTAATGGTAGTAGTATCTACCTGCGGAGTGGTTTCTTTAGGTGTATCGCTACTACTGCACGCGCCATAAAGGCCTGCAAAAAGCATTGCGAAAAATTGTGAATATATAGTGTTATATCTCATAGTAATTTTAGTGGAGTAGCAATGTTATAAATGCCGGAGGGTGCCTTAGGCAGCCCTCCGGCATTAGTTTTAATATCCAGGGTTTTGTGGCAGCTGGTTGTTAGACGATAGTATCTCTGCTCTTGGAATTGGCAGCCAGTAGTGTTTTTCCTGGAAGCTTTTACCTTGTAGGGCAGTCATAATTTCGTACAGCAGGTTGCCAGAACCATCTTTGGTAATCCTTATACCCTGTGCAGGCTCGTTTTCTGTTTGCGATGCAATCATCCAACGCCTAACATCATAGTAACGGTGCTCTTCGAAAGCAAGCTCTATCCTGCGCTCATGGCGAATACGGTCGCGCATATCGCTTTGAGATAAACCGGCAGGCAATGCAGGCATTGCAACGCTCGTCCTGCTTCTAATAGCGTTTATAGCCTCGTAAACACTTGCATCAGGGCCTACAGCCTCGTTTTGTGCTTCGGCATAGTTAAGCAAAATCTCTGCGTAGCGGAAGTAGATCCAGTTTTGTACACCAGCCACATCCCACGGGTTGATGATAGGAAGGTCTTCGCGGATAAATTTCCTTAGATAGTAACCTGTTTTACTTGAGTTCCAGTTATCCGGGCCTTCGGGGCTATCTAATCCGTCTGGCCTAAAGGTCTCTACTGTCCTGCCACGGTAAGGGGCACCATCATAAAGCACGGTTGCGTAAAAACGAGGGTCTCTGTTTGCGTATGGTGCTGCTGCCTGTGCAGGGTCGCTCCAGTTAAACATGCTACCATCGGTCATTTCGTAATCGTCTACAAGGTTTTGTAACGGTACATTGCCGCCCCAGCCGCCATAACCGTTAGGGCCGTTGGCAATTTCTAACGCCAGGTGACGGGCTGTTATATTGTAAAAACGTGCAAAAATATACTCTTGGTTACTTTGCTGATTGGTAAACAATTCGGCATAACCACCCTGAAACAGGCTGTATGTGCCCATATCCATAACAGCTTTTGCAGCTGCAGCAGCCTCTGCCCATTTCTGGGTATTAGAGCCACCGCTATAAAGTGGGCTTGCAGCGTATAGTAGCAACCTCGATTTAAGTGCAAGCGCGGCGCCTTTAGTGGCACGGCCTTCGCCATAACTGCCACTGTTGCTTACGGGTAGCCCGGCAGCGGCAGCATCAAGCTCGGCAATTACATAAGCCATAGACTCTTCAATAGGCCTACGGTTAAACAAAGCCGGATCTGTATAATCATCACCCAGTTCTACCACATGGTCGCCAACCAATACCACCTCGCCATAATTTCTTATAAGGTCGTGGTACCTAAAAGCACGTATAAACTTAAGCTCTGCAATAAGCAGGTTGGTATGGCTCTGGCTCATGCCTACATCCTGAATGTTGTTTAACGCATAGTTAATTTCGCGGATGCTACGGTAGCTCCTTGCCCAGAATGTGCCGGCTATACCAAGGTTTTCGGGTGCAAGCTGGCCTTGTTGTATAAGCCAGGTATCATCGTTATTATTGTAAATAGACTCATCTGTTAGCGAGCTCCACATACCGTACTCAAACCCACGGCCAAAGCCCGGCTGGTTACTGTCGCCCTCTTTATTAGTTAGCTTTACACCAAGGTAACGGTTTGTTACATAGGCATCAAACAAAATAGAATCGGTTAGTATAGACGAGTTGTTAATAACATCTGTAGGAGTAGTTTCAAGAAAATCTTTTTCGCATCCGGTAAGCGCTGCACAAGCCGCAATACCGCACACTACAGATTTAAAGATATTAATATTTTTCATAGTGTAATTTTTAGAATTGAACGTTAAAACCAAAGTTCACAATTTTTTGCTGCGGATAAAACTGACCGTTCTCACTGCTGCCTTCCGGATCAAAATCTTTAACTTTTGTAAGCGTAAATAAGTTAAAGGCACTTAGGTACAGCCTAAAGCTGCTAACACCATATTTTTGAGTAATATCTGTTGGTAAAGTATACCCTAACTGTACATTTTTAAGCCTAACAAAAGAGGTATTGTGCAGCCAGAAATCGTTACGGTAAAGGCCTCCGCTTATAGATGAGCCTGAGCTCTCGTCTACCCTTGGAAATGAACCATTAGGGTTGCTTGGGCTCCACCTGTTATCTGCCCATGTGCTGTAAAAATTACCCGTTGTGCCCGATTCTGTTAATAAATACTGGCTAACCTGAGCCTGGCCTGCAAATACTACCGACAGGTCGAAGTTTTTATAGGCAGCATCCATTACAAGGCCATACGTAATGCGTGGCAGGTTGCTGTATTTACTCCTTGTCATGTCATCCGGCGTTATCTCGCCATCGCCGTTAATATCTTTATAGACAAGGTCTCCTAATTGAGCGCCCTCAACGTGAGGGGTAGCATCTAACTGCTCCTGTGTCCTGAAGATACCATCGGTATTATAAAGCAGGTAGGTATTGTATTGCGCACCCGTTTGTTTTTGGTAATCTAAAAGTCCCGGTGCCTCGTCTATATACTTAACTTCGTTTTTAGCGTAGGTAAAGTTTCCTGATATGCCGTAGCTAAAATCGCCATTTTTCCTATAGCCTAATGTAGCTTCTATACCGTTACTCTTCATTTTACCGATGTTTTCTTGTGGTACTAACGGGATATAGTTAGGTGGATCGTCATTATAAGGGTTAACTATTCCTGTAGAGCCCGGTATAGATCCATTCCTGGCCCACAGAATGTCTGACCTGTCCTGCATAAAATAAATAGCCTCAAACGTAAAGTTCTTTAAAAATGTGGCATTAAGTCCTATATCTGTTTTTGTTGCAACTTCCCATGTAATGTTTGGGTTACCCAATTTTCTAAGGTCAATGCCCGATACCACCTGATCGCCAACAACATAACGGTTATTGAACCTGTAATTATCATAATACTGGAAATTTGGCACGTTATCGTTACCTAACTGCCCCCATGAGGCACGAATTTTAAGATCGTTAAAAAAGCCCTCATCTGCCTTAAACCAATCTTCTTTTGAAATTCTGTAACCTGCAGATACCGATGGGAAGAAACCAAAACGGCTGCCTTTAGGAAAGTTAGACGATCCGTCTACCCTTGCCTGTAAGTCTAACAGGAATTTTTCCTGAAAGTTATAAGCCACACGGCTTAAGTAACTTTGCCTTGTATAATTCCAAGATCCGCCACCATTTCTGGCATCAGCAGTTGCAGCACCACCTTGTGACAGTTCCGGAAGCGATGCTGTTGGAAAGTTGAAACGTGTTGCATTAAAGTTACTTGTTTTGTAATCGCTTTGCTCATAACCTACAAACGCATCTATGTTATGGTCGCCAAACTGGCGCTTAAAGTTGACTTTTATGTTAGATACATTTTGAGACGTACTTGTTTGCGACTGGTATAACGATGGTTTTTGGTTAGGTCCACCACCATATAAACTTGGATCGTACGTATCTGTACCTTCGTTATAGGTGTATAATGTAAATGGTGTAGCGAAGCTTTTAGAACGGCTCTCTGTAACATCCGCAGAGAAGAAACCATCTACTGATAATCCTTTAAGGAAACCAAAATCGTAACTACCCCTTAAGATACCGTTAAATACATATGTAGGATTCTCGTTAATGCCGGCTGTTCTTGTAGCATCTATTAGCGGGTTGCTGCCTTCTATACCCCTTGATGGCAATCCGTTAGGATAAATGCCCACAACGGTTGGGTAAGCCCTGTATATGGCACGGAATATATTACCTGCACTTTGTATAGGAAACTGCCTGTCTTCTTTACGGCCCGATAACGAAACCCCCACTTTAAGCCTCTCGTTAATTTGGGTATCTATATTTGTACGAACGTTAAACTGGTCGTAATTAGCTATACCGTTTCTGTAAAGGCCGTCCTGAGACAGTTTACCTAACGAGAAAAAGTAGTTAGTACTCTCGCTGCCGCCCTGTACATTAAGGTTGTGCTGGCTTTGTAACGATGTAGTTTTTAAAGCTGCTTTAGCCCAGTCGGTATTAGGGTGGGTAACGGGGTTAGACCCATCCCTGAACATATCGATATCCTGTTGGGTATAGATCTGGTTCATACCCTGATCCGGTGCATTGTAATAGGCTATTTCATTACGAATTTGCGCATATGTAGGCGCATCGGCCATATCGGGAAGGCGTGTTGGCGATGAAAAACCCTGGTCGAAATTATAGCTTACCTGTGTTTTAGTGCTTTTTTTACCTTTTTTGGTGGTTACCAATATTACACCATTTGCAGCACGGCTACCATAAATAGCTGCCGATGCATCTTTAAGTACGGTAATACTTTCAATTTCCTGGGCCGATAGTCTGCTTAAGCCACCAATTTGTCCGGGTACACCATCTACTACTACAAGTACATCGTTATTACCCATAGTACCAAGGCCCCTTATGGTGATAGAAGAGTCATCATAACCCGGTTCTCCACCCCTATTGTTGGCTATAACCCCAGATACTCGGCCTGCAAAACCATTAGAGATATTTACGGCCGGGCTCTTAGCCACTTCTTTACCGTTAATCTCAGATATAGATCCTGTTACGGTAGCTTTCTTTTTAACGCCGTAACCTACAACTACAACTTCTTCAAGTGTTTTAACGTCTTCGGCAAGGGTAATAGATATGTTGGTTTGCCCGCCTACGGCAATTTCTTGTGCAACAAAGCCAATACTGCTAAAAACAAGAACCGTATTAGGGTCTGTTATGGCAATTTCGTAATTACCGTCAAAATCTGTAGTTACAGCATTTGTGGTGCCTTTAATCATTACAGTAACGCCGGGAACAGGCATTTTATCTGTGCCAGAAATTACTTTACCTTTTACAGTGGTCTGAAAATAAGAACTCTTGTTTGCGGTAACTTCTGTAGCTTGAGCCTCCTGTGTTACAGCTGCCAAGCACAAGGCAAATATGCAGCCCTGCAAAACAATTTTAGGTTTAAAAAAAGTAATGTTATTCATAAAATTTAATGTTAGGAATTCTTCCCATCTATGGGTCAATAAATGTTGGTTTTCAAATTTGTTTGTACTTATTACAGGTACATCATAGGCACATTGGTTTGGTTTGATAAAGTGGTTATTTGGTTAGCAATATTTTTGTTATCAGGTCTATAATTTTAAACTGCCCACAGGTATGACCGCCTGCGGGCAGGTGTAAAAAACTCCAAACTATAGCCTAACAAACTATTCGATATTTATTATATTCAGTATTTCAAAAAACACCTAAATCGTTATAGTGATTTAGATATACCTGCAAAGTAATAGTTAAGATGATGGATTTTAGGAGGGTGAAATGGAAAATGATAGGTGGTAAATTCGAAAATTGATAATTTTTAGCTACTCAAAATCAGATAAATACAATTTAGTTGTAAAATTATATCTAAATACCTCACATTAATTTACTAATTAGCGTGAGGCATTAACCTTATATTTTTATTTAAGAGGATGTAGTTAAGTAATTATAAATTGAAGTTGCAAAGCACTCAAAAATTACCTAATGATGTTTAGGTTTTTATTAAAGGTACCCTTGTACTTTTTAATATAGTCTGAAGGGTTCATGCCAAACAATTTTGCAAACTGCTGCCTGAAATATTTCTGGTCTTCAAAGCCTACCTGGGCACTGGCATGGGCAATGTTAATGTCTTCGGTAAGCATTAGCAAGGCAGCCCTGCGCAGGCGTATGGACCTGATAAAGGCATTAAGGGTTTGCCCTGATATTATTTTTATCTTATCATACAGGCTCCTATGGCTCATGCCCATTGCTTTGGCAAAGGTTTTTATGGTAAAATCTTTGTCATCAAGGTTGGCTTCTATAATTTCTATGCATTTTTTTAAAAACTCCTGATATTCTGCCGGTACTTTTTGGGTATTTTCTTTAAGTGTAATGCTGTTTAAAAAGTAACTGCGCAGGTTCTCCCTGCTTTTAAGCAGCGTATCTACACGGGCCTGTAAAATATCTGCATCAAATGGCTTGGTAATATAATCATCGGCGCCATCGGTTATTCCCTGTAAATGAATTTCGGGATTGGTAGTAGCCGTTAATAATATAACCGGTATATGGCTCAGGGCCTCATTTTGCTTAATAGTGCGGCACACCTCCAGGCCGTCTATCCCATCCATAGAAATATCGCTTATAACCAGGTCGGGTATATGCTTTGTAACAACTTCTAAACCTTCGGCACCATTTTTTGCAGCGTATACTAAATAGTGCGGACTAAATAACTGCACGAGGTAATCCCGTATCTCGGCGTTATCATCTATTACCAGTATCGATTTTTTAACCGTTAGTATCTCTACCCCGGTAGTGGGTATGTTTTCTACATTCTGCTCAGGCTTGTTTTCTTCGCGGGTAGTATCGCCCAGTAACTCTTCTACAAGCTGCGACATTTTTGGGCTTATGATAGAGATAGGCAAATCGGCAAAGTGCTCGTAACCTTTTAAAAAGTTAAGCGTAAAGGTACTGCCCTTACCCTGCTCGCTGTTGCAAATAACTGTTCCGCTGTGTTTTTCTGTAAAATACTTAACAATAAACAAACCAATACCAAACCCTCTTGCGGGGCCTTTAACACCACCCGATTGCCTGAACTTCTCGAAAATAAAGGGCATATCGGCCGCCGCTATACCACTGCCGGTATCTATAACACTAATAGATACTACACCATTAGCCTCTAAGAGTTCTAATGTAATACTGCCACCAGCGGGGGTATGTTTAAACGAATTGGAGGTCAGGTTAAACAGCGCGATCTCAATTTTTTCGTAATCGCCAAATATTTCAACAGCCGTTTCATGGGCTTTAAACTTAAAAGTTATGTCCTGCTCTTTTGCCTGGTTTACAAAGCACTGGTACACCTCGTTACACAAATGGTTTACATTTATGGCACTTATAGTCAAGGCATCGGCATCGCTCTCTGCCTTTCTGAATAAAAGCAGCTGATCTACAAGGCTTAAAAGACGCCTTGCATTTCTATGCGCCACCGCCAGGTTAGAAGCCAGTTCTTTACTTTCTGACTGCGGATTTTTGACCGCCTTTTTAAGCGGATTTATTATCAGCGAAAGCGGTGTCCTGAACTCATGCGATATGTAGGTAAACATAGCCAGCTGTTTCTCGGCCAGCTCTTTCTCTTTATTGCTTTCCATTTTGGCGAGCTTAACATTGTAGCGCAGCTTTTCTTTATTTTTACTGTAGCGTATGTAGGCATAAATTACGCCTGCAAATAACATAACATATAAACTGTAAGCCCACCAAGTACGGTACCAAGGTGGTAAAACTGTAATATGTAAAAGGCTTACGGCGTTGTTCCAGGTGCCATTAATGTTTTTTGTTTTTACTTTAAAAGTATAGTTGCCTTCAAAAAGGCGGGTGTAATTGGCCTTGCGAATGTTATCGGTATAAGTCCACTGCTCATCCCAGCCTTCAAGCAAATAGGCGTAGCTTATTTTATCTGAATTATTATAATCGGGCGCTACAAACTCTATGGCAAGTGTTGTCTGGTCGAACGGAATCTCGATACTTTTTACCTGCCCCAGTTGCCGGCCCGTAACATAAGCAGGGTTATGCTCTATGGGTTTATTGTTTACCGATAACGATGCCAACTGCAGCGGCGTGCTATGGTTGCCATCTATAATACCTTCGGGGTTAAAGATGTTAAACCCGTTTATACCGCCAAACATAAACTCGCCTGATGATAGCTGCAACCCCGCATTAAAACTAAACTGGTTGCCCTGCAAACCATCGGTAAGCGAAAAATTCCTGAATACTTTTTGCTTAATATCCAACCGGCTAAGGCCATTGTAGGTACTCATCCATACATCGCTATTCTTGTCCTGCAAAAGGCGTAGCACGGTATTGCTTGGTAGTCCGTTCTCTGTAGTATAACGCGAAAACTTATAGGTTTTCCTGTCAAACAACAGCAGCCCACCCTCTTGCGTGGCTATCCATAAGTTGTTGCCGGTGTCTTCTAAAATGGAGCGTACAGGCGACCCAATATCATAATTGTTGTGTTTTTTGGTAACGGGGTCTATACAAAAGAGCGTAGTATAATTACCCCCCCATAGTTTACCGTCTTTAGTTTCGGTAAGGCATTGCAGGTTGGTAAGTGTGGCATCAAAAAGGTCGAACTTATCGGTACTGCTATTATATTTGTAAAGGCTGCCCTCGTTAGTGGCGCTTGCCCATATATTTTTTTTAGAATCCTGATAAACCAGCCATATATTTTTCTCTACCTGCTTAGTAACGGGATTATAGCACGATAAATAATCGATAGCCCCACTTTGCGGATTGATACGGTTTACCCCTCCCGCCCAGGTAGACAGCCATATTCGGTTAGACTGGTCTCTTATTATACTGGTTATAAAGTTACTGCTAAGCGTGTAACGGCCGGAAGCTGTGTTATACGATGTATAAGTGTTGTCTTTTCTGTTCCAGTACCGCAGCCCTGCCCCATCGGTACCAATCCAAATGTTATTTTTCTCGTCTTCGCAAAAAGAAAGAATAAAATTATCGGTAAGGTTACCGGCATCGCTACCTTTATATTTAATGTGTTTAAACGATGTTGGCACGGCTCCTATCATGCTAATGCCGCCCCTTAGTGTGCCCACCCATTTATTACCCTTTGTATCGCGGTACAAACTCCAGACGGAATTGCTTTTAACCACCCTGCTATTACTTACCGTACTGTAAGGTACGGCAGTTTTAGACCCTTTTAACAAGGTGTACATGCCTGCACCATCGGTAGCTATCCAAAGGTTTTCATCTTCCGGAAGTATATTGGTTACACTATTTTTATTGGGCATGAAATTTTGCGAAATCGTATGCGTAACTGAGTCAAATAAAAAGGCGCCTTCTTCGGTACCAATCCATACCGTACCATTAGCCCCTGATGCAAGGCAATTGGCTTTTATGGGTGATAGATATTCTAATATAAGCTTTTGGTTAGCAGGGTAATATTTGCACAAGCCGGCATCCCGAATGTACACCCAGCAAAATTTTTGAGCCGGCATGGGCTGTATGGCCAAAACATCGTAATTAGTGCTTGTTTTGCCTGCCACAGTAAACGGAATTTGGGTACCGGTATACGATTCTCCGTTAAAAGCCACAAGTCCATATTGTTGGGTAGCAGCAAGAATAACTCCCGGCTGTACCTGTTTTATTTGGTGTACTATGCCTTTAATATCTTTTGCTTTTGAAGCAGTAGTAGATGTGTATTTTAGCGGAATAAAAACATCGGTAGGCCTGTCCAGCACACACGCCCCCTTAGAGCCTCCCACCCAGATGTTGTTTTTGGCATCGGCCTGAATGCAATATACCGTGTTGGTAACTAAAGATGAAGGATCGCCAATGCGGTTTCGGTATACTTTAAAGTTATAGCCATCATAACGGCTAAGCCCATCATAAGTACCAAACCACATAAAGCTATTGTTGTCCTGATGGATGGTTATAACCGAATTATTAGATAGCCCCTGATTGATATCCAGAAACTTAACCGGCAACTCCTGCGCTGCCGATTTAAAAAAGGGCCATAATAGTAATGTTAGCAGTAAACTAAAATAGGGTTTCATGGATGTATTTTCTTAATGCCAGGCATAAAACACAGTATATGCAGGCCGTTAGAGATATTGTGTAAATATAACACATATAGAAAATATAACCGCATTTTTTTATGCACAAGGCAAAAAAATAGCGAATTGATTACTGAATTACCTTTAAACCAAAAGTCGGCTAACGCAATAAAGCATTAGCCGACTTTTTATAATTTTCTAATATATTTAAACTGTAACCTTGTTTTTGTTTGGGAATTTTTTACCCAGCCATTTTCTAACCGGCTCATCATACAGTTTTAAGCATGCATAAGCTATCACTATTGCCGATACCAGCAACAGTATAGCATAAGGGGCACCATCTTGTATAGAAACCTTATTGTTGGCTACCCAGGCTGTATAAATGTAAATTAGCGGATAATGCGTAATGTATATTGGATACGAAATATCGCCAAAAAACTTACACACTTTTGTGGAAGCTGCTCCATGAACGGTACCGCTTGCCCCTAAATATACGATAAGCGGGAAGATACATATAATGGTAACCGACTCGTAAATTCCGTTAAGCCATAAGTTATCGGCACCGCCAATGCGCGGCATGGCAAGCACAACTATTAGTAACAGGCTACACCATAAAAATGCATTTTTAATGTAAGTAATTTTAGCCATCCTGCTTAACAACAACCCTCCAAAAAAGGGGAACATCATACGGCTAAAACCAACCTTTAGCTGCTCAGCATTTATAGACCAGCCGCCCACAACATCGCCCGCAGGTGCCGTAAGCGCAAGGTGCACCAACGCTGCACCCGAGAGTATCACCAAAATAGCCAGTACCGTTTTAGAGAACTTACGCACAAAAAGGGCATACATAATATTGGCTATATATTCAAAAAATAACGACCATCCGGGTCCGTTTAGCGGATGCATTTCGCCCCAGCCCCTTATTTCCTGCGATGGTGTTAACGGTATCAGCGTAAAGCCAATAACCATAACCAACAGCATTTTCCATACGGGTACATCGCTAATTTGCGGCCACAGTACCGAGTCCTGGTAGTAAAAGCACACTGCGCCAATTATCATACCCATAATTACCATGGGCTGTAGCCTGATAAGGCGGCGTTTAAAAAATTCTTTTAGGGTTAGCTTGTGCCAGCGATCGTCATAAGCATAGCCAATTACAAAGCCTGAAAGCAAAAAGAAAAAGTCGACCGCCAGGTACCCGTGATTGATAATCTGGTCGAGGTGGCTGTTGGCGTGTGCCTCGAAAATATGGAAAACAACTACCATTATGGCAGCAACGCCACGCAAGCCATCGAGTATAAGGTAATGTGGTTTAGAATTTACAGCTACTGTGCTCATTTATACGTTTTATATAGTAAGGTAAATAGTTATTCCTGGTGGCTTTTAAGCCAGTCGGTACGGCGCTGGTCCGGCAGGTGTTTAACGGTAAAATTCTCGAATTTAGCTTCGAAACCATTACCATCGGGGCTTGCCGCCATAAGGCCCACCATTACCGGCTTATTGTCTTCCAAAGGCGCGTTTCGGGTTAAAATATACGTTTTATCATCGTATGAATAAAATACCTCAACGGCATCCAGCCTGCGCACTACCTTGATCCATATAAACGGTGGGGCTTTATCTAACGTGGTAACGCTCCAGTCGCTCTTGTCGTGGGTTACAACGGTACTAATGTTGAATTTACCATCTACAAACTCTACTCCGGTTTTAATGTAATTCTTCTCATCTGTACGAATCATAAGCCCCATCTGGTCGAAACGGGTTTTGTAAGCGCCGGTAATTTTTACCTTCACCTCAAACTCGCCGCCATAATTGGCATAATAAAAAGGGGCATCATCTACTGTAAAGCCGTAGTGCGATATGCGCCAGTAATCGGTTTTTGGGGTAACCTGCATAATCAGGCTGTTGTTTTTTATTTCCCATTTTGCAGGCTCGTTAAACCACTGCATTTTTTCAAGGCTTTGAGAAAATGCCATAGTGGCCGAACATAATGCTATTGCGCCTAAAAGTAATTTCTTCATAAATTTACTATTTAAGCACAAACTGTACTTTACCCTTAATGTTTAAAGAAGATGCGCCTATAACAGCCTCAAAATCGCCCGGCTCTGCAACCCATTCGTGTTTTTTATCATCAAAAAAGCTTAAATCAGTCTTATTGATGGTAAACGTTACCGTTTTTTCTTCACCGGCTTTAAGGCTTACTTTTTCAAACCCTTTAAGCTCTTTTACCGGGCGCGGTAACGACGATTTAAAGTCGGCTATATACAGCTGAACCACTTCCTGGCCCTCGCGTTTACCCGTGTTTTTTACTTTTACAGAAAAGGTTATTTTATCTGATGCTGCCATGCTGGTTTTATCGGCCGTTACTTTACCATATTCAAAAGTAGTGTAACTTAAGCCGTGCCCGAAAGGGAATAGCGGAGTAATATTTTGCTTTTCGGTCCAGCGGTAGCCTACAAAAAGGCCCTCGTTATATTTAACCTCATCGCCACCGGGAAATTCTCCAAGGGCATGCGCGCCGTTATCGTTTAATTTAGCCGGGAATGTAAAGGCAAGCTTGCCTGACGGGTTAACATCGCCCATTAGTACTGATGCCAGCGCATTACCGGCCTCTGTACCAAGGTACCAGCCCTGCACAATAGCAGGAACCTGTTTTACCCACGGCATAGCCACCGCGTTGCCCGATATGTTTACAAACACAATGTTTTTGTTTGCTTTTGCAAGCTCTGTAACCACCTTATCCTGGTTGTACGGCAGGCCAAGCTCTTTACGATCGTAGCCTTCGCAATCCTGGTAATCGCTTTTGTTTAAGCCACCTACAAAAATAACCACATCGGCATCTTTAGCTACTTTAATAGCCTCAGCCAAAAGCTGTTCTGCCGTTCTTTTTTCGGTAAGGTCGGCGCCAAAGGCAACGCCGTTATAATCGCTCTTGGCATCGCCAACATAGCCACGTGCATACACTACCTGAGCCTTGTTACCTACCCTTTTTTTAATTCCGTCTAACGGAGAAACCTCATACTTAGCTTTAAGCGATGAGCTACCCCCGCCTACTGTCATGGCTTTAATGGCATTTTCGCCAATAACTGCAATCTTCTTAATTTTAGTCAGGTTAAGCGGCAGCAGGCTATTATTGTTTTGAAGCAATACAATACCCTCTTCGGCTATTTTACGGCCTGCAAGTGCATGCTCTTCAGTTCCAAAAGAGCCGTATGGCCTGTTCTTATTCATTGTTGTTAAAAGGCAAAGGCGAAGCACCCTGCGCACTTTATCATCCAACTCTGTAGTACCAACCTCGCCCGATTTGATCTTATCCAGGTATGGCTGTGCTAAGTAGTAATTATCGTAAGCATTTTTCCTGCCGGCCGATAAACCATCGGTCCAGGTACCAAACTCAAGGTCAAGACCGTTTTTAATGGCCTGCATGCCATTGTGTACGCCACCCCAGTCGGATACTACAACGCCGTCAAAGCCCCATTCGCCTTTAAGAATATCGTTTAGTAAAAACTCGTTATGGCAGCATTGCTGGCCTTTATATTGATTGTACGACCCCATAATGGCCCATGCGCCACCCTGTTGTACCGCCGCTTTAAAAGCCGGTAGGTAAATTTCGTAAAGGGCACGGTCATCCACAACCACATTTACATCGTTACGCCTGCCCTCCTGGTTGTTAAGCGCAAAGTGCTTAACACAGGCAGCCACACCATTGGCCTGTACCCCTTTTATATAAGGCACTACCATTTGGCCTGCAAGAAACGGGTCTTCGCCCATATACTCAAAGTTACGGCCGTTAAGCGGGCTTCGGTAAATGTTTACACCGGGGCCTAAAAGAATATTTTTATTCCTGAAACGCGCCTCTTCGCCAATAGATTTACCATAAAGCGCCGACATTTCTTTGTTCCATGTAGAAGCAAGAGCGGTAAGCGCCGGGAAAGCAATACATGAGTCGTTTGTCCAGCCGGCCTGGTCCCATTCATCCCACTTTACCTCGGTACGTATACCGTGTGGGCCATCGGTTGTCCAAATTTCCGGTATGCCCAAACGCGGCACACCCGGCGAGCTGAATTTAGACTGCGCGTGTATAAGCGCTATTTTTTCTTCGGTAGTCATGCGTTTCAGGGCATCTTCCACCCTTTCTTTCATGGGCTTGGCGTCGTCCAGATAAGCAGGTGTTTTAGTTTGCGCCTGCAGGCCTATTGATGTTAAAGCAAGGGCTATAACCGCGATACTTTTTTTAAACATATAGTTAATTTTATTATTGGTTCTTTATAAAACATTCAGTACAAAACTATAACGTTATAGTGTACATATAATTTTTGGTAGAAAAAAGTAGCAACCTACAAACATTAAATAGTTAAATTACAGACATATAACACATTTACCCTCTGTTAAAAAAGTAGTAAAACAAGAACTATTTATAGTGATTTATCGGGTATATTTCCTATTTTAGACACCATAACCTCGAACGCATCACGCGAAACTGCCGCCTTGTTACGTGCCTTTGTACGGTAATTATAAATGGTGCTTAAAGAGTATCTAAGGAACGCCGCTATCTTAACGCTATCAGTAATTCCTAAACGTATTAAGGCAAAAATACGGAGCTCGGTGTTAAGCAATTCGCCCTGTTTTAAGGTTACCTGTTCGTCTTTTACAAGCAGCGCATTAAAATCTTTTACAAAGGTTGGGTACAGGTTTAAAAATATACTATCAAAATTTTCGTATAACTCTTCCAGCTCGTTATCTACCACCGTGGTCGATTTTAGCATTTTAAACAGCTCATCCAACTGCTTATCGTTCGCTTTTTTATTTAAGGCTTTACGATAATTTTCGAGCTTGTTTATGTAGGTAGAACACAGGTCGAAAAAATGGGCAATGTATTCTTCTTTAACATGATTGGCTTCAAAAAGCTGGGCGTTACGTTCCTGCAATTCGCTGTTGGCACGGCTAATATCGGTATTCAGATCGGCTAACTTACTACTGGTATTGCCCAGTTCTTCTTTAATACGCGATACTTTTTTCATTTGCTTGTACACATATACTACAGCCAATATAAGGAATAACGAAAGCACACTGATTAATATAAGATAAGTTTGCAGTTGCTGCTTGCTCCTGGCTTCTTTATCCAAATAGGCCGTGTTTATAATAGAATAAAGCTCAGACATTTGCAGCGTACGGAACTTTACATTACAAAAAATGGCATCGGCTATAGCCGATTTTGTAAAAATGTAGGCATTATCTATATCGCCGGCTTCATAATACATCAAGGCAAGGTTTTGCACCGATGCATTGTCTTTTATGGCGTTGGTAATATCGGCTGTAGCCGAAATAATATAGTACTCCTTTGCCTGCTCCGGTTTGTCTTGCATCTTAAAAGTATCGCCTAAAAGGTAGGCTATCATGGCGTAGTCCTGATCTTTACTTTTTGCTGTTTTTAAAAGGGTAAGAAGGCTGTTTTGTGCCTCTGTTACATTTTTATTGTAGATGTTTTTTTGGGCAAGGTTGATCTTGTATTTAACCGATGCGGTATCTAAAACCGACAACAGCGAATCGCGGTACACCTCTATATAGGTAACGTACTGCTCGTTATACGTATTGGTAGAATAATGCTCAAAAAACTGGCTGTAGGCCTCGTAATAAATGGGCAGCAATACTTTAGACAGGTTTTTTGTGCTGATGCCTTTAAGGATAATCTCTGACTCCCGATACCTGCCCGATGACGAATACAGGTTGGCCAGTTGCAATTGTGCCTGTTGGTCCAGTTCGTTATTGCTGAGCGCTTTAGATATTCTCAGGTTCTTTTTTACATAGTAAATGGCAGAATCCAGTTTAAACTTACGGTACTCTTTATACAGGTTGCCATTGCAATCGTATTCTTTTTCTAACGACAGGTCGCCCGAAAGCATTCGTTTGTAACCGGCTATCGTTTTCTCCTTTTCCTTAACGTACAGCTCTTTATTTTTTATGGCATAGTTTAACGCTGCAAAAATGGAGTCGGGTTTATTTGCAAAGCAACATGGCAGGCATAAAATAAAGGCAAGAAAAAGCAGGAAGTTTTTCACAAGTCGCGGATATAAATGTTTTTGGTACACAAATATAACAATACACTTTAATAATATAATAATTTAAGCAGCGGCTTTATGAGACAGATTACACTTGTGATTTTTCTTTGCCATGAATTGCACTAATTAATCAAATTTCTATTAATTATTTGTGATAGTCGTGGCTTATACTCACCCATTTACTTACACGTATTTTCGGCTACTACATATACCATTTTGGCTACAGCGGCTTTTATGTACCGGTGCATCTTTGTAGTGTAAATAATTTATAAATACACATCATCATGAAAACCATTTTTATTACCGGCGCATCGGCCGGACTGGGCAAAGCCACTGCACAATTATTTCAGTCTAAAGGATGGAGCGTTATAGCAACCATGCGTAACCCCGAAAAAGAAACCGAACTTAACCTCCTGCCAAACGTTACACTGTTACCGCTGGATGTTACCAACCCCGACCAGATTTGGTCTACCGCACAAAAGGCCATAGCATTAGGCAATATAGATGTGGCGTTTAACAACGCAGGTTACGGCTTATTTGGCGCCTTGGAGGCCTGCACCGATGACCAGATAACCGACCAGATTGCTACCAACCTTACAGGGGTGCTTAGGGTTACACAGGCTTTTATACCACATTTTAGGGAGAAAAAAAGCGGCCTGTTTATTACAACAACATCGGTTTGCGGACTTACGTCTAATCCGCTGTCAAGCGTGTACAACGCCACTAAATGGGCTTTGGAAGGCTGGAGCGAAAGTATCGCCTACGAGCTTGCCCCGTTTAATATTGGCATTAAAACCGTTGCCCCCGGCGGTATTAAAAGTAAGTTTATGCAAGGTATGAAATCTGCCGGGCATAGTGCTTACGAGCCTTTGGCACAAAAACTAAACGAGGTATTTTCTAACGGCCTGCTTATTTTTACCGAGCCTGAAATAATTGCCCAAAGTGTGTACGAAGCCGCTACCGATGGTAAGGACCAACTGACTTACGTTGCCGGTATTGATGCCATTAGCCTGATAGCCAAAAGGCAGGCCGAGGGTGCCGATGCTTTTAGGATTGGCATGACAAAATTGTTTGAACCTGAAACAGCAACCGTATAACTTTAGTAACTTAGCAGCAATGAAAGATTTTAAACAACCTTACGTATTCAATTCTATATCACAGCTGCACCGTGCACTGGGGTTGCCAAAACCCCTGCATCCTTTGCTAAGCCTGGTAGATTACAGCGATGTTACTGCCGATACCGAAGAGATTGCCAAGGGAATGATACTCAATTTTTATAAGGTATCGTTTAAAAAGAATTTTAAGGGACAGATAAAGTACGGGCAGGGTTATTATGATTTTGAGGAAGGCGGCATGTCGTTCATATCGCCCAACCAGGTTATCTCTGCCACGCAGGAGGAGGCCGATTATGGCGGGTATACCCTGCTGTTTCATCCTGATTTTATAAGGAACTATCCGCTGGGAAGGAACATTAAAAATTACGGATTTTTCTCGTACTCAGCATCCGAAGCGCTGTATCTTTCCGATAAGGAAAAAGAGATAATTACCGGTATTTTTAGTACCATTCAGCACGAGCTTACGCTGTCTATAGATAACTTTAGCCAGGATATTATGATATCGCAAATAGAGCAGCTGCTTAATTACAGTAACCGCTTTTACAACCGCCAGTTTATTACCCGCAAGCTGCCCAACAACGACCTGGTTGCCAAAATGGAAGAACTATTGGCCGACTACTTTGCTACACAGAAAACGCTGGTAAGCGGCGTGCCTACGGTGCAGTATTTGTCCGATAAGCTTAATGTGTCTAACCGCTATTTAAGCGATATGCTGCGGGCTCATACAGGGCAAAATACGCAACAACACATACATAATGCACTGATTGAAAAGGCTAAGGAGTTATTGAGCACTACCGAATTTTCTATTGCCGAAGTGGCCTATCAGTTAGGGTTTGAGCATCCGCAATCGTTCAATAAAATTTTTAAAAAGAAAACAGATATTTCGCCTGTAGAGTTCAGGCAATCGTTTAACTAACAAACATATACAATGTCTTACTGTAGCGCAATAGAAACCATGGCCCCCGATAAAAAGGCCCTACACAAAAGGTACCACGACCACCATTACGGTTTCCCGATCGAGGAAGATAACGAACTGTTTTGCAGGCTGGTTATGGAAATTAACCAGGCAGGCCTTAGCTGGGAGATCATCCTTAAAAAAGAAGAATCGTTCAGGCTGGCTTACGATAATTTTGATATTGGCAAAGTAGCTGCCTATACCGAAATTGACCGCGAGCGTCTTTTATCCGACCCCGGCATAATCCGTAATCGCCTTAAAGTTAATGCTGCTATAGAAAACGCCAAAGCCATACAGCTACTGCAAAAAGAGCACGGATCTTTTAAAAACTGGCTCGAAATGCAGCACCCAAAAACCAAAGAAGAATGGGTTAAGATCTTTAAAAAGACCTTTAGATTTACGGGTGGCGAAATTGTAAATGAGTTTTTTATGAGTATCGGTATGCTACCAGGCGCACACGTAGCCAACTGCCCTGTATATAACGAAAACAAAAAAGCAGGTGCCCTATGGATGCTGTAGCTATCTGATAGCTTGTTTACTTAGCCTCTGTAGCGTCAACTCCCACCAACGCTTTAATATACTCGGTTATAGTGGTACTGCCCCTTTGCGGTGCATCGGGTTGCTCATATTTTTGCTCTAACGTAATTTTGGTCATATTCACCATGCTCTGCGCAGCGACTTCGCTAAAGCCCACTTTAATCAGTGATTCTTCCCACTCGTCTTCGGGTATTTGCACCACGGTAACAGGTTTGCCCAGTGCCTCTGCAAAAGCAGCAGCCACATCGTTAGGCGAATAATCTTGCGGGCCGGTAAAATAAGTAAGATTAGATGCCATACCCTCTGCGGTAAGCAGTTGGGCGGCAAATTTGCCAATATCGGCAGGGTCTGCCATGGGCAATTTAAAATCGGGCGGATAAAAACTGTACACTTCACCTTCTGTTCTTGCGGTGTCGAGAGAAGCATCCCAATTGCTGTAGTAATAGGCACCCCGAATAATACTAACAGGCACCGGCATAGCCTTAAGAGCCTCTTCCATTTCGTAAAGCACCCCAAGGTCGCCAATGGCATTACCATGCTGTGCACCATAGGTAGATTGAGCAACAATGCGTTCGAGTCCTGCTCCTTCAAGCGCCGCCAGGATAGACTCCAGACTTTTACGTTCTTCGGCAGCAGTATCTGTATAAGGAGCCGCGGGCGGGTTAAGCAAATACAACCGCTTACCGCGTTTAATAATGCCCTGTAGCCTGTTGGTATCTAACACATCGGTAACAGCAACATCGGCACCGGTAGCTTTAATTTCGGTAATGTTATCGGGGTTGTGGGTAATAACAAGTATTTCTTCGCCCTGCGCCAACAATTCTTTGCATAACGACTTACCAATGTGGCCGGTACCCCCTAAAATAATGTGCATAAATGATGATTTAAATTTAGTAGCCTAATATTTTTTTAAGTTACCAAAAAGAAAATCACCACTTATGCACTTTATAATTTTAATAACATATACCCTTAGGCAAGGCTATATCTTACCACGGACTGATACCGGTTTCGGGGTTATTGTCGTCGCTAAAAAAATGACCTGTAGGGCCATCTGCACCTAAAACGGCCGCTTTTACCACACGGGCAGCGGCATCCTGCACGCTTCCGGGTCCGGAATGGTTATTAAAATCGGTTGCGGTATAGCCGGGGTCTACAGCGTTTACCTTAAAAGCAGTATCGCGTAAATCGTAAGCAGTTATAATAGTGTAGGCATTAAGGGCGGCCTTAGACGATACATAAGCAGCTGCCTTAACAGCATAATATTTCCATGAAGGGTCGCTATGCAATGTAAGAGAACCCAACCCAGACGTTACATTAACTATTCGTGGTTCGGCAGACTCTTTAAGCAGGTCGATAAACGCCTGAGTAGTTTCTATCACACCAAAAAAGTTGGTATCAAATACCTGTTTAATGGCATCGGTATCTGCCTCTAACGATGTTTGCGGCACAGGGCCTAAAATGCCTGCATTGTTAATAAGTACATCGAGCACTTTAGTTTTTTGGCCAAGCACTTCGCGCGCCGCCTTAACCGATTGTTTGCTATTAACATCAATATTAATAGACTCTACATTATTTAAGCCTTCCGACTGTAGCTGGTTTACGGCTTCCTGCCCTTTTTGTATATCGCGGCAGCCCAGGTAAACGTAATATCCTTGCTGTAATAATTGCCTGGCGGTTTCAAAGCCAATGCTTTTGTTGGCTCCTGTAATAAGTACTGTTTTCATAATTGTATTTAATTGTTTACTGGTACAAAATTACAGCCTGCACCCTGCGTGCCTGTAACACATCTAATGGTATTAATGGTACATTTTACGGAAGTTGGCCCGGCACTCCGCAGGTGTTATGCCCGTTTCGCGCTTAAAGAAGCGGTTAAAATAGGAGGCATCAGAAAATCCTAAGTCGAAAGCAATTTCTTTTAAAGAAGTATTGGTATGAAACAGCAGGCGGCGCGCCTCAAGCAACAGGCGGTTATGTATGTGTTTAATGGCCGGCTTACCGCTCTGGTTTTTAACTACCTCGCTTAAATGCCCGGCCGATATGTTGAGCATAGACGCGTAATCGCCTACTTCGTGCAGTTCCCGGTATGACTCGTCGATCTTCGCCTGAAACTTCCTTAGTAATAATTTATCTGCAGATGATGCCTCATCATCTTTATATTGTTGTGTATAAAGGCGGCTTAAATAGGTTAGCAAAACCGAAAGGTACGCGGTTAGCATGCGCTGTTGCCATTCGCCGGGGTGTTGGTATTCGGTATCAATCTTGCTAAGCATATCTTCTACAAAAAGTATATCGGGCGCTGTAAGCAGTAATTCGTGTGCATTTTTAGAATTCTGAATAAACGGCAGCCTGCTCAACGCATCATTTTCCTGAAGCGATAAAAATTCGGGTGTAAAGGTAATGCCGGTGCTCCATAATTCTCCAACCCCTTCTTTAACAATAATCTGGTTGGGGGCGGCAAAGTAAATGGCATTGTCTTTAAGCGTGTACTGGGTCATGTCTATCCAGTGGCTGCTGCCGCCGCGCCTCATAAAAACAAGCAGGTAATGGTCTTTGCGGTGTGGTATAAGCAGGTCGTCCTGGCTGGGCAACGTGCCCGCAAAATTATACACCCTAAAGTGTTTGTTTCCGGTATCATCGGGCACTATAGAGTAAACCGGTAATTGCTGATTAGTAGTGAGTAGTTGCATGCTTAAAGCTATGAATTATTTTTTTGAATTGAGTTTTTTGATTTTAAATGTATATATGATATTTTAAATTCGGAGAAATAGCATGTTGATTTATATGCCGCTTCTCCGAAGCTCTATACCGTTAGGGTATATTTATCTTATACATATATCGCTCCTCTGGAGCTAAGAGGCATCCCAGACAAATAACTAAATCTCCAAATAACCGTATCCACTTCCTCATCAAATAACCAGATCCCCGAATTATCAAATTTCCAAATTATCAAATTAGTTATACGATTTCTGGTATTTTAGGGGCGTCATGCCCGTAATGTCTTTAAAACATTTATGAAAGCTGGCAAAGTTGTAAAAGCCGCATTCAAAGCAAATTTCTTTCACGCTCATTTTGTTTTCTATCAGTAACCTACAGGCATGCCCAATGCGTATCTCATTGGTAAACAATGAGTATGTTTTGCCCGTGCGCGACTTAAAGAACTTGCAGAACGAATTTCGGCTAATTTTTGCTACCTGCGCAATTTCCTGCAACTCAATTTTCTTTTTATAATTAAGGATGGTGTAGTTGTAGATGGATTGTATCCTGTCGCGCTCGGTTTGCTGAAAGTCATACTGAAACCCGAACGACACCAAATAGTTAACCTCTTTACAGCGGCCAATTTCGAGCAGCGCCTCCATAAGGTTAATAATTTTTCGGCTACCCGATGTTTCCACTATTTCCTCAATTAATTCGGCAATAACTTTTCTCTCCGGCCCTGTTATTTGTATACCCTGCTTAGAATGCTCTATAACCTTGTTAAGTTCCTGGTTTTCGGGCAGGTTTAAAAAATCCCTGCCCCAAAAATCGCGGGCAAAGTGCACCACATAAACATCAACGGCTTCAGTAAGCCCCTCTTTAAAATATTCCGTGTCAAACTGCCACAAGTGGGGTAAGTTACTGCCAATCAGCACAACATTGCCATCGGCAAAATTGCTGATGCTATCACCAATAAACTGTGTACCCTTACCCTTTTTTATATAAATAAGCTCCAGCTCGTCATGATAATGCCAGCGGTTGTTAATATCGGGCAGTACATCATGCCGCCCGCTAAACGACTGTGCCGAACCCGACGCTATGGTTAATCTGTGTGGTTTCATTAATTTAAAAAGTTTGCAATTTGCGCACTTATTTTCGTTTATCAAACAAATATCGTACAATATGGCTTACTATTTAGACAATAAGGTAAAATTTTAAACTGGAAATTTAACCGTATTTTGTAATTACCCGTTTAGCACTATAACAATTTCGTAATTTATTCAGGTAACAACATGAGCCACTCTTCCAATACAGATTTTATTACACCGGTTACACAAAAAAGTAGCCGTGGCTACCTGTTTCCTTTAATTTTGGTAACCAGCCTGTTCTTTTTTTGGGGGTTTGTGCACAACCTGGACCCGGTGTTAATTCCGCACCTTAAAAAAGCATTTAGATTAACCGACCTGGAGACTGCCTTTGTAGATTTCTCTGTGTTTATAGCTTATTTTGTAATGGCATTGCCTGCCGGTTATTTTATGAGAAAATACGGCTACAAAAGCGGTATTATATTAGGATTGAGCCTCTTTGCCATTGGGTCGCTATTATTTTTGCCTGCGGCAGATACCCGAGAATATATTTTCTTTCTGGGGGCGCTGTTTATCATCGCCTGCGGACTTACCTTTTTAGAAACCGCTGCAAACCCTTATGTTACAGTTTTGGGCGACCCAAAAACGGCCACACAGCGCCTTAATTTCTCGCAATCGTTTAACGGTCTGGCAGCATTTTTAGCCCCGGTTGTGGGTGGTAAATTTATACTGTCGGGCACCAACTACAGCGAGGCACAACTGGCGGCTATGCTACCATCTGACAAAGAAGCCTACCTACTGGAAGAAGCCAGCAGTGTTAAAGGGCCTTACCTAACGCTGGGCATCATTATAATAATAGTAGCCATACTATTCGTGTTTACCAAATTACCCGATATTAAAGAAAACAAAGCCGAGATAGAAGGCTCTAACATAAGGCATGCGCTACGGCATAAAAATTTACTTTGGGCTATTATAGCACAGTTTTTTTATGTGGGGGCACAGGTTTGCGTGCTTAGTTTCTTTATCCGGTTTGTAACCACATCAGCCGGAATATCAGAAATCCAAGCCAGCTGGTATGCCGGGGCAGCAGGCCTTGCCTTTATGCTGGGGCGCTTTGCAGGCACATTTTTTATGCAATACATAGCCCCTAACCGCCTGCTTATGCTGTATGCAATTATAAGTATACTGCTAACCGTGGTGGCAATTTTTGCAAGCGGCATTGTTACCGTATATGCGCTAATAGGCATTGCGTTCTTTATGTCTATCATGTTTCCTACCATATTTTCTATGGGCATTGCCGGTTTAGGAAGGGATACCAAACTGGGGTCGTCGCTCATTGTAATGTCTATTGTTGGCGGGGCTTTGCTACCATTGGGTTTGGGTTATATATCAGATATTACAGGTAACATACAGTACGGTTACGTGGTGCCGCTAATTTGCTTTTTGGTGGTGTTTTTCTTCGGATGGAAAAAATGGAGGCCCACTGCTACAGAAAATAATATTGCTTTAGAAATACAATAATTATAAATGAAACACTTAGTTATTAAAATAAACAAGGCCGATAATGTACTGGTTGCCCTTCAGGACCTTCCTAAAGGTACCGAGCTTGTTTTTGAAGGCGAAACCTATACCACTATAGAGGCTATACCGGCCAAGCACAAGCTGTTTATGCAGGATATGCATGCCGGCGATGAAATTTTTATGTACGGCGTTCTGGTTGGTAAGGTGCAGTTTGATGTGCCAAAGGGATCGCGCATGAATGTGGAGAACACTAAACATGCCGCCGAACCTTTTGCTTATCGCGATGTTGATTACACCTGGGAAGCCCCCGATGTCAGCAAATATGCCGGTCGTACTTTTAACGGTTACCACCGTAAAAACGGCGATGTGGGCACGGCCAATTACTGGCTGTTTATACCTACTGTTTTTTGCGAAAACCGCAACCTGAGCATTATAAAAGAATCGTTATACAGCGAGTTAGGATATGCGGTAGACGATAAATATAAATCGTACACCCACAAACTGGTTCAGGCGTTTGAGAATGGCCAGGATGTTACCAACATTACTTTTGAGCCCAGTCGAGAGCCTAAAGCTAACCGAACATTTAAAAATATAGACGGTATAAAATTCCTGAACCATAATGGCGGCTGCGGCGGTACAAGGCAGGACAGCGATATGCTAAGCAAGCTGCTGGCTGCGTATGCCGATCATCCTAACGTTGCGGGTGTAACTGTGCTTAGCCTTGGCTGCCAGCACCTGCAGCTATCTGATTTTACGCGCGATGTTTTTGCCCGTAACCCCGATTTTGATAAGCCTGTGTTTATCTTTGAACAGCAAAAGGCGCAAAGCGAAGAGCAGCTGATACAGCAGGCCATTCGCGATACTTTTGTGGGCCTTATTGTAGCCAACAAGCAGGAACGCGAGCCGGCAACCTTAGATAAGCTAACCGTTGGCGTTAAATGCGGTGGCAGCGACGGTTTTAGCGGTATATCTGCCAACCCTGCCGTGGGCCATACGGCCGATTTACTGGTTGGGCTTGGCGCAAAGGTACTGTTGGCTGAATTTCCTGAGCTGTGCGGTGTGGAGCAGGAAATGATAGACCGATCTGTTGATAAACCTACGGCAGAGAAATTTATACGGTTAATGACCGAGTACGATGAGCTTGCTCATAAAGTGGGCTCCGGTTTTTATATGAATCCGTCGCCCGGTAATATTAAAGATGGCTTGATTACCGATGCCATTAAGTCGGCAGGAGCGGCGCGTAAAGCGGGTTCGGCACCTGTGGTAGATGTTTTGGATTATACCGAGCCTGCCACCAAACCCGGCCTTAGCCTTGTGTGTACCCCCGGTAACGATGTGGAGGCTACCACGGGTAAAGCAGCATCGGGCGCAACACTTATATTGTTCACTACCGGGTTGGGCACGCCTACCGGTAATCCCGTTTGCCCTACCATTAAAGTGGCTACCAACTCGATACTGGCTAACCGCATGAGCGATATTATAGATATTGATACCGGCCCCATTATTAGTGGCGAAAAAACCATTACCCAAATGGGCGAAGATATACTGGAGTACTGCATTAAGGTAGCAAGCGGGTTAGAAATACCTAAAGCCGTGCAACTTAACCAAGACGACTTTATTCCGTGGAAACGGGGTGTCAGTTTATAATTTATTTTAAATGTTGAATTTTAAATTTTAAATTCCCAACAACCATCAACTGGCAACCATCAACCAGCCATCAAATAACCAAATTATCGAATAATCAAATAAACATAAAATATGTTTTCATTACAAAATAAAATAGCGGTAGTAACCGGTGCCGGCAGCGGTATTGGCAGGGCTATTGCGGTATTGCTTGCTAAACAGGGTGCCGAAGTGCATGTTTTAGAAATCAGCCAGGAACAAGCTGGCGGCACGGTTTCGGAGATCCTTCAAAACTATAATAAGGCCGTGGCGCATGTGTGCGATGTATCTAACCAGCAAGCGGTTTTAGATACTTTTAAAGCCATTGGGCCTATTAATATACTGGTCAACAATGCCGGTATTGCCCACATTGGCAAAGCCGATACCACCCCCGAAGACGATTTTGACAGGGTAATGCGCGTTAACGTAAAAGGTGTTTACAACTGCCTGTTTGCTGCCATTCCGCAATTGCGACTGGCCGATGGAGGGGTTATTATCAATATGGCATCTATTGCGGCATTGGTAGGTATACCCGATAGGTTTGCCTACAGCACGGCCAAAGGCGCGGTTAAGGCCATGACCATGAGTGTGGCTAAAGACTATATTGCAGAGAACATCCGTTGTAACTCCATTTCCCCTGCAAGGGTGCATACCCCTTTCGTGGATGGTTTCCTTCAGAAAAACTACCCGGATAACATCGATGAGATGTTCCAGAAACTGTCTAAAACGCAGCCCATAGGCCGTATGGCCGAACCGGAAGAAGTAGCATCGTTAGCGTTGTATCTTTGCAGCGACGAGGCCGGCTTTATTACCGGTGTAGATTATCCTATAGATGGTGGTTTTACCACCCTTAACAACTAATAAAACATATTAATTATATGAAACTGATACGATTTGGAGCCGAAGGCCACGAAAAGCCGGGCGTTATTATAAACGATACATGGTTTGACGTATCGCACCTTGTTGCCGATTATAACGAAGCTTTTTTTGCCGGCGGTGCCCTGGCAGAACTTAAAACTGCTGTAGATAAAGGCGGACTAACCCAAGTAGATAAAAGCACCCGTTTGGGCGCACCTATGGCAAGGCCCTCTAAGCTGGTTTGCGTAGGCCTTAATTATAAAGACCACGCTAAAGAAACCAATGCGGCCATTCCGGCAGAGCCTATTTTGTTCTTTAAGTCGACTACCGCCATTGTGGGGCCTAACGATGATCTTATCATACCAAAAAACAGTAAAAAAACTGACTGGGAGGTGGAGCTTGCCCTTGTTATAGGCAAAAAAGCAAGTTACGTATCTGAAGAAGAGGCTTTAAACCACGTTGCGGGCTATGTTTTGCATAACGATTACAGCGAACGCGAATTCCAGATTGAGCGCAACGGCCAGTGGGTTAAGGGTAAAAGCTGCGATACATTCGCACCGCTCGGCCCTTTTATTGCCACTACCGATGAAATTGAAGACGTGCACAACCTAAAGCTTTGGCTAACGGTTAATGGCAAAAAAGTTCAGGATGGCAGCACCGCCAACCTTATCTTTAATATTCCGTTTTTAGTGAGTTATATCAGCCAGTTTATGACGCTTTTGCCGGGCGATGTTATTACCACAGGTACTCCTGCCGGTGTTGGCCTTGGCATGAAACCGGAGCCGTGGTACCTTAACCCGGGCGATGTTGTAGAGTTAGGAATCGACGGATTAGGGTCGAGCAAACAAACGGCTAAGGCTTATCAAAAAATATAATTTATGACGCGCTATTGCCTTGCTTTAGACCTGGTTGATGATGCCACCCTGATTGCCGAATATGAGGCATACCATAACCGGATATGGCCTGAAATTCAGCAGAGTATTGAAGGGGCCGGGGTTACCGCTATGGAAATTTACCGTACCGGCAACCGCCTGTTTATGATTATGGAGGTTAACGATAGTTTTAGTTTTGAGGCCAAGTCCGAAGCAGATGCCGCCAACCCCAAAGTACAGGAGTGGGAACAGCTGATGTGGAAGTACCAACAGGCACTGCCTAACGCAAAACCCGGCGAAAAGTGGGTAATGATGGATAAGATATTTACGCTTTAACCATCGGGTTAACATTAAATACGTACACAAATGGATTTACATTTAAGCAATAAAATTATAGTGGTTAGTGGTGGCGCCAAAGGTATTGGTGCTGCCATTGCCAAAGGCCTTGCGGCAGAAAATGCCCTTCCGGTAATTATTGGCCGAGACACGGCCGATAATGAGAAGCTGGTTGCCGAAATTCAGGAATCAGGCTTTAAAGCCGATTATGTTACCGCCGAATTATCGAACCCTGATGCCTGCAAAGCAGCTATAGATACTATTTTAGAAAAATATAAAACTATAGACGGGCTTGTAAACAATGCCGGCGCTAACGACAGCGTGGGCCTTGAAAACGGCAATTACGATGCCTTTATGCAATCGCTGCACAAAAACGTGGTGCATTATTATTTATTGGCACAACATGCCCTGCCTGCTTTAAAGCAGAGCAAAGGCGCCATTGTAAATATTGGCAGCAAAACAGGAGAAACCGGCCAGGGAGGCACATCGGGCTATGCGGCGGCAAACGGAGCGCGCAACGCCCTAACCCGCGAGTGGGCGGTAGAATTGCTGCCTTATGAAATTAGGGTTAACGCCGTTATTGTGGCCGAAGCCTATACCCCTTTGTATAAAACATGGATAAGCTCTTTTGATAATCCTGAAGAAAAACTAAAGACCATTACCGATAAAATTCCATTAGGCAAGCGCATGACCAAAGTGGACGAAATTGCCGATACGGTATTGTTTTTATTATCAGAACGGTCCAGCCATACCACCGGCCAGCTGATACATGTAGACGGCGGTTACGTACACCTGGACCGCTCATTATAACATAAACTACTTATACAGCACAGGCTACCAGGCCGGGAATTTCTACTGCCTGTAAATCTGACCTGTAGTGCTGTAATTGTTTAAGGATGTCGGCATCCTGTGCAAAATAATTGCCATCGGCAAACAGCGTTTGATAATAGTCGATGCCTGATAAGAGGTTGTTTTTAAAGGCGGTCCATTTTTTAATCTGGGCCGTTGTTACCTCTTTTCCTAAAGTTATATCTTCCTTAAAATAATCAACATACAACTGTAGCTCTTTTACAAACATATTAGGTCGGTACCCAGCACCCAACACCGATTTGTGCCCATAAATATGGCCCACCATAGCCGCTAACGATACTTCTTTATCAAAATACGCCATATTAGGGCCGGGGCAAATAACAACGCCCTGTGCTTCGCCCTTTATGGCAATATGGTTCTCTAAATAAGCCGGATTGGCCAGGCCAACACAAAGGCACGACTTTAAGGTTATAACCTGCTGCTGCTGTTTATATTCTGAGGCTGAAAGGCCGTTGCTCTGCCCCTCAAGTTCCTCTAATTTTAATTGTTGGTACTTGCGCGATGCCGTACAAATGCCCTGCTCGTCAAACTCTCTGCTTAAGGCTAAAAGTTTTTTAGGGCAGGAGCTGCCTGCCCTGCCATCGGCAATGCGTTTGTTTTTAAAGGCTTCGTTTGTAGTGCCTTTAACGGTATTGAATGGTACCCCCAGTGGCGATATATCGCTCCTGTAAAAATCGGCTTCACCGGCATTCATTAATAGCTGACGTGTAGCAGCATCGGTAGCGGTAGCCTCCGGGACCAGTAAAAAAGGCGAGCCCCACCCCACCGAGTCGGCTTGGTACTCATCAATCAAAAAATCGTGCTCTTCTGCGGTACCAACCCCACCCTGAACGGTTATTTTTAGAGCCAAAGTTTTTTTTGGTACGGGCATTTCTTTCTGCGCGAGTATTTTAATCATCAGGCCATGTGCGGTATCTATAAGCTCTTGTTTGCGTTGTTTAAATTCTTCCATAATTGGGCCAAGCAGCAAACCCTCTGTTGCAAAGGCGTGGCCACCACAATTAAGGCCCGACTCTATCCGGTATTCGCTTACCCAAATTCCTTTTTTGGCTAAAAAACTACCTTGTATAAGTGCCGACCTAAAGTCGCTTACCTTCAGTATGACTTTCTTTTTCAGGTTACCGTTCTCATCAGGAAAAAAATCACTGAACTCGCCTATATAATTATACAGCGAAGGGTTCATACCCGCCGAAAGCACTACTGATGAACTTAATTGACTCTGTGCAAAACCACGCAATGCCGCATGGGCATCGTTATAAGCAGCAGGCAACGGCAGGTTTTTAATGTAATTGGTTTTATCAACCTTTGTCATAATATTTACATCTATGGCACCGGGTTGCAGGTGTTTTGCCACAAAACTCCTTATCTCGTTCGACTTGTCAAAATCGCTTGAAGCATAAAACTGCAGTCCGCGCTTAATGTCGCTCATCTGCGGCAGCATGGCAATAAAGTTGTTGAGTGCCTGTTTGCTGGTGGCCAGTTCGGCACAAAAGGCAGCATACTTTTTTTTAACAATCCTGTCAACAAGGTTAAGGTAGCCCGTTACGCGTTCGGCGCGGTAGTCATGCATCTTCTGGGTAATCTCTTTGTAGGGCAGCTCGAACTTCTGGCTGTAAAAGGCACGCATTTTTTCCATAAGCTCGTCGTCTACAATAGAAATTACCGAGTCTATGCCAAATTGCGCCACCCTAATGGGCGAATCTATAGTATAAGCAAGCCCCATAACAGGTATATGAAAGCTGTGCGGCTGTTGGGTTTTTGTTGTCATTTGCAAATAAATTTATCAGCAAATATTGCACATCGCATCCACTTAAAACCTGATATTTATCATACCCCGAATAATAGTTTTTGCATCAGTTAATTAGTGTATATATTTGCCCTTTAATTTATATTTTTACGGCTACCATTTATCGCCAACCGGCAGCTCCAGACTATGCAAAAACGCAACCAACATAACACATTACTATACAGTTTTTTACTGGTTGTTATGCTGTGCTTTTCGGCCAGGGCGCAAACGGCTACCTATTGCGATTCGCTTATAAAAAAAGCCAAAGAGGCAACCCATGCCAAAGATTATGTAAAATCGTTGGAGCTGTTGGCTACCGCCCGCGACCTTGCCGAAAAAAACCGCTGGAACAAGCAGCTTTTCTGGTCCATAAATTATGCAGGCATTAACTACATTTACATGATGGATTATGGCGAGGCACTAAACTACTGCCTGGAAGCTTACAATCTGTCGGTCAAAGAGCTGGGTCCGGAGTTTGAAATGATAATGCTTAACAACATTGCCATTATTTATACCGCCGATAAAAACTATAAAAAGGCCAAGGAATACTACCAGAAGGCCTACGATACTGCTAAGGAAGAGAAGTTTAAAAGCCTGGGCATTTACCTTATCAACCTGGGTAATATGGAGAATATACTCAATAACCCCAAACAGGCCAAGCTGTACATGCAGGAGGCCATGCCCAACCTTAAAAAGCACTGGCCACGGTCGATAGTAGCAGCTGAAATGATCGTTGCCGAAGCCGACCTGCTTTTAGGCAACACGGCACTGGCAAGGCAAAGCGCCACCGAACTGCTAAAACAAAAAGCCGATGTTGCCTATAACGATATTGCCATACCCTTATCGGAAATTATTGCCAAGAGCTATTTAAAAGAGGGTGATTTTGCAAACGCTTCGGCTACTGTAAACGAGCTGCTTAATGCGAGTTCTAACCTCGAAACCAAACGCAGGCTGTATGAGCTATTGGCCGATATATACTCTAAAAGCGGTGCTATTACCGATGCTCTGAGATTTAAAGATTCTATTATTGTGGCGGATACCCAGCTGCATGAAATTAAAAACGGCAGGCTGTTTGAAAACAACAGGGTAAAATTTGAGATGCAGAATTACAAGAACCAGATGGCTGCCGAAGAAGAACTGATAGCCTTGGAACGTAAAATCGTCTACTCATTATTGGCTGTAATTATTGCGGCGGTAACGGTTACGATCCTTATACTACGGCAGAAAAAGTTGATTGCCGAGCGCAACCAGCGCATTACATCGTTAGAACTGGAAAAAGAAAAGCGGGACAACCTGATACTCGAAAAGCAGTACCGCGAAAACGAAACTACATCGCAACTGGAGCAGGAACGCCTTAAGAACGAAATTGAGGCACGTAACCGCAAGCTGTCGGCAAGGGCATTGTATTTATCCGACAGGAACCAGCTTATTGAAGATATTGTAACGTCGTTAGCTAAGAAGCCAAAATTGTCTAAAGACCTTACCTTATCGAGCCAGATAAAAACCCTTAAAGAACATTTGCGCACCGATGGCGAATGGGATAATTTTATTACCCATTTTGAAGAGGTAAACCACGGCTTTTTAATGCGCCTAAAAAACCTGCATCCCACCCTTACGCAAAACGATACCCGCTTTCTTGCTTACATCTACATGAACCTTAGCGTAAAGGAAATTGCTTCTATTTTAAACATTACAATAGAGGCCTGCCGCAAACGAAAAGACCGTATGGCAGCCAAAATGGAATTACCCGAAAATTTAGCCTTATACGACTACATTTCAAGCATTTAAGATACCTATGTCTCACTTTTTCCGGTTAATGTCGTATTGTTTCCCTATTCATTTTTAGGTGGTATTATAATATTACGTAAAATTTGTGTTAACGTTGTATGTAACTCCGCATTAAAAATGTAAATGCTGTCCCCAAAAGCTATTTTAGATTTTTATACCGCGGAGTTTTTGCCCGTATTAACCCCGATTATTAATTACAAAATGGGAACAATTGCTATGAAAAAAATTACCTTAATGTTTCTCCTTTCACTACTCCCGGCACTGGGTTTTGCCCAGCTTGCCAACGAGGGTTTTGAAAACACCTGGACCGCCCTTACGGGTACATCGGGCGCGGCCGGGCCGGCCGGATGGGCTATTATTAACCAGGCCGGCGTAAATGTTACCTGGATACAGGGCGACGGAAGTGCGCAGCAACCTTATTTTGAAGGTGCGCACGCTGCATTTCTTGATAAAGAGACTTTGGCTGCTGCCGACCTTTCTGAAGACTGGCTGATTACAAAGGCCTTTAGCATGCCCGAAAATGCTGAGCTTACCTTTTACTCTAAACTGTTTTTTAATGCTGATCAGGGTACGCAGTTTAAAGTAATGATTACCGACGAAACAGGCACGGTTACACAACAGCTTAACATGGCTGCTTATGACGAACTGGTAGCGTATACAGAACTGGAACTTAACCCGAGCCAGACAGCGTGGGTTAAAAAAACAGTAAATATAGACAATACCCTTTTTCCGGCAGGAACATCTGTACACATTGCCTTTGTAATGAAGGGCAATAATGATGAGCGCTGGGCTATAGATAATGTTGCCGTACTTCAAAAATGCCAGGTGCCCGAAAACCTCGGTGCTACAGACATTGGTGTAAACCAGGCCAGCCTTACATGGGATAGCACAGGCCCTGCAACAGAATGGGAAATTGAGGTTGTACCAGGCCAGGAATCGTTTACAGGAACGGGCGTAGAATATAACGGCACACAGCCGTATATAAAAACAGGGCTGCTACAAGATACACAGTATAAATTCCGCGTGCGTGCCTTATGTGCCGATAACACCAGCGAATGGTCTGACCCCTACAATTTTGGAACTGCAAAGTATGGCGACAGCTGTGCGCTGCCCATTACGGTAACCGCTTTACCTTTTACATCGTCTGACAATACCGGTACTTTTGAAGATAACATAGATGGCAGCTCGGGCACGGGGTGTGGTACACCAAGCTGGGCCAGTTATTTAGATGGTAACGATGTTATTTATACGTACACGCCAACCACAACGGGCGCTATAAGCCTTAACCTTACCAACATTACCCAGGATTATGCCGGTATGTTTGTGTACACATCGTGCGCTAATATTGGCCAAACCTGTTACGGTGCTGCAATAAACGACTTTATGCAGACAACCGACCTTAATATTGAGCAAGTTAATGTTACCGCCGGTACTACCTACTATATAGTGATTTCTACATGGTTTGCCGATGCTACAGGTTATACCCTTAATATACAGCAGGAAAACTGCGATAAACCTACAGACCTTACCACATCAGGCGCAACATCGAGCGGCATTACACTACAGTGGACAGAAGCCGGTACCGCAACGGCATGGCAATACGTTTACCAGCCGGTAGGCACAGGTATGCCAATGGTTGCAGGAACAGCAACAAGCAGCGCATCGGTAGCGTTAACGCTGCCCGAAAGCTCGCAATATGAGTTTTATGTTCGTTCAGATTGTGGCGACGGCACGTTTAGCAGCTGGGCAGGCCCGGTAACCTTTAATACCCTTTGCGGCGTATTTACAACGCCGTTTTACGAAGGCTTTAACTCCGATTCTGATTCGCAATTCTGTTGGACGGTGCTTAACCTTAGCGGCGAAGAAAGTGCCTGGAACATGGATTCTAACTTTGAAGCTTTTGAAGGTAATGAAGCGGCACAGTTTGATGCCAGCATGAACGGCGAAGATAATAACGATATGCTTATTTCTCCGGCCATACAGCTTACGGGCAACCAAAGGCTTAAATTTCATTATAAAACCGAAGATGCCGGCGCGGTTGCCTTTAAAGTGGTACTATCTACTACGGGTACAGACCCAGAAGATTTTACTACAGAGCTTATTCCGCTAACCACCTATAATACTACCAATTTCGTTCAAAAGGTAGTAAACCTTAGCAGCATCCCCGCAGGGCCGGTGTATATTGCATGGCAGGTGCCACCGGGATTAAACCCTGGCTTTCAGGTAATAATAGACAATGTTATTATAGAAGACCTGCCTGCCTGTGCAGAACCTATAGACCTTATTGCTACCAACGTTACCGCTACCACAGCCCAATTTTCATGGACAGCGGGTAGCGATGAAACGGCTTGGGAAGTGTTTATATCCGATCCTAATACCGGCGTAATTCCGGGTCCGGAAACACCGGGCATAGCGGCTACTAATCCGTATCAGGCAACAACGTTAACACCTTCTACCCAATATTCGTTTTACGTTCGCTCGGCTTGCGGAGCCGAAGGTAACAGCACCTGGGTTGGCCCAATATTTTTTACCACAGGCTGCGAGGCTTTTGATGTGCCTTTCTTTGAAGGTTTTAACTCAGATTCGGCCACACAGGACTGCTGGACCATTAAAAATACCAATGGCGACTGGGCCGAGTGGAATATGGAAGACGGCACCCCTTTTGAGGGCGACGAAGCTGCTACCATATACACAGGCAACCCGCCCAATAATGATTGGTTGATATCGCCGGCCATTAACCTTACCCCTAACCAAAGGCTTAAGTATAACTACAAAGTAGCCGATGCTACTACGTTTAAAGTTTTGCTTTCTACCACACAGGCAGACCTTGCTGACTTTACCAATGTTTTGGTACCGGAGGCATCGTACACCAATTCAGATTATAAAAAACAAATTGTATCGTTAGCCGCCTATACCGGCACCGTATATATTGCATGGCAGGTACCACCGGCCGATGCTTTTGGTGAAGAATTTACACTTGATAATATAATTATAGAGCAAATACCGGTTTGCCCTGAACCGCTTGATGTGGTTGTGGGAGATATAACACAAAACTCTGCCGGGATTAGTTGGACAGCAGGCGGTACAGAAACTGCATGGGAAGTAATAGTATATGCCGAAGGCCAGGATGTACCAACATCGGGCCAGCCTGCTGCCAGCAACTCGATAATTGTAACCACACTTGCCGATGGCAGCCCTATACAGTCGGGTACCATTTATCATGTAATAGTTAAAGCGGTTTGCAGCCCTACCGAAAGCAGCCTGCCCTCTGACCCAACTACGTTTATTACTGCAATATCTAATGATGATTGCGATTCGGCTACTGTAATACCTGTTAACACCGGCGCAGCGTGCGATGTTTTTGCATCGGGAACGGTATATGGTGCAACACCATCTGCCCAGGAAAACCCTTGCGGCGACTGGACTTTTGCCGATGACGATGTTTGGTTCCAGTTTACGGCCACCAACGAGCTACACACGGTATCTATACTAAATATAGCAGGCAGCACCAGCTTTTTAATGTATATGATTTACCAGGGCGATGGTTGTGGCAACCTTACCCAAATAGGAGATTGCAGCACTGCATACGCCGAATATGGCCTTGACGCCAGCACCGCGGTACTAAACAACCTTACGGTAGGCAACACCTACATGATAAGGATATTTACCCCAGATGAGGACACCAACCAAACCACTACATTTAATGTGTGTGTAAAAGTGCCGGTACAACCAATTACGGTTAGCACTACGCAGTATACCGTTGAGCAATTGGTTACCGATGTACTTTTCGGCGAAAGCTGTACACAGGTAAGCAATGTAACCTGGTCTACAGGTACTAACTACCCTGACCCTGAAAATATTTTTGGCGATAACCCTAACGGTATTGGCTACTTTAACCAAAACGGTTCGGTTTTCCCTTTATCTGAAGGTATTGTAATGACCACCGGAGACGTTACTAAAGTCCCTGGCCCTAACTATACGGCTATGGAACAGGGATCGGCAGTTTGGCTGGGCGATACCGATATTGATGCCGTTATGGAAAATATGCTGGGCGCACCGCCGTTATGGCCGTCTACCAATGCATCGGTAATAGAATTCGACTTTATTCCGGCAATACCGGAGCTTAACTTAGACTTTTTATTCGCATCGGAAGAATATGGCGATTTTATACAGTGCTACAGCTACGATACCTTTGCCATATTGCTTACTGGCCCCGACGGTACTACGCAGAATATTGCAGTAATTCCGGATACGGACGATGCCATATCGGTATTCAACATAAGCGGTGCCGGATATCCTAACGTTTGCCCGGGCTATAACCTGCCTTATTTTGACCATTACAATGTTTTTGACCAACAGGATTACTCGCCTACCTCTTTTGCCGGAGAAACGGTTGTAATGACGGCTACGGCCACCCTGCAGGTTAACCAGCAGTACCACCTTAAAATTGCTATTGCCGAGACCGATAACAACCTGGATTCGGGCGTGTTTATTAAAGGTGGCGTTAGCGCTATTGCTAATCCTGACCTTGGTGTCGACCTGCTTGTTGCTACCAACAACGCTATTTGTGCCGGCGGAGAGGTTACACTGCAAAGCGGCCTTAGCGATACTATTTTCGATTTTACATGGAACAACGCCAACGGTGTTATAACAGGTCAGACCGGTGCCGAACTTGTAGTTACAGAACCGGGAACCTATACTATAAACGCTACCCTTACCGGCACAAGCTGTGTGGTAACCGATACCGTTGTGGTAGAGTTTTACCCTGCTGTTGAAGATGTTGTAGCCAACCCTACAGACCTAACTATCTGCGATGCCGATGGTTTTGCCACCTTTAACCTTTCGCAAAATATAGCGGTTATATTAGCAGGCCAAAATGCTTCTGATTATATAGTAAGCTACCATGCTTCTCAGGCGGAAGCCGAAAACAATACGGGCGCTTTAAACGCAGTTTCGTATGAAAATGCAACGCAGTTTGAACAAACCATTTACGTTAGGGTATACAACAACGTTACCCAATGCTTTGGTGTTAAAACCTTTAAGCTTATTGTACAAAACCTTACGCCGCAGTTTACGCTTACCAGCGACCTGCAATTGTGCGAAGGCGCAGTAGGCACGTTACAAGTTACCCCTATAAACTTTACCGATGCCGAAGTTGTTTACAGCTGGACACTAAACGGAGCTCCGTTTGCAGGTAATGTAAACGCTATTACCGTTACTTTGGGTGGTTTGTATGTGGTAACTATAGATAACTCAGGTTGTGTGGCAACGCAGCAGGTTACAGTAACGGTTACACCACAACCGGTGGCCGATGTATTTACCGACCTTACCCGTTGCGACAGCTATACTTTAGAGCCGCTAAGCGCAGGTAACAACTACTACACCGGCCCTAACGGCACGGGTACATTATTAGCTGCCGGAACTGTGATTATAGACACCCAGTTGATTTATGTGTACGCCCAGTCGGCGGCAAATGCCGATTGTTTTGCACAGAGCAGCTTTACGGTAACGGTTACACCAACGCCGCAAATTGAGCTGGCGCAAAACTGTAACAACAATAACGAGTACGAGCTTACGGCTATTTTCTTAGACGATACCTACAACCAGGACAACGCAACTTTTGAATGGACGGGTCCGCAAACGGGTAGCGAGCCAACGCTGGTTATTACCACGCCGGGCACCTACACGCTTACTGTATCGCCTTTAGAGGGCAATACATGCGCTGTTGAGGCTACCATTGTGGTAGACGACACTATGTGCGAAGTTCAGAAAGGTATATCGCCTAATAATGATGGCCTTAACGATAACTTTGAACTTACAGCACTTAATGTCAGAACCATAAGCATCTTTAACCGTTATGGTAAAGAGGTGTATCATAAAACAAATTACAGCAACGAGTGGCATGGCCAGACCGATGGTGGCGACGAGCTGCCAACGGGTACGTATTTTTATACTTTTGAGCGTACCAATGGCGAAACCAAAACCGGCTGGATCTATATTAACCGACAGGAAAACTAAAATTTCCTTAAAGTTTTTAGTTTGGATTACATAAATGTATATATTTGCAACGCAATCAGTACAAGAACTGACACCCATTTATGATATTCAATCAGCTACATCATCATCATTTTCAAACTGGCTCTTACGCGAGAAGGAAATGATATGGTAGTAACCTAAAATATTTTTCTAAACCCGTTTGAGTAAAATCAGACGGGTTTTTTATTTGCACCAACTTCTCCCCCTCTTATTTTACTCAGGCTTATTAAAACAAACAATGAGTAAATTAAAAATTGCCATCCAGAAGAACGGCAGGTTAAGCGAAAAATCGCTACAGTTATTAAAAGAATGCGGCATAAAGCTGTCTAACGGCGAGCGCAGGCTAAAAACTACATCGTCTAACTTTCCTATCGAAATATTATTTTTAAGGGATGATGATATCCCACAGTATGTAGAGCAGGGCGTTGCCGATGTGGGCATACTGGGCGAAAACGAGGTTTGGGAAAAAGACAAGAATGTAGTTATTACCAAAAAACTGGGCTTTGCTAATTGCAGGCTGTCGCTTGCCATACCTAAAGATGTGCAATACACCGGCCTTAGCTACTTTAACCAAAAAAAGGTAGCTACCAGTTACCCGGGCATACTGGATAAATTCTTTAAACAAAACAACTTAGAGGTAGAGATAGAAACCATTGGCGGCAGTGTGGAAATTGCCCCCGGTATTGGCCTTGCCGATGCTATTTTTGATATTGTAAGCACCGGCAGCACCCTGCAAATTAACGGTCTAAAAGAGGTAGAATTGGTTACCACCAGCGAGGCGGTGTTGATAAGCAACCCCAACCTGGATGCCGAAAAACAGGAAATTTTAGAGCGATTGCTGTTCAGGATACAATCGGTTAGAAATGCAGCCGAGAACAAATACATATTGCTTAACGCCCCTAACGAATCGATCGAAAAAATAAGCAACATACTACCCGGCATGAAAAGCCCCACCGTGCTGCCCCTTATAGAACCGGGCTGGAGCAGCATCCACTCCGTAGTAAAAGAAGACGAATTTTGGGATATCATCGACCAGCTTAAGGCGCTTGGCGCGGAAGGCATACTGATTATAAACGTAGAAAAAATGATATTGTAAGCCATGATACAAAAGATAATAAACCCCAGTATAAACCAATGGCAAAGCCTTTGCGAGCGCCCTGCCCTGCCCCAACTGGATGTGCAGGAACTGGTGCAGCAAATTTTTACCGAGATAAAACGCAATGGCGACGAAGCCGTTAAAAAATACACCGGCTTTTTTGATGATGCCCTTATAGAGAACGTAAAAGTTTCGGCGGAAGCCATTGAGGCCGCGGCACAGCAAATTCCACAAGATTTAAAACAGGCCATACAACTGGCTAAAAGCAACATAGAGCAATTTCACGCATCGCAGCAGGAACAAAAAAAGGTTATCGAGACAACGCCCGGCGTGGAGTGTTGGAGAGAGAGCCGCCCTATAGACAGGGTGGGCATTTACATTCCAGGAGGCTCAGCGCCGCTGTTCTCAACCGTATTAATGCTGGGTATACCCGCTAAAATTGCGGGCTGTAAAGAGATCGTGCTGTGCTCGCCACCCGACAAAAACGGCAACATTAACCCCGCCATTTTGTACACGGCACAGTTGGTAGGCATTACGGCCGTGTACGCCATTGGCGGCATACAGGCCATTGGCGCACTGGCCATTGGCACAGAGAGCATTACAAAAGTAGATAAGATTTTTGGTCCCGGTAACCAGTACGTAACCGCCGCAAAACAGGCTGCCTTAAACTACGGTGTGGCTATCGACCTGCCAGCGGGGCCAAGCGAGGTACTGGTTATTACCGATGCTACCTGCAACCCCGATTTTGTGGCGGCCGATTTACTATCACAAGCAGAACACGGTGCCGATAGCCAGGTTATCTTGCTTTCGGACAGCGAGGGAGTAACCGATGCGGTTATCAAAGCGCTGCAACAGCAAACGGAGGCGCTTCCGCGTAAGGAAACCGTACTTAAATGCCTGCAAAACAGCAAGGCTATTGTACTTGCAACTATTAACGATTGTGTAAATTTCAGTAACCTGTACGCACCGGAGCACCTTATTATCGCATCGGATAGCGCAGAAAGTTTCGTTAATTTAATTACAACTGCCGGGTCGGTCTTTTTAGGCAATTACAGCTGCGAGAGCGCCGGCGATTATGCCAGCGGTACCAACCACACCCTGCCTACTAACGGCTATGCCAAAAGCTACAGTGGGGTATCGTTAGATAGCTTTGTAAAAAAGATTACCTTTCAGAAAATCAGTGCCGCCGGCCTTCAAAATATTGGCCCTGCCATAGAACTTATGGCTGCCGCCGAGCAGCTACAAGCCCATAAAAATGCCGTAACCATCCGTTTAAAAAGCCTTAACAATGTTTAACCTCACTACATTAGTACGCCCCAACATACTCAATTTAGAGCCGTATTCGTCGGCACGGGATGAATTTTCGGGCACCGAGGGTATCTTTCTGGATGCCAACGAAAACCCGTACGGCAACCTGAACCGCTACCCCGACCCGTTCCAGAAACAGCTAAAGCAAAAACTGTCTGAAATTAAATCGGTTGCAACCGAAAATATCTTTTTAGGCAACGGCAGCGATGAGATAATCGACCTGTGTTTCCGTATTTTTTGCGAACCCGGCAAAGATAAAGCCCTTACGTTTGTGCCTACCTATGGCATGTACGAGGTTTCCGCAGCTATAAATAACGTAGAGCTGGTTACCGTTAACCTGGATAAAACCTTTCAGATCAATATGAGCGAAGCCCTGCCTCTACTAACCGATGCCAGCCTTAAGCTTGTATTTATTTGTTCGCCCAACAACCCCACCGCCAATAGTATTGATGCGGTTGAGGCTATTATCCAGAATTTTAAGGGCATTGTGGTGGTAGACGAGGCATACATTGATTTTTCCGACAGGGAATCACTATCACAAAAAATAGCTCAGTATCCTAATCTCATTGTGCTGCAAACCCTTAGCAAAGCCTGGGGGCTTGCGGCGGCGCGTGTGGGCATGGCGTTTACCAATGCGGCCATTGTTAGCTTTTTAAACAAGGTAAAGCCGCCGTACAACATTAGCGCGCCCAACCAAATTGCTGCCTTAGCGACGTTAGAAAAGACAGATGAGTACGACAGGCAGAAGGAAACCCTGCTTAATGAGCGTGTAATAATGATACAGCAGCTAAGGCAACTGGATTATGTGCGTAAAATTTACCCGTCGGATACCAACTTCATTCTAATCGAAGTCACCAATGCCGATGCTGTTTACAACGCCCTTACAGCCCAAAACATAATAATAAGAAACCGTAACAAAGTGGTTAAAAACTGCCTGAGGATAACCATAGGCAGGCCGCATGAAAATGCCGTGCTTTTAACCGCTTTACAAAATATACAACCATGAAAAAAGTACTTTTTATAGACCGCGATGGCACCCTTGTTATAGAGCCACCTATAGATTATCAGTTAGATAGCCTGGAAAAACTGGAGTTTTACCCTGGGGTTTTTGCTAACCTTTCGCGCATTGTCCGCGAGATGGATTATGAGCTGGTAATGGTTACCAACCAGGATGGGTTGGGTACAGGTTCTTTTCCGGAAGATACCTTTTGGCCCGCCCAAAACAAAATGCTTCAGGCCTTTAAAAATGAAGGCATTACCTTTGCCGAGATCATCATCGATAAGAGCTTTCCGCACGAAAATTT
Source organism: Flavobacterium subsaxonicum WB 4.1-42 = DSM 21790 (assembly GCF_000422725.1). Classification (GTDB taxonomy): domain Bacteria; phylum Bacteroidota; class Bacteroidia; order Flavobacteriales; family Flavobacteriaceae; genus Flavobacterium; species Flavobacterium subsaxonicum. The sequence goes on from NZ_KE383912.1 coordinate 117,269, forward strand.
GCTGTCGCGCAAGCCGGGTACTGCCCTGCTTACGCACTATCTTAAAGGCAATTACAACCTTGCAAACAGCTACGTGATTGGCGACAGGCTAACCGATGTGCAACTGGCTAAAAACCTGGGCAGCAAGGCTATTTACATGGGCACAGAGCCCTGCGAAGCCGATTTGGTTACCCAAAGCTGGGAGGCTATTTACGGCTTTTTAAAAGCCGTGCCACGTGCTGCCACCGTTACCCGTAAAACCAACGAGACCGATATTTTTGTTGATGTTAACCTTAGCGGCAGCGGCAAAAGCAACATTAACACCGGGCTGGCGTTTTTTGACCACATGCTCGACCAGCTGGCGCGCCACGGAAATGTAGACCTGACCATTAAGGTGGCCGGCGACCTGGAAATTGATGAGCACCACACGATAGAAGATACGGCTATTGCCCTTGGCGATGCTTTTTTACAGGCATTAGGCAGCAAAAAGGGCATTGAGCGCTATGGTTTCCTGCTTCCAATGGACGATTGCCTGACGCAGGTGGCCATAGATTTTGGCGGCCGACCCTGGCTGGTTTGGGATGCCGATTTTAAGCGCGAAAAGATTGGCGAGATGCCTACCGAAATGTTTATGCACTTTTTTAAATCATTCAGCGACAGTGCCAAATGCAACCTGAACATCAAGGCCGAGGGCACTAACGAGCACCACAAGATCGAGTCGATCTTTAAGGCATTTGCCAAAGCCATTAAGATGGCCGTGCAGCAAACCGACAATTTTAAGATACCAAGCACAAAAGGAACATTATGATAGCCATACTAAAATATAATGCGGGCAACACGCAGTCGGTCGAGAACGCCATAAGGCGGCTGGGCTACGATTGTTTGGTTACCGATGATGTGCAACTGCTGCAAAGTGCCGATAAAGTAATTTTTCCGGGTGTGGGAGAGGCGGCATCGGCTATGGCCTATTTGCGTGCCAAGGGTCTCGACAAAATTATTCTGGAGCTTACCCAACCCGTTTTAGGAATTTGCCTTGGTTTGCAATTGATGTGTCGGTACTCTGAAGAAGGTGCTACAACCGGCCTTGGAATTTTTGATGTGGACGTAAAAAAATTTCCGCCAAAAGATAAAGTGCCGCACATGGGTTGGAACACAATCTCAGAGTCCGAAAGTGAAATATTAAGCACTATTTTGCCCGATGACGACGTATATTTTGTGCACAGCTACTACGCCGAATTGTCTCAATATACCATTGCCCAATGCGACTATATTTTGCCGTTTAGCGCTGCGCTGCAAAAAGACAACTTTTATGCAGTGCAGTTCCACACCGAAAAATCGGGCAACGTGGGTGAACAAATACTTACTAACTTCTTGAAATTATGAGAATTATACCTGCCATAGACATTATAAACGGCAAGTGTGTACGCCTTACCAAAGGCGATTACAGCACCCAAAAAATATACAACAACGACCCCGTTGAAGTTGCCAAAGAATTTGAAGCCGCCGGCATTAAATACCTGCACTTAGTAGACCTTGACGGGGCTAAATCAGGCCAGATAGTCAACTATAAAGTACTGGAATCCATTGCATTAAACACAAATCTAACCATCGATTTTGGTGGAGGCATTAAAACCGAAGCCGACCTGAATACTGCCTTTAATGCCGGTGCATCCCAGATTACAGCAGGTAGCATAGCGGTTAAAAGCCCTGAACTGGTGTACGAATGGCTTGCCAAATTCGGACCCGAGAAAATCATCCTGGGTGCCGATTGCCTTAACCGTAAAATCGCAACCAGCGGATGGCTGGAAAACAGCGAGTTAGATGTAATCGAATTTATAAAAACCTATAAGGCAAAAGGTATAAACAACGTTATTTGTACCGATATTAGCAAGGATGGAATGCTGCAAGGCGCTTCTAATGAGCTGTATACAGAAATATTAAGTAACGTAACTATCAACCTGATCGCCAGTGGTGGCATTGCTACGATGAATGATGTACTGAAAGTACAACAAATTGGTTGTGAAGGTGTTATTATAGGAAAAGCCATTTACGAAGGCAAAATTTCATTAAAAGAATTGAGTACATTATGCTGAAAAAGAGGATTATACCGTGTTTTGACATAAAAGACGGACGTGTGGTTAAGGGCGTTAACTTTGTGGGGCTGCGCGATGCCGGCAACCCTGTAGAGCTGGCAGCTCAGTATGCCCTGGCCGGTGCCGATGAGTTAGTTTTTCTGGATATTACTGCTACACAAGAGAATAGAAAAACATTAACCGACCTGGTTGCCCAAATTGCTGCCGAAATTAACATACCGTTTACCGTGGGTGGCGGCATTAACTCAGTGGCTGATGCTGAGAAGATTATACGCAGTGGTGCCGACAAGATAAGCCTTAACTCGTCGGCAGTAAAAAATCAGAAACTGATAACCGACATTGCCAAAAGCCTTGGCACACAAGCCGTTGTAGTAGCTATTGATACTAAGCTTATTGATGGCAAGTGGCAGGTTTTCATCAGCGGTGGTAAAGTAGCAACAGGCTTAGATACAGTGCAATGGGCGCAACAGGCCGAACAACTGGGTGCCGGAGAACTGCTGCTTACCTCCATGAATAATGATGGTACCAAAGCCGGCTTTGCCCTTGATATACTGAACCTTATATGCGATGCCGTGAGTATTCCGGTAATTGCATCGGGGGGTGCGGGTAATATGGCGCATTTTAAAGAGGTATTTACCCAAACTCACGCTACTGCGGCACTGGCTGCCAGTATTTTTCACTATGGAGAGATTGGCATTCAGCAACTTAAAGATTATTTAAAAACAGAAAACATTGCTATACGATGAAATTAGATTTTAATAAAACCAATGGGCTGATACCCGTTGTAATTCAGGATACCTACAGCCTTAAAGTGCTGATGCTGGGTTATATGAATGAGGAAGCCTACGAAAAAACCGTTGCAGAACAAAGGGTTACGTTTTTTAGCCGCAGCCGTAACGAGCTGTGGACCAAGGGTGCAACATCGGGCAATTACCTAAATGTGGTACAAATATTACCTGACTGTGATAATGACACCCTGCTTATTACCGTAATTCCCGAGGGTCCAACTTGCCACACCGGCAGCGAAACCTGCTTTAAATCAGCCACTAACAAAGGTTTTTTGTATAAACTGGAGCAAATTATTGAAGAGAAAATATCGGGCGAAGACCCCACATCCTACACTAACGAACTTTATAAGAGGGGTATAAATAAAGTTGCGCAAAAAGTGGGCGAAGAAGCTGTTGAACTTATTATTGAAGCTAAAGACAACGATGACAGCCTCTTTAAAAATGAGGCCGCCGATTTACTTTACCACTTTCTTATTTTACTGAAAGCTAAGAATATGAAGTTAGAGGATATAGAATCTATCTTGCAGGAAAGAAACCGTTAGATGTTAATAGTACTTATAAATTCGTATAAATCATTGATTCCCAATATGTAATCAGCAGTAAGGTTTTCAATAGCGTTGCGGGGCATAAAAGGCATTTCGGCGGTTTCCGGGTCTTGTACTACAACAATACCCCCCGCCGCTTTAATGGCCTGCAGGCCCTGGGTACCATCGGCGTTAGCGCCCGATAACAGTACTGCAACCAATGCCGGCCCGTATACATCAGCCGCCGACTCAAACGATACGTCAATACTTGGCCTGCTGTAATTTACCTTTTCGGACGTATCGAGCGAAAGCTGGTCGTTCTTCTCAAAAAGCAGGTGGTAATCAGACGGGGCAATGTAAATATTGCCCGGTAAAAGGGCTATTTTATCTTCAACTTCCTTAACGGGAATGCTTGTTTTTATGGCAATTAGCTCTTCGAGGGTAGAGTCTTCGCTGCTTTTGCGGTGCACTACCAGTACAATAGCAAAAGTAGCTACAGTAAGGCGCGGCAGCAATTTTAAAAGCACATCGAGGCTACCTGCTGAGCCTCCGATAATTACAACTTTACAACCCGAAATTATTGGACTTTTTTCCATATCTTTTCTTTGTTATGTTGTTTAAAACTGTTTTGAAGGGGAGAGAATTTTATGGTTTCTTTAGTGCCTAAAGCCAGGTAGCCAAGCTTGGCAAGGCTATCGTCAAACAACACTAAAGCTTTGTCCTGCAAATCTTTATCAAAGTATATAAGTACGTTACGGCACAGTATCAGGTCGAATTCATTAAACGATCCGTCTGACACTAAATTATGCTGCGAGAATACCATTTTCTCTGAGAGCTCGCTGTCAAACTTTGCAAAGCCGTAATTAGCTGTGTAATAGTGTGAAAAGTCTTTTTTACCGCCCGATGCCATGTAGTTTTCAGAGTACTGTTTCATCATCTGTAACGGAAAGATGCCTTTTTTAGCTACATCGAGTACAAGTGCATTAATATCAGTGGCGTACAGTAACGATTTGTGCAATAAATTAAGCTCTTTAAGCAAAATAGCCATAGAGTACACCTCTTCGCCGGTAGAGCAGCCCGCATGCCAGATACGTATAAAGGGTTTGGTACCAATTATGGGGAGTATTTCGGTACGCAACACATTGTAAAACAGAGGGTCGCGAAACATCTCGGTAACATTTACCGTAATTTCTTCTACCATGTGCTTAAAGTAGGCCGGTTCAGAGCGCACTTTAGAGAGCAATTCGGTAAAATTCCTGAACCCATCTAAATGCAACAACCTGTCTACACGCCTTTTAAGCGATGCACGGGAGTAGCCGCTAAAATCGAAACCGTAGTATTCAAATACTTCATTTATCAATACCTCCAGCTCACGGTCATCTATCAACACCATCTATATCGTACTTAATAATTGCAACAATTTATCAACATCAACCGGTTTAGATATGTAGCCGTCGGCACCAGCGGCAAGGCATTTTTCGCGGTCGCCCACCATGGCCTGCGCCGTAACCGATATTACCGGGGTGCCCACCCTTTCGGGTATCTTTTTAATAAGCGGAATAGCCTCATAACCATCCATATCGGGCATCATCATGTCTATCAGTACTGCATCTATAACCTCGGTACCTTTAAGCAATTCTAAGGCTTCTTTGGCGCTGGTGCACGACGGGCACTCAAAACCTTTGGCACGTAATGTGGCGCTTAACGCGAATATATTACGCGAATCATCATCTATAATTAAAACTCTTTTCTTCATATTATATAATTACAGATTAAGCTTTATCGTATAACCAAACCCTTAATAATGAGAGCAATTGGTCTACGTCTACCGGTTTTGTAATATAGTCGGACGCGCCTGCATTAATGCATTTCTCCCTGTCGCCTGTCATGGCCTTGGCAGTAACAGCAATAACCGGAAGGGTCTTAAATTTCCTGTTCTCCCTGATGCGTGTGGCGGTTTCGTAGCCATCCATATTAGGCATCATCATATCCAGTAAAACCACGTCTACGTTAGGATGCTCCTCTAACGATTTTAATGCCTCTTTACCGTCTATAGCCGTTATAACGTTCATTTTAAGGGCTTCGAGCGCTTTAGTAAGCGAGTAAATGTTACGCACATCATCATCAACCACTAAAACTGTTTTGTCGCTAAGCACGTTGTTTAGCAAGCCCAGTTTTTTATAGTCTTTTTTGCCGCCTTCTTTCTTATTTTCTTCCACCAAGTGAAGGAAAAGCGACACCTCATCCAGCATACGCTGATACGAATGCGCCGTTTTAATAACTATTGAGTCGGCATATTTTTTAATCTTCAGCTCCTCTTTCATCGAAAGGCTCTTGCCTGTAAATACAATTACCGGAAGATTCTCTAAACCAGGGTTTTTCTTTACGTTTTCAAGAATTTCGTAGGCCTGTTTGTCCGGTATACCCATGTCCAGGATAACACAGTCTACCTCTGTTCTTTGCAGCGTGCTTACACCCTCATTTATCTCGCTCTTAATCTCAGAATTAATATTGTTGCTCTCTAAGAAGTAAGCTAACGCTTTAGCATGCTGAGGGTTATCTTCAAAAATTAATACTTTTTGCGATTCGCGGCTAATTATGTGCTCAATCCTTTTAAAAATGTCGGGCATTTGCTCAAAAGCCACCGGTTTATCTAAAAAGTTTACGGCGCCTTTTAGCAGACTTTCCTGCCTTAGCTTATGAGACGACATAATGTGCACCGGAATGTGCTTGGTTTGCGAGTTGTTTTTCAACTCTTCCATTACTTCCCAGCCGCTTTTTATAGGCAACTGAATATCAAGCAGTACGCCAACCGGTTTGTATACCAATGCCAGGTTTAGGGCATGGTCTCCACGTACCGATACGATACCTTTGTACCCACGCCTCCGTGTAAATTCCAATAATGATTTTGCAAAGTTAATATCATCTTCCACAATCAGGATGGCCTTATCCGTCTCGGCAATAGCCTCGCGGTCATCGGGCACATCGTCGGGTATGTTAGGACTAATAAATTGCTTGATTATGGCATCTTTCTTTTCCTCAGCGTTTAAAACAGGGGTATCAGAAAAATTAGATTCGGTTGATGGCTCTGTCCTTTCCGGAAGCTGCGCAATGGCCGACCCAATAACCGGGATGTTAAGCGTAAACTCGCTACCCTCGCCCACGGCACTCTTAAGTGTAATTTCGCCACGAAGTAGCTTTGCCAGTTCACGGCTTATAGACAACCCAAGGCCGGTACCGCCATATTTACGCTTTGTAGAGCCATCTGCCTGTTGAAACGCCTCAAATATAAGCGGTTGCTTTTCGCGCGGAATACCAATACCGGTATCTTTAACGGTAAACAGCACCTGCTTATCATCTTTAGGATGCTTGGTAACTTCTAAGGTTACTGACCCCTGCGATGTGAATTTTATAGCGTTGGATAGCAGGTTTTTAAGTATTTGCTCCAAACGCATTTTATCGGTACGTATAACCAGTGGCGCACCCTTGGTTACTATGTTAAACTGTATATTTTTTTGCTTGGCAACCTCTGTAAACAGGGCTTTAAGGCTATCGGTAATTTCTTTAACCGACACATCTAAAAACTCAAGTTCCATTTTACCGGCCTCTATTTTAGAAAGGTCAAGAATTTCATCTATCAGGCCTAACAACCCATTACCGGAGCTTTGAATAACTTTAGCGAACTCAATTTGTTCGCCATTCATATTATTGTCGTTATTTTCAGATAACAACCTACTCAGCAGCAATATAGAGTTAAGCGGTGTGCGAAGCTCGTGCGACATATTGGCTAAAAACTCTGACTTATACCTTGTGGTAAGTTCCAGGTCTTCCGACTTTTTCTGGATCTCCATGTTCTTTTCTTCCAGCAATACGCTGCGCTCGGCAAGCTCTTCGTTAGTTTGCTGCAACTCTTCCTGCTGTACGCGAAGCTCTTCTTCAGATGCCTGAAGTTTTTGCGTTTGCGCTTCCAATTCGGCATTCATGCCCTCCAGTTCGGTGTGTTGTGCGCGTAATTCTTCACCCTGCGATTGTGTTTCTTCTAACAGTTCCTGCAGGCGTTTCCTGTTTTGTGCTGCCGAGATAGCAATACCTATATTGTTGGCAACTGCCTTTAAAAATTCTGTTTCGCGTTTAGTAAATTCCTTAACAGCAACCAGTTCCAGTGCGCCTACCACTTTATTATCTGTAAGCGGCACTGCAATTACATGGCTTGGCTTAACCTCGCCCAAAGCATACGATATTTTAATGGCATCCGGAGCTAATGCTTTTAATTCTAACACCTTATTAGATTTAACAGCCTGTCCCGTTAAGCCCTCGCCTACCTTAATATATTTGCGTTCTTCGGTTGGCACATAGCTGTAACCCGATGCTACGCACATATCATTACCTTCCAGTAAATATAAGGCCCCGGCACTGCTTTTGGTATAAATAGCCACGTGCTCTATAACATCTTTAGTAAGCTGGTTAAGGTTCTTCTCGCCAATCATTACATCATTTAAACTGGCAATACCGGCCTGCAGCCACTCGTTATCAGACAAGGTTTTAAACGATGTGCTAAGTGCACTGGCCATGTTGTTAAGCGACCCGCCCACGCTGCCCAGGGCGTCGCTTTCGCTGTCCTCAACCCTAACATCATAATTACCTTCGGATATTTGCCCTGCAACACCGCTTATTACACGGATACGCTCGGCAGTTTCACGGTCGTTTTTTTCCAGCTGTAGCTGAAGCTGAAGGCGTTGCGCGTAATCACGCAGCGTACGCGCAAAAAATATAACGGTTATAAAAAGTGCAATTACAGCAGCAGCCACAATAAGTACCGAACTGTAAAAACCGTATTTTTTAGATTTGGAAGTACGCTCGGTTAAAAGGTCCTGCTCGCTGCTTTCCATACGTTTAAGCACCTTGCGCATTTTATCCATAAGCACTTTGCCCCTGTTAAGTTCTTCGGCTACCACAGGCCAGCCCTTTTTTCTTTGCGAAATGCGCTGGTTAAGGTATTTAAAAAACTCATCCTTTAGCGGGTTAAGCTCTCGTAAATTGCTTTGTTGCTGCGGATTATCGGCAGTAAGTTTTTTAAGCTTTTCGTAAAGCACATCGCTGCGTTCTTCGGCAGTGCTAAATTTATCTAAAAAGTCTTCTTCGCCCGTAACCAAGTAGCCCCGCATGCCCGACTGTGCATCGGTCATAATAGCGGTAAACTCGTTAACATCATAAATTACCTCCTGGGTATGGCTAACCCATTCGTTACTGTCCAGCAAACTTCTTATACTCAAAAAAGAAGCTAAAGAACTAACCATCAGTATTAGTATAGATGCCCCAGAGCTAATTAATAAATTTCTTTTAAAATTTCCGTTCATATATTTCTACTATAAAGGCAAAACAATAATAAAGCTGGCACCGTTGCCGTTGCTGCTTTTTGCTGTTATTAAGCCGTTGTGTTTTTCTACTATTTTACTGGCTATGGCAAGCCCAATACCCGTGCCCTCGTAACTATTACGGTCGTTAAGGCTTTGGAATATCTTAAATATCTTATCCAGGTAGACTTCGTTAAAGCCAATACCGTTGTCTTTTACCGTTATCCGGCAGTAATTACCTGTGGCAGATGGTACTGCATCAAAATCTTTACTATCTATAACCTCAGATGTTATTTCTATAAGTGGGCTAACATCGGGCTTAACAAATTTAAGCGAGTTACCCACAAGGTTCTGGAACAGCTGCCTTAACTGGCTGGGCACCCCGGTTACCAGCGGCAAATTGCCCTGCTGTATAATGGCATGCTTTTGTTCTATAAGATAATCAAAATCAGTTAAAACCTCTTTAAGGATTTCATTAAGGTCGGTCTTTTCAGGGATTACGGTAGACGACAGGCGCGAATATTCCAGCAGGTCTGATATAAGCCTCGACATACGTTGTGATGCACGAATGGTTCGGTTTACATAGTCATCTGCCTTTTCATCCTTCATCAGGTAGCGCTCGTGGATGATCTTTATAAAAGTCTCGATCTTGCGCAAAGGCTCTTTTAAATCGTGCGATACCACCCACGAAAATTGTTGCAATTCGTGGTTGCGCAGCTCCAGCTCTTCGTTCTTTGCACTCAGTTCCCTGGTGCGCTCTTCTACCTTAATTTCAAGGTTTTCCTGGGCTTCTTTCCTAATCTCTATCTCTTTAGATAAGAGGTCGCGGATGTTTTTAAGCTCGTTTTTTTGTTCGGATAGCTTAAGAAAAGTTTTTACCTTTAAGATGAGCAAATCAGGGTCTACCGGCTTGGTAATGTAGTCTACCCCACCCGATTCGTATCCTTTAGAGATAAATTTTTTCTCTTTATTTACCGCCGATAAAAATATAACCGGAATATCTTTTGTCCTGTTGCTGCCTGCAAGGGTTTCTACCACCTCAAAACCATCCATACCGGGCATTTGCACGTCCATTATAATAAGGGAGTAGTTGGTTTTAAGGATTTTCCTAAGCGCTTCTTCGCCGGATTCTGCCGAATCTACCTGCAGGTTATGGAGTTCCAGTATTTTTTGTAAGGCCAGGATGTTTGCCCGTATATCATCAACAATTAAAATCATAATGTATAGGCATATTGTTTTTTAGAAACCGAAACGTTTTTTATACTGCTGTTTAATTTTTGGTGCGCATTGTTAGTAATGCGGTAAATTAAATGTGATATAACAGTATATACCTCATAATGAACTCCTTTTAAAAGCAGCTTATTGTAAGGGTTTTCAGGTTTAAAAAGTGGTGTGTTTATTTTTTGGCTCACGTACCAAAAGTATAAAAACAAGTGTTAAAGAAGTGTTAAGCAAGCCTATACTATTTAACTAAAATTTAATTATATACGCAAATTTTGCTCTGTATTTCCTACAACTTAGGTGTTACATAATATTACATATTTTGTTATAACTTATCCTTCATACATATCCATGTTAAGGCGGGTTTCCTCTAAATCCAGTTCCTTTTCTATCTTACGTAAAATTTCTTCGTTAGCACTGCCATCGCGGTGCAGCTTTTCAATCTTCTGGCGTTCAATATTAACCAGGTCTATTTGCAGTTGTGTGTACTCATTAAATATATTAAGGGCAAGGGTTTCGCCTTTGCCAAAGTAATTAGCAGGCAGGTCGGTTTTTTGAAGCCTATTGTACTTAACCTCATACTTACTTTTAATATTACGCAGCAAATCGTCTTGCAGGAGCGATAAATTTTCCTCTATATGTGCTATAGTTTGCGATACTACCTGGTTACGAACCTCATATTCTTCGGCAAAAATAGAGTACGGCTCTATTTCAAGTACCTTAATTATCCACGGAAGCGTTAGCCCCAAGAGCACCAGTGTTGAGAGTATAACACAAAATACAAGGTAAATAATAAGGTTACGGTGCGGAAAAGCCGCCCCACCGGGTAGCGTTAACGGCAGGGCCAATGCCGCCGCCATAGACACCACGCCACGCATACCGGCCCAGCCAAATACAACGAGGTTGCGAGGATTAAAGGCTTCGGTAGTCCTTATCTTTTTGCTGAAAAATCGGGGTAGCATAGTTGCCGGCACCACCCATAAAAAGCGCACCACTATTACAACAAGGCTTACAGCAAGACCCCATATTAGTAAAGAAGATGTAGAATAATCGCCAATGCCATCCATTATCTGGCGTAGCTGCAGGCCTATTAAAATAAAAATAAGGCCATTAAGTATATATACCACAACCTCCCAAACGGTAGAGCTCATAACACGGCTTTGGTGCGTAAATATTTGCCCTGACCTGAACGACAGGTACAAACCTGTTGTTACCACAGCAAGCACCCCTGAAAAATGAAAATGCTCTGCCAGTAAATAAGCCGCAAACGGGGTTAGGAAAGTAAAAGTAGTTTCTACAATCGGGTCGCATACAAATTTTTTGTGCACTATGTACATAAAGTACCCTAAAGCTAAGCCAATAGCCACCCCTGCCGATGCTACCAGCAAAAAATTAAGCCCGGCTTCCCAAAGCACAAAATTACCTGCTGTAATGGCTGCAAGTGCGTATTTGTAAGCTACAAGTCCGCTGGCATCGTTAACAAGGCTCTCGCCCTCTAAAATGCTTATAAGGCGGGGCTGCAGCCCAAGGCCTTTAGTTATAGTGGTTGCCGCAACAGCATCGGGCGGAGACACAATAGCGCCTACTAAAAATGACAGTGGCCAGCTAATATCTATTAAATAATGTGCCACTAATGCCACTGCAACAGTTGTAAAAATTACTAACCCGATGGCAGCAAGGCTTATCGGACGGATGGACCCTTTAAAATCGTGCCAGCTGGTATTCCACGCGGCAAAGTACAGCAACGGCGGCAGGAATATTACAAAAACCACATCTGGGTTAAGGGCTATAACCGGCAGGCCCGGTATTACACTTATCACTACCCCGCAAAGCACTAATACTATAGGAAACGGAAAGTTATATTTGCTGCTTATGAGGCCCAGAAAGGCTACCCCAAACAACATCATGATTATTATAGTAATGTTTTCCATATATAAAATATACCGGTAGGTATTAAAAAAATTAATCGGTTTGCAACTGTTGTAAATATAAATATTACGGTAATAAAATCCTTTGAAAATAAGAATTTACAAAAAAAGATATTTTTTTAATTTTTTTTAAAACCATCTAAATAAACCTTACGTATATATAATTGAAAATTACTAATGCATTGCCCCCAAACAAAAAAAAAGCCATTCAAATTAAAGTAAGGTGTGGTTTAATGGCTTCCCTTTTCCCTCACCGGAAAAGGGTTTTTTACTAAAAAATTACTGGTTCGCTAATCCTCGCTGTAGTTTACTATACAGCGGGGATTTTTTTTATTAATACGACGGCATTTCGTTAATCTGTATTGCTTTCAACGATATTTCGTAAGCCTGAAATTTATCTGCATCCTTCAAATAAATTTCATAGAAAAATCATCAGCCAAAGCTCTAAAATTGATTACAGGATTTAGCTACAACTCATTAAATTTCATACATTTAACATTGAAATTTCAAGAAGCCGAAAAATTTTATACGCCCTTACTACAAAACGTATACATCTTATTATAATACGGTTACAAATTTGCTTGTTATAATTATTATCAATTGTTTCAAAATCTATTGACGTAATTAAACGCACTACAATTCTTACATAAAATTGATTACTTTTATTGATTGAAATATCCGGTTGCCTGAGAAAGTTTAACGCAAAGCATAATATTATGACTAAAAAAATTACCCTCATTTTTTTATTTTGCCTTTTAAAAATTTATGCGCAAGAGCCGGTTAAAACCGTTTCGCATACATTCTATGCAATAGGCAATACCGGTGCCAATACCAATAAAAGCAGCGCATTAGAAGCTCTAACCAATACTCTTAAAATAGAAGGCAGCAACAGTACTGTACTGTTTTTAGGCAATAGTGCATCAGCTTCAGGGTTTGATGAAAATAATCCTGATGCCGTTGCCAACCTCAACCAACAAGTTAACCTGCTAAAGGGTTACACAGGCAATGTGTTTTTTATGCCGGGCCACAGCGACTGGAATAATGGACTAAAAAGCCTTAAGAAACAACAGGACTTTATTACTGCCGCACTTAAAAACGACAAGGCTTTTGAGCCCGAAGATGGCTGCCCATTAGAGAAAATAAAGATAAACAAGGATGTTGATTTACTGCTTTTAGATTCGGAGTGGGCGTTAATGGACTGGGATAAAATACCCAACCTTAATGATAAATGCGCTATTAAAAGCAAAAACCAATTTTATACCGAGGTTGAGAGCGAAATTGTAAAAAGCGAAGGCAAAACGGTAATTATAGCCCTATACCACCCTATTGCCACGTATGGCAAATACGGCAGTAGCTATGCGTTTGGCATCAGCCCCCAGCAAATAACCAACAAATACTACAAAGAATTAAGCGACAGGCTCTTTACTATGGCACTCCGTTTTAAAAATGTGGTGTTTGTATCGGGTCACGAAAATAACCTGCAATATATTTTAGACAGGGATGTGCCGATAATTATTAGCGGATCGGGTAAAGAAACCAACAGCGTTAAAATGAGCCCTAACAGTAAATTTAGCGCTGCCGAAAATGGCTTTTCTAAACTAACAGCTTATAGTGACGGATCGCTGTCTGTAAGTTTTTACGGGGCGTCTAACAACTATGGAGCACCCTTATTTGAAAGTCAGGTTATTGCACCTGATGAAAAACCAAACCTGCCGGAATATAACGAATACCAATCGCCACAATATGTAGAAAAATCTATTTACAGTAAAGACGAACTGGAGCATTCGGCTGTATTCGAAGCCCTGTGGGGTAGCCATTACCGCAAAGATTACCTTGCTCCCATCAAACTTAAAACCGCCCTGCTGGATACGCTTTACGGCGGTCTTACTCCTGTGCGTAAAGGTGGCGGGCACCAAACCAATTCGCTTAGGTTAAAAGATAAATCAGGGTCTGAATATACCATGCGTAACACCAAAAAGAGTGCCTTGCGCTTTATACAATACTTTTTATTTAAAACCCAATACCTGAGCCCTGATGTTGCCGACACCTATTTTATAAAACTGCTACAGGATTATTGGACTACCGCCAACCCCTATGCCGCCCTAACCATTGCCGATATTAGCGATGCACTGGAAATTTACCATGCCAACCCGCAGTTATATTACATTCCTAAACAAAAAGCACTGGGCATTTATAACGATGATTATGGCGACCAGGTTTATTTTATAGAAGAGCAGGCTAACGATGGCCAGGGCAATAAAGCCGGTTTTGGTTATCATAACAAAATTATAGGTACCGATGACCTTTTAGAAAAACTGCGCCGAAAAGATAAGATTACTGTTAACGAGTCGCTTTACATAAGGTCAAGGCTATTAGACAACATTCTTGGTGATTTTGACCGCCATGCCGACCAATGGCGCTGGACCGAAGACACTAAAGACGACGGCACGCTGTTATATACCCCCATACCCCGCGACCGCGACCAGGCTTTTTCTAACTTCGATGGGTTTATACTTGGTGCTGTTACCACCCTTAGCCCCCCGCTACGCTTTATGCAGCAATATAAAGACAGGTATAAATGGATACGCTGGTTTAACGATGCCGGAGACGATGTAGACAGAGCCGTACTTAAAAACGATACCGAGGCCGACTGGGCAAGGGAAGCCGCTTATATTAAGGAACACCTTACCGAAGAGGTGATTAACAAAGCGTTTTCTAAATTTCCGGAAGGGGTTGATGAAGACAAGAAGGCACAGATTAAAAAAGCAGTTTAGGCCGTATTGATAAGGTAGAGGCGCTTTCGCACGACTTATATAAGTATTTAAAATCGTTTGTAATGATTACCGGTACCGATAAAGACGACTGGTTTATTATTACCCGCATGCCCAACGGCATTACCAATATTAAGGGCTATCGTATAAAAGACGGTGCCAAAGGCCCTGTATTTTGGGATGTAGATTATGATAGCAAAATTACCAAAGAGTTGTGGCTTTACGGATTGGATGATAAAGATATTTTTGAGGTACAGGGCGATGGGGATCACCCGGTTTGCATTAAAATTATTGGCGGCAAAAACAACGACACCTACCGTTTAGAAAACAGGAAAGGTATTAAGGTGTACGACCAGAAGACTATGCCTAATACTTTTGAAACGCCTGCACACAAAACCCTTACCGATGATTACGAACTTAATACGTACAATTTTATGAAGGGCCGCAGAGACCTGAAACAAATTATACCTATGCTGGGCTATAACCCGGATGATGGCCTTGCGGTGGGTGCTGCCTTTTCGTACACTAAGAATGATTTGCGTCGAAACCCTTTTACTGCCCAGCACGACATAAAGGCACTGTACTATACGGCTACAAGTGGTTTAAACATTAGCTATGCAGGCGAATTTGCCCATATAATCAACCATTTAAATTTGGGTATTGCTGCGGGTTATACCTCTCCGTTTTATGCCAATAACTTTTTTGGTTTTGGAAACGACACACCCGATAATAACGATTTGAGTATGGACTACAACCGTGTACGCATTCGTACCACTTACTTTAACCCGTCGTTAATTTACAGGGGCTATTATGGTAGCTTGATTCGTTTTGGGTTAAAGTACGAAAACATAGAGGTAGAAAAAACCGCGGGAAGATATATAGACCTTGCGCCGGTAAACCCGAAAGTGTTTGATGAGCAGACTTTTTATACCGCAGAGGCATCATACACTTATAACAACTTTGATAGTGCCGCACTGCCCAAAAAAGGCATCGGCGTAAGCCTTACAGGTGGCTATAAGGCTAATTTTAATGAAGACAAGGGCTATGCCTACATTATTCCGGAGTTGAGAATAACCACTAAAATAGACCGCAAGGGTATTTTAGTATATGCTACAAAACTAAAGGCACAGCATATTTTTAATAATGATTTCGAATTTTACCAGGCTGCCACCATTGGCGATATGGATGGTGTACGAGGCTTTAGGAAACAGCGCTTTAGCGGTAAAACATCCTATTACCAAAATTCTGATCTGCGCCTGTCGTTGGGTAAGCTAAACAATGGCTTTATACCTATTGCATGGGAGCTTTATGGTGGTTTTGACTATGGCCGCGTTTGGATAGATGCCGAAAACAGCAACACCTGGCATACATCTGCCGGTGGCGGGCTTTTGTTTAATATTGCCGGCTTTACAACAGCAAACATTGCCTTTTTTAACTCTAAAGATGGAGGCCGCCTTAACATTGGCCTGCAAATAGCCTTTTAAATTAGGCATATAAAAAAGGGCAATCCTAATAGTGGACTGCCCTTTTTATCTTCCCAAATTTTATTTTTATTAAGGCACCTGTGTACCTACAGCATTCTCTTTGCTATCATTTTTTGTACCCATTTCTACAACCGTATCTTTATCGGTAATAACAGTATCAGCAGGTGTCTCATTTACATTATAGCCAGAAAGAGTATCAGTTGCTACCGTATCATCTGCTCCGGCATCATCGCCATCATCTGCCTTGTTTTTGCAAGAAGTAAGTGTCAACCCTGCTAAAAGCATGGATACCATTAGAGTATTCTTTAAAAATTTAATTTTCATAATCAGTTATAATTAAGGTTTGTATTTGGCCTATTTTCAAAGTTACATTTTAAAATGTTCTCATTAATTATCTAAATATTAAAAAAAACATAAATATTTGGTAGCATTTTTCATAAAAAAAACAACATAATTAATTATGTTGTCTTTATATCTGCGTTAGCCTTTTTAATTACGGTCCTACAGGATTAGTTACCGTATCGGTACTGGTAGCTGTTGTATCAGTACTTGTGGTATCAAGTGTTGGGTCCACCATTGGTGTAGTCACCGTATCTGTAGTATCAGGGTCTTTTGAATCTGCCTTGTCTTTACACGATGTCAGGCTTAAACCTGCAACCAGCAAAGAAGCGAATAAGGCACTTTTTAGCGATGTGGTTTTCATAATTATATAATTTAAAATTAATGTACTCAGTGTATTAACAAATATAAGACATCAATAATTAAGATTTAGCCATCATTTTATTAATAAAAACCTAATTAACAGGACTATCCATCAAAACCTTAACAAAAAAAGGACAACCTGAATAAAGTTGTCCTTTTCTAATAATTCAGTCAGGCTAATGCCGGTTAGAATTATGGTGCTACAGTATCGTTAACCGGTGGTGTAACAGTATCTGTAACTGTTGTAACCGTATCGGTAGTAATTTCTGTTTCGGTGCTGCTAATAGTGTCAGTAGCTGTTGCGTCACCCTCTGTTTTGTTGCTTCCGCAAGATGCAAGGCCTAAACCTGCAGCAAGCAATGCAACAAACATGCTGTTTTTTAAAAATGATCTTTTCATGAATTTGCTCTTTATATTATTGAAAATCAAAGATAGGCGAGCAATCACAAAAAAATTCTTATAGTTTTATTAAATTTACCTTAAAAAACGCACAAAAATAACTCAAAACCCTTTAATTATTAATTATATAGCGTTCGCTTGGCCCAGCGGGTGTAGTTTTAAGCGAATCTTCCTGCATTTTAATGGCCGGGTCGCTGGTAGTAAGGTTAGATGGCGAGATGTTCATATCGCTGGATGTTCTTATATCATTAGGCGATGTAACGTTAATGGTTTCGCTCTCCACTCCCCCATCTCCGGCGGTTTGCCCACTTATGCACGATGTTGTTATAGCAGCCGCAATAAGCGGTATGGCAAATAAACTTATTTTAGTATATACTGTTTTCATGGCTATTTTTTTTAGTTTACTATAAATGTACCACACAAAAACAGCTAAGAGTATTAAGGAAAGTATAAAGTTAATGGAGAAAGTTGCAGAGTTACAAAAGTTACAAAGTTGCACAGTTAATGAGTTGTGAGACAATGCAACTTTGCAACTCTGGAACTTTGCTGCTCAAAATCAACCCATAAACCCACCATCTATATTAAGGCTGGCTCCGGTAATGTAGCCGGCTTCGGGGCCTGCAAGGTAGGCTACAAAAGATGCAACTTCAGATGCCTCGCCATAACGGCCAATTGGCAGTTGTGTTCTCAGCAAATCGGCAAACGGGCCATTATCGGGATTCATATCGGTATTTACCGGGCCAGGTTGCAGGTTGTTAATGGTAATGCCCTGCGGACCAAGATCTCTGGACAATGCCATAGTTAAGCCCTGTACGGCAGCCTTACTGGCAGCGTAAACGCTACCACCTTCAAACGGCATGCGGGTAGCATTAGTGCTGCCTATGTTTATAATACGGCCACCGCTTGCCATGTGTTTTACAGCTGCTTTAATAGCCACAAATACTGCACGCACATTAATATCAAAGGTTTTATTGTAATCTTCTAACGAAAATTGGTCTAAAGGCCCCATAACCGCAACACCTGCATTATTAACTAATATATCTATTTTACCTAAGCGCGCTGCGGTGGTTTCTACCGCCGCAATAACCGATTCGGCATTGGCACTGTCTGCCTGTATGGCTACTGCTTTACGTCCAAGGGTTTCAATTTCTTTTACAAGGGCATCGGCCTGCTCTTTGCCTGCTACGTAGGTAAAGGCAACATCTGCACCCTCATTAGCTAATCTTTTTACAATTGCGGCACCTATGCCACGGCTACCGCCTGTTACTAATACTGCTTTATTTTCTAAAGTTTTCATGATAAATAGTTTTTAATTGTTATTTAAACTCAAAACCATTTGTTGGTTTTTGATGATACAAAGTTGCGTTAAACACCACCCTGCATCCATTGATAAAAAGCAGAAAAAACTCTTGACATTTATCAAGACAAATAATAACAGCCGATAAAAAAGCAAGTAAAACTATTTCTTAGTGCGCACACGGCTAAGGGTTTCGGGGCTTAAGCCTAAAAAAGAAGCTATCATGTGCTGTGGCACACGGTTAACAAGCGTGGGGTGGGTTTTAAGAAAATCGTGGTATTTTTCTTCAGCCGAATAACTAATGCCGGCATGTATGCGGTTTTGCGAAGCTATAAAAGTACGCTCCATAAGCAGGTGCATAAAATCGCTAAAGTTAGGTATAGAGCGGTACAGCCCTTCAAAATCGCCTTTAGGTATTAATATAACCTCGGTATCTTCCAGGGCTTCTATATTATAGCGTGCAGGGCTATCGGTAATATAACTTTGCCTGTCGCCCGTCCACCAGTTCTCAGAGCTAAATTGTATAATATGCTCCTGCCCTTTCTCGTCTACCCTAAAAGTACGCACCAAGCCTTTAGATATAAAAGCATTATAGCGCCAAACATCGCCTTCCTGTAACAAATACTGCCTTTTGCGCAGCTTTTTAAGGCGGCACACCTGTTTTACTATTTCAATTTCTTCATCGGTAATAGTAAATTTAGATTGCAGGTATAGTATAAGGTTATCAAACATGATTGTAAAGATAAATAAATTGCCTGATAATTCTTACCCACTTAAAAAACAACGAAATACCGTAATGTGGCAAATAAAAAACTCTATATCGCTATTTAAAAACCACACAAAACAAAATAAAACACTAATTATCAATAAACTAAAATAAAGGTATGCAATTTGCCTTATGCAGGTAAATAATGTATTACATGTTCCAGTTCAATGTTTTTAAGGTCGTAATGCAGCAACTTTGTACTATAATAATCAACCAAAAAATTATAACGCCATGTCTAAAAAAATAAACATCCTTTACATTGGCAGGCACGCCGAAATACTGGAAACCGTAGTAAGGCTTATTAATAAGAACGATAGCTGGAACGGCATTGGGGTAAGCAAAGATAGCCAGGCTATGGAGCTTTTTATAAAGCACCCGTTTGATATCGTGCTCCTGGGCTGTGGCATAGATGAAGAAGACGAAAACAAATTAAGGACTTTTTTTACCCTCAATAACCCATCAGTTAAAATAGTGCAGCACTATGGCGGCGGCAGTGGGTTACTTTATAATGAAATTACAACCGCGTTGACCGGAGGCACTACTACCAACTTCTTGTCTTAGTTCAATGTTTTAAAAATAAACCAGTTATACCTTTACAATATCAAATTTTAATAATCAAACAACCATGGAAAATACAATTTTAGGCATACACCATATTACTGCAATTGCAGGCGATGCCAAACGTAACTTTAATTTTTACGCCAACATTTTAGGCTTACGCTTTATTAAAAAAACCGTAAACTTTGACGATCCGGGAACCTACCATTTTTACTTTGGAGACGAAGTGGGCAGCGCCGGTACCATACTTACTTTCTTCCCGTGGGGAGATGGCATACCACAAGGCCGCAGGGGTTCTGGCATGGCTACCGAAATTGGCTACTCTGTACCTAAAGGCAGCTTGGAATTATGGGTAGAACGTTTTGAAAAATACAATGTTATCTATAATAAACCGGCCGAGAAATTCGGCGAACGCTACCTTACATTTCTTGATCCGGACGGACTTAAATTTGAGCTTATAGAATCGGCCACACAGGATAACCGCAAACCCTGGGAAACCGACGAGGTTAAAGCCAACATTGCAACAAGGGGCTTTCATAATATTACCATTACCCTAAACAGTATAACCGGCACTGCTGCTGTACTTACCGATATTTTTGGCTACAAACTTATAGCCCAGGAAGGTAACCGCTACCGCTATGCCATAGATACTGTAGATCAGGCAGCGATAGTTGACTTAGTAGAACTTAAAGACGAAAAACGCGGCCATGTTGCCAATGGTACCGTACACCACGTTGCTTTTAGGGTTTTAAACGATGAAATTTTAATGCACTTTAGAGAAAAAGTAGCCGCTGCCGGCCTTAGCATTACCCCGCAAATAGACAGGAATTACTTCCACAGCCTTTACTTTAGAGAACCGGGCGGTGTTTTGTTTGAAATTGCTACCGATAACCCCGGCTTTACTGTAGATGAGGCTCTTGAAGATTTGGGCAAAGGCCTTAAACTACCTGCACAGTACGAATCGCGCCGCGAAGATATCGAAGCTCATTTAGTACCTATAAATTAATTATTTACCTCCCGGCTGCCACAATTCAGCCGGGAGGTAATTTTAACTACTATATTATGGATTTTACACCACTTAAATATATTTATAAACCTACAGGTAACCCTGAGGCTTATACCCTATTACTATTACACGGTACCGGTGGCGATGAAGCCGACCTGATTCCGCTTGCTGAGAATTTTGGCGATAGCTATAACATATTGAGCCTTCGCGGCAACGTGAGCGAAAACGGTATGCCACGCTTTTTTAAACGCCTGGGCATGGGTATTTTTGATGAAGACGATTTGCGCTTCCGTACCGATGAAATGGTAGCTTTTATTAAGGAGTTGGCAGAAAAAGAAGGTTTCAACCTTAATAAAATAATTGCACTTGGCTATTCTAACGGGGCTAACATTGCAGGCGCCACGCTTGTACAGTACCCTGATTTTTTAGCGGGGGCTATACTGTACCGCCCAATGCAGCCTTTTAAAGGTATAGGTACAGAGGGCACTACAAAACAGGTTCCGGTATTTTTTAGCTCGGGTAAATTAGATCCTACCGTTAATGCTAATGCCACAACCATATACCTTAAAAATCTTGAAGAGCTGGGCTTTAACGTAGCTTTTTACGATTTGCCAACAAGCCACAATCTTACACAGCAGGATGTGGTGCTTTCTGCCGAATGGCTTGCTAAAAATTTTAATTAATAAAACGGCAATTATTTAGACTTTTATCAATTTCTCAATATTGGGTTTGGTTTTTTTATAAATTTATTTGTAAATTAACACACACAAAGCAAATTGATAATGTCTAATATAAACCAGATAATAGAAGAGCGCCCTGCCAGCATAGGCAACTTTTTGGTAGGGAGGCTTTTGCCGTTTAAAGATAAGCGCACCGTGGGGCCTTTTGCTTTTATAGACCACATGGGGCCCGCCGCACTTAACGATCATGAAAATTTAGATGTGGGTCCGCACCCGCATATTGGGCTTTCTACCCTTACCTACCTGTTTGAGGGCAATATAATGCACCGCGACAGCCTGGGTACCGAGATGGAAATTATTCCAGGCCAGGTTAACTGGATGACTGCCGGTAAAGGCATTGTACACTCTGAACGTACACCCGAACGCCTGCGCCATTCGGATAAATTTTTGCACGGCCTGCAAATATGGGTTGCCCTGCCCAAGCACCTGGAGCAAATGGAGCCTTCATTTGCCCATATTACCGAAGACCAGTTGCCGGAATGGAAACTGGATACTGTTAACATCAAACTTATTGCAGGTGAAGCTTTTGGTAAAAAGTCGCCCGTGCCGGTTTACAGCCCCCTTTACTTTATAGAGCTTAAAAGTACTACAGCCCAAAAGGTTGCCATTGGCAAAGACCTGTATGGCGAAAGTGGCCTTTATATATTAGAGGGCAGTATAGAGAACGATGGCACTACCTTTTTGCCTAAGCAATTACTGGTAGCTAAAGACAGCTCTGTTTGCGAGTTTACAATGAACGAAAATACTACCGTATATATTTTTGGCGGAGAGCCTTTTCCGGAGCCCCGCTATATTTACTGGAACTTTGTGGCATCATCTGCAGAAATGATAGAAGAGGCAAAACAACGCTGGACCGACCACAAATTCCCCAAATTAGAGGGCGAAACCGGCTATGTGCCGCTGCCTGAACAAAACCCCAACTTCAACATAAAAAAATAAATATCTGCTATGGAAATACAGCATTTTGACGATAAAAAGAAAGGCCACTTTAGGGCTATTGAAGGAGAAACCGAAGCCGGTATAATGACCTACGTTTGGGCCGGCGATGATAAATTTATTATTGAGCATACCGTTGGCAACCCTGAGTTTAAAGGTGTAGGCCTTAAAATGCTGGACAGCGCGGTGGCTTTTGCACGCGCAAACGGCAAAAAAATTATTCCGCTTTGCCCGTTTGCCAAGAAAATGTTCGACCGCAAGCCCGAAATACACGATGTACTATCGCAATAGCTTTGTGCACAACCTCCCTACATACAAACAACAAAAATTGCAATGATTTTACCTAATTCTAAAACGATTATATTTATAACCGGTGCATTTGTATCGCACCACGGGTGGGATGCCTGGATTGCTTTTTATAAGAGCAAAGGCTATACCTGCATTGCACCACCGTGGCCTTTTAAAGATGCGCCTGCACATGAACTTAGGGAACGCCAGCCTAACGATACCGATCTGGCAGGCCTGCGCTTAGAGACTCTTTTACAACATTATATAGATATAATTGCTGCCCTGCCCGAAAAACCCATAGCTATTGGACATTCACTTGGTGGCTTGTTAGTGCAGCTTTTGGTTAACCGCGACCTTGTTTTGGCGGGTGTTGCCATACATTCTGTTCCGCCGCAGGGCGTACGATCGTTTGAATGGTCTTTTATTAAATCGATATGGAAGCCTTTAGGGTATTTTACGCCGAAGAATAAGACCCATTTAATGAGTATTGACGAATGGAAATATGCTTTTACCAACGGCATGAGCCACGAAGAGCAACTTATATCGTATCAGGAAAATACTATACCCGAAAGCAAACAGGTATTGCGCGACACTTTGACTGATGCCGCCGCTGTTGATTTTAATAAACCGCATGCACCACTGCTTTTCATATCCGGCAGTGCCGACCATATAATGCCGGAATCTCTTAATTACAGCAACTACCTTAAGTACGAAAAAAGCCATTCGGTTACTGATTATAAAGAGTTTAAAGGCAAGAACCATTTTGTGTTAGGATTGCCAACCTGGCACGACGAAGCCGATTATATACTCTCCTGGTTCGAGATACTACAGCATTAATAAAAAAAAGGACAGCCATTGCGGACTGTCCTTTTTTACAAATATATAGCTATTGGTAACAAAAAAGGTTCTTATTTAAGCGAAGCCATATCTATAACAAAACGGTATTTAACATCGCTTTTTTCCATACGGTCGTAAGCATCGTTAATGTACTGCATGTCTATAACCTCAACGTCAGACACTATATTGTGCTCTGCGCAGTAATCAAGCATTTCCTGCGTTTCGGCAATACCGCCAATAAGGCTGCCCATAATGCTTCGGCGTTTTCCAATAAGGCTCATAGCCGGTGCTACAGATGGTACTTCGGGCACACCTAAAACAACCATAGTTCCGTTTTTACGCAAAAGGTTCAGGTAGGTAGCATATTCGTGCTTAGCAGAGATAGTATTTACAATAAAATCGAACGAGTTAGCTAACGATTTCATTACTTCAGGGTCAGATGTCAATGCAAAGTTATGCGCACCAAGTTTTTTAGCATCGGCCTCTTTAGATGGCGATGTGCTCAGCATAGTAACCTCTGCACCAAAAGACGCAGCGAATTTAACCGCCATGTGGCCTAAACCACCAAGGCCCAATACAGCTACCTTATGGCCTTTACCTACTTTTAAGTGGCGCAGTGGCGAAAATGTAGTAATACCGGCACATAACAACGGTGCAACACCGGCAAGGTCTAAATTATCAGCAATGTGCAAAGCGTATTTTTCATCTACAGTAATGCTTGTAGAGTAACCACCATACGTAGGAATGTTAGTACCACGCTCAAAGCTGTTGTAGGTACCTGTCATGCCCTTTTCGCAATATTGCTCCTCGCCTTCTTTACAGCTCTGGCACTCGCGGCAAGAATCAACAAAACAGCCAACACCGGCAAGTTCGCCTACTTTAAAAGCAGTAACATCGCTGCCCACTTTTATAATCCTGCCCACAATTTCGTGGCCGGGTACAACAGGGTAATTGGCTTTGCCCCACTCGCTGCGTGCCGTGTGGATATCGCTATGGCAAACACCACTAAAGAGTATCTCTATTTGTATTTGGTGAGCGCCAACATCTTTACGTTCAAAATCAAATGGTTTTAATGGGGTTTCGGCATCATAGGCCGCAAAGGCTTTTACTTCGATCATGGGGTAGTTTAATTTAAAATTATAGTTGTTCTTGTGTTTTATTTTTTTACCTCGCGCAGCTTTTCGGCAAGCTCGCGACGATAGGTAATACCAATAGGTATGGGGTTACGCTTAATTAGTACATGGTCTTTTTTAACCTCTTCTACCTTATCTAAAGCAATAATAAACGATTTATGCGCCCGCATAAACAAGCCCGGTGGCAGGCACTTTTCAAAATCGTTGGTGGTAATGGTAGCCAGGTAATTGCGCCTCAGTGTAAATATCTTTACGTAGTTGCCATAACTCTGGGCATACAATATGCTGCTAACCTCTATAGTAACGGTTTCGCTATCAACTTTAACCTTAATGGTTTCCTGTGTTACAGGCTCGTCGATAACTGCTTCTACCGGGGCAGCAAGCTCATAATAACGATTAATGGCTTTAAGAAATCTTGGATAATATATGGGTTTAAGCAGATAATCTATAACACCATACTCGTAACTCTCTAAAGCAAATTCGCTGTAGGCGGTTGTAAGAACGGTACGCGGGGGCTTAGCCAGTTTTTTAAGCATTTCAAGGCCGCTAATTTCGGGCATATCAATATCAAGAAACATCAGGTCGGCACTGTTTGTTTTAAGATACTCTAAGGCTTCCACCCCATTGTAGCCCTCAAATACAAGCTCCAGTTCGGGGTTTTGCTTAATATAATTGGCAAGCACATAATGGGCAGCAGGCTCATCATCTACAATAATACATTTTATGGTAGTAGGCTGCTTCATATCCTTTTAAGCTGAAGTTGTAAGTTTACGCTGAAAACACGGTCTTCTTTAATATCAAGTGTATAGTTGCTGCCGTACTGTAATTTAAGCCTTTCGGTAGTGTTTTTAATACCTATTTTGGTAGAAACCACATCGTTTTTCTTTTCGGGTATCGAGTTCCTTACTAACAGGTCCAGCTTGCCTTCTTTAACTGATATAGTAACCTCAACAAAGCATTTTTCTATAGAGCAGGTACCGTGCTTAAAAGCATTTTCTATAAAGCTGATAAGCAGCATGGGCGGAATTTTATAGGCGTTCTCATCGTCCACATCGCTATTAAACGTAATGTTGCAACGGTAGCCCACACGCTCTTTTTCTAACTGAATGTAACTGCCTATAAAGCTAATTTCGTCTTCCAACGGCACGCACTGGCGTTCATGGCTCTCTAATTGGTAGCGCATTAGCTGCGATACGTGCATTATAAGTTCGGGTGTACGCTCCGGATATTGAAGGCTTATTCCGTAAAGGGTATTAAAGGTATTGAATAAAAAATGCGGGTTTAACTGATCTTTAAGCGAGTTTATCTGGGCCTGATTGTAAAGTAGTTTTTCGCGGTCCAGGTTTTTACGGTCGCGGTAAAACTTAAATATCAGTATGGTAGAGAGTATACATATAAGTGTTGCTAATAGTGTTGCTGCCTGAAATACATAGCTTTGCTGCTCTGACGATTTATAGAGAAAACAGTTTTTGTAGATCCATAAATTGGCAACCTTGTACATTACAATAGAGAACACAAACAATAACCCGAAGGTAGCCAGCAAATACAGTAAAGGCTTGTGTTTTTTAAGCAGTATAGGCAGCAGGAAAAAGCGGTTTAACTGTGCATGCCCGTATAACATTAAAAAATAGGCACAGCCAGACCATATACCCTTCCAGGATTTTATTAAGATCCAGTCGTTAAGGGTAAACAGTATAAACGAGAAGACAAGGATAAGAAGCTCCTGCCACCATTTATTTTCGATAAAATTTTTAAGATAACGGGTCATTAGCATGCGTATTGAGTACAAAGTAACTACTTAAACTGCGATTAAAGCAAAAATGCATGACGAATTTAATTCGTCATTTTAAACAAGTGTTTAAACTATTATCGTTTGTAAATTTGCGCCATCACTTATATTCCTTACTAATACTTATTTACATGCACTTTAAAAAATTAATGCTGCTGTTATTACTGTACTCCTTGCATGGCGCAGGCCAAAACCTGTCGTTAAAAGAAGCAGTAGATACCGGCGTAACAAATTACGGTTTGGTTACCGCCAAGGGCAAATATGCACAGGCAGCCCAGGAAACCGTAAAACAAACCAGGCGCGATTACCTGCCTAACCTTAACCTTTCGGCACAACAGGATTACGGTACCGTAAACGGCCAGAACGGCCCGCTTTATGGCCTTGGCGGTTTAGGGGTAGCCTCATCGGGCTTACCGCTGGCCGAACAAAATTACAACGCTGCCTTTGGTGCATTGTATCTTGCTAACATTAACTGGGACTTTTTTACCTTCGGGCGAATGAAACAGCGCATAACATTGGCTAAAGCCGATGCACAGCGCCAACAAAAAGACTTTGAGCAGGAGCAGTTTCAGCACAAGATACGCATTAGTGCTGCCTACCTTAACTTATTAGCCAGCCAGAGGCTGGTGCGCTCTCAGCAAAAAAACCTTGAACGATCTGAAGTAGTACTTAAAAACGCAGCTGTTCGCGTTATAAATGGGTTGTTGCCGGGGGTAGATTCTACCCTCGCCTCAGCCGAAGTTTCGCGCGCCAAAATTGCCCTTAACCAGATTAAGGAGCAGGTTAAGCTGCAAAATAACGAACTGGTGCGCCTTATGGGTGTAGAACCAGCCGATTTTGTTACCGATACCACCCTTATTGCACGTGTACCTAAAGGTGTTATTAGTACAGAAACCTTAAACGACAGCCTTAACCCTATAAGGCAGTTTTACATGAGCCGTATTAACTACAGCAACCAGCAATTAAAGCTTTTTAGGAGAGAATACTGGCCTACCTTTAGCCTTTTTGGTGTGTTCCAGACAAGGGGATCGGGATTTAATTCAGACTACGCTACCAATCAGAATTCGTATACACAAAATTATTTTGACGGTATAAACCCTACCCGCCAAAACTACCTTATGGGTGTGGGCATGACCTGGAATATTACCTCTATAGCGCGTTCGAGCAAAAAGGTTAGTGCGCAAAAATTAATATCAAGTGGCCTGCAGGACGAGTATAAAGCTATAGACCTGCAGCTAAAAGCGCAGGACGATGCTGCCAATGCCCGCCTTGGCTTTGCCATGCAAAATTATAAAGAGGCACCACGCCAGGTTAACGCCGCACAGCAGGCCTACCTGCAACGTACCACGCTTTATAACAATGGCCTTACCAACCTTGTAGATGTTACCCAGGCATTGTATATACTTAACCGTGCCGAGACCGACCGCGATGTTATTTACACCAATGTTTGGCAGGCTTTGCTTATGAAAGCAGCTGCTACGGGCGACTTTAACCTTTTTATCAACGAATTTTAATTATCCTTAAATAATGAATTTAATACGTTTTGCACTCCGCAAGCCTATCTCTATACTGGTACTTGTAGCAGGGCTGTTCTTTTTCGGGATAAGCGCCGTTAGGGATATTAAGGTAGATATTTTGCCTAAAATGAACCTGCCGGTAATTTACCTGGCGCACCCGTTTAGCGGCTATACGCCCGACCAGATGGAGGCTTACTTTGCCAAGAACTACATTAACATTATGCTATTTGCCAATGGTGTTAAAACTATAGAAACCAAAAACATACAAGGGCTTACCCTAATGAAGGTTAGCTACTACGAAGGTACCAACATGGCACAGGCTGCCGCCGAGTTAAGTGCACTTTCTAACAGGATACAGGCGGCATTCCCTCCGGGGTCGCAACCGCCGTTTATTATTCGTTTTGATGCCTCATCGCTGCCTGTAGGCCAGCTTGTATTAAGCAGTAAAACCCGAAGCAATAACGAACTTCAGGATTTAGCCAACGTTTATGTAAGGGCATCGTTTACATCAATTCCAGGGTTGTTATCGCCTCCACCTTTCGGCGGAAGCCCAAGAACCATAGAGGTTAACGTAGACCCATCTCAGCTTAGTGCACACAACTTAACGCCAGACCAAGTTGTAGAGGCCATAAGGCTTAACAACCAAACAGCACCATCGGGTAATGTGCGTATAGGCAATCAAAATTATATTACACCTACTAATAACACTATTAAAGAGGTAACCGATTTCCAGAACATTCCGCTGTTTAAAGGCTCGGTTCAAAACCTTTCGCTTGGCGATGTTGCCATTATAAAAGACGGTGCCGATACTAATGCCGGTTACGCATTGGTTAATGGTAAACGATCGGTTTATGTAAGTATCGCTAAAGCGGGCGATGCCTCTACCTGGGAAGTGGTAAAAAATTTAAAAGAAAACCTGCCTAAAATACAGAGTACCCTACCCGAAGACGTTAAGATATCGTATGAGTTTGACCAGTCGGTTTATGTAATTAACTCTGTTAAAAGCCTTATTACAGAGGGTATTATCGGGGCAGTACTAACCGGGCTTATGGTAATACTATTTTTGGGCGACAGGCGCGCGGCGCTTATTGTAATACTAACCATCCCTATCTCTATTATATCGGGCGTTTTATTCCTAAAATTATTCGGGCAAACCATTAACCTGATGTCGTTAAGCGGATTGGCGCTTGCCATTGGTATATTGGTAGATGAGAGTACGGTTACCATAGAGAACATTCACCAGCATCTCGATATGGGCAAGCCCAAGGCACTGGCCATCTGGGATGCCTGTAAAGAAATAGCCCTGCCTAAATTGCTAATCTTATTATGTATACTGGCGGTATTTGCACCGGCCTTTACCATGAGTGGCATACCGGGCTCGTTGTTCCTTCCGCTGGCTATGGCAATTGGTTTTAGTATGGTAATATCGTTCCTGCTTTCGCAGACGTTTGTGCCTGTAATGGCCAACTGGCTGATGAAAAGCCACGGGCACGAGAAAGAACACAACAACGAACTTACCGTTCCTGCAGAAGACGTATATGTACAAAAAACTGATTTTGCCGAGAGGGAAGATTACAATAACAATGGCAAAGTAGGTGGTTTTGAGAAATTCCGACGTGGATTTATGAAGCTACAGGACAGGCTTATGCCTGCCCGAAAGTTTATTTCTATTGGCTACCTATTGGGTATTACCGCCATTGCCATACTAATGCTTGGAATTATAGGTCAGGATGTTTTCCCTAAAGTAAACTCAAGTCAGTTTCAGCTGCGTATAAGGCTACCCGATGGTACCCGTATGGAGCGCACCGAAGAAGAAGCCCTTAAAATACTTAAAGAGATGGAAACTATGGTGGGCAAAGAGCATATTGCCATATCATCGGCTTATGTGGGTACGCACCCATCGCTGTTTTCGGTATCGCCAATTTATTTGTTTATGGCGGGCCCGCACGAAGGTGTTTTCCAGATAGCACTTAAAGATTACCATAGAGATATGGACGATTTTAAAGATGAATTAAGGCAGCGCATTAAAAAGATAGCGCCTAATGTAAAAGTTTCGTTTGAGCCTATAGAACTTACCGATAAGGTATTGAGCCAGGGATCTCCAACCCCAATAGAGGTTAGAATTGCAGGGAAAAACAAAAAACTGAACGAAGAATATGCCAACAAGATTATTGGCAAGCTGAATAAGATACACTATTTTAGAGATGTGCAGATAGCACAGGCCACCAAATACCCAGCTTTAGATATTACTATAGACAGGGTTAGGGCGGCACAACTTGGTGTAGACATGAACGATATTTCGAGGTCGTTAATTGCAGCAACATCCTCATCCCGTTATACCGATAAAAATACCTGGATAGATGAAAAAATAGGCCTGTCGTACAGCGTTCAGGTGCAGGTGCCTTTAGATAAAATGCAGACCGAACAGGATATTGCCAACATACCATTGCTTAAAAACTCGGTAAGGCCGGTACTGGGCGATGTGGCTACCATTACCCACTCGTTTACACATGGCGAGAACGACAACCTTGGAGCCATGCCGTACCTGTCTGTCACTGCCAACACAGACCATACCGATCTTGGTACTGCATCTAAAGACCTTAATGCGGCCATACATTCTTTAGGCGAACTGCCCCGTGGTTTGTTTATAGAGCCAATTGGCCTTAGCAAAGTATTAAGCGAAACTATGGGCAGCCTGCAATCGGGCTTACTAATAGCTGTTGTGGTTATCTTTTTAATGCTGTCTGCTAACTTCCAATCATTCAGGGTATCGCTGGTAATTTTAACTACCGTGCCTGCCGTGGTGTTAGGGGCATTGCTTTTATTGCTTGCAACAGGCTCTACACTTAACTTACAGTCGTATATGGGTATTATTATGTCGGTCGGGGTATCAATAGCCAACGCAGTGCTATTGGTTACGAATGCCGAACATTTGCGCCGTGAAAATGGTGGCGATGCCCTGAGGGCAGCCCGCGATGCCGCCTCTACCCGACTTCGCCCTATTATAATGACGAGTGTTGCCATGATTGCCGGTATGCTGCCAATGGCTATAGGCCATGGCGAAAGCGGCGAACAGGTATCGCCACTGGGGCGTGCCGTAATTGGCGGTTTGTTGTTCTCTACCTTTGCCGTACTTGTAATACTACCTATTATATTTGCATGGGCACAGGGCAAAGCCACAACCCAATCGGTTTCATTAGACCCGGAAGACATAGAAAGTAAACATTATATACCTACATCACACCAATAAACAATGAAGAGATATGTATTAATACCGGCAGCTGCACTACTACTTGTAAGTGCCGTTAGCTGCGGAAAAAAAGAAGAAGCGCCGGTTGTTGAAGCCGAACCTACGATAGAAACATTTTCGTTACACAAAGAAAAACTATCAAGCCAGATTCGCCTTCCGGCAGAATTATCCGGCTTTCGCCAAACCGACCTTTATGCTAAGGTAAGCAGCTTTGTAAAAGAGCTTAAGGTAGATATAGGTAGCGAGGTTAAGGCTGGGCAGCTACTAATTGTATTAGAAGCCCCAGAGATAAGCTCGCAACTGGCTGCCGCCGAATCGCGCCTGCGCTCTCAGGAGGCCGTGTATATGGCCAGCAACAGCACCTACAACCGTATACTGGAAACCAGCAAAGTTGAGGGTACTATTTCTAAAAACGACCTTGATATTGCCCTGTCTCGCAAAAGCTCTGACTATGCGCAACTACAGGCCGCAAAAGCAGCCTACAAAGAGGTACAGGTTAACCTTAGCTACCTGCAAATACGTGCCCCGTTTGATGGTGTGGTATCGGCACGAAATATAAACACCGGGGCTTATGTAGGCCCGGCCGGTAAAGGGTCTGAACTCCCTTTGCTTACCATACAGGACCAGAAGAAACTGCGCCTTGCCGTATCGGTACCCGAAATGTACACCGGTTACCTTAAACAGGGCGATGAGATTAGCTTTACAGTGAGGCCTTTTCCTAACGAAACATTCAGGGCTAAGATACAACGTATGTCGGGCGCACTCGATTTAAGACTACGTTCTGAACGTGTAGAGATGGACGTAATTAACGATAATAAGAAACTGTTACCCGGTATGGTTGCCGAGGTTATACTGGCATTAAACTCTAAAGACAGTACGTTTGTAGTACCTAAAACAGCTGTGGTAAGTTCTGCCGAAGGTAGCTTTGTACTTAGCGTAAAAGATAATGTTACCCACCGTACCGGCATTAAAAAAGGCCGCGAAACGGGCGATAATGTAGAGATATTTAGCGATAGCCTTGCAGTTGATAATGTGCTTGTAAAGGCCGCCAGCGAAGAAATGAGGAACGGTACCACCGTTAGAAAGTAAATTATTTGTCGTCAACATAATAATTTGTTTGGTAGAGATCCCCACGCCCTTAAAAAGCGTGGGGATTTCGTTTTTTGGATGTTTTATATTGTTCTTTTGTCTTGAAACAAAAGAACCAAAAATTCAAGGCTCTAACTTCTTTTGCTACAAAATAGAAGATTTGGCTAAATCATTTGAACTCGATGCGCTCAGACAACAAATGATTCTTAACGCCTCTTCTTCTATTTTGCTTAACGCAACGAAGTTTAATGCCTTAACTACACTCAAACCTGATACACTAATACAATTAAGCTGCAATCTTTAGTAATAAAGAATGCCACACATAAATTATGCACTTTATAGAGTAAGAATAGCAATCACTATCACAAAAAAAAGGATCGCAAAACAACGATCCTTTTTTAATAACTAACTCAAAAGTAATAAGTAACATATATATTTAGGTACATTAATCCCACTTTTGGGGCACCCACCCGTTGAGCGGGACTAATAACCTTATTAGATAAATTTATAACCTAACCCAAAGGTCCAGATTTGTTTATCCTTACTATCATAGCCGTAGTAAGGCGTTATGA
The DNA here is from genome assembly GCF_000422725.1 of Flavobacterium subsaxonicum WB 4.1-42 = DSM 21790. GTDB lineage: Bacteria > Bacteroidota > Bacteroidia > Flavobacteriales > Flavobacteriaceae > Flavobacterium > Flavobacterium subsaxonicum. The sequence continues at coordinate 150,290 of NZ_KE383912.1, forward strand.
CCATAAACCTTTTGTATTCTATTATAGGCGAAACAGCCAGTCGCGGCAAAGCCTTACCGTCTTCCTGAACGATTAATGAAGGAAACGCTCCCACACCTGCTTTAAAGTTTTTGGTAAACTTATACTTAAGGCTTGGCCCTCCTACGTTAATGCCTAAAGTTTCGCTACCGTACGATACGGCCAGCATACCGTCAAACCCGGCTTCAAATTTTTTCTCAGGTGCGGGAGGTGTTGGAGGCACTACTACGACATCTGTCGTTTTTTCCTGGGCGTGTGCTACTAAGGCACCCTGTAGTACACACAGTAGTACCATTGTTTTTACAACTATCTTCATGCTATTTTTTTACAAGCAATAATGATGGTGTATTGTTAAGCCAAGGGCTGCGCGACTCTACCAGTTTTTTCCAGCTGTCTACGCTTATAATCATAAGGTCCTGGCTTTGAAGGAACTCTTTTTCCAGTTTCTTTTGGTTAAGCAGCTGTATGTGGTTAGGCACAGTGTGCTCTATGCTACGGATGCTTTCTTTAATCTCGGCATTATTTTTTACCGATCCGTCGGCATCCAGAACCGTTACCTGAGAGCCTGCATTAACAATAAGCTTTTGGGCAAGATCTATTAAAAAGGCATCGCTTTCATCAAAAATGGTTATAAAAACCTTGTCGGTTCCGCTAAAGCCTTTATCTACCAAAATACCTACCGGCGATTCGGTTTTAGAAAGTATATGCTGTGTTTTATCATCAAAAGGCGAGTTTTCGAACAGTTTTTCTTTCCCTGTAAAGGTATTTAAAAGGCTTTCGGGGTTTATTATACGGGTTGTAAAACCAAGTATCTTTCCTAAAAGCGTACCTTCAAAAATGGACTGGCCTATATCTATAAGCACCAGGTCAAACTCCCCTTTATTGGCAACCGTGGCAATATCGCTGTCCATATCGGTAGTAGCTTTAAAAAGCGTGGTAACCTTCTGACCCAGGTTTTCGGCTTCAGCCAAAATTGGTCGGAAACTCTCATCTTCATATTCCTGTAAATTAAAGGTATGTATCTCGCTACTTGGCGAAATGTGCATGGCCGTAACCATAGCATTGCCCTTCATTTTACCTACAAAAGCATTGGCAAGGCGAAGCAGGGTCTTACCGCCCTCGGGGCTATCAAAAGAAACCAATATTTTATAAAGGCTGGCCTGCCTAATTTCCGACGGGATATAGTTTTTCTTGCGGTTGAAGATATACCCTATAAGGTCAAGTGCAGGGCCCGTCATAAACGTGGTAGCCAGCGCCATAATAACCATCATAGAGAAAATTTCGGTAGAAAGTACACCAAGGTCGTAACCAATGTTAAGTACAATAAGTTCCATCAGGCCGCGGGTATTCATAAGGGCACCAATGGTAAGACTGTCGCGCCAGTTCTGGCCAACAAACCGTGCCGTAATAGCACTACCCAAAAATTTACCAACCACAGCAACCAGGATTATCAGTCCGCATACCTTCCATAAATACGGGTCGTTTAGCAGGCCAATTTGCGTGCGAAGGCCTGTAAAAACAAAGAATAATGGCAAAAGCATTACCTGAGAAACATCTTCTACCTTTTCTATAAATATGCTTCTGAAACGCATGCTTTCGGGCATAATGGCACCGGCCATAAAAGCACCGAATAATGCGTGGATGCCTATAACCTCTGTTGTGTAGGCCGAGATTAAAAGTGTTAGGAAGAATATGGCTATAACCGGTTTGGTAACATTTTCTTTGTGGCTAAATAAGTCGCCAATACGTTTAAGAAAAGGCTTAACCACCCAAAGCATAAGGAAAACATAGGCTACAGCCAGAGCTATAATATATAGCGAGCTTACAAACGACCCTGCTTTTACAATAGCAATTACGGCAGCAAGTATACACCAGGCGGTAATATCATCGGCGGCGGCACAGGTAATAACCAGTGCGCCAATACGGGTTCGGTGCAAACCACGCTCCTGTACGATACGCGCCAGTACCGGGAATGCCGTGATACTCATAGCGATACCTAAAAATAACCCGAATGAAGAAAATTCTACTCCTGCAGGAGCAAATTGCTCGTATATAAAATATGCCAGTACAAGGCCAAGCGTAAACGGAATTATTATACTGGCATGGCTAATAATAACAGCATCTTTGGCTTTGTTTTTAAGCACGTTAAGATCGAGCTCCATACCCACTACATACATAAACAGGATAAGGCCAATCTGGCTTAAGATCTGAAGGTTACCCAATGATTCTTTTGGGAAAAGAAGTCCTGAATATTCCGGGAAAAATGTACCTACTAATGATGGCCCCAAAACAATACCGGCAATCATTTCGCCAATAACGGTTGGCTGGCCCAGTTTTTTACATATCCAGCCAAAAAAGCGGGCTACAAAAAGTATGGTTATAATTTGCACTAAAAGCAGTGCCAGTGGATGGGTTAGGTTGTGGAATAGCGAATCTAAAAAATCCTGCCATTGCCCCTTACCCGACGCCTGCGATACTACATTACGCCCCTCTTCGAGGGTTTTTCCGTTTTTAAGTGCCCAGTATATTAATGCCGAAAAAACGGCTATCACAGTTATGTAGAAAAGGCTGTTCCTGAATTTTTTCATTGATTGTGGCTTTTAAAATACGGCACAATATTACTGAGAAAATTATAAGCAAAAGCACATCAATATCCCTAAAACATAGCTGATGTAATGAAATGGAAGTATTATGTAATGAAACTTAAAATAATGTTAAAGAATAACAAAACCAGGCTATTTTATTGAAAGCTAAGCCGCCAATAAAGCTTATATCTTTACTTTTTTAATAAAATCGGTACGATATATCTCGCTTAGCGGAAAGGTGTAATGCGTACCATCGGGTAACAGCCTATCGGCCGTAATAATATCGTGCGCATAAAACTGCACGTGCTTAATGGCAATGATAGCCTTCTTATTTATACGGCAAAAATCATTTTCGGGCAGCATATCCAACAATTTTTCGAAAGAACAGTTTTTGGCTGTTATCTTACTGCCATCATTTAAAAAAAGTATCTTATCGCGGCTGTCTATTTTAGAGGTAACCATGCAAAAAATGGTATCGATACCAATAAGAGCCTTGCCTTTATCGGTATTTAATTGTATTTGCTTTGGCGCTTTTGCAGCCTGCGGCTTAGCCATTCGGGCGGCTACTTTTTGTACGGCCTGTTGCAGCCTTTCCTGCTTTACAGGTTTTACAACATAATCAACAGCATCCCTGTCAAAAGCATCTACCGCAAAATTTTTATAGGCTGTGGTAAAAATAATGGCTTTGCCTTTAAGGGCATCGGCTACCTGAAGCCCGTTCATTCCCGGCATTTCGATATCGGTAATAAGCAGGTCGTATTCTAAGTCGGCTTGCTCCTGCAATAATAATTGCGGACTGTTAAAGGCTTTTACTACCTCCAGTTCGGGCATTTGTTCGCATAACATTTTTAGCAGCGTTAAGCCGGGAAGCTCGTCATCAAGCAGTAAGCATCTGATTTTTGTGTTCAAGCAGGTTTATTTTAAGTTGTGCAACATATATATCTTCCTCTACATAACGGTCGAGCTTAAAGCACGATTTATACAATATTTTTAAGCGCTGCTCTAATGTTGCCGCGCCAATACCGCTATGTTCTTTTAGAAACGCCGATTTTGGCGATATCTTATTAGATACCGTCATGGTAAACATGCCATCCTTAAACTCTATAATTATAGATATAAAGGCATCGGTACTTTGCAAATCAGCATGTTTAAAAGCATTTTCTATAAGATCTATTGATATTAACGGAGCAAGTATCTTTTGCTCATAAAGCGGGTCTAACTCATTAATTTTTTTCTTGATGCTAATAGAAAACAACGGGCTCAACTTTATTTTATTGATCTCGATAAGATTCAGTGCAAATTCAATCTCTTCTTTAGGGCTAACAAAACGGTTCTGGCTTTCGTACAAAATATAATCCAATACGTTAGAAAGCTTATCCATAGCGAAATACGTTTGATAAGCGTGCGATTGTATAGAATTGAGTATGTTTTTAAACAGGTGCGGATTTAACCGTGCCTCCAGTGTTTGCAGTTGCAGGGTATTGGTTTTATTTTCCATTTCTACAAAGCGCAGCTCAAGGTCTTTTTTAGTTTTCTCAGATTTAAGCGTCCTGGAAATAAGCCATGCCAATACAATACTTAGCAGGCCTATAATACAAAACAGCAAAAGTATGTTTAAAGGTATTTGCATATTAGCGTTTTACAGGTTTACCAGCCTCATTCCAGGCATCCATACCGCCATCTAACTCCACAATATGCACAAAGCCTTTGGCTTTTATCTGCTCTACGGCTTCGGCACTGCGGCCACCAGCTTTGCAGTACACATAAACGGTTTTATTTTTATCAAGGCTGTCTATACGTTTAGAAAAATCAGCATCATAAACATGCATGTTTACCGCACCGGCTATATGACCGCTCTGGTATTCTTTTGGGGTACGTACATCTATAACCTGGCCTTTATTGGCAGCCATTTCTTTTTGAAATGCCGCAGGAGATACCAACTCCACGCCTTTCTTTTGCTGGCCGTGGCATGACGTAATGGTAAAGGTTATAAACAGTAGGTATAACAGGTCTTTCATGATTTTGTATTTAAAGCAAAGTTAAGAAATAGATAGTAAGCTTACAGATAATACAACTATAGTAAGTGTAAAGTGATATTATATTGGCCAAATAAAGTAATTATATCGTCCAGAAAGTCTGCCCCTAAAACATTATTAAGTTGCTTTCCATTTTTAAAAATAAGCTTTGCAGAATAATCCTTATCGTAAGACTCTATCAAACAATCTGCTAAAGAATTATAGCAACCTCCCATAAAACCTTTCTCACTTACTAAATTTACAGCAAGAGCTTCGTAAAAGTCGAATTCATCAATTATGGTTGCGGCATTAATAACAATTTCGCCGCTTCGTAATTGTTTAGGCAAACCACTAAATATTCCACGCGCTTGTAAACCTGACTCTTTATAAAGACTTAATGGCACCGCTGGAAAATCAGGCACAGTACCATGATCCCAAAAGTAAAATACATCTATAATTGCCTGATCATATACGTCTACAAACCAGTCTGGCAAAATTGTACCATAAACCTCAATATTACCGTTTTTAGTAAAGTCTGTATCGACTAACGGAACAATTTTTATTTTGTTAAGTTCAATAACAAGACCATAAACATTTGTAATGTAAACAGATATATTTATAAAAGAGTGTCCACTATTATCAATAACAGCCGGATTAGTTATAATAAAATCTTTAAAAGTAAAACTTCGTGCCGATTTATAAGCTGTCGAATCCAGCCATGTGTAATTACAACTACCTAATTCGACACCATTGTAATAGGCAATTATCTTCATCTGATATTATCTTGATTACCCTTTTTTAATTGTAAACGTCTGGGCTATTATAGCCAGTTGTTTTGCATTAAGCTTTGTTGTTTTTTTAAGCTTATTGATAAACTCCGCTACTTCTTCCGCTGATGACGGGCAGCCTAAGTTCTCTCCCTTAGCATCAAAAGAGTCGGCCAGAACATTACCTTTAGGGTCTAAAATTACCCAGAAAGGCAGCCCTGCCCTATCGCCTTTAAATTTTAAAAGCAGCTCATCGGCACCCGGATTTTCCAGTGCTTTATTTTTTGGCGACTCCTGTACTACCAGTGCGGTGCTTATAAAATTATCGTCGAACATTTTTTTGGTGGCATCGGCCTGCATGTTCTTTTCCATTTTTTTGCACCAACCGCACCATGAGGCATGAAACATTACAAAAACGTTCTTGTTTTCTTTTTTGGCCTGTGTGTAGGCTTTGTCCATTATTGTAGTGGCTGTTTCCTGGGCGACAGATTTTGCCAGTGGCGCCATTAGCATAAGGGTAATAAGCAGTACTTTTAGTTTCATAGTATAGGTAGGATTATGTTGGTTACGAAGTTAACAATTTTGAAGTTTATTTAACCATTGCAAAGAGAGTACCAATATTAGAAAATTTAATATTATTTTGTAATCATTTTGTAATATTTAATAACGCTACACATTTGGAAAAAAAATAATTTTGCCCTAAATTTATTTCATAAACCAAAACCACACAGGCTTATATGAAAATGCACAGGGATATTCTTGTAATTGAGGATGATGAAGACGACAGAGACATTTTACAGGAGATTTTTAAGGACTTGGGTTACAAGAACAAACTGGTGTTTTTTAGCGACAGCACCCAGGCGTTAGACTACATTAGGAGGCCCGAGATTGAGCCTTTTATTATAATATCTGACATCAATATGCCTAAACTGGGTGGCTTTGAGCTTCGCAATATTATATTGGAGGAAGAACTGCTAAGCGATAAAGACATTCCGTACATTTTTATATCTAATGCGCAAGACGAATATTCTTTAAAGCAGGCTAACCAGCTTTCAATACAGGGGTACATTCATAAAGGAACCGATTACAATAAGTACAAAGAAAAAATACGTAACCTGGTAGATTACTGGAAAGAGAACATTAATACTTTTAGTAGTAAAAGAACATAAAAAAAGCCCTGCAATTGCAGGGCTTTTTAGTTAATTTTCCAGCGCTACCACCGGGCCGTCCCATTGCGAGATACCGCCCGAAAGGTTATACGCCGTTGTAAAGCCAAGCTGGTTCATAATGCTGCAGGCGTTGCCGCTACGGGCGCCGCTACGGCAGTATACATAATAATTCTTGGTTTTATCTAACTGCTCAACCTCGTCTATAAAGCCCTGGCCTTTGTAATAATCAATAGTAATGGCTCCGGGTATAATGCCCTCGTTCCATTCATCGGGTGTGCGAACGTCCAGTATTACAGCATTGCTGTCTTCCTGTGCCTTTTCCCACCATTCGTTTTGAGAAATATTCATTGTGGTTATTTTTTACAAAGGTATTATGCTTTTATCGAACAGCCAATAGCCTTGGTTTCTTTTACAGACACCTCTTTGCCTATTAGCAGCGCATCTACAGCAGCCTCTACATATTTTTGTTTTACCAACGTGGCATCTTCATAATTATCGTCTATCGCTCCAATGTACTTAACTACATTGCCTTTAGCTGTTTTTTCTAACACATAAACGTGTGGTGTTTTGGTAGCACCGTATAGTGGGTACACCTTCTGGCCTTCGTCTAAAAGGTACGGGAATGCGAATTTCTTTTCCTTAGCCCTTTCCTGCATTTTAGCAAAGCTGTCTTCCTTCTGCTTTTCGGGATTGTTAGGATTAATGGCCACAACCGGATAGCCTAAGGCTTTGTATTTTTTATCAAGCGCAACTACCCTGTCTTCATACGCCTGTGCATACGGGCAGTGGTTGCAGGTAAACACCACAATATATCCTTTGGCGTTTTTAATATCTTTAAGCGATACTTTTTTGCCATCTACATTTTTAAGACTAAAATCGGCAGCTATATCGCCAACTTTATACCCTGCTGCCGGAGCATCTGCCTTAAAGGCTGCCAGGGCTCCAATGGCAAGAAACATTGCTAAAAACTTTATTGTTTTCATACGTACTATATTTATTTAAAATTACTAATTTCTTTCTCTAACTCATCATAGGTAAACGATCGTTCGTAGAATTTTCGCATATCCTTATTATAAATAACCGTTGCCGGTATGGCGCCGCTCCAGGTACTGTCTACTTTAGGAATCCAACTATCGGCATCAGGGTCGCGCAACAATAATACCTGACTTTTAATCTGCTTTTGGTTGATGAATGGCAGCAGCTTGGTGTCTATCATCTTAGCCATATCCAGGCTTACCAGTATAACCTTTACCTTATTCTCTTTATACTTAGCATTTATTTTTTCGAAATGCGGCAACTCCTGTACGCACGGTACACACCATGTTGCCCAAAAATTAACTACATAAGTAGTATCATTTTTTTGGTTAAGGTAATAATCCAGTCCGTTATCAAACTCGTAGGCATTAACGGTAACCGTATCATTAGTATATACTTTAATGGGCTTTGGTGGCGCGGGTACTGTTGTATCTGCGGGTGTTTCGGTTACGGGTTCAGTAATTTCGGTGGTGGTTGCCGCCTCTTTTTTGCAGCCAATTGCAAGTCCTAATATTAGGGCTGCAGCTACTATATCCAGTCTTTTTAGCATAGTGGTGTATTCAAAAATTATAAACATCTAAAATTAAACCAACTTAAAAGGCTGTTAATTTCTTTAACAAAAAATTAACAACATTATTAGTAATCGTAACAATTACATATACTACATTTGTACATACAAATATTGTAGATACAAACTTATTAGTAACACTATAATAAATGTAGCGATTATGAAGATTGAAGAGATACTAAAAAGCGAAAAACTAACCCTTGCCAAACAGGCAGTTATGAATATTATGTATACTCATAACGTACTTGCCGAACATACGTATGAGGTTATGAAGGCTTACGACCTCTCTCCGGAGCAGTTTAATGTGCTACGCATACTGCGCGGCCAGAAAGGCAAGCCCGCTAATATGTGTGTTATACAGGAACGGATGATTGCCAAAACAAGCAACACCACCCGCCTGGTTGATAAACTACTGCTTAAAGGGCTTGTTAAACGCGAAGTTTGCCTGGACAACCGCCGCAAAATGGAAATTACAATTACCCCAAAAGGTCTGAACCTGCTTGCTGATTTAGACCCGATAGTTGAGGATAACGAAACCCGCTTTGCCAACAACCTTACCCCTGCCGAACAGGAACAATTTATTTACTTATTAGAAAAATACCGAACTTTATAAACCATCATACCCATTATGTTAAATTATATTGATAGCCTTAAGTGGCGCTATGCCGCTAAAAAATACGATACTACTAAAAAGGTATCGGCCGAAGATCTTGAAACGCTTAAAGAGGCGGTTCGCCTTAGTGTATCGTCTGTAGGGTTACAGCCTTACAAAATATTTATTGTAGAAACACAGGCCGTTAAGCAACAACTTGCCGAAGCTGCCGGTGGCAACAACAAGAATATTTTTGTCGACGCTTCTCACCTGTTCATATTCGCTAACGAGCTTAATGTAGGTGGCACTCACGTAAACGCATTTTTGAATAATATTAGCAACCAACGCGGTGTGGCCATAGAGGCTGTTAGCGGCTTTGGCGACTATATTAACGGTTTTCTTGCAACCCTTACTGATGAGCAAAAGAATGTGTGGACGGCTAAACAGGCTTACATTGCCCTTTCTACCCTTATTAACAGTGCTGCGCTTTTAAAAATTGATGCTACCCCTATGGAAGGCTTTGATGCTGCCAAAGTAAATGATATACTTGGCCTTGAAGCTAAAGGCCTTAACGCTGCGGTTATTGCAGCTATTGGCTACCGCCACGAAGAGGATGCACAGCAACACGCCAAAAAAGTGCGCAAACCTAACGAAGAATTATTTATTACCCTTTAATTTTTATAAACTCAAATTTTAATTTTAACAAACAATGAAAAATTTCAAATCGATTGCAATTGCATTAGTAGTAGCTCTTACAACACTTACAGCTACAGCTCAGGACAAAAAAATCAACGCATCTAAAAGTACAATAGCATGGGTTGGTAAAAAAGTTACAGGTCAGCACTCTGGTACTGTTAACTTTAAAGATGGTATCTTAAAATTCAAATCAGGTAAAGTATCTGGTGGTGAGTTTAACATAGACATGACTACAATTGCTGTTACCGACCTTAAAGCCGGCGAAGGAAAAGAAAAATTAGAAGGCCACCTTAAAGCTGCTGACTTTTTTGGTACTGATAAATTTCCAGCTGCTAAAATAGCTTTCAAAACTATTAAAGTAAAATCGGCTAACGTTTATACAATTACTGCTGACTTAACTATTAAAAACGTTACTAAACCGGTAACTTTTGATCTTACAGTTAACAAAAACACTGCTACAACTTCATTTAACATCGACAGGACTAAATACGGTATCGAGTACAACTCTGGTAGTATTTTCGACGGCCTTGGAGACAAAGCTATTTCAGACGAATTTGAAGTTACAGTTAACTTAGTATTCTAATAATCAGGTTTAAATTGAATGTAAACCCCCACGCTAAGCGTGGGGGTTTGTTTTTTTTATTTTAGTTTCAAAGTGGCAGAGTTTAATAAGTGGCAGAGTTACAAAGCTTCAAAGTAACAAAGTCATCGGGAGATGTTTAACATCTTTATTCTGCAACTCTGCAACTCTGCCTAAAACAACCCCTCTATAGAAAGGTATCGCTCTCCGGTATCGTAGTTAAAGGTAAGCACTACAGCATCTTCGGGTATTTCAGACAGTTTTTTGTTTACTGCCGCTAACGATGCACCCGTTGAGATTCCCGCAAGGATACCTTCTTCTTTAGCCACATTTCTGGCATATTCAAAAGCATCGTCTTTTGCTACCTGTATTACGCCATCTATTGCACTGCTGTTATAAATTGATGGTACAAAACCTGCCCCTATACCCTGCAAAGGGTGCAGGCCCGGGCTGCCACCGCTCAATACAGGCGATAATTCCGGCTCTACAGCAAACACCTTAAGGTTGGGCCATTTTTCTTTTAAAGTCTCCGCTACGCCCGTTATATGGCCTCCTGTACCCACACCGGTAATAATGTAATCGACCCCATCGGGAAAATCGGCAATAATTTCCTGTGCGGTAGTTTTTTTATGGATGGCTACGTTAGCCGGGTTGTCAAACTGGCGCGGCGACCATGCATTAGGTGTTGCAGCCGTAAGTTCGGCAGCCTTTTCAATAGCGCCTTTCATACCCTTCTCGCGGGGGGTAAGCTCAAATTCTGCCCCGTAAATAGACATCAGTTTCCTGCGCTCCACACTCATACTTTCAGGCATAACCAGTATCAGTTTATAGCCTTTTACAGCTGCTACAAGCGCCAGGCCAATACCCGTATTACCCGATGTTGGCTCTATAATAATGCTGTCTTTATTCAGCAATCCTTTTGCCTCGGCATCCTCAATCATGGCCAAGGCAATCCTGTCCTTTATGCTATTGCCGGGGTTGTTGCGCTCCAGTTTTATCCACACATTACGATTGGGGAAAAGTTTGTTAAGCTTAACGTGCGGCGTGTTGCCTATGGTCTCTAAAATGCTTTTTGCTTTCATATATATTGAATTAGATTTTTATATTACAAAATTTAAAGGTTCAGGAAAAACATCCCTGCTTTTTACCGATGCCACACTCTTGTGGTACACCAGCGAGTTGGGCGGAATGGAGTTGGTTATCCATACGTTTCCACCAATAACCGACTCGTTTCCTATAACCGTGGCGCCACCCAAAATGGTGGCGTTGGCATAAATAGTAACCCCATTGCCAATGGTGGGGTGGCGCTTAATTTCGGCCTCAGCCTTGCTAACACTAAGGGCGCCCAGGGTTACGCCCTGGTACATTTTAACATCATTACCAATAACCGAAGTCTCTCCAATAACAATGCCCGTACCGTGGTCTATAAAAAAGCGTTCGCCAATGGTAGCACCCGGATGGATATCGATACCTGTTTTGCCGTGAACGTACTCGCTTAACAGCCTTGGCAGCATGGGCACATGGTTATTCCAGAGCTCGTGGGCGGTGCGATAAACCGCAATTGCAAAGAAACCGGGATAAGCTACCAACACTTCACTACGCGATTTTGCGGCGGGGTCAAATTCAAAAATGGCTTTTAAATCATCTTCAAGTTTTTGATGAAGTATTATAGCCTTATCTTTTAGTAATAAGAGTAATGGCTGTATTTTACCCTCTTCCATTCCAATGTGCTCTAATAAGCTATAAAGTATGCTTTCAAGCTCTTTTTCCTTTGTAAGAAAATAATCATAGTCGCCATATTGCGGCCCGATACAGAACATCCAGTGAAAAAATTCTTCGATCCAGTATTCGGTCTTTGCCTTGTCGGGCAACAGGCCACTTTTTAAATAATTAGCAGTATAAATAGGATGTTTCATGTAAATTTTAAAAAATAAAAGCCCCCCGTTATCGAGAAGCTTTGCTTTAATTATATAACCTACCCAAACGGCAGCAGCAAGAGCTCCTTTATAGCAAGGAACAACAGGTACATGCTGTAAACATAGGAGTTACGATCATTATTATGTGTTTGACTTCTTACAAATGTAAGCAAAAATTAATAGTAGTCTACAAAATTAGTAGATTTATACAGCTTACCAATCATAAATTAATACTAAAAAATCACTCCCCAATAGTATGCGCGCATCTTAAAACAGAGCCATTACACCTGTTTAATATAAAATTCGGCATCAAAATAGATTCAATTATACCCTAACCCAAACCATCTTAAGATATGCTATTCGGAAAAATAAACATTAACAAACACTTTACATAATACAACATAAATATTTGGAAAACAATGAATAAATTTGTTACAATAGATATTTACTATGGTTATTTTCGAAACCGATTTCTGTTAATATTATGTTAACAACAAATTAAACAAACGTTTAATTTAAACAAGTGTTTAACTTTGTACCATAATTAATTACTTATAGATTATGTCTGAGTTTAACGATAAGCAAGTCGATATTTTGCTTGCAGCCGAACAGCTGTTTGCAGAAGAAGGGTTTGATGGTGCCTCTATAAGAACAATAGCAAAACTGGCGCATGTTAACATAGCCATGATATCGTACTATTTTGGTTCTAAAGAAAAGCTGCTTGAGGCATTAATAATTCACCGTACGAGCAGCATGAAAATGCAGCTCGAAAACATATCAAGAGAAGACCTCTCCCCTTTCGAAAAAGTAGACCGCCTTATAGATCTTTATATATGGCGCATTAACGAAAACAAGTGCATGTACCAGATTATGCACTTTGAACTCACCACCAAAAAGCGCATTCTTAACATGGAAAGCTTTATGGAAATTAAGAAATCGAATGCAGAGATATTCAGGCGGATTATTGAAGAAGGCCAGCAAAAAGGCGACTTTAGAAAAGACCTTACCATAGAGCTTATACCGCCCACCATTCTGGGCACTATTGTACACTTTAGAAGCAACCGTCTTTACTTTGAAAAGATTCTGGGCCTTGACACCGAAGAGGCTTACGAAAGCTACATAACAAACGAGTTAACATTACATATTAAACAAACCATTAAAGCGCTTTTAGCAAATGAAAATTAAGTATCTACTGCCCGGAAGCCTCCTGCTCTTTTCTGTAACTGTTATGCAGGCACAGGAAAAGAAACAGCTGTCGCTGGATGAGGCCATTTCTATTGCAGTTTCGCAAAGTACTGAAGCTACCCTTGCCAACACGCGGGTAACCACTTCTAAGTACGACGTAGACAACGTTAAGAACACGGCTTACCCCGATTTTAAAATTTCAGGCCAATACCTTAGGGTTACCAACCCTACCATTAACTACAAACTGGCCAACAACAACGCCGATACGGCCGAAGACGATGGCACCACAACAGCATCGCCTAAAGTAAACCAGGTTATGTTTGGGCAGGCTGCACTTAGCATGCCTATCTTCTCTGGTTTTAAGATCAAAAACAACATCGCGGCAAGCGAAAACCTGTACCAGGCACAAACGTTTAACGCCGCCAATACTAAAGAACAGGTTGCTATGCAAACCATTAGCCTTTATGCTAATTTGTATAAGGCGCAGCAGTCGGTTAGCCTTATTCAGGAAAACCTTAAAAGTGCCAACCAGCGTGTAAAAGACTTTACCGCTATGGAAGAAAACGGCCTTATTGCCCGTAACGACCTGTTAAAGTCGCAATTACAGGCAAGCAACATACAACTGTCTTTAGACGATGCCAGGAAAATGGTGTCTACCCTGAATTTTCAGTTGGTTACACTGCTAAAATTGCCCGAGGGTACCCAGATTGCCGTAAGCGATGCGTATTTTAAAAATGCAGCAGGCGTAACGCCATCGGTTACCGAAGGTGAGGCCATTGCTCAGCGTAGCGACTTAGAGTCGCTTAGATGGCAGCAAAAAGCGTCTGAAGCCAACATTAAGGTGGCTAAGGCGGGTTACTACCCATCGCTGTCCTTTTCTGCCGGCTATGTAGCACTTGATATTCAGAATGTGGTTCAGGTGTACAATGCCGTTAACTTTGGCGTAGGCGTATCGTATGATATATCGAACATCTTTAAAAACCGCAAGCAGGTTAAAGCCGCCGAAAGCCGCGCCCAGGAGGTTAGCCATGAGGTAGAAATTTTAACCGACCGCGTTAAAATACAGGTGCAGGAATCGTTAGAAAACTACAATCTGTCGCTTAAACAAAACAAGGTATATACCGAGGCTGTTGGCCAATCTGATGAGAATTACCGTATTGTAAAAGACAAGTACGATAACGGCCTTGTAGATACCAACGACCTTTTAGAGGCCGATGTTCAGAAATTGCAGTCGCAGCTTAACGAGGCGTTCTCTAAAGCCGATATTACACAGCGTTATTACGAGCTGCTTAACGCATCGGGCAAACTAACCAATTCTTTTAATCTTACCCAAAACAACAAATAATAACCATGGAAACCACGGAAAAAAAGAAAACTAACAAAAAGTTCCTTGTGATACTTATCGTTCTTGTGCTTGTAGGCGGAACGTACGGAATTTATAAATACATACATGGGCAGGCGCACGAAACTACCGATGATGCCCAGGTAGAGAAAAACATGAACCCTATTTTACCAAGGGTAACCGGTTACATTACAAAGATTTATGTAAAAGATAACGACCTTGTTAAAAAAGGTGATACCCTTTTTACTATTGATGATAAAGATTATGTAGTGCGTGTTGAAGAGGCTAAAGCGGCCCTTGCTGCTGCCGAAGGTAGCTACGAAGCTGCTAAGGCCGATATTGGCGGTACTGCTGCCGGTATTGCGGTGTCAGATGCTAATATCCAGTCATCAAGGGGTAATATAGAGGCTGCTAAAGTAAGGGTTTGGAGGGCTAATAACGATTTTACCCGTTACCAGAACCTTTACAACAACAAATCAATCACCAAGCAACAGTTTGAGCAGGCACAGGCCGCAAAACAAGAGGCTGAGGCTAACTTAAGGGTGTTACAGCAGGCTGAAACAGCCAGCAGGTCGCAGCGTGCAGCAAGCGTATCGCGTAGCGCTGTATCGGGCAAACAGACTGATGTTGCCAATGCCAACATTAAAAGGGCGCAGGCTACGCTTAGGGCTGCCGAGCTAAACCTTTCTTACACAGTGGTTACCGCTGCTATAGACGGGCAGGTTTCTACCATAGATATCCAGCCGGGACAATTGGTACAACCGGGCCAGGCCTTGTTTTACATTATTGATGCTACTGATGGATGGGTGGTTGCTAACTTTAAAGAAACACAGATTACTAAAATGAAAGCCGGCCAGAAAGTAACCTTTGTTGCCGATGCCTACCCGGATGTTGAGTTTGAAGGTGTATTAACATCATTCTCTCCTGCTACAGGTGCCCGTTTCTCTTTGTTACCTCCTGATAATGCGACTGGTAACTTTGTAAAAACAGTACAAAGGCTTCCTGTAAAAATATCTATAACACCCAACAACGACAAAGAAAAAGTAAAACTGCTTCGCTCTGGTATGAACGTAGAAGTAGATGTACACTTAAAATAATATTATGGCAGGAGCAACAGTTCAAGCAGACGACAGTTTAGTGCTCTACGGCTTTGATCGCGTTATTATTACAATAACAGCAGTACTTTGTGCCCTGCTCGAAATTGTAGATACCACGATTGTTAACGTAGCGCTAAACGAAATGCGCGGAAGCCTTGGGGCAACTCTAACCGATGTTGCCTGGGTTATAACCGCTTATGCAATTGCTAACGTAATTGTAATACCCATGACCAGCTGGCTTTCGCTACAGTTTGGAAGACGAAACTACTTTGCAGCATCTATTATAATTTTTACCATAGCCTCTTTTGCCTGCGGTAACGCCGACAATATCTGGGAGTTAGTAGCCTTTAGGTTTATACAGGGTATGGGTGGTGGTGCCCTTTTGGTTACCGCACAAACCATTATTACAGAGAGTTACCCTGTAGAAAAACGTGGTATGGCCCAGGCCATTTACGGTATGGGTGTTATTGTAGGCCCTACCCTTGGCCCGCCTCTGGGTGGCTGGATAGTAGATAACTGGTCGTGGCCGTACATATTTTACATTAACGTACCACTTGGTATTATAGCTACTATGCTGAGCCTTATATATGTTAAGAGCCCTAAATATGGCGAAAAGCTTAAGGCAAGCCAGGTAGACTGGTGGGGTATTTTGTTCCTTATAGCCTTTATTGGGTCGCTGCAGTTTGTACTGGAGCACGGCCAGCAGGACGACTGGTTCGAATCGCATGAGATAGTAATACTTAGCATAGTAGCCGTATTTGGCTTACTGGCCTTTATATGGCGCGAAACCGTATACAAACACCCTATTGTTAACCTTAGTGTGCTAAAAGACAGCAACCTGCGTATTGGTACCATAATGTGTTTTATACTGGGCTTTGGTTTGTACGGGTCTACGTTTGTAATACCCATTTACACCCAGTCTATTTTAGGATGGACTGCCCTTGATGCCGGTATGCTACTAATACCCAGCTCTTTAATGACTGCCTTTATGATGCCGTTTATTGGTAAGATGATTCAGAATGGTGTTAAGCAAACCTATATGGTTGCAACAGGCTTTATGGTATTCTTTGGCTTTACGTTTTGGATGTTTAGCATAATGACGCCTGATACCGGTGCCGAACACATGTTCTGGCCACTGATACTTAGAGGTATAGGTTTAGGATTGCTGTTTGTACCTATTACTACCATGTCGCTTTCTACCCTTAAGGGGAAGAATATTGGCGAGGGTGCTGCCTTTACAGGGATGATGCGCCAATTGGGCGGATCGTTTGGTATTGCGTTGATATCCACCTTTATAACCCGCTTTACACAAAGCCACAGGGTTAATTTGGTGGGCCATGAAACGGTTACCGATTTCCAGACACAACAACGCCTAACCCAGCTACAGCACGGCTTTATGGCCAGGGGCTTTAGCTCCAGCGAGGCACTTCAAAAGGCCTATGCCGCTATGGAAGGTGCTGTTATGAAGCAGGCTACGGTGCTCTCTTATATGGATGTATTTCTGTACCTCGGTATCCTGTTCCTTGTGTGTATACCCTTTATTTTACTGGTAAAACAGGGTAAGAGCAAGGTAGATATGTCATCCGTTCACTAAAAAAATAATGCCGGGCATTGATAGGTGCAGTATCGCATACAATAATTAATAATAAACACTACAACTACACACAACTTTGCCCTAAGCCCGTTAAACACAAGTGTTTACGGGCTTAATTTTTAGCATTAAATCTTTCATTTTCAATCTTTTAATCTTAAATAGTTCGCTATGAACCCAAAATACAACCACTACAAAATTACGTTAGAGCACACCCACAACCCAAAGGATGATGGCCTGCAACAGCCTGTTAGCGTGGTATTTGACAACCACGACAACATTTTTAACATCATACAAAAGCTACAGGAACGCGACCTTTTTAACGATGTTAACCAGGGAACCGAGTTTGCCATAGGGCTTAAAATGTTTAGCGAGGTAATGCTTCGCAATAAAGAAAATCCTCTTTTTGAAGATTTTCAACCGGCCTTTAAAGACTTTATGAAGCGGTTAAAAAGCGGACTTTAAGCCTTATATTTCACTTTTGGACTTTGAGTTTTAGCAAAAAACCTCCGGAAATCGCTTCCGGAGGTTTTTTGTTTATTCGAGTATAAATTCTATTTCAGATACCTCGTTATTTTCAAGGGCCTTAAACCTCAGCCGTACCTCTGCCCCCTTCATAAAGGGTGTGGCAAGCAACGTAGGGCGTATGGCTTTAAAGAGTGCCTCGGCACTGGTGCCATACAGGTATAAAAAGCCATCTAACAGATCCAGAGCCATTTGGTGGCCTTCCAGCTCGCCTGTAGCCGTATTGTACAACTCAATCCGTAGCTTACTTTCCAGCTCGTGCAGCGGCTCCAGGTTTTTATGGTCGTAATTAAAATAGATCACGACCGACTGTCGGGTATCGTCACTTTCGGCCTTATCATTATTAAACAAATCGTATACGTTCATTCTTTACTTTTTATGTCATTATACCAAATAATATACCAATCGGTATATTATTATAGCTCAATTTGGGTCGTTTTTATTTTTATACCGATCGGTATTTTTATTTTAGAGTTGCAGAGTTTCCGAGTTGCAGAGTTGCAAAGTTTGAGAGTTGCAAAGTTGCAAAGTTCAAACCATCAACCATCAACCATCAACCATCAACCATCAACCATCAACCATCAACCATCAACCATCAACCAACAACCCCAAACTCTAAACCCCAAACCCCAAACTACCTCGTAAACACAATTGTGTTCCCTTTGCTCAATTTGGCATCAAAGCTATAGCCATCATAGTCAAAACCTTTAAGGCCGTTAAGGGTCTTAATGTTCTTGTCTATAATGTAGCGCACCATCATGCCCCTCGCCTTTTTGGCATAAAAGCTCACCATGCGCAGCTTGCCATCTTTATAGTCCTTAAATTCGGGTACAATAACAGGCACTTTAAGGGCTTTGGCATCAACGGCATCAAAATATTCTTTACTGGCAAGGTTAACAAACAGTTCGCCATCCTTAAGCTCGTCGTTAAGCGCTTGTGTAATAACAGGCTTCCAGAATTCGTACAGGTTCTTGTTTTCGCCAACAGGCAGGTGGGTGCCCATCTCTAAACGGTAGGGTTGCACCAAATCCAACGGCTTAAGCAAGCCGTAAAGGCCCGATAGTATCCGCAGGCTGTCCTGCAGCTTACTAACTTTAGCAGCGGGAATGGTATACGCATCTAACCCAATATACACATCGCCGTTAAAGGCATAAATGGCAGGGCGGGCATTTTTAGTGGTAAAAGGCGTTTTCCAGTCCTGGTTGCGCTGCCAGTTAAGGTCGGCCAGCTTATCGCTAATGTCCATAAGCTTGCTTAGCTGGGCAGGGGTTTTATCTTTTACAGCTTCGTGCACCAGGGCCGATTGCTCTAAAAAAGCCGGTTGCGTATGTTTTTTAACGGGTAGTTTGGTCTCAAAATCAAGCGATTTTGCAGGCGATAGTACAATTTTCATGCGTTGCTATTAATTACCCAAATGTACTGACCCCGGCGCATATAAGCAACAGAATATTTATCTTTGCGCAGCTATGCAAGCATTCTACAACAAATACAAACGCACCCTGCTCTATGGCATTAGCCTGGCCGCGCTGCTGTTTTTACTGCGCTGGCTGGAGTTTAGGTTCCTGGTGCTAAGCCACGCCATGGATATTTACATAGGTGCTATAGCCGCTATTTTTACTGCGCTGGGCATATGGCTAACGTTAAAACTGGTAAAACCCAAAACCAATACCATTGTGGTGGAAAAAGAGGTCTACCTACCGCAAACCACACCCGCCCAAATAAACCAGGCAGAAATTGATAACCTTGCCCTTAGCAAACGCGAGATGGAAGTTTTGCAGCTTATGGCGAAGGGGCTGAGCAATAAAGAAATTGCCGACGGTTTATTTGTATCTTTAAATACGGTTAAAACACATTCGTCCAACATTTTCGAGAAACTCGACGTTAAACGCCGCACCCAGGCGGTAGAAAAGTCCAAACGCCTTGGTATAATTGTGTAATATGTTGGCTTAAAGCTTAAAATCATACTAAAGTATGAGTGTGCAACTGCCCAAATTGCCCAATTTTGCAGCAACAAAATACATTAAAAACAAACCTTATGAAAAAAATTGTACTCATTTCCGGGCTTCTTGCCGGCCTTATTAGTGTACTTGGTTTTGCACTAAATGTTACCAATGTTGTAGATTTTAGCAACGGCATGCTGGTGGGCTACGCCTCTATGATTATTGGCTTCTCGCTAATATTTGTGGCCACCGTAAAGTACCGCGACAACTACTACGGCGGCAGCATAACTTTTAGCAAAGCATTTTTAATAGGCCTGTACATTACACTTATTGCATCGAGCGTTTATGTTGTGGTGTGGCTTATTACCTACTACTTTTTTATTCCGGATTATTTAGATAAGTACACCCAGCATTATTTGGAAGGCCTACAGGCCGATGGCGCATCATTAAAAGAAATTACCGACGCAAGTGCCGAGATGCAAGGCTTTAAAGAGATGTACAAGAACCCGTTTTTAAACGCCCTTATTACCTATACCGAGATATTGCCTGTAGGCCTTGCCGTATCGTTAATTAGTGCAGCCATTTTGCAACGAAAGCGTTTGGCGCTGTGATTAGGGTTGTGGTATATCATTGTATGAGATTCCTCAACTCCGCTGCGCCTGCCTCCCGGCAGGCAGGCTGCGTTCAGGATGACAAACCGCCTGTCATTTCGACGACAGGAGAAATCTCCCCTTGTTGTTGCTTAGCTCCGGAGGGGAGCGGCATATAAATTGGCATGCCGCTCTTGCTGCCGCGAGCGTCTCGCTCGTGTGCACCGCATTAGTTTACCGGTTGAGTAACTAAAGTAAATGCCGCGCTTCGACAAGCTCAGCATGACATTTACTTTAGTCACACTCATATTAGGCCTTCCACACCCCTCCTTTTCCAATTTCCGCAAAAGCGTTATATTTGTGTGAAACCCTACAGATATGAATAACTTTGCCAATATAAACAAAAGCATAAGCC
Source organism: Flavobacterium subsaxonicum WB 4.1-42 = DSM 21790 (assembly GCF_000422725.1). Taxonomy (GTDB): domain Bacteria; phylum Bacteroidota; class Bacteroidia; order Flavobacteriales; family Flavobacteriaceae; genus Flavobacterium; species Flavobacterium subsaxonicum. The sequence goes on from NZ_KE383912.1 coordinate 170,916, forward strand.
GCTATGTTGATTTTACACAGCAGGAACTGGATACTTTTAATGCACTTTTAGAGTACAAAAAAGTGCCGAAAAAGACCATTATGCTACACGAGGGCGAAATGTGTAATTTCGAAGCCTTTGTAATTCAGGGTTGTGTAAGAAAATACTATATAGATGCCAACGGCTTTGAGGTTATATTGCAGTTTGCCATAGAAGATGCCTGGGTTAGCGATATTTCATTTAGCATTTATGAAGACAAACCCAGCAAGGTGTTTATCGAAACTTTAGAGGATTGCGAGTTTTATGTATTCAGTCCCGAAAGCAAAGAGGCACTCTTTAAAAAAGCACCCAAGTTCGAAAGGGCCTACCGCATATTGTTTCAGCGCAACCTTGCCGCCCTGCAAAACAGGCTTTTTAATACCATATCTAAAACCGCATTAGATAAATATGTAGAGTTTTTAGAACTGTACCCTACCCTGCCGCAACGCGTGGCACAGCATTACATAGCATCGTACCTTGGCATATCGGCCGAGTTTTTAAGCAAAACAAGAGCGAAGCTGGCAAGGAATTAATTAAAGATTTAAAATTGAAAGATTTAAAATTGCCAATTAGTTAACTTGCTGATAGGAGAATGGAGTGTACTTCAATTTTTAAATTTTAAATCTTTAAATTTTTAAATGTCCCTTTCTTGTCCCAGTTCAATGCACACCCCTTTATTATGTCGCAATTTTGTAGTGTAATAATAAAGCAACCTACCATGGACAGAAAGAATTTTATAAAAAAAGGGTTAATGGGCACCGGGATGTTTATAACATCGGCTGCCGTTGGCGATGCTCTAAATAACGATATCGACGAGATTAAACCCCTGGAGCCAATTGGGTACAACCACCTGCCCAATGCTACTACCAAAATAATGGAAAACACGGTGCTGCACAAAGCGGGCACCCGCGGCCACGCCAACCACGGCTGGCTGGATTCTCACCACACCTTTAGCTTTGCCAATTACCATAACCCCGACAGGATGCACTTTGGCGTACTGCGTGTTTTAAACGACGACCGTGTAGATGCCGGCATGGGCTTTGGCACCCACCCGCACGATAATATGGAAATAATATCCATACCTTTAGAGGGCGACCTGGAGCATAAAGACAGCATGGGCAACGCCGCCGTTATAAAAAAGGGCGACATACAGGCCATGAGCGCCGGTACCGGTATTTACCACAGCGAGTACAACAAAAATAAAGATAAGCTTACCAAGTTTCTGCAAATATGGGTGTACCCCAACAAACGCAACGTTACCCCGCGCTACGACCAGATAACGCTAAATGTGGCCGACAGGCACAACAAGCTGCAGCAAATACTATCGCCTAACGCTAACGATGCCGGCGTTTGGATCCATCAGGATGCGTGGTTCCACATGGGCAAGTTCGACGAGGGCTTTACAACCGAATATGCGCTTAAAAAACCGGGCAACGGCATTTATGCCTTTGTGCTTAAAGGCAATGTTACCATTGGCGATATTGCACTAAACGAACGCGACGGCCTTGGCATCTGGAATACTACCGCCATAGACATTACTGCCAAATCTCAGGATGCCGAAATACTGCTTATGGAAGTGCCCATGGCAATGTAAAAAAGTTTGAAAGAATTGATTTTCTTGTCCCAGTTCAATGCCGGGGCAATTATAAAGGCAGAACTTTGTACTGTCTAAAAGATTAAAAGACATTAAATAAAAACAAATTAATAAACCATAAAATTTATAACATCATGGCTACAACAAAATGGGTATTAGACCCAACACACTCAGAAGTAGGTTTTAAAGTAAAACACCTTATGTTTACCAACGTATCGGGCAACTTTACAAAATTTGAAGCTACCGCTACTTCAGACGATGAAAACTTTGACAACGCTACATTCGATTTTAGTGCCGATGTAGATTCTATCAATACCAACAATGCCGATCGTGATGGCCACCTTAAAAGCGGCGATTTCTTTGATGCAGAAAAATTCCCGAAACTAACGTTCAAATCAACATCGGTAACTAAAGCCGAAGAAGGCGAATATGTAGTTACAGGCGACCTATCGGTACACGGCGAAACCAAACCGGTTACCCTTGCAGTAGAGTTTGGCGGTATCCAGAAAGACCCTTGGGGCAACATTAAATCGGGCTTCTCTGTAGTTGGTAAACTTAATCGTAAAGATTTTGGCCTTACCTGGAACGCAGCCCTTGAAACCGGCGGTGTTATGCTTGGCGAAGAAGTAAAACTGGCTTTAGAGCTTCAGTTTGTAAAACAATAATTAGTACACGCTACTACACACACAACTCAATTTTTTATTTTCTGCAAAGCCGTGGTACCCAAAGCACCACGGCTTTGTTTTTTACTGGGGTTTAAAAACATTCTTTTGGATATTTTTGTTAAGTCTAATTCTATAACAAATTGTTTTTGAAATATATTTTTAATTAGCTTTGCACGGCCTGCAACTTTACTTTTCGCAGAGCGAATACCTTCCATGTAACCTTTTATTAAATATAGTATTCCCCATGAAAAAGTTATTTTTTATTTTGTTGTGTATAGTTAGTATTAATTGTTTTGCGCAATCTATGAACTACCCGGGTGAGGCGGTAGAAATGCTGGAAGGCAAAGAATTAAAAGTGCAAACACTACGAGAAAGCCTGCAAAAATTTGGTTATGAAGGTTTCTACACCGATGAAACTGTTAAGAAAGTATATAAAAAAGGAAGTTTAAATACTAAATATGATGCTTTAGTAGGTAAGGTTTTTAAAGTTATTTCATACAAACCAAATGCAGGTAACTACATTATAAAACTTGAAAATTCTGACATAGGAACCTTATATTATAAATACGATAAGAATCGCGACTTTGACTACCATTTTGAAGTAGTGGGCGGATTAACGTTTCCTGATGGTTTTTTTTGCAAGTATAATAAAATCGATAAAACATGGAATTCAGCTGCAGTAAAATACGATTATGTTAGCCATACTCCTTGCACAGAAGATATTTGCTTGTATGGCGATAATAACGACTTTGCAATTCATGTACTTATTACAGCCAGTGCAGATCGTAAAGAAACAGGGCTTAAAGGCCTGACACTTGTATTAGAAAATGGCAAAGAAGTATCGTTCCCTGAGGCATCAGTAGATGTAGAAAGTGCAACAAATATGTACAACTACAGAACAAGTGCCGATGTTAACCAACAACAATTACTGCTACTTAAAGAAAGCCCAATAGCCAAAAAGATAGTAGGTAATAAAGAGCAGAAAGTAGAAGAAGGCAGGCTTATAATGGAATACATAAAATGCCTTGCTAAATAGGCAGACCATTTAAACGGTATATTTTATTTTCCTGTAGCAAATTAATCCAACCAAAATTTTACCACTTGGGCTATAAAACTGCATTCAAACTTTTAAAATCCGTGAAAATTCGCGTCATCCGCGTTCCATCAAATAACCAAATCTTCAAATTACCAAATAAACTATTCTTAAAATATTTGCTCAGTAAAAATACCTTTACTACTTTTGACTTATGATTTTACAATCGAACAACATATCTGTAAATTTTTGGTGGTGGCAGTCAACTCTTTTAGTGACTGTTGCCTAAACACGTATATATACCATTATGTTTAAACGGCTTGTCACAATGTGGCAAGCCGTTTTTCTTTTTACCCAAAAATTATAATCCAAATGAACGTACATACCCAAGCCTACTCTTTTAACGCCGACATGTATACTGCCGTTGGCCTGTACATGGGGCTGCGCAACCACTACCGCAAACCCTGCCTGCTGGAGGGTAACGATTACCACTCCCGCGCCGACAGCACCTCGTACATCGGGCTCGACCCGCTTATAGAAATCAACGTGTTCGATGCCGTTATTACTATAGATGTGGCCGGCCAAAAAACTGAGCACCCCATTACAGATAAGCGCAAAGTAACCCAACAGGTACGCCAAATAATAGCCGGTTTTAATTTTGAAACCCAGTTTGCCAACAACGGCTTTCTTACCTACTTTGGTTTCGAATATTCGCATTTTGAAGAAACGGTTGCTGCCGAAAAACCATCGGGGCTCAACATGCCCAAGGCCTACTTTATATTATATAAGTATTTAATAGTGCTGGACCATTTTCATGATACCGGCGAAATTCTTTACAATTCGTTAGACGGTACCGTGGTGCCCGACACCCATTTTGAGGCCCTGTTGCGCAGGCAGAGCTTTACGCTGTTGCCTTTTGAAACCAAAGGCGACGAAAACCCCCCAGTGGCCGGCAACGAGTTTATCGATCTGGTAAACAAAGCCAAAGAGCACATTTACAGGGGCGATGTTTTTCAGCTGGTGGTATCGCGCCCGTTTTCGCAGCCTTTTTTTGGCGATGATTTCGAGGTATACCGCCAACTGCGCAGGCTAAACCCCTCGCCTTACCTGTTTTATGTAGATATGGAATCGTACCGATTGATGGGGTCTTCGCCCGAAACCCAAATACGCCTTAAAGACGGCCTGGCATCCATACACCCCATTGCGGGCACGGTTAAAAAAACCGGCAATGCCGCAACCGACGTATACAATACTAACGAATTGCTGCACGACGAAAAAGAAAACGCCGAGCACACCATGCTTGTAGACCTTGCCCGTAACGACCTCAGCAAATATTGCAACAACGTGCACATAGCATCGTATAAAGAGGTGCAGCATTTTTCGCACGTAATACACTTAGTGTCTAAAGTTACCGGCCAGGCCGAGGCCACCGATGCGCTAACGCTATTTGCGGGTACCTTTCCGGCCGGAACGTTATCGGGTACACCCAAACCCGAGGCATTAAAGCTGATCCAGAAGTACGAGGCGAGTCCGCGCGAATACTACGGTGGCGCCATAGGCTTTTTAGGCACCGATGGTAACATGAACCTTGCCATTGTAATACGCAGCATTTTTAGCAAAAACAACGAGTTGCACTACCGCGCCGGTGCCGGTGTGGTGTTAGACTCTGTACCCGAAAACGAACTACAGGAAGTAAACAATAAACTGGGGGCCGTTCGCCGCGCAATTGCCGCGGCCAACCTGAAACCTTAAGAGTGCACTACTTTTGACTTTAAAAACTTTCGACTTTAAGACTTTAAGACTCCGATAATGAAAATAGGTATAATAGATAATTTCGACTCCTTTGTATACAACCTTGTGCGCTATGTGCGCGAGACTGATAATGTAGAGGTAATAGTGCAGCGCAACAACGAGGTAGATTATGATGAGCTGGACACCTGCGATGCCCTGCTGCTGTCACCCGGGCCGGGCATTCCGTCCGAAGCCGGTGAGCTGCTACAGGTTATAAAGCGCTATTCCGGCAGTAAAAAAATGCTGGGTGTTTGCCTGGGCCATCAGGCTATAGCCGAGGTTTTTGGCGGCCACTTAGAGCAGTGCCCCGAGCCTGTACATGGTAAGGCAACCGATATGAACATACTGGTGGCCGACCCGCTTTTTGAAGGACTGCCGCAAACCATGCCCGTGGGCCGTTACCACAGCTGGAAAATCACGGCACACGATAATCCGCTGCTGCAAATAACAGCCCAAACACCCGATGGTACCGTTATGGCACTGCGCCACGCCACCCATGCCACCAGCGGCGTGCAGTTTCACCCGGAATCGGTGTTAACCCCGCAGGGCAGGCAAATAATAGAAAACTGGATACGGGAGTAATTAGTGGCTGAGCCACAGGGCTTATGAACCTTACCGCCAACGGAGAGCCGAGAACGGGTACAGATCTAATACTAAATAGTCCTCACCCCCAACCCCTCTCCGAAGGAGAGGGGAGCCAGGAACGGGTACAGTTCGGCAATTAATAATAAGTATATTATACACAATCAAAACAGCCGAGTGTAGCTACCCCCTCTCCTTCGGAGAGGGCTGGGGAGAGGACGGATACAGTTTGATATTTACAAGAAATAGCATTTGACCTCACCCCCAACCCCTCTCCTTTGGAGAGGGGAGCCGAGAACGGGTATAGTTCGGTAATATTGACTTAAGAAATAATAGTACCCCAAACAGCTGAGTGTAGCTGCTCCCTCTCCTTCGGAGAGGGCTGGGGAGAGGACTAAAACTTTGAAACTTAAAAAAAATGAAACACATTCTCGATAAAATAATAACCCGCGCCCACCTCGATAAAACCGAGGCTTACAACTGCATGCTTGCTATAGGCAACGGCACGTTGAATGATGCGCAAACCGTAGCCCTTATTACCGGCATACAAATGCGCGGCCTGCAACTGGACGAGCTTAACGGCTTTCGCGAAGCACTGTTGGAACTCGCCCTGCCCATGCATTTTGATGTAGGCGACAGCATAGACGTTTGCGGCACCGGTGGCGATGGCAAGAATACGTTTAACATCTCTACAGCTACGGCGTTTGTACTGGCCGGTATGGGCTACAAGGTGGTAAAGCACGGCAACTACGGCGTAAGTTCGCTTTGTGGGTCGAGCAACGTGCTCGAAAATTTAGGCTACACCTTTACCAACAATCAAGATGCACTGCAAAAACAACTGGACAGCGCCAATATATGCTTTATGCATGCACCGTTGTTTCATCCGGCGTTAAAGGCCGTGGCGCCATTGCGCAAGGCACTGGGCATTGCCACGTTTTTTAACAGCATGGGGCCACTGGTAAATCCGGCAAACCCCACGCACCAGTTGTCGGGCACCTACTCGTTAGAGCTGGCACGCCAGTACCAGCACGCATTGCGCAAAGAGCGTAAAGAATTTACGGTGCTGCACGGCATGGATGGCTTTGATGAGCTTACCTTTATAGGAGTAACGCGTGTGCTGGGTCAGCAACGGGATGAGCTCATTGAGGGCTCTCCGCTGCAATCGGCCATCCAACTGTCTCAAATATCCGGTGGCGATACCGTCGAGGCCGCTGCAAAATTGCTGGCCAACCTGCTACAGGGCAACGGTACAGAGCAGCAAAACACCGTATTGGCAGGTAATGTAGCACTGGCGTTGCAAACCTTTAGCCCACAAAAAAGTTTTGAAATGGCTTTTGCCGAAGCGCATGAGGCTGTGCTATCGGGCAACGCCATTAATCCCCTAAAAAAGATTACGATATGAATGTATTAGAGCAAATAGTTATCAATAAACGCCGGGAGGTAGAACTGGTTAAGCAGTCTTTTTCTATAGACAGCTTCCGCGAAAGCGAGCATTTTAACAGGGAAACCATTTCTTTAACCGATGCCATAACAAAAGCGGGCTTTGGCATTATAGCCGAGATAAAACGCAAGTCGCCCAGTGGTGGCGATATAAAACTGGGGCTCGATGTAGCCGAACAGGCCGCATTTTACGAACACAACGGCGCAAGCGGCATTTCGATTCTAACCGATAAAGACTACTTCGGCGGAAGCCTTAACGATATTGCCGCGGCACGCAGGGTGGTGCATTTGCCCCTGCTGCGCAAAGAATTTATAATAGACGAAATTCAGCTGTACGAGGCCAAAGCCGCCGGTGCCGATGCCGTGCTGCTTATAGGTGCCATACTACAGCCGCAGGAGGCCGCCTACCTTACCAATGTGGCCCGCAACCTGGGTCTTGAGGTTTTGTATGAAGTGCATACGGCAGAGGAAGTAGCTTTTATTCCTGCCGAGGCCGATCTTGTTGCTGTTAATAACCGCGACCTTAAAGCACAGCAAACTTCGCTACAGCATTCGTTCGACCTTATAAAGATCCTGCCAAAGCACATTCCCGCCATATCGGCATCAGGAATCAGCACTTCGCAGGATATTGGGGCGCTAAGGGCAGCCGGTTTTAAAGGGGCACTCATCGGCGAAAGCATTTTACGCGAGGGCCACCTTGCCGAACTGGTTAAAAACCTAAAGCCATGATTAAGGTATGCGGGCTAACCGATAACGCCAGCAGCAAACAGGTAGCCAATCTTGATGGCGTAAACCACCTGGGCTTTATATTTTACGAAGGTTCCAAACGATTTACTACTACAAGCTTTTATACTAATAAGAAAAAAGTAGGTGTGTTTGTAAACGCTTCCGCAGAGTATATTAAAGAGCAGGTGCTGCAACATAAACTGGATGCGGTACAATTGCACGGCAGCGAGAGCCCTGATTTTATAAGGCAATTGCCCCACGGCATTAAAATAATTAAAGCCTTTGGCATTGCCACCGAGGCCGACCTGGATACTACCCAAGCTTATGAGGGCCTGGCCGATTACTTTTTATTCGACACCAAAAGCGAGAGCCACGGCGGCACAGGTACCGCTTTTAACTGGCGGGTGTTAAGCAACTATAAAGGCAACACGCCTTTTATACTAAGTGGTGGCATAGGGCCGGATTCGGCACGGGCACTACAGCAGTTTAGCCACCCAAAATTAGCGGGCTACGACCTTAACAGCCGTTTTGAGGTTGCCCCAAAAGAAAAAGACCCAACGGCAATTGCCAACTTTTTAAAATTACTAAAAATGAAAACACCCTCTTATTTAGATACCGACTCGCTTGGCTTTTATGGCGAATTTGGCGGTGCCTATGTGCCGGAACTGCTTCGCCCCAATGTAGAAGAACTGGATGCGGCTTTTAATGCCTATTGCTTTACCGAAGCCTTTGAAACTGATTATAAACAACTGCTTAAAGATTTTGTGGGCCGCCCTACCCCACTGTACTTCGCCGGCAGGCTAAGCGAAAAATACGGTGCCACTATTTACCTAAAGCGCGAAGACCTTTGCCATACCGGTGCGCATAAAGTAAACAATACTGTGGGCCAGATACTGCTTGCCAAACACATGGGCAAAACCAATATTATTGCCGAAACCGGTGCCGGCCAGCATGGTGTGGCAACCGCCACCGTTTGCGCGCTTATGGGGCTTAACTGCATTGTGTACATGGGCGAAAAAGATATAGAGCGCCAGGCACCCAACGTGCAACGCATGAAAATGCTTGGCGCCGAAGTTCGCCCGGCAACATCGGGCAGTAAAACGCTTAAAGATGCCACCAACGAGGCCATTCGCCATTGGATTAACCACCCCGACTCCTACTACCTTATTGGCAGTGTGGTGGGGCCGCACCCCTACCCAAAAATTGTGGCGTACTTTCAGTCGGTTATCTCTAAAGAGATGGAGCAACAGCTGTTAGAAAAAACCGGCAAAACCTACCCTAACAAGGTAATTGCCTGTGTAGGCGGCGGCAGTAACGCAGCCGGGGCATTCTATCAATATTACGATAATGCCGATGTAGAGCTTGTAGCTGTAGAGGCAGCCGGTTTGGGTGTCGATTCGGGCAAGTCGGCCGCCACGAGCATACTGGGTACACCGGGTGTACTGCACGGCAGCCTGACCCTTTTAATGCAGGACGAAGATGGCCAGGTGACTGAACCACACTCTATTTCGGCAGGGTTAGATTACCCGGGCATCGGGCCGCTGCACGCGCATACCATTGCCACAGGGCGCGCCACCAGCATTGCGATTACCGACGATGAGGCACTGGCTTCGGCATTAGAATTGTCGTTGTTAGAGGGCATTATTCCGGCTTTAGAAAGCGCGCATGCCCTTTCTGCGCTAAGCAAAATGGAATTAAAGAAAGATGATATTATTGTGGTAAACCTTTCGGGGCGCGGCGACAAGGATATGAATACGTACATGGAAAAATTCTCAAACTTATGAATCGGTTTAAAAAAGAAAGCAAGCAGGTAAGCATTTTTGTAACGGCAGGCTACCCCCATTTCGACAGTCTTAAAGGGCAGCTATTGCAGCTACAGGAACTGGGCGTTGATTTTGCCGAGGTAGGCATACCGTTCTCCGACCCGATGGCCGATGGCCCCGTAATACAGGAAACCAGCAGCATTGCCCTTGCCAATGGCATGAAGCTGGGCCTACTTTTGCAACAACTGGAAGCCATGCAAAACGAAATTCACATTCCGTTAGTGCTAATGGGGTATTTAAACCCCGTGCTGCAATTTGGGCTGGATGCCTTTCTTCAAAAGTGTCAAAACCTCAACATAGCATCGCTTATTTTACCCGACCTATCGGTAGAATTGTACGAAACAAAGTATAAGCAGGCATTTGAAAAGTACGGCATTCCAGTTACGTTTTTAGTCACCCCCCTAACCCCCGATGCCCGCGTACAACGCATTGCACAGGTATGCCAAAACAGCTTTGTGTACTTGGTGGGGCAAAACGGTATTACCGGCCAGGGCTACGATATTAGCAGCACGCTATCTACGCGCTATGCCGAACTTAAATCGCTTTGTGGCAGCACACCGCTTTTTCTTGGTTTTGGTATCGATTCTAAAGCCAAAAAAGAACAGGCTTTTAGTAGTGTTGACGGTGTTATTGTAGGCACCGCGTATTTAAAGGCCGTTAAGGCTGGAAATGAAGGTGAGTTTTTGAGGGGGTTGGTGTAGTGTGTAATATTTTTTTGTAGGTTTATAACGATGGTAATAATCACTACTAAATAAAAAACATGAAGAATTTATCTTTTATTCTATTGATTTTAGTTGGATGCAGCACTAAAAAAGATGAAAAAATTGTTCCAAACCATAGTGTTGATTTTTATTGTAATAAAGTATACTATGCTAAGGGCGAAGTGCAGGCTACTGTATTTGAAATTACGGCGGTTAGTAGTGATACATTGATTTTAGATGATTATAACCATGATGCTGAATATCGGGAAATTACTAAAAATGAAAAAGGGTTTTCTTTATTTAACTTATATTCAGGTGAAGAACGTAAGTTATCTGATCTGATTTCCAATGATTATAGATATATACTGCCTGGAAAATACAAATGGCATCTTTATTCAAGTCGTATTTTTGATTCGCATTTAAATTCAATAATTGAAAATGAGGGCTGGGTTATAAAATACAATGGTAAAATCGTCATTAAAAATAATCCTGAACCACAAATAAAGATACAATCAAATAGCATTTATATTCCACTTAAAGAAATAAACCCACAAAAGATGGATTCGGAAGAAATAATGTATCTTGGGGTAAATGAAAATGATCTTTAGAAGTGCATCGTGTCACGCAAAATGAGATTGCCGCGGTCGTGCCTCCCTCGCAATGACGGGTACAGCACAGTTTCAGGAGCCTGTCATTGCGAGCGAAATGCAATGGAGCGCGGCAATCTCACTCGAAACATATAATTGAACCAAAAACAGCCGCACTTAAACGAGGTACGGCTGTTTTTTTATTTAAGATTCCTCCTATCGTCGGAATGGAATGGCGCCTCTTTTTCTTAGTTTTGGTATTGACTCTAAAGCCAAAAAGAACATGTTTTTAATAGCATAGATGGCGTTATTATAGGCCCCGCGTATTTAAAGGCTGTTAAAGCTGGGAATGAAGGTGAGTTTTTGAGGGAGTTGGTGTAGGGTGTTGCCAAAATTATTAGTTTTACAACACCAATTAATTCTATGAAAAAAGTTTATTTACTTTTATTTACAGTTTTTGCACTTGTTAGCTGCGACCCTCCACATGATATTATCTTTAAAAACAATACCGACTTTAAAGCTAAAGTAATCCTGAAAATTAAAGATAAAGCCAAAAGTTATGATTTAGGAGAGTTAGTTACAGGAGATTCTATTGTATTCAATCTTATCCCGGAAACTGATGATCATATTGAATTCGGTATCGGAACCTGGAGCGACAAAGAAATACAATTAATTACGTCAGATTTAAAAAGCCTGACAATAAAAACACACGATAAAACCGTTATTTATGATAATGAAAGCCAACTGAAAAAGTTGTTGACTGAAAATCGTAGTAGTTTCCCTAACACAAAGATAAATATTGAGATTGAAGAGTGACTAATAATTAATAGATTGCCGCGGTCGTACCTCCCTCGCAATGACTGGTACTGGTACAGCATGGTTTTAGGAGCCTGTCATTGCGAGCGAAATGCAATGTAGCGCGGCAATCTCACTCGAAACATATAATTAAACCAAAAACAGCCGCACTTAAACGAGGTACGGCTGTTTTTTTATGATTGATTATGTGAGACACAAGTAGTATCAATATATAATTATAAAAAATAGCCCATTTTATAATAATCATCCCATTTTTTTATGTAATCATCAAAATCACTATCCCAAAAAATAGGCGTACCACAGTAAGCAATAAGTTCATTTAAAAGTGTTTCGAGCCGCATCCCAAAAATTTCTTCCGTATCCATTTTTAAATATTGACCATGGTAAATTTCAGGATTTATGATGCTAAACATATCTTTTTCGGTAAGACCGTTATTTTTATAAGGAATCAAATAAGCAAAGATTCCCTTTGCAAATATAAAATATTCATCGCGGGTCATATTTTTCATAAATTGATATGACAATTCTAAAACCAGTTTTTCCCGTAAATCTACATCACTTCTTTTCATCATGAAAAATATTATTGTTGAAACCAAAAACAGCCGCACTAATTAAGTACGGCTGTTTTTATGATTGATTGTGTGAGACGCATTCAATGCGTCTCTACTGTTAACCGTAAACTGAACACTGTAAACTGCAAACTGAGTACTGCCTACTGGATTATGCCTCCTCTTCCTCCGGGGTGTGCGATTTAGAGTAGTTGCGCCATTTTTCTATAACGTCCTGCATGTCTTGTGGCAATTCGGTATCAAAACGGATAAATTCTTTAGTTGTTGGGTGCTCAAAACCAAGGGTTTTGGCGTGTAGTGCCTGGCGTGGCAGCGTTTTAAAACAGTTTTCTATAAACTGTTTGTATTTGGTAAACGTGGTACCTTTAAGTATACGCTCGCCACCATAGCGGGCATCGTTAAAAAGGGTATGCCCAATGTGTTTCATGTGTACACGGATCTGGTGGGTACGCCCGGTTTCTAACTTGCACGAAATCAGGGTAACATAGCCAAAACGCTCTAATACTTTGTAGTGCGTTACGGCGTGCTTGCCCATAGCCTCATCGGCAAAAACAGCCATTTGCATACGGTCTTTAACATGGCGGCCAATGTTGCCTTCAATAGTGCCCTCATCATCGTTAACATTACCCCAAACAAGGGCAATATACTCACGTTCAGATGTTTTATCGGCAAACTGTTTGGTTAGGTAGGCCATAGCCTGATCGGTCTTGGCAACCACCAAAAGGCCCGATGTATCTTTATCAATACGGTGTACCAGTCCCGGCCTGTCGCTGCTGTTCATGGGCAGGTTCTCAAAATGGTAGGCAAGGGCATTAACCAGCGTACCGCTGTAATTGCCATGCCCCGGGTGCACCACCATGCCCGGCTCTTTGTTAACCACCAAAAGCTGGTCGTCTTCAAACACTATATTAAGCGGAATGTTTTCCGGCTCTAATAAATACTCATACGGTGGGTGCTCTAACAGCACGCGCACCACATCGTTAGATTTTACTTTGTGGTTGCTTTTAACGGCAACATCGTTAACATAAATATTACCCGCAGCGGCTGCCTGCTGTATTTTATTACGCGTGGCATTTTCTACAAGGTTCATTAAAAATTTATCTACACGCAAGGGCTGCTGGCCTTTACCAGCTTCAAAACGGTAATGCTCATACAATTCGTCATCCGGGTCCTGCTCTACAATGGGCTTACTCGTCATTATCTTCTCCTGTTTTTGGTTCAATAGTCCTGGTATCGCTAATGCTATCGTTTTCCTGATAGCCCGTTTTACCGTCGCCAAGCACTAAATCTATTTTACTGGCCTTCATTACTTTATCGCCAGCCTTAAGTTTTTTACCTTTTTGTTTCATTTCAAGCACCACATCTTTAGCAAGATACGGCACATAGGTTTTTGTACCCTCTTCCAATCCCATATTTTTAAGGGTTGGCACCGCCTGGCGGTACGATTTCTGAATAAGGTCTGGCACCGCTATAGTACTGTAACCGCCTGAGTTTACCTTAACATATATCTTACGGTCTTCTTTTACCGTAACCTTAGGCAGTGGGTCCTGCTCTGTAATGGTATATGGAGGAAAACCCGGCTCAAAATCTACCGTATCCAGCACCACGATTTCAAGATCCAATGCTTCAAGCGCTTCAGCAGCCTTTTCAGATGTCATTTTGCGCAGGTCGGGCACCGGTATAACATCGCCGTGATTGGTGGTAACGCTAAGCCATTGCAGTAGTAAAAATACCACAACTAAAACAATACCCAATGCAATAGCAACCTGTGTAAAAAAAACTTTACTCTTTAAAAATTCTTTAACGCTCATGTGTAATCAGTTTCCGCAAAGATATAAATAATACTAAACTTTATAAGTTTGCACAAATAATGATATTTTTGTGAAGGCTTAGGCACATGCCTGGCCCTGCCAACATAACCCAATTTAAATGAACATAGCAGTTGTAATGGGCGGATACTCAGACGAGTCCGTTATTTCTATACGAAGCGGCCAATTGATTTTAAACAATTTAGACCGCGCAAAATATACCCCTTTTGAAGTGCATATACTGCCCGATGGCTGGCATGTGCTTGTAAACGGCACCAAGTTACCTATTAATAAAGGCGATTTTTCGTTTGAAAACGATGGCGTAAAAACAAGTTTTAACTGTATTGTAAATACCGTACACGGCACTCCCGGCGAAGACGGACACCTGCAATCGTACTGGGAACTTTTAGACCTGCCCTACACCGGTTGCGGCTTTTATCAAAGCGCCCTTACCTTTAATAAGAGAGACACTCTTAGTGTGCTTTCTAAATTCAACATTCCGCGTGCAAAATCTATTTACCTGTCTAAAGGCGATGCCATTACTGCCGATGATATTGTTAGCACGCTTGGCCTGCCTTTTATGGTTAAGCCCAACCAGAGCGGCAGCAGCCTTGGTGTAAGCAAGGTAAATGATATTGCCGACCTGCAAAAGGCACTTGATTTTGCCTTTGCCGAAGACCACGACATACTTATAGAATCGTACCTTAAGGGTACAGAGGTTTCGGTTGGGGTGCTGAATTATAATGGAACCACCACCGTGCTGGGGCTAACAGAGATTGTATCGCACAACGACTTTTTTGATTATGAGGCTAAATACCTTGGCAAATCAGAAGAGATAACTCCCGCCAGGCTTAACGCCGAAACCGAGCAAAAAGTGCGCGATACCGCCGCCAAAGCCTACGAAGCCCTGGGCATGAGCGGCTTTAGCCGTACCGATTTTATTGTTATGGATGGCGAACCGCATTTTATAGAAATCAACACCAACCCGGGACTTTCGCCACAAAGTATATTTCCGCAGCAGGCACAACACGCCGGCATTGCCATGAGCGATTTGCTGGACAGCGAAATTAAGCTTGCACTGGCCCGAAAAGTGCTTTGGAAGAAGTAAATTAGTGTTCAGTATTCAGTCGCAGTAAACAGTTGTTGGTTGTTAATCGTTCGGCTGTCATTCTGAGCGAAGTGCAACGGAGTCGAAGAATCTAACCCGCAACCCCAAACTCTAAACCCTAAACAAAAATGAAAATAGCCGTATTTCCGGGGTCTTTTGATCCTATTACACTGGGCCATTACGATATTATAAAGCGTGGCGTTAGCCTTTTTGATAAGGTTATTGTGGCTATTGGCGTTAATGCCGAGAAAAAATACATGTTTACGCTCGAGGAGCGGCTGCAATTTATTAAAGAGTCGTTTAAAGACGAACCCAAGGTAGAGGTTACCACCTATCAGGGCCTAACCATAGACCTTTGTAAAAAAGTAGGTGCCAAATTTATTTTGCGCGGCCTGCGTAACCCTGCCGACTTTGAGTTTGAAAAAGCCATTGCGCACACCAACCGCCGCCTTTCTAAAATAGAAACCGTTTTTTTGCTAACTGCTGCCAACACATCTTATATAAGCTCCAGCATTGTGCGCGACGTTTTACGCAACGGCGGCGACTATACCATACTGGTGCCTGATGCTGTAAGGGTAAAATAACACTATCTCATCTCTCTCCCTCTGAATGAAGAAATTATTACTACTCTTACTACTCCCTACCGTTATGTTTGCCCAAAAAAAGGATAAATATGCCACCCCTTACGAAAAAGGAAATGGCAACCAAACGGCCACCTATCAGGAGGTTATAGCCTATTTTAAGCTGTTGGATACCGATTTTGAGAGTATACAAATACTGCCAATGGGTGTAACCGATAGCGGAGAGCCATTGCATATTGTAATTTACAACCCCGATAAGAATTTTAATTTTGCCGAAATTCATAAAAATAAGGCAGTACTCCTTATTAATAACGGCATACACCCCGGCGAGCCCGATGGTATAGATGCTACCATGATGCTGTACCGCGACCTGGCTACGGGCAAAATTGTGGCACCTAAAAATACGGTGCTGGTAAACATACCGGTGTATAACATTGGCGGTATGCTTAACCGCAACTCGCACACCCGTGCCAACCAAAATGGCCCCGAGGCGTATGGCTTTCGCGGTAACGCACGCAATTTCGACCTTAACCGCGATTTTGTTAAAAACGATACTAAAGATGCCCGCAGCTTTGCAGAGATTTTTCATAAGGTAAACCCCGATATTTTTATAGACAACCATGTTAGCAACGGTGCCGATTATCAGTACACCTTTACCTACATTGCCACGCACCACCAAAAATTAGGCGGCAACCTGGGCACGTATTTTAAAGACGATATGATGCCTGAAATTCTTGCCGGGCTTAAGGCTAAAGGCATTGAGTCGACACCCTACATAAACATTCATGATGAGAAACCCGATGGCGGCTTTGAGCAGTTTATGGATTACCCCCGCTACTCTACCGGCTACGCCGCTATGTTTGATGTTCCGGGCTCTATGCCCGAAACCCACATGCTTAAAGACTACACCAGCCGTGTTAAGGCTACGTATGCTTACATACAGCAATCGTTAGATTTTATCGAGAAAAACTACACTACTATTAAAGAGCTGCGTGCCGCCAATAACGATAATTACCTGCCGGGCAACAAATACACCCTGCAATGGGCTATAGATTCTACACAGGTTACCCTGCTGCCGTTTTTAGGTTACGAGGGTAGTTATATAACCAGTAATGTAACGGGGCAGCAACGGTTGTTTTACGATCGTAAAAAGCCTTTTAATAAAGTAGTAAAGTATTACCAGCATTATACCCCTGCTTTAGAGGTTACAATCCCTAAAGCTTATATTATACCTAAACAGTGGTGGACGGTTATTGAGCTTTTAAAGCTTAACAACATACAAATACAGGCGCTTGAAAAAGATACCGAGTTTGAGGTAGAGTCGTACAGAATAACAGATTATAAAACAGCTAAAAGCCCATACGAGGGGCACTACCCTCATAACAGTACATCTGTTAAAACAACTACCCGGAAAGTAATGTTTACTAAAGGCGATTTTGTTATAGACACGCAACAGCCAGGCGTTAAGTATTTATTGGAAACTTTAGAGCCACAAGCAACAGATTCTTACTTTAACTGGAACTTTTTTGATGCCATATTGCAGCAAAAAGAGTATTTCTCGGCTTACGTGTTTGAAGATACCGCCGCAAAACTACTTAAAGACAATGCTAAACTTAAGGCTGAATTTGATGTAAAAAAGCAACAGGATAAAGATTTTGACAAGAGTGCCGAAGCGCAACTCGACTGGATATATCAGCACTCTGTTTATTATGAGAAATCTCATATGGAATACACAGTTTACAGGCTGATGAAATAATATTTGTTGTGAAATTCTATTATTTGCTTATTATTGCTTAAAATAACTTCACGTTAAAAATTTCCTTAAATCTTTTCAGTTAAAACCCCGCCTTATTGTTGCCCTTGTATTTGGTTTTGTGTTTGCTACAATTATAGGTACACAAACCTTTAGAAACGATGCTTTCAGGATGTATTGCCGTGCTTATTTTATGGATAAACCAAAAAAAAATAAGGGCTAAAACAACACTTTCTTTTAAAAACTGGATAGCTTTATTTATCGCATTTTTTTGGTCGGGGCAATTAGCAGTACTGCTGCAAAAGCAAGCGATAAGCAATATCCCAAGTAAAAACAATGGCGACGAAGTAAAACTTGCAAACAATTTAAACCTTAATCAATGGAGTATCATTGCTGTATTTGGAATACTATATGCCTTTACTTTAACCTGGATAGAATTTTACAAAATACCCATACGACAGCGCGTTACCTTATAATTGCAGGATTAGCAGGCAGTGCCTTAGGAGTATTTATTTGGTTTGGCTAGATGAGGCCTGGTACTATTACCTTAACAATCTATTAGATTGTTAGAAAATCCTAATAAAAAAAGGCCTGTTAGCTAAGCTAACAGGCCTTTTTTATAAATTGTATAAATTATTGTTTTACAATTTTGTTGATTAGGTTACCCTTGTCAGTGTTAACTGTAAGGATGTAAACACCGTTAGCCAAACCAGACATATTTACAACATTGTTGTTTAATGTAACGTTAATCACTTTACCAGTAATATCTGTAACAAAAGCATTGTTTACAGTAACACCAGCAGGAACTTGTACATTAAGTACACCTGTTGTAGGGTTAGGGTATACAGATGCAGCGCTTAGAGCGTTGTCTTTAACAGCAGCAGTTGGGCCAACTACATTAATAATCATAGCAACATCAGGATAACCTATTGACGCTAGAGTTACAGGATTTACAATTTCACAACCAATAGACGAAAGGTAGCTAGGAGCAGTTTCACCTTCTTCGTTAGAGCCTAAAAATAAAACAGTACTTAATTCTTCATCGCCTTCATAGCTAACCTGAACAACTAAATCACTTCCTGCAGGAACAACCGCAGAAATAGGAGCTGAAAAAATAGCTAATTCCTGATCTACAACATCAAAAGTTTCTTGAGCCAATTGCGTGTAGTTAGCACCACCAAAACCTGTTGGAAAAGTAGCAGTAGTTGCATATAGGGTAACAGTAATAGGGTAAGAACCCGCAGTTTCTGTTACTAACTGCTGTATACCAAATTCTACAGCCGAAACTGAGAAATCTGCAGTTATACCATAATCAGAAAGATCATAAAACCTGTAGTAGTTGTTATCAGAACTTGCAAAACCTTGGTCACTAACACATGCAATAGTCGAGCCATCTGCTACTTCCGGAGATTCGTTCTGAGTTAGAGTTTGTGCATTAACAAACACAGAACCCATTAAAAATAAAGCAAGAGTAATTTTTTTCATTTTTATAAAAATATAAATTAGTTTTCACAAAAATATTTCTAATAATTGTATATACAATTAAAAAACGCATCTTTTTTCATCGAAAAACAAATTTTTAACATAAAATACATCAAAGCTAACCAAGCCCTTGTTTGTAATATTTCAAAAAAAAACGTTTATAATTAATATACAGCAAATTACCTTTTTATACAGGTTTTTAATTTGTAGTATAAATATTATTTGAAAATAATAAACATGGCTTCAAAAAGCATAAAAGTTGTCTTTACCGGTAATAACAGCATCCTAAAAAAAGCAGTTTTATGTTTAATAATAGTTTAAGCACTTAATTAATATGCTTAGGTTTAAGATACGCCAACCTCTCGATACATTACTAAAGTTAACTGGTTAGCCCAAACTAACCGGCTTTTCTTTCAAAAAGTTCAAAATCAGTTATCCGAAATACTTACTTTTATGGCGTTATCCTCAAAAAGAAGCTTTATATTTTCGTACGAATTTTTAAGCGCAAGCTTAATTTCGTCGGGTTTTAGCCACGCAACGCGTTCAATTCCCTCCTCTAATTGCCCAACAAGAGGGCCATTAAAGTCGGTTTTCATCTCAAACCAGTGCACAACTTTAAGCTTATAATGCGTGCCGCGTTTAAAAACGTGGTAAGTTTTTTGCAGCTTTTGGGTAATTTTAAGTCCGCTAACGCCGGTTTCCTCCTCTACTTCGCGCAGGGCAGTTTCTTCAATTTCTTCACCTTTTTCTATGCCACCTTTGGGCAAATCCCACTTACCGTTACGCAAAATAAACAGCACTTCGCCCTGCTTATTATACACAAGGCCCCCACCGGCTTTAGCCACAGGCACCTTGTCTTTAAGCATTCTAAGTGCCAGCTTCTCATCAGGATGGTACAGCCAGGCTTTTTCTATCCTGTTGCTAAACATCTTAGTTAGCAGCATATCTATATCTACGCTCTCCATTAAAAATAATTGGAAATCGGTTTCTTTTTCAACCTTATTTGTCAAAAAAAGTGGTTTATCGTTTACAAAAACTTTATACATTTGCAATATGATTTTTAATACAGACACCGCCAAAAAAACAGCCGAATTGCTTTTACAAATAAACGCAATTAAATTAAATCCTAAAAATCCTTTTACATGGGCTTCCGGATGGAAATCGCCTATTTATTGCGATAACAGGATAACACTATCATTTCCTCCAATTCGAAACTACATTAGAGACGAGTTTGCCAAACACATAGAAAAAGAGTTTGGCCGCCCCGATGTTATTGCCGGAGTAGCCACTGGCGCTATTGGCATTGGCATTCTTGTAGCCGAATCGTTAGGGCTGCCCTTTGTATATGTGCGCCCCGAAGCTAAAAAGCACGGACGCCAAAACCAGGTAGAGGGCTTTTTGCAAAAAGGCCAGAACGTGGTTGTGGTAGAAGACCTTATTAGCACCGGCAACAGCAGCCTTATGGCCGTAGAAGCCCTTAAAGCAGCCGGAGCCAACGTTAAAGGTATGGTAGCCATATTTACTTATGGGTTTGATGTAGCCGTAGAAAATTTTAAAAACGCCAACGTTAACCTGCACACCCTGGGCAACTATGCAACGCTATTAGACGAAGCCGTGGCAAAACGCTATATTACAGAGGCCGAACAGGAAACCCTTAAAGAGTGGAGAGACAGCCCGTCTACATGGGGGCAGGAATAGTATTTAAGATTAATGGATTTCAGATTGAACTATACTCAATCAACCAGTAAGCCTTAATACAGCATTTATAAAAAGTATTCAATTTTAATAAGAATGTCAGTCAGTAAGGATAATCTGAAATCTACATTCTGAAATAAATAAGAAATGAATTTAGACAGCCCAAAGGTTACGGTTAATAAACCGGCCCAATACATATTTGACGCCCTAAGCGATGTACAGAACTTTGAGAAGCTTATGCCCGATAACATTGCCAAGTTTGAGGTTACAGGCCCTGAGGCTTTTATTTTTGCCCTTAAAGGCATGCCAGAGATAAAGCTGAAGATAAAAGACCGCCAGGCTCCAAACAAACTGGTTTTAGGTGCTGCCAGCGATAAGCTGCCTTTTACCCTTACAGGCGATATTAATGCGCTTAGCGACGATAGTACCGAGGTACAGCTGCACTTTGAAGGCGAATTTAACGCCATGATGGCCATGATGATCAAGGGCCCTATAACCAAGTTTATAGAAACCCTTGTTGGCAACATGCACAAGCTATAGTTTAAACACATAATAAATTAGCACTTAAGCCTTTCAGTTAGTTACTGAAAGGCTTTTTTGTGTAACTTTATATAGTAACCCCACCCTTACTATGCAAAAAGTTATTGCCTTTATTACAGATAGCCATTTAGGAGACGCATCGCCGCAGGATAAAGGTATAAACTGTACCGTACAGCTTGAGGCAGTACTGGCCGATATTGCCCTGCAAAACGCCACCGATATTATTTTTGCCGGCGATATCACTGAGCCACAAACTTACGAGTGGTTTTTTAACCGGCTGCAAACCGCCTGCCCTGATTTTAAAGCCATACTGGGCAACCACGATAGCTATGCCGAAGCCGTTAAACATTATAAGCAACATTCGGCCAGCAGTACAGAGCTTTATTATACTTATGAGGACGCTTATCATAAATATATTTATCTCGACTCATCATCATCTACCATATCGGCCGAGCAATTGGCATGGCTGGATAACGAGATCGAAACCTCTAAAATAATACTGCTTTTTATCCACCATCCCATCTTAAAGATCGATACGGCTATGGATAAAATTCACCCGCTGCAAAACCGCGATGCGCTACGGTCTATTCTGCACCAGCTGTATAACGATGTATTTGTATTTTGCGGCCACTACCACATGCCCGATTATTTGGAGATTGGCAACGTTAGGCAGTACATTACCCCGTCTACCTCATTCCAGATAAAAAAAGAGTCCGATTTTATAGACATTAACACCAATTCTTTCGGCTACCGTATTATTACCCTTGATTATAATAACGTTAGCACCCACCTGCGCATTAGCCGTAATGGCGCATTTACTACCGAGGCAGATTAACTTTGGGTTAAAGATTTTATAAAGTGTCGGTACTACACCAAGGTTTTCTGTAATTTTAACAGGTATAAAAACAAACAACCATGAAAGACCTTAACGATTTTGAAATATCTTACGACCTTGAGGGCGAAATGAGCGGTCAGGAGCTGGTAGAGATCCATATTGGCGACCTTAATCTGCCTACGGGCAAGATCATAGTGTCCGATCCGTTCTTTTCTGAAGGGCAGCAGCCTTTTTCGCGCACGGTAGAGCCAGATAAGTATCCGGTGTACATTTACATGTCTGAGATAGATAAATTGCACAACCGTATTGCTTATGCCAAGATAAAATTTAGGCCCGAAGATGCTAAAAAATGGATTTTGGCTTTAACAGACGACCTTACCCCTGAGGAAATGAACGACTTAGGCGAAGATGAGTTTTACGGCTTTCCGGTAGAGAGCGGCCTTGCCTGCTTTTTAGACCAGGAAACCAACGAGCAGTTTGTGGCCCGTATGGACGATTTGCAGGACAGCAACCCCGAAGCCAATTATTATGACGAGGTACTTGCTAAAGAATTTATGGACTATTCGGGTAAAAACGCGTTATCCAGAGACTTAGGCGACTGGAACGATCATAAAGTAGATGATAACAGCGATAATAACGTAATAATGTTCTCATCCGGATGGGGAGACGGCTACTACCCTGCTTATTGGGGCCTTAGCGAACAGGGCGATACCATAGAACTGGTTATCGATTTCTTAATCAACGAGTTTGACAGCGACGACGAAGACGAAGATGAGTTTGAAGACGAAGTTTAGAGCGCAGTATTCAGTGTTCAGTCGCAGTAATCAGTTGACAGTTTTTAGTTTACAGTGATCAGCTAAAAAATAAAAAAGGAAATAGAAGTCGGCTACCATGCACGGCTTTTATTTCCTTTTCATTTAGGCTTAATATTTCACTTTCGGACATTGAGATTGCGTTATTTCGCACTTCCAATTTCGGACTTCAAACTTTCGACCTCGGACCTCCGACTTTGAAACTTTGAAACTCTGAAACTCTGAAACTTTGCAACTTCAAAAATCAATAAAGCAACTGCACTTCCTTAATTGTGTATTCGGCTATACTGTCATCTGCCAAAAGTACCTGCAGGCTGCCGTTGCCGGTAACGCCCTGGATTATGCCCATAAACTGGGCTCCGTTTTTATCAAAAGGCATGGGCACATCTTTTTTAAAGAGCATTTGGTGGTAACAATTCCATAACATTTTGGTATCTTTATGCAGCAGCGATCCAATATTTTGCTTTAAATGATCAGCAATAGCCAGCATAACCGCCTCTTTATCAAACTCGCGGCCGGTAACAGCTGCTAAAGACGATGCTTTGGGCAGGCCATCAAAATTTTGCTGGTTAACATTTATGCCAATTCCAATTATAGAGTAAATCTCGCCGTTGTTCTTAATACTGTTCTCAATCAATATCCCGCCAACCTTTTTATTGCCTGCCAAAATGTCGTTAGGCCATTTAATTTTAAGTTGGGGTATATTAAAAGTTTCCAGTGCCTGTGCAATGCTCACGGCAACGGCAACGTTAAGGTTAAATATCTCGTTGATTTCCAACAGCAAATCTTTAACCAACACACTAAACGTAAGGTTTTTACCCGCTTCTACGTTCCAAACGGCACCCATCTGGCCACGGCCACTGGTCTGGTTTTCTGCCACCACAAGGGTAAAATGCTCTACGTGCCGGGTAGCAGTTAGCTGCTTCAGGTAGTCGTTAGTAGAGTTTATGGCATTGAGTTTGATGATATTCATTTATAAATAATCAGCTCTTTGACTTTTTAATCGTAAATTAGGTTCAAAAGTAAATACAAAAAATGATAACTTTGCGTAATATATATAAATTTTAGATGGCGAACAAAAATGTAAACAATGATGATCTGTTAGCAAATATCATCAAAGGAATTGAGGAAGTAAAAGGAAATGATATAGACATTTTAGACCTTAGGGCAATTGATAACACCGTATGCGATTACTTTGTAATATGCAACGGTACTTCTAATACACAGGTGAACGCTATAGTTCACTCAATCCAAAAAATAGTTTCTAAAGAATTAAAAGACAAGCCGTGGCATGTTGAAGGTACAGAGAATGGCGAATGGGTACTTATGGACTACGTAAACATTGTGGTGCATGTGTTCCAAAAGCACGTTCGCGAGTACTACAACATAGAGAGCCTGTGGGGCGACGCCAGGATTACTTCTATAGCAAACAATTACTAAAACAAGAATAAACATTCAATGTCAAAAGATAATAAACCTAATAAGCTAAAAGTAAGCCCATGGCTTATTTACGGGGGTATTTTAGTAATATTCCTTGCTATAAACTGGGTAGCGGGCGGCTCTACATGGAACGATCCTAAGCCAACCTCGCTTTCTAACTTTTACAAATTTTTAGACGAAGGCCAGGTAAATAAGGTAATCTACAATAAAACTACAGCATCGGTTTATTTAAAACCGGCGGCACTTGCCCTTAAAGAAAACGATAAGGTAAAAAACGATATGTTTGGCAACCCTAACAAGGGCCCACACTACACCGTAGTTATTGGCGACAAGAACGAACTGTTTGTAAAAAAGCTTGACGATGCTGCAAAAGCAGGCAAAATAACCGATTATTCTGCCGAACCCGAAAGTGTTTGGGGCGATATCCTGATTACGTTACTGCCAATTATCATATTAGTAGGTTTATGGATCTACATGATGCGCCGTATGGCGGGTGGCGGTGCGGCCGGTGGTGGCGGACAGATATTTAACATTGGCAAAAGCAAAGCCAAACTGTTCGACGAAAAAAACGATATTAAAGTAACATTTAAAGATGTTGCCGGCCTTGAAGGTGCTAAAGAAGAAATACAGGAAATTGTAGAATTTCTTAGAACACCCGAAAAATATACCAGCATTGGTGGTAAAATACCAAAAGGCGCCCTTCTTGTAGGCCCTCCTGGAACAGGTAAAACCCTATTGGCCAAAGCCGTTGCCGGCGAAGCTAAAGTACCTTTCTTCTCGCTATCAGGTTCTGATTTTGTGGAGATGTTTGTGGGCGTTGGTGCAAGCCGCGTGCGCGACCTGTTTAAGCAGGCTAAAGAAAAATCGCCTGCCATTATATTTATAGACGAGATTGATGCAGTGGGCCGTGCCCGTGGTAAAAATAACTTCTCAGGATCTAATGATGAGCGCGAAAATACGCTAAATCAACTACTTACAGAAATGGATGGTTTTGGCACCAATACTAACGTTATTGTGCTTGCTGCTACCAACCGTGCCGATGTACTGGATAAAGCACTTATGCGTGCTGGCCGTTTTGACAGGCAAATTTATGTAGACCTACCGGACATTAGGGAGCGCCGCGAAATTTTTGAGGTACACCTTAAGCCGATAAAAAAATCGGAAGATCTGGATACTGAGTTTCTTGCCAAGCAAACACCGGGCTTTTCCGGTGCCGATATTGCCAATGTATGTAACGAGGCTGCCCTTATTGCTGCCCGTAATAATAAAACCGCTGTAGATAAACAAGATTTTCTTGATGCTGTAGACCGTATAGTTGGCGGCCTTGAAAAGAAAAACAAAATTATATCTACCGACGAGAAACGTGCCATTGCCGTACACGAAGCCGGCCACGCTACCGTTAGCTGGATGCTGGAGCATGCTGCACCGCTTGTAAAGGTTACTATTGTGCCGCGTGGGCAAAGCCTTGGCGCTGCATGGTACCTGCCGGAGGAAAGGCTTATTGTAAGGCCGGACCAGATGATGGACGAAATGTGTGCTACCATGGGAGGCCGTGCTGCCGAAAGGGTAATTTTTGATAAAATATCTACCGGTGCACTAAGCGACCTTGAAAAAGTAACCAAACAGGCTCGTGCTATGGTAACCATTTATGGCCTTAACGAAAAGCTGGGTAATGTTACGTATTACGATTCTACCGGCCAAAGCGAATACAACTTCGGCAAACCGTATTCTGAAGATACGGCTCAGATAATAGACAAAGAAATTTCGTTGCTAATAGAGCAGCAATACCAACGCGCTATCCAGATTCTGGAAGAAAATAAAGACAAGTTGTTAAAGCTTGCCGACATTCTGATAGAAAAAGAAGTGATTTTTAAAGACGACCTTGAGCAGATTTTTGGTCACCGTCCGTTCGAAAAATCAGGGCATGAGGTAATTACTGAGGCTTAAGCAATTTTTCATAAATAAAACTAAAAATCTTAATTCAATCGTATGATTGAATTAAGATTTTTTTATCTTTGGTTATTAAGGAACACTATAGGGAATATACAGGTATGAGCCTTTTTAAAAAAATTTTTGGTACTGGCGAGCTTTCGGGCGAAGATAAAAATCAGGAGGCACACGCTTATCTACCTGATCAGGAACTCCCTGTTGATGAACTTTTTATGACTAACTTCAGGAAAAACGGCGGTAAATTTATTTATTGCGATAACCTGGGCGAGATACATGAGCAATTTTTAAATGTTTTGGAGGAGAACGACTGGTTTGAGTGCGAAGCCCTGTGCTTTGAGCCTAAACTTTACACCCTGCTCGACGAAAACAGGCTTTTGTACAATAAACCTGCAAATCCTAAATTTATTTTAGCAACCTGCGAATTTCTTGTGGCCGACGAAGGGGCTATTTTGTTTTCATCGAACCAGATAAAACAAAACAAACCCAACGAGCTGCCCGATAACATGGTAATCTATGCCACAACCAGCCAGCTTATGGCCAGCAAGGGCGATTGCCTTAGAAACATCAAAAAGAAATACGACAAGGACTACCCTACTAATATTACGGCCATAAAATATTTTGAAAAAGCTAAAGAAGAAGACTTTCTTCATTACGGTAGCGTGGCAAAAAACCTCTACCTGTTGCTTTTAGAAGACCTTTAGCATGAACGAAAGCATTACAAGAACGCTCTCGGGCATCGTTTATATTTTACTGCTTTTAGCTGCAACCCTCTTTTCTCCAATAAGTTTTACTATTTTATTTGGCGTATTCTTAATTATCGCCACGTTAGAATTTTCAAGGCTGGCCAACCTTACTAAAACAGTACCCCTTATTATAGCGCTTGTGGGTTTTATATTGTTCAGCCCCCTTTTGTCGCATGAAAGTACAAGCGATTTTTATACCAACCTGCTGCTTAACGCTGCTGCCCTGTTTATATCTATAAGCCTGTTAATAGAGCTTTTTAAAAAGGGCCCTGCCCTGCCGCGCGATAAAAACGGCAAGCTGGCACGCTTGGTGGGCTATGTAATTATTCCGTTTTTACTTATCATCAAATTACCTTTATTGGGTGCCGAATATAATCCGTACATTATTATAGGTATGTTTGTAATTATTTGGGCCAACGATACTTTTGCCTATATTGTGGGTAAAACCATGGGCAGGCGCAAGCTTTTTGAGCGTATATCGCCTAAAAAAACGGTAGAAGGCTTTGTGGGTGGTATGGTATTTAGCGTTGCCGGTGCCTATGTACTGGGCTTGTACTATACGTTTTTAACCCCATTGCAATGGATGGTTTTTGCCGCAATACTGGTTATTTTTGGCACATTGGGCGATCTTGTAGAATCTAAACTTAAACGTACTGCTGGCGTAAAAGACAGCGGTAGCATAATGCCGGGCCATGGCGGAATACTTGACAGGCTTGATAGCATATTATTTGCAATACCTTTCTTATTTTTGTATTACCAAATCTTAAACTATGTTTCATAAAGAAGGAGCTAAAATTATCCTTGTTGCCCTGGCGGTAACGGTAGCAATTGTATTATTATCAGAAGAATTTATCCACGAGTTCTGGCTGTTAAAATTTGTGCAGATTTTTGCACTGGCATTTTTAATACTAATACTGCAGTTTTTTAGGAATCCAAAACGCCCTGTAACCGCTACAGACCATATAATTATTGCCCCGGTAGACGGTAAAGTGGTAGTTATAGAAGAAGTATACGAGGCCGAATATTTTAAAGACAAGCGCCTGCAGGTATCTATCTTTATGTCGCCTATAAACGTGCACGTAACGCGCTATGCCGTAAATGGTTTGGTAAAATTTAGCAAATACCATGCAGGTAAGTACCTCGTGGCGTGGCACCCAAAAGCCAGTGAAGAAAACGAGCGTACTACTGTTGTTATAGAAAACAATTACTTTGGCGAAATTTTGTACAGGCAAATTGCCGGCGCACTGGCCCGCCGTATTGTTAATTATGCTCAGGAAGGCATGCAGGTAATTCAGGGCACCGATGCGGGCTTCATTAAATTTGGTTCGAGGGTAGATTTATTCTTACCTTTAGGAACAGAGGTTAACGTAAAGCTAAACCAAAAAGCTATAGGTGGTAAAACAATAATTGCAACTAAAGCTTAATGCAGGAAAAAAACATAGATACCCTTTTTCAGGAAGCGTTTGAAAGGGCTTCTAACATGACCGATGCTTTGCCGCAGGATGTAATGCTGCGCATTTATGCCTATTATAAGCAGGCTACATCGGGCACGGCAGATGAAAACAACTATCCGGCGTATAACCTAAGGGAAGCCTTTAAACTTAACGCATGGATGCAGGTAAGGCACTTATCTCCGGATGAGGCTAAAGCCCTGTATGTAGAAACAATAAATTCTCTTATTAAATAATTTATAGTATGAAAAAAGTAAAAATTTTCTTTTCGGCACTGGCAGTAATTGCTGCATTGCAGTCATGCAAAGACAAAGATAACCTGGAAGAAGTTGTTGCAACCCCAGAACCTCAAAAAGAGGCGGCTGCGCCTGCACTGGGCAACCCGGATGACGTTAAGGCAGAGGCCGGGCCTTTCCAAATGCTAAAATTACCGTATGCTTATGATGCGCTTGCCCCAAACATAGATGCTAAAACTATGGAGCTGCACTACTCTAAGCACTATAAAAAATATACCGATGAGCTTAACAAAGCCATAAAAGGTACACCTCTTGAGAAAAAAACCATCGAAGAAATTCTTGCTACGCTTGATTTAGAGAACAAAGCAGTACGCAACAACGGTGGCGGTTACTACAACCACGGCCTTTTCTGGGAAGTTATGGCCCCTAATGCAGGTGGCGAGCCTAAGGGTGCCCTTGCCGAAGCCATTAAAAAAGACTTTGGAAGTTTTGAGGCTTTTAAAACGCAGTTTACAGAGGCTGCTACCAAACAATTCGGTTCGGGTTGGGCTTGGTTAGTGGTAGATAAAACAGGCAAACTTGTTGTGGGCAGCACTGCCAACCAGGATAACCCGTTAATGCCAAACCAAAGCGTATCGGGCAAGCCGGTATTGGCTTTAGATGTTTGGGAGCATGCGTATTACCTAAACTACCAAAACAAAAGGCCGGATTATATTACAGCCTTTTACAACGTAGTTAACTGGGATACCGTTTCTAAAAAATACGAAGCCGCAATTGCAAAATAATTGTAGCTTGTTATATAGCTAAAATCCGCCTTAGGGCGGATTTTGTTTTTTATATGAGTGCCGAATAACCAAATTATCCAAAAACCGAATAATCCTGCCTCCGGCTTGCTTCTTTCAAAAAAAAAACTCATTTTTGAAATCTATAACAACAAACACAAATGAAATATTTATACGGAGTACCCTTATTGTTTTTACTGCTAACATCGTGCGCAAAAGACAAAAAGGAAGAAGAGGCAATTGACCGCGCAAAAACAGATTGGGCTGTTTACAAACTTAATGGCAATGTAAAAGCGGTTACCGAGAAGTCGTATCTGTATGCCAACGGTGTTAAAGGCCCATCGGGCAGAGAAAACCAGATGCTTCGCGATACCGACCTTCAGTTTGATGCTAAGGGCCATCTTACCAATCTAAAGACATACGTGACGGAAACTGCCGTATCTGAAGAATTTGTACATGAGGGTAAAGATAAAATTATTAAGCGCATACAGTATGTAGAAGGCAAACCGGGCATTGTTACCGAATATCTGTATGATGCATCGGGTAAAAACAATACCTCTATTACCCGCCGCAATGCCAGCAACGCACCGGTAGACCGCATAGAAATGAAATTCAGGGGCGATAACATGGTAGAAAAAACCACCTTTAACAGCCAAAACCACCCTATTGATATAATTACGTATGATTATGATGAAAAGGGCAACGTAAAGGGCGAAAACTGGTTTGTGGGCATACAAACCGTTAAGGTACGAAGCGGCTATAAATACGACGATAAGAACAGGAAAATAGAAGAAACCCGCTACACACCCGAAGCGCTTATATCAAGAACGGTGTATGCTTATAATGATAACGATAAGCTTGTAAGCGAAGAAACCTTTGGTACCGATGGCAAGCTGGAATACAGCGAAAAATTTGGTTATGACGACAATAATAACCTGCTTTCTCAGGTTACTGTTCAGCCGGGAGAGAACAGCCGTTCTGAAGAAATTTATACGTATGATAAAAATAACAACATGCTGTCTATGACGTTCTCTAAATCGGGCGTGGTGGTAAATAAAGTGCAGTATGCTTACGATAAAAACAACAACCTTATAGCAGCTAAAGCCATGGATGGCGCGGGTAAAGTTAGAGATGGCAGAATGTATAAATACGAGTATGATGCCAACAATAACTGGACAAAAAAGATTGTTACCGTTAACGGACAGCCCCAGTTTATTGAGCAAAGAACCCTATCGTATTATTAGTAAACCCTGAGTTTACGGTATAAAAAAAGTCTGCAATATAATATTGCAGACTTTTTTTGTTATGTATAGCAGCTTATCTTAAACCTGCAAGGCTTTGCTCTAATGTAGCAATTTTAGCCAATGCATCGGCTTCTTTTTGCCTTTCTATAGCAAGAACTTTCTCTGGTGCATTGCCCACAAACTTCTCGTTGCTTAGCTTAGCCTGAACCGACTTTAAGAAGCCCTTGTTATACTTAAGTTCTTCTTCCAGTTTGGCAATTTCTTCCTCTACGTTTACTGCGCCGGTAACCGGTACAAAATATTCATTGGCTTTAGCCCTAAAGGTTAAAGCGCCGCTAACTTTATCGGTAACATAGTCTAAAGTAGAAAGATTACCCAGCTTGGTTATAACGCTGTCAAAATAATCCGATGCATTATCGTGGTTAATTGCTTTAAGCTCTATAGCATCTTTAAACGGAATATTCTTATCCTTCCTAATCGTACGGATGCCCGATATAACTTCGGCAGCAAAATCAAAGTCGGCAAGCAATTGCTCGTCAACCGTAGTGCCAACCGGCCATTCGGCAATAATAAGTGCCTGCTCGGGAGTTCTTTCGGCAATAAGCTGCCAGATCTCTTCGGTAAGGAAAGGCATAAACGGATGCAGCAACTTAAGGTTAGCCTCCAGCATTTCGATAGCCTTAGTATAGGTAGCCCTGTCAATCGGCTGTTGGTACGCAGGTTTGATCATCTCCAGGAACCACGAACAAAAATCATCCCATACCAGTTTATAAATGGCCATAAGCGCATCAGATATCCTGTATTTCTCAAAATGATCTTCAATTTCGGCCAATGTTTTATTAAGGCGGGCCTCATACCATGCAATTGCTTTTTTAGCATAATCTGGCTGGGCAATATCGCTTACCTCCCACCCGTTAATCAGTTTAAAAGCATTCCAAATCTTGTTGGTAAATGCTTTGCCCTGGTTGCACAGCTCTTCGTCAAACATAATATCGTTACCTGCAGAGGCACTAAGCAACAAGCCAACACGCACGCCATCGGCACCAAACTTCTCAATAAGGTCTAAAGGGTCGGGCGAGTTACCTAACGATTTACTCATTTTCCTGCGCTGGCTATCTCTAACCAAACCGGTAAGGTATACATTGGTAAACGGCTTTTCGCCTGCATACTCGTATCCGGCAATAATCATCCTCGCTACCCAGAAAAATAAAATATCCGGACCTGTAACCAAATCGTTGGTTGGATAGTAATATTTAAAGTCTTTATTTTCCGGCTCTAAAACACCACCAAAAACAGCCATAGGCCATAACCACGACGAGAACCATGTATCTAACGCATCCGGATCCTGTTTCAGGTCGGCTACCGTCAGGCTCTGGTTACCCGTTCTGTCTTTAGCAAGCGCCAAAGCAGCATCAGGGGTTTCGGCAACCACAAAATCTTCTTTACCATCGCCATAAAAATAAGCCGGTATTTGCTGGCCCCACCAAAGCTGGCGCGAAATATTCCAGTCGCGGATGTTTTCCATCCAGTGGCGGTACGTATTATCAAAACGCTTAGGGTACAATTTAACCTCTTCGGTTTCCAGCAC
Organism: Flavobacterium subsaxonicum WB 4.1-42 = DSM 21790; assembly: GCF_000422725.1. Classification (GTDB taxonomy): domain Bacteria; phylum Bacteroidota; class Bacteroidia; order Flavobacteriales; family Flavobacteriaceae; genus Flavobacterium; species Flavobacterium subsaxonicum. The sequence continues at coordinate 203,309 of NZ_KE383912.1, forward strand.
CGCTTTAATAGCAGGCTTGGCAAGGTCTTCCATTTTAAGGAACCACTGGTCAGAAAGCCTTGGCTCAATAACGGCTTTAGTCCTTTCAGATGTACCTACTTTATTAACGTGGTTTTCTATTTTTTCAAGGTTACCAATAGCATCAAGCTCTTTGGCAATTTCATCCCTTACCACAAAACGGTCTTTACCTTCGTACTGAAGCCCAAAACTGTTAAGGGTAGCATCTTCATTAAAAATATCAATAATTTCAAGGTTATGCCTTTCGCCAAGTTCCTTATCATTAACATCGTGTGCAGGTGTAACCTTAAGGCAACCCGTACCAAATTCCATATCTACATACTCATCAAAAATAATAGGTATAACACGGTTGGCAATAGGCACAATGGCGTTTTTACCACGCAGGTGGGTGTAACGCTCATCGTTAGGGTTAATGCATATAGCAGTATCACCCAAAATAGTTTCGGGGCGCGTAGTGGCAACAATAACAAAATCGTTAGTGCCTTCAATTTTATATTTAAGGTGGTACAGTTTACCCTGGCGCTCTTCATAAATAACTTCCTCATCACTAAGGGTCGTCTTAGCTTCCGGGTCCCAGTTAACCATACGGTAGCCCCTGTAAATAAGGCCTTTGTTATAAAGGTCTACAAACGATTTTATAACCGATGCGCTCATATCCGGGTCCATAGTAAACTTTGTACGCTCCCAATCGCAAGATGCGCCCAGTTTTTTAAGCTGGTCTAAAATAACGCCGCCATATTTATCGGTCCACTCCCACGCATGTTTTAAAAACTCCTCACGGGTCAGGTCGGCCTTATTAATGCCTTCTTCTTTAAGCTTGGCAACCACTTTGGCTTCGGTAGCAATACTGGCATGGTCGGTACCCGGTACCCAGCAGGCGTTAAAGCCTTTTAGGCGCGCGCGCCTAATAAGCACGTCTTGTATGGTGTTGTTTAGCATGTGGCCCATGTGCAGCACCCCTGTTACATTTGGCGGTGGTATTACAATGGTATATGGGGTGCGGTGGTCTGGTTCCGAATGAAAATAATTATTTTTCATCCAGTAGTGATACCACTTGTTCTCTACTGCTTTGGCGTCAAATTGCGATGGAATTGTCATATCGTTTACTGCTCTAAATAAATTTGCAAAAAAATTGGTGTAATTTTTGTAAAATAGTATGCAAAAGTAACCATATAAGTACAATTTAAAAAAAACACACACTACTATTTGTACTTTAATTTAAAGAGAGTATTTTTACTAACAACAAATAATTTTACAATGAAAAAAATTTTAGGTTTAATTGCATTTATGGCACTAAGCACTACAGCTATTTATGCGCAATCTGGCGCCAAGATAGACTTTAAGAGCGATACCATAGATTATGGCACTGTAAGCAAAGACTCAGATAATGGATTACGAGTATTTGAATTTACCAACACCGGAGATGCACCTCTTATTATTACCGATGTAAAATCTACCTGCGGATGTACCGTTCCAACTAAACCAAAAGACCCTATTGCACCCGGCAAAACCGGCAAGATAGAAGTAAAATACAACATGAACCCCGGGCCTATTCGTAAAACCATTACCGTGCAAAGCAACGCGGTAAACGTGCCGGGCGGTACAGTAGCCTTAAAAATTAAAGGCGAAGTGGTAAAAAAAGAAGAGGTAAACATACTGCAAAAGAAAAAAGCAGTACCTACAACAAGTAATTAATAATACTTTTTAGATATACAGGCCCTGCAATTGCAGGGCTTTTTGTTTAGGGGCAAACCGCAAAAATTGGCTGCGTTAAAATTATAAAATCTCTAAAAAAAGTCGCAAATTTGCGCCACATAATATTAAAAGTCAACCACAATGCCGCAAGTATCGCAAAAAGGCAGGCAAATGCCAGAATCTCCTATCAGGAAACTTGTTCCGTATTCCGAAATAGCTAAAAGGAAAGGCCACAAGGTATACCACCTAAACATTGGCCAGCCCGATATTAAAACGCCCGAAGTGGCTTTAGAGGCTATTAAAAACAATACCGTAAAAATATTAGAATACAGCCATTCGGCCGGTTTCGAAAGCTACCGTACCAAGCTTGCTGCGTCTTACAAAGCAAGTGGCGTAAATGTAGATGTGGCCGATATTATTATTACAACCGGCGGGTCTGAAGCGTTAATGTTTGCTTTAGGCAGCACTATGGATGCCGGCGACGAGATTATTATCCCTGAGCCTTTTTATGCTAATTACAATGGCTTCTCGGTAGCATCTGGCGTAACGGTTGTACCGGTAATTTCTACGATAGACGAAGGTTTTGCCCTTCCTCCTATTGCCGATTTCGAAAAGCTTATTACGCCTAAAACTAAGGCCATACTTATATGCAACCCGGGCAACCCAACCGGTTACCTGTACACACAGGAAGAAATTCAGCAGTTAGCCGACCTGGTTAAAAAGCACGACCTTTTTCTTATTGCTGATGAAGTATACCGTGAGTTTACTTATGATGGCGATAAGCACTATTCGGTTATGAATGTACCCGGATTAGAGCAAAACGCTATTATGATAGATTCTGTATCTAAACGTTACAGCATGTGTGGCGCAAGGATAGGCTGCATAGTATCTAAAAATAAAGAGGTAATGGCAACTGCCATGAAGTTTGCACAGGCACGCCTTAGCCCACCAACCTTTGCCCAGATTGCCAGCGAAGCTGCCTTAGAAACCCCGCAAAGTTATTTTGACGAGGTTATAACAGAGTACCGCGCCCGCAGGGATATTTTAGTGAGCGAGCTTACTAAGATTGAAGGCGTAAAAGTAGCCACTCCTAAAGGTGCTTTTTACTGCATTGCCAAATTACCAATTGATAATGCCGATAAATTTGCACAATGGCTTTTAGAAAGCTTTGATGATAACGGCGAAACCGTAATGGTTGCACCTGCCGCAGGATTTTACTCTACACCAAATGTAGGCCTAACCGAAATCCGTATTGCCTACGTTCTTAAACAAGAAGACCTTGTACGTTCTGTAGCTATATTAAAAGAAGCTATAAAACAATACAACAACTTATAGCATACCGCACACCAATAAAATTTAGCCTCACCTACAAGTGAGGCTTTTTTATTTTACAGCACCACGCTTGCGCATTTTAATAAGCCATATTCCTGCCATCCGCTGTATCTGCCTTCCTGCGGTCGGCAGGATGCCGCTACTGTCAGGGCTATTACATTCTTAGATACACCAAAAACAAACCGCCCCATGCATTTGCATGGGGCGGTTTTGGTATTTGTTATTTATCTGGCTGCTTATCGTTTTAACGAGAAGTGTGCCTTAAATTCTTTAGTTACATTACCATCAGGGTAGGTAACGGTAAACCAGTAGTCGTCAGATGGTACAGGCTGGCCATTGTAGGTACCATCCCATCCGTCGCCTTCGGTTACATCCGATTCCGGGCTTAGCTGTTTCAGCAGCTTGCCGTAACGGTCGAAGATAAAGATCCTCGCCTCCGGGTAGTTCTTAAGCCCTACAATGTTCCAGGTGTCGTGGTAGCCATCGCCGTTTGGTGTAAAGAAGTGCGGGTAGTCGATGATGCTTACCGCCGGGATCTCAAATATATCACATGAGTTCGCTGTCTTAACATCCCTTACATAGATCGTCTGCTCGCCCATCGGTACGTTGGTAAATACATTGGAGTTTTGCCAAGGGCCTTCAGGGTAAAGGCTGT
>NZ_AUGP01000028.1 GCF_000422725.1 Flavobacterium subsaxonicum WB 4.1-42 = DSM 21790
GTTAAAATAGGCGAAGGCTACGTAGTGAGCAATGCCTTTAACGAGAACCAGACCATAACAGTATTGGTAGAAGGCTACGGCGAGTACCAGTACAGCCTGTACCCGGAAGGCCCTTGGCAAAACTCCAATGTATTTACCAACGTACCGATGGGCGAGCAGACGATCTATGTAAGGGATGTTAAGACAGCGAACTCATGTGATATATTTGAGATCCCGGCGGTAAGCATCATCGACTACCCGCACTTCTTTACACCAAACGGCGATGGCTACCACGACACCTGGAACATCGTAGGGCTTAAAAACTACCCGGAGGCGAGGATCTTTATCTTCGACCGTTACGGCAAGCTGCTGAAACAGCTAAGCCCGGAATCGGATGTAAACGAAGGCGAAGGATGGGATGGTACTTATAACGGCCAGCCTGTACCGGCTGACGACTACTGGTTTACCGTTACCTACCCTGATGGTAATGTAACTAAAGAATTTAAGGCACACTTTAGCCTTAAGCGATAAACAATGAGCAATTATTGTAAAAATGCTGTCAGAGATGACAGCATTTTTTACAATATTATTGATATAATGTAACCAACCTAACACAAAAATTTATATATTTGACCGCTATGGAAAATTACTGTAAAGTAAGGTCATTGCTAAGGATACAAAACTTGTAATTGAAATAAACTTATTTAACGCTAATTGCCAAAACAACTAATAAAAAGCACATTTCTCATTAAACGATAAGGTTAACATGAATTTTAAAAAGGTTTATCTCATTTTTGGATTGTTATTGACTCAACTATCTTTCTCACAGGAAGGTATTGCAGTTTATGCTGATTATTTATCAGACAATTTATATTTACTTCACCCATCCATGGCCGGGGCAGCAAATTGTGCAAAGATAAGGCTTACCGCACGTCAGCAGTGGTTTGATCAGAGTGATGCTCCACAATTGCAAACGTTAAGTTTTAATACGGCTGTAGGTACAAATTCTGGTATTGGTGCCATTGTTTTTAACGATAAAAACGGTTACCATTCTCAAACAGGAGCAAAGTTAACCTATGCTCACCACATTCGTTTTTCAAGAAGTGATTATGATCTTAATCAATTATCGTTTGGTATGAGTGCAGGATTGGTGCAGAGCCGTCTTGATGAGACTGAATTTGAGCCTGATTTTGACCCTATTATTGATGGTGGTATGAAACAAAAAGATTCATACTTTAACGTAGACGTAGGTGCATCATACAATTACCTTGACTTCTTTGCTCATTTTACAGTAAAAAATGCTATTGCAAGTAAAAGGGATCTATACACAGATGTTGAAAGTGATAACTTAAGAAAATATTTATTTAGTGTAGGTTATGTGTTTGGCTTTAACGATGCATTACAGTGGGAACCGTCTATTTTATTCCAGGCTGTAGACCAGACTAAAGAAAAAACCATAGACGTTAACCTTAAGCTTTACAAGGAAATGGATTTTGGTAGGCTATGGGGTGGACTATCTTACAGAAGAAGCCTTGATGGTGCACAATACCAAGCCGTTGCCGGTGGAAGTATAGAAGAGCAGCATTTGCAATATATTACCCCAATTTTGGGTATAAACTATAAAAACTTTATGTTTGCTTATACTTACTCTTACCTAACAGGAGATGTTAAGTTTGATAACACAGGTTTTCACCAAATTACAATAGGTCTTAACCTATTTTGTAAAAGAGAGAAATTTGATTGCCACTGTCCGGCAGTTAACTAATTATAAGGTAACTATTATTAATTTCGTCCCGATAAGTTTTTATCGGGACGTTTTTTTAGATGTATATGGTAATTAAAGAAGTAAACGGAAAATATCCGCAAATACCCGAAGATTGTTTTGTTGCCGAAAATGCTACCATTGTGGGCGATGTTACTTTTGGCTCAGAATGCAGTATTTGGTTTAATGCTGTTGTTAGGGGCGATGTTAACTTTATTAAAACAGGTAACAAAGTAAATATACAAGACGGGGCGGTTATACACTGCACGTATCAAAAGCATCCAACCATTATTGGTAACAATGTGTCTATTGGGCACAATGCTATTGTGCACGGCTGTACCGTAAAAGACAACGTGCTTATAGGTATGGGTGCCATTGTTATGGATAATTGCGTTATAGAGAGCAATTGTATTATTGCTGCGGGTGCAGTAGTAACCCAAAATACAATAGTAGAGTCTGGAACTATATATGCCGGTGTGCCTGCTAAAAAGGTTAAAGACCTCAATGAGTCTAACTTTGCCAGCGAGATTGAGCGAATATCCAATAACTATGTTATGTATTCTTCGTGGTTTAAGTAGGCTTAAAAGTCCTGTTGCTCTACAGTATATCTATTTTTTAATATCGAATTCAACACCTGCGGGTCTGAATTGGTATAGAATACCTGATGGCTTTTATCTAAAGAGGGATTAAGCAATCCGGCAGATTGCAATACCTTTTTAGTTTGCCTGGCAACGGCTTCGCCGGAATCTATTATTTTAACGTCTTTAGGGAGTATTTCCTGTATTTGGGGTATCAGATAGGGGTAGTGGCTGCATCCTAATACCAAATGGTCTATACGTGCCTCTATCATAGGTTTTAGGTACTCTTTAAGCAACTCTTTAATTTCGGGCGAATTAATCCTGCCATCTTCAATTAATGCCACAAGGTTATAACCCACCTGTTCTACTACATGAATGTTTTTAAAGCCCGATACGGTCTTTGTAAATAATTCGCTGCTAAGTGTGCCTTTGGTTGCTAAAATGCCGATAGCGCCCGTTTGTGTGTGTATGGCGGCAGGTTTAATGGCTGGTTCGATACCTATAAAATTTACATCTTTATATTTCTCTCTAAGTTCTGTAATGGCATTTGTGGTGGCTGTATTGCAGGCAACCACTATTATCTTGGCACCGTGATCTAAAAGATACTCAGTGTTTTTAATACTCAGGTCGATTATTTCTTGTTTGGGGCGCTGGCCGTACGGGGCATTTTTACTGTCGGCAAGATAAATGCTGTTTTCGTGTGGTAAAAGGCAGTGGATTTCTTTCCAGATAGAAGTTCCTCCTATGCCCGAGTCAAACAGTCCGATGGGGTTATTGCTTTTATCCATAGGGCAAATATAAAAAAAACGGCCCATATAGAGCCGTTTCTTAATTTATCACTTTAAAGCTTTGTATTAAAAGCCAAGTTCTTTTTTTACATCTGCAAGTAAATCCGGACCTTCTGCAAACAGAACGCCACTACCTGTAGAAGCATCAAGTACATACTGGTATCCTTTAGCTTTAGCAACTTTTTGGATAGCAGCCCTTGATTTCTCTAAAATAGGCTTGTAGATATCTTCTTGTTTTTTCTGAAGCTCTTTTGTGGCATTTTGTTGGTAATCCTGAATCCTTTTTTGCATATCATCCATCTCCTGGCTTCTTGTTGCATTTATAGCATCAGTTTGGGTAGAAGCTTCTTTTTGATACTGAGCTGCTTTTTTCCTGTACTCGTCTACCATTGTGTTATAATCAGTATCATAACCTTTAGTAATTTTTTCAAGTTGTGTATTGGCAGCCTTCATATCAGGCATGTTAGTCATAAGCTCAGTAACATTAATGTGCGCTACTTTTGCTTGTGCCTGTGCGGTTTGGCTTACTCCTGCAAAAAGTACTGCAGCAATTAATAAAGATTTCAGTTGTTTCATCATTTACGGTATTTATTTAATTTTTGTTTTTAGTTTCTATTTAGTCTTCGCCCCCGGTGTTATCTGTAGGCTGTGGCGCCGGTGTTTCGGCAGGTGTTGTTGTTCCGTTCTTTTTCTCTTCGCGCTCTTTTTTTGCGGCCTCGCGCTCAGCAAGAATTTGTTTCTTGCGTTCTTCTATTGCTTTTTTTCTGTCTTCTATTACTTTTTGGCGCGCTTCTTTTGCTGCCTGAGCAGAGTTTTGTTTGTCTGTAGAGGTAGCATCGGCCGGTTTAGCAGTGGCAGTTTCTTCGTCTTCTTTTACACCGGTAGTAGTATCGTTACCTTCGGTGGCAGGGGTGGTTGTAGCAGGTTTTGTTGTTGCCGGTGTTTTACCACCATTTCTTTTAGCTGCCTGCTCTTCTTTTAATTGTTGGCGCCTTGTTTCGTAGGCTGCTTTTTTAGCTTCCTGGGCTGCTTTTCTCTCATCTAATTTTTTCTGTCTTTCTGCCTGTTTGTCTTCAGTAGCTTTTTTTCTGTCGGCATATTCCGGGTCGGCTTCAAGCTCTTCCTGTTTTTCCTGTTCGTCCAGCTGCTTAACTTCTTTACCGGTTAGTTTTTCGCGTTTGGCAGATCTTGTAAGGCGCTTAACCACAAAATCGCTTATGTCGTATTTTTTTGCCGCAAACATCATGGTCATGTCAGACGATTTATCAAAGATAAAATCGAATTTCCTGGTTTCGGCTAAATCCTGAACGATACTAAAAACCTGATCCTGTATTGGTTTTACCAACACCGATTTTTGGGTAATTAAGTCGCCTGTAGGGCCAAAGCGCTTGTCCTGATATTCTATAAGGTCTTTTTCAAGATAGGCAATTTCTTCTTCACGCTCTTCTATAAGCTCTTTGGTAAGCAGGGCTTTTTCTGCCTGTAGGCTTTCCTTAAGCTTATTAATATCATTACGTTTAACGCCCATTTCCTGGGCCCATTTTTGGGCTTTTTGTTCCAGTTGGTTTTTAGCTTCGGCATAATCCGGCACTTTGTCCAGGATATAATCCATGTCTATGTAACCAATTTTTATGCCTTTAGCACCCTGCGCATTTAAAGCAATGCACGAGAAAACAGTAAGTAATGTTAATAAAATTCTTTTCATAGCTATCTACGTATTAGAAAATATCATGCCAAATTTTTTAGAACTGCTGACCGATGATGAAATGCGTTTCCCATCCGTTGGCCTGCTGGTATCCTGGTAGCGGATCGAAACCATAACCAAAGTCTATACCCAATAAACCAAACGCCGGCATAAACACCCTAAGGCCAAAACCTGCCGAACGCTTAAGTGCAAATGGGTTGTAATTTTTAAATCCATCATAAGATGCACCTGCCTCTAAGAAGGTTAAACCATAAATAGATGCCTGTGGCTTAAGGGTAATAGGGTAACGCATCTCTAACGTAAATTTGTTATAAATTGTTGCACCTATCTGTGTTCCATTTTCGTCTACAGGGCTTAACGACTGGTTAGGATAACCTCTTAGCTGTATAACCTCGCGGCCATCAAGCGCATAGTTAGCCATACCGTCTCCACCAACATAAAACCTTTCAAAAGGTACAAGGCCTCTTTCTGAGTTATATGCGCCCATAAAACCAAATTCACCCAAAGAACGCAGTACAAGGTCGCCCGCTATTTTAGTATAGGTGTCGGCCTTAAACTTAACTTTATAGTACTCCAGCCAGTTAAACCTTTTCTGGTCAATTTTGGCCTGATCTGCAACAGCATCGCCTAATACAGATGTTGGGTTGCCATTGGCATCTAAATAATTGCCATTGCTGTCTACCGATTTATATTGTGCCTGATTTTGAAGATCTGCATAATCTATACCGTTAACCCATGAGTACGGGAATGTTGTCCTGAAACTTAAGCTAAATAATGAACCGTAAGTAGGGTAAATAGGGTTTCTCCCCCTGTTGTCCCTGGTAAGCTCAATTGTATACGCTAAGTTTTTAGATGTTCCATTACCAAAGGTAAACAATCCTGTGTTATAATTATTTAAATCATAATACTGAAATGTTAACGAGTGCGAAAGCCTCATATAAAAATCGGGTTGGCTTAGCCTTTTAGATACACCCATTGTTATGGATGATATGGTAAAGCTCCTGTCTCTGTCTACATCGCTGCTTGAGTAGTTGTATAAAAACTGCTTACTGTGCGATAATGACGAGAACAACTGTATTGGTTTTTTACCGCCAAACCAAGGTTCTGTAAACGATAAGCTATACGTCTGGAAGTAGGTACTACCCTGCAGGCGTAACGATAGTTTTTGACCGTCGCCCATTGGCAGCGGGGTATACGCATCTTTTTTAAAGATGTTTCGCATAGAGAAGTTGTTAAACGATAGCCCAAGTGTACCAATAAAGCCACCGCCACCGTAACCACCCTGAAGTTCTATCTGGCTCGATCCTTTCTCGGTAACATTCCACTCTACATCTACCGTTCCGGTAGCAGGGTCAGGGTTTTTAACATCCGGACGGATAGTCTCGGCATCAAAAAAGCCCAGTGCACCAAGCTCTCGTATGGTATTAATTACGTTTTCTTTATTCCATTTTTGGCCCGGCCTTGTGGCAAGCTCACGGTAAATAACCCTGTCGTTAGTTTTATCGTTACCAACAACCGTAATCCTGTTAAAGTAAGCTATAGGCCCCTCTACGATACGGATTTCGAAATCTATGGTATCGTTAGCTGTTTTAACCTCTACTGCGTTGATATTAGAGAACAGGTAACCATTATTCTGGTAAAGGTTGGTAATATCGTTAGCATCGGGCTTAGGATCGGCAATACGCTCCTGTAGCAATACACCATTGTAAACCTCGCCCTTTTTAATGCCCAGGATCTGGTTAAGCTGCTGGTTAGTATATACGGTATTACCAAGGTATTTAATATCGCCAAAGTAGTATTTATGGCCTTCTTCTATATTGATGTCTATAGACACCATGTTTTTCTTAGGATTGTAAACAACAGTATCTGATGTTACACGGGCATCCCTATATCCTTTTTCTTTGTATTTGTTAACAATGTTAGCAAGATCGGCGTTGTATTTATCTTCGATAAATTTAGACGACTTAAAAATACGCAACGGGTTAGGGAAAGCCTTAACCTTAGTATCTTTCATCGCTTTTTTAAGTTTGGCATTGCTAAGCTGCTGGTTGCCGGTAAAGTTGATAGATTTTATCTTAACTTTTTTGCCCTTGTCTATATTAACCACCATTTTAACGGCGTTACTATCCGGTATAACATTAATGGCTACTTTAGTGTTGTAAAAACCATCTTTTTTATACTTGTTTTCAATGTAGTTTTTGGTAGTGGTAAGCAGGTTCTCGTTAACCACCTTGCCTTTAGTAAGGCCGGTATCTTTAATAAGGCTTTCCTGTTTACCTTTTTTTACACCCTGAATTCTAACTTCGCTAATTTTAGGCAGCTCGTTAATAGCAAGCTCCAGGTAAATGCTGTCGCCCTGTATCCTGTCTACATAAAAGTTAACATCGCTAAAAAGGCCCAGTTTCCAGAGCTTTTTAATAGCGGCGCTAATTTCTTCTCCGGGTACGTTAATAGACTGGCCTTTTTCCAGGCCTGTAAAAGTAACAACAGTTTGCTCATTATAGCTCATTTTGCCGGTAACAGCAATGTTTGCAAGAATGTACTGGCCAGACTCCAGCCTGGCAGCATCCTGTGCAAAAACACTGTTAGTGGTTGCAAAAAATAAAATTCCAATAAATAATGCAATGCTTCGTCGAAACATTATTGTGTTATTTAACTTGTTCACTGGTTTTTCCAAATCTACGTTCTCTTTTTTGGTAGCTGATAATGGCATCGTGCAAATCCTTCTCCCTAAAGTCGGGCCAAAGTACCTCTGTAAAATACAACTCGGCATAGGCAGCCTGCCAAAGCAGGAAATTGCTAATGCGCTGCTCTCCGCTGGTCCTAATAATAAGGTCGGCATCGGGCATGTTGCTGGTGTAAAGGTGGCTTTGTATTACAGACTCGTTAATGTCAGCTGTGTTTAATTTATTGTGTTTTACTTTTTCGCTAATTTGTTTAACGGCATTAATAAGCTCTTCGCGCGAGCCGTAGCTTAGCGCAAGAGTAAGTGTCATGCCGGTATTAGCGTTGGTTTTATCTATTACTTCAAACAGCTGTTTGCGGGCTTTTTCAGGGAGGAGTGCCGCATTGCCTATAGTGTTAAGCTTAATATTATTTTTAGTCATTTTTGGCAATTCTTTTTTCAAAGAATTCATAAGCAGGTGCATAAGAGCATCTACCTCCAGCTTTGGCCTGTTCCAGTTCTCTGTAGAGAACGCATATAATGTAAGGTATTTAATGCCAAGTTTGGCGCATCCTTCTACCGTTTCCTGTACCGATTTTATTGCATTTTCGTGGCCAAAAATGCGCATCATGCCTTTTAGTTTAGCCCAACGGCCATTACCGTCCATAATAACGGCTATGTGCGTAGGTAAATTATCGGTATTTAATGCGGTAGTGTTATCCATCATATTATTGCGAACAGTAGCAAGGTTTTATACCAAAGGTATAGGTTAATGTAAAGCCAGAGAATACGTACCAGTCGTTACTCTCCAGGTTGCCTATTCTTAAATTGGCGTATTTATTGTCAGACGGGTTACTGCCATCTAAATTATCTGTAAACGTGTAGCGTGCACCAACTTCAAACCCAAGCACAAAGTTTTTGGCAATGTGCGCCTTTACGCCAACCGTCATGGGTATGGCAAGGCCACTGCCGTTATCTACGTCTTTAGCTCTCTGGCTGTTGCTTTCTATAATATTCTCATCATACATAAAGTAGCTAAGGCCACCGTATATATAAGGTGTCATTTTAAAGCCTTCTTCGTGCAAATTAAAGTCAAGAAAATTGAATTCAAGGCCTAAAGATACTTCTTTTACTTCATTTTCAAACTGCTTGCCTCTTTGTTTACGGCCGGGCACATCAGAGTTATCATCGTTAGATGTAATGCGGCCATACGTTGCCGATGCCCTCCAGGCATGGCGCGGGCTTCGGTTCCATTTATAAACAAGGCCTAATGCAAGCTTTTCGGGCGCAACATAAGTTGTTGGCCCTATGTCTCCAATGTAATTGGCACCACCAACAAAAAGCCCCAGTTCGTTAATCTGGGCTTGTGCCTGTGTAGCTGTTACAATTAAGAATAATACAAATAGTATGCGTTTCATTAAATGAAAATTGGGTGCAAATATAACAATATAGATTTCTAAATAGCCTAACTATATACATTTTACAAGCTATTTAATTTTACAAATCGTAAAATGTACAGACTTGAAAACGGAAGAAGTGCTAATGTAGTATGTATGCAGAGGTAATTTGGCAAAAATTAATTTCGTTTGTCTTCGCCCCAAAGTAGTTTTTTACGAAGGGTATCCAGGAATTTTTCCTGCGGAAACTCGACAAGGTTAATTTTAAAGCTGCCTTTTTTAATGCTAAGCACCGTTTCTACATCTACAGATTCTATGCGAGAATCTAACGATATAAGGTGCTGCTCTTCGCGGCTGCTTACCGTAAGCTCAATCTCGGTATCATCGGGTATTACCAGCGGGCGCGCATTAAGGTTGTGCGGGGCAATAGGGGTAATTACAAGGCTGTTTACATCGGGCGTTAGTATAGGGCCGCCACAGCTAAGCGAATACCCTGTAGACCCTGTAGGGGTAGAGATTATAAGGCCATCTGCCCAGTACGAGTTTAAATGGTCTCCGTTAAGTTTAACATCTATGGTAATCATAGAGGTGGTGTCTTTGCGGCTAACAGTTATCTCGTTAAGGGCATAATCTAAATAATCAGGGTTAAGGCTTTTGCCTTTATAATCTATGGTTAGCAGGCTGCGTGGCGAAATTTTATACTGGTTTTCAAAAATAAGGGGCAGTAGGGTTTCTATGTTTTCCTGCTGTACGGTGGCTAAAAAGCCCAGCCTGCCTGCGTTAATACCAATTATTGGTATGTTTTTATTTCTAACCAGTGTAGCGGCGCGCAGCATAGTGCCGTCTCCGCCAATGCTTATAAACATATCAAAACCTTCGTCCAGGTCTTCGTGGCCGGTAAAAACACTAAAAGGTTTATCCAGTAAATTTTTTTCTTTAAGTACGTTGTAATAGTTGCTCTCAAAAACAACCTCAGGGTTGTAGGTAGTAAAAACCGCAAGCAGCTTTTGTATAATATCCTCTGTATTGTCTTTGTAATATTGGCCGTAAACAGCAATTTTCATAATTAGATATTGAGGTATTTATCAAGATAGTCAGAGCGGTCTTTAAGCGTATTTAAGTAAGCATCTTCCTGGTGCTCTGTAATAATATCGTAGTTATAGCGCCTAAAGGTCTGAATAATTTCGCTCAGGCCGCCAAGGCTAATTTTAACGGTAATCTGTACCTTATCCATGCTGGCTTCAGATACAAAAAGGCCCAATAGCCTGCCGTTGTTGCTTTCTACAATTTGGGCAACCTCGCTCATGCTGTACTCTAAAACACCTTTTTCTACCACAAGTATGCCGCCGGCCTCTTTAAGAAAAGGGGTCTGGTCAAAAAATTTGATAATATCGGTAATTTCGTAGTAGCCCAGGTATTTGTTCTCGGCGCTAAGCACAGGTACAAGGTTGGTTTCGTTCTTGGCAAAAACCTCAAGCACATCCAGCCACACAGTAGTGTCCCTAACAAAAAAACGCTCAAAATTAAAGCGGATATCGTCCATGGTCTTTTCAATATCCATCAGCTCTACATCTTCAGATCCGGCACAGCCAATATATACACCGTCTTCCAGCACCGGAAAGTGCGAAAATGGATATTCGGCAAACAGGTCCTGCGCATCGGCAACCGTATCGGTGGTTCTCAGCGCTTTAATGTTAGTGTTTAAAAAATCGGTAATTTCGTTCATGGGGGTCACAATAATTTATATGCAAAATAATGAAAAATAAGCATAATCAGCCCCTTTTACTTTGTATTTTTGTGTTACAAAAGATATTTTGCAACATATATGGCTAAATTAAGCGTAAATATAAACAAAATTGCCACCCTTAGAAACTCACGCGGCGGCAATGTACCTAACCTGCTACAGGTAGCGGCAGATGTTCAGAAATTTGGTGCACAGGGTGTTACCATACACCCAAGGCCCGATGAAAGACACATAAGATACCAGGATGCGCGCGACCTTGTGCCGGTGGTTTACACCGAATATAATATAGAAGGCAACCCCATTCGCGAATTTATAGACCTGGTTTTAGAAACAAAACCCACGCAGGTTACCCTGGTGCCTGATGCCGATGATGCCATTACAAGCAATGCCGGCTGGGATACTATAAAACATAAAAGTTTTTTACAGGAAGTTACACAGGAGTTTAAGCAAAACGGTATTCGCGTGTCTATTTTTGTAGATCCGGACCTTGCTATGGTTGAGGGTGCACTGGCAACCGGTGCCGAGCGTATTGAGTTGTATACCGAAGCTTTTGCCCACGAATATGGTTTGGGTAACGAAAAAGGTATACTGCCTTATGTGGCTGCTGCCGAACTGGCGCAACAACTGGGCCTTGGCCTTAACGCCGGGCACGACCTGAGCCTGGATAATATTAAGTTTTTTAAACAAAACATTCCCGGGTTGCTGGAGGTATCTATAGGCCACGCGCTTATTGCTGAGGCTTTGTACCTTGGCCTGGATAATGTGGTTAATATGTACCTGCAAAAATTAAAATAATATGTTGCACTCAAGAATAGAGGGCGAGGGCAAACCCCTTGTTATTATACATGGTTTTATGGGCATGAGCGATAACTGGAAAACCCTGGGCGGGCAATATGCTGCCAACGGTTTCCAGGTGCATGCGCTGGATATGCGCAACCACGGCAAGAGTTTTCATAGCGATGTTTTTACTTATGATGCTATGGTGCAGGATATTGTTGAGTACTGTGCCGAAAATAATTTAGAAAAAATAGACCTGATAGGCCACTCGATGGGGGGTAAGGTTGGGATGTTTTTAGCTATTAAGCACCCTGAATTGCTGGATAAGCTTGTGGTAGCAGATATTGCGCCTAAATATTATCAGCCGCACCACCAGACCGAACTTGCTGCGCTTAATGCGGTAGATTTTAGCCAAAAACCCGACCGTAATGCAGTTGAGGCTGTTATGGCAGAATATATTAATGATGCCGGTACACGCCAGTTTTTAATGAAAAACCTCTATTGGAAAAAGCCGGGCCAGCTGGATTTTAGGTTTAACCTGTCGGTTTTTAATACCTCTATAGATAGTATTGGCGAAGTGCTGCCGGAAGGCAGTGTGTTTAACGGTTCAACACTTTTTTTAAGAGGCGACAGGTCTAAATACATTCAGGACACTGACCTTGATTTGATAAAATTGCATTTTCCTGCTTTCGAAATTAAAACCATATCCAACTCCGGCCACTGGGTACATGCCGAAAACCCTAAAGAGTTTTTAGAGTATACTTTGGAGTTTTTAAAGTAATGACTTTTCAGTAGGCAGTCGCAGTCACAGTTTTCAGTCGTGTTGGATACGGGATGTCATCCTGAGCGCAGCGCAGCGGAGTCGAAGGATCTCAATAATCAATTTAGATTAAGATTCCTCGTTCGTCGGAATGGCATATTGCGATTGAAAACTGCGACTGCGAATGGAAACTGATAGCTTAAAACTACGTCACAATCTTCGGCAGCACGGTTTGTTTAAGTCCCTGCATTACAAACTTCCATAAAAAGTTAAAGACCGATTTGTCTTTAGAGCGGTCAACGGCAACATTCACTTTTTTAAGTTCGCCATCGGTATCATTTTTAACCAGCAGGTTGCCCAGGGCACTTACCACCTTGTTTTTCTTTTTACCGTCTTTTTTATAAATGCCCACCTTAAGATCATCATAATCTATAGAAAAAGTACCCGTGGCATTTTCGCGGTTACCGTTAAAAACAAAGCGCACATCGTTAAGAGTGCCGGTAGTGGTGGCATTCATTAACGGTTTAGAGACCGGATTGACCTCTTCGCTCTTTATATTTTGCAGGCGGCCGGTAATAGTAAAGGCATCGCTAACATCGGGAGTGGAAAAAGACCAGTTAACCTTTAACGGCGCCGATTTCATAAACAGGCATTCCACATCTATAGTAGTGCGCGGCAGTTTACCTTTGTTAACAGGGCTGTAAATATTGGCTGCCGTGGCATAAAATTTCGAAAAGCTAACCTTTGCAGCAGGCTTATTAAAATTAAGCTGTTCCTCATACACCACAAGGCTATTTTTAATAAGCAGCTTATCTACCTTTAAATCAAATTTTAACGAGCGCAGCAATTCGCTGTAAAGCTTTTTGCGGCTTGGGTCGTCTGCGGGTTCTTTGCTTCGGTAAATATTAGCATCAATTTTATTGAGCACCACCTGCGGGGTGTGTACGTACAGCGTATCTCGTATAAAACCCCAGTCGAGCTTGGGTATCGATATATCTTGAGCCTTAAGGTTAAACTGGTCGAGCTCTTTAGGCAGGCTGTTAGAGAATTGTTTGCGCGATTGTTTGGGCAGCATCTTAAAGCTGTTGATGGCCAGGGTACTATCGGTACTGTTAATCTTGTTAGCAGTAATGGTGTAGTACGGGCCGGCATCATAAAAGAGGCTGTCGCAGGTAAGGCGGTAATCGCGGTAGCGTACCGGTACGTTATCATCTACCGTAGTGCTGTCTACCTTAATTTTATAAAGGTTAAAATTAATGTTGCTGGCTTTAAGCTTAAAACCTTTCTTTTCGTCCAACATTTTAAAATTACCCCTTGTAATGGTAAGGCTTCCGGTTTGTATGGCCTGCCTAAACGGTTTTTCTATATCGCTTTCTATGTTATATTTTTTTTCGCGATGGTACATTATAATCTCGGGCTTGTCTATGGTAACGCTCCGGGCAACAATGCGGTCGTTCTTAAAAAACTGCCATAAGCTAATGCCGCTAACGCCAATAGATTCTATCTGCCCAAAAATGCCATTTTTAACCGCTGCCGCAATACTGTCTTTAGGTGCCAGGGCAGCGTTACGCATAATAAAGCTTCCGCCAAGCACATCAATGTCAAGGTTGGTGTAGCTAACATTGTACGGAAAATCCTTTTCCTTTTTTAAGATGGAAGGCAGTTTTTTAGAAATGTAGTAGCTAACACCGTAATTGGCAAGCACAAGCAGCAGTATAAGGCTAAGCGCAACAATGGCTATTTTTTTTAAAATTCGCATTTTTGTGATAAATATGACGGAATTTACTACCAAATTTTGAGGGAGCCACAAACTTTGTGTTTTAATTAATATATGTTGAATTTGAGTTAAAAGGTAGATTTATAGTTATTTGCTGAATTTTTTAACTATTGATTTGCTAAAATTTAATGAAAATTTGTGAGTATTTATCAGAATTTATATGTAATTTTTGATAAATAAATTATTATGAATGCATAATATTTTTGCCTCAATCGTTGTAGAATCCATAATTTATTATAAATTTGAAGTAAAGATTATTAAATTGACAAATTAACCCTCTTACAAACCTATGAGAAAACTATTATCCTTAACAATGATGGCGCTGGCAGCAAGCTCTGCCTTTGCAGGTGGATACCGTGTTAGCCTCCAGGGACAAAAACAATTGGCTATGGGCCATACCGGCGTTGCTGTGGTAAACAGTGCCGAGGTATTGTTTTTTAACCCGGCTGGAGCCGCTTACTTAAAAGACCGTTTTAACTTTTCGGCCGGAGCAAATGGGCTGTTTGCAAAAACCAAGTTCCAGAACGAAACGTACAACTGGACCAACTCTACAGATAACTTTGGCACCCCGTTCGAGGTATATGCTTCGTACCGCGCTACCGACTGGTTAACCGTTGGCCTTGCAGTATATAGCCCATACGGCAGCGCCGTAGAGTGGGATCAGGACTGGCAGGGATCACACCTTGTAAATAATATAGACCTTCAGGCAATTTACATACAGCCAACCGTTGCCATTAAGGTTAACGACCGTTTTAGTGTTGGTGGTGGGCCTATATTTGTTACCGGTAGTGTAAACTTTAACCGTAACCTAACCAGGAGCCTTACCGATGAGCAGGGTAACAGGTCTGACGTTACCGTTGATGCCAAAGGTGTTACTGCCTGGGGCTGGGATGCCGGTTTTATGTTTAACCCGATTGATGGTGTAAGGCTTGGTGTTAACTACAGGAGCGAAATTACGATGGAAGCCCGCGATGGCGATGCTACCTTCCACGATTTGCCTGCCTTTGCACAAGGTACCTACCAAAACACACAATTTGATGCTGATTTACCATTGCCTGCTGAGTTAACTGCGGGTATATCGGTAGAAATTACAGATAAATGGTTAGTAGCTTTTGATTATAATATGGCATTTTGGCATGTGTATGATGCATTGACTATTAGCTTTGCTAACGGTACGCCAACATCGGTTAACCCGCGTAACTATAAAGATGCCGGTACGTACAGGTTTGGTACACAGTTTAAACCGAATGAAAAATTCGCGTTCCGTGCTGGTTGGTACTTTGACGAAAGCCCTGTACAGGATGGCTATTTTGCTCCGGAAACACCAAGAAACGATTCTATGGGCTTTACCGGTGGTTTAACCTACCAGATTAATCCTAAACTGGGTATCGACTTCTCGTTCCTTTACCTTCACTTCGATGAGACTAATAATTCATACAATTATTACAGCGAAGATGGCAGCCTTGTATCGTTTGGCGGTACCTACAAAAACACGGTGTTTTCTCCGGGCCTTGGTTTAACGTATAGCTTTTAATTAAAAATTCCATGAAAAATAAATTTATATATTTAGCAGTGCTTGCTGCCGGTTTTGCAGCCTGCGAACCGGAGTTTGAAAACGAAGTAACCAATGCTGATTACAGCGCAGGCGATGCTGATTTTACAACCTATGTAGCTGTTGGTAACTCGCTTACCGCCGGTTATATGGATGGCACGGTGTCGCGTATTGGCCAGTCGTATTCATACCCAAGCTTGCTGGCACAGCAATTTGCAGTAGTGGGTGGCGGTGCTTTTACACAGCCGTCGTATGAAGAGGATGTTAACAACCTTGGGGGCATTAGTGGCCTGCCGGGTTTTAATACCCGATTAATTTTAGATGCCTCTGCCGGAGCACCGGAGCCTATTGCGGGTACTTCTACCGTAACGCTTGCAGCACAGGCTAAGGCGTATAATAATATGGGTGTGCCGGGTGCAAAATCGTACCATCTTTTAGCTGCCGGCTACGGTAATGCTGCCGGTGTTGCATTGGGGCAGGCTAACCCGTATTTTGTGCGCCACGCCACATCAGCCTCTACAACCGTACTGGCCGATGCTATGTCTTTAAATCCAACCTTTTTTACCAACTGGATTGGCAGTAACGATGTGTTGCTGTATGCTATTGCCGGTGGTACGGGTGTAAACCAGGCGGGTAACCAAAACCCTGCTACCTATGCCCAGAACGATATTACAGATCCGGGTGTGTTTGCAAGTGCTTATTCTACCATTGTAAATACATTGGTTAGCGGTGGTGCAAAAGGGGTAATCGCTACTATACCAAATGTTACCTCTATACCGTATTTTACAACAGTGCCTTTCAATCCGCTAACAACGGCTTCTTTAGGAGGTTCTGCAACAGTGCAGCAATTAAATACATCGCTTTACGGCCCAATGAAACAGGTGCTTACGCTACTTGGTCAGGGAGACAGGCTTAACCTGCTTTCTGAAACCGAAGGCAACCCTATACTTATTACCGATGAAACGCTTACTAACCTTGCACCTCAGTTAACGGCAGCCTTTACATCTGCGGGTTACCCGCCTGCAACGGCTGCATTTATAGGTTCGGTTTACGGCCAGGCCAGGCAGGCTACCGCTACAGATCTTATTCTGCTGCCGGCAAGCTCGCTAATTGGCACGGCTCCGGCAAACGTTCCGGCTCCGTTCAACGTGTATGGCGTAACCTATCCGTTACAGGATGGCAGCGTGCTTATACCGTCAGAAATTGCCATGATAAACACGGCTACCAACTCGTTTAACAATACTATCAAACAGGTTGCAACGGCTAAAGGCCTGGCGCTTGCCGATATGAATGCTATACTTGCCCAACTGGTAACCGGCTTAACAACAGACGACGGACAGACCTATAACGCTGGCTATTTTAGCACCGCGCGTTTAAGTACTGCCTTGTTTTCTTTAGATGGTGTACACCCAAATGCAAGGGGCTATGCTGTTGTGGCTAACGAAATTATTAAGGTTATAAACATGCATTACAATGCTAAATTACCGGCAATAAATGCAGGCTATTATCCTGGGCCTACCATACTGCCTTCAAACTAAATTTTCAGAATATATTGTAAAAAGCATCGGAGATATCCGGTGCTTTTTTTATTTTTATCTAAATTATACATCACACATGAAAACGTTAATCAGTATTTTCTTCACAGCCGTATTTGTAGTGCTGCTGGCTTATTTTATGCCGGGCGTGCGGGTAAACAGTTTCTTTACGGCCATTATTGTAGCGCTGGTACTGGGGCTGCTCAACATCTTTATAAAGCCAATATTGGTGCTTTTTACACTGCCTGTCACTATTTTTACGCTGGGTTTGTTTTTGCTTGTCATAAACGCCATAATAGTGCTTTTATGTGCCCAATTGGTAGATGGCTTTGAGATTGCCGACTTTTGGCGTGCCCTGCTGTTTAGCCTTGTGCTGTCGTTTTGCCAGTCGTTGGTAGCCAGTTTGTCAGAAAAATAAATTTGTCACAATTATTGCTATTCCTTTTGTCATAATGCCGGCGAGCGGCATTTTAAAATTTGTATGGGTTGCAAAAAAACTTTAATTTTGGCAGCCATAATTTTATGGATATAAAACAATTGAACTAATGAATATTACAAGAGAGCAGGTAGATGCATTAAACGCTGTTGTAACAGTAGCAATTACAAAAAACGACTACAAGAATAATGTAGATAAGATTTTACAAAACTACAAAAAGAGTGCTTCTATTCCCGGCTTTAGGAAAGGTGCAGTGCCAATGAGCCAGATACAAAAACAATACGGTAAAGCAGTATTGTTAGAAGAGGTTAACAAAGTGTTGCAAAAGTCGCTTAGCGATTACCTTGCTAAAGAAAAGCTTGATATTCTTGGAAATCCGTTACCTAAAGTTACCGAAGATTTTAACTGGGATGCCGAAGATTTTTCTTTTGAATTTGAATTAGGCCTTGCTCCTGAATTTACGGTAGACCTTGGTGCTAAAAACAATGTAGTTCGTTACAATATTATTGCAGATGATGCCATGCTTGATGAGCAGGTAGAACGCATACAAAAACAATACGGTAAATTAGTACCTAAAGATGTTATAGAAGAAGGCGATGATATTGCCGGTACTTTTAGCAACGAAGAAAAAGGTATTAACAGCCCTGCTACCATTACTTTAGATATTTTTAAAGATAAAAAAGCGGCTAAAAAATTTATTGGTAAAAAAGTAGGCGACGTTGTTAGCCTTTCTACCAAAGGCCTATTTGACGACGACCATAAACTAATGGATTACCTTAAAGTGGGTCATGATGATGTTCATGGTCTTGATATTGAGGTAAACTTTACTATAGAAGAAGTTAACACTACAGAGAAAGCAGAGCTTAACCAGGAGCTTTTTGATAAGCTGTTTGGCGAAGGTGCAGTAACATCTGTAGAAGAGCTTAAAGCTAAAATTAAAGAAGATGCAGAGCAGCAGTTTGCGCAGCAGGCCGACCAGAAATTCTTAAATGATGTTACTGAGTCGCTTATTGCAACAACTAAGTTCGACCTTCCTTCAGAATTCCTTACAAAATGGCTTCAATCAGCCGGTAAAGAGCCTTTAACGGCAGAGCAGGCCGAAGCTGAATTTAAAAAATCAGAAGGTGGTTTACGTTACCAGCTAATTGAAGGTAAAGTGCTTACACAAAACAGCCTGCAGATAACTTTTGAAGACTTAAAGTCGTATACATCTGAAGTTATTAAAAAACAAATGGCACAATTTGGCCAGCTAAACCCAACTCCGGAAGATGTAGAGGGCATTGTTGCAAGGGTACTTTCTAACCAGGAAGAGGTTAAAAGGCTGTCTGAGCAGGTAATGAGCGAAAAAATGCTTAACCTTTACAAAGAGAAAGTAGCTCACGAAACAAAAGAAGTTACTTATCAGGATTTCATCAAAGAAATGTACGGTGAGTAATATCGCATAAAATGATTATATTTGAACGTCAGGCCGTATTTGTCCTGACGTTTTTTGATTGCTTTTTATACAAACTAAAAATTTTAAAAAGACTATGGATTTCGGTAAAGAATTTAAAAAATACGCCACCAAACACCACGGCGTTAATAACCTATATTACGATAAAATTGTTAACCGCGTTACCCCAACCGGCCTTACACCATACATTATGGAAGAGCGCCAGATGAATGTTGCCCAGATAGACGTGTTTTCGCGCCTTATGATGGACAGGATCATCTTTTTAGGAACGGGTATAGACGATCAGGTTGCAAACATCGTTCAGGCGCAATTGTTGTTCCTGGAAAGTACAGATGCCTCTAAAGACATCCAGATCTATATTAACTCTCCGGGCGGTAGCGTATATGCCGGTTTAGGTATGTACGATACTATGCAGTATATTAAGCCCGATGTTGCTACAATTTGTACCGGTATGGCAGCTTCTATGGGTGCTGTATTGCTTTGTGCAGGTGCTGCGGGCAAACGTTCGGCACTGCCACACAGCAGGGTAATGATTCACCAGCCATCAGGCGGTGCTCAGGGTGTTGCTACGGATATGGAAATTAACCTTCGCGAAATGCTTAAACTTAAAGAAGAGTTGTATGCCATTATTTCTAAGCACAGCGGACAGACCTTTGATAAAGTACACAAAGACAGCGAGCGCGATTACTGGATGAAAGCGCCCGAAGCTAAAGAGTACGGAATGATTGACGAAGTACTTATAAGAGAATAAATTTATAAAATAAGAGTTATAAGTAACAGGGATGCTATTTGAGTATCCCTGTTATGGTATAACACAATAAACGAAGATGGCGAAAGAAGTATTAGAATGTTCTTTTTGCGGCAGGAAAAAGCCGGAGACCAATTTATTAATTGCGGGCATTAGTGCGCACATTTGCGACCGATGCATAGAACAGGCTCACGGCATAGTGCTTGAGGAGCTAAAACAAAGCGGGTCTACCGCTATGGCGGCAGAGCTGGACCTTAAAAAGCCTAAAGAAATTAGGGCATTTTTAGACCAGTACGTTATAGGGCAGGACCAGACTAAAAAAGTGCTGTCTGTTGCGGTATACAACCACTACAAAAGGTTAACGCAGCAAAAAAGCGACGATGATGTAGAGATAGAAAAAAGCAACATACTTATGGCAGGGCAAACCGGTACCGGTAAAACCCTGGTTGCTAAAACTATAGCGCGCATGCTTAACGTGCCTTTGGCTATTGTAGATGCAACGGTGTTAACCGAAGCTGGTTACGTGGGCGAAGACGTAGAGAGCATCCTTACACGTTTGCTGCAGGTGGCTGATTATGATGTTGCTAAGGCAGAGCGTGGCATTGTGTTTATAGACGAGATTGATAAAATTGCCCGTAAGAGCGATAACCCGTCTATTACGCGTGATGTTAGTGGCGAAGGTGTACAGCAGGCATTGCTTAAACTACTTGAGGGTACGGTAGTTAACGTTCCGCCGAAGGGTGGGCGTAAACACCCCGACCAGAAGTTTATTGAGGTTAACACCCAAAACATCCTGTTTATTGCCGGTGGTGCTTTTGATGGTATAGAGCGCATCATTTCTAAAAGGCTTAACCGCCAGGCAGTAGGGTACAGCACATCAAGAAACATAGATAACATCGACAAAGACAACCTGTTACAGTACATTATCCCTAAAGATATTAAAGATTTTGGGTTAATTCCTGAGATCATTGGGCGTATGCCGGTGCTTACCCACATGGACCCGTTAGACAGAGATACACTTCGCGCAATTTTAACCGAGCCTAAAAACGCCCTGGTTAAGCAGTACAAAAAGTTATTCGCTATGGATGACGTGGAGCTATCGATTTCTAACGATGCTTTAGACTATATTGTAGATAAAGCATTAGAGTACAAGCTGGGTGCCAGGGGATTACGTTCGCTTTGCGAAGCCATCCTTACAGAGGCTATGTACGAATTACCGGGCTCTGAAGAAAGAACCCTGGACATTGATAAAGATTATGTAGACCATCACTTAAACCGTACGCTACTTAAAAGGCTTAAAACAGCATCTTAATAGTAGTCAGTTTTTAGTTGACAGTTCACAGTATATTAGCCCCGAAAGGGGCTTTTTTGTGCTTAATATTTCACTTTTGGTTTTTAAAAACGCTATAAATCAAAGTTTTTATCATGTTAAACTTTACTTTTAGTAAGTAAAATCTTTAAAAAAGCTTAATATTTCACTTTTGGATCTTAAGTTAGTCGAAGTTTATGGAACGCGGATGACACGGATTTCAGGACGCGGATTTCCGCAGATTTTGATTCAATATTCCACGTCAAAAATGTTACAATAAATCATCGGCTTCTAACTTTAAAATTTCTCAACTCCTTCACTTCACTCATAATTTCATTACCTGAAAAATCCGTAAAATCCGCGTCCTGAAATCCGTGTCATCCGCGTTCCATGACTTGAAGACTTTCGACCTGACGACTTTATGGCATTTTTCCTTTCGACTTTACGACCTTCGACCTTAAGACTTAAAGAGAAACTTTTCAACACGCAAACCTTTGCGTGGTTACGAAAATGTTATAGTGCGCCTTTGTATTGTTTATTTGGGTAATTTTATCGTTTGCAATTAGATAATCAATATTTCAAACACAACTCCATGAAAAAATTATTCTGGGCCTTTCTTTTACTTGCCGGTGCGGCACTCCATGCGCAGCAGGTAACATCGCCCGATAAAAATGTGGTTCTTACCTTTAAGCTTAGTGCCAACGGCGAGCCAACGTATGAGCTTACCTACAAAAAGAAACCCGTTATTAAAACCAGCAAGCTGGGCATAGATACTAAAGATGTTGCCCCAATGCTTAGCGGTTTTACCGTTGATAAAACCGAAAACGCCACCTTTGATGAAACCTGGGCACCGGTATGGGGTGAGGAGAAAAGCATCCGTAACAACTATAACGAGCTGTTGGTTACCCTTAGCCAAAAGGCGCAAAAGGGCAGGTACATCCGCATCCGTTTCAGGGTGTTTAACGATGGCCTTGGCTTTAGGTACGAGTTCCCGGAGCAGCCCGAGCTTAACTACTTTGTTATAAAAGAAGAAAAAACACAGTTTGCCCTTGCGGGCGACCACAAAGCATTCTGGCTTCCGGGCGATTATGATACGCAAGAATACAGCACTACAACGTCTAACCTTTCCGAAATTCGCGCCAAAATGACAACGGCAGTAACGCCAAATGCGTCTCAGGAAACCTTTTCGCCAACAGGTGTGCAAACGCCGCTGATGATGAAAAGTAAAGACGGCCTGTACATTAACATACACGAGGCAGCACTTATCGATTATTCGGCCATGTCGTTAAATCTCGATGATAAAAATATGGTGTTCGAATCGTGGCTTACGCCCGATGCACAGGGCAACAAAGGCTACCTGCAGGCAAGCGCGCAAACCCCGTGGAGAACGGTGCTTGTAAGCGATAAGGCTGGAGATATACTTATGTCGCGCACCATTTACAACCTAAACGAGCCTACCAAGTTTAAAGATGTATCGTGGATTAAGCCCGTTAAATATGTAGGTGTTTGGTGGGAAATGATTACCGGTAAAAGCACCTGGGCGTATAACGACCTTACCAACGTGCACCTGGGCGAACTGGATTATTCTAAAACCAAGCCCAACGGAAAGCATGCCGCCAACACGGCCCATGTTAAAGAATATATTGACTTTGCTGCACAGCACGGTTTTGATGCCGTTTTGGTAGAGGGCTGGAACGAAGGCTGGGAAGACTGGTTTGGAAAATCGAAAGATTTTGTGTTCGATTTTATTACCCCGTACCCCGATTTTGATGTAAAAGAACTGCACCGCTATGCGGCCTCTAAAGGCATTAAAATAATTATGCACCACGAAACATCGGGCTCTGTGCGCAACTACGAGCGCTGGATGGATAAAGCGTACCAGTTTATGGTAGATAACGGTTACAACGCGGTAAAAAGCGGTTATGTAGGGGATATCATTCCGAGGGGCGAATACCACTACGGCCAGTGGATGAACAACCACTACCTGTATGCCGTTACCAAGGCTGCCGAATATAAAATTATGGTTAACGCACACGAGGCGGTGCGACCTACAGGCTTGGCGCGTACGTATCCTAACCTTATTGGTAACGAGGCTGCCCGCGGAACCGAATACGAATCGTTTGGCGGTAACAACGCCGACCATACTACCATCTTGCCGTTTACAAGGCTAATGGGTGGCCCTATGGATTATACCCCGGGTATCTTTCAGACTAAAATTAGTGCGTATAACCCCGATAATAATTCGTTCGTACATACCACATTGGTTAAGCAACTGGCACTTTATGTAACCATGTACAGTCCGCTGCAAATGGCTGCCGACCTGCCCGAAACCTACAACAAGCACCTGGATGCATTCC
The DNA here is from genome assembly GCF_000422725.1 of Flavobacterium subsaxonicum WB 4.1-42 = DSM 21790. Taxonomy (GTDB): domain Bacteria; phylum Bacteroidota; class Bacteroidia; order Flavobacteriales; family Flavobacteriaceae; genus Flavobacterium; species Flavobacterium subsaxonicum. The sequence goes on from NZ_AUGP01000028.1 coordinate 23,323, forward strand.
AGTTTATTAAAGATGTAGCGGTAGATTGGGACCAGTCGTATGTTATAGAGGCAGAGCCGGGCGATTACATTACTATGGCCCGTAAGGCTAAAGGCAAAGACGAGTGGTTTTTAGGTGCCATTACCGATGAAAATGCACGTACTGCCAACATTACCTTCGAGTTTCTGCCAAAAGGCAAAACCTTTACGGCAACTATTTATGCCGATGGTACCGATGCGCATTACGAGAAAAATCCGCAAAGCTATGCCATTAAAACCATTAAGGTAACCAGCAAAACCAAGTTGCAGCAAAAGCTTGCCCCGGGCGGTGGTGCTGCAATAAGTATAAAATAATTGCTAATTCCGGATTAGGGAATTAATAATATATCCCAAAATCAAACCATAAAAAAATGCCACTCTGTTGCAGAGTGGCATTTTTTTATTGTGCGTTGTTAAACATTTGCGGTACACTTGCCGAAACATTTACCGTTTCGTTGTACTGTATGCAGCGGCGTTTTCTGCCGCAGTTGTAGCGGTGTGCCGTGTTGCACGATGTTAACAAGATAAGGGCCGAACCAACTAAAAATAAATATTTCTTCTTCATTAAATTCATCTTCATTTAAAATATTTTATATCTCTTAAGGCAAATGTAATGCCAAATTTTAATAAGTAGCTAATTTTGTGTGTGTTAAAGTTTTAAGCAAGGTCGGTTAAGCTACCTTCTGCCTGCATGGCCTTAAGCTGTTCCAGGTAATGGCGTTCGTTGCTAAGGCGCGGTATTTTGTGTTGCCCGCCCAGTTTATCCTGCTCTTTAAGCCAGTCGTAAAACAATTTAGGGCGTGCTACGTTAAGCACCAGCGGGTTTAGCGTCATGTTATTATAGCGCTTGGCCTCGTAGTCAGAATTTAAGCTTTGCAGGGCTTCATCCAGCGTTGCCCTAAAATGCTCGGCATCATTAGGCTGGCTTTTAAATTCTATAATCCACTCGTGGGCACCCTTTTCTTTACCCTCCATAAAAATAGGGGCAACGGTATAATCAATTACCTCCGTACCCGTAACCTGGCAGGCTTTGGCTATGGCCCTGTCGGTATTTTCAACCATCAGCTCTTCGCCAAAAACATTAATATGGTGCTTGGTGCGGCCGGTAATTTTTATACGGTAGGGATTGATGGATGTAAACCGTACGGTATCGCCAATCATGTACCTCCAAAGCCCGGCATTGGTAGTAATAACAATGGCGTAATTTTTATTGGCCTCCACCTGCGATAGCGGAATAACCCTCTGGTTTAACGTGCCAAAGGTATCCATCGGGATAAACTCGTAAAATATGCCGTAATCCAGCATCAGCAGCAGCTCATCGCTGTCGTTGCTGTCCTGTATGGCAAAAAATCCTTCAGATGCATTGTATATTTCGTAAAATTGGAAACCCTGTTTGGGCAGTATTTTTTTGTACTGCTCACGATACGGGGCAAAGCTAACCCCACCGTGAAAATACACCTCCAGGTTGGGCCAAATTTCGAGCAGGTTGGTCTTGCCGGTTTCTTCGAGTATACGGTTAAGCAGCACCATCATCCACGAGGGTACACCGGCAAAGCTGGTAACATTTTCGTGTATGGTTTCCTGCACTATAGCGGCCAGTTTGCTCTCCCATTCGCCCATTAACGACACGCGGTTGCTGGGCGTGCTGCTAAGCTCGGCCCAAAACGGCATGTTGTCTATAAGTATGGCCGAAAGGTCGCCAAAAAAAGTGTTGTTATCTTCATACAGCTGCTTGCTGCCGCCAAGGCGAAGGCTTTTGCCGGTAAAGAGCTGAGAATCTTCGTTGTTGTTAAGGTACAGGCACAGCAAATCTTTGCTGGCCTTGTAGTGGCAGTCTTCCAGCGCTTCAGAGCTTACGGGTATAAATTTGCTCTTGGCATTGGTGGTGCCGCTGCTTTTGGCGAACCATTTAATGGGTGTAGGCCAAAAAACATTTTGCTCGCCGGTGCGGGTTTGCTCAATAAGCGGCTCTAAATCTTCGTAGGTAGAAACCGGGACCCTCTCTGTAAAGGCCCTGTAGTTTTTAACCGATTCAAAACCATACTTACGGCCAATGGCAGTGTTTTCGGCCATTTTAACTAAGTTGTGCAGTAGTTCTTCCTGTACTTCGTGTGGGTACTTTAAAAAGAGCTCTATCTGGTGGATCCTTTTTTTGAGTATCCACGAAGCTATCGAATTGATTATAGGCAAAGCCATATTTGTGCTATCTTTATAGCCATAAAAATACTAAATTTTTCATGCAATACGAAGGAGTTCTCACAAAAATGCAAACAGAGTTGGGTAGCCCAATACAATATTACCTGGTTTTTGATGATAGTTTTTTACATGTTAACCAACTTTTGGGTAAAGAGTTCGAAATTAACTTTATGGGTTTTAGCTGCACCAACTGCTCTAAAAAGAAAAAAATATACCGCATGGGGTACTGCTACGACTGCTTTTACAGCATACCCAGTGCAGGCGACTGGATAATGCGCCCCGAGCTAAGCACCGCTCATTTGGGTGTTGCCGACCGCGATTTGGCCTACGAACAAAAAGTACAATTGCAGCCGCACGTAGTGTACCTGGCATCGAGCAGCGACATGAAGGTAGGGGTAACCCGAAAAACACAGGTGCCCACCCGCTGGATAGACCAGGGTGCCAGCTTTGCCACCCCCCTTGTAGAGGTACCTAACCGTTACCTTGCCGGAATTACCGAGGTTGCCCTTAAGCAGCATTTCTCGGATAAAATAAACTGGAAAAAGATGCTGCTTAACGATGTAGCGCCTATAGACCTGTTAGCCCGCCGTAACGAAGCCAGCTGGAATTTACCCGATGAGGTAATGCCCTTTTTTGAAACTACTGTTGAGAAATTATATACGTTAGACTACCCCGTACTGGAATATCCTAAAAAAATAAGCAGTCTTAACTTAGCTACCACGCCAAGTTATAGCGGTAAACTGTCCGGAATAAAAGGGCAGTACCTGATTTTTGAAGATGGTACCGTTTTTAACGTACGCTCTTACGAAGGTTTTGTTGTACGCATAAGCGTGTAACCGTTGACGGTTGCGGGGTTTTGAGTTGTTTCTGAATCTATAAAATAAAAATGCCTGGCAGATTATTTCTGCCAGGCATTTTTTTATATATTGTTGTATCAAGTCTGTCAACCTGCCTACCGGCAGGCAGGCTTAAAACTGTAAACCGTCAACTTAACTGTTCACTGCGACTGAACACTGAATACTGGCTCTACTGTTTCTTCTTCTTCCCAAAAAGGTCTTTTACTGCATTAATGCCGCTCTTTACCTTTTCCTCGTCGGTTTTAGGGGTAGTAGTTTTGGTAGTGTCTTTAGGCTTGTTACCGTTTATAATGCCATTTAAAAGGTCTTTACCTTTGTCTTTAGCCTCATTTACGTATTTGTCTTTTTGTTGTTTGATAAGCTGCTGCGTAAGGCTGGTAACCGATTTAGAAATATCGGTACTAACCTTAGGGCTTTTAAAGTTGCCTGTAATAACCGCATTAACCGGCACGCTAATTTTACTGGCGTCGCCTGCTTTTAACGATGTTATAAGGCTGTTAACCTCGCTGCCCAGGTATTTGGCAGGTACATCAAACGCAACGGTGTAATTCATGTTCTGGTCAAAGCCATGCGTACCCTGAATGTTAATATCTATATCCTGGTATTTAAGCGCAAACGGCTTAATGTTAACCTTGCCATCGCTAAACGTCAGGTTAATTTTTTGGTTAAGGTTTAACTTAGACGGATCTAAAAATTTAAGGTTGCTGGTTAAAGCCGTAAGCACCTTAGAATTTTGGGTGTTGATGGTAGTATTGGCCAGCGACCCTAATAAATCTCCCGTAAGGGAGTTTAAGTCGGGCGTCATTTCTTTGGCATCCAGGTTACCTGATACCTTAATGGTAGAATTCATCTTACCGTTAATAACCCCTGCAATAGGTGCAATAGATTTAAGCATTTCCAGCTGGGTGAACGACTGTGTAATATCAAGGCTGTTAAGGTCCAGGTTCATGTCGAACTTAGGCGTGGCACCTTTGGTAGAAACCGTACCGGCAAAGCCAATAGCGCCGCCAAATACATTGGTTTTTACGTTTTGCAGGGCAACCGCCTCATCTTTAATAATCATTTTACCCGACACATTGGTAAGGTTCAGGTTGTCGTACACCACGGTGTTGGCCTTGGCGTTTATAGTACAATCTAAAAAAGCCGGAATTTTAACCGCATCAGATGTTGTGGTTTTTTTTGTGGTAGTCTTTTCACCCTCGCCCTCGGTTTTCTTGGTTGTGGTGGTAGTTTTGGTTTCGGTAGCCATAAAGTCCGACACCACAAGCTTGTTAGAACTCATATTAAAGTTGCCCTGTAAGGTTTGGTCTTTAAACACAAAACCGTAAAAATTATCAAGCGTACCGTTAATGGCAAGGTCAGAGCTTCCGGTTTTGGCATCAAAACGGCTCAGGGTTATGCGGCTTGGGTTAAACTGCACATCGGCCTGGCTGATAACAAACGGCTGCGGAAAACCATCGGCCTGGTAGTTAAAACCGCTCAGGCTCATTAATCCTTTATTCTGAATTTTCTCGTACGCACCCGTCTCTACCGATTTCATGTCGAATTTAGTCTCCACATCGGCCTTAAGTATACCGGTAAGCGGCATATCTAACTTAACCGGGTAGGCTTTGGCTACATTCCCCAGGTTAACGGTACCTTTAATACGGGCATCTACAAGGGCATTTTCTATAATGTTTTTGATGTTGGCTTTGGCATCGAACACATCCTGGTCGATACGGAACGACAGTTTATCAAGGTTAACGTAGGTGTCGTTAAGCACTCCCGTTTCGTTAATAATTTTAGTATCAATAACAATATTTTCTACCGATTTTGGTAAGTCAGGATATTTAAACGATGCATTGTTAGATGCAATGGCAATGTTGAATTTTGGTACGCTGTTATCGCTGTTAAGGCCGTTTACCTTACCGTTAATGGTAAAATCGCCATTGGTTTTTACATTGGCAATACTACCGGAGTACGATTCCGGAATTAACCCTAAAAAGTTTTTGAATGATGAGGTTGGCGTTTTAAACGTCATGTCTATCTGCTGCCCGGCTTCAACCATTGCAACGCTGCCGTCAAACTCTAAAGGCAGCTGGTTTATAAATGCCTTGTTTTCTTTAAAGGTATAAATGCTCTTGTCTAAGTCCATACCCAAAACGGCATCCAGCTTAAGGGCTACATTGCGCATGTAGTTGGTCTTGTCCATATCCATCGTCAGTTTGGCGGTAGTATGGGTATCAAGGTCCAGCTTATTAGCGGCAAAATTGCCGGTGCCTTTGTGGTTAAGGCTGTCTATAACCACTTTTATTTTAGAGCGTTCGTCAAAATATTTAAACTTAAGGTTTTCTACCTCGTAGTTTTGAATGCTTAGCGCGAAGGGCTTGCTGGCTTCTGCCGATGCTGGCTTCTCGGCTTCATCTTTAATGGCAATATCAAAATTGCCCACGCCGTCTTTATTAAAAAGTATGTTTACCACCCCGTTTTTGGTGCTGAACGATTGCAGCGCCATCGTTTCGCCATCGCCTTTAAAAAGCTCTTTAACCGACATTTTAAGGTTTATCTCGTTCATGTAAACCAGGGTGTCTCCGGCAAAAGGGGCCTTGTTTATAATACTCAGCTTATCTATGGTAACATTGGCCTGCGGAAAATTACTAAACAGGCTAAGGCTAACATCCTCAAACGCCACGGTGGCATCTACCTGCTCGTTAATAGCCTTGGCAACCATGGCTTTAATTTTGTTTTTAAATAAAAAAGGCGCGGCCGCAAGGGCAATAATCAGGACAAGCAGTACAATGCCCGTCCATTTCAAAACTTTTTTCAACATAACAGTACTAATTTGGGCTTAAAGATAAAACAATACAACGTATCTTACCTTATATTTATTTCGAAAGGCATCATAGCCTGTGTGCCCCTAAGCTGTGTGGCACGCCTTATGCGCTCTATCATTTCGTAGTTTTGCACGCCCACTTCTTCTTTAATAAACTCTTCTTTAGTCTGTGTAAACGGACTTGTTAAGCCTGCTATGTATTTTTTAAACGACTTTTTAAACTCCGGAAAATTTTGTGTAGTGTATTTGGTGGTTTTGCCCAGTTTGGCAGCATATTTAATGGCATCATCAAGGCCGCCAATTTCGTCTACCAGTCCGTTTTTAAGTGCATCGGCACCGGTCCATACGCGGCCCTGTGCAAGGGCGTCAACCGCTTCGGGTGTCATTTTACGGCCAGTGGCAACACGGTTTACAAACGTGCCGTATATCTGCTCAATGCTTTGCTGTATAACCTCGCGGGTGTTATCCTGCAAAGGGGTAAACACACTGTAGCCTGCCGCATTGGTGTGCGTGTTAACCTGCTCTGTATGTATGCCCATGTTGTTGCTAAGCTTGGTAAAGTTGGGCAGTACGCCAAACACGCCAATAGAGCCTGTAATGGTACCGGCTTCAGCAAAAATCCTGTTGGCACCGCACGAAATGTAGTAACCTCCGGATGCTGCATAGTTGCCCATAGAAACCACCACCGGCTTTTTAAGCTTGGCAAGTTCTACTTCCCTCCAAATAAGTTCGGATGTAAGTGCGCTACCGCCCGGCGAATCGACACGCAATACTATGGATTTTACATTATCATCTTCCAGCGCCGCCTTGAATGATTCTCTCATGGCCTTTTCGCCAATAACATTTACATCGCCTTCGCCACCTGTAATTTCGCCCTGGGCATAAATTATGGCAATTTTATCGGTTGCATCGCTAAGTAGCGCGTTTAAATGGGTAGCACTTACATAATCTAAAATATCAATAGAGTTGTATTCTTCGGTTTTATTAACTTTAAGTGCTTTTTTTATACCGTTGCGGTACTCGTCTTCGTAGCCAATTTTGTCAATAAGCTTAACCTGCTTGGCAAGCTCGGCAGTACGGGCACTAAGGTTGTTGGCAATGCTGTTAAGGCTGTCTACAGGTATGTTGCGGCTCGCCGAAATATCGGCCACCATATTGCTCCATACCGATGTTAGCAGGGCCGTTATCTGCTCTCTGTTGGCAGGGCTCATTTCGTTGGCAAGAAAAGGCTCTACAGCACTTTTGTATTTACCGTGACGGATAACCTCCATAGTAATGCCTGTTTTTTCCTGAAAATCTTTAAAGAACATCACTTCAGATGATAACCCTTTAAACTCAAGGTCGGCTACCGGGTTAAGGTACAGCGTATCGGCTACCGAGTTAAGGTAGTAGTCGGTCTGGCTCAACGCATCAGAATAAGCCACTACAAATTTCTTAGTTTTTTTAAATTCTTCCAGCTTGTCCCTTAGTGCTTTGCTTTGCGCAATGCCCAGGGCAGAGTTGGTATTGGTAAGGGTAATGCCTTTAATACGGTCGTCTTTTTTGGCTTCGTCTATGGCGTTAAGCACATCAAAAAGTCCGTCTTTGGGTTCAGAGTCCAGCATCCCAAAATCTTTATAAGTAACCTTGCCGCCATAATCGGCTTTAACGGTGGCTATATCAAGCTCTATAACAGAGTTGTCTTTTACCTGCACTACATCGTCGCTTTCAACACTACTGCCAACCGCCGCAATAATAACGGCAAACAGTATAAAGAACAGGAAACAGAACAAAAATAAACCTACAAGGGTAGAGAGTACGTTTTTTAAAAATTGCATAATGAATTCGATTTTCTAAATAGGTCGCAAAATTACGCTATATGTTACACAGCAAATTGCATTGTTTTAATTTTATTAACAGCTTGCCAATATTTTAAAATGGCAGCAAAATGTTTGCTTACTTTGTAGCCTATGAAATTTCAGAACACCGCTATTTTATCGTTAGGCAGCAACCTGGGCAACCGCCTGCAAAACCTGCAAGACAGTATTAATTTTATACACAGCCATGTAGCTACCGTAGTAAAGGTTTCGGGCATTTACGAAAATCCTGCTATGGGGTTTGTGGGCGATGCCTTTTACAACTGTGCGATTTTGGTGCATACCAATAAAACAGCGCACGAGTTGCTGGAGGGGCTGCAACAGGCCGAACAGCAGGGCGGCAGGGTACGCAGCGCCGACGGGCAGCACATTTCGCGCACTATAGATGTCGACCTGATTGCCTTTAATAACGATGTTATAAACGAGCCGCATTTACAGGTGCCGCATCCGCGGATGCAGTTGCGCAATTTTGTGCTTTTGCCCTTACGGGATGTTGCCCCGCACTGGATGCACCCCGTTATAAAACAGGATGTAAATGCCCTGATTGATACCGCGGAAGACAACAGCCCCTGCGATTTTTTAATGCAGTTGCCGGCACCATTGGCAAATTTAAACCCCGAAAAATTTAAGTACATTGCCATTGAAGGTAATATTGGCGCAGGTAAAACATCGTTAGCCGGAAAGATATCGGAAGATTTTAATGCGAGGATCGTACTGGAGCGTTTTGCCGATAACCCTTTTTTGCCCAAATTTTATGCAGAGCCAGAGAGGTATGCTTTTCAGTTAGAGATGTCTTTCTTGGCCGACCGCTACCAGCAAATTACCGAAGACCTGGCGCAGTTTAACCTTGCCAGCGATTTTGTTGTGGCCGATTACCATATTTTTAAATCGCTTATATTTTCTAAAGTTACCCTTACCGAAGACGAATACAAGCTGTACCACAAATTGTTTGATATTATGTACAGCGAAATTCCGCGCCCCGGCCTGTATGTGTACCTGTACCAAAACAGTGCAACGCTTTTAGAGCAGATTAAAAAGCGCGGACGCAGCTACGAGCAGGATATTACCGCCGATTATCTTGAAGATATTAACAAAGGCTACTTAAAATACATACAGCACACAACGGGCCTAAATGTATTGGTTATAGATGTTAGCGGCCGCGATTTTGTGCACCACCAACCCGATTATATGTGGCTGCTGGAGCAGATAAACAATGCGGCTAACTTATCGCAATAAAGCAAAGTGCCCCTTAATTTCGGGCGTGGCATTATCAACTTTTACAATGTACCAGTAATCATCGGCAGGCAGTGGGCGGCTGTTGTAAGTGCCATCCCAATACGGGTTAAGGCGGCTTAGCTGCGTAATTATCTTGCCGTAACGGTCTAATATAATTACGGTAGCATAGGGTAGTTTGCTCATGCCGGCCAGGGTAAACTGGTCGTTAACGTTATCTCCGTTAGGTGTAAATGCCTTTGGTATAAGGTTAATGGTAAAGCGTTTTGTGTCTTCGCCACAATTAATTACAGAGCGGGCGTAGGCAAAATACACCCCGCTTGATAAATTATAAAACCTTGGCGACGCCTGGTAATTTATCCCATCTATAGAGAATTCGTAATCATCTACCGTGCCGTTTTCCATCATAATGGTGGCGCTCTCGTTGTTTATAGCAATGCGGTCTATTATTGGGGCTGCAATAGTTGTAGCCGTAAATACTTTTGTAGACGGGCAACCAAAAGAGTTCGTTACCGTTACGCTATACGTACCGGCCTCGTCTATGGTTATGGTTTGTGTAGTTGCCCCTGTAGACCATTCGTACTGTTGGTTGGGCAGGCCGGCATCTAAATCTAACGTAGCAATTTCGCAAAACTCCACGGCTTCATCATCGCCTAAAACCGGCACCGGGTTTACAACAACGTCTACAGCTATCCTGTCTGCTGCCGGGCAATTGTTGTTAATGGCCTGCGCGTAAAAAGTAGTATCTGCCGTAATGTTAGGGCTGGTAATGCTGTTGCCGCTGCCAATAAGGTTGCCGCCCGTTGGGGCATCGTACCAGTCTATTATCCCTGCCGATGGCACGCCCTCTAATATCGCTGTGCCCTCGCCACAAATAGCAACCGGTGTGGTTACTGTTACGGTTGGTAAAGAAAGCACTGTAGCTACAACGGCAGTTCGTGTAGCTGTAAGGCAGCCACTGTTATCGGCCTCGGCATAAAAAGTGGTATCGGTTGTAATAAACGGACTCGTAATACTATTTCCGCTGCCAATTAAGTTGCCGCCGGTAGGGGCATCATACCAATTAATGGAACCCACTGTAGTAGTAGCTTCTAACAGCGCCGTACCCTGAACGCAAACATACACCGGGCTAACAGCCGTTATTACCGGCTGCGGAATAACCGTTACGGTAACAGGCATTCGTGTTGAGGTACAGGTATTGTCAAACGCTTCGGCATAATACGTGGTGGTTGCCGTAATGTTCGGACTCGTAATTGTTGTACCCGAACCAATAAGATTACCGCCTGTAGCAGCATCGTACCAGTTAACGGTACCCGCACTTGGTGTGGCGGTAAGTGTTGCAGTGCCGCCTCCGCACAGGTCGGCCGGGGTGGTGGTGGTTAGTGTAGGTAATGGCGTAACGGTTACGTTTACGCCCACACGTGCCGATATACAGCCTTCGCTGCTGGTAGCCTCGGCATAATAAGTGGTTGGACCCGTAACGGCAGGGCTGGTAATGCTGTTGCCGGTACCAATAAGGTTACCGCCGGTGGGGGCATCATACCAGTTAATGGTGCTTATTAAAGCATTTGCCTGCAATGTGGCACTGCCCTGGTTGCACACCGTTACCGGCGATGTTGTTGTAACCACAGGTATATAATTTACTACAGCCAATATAGAGGTACGGTTTGCAGTGGTACAGCTGGCATCGTAAGGCGATACATAATACGTTGTGGTCGTGGTTATATTTGGCGTAGTAAAATTACTGCCCGATGCCAGTAAGTTACCGCCTGTTGGGGCATCATACCAATATACATTACCGTTGCTGGATTGCGCCTGTAAGGCTATAGTGCCGCTGCCGCAAACGGCCCCCGGTGTGTTGCCTGTAATGGTGGGTATGGTAATAGTACTACTGCCTGATATTTGCGGAGCCGTTTCGCCCGGCATGCCGCCATATTCTACCACATAGCCTTTAGCCTGGTAATTACCATCGGGGTCGCCGTTAACGCTAAGGTCGTTCCACGAGCCGGCAATACCAACGCCCGGTGCGGTAATATGGGCATAATCTTCGTTACCGTTATAATTATTGGGTTCGCCGTTGTTCCAGTATTCGTAGTTGGGTGTAGTGCCGTTGGCAGCGCCATTCCAAAATACGGTACCGGCTTCGGGTCCCGTCATCCATTTCCAAACGCCTTCGGTCTCCGCGTCCGATCCGCCAATCCAGCCGTTGCCCGTAGCCTGCTCGCCGCAAAGCTGCGATTCGTCCGATGAACTCAGTGTGGCAAGATAGCCCTGAAGCCCAAAATAGGTAGTGTTTTGTGCTGCGGTTTTAGCGGCTGTCCAGCTTATGCCCAAAGAGGCAATATATTTATAGTAATGCCCTGTAGAAGGCAGGTAATTGGCATCGCCAAGTGTGATGGAAAAGGAGCGCGAACCGGTTGGGTTGGCTGCCGTGCTGTTGTATACTACATTGTTTTTTACAGCATTTATAAGTGTTGTATACGGCACCTGCTGCCCGCCAACGCCGCTTATGGTCAGCTTACCTGCGGTGGCATTCCAGCTGCTGGTAACGTTGGTAATGGTAGTGTTAAGGCTCAGGTTGTCCGACCCGTTTACATAGCCCGATGATATTTGTATGTATACGGCGTTGGTGCCGGTATCATCGGCATCGGTAATATTAAAATCGGTTACAATGTTAATGGGTGTGCCGGGGCAATATACTTGGTTGCCCACTGCGGTTACAACCGGTGCGGCATTATTTTGTGCAAAAGAGTTAGCGCAAAAAAAAAGGAGTAATAATTGAATTCTCAGATATTTCGGGACAAAATTCTTCATCCCGTAAAAATATGAAAAATAACTACTGAAACGTTATAGTGCCGTTTTTTTAAACAAATCCCAGACTACTATTCCGGCAGAAACCGAAATGTTGAGGGAATGTTTAGTTCCTAACTGCGGAATTTCGATAGTGCCGCTGCATAGATCGATAGCTTCTTGTGCTACGCCTTTAACCTCATTACCAAACACTAACGCATATTTTTTGCCATTTATGGGCTCAAAATCCTGTAAAAATACAGAGTTTTCTACCTGCTCTATAGCTAAAACCTCAACATCCTGGTTTTTAAGCGATTTTATTACATCAATAACCTCTTTTTGATACTCCCAATCTACCGTTTCGGTGGCGCCAAGGGCAGTTTTGTGTATTTCTTTATTGGGTGGGGTGGCGGTAATGCCGCACAGGTATATTTTCTCAACCAGGAACGCATCGGCCGTTCTAAAAACCGACCCGATATTATGCAGGCTCCTTACATCGTCTAAAATTATAATAATAGGCGTTTTAGCCGCTTCTTTAAATTCTTCGGTGTTTTTGCGGTTCAGTTCGCTGTTGGCTATTTTTCTCATAAAGGCAGTACATTTTGAAGCTGCAAAATTAAGGCAAAATTAAAGAGGATTTTTAGATTGTTGGATAATTAGATGTTTAGACGGAATTGAATTTAATAAGATTTTAGGTTGTTAGTATATTAGATTTAGAGTGAATGGATTTCTCAGTAACTATTGTCTAACAATCTAATTATCCAACAATCTATAAATCGACGCTGAGTATAGTGCAAAAAAATAACCGCTCTTCTCCCAGAGAGCGGTTATCGGCATAAGAAATAGTTGTGTAATTAAGATCTCTTAGTGTCTGCCTTTTTATCTACGGGTTTTTTAGGTCCCTGGTTTTTTTGATTGCTTTTCCACTTCGTGTATTGCTCATCAGTAAGTATGCCTTTCATTTTTTTATCGGTAGCCGCCTGTTCTTCTTTCATTTTAGCTTCCATAGCAGTAGCATCCGGTTTTTCGCCTTTTTTGCCGCCTTCGGGCTTGTTGCTTTCCCTTTTCTTTTGCTCTTCGGTATAAAAAGCTTTAACCTTAGCTTGCTGTTTGTCGTTAAGGCCAAGCTCTTTGGTCAGGTTTTTTGCCTGCTCATCGGGTGTTATTTCGGTCTTAGGCTTGTGGCCTTCTTTTAGCTCTTTTTTATCCTGTGCAAAACCGGCAACACTGGCAAGCAGTAAGGCTGCCATTACAAATTTTTTCATTGATCAAGATTTTGTTTTTAATTGATAGCATAAAGATACCTGTAACCCCGGTGCCTAAATTATAATTGAGGTAAACCCATAAATAAATGCGGTTAATAAATGGTGTATAATGGGTAGGGGTCAACCCTGTATTTTGCCATTTTTTTTGATTAATTTCGCCACCTACACATTAAATACCTACAGCTTTGGCATCTAAAGAAAAAACAGTAAAAGAAACCCCGTTAATGAAACAGTATAACGCAATTAAGGATAAGTATCCTGATGCGTGCCTGCTGTTCAGGGTGGGCGACTTTTATGAAACCTTTGGCGAAGATGCCGTGCGTGCTGCCGGTATTTTGGGTATTACCCTTACTAAAAGGGGCGCAGGCAGCGAGACCGAAACGGCGTTGGCGGGTTTCCCGCACCACTCGCTAAACACCTATTTGCCTAAACTGGTTAAGGCCGGTTTGCGTGTGGCCATCTGCGATCAGCTGGAAGACCCAAAAATGACCAAGACCATAGTAAAGCGTGGTGTTACCGAGTTGGTTACCCCCGGTGTATCTATGAATGATGAGGTGCTGCACAGCAAATCCAACAACTTTTTGGCATCGGTATATTTCGGCAGAAAGATATTGGGTATTTCTTTTCTGGATGTTTCTACCGGCGAGTTCTTAACCGCGCAGGGTAATGAGGAATATATAGACAAGCTGCTGCAAAACTTTAGCCCAAGTGAGGTATTGGTTGCTAAAACCGAAAAAGCCAATTTTAAGGCCGCTTTTGGCGATGACTACCATACCTTTTACCTGGAAGACTGGGTGTTTAAAGAAGATTATGCTTTTGAAAGCCTTACATCGCACTTTGGTACCAACTCCCTTAAAGGTTTTGGTGTAGAAGAGCTTCACGAAGGTGTTATAGCCAGTGGTGCGGTGCTGTATTACCTTAGCGAAACACAGCACAACCGCGTACAGCACATTACTGCCATACAGCGTATTGCCGAAGATGCCTACGTGTGGATGGACCGTTTTACCATACGTAACCTCGAACTGTACCAAAGCAACAACCCCAATGCGGTTACATTGCTGGATGTTATAGACCGTACACTAAGCCCTATGGGCAGCAGGCTGCTTAAGCGCTGGCTGGCCCTGCCGCTTAAAGATGCCAACAAAGTAAGGGCACGCCATGAGGTGGTGGCCTACCTAAAAGAAAATAAAAGCATACTTACCCGCATACAGCAGCAGATAAAACAAATATCCGACCTGGAGCGCCTTATCTCTAAAATTGCTACCGGCAAGGTGTCGCCGCGTGAGGTGGTTAACCTTAAAGACTCTTTAGAGGCTATTGTGCCTATAAAACAATTGGCGCTGGAAAGTAAGAACGATGCGCTTAAAGCCATTGGCGACAGCCTGCATGCCTGCGAATTGCTGCGCGAAAAAATTAAGACGACCCTTAACCCCGAAGCACCCGTTGCCATAAACAAGGGTAACGCCATTGCAAAGGGCATCCACCCGGAGCTTGACGAGCTTAGGGCAATAGCCTATTCCGGCAAAGAATATTTAGAAGGTATCGAAAGGCGGGAGTCGGCCGCTACGGGCATCTCATCGCTAAAAATATCATTTAATAATGTGTTTGGATACTATATCGAGGTGCGCAACACGCATAAAGATAAAGTGCCGGCAGAGTGGATACGTAAACAAACACTGGTAAATGCTGAGCGTTATATTACAGAGGAGCTTAAAGAATACGAGACCAAAATTTTAGGTGCCGAGGAGAAGATCCACCACCTCGAAACGCAGCTGTTTGAGCAACTGGTGGTATGGATTGCTACTTACATTAAACCGGTGCAGCTTAACGCCAGCCTTATTGCACAGATGGATTGCCTGGCATCGTTCGCGCAACTGGCTATAGAAAATAAATACGTTTGCCCGGAAATAGATGATAGTTTTGACCTCGAAATTAAAGAGGGCCGCCACCCGGTTATAGAAAAACAGCTTCCGGTAGGTACGCCCTATATTACCAACGATGTTTTCCTGGACCGGGAGTCGCAGCAGTTGATTATGATTACGGGGCCCAATATGTCGGGTAAATCGGCCATACTGCGCCAAACTGCATTAATTGTACTGCTTGCGCAGATGGGCAGCTTTGTGCCGGCGCAAAGCGTGCGCATGGGCGTGGTAGACAAGATTTTTACAAGGGTAGGGGCAAGTGATAATATTTCGATGGGCGAATCGACCTTTATGGTGGAGATGAACGAAACCGCCAGTATTTTGAACAACCTGAGCGATCGCAGCCTTATTTTACTCGACGAAATTGGCCGTGGTACCAGTACATATGATGGTATTAGCATAGCCTGGGCTATTGCAGAGTTTTTACACGAGCACCCTGCAAAGCCTAAAACACTGTTTGCCACGCATTACCACGAGCTTAACGAAATGCAGGATATTTACACCCGCATACAAAACTTTAACGTATCTGTAAAAGAGTTAAAAGATACCGTGCTGTTTATACGCAAGCTTGTAAAAGGCGGCTCTGCACACAGTTTTGGTATCCATGTGGCAAAGATGGCCGGGATGCCGCAAACTGTTATACAAAAGGCGCAAAAGCTGCTTAAAAAGCTGGAGAAAGACCACAGCGGCGAGGCACTGGGCAATGCAAAGGCTTCGGCTAAAGACGAGCTGCAGCTAAGCTTCTTTAACCTGGACGACCCGTTACTGGAAGAAATTAAAGAAGAGATAGTAAACCTGGATATTAATACCCTTACCCCGGTAGAGGCCCTGATGAAGCTAAACGAGATTAAACGCATGCTGGTTAAATAGCCTGTAGAAAGTTTGGCTTTTTAAGCTAAACGTTATCAGAAAGTTATGATTTAGTTGGAATTTTTTTATCGAAAACGCTTGCAGGACTCAAAATATGTCTTACATTTGCAGCCGTAATAATAACACAACACGTTCTTATACTTAATGCGAAAATAGCTCAGTTGGTAGAGCGCGACCTTGCCAAGGTCGAGGTCGCGGGTTCGAATCCCGTTTTTCGCTCAGAATCTACTTTTATGCTCGAGTGGTGGAATTGGTAGACACGCTGGACTTAAAATCCAGTGGGTAGTAATGCCCGTGCGGGTTCAAGTCCCGCCTTGAGTACAAGTTTTTTTAAAAGCCTTAACTTTGTTAAGGCTTTTTTTATGCCTTTTAGTTTTGTAATAAACAGTGTGCCTGCACCTGTAAATTATTGAACTTTTGTTGTTGCTAATGTTTGCAAATTTAAAAATAAGTATTACATTTGCAGCCGTAATAAACGCACCAACGTTTATTTATTAATGCGAAAATAGCTCAGTTGGTAGAGCGCGACCTTGCCAAGGTCGAGGTCGCGGGTTCGAATCCCGTTTTTCGCTCAAAATTATTTAAAAGCCTCAACGCAAGTTGAGGCTTTTTTTGTGGGTTTGGTTTTCGGAAGTGGCCTGTTCTTACTGATTTGATAGTGCGGATTGCAAATCCGCACTATCCGGATTTAATACAATTCTCCTTCTTGTATTAATCTCTTCCCTTCTTTCATGTTTTGTGCTATATATTTACCGTCTATGTAATAATGGCCTAATAGTTTTTTGCATTCTTTGCTGCCATTTTCTGCACCTAAAATGAGGTAACTAATTGCTAATTTTCTTTTAGAAATGTCTAAATCGTCCAGGTTTCTGTAATTGCTTCGGTGGTAGTAGTCGGTCAGGGTATAATAGCTGTCTAAATAGGCTTCGTGATATTTGTGTTTTTTAGCCATTGTGGATGCTACCGTGTAAAAATTTGGATCATTAGGCGAGTCCATGTATCCGATGCTTAACTGGTGGTAGGCAATTGTGTCTCCTTTTGTTAAAGCTAATTCCTTTAACTCGTTTTGAGAAATGCCTGACTGGTTTAAAGAAAAGGTTTCTGTTTTACTACAGCTGCCTAAGATAGTAATTAAGGCGGTTGCCCAAACGGCATTGATTATTGGGCTTTTCATATCCTACTTGTTTAAACTGTAATGTTGGCTCAAGGGGTGCAGATTGCGACTCGTACTTCTGTATTCTTTGCCAGCAAGGATTGCAAATCCGCGCTATCCGGGTTGCTCGCTATCGTAGTTGTAAATTTAAGTTATTATATTCATTTTAATAAACTCAAAATCCTGCTCGCTTATAAATTTAATTGTAATGGAATATTTAGAAAACAGTATGCTGTTTTTTGTTGAAAAAACCATGTTCATGGTTCCGTTTGAATGTCGGTGTATTTTTTTTATATAATATTTAATCCAGAAATCAGAATCTTTACTGTGGTCATTACAAATGATAAAAGGTCCATTTGAATGGCTGTTAGAGGTATTGGTTCCGAAATAAATATAGATATGGTTTTTTTCGACATGCATGGTCATACGTGTCGGAAGGCTTTCATTTCGTTCCAGAAAAAAACTTCGATTGGTTATGTGTGATATTTGTAAATCAGGAAATGTTTTATAATCAGCAATAGATAACAGCCTATTACTTGCATTTTTGGCATCTTTCCTTATCTTTAAATAAATATATACTATAAAAGCTAGTAGTAGTAATACAACAGCTATTTGGATATAATACATAGTCTTTTTTATTTAATTTGAGTTTTGAAAATCTAATCCAAACGATTAAAAATTTGCGGTCATTTTAGGTATAACCCTAAAATAACTAAGCGCAAAGAAAATAGTGATCAGCAGTGCCATTGCTCCAAGTATTGCACATAACAGCATAGCTATAAAAGAAAATGTTGATGTGTATTCTTTTATTATAAAAGACAGGTGTGGTGAGGCGGTTTTTCTGTTATTTATCGAAATAGAGTAATCTCCTGCCTGGTTAGCGATAAAATAGCAATAGTCTTCTGTAATTTTGCTGTTTTTAATGCCTCTGTGTCTCAGTAAGGCTTGGTAAATATCGGCTTTTTTATTGTCTCTTAGGTTAATAACGGTAATAGAGATTTTGTTTACTAACTCTGCTCCAATTACCTCAACAGTATATTTACCGGTCTTTGCCAACAAAAAGATATGCTTTTCAGTATCTGCAAAAAATGAGGCTATAATTTTAGTCTTATAAAAGCGTCTGTAATTATAGGTCGCCAAAAGTATAAGTAAAAGGCCTGCTGCTAACAAGTAGAAAAAATTAAAGTAATTATCCATAAAATGTTCTTAGGGTCTGGCTCTCTGCTTGGTTGTAGAAGTCTGATTGTTTAATGAAGTAAAGTAGGTTGGGTGTGTTAACTAACTCCATAAAAAAAGCCCCGCAATGCGGAGCTTTTATACTTTTAGCTTTTAACTAATTACTGAGCTGGTGTAGTTTCAGTAGTTGTAGTTTTAACTGTATCAACAACTGTAGTGTCAGCAGTAGCTGGAGCAACTGGCTCAGCAGGAGTTTCAACAACTGTAGAATCTACTGTAGTTTCAGTAGTTTCAGTTTCAGTTTTTTTACATGATACAAGAGATACAACAGCTACAAGAGCTAAGCTTAAAACAACTTTTTTCATCTTACTAAATTATAAAGGTTAATTATTAATTCGGAGCAAAGATATAAATTTTTTGATATGTCATAATAATTATGAACAAAATTTTTGTAAATCTTTTAACGCTGGTATTCAGAATATTACGTAAATCGTTTGCGTTTTTTAACTAATTTCTCAACAATATGTTAGTAACCCTGTCTTTAATTGTTTGTTGTGCAATAAAATAAAATTCAAAATGCATGGTTAAACGCTACTTTACAAGCTTCATTTCCTTAACCAAATGGCCTGCACCGGCATATTTATCTATTATAAAGAGCACATACCTAATGTCTACCATAATGTTGCGGCAAATACTTGGGTCGTAATGTATATCGCTCATGGTGCCTTCCCAAACACGGTCAAAATTAAGGCCAATCAGGTTGCCATTTGCATCTATAGCCGGGCTGCCGGAGTTACCGCCTGTAGTGTGATTAGTGCCTATAAAACAGACCGGCATTTTGCCCTTTTCGCCATACTGGCCGTAGTCTTTCTTATTATATAGGTCTATTAGCTTTTTAGGCACATCAAACTCATAATCGCCCGGTACATATTTTTTAATTACGCCGTCTAAATAGGTTTGGGCATCATAATACGTGTCATCTTCGCCCGGTTTGTAGCCTTTAACCTTGCCATACGTAACCCTAAGGGTGCTGTTAGCATCGGGAAATAAGCGTGCATCTTTAGGGCTAAGCTCTAAAATAGCTTTCATGTACGTGCGTTGTAACGATGCTATTTTAAGGTTTATCTCATCATACTTAGGTGTTACTTTTTTCTGGTAGGCCTCAGCAAGTATTTTTACAAATTTGTAACCATCATCGTCATTTAGCTTTGCTATAACGGCACCCGGGTCTCCCGCCATAAGGCTCCTAACACCCTCTATGCTGGTTAGCTTAGAATTCTTATAGATTTCGGCAGTAAGCTTTTTAGCATCGACTTTTAAAAACTCCCTTGGTAAAAACCTGTCCGGCGATTTTGTAAAGTAAAGCGTTATAAGCTGCTCAAAAATTTTGGCATCAACATCTTTATTAAAGTCCTTATAAATATCTTCAAAAGAAGCCAGGGCTTTCTCGGCGCGGTCGCCAAAAGTTTGCGATCCTTTGGTTTTTAGCACCTGCTCTAACTGAAACAGCCTGTAACCTACATTAAGCAATTCGGTATTTCTAATAACTACCTCGTTAAAATAATCGCGGGCAAGGGCAAAAGGCTCCATGCCGTTGTAATAGCGGTCAAACTCTTCCAGCAGCTTGCCATATTCGGCTTCTTTACCGGCTTTTTTAACCCACTCGGCAAATTCTTTTTCGTAGGCCTTTTTAAGGTCTACTGCATTGGTTTTTTTAAGGCCCTGGGTTTCGCCAATCCACTTTTTCCAGTAGTTGGCAATGCTGGCGTATTTAGCGGCATACTGAATTTTTATGGCCGGGTCCTTACGCATAAAGCTGTCGGCTACCTTAAGGGCAGCATCCCTAATTTCTATTTTTGCAGGGTTAAGCACCTCAACAATTTGCTTAACCGCAACGGCAGGCAGGTACTCTGTAGTACGGCCCGGGTAGCCAAATACCAGGGTAAAATCGTCTTCTTTAATACCTTTTAACGATACGGGGAAGTAATACTTTGGCACATACGGCACGTTGTCTTTGCTGTAAGCCGCAGGGCGGTTATCTTTACCGGCATAAATGCGGAAAAGCGAAAAATCGCCGGTATGGCGTGGCCACACCCAGTTATCGGTATCGCTGCCAAATTTACCTATAGACGATGGCGGCGCACCCACAAGCCTTACATCTTTAAAGCTCTCGGTAACAAATAGCATGTACTGGTTGCCCTCGTAAAAAGTACGAATGCTGTTGTCCTGCCATTTTTCTTTAGGCAATGTTTTGCTTAGGTTAGAAATGTTATCCTGAATTTTTTGTACCCTGTCTTTCTCGGCAAGGTTTAATGTGCCATCCAGTACTTTGGTGGTAACATCTTCTATGCGCACAATAAAAGTAACCTCAAGGCCCGGGTTGGGCAGCTCGTCGGCCTGGGTCTTAGCCCAAAAGCCATCGGTAAGGTAATCGTGCTCTATGGTAGAGTGGCTTTGTATCTCGCCAAAACCGCAGTGGTGGTTGGTAAGCAAAAGCCCCTGAGACGATATTACCTCGCTTGTGCATCCGCCGTTAAACTGGGGTACACCGTCTTTCATGCTGGAGTGGTTAACATCATAAATATCCTGAGCGGTCATTTTCATGCCCAGGTGTTTCATTTCTTTTTCGTTCATGCCCTTAAGGAGCGATGGTATCCACATGCCGCCCTGCTGTGCAAAAGCGGGCAAGGCAAGCAATACAATTAGCAAGCGTAGTAATCTCATAGTATAAATTATATTAGCGCCCGCAAGATACAACTATCTTATAAAAATTTGGTTTTAGAGGTGCCTGTAATTAGGTTAACGCGGTTATTGGCACATTAATTGGTTTAATAGCGGTAATTTTGCATTTTAAATTGCAGCGCATGCACATACTTATTATAGAAGACGATAAACGGGTTGCCGAGCTGATACAGCGTGGCCTTGCCGAGCAGGATTTTACCAGCGATATTGCTTATGATGGCCTGCAGGGCATGAAGCTGGTACTGCAAAATGAGTACGACCTGGTTATTACCGATATTATATTGCCTAAACTCGATGGGCTTGATTTGAGCCGTGAAATTCGCGGACTTAAATCCCAGATGCCCATTATTATGCTTACCGCCCTGGGCACTACCGATGATAAAATTGAGGGTTTTGATGCCGGTGCCGATGATTATATGGTTAAGCCTTTTGAAATGCGCGAACTCCTGGCACGCATGCGTGTGTTGCTAAACCGCTACAAAAGTATTGCCGGTGCCAGTGCCAACAGTTTTGTTTTAAAACTGGATACGCTGGAAATGAACCTGCACTCTAAAATTGTAAAAAGGGATAATAAGGAGATTAACCTTACCCCAAAAGAATTTAAGCTTTTGGAGTACATGATGCAGAATACCGACAGGGTACTATCGCGCAACGAAATTGCCGAAAAAGTTTGGGATACCCACTTTGATACCGGTACCAATTTTATTGATGTGTATATTAATTACCTGCGCAAAAAAGTAGATAAAGATTTTGATAAAAAACTCATTCACACCAAATCGGGTATGGGGTTTATTTTAAAAATTGAAGAATGAAAATTACCCTTAAGCTTACTATACTGTTTACCATTATAACTGCCGGCATTGTGTTTTTATTTGCCGCCGTTATTTACAATTATGCCAAACAGGACCGCGAAGAAGAGTTTTACCAGCGTATAAAAATAAAGGCTTTTGTAAAGGGCGAATTGCTTTTTGATGCCAAGGCCAGTGCACAGACCTTGCAGGAAATTCATAAGAACAACCTTAGGGTAATGAATGAGGCCGAAATTGCTATTTACGACCAGGATTTTAACCTGCTTTTTCACGACAACCAAAAGAGCGACCTGATTAAGGAGACGCCCCAAATGCTGCAGGAAATTTTAGAGAAAGGCGAAATCCAATTTTATAAAGGCAAGTGGCAGGCCGTGGGCGAGCGGTATACCTTTAGGGGCAAGCATTATCTTATTACGGCCATATCTTACGATCATTACGGGTATAATAAAATAGACAATATGTACAATCACATGGTGTATGCCTACATTATATCTATTGTGGTAATATGTTTTTCGGGGCTGTTTTTTTCTATCAGGGCGTTTGCACCGGTAAAAGATATTACCCGTAAGGTAAATAAAATAACGGCCAGCAAGCTCGATGTGCGGCTAAACGTTAATGGCAGTAAAGACGAACTTTCGGCATTGGCCAATACCTTTAACCAGATGCTCGACAGGCTGGAGAGTTCTTTCGAAACCCAGAAAAGCTTTGTGTCTAATATTTCGCACGAGCTGCGCACGCCACTTGCTGCAATAATTGCCGAGTTGGAGCTTTCTTTATCCAAAGACCACACCACGCAGGATTACCGCGATGCTATAAGCAATACACTGGATGATGCCAAGCGTTTGGTGCGCCTGTCTACAAGCCTGTTGGATCTGGCACGTGCGGGGTATGATAAATCTGAGATATCGTTTAAAAGCATCCGTGCCGATGAGGTGTTGCTGGATGCCCGACAGATAGAGCAGCAGGCTAACCCCAACTACCACATTAATATCGATTTTGATATTGATGCCGATGACGACCAGGACATAACCATAATGGGTAACGAATATTTACTCAAGGTAGCCTTTGCCAACCTGTTTAATAATGGCTGTAAATATTCGCCTAACAACCAGTGCAGCGTAAAAATTCAATACACTAACAGCGCTATTGTATTGCAATTTAGTAACGAGGGCGAGAACATTCCTACCGAAGAACTGGCCACTATATTCAAGCCGTTTTTTAGGGGTTTTAACCAGCAAATGGCTTCCGGTAACGGTATTGGGCTGTCGTTAACCCAAAAAATCATACTGTTGCACAACGGTACTATCTCGGTTACATCTACAGGCGGAATAACAACTTTTACAATATCGCTTCCTTTAGAAGTATTCTAATAAAATTCTAATTTTTTTCTATTTAATCTCTAATACCCTTCAGGGGTATTTAGGGAGACCTTTGTACTGTATTTAATGCTAAGCATTAAAACGGTCACTGAAAAACAATAGATAATCATTAGAAAAAATGACACTTAGGAAATTAAGTTTCTTGTTCTTATTAGGTGCTTTGTGCATGTTTAAAGGTAGCGCACAAACTACCGATTTTAAAAATCCCGCCTTAAAATATTACCTTAACCCCGAGAAGACCCGCTTTATACAATTTAGCGGTTATATGGAGTTCTGGGCACGTTATACCGAGCTTAACCCCGGCAGTAAAATTAACGACGACAGGCAAAACAGCTCTTACGATTTTTCAATCAGGCGTATCCGTGCAAAAATGACCATGCGCCCTACTGAGAATCTAACGGTAGTGCTGCAAATGGGTCCGTCCAGCGTTAACGTTAACTCTAAATCCAATACTTATATGGATTTACTTGATGCTTACGCCGAATACAAATTCAACAATTACATATCTGTAGGGGGTGGGCGCAGTACCTGGACGGGGCTCTCGCGCTTTTCAACCGGTCCAATGGCTACACTATTGTACGATATGCCTGCTTTTGCTACGGCCAATGCCGGTTCTACCGATGTTACCGTTCGTAAACTGGGCGTGTATGTAAAAGGCCAGGTAGGCAGGCTGGATTATAGGGTAGCCGTATCCGACCCGTATACAGATGCTTCATCGGCACCAAAACTTAACCAGGCTGTTTTTAATACCGATGCTGCCCACCAGCTGGTAAGCGGCTATTTTAAATGGCAGTTTATGGATAAGGAAAGTAACGAAACACCATTTTCGGCAGGAACCTATCTTGGTAAAAAAAGCGTGTTTAACATTGGTGTAGGTGCAGAGTTTATGGATGATGCCCTTTGGCATACCAACAGTGCCGGCCAAAATGTGCACGACAATATGGTTAACCTTGCGGTAGATGCCTTTTATGATGTGCCTATTAACAAAGACCGCGGTACATCGTTTAGTGCCTACGCCATTGCAATGCGTAACGACTATGGCCCTAACTACGTAAAAGTAACAGGCACCAGTAACCCTGCAACGGGTGTAGATGCTGCATCGGGCACATTTAGCGGTGCGGGTAATGCCTATCCGTTAATGGGTACGGGCGATACCTACTATGCCCAGTTGGGTGGCACGCTGCCTTACTTTAACAAAGATAAAAACACCATGCAGTTGCTTCCGGCAGCATCGGTACAATACTCAAAATTTGATGCCCTTGCAGATGCTATGGTGGTTTATGATGCCGGTGTAAGCCTGCTGTTTAACGGCCACTCGTCTAAACTTACGTTTGATGCGCAACGCCGCCCTGTGTTTGGCGGTACAGAGGGTGCCAACCTGGAGCCATCGGTATCGGGACACAAAATGATGTACCTATTAAAATACAGAATAGACTTTAACTAAATACAACACTATGCAACGACGAAATTTTATTACAGGCACTGCAGCTGCAGCCCTGGCAAGCGGAATACTTAGCAAAACGGTTATAGACGAGATTGCACCCGCAAAACAATTTTACAACCATTACCTGTTGTTCTGGCTTAAAAAAGACCTTACTGCACAGGAGGTGGCCAACTTCCCGCAATTTTTTGAA
The DNA here is from genome assembly GCF_000422725.1 of Flavobacterium subsaxonicum WB 4.1-42 = DSM 21790. Taxonomy (GTDB): domain Bacteria; phylum Bacteroidota; class Bacteroidia; order Flavobacteriales; family Flavobacteriaceae; genus Flavobacterium; species Flavobacterium subsaxonicum. Next base: position 48,034 of record NZ_AUGP01000028.1, read on the forward strand.
GAGCTGGGCAAGCTTCCGTACCTAAAATCAATTCATTATGGCGGACCGGCTAATTCATCGCCACGAAAAGTACTGGATAACAGCTTTAGCTACAATGTGGTAATGACTTTTGATAGCCTCGAAGACCTGGAAACCTACGGCAAGCTGCCAAAACACTTAGAGATAGTAAAAAAATACAGTGTGTACTGGGATAAAATGCAGGTACACGATTCGGTTCTTAAATAATTTCAAACAAACATAATTTATACATCAAAATGAAAAAAATGTTCTTTATGGCTGCACTAACCCTGCTTACCGCAGCTACAAGCATTAATGCTACTACAACAACTATTGGTGGTGGCGATAAAACTAAAAAGGCTAAAGCTAAAAAAGCCGATGCCGATAAAGAAAGCTACATTAAAGCCATAAGGCTGTACAACCTGCCCGATGGTACCTGTACTTTTGAAGAAGGTAAAATACCCAACAAAACCAACATGGATGTTAAAACCTTTTTTGCCCAGACACATGTAGATGATTACGAAAAAGTGGCTCACGCAGCACCACGCATGCAATATGTGGTTACGCTTAAAGGCAAGCTTAAATTTAAAGTTAGCAACGGCGATACCTTTATTATAGAGCCGGGTGTAGTGCTTGTAGCCGAAGATACTTTAGGCAAAGGCCATAGCTGGGATTTGGTTAAGGGCGAAAAATGGGAGCGTCTTTACATACCACTTAAAGACGGTGCCGAAGATCATTTTATAAAAAATTAAGATTGGTTTTTTTGTTGGTTTATTTATGTAGCCCGGGGCGTTGTTTCCTCGGGCTACTTGTTTTATATAGTTGGGCATGCTGTTGTTAAAAACAGTAAATTTGGGTAAAAATCAGGTAGCAATGGTAGCGCAACTTATAGCCCATATAGAAAAGCAGGTAACGCTTAGCGCGGAAGATAAAGCCTTTATGGAAGAGTTGCTTGCGCCAACATTGTTAAACAAAAAGCAGTTTTTATTTAAAGCGGGCGAGCCGTGCCGCGCCAGATATTTTGTGCTTGAGGGTTGCCTTAGATTGTATATTACCAACTCTAAGGGTACCGACCAGATGATACAGTTTGGTATTAACAACTGGTGGATTACCGATTATATGAGCTTTAAAAGCAAAAAACCGTCGGTGTTTAATTTGCAGGCGGTAACTAATGCCACTATCATTGCTATAAACGAAGCACAACAGGAAGAATTGCTGACTAAAATTCCGCAGTTGGAACGCTATTTCAGGCTGGTGTTAGAAACGGCTTACGGGGCATCGTTAATGCGGTTCAATTATATCTTTAATATGTCCGGCGAAGAGCGTTACCGTTTCTTCAGCAACCTGTTTCCTGATTTTGTACAGCTTGTGCCGCAATACCTTATAGCCTCTTACCTTGGGGTTACTCCCGAATTTTTAAGTAAAGTAAGGGCTAAAAAGGTGTAGTGTGTTTTCTTAATCAAGATTAAGTTTTTTGATGGGTGTATGATAGAAATTTGTATCAAACAAATTAAAACACCATAGTCATGAAAACAAGAATGAATTTATTTGCAGTAGAAAAAGAAGGATACCAGGCCATGCTTGCTTTAGAAAAATACCTTGCCGCTACAGAGCTTACTAAAATACATAAAGAACTTATTAAAATAAGGGCATCGCAAATTAACGGTTGTGCCTATTGCCTTGATATGCACACTAAAGATGCCCGCAAATATGGCGAAACAGAGCAGCGCATTTACACTGTTAGCGCCTGGAGAGACACGCCGTTTTTTAGTAAAGAAGAGCAGGCTATACTGGCGTTAACCGAAGAGGTTACCCTGATTGCAGGTCATGTTTCTGATGCTACTTATAACGAAGCCGTTGCCGTACTTGGCGAAAAATATACCGCCCAGGTTATTATGAATATTGTTGTAATAAACAGCTGGAACCGTATAGCCATAACCACAGGCATGATGCCGGAGTAAAGCTGATTTGTATTGAATAAAAAATGCCCAAAACATAATTTTGGGCATTTTTTATTTTGTTACCAAACGCATCAACCCGCGTTTGTGTACCGTATAGTTGTTAGAAAGGTACAGCTTACGCGCTGCCTCGTTATGGGGCTCAATTTCCAGATAAATAATTTTAATAGATAAAGCTTTGGCCTCTTCGGCAATAAAATCGAGTGCCAGTTTGCCCAGGCCTGCACCGCGCGCTTCCGGCGAAACAAACAACTCATCTAAAAAGGCAATGCGCCCCTGGTATTCAAAACTAAAAACAAACGTAAGTATTATATAGCCGGCGGATTTGCCATTGTGTACAATAACCCAACCACGGCCAAGAGAGTCGTTTTCTATAAATTCTAAAAACAGGCCTTTGCTAACCGCTGCATCAATAGGGTAATTATCTATGGCATAAAACTCCTGCATCATGGCAACTACGGCAGGGGCATCAGTAGCGTCGAAGGGTTTAAAGGTGGTCTGCATCATTACTAATATGGTTCATTATAATGTTTACCGCACCGCGGTTCATGCTTACAAAAGTACCGGCGGTGTGCCCGGTTTCCCAACGGTAATCGTCGTTATAAATTAGAGATGACAGGGCGTCTTCCATCTCCGTCTTATCTTTAACGGCAATAACGCCGCCCATTTGCACGAGTGCTACCGCCTCAGGAAATTTCTGGTGATTGGGCCCTATAATTATCGGCACGCCAAAAGCGGCAGGCTCTAAAATATTATGCAGCCCGGCAGTGCCAAAACCACCGCCCACATAAGCCACATCGGCATAGCTGTATATCTTGCCCAGTATACCAATGGTGTTTACAATTAAAACCGAATATTCTGCCAGGTTCTTACCCTCTTTTTCGGAGAATAGAACCGTGCTTTTGGTAAGCCTGTTCTTAATATCGTTTATGTGGTCTTCGCCCAAAGTGTGCGGGGCGATAATAAATTTCACATCTACAGATGCATTAATAAAAGGCAGTATAAGCGCTTCATCTTTCGGCCATGAGCTGCCAAGTACCACAGTTGTTTTTCCGTTAATGAACTCTTCTATAAAAGGCAGGTTGTTATCGCGGTTAAGTATTTCGCTTACGCGGTCGTAACGGGTATCGCCGCTTATGGTAACGTTAGTAAAACCAATCGATGCTAACAATTGCTTAGAGCTGTCGTACTGTACAAAAAAGTGGTTAAAGGCCTTAAAAGCCTCACGGTAAAAACCACCGTACCATTTAAAAAATGCCTGGTTAGGCCGGAACAATCCAGATATAAGGTAGGTAGGGGTATTGTGTTTTTTAAGTTCGTTAAGGTAGTTGGGCCAAAACTCGTACTTAATAAAAAATGCCATAGATGGATGTACCAGTGCTACGAATTTTTTGGCATTTGCCAGGGTATCTAAGGGCAGGTAAACCACTACATCGGCGGTTTTGGTGTTCTTTCGGATCTCGTATCCTGATGGCGAAAAAAACGTAAGCACTATTTTATGGTTGGGGTGCAGCTGCCTCATTTTTTCCATAATGGGCAGGCCCTGCTCGTATTCGCCTAACGATGCGGCATGAAACCACATGGTCTTATCAGCCGGGCTTATGTTTTGCGCCAAAACCTCGAAAACGTTTTTACGGCCCTGCACAAAAAGCCTGATCTTTGGGCTAAAAAGCGCAACGATTTTTAGGGCAAAACTGGCAATGTGGGTAAGCAGGCTGTACAGTAAAAACATAGGTAAAATATTGGAGTGCTAAATTACATACTTTATACCATTTTGATTGGTGCAGAGTTATTAAATTAGTAGTTTTGCGTTGATTTAATTAATTTCAGAATAATGAAAAAAATCCAGATGGTCGATCTTAAAGGCCAGTATGAAAGTATAAAAGATACCGTAAACACTTCTATTCAGGAAGTATTAGATAACACAGCATATATTAACGGGCCTCAGGTTCATAAGTTTCAAAAAGACTTGGAGCAGTACCTTGGCGCAAAGCACGTAATACCGTGTGCTAACGGTACCGATGCCCTGCAGATCGCCATGATGGGCCTTGGCCTTAAGCCCGGCGATGAGGTTATTACAGCCGATTTTACTTTTGCCGCTACGGTAGAGGTTATTGCCCTGCTACAACTTACCCCCGTTTTGGTAGATGTAGATGCAGATACCTACAACATTTCTATAGATGCTATTAAAAAAGCCATTACGCCAAAAACTAAAGCCATTGTTCCGGTGCACCTTTTTGGCCAGGCGGCTAATATGGAGGCTATTTTGGCAATTGCCAAAGAGCACAACCTTTATGTTATTGAAGATAACGCACAGGCTATTGGCGCCGATTATACTTATGCCGACGGCTCTAAAAAGAAGGTGGGCGTTATTGGCGATGTAGCCTCTACGTCGTTCTTCCCGTCTAAAAACCTGGGCTGCTATGGCGATGGTGGTGCCATTTTTACTAATGATGATGCCCTTGCACACACCCTTAGAGGTATTGTAAACCACGGCATGTACGAGCGTTACCACCACGATGTTGTGGGTGTAAACTCAAGGCTGGATAGTATTCAGGCGGCGGTGCTTAACGCAAAACTGCCTTTGTTAGATGGTTACAACCAGGCCCGCCAGCAAGCAGCTGCCAAATACAGTGCTGCCTTTGCAGGCCATACTAATATTGTTACCCCGGTTATAACCGGTACTATAGATAGCCACGTGTTTCACCAATACGTATTAAGGATTCTTAACGCCGACAGGGATGGCCTTATGAAACACCTGCTTGATAAAGGCATACCATGCGCTATTTACTACCCAATTCCGTTACACAGCCAAAAGGCCTACGCCGATGCCCGTTACAACGAAGCTGATTTTCCGGTTACCAACCAATTGGTAAAAGAGGTTATAGCGTTGCCAATGCATACCGAACTGGATGACGAGCAGATTAAATTTATTACCGATAGCGTAATAGAATTTCTTGCATAATGCAAAGCAGATTCAATAAAATATATTCAGGTATCAGGCAGTGTTTCTTAATACTGCCTGCTGCCTTTTTGTTTACAGGTTGTGCAAAAAACGATGCTTTTGCCGAGCTGGAAGATATATCTGTACAAATGAACAAAACCTGCCCTATGGTTATTGATAGCGGCACACGTTTAGACAGTACAGCTGCCAAAGAAACCCCCTTAACGCTTATTTACTATTACACGGCTACAACCGCTAATGTAGATGCCCTGCCGGATAATGTAGAAGAGGTTAAGGTACAGCTTAAGCAAAAGGCACAGGATAACCTGGATACCAACCCGGCTATGGAAACCTTTAAAAAAGGCAACGTTGCGCTAACCTACGATTACCGCGATAAAAACGGCAGGCACCTTTTTAACTATACCGTTTCGCCAAAAAAATAGATCAGGTTTTAATAGGTTAAAACTGTAATAAATCGGTTTATTAAACGTTTCCTTTAACAGTTATAACTATTTGCAGAATCGGATTAACCAACAATCGAAAAATCTAAATAGATGAAAATACTTGTTACCGGCGGCCTGGGCTTTATTGGTTCGCATACAGTGGTTGAACTTCAAAACGAAGGTTTTGATGTAGTTGTTATAGACGACCTTTCTAACTCGTCTGCAGAAGTGGTAGACGGCATTGCTGCCATTACGGGTAAAAAGCCCGATTTTGAGCAGATTGACCTTAGAGATAAGGCGGCTGTACAAAGCTTTTTCAAAAAATATAATGATGTAGATGGCGTAATACACTTTGCAGCTTCTAAAGCTGTTGGAGAGAGCGTACAAAACCCATTACTGTATTACGAGAACAACTTAGGTGCTTTAGTATACATCCTTCAGGAATTACAGAAAAAAGATGCGGCTAATTTTATATTCAGCTCATCATGTACCGTATACGGTCAGGCCGAAAAAATGCCCATTACCGAAAATGCCCCTATACAGCCGGCTATGTCGCCTTACGGCAACACCAAGCAAATAGGCGAAGAGATTATTCGCGATGTGGTTAACGTAAGCAACATCAACGCCATATTACTGCGTTATTTTAATCCGGTTGGGGCACACCCATCAGTCAATATTGGCGAATTGCCACTTGGTGTACCGCAAAACCTTGTGCCATTTATTACACAAACGGCTATTGGCCTGCGTGAGCAGCTATCGGTTTTTGGCGATGATTATCCAACGCCCGATGGTACCTGCGTGCGCGATTACATTCACGTTGTAGACCTTGCCAAAGCACACGTTACGGCTCTTAAAAGGCTTACGGATAAAAAGAATACCGATAAAGTTGAGGTGTTTAATTTAGGTACCGGTAACGGAAAATCAGTGCTCGACGTTATTAAGGCATTCGAAAAAGCATCGGGCAAAAGCCTTAACTATAAAATAGTGCCAAGAAGGGAAGGCGATGTTACTGAGGCTTACGCCGATACTACCAAAGCTAACGATGTACTGGGCTGGAAAGCCGAATTATCGTTAGACGAAGCCCTTGCCTCTGCCTGGAAATGGGAACAGAAGGTACGCGGTAAGTAGTTTGCAGTTTACAGTGGTCAGTCACAGTATTCAGTGTTCAGTGTTCAGTCGCAGTTTTACAGTCGCAATTTCAGTTTCACATGAGTTTGTCATTCTGAGCGCAGCCTGCCTGCCGATAGGTAGGCGCAGCGTAGTCGAAAAATCTCAAATATAAAAAATCCCAAGTCCATTACTGGCTTGGGATTTTGTTTTTATGTGGGGTTCAGTTAAAGCAAATCACTGAAAAATGCGACTGAACACTGAATACTGTGACTGACCACTGAATACTGCAAACGGAATACTAAACTCCTGCAGATGCTGTTTCTGCTTCTTTGTTTATCTTTTTTACTAAACCTTGCAGTACATTGCCCGGGCCAACTTCTGTAAACAGGGTAGCACCATCGGCAATCATGTTCTGCACACTCTGTGTCCATTTTACAGGAGCAGTAAGCTGAATGATAAGGTTGCGTTTAATTTCATCGGCATCGGTAACCGCTGTTGCAGGTACGTTTTGGTATACCGGGCAAATTGGTTTGGTAAACGTGGTTTGCTCTATGGCAGCAGCAAGCTCTTCGCGTGCAGGCTCCATCATAGGGCTGTGGAAAGCACCACCTACAGGCAGTATCAAGGCCCTTTTAGCACCGGCAGCTTTCATGGCTTCGCAGGCGGCTTCTACGGCAGTAGTTTCACCAGAAATTACCAGCTGGCCCGGACAGTTATAATTAGCCGGTACAACAACACCATCTATTTGTGCACACACATCTTCTACAATTTTATCTTCAAGACCTAAAACGGCAGCCATAGTACTTGGCGTAATTTCGCAGGCCTTTTGCATGGCAAGGGCACGTTGCGAAACCAGTTTAAGTCCGTCCTCAAAAGTTAAGGCACCGGCAGCTACAAGCGCGCTGAATTCGCCTAACGAATGCCCTGCAACCATTTCGGGCTTAAAGCTCTCGCCCAACGTTTTTGCAAGTATAACCGAATGTAAAAATACCGCAGGCTGTGTAACGCGGGTTTCTTTAAGCTGGTCGGCAGTGCCTTCAAACATAACATCTGTTATCCTGAACCCTAATATATCGTTGGCTTTTTCAAACAATTCTTTTGCCTCGGCCGAGCTTTCGTAAAGTTCTTTACCCATACCCGTAAACTGGGCGCCCTGCCCGGGAAATACATATGCTTTCATACTATTGTGTGTTTTTGCTTATTTGTGACTGCAAAAATAATGTTTTTTATGTATTTGGCGAGAGTTGATTGAGATTAGCATGTTAGACCCTTTCAGGGTCGGGGGGAATGTGAGCTATGCGATTTGTACATAGGGCGTTGCCCCATGCTAATTTGTTGCCGCCCTTTCAGGGCTCGACATTAGCTAATCCCAAAGATATCGTTCGTCAATCAACATTATATTGTTTTAGAAATGTAATGTATTCTTCCTTAAATGTTTTTTCTTTATGATGTTCCTTCTGGCTAAGAATATAATTTTTAACCATTTCGATATGTTTTGGGCTTACCGAAAATGCTCCGTAACCGTCCTGCCAATAAAAATCAGGATGTCCACCTTCTATAGATTTAATCCATTTAGATGATGTTTTCTTTATCTCTTCTATAAATTTTACTAAAGATATTTTCTTTGACAGTACAAATAAAATATGAATATGGTCTGGCATTCCACCAATTTGTAGTGCAGGGCTTTCTGAATTTTTACAAATCCCGGTGATGTAGGCATAGAGTTTAGATTCGATTTCTGGTAAAATCAAATGCTCTCTGTGTTTTGTGCTAAAGACCAAATGGATATAATTGTAAGCGAGCGATTGCGGCATATACTATTTTAAATACGAATATATAAATTTATAGATGACCCTGAAAGGGTCTTACAAATTAGCATAGGGCAACGCCCTATGTACAAATGCATTCCTAATATACCGACCCTGAAAGGGTCGCACATATTAACCCCCAGGCATTACCGAGTGAGATAATACGATTATAATCCCATAAAAAAGCCGCCCCGTAACTACTCAGGGCGGCAAACTATACATAACAACCGGTAACAAACCGGAAACACAAACTCCCTGTGCCTGCGCACAGAGTGCATAATGCCCTTTTACAGGCGGAACAAAACATAAAAACTATAACTATTATAAAACAAAGTAAGCATTTTTAACAGGCTGTATATGGTGCAGGTTTACATCTTCCGGCTTCGCCTCACTTTCAAATTCGTTGCGGTACTCGTCTACCATTTGCATTAGGTTGTTCTCTATGTTGTTAGAAATAGAGATCATAGGCGTATCGGTAGGGCGGTTCTCAAACGGGTCCTGAAGGTGTATCGCCATTTTTTCGATCAGAAAACACGCTGCCCCAATGGTAGCAACCACAGGTATTTGCAGCCAGCCCAAATAATCAGTAAGGCCAAAAGGCAGCAGCATGATAAACAGGCACAGCGTAAAGCGTATGTACATGCTGTACGTGGTAGGGAAAATGGTGTTCTTAATACGTTCGCATTTTCCCATTCCATCGCACAATCGAGTTAGTGTATTGTCTATTTCTACTTGTTGGTATACGCTAAGCCTGCCTTGCTCCAACGCTTTTTTAAGCTCTTTGCCGTGCAGCATTAATATGGCATTAGGCACGTGCTTATGGTTTTTTACAAAGCGCATTTCATCCGGCGTAAGCAATGTGGTTAAAGGCTTAATAGGGTCTTTGCCCCTTAGCGCCTGTGCCAGTGCATAACACCATGCCGCCTGCCGCTTGGCAAAGCCGGTTTTAAATTCGTTAGCCTCTACAGAGAAATCAGGGTCTTTATAAAATATAATAACCTGGCGGAGTAGCGTGCGCGAATCATTTACAATACCGCCCCAAACAATACGGGCTTCCCACCAACGGTCGTACGCCTGATTGCTTTTAAAAGCCAGCAACAACGATATTATAGTACCCAATATACTGGGTACGGCAATAGGTATGTTGATGGATACGGCGTGGTAAAAATGGTGTACCACCTCAAAACCAACTGTATATAGTATTACCAGTGCAAGCTCTATTTTTATCTTGCCCAGTACATATTCCAAGGGTATTCTTTTCTTTAACAGCATAACCGGGGTAACTTAAGTTAATCTTTCTTTCTTCTTCATTAAATCGTTTCGCACAACGAAAGTACCGGCATCCCCAATGCTTCGTTAACCGACATTTTGCTCTTTTTAGAGAGCTTAAGTTTTTCGGGCTTACGGGTTTCAACCAGCAGGTCTATATCATTCTTAAAAATAGTTTCGGCAAGCAGGGGTGCAAGGTCTTCGGGGTTGTGTTCTTCGGCAAGGGTGGCGCGGCTAACAATGGTAAAGCTAAAGCGGCCCTTTAAAAGGCGTTGCAGTTGAGGTAAGCCAATAGTGGTTTTTTCCTGCTCTAAATACATGGCTTTGTTAAGCTGCTGGCCGGTACAGTTTTGCCCTAAGTGCAATATGGGGCATTTGCTGTTGAGTAGCAGGGCAGTGCAATAGCGGTAAATTTTTTCTTTTTCCTGCTTGTAGCTTGGCGTAAGCAGCGTAAGGCCAATGGCTTTGTGCTCTATAATGTTTTTTAGCAATGGCGCCGACATACCGTACTGTAAATGTACCTGCAACACGCAATTGGGGGTGGCTTTAATAAGTTGCTTGCAGCGTGTTAAAACATCAGATTGTGCTGTTGTGTAAGCGGGTTTTATTTTTTGCAGCAGGTAACCTGCCGAGTAGGTATCGGGCACATCGCACACCAACATTAATACAACAGCACAGTTATGACCTGATGCATGTTGGGCGGCTGTTTTTACAGCACCTATGGTATCGGCCTCTAAAGTGGTGGGTATTAGTATGTTTTTCATGGTGTAACATTTAGCGTACACCACAAATTAACCATCTTAATATTAGAGAATGCTTAAGTTATGGTTAGAATTCCCTTAGAATTTACATTAGTGTTTTTAATGTGAGGATTTGAGGAAGGAGGTCGGACCTCCCAATCTCCTTACGCTTTCTGATGCTTCTTAAAAACAATACCTACTACGGTGCCTTTTCCGGGCTCCGACTGTATAACCAGTTCGCCATTGTGCATACGGATAATTTTCATGGCAAGGGGTAGCCCCAGGCCGTAACCGGTATATCGGGTAGCTTCTTTTCCACGGAAAAACGGCTCGTACAGGTACGGAATATCTTCGGGCGGTATGCCAATGCCAATATCGGTAATAACAATTTTAATGGTTTCCTGGCTGGCCGATAAGGTTACAAAAACCTCTTCGTTATCGCTATATTTTACGCCATTGCTAATAATGTTGCCAATAGCCAGTTCCAGCAACGGGCGGTTGCAGGGCAGGGTTAGCAGGTCGGCATCTTCAGGAATGTGGCTAAGGTTAATGGTAATACGGTTGTTGGGATAGAGTTTATCCAGATCGCATTTTAAATCCATTAAAAGCTCGTCTATACGGGCAACATCCAAAACCTGTTTTTTACCATCGTAACCGGTCTGGGTTAATTTTAGCAGGCTTTCGGTAAGGTTGGCAAGGCGTGTGGCCTGTTGCTGTATGTTGCCAAGCACTTGTTCATATTCATCAGTATTACGCTCTTTAAGTAGGGCAATTTCTGCCTCGGCAATAATGGTAGTAATGGGTGTTTTAAGCTCGTGCGATGCGTTATTAATAAAATTAGCCTGAATTTCAAAGCTTGTTTCCAGCCTGTCGAGCATGTTGTTAAACGTTTTGGCCAACTTGTAAATCTCGTCGCTCTCATCGGCATCGGGCATGGGTAGTCGGTTATGCAGGTTGGATGCGCTAATATGATTAACCTCTTTAGTAATACGCGCTACGGGGTTAATAACCCTGCGTGCCAAAAAGCGGCCAAAAAAGTAGGCGAGCAACAAAAAGGCTATCCCACCAAAAAGCATAATGCGGGTAATATACAAAGTAGTGGTATTGCCGCGGCGGTCTTTAGCCGATACAATAACCAGGTATTTTATGCCATTTTCATTAAACAGTTGGGCATAATAATAGGTGTACCCGTCGGCAAACCAGTCGCTGCCCTTAGATAGTGCGTTGGCATAAAACTCCGGTGGAAGCTTAAGTGCCGTGTTGTACTCAAAAGAATTAGGTCCGTTGACTTTAAGCACATACTCGTGCTCATCGATAAGTTCGGGCAGGCCATTGCGTTTAAGCGCGCGATAGTAATTGGCTTTTTCAGGGTCTATTTGGTAATGAATAGACGCCACAATTTTAGCCCTGTCTACCAGGCGTTTTACAAAATAATACTCGTTATTACGCTTAAATAAAACAAAAACCACCACACACAGCAATAGTGTACTAATACCCGAAAGGGTAATATAAGTAAGGGTAATTTTCTTTTTTATTTGCATGCTTACGGTTTTAGCACATAGCCCAAACCTTTAATGGTATGGATAAGCTTGTTAGGGTAGGGCTTGTCTATTTTGTTGCGCAGGTAATTAATGTACACATCTACCACATTGGTATTCATATCGAAATTAATGTTCCAAACGTTATCCAGTATCTTTTCCCGCGATAGTATGGTCTTGGTGTTCTTGGCCAGGTAATACAGCAGGTTAAATTCTTTAGCGGTAAGAATAATAGCATCCTGGCCACGCTTAACGGTTTTAGAGCGCTGGTTTATTTCCAGGTCTTCTACAGTAATAATTTCCGGCTGTTTGTGTTCCTGTCCCGCACGGCGTGCAAGGGCATTAATGCGCGCCTCCAGTTCGGCAAACCTAAAAGGCTTGGCCATATAATCGTCGGCACCGGTATTAAGGCCGTTAACAATGTTTTCGCTGCTGGTAAGAGCGGTAAGCATTAAAATAGGCACAAAATTTCCGGCAGCCCTAAGCCTTCGGCAAATTTCTATACCGTTAATGTCTGGCAGCATCACATCCAGCACAACAACATCAAAAGCGTTGTTGGCAAGCATCTCTAATGCTGTTGTGCCATCAAGCGCGGCACTAACATCGTGGTTTTTTTCAGATAACCCCTTCCGGATAACCGAAAGAAGGTTAGGTTCGTCTTCAACAATAAGAAGCTTCATGGGCAGAATTAAGGTAATCTCAACAAAAATAATAATTTAGTCGCAAAGATTGGGCTAAATAATTAAATGAGTAAATTTATTGTATTTGTGGTGATATCTCTAATGCCCGTAGGGCGTTGCCCCACGCTAATTTGTTTAACCCTTTCAGGGTTGAGTGCAGATCTATTATCTTATGTCTATTATCTAAAAATCTTATAAACATATTCCGCAGGGCGTTGCCACATGCTAATTTATGCAACCCTTTCAGGGTTGGGCGGAAAGGCTATTATCTTACGTATCTCATCTAAAAATCTTATAATATATTCCGTAGGGCGTTGCCCCACGCTAATTTGTGCAACCCTTTCAGGGTTGGGCCCAGGTCTATTATCTTATGTCTACCATCTAAAAATCTTTTTTAAAATGTAACTTTCTGCAATAATGCCGACTAATACCCCAAACACCTAAACCATGAAAAGAACATTAGTCATTATTGCATTGGCTTTTATTACATTTTTGTTTTTCTATTTTGGCATGCCCGTACTTAACTACGGCTTTATTCAGCTGCCGTTAATGCTTATGTTATTGCTGATACTTAGTATTGTAATGACCGCGACTTACGAAGTTAAAGGCGCCAAAACCACCACTAAGTTTTTAAAATGGCACCGTATACCAATGGTAGCCTTAATAGTGCTTTTTTTATACTTAACCCTTGTTCCGTTATTTACTACTGCTCCATTACTTAGAAGCCAGGACTACCGCGAAATGGTGGGTGAGGTGCATAAGGGCGAAAAAATCACCAATCACATTGCACCAATATCGTTAGACCGTATACGTGTGGTAGACGAAGAGCTTGCCACCCTGTTGGGCGAAAAAATATTAGGGTCTGACCCTGCGCTTGGTAGCAAGGCCGAGCTGGGCGAATTTTTTATTCAGAAAGTAAACGACCAGCTGTATTGGGTTGCCCCGCTATTGCATTCAGGATTTTTTAAGTGGCTTAATAACACCGCCGGTACAGAGGGCTACGTAATGGTTAGTGCCACTAACGAACGCGATGTTAAGCTGGTACAGAACCTTGCCGGGGCCGACCTTAAAATTAAGTTTCAGCCGAATGCCTTTTTTGGTAGTAAGATTGAGCGCCACCTGTATTTTAATGGTTATGAAAGCACCGGCCTGGCCGACTATAATTTTGAGATAGACGAAGCCGGTAAGCCGTTTTGGGTTGCCACCAAATACCGTAAAGAAATTGGTTTTGCCGGTAACGATGCTGTGGGTATTGTTACGGTAGATGCCCAAACGGGTGCTATCAGAGAATATAGCTTGGATAAAGTGCCTGCCTGGATAGACCGCATTCAGCCCATAGAGTTTATTGAAGAGCAGCTGGCCGACTGGGGCGAATATGTGCACGGTTTCTGGAACTTTAGCAACGAAGATAAGCTGATGATTACCGAAGGCCTTACCCTGGTTTACGGCCACGATAACCGCTCGTACTGGTACACCGGTGTATCATCGGTTGGTAAAGAAGAATCGGCTGTTGGTTTCATATTGGTAGATACCCGTACTAAAGAGGCTACCATGTACAACCAGAGTGGCGCTACCGAGTATGCTGCCCAAAGCTCTGCCGAAGGTAAGGTGCAGGAAAAAGGGTATAAGGCATCGTTGCCTATTCCGTACAACATTAACAACATTCCTACCTATGTTATGACGCTTAAAGATGGCGGCGGACTCGTAAAAATGTATGCTATGGTTGCCATTGGCGATTATACTATTGTAGGCGTGGGTAACACCATGCGCGAAACCCTTATGAGTTACAAAAACGTGTTTAATATGGCCGGTAACCGCATAAACCCAACGGCACAGGCTAACAGAAAAAACCTGCTTAATGTAGTAACCCGCATACATAGCGATATTAAAAACGGCAACAGTTTTTACTATTTTACGGTAGAGGGTTCGCCTAAAATATTTATTGGCTCGTCGCAGCTTTCTAACGAGCTGCCTGTAACCCAGGTGGGCGATAGCATTAGCATATCATTCGACCTGGACAGCGAAGAGGTTATAGATGTTTCTACCTTCGATAATTTAAAATTAGGAGGTAAGTAAGTTTTATAATGGATATTAAAAAAAATCCCTTTCAGCAGCTGTTGAAAGGGATTTTTTTTTGGGATATGAGTGCAGCATAGAAGCTCCTGAGAGCGACATATTTATAGAAAGAACAGGTGGAGCTTAAAATGTTATACTGATATGTCAGGTTTAGGATAGGAGGAATCTCTACTTAATCTTTTTCAGCTCGTCCATCTGGTCTTCTTCAAAGCGCTTATAATTGGTAATTATCGATTTTGAGAAGTTGTCTTTTAATGCCGACTTGATATTAAACAGGCCTCCGCCTTCCTGGTAGGTGGCTTTTATTCCCACAACCAGTGTGTCGTGTATAATGGTGGCCTTATAAATCTCTTCAGATGATCCCTGGTCATTAAAAAGCACGACACTTTTAATGCTCATCTGATCGCGGTGTTCTTTATTTGATGGCGCATTAATTAACGATAGCGTTTGTTTTGATGTATTTTCTATAAGTACCATACTGTACTCGTCGCAATCGGTAAGGCCATCATCATCCGATGCTCCCATTTCAAAAGCAGACGCAGAAAATATAGAGAATTTATCGCCCACCGCATCCTGAACGGGGAAAATGCTTTTGCTGTCAATTTTAAAAACCTGCCTGCCAAATACAATATGGTCTTTGTTGTTGAGCTTAATTTTTACAAAATGGGCCCTTTCGCAATAGTCGGAACTGTTTTTTAGATTAGCCATTTTTGTGGTAACTTCCAGTATCTGTACCTTTTTAAAACCATCGGTAGCAAGTGTGCCTGTCTCATTAAAATTGGCATCATATTCGGGTAGGGTTTTATCAATAATAATACCTTCACCCAATTGCTTTTCAAAAACAAGCGGCTCATTTACCCGGGTAGTAGTTGGCGTAGGTAGCGTATCAGTTACTACCGTTTCGGTTTGTTGTACTTCCTCCGTTTTTTTACAGCTTGTTGCCGCCAGTAAAAGTAGGCCAATGTAAACAGGTAATTTCATACGCCACTATTATGAGAATTAAGAAATCGGTGTTAATCTGCCAAATCCGCGTCGTCTGCATTTCTGTTCCTTTTTGCTTTCGGCTCCGGAACAAAACCACCAACCACCACTACAATTTCGCCACGAGGCTCTTTTTTAGTAAAATGCTCCAGCACCTCTGTAGCAGTGCCGCGAACGGTTTCTTCGTGTAGCTTGCTCAGCTCGCGCGATACCGATACCGGCCTTTCTGCCCCAAAGTACTGTACAAATTCAGCCAGGGTTTTTACCAGTTTGTGTGGCGACACATAAAATATCATGGTGCGTACTTCTTCGGCCAGAGCCAAAAAGCGGGTCTGCCTGCCTTTTTTATCGGGTAAAAAGCCCTCAAAAACAAACTTATCATTGGGTAGGCCGCTATTGACCAATGCAGGCACAAAAGCCGTGGCACCGGGCAGGCACTCTATGGGTATATTATGCTGCACACAGGCACGGGTTAGCAAAAATCCGGGGTCTGATATAGCAGGCGTACCGGCATCGCTAATTAGGGCAATGCTTTCGCCACTTTGCAGCCGTTGGATTATGCCCTCTACCGTTTTATGCTCATTGTGCATGTGGTGGCTGTGCATGTGCGTGCCAATATCAAAATGCTTAAGCAGTTTGGCACTGGTACGCGTATCTTCGGCCAGGATAAGGGTAACTTCTTTAAGTACTTTTATGGCCCTGAAGGTCATATCCTCAAGATTGCCTATGGGCGTGGGAACAATATAAAGTTTAGACATTAACTAAATCTTTTTTCTACAATGGACATAAAGCGTTCTTCGTACTCTTCTTTGCCTTTCCAGTTATTATAATCGGGTTTAACCAGGTCTTCTATAAAGTTTTGGGCTTCCTGGTAGCCGTTAAACGTGTTAAGTTGTGATATAACACGGTTAAGATCATCACTACTGCCATTAAACAGGTTTTTTTCGAAAGCAATACGGTCGTTCAACGCCAAAGATATTGCCTTTACAAAACCATCGTTAAACGATTTTGGAGCCGCAGCCGGTTTAGCCTCTTCGGCTTTTGGCGCCGATGGAGTTGGCTCCCAGTCGCGCCAGTCTTTTTCTTCTGCCTTTGGAGCTTCAGGAGCTGTGGGTGCCGATGGGGTAGCCGCCGGTGTAGATGGGGTAGGTTCCCAATCGCGCCAGTCTTTTACGGGCTCCGGTTCTTTTAAAGGCTCGGGTTGTTTAGCCGGTTCATCGGTAGCCGGTTTATTAGGCTGCCAGTTGCGCCAGTCGTTCGGGTCAGATTCTGCCTTAGGTGCATCATCTCCCTTTTTAATAAACTCAGGCTCTTTATAATCGTGAAAATCTTCAAACGAGATCTCTTTTTGTTTCGCAGGTGTTTCTGGCGCAGCTGGGCGCTCAAAAGCAAATTCAAAGCCTGTTTTACTATCCTCTGCCTTAGTATTGGCATCGGGCTCAATGGTTTTAATTTCGGCATCGGCAGCTTTTTCTTCCTCTTCGGGGCTGCTTTCGTGCTCGTTTTCGTAAACCGCTGCCGCAGAGGCTTCTTCTGCCTTAATATCTTCTGCCGGTTTCTCTACCTGAACTTTTACCTCAGGCTCTTCATGGGTTTCCTCTGCTTTTGGCTCTTCGGCCTTAGCCTCAGTTTTAGGCTCCTCTTTAGGTTCTTCAACTTCCGGTTCAGCCTTTGGCTCTTCTACCTCCGGTTTTTCTTCTTCTTCTTCCGGTTTTGGTTCGCCTTCTTCGGCAGTATCTTCTTCTATTGCCTCTTCGGCCACTTCGCTTTCCTCGTCAGCAGGAACAGTTTCTTTAGCCTCAGCGGGGGTTTGTTTTTCTTCCTCTTCAGCTACGGGTTCTTTGTCATCGCTATCAGTATCAACCCCTTCACCACTTTTATTCTCTTTATCCTGCTTTGGTTCTGCTTCTTCGGCTACTTCGCTTTCTTCCTCGGCAGGAACAGTTTCTGTAGCTTCAGGAGTTTCTTTTTTCTCTTCGTCGGCAACAGGTTGTTTGCCATCAGTATCAGTGTCTACGCCTTCGCCACTTTTATTCTCTTTATCCTGCTTTGGCTCTTCTTTGGCTTCAGCCACTTTTTTAGCCTTGCGCTCTGCCGCTTTTTCATCAGCCTCCTTATCCAGTTCGCCCGGTTCCGGCTTTACAAGCTCCTCTTCGCTAAGCCCGTAAACATCTTCCAGTTTAAACAAAGCCGATGCATGCCCAATAGTTGGGGTGGCACCTTTAAAATTATCTTCTACAAATTTAAGCATCGACAGCTTTTCGTAAAGCTTTAGCGTTTCCTGCTGCAGTTGGTCGATCTCTGCCCTGTCCTTAAGTTTTAGTATACGGTGGGCAATGCTAATGAGGTCGGCTTCTAATCTTTTCTTCATAACTTTTAGAATAATAGGGGTTGGCGCAATAGATTTTTAATAAATTTGTTTTATACAAAGTAACAGAAAACATTTCTGTTTTACAGCCTGAAAAATACAAAATGTTTCTCGAAAATACAGTAAACCATAAAGAACAGTTTGGGTGGATAGAGGTCATCTGCGGCTCCATGTTTTCGGGCAAGACAGAAGAACTTATCCGCAGGCTTAAGCGGGCGCAGTTTGCACAGCAAAAAATAGAGATATTTAAACCCACTATAGATACCCGCTACCACGACGAAATGGTTATTAGCCATGATGCCAACGAAATACGGTCTACCCCCGTAACATCGGCCGCTATGATACGCTTACTTGCGCAGGACTGCGATGTGGTGGGTATAGACGAAGGGCAGTTTTTTGATGATGAGATTATTACCGTTTGCAACGACCTTGCCAACGCCGGCATACGCGTTATTGTAGCCGGACTGGATATGGATTTTAAAGGCAACCCCTTCGGCCCCATGCCTGCTCTTATGGCTACCGCCGAATATGTTACCAAAGTACACGCTGTTTGCACCCGTACCGGTAACCTTGCCAACTACAGTTTTAGGAAAGCCAATAATAACAACCTGGTACTATTAGGCGAAACCGAAGAATACGAACCCCTTAGCCGTGCTGCCTACTACCAGGCACTACGCGAGCAGCAGGAACAAAATGCGATTACTAATAAGAAGGTGGATAAGCCGGAGTAATTATTTTACCGATACATAATGCCCTATAAGCAGGCCTTCGGCTAATAGTGCCTCGCCGGTAAATAAAACGGTTCCATCCCAATCAGTCCACACCAATTTATACTTTACGTTGCTGGGTACTGTGCTTTCTATAAAAGCAATGGTAAGGTTGCCTGTTGCAGGCCCGTCTACACCATCCCATGTTGAAGAATATTTGCCAATAAAGGGTTCGGTGCCTTTTTCAACCAAAGTTGCGTTTTCTGTGGCAACCGTAAAAAGGCGGTTGTTGGTAAACTCGCCTGTAAGGTTGCCATTATCTGTTGGTTTTAAATAAAAGGAGCCTATTATTGTACCCATCTTGCTGTAAAGTGTAAAACAAAGTTAGAGAATTGTTTGTAATTTTATGATGAATTATTTGTACGGATTTATTTTGTATATTTGTACGTACAGATTAAATTAAAGTTTATGGATACCAAACTCACGCTGAAATTAGATAAGGATATCATTGAAAAAGCTAAAGAATATGCTGCAAAGCAAAACAAAAGCTTATCATCTATAATAGAATCTTTTTTACAGGTTCTAACATTAGAAAATAAGGAAGAGAAAGCGAATGAAATAAAAATCTCTCCATTTGTTAAAAGTCTTTCTGTGAAATCAAATATACCGGCAGACCTTGATTACAAAAAAGAGTTGGGAGACTATTATGCTGAAAGATATAAATAATGGCTAAACTATTTATAGACACAAATGTAATGATTGACCTGCTTGCAGAAAGGCAACCGTTTTACAAAGATATTGCACAAATAATTACATTAATTGAGCAGGAAAAAATTAAAATAGTGGCTTCGTCATTGTCATTTGTAAATGCATTTTACGTACTTGCCAGATCTTATGAAAAACCACTGCTTTTTGATATGCTTACCCGGTTCAGGATTATTTGTGAAGTATCTTCTATTGATGAAATAATGATAGATAAAAGTTTACATTCAGGTTTCAGCGATTTTGAAGATGCTGTGCAGTACTATAGTGCTATCCACCATAAATGTGATATTTTTATTACGCGTAATAAAAAAGATTTCAAAAAAGCTGAAATACCAGTAATCACACCCGAAGAATTTTTAGCATCTTTAAACAAATAACCCCTTGAGCGTAAATACCCAGGACATTATACCCGCCATGCATTCCCGTTTTGAAGGGAGGCAGCGCGATATGGAAATAGATAACGTATCTATAGACAGCAGATCGTTGCAAAACAATATTGGCACGCTGTTTTTTGCGCTTATTGGGCAAAACCGCGACAGCCACCAGTACATTGCTCAGCTTATAGAAAAAGGCGTACTTAATTTTGTGGTAAGCCATATACCTGTTGAGGTTATTGGCAAGGCCAACTATTTTGTGGTACAAAATACCCTTACTGCCCTTCAGGATTTTGCCATTTATTACAGGCAGCTATACAACTTTCCGGTAATTGCCATAACGGGCAGCAGCGGAAAGACCATTGTAAAAGAATGGCTCAACTACCTTATGAGCCCCGATTATACCATTATCCGTAGCCCTAAGAGCTACAATTCGCAGGTTGGGGTACCGCTTTCTATAATTGGTATTAACGAGAGGCACAACCTGGGCATTTTTGAAGCGGGAATTTCTACCGTGGGCGAAATGGAAAAACTGGAACCCATCATAAGGCCTGATATTGGTATACTGACCAACATTGGTGCTGCCCACGATGAAGGCTTTGCCACCCGTATCGAAAAGATTAAGGAAAAGCTAAAGCTGTTTGCTAATGTAAAAACACTTATACTTCAGCAAAATAAATTTATAGAGTCGGAACTGCTGGCATCGTATCCGTTAAAAACATTTACATGGAGTTTTGAGCCGGGCGCCGATGTGCAAATTATTACACAACACAACACCGGCAGCACACAACTGGATGTTTATTATAACGATACTACCTTTCAGGCGGCAATTCCGTTTACGGATGAAGCCTCTGTAGAAAATGCTATTACCTGCCTTATGCTACTATTGCATTTGGGCTACAGTTATGAAACGATAACCGACAGGCTTGCCGGCCTATATCCGGTAGAGCTTCGCCTGCAGGTTAAAAACGGCAACAACGGGTGTACCATTATAGATGATAGTTTTAGTTCCGATTATCAGTCGCTTAAAATTGCACTCGATTTTTTAGAGCAGCACAAAACCCACCAGAAAAAAACGGTTATACTGTCAGACGTTTTCCAAAGCGGATTTGATACCGAATTGGTGTACGCCAAAGTCGCCAAGCTGTTATCGGGTCACAGCATAAGCCAGGTAATAGGTATAGGCGAGAAAATCAGCGAGCAGCTGGCCGATTATCCTAACTTCTTTCCGTACAAAACCACGCAGGAGTTTTTGGCACATTACAAAGCCAGCTCTTTTGAAGACGAAACCATACTGGTTAAAGGTGCACGTAGCTTTAGGTTCGACGAGATCGTGGTGTTCCTCGAAGAAAAGACCCACGAAACGGTGTTGGAAATTAACCTGAACTCCATCATCCATAACCTTAATTTCTATAAAAGCCGGCTACTGCCGTCTACCAAAATAATGGTAATGGTAAAGGCATTTGGCTACGGCAGCGGTAGTTACGAAATTGCTAAGGCACTATCGCACCAAAAAGTCGATTATTTAGGTGTGGCTTTCGCCGATGAAGGTATCTCGCTTCGCAATGCAGGCATCAGCACACCCATTATAGTTATGAATCCCGAGAGTTCTGCATTTGCGGCCATGGCAGCCTATAATCTGGAACCGGAAATATATTCCGCCAAAGAGCTGCGCGCTTTTATAGCCGTAGCACAACAAAAAAATTTAAGTAATTACCCTATACATATAAAGTTAGATACCGGCATGCACAGACTGGGTTTTGAAGAAAACCAGTTAGAGGAGCTTATTGACCTGCTGCGCAACAATAACCTTGTTGAGGTTAAAACTATTTTCTCGCACCTATCTTCGAGCGATGTGCCGGAGTACCGTGATTTTACTTTAGGACAGATAGCAAAGTTCGACCAATGGTCGGCGCAATTAATAGAGGTTTTAGGCATCAATCCGCTACGGCACATACTCAACACATCGGGCATTTACAATTACCCCGAAGCGCAGTACGATATGGTGCGCCTGGGTATTGGCCTTTATGGAGTGGGTAACGATGAAACCGAACGTGCCCAGCTGGAAACCGTGGGTACGCTTAAAACCATCATCCTTCAGATAAAAGATATCCCGAGGGGGGAGAGCATCGGCTACAGCCGAAAATACCGCACCTGGCAGGATACCCGTATTGCAACGCTGCCTATTGGTTATGCCGATGGTATACCGCGTGCCTGGGGTAACGAGAGGGGTTATGTGGTAATAAATAATCGCAAGGCCATGATTATTGGCACGATATCTATGGATATGATGATGGTAAATATTACAGGCATAGAGTGCAAAGAAGGCGATACCGCCATTATTTTTGGCAAAGCACCCACCGTTAGCGATATTGCCAAGGCATTGGGCACAATACCTTACGAGATTTTAACGAGCATTTCACAACGTGTTAAGAGGGTTTTTTATAAAGAGTAAATTGTTTTTTGTAACTTAGCTTACCAAACAATTTGTAACATAACCCAAAAAAGTACACTATGGCATTAATGAAAGAATTTAAAGAGTTTGCACTAAAAGGCAATGTAATGGACCTTGCAGTGGGTGTTGTTATTGGTGCTGCCTTTAACGCAATTGTAAAATCGCTGGTAGAAGATATTATAACGCCCTTGCTGCTAACCCCTGCACTGGAGGCTGCTAACCTTAAAAACCTTGCCGAACTTACCATACCGGGCACGGCGGTTAAGTATGGCAATTTTCTTTCTAATGTAATTTCGTTTATTATTGTAGCCTTTGTATTGTTTATGATTATTAAAGGGGTAAATGCAACACGTAAAAAAGAAGCAGCCGCACCTGCCGCACCACCGGCACCAAGTAACGAAGAAAAATTGCTTATGGAAATTAGGGATGCCCTTAAAAGCAGGCCTAACGTGTAATTAAATTTGCTGATTATAGCAAAAGTGTTTGTTTTATCACACACGGTATAAAAAGACGTTTCCGCTACACTAAATATTCTATTGTTTAACAAAACCGCCCCTAAAAGGCGGTTTTTCTTTGTTATATTTTTGTGTGTTGAAACACTTTTATAACTAATTTTGCTGCAAACGTTTAATTAATAACATAGTAAATATGAAAGTTGCTGTTGTAGGCGCTACCGGAATGGTAGGTGAAGTAATGCTAAAAGTACTGGCAGAAAGAAATTTTCCGATAACTGAATTAATACCTGTTGCCAGCGAGCGATCTGTAGGTAAAGAGGTGGAGTATAAGGGAAAGAAGTACAAGGTTGTTGGCCTTGAGACTGCGGTTAGCATGAAGCCGGAAATAGCGTTATTTTCTGCCGGCGGCGATACTTCTAAAGAGTGGGCCCCAAAATTTGCTGCGGCCGGAACCACCGTTATAGACAACTCCAGCGCATGGCGTATGGATGCTACCAAAAAACTGGTAGTGCCCGAAATTAATGCCGGCGAACTGACTAAAGATGATAAGATTATAGCCAACCCTAACTGCTCTACCATACAAATGGTACTGGCACTGGCGCCGCTACACAAAAAATACAATATTAAGCGCGTGGTGGTTTCTACTTACCAAAGCGTTACCGGTACAGGTGTTAAGGCTGTTAAGCAGCTGGAAAACGAATATGCCGGTATAGAGGGCGAAATGGCCTACAAGTACCCAATTCACCGTAATGCAATACCGCAGATAGACGTGTTTGAAGACAACGGCTATACTAAGGAGGAGATGAAAATGACGCGCGAGACCAAGAAAATTATTGGTGACGATTCTATACAGGTTACGGCTACAACCGTGCGCATACCAACCGTAGGAGGCCACAGCGAGGCGGTTAACGTAGAGTTTACCAACGATTTTGAACTGGCCGACATCCGCCGGATATTAGAAGATACTGATGGTATTACCGTACAGGATAACATTGCTTTGTTTGACTACCCAATGCCATTATATGCCGAGGGTAAAGACGATGTTTTTGTGGGGCGTATCCGCAGAGACGAAAGCCAGGCCAACACCCTAAACCTTTGGATAGTGGCCGATAACCTTCGTAAAGGTGCTGCCACTAATGCCGTGCAAATTGCCGAGTATTTGGTTGCAAATGGTTTGGTGTAAAGCTATCGTTAAAATTTTAAACAAGGCTATCCATAAAGGGTAGCCTTATTTTTTACATTTGTATATAATTTTTCGCACATGTATAAGGATTTTTCTCGCGATATTTATATAGTTTTTAGTAATGATGAACTTTTAGTAGATTCTATTAGAGCTGGATCGGATGTGTTGCTTAATCTCGGCAGGCCGGACTCGCTTAAAGTGCCAGAATATTTTAAGGATAATAAACCTGAATGTATTAGCAATGTTATTACTTCTTATTCAGACCATCCTAACAAATTGCTTAGTTCGTTACTGCATTTGTTGCAGGTAAATAGTCGTCTTATTGTAGGTACTGCTGGACTTTCAAAGGATTCTATTGTTGAAATTATCAACTATTTAAAAACCTTATCAGGGGTTGGCAAACAAATAATTTTCATTCATACTACACATCAGGACAAGTCAATAAGTTCAGATTTAAAACAAATAACGGATCAGAATATTGATCAGATTGTAGAGCTTTTGTAGCAACATTCGTAAGGTTTATGGATAAGTTATTCCCCAATGATAAATGATGCATTATATATTTTTGGAGAAGAATCATATCTTATACTTTTAGACTGGAATACATTAGAGTTAGTTGATTTACAGAATAAAAACAAATTAGGTTCTATTTTAATAATAATTATAATAATGCAAAGACGTCATAAATTTTTAATAGTTTCACTATTAATGCTGATCGGGGGATTTTTCGCTGCGGGTTATGGGTTTGGTAGCAGTAATTTGGTTTCAGGTCTTTCAGGCCTGCTTTTTTATGGTGGTTTACTGTCCTTTGTTGGTGGAATTATTATGTTTATTAAATCTGTACAAACTAATGATTAATTTGTATCGCTAAAATGATTTACCTATCGCGTAGCGATTTAATTTCGGTAGAAAAATAATACCACACATCAAATTTCCCTTTAGGGAATTAATATTAGTCCCTTCATCATACTATTTCTCGTACTGATTAATTACAATATCAAAATAATCAGTGTTGTACATAGGTTCCATAGAATAGAACAATTTTTCGCGGATCTCAGTCTCGTGGGGCAGGGTAAGTATGTGGAGGTCTTTCTCTATAATAACCCAGATAAGCTCTGTGCAAAACAGTGTAGAGGTATCATCTATCACGCCTTTATGGTCAAACGGAATGTGTTTGGCAAGGTAGCTCTCTGCCAGTTGCGCGATTTTTTTGCCTGTGGCTTCATCGGCATTTTTAGCGCGGGTAATAATTATTTTCCCGGGTGCAGAATAGTTAAGGAAATCGGTCAGCGGCTGTATCTGCATCCCGTCAATATCCGATACATCAGATGATAGCGCGTGAATTACAAACCATTTGCTATTGCGTTTTACCAAGATGCCGGCATGGGTAACATCGATACTGCCATGGTTGAGGTTTTTGGCAATAATATCGCTAAAATAGCCAAAGCCCTTACGCAGTATAAAGTCGCCTTCGTGCAGTTGTGCCATTTCAGTTGGGTTAAGGCGGGTAACGGCTTTATTTTCGGCTATAGCCAGGGTTTCGGCATTGTGGTCGGCTATAAAAAAGAGTTTATAGCAAAGTGCCATTAAACAAAAAAACGCTGCCACAAATAAAAATACTTTCTTAATTGGGTAGCGTTTTTTCACAATGTTTATATTGGCCGTTAAACGGCAGATAATGTAATTATTGAGCCGGTGCTGCAGGAGCAGCTTCGGTTGCAGGAGCTTCAGGAGCAGTCATTGTTGGAGCCTGGCCCGGAGCAGGAGGAGCAGGAACACCACCTTTAGGAGCTTCTTTGCCCATAGTTACTTTCCACTCGTCGCCCACTTTAACAAGCTTTAGTTCTTTAGGCTCGCCTTCAGCTTTAGGCTTATCTTTAGAGGTGCTTTGGTATTTAACAACAGCAGTGCTGTCTTTAACTTCGCTCGAAACAATTTCTATTTTAATGCCTTGCTTTTTAATTTCTTCTCTTTTTGCAGGGTCAATCATGCTTTCTGCCATACCAAGCATAGAGCCGGTAGCTTCGTCGCAATATTTTTTGGCCGTGGCAAAATCAGCATTAGCGGTGCTTTCTAAAAAGCTTTTAGCTGTAGCTTCAACTTTATTGTCTGAACATGATACAAGCATTGCCATCGACATAAATGCTACGATCGAAAATAATTTTTTCATAAAAAGAGGTTGTTATATTTTTGTGTAAAAGTACTATTTTGGTATTACAAAACAATACCTGTATAATTATTATTTATTTACAGTAACCAGTGCCGCAGCCGCTTTGGCCTTTTCTATAATGCCCTCAACAGGTGTATCTACGCTATCGCTAACCAGCGCAACACCCATGCGGCGGTACGGGCGGGTAGTGGGCTTGCCAAACAACCTGAAATCAGTTTTAGGCAGGGCAGCAATTTTTTCTACACCGGTAAATGTTGGGCTATCGCTGGTATCGGTTGCTAAAATAACGGCACTTGCACCGGCTTTTTCCAGCGTAATTTCGGCTATAGGCAGGCTTAGTATCGCACGTAAGTGCAGTTCGAATTCATTAAAGTTTTGTGTGCCGGCAAGGGTAACCATACCGGTATCGTGCGGGCGTGGAGAAAGCTCCGAGAAATAGACACCTTCATCTGTAAGGAAGAACTCTACACCAAAAATACCGGCACCACCAAGGGCCTCGGTAACTTTTCGGGCCATATCCTGCGCTTCGGCAAGGGCAGCATCGGTAACGTTGGCGGGCTGCCAGCTTTCCTGGTAGTCACCGCGCTCCTGGCGGTGGCCAATAGGGCTGCAAAACAGGGTAGGGTTGTTGTTTTGTGTAACCGTTAGCAGGGTAATTTCCGAATTAAAATTTACAAATGCCTCTACAATAACCTCTACCACATCGCCACGCGAACCTTCAACCGCATATTTCCATGCTTTTTCTATATCGTCCTGTGTTTTAATGGTGCTTTGCCCTTTACCTGAAGACGACATTAATGGCTTAACCACGCAAGGCATACCCACCTCGGCAACCGCTTTTTGAAGCTCATCGGCAGAAGTTGCATAACGGTAGTTAGCAGTGCGCAGGCCAAGGTCTTTAGCCGCAAGGTCGCGTATGGCTTTACGGTTCATGGTAAAGTTGGCCGCTTTAGCCGATGGCACTACGGTAATGCCCTGTTTTTCGTAATCGTAAAAACGTTCGGTACGAATGGCTTCAATTTCAGGTACTATAAAATCCGGCTTATGTTTGGCAATAACAGCATCAAGGGCATCGCCATCAAGCATGTTTATAACCTCAAAACCGTGGGCAACCTGCATTGCAGGGGCGTTAGCATAGCTGTCAACCGCAATAACGGTCTGGCCTATGCGCTGTGCCGCGATTACAAATTCTTTACCCAACTCTCCAGATCCTAATAGTACTATCTTTTTTTGCATTTGTATGATTGGTTTTTAAGCGTAACAAAGTTACAAGGCGGCAAAGTTACAAAGTTTTTTTAATGCTTTTGCCGGATTAATAATGACCTCTTAACTGAATGACATATATTGTAGAATCATCTACGGTGTATACTATGCGATGTTCTTTATTAATTCTTCGGCTATAGTAGCCACTTAGCTCATGCCGTAATGCTTCGGGCTGCCCTATGCCTGTAAAGGGTGTTTGCTGCATATTGGCTAAAAGTGATTTAATTTTATTTAGGATTTGAAGGTTGTTAGTTTTCTTCCAAAAATTATAATCTTCTAAAGCAGTGTTGGTAAATTCAATACTAAAGCTCATCCAGGTTAACTTTGGTTGTTTTACCCGCCTTTACCTGATTAATACCTAACATCAGGCGGTCCCTGTTTTTTTCTGAAGATAACAGGTAAGAAGTTTCGTTAAGGGCATTGTAATCAGCCAGCGATATTAATACTACATCTTCGTTATTAGGCCTGTGTACAATAATTTCCTGGTTATTGCCACTTACACTATCAAGGGTTTCTTTCAGGTTTTTCCTTAAATCGGTTACGCTTATCGTTTTCATGTTATAAAGTGTTGTACTTACAAATGTACAAAATAATGTACAATTTGTTCGGTGTGATAACGAACAATTGTTCGGTTGCGCATAAGAGTGTAAACATCATTATAAAAAAAGTCCCGCTATTGCGGGACTCTCAGTATCATTAAGCAGCTAAAGCTTCTTTTATTCGTTTTAAGGCTTCGGTTAAAATTTCTTCGCTGGTAGCGTAAGAGAACCTTATACAATCAGGGTTGCCAAAAGCATCGCCGGTTACGGTTGCAACGTTGGCATGCTCTAACAGATACATAGAAAGATCGTCGGCATTTTTAATTTCTACTCCTTTTAATGTTTTTCCGAAGAAAGAAGAAACATCTGGGAAAACATAAAATGCACCCTCTGGTACGTTTATCTTAACACCCGGAATTTCTTTTAGTAAACCAACAACTAAATCTCTACGGCTGTGGAAAGCAGCAACCATGTCTTTCAGCACGGCAGGGTCTGCATCTACGGCAGTAATAGTAGCACGCTGTGCAATACTGTTGGCACCGCTGGTTACCTGGCCCTGCATTTTAGTACAGGCTTTGGCAATAAATTCAGGTCCGCCAATGTAGCCAATTCTCCAGCCGGTCATGGCAAAAGCCTTAGCCACACCATTTACGGTAATGGTTTTATCGTACATTCCGGGAATTGTAGCTATGCTGCAAAAGTTTCCTGAAAAGTTGATGTGCTCGTATATCTCGTCGCTTACCACATAAATGTTCGGGTAGTTATCCAGAACACGGGCAAGGGCAGTAAGTTCGGCTTCGTTATAAACAGATCCGCTTGGGTTACAAGGCGAGCTAAACATAATTAGCTTGGTTTTTGGCGTAATGGCCGCCTCAAGCTGGGCAGGCGTAATTTTAAAGTCGCTTTCTATAGTAGTAGGTACTTCTACAGGGTTAGCCTCGGCCATTTTAACCATTTCGGCATAGCTTACCCAGTACGGGGCAGGCAGTATACACTCATCGCCCGGGTTAAGCAACACCTGGCAAAGGTTATAAAGCGATTGCTTGGCACCGGTAGAAACCACAATTTGCGATGGCTTATAATCCAGGTTGTTATCGCGCTTAAACTTGCGGCAAATAGCATCTTTAAGCTCTGCGTAACCATCTACAGGAGAGTAAGTGCTGTAATTATCGTGTATGGCCTGTATGGCAGCCTCTTTAATAAAATCGGGAGTATTAAAATCGGGTTCACCTAAGCTAAGGCTTATAATGTCTTTACCCTGTGCTTTAAGTTCCCTGGCTTTAGCAGCCATTGCAAGTGTTTGCGATGTAGATAAGTTATTAATCCTGTCTGAAAGCGCGCTCATTGTGTTATAGTGGTTTTAAATTTAATTTAATGCAGGTTTCATTCCCAGTTCTTTAAGATGTTTAAAGTGGGCAGCAACAGCGGCACTCATGGTTTTAAACTCATGGTAGGGCAGGTTGTGCTCGCTGGCGGTTTGTTTTACTATTTCGGCTATTTTCCTGTAATGTACGTGACTGATGTTTGGAAAAATATGGTGCTCTATCTGGTGGTTAAGCCCGCCTGTAAACCAGTTTACAAAACGGTTTTTAGGAGCAAAATTAGCTGTGGTATACAATTGGTGAATGGCCCATGTGTTTTCCATTTCGCCAAGTTCATTGGGTAATGGGTTATCGGTTTCCTCAACAATATGCGCCAGCTGAAATACAATACTTAGTATAAGCCCTGCTACATAATGCATTACAAAAAAGCCTATAAGTACCTTCCACCAGGTTATTCCCAGCGCCATTGGCAGCACAAGCCAAACCGAAACGTAAATAATTTTTGTAACGGCCAGTATGGTCCATTGCTTTACAGGGCTCTGGAATTTACCGTACGATAAGCCGCGTTTAATATAGCGCCTCATCTGTTTAATATCGGTAGTAATGGCCCAGTTAAAAGTAAGTAATCCGTAAAGGAAAATAGAGTAGTAGTGCTGGAATTTATGGATCCACATCCAGTCGGCCGATTTAGAGAAACGGATAATACGTCCGGCCTCCAAATCTTCGTCATGCCCATGTATATTGGTGTAGGTGTGGTGCAAAACGTTATGCTGCACCTGCCAGTTGTTTACGTTGCCGGCAAGCAAATACATACTGCCGCCCATTATTTTGTTAAGCCAGTTTTTAGATGAGTACGACCCGTGGTTGGCATCGTGCATAACATTCATGCCTATGCCGGCCATGCCCACGCCCATAACTATGGTAAGCAGCAGCTGTGCCCAAACGGGTAAATGCAGCGTTAGCAATACAAAATAGGGGGCAAGGTATAGCGAGAACATTATAATAGTCTTAAGGTGCAGCTTCCAGTTACCGGTTTTTTTAAGGTTGTTATCCTTAAAATAATCGTTAACGCGTTTGGTAAGCGTCCTGAAGAATTTTATTGAGTCGGTTTTCGAGAAAACTGGAGGATTTACATTCATAAGTTCTTGCAATCTTGGTTTCAAAGATAATTATTAATCAAAAGGTAAACGCATTAATAAGGGTAAAATTTCATAACGGAAATGATTACTTTTGTCAAAAATTTAAAATAATGGAGGAAATAATACGCTATTTTCCGGATCTTACAGAACAACAGATAGAGCAGTTTACCAATCTTGAGGCTTTATACAAAGACTGGAATGCCAAGATAAACGTAATATCGCGCAAAGATATCGATGCGCTGTACACTAAACACGTGCTGCACTCGCTTGCTATTGCAAAGGTTGTGCCCTTTATGCCGGGCGCCTCTATATTAGATGTTGGCACAGGGGGTGGTTTCCCGGGAATACCTTTGGCGATACTGTTTCCTGAAACAAAATTTTACCTGATAGATATTATTGCCAAGAAGATAAAAGTGGTGCAGGAAGTAGCTGCTGCCCTTGGACTGGAAAATGTGAGGGCCGAACAAAAGCGTGCCGAACTGGTTAACGAAGACTTTGATTTTATTGTGAGCCGCGCCGTTACCAACATGTCCGATTTTGTTAAGTGGGTTAAGGATAGAACTAAAAAGAAACAACTGCACGACCTTAAAAACGGTATATTATATCTGAAGGGCGGCGACCTTACCGAGGAACTTCAGGATTTTCCGAAAGCTACAGAGTATAACCTTGTTGAGATTTTTAACGATGAGTTTTTCGAGACCAAAAAGGTAGTGCATTTGCCGCTGAAGTTTAAGGCGTAGTAGATTGGGGTTTACAGCTGCGTGAGGATTCCCTCCCTTGGAGGGGTGGCTGAAAGCCGGGGTGGTTAAAAACTAATTTCTAATGGAAAAGGAAGTTCTAACTTACATAAATGGAAATCCTATATATAGAAATTTCATTCAAAATTTACCCTATAATCCAGATTTGAAACATCGTTCTAAAAATCTGAGAAAAGCAGGTAATTATCCTGAAGTTGTTTTTTGGCAACAAGTAAGATCTGGTAGTTTTTATCAATTGGATTTTGACAGGCAGCGTATTATTGGAAATTATATTGTAGATTTTTATATAAAGGCTTTGGGTTTGATAATAGAGATTGATGGCTCAAGTCATAATGATAAAGATGTTTATGATGATTTGAGGGAGCAATATCTAATGTCTTTTAAACTTAAAATTTATAGAATTTCATCATTACGGATATTGCACGATTTGAATAATGTAATGATTGAGTTCGAAAATTATATTGTTGATGCCTATTCTAATAAGGGGTTAACCACCCCGCCCTTCGGGCACCCCTCCAAGGGAGGGGAATAATAGCGACCCAAAATAGCATAACAAAAACGGCCCCGCATTGCGGGGCCGTTTGTATTAATATCAGCAAAGATTATCCTAAAAACGGATACCTGTAATCTGTTGGTGGAACCAACGTTTCTTTAATGGTGCGTGGCGATACCCAACGGTAAAGGTTTAGGATAGACCCGGCTTTATCGTTAGTGCCCGATGCCCTTGCGCCACCAAATGGCTGCTGACCTACAACGGCGCCTGTTGGCTTATCGTTAATGTAGAAGTTACCGGCTGAGTTCTCCAAAGCTTTAGCGGCCTCTTCTATAGCATAGCGGTCCTGGCTAAAAATAGCGCCTGTAAGGGCGTATGGCGATGTTTCGTCTACCAGTTTAAGGGTTTCCAGCCATTTGCTGTCTTCAAAAACGTAGATGGTTAATACCGGGCCAAATAACTCGGTAGAAAGCGTATCGTAATTAGGGTTAGTAGTTACAATAACGGTTGGCTCTATAAACCAGCCAACAGATTTATCGTAGTTACCGCCGGCTATAATTTCGGCATCCGGTGCAGCTTTGGCAGCATCGATGTATTTTGCAAGTTTATCAAAAGAACCTTCGTGTATAACAGCCGATATAAAGTTTGAAGGATCTTCAGGAGAGCCTATTTTAAACGATTTAATATCGTTTACCAAATGCTCTTTTACAGCAGGCCAAATAGACTGCGGTATGTAAGCTCTTGACGCAGCCGAACATTTTTGCCCCTGGTACTCAAAAGCACCCCTTGTAAGCGCAGTAGCTACCTGTGCAGGAATAGACGATGGGTGTGCCACCACAAAATCTTTACCGCCGGTTTCGCCAACTATTCTTGGATAGGTTTTATATTTAGAAATGTTACCGCCAATTTTTGTCCAGATATCGTTAAACACCTGTGTAGAGCCTGTGTAGTGGATACCTGCAAAATCAGGGTGAGAAACAAGCGTATCGGTAATCATAACCGGGTCGCCGTGTACCATGTTTATAACACCATCGGGTAATCCGGCAAGTTTAAACACTTCAATAATTACGTTGGCGCTATATACCTGAGATGCACTCGGTTTCCAAACTACCACATTACCCATAAGGGCAGGTGCAGCAGGCAGGTTACCGGCAATTGCTGTAAAGTTAAACGGGGTAATGGCATATATAAAGCCTTCTAAGGGGCGGTACTCTAAACGGTTCCAGATGCCTTCGCTCGATACTGGTTGCTCAGCATAAATTTGTGACATAAACTCTACGTTAAAACGTAAAAAGTCGATAAACTCACACGCTGCATCAATCTCGGCCTGGTGTACCGTTTTAGCCTGGGCTATCATGGTAGCGGCATTTATTTTAGCGCGGTAAGGCCCGGCTAACAATTCGGCAGCTTTT
Organism: Flavobacterium subsaxonicum WB 4.1-42 = DSM 21790; assembly: GCF_000422725.1. Classification (GTDB taxonomy): domain Bacteria; phylum Bacteroidota; class Bacteroidia; order Flavobacteriales; family Flavobacteriaceae; genus Flavobacterium; species Flavobacterium subsaxonicum. Next base: position 80,981 of record NZ_AUGP01000028.1, read on the forward strand.
AAAAATATCGAAGCCCTGTGTTCCCATGCTAAAGAAGCCCATTGTTTTTTAGCGGTAAGCGCCACTTCAATAGACTTTTCTATGTGGCTTTTTTCGGCTTCGTGATAGGTGCCTACAACTTTTTTATGGTCAAAAGGCGGGTTGATGGTTTTGGTTTTTCCGGTGCGAATTTCTTCGGCGCCTATGTACAACGGCACATCTACGGTAGTGCTGTAAAGTTCTTTAAATGCGGCAAGTACCTGCTCTCTTTCTTTACTTCCGGGGGCATAGCCCTTAACCGGTTCGTTAATAGCTTTGGGTACATTGTATATTCCTTTTGGCATGATATAATTGTATTAAAGAATTAAATTTTTAAGCATTGCAAATATACAAAGAATTATGCATACTGTATTTGAAGATACAGCAGCAAAAAACGCAATATGCTGATTAAAAAATAATTTGGTTAATGCCAAATGCACAAACGTAGGGCGATGCCCCACGCTACTATGTTAGACCCTTTCAGGGTCATATTAAAATTTAATGATTTTGACGATAGCTATTAGAGGCTCAAATCCTGAAAGGGTTATATAAAATAGCATAGGGCAGCGCCCTATGATTGCGTGCGATATGTAATGACCCTGAAAGGGTCTAACATTAGAATATAATTCGTAAAAATTCGTGAAATTCGTGTCTGATTAATTCAGTACAAAAGCAGTCGGGCTTTCTGCAAAATTTTGTGAGCCTTTGTGTTTCTTTGCGAATCTTTGTGAAATAAAACCCTTAATTCAATGCAAAAGGAGCACTAAGCCTGAAGGTAGGCACTATAACCCTAAAGTTACGGGTACTGGTAAAATTGATCATGCTAAAATACCCCCTCATAGCTCCAAATGGCGATGCCAAAAGGCAGCCTGAGCTGTAGGTGTGTTTTTCGCCGGGTTTAAGTACGGGTTTTTTGCCAATAACGCCCTCGCCGTCTACAATTTCGATATCGTTTAAAGAATCGTAAATTTCCCAGTGGCGGGTGTTTAATTGTACCGAATCTTTGCTTTGGTTTTCTATGGTAATCTCGTAGCTAAAAGCAAACTGGATTCGGTAGTTCTTAAAGTACGTGCCTTCAAAACTGGTTGATACAGATATTTTAATGCCTCTTGTTATTTGTGATACCATACTGCTATTGGGTTTACAGATGTAAATACACCCGCAAAAATACAAAATTATTCACTGTGGGGCTACGTTACACATATTAAATTAACTCAAATTAATATTTAACTCTTTGCTTGTTAGTTAATAATGTTTTCTGAGTTGGCGTTTCCGCGGCCAATTACCCTATCATAACGTTCGTTGTTCTGCCTGTAGTATACAAAAATATTATAATCGTTCTCGGTTTGGTAATAATTGCCATCTACAGCATTTTTTCCGTCAACGGTGCCATTTTTATTGGTGGTAATGTACATAAAGTTGTTAAACCCTTGTTTAACCATAATGGCTTTAGCGTATGTGGCTGTTTTTTCGTCGTACTCCAGTTTGTACTCATCGGTTTTGGTGTAGTTGTTAAACATGCCGCCTATGTAAATGTCTTTTTTCTCAAAAAATGCAGGGGCACTCAGTTTAAAAAACACCCACGAATAGTCTGATTCCAATGCCTGGTCGGTCACGCTAAGGTTAATGTTCTTGGTTTGGAAATTACCATTAACATCTGGGAAAAACGTGTACCCTTTGCTCGACCTTGCATCGTTAGTATATAAAATAGTGTTGTAAATATCGCCGGCGGTAATGCGGGCAATATTGTTTACGGCGTTTCTAATATCTTTATTATCAAAATACAAATATTCGTTGCCGGCCCAAAACTGGGTTTCTTTATCGTATTTGTAAATAAGGTCGTTACCAATGGTGTACTGTGGCTTAACGTTGTAAATGGCGTTATCAAAACGGCCGTTCTGAAACAAGGCCACCTTTACGTTTTGCAGCGGACTCTGAAAGTTAAACGCCGTGGTTTTTACCGAGAAATCAAGGTTGTGCTTTTCCTGTATCACATCCATATCGCGGGCACGTTTTACCTGTAGCGGCACACTAACCTCTTCCTGGTATATTATAAGGCGCCTTGTAAAAACCACCTCGCGGTCGTCGTTAAGTATTTTAAGTATGTAGTTGCCTTTAAGCAGTATACGCGTAAATTTATTAGGGAAAGACAATGTATAGCGCGAGTAAATTTGTAACGTATTAAACGAGTTATTGTAATTTTGGATACGCTGGTTATCAAAGCCCTCTATATAATCGTTAACGGTTAACTGGGTAGAGGGTGTCCAGTCGTAATTACAATGCGTAATGGTATAGTAATAGTTAGCCTCGTTACCAAACAAATCGTCAAACTCCAGTGTAAAACTATCGCCAAGCCTAAAGTATGGGTAAACATTGGCACCCTCCTTCATAAAAGAAGCTGTTTTAATATTATAAGGAGGTGCTATTTCTTGCTGCACCTGTGCAACGGCTGTAAACGATAATAGTAAAAGAGCAAAGGCAATTAACCGGGAGGCGGGCTTAATCATTTCTGTTTGTTTTATTCGACAACGTAAAGATACTAATAATATTATAACCCGTGCAGCGGTTTATGTTTGCGATTTTTAACCTAATTTTAGCATAAACTGTTAAAATTTGTAATAAACAGGAATTTTCTTAGTTTCTAATATCACCAATCAAAACCAATCATCTTATGAAACACCTTTCTTTATGGATGTTTCTTGTTGCTGCGCCGTTGCTTACGGCAGCACAGGAACTCAAGGGCATCGACCCTATTCCGTTCGATCCTAATGTAAAAACCGGAAAACTTAAAAACGGCCTTACCTATTACATAAGGAAAAACACCAAGCCGGAAAACAAAGTAGACCTTAGGCTGGTTATTAATGCCGGCTCTATTTTAGAAGATGACGACCAACAGGGCCTTGCCCACTTTATGGAGCACATGTGCTTTAACGGTACTAAACGCTTTCCTAAAAATGCACTGGTAGATTACCTGCAAAGCATTGGCGTAAAATTTGGGCAGCACCTTAATGCCTACACCAGTTTTGATGAAACCGTGTACTTTTTACCCATACCAAGCGATAGCCCCGAAAAACTGGAGAAAGGCTTTCAGGTAATAGAAGACTGGGCTTTTAATGCGGTGCTTACGCCCGAAGAAATTGATAAAGAGCGTGGCGTGGTGTTAGAAGAATACCGTATTGGGCTTGGCGCCGAAAAAAGGATGACCAACCGCTTTATGCCTAAAATGATGTACCAGTCGCATTATGCCGACAGGATGCCGATTGGGCAAAAAGAAATTCTGGAAAATTTTAAATACGATAAAATTACCAAGTTTTACAAAGACTGGTACAGGCCAGACCTTATGGCGGTTATTGTAGTAGGCGATATTGATGTGGCTGCCATGGAAAAAAAGATCCAGGAGCATTTTGCATCGTACCAAAACCCTAAGAACGAAAGGCCGCGTAAGGTATACGAAGTGCCTAACCATAAAGAGACTTTTGTAGCGGTGGAGAGCGATAAAGAGGCATCGTACTCGCGTGTTAGGCTTATTTATAAAGACCATACCCTGCCTAAAAAGCTGGTTACCATTAACGATTTTAAAAAATATATTAACGAGGGGTTATTCTCTGTAATGCTTAACAACAGGCTTACAGAGCTTACTAACAGCCCTACACCTCCCTTTACTTACGGGTACACATATCATGGTGGCACGTGGGCGCGTACCAAAGAGGCATACCAGTCGTTCGCAGTAACGCAGGAAGACAAGCAGCTCGACGCTCTTAAGGTGCTTGTTGAAGAAAACGAAAGGGTACGTAAATTCGGGTTTACCCAGGGCGAACTCGAAAGGGCTAAAGCCGAGTATTTGGCCCAGATGGAAAGCCAGTTTAACGACAAGGATAAAACCGAATCGGAAAATTTTGTTAGCGAATACCAGAATCACTTTTTGGAGCAGGAGCCTGTGCCGGGCATAGAGTGGACGTTTAAGGCCATGCAAAAAGTGTTGCCAACGGTTCAGCTGGCCGATCTTAATGGCATGGTTAAAGATTATATTACTACCGATAACAGGGTGGTTATTTTTACCGGTCCCGAAAAAGACGGCCTTAAGCAGCCTACCGAAAAAGAGGTGTTAGCAGTGCTTAATGTTAATACTGATAAGCTTACGCCTTATGAAGACGGCGTTGCGGCTACCAGCCTTTTAAGAGGCGATATTAAACCGGGCAGCATTGCTAAAAAAGAAAGTAATGCCAAGCTGGGCACTACCACCCTTACCCTTAGCAACGGCGCTAAGGTTACCTATAAAAAAACCGATTTTAAGAACGACGAAGTGTTGCTGGAGGCTATAAGCTTTGGTGGCAGCAATCTGTACAGTAACGATGATATTAAAAAAGTGCAGTTTGCTAACAACGCACTTTCTGAAGCGGGTTTTAGCGGACTTAAGCTTAACGATATCAATAAGTTTATGACGGGTAAAATTGCCCAGGTTAGGCCTTACATTGGCGGTACTACCGAAGGTTTAAGCGGTAGTGCTATACCTAAAGACCTTGAATATATGTTTCAGATGGTGCATGCTTATTTTACCGACCTTAACCTTGATAAAGACGCTTTTGAGGGCTACAAGCAAAAACAGTCGGCGTTTTATAAAAATATGGCATCGCAGCCTAACTTTTATTTCCAGCAGGAGTTTTACGGGTATTTGTATAAGGAAAATCCAAGGTTTAACGGACTTATACCTACGGAGGCATCATGGGCACAAACCGATTATGTGCTGGCTTACAATAAATACAAAGAACGTTTTGCCAATGCTGCCGACTTTGAGTTTTACTTTGTGGGTAACGTAGACGATAAGGCTATGGAAATATTTGCGGCCAAGTACATAGCATCGTTGCCGGCAAGCGATAAGAGGGAAAAACCTACCGATCTGGGTTACCGTATGCTTAAAGGCGATCATAAAAAAATAGTGAATAAAGGTTCTGATCCTAAAAGTAATGTTAGCATTATGTACTACGGCGACACGTCTTACAGCCCTAAAGAGGCGCTGGCCATAAAGGCACTTGGCGAAATTCTTACCATTAAGCTTATAGAAGAGCTTAGGGAGAACGAAAGCGGTGTGTATGGCATTAGTGCCCGTGGCAGCATGAACAAGGTGCCTTATGGCTCGTACAGCTTTAATATTGGTTTTCCGTGCGGACCTGATAATGCCGAGAAGTTAACGGCATCGGCACTTAGGGAACTTCAGAAAATTATTGATAATGGTCCCGAGGCTAAAGATCTTGCCAAATATAAAGAGGCTGAGCTTTTAGAATATAAAAAGGATATTAAAGAGAACGCGTACTGGATGGATTACCTGGAGCGTTCGTTTACTAACAACACCAACCCTGAGGAGATTTTTGCGGTTGAAGGTAAAGTAAACGGCCTTACGGCTAAAGAAGTTCAGGATGTTGCTAAAAAGTACCTAACTAAAGATAAAGTTATTGGCATATTAATGCCTGAAACTAAATAAATTGTTCCTGGTTAAAATGCGAAAACCCCTTAGTGATTTTACTAAGGGGTTTTTATTTTGATGTCTTTAGCTACGAATTACACGAATTTTCACAAATATCCGGGCTTTGTTTGATTTAAGTCAAAGAAATAAATTGGGGCAATTTGTGTAATTCGTGGCTAAAGAATTAATTTTTATAGCAAACCGGTATAATTTCGCCTTTGGCTAAACAATAACGCTCTACATCCTGTGGGTCTATTTTTTTAGTATAGTCTTCTTCAACCACCCTAAAGCCTATGCTTCTAAGTTTGTTGAAATAATCGCGGCCATAAACACGAACGTGGTCGTACTGGCCAAAAATGCGGGCACGCTCTTTCTGGTCAACAATAGTGTTGTCTTCAAAAGTAGTTTCGCGGTTTAAGTCCTGCGGAATTTGCAGTATTGCCATACCGCCGGGTTTAAGCACGCGGTACAGTTCCTGCATGGCCTTAGTATCATCTGGAATGTGTTCTAATACGTGGTTGCACAATATAAGGTCGTATTCGTTATCCTTAAACGGCAGGTTGCAAATATCTGCCTTTACATCTGCCAGGGGCGAGTAAAGGTCGGTTGTGGTGTAATCTAAATTTTTCTGGTTCCTGAAGCGTTTGTAAAACGCCTGCTCAGGGGCAAAGTGCAATACCTTTTTTGGTGCCGAGAAAAAGTCGGTTTCATTAGTAAGGTACAGCCATAGCAGGCGGTGCCTCTCTAACGACAGTGTGCCCGGTGCCAGCACATTATTGCGCTGGTGCCCATAACCATACGGCAAAAAGTTTTTAAAGCTTTTGCCGTCTATCGGGTCGGTATAGGTGTTTCCCTTAAGGGCAAAAGCCAGTACCGGACGCGCTACATAGCTTAAGCGTATAAGCAGCGGGCGGGGTATGGTGTTAAGTATAAGTTTAAAAAGTTTCTTCATCGAATTTCACAGAGATGCACAGAGGAATCACAGAGATTCACAGAGTTTATATTTATTAATTTACAAATCGTTTTATACCCTGAGTTAAAACTTTTGTGTGAAAATTTATTAGCAAACCAACTGGATAATTGCCTAATCGCATATAAGTAAGGATCTGAGCAAAATGTACGTCAGTAAAACATTCAACTGTTTTAAGTTCAATAACGAGCTTTTGTTCAACCAACAGGTCTATCCTATATCCGTGATCTAATTTAATGTCTTTATATATAATCGGTAAAGGTTTTTGCCTTTCTACTAACAGCCCGGAATTATAAATTTCATAGGCTAAGCATTCAGAGTAAGCGGATTCAAGTAATCCAGGACCCAAATTCTTATGAACTTCTATTGCCAGCCCAATGATTTTGCCAGTCAAATCATTAATTTCCATATTTTCTGTGTGTCTCTGTGATTTCTCTGTGCATCTCTGTGAAATAGCCATCTTACTTAAACCACAAAAGGCTCCCTCCTAAACTCATTCTCTTCATCACTTACAATGCCAAGGGCTTTGTACACATAAGCAAAAGTACTAAGCAGCTCAGGCTTGCCATCAATAAGGGCAACATCGTGCTCAAAGTGGGCGCTTGGCTTGCCATCGCGGGTAACAATAGTCCACCCATCTTTAAGCTGGCGGATATTTTTAGTACCCATATTGATCATGGGTTCAATAGCAACCACAAGGCCTTCTACAAACATTTTGCCACGGCCGCGTTTGCCGTAGTTAGGCATCTCGGGACCTTCGTGCATTTTTTTACCAAGGCCGTGGCCCACAAGCTCGCGCACTACGCCATAGCCGTGCGCTTCGGTGTAACGCTGAATGGCGCTACCCACATCTTCTACACGGTTGCCCGCCTTAAACTCGCGGATGCCCACGTACAGCGACTCTTTAGTAACCTTAAGCAGTTTTTTGGTTTCTTCGGCTACATCGCCAATCTCGAAAGTATAAGCGTGGTCGCCGTAATATTCGTTTTTAAGGGCACCACAATCTACCGATACCACATCGCCTTCTTCGATAGGGCGGTTGGTAGGCAGGCCGTGCACCACTTGTTCGTTTACGCTGGTAAGCAGGGTGCTTGGGCATCCGTAAAGGCCTTTAAAGCCGGGCAGGGCACCGTGATCGCGAATAAACTCTTCGGCCAGGCGGTCTAAATGCAGGGTAGTAACCCCGGGTTTTATCTCAGAGGCAATCATGCCAAGGGTTTTAGAAACTATCAGGGCGCTTTCGCGCATCAATTCGATCTGTTCTCTCGTTTTAGGAATAATCATGTGTGTCTAATTTTTCGGGTACAAAAGTACAACATTCCCATCTATTATTCTAAACCTCTTAAAAACATGAGTTTTATCGGTTTTAAGAGGCTGAGGGGCTTAGGTTATAAGGGGCTAAGTTCTGAAGCTGAATATTGCCTATAATTTCTGCTCCTTAGCGTCTAAGCCATTAAGTCCCTTAAAACCTCAAAAACAGAAAACCCGCAGGACTAATGCACCTGCGGGTTTTTGTTTTATCTAAGAGCCTAAGCACCTTAGTATCTAAGCACCTTTATTAAGAAACTAACGAATGCCTCGTCATTACTTCGGGCTGTGGTATGCCCATAAGGTCTAAGATAGTAGGGGCAATATCGCCAAGAATACCATCTTTAACATGCTTAAGGTCTTTATCTACCAGGATAATTGGCACCGGGTTAGTAGTGTGTGCCGTGTTAGGGCTGCCATCTGGGTTTATCATGGTTTCGCAGTTGCCGTGGTCGGCAATTACAATAGTGGTGTAGTTGTTTTCTAAGGCGGCAGTAATAACCTCTTTAACGCAGGCATCAACAGCTTCGCAGGCTTTAATGGCAGCCTCGAAAACGCCGGTGTGGCCCACCATATCGCCATTGGCAAAGTTAAGGCATACAAAATCTACCTCGCCTTTTTGCAGTTCGGGCACCAAAGCATCTTTAAGTTCAAAAGCGCTCATTTCGGGCTTCAGGTCGTAAGTTGCTACTTTAGGCGAATTTCTAAGCAAACGGGTTTCGCCCTCAAAAGGCTCTTCGCGGCCACCTGAGAAAAAGAATGTAACGTGTGGGTACTTCTCTGTCTCGGCAATACGAATTTGCTTTTTACCGGCTTTAGATACCACCTCGCCAAGGGTTTCGGTAAGGTTATCTTTATCGTAAACAACGTGGATATCTTTAAAAGTATCGTCGTAATTAGTAAGCGTAACAAAATACAGCTTAAGCTTATGCATGTTTTGCTCATGAACGTCAAATTGCGATAGCACCTCGGTTAACTCGCGGCCACGATCGGTACGGAAGTTAAAGAAGATAACCACATCATCGGGCTCTATAACGGCAACAGGCGTTGTGCCATCTGTAGTTATAACCGTTGGTTTGATAAACTCATCGGTAACACCCTCTTTGTAGTTTTCCTGAATGGCATCTATAGCGTTGGTGGTTGGTGTGCCCAGGCCATTAACAATAAGGTCGTAAGCCAGTTTAACGCGCTCCCAGCGCTTATCGCGGTCCATAGCGTAGTAGCGGCCAATTATAGAAGCCAGCTTAACGTTGGTATTTTTAATATGGTTTTCGAGGTCGGATATAAATCCAACGCCCGATTTTGGGTCAACATCCCTGCCATCGGTAAAAGCGTGGATAAACACTTTATCCAGTCCTGCATCCTGCGTAGCATCGGCAAGGCCTTTAAGGTGGTCTATGTGCGAGTGTACGCCGCCGTTAGACACAAGGCCTAAAAGGTGTACTTTCTTATTATTGTCTTTAGCATATTTAAAGGCGTCTACCAGTGCAGGTTCTTTAGCAATGGTTTTTTCCTGTACGGCAAGGTTAATCCTTACAAGGTCCTGGTATACAATGCGGCCTGCGCCAAGGTTCATATGGCCTACCTCGCTGTTGCCCATTTGTCCCTCCGGTAAGCCTACATTAAGGCCATCGGTACGCAGCTGTGCGCTTGGGTAATCTTTATACAAACTATTTATAAACGGAACGTTGGCATTGTCTATAGCCGATACTTTTGGGTCGGGCGATTTTCCCCAGCCATCCAGTATCATTAGGATAACTTTTTTGTTCATTTTCAAGTAATTATAACGTTTTGGCATGATTACTGCATTATGTATGCAGAAGCAAGCCATAAAATTACTATAAATTGGTTAAGTTTTATATTTTATTAGGGTTAAGTTTAACGCAGTCCCGCTAAAATTTTTATCATAAATTTTAACTGCCGGGCAATAACATTCTTTTTTAACCCGTTATACAGATAATGAAGTGAGAACGGCACAGGAACGAGTCCCTGCCAAATGAAAATGTTAAATATTTGATTTTAACACAGTTGCTTTTGGTTTTTAAGATTTTATTAACTTATTTAGCAACCACGTTAAACACACAACTACAAGATTACTATGGGTTACAACTTTTTTACGTCGGTTTTATTTTTGTTCTTTTCTTTTACATCAACAACACCAAAAAACGCTGCAACACCAGTGGTTACCACTACCAACAATGCGCTTGCCGAAACAGAATCTGTTTACAACATGATCAAGGCACATTCTGCAACAATGCCCGGCTTTGCCTGCTTTACTAAGGCAATGAATGGCTTTAAACACCTTAAGGAACAAGGAAAAATTAAGAAAGACCTTTTAACGGTTATCGATTTTAGCCAGTCATCTAACACCAAAAGGCTTTGGATAATAGACATGGCAACACAAACCGTTTTGTACAACACGCTTGTGGCACACGGCCGCAACAGTGGCGATGAGTTTGCTACGGCGTTTAGCAACGATAACAGCTCTAATCAAAGCAGCCTTGGCTTTTATGCCACCGGCGAAATTTACAACGGCAAGCACGGCCAGTCGTTACGTTTAGACGGTTTAGAGAAAGGCATAAACAGCAATGCACGCAGCAGGGGAGTGGTTGTACACGCAGCCGACTATGTTAGCGAAAGCTTTATTAAAATGCACCACAGATTAGGCAGAAGCCAGGGATGCCCTGCGCTGCCGGGTAACCTTACTAAAGAAGTTATCAACCTTATTAAAGACAGATCATGCCTTTTTATATACCATCCTACAGAGAAGTATGTAAAATCATCAGCGCTGGCTTCGTAATTTATCATACAATATTTTGTCGAGGCTGTAAATATCATTTCTAAATTGCAGCCCGTCTTTATCCATCCATGCGGTCCAGTATAACTGGTGCACATGGGTGGTTTTTTTTAGCCCAATACTTTGGGTTGTTTCTTCGGCAACAATTTCGTCTACTCTCTCTTTGGTCCATCCGGCCTCTTCGTTATCCAGTACATAGCCTGCCAGTTTAAACGGGTCCTGCACCCTAACACAGCCGCTACTTAATGCCCTGTAGGGTTTTTTAAAGTATTCGCGGTGGTTGGTATCGTGTAAATACACACTAAAGCTGTTGCGGAAGTTGAATTTTATACGGCCCAGTGAGTTGTGGTTGCCCGGGCTTTGCACATACACGTAATGGTCTGGTTTGAGGGAATCCCACTCGGCAACGGGGACTTCTACATTTTTCCTGAAAATTTTCATGTCCAGGTGGCTAAAATAAGCGGTGTCTTTTATGGCCGATGGGGTTAGGTCTTCCTTCATAAACGTAGGCGGTACTGTCCAGGTAGGGTTAAGCACGAGGTTGCTGAGCACCGAATGTAAAACCGGGCTCCTCCTGCCGGGTTTGCCCACCACCACATTGTAGGTTTGCACAGTGTCTTTATTGTTTTCTAACACCGCCAAACGGTAGTTGGGTATATTAATTACAATGGCACGCTCTCCAAAATCGTACGGGAACCATCTCCAACGTTCTAAATTGGCAATTACCTGCTCTTTGCGGGCGTTTCGGCTAAAGTTAAGGGCATCGGCAGTGCGGCTGTTAACGGTGCCGTCTGCAACAATGCCATGCCTTAGCTGAAATTTCTTAACCGCCTTTGCGGTAGCCTTATCGTAAACAGTTCCGGCGGAAGCCGATGCATCCATATCGCCCCAATAGATAAGGCGTTGTTTGATGATGCCTACAACGGCGGTAGAATCGTTTAAGGATACCGATTTGGATACTTCTATTTTAGGGATGTCTTTATCTTCGGGCAGGGTGTTGAGGTAAGCAAGGCTTTCGCGAAGGCCGGTATACACCGCATGGCGTGGCCTGCATTGGGCAACAATTTGCTGTACCCCATGCTCTTTTAACGCTTGGGTAAGCAGTTTGTTGGTGTCTATTTTTTTAGGTGATAAAGCCCAGTCGTAATATACTTTAGAGGGTTTTAGTTTGCCTTTAAACAGGTGCGATGCCAGTTTGCCGAACGACTCTGTCATTAAAATATCGTAGCGCATGCACTCTTCTTCGCTAATAGCGGTAAGGGCTTCAAACTCTTTTAAAAAGGTAATGTTGTAATCATTGGGCATAAGCCCATCGGTAACCACATCGTTTATAGCTTTTTGCAGTTCCAGGCGGTCGGCCTGTGTGGTCCACACCGTTTTATTATCGTTAGCGGCATAAAAAGCCTGTACCGATTCCGGTGCTTTTTCTAAAAGCGAACTATCTATATTGAGCGCGGTGTTTTTTAAGTGTGCTGTGTTTGCGGGGCGTACGGTTACATTGATGTTGCCTGCCGATGTGTTTTTACAAGCAGGAAATAGCAACAGCAGCAGTACTACTATGGTGGCGGCCTTAAGCATATTGGTTTGTGTTTGGTTAAAACGAATGCTGCTAATGGCAGGCCACCAACGCTGCCAAACGGGGGCAGTGTGTATCCGGACGTAGACTAAGTGCTCCGCGAGCAGGTACGGGTATGGGCGGACTGTGGGTAGGCCACTATCAAAATTCTTATTAAAGGTACAAAACAGCCGCCGAAGAATATCTTGCGAAAAATGTAATTTTTTGTTGGGTAAAGGTTAATTTACAACGTTTTATGCATAACAAAATGGGTGCCTATATCGCCAATGTTAAACGGCTCGCCAATAACGGTATAGCCCATTTTATTGTAGAAACCCACGGCAATTTCGCGGGCGTTGAACCATATTTTTTTACCGTTTTGTTGGCAAACGTACTGCTCTGCTGCCTGCACAAGCTGGTCGCCCAGGCCTTTCTTCTGCTGGTTTTCCAAAACTGCCATGCCGCGTATCTGGTATTGGCGCTCCTCATTAAAAAATTCATGGTTGGCCTGGAAAATAGAAATTACACCCAGAATTTGTTCGTTTTCATAAATCCCGAAGTGATTGGTGGTGGGCAGGTCGTCTCCGTCAAAAATACAGGTGTCTGTTGATTTTCCGGGTCTTAAAACAGGCTGGCGAACGGCAAAAGTAGCCTGAGAGGGTATTTGTTTGATGGTGGGCATTAAATTTATTTTAGGGTAACAAATTAAGGCTAAATATATTAAACGGGAAAGTAGCGCAAGGTTAAAAGTTTTTGAAAAAAAGTTTGCATCTAAGAAAAGTTTATATGTATATTTGCACCCACAAATGCGGAAGTAGCTCAGTTGGTAGAGCTCCAGCCTTCCAAGCTGGTTGTCGCGAGTTCGAGCCTCGTCTTCCGCTCTGCAAAAAGCCCTTAACGAAAGTTAAGGGCTTTTTTTTTGATTATTTGCTTAGTAAAAGCGAGCTTGGATCATCATATAAATATCGAGGCAATACTGCTATGTTGGATTGGTCTATAATTACCTTGCCATTTCTGTATATACTATATTTGTCTTTATCAATTTTTATATCGTCTCCGGGTTTAATAGTAAGCAATCCGCTAATAACTAAAAGGCATTTGCCATTTTTTATTATAAACGAATAATCATTGTCAGTATCTCTCTCGTCGATAAAATTATAATTCGACTTTTTAATATCTATAAAGAGGTAACCAAATTCATGACCATATTTTAGCTTTTGGATAGTTGTTATTTTTCCTGATAATTGAAGATTTTTAGATGCTATTATTTTGCTTTCCTGTTTAGAGGTGTAGAATTGGAAACCTATAAATATTAAAAAAATACCGAAAGCAATAAGAACTAATGTTGATTGCTTTTTATTCATATAATGTGATTTAATGAAAGTTTAGGTTTAAGATATTTAATTTGCTAAGCAACTGCATGATTTGTGAAGGAGGAGTAGCTATACTCTTGGGTAAAATCAAGAAGTTACATTAATGCGTGGTATTTGTCCTCTCCCCCAACCCCTCTCCGAAGGAGAGGGGGGCAGCTACACTCTTGGGTAAAAAAAAATAATGAAGTTAGTTTAATGAGTGGTATTTGGCCTCGTCCAACCCTTCGCAGAAGCAGAGGGGGGCAGCTACACTCAATTGTTTGGATTAACAATAATATAAGTTATTGTCGAATAGTACCCGTTCTCGGCTCCCCTCTCCTTTGCTTTGCCAGTTCGCTATGCTCGTGTGGAGAGGGGCTGGGGGAGAGGACTATCTTCTTTGTGAACCTTGGTGTAATGCCTTACTTCAGCCAACTCAAATCACTTCCTGCTTCCAGTTCTTCGGGTTCGGCGTTTTGCCTGAACAGCCTTGCCGGCAGGTCGCCTTTCAGTAAAATCGTATTGCCTTTAACGTCCAGCCAGCTGCCTTCGCGTAAGCCCAATACCGGCTGCGTATTAAACTGGTGAAACTCTTTAATGCGGGTCTCGCGGGTTTCGCCCATGTGGGTAGAATCAGGCAGTGGGTCTAAATAATGGGGGTTAAGGTTAAACGGCACCGCGCCAAGGGTGGTAAAGCTGGGCGGATAAATTATAGGCATATCGTTGGTGGTTTGCATTGTAAGGCCGCAAATATTGCTGCCGGCACTGCTGCCCAAATAGGGCGTTCCGTTTTGTATGGCCTTTTCTAAAGTAGTCATAACGCCGGTTTTGTAAAGTTGGCTAACCAGTAAAAAAGTATTGCCTCCGCCGGTAAACACGGCTTCAGCGTCGGTTAACGCCGCGGCAGGGCTCTCAAATTCGTGTGCCCCTTTTACGGTAATGCTTAATTTTGCAAAGAAGTCGGCCACACGTTTTGTGTAGTCGTCATGGCTAATGCCCCCCGGCCTGGCATAGGGAATAAACACCAGCGATTTGCAGTTTTTAAAATGATCCTGCAGCGCAGGCAGTAAATATTCCAGGTAATTGCCGCCGTGCAAAGTACTGGTACTTGCAATAATTAGTTTTTTCATTCGTTAAGTTAGTGTAAGAAAAGGTAAAGTTACAAAGATTTTTATGCAGGGGGACACATGTTTTTTAACCTGCCTTATTTTACAGAGTACCCATCAACCAAACTATATATTCTTGAAAAATTGTTTCCTACTACTGCTAACATTAGCTTCTGTAACGCTATATGCGCAGGAGCGTAAACCCATCAGCGGTAAAGTTGTTTCTGATTTTGATGACCTTGAGGGCATTTACGTAATTAACAAAAATGCCGATAAAAGTGTTTTAACTTCCCGCGGCGGTTATTTTAATATCCCGGCCACCGTTAACGATACCCTTGTATTTTCATCCTTACAATTTGAGGCGAAGACTGTTGTGGTATGCGAAGAAAATACCAATGCCGACCTGCTGTTTGTTCCGCTTGAGGTGCTGCACCGCGAGCTAAACGAATTGGTAATTGTAGATTACAGCCACATTATCAATACCGAAACACTGGGCCTTGTACCCAAAGGGCAAAAGCAATACACCCCTGCCGAGAAAAAACTGGCTACAGCATCTAAATTTAAAATGAATCCGCTTGGGCTCGACCCCATTATTAATATGTTCTCCGGGCGTACCGCCATGCTGCGAGATGCCGCCGATATTGAGAAGAAGGAGGATTTAATGGAGAAAATTAATTATATTTATACTGCCGAAGATATTGTGGCCAAGCTTAAAATTCCGGCCGACTATGTGCGCGGGTTTGTTTTTTACGTGGTAGAGAACAAATATTTTAGCAATGCCATGAATGCTAAGAACGAGAACATGGCCAAATTTTTATTGGCAGGCCTGGCTACCAAGTATCTGGCCTTAATAAACGAGAATGAATAAACTGCTTTCTATACTGTTGTTTTTTGTGTGCCTTCCGGCGGTATGCCAGGATCGTAAAGCCCTGCAGGGGCGGGTTGTTACCGGCGATCTTGCTGTGCCCGATGTATTTGTTATTAACAAAACCACCGCGTTGGAAACCAAGACCGATGCCCAGGGTAATTTCACTATTCAGGCCAAGGCCGGAGACCTCTTGGTGGTGTACAGCACAAAAACGCAGGTTAGGCAGTTTGCGGTTAGCGAGGCATCGTTTGCCGAAGTGCCGTATGTAATATCGGTTAATTATAATGCGTACGAGCTGGAAGAGGTAGTGGTAGAGGGCAGTACCATAAACAGCGTTAGCCTGGGTATTGTGCCTAAAGACCAAAAGCAATATACCGCCGCCGAGAAAAAGCTTTTTACTGCCGAAGATGGTACCGATGCTATTTTTAACGCTATTAGCGGACGCAGCAAAATGCTTAAAAAGGCAGTGGAGACCGAAAAGAAAGTAGGTGTTATAGAATATTTAAATGGCCTTTATACTGACGAAGAGATTATTGAGGAGTTTAAAATTCCGGCAGAAAATGTACAGGGTTTTTTGTTTTATGCTGCCGAGAACAAAAACATTATAGAGACTATTAAAGGCGATAACCCATCGCTTGTAAAATTAAAGCTTATAGATATTAGCATACAGTACCTTGCATCAATAAAACAGTAACAATTATGGCTAAACTGCTTTACCTGCTTTTATTTATTACCACAGTGGGTTTTAGCCAGGAGCGCAAACCTCTTAACGGCCGCGTGGTTAATGGCACAGCCGGGATAAGTAATGTTTTTGTTATTAATAAAACACTGGGTGCAGAAGTTACAACCAACAGTACCGGTAATTTTATTATTTCTGCAAAGGCGGGAGATAAAATTGTAGTGTATAGCAATACATTAGAGGTTAGGGAATTTGCCATTAGCGAGGCTTGTTTTTTAGACAACCCGTATGTACTGTCAGTAAACTATAAGCCGTATGAATTGGAAGAGGTTACTGTTACGGCCAGCGCTATTACGGCAGAATCGCTTAATATTGTGCCTAAAAATCAGCGTAAATATACCCCGGCCGAAAAAAAGTTATATACCGCAGGCGATTTTAAATGGATTGACCTGCTGCATATTTTAGGCGGATCGATGCCTTTTGATCCGGTTCTTAATGCTATTAATGGCCGTACTAAACGTATGAAAGAGGGTATTGCTACCGAGAAAAAAGAAACCGCATCAGACTATATTGATGGCCTTTACACCGAAGACGAAATTATAAACGGGCTTAAGGTGCCCAAAGAGCATGTGCAGGGTTTTGTATACTATGCTATAGAAAATCCGGCGGTTGCTGCTGCCACCCGCGCCGATAATCAATCGTTGGTAAGGTTATTGATGATAGATTTAGCAAACAAATACGTGTCTTTAAAGCAACAAGAATGAAAAAATTAGCCGTCCTTATACTACTTCTATTTATTACACTCCCCATCATCGCGCAGGAGCGCAAACCCCTTTTAGGCCGCGTGGTGGAAACTGATAACAGCTTTTTGCCTGTTAGTGGCGTATTTGTAATTAACAAAGCTACCGCTGTAGAGGTTAAAACCGATGCTACCGGTACTTTTAGCCTGGATGCCAAAGCAGGCGATGTGCTTACTGTTTACAGCAAGCGCACCGTGGTGCACGATTTTATTGTAAACCAGCAATCGTTTAAAGACCAGCCCTATGTGGTGGCAGTTAAAGTAACAGCCTACGAGCTTAAAGAGGTGGTTATAGATGAGAAATCGGTTACAACCGAATCGCTTAATTTGGTAAAGGACGGCCAGCCCAGATATACCGTTGCCGAAAGGCGCGCCAAACAGGCCAATAGCATTAAACCTTCTACGGGTTTAACGGGCACCGGCGGGGTGGGCATCCCTACCGATGTTATTGCCAATGTTTTTAGCGGCCGTAAAAAGATGCTTAAACAGGCAATGGTGACAGAGAAAAACGAGGCCGGTATTAACAAGATTAACAGCCTGTATACCGAAAAAGAAATTATAGAAGACCTTAAAATACCCGAAGACTACGTACAGGGGTTTATATTTTATGCGGTTGAGGATGCCGAATTTAAGTCGGCTTTTGCAGCCAACAATAACGATCGTATCAGGGCGCGTATTAGTGCCCTTGCATTAGACTATTTAGCACTTAGCGAAGAAGATGAATAAACTATTATACCTTTTGCTGTGCATTACCTTACCGCTTATGGCCCAGGAGCGCAAGCCGCTATTGGGGCGTGTTGTTGCAGGTACCGATGCTGTTGCCAATGTGTTTGTAATTAATAAAAAAGCAGGCACTGAGACTAAGACCGATGATAAGGGCAATTTTACCCTTAATGCCAAAGTGGGCGATGTGCTTACTGTTTACAGCAACCGCACCGAGGTGCGCGATTTTATAATAAACCCTATTGCCTTTACGGATAGCCCCTATGTTATGGCTGTTAAAATCACGGCTTACGAATTGGACGAGGTGGTTATTAACGATGTGGGCGTAACATCAGAATCGTTAGGGCTGGTGCCTAAAAACCAAAAGCGCTACACTCCGGCCGAAAGGCGGCTTAAAACAGCATCGGAGTTTAAGCCCGATTTCTTTTTGGGCTACATGCCCGGCATTGGCATCCCTACAGATGCTATTATAAATGCCATTAGCGGACGTACCAAAATGCTTAAAAAGGCGTTAACTACAGAGCGTAAGGAGTTTGCTATAGATAATATAAACGGTTTGTATACCGAGCAGGAAATTAAAGACGAACTGCAAATACCACAGGAGTATGTGCAGGGCTTTATTTTTTATGCGGCAGAAGACCCCGGTTATGTTGCGGCCTTAAAAGCCAAGAACAATCATTTAGCAAAACTTACCATAGCTAACCTTGCCCTTAAATACATTGCTATAATAAAGGAAGATGAATAAAACAATTACCTTATTACTATTGCTGCTGGCCACATTATCGGCCTGGTGCCAGGACCGCAAGCCGCTACAGGGGCATGTGGTGGCAGGCAATGCAGTGGCTAATGGGGTGTTTGTTATCAATAAAAATACGGGCGAAGAGGTAAAGACCGATGCTAAAGGCAATTTTACACTACCTGTTAAACTGGGCGATGCCCTTGTAGTGTACAGCGACCGTATTGATGTTCGCGAATTTTCGGTTAATGCATTTACGTTTAAAGAGGTGCCGTTTGTAATGGCGGTAAACCCCAGGTCGTACGAACTAAAAGAAGTGGTTATAGAGCAGACTATTACATCAGAATCACTCGGCCTTGTGCCAAAAAATCAACTACGCAGAACGGTGGCCGAACGCAGGCTATACGCCGCAGGCGGAGAGGTAGGCGTTGGGCTTGGCTTTACGGTATCGTTAGATGGTATTATAAATGCTATTTCCGGCCGCATAAAAATGCTTAAGAAAGCTCTGGAAACTGAGCGTAAAGAGTTTGCCATTGCCGAATTTAACGGACTATATACTGACCAGGAAATTGCAGCGCAGTTTAACATCCCACAGGAATATATAAAAGGCTTTGTGTATTATGCCGTTGATGATGCCGAATGCCGCGATGCACTGCGCTCTAACAATAACGAGCTGAGCAGGCTACACATATTGCGCCTTGCCCCAATGTATGTAGACCTTTTAATAGAAGGTGGTGCAATAAATAATACGCTAACCGGCGGCCATATACCCTCTGCAAATGAAGACTAAACTACTTTACCTGTTACTTTTATTGCCGTTAACCATCTTTGCGCAACAAAGAGAACTGCTTAACGGGCGTGTAATATCCGATACCATGAAGGTGGAGTATGTTAGCATCAAAAACCTGTCGTCATCAGCATCAGTCGTGTCAGATGCCGACGGAAAATTCCGTATCAATACCCGTGTGGGCGATACGCTCAGGGTATCGGGAATTTCGTTTTCTGATGCCGTAGTAAAAGTTACCAACGAAAATTTTAAGGAAGGACTAATTGTTATTCGCTTAGTGGGCAACATTACCATGCTGGACGAGGTGGTTGTTAGCGGCCTTACCGGCAACCTTGCTTATGATAGTAAACATGCAAGAATTGTAGAAACCCCTGCCGAAAAATTTGATGTGCACCAAATAAATAAAGACCTGTATATAAAAAGCGTAGCCGGTAACGGCCGGGGTATGGACTTTCTGGCCATTGGCCGTATGGTATCCGGGCCTCCTAAACGCGTAACACCTCCCAAGCAGGTATTTATAACCGATAAGGTTTTTGCCGTTGCCGTGCGCGAGCTTTACAGCGATAAATATTTTGTGGAAAGCCTTAAAATTAGAAAAGAAGACATAACTTTATTCCTGGCGTATTGCGATGAAGGCGAGAGCGTTCGCTACCTGCTAAATCCTAATAACGAGTTTCAGCTTATAAGCTATCTAAGCACCAAAAGCGAACAATACCTTAAAACCAAACAATAACATGAAGGCTTATAAAACACTGCTGTTGGTAATGCTGTTAGTACTGCCGGTGGCTGCGTTTGCGCAAAAGGTAAGTCCGCGTCAAATACTAAACGGCAAGGTAATAGCCGATTCGCTCGCTGTAGAAAGCCTTAATGTAAACAACATAAGCTCGCACATTGGTGCGGTGACTGATGAAAAAGGCCTTTTTACCATCTATGCCCGTGCTAATGATACCCTTACATTTTCGAGCGTAAACATCCATCCTGTAAAAATTGTACTTAAAGAAAGCGATTTTAGCCAGAGGCAGCTCGTTATAAAGCTCAACGTAAATGTTACGGTGCTGGATGAGGTAATAATTTTGCCCACCCGAATGATAGGCGACCTGGGTACGGTAAGTAAAAACACCAAAACCAACACCATAACATCGGGCATTGATGGGGTAGACCTTAAAGACACTTATACCGAAATGAAGTTTAAGCCCATAGAGTATAAGGTAGACGAGGTTGTTAACGGGGCTTTGCCGGCACAAATGCATCCGCTTCGGGGTGTAGACTTTGCCCGTATTTACAGGCTGTACATTAAAAAAGACAAGAAAACCAAAAAAGACCGCGGTGAGGTATATTCTGCCGAGGCGCAAAAAACTTTTGCCGAAGCCGTTAAAGAGCGGTTTACCTATAACTTTTTTACCGAAGCCCTAAAGATTCCGGCTAACGAAATTGCCCTCTTCCTTAATTTTAGCGATACCGGAGAAGCCTCTAAAGCCCTATTGGAGCCTAAAAAAGAATTTGAACTTACCGATTACCTTGTTACAAAATCTGAGGAGTATTTAAAGGGGAGGAAGTAAGTAGTCATCACGGATAAAGTAAATGTCATGCTGAGCTTGTCGAAGCGCGGCATTTATTTTTTGACTATCATCATACATTTAAGTACTATTCCTCATTTGTCCTCACCCCAACCCCTCTCCAAAAGAGAGGGGGAATTTACTCAACTGTCTTACCCTGAAATTGGCAATCGTGGCATTCCCATCTGTTGGACTATCGTGTGGATACATATTTTTATTTAAAACATAATGCTTTATGTTTTACCAAGAAGACACAAAGCAATACTTACTCCTTAAAGCACAAAGCCCGCTAAGACAACCATCTAAATGTGGAAGAACACAAGGCTGGGGCCATTAAAAACTGTATCAATATCCATAAAGCCTTGTGTTCTTTGCAGATAACAAACTTGTCCGTGGTGTACTGATGGAGTATAAATAAATCTTTGTGAACCTTGTGTTTAAGTATTTGCCCTGGCTTTGTGGTAAA
Organism: Flavobacterium subsaxonicum WB 4.1-42 = DSM 21790; assembly: GCF_000422725.1. Lineage (GTDB taxonomy): Bacteria > Bacteroidota > Bacteroidia > Flavobacteriales > Flavobacteriaceae > Flavobacterium > Flavobacterium subsaxonicum. Next base: position 102,162 of record NZ_AUGP01000028.1, read on the forward strand.
ATTAAAAAAGATGGGTCCACACGATAGCTCTTTTGGAGGGGTGGCTGAAAGCCGTGGTGGTTTTTCGATGTAGCATATCATCATACATTTATATAATATACTGGCCTCACCCCAACCTTTTCCTTTGGAGAGGGGTTGGGGGTGAGGCCTACTACCGTAGCGTACTACATTACAAATCCCAATAACATTTTATACCTTTGTTTTTTACAGCTACAAAACCAACCCCGTTATGGATATATACCATATTACAGAACCTACAGCACCTAAAGTGCCTATAATAATAAGCTCGCCGCATTCGGGCACCTATTTTCCGCAGGAAATAGCCTCGCGGCTTACGCCGCAAATGGCGCAAACCCCCGATGATGCCGACTGGTTTATAGACCGCCTGTACGATTTTGCCCCGCAAATGGGCATTACCCTTATAAAAGCAAATTACTGCCGCTGGGTAATCGACCTTAACCGCGACCCCGAGAGCAAACCCCTCTATACCGATGGGCGCGTTATTACCGGGCTTGTGCCGCTTACTAACTTTAACGGCGACCCATTATACGTTACCGGCGAACCCGATGCAAGCGAAATTGCCGAAAGGGTACACAAATACTACCTTCCGTATCACGAAAAAATAGAAGAGCTTATAGAACAAACGGTTAGCCAGTTTGGTGTGGCCCTGTTGTTTGATGCGCATTCTATCCGCAGGGTGGTGCCGGGCATCAGGCCAGAGCCGTTTCCGCAGCTTATACTGGGCGATAACGATGGTACATCGGCGTCGGCCGAGATTATCAATACGGCCTGGCAGGTGTTGCAAAACAGCGGCTATGAGGCCGAGCATAACCACCCGTTTAAGGGCGGGCACATTACGCGCTATTTTGGCAAGCCTAAAAAAAACGTACATGCCCTGCAGCTCGAAATGGCCAAGACCAATTATATGGATGCTACCGAAACTAAGTATGACGATGCCAATGCAACGGCAATGCGCGGGGTGCTGGCCGATATGTTTACCCAACTTATAAAAACACTGCAATAAAATGGCAGCTACATATACTTTTAAAGGCTTGCTGACCGAAGAGGGCTGGATTAAAAATGCCGTTGTAAAATTAGATGCGCTCGGAAACGTAATCTCAATGTCCGAAAGTGAAATATTAGAGGGTGAATTTGTAAATGGATACGCTTTGCCGGGGTTCCAGAATGCGCATTCGCACGCGTTTCAGTATGCCATGGCCGGCCTTGCCGAACTGCATGTGGATACCGCCGTTCAGGACGATTTCTGGAGCTGGCGCAACGCCATGTATGGCTTGGCATTAACCTTGTCGCCCAGTCAGTTAGAGGCTGTGGCTACTATGCTTTACAGCGAAATGGCGCGCCACGGATATACGGCTGTAGCCGAATTTCATTACCTGCACCACGATAAAGACGGTAAACCCTATGCCAACCTTGCCGAAATGGGTGCACGCCTGATTGCCGCAGCCCAAAAAGCAGGCATCAGGATAACGCTGGTGCCCATGTTTTACCAACAGGGGGGCTTCGGCCAGGAGCCGGTAGAGCGTCAGAAACGATTCATATCCAATACGATAGAAGAATATTACAAGCTGTTGGAAAGCAGCGCAGCAGCCACAAAGCACTATGATAGCGCTAATATAGGCATAGGTATCCACTCGCTTAGGGCGGTTAAACCGCAGGATGTTGTTGCGCTTTGCAATGCTTTCGATGGCACGATGCCGTTCCATATACATGTATCTGAACAACTTAAGGAGATAGAAGACTGCCTGGCCTTTCATGGTAAACGCCCGGTACAGTGGCTTTTAGATAACTGTAATGTCGACCAAAATTACCATTTAGTGCATGCTACCCATTTGGACAACAGCGAAGTAGCGGGTGTTGCCAAAAGCGGCGCCAATGTGGTGCTGTGCCCAAGCACCGAGGGTAACCTTGGCGATGGTTTGTTTAGGTTCGAAGACTATAAGGGTCAGGGCGGTAACTGGAGCATCGGCACCGATAGCCATGTAGGGCTTAACCCATTGGAAGAGTTACGGTTACTGGATTATGGGCAACGTCTCATTTCGCACAAGCGCACCACCTATGTTACTCCCAATCAGGGCGAAAGCGGTTTTAATGCCATAAAAATGGCATGGCAGTCGGGCCGTAAGGCTATGGGCGCGCCACACCAAAGCTTTTTTGCTGTGGGCCAGCCGTTTGACGCTGCCGTTATTAAGGCAACGTCGCCGCTTATTGCTACGGCAAGCCTTCGTAATCTGTGCAATACGTTTGTATATTCAGCCGATGTTAGCGATATGGCAGGCACCATTGTAGCCGGTAAGTGGGTGTGCAAAAACGGCGAATCTGCTCAGCACGAAACAGTTGTAAACAACTTTGTTGCAGTTATTAAAGAACTGGGAACGAGGTTGTAGAAATAGTATCATGCTCAGCTTGCCGAAGTGTGATATTTACGTTACCCTGATGCCCACACCCTATAATTATGTATTTTTGACCTTATAATTTAATTTTATGCTTGGACTGAAACTTTTAACCGACCCCCGATGGGCTAATATTGCCGAATCTAACCTGGAAGAAATACTTACAGACCATGCCTGGTGCGAGCAAAAGGCGGCGGCTAATGTTATGTATCTGATAGTTAACAATTCAGAGCACCTGGACTTGATCCAGAAACTGGCCGAAATTGCCATTGAAGAAATGCAGCACTTTGAGCAGGTATTGGCCATTATCAGTCAGCGCGGTTATACCCTGGGCAGGGAAAGGAAGGACGATTACGTGGGCCAGCTGATGAAGTTCGCCAAGAAGGACGGCAGCCGAAATACCTCATTTATAGACAGGTTACTGTTTTCGGCCATGATAGAGGCCAGGAGCTGCGAGCGTTTTAGGGTACTGTACCAAAACATAGCCGACAAAGACCTGGCCAAGTTTTATTACGACCTTATGGTATCTGAAGCTACACACTATACCACATTTTTAGGCTTCGCCCGAAAGTATACGATAGATGTTGATGTAGACAAGCGTTGGGCAGAATGGCTGGAGTACGAAGGCGAGCTTATCCAGAGTTACGGTAAATCGGAGGCGATACACGGGTAGTAGTTAGACACGCATTGCTATGCGTCTTGTATTTGGATATTCGGCTAAACTTTGTATTTTAGCGAACTATGAAAAAGGCCGGTGCGTATTTAGTTCTTTTAATATTGGCGGTAACGCTAACGGCTGCGGCTGCGCACAAGTTCTATGTGTCTGTTTTTCAGATGGAATATGTGCCGGCTAAGAAAGAAATGCAAATAACCGCCCGCATTTTTATAGACGACCTGGAAAACGGCCTCAATAAAAAGTACAGCAAAAAACTGTACCTGGCCACACCAAAAGAGTCGGCGGAAGCCAAAGACATCCTTACAAAATACTTTGCAGAGAAAATACATATAAAGATAAACGGCACGGCAAAAACGCTCAAATTCTTAGGTCGGGAGACTGAAGATGACGTACTTATCTGCTATTTTACTATACCTGCCGAAACTAAAGTAACCTCTGTAGAAGTTAACAATACCCTGCTTTTTGAGATGTTTGCCGAACAGCAAAACATTATCCATACCAAAGTGGGCACCACCAAAAAAAGTCTCTTGCTTACTAACGATAACCCATTGGGCACCGTAGAATTTTAATACTTATGAAAAAAGCGCTGTACACCCTTTCTGTTCTTGCTGCCCTTCAGGCTGTTGCGCAGGATAATCCTGCCCCAAAAGCCACCGAACCCGGCCACGGAGATAATAACAAGTTTAGCCAGATGTACGATCTGTTGGCTACGCCCAATATGTTCCGCACGGCATCGGGGGCACCCGGACCTGCCTATTACCAGCAACAAGCCGATTATAAAATGGATATTGAGCTGGACGATAAGAATACAAAACTGTATGGTACAGAGACTATTACTTACCATAATAACGCGCCCGAAAGTTTAGATTACCTGTGGGTGCAGCTGGACCAAAACCAGCATGCAGCCAACTCGCCCGGCAACCTTATTGATAGCGAAAAGATGAATTCTGCCTACAAGGCAGATGGTTTTGCACGTACCTATATGGAGCAGGAGTTTGATGGTGGCTTTAAACTGGAGTATGTAAAAGATGCCAAGGGCAACCCTATGAAATACACGGTAAACCAAACCATGATGCGTATCGATTTGCCTAAGCCGCTTAAGCATGGCGAAAAAATATCGTTCTCTATAAAATGGTGGTATAATATTAACAACTACCAGATTATTGGCGGCCGTAGCGGTTACGAGCATTTTGATAAAGATGGTAACAACCTGTACGTTGTGGCGCAATTTTACCCACGTATGGCGGTATATAACGATGTTGAGGGCTGGCAGAACATGCAGTTTTGGGGTTCGGGCGAATTTGCCCTGCCGTTTGGTAACTTCGAGGTAAATATTACCGTGCCGGCCGACCATATTATGGATGGTACGGGCGAACTACAAAACCGTAAAGAGGTACTGACTGCCGAGCAGAATAAACGCTACGAACTGGCTACAAAAACGTATGATAAGCCCGTGGTTATTGTAACCCAGGCCGAAGCGGAGGCCTCGCAAAAAGCATTTTCAGATAAAAAGAAAACATGGAAGTTTAAGGCCAACAATGTGCGCGATTTTGGGTTCTCTACATCACGTAAGTTTATATATGATGCTATGGCGGTTAAGCTTTCAGAGAAATCGGTAATGGCAATATCGCTATATCCGCCTGAGGCTAACCCGTATTGGGGCGAAACATCTACCAAAGTAGTAGCACATACGCTAAAAACCTATTCTAAATACACGTTTGATTATCCGTACCCTAAAGCCATATCGGTTTCGGCGGCAGACCAGGGCATGGAGTACCCAATGATCTGCTGGAACTACGGCAGGCCGGATGAAAAGGGCTACATGAGCGACCAGTTAAAGTTTGGTATGATGAGTGTTGTAATACACGAAGTGGGTCACAACTTTTTTCCAATGATCGTAAACTCCGACGAAAGGCAGTGGACCTGGATGGATGAGGGCCTTAATACTTTTTTACAGTATTTAACCGAGCAGGAATTTATGCCTAACTACCCATCGCGCCGTGGCCCTGCGGCCAAGATTGTGCCGTATATGGCAGGAGAGCAAAAGTTTCTGGAACCGATAATGACCAATTCAGAGGCTATTCACCAATTTGGTTCTAACGCCTACGCCAAGCCGGCAACTGGTTTAAACATGTTGCGCGAAACCGTTATGGGGCACGAGCTGTTTGACCATGCCTTTAAAACTTACGCCAACCGATGGAAGTTTAAGCACCCAACCCCAGAGGATTTTTTCAGGACGATGGAAGATGCTTCGGCAGTAGACCTGGACTGGTTCTGGAGAGGATGGTTTTATACTACCGATTATGTAGATATGGGCATTGCCGATGTTAAACAATATTATGTTACCGATACCCAGCCTAAAGACTTAAAAGATGCTACGGTTAAAAAAGGCAGGTTTGGGCAGGAAACTGGTCCGTTTGTGTACATGGTTGCCAACGGCCCCGATGCCAATAAAACGGCCCCAAAACCTTTGGATACCAAAGAGGTAAAACTGCTTAACGATTACATTCAGGAAAAATTTACTGCCGAAGAAAGGACGAAATTAAAACAGCCTAAATATTTTTACGAAGTTACTTTTAATAAACCGGGCGGTATGTTTATGCCTATTATTGCCGAGCTTACTTTTGATGACGGCACTACGCAAACCACCACCTTCCCGGCACAGATATGGAGAAAAAACAACCAGACGGCTGTTAGGGTATTTGCTACAGATAAGCCGGTTAAAAAAATTACACTGGATCCTAAACTGCAAACTGCCGACGTTGATGTTACTAACAACGTGTGGCCACAGGAGGCAGCAAAGTCTAAATTCGACAAGTTTGAGAATAAATAAGTAAAGACTTAATTTTAAATTGAGGTATAAGCGGCGTAAATTTAGGTGTTTAGCTAATTTTTGTCGCTTATTTGTAAGGCAGGTATAGTGTTTATTGCTATTTTTGAGCAACTTAAAAACCTATCTGCCTTATGAAATCAAAATTACTTTTATCTACACTATTATTATCCTTTGCGGCTTTTGCACAAGAGCCCATTACATTTTTTTACAATTTTACAGGCTCTAACCAGGCCGGCACCGAAGAAGGAGATATTTACTCGCTGGTAACTTCGTCGGTAAATCTTAATGAGGCTGCTGCGGGCGCTAACCAGGTGTGGAATTTTAACCAGCTTACATCGATTGGTACAACAACAACCAAAGTAAAAGTGCCAACTGCTGCTCAGGTTGAGGAGTTTCCTAACACCTCTGCCATTGTAGAAACGGCTACGTTTCCAAATACAGGTGGTGGTAATGTAACCAAATATTATCTTGGTCAGGCGTTAACAGGAGCTGTATCGGTTACAGGAGCAGAAACATCGAGCATTATATTAAACTATAATACTACCAACGCTTTAATAGGTAATTTTCCACTTGATTTTGAAGACACGGTTACAGGTCCTGTTGCCGGCGACTTTGAAGCCCAGGGCATAGAAGGTACTTTTACCGGTACAGGAGTTTCTACATTCGATGCTTACGGAACCCTTACCGTTAACGAGGGTGCTGCTAATGCCACACCGGTATCTCGCATAAAAACCACTCAAAATCTTACATTAAATTATCTTGGTTTCCCGGCGGGCACAGTTGTGCAAACTATATACAGCTACTACAATGCCACTACAGTATCTACAGGCCCAATATTTAGGAGCATAACAACCACTATTAATGTGCCTGCTATGAGCTTAGACCAGACTGTAAGTAGTTTAGAGTCGTATTTTGGTCAGTTGTTAAGTACAGATAAACCTGCTTTAGGGGCTGCATTTGCTATTGTACCTAACCCTGTAGATAACTTACTGCAGTTTTCGGGCAATGCAATAATAAAAGCAGTTACAATAACAGATGTTACCGGTAAAGTAGTATTGAACACCAACGCATCTAATAATATAGATGTTAGTGGTTTAAATACAGGTGTATACTTTGTAGCGGCACAAACAGAGGCCGGTGTTACCATTCAAAAAATGGTTAAAAAATAATATAATAATAAAGCGGCCGGGTACAACTCCCGGCCGCTTTTAGTTAAATACCAAGCGTGGCTAAAAGGTATTTGTATTAATTTATATCTTTGAGTTATTAAACAATTGTATCATGGACAAAGAACTTTCTAAACTCGAATTGATAGAAATGCTTTTGCATACTACTAAAGAAACAGTTTTAAATAAAGTGCGTGCTATATTGGAAGAAGCACAGGACGATCGTATGCAAAATGATGCTTTTTATGCGATGGTAGATGAGCGCAGAGAAGAATATGAGCATGGACAGGGAGAATCATTAAGCTGGGAAGAAGTAAAGCAAAACGCAAGAAATGCGAAGAAATAATGATTGATATTGAAATTCGTAAAGCAGCTGATTTAGAAATTACTGAAGCTTACCTTTATTATGAAGAACAGCAAAACGGATTGGGAGAGCGATTTTTAGATTCGCTTGAAATTTATTTTGAGAGAATAAAAAAATATCCCGAACATTATCAGATAAAGCGAAGCCCTTATCGTGAGGCTTTAATTTCTAAATTCCCTTTTTTAATAATTTATCAGTTTACAGGAAACAAAATAATCGTGTTTTCAGTATTTAATACGAATCGCGATTGGGTTAAAAAGCCAAAGTAAATAGCGTTGATGGTAATCATTTACGTTAAATAAGATTAAAAAGTGCTTAAATCAACATCCAAAGCGGGCATTAAAAACGTAATTATAGTTACATTTGTATATTAAAATTCAAAGTTATGTTTGGAATAGGAGGAGGAGAATTCTTTTTTATCATCCTGGTAGTGCTAATGCTTTTTGGAAGCGATAAAATTCCTGAAATTGCACGTGGCCTTGGCCGTGGCATGCAGCAGCTTAAAGATGCTACTAACGATATTAAAAGCGAAATACATAAGAGTGCAGACGTAGAGGGTATTAAAAAATCGTTTACCGAGATTGGATCAGGCATTGATACAGATGGTATTCATAATACTATTAATGGCGAGATCGATAAAGTAAAAGAAGACATAGAAGATATGTCTGGCCCTATTAAACGTATTAAATAAGAGCATGTTAGAAAAACTGGTAGAAATAGACAGGGATGTTTTTGTATATTTAAATTCCCTTGGATCTGAGACTTTTGACCCCCTTTGGTTACTTATAACAAAGTTTACAAGCTGGATACCCATTTTTGCCATTATTTTTTACCTTACTTTTAAAAGGCTTGGCTGGCGCCATGCGCTTTTGGTTGTGGGCATGATAACGGTTTTATTATTGCTTACAGACCAGACTACCAACCTTATTAAAAACGGAATACAAAGGCTTAGGCCGGGCAATAACCCCGATATTGCCGATCTAATTAGAGCCGTACAACGCCGAAAATCATTCAGTTTTATATCTGGGCACGCGTCTAACTCTATGGCGGTGGCCTTCTTTTTATACAGGGTAATGCATCCTTATATAAAATACATGGGCTTCTTTTTTCTGTGGCCTTTAATATTTGCGTATAGCCGTATTTACCTTGGGCTACATTATCCCGGTGATATACTAATGGGCTACTTATACGGTATATTTACAGGCTGGTTAGTGCTTAAATTGTATATTTATTTAAGGGATAGGTTCTTCCCGCAAGAGCAGGAAGAGTTAGATAATCCTACTAACAGTGAGCCCGTCACGAATGGGTAGCAAAACGGTTTCCACCCGCGGGTCTTCTTTAACCATGCGGTTGTATTCCAGTAAAATTTTAGTGCTTTTATCGTTCGGCTTTACGGGTTCTAAAACTTTGCCGCTCCACAAAACATTATCGCTAAGTATAATGCCGCCTTTATTCATAAGCGGTACCACCATCTCAAAATAATTGGGATAATTTTCCTTATCGGCATCAATAAAAACAAGGTCAAACTTTTTATTAAGCGTAGGGATAATTTCCAATGCATTGCCCAGATGCTGAAAGATCAGGCCTTTCCATGCAGATTGGTCAAAGTATTTCTTCTGGAAATCTACCAGCTCTTCGTTATTATCAACCGTATCTAAAGTACCACCTTCACGTAGGCCTTCGGCAAGGCAAAGTGTGGCATATCCTGTAAAGGTGCCAATTTCTAATATATGCTGTGGGTTAACCAGTTTGGCTATCATACTTAAAACGCGCCCCTGAAAATGCCCGCTTAACATGCGTGGCTGCAGGATTTTCTGGTGGGTTTCACGGTTTAGTGCCTCCAGCAGTTGCGGTTCGTTTTCGCTGTGCAGGGCAGCATAGTCTTCCAGTTCTTCAGATATAAAATGCATGGGTAAATTTTTTACAAAGGTACTAATTGCTTTTACTTACTATAAAATCCATAAAATAATTATTGTATGCGATGGTTGGCTATCCTCACTATTTGCTGATAATGTGTAAAATGTCGCTTTTTTTATTTGTGTAAAACTCAATTCTATATATTTTTTTAGTAGGTTGCGGCGTATTTGCAAAATAGGCTTTAAATTATTTACGGTAACGTTAAATGTTTACAGAATTTAAAAGGGCGTGCGTGTAAAAATAAACATATCAGAATGAAAACAAAAATTACCCTACTACTGCTTTTTATACTATCGGCAGGTTTTGCACAGGTTTCTAACCAGGGAGAACCCGCCAGCTGGAGGCTTAACGGCTTTGAAAATGTGGAGGCTAAGGTTATGCCACGCTTTGACCTGAAAGCATTACAGGAAGAAGATAAAATAAACGATGCCAGGCAGGATAAACCTTATCGTTTTGGGCATGAGCTTTTGGTAGACCATAACCTTACAAACAGCGGTAACTGGACAACGTTGCCTAATGGCGACAAGATTTGGAGGATACGTTACCAGTCTAAAGGGGCGCAGACTTTAAATTTTTTGTTTACAGATTTTTACATGCCTAAAGGTGCTACACTGTATTTGTATAATAACGAGCATACTGATTTATTGGGCGCTTATGATGAAAAACAAAACAATGCCGAAAGGGTATTGGGTACATGGCTGGTAAAAGGCGATGATATCTGGATAGAATATTTTGAGCCCGCCGCACAGGCAGGCCAGGGCAAATTGGAGATATTTAAAGTGATACACGGCTACCGTTCTATGCCGCCAACAACCATAGACCCGGAGGGCGGTATAAACGCATCGGGCGATTGCAATTACGATGTTGAATGTTATATAGAAGGTATTAACAGCTTAAAAGAGATCAGTAAAAAATCGGTTGCCTTAATAATTGTGGGCAACTCTAACTGGTGTACAGGTTCGTTGGTTAACAACACCAGTAACGATGGTACGCCGTACTTTTTAACGGCCAACCATTGCTATTCAGATCCCGCCGAATGGGCTTTTATGTTCAACTGGATAAATCCTAACCCGCAATGTGCTACCGGTTTGCCAAGTACAAGTAATGCGCCTAACTACCACTTAACGGTTAGTGGGGCTACTTTAAAAGCAAGGAGGGAAGAAAGCGATTTTACATTGGTTGAAATCACGGCTAACCTTCCGGACGATTGGGGCCTTGTATGGGCCGGGTGGGACAGAACCACTACAATACCTGAATTCTCCTACGGTGTTCACCATCCCGCGGGCGATATTATGAAAGTAAGTGTCGATTATGATGCGCCCACCATGTATGATGGCGAAGCCCCTTTTGGCACCGTTTGGGATATTGCTGCCTGGGATATTGGCGGATTACAGCCGGGTTCATCGGGTTCGCCAATGTTCGATAATAACGGGCGCGTACGTGGCCAGGCATGGTATATTTACGGTAACCCGGTTTGTAATGGTTTAAGCGTAGGTGCACAAAGCAGCGGCTATGGCAGGTTTAATGTATCTTGGGATACCGGTATAACTCCCGATGCAAGGTTAAAAGAATGGTTAGACCCTCAAAATACGGGTGCTTTTACTACCGATGCGTATCCGCCACAACTGGTGTATGCTATAGATGCCAAAACAATTTTTGCCGAAATTGGCAACGATGCCTGTGTTAGCACTATTGCTCCTGTAGTACGTATTATTAATAACGGCACACAAAACCTTACATCGGCGCAGGTTAACTACACGCTAAATGATGTGCTACAGGTAATTGAGTGGGAGGGCAACCTTGAGCCCAATGAGAGTGCCCTTGTAGAGCTGCCATCGGCTACGGGAACTGCCGGAGATAATACTGTTGCGGTTACAGTTACTAATCCTAATAATACCGAAGACCAAAATCCTATAGATAATGCTATATCGGCAAGTTTTGAGATCGCTCCTACGTATACTTCGCAATTGGTTATTTTAAGCGTTGTTGCAGATAATTACCCAGAAGAAATTAGCTGGTCTTTAAAAGACCAAAATAACACTGTGCTTTATAGCGTGGCTGCCGGAACTTATGAGGAGGCAACAACTTATTCGCAGGAATTTGAGCTAACCGCTTCGGGCTGCTATACTTTTACCATACAGGATACGTATGGCGATGGTATATGCTGCGGCGAAGGGGTGGGTGGTTATGTTTTAGTTACCGAAGACGGAACTGTTATAAAAGTAGGCGGTAACTATGGCGGTGGCGAGCAGGTGCCTTTCCGTATAGAGTTGCCATTATCTGCAGGGCAGGCAGTTTTGGCAAGCCAGATACAAGTATATCCAAATCCATCAGCAGGGGTGTTTACCGTTACGGTGCCATCGGGCTATAGCCCAAATTATAATGTCTATAATTTATTGGGGCAGCAAGTTACTGCGGGTAGCATTGCTAATGGTACTGGCTCTGTAAATCTAAGTGGTGTAGCCAGCGGGGTTTACCTGCTAAAATTAGCCGATACAACTACCGGTGCAGTAGCCACTTTTAAACTGGTTAAAGAATAAGCATAATAATACAAGAATATTTACACAATACTACCACAACATGAAATTTAATATTACCCTATTCTCTGTTCTTTTTATTACGGTTTTAGGCACAGCGCAGGTTACTAACCAGGGCAAGCCCATAAGCTGGAAGTTTACCCAACAGCAAAGTGTTGCAGCTTACAACATGCCTGCTATAGATGTTGCTGTGTTACAGCAGCAAGACCTTGTTGCTGCCAAACAAAAAGAAACCCAATGGCGTTTTGCTTACGAATTTAATGTAAGCTATAACCTGGACAATAGCGGTACTTGGTATACCATGCCTAACGGCGACAGGGTATGGCGCATCAACATAACATCGGCGCAAGCCAAAACCCTGCACTTCTGGTTCAGGAATTTTTATATTCCGCCAGGTGCATCGCTGTATGTTTATAATGCCAATCATACTGATTTGCTGGGGGCTTATACTTCTAAACAAAACAGCAGCGGCCCGTATTTTGGCACCTGGCCGGTTAGTGGCGAGAGTGTGTTTATAGAGTATTTTGAACCAAAAGCTCAGGCTGGGCAGGGCAAACTTGAGATATTTAAAGTAGGCCACGGCTACCGCGAACTATATGGTGCCGATAAAACAGGGCAGGAAGTATTATCTGGCGATTGTAATTATGATGTGGAGTGCTTTGTAGAAGGTATTGATAACTTAAAAGATATCAGCAAAAAGTCGGTTACCCGAATGCTGGGCAGCACGGGCGATGGTGCTTTTTTAGCTACCGGTGCGCTGATTAATAATACGGCTAACGATGGTACACCTTATGTGCTTTCGGCCAACCATGCGTGGTCTGAAACGGCCATGTACACCTTCCGTTTTAACTGGATAAACCCGGTGCCTGCCTGCCCGTCTTTTCTTGATGGCGATGGCAGTATTAACGAGGTGCAAACAGTTAGCGGTGCTATACTAAGGGCAAGGCGTGAGGAATCTGACTTTATGTTGTTGGAAATAACATCGGACATTCCCACCGAATGGGGAACGGTATGGGCCGGATGGGACAGGAGCGAAACTACATCGCCCTTTACCTACTGCGTGCACCACCCCGCGGGCGATATTATGAAGGTGTGCCGCGATCTTGATGCGCCTACATTACTGGATACCGAAGAGGGCGAATTTGTTTGGGATGTACAAAGCTGGGACCTTGGTGTAACCGAGGGCGGTTCATCGGGATCGCCGCTATTAGATAACCACGGCAGGATTATTGGCCAGTTGTGGAGGGGTGTTTCGGGTTGCGAGGGTAACCAGTCTAACGGTGGCGGCGACCAGTACGGGCGTTTAGGCAAATCGTGGGATACCGGCGCCACAGCCGATGCGCGCCTTAAAGAATGGCTGGACCCTAATAATACCGGGGTTACGGTTGTAGATGCCTACCCGGCACAGCAAATTTATGCGGTAGATGCTAAAGTTGTTTTGTACGAGCTTGGTCATGCAGAGTGTGCTGCCAATGCAGCACCGGTTATAAGGCTTGTAAACTATGGTACGCAAAACTTAACATCGGTACAAATACAGTATAGTATTAATGATGCTACGCCATCCGTGCTAAACTGGACGGGCAATTTAGCCGAGAATGCCAGTACCTTTGTAGACCTTCCTGAACTTACAGGTGTTTTAGGCAATAATACTGTTACCATAACTATTACTAACCCTAATGGCGCTACAGATGGTAATGTAACTAACAATACAGCTACAGCCGACTTTATAGTAAACCAGTCGTACACCATAACCGATGTTACGCTTAATCTATTGGCCGATAATTATGGTGAAGAAATAAGCTGGGTGCTAACCAACCAAAATGGCGACGTGCTTTACAGCGTAGATCAGGATACGTATGAAGATGGCGAATCGTATAGCCAGGTATTTAATTTAACCAATGCAGGCTGCTACACGTTTGCTATACACGACGGCTACGGCGATGGTATTTGCTGCGGTCAGGGCCAGGGCAGTTACTCGTTAACCACGGCTGATGGCGAAGTTATTATAGCCGGCGGCGAATACGGTCAGGGCGAATCGGTATCGTTTAAGCTGGAGGCACCGCTTGGCATTAATCAGTTTAATACTTTTGCGGCTATAAAAGTATATCCTAACCCGTCTGCCGGGCAGTTTACGGTACAGGTACCATCGGGCTACAGCCCGGAATATAAAGTCTACAATTTATTGGGGCAGGAGGTAACGGCAGGCATGCTGGCATCCGGTAACGGTACTGTAAATTTAAGCGCAGCGGCTAACGGGGTTTATTTGCTAAAGGTTGCCGATAAAGCTACCGGCGCAGTGGGTACGTTTAAATTGGTAAAGGAGTAAGGATGCAGATATTTGAGTTTATAAAAAATCGTTACATCTTGCTAACAGTTTTTAGTTTCCTATTATGTGGGTGTAATGGGCAATCCAATTCCCAAAACAAGTATCTAAAATCTAAAAGTGAATTTAATGATTCGCTAACCGAGCATTTTCCGAATGAATTGGCTACCTATCCGAGAGAAATAATCAAGGACAAGAACATATCTAAAAACAACTTTTGCTTTATACTTTATGAGTATAAGGCAAATTTAAATAAGGTAGATTCAGTATTGAACTCAATTAGAGATATTTCAATAGGCAAGTATAGTAGTAAAGATCCTTGTTTATTAATTGTAAATCGTTTTGAGACAATTGATACTTATGAAAATAGGAAGGTAGTAGAAATCACAGATAGTTTGAAAGTCAATAGGGATTGTTACAAGAATTTTTATCCTACACCGAATTTTATAAACTATAACTCATCAAGTAAAAGTAATGGGTTTTTAGATAAGGAATTTGAATTGTATGTTTTAGGTGCTAAATCTGGAAATTTCTGGAAAGAATACAATCTAAAACCAAATCCTCAAATGCCTATTGAATGGGCAAACGGTTATTCGAAAGGTGTAGCCGTTAGTTTGGATAAAAAAACTTTGATTTATTGGTTTATAGTATGGTAATTATAGTTAACGCTTTAATTTGTTAATTTTAACCGCCAAATCTACTATTTAGTGTAGTTGTGTTAATTGGCAAATAGTTACTACCTTTGCAGCATGCAAACGGAGAAGAAAGATATTAGGGCGCTTACAAAAGAACAGCTTCGCGATTTTTTTGTGGCACATGGCGATAAAGCATTCCGTGGCAACCAGGTGTACGAATGGTTGTGGAACAAGCGCGCGCATAGTTTTGATGATATGACCAGCATTGGCAAGGCAACACGCCAAATGCTGCAGGATAACTTTGTTATCAACCACATTCACGTAGACCAGATGCAGCAAAGCAGCGACGGTACCGTTAAAAATGCGGTACGCCTGCACGATGGCCTGGTGGTAGAGAGTGTGCTTATACCTACCAAAACGCGTACTACAGCCTGTGTATCCAGCCAGGTGGGTTGCAGCCTTGACTGTAACTTTTGCGCTACCGCACGCCTAAAACGCATGCGTAACCTAAATCCTGATGAAATCTACGACCAGGTGGCTGCCATAGATGCAGAGAGCCGCCTGTACCATAACAGGCCATTAAGCAACATTGTATTTATGGGCATGGGCGAACCGCTTATGAACTATAACAACGTGCTTAAGGCTATAGAAAAAATTACTTCGCCCGAAGGTTTGGGCATGAGCCCAAGGCGTATTACGGTGTCTACATCGGGTTTACCCAAGATGATCAAGAAACTGGCCGACGATAACGTAAAGTTCAAGCTGGCGGTATCATTACATTCGGGTATAGACGATGTTCGTTCTAAAATTATGCCGTTCAGCGCTAATTTTCCATTGGCCGATTTGCGCGAATCGTTAGAATACTGGTACGGCATGACTAAAAGCCGCGTTACTTATGAGTATGTGGTTTGGAAGGGCATAAACGACCGCAGGGTAGATATCGAAGCCCTGGTTAAATTCTGTAAATACGTGCCGTGTAAAGTCAACCTTATCGAATACAACCCCATAGACGATGGCGAATTTCAGCAAGCCGACCCCGAGGCTATCGATGCTTACATAAAAGCACTGGAACGTAACGATATTGTGGTTAAGGTACGCCGTAGCCGTGGTAAAGATATTGATGCTGCCTGTGGGCAATTAGCTAATAAGAATGAGGCGGTAGGCCAGGAGTAAACAGTTTGCAGCGATAAAGACGTTACACTGCAACGTCTAAAAATAGTAAGCATCCCACAATCTTTCAAACCCTGAATGGATTTAACAAATTAGCGTAGGGCATCGCCCTACGTGTAATCGTGTTGCGCGTAATCACGTTATGTATTAGATTACGTGTATGTGTAATTACATCCGCACATCATTACACCAACACCATAATTGTATTATTTATAAATCAATATTCAATTGCCAATAAATAATAATCAAACTGTTTTATTATCTTTGGGGCACAATGAAGATCGTTGAGCAAATAAAGCAGCCCATAGGGCAGGAAATGGAAATTTTTGAGAAAAAATTCCGTGATTCCATGTCGTCTAAAGTGGCGTTGTTAAACCGCATTACCCACTACATAGTAAACCGCAAGGGCAAGCAAATGCGGCCCATGTTCGTGTTTCTTACCGCCAAAATGGTAAGTGGCGGCACCGTTAACGAGCGCACCTATCGTGGCGCTGCCGTTATAGAGCTTATACACACCGCTACCCTGGTGCACGATGATGTTGTAGACGATAGCAACCGCCGCCGTGGTTTCTTTTCTGTAAATGCATTGTGGAAAAACAAAATTGCCGTGCTGGTGGGAGATTACCTGCTTTCTAAAGGGCTTTTGCTTTCTATAGATCATGGTGATTTCGATTTGTTGCGGATAATATCCGTCGCTGTGCGCGAAATGAGCGAGGGCGAGCTGTTACAAATAGAAAAAGCCCGCAGGCTGGATATTACCGAAGATATTTATTACGAAATCATCCGCCAAAAAACCGCTACCCTTATAGCGGCCTGCTGTTCGCTGGGGGCGTGTTCGGTTAACCCGGAAGGGGATGACACCGAAAAAATGCGCAAATTTGGCGAACTTATAGGAATGGCATTCCAAATTAAAGACGACCTTTTTGATTATACCGATGATGCCATTGGCAAACCAACCGGTATAGATATTAAAGAACAAAAAATGACGCTCCCGCTAATCTACGCTCTAAACAACTGCAGTAAAGACGAGAAAAAATGGGTCATTAATTCGGTTAAAAACCATAACAAAGACAAAAAGCGCGTTAAAGAGGTTATCGACTTTGTAAAACAAAAGGGCGGCCTTAGTTATGCCGAAGAGAAAATGGCACTGTTTCGCGAAGAGGCTTTGTTGCTGCTTTCGGGCTACCCATCTTCCCCGTATAAAGATGCGCTGGTTTTAATGGTAAACTACGTTATCGAAAGGAAAATATAATTTTCCTGTATTCTTAAAATTTTCCAGTATTTAATTTGGGCTAATTTATACCTACAAGGTCTTTAGAGACCTTGCAGGAAGTACGCATAAATTTACGGTACATCGCAACCTACAAGGTTTCAAAAACCTTGTAGGTTTAATTCCTCACTATTTCCTGAAAATATTTATACGCATCTACCTGTAATTTTCGTTACCTTAGTAGTAATCACCTTTACTATGGCGTTACAAAATGTAGTATACCTGCTCTTTGGCTTGTGCTGTGCTGTGGCTTTTGCCCAGGGTGGCGAAGACATGCCTGTATTCAAGCCCTTAAAAGCAACAACTACTAACGCTAAAGATTTTTATTACGAAATTCCGTTTGAATATCCGGGTGCTATAATATTGAAGGTAGGCGTAGGTGGTACAATCTATAATTTTGGGCTGGATACCGGTGGCTATACCATGATTACCGATGCGCTGCAAAAAGCCTGCAACTTTATTATAATTAAAAATGAGTTGCTTGGCAGTACCAACGGGCTAACAAAACCCACTAATATTGTGCGCGCCGACAGCCTTGCTATTGGCAACCTTGTTTTTAACGATGTAGAAGCCTACCAGGTAAATTTTGATAATTCGCCTACAGCGCAATGCCTTATGGATGGCGGACTTATTGGTTCGGCTATCCTTAAAAATTACATCTGGCAGATCGATTATCCCAACAAGAAAATTATTGTAACCGATAGGATATCAAAACTCAAAAGCCTTGATAAAGCCACAAAAGTGCATGTGCATTTAAACAGCCATTACCAGCCGTATTTTATGGCTCAGTTAAATGGGCACTTTCAATGGTTTATGTTCGATACCGGCTGCTCATCGTTGCTGTATCTCGATCCTAAAGATGCCGCTAAGTATACAGCCGAAGCCACTGCCCATGCCAAAATTTTGGGTGGCACGGTAGAAACACACCACGGCAGGGTAAAAGACACCATTAACGTATTTAAAGCAGATTTTGAGATGGGCAATTTAAAACTTACCGGTAAGCCGGTTCATTATCGTGCCGGTAGTGGCCTAAATTTGGTAGGCAGTCCAATAATTAAAAATTATATTGTTACGCTCGATTTTGAAGACGAAGCCCTGTACTTTGAACCTATAGAGGGTGCCGAGCCAAAAGATGGGTGGCAGCGTTTCGGCTTTAGCCTGGAATACGAAGCAGGCATCTGTAAAGTGGCGACAATAATACAGGGCAGCCAGCCCGATAAGCTGGGCCTTAAACCCGGCGATGTGGTTACAGCCATTAATAACCTGAAAATTACCTGTGCCGATTATTGCGATTGCCGCGAAACCTTTCGCGCAATGCTCGAAACTGAATCGGTTTTAACCTTAACGGTACAGCAAAACGGCAAGCCTAAAAAAATAATCATCAAAAAAGAGAAATTTTTTTAGCATGTAATGTTTTGATTTTTAAATATTTAAATTTTTTAATGTAAAATGTTTAAATTCGCATGCAACCATTTTACAACCCTAATCGTCTATGATAATAGAAGTCGGTTAGTAAGTTGAAAAATTAGCAAGCCGAAATCATCCAACCAACCAAACAACACGAGTTTTGAAAGTAATAGCCTTACACCAGGACGAGAAAGACCTTATAAAGCTGGCGGCAGATAACAACCGGCATGCCCAGCAAAAGGTGTACTCTAAGTATGCGCCCAAGATGCTAAGCATTTGCAGGCAGTATATTAAAGACCTGCACCTGGCCGAAGATATAATGATAACTGCTTTTATGAAGGTGTTTGCCAACCTTAAAAATTTTGAGCACAAAGGCAGTTTTGAAGGATGGATACGGCGGATAATGGTTAACGAGTGCATTAGCTATATAAGGGTACAAAAAAAAGTAAACTTTTTAGAAGACGAGTATTATGTTGAAGATACGTTTAACAATATAGAGAGCCATTTTAGTGTAGAAGATATACAGGCTTTGATAGACAGCCTGCCGGATGGTTACAAAATGGTGTTTAACCTGTATGCGATTGAAGGTTTTAAACACGCAGAAATTGCTAAGATGCTGGGGATTAATGAGGGTACAAGCAAATCGCAACTTTGCCACGCACGCAAAATGCTGCAGGAGCAAATAAACAAATTAAAGAATTATGAAAATGGAACCGAATAACACTATAGAACAAGATTTTAAACAAAAGCTGGAGCAGCGCACCATACAGCCCACAGAAATGGCTTGGGACAGGCTGGATGCCATGCTTACGGTTGCCGAAAAGAAAAATAAACCCAGCCGCAGCTGGATGTATATGGCGGCAAGTTTTTTGGCCATGTTGCTGGTGGGGGCGCTTTACTTAAACCAGCAAAAAGAAAATCCTGTTAATGGTGTAAACAATAATACTAATAGCGTAGTAATTACTACAAATGCTGATAAGCCATCTGAAACAGAGATCGGCGCAACTGCATCTCCACAAATTACTACAGGAACAGAAGAAGTTGTTGCATCGGTAAACACGCCAACACAGGCTAAGCCGCGAGTAACAAGAAACGGTTCGGTTAAAAGTGCTGCTACTGCTAAAAATATAAACAATACTCCTAACGTATTAATTAGTAACGAGGCTGTAGCGGTTAACAATCAGCAGGTAACTACAAATCCGGAAGTAGCCCAACCTGCAAAAATTAAAGTAGATGCCAACGAGCTATTGGCATCGGTTAATAACCCAAAGCTTAACAGTCCGCAACTTAAACAGTCAGGTGTTAAGGTCAACGCCAATTCGCTGCTGTCATCGGTAGAAGGAGAACTTAACGACAGCTTTAAGACCAAAGCCTTTCAGGGTATTATTAAAAACCTGGACGAGGTAAAAACGGCCGTGGTAAACAGAAATCGCCAATAACAATCATCAATAACAAAAATTTAATTTAAACAACATGAAAACTATTACTTTTTATGTAGTGGCACTGCTATGCCTTGCCGCTACCAAACTTAGCGCACAAAGCTTTGAAGACAGGGCCGAAATGATTGCCAACAGCATTGAGCAAATTACAAAACAGGAAAAAGATTCGCTTAAAATAGAAGTAGAAGCGGTTAACGATCGCTTAGACAATAAAGAAATATCGAACACCGAAGCGGATAACCTAAAAAAACAGCTTGCCGAAAAACGTGCTAAAAATATTGAAGACCGCGTTGCCGTAGAGCAGCAAAAACTGGCCGACCTTGTTAAAGATAAGGTAGATGGTAAAATTTTAGAGGAGAATAAAACCTTTAAGTTTAACTGGAAAAAAGATACCACCAAAACCAAAGAGGTAGATTATAGGAGAACAACATCGCAACTGGTATTTGCCTTTGGTGTTAACCGCCTGATTAACGATGGCGAGGCCGATGAGAATTTTAAATGGCGATCTGATTTTTATGAGTGGGGCCTTAGCTGGAACACCAGGATGCTTAAAGAAAACAACCTGCTGCACATTAAATACGGTTTGTCTTTACAGTACAACAACCTGCGCCCTGATAACAACAGGATATTTGTAAAAGAGGGCAGTAAAACGGTATTGGCCGACTCTGGAATTGACCTTGATGTAGCACGCCTTAGATATGTAAACCTTGTAGTGCCGGTATTTTTAGAATTAGACTTTACCAAAAAACGCACTACTGATGACAGAACTTATTTTCCGTCGCATAAAAGCGTGCGTGTAGGCCTTGGTGGCTATGCCGGGGTTAATGTTAAAGAAAAACAAATAATAAAATACGAGAACGAAAACGGCAACAACGTTAAAAATAAAACCAAAGGAGATTATAACGTAAACGACTTTGTGTACGGTGTTAGCGCCTACATAGGCTACAGGTCTACAAGCTTATATGCTAAATACGATTTGCAGCCGGTTTTTTCTAATAACGAAATAGACCAGAATAATTTATCGCTTGGCATACGTTTTGATTTCAATTAATAATTAAGGGTTAGTTTTGTACTTTTGAAGAAAGGTGCTCCGTGGGTTATGGAGCACCTTTTTTTGTTTTTATAAATTGGCGGTGGCAGTTTTGCTGATGTTTTAATAGTAAAGAATTTACACTATCGTAAAATATTGAGGTTGCAATATATCTTTTGCTTTAAGATAAAGTTAAGGCCATTAAAGGCTGTAATAGTTTTCGTAAATTTATACCAAACAAAACTACAAAATGCCCCACGATCACGCACACAGCCATGGCCACGACCACGCTCATAACATATCGGCCAAGAATATAAAGGTTGCTTTTTTTTTAAACCTTGGGTTTACCATACTCGAAGTTGTGGGTGGTTTTTATGTAAACAGTGTATCGATACTTTCAGACGCACTGCACGATCTGGGCGACAGCCTCTCACTGGGCATTTCGTGGTACCTGCACAACCATTCTAAAAAAGGTGCCGATAACAAGTTTACCTTCGGCTACAGCCGATTCTCTCTGTTAGGTGCGCTGATCAACAGCGTTATCTTAATTACGGGGTCTTGTTTTGTGGTGTACGAGGCTGTTAAAAGGCTTATGCACCCCGAACATGCCGATGCTAAGGGTATGCTTGTATTTGCCATTGTAGGTATACTGGTAAACGGCTATGCGGCTTTCAGGCTAAGTAGTGGCACGTCTATGAACGAAAAAGTGGTATCCTGGCATTTAATAGAAGATGTACTGGGCTGGGCGGCCGTACTAATAGCATCTATTGTTATGATGTATTTTGATGCCCCGTGGCTGGACCCGGCGCTATCGTTAGGTATAACCCTGTTTATTTTGTACAACGTGATTGGCAGGCTAAAAGAAACAATGGTTATACTGCTACAAGGTACTCCTGCCGACATTGATGCCGATGAGATAAGGAATAAGATACTACAACTGGACCATGTAACGTCTATGCACCATGTAAACATCTGGTCGTTAGAGGGCGAACACCATGTTTACACCGCCCACGTAAAAACACAAGGCATAAATACCTTTTTAGAAGTTATAGCAGTAAAGCGTGCCGTAAAAGATATTTTAAAACAATATCCGTTTACGCATTATACTATTGAAATAGAACTGGAAGGCGAGAGCTGCGAGCATTTAAAGGAATAGTGCCGGCACTAATTATTTTTTTGATATACAACAATTCCAACCCTGTTTATGTGATCTAACAAATCCAGATGCGAAATGTGGTTAAGTAACGAAATGTCGAACGTATAGGGCAGCATAAGATCGTCTAAAGCCCAGCTTAATTTATTCAGTAAATTAGAGGTTAGCGCTTCGCCTTTAAATGTGAGGTCAATGTCAGATGCCGGTTTAAAATTTCCCTTAGCCCTGGAACCGTATAAGATGGCTGTTTCTATTTCGGCAAATTTTTTAAATTCGCCAATTATCTTATTAACTGTATTTTCATCAAGCCCGTACATCATAGCTCAATAGAAAAAATGTCCTGTTGTTCCCTGCTTCTGTAGTGTTCCATTTTGCTTTGGAAAGCTGTAAATAATTTAAAGTAATCATTTACAATTTTCGTAAAAATATCTTCGGCAGTAGCCTCGTTATAAGTGTGGGTAGTAAGGTTACGGCTCTTTATCATATCCATCCAGGTTTCGCCATTATCAATTAAGCCCATTTTAAAAGCTTCGCGGGTAGCATCGCGCGATCCGCCAATGTCAGTTGAACCCTGGTATTCAATGTAGTCTTTCATAACTTTCCAGGCAAGCTCATGCGTATATTCAAAACGCTGTATTAGTCCTTCCTTCTCCAGATCAGATAAGGCATCGCTAAAATTATCAGCTTCAGGATCAAGCGTATCTACAGTTTCTTTTAATTTAGCAAATGCCTTATTAAAATTTGTAAATCGCTGCTCCCACCGTATATCTGTATTACCCATGCCTTTAGTTTATAGTACAAATTTATGTTTTTCTTTTTATACATCGTTGTTTTTGTACCACAGAGATGCATAGAAGGAGCTCAGAAAAGTGTCCTCAAATAAAACTCCGTGAATCTCCGGGCTTCCTCTGCGTATCTCTGTGGAATAGCTCCAACAGTAACAATTCTCAAAACAATAACAACTGTTTAAGAGCCTTAACCATTGTAATTTGCTACATTTAAGTAAATTATTGGTATGAAAATTCTTGTAACAGGCACAACAGGCTATATAGGCAAGCGGCTAATTCCGTTTTTAATAGAGGCGGGGCACGAACTGGTATGCTGCGTTAGGGATGCCGGCCGCGCACCCGAACGTTTTAAGGAAGAGCCCAAGATAACCTTTATAGAGGTAGACTTTCTTAAATACGACTCCTCTATAACTATTCCAAAAGATATAGAATGTGCCTACTACCTGATGCATTCTATGTCTTCTGCCGGCGATTTTGGTAAGATGGAACTGGAATGTGCCGAGAATTTTAAAAAATACGTAGCCGGCACTAACCTAAAGCAGGTTATTTACCTAAGCGGAATTGTAAACGAGGCCGAACTCTCTAAGCACCTTAATTCGCGCAAGCAGGTAGAAGAAGCCTTGCAGTCTGACCAATATGCCAATACAACCTTTAGGGCAGGCATTATTGTGGGCAGTGGTAGTGCATCATTCGAAATTATCCGCGATTTGGTAGAGAAACTTCCGGTAATGATAACGCCGCGATGGCTCAACACCAAAGCGCAGCCCATTGCCATACGCGATGTGCTGGCGTACCTTTCTAAAGCTGCCGGAGACGAAAGGCTCTATAACAATAATTACGACATTTACGGGCTTGATGTGCTTACCTATAAGCAAATGCTGCTGATCTTTGCTAAAATACGGGGACTAAAACGCTATATTTTTACCCTCCCGATTATGACGCCCAAGCTCTCGTCGTATTGGCTGTATTTTGTAACCTCTACATCATACAAGCTGGCAGCATCGTTGGTAGACAGTATGAAGGTTGAGGTAGTGGGCAGGCCAAACAATCTTCAGCAAATGCTGGATGTGCATCCGTTAAGTTACGAAGAAGCCGTACGCAAAGCATTTACCATTATGGAGCACGACGGCAGCCCATCGAGTTGGAAAGACAGTGGCGTAAGCAGTCGTTTTGGCAAAAAGCTTTCGGCATATATTACCATTCCCAAATTCGGAATTGTAGAGGATAAAAAAGAACGTACCGTTACCAACGAGAAAAATGTGCTGGCTAAAATCTGGGCTCTCGGCGGGCAAACCGGCTGGTATTACGGCGATTATTTATGGAAAGCCCGTGGCTTTATAGATAAGATATTTGGAGGTACCGGTCTGCGTAGGGGCCGCACCCACCCAACTAACATACAGGCGGGCGATGCGTTAGACTTTTGGCGTGTGGTACTGGCCGATAAAAAAGAAAAACGCCTGCTGCTTTATGCCGAAATGAAATTACCCGGTGAAGCCTGGCTCGAATTTAGGATAGAAAAAGATAAACTTTACCAAAGGGCGGTATTCAGGCCAAAAGGCCTATGGGGCAGGCTGTATTGGTACAGTGTGTTGCCGTTTCATTATTTTGTATTTAACGGGCTTATAGATAGCCTTGTTAAAGAGGCTAAATAATGGCGGTTGGTTATAAGTATTGTCCTCTACCCAACCCCTCTACAAAGAAGAGGGACAGCTACACTCATCCTTAAAATAATACCGATTATATCTTCGAACTGTACCCGTTCTCGGCTCCCCTCTCCTTTGGAGAGGGGTCGGGGGTGAGGACTTGTAATTATAATTTAGTTTTATTGGTACGCAAAGTGGTTGGAGCGGCACTTTAAAGTGGGGTTGTTTGTAATAAAGTATAATCTTCCATACCTAAAAAACTTGTAACTTTGCCGCTCAATAACATTGCAACTTCCACTAAGATTTGATCTCTAAAAACACTATAGATACCGTATTTGAAACTGCCCGCGTAGAGGAGGTAATTGGCGATTTCGTTAACCTTAAAAAGTCGGGAACCAACTATAAAGGCCTGAGCCCGTTTAGCAACGAGCGGTCGCCGTCGTTTATGGTGTCGCCGGTAAAGCAAATATGGAAAGATTTTAGTAGCGGCAAGGGTGGCAACAGCGTGGCTTTTTTAATGGAGCACGAGCATTTTTCGTATCCCGAAGCCATAAGATACCTCGCCAAAAAATACAATATAGAAATAGAGGAGACCGAGCAAAGCGAAGAACAAAAAGAACAGGCTAACGAAAAAGAAAGCATGTACCTGGTGTCTGAATTTGCGCAAAAGTACTTCCAGAATATATTGCTCAATACCGATGAAGGCCAGGCTATTGGCTATTCGTACTTTAAAGAGCGTGGCTTTACAGCCGATACCATTAAGAAATTCGGCCTGGGGTATTCGCCCGAAGAGTGGGATGCCTTTAGTAAAGAGGCGTTGGGCAAAGCCTATAAATTATACTATTTAGATAAAACCGGCTTTACCATAGTTAGGGAAGACGGCCGCCATATCGACCGTTTTCGCGGCAGGGTAATGTTTCCCATCCAGAGTATGTCTGGGCGCGTGCTGGGCTTTGGTGGGCGTATATTGGGCAACGATAAAAAAGCCGCCAAGTACTTAAACTCCCCCGAAAGCGATATTTACCACAAGAGCAAGGTGCTGTACGGTATTTATCATGCCAAGCAGGAAATTGCCAAAAAAGACAATTGCTACCTGGTTGAGGGTTATACTGATGTAATACAAATGCACCAGGCAGGTATAGAAAACGTGGTTGCAAGCAGCGGAACGGCACTTACGCCCGACCAGATAAGGCTTATTAATCGCCTTACTAAAAATATTACCGTTTTATTTGATGGCGATGCTGCCGGGCTTAGAGCATCCATACGTGGTATCGACCTTATTTTGGAAGAAGGCATGAATGTAAAGGTTTGTACGTTTCCTGATGGCGATGACCCCGATAGTTTTGCCCGTAAAACATCGTATGATGAGTTAGTGGCCTATCTTGATGCCAACGCCAAGGATTTTATCCAGTTTAAGGCATCATTACTAATGGATGAGGCCAAGAACGACCCGGTTAAAAAAGCAGGGCTTATTCGCGATATGGTGAGTTCTATTGCCAAAATTCCGGATAAGATACAGCGTGAAGTTTACATACAGGAGTGTGCCCGTATAATGGATATTAGCGAGCAGGTGCTTGCAAGTACCCTGGCGCAGCTTATATCTAAAGATATTGCCGACACGGGCAGGAAAATGAAAGACGAGCAACGGGCCAACGCCATGCGCCCAGTGCCCGAGGAGGAGTATTTTGACCCCTCCATGCCGCCCGACCAGCAACAGGAGCGCATTAATATACTGGATGGGCTGGAACGCCGTATGATAGAAATACTATTACTTTACGGCGGTACAGAGCAGGAGTTTGAAGATGTGTACATTAAGTACGACGAGTTTGGTAAGGAGTTTGAGCATTCTGAAAAGAAAAATTATAAGGTGTACGATCGTATTTACCTTAACCTACAGGAAGACGAGATACAATTTACCAACCCTGTGTTTAAAGATATCTACAAGGCTGCTATAGACCACTACATGGCGCACCAGGAAATGAATGTGGATGTGTTTTTAAACGGCCTGCACCCCGACCTGCAGTATATGGCTACCGATATTTTTATGCAGGACGAAAAATACATACTGCACGATTGGGAAGAAAAGAAACAAATTCCCGTTAAGGATAAGGCAATGTCTATTGCGGCTTATACTAATGAACATATTATCGACCTGCGCTGGCTATTGCTTGGCAGGCTTATACAAGACCTTAAAATGCAGGTAAGCCCCGATGCAGATAATATGGAGATACTTATGTCGGTAAACGATTATAACACGCTTGTAAACTATTTATCGCGTAAGATAAACAGGCTTAGGAGTAGTTTTTTTTAGAGACAGCTTTCATAAATTATATTTGGCTAAAGCCAACATGTAACCTGCATTAACCCACAGCTAAAGTCAGGGGACAATAAGACAAGCCCTATAAACACAAAACGCCCCCTCGTAGTGATAAGGGGGCGTTTTGTCTTGCTGTAAGGTAACATGGCCTGCGCCAGATTAACATTTAGTCTTAGATTCTTTTTAGTGTAGTTGTTTGTTCCGGTAATTGGTTGTTAAGGGTTTAAACAATATCCAAAGTTTTAGCTTTGTTTACCAGGTCTACCAGGTTGGTAACGTGTAGTTTGGTAAGCAGCCTAAGTTTATAGGTACTAATTGTTTTTTCATTAAGTTCCAGTAATCGGGCAATCTCTTTGTTTTTTTTGCCTTCGCTAAGGTAGCGCAGTACTTCAATTTCGCGCGAAGAGAGCTTTCTGTACAAACGCTCTGATTTTTTACCTTTGTTAAGCAGGGCTAAGTTCTTTTTAACGGTGTCGCTAAATACTACTTCGCCTTCGTTTACTTTTTTAATAGCGCTTTCCAACTCTTCCATTTTGGCACTCTTGTGTACATAGGCCGATACTCCGGCTTTAAGTGCATTTGGGGCATAAATTTGCTCGGCAAGGTTGGTAAATATAATAACTTTAGTTTCAGGAAATTCCTTTATCAGCGACTTTACAGAACTGATACTGGTAAGGCCATCCAACTCCAGATCTACAACGGCAACATCTACCGTTTTTTTGCTCAAAACATCCAAAAGGCTGTCCAGGTTATTTACCACCCCCACAAAACTAATTTGCGGATTGTCGCTAAAATACGACTTCATCCCGTAATGCACAACAGGATGGTTATCCGCAAGGCATAATTTGATCATAATTGCGTTTTTTGGGTTCTACATTTAAGTAAAGTTAGCAATTAGTTTCTTAAAGTATTGTGAATGAAAGAATTTTATTTCAAATTTAAGGGAATTTCACATACCGGTATTGGCTGCATCTTATGTTGGTTAATGGTGTTCAGTCTTTTATAGATCTCAAAAACCTCTTTTTCGCGGCCGCTAAAATCGTTGTGCGTACTGCCATTTTCGGCCTCGGCCATAGCCCATTCCAGCTCCTCATAACTTGCGCCAAGCTGGTCTTCATCACTACGGTCATCGCCAAAAAGTCCATCGGTAGGTTTGGCAATAAGTATGGCATCGTGCACCTCCAGGTATTTAGCTAACAGGCGCACCTCGGTCTTGGTTAAGTCGGCAATAGGGCTCACATCCACACCGCCATCGCCGTATTTGGTATAAAAGCCCACGCCAAAATCTTCTACCTTATTACCGGTACCGGCCACCAAAGAGCTGTGTATGCCTGCAATGTAGTAAAGGGTAGTCATACGCAGGCGGGCACGGGTGTTGGCCAGGGTAAGGTCGTATAAATAGGGGTTATCCGTATCGGGTACCTGTTGCTTAAAAGTTTCAAAAACAGGAGTAAGGTCGGCTTCCACCGATGTAACATTATCAAAACGGGCCTTTAAGTTTTTAATATGGTGGCGGGCACGGCTAACGTGGCTTTCGGCCTGGTGTATGGGCATTTCTACACAAACTACAGGCAAACCGGTCTGTGCGCAAAGCGACGATGTAAGCGCCGAATCTATCCCGCCTGATATTCCCACAACAAAACCTTTAACTTTAGCGTTCTCGGCATAGGTTCTAAGCCAGTTTACAATATGGTTGTTTATGGCCTCGGCCTGAAAATTGCTGCAGGTGTGCATGGTTGTATAAAGTATTAGAGATTGTATATTTGCCATAAAATTAAAAAATCCAAGATTAAGAAGTAAGTAATAAACTCATAAAATGAAAAAATATATCCTGTTTTTTGCCCTGGCGCTTGCTGCGGTATCGTGCAAAAACGAAAATGAGGTAGAAGACAAGGTAGCCGCCGTGCCTGTGCCTAAGGTTGAGGTAGTGCGTTTTGACAAGATTTTCTTTGGCGGCAAGCCGGAAGACCTGCCTAAAATAAAACAGGAGTTTCCGTACCTGTTTCCTGCCGGTAACGACGATACCGTGTGGCTAAACAACATGAAAGACCCTTTTTTGCTAAAGTTGTATGATGAGGTGCTTAAGAAATTCCCCAATACAAATGCGCTTAACGAAGATCTTGCGGCATTATTTCAGCACATAAAATACTACTATCCTAAGGTGGAGACGCCAAAGGTGGTGGCCTTAGTGTCTGATGATCTTGAGGTTAAAAGCGTGTATGCCAATAAGCTTGTTTTAATACCACTAAGCCTTTATTTGGGTAGAGACAATAAGGTATATGAGGGCCTGCCCAAATACCAGATACAACAGTTTGATGCCGCACAGATATTGCCCGATGTGGTAACGTCGTTCAGCAATGGTAAGATTGCCCCGCCGGCAGATAAGAATTTGCTTTCGTTTATGATATACTACGGTAAAGAGCTATACCTAAAAGATGTGCTGCTGCCGGAAACACCCGATGAAGATAAAATTGGCTACACCAAAGACCAGATAGGCTGGGCTATTGCCAACGAAGCCGAGATGTGGCGCTATTTTGTAGAAAATAAATTGTTTTACAGTAACGATGCCAAGCTGCCCGGCAGGTTTATAAACCCGGCGCCGTTTAGCAAGTTTCAGGAAGGTTTTGATAATGAGACTCCCGGCAGGTTAGGCCAGTGGGTGGGATGGCAAATTGTAAAAGCTTACATGGAAAACAATAAAAATGTAACTTTGCAGGAACTTTTGGCAGCCGATGCCAAAACTATTTTTGATAATTCTAAATACAAACCCAAGAAGTAATGGCTGATAACACAACAATAAAGTCGGAAATTAAGATAGTAGTAGAACTGGACGAGAACCGCGTGCCGGAGAAACTGGTTTGGAGCGCCCAGGATGGCGGTGTGGTTAACCAGGAGAGCAAAGCCTTGATGCTAAGCGTTTGGGACAGCAAGCCGCAGGAAAGCATGCGTATAGACCTTTGGACAAAAGATATGCCGGTAGACGAGATGAAGGTGTTTTTTCATCAAACATTAGTGTCTATGTCTGATACTTTTGAGCGTGCTACAGGCGACAAAAAAATGAGCGAGAGCATGAAAGACTTTTGCGATTATTTTGCCGAAAAGCTTGAAATTAAGAAAGGTAAGTAATCAGTTATACAGATTTAATTAAGCGGCTTCGGCCGCTTTTTTGTTTTTTAGGTAGCCCGATGGTGTTAGGCCTACTATTTTTTTAAAGTACTGGTTAAACGATGCTTTGGTTTTAAAGCCACAGTCGTAAGCAATGGCAAGCAGGCTTACAGATTTTTGATTGGGCGCATCCAACCGGTGCAGTACCTCTTTAATGCGGTACTCGTTAATGTATTGGTAAAAAGACTTTTGCGCAAACACATTGAGCGTTTCAGAAATGTGGTGGCGGTTAATGCCCGATGCCGCCGACAGTTTTTCGAGCGTAAGGTCTTCATCGTTATACAGCCTTTTGCTTCTTAGTACCTCTTCTAACTTGCTGAAAATGTGGGCGTGCCTGTCGGCTTCCAAAAGTAACCTGCGTTCGGCAATTATATCAATAGTCTCAACCTTTGGCACTTCTTCGGCTACAGCCGGAAATTCTGCCGAAAGGCCTGCGCTGCCAACATATTTATAACGGATAATTAAAACAGGCACGGCACTTAGCAACAAGTACAATACACTCCTTATATATGGGTTAATGGCCTGGCTTAGATTACCACCAACAAGCAAGGCTATTTCGGTCAGGCCTATTAGTCCAAGCACTATTTTAAGGGCGGTTATAAGGCTGTATTCGTTAGGGTTAGTAGCTGCTCGGGGTAAAAGGTAGCTAAAGATAAGATGCGATAGCACTATGGGTAAAAACACTATTGTATTGTATAGCTTTAAAATGGTGGTGCTGTAAGCAGGATATTGGTAAATGGCAATGGTGGTGCAGGTATAGAGCGTCATTACCACAATAAGCGGCACAAACAGGTACCACAGGCGGGCGGGTAAAAAGTTGAGGTCGTTCTTTTTACGGGCATACATATACAGCAGCGGGCCATAGGCCAGTTGTATAAAGGTATGCATCCTAAAGGCCACCGCCGGGTTGCTAACCGTTGTAAAAATATAGAATTTAGTGGCCAGGTGCCAGCCTATACAGGTTAGCAGTATAATTAGCAGGTAGTTACTGGTATCTTTCTTTTTGTTGATGAACAGAAAGGCTATGCATAACAGTACCTGTACTAATCCGGCGGCAATTATATAATTCATTAGCTTATGCTGTTTTCTAATGGCAAAAATAGCTCGTGGTTGGTTAAAACAGCGTTGCTTAAATGTTACCAAATTGATTTTCGCATACAATTATTGGTGCTTAACAATAAATTAATATTGCATTAAGCGCAATACTACCAGAGCTTTACGGGTAAAAATCGACCGAGATTTACTTCTTAGCTTGAAATAGTCGTGGGGTTGGTTGGGTAGGTGCAACTTTGCTGCATCAAAAAAATAACAGTATTTATGAAGTCAATTTTAAAAGCAGCATTACTGCTGTTTGCAACCCAGCTACTGCATGCCCAAACGCCGCAACGCACCATTGTTATAATGATAGACGGCTTTGGCGAAGACTATTACCGCGCCAGCGATATGCCCAACCTGAACAAGATGGAGAAGGAAGGCATCTTTAAAGTAGTGCCCTCTATTATGCCGGCGGTTACTAACGTAAACAATGTGGCTATTGCTACCGGAGAACTGCCTAATAAGCACGGTATTACGGGCAACGTTTGGATGAACCCTGCCACAGG
Organism: Flavobacterium subsaxonicum WB 4.1-42 = DSM 21790; assembly: GCF_000422725.1. Classification (GTDB taxonomy): domain Bacteria; phylum Bacteroidota; class Bacteroidia; order Flavobacteriales; family Flavobacteriaceae; genus Flavobacterium; species Flavobacterium subsaxonicum. The sequence goes on from NZ_AUGP01000028.1 coordinate 134,007, forward strand.
GCAGGAGGAGTTTATTGAAGACCCCGATATGATTACCGTGCCCACTATTTTTGACAGGGCTAAGAAACTGGGAATCAAGTCGGCATTGTTTAGTGTAAAGAAGAAAACCATTGATATTATGAGTATTAGCACCGATGCATCGTTATGCCCGGAGTGCGATGGTGCCGAAGAATCGGTTTGGGCTAAGCAGTTTGGTGCGCCACCTGCGGTGTATACTAAAGATGTTAGCTACTGGATTATGGAGTCGGCTATTTATACCCTTAAAAACAACCCTGAGTATGGGTTGGTGTACATTCATACCACTGATTACCCAATGCATACCTGGGCTCCGGAAGAAAAGGACTCAAAGGAGTTCCTCCATAAACTTGATGAATATATAGGCAAGATAAGGGCCACCGCACCCGATGCTGCCATACTAATAACGGCAGACCACGGCCTTAACCATAAAGACCTTTGCTGGGATTTAGAGAAAGCATGTGCCAAGCGTAAAACGCCTATACGTATCTCAATATCACCGGAAAAGGACCGTTATTTTAAGCACCATCGCGGTATGGGGGGCAGTGCCTATGTGTACTTAAAAGACATTAAGGATTTGGAGAAGGTAAAAAAGACCCTGCTGTCTCTAAATGGGGTGGAGGCCGTTTTAACCAAAGCCGAAGCTATTGAAAAATACAGCCTTATGCCCGAGCGTGTAGGCGATTTAATGGTGCTGGGCAACAAAACAACGGTTTTTGGACAACTGTCTGAGGCTGAAAATGAGACGTTAGCGCCAAATTACCGTAGCCACGGGTCGTTGTACGAGTGTATTGTTCCGTTGTTTGTGTTTAATGCCAGGCAGGCACCTAAGCCTGAGTATTTTGACCGTAACTACAAGGTAGCGGCCTGGCTATACAGGTAAACCCCGACTGGTTAGGTACTAAAAATAAAGGCGGAGCAATTGCTCCGCCTTTGTTTTATAAGGTAAAAGGGCTGCTATACAAACCCCTGGTTTTTAAAAATGCCCTGGTTAACTTCTTCAATATAAGATAGTAAGGCGTCGCGGCCTGTGCCCTCTGTAGACGATGTTACAAAGTGCTGCGGCATCTCTTCCCAGTTGTTGGCAAGCAGTTTTTTGCGGTAGGCGGCAATATGCTGGTCTACCTTGCCACGGCTAATTTTATCGGCCTTTGTAAATACAATGCAAAAAGGTACTTCGGTCTCGCCCAGGTAGTTAATAAACTCAAGGTCTATCTTTTGGGCCTCTAACCGTATGTCTATCAGTACAAAAGCACATACTAGCTGCTCGCGGCGCTCAAAGTAATCGGTTATAAATTTCTGGAAGGTCTCCTTAGTAGATTTAGACACACGGGCATAGCCGTAGCCGGGTAAATCGACAAGATACCAGTTCTCGTTAATCTTAAAGTGGTTGATTAACTGCGTTTTACCGGGCTTACCCGATGTTTTTGCCAAACTGTTACGGTTGGTAATCATGTTAATAAGCGACGACTTGCCCACATTACTCCTGCCAATAAAAGCGTACTCCGGCAACGGCTCATTAGGGCATTTGCTTACATCAGAGTTACTTACAATAAATTCGGCAGTATTAATTTTCATAGGGGTATATTTTAGCGCTTGCGCTTATTAAAGTGCAAAGATACGCATTTTAAATTTGGAGCATAATTGCTTTTTTCGCCTCATTTTAACATTGATATTTCACTTTCGGACTTCGAGTTAGCGTGTTTTTACCACTTGTTTTAAATGGACTCATTCCGGCGGACAAATTTCCCGATCAGATAAAAAAATAACATGGGTAAATTATCACTACATCCCGATCATAAAAAAAAAGAGAGCCATCAGTTCCACAATTTACCACCGGTTTAAAACAAGGTGGTTTTTGTGGAGCTAATAGCTCTTATGTATTTTTGGTTGTTGGTTGTCTGTTGCTGGTTGTCTGTTGCTGGTTGTCGGTTGAAAGAATACAGTTGCCGGTTTATCAACTGACAACTAAATACCTTCAATGTAACTGCCGACTGAGACTGAACACTGAACACTGAACACTGAACACTGCCTACTGAACACCGCCAACTTTCCTAAAGTCCCGACTTCTTAAGCCATTCGTGCATTAAGCGGTTAAACTCGTCCGGGTGCTCCATCATGGCAGCATGCCCGCATTTGTCTATCCAATACAGGCTGGAGTTGGGTAGCAGCTTATCAAACTCTTCGGCAACATCGGGTGGGGTAACGCTATCGTTCTTGCCCCATATAATACCTGTTGGCACATGCATTTTAGGCAGGTCCTTAGCCATGTTGTGGCGTATGGCACTCTTGGCAATGGTAAGTGTCTTAATAAGCTTAATACGGTCGTTAGCCAGGGCGTACACCTCTTCTATAATCTCATCGGTAGCAATGGCGGGGTCGTAAAATACCTCCTGGGCTTTCTTTTTAATATAGTCGCGGTCGCCACGGCGTGGGTAGCTGTCGCCCATAGCACTTTCATAAAGGCCGCTGCTTCCGGTAATAATAAGGCCTAACATCTTTTCGGGGTACATTTTAGTGTGGTACAGCGCAATGTGGCCGCCCAGCGAGTTGCCTAAAAGTATAACCCTGTCAAAACCTTTATAGGTAATAAAATCTTTTACCCATCGGGCAAAAGCCTTAACGTTAGTCTTTAAAATGCTTTGTGTGTATATGGGTAATTCGGGTATAACTACTTTATATCCGTGTTCAGGAAAATACTTGGCAACACCGTCAAAATTGCTCAAACCGCCCATAAGGCCGTGTAAAATAATTATTGGTGTACCTTCTCCAGCTTCGTAGTAGCTGTATTTTCCTTCTTTTTGTGTGCTTTGCATAAGGGTTTGTAATCGTTCAAATCAGCACAAATATATGATATTATACATAAAAATAAGTTTAACCGCACATTATTTGGGTTATTTTTCACTTTCGTATGCCCGCATAACATTAGCATAACACGGCAGCCCGCATTACGGTTGCTCCCACCACAATTTACCACCCAAAATGTCAAATTTTCGTTAAAGTACCACTCAGCAAAATATTCATCCTTTTGCATTTTTACTGTTAAGAACTCTTAAAGTTTTAAATAACCCTTACTAAATAATTGTTAGCGTTTAAAATCTTTCAAAACGCTATGCCGCGGTATGCGTGCAACAGGGCATTTAAGGTGGTAAAAAATCGCAAAACTTATGAACAAAGTGGGAGGCAGTGGTAAAAAATGGTAAAATATATATATATTTGCTATAAAATCATCTTAAACCTAACTGCTTGAATACCATCATAGGCACATACGAATGTAAGGCAGATTCTAAGGGAAGGCTCATGTTGCCTGCTCCTTTGAAGAAGCAATTGCATGAAGGCCTGGAAGAAGGGTTTGTTTTAAAGCGCTCGGTTTTCCAGCCCTGCCTGGAGTTGTACCCAATGGCGGAGTGGAACAAGATGATGGAAAAAATAAACAAGCTAAACCGTTTTGTAAAAAAGAACAACGATTTTATAAGAAGGTTTACCGCGGGTGTAAAAGTTATTGAGATGGACAGCGCCGGAAGGCTGCTGATACCTAAAGACCTGGTGGTTTTTGCAGACATTAAGAGTGACATAGTGCTTTCTTCGGCTGTAAATATCGTGGAGATTTGGGACAAAGACAAATATGAGTACTCTATTAATGAGTCGGCAGATGACTTTGCCGATCTTGCTGAAGAGGTAATGGGCAATTTAAACGACGACGATGGAATATCATAACCCGGTATTGTTAAAAGAAACGGTAGATGGGCTTAATATAAAGCCCGACGGCGTGTATGTAGATGTAACCTTTGGAGGCGGAGGGCACTCTCGCGAAATTATGAGCAGGCTGGGCCCCAACGGGCGTTTGTTTGGCTTTGATCAGGACGAAGATGCGCAGGCCAATGTAATAGACGATGAAAGGTTTACCCTGATACCCGAAAACTTTAGGTTTATTAAAAGATACCTGAGGTTTTATAATATTAAAGAGGTAGATGGTATCCTGGCCGACCTTGGTGTATCATCGCACCAGTTTGATGTGGCAGAGCGCGGTTTTAGTACCCGTTTTGATGCCATGCTGGATATGCGAATGAGCAAAAAGAACGACCTGGATGCATTTAAGGTGGTTAATGATTATGAGGAAGCCGACCTGAGCCGTATGTTTTTTGATTATGGCGATTTGCGCAACTCTAAAGCATTAGCATCAAGAATTGTAGAGGCGCGTAAAGAAAAGCCTATTACCAACACGGGCGAGCTTAAGCAGGTGCTGGGCAGGTTTTTACCGGCACACAAAAGCAACAAGATACTGGCGCAAATTTACCAGGCCATCCGTATAGAGGTTAACCACGAAATGGATGTGCTTAAAGAGTTTTTAGAGCAGTCGCTGGATTTGCTTAAACCGGGCGGAAGGCTAAGTGTTATAGCGTACCATTCGTTGGAGGACAGGCTGGTAAAGCGCTACGTGCGTAACGGTATGTTTGAGGGCGAGCCGGAACGCGATATGTTTGGCAACTTTGAGGTGCCGTTTAAGATTATCGAAAAACTGATTGTGCCAACCGAAGAAGAGATTAAAATAAACAACAGGGCCCGTAGTGCAAGGTTAAGGGTGGCTGAAAAGAAATAGCATGAAAGATAGTGTATACGGATTATTAAAAGCAAAATATCTTGTAGACCAGGGGTCTATGAGAAACTGGCGCTTTATAGTATTTCTTATACTGGTAGCTATACTAATGATCGCCAACTCGCACAATTACGAGCAAAAAATATACAGGATAAGTGCGCTCGAAAGCGAAGTAAAAGAGCTTAGGGCTGAGTTTGTAGACCGCAGGAGCGAGCTTATGGAGCTTAAGATGGAAAGCACCGTATCGGCTAAAATGGAAGAAAGGGAAATTTTCCCATCGTCTGTTCCGCCAAAAAAAATAGAAGTGGTAAAACCAAACGATAAAAACATCTGGCAAAAGCTATGGGAGTAGTAGAGGACAAAAAAATATCCTTCAGGATATATATTGTAGCCTTCGCAATTTTTGTGATGGCTTGCCTTATTGCTATAAAGCTTACCAACATACAGTGGGTAGAGGGCGATTATTACCGCCAGCTTGCTAAAGACCGTACGGTTAAAAATTTTGATATACCGGCCAACAGGGGCAATGTGTACAGTGCCGATGGCAGCCTTTTGGCAACATCTATACCCAATTACACCATACGTTTTGATGCCCTGGCGCCAAAAAGGGAAGATTTTGATGATAATGTACAGGACCTGGCCGATTCTCTTGCCGTAATGCTGGGCCAGCAGCCTGCCGCCAAATATTACCACGACCTGCGTAAGGCACGTACCAACAAAAACAGGTACATGCTGGTGGCTAAAGATTTATCGTATACAGAGCTGCTTCGTATAAAAAGCTTTCCGCTGTTTAATAAAGGGGCATTTAAAGGCGGTATTATTACCGAGCAAAAAATTATAAGAGAACACCCTATAGGCAAAATTGCCAAAAGGACTATTGGTTATGACGAAGAGCGCGATGTGGGTATAGAGGGTGCTTTTGCCCAATACCTTAAAGGCAAGAACGGCCGCCGCATGATGCAAAAAATAGCCAAAAACCAGTGGAAACCCATTAGCGATCTTAATGAGGTAGAGCCGGTTGATGGTTATGATGTTGTTTCTACCATAGACGTGTACATTCAGGATATTGCCCACCATGCGCTGCTTAAGCAATTGGAGTATTATGAAGCCGATCATGGCTGTGTGGTGGTTATGGAAACCAAAACAGGCTATGTAAAAGCCATTTCTAACCTGGGCCGCGCTACCGATGGGTCGTACTACGAAACCATTAACTACGCGGTAGGCGAATCGTCTGAACCGGGGTCGAGCTTTAAGCTGGCAGGATTAATATCGGTATTAGAAGACCAGAAAATAGATACCAGTAAAGTATATGATACGCATGGTGGCGATGTAGCCTATTTTGGCCGCCACGTGCGCGATTCGCACAAAGGGGGTTACGGTAAAATATCATTGGCAAGGGGCTTCGAGTTGTCGTCTAACACCGTATTGGTGCAGGCAGTTTACGAAAGTTTTAAAGACAACCCGCAGCGCTTTGTGGACCGTTTAAACGGTTTTGGGTTAAATAAAAAACTGGGTGTTGCCATAAAAGGAGAAGGCAGGCCTTATATACCCCAGACAACCGATAAATTCTGGTCGCGTACAACCCTGCCGTGGATGGGCTTTGGCTATAATGTAAGCCTTACACCGCTGCAAACCCTTACGTTTTACAACGCTGTTGCAAACAACGGCGAAATGGTTAGGCCACTGTTTGTAAAAGAGATAAAAGAGTGGGACAGGACGGTTAAAAAGTTTGACAAAGAGGTAATGAACCCTAAAATATGCAGCCAGGAAACGCTTAACAAGGTTAGGGCTATTATGGAAAACGTGGTTAAAAAGGGTACAGGTAAAAAACTGTATTCGCCCCATTTTTCTATGGCGGGCAAAACCGGTACGGCGCAGGTTAACTATGCTAAAGGCGGCAAGACCAATGGCGATATGTATTACTCGTCAACTTTTGTGGGCTACTTTCCTGCCGATGAGCCGCAGTACAGCTGTGTGGTTATAGTTAACAAGCCACACGTTGCCAAGGGGTATTACGGGGCCGATGTGTCGGGGCCGGTATTCCGCAGGATAGCGCAAAAAATATTTACCGATGTGCCAAGTTCAGACAGGGTTAAGGCCATAGATAAAGACATTAAAAAACAAGACCAGCTGTATGCTGTGTATTACGATAAGCAAAACAAGGGTAAGACCGATGTTATACCCAACACCATTGGCATGAGCGGCATGGATGCCGTAGCCCTTTTGGGTAACATGGGCTTTAAAGTGCAGGTAATAGGCATGGGCAAGGTAAAAAAGCAATCGCTTAAACCGGGCCAGGCCTTTAGTAAAAACCAGTCTATAATATTAGAATTGTCGTGATGCTCTTAAGAGACATATTATATAAAACCGCTATCCAGGCCGTAAAAGGGCCTACGGATGTTGCTGTTTCTAAAATTGAGTTCGACTCGCGCCTTGTAACCAACGGCGATGTGTTTGTAGCCATAAGGGGTACACAAAGCGATGGTCATGCCTTTATTGATAAAGCCATAGCATTAGGCGCTGTTGCCATAGTTTGTGAGGTACTGCCCGATACCATTATAGATAGCGTAAGCTATGTACAGGTAAAAAGCGCAAGTTCGGCACTGGCGTATATGTCGGCCAACTATTACGGTAACCCGTCGGCCAGTTTAAAACTGGTAGGCATAACGGGTACCAACGGTAAAACAACTATTGCAACATTGCTGTACCAGTTGTTTAAAAATGCGGGCTTTAAAGCAGGGTTGCTAAGTACGGTAAAGGTAATGGTAGATAACGTAGAGCACAAGGCTACACATACCACGCCCGATTCGCTTACGATAAACAAATACCTTCGCGAAATGATAGACGCCGGCTGCGATTACTGCTTTATGGAAGTTAGCTCGCACGGTATCCACCAGCACCGCACAGAGGGCCTGGTGTTCGAAGGGGGTGTGTTTACCAACCTTTCGCACGACCACCTGGATTACCACAGCAGTTTTGCTGAGTACAGGGATGTTAAAAAATCGTTCTTTGACCATTTGCCAAAATCGGCTTTTGCCATTGTAAATGTCGATGATAAAAACGGGTTGGTAATGCTGCAAAATACCGCAGCTAAAAAAATTACCTACGCCCTTAAAACCTATGCTGATTACAGGGCGCAAATACTGGAAAACCAGTTAAGCGGCCTGCTGTTAAAAATTAACGGCGAAGAGGTTTGGGTTAAGCTTATAGGCACCTTTAATGCCTACAACCTGCTGGCTATTTATGCAGCGGCAATTAACCTTGGCTTAGAGCAGCTTGAGGTATTGCGTTTGCTAAGCCTGCTGGAAAGTGTTAGTGGCAGGTTCCAGTTTATAGTATCGGCCGGTAACATTACCGCAATTGTAGACTATGCCCACACGCCCGATGCGTTAGAGAATGTACTTAGCACTATAGAAACCATCCGTACCCGTAACGAGCAGTTAATAACCGTTGTGGGCTGCGGCGGCGACAGAGATACTGCCAAACGCCCGGTTATGGCGCACATAGCATCTAACATGAGCGACAGGGCCATTTTTACAAGTGATAACCCGCGCAGCGAGGCGCCCGAGGATATTATAGAAGATATGGAAAAGGGTGTAGAGCCCCAAAACTATAAAAAAACGGTAGCGGTGGTAGACAGAAAGCAGGCCATAAAGTTAGCCTGCCAGTTAGCCCGCCCTAACGATATTATACTCATAGCCGGCAAAGGCCATGAAACCTACCAGGAGATTAAAGGTGTAAAGTATGATTTTGATGATATGCAAACAGTGAAAGAAATTTTAGAGCAACTAAACAAATAGGGTATATGCTATATTATTTATTTGAATTTTTAGATAAAAAATGGGATGTGCCGGGCACCGGGGTGTTTCAGTATATAACCTTCCGTTCGGGGCTGGCTGTAATATTATCGCTGTTTATCTCTACGGTATTCGGTAAAAAAATAATTAACTTTTTGCGCAGGCAGCAAATTGGCGAAACAGTTAGAGAGTTGGGTTTAGAAGGGCAGTCGCAAAAAGCTGGTACACCAACAATGGGTGGGCTTATTATAATTATTGCAACGCTTATACCGGTAATACTGCTGGCAAAGCTGGATAATATTTATGTAATGCTGCTAATTGTTACCACCTTATGGATGGGTACTATTGGCTTTATAGACGATTATATTAAGATCTTTAAAAAAGATAAAGAGGGCTTAAAAGGCAGGTTTAAAGTAGTGGGGCAAATTGGCCTTGGTTTAATAGTGGGTTACATACTGTATTTTCATCCATCGGTAACGGTGCGTACAGATACAGGCAGGGTTAACATTTATGCAGAGCAAACCCAGAACACTATTTCGCCATCGCCGGTAGAAGAAAAATCTACGGCCACTACCATACCGTTCTTTAAAAATAATGAATTTGATTACGCCGAGATACTATCATTTTTAGGCGATAACTATAAAGATTACGCCTGGCTGATATTTATCCCGATTGTGATATTTATCATTACGGCAGTGTCTAACGGGGCCAACCTTACCGATGGTATCGATGGGCTCGCGGCAGGCACATCGGCTATAGCCGTATTAACCCTGGGTATTTTTGCTTTCGTATCGGGTAACATTATTTTCTCGAATTACCTGAATATAATGTACATACCCAACTCCGGCGAAATGACTGTGTACATAGCGGCCTTTGCAGGTGCGCTGGTGGGTTTCCTGTGGTACAACACCTATCCGGCATCGGTATTTATGGGCGATACGGGCAGCCTTACCATAGGGGGTATTATAGCGGTACTGGCTATTGCAGTACGTAAAGAGCTGCTTATACCCATATTGTGCGGGGTGTTTTTGGCAGAGAACCTGTCGGTAGTACTACAGGTAACGTACTTTAAATACACCAAGAAAAGAACTGGCGAGGGCAAGAGGATTTTCCTTATGGCGCCGCTGCACCACCACTACCAGAAAAAGGGGTATCATGAAAGTAAGATAGTAGCCCGTTTCTGGATTGTTGCCATAGTGTTGTCTATTTTCTCTTTAGTATCATTAAAACTACGATAGATATGAGATTAGTGGTATTAGGTGGAGGAGAAAGCGGTATAGGTACTGCTATCCTGGGTAAAAAAAAGGGGTATGATGTGTTTATATCCGATGGCGGTACGATTAAAAATAATTATAAAGAAGTTCTTGCTCTTAATAAGCTAAGCTTTGAAGAAGGCCTGCACACCGAAGACCTGATACTTAATGCCGATGTTGTAATGAAAAGCCCGGGCATACCGGAAAAATCAGACATCGTAAAAAAGATACTTAAAAAAGGCATCCCGATAATATCTGAAATTGAGTTTGCCAACCAGTTTAATGATGTAGAAACCATAGGCATAACCGGCAGTAACGGCAAAACCACTACCACCATGCTAACGCACCACCTGTTAAAACAGGGCGGTTTAAATATGGGGCTTGCAGGTAATATAGGCAAAAGCTTTGCATGGCAGGTAGCAGAGCATAAGGTTGAGGGTTATGTGTTAGAGCTGAGCAGTTTTCAGTTAGATGGCGTTGTAAAATATGCCCCGCACATAGCAGTAATAACCAACATTAGTCCGGATCATTTAGACCGTTACGATTACAAGTACGAAAATTACATAGCCGCCAAGTTCAGGATTACCATGAACCAGACCGAGGATGATTACCTGGTGTATGATGCGGATGACGAAGCAATAAGCAACTGGCTGGGCGAAAATAAAGTTAAAGCGAAATTGATACCCTTCTCGCTATCGGGTAAAACCAAAAAAGGGGTATATGTTAAAGACGATACCATTATAAGCAATATAAAAAAAGTAAAATTTACCATGCCAATAAACGAACTGTCATTAGAAGGAAAGCACAATGTTAAGAACGCTATGGCCGCTATTAGTGTAGCCCAGCTAAAGAACATTAGGAAGAAGACCATTATGGAGAGTCTTTCCAACTTTCAGGGCGTAGAGCACCGCCTGGAAAAGGTACTTAAAATACAAAACGTAGAGTACGTTAACGATAGCAAGGCTACCAACACCAATTCTACATATTATGCGCTGGATAGCATGACTGGCCCAACCGTATGGATTGTGGGTGGTGTAGATAAGGGTAACGATTATAACGAGCTTATGCCGTTAGTGCGCGAAAAAGTAAAAGCTATTATTTGCCTTGGGGTAGACAACGCTAAAATTATAAATGCCTTTAACAACGTGGTAGATGTAATGGTAGAAACCACCAGCATGGCAGAGGCAGTTAAGGCAGCACAAAAACTGTCGGAAAAAGGTGATACTGTATTGCTGTCACCGGCCTGTGCAAGTTTCGATTTGTTTGAAAGCTACGAAGACCGCGGTAAGCAATTTAAGGCTGCCGTTCAGAATTTGTAGGTAAGTCATAAAGACGAAAGTCGTAAAGTAAAAAGTAATGAAAGAATTAATCAATAACCTAAAAGGAGACAAAGGTATCTGGTCGTTTGTAATGCTACTGGCCCTTATCTCGTTCATGCCGGTTTTTAGCGCAAGTACCAACCTTGTGTATGTGATAGGCAAGGGCTCTACAATAGGGTATCTGGTTAAACACCTCGTTCATATATTTATAGGTTTTGGGTTAATATACCTGGTGCACAAAGTGCCGTACCATTATTACAGGGGCCTTAGTCAACTGGCATTGCCGGTAGTGGCGGTACTGTTGGTGTACACGTTTTTTCAGGGCACGGTTATAGATGGTGCCAATGCCAGCCGATGGATCAAGGTACCGTTTATTGGGGTAACCTTCCAGACATCATCATTAGCCATGATTGTGTTAATGATCTATGTGGCGCGCTACCTGGCTAAAATGCAGGATAAAGAAATAACATTCAAATCGTCGTTGTTTGAGCTGTGGGTTCCGGTATTTGTAATACTGGCGCTAATATTACCCGCCAACTTTAGTACCGCGGCGCTTATATTTTCTATGGTGTGCATGCTGGTATTTGTAGGCAGGTATCCGCTTAGGTATTTAGGGGCAATAATAGGTATGGGTATAACCATGCTGGTATTGTTCGTGCTGTTTGCAAAGGCATTTCCGGATGCCATGCCCAATAGGGTAGACACCTGGATGAGCCGATTAGACAGCTTTTTTGATAACCGCCCTAACGAAGACGATTACCAGATAGAAAAAGCCAAAATAGCCATAGCAACCGGTATGGTATATGGTGTGGGGCCGGGCAAGAGTATCCAGAAGAACTTTTTACCGCAATCGTCATCCGATTTTATTTTTGCCATTATAGTAGAAGAATATGGCCTTATAGGTGGCCTTGCCGTAATGGGCCTGTACCTAATACTGTTTTTTAGGTTTCTGGTATCGGCACATAAGGCCAAGTCGCTTTTTGGTAAACTGCTAATAGTAGGCCTCGGGTTTCCCATCATCTTCCAGGCGCTTATTAACATGGGCGTAGCGGTAGAGCTGCTTCCGGTAACGGGGCAAACACTTCCGCTTATAAGTAGTGGTGGTAGCTCGATCTGGATGACGTGTATCTCTATAGGCATTATAATAAGTGTAACTAAGAAAGAAGAAGAAATAGCGCAGGAACTGGCCGAGAAAGAAGAACGCGAAGCTGCCCTGCAACAACTAATAGACGAACACATTTTAAGGGAAAAGCAACGTGAAGAAGCCGAAGCCCTTGGACTGGAACAACCCGCAGCCTACTCTGTAGAAGATACATCGGTTAACCCCATGAGTGCGGTGTTTGGCAAGTAAGTTAAGATTGAAGAGGATAGACGTAAGACAATAGATAATAGGATAGAGAGGTACTAAGTAGCTAAGAACCTAAGCTTCTAAGAACCTATAAAAAGAAATGGCTCAAAAAAAATTCATATTAAGCGGTGGCGGTACAGGCGGGCATATTTACCCGGCTATTGCTATTGCTAATGAGTTAAAAGAGCGTTTTCCGGATAGCGAGATACTTTTTGTAGGTGCCAGCGATAAGATGGAAATGCAAAAGGTGCCACAGGCAGGCTACAAAATAACAGGCCTTTGGATAGCAGGCATACAGCGCAGGCTTACGTTAGATAATGCATTGTTTCCGCTAAAGCTAATGAGCAGCCTGGTTAAGTCGCGCAAAATAGTAAAAAACTTTAAGCCCGATGTGGTTATAGGTACCGGTGGTTTTGCAAGCGGGCCGTTGTTAAGGGCAGCATCCGGACTGGGAGTGCCAACGGTAATACAGGAGCAAAATTCGTTTCCGGGCATTACCAACAAGTGGCTGTCTAAAAAAGCGAATAAAATATGTGTGGCTTACGATAACCTGGAGAGGTTTTTTCCCGCACAAAAAATAGTGTTTACAGGTAACCCGGTGCGCCAGGACCTTATTAATACCGAGGATAACAGAGAAGATGCGCTAAACCGCTTTAACCTGGACCCTGCTAAAAGAACGTTACTGGTATTGGGCGGCAGCTTAGGCTCAAGGCGCATTAACCAGCTTATTGCCAAAGAGCTTTCATGGCTACAGGCACAGGGCGTACAGATAATATGGCAGTGTGGTAAATTTTATTTTGAAGAATACCGGCACTATGGCGATAAAGAGGGTGTACAGGTGCTGTCGTTTATAGACAGGATGGATTTAGTATACGCCGCTGCCGATGTGGTTATATCGCGCTCAGGCGCATCATCAGTGTCAGAGTTATGTATTGTGGGCAAGCCGGTATTGTTTATACCATCACCCAACGTAGCCGAAGACCACCAGGCAAAAAACGCACAGGCCATTGTAGATAAAGGCGGTGCGCTAATGCTAAAAGAGGTACAGCTGGATACACAGTTTCAGCCCGTATTTGCCGATTTGCTAAGCAATATCGACAAGCAAACCAAACTGGCAGAGAACATTAAAAAGATGGCAAAAGTAAACGCCACAAAAGATATTGTTGAAGAGATAGTAAAGTTGCTGAAGAACTAAGGATCTAAAGGGCTGACTGAAAAAATTGTAGTTGTTAAATTGTAAGAATCCGGGTTAAAATCTAAGTACCTTACCAACTAAGCAACTAAGAACCTAATAAAAACAAATGGAATTAAACCAAATACATAATGTCTATTTTATAGGAATTGGCGGCATAGGGATGAGTGCCCTGGCCCGCTATTTTAAATTTATAGGCAAAAATGTTGCGGGCTACGATAAAACGCCTACCCATCTTACCGATGAGCTAAAGGCCGAAGGCGTAAGCATCCATTTTGATGATAAACTGGAGCTTGTTGCTTTAGAATTTCTTAATAAAGAAAATACCCTGGTTGTAGTAACGCCGGCAGTGCCTAAAAACCACCTGCAGTGGAATTATTTTCTGCAAAACGGTTTCGAGGTTAAAAAACGTGCCGAGGTGCTGGGTATCATTACTAAAGATACGTTTTGCTTTGCTGTTGCGGGCACGCATGGCAAAACTACCACATCGAGCATTTTGGGGCATATACTGTACCAGAGCGGTGTAGATGTTACGGCCTTTTTAGGCGGCATTGTAGAGGGTTACAACACCAACCTGATAGGCAGCGGCAAGACGGTTACCGTAGCCGAGGCCGATGAGTTCGACAGGTCGTTTTTACACCTGCACCCCAATATTGCCTGCATTACATCTATGGATGCCGACCATTTGGATATCTATGGCGATACGGCTTCTATAGAGGCCTCGTTCAGGGAGTTTGCAGATAAGGTAGAAGATAAAGAGCATTTGTTTATAACGGGAGGGCTCCCGCTGAAAGGAATAACCGTGGGGGTTAACAGCGGGCAGTTCTCTGCAGAAAATATCCGTATAGAAAACGGCTGGTATGTTTTTGATGCCGTTACGCCTACAGAGACCATTACCAATTTGCGTTTTGGCCTTCCGGGCAGGCACAACCTTACCAACGCCATGCTGGCGCTGGCTATGGCTAAAACCTACGGTGTGGCTTCGGCTGATATTGCTAAGGCATTAGAGTCGTTCCAGGGGGTAAGGCGCAGGTTTTCGTACCAGATAAAAAAACCGGGATTGGTGTATGTAGATGATTATGCACACCACCCAACCGAGATTGATGCGGTGTACCAGGCGGTTACAGAGCTGTACCCTAACGATAAGGTACTCGCTATATTTCAGCCGCATTTGTACAGCCGCACCCGCGATTTTGCCGATGGTTTTGCCAGGAGCCTGTCGCAATTTGAAAATATTGCATTGTTAGATATTTACCCGGCCAGGGAGCAGCCTATAGAGGGCGTTACCAGCAAATGGCTGTTGGATATGATACAAAACCCCAACAAAAAACTGGTTGAAAAAACCGATGTTGCGGGCTTATTAAAAGTTACCGATGCCACCGTTATTGTAACTATTGGGGCCGGCGATATAGGCGAAATGGTACCCGATATTAAACGCATTTTAGATGAAAAAAATTAACTGGAACAACGTAAGATTGGTGCTTATTTTAGGCATCGTTATTTTCCTGTATTCTTTCTCGTCTAAACGCAATGCAGAAAGAATGATGACACAGGCCGAAGTGGAATTTACTGATAGTGAGAATTTTATTACTAAGGAGATAGTTAATAAGTTGTTGATACAAAATTTTGGCTCCATAACAGGTATTCAAAAAGATAAATTAGATTTGAATAAGGTGGAAAAAAGTATCGGTAAAAACCCTATGGTCGAGAGAGCAGAGGTTTATGCTACCGTAGACGGAAAATTAAAAGCGATTGTTACGCAGCGAAAACCCGTTGCAAGAATTTTTTCGGGGTCGCAATCGTATTACCTGGATCACAAAGGGGGCAAAATGCCGCTATCGGATAACGAAACGGCAAGGGTGCCATTGGTTACCGGCGATATTGCTAAAACCAACGCCAAAAAATTGCACGAGCTGCTGGATTATATTTATGATGATAATTTTTTAAAAAAGAACATCATTGGGCTTAGTGTTTTGCCGGGTGGCAACATAGTAATGCAAAGCAGGGGCTATGATTATGAGATTATGTTTGGCGCGCCAATTAACATCGACAAAAAGTTTAAAAACTATAAAGCATTTTTACAGGATGCCGTTAGAGATACATTGATTACAAATTACAAAACAATTAACCTGAAGTTTACACAACAGGTAGTGTGCACCAAAAAATAGAGGTTATGGAAAAAGACAGCATTGCAGTTGGTTTAGATATCGGGACAACAAAGATTGTTGTCATGATAGGCAAGAAAAATGAGTATGGAAAACTGGAGATCCTTGGTGTAGGTAAATCTAAAAGCCTTGGTGTGGCAAGGGGTGTTGTAAACAACATTACCCAAACCATTCAGTCTATTCAGGATGCCATACAGGAAGCAGAGTCTAATTCAGGCTATAAAATAAACGATGTTGTTGTGGGCATAGCCGGGCAGCACATCCGCAGTATTCAGCACAGCGATTACATTAGCAGGAACAATCCTGAAGAGGTAATTGGCGATGCCGATATTGATATGCTTATTAACCAGGTGCACAAACTGGCTATGTTACCGGGCGAAGAAATTATACATGTATTGCCGCAGGAATTTAAGATTGATGGGCAAAACGAAATAAAAGAGCCAATAGGCATGTACGGCGGCAGGTTAGAGAGCAGCTTTCACGTAGTAGTGGGGCAGGCATCATCCATCCGTAACGTGGGCCGTTGCATTAAAAGTTCGGGCTTAGATTTATCAGGCCTTACGCTGGAGCCATTGGCTTCGGCAGATGCCGTATTAAGCCAGGAAGAAAAAGAGGCCGGTGTAGCGCTTATCGATATAGGTGGCGGTACTACAGACCTTGCCATATTTAAAGACGGCATCATTCGCCATACGGCAGTAATACCGTTTGGCGGCAACGTTATTACGGAAGATATTAAAGAAGGATGCTCTATTATAGAAAAACAGGCAGAACTGCTTAAGGTAAAATTCGGGTCGGCATGGCCGGGCGAAAATAAGGATAACGAAATTGTATCAATACCCGGTTTAAGGGGACGTGAGCCAAAAGAGATATCGCTTAAAAACCTTTCTAAAATCATCCACGCCCGCGTGGTAGAAATTATAGAGCAGGTATTTGCAGAGATAAAAGCATACGGGCACGAAGACCCGCGTAAAAAACTTATTGCCGGCATAGTGCTTACAGGCGGTGGCGCACAGCTACAGCACATTAAGCAGCTGGTAGAGTACATTACCGGTATGGACACCCGCATTGGCTACCCTAACGAGCATTTGGCAGGCAACAGTAACGAAGAAATTTCGAGCCCACTTTACGCCACGGCGGTAGGCTTGGTAATGAACAGCCTTCGTAACAACACCCGCAGCGCAACGCCGTTGGTAGAGCTGCAAAAACCGGCAGCGCCGCAGCCCATTGTTAGGCCACAGCCTGTGGTTAATACAGTGGTTGCCCCAACGCCGGAGCCTGTTTATGAAGAAGAGGAAATGGAGACCGTTGCTGTACAACAACCTGTAAGGACAGCAACACAGGAATCGACCGAGAAGAAAGTTAAAAGGTCGTTTTTTGATAAGTATATAGATAAGATTAAAGATTTTTTAGATAACGCAGAATAAAAACCCGTGATTATGATGAACTCAGAATTTGGAAGCATTTCGTTTGATCTACCCAAAAACCAGTCAAACGTGATCAAGGTAATTGGTGTAGGAGGCGGAGGCAGCAATGCTATTAACCACATGTTTAAACAGGGAATTAAAGGCGTAGACTTTGTAGTTTGTAATACAGATGCACAGGCTTTGCAAAACAGCCCTGTGCCTAACAAAATACAGCTTGGCCTTAACTTAACCGAGGGCCTTGGCGCCGGCGCAAACCCCGAAGTGGGGCAGCAGTCGGCTTTGGAAAGTATAGAAGAAATAGAAAAAATGCTCGATACCAATACCAAAATGTTGTTTATAACAGCAGGTATGGGCGGCGGTACCGGTACAGGTGCAGCCCCGGTATTGGCACAGCTTGCCAGGGAAAGGGATATCCTTACCGTTGGTATTGTTACCATACCTTTTCAGTTTGAAGGTAAAGTACGATCAGACCAGGCACTGGCAGGTGTAGAGCGTTTAAGAAAACAGGTAGACTCGCTTATTGTTATCAATAACAACAAGCTTAGAGAGGTATATGGTAACCTTGGCTTTAAAGCAGGGTTCTCTAAGGCCGATGAAGTGTTGGCAACAGCATCTCGCGGTATTGCAGAGGTTATTACACACCACTACACCCAGAATATCGACTTAAAAGATGCCAAAACGGTACTGTCTAACAGTGGTACAGCAATAATGGGATCGGCCACTGCATCTGGAGATAACCGTGCAAAAGATGCTATTATAAACGCATTAGACTCTCCGTTATTAAACGATAACAAAATTACAGGCGCTAAAAACGTACTGTTGCTAATTGTATCGGGCACTACAGAGATTACGATTGACGAGATAGGCGAAATTAACGACCACATACAAAACGAGGCCGGCCACAACGCAAACATCATTATGGGTGTTGGCGAAGATGAAAGCCTTGGCGATGCTGTTGCAGTTACTATTATTGCTACCGGCTTTAACGTAGAGCAGCAAAACGAGATTGTTAATACAGAGCCTAAAAAAATTGTTCACGCTCTTGAAGAAGACCAGAAAATGGTACGCGACCTTACACAAAGGCCATTGGTACCATCGTTTGATTTTTCTGCACCTTTAGAAACAAGGCATGAAGCTAAAGCCGAAGAGCCTGTTGTTGAAGAGAAAATAGTGTATGCGCTTGAGGAGGAAGTATCTGAAAAAAAGCCAATAGCTGAAGCGGAGGCCCTGCCCACTTCAGATTACATAAACAGCCTGGACGTTTTCTTCGAAATCGTTTCGCCTGTAAAAGCAACACCCGTACAAGTACCCGTTATTAAGGATGTAAGGGAGATTGAAGTTAGGGAACCTGAGTTTGTAATTGTAGAAAAGCAGGAGGAGCAGTTTACTTTTTCGTTTGATTTATCTGTAGATAATGCTAAAAGCGAAGAAAAACTACTGTTTAGCCTAACCGAAGAAACCCGTAACATACGCGTTCAGGAGCCGGTACAGGTTGTGCCTGTAACAGAGCTTAACGAAACCGGCATTATCCGTTACTCTTTAGAGGAGTACCTTGAAAAAGAGAACGAACTGGTAACATCTAAACCTGCTGCGGTAAAAGAAGAGCCGGAAGAATTAAGGTTTACCCTTAGGTCGTCTGCCGCGCCGGTACAAACGGCACAGCCCGTGCAGCCGGTACAACCCGTACAGCCGGAAGCACCTAAGTTTACGCATATTGCTGCAGAGCCACAGCAGCCGGTATCGCCAATGGATATGACTATTGAAGATACACTACGCTTAAGGGCCGAAGAGCGCAGAAGGAAAATGAAAGATTTTAACCATAAATTCCACAATAACGCATCTAAAGTAGATGAGTTTGAAAGGGAGCCCGCATATAAAAGAATGGGTATCGACCTAAACGATAGCCGTGTAGACAACAGTAAATCGCGCTTGTCTTTAGGAATGGATAGTAACGACGACCTACAGTTGCGTTCTAACAACTCGTTCCTGCATGACAATGTAGATTAACTAACCCAACAAATGTGAACCTTAACCCGAAAATGCTATGTATTTTCGGGTTATTTTTTTATCTTCGCTGGCACATTTAAAACTACACTATGAGTTTGCAAAATGATATTATGGAGGCCATAAAAACGGCCATGAGAGCAAAAGATACCGTTACGTTAGAATCGTTAAGGGCTGTAAAATCGGCAATATTGCTGGCGCAGACAGAAACCGGCGCTAAACAAGAGATATCTGAAGAAGACGAAGTTAAGCTGCTGCAAAGGCTGGTAAAACAGCGTAAAGACAGTGCTAAAATATACATAGAGCAGGGCCGCCAGGACCTTGCCGACCCCGAATTGGAACAGGCTGCGGTAATTGAAAAATTTCTGCCTGCACAATTAACCGAAGAAGAAGTAGAAGCCGTGGTTAAAAAAATCATAGCCGATAACAACTTTAGCGGCATGGCCGATATGGGCAAAGTTATGGGCATAGCCTCTAAAGAGCTTGCCGGCAGCGCCGATGGTAAAACCATTTCTACAGTAGTTAAAAAATCATTAGCATAGTTTAAGGGTTTAAAGTTTCAGGTTGCCGTACAGAACGGAAAAAAACTTTAAACTTTAAACCCGAAACAACATTACTGGCTGCGTAGTTCAACTGGATAGAATATCAGATTTCGGCTCTGAGGGTTGGGGGTTCGAACCCCTCCGCAGTCACACAGGCGTAACCTTAGGGTTGCGCTTTTTTGTTTATCAACATTACCATTATTGTATATAGGTTATGCTATCGCGTAGCGATTTAATTTCGGTAGCAACCGGATAGAATCCAAACCAATTTCCCGTAGGGAATTAATTCTCTCGCGTTGAATGGTGTGCTGCTGTCCTTTCCTTCACTATTTCTTAACTCCTAATTAATACGCATTTTTTATTAGAGGTTTAAGTTTGCGCAAAACGCGAACTAACATGTCTTTTCAATATTTAAAAGCTGCATCACTGGCTATAGTGCTAAGTGTTGCGGCAGTAATTTCTTTTTCTTTTACGGCTAAACCGGTGTATGCTGCCAGCAGTGTAATAACCAATTACAGTTACGAATTTAACCAAGCCGTAATAACCCTCGATGGCGCCGCCGAAAGCTTTAAGCAGGGCAAGATAAGTGCCGACTCCCTTAAAAATACACTGGCCGCCACAAGGCTCAGCTATAAAAAAATAGAGTTCTACCTCGCTTTCCATTACCCTGAATATGTTAAGGGCAACATTAACGGCGCCCCGCTAATGCAGATAGAAAAAGAAGGTACCCGCCCAAAAGTGGTAGTGCCTGTCGGTTTACAGGTGTTAGATGAATTGGTATTCTCTGACGAAGCCTCTGAAGAAAAAGTACAGATAGCCGCACTGGCCAAAAAACTGCGGGTAACTTACGGCCAGCTTTTTAACGACTTGGATAAGAACAAACAAGCGGGCAAATTCGGCATTACAGCCATGAGGCTGCAACTGGTGCGAATTTTTACCATGGGCATAACGGGGTTTGATACACCGGGTTCGCTTAACGGCATACAGGAAACCGAAGCCTCCTTAACCGGCATGCTAAGCTACCTGCAGGAACATTACAAAAACGCCGATGTCGCTACCATTACCTTGTTTAACAATGCAATAGCGCAACTTAAAAAGCCTGTTTCTTTTGATGATTTTGATAGGGTAACGTTTTTTAAAAACTATATCGACCCTATTTATAAACAGTTAGGCAGGCTGGAAAACGATAAAGAGTCGGAATACATGCAGCAAACCACCGCATGGAATCCCGGCAGCAACTCTATTTTTTCGGAAGACTTTTTAAACCCGTATTTCTTTTCAGAACTTAAAGAGGGTGAGGATAGTGCACAATTGCGCTCTTTAGGTAAGGCCTTATTCTTTGATCCTGTGCTAAGTAACGATGGTAAAGTTAGCTGTGCCACCTGCCATCAGCCCGAAAAAGGCTATAGCGATGGTTTTGCCAAGTCTATTAGCAACATACAGGGCAAAACCGTATTGCGCAACGCCCCCACATTGCTTAACGCCGTGTATGCCGACCGTTATTTTTACGACCTGCGTGCCTTTACGTTAGAGCAACAGGCAGAGCACGTTATCTTTAATAAAGACGAGTTTAACACCGCCTACGCCGCCATAATTAAAAAGCTTGAAGGCCAACCGGAATACGCCAATAAATTCAAAACCGTTTTTGGCAAAAATAGCCTTACAAGGCAAAATTTCTCTAAAGCGCTGGCATCTTATGTGTTATCGTTAAAATCATTCAACAGCGAGTTCGATAAATACATGCGTGGCGAAATACCCACCATTGCACCCGAAGTTACACGGGGCTTTAACCTGTTTGCGGGCAAGGCCGCCTGTGCCACTTGCCATTATTCGCCAACCTTCTCGGGCTTGGTACCTCCCTTTTATAATGATAACGAAAGCGAAATACTGGGCGTGCTGAACATGCCCGAAGGTAAAACCCTGGATGCAGATAACGGCAGGCTTGATAACGAGGTGTTTACAGAGTATGCCTGGATATACGAGAAGTCGTTTAAAACTACAACGGTAAGAAATGCAGCCCTTACGGCGCCCTATTTTCATAACGGTGCCTTCAAGACCCTGGAGGAAGTGGTAGAGTTCTACAACAAAGGTGGTGGCGCAGGTTACGGCATTAATGTAAAGAACCAAACCCTCTCGCCAGATCCGCTTAACCTTACCGAACAGGAAAAGAAAGACCTTATAGCCTTTATAAAATCGCTTACCAACGTGCTATCCTACTAATGGGGCGGGTGTTAACAATGCAGTAGCTCGTTTTTCAGGCGGTTATCAAAAAACGGTTTAGCTAAAGTTTAATAACCTGTTTGGGCAATGTTATTAATAAATATATTAAAGGCTGTTTTGGGTAACAAAGGCTTAATATTTCACTTTTGGAGTTACAATTCGTTAATTATACTTTAAAAATGGCTTAAGGGGCAGGCATGTTTTTCAAATTACTTTTGGCGTACAAAAATTTTACAAACAAAAACTAATTATGAAAAAAAGCCTACTTTCTTTATCGCTGCTATTCTCTATGTGGAGTTTTGCAGTGGTAGTATCGGGCAACGTGCCGTTGTTTAAGCCAATGTCGGCTCCAACCGAGGCCAAAGCCCCAGAAACCAACAAAGTAAAAAAAGCAGCTAACAAAGCAGTGTTACACACCACCGCCAAAGTTAACGCTGCCGCTTTTACTTTAGACCCTGCAACCTATCCGTTAGGTAAAGATTCGCAATGGTCGTATTTAGACAACGGTACCAGCCTTGATGCTGTTGCCTGGAAAGTTGCCTCTTACGATAACACAGCATGGGCCAGCGGTGCTGCGCCACTTGGCTACGGCGATGCCCAGAACACGCTTATCTCTTTCGGACCCGATTCTGGTAACAAATACATTACCTCTTACTTTACAAGAGATATTAACATCGATCTTGCCAATGTGGCCGAGTTTGTAGATTTCGGACTTAAAAGAGATGATGGTGCTGTAGTTTATGTAAACGGTGTAGAGGTATTTAGAGATAACATGCCAACAGGCGCTGTTACGTATCTTACCAATGCAGCATCTACTATTAACGATGCCGATGAGAACAGGTACTACGTACACCAGGTGCCTAAAACTGCTTTTACACAGGGTGTAAACAGGATAGCGGTAGAAATTCACAACCGCGACGGGCAAAGCTCAGATCTTAAATTTGATATGTATATTCAGGATGCTTTTGATTCGAGCCTTGTTGTAAATTGCGACGAAGAGCACCTTGGTTGCTTTACATCAATCAACCCAACAGCGCAAACGCCTAATCTTATCATACCTCAGGAACACCGTTTCCAGCTTATGTTTAAAGAAGGAGATGCGTATACCGATGGTTCTGGTACCGTGCCTGGTCTTCACGATTTTTGCGCTTACCTGCCTGTAGATGGTAGCAGCAAAGAGGGCCGCCTTGCCGTTAACCACGAAAATAACCCGGGTGGTGTTTCTATTGTAAACCTGCATTTAGATACTGCCCAGTCGTTATGGTCGTTAGATACATCAGAAAAAGTAGACCTTTACAATACCGCTTTGGTTACAACTAACAGAAACTGTTCTGGTGGTATTACACATTGGGGTACATCTATAACTGCCGAAGAAGCTACGGCTGCAGGCGATGTTAATGGCGATGGCTACCAGGATGTGGGCTGGTTGGTAGAAATAGACCCTGTTACTGCTGCTGTTAAAGATTACGGTAACGGTCAGGAAAAACTTTGGGCTATGGGCCGTATGAACCACGAAAACGTGGTTGTAGCTGCCGATAACAAAACTTGCTATTATGGCGAAGATGGTGGTACGCATTGTGTTTACAAATTTGTAGCCGATACTGCCGGAGACTTAACATCGGGTACGGTATATGTGCTTAAATTAAACTTAGGCCTGTCTAACGATGAGCCAAACTCAAGCACTGCAGAGTGGATACAGGTGCCTAACACTACCCAGGCCGACCGTAACAACCTAAACACTGTAGCAGGTACACTTGGTGGTACTAACTTTAACGGTGTTGAAGATTGCGATATTAGCCCTATAGATGGTAAAATATACTTTGCTGCAAAAGGCAGAAACCGTGTTTACAGGTTTAAAGATAACGGTACTACCGCATCTGAATTTGAAACGTTTGTTGGTGGTATGTCATATCCAATAGAAACTGCTACAGGTACGGTTAGCGAGCCTTGGGGTGATGGTAACGATAACCTTACGTTTGATGATAAAGGTAACTTATGGATGCTACAGGATGGTGGGCTTAACTACATTTGGGTTGTAAGGCCAGACCACGTACAGAGCGCTCCTAAAGTATTGCTTCACTCTTCTATGCCGGCCGGTGCAGAGCCTACAGGCCTAACTTTTACACCCGATTTTAAATACGGTTTCTTCTCTGTACAGCACCCTAATGGCAGTAACACGCCGCAAACAGATGCTACAGGTGCAGAGGTTAGCATAAACTCATCGTCTATAGTTGTGTTCTCTTTAGCTAAAGACCTTGGTGCTAATGCCCCAATGGCCGATTTCCTTGCAGACGATTTAACAGTTAACACCAACCAGGTTGTAACCTTTACAGATCTTAGTACTAACACGCCAACAAGCTGGTTATGGACGTTTGAAGGTGGTACACCGGCAACATCTACAGCAGCGGCTCCAACCGTTACGTATGCTACAGCAGGTACTTATAATGTTACCCTTGTAGCAAGTAATACAACAGGCAGCAGCGAAGCAGTAACTAAGTCAGACTATATTGTTGTAGAGCAAACTGCAGGTGTAGATGGTGTTACGGGCTTAAATAATGTAACCCTTTACCCTAACCCTACAAAAGGTAATATAACCGTAGAGCTTAACGAAGAGGCAGGCCAGAAAGTGGTTGTAGAGGTATACGACTTTTTAGGTAGAAAAGTATACAATACAGAAAACCAGACTACAGGTGCAGGCCAAAAAATAGAGCTTAACCTTGCTAACCTAATGGGCGACCAGGTGTTTTTTATCAAACTTAATGTGGGCGATAAATCAGGTAGCTACAAATTGGTTAAAAACTAATACGTTACAAAGTATATATACAAAAGAAGGATCGGCACATGTTGCCGGTCCTTTTTTACTATTAAAATTTTTTTATGAAAACAAAAATATCCATTGCCCTTTGCCTTTTGGCCGCTATGGCACAGGCGCAAAATGCAAACCCTATAAAAGAGCCGGTTTACGGCAGCGTAGCCACTGCACTGGCGGCACCCAAGCCTGCAACACAACTTAATTTAAGAGATCAGGGCGTTTTTCACTTACCCGAACAGTTGGGTACTTTACAGCAGCTGCACTTTTTAAACCTTATGGGCAACAACCTGGAGGTTTTAGAAGATGATGTTTTTAAGCTGAAGCAATTAGAGGTACTAACCGTTAAGCTTAATGCGCTTAGGTACCTGCCTAAAAGCATTGGCAACCTAAACAAGCTTATCAATTTTGATGCTACCGATAATTCCATTGCCTACATCCCTTCAGAAATTGGAAAGTTAACAAAGCTGCGTTTCCTTCACCTTTCTTATAATGCTATAACAGCATTGCCCACCACCATTGGCAACTGTAAAGCATTAGAGGTACTTGCTGTAGATAACAACCAGCTAAGTTTTTTGCCGCAGGAAATTTCGAAACTAAAAAAGCTAAAGAATTTTAACCTGAGCTACAACCAGTTTAACGAGTTTGATGCCCAGTGGACAAAATTTCCGGCATTGGAAGAACTTAACATAGAATTCAATCATATAAAAGAGCTACCGCAATCTATCGGCGATCTTAAAAGCTTAAAGAGCGTGTTCTTTAATAACAACAGGCTTGCAGCCTTGCCCGATGGTTTTACCAATTTGGCCAACCTGCAATTATTGTCGTTAGCTAACAATAACATTAAAGAAATGCCCAGGAATATAGGTAAGCTTGCCGAACTGAGGACATTAATATTAACGGGCAACCCCGTTACACCCGCCGAAAAGCAGCGCTTAAAACAGGAATTGCCAAATTGTAAAATATATTTTTAACAAATATATAAAAATTGGCTTTTTTGGCAGGATTTGTGTTACATCACATTTTAATGTAATACTTTTGCAGTTCAGAAAAAAGGAATGAAGTTTATCAACAAATATATTAATGGTCGCACGTTGTGTTTGCTTATGGCATTACACATACTAAACTTTAGTATAGATAACCCCCACACCCTTTTTGAAGGTAACAAGGTAGACGCTAAATTTAACGAGGTCGACTCGGTTGTAGAGTTAGTGTTAGAGGATGTAATGTGTATTGAAAATGCAATACCAGAGCATCACTCTAAAACGCCAATTACCCATAAATTTAATGCCAAAAAAGTAGTCTGGACATTTGAGCAGTACGAACCCATACAATTTAAGGCCGCCGTTGCCGAAAATTTCAGGATCGTGTTTGCCGATGACTTTTACCATAAACCCATCTACAATTCACCTTTAGTGAATATCTTTTCTCCGCCACCGGAGGCTTAAATACTATTATTTATTACCGGCCTTAGCAAATTGCTACAGGCAGCCCTTTGTTTTATTGCAACAGCAGTAAAGCAGGCTTTGGTATTGTTATGTTTTGTGGCTAAGCTGCAAGGCACTCTCCCTTAATAGTATTTAAAATTTTTTATCATGGAATTTAAAAGTAAATTCTTTGTCTGGATAGCCGTTGTGTTTATCCAGGCAGTAGCCGTTGCGCAGTCTCCTGAGCCGGTTACACTTACCATAAAGCAGGCCGAAGAGCTGTTTTTTAAAAATAATTTCCTGCTGCTGGCCCAGCAATACAACATCAACAAGGCCGATGCCCAGATAATACAATCTGAGGTATACCCCAACCCGGAAATTTCTGCCGATATGATTGCTTACGAAGCGCAGAACAATAATTACTTCCCCACCGGTAAACAGGGCAACTTTGCCGCAGGCCTGGAGCAGCTTATATTGCTTGGTGGCAAACGCCGTAAGCAAATAGAGCTGGCCAAATTAGACAAGCAAATGGCTGAAGCCGAGCTTACCGACCTTACCCGCAACCTGCAGCAACAAATCTGGGACTCGTTCTACACCCTGCACCACCAGCAAAAAGTTATCGAAAAATACAACCAGTTGCTGGATAAGCTGCAATCGCTTATTAACAGCTACGAGGTTCAGGTAGCTAAAAATAATATAGCCCTTAAAGACCTGGTACGCTTAAAATCGGTTTACGTAAAAATAAACAACGATAAATCCGAAGAAAGCGCCGTGCTAATACAAGAGCAGCAAAAACTCAATATCCTGTTGGGCATAACGGCCAGTACCAATACCATTTACACCAGTGCCGATGCCAATGCGTATTCAGATAAAGGCGTACTGTATGACGATGTACTGAATAAATCGTTAGAAAACCGCCCCGACCTTAACCAGGCAAAACTGGGCATAGAGTCGGCCAAGCTTAATGTTTCGTTACAAAAACGAATGCTGATACCCGATGTTACATTGCGCGCAGGCTACAACCAACAGGGCGATGCCTTTAACAACCAGTATAATGTTGGCCTTGCCATACCGCTGCCGGTTTTCGACAGGAACAGGGGTAACATACAGGCGGCAAAAATTAACCAGCAGCAGCAAACCCAGAATGTTTCGTACAAAGAGTTAGAAATCCGGAACGAGGTCCTGGCGGCCTACCAAAACTACACCCGCAGTGTAGACGAGTACAAGCGCATCAGCCAGCTTATTAACCAGGATTTTGATGCCGTGTACAATGGTATTACCTCCAACTTCCAGAAAGGCAATGTATCGATGATCGAGTTTGCCGATTTTTTCGAATCGTACAACGAGGCACAAACCGAGGTAGAAAGGGTTAAGAAACAGCTTGCTATTGCCGCTGCCCAAATTAATTATGTAACAGGAACCAACAACTTTTAAACCATGAAAAAATCTAAATATATACTGCTAACAGCCATTACGGCCCTGGTGCTAACCGGCTGCGAGAAAAAGAAAGAAGTTGCCGAAGTAAAGCAGCAATTTGAAATGACCGATAAAATGTACGGCGAAAGCACTTTTGCCGATGCAAAAACGGAGTTTGCACAGAACGAGATCCGCCTGTTTGGTAAAGTAACGGCCGATAATAATAACATGGCGCAGGTGTTTCCGGCAGTGGGGGGTAATGTAATTAGCATTAACGCCGAAC
This sequence comes from Flavobacterium subsaxonicum WB 4.1-42 = DSM 21790, assembly GCF_000422725.1. Taxonomy (GTDB): domain Bacteria; phylum Bacteroidota; class Bacteroidia; order Flavobacteriales; family Flavobacteriaceae; genus Flavobacterium; species Flavobacterium subsaxonicum. The sequence goes on from NZ_AUGP01000028.1 coordinate 161,818, forward strand.
TGGGCGACTACGTAAAGCAGGGGCAGTTGCTGGCAAGCATCCGCAGCAGCGAGGTGGCCGGCTACCAGAGCCAGACTACCGATGCCGATGCTAATGTGTCTATTGCAGAGCGTAACCTGCAAAGCGTTAAAGATATGTACGAGGGCAAACTGGCCTCTGAAAAAGAACTGGTTGTGGCTCAAAAAGAACTGGATAAGGCAAAATCTGAAAAAAGCAGGATGAAGGAGGTTAACAACATTTACAGGCTTAAAAGCGGATCGGTTTACAACCTGTACGCTCCAATTAGCGGCTATGTGGTGTTTAAAGATGTTAGCCCTAACGAAATGCTTATCAGCAACCGAGACGAGGCCATTTTTACCATCGCGAAGCTGGATAATGTTTGGGTACTGGCCAACGTAAACGAAAGCGACCTGGGAAATATTAAGCAGGGGCAGGAGGTAAACATACAGACTATTGCCTACCCTGATAAAAAAATTACAGGTAAAATAGACAAGATATTTAATGTTATAGATCCTGATACCCGCGCTGCCAAAGCACTTATAAAAGTGCCTAACGCCGATGTAGCCCTAAAGCCGGAAATGAATGCCACGGTAACAGTACATTATGCCGACACCAAAAAGTTTGTATCGGTGCCGTCTCAGGCGGTGGTGTTCGATAAGAACAAATATTTTGTAATGGTATTTAAGTCTAAAACCGATGTAGAGACCCGCGAGGTTACCATCTACAGGGCGTTAGACGATACTACCTACTTATCGTCCGGATTAAAAGAGGGCGAAAAAGTTATCGTAAAAAATAACCTGCTAATCTACGATGCCATTAACGACTAAATATAAGCCATGAATAAGTTGATAAAAAACATAATTGGCTTCTCGCTTCGCAATAAAATGTTTACCTTTTTTTGGGTGGGCGTTGTAGTTATTGCGGGTATAATAAGCTACAAGAATATTCCGGTAGAGGCCTTTCCGGATGTTACCAATACACAAATAATTGTTGTAACCGAATGGAACGGCCGCAGCGCCGAAGAGGTAGAGCGCTTTGTAACCTCGCCTATAGAAATTGCCATGAATTCGGTTCAGAAAAAAACCAACGTGCGCAGTATTACCATGTTTGGGCTGTCTGTTATCAAAATTATTTTTGATGATGATGTAGATGATACGTTTGCGCGTTTTCAGGTAAACAACCAGTTGCGCAACGTGCAGCTGCCCGATGATGTAGAACCCGAGGTACAACCCCCTTATGGCCCAACCGGCGAGATTTACAGGTACACCCTGCACAGCGACACTAAAGATACGCGAGAACTTTTAACCCTGCAAAATTGGGTAATCGACAGGCAGTTAAGGGCAGTGCCCGGCATAGCCGATGTTGTTGCCTTTGGTGGCCGCGAAAAAACATACGAGGTGGGCATAGACCCTATAGCACTCCAAAAATATGAGCTTAGCTCGCCCGAGGTGTACGAGGCCATAAACAAAGCCAACCTTAACGTGGGTGGCGATGTTATTGAGAAAAACGGGCAGGCCTACGTAGTTAAGGGCATTGGTCTGCTGGATAACATTCAGGATATAGAAAACACCATTGTGGCACAGCGCAATGGCAACCCGGTACTGGTAAAAAACATTGCCAAAGTAAGCGAGTCTAACGTGCCGCGCGTAGGGCAGGTGGGCCTGAACGATAATGATGATGTGGTAGAGGGCATTGTGGTAATGCGCAAGAACGAAAACCCATCGGAAGTTTTGGGCCGCCTTAAAGAAAAAATTGCCTACGTGCAGGAAAACGTGCTGCCTAAAGATGTAAAAATGGTAACGTTTTACGACCGCGACAGGCTAATGGAGTTTTGTACCCACACCGTTACACATAACCTTGTAGAGGGTATACTGCTGGTTACGGTTATCGTATTTCTCTTTATGGCCGACTGGCGTACTACGCTTATCGTATCCATAATTATTCCGCTGGCGCTGCTGTTTGCGTTCTTGTGCCTAAAATTAAAGGGCATGAGTGCTAACCTGCTCTCGCTGGGCGCGGTAGATTTTGGTATTATTATAGATGGTGCCGTTGTAATGGTAGAGGGGCTCTTTGTAGCGCTCGACCAGCTCCAGCACCGTATAGGGCCAGACCGTTTTAATAAACTGTCTAAGCTTGGATTAATCCGTAAAGAAGGCACCAAACTTGGTGTGGCCATATTTTTTAGTAAGCTGATCATCATATCAGGCCTGCTACCCATTTTTGCATTCGAAAAGGTGGAAGGTAAAATGTTCTCGCCCCTGGCATGGACACTTGGTTTTGCCTTATTGGGTGCATTAATATTTACGCTGACCTTAGTGCCGGTATTATGCTCTATACTGCTTAGAAAAAATGTAAAAGAAAAACACAACCCCGTTGTAAACTTTTTCGATAAAATTGTAGGCAAAGGCATTGGCGTTACGTTTAAAAACAAACGTACCTCTATCATCGTGTCGGTTGTAATATTGGTGGTTACCCTGTTTTCGGCCAAATTTATGGGTACAGAATTTTTGCCGCCACTTAATGAGGGCGCACTTTGGGTAACGGCAGAACTGCCCATTAGCAACTCGCTTACAGAGAGTGTAAAAACAGCCCGCAAAATTCGCGAAGAACTTAAATCGTTCCCAGAGGTTAACGATGTGCTTTCGCAAACCGGCCGTAGTAACGATGGTACCGACCCTAACGGATTTGGATTCCTGCAGTTTCAGGTCGACCTGAAGCCTCACGAAGAATGGAAACGCGACCTAACCGTTGATGGGTTGATTGAGGAGATGAATAAAAAACTGAGTAAGTACCAGGGCATTACCTATAACTATAGCCAACCGGTTATAGATAACGTAGCCGAGGCTGTTGCCGGTTTTAAAGCATCTAACGCGGTAAAAATTTATGGCGATGACTTACAGGTTTTAGATAAAATTGCCAACGAGGTAATGAAAAAAATAGAACCTATAGACGGTATTAAAGATGTTGGTGTACTGCGCAACTTAGGGCAGCCGGGCATTAGCGTTAAGTTCGACGAAGAAAAAATGGCGCTCTACGGTGTGCAAAAACGCGATGCACAGGGCATTATAGAAATGGCCATTGGCGGTAAAACCGCCAGCCAGAAATACGAAGGCGAAAAGAAATTTGACATCAGGCTGCGTTACGAAGAGCAGTACCGTAAAGATGAAGAAGATATTATGAACCTTATGGTGCCAACACTTCGTGGGGGCAAAGTGCCGCTTAAAGAAATTGCCAGCGTTACTACCGAGACCGGCCCTGCCTTTGTGTACCGCGATGATACCAAACGTTTTATTGGGGTTAAATTCTCTGTACGCGACCGCGACCTTGGTGGTGCCATTGCCGAGGCTCAGGCCAAGGTAAAAACATTAAAATTGCCCGATGGCTATACCGTGGGCTGGACGGGCGAGTACGAAAACCAGATAAGGGCAAGTGCCAAGCTGGCGCAGGTAGTGCCCATATCGTTAGTGCTCATTTTTGTGCTGCTGTTTATAATGTTCGGCAATATAAAAGATTCGCTGTTGGTGCTCATCAATGTGCCGTTTGCGGTAATTGGCGGTATCCTGGCGCTGCAAATAACGGGCATTAACTTTGGTATCTCGGCAGGGGTAGGGTTTATTGCGCTCCTGGGTATCTGTATCCAGAACGGGGTAATACTCGTCTCAGAGTTTCATACCAACCTCAAGGCCAAGCTATCGCTTACAGATGCTATTATACAGGGGGTAAAATCCAGAACCAGGCCCGTGGTAATGACGGCCTTAATGGCAGCCATCGGGCTAATGCCGGCGGCACTTTCAACCGGTATCGGGTCAGAATCCCAAAAACCCCTTGCCATATCTATTATTGGCGGTTTGGTAACAGCTACGGTATTTACACTGTTGGTGTTCCCTAACTTCTTTTACTGGGCCATGCGCAAAAAGCATCAAAATTTAATGGAATAATATAGTTGTTGGTTAATTATGTGAGATGAAGTCGCCTGGAGAGTATTCTTCGGGCGATTTCTGTTTTAATTTAAGGCATAAAAAAATCCCCAAACGGGGATTTTTTTTGCTTTTGTAAGTAGGTAGGTTATTGAGTAAAAGTTTACGGCCTTCTGCCCACGGCAAGCCTGTAAAGAATACCAATAATAGCCAATACTAATAATATGTGGATAAGGCTACCAACAGATTCTGCAAAGCCAAAATATCCTACAAGCCATCCTATTATAAGGATTACAACAATTAACCAGATTAAATCTCTCATGATACTATGTTTTTAAAAGTTAGTGAGATAAAATTACTCATTAATACAAGCGGGTGTTAATTCATTAAGAATCCTTTAATAGCCAAAGTTTTCTTAATAAATTCATTGCAAATTATTTACTAAAAAAAATCCCCCTCCGCATTAATTAAGTACTTTTGTATAGTATATAGAATATATTTTCATGCAAACTCCCTTAAAAATTGCAGTAGTAGGCTCCGGACTTGTAGGATCGCTGCTGGCAATATACCTTAAAAGAGCAGGGCACACTGTAGATGTTTACGATAGAAGCCCCGATATAAGAAAAATTCAATTTTCCGGCCGGTCTATTAACCTTGCTATGTCGCACCGCGGCTGGCGCGCGTTAGACGAGGTAGGTTTGGGAGACGAAATACGAAAACTGGCCATACCTTTAGAAAAGCGCGCCATACACCTTGTAGGGCAGCCGCTGGCCTACCAGTATTATGGTAAAGAGGGCGAGAGCATTTATTCTATATCGCGTGGACTGCTTAACCGCAAAATGGTTAGCCTGGCCGAAGCCGAAGGAGTAAACTTTTTTTTCGAGTCGCGCGTGTGGGATGTATCCCTGGAAACAGCTACACTACACACCGGCGAAACCGAAAGGGGCGCCTGGACCGATTTGGATTATGATATGGTTTTTGGTGCCGATGGTGCCTTTTCACGAGTTCGCCACCGCATGCAGCGCCAAAACAGGTTTAACTATTCTCAGGAATTTTTAAACATGGGTTACAAAGAGCTTAACATTCCGGCGAATGCAGATGGTACCCATAAATTAGACAAAAACTCATTCCATATATGGCCAAGGCAGGATTTTATGCTTATAGCCATGCCTAATATGGATGGCAGCTTTACCTGTACGCTTTTTATGCCGTTTGAAGGCGAAAAGTCGTTCGAATCGCTTAAGGATAAAGAAACGCTGGAGCAGTTTTTTGCAACGCATTTTCCAAGCACGGTAGATGTTATACCCAATCTGGTTGAAGATTTTTTTAAAAACCCTACCAGTACGCTGGTTACCATGAAGTGCTTTCCGTGGACGTTTCAGGACAAAGTTGCTCTTATTGGCGATGCCTGCCACGCCATAGTGCCGTTTTACGGGCATGGCATGAATGCCGGTTTTGAAGATATTACCATACTTAGCCAGATGATGGAGCAGTATGGCGACGATTGGACAACCATATTTAAAGAATACGAAAAGAGCCGCAAACCTAATGCCGATGCTATTGCTGAGCTGTCTTACCGAAACTTTTTAGAGATGAGCTCTAAAACGGCTGATGATAAATTTCACCTGCAAAAAAAGATAGAGAAACGATTTTCTGAAAAGTACCCCGATAAGTGGCTGCCCCTTTACAGTAGGGTAACCTTTAGTTACAGGCCCTACAGCGAGGCCCTTGCAATAGGCGACAGGCAAAAGGCAATAATGGACGAAGTAATGCGCATGGAAGGTATAGAAAACAACTGGGATAAGCCCATTGTAGATGCACGCATACTGGAGCTGTTAGAGCAATAGTATTTCTTAGATAGCCGGTTTAATATAATTGGTGTTTTATACTATGTAATGGCCTTAAATAGTTAACACAAATGGTTGCTAAAAACAACCGTTTGTAAAGTTAATGTTAAGGGTAAAGTGAGTGTGGTGCTGCAAACAGTTAAAAATAACTGGTAGGGTAGTGCCAATTAATCCGTCTTACTTTCGTACATTTAATTCTATATAAGATTGGTATACTAATAAAGTCCGAAATCGATTTAAAAATATTTTATTGTAGGAATTTACTTTAGTATAATCGTTTTAGTAAGGCGCAAATGGTTAATTTAACCATAAATAAAAGGTGTTAAAATAAAATTTAAGAGGCCACACAATAAACAAATGTAATTTGTGTTATTTATAGGCAATCTATATTTATTTAAAATAATTTATAACGAATGGTAGTTTTGAGTGAGTAAAAATTGATTTTGCATAAACAATTCCTAATTAATTGGTGTTTGGATTTGATTAATGTTGCAATAAATTATTGTTAAGAATTGATAAAAAAAATCATTTTGTTTTTTTTTATCCTCTAATAATATAAATTTGCCATTCTTATGTAAAAAATAATTTTAACAAGTAAGAGATTATTATTAAAAAATCAGAAAACTAAATTTAAAAAAAATGGCAAACGCATCTGTTCAAAAAGTTGAAAAAAAAGAAGGTAGTTCTAAAGGGTCCAATATATTTGCTGGATTAGCTATCGTTGTATGTTTATTAGTTGGGGTTCTTGTATGGAAATTTATAATGGGTGCTCCTGCAAACTTTGAAAACGCTAAAGAAATGACTGAAAAAGGAGCCGAAGCCGGTCACCCGCTTAATGGTAACTTTTTAGGTACAGTATATAAAGGTGGTGTTATTGTTGCTGCGCTACTTGGATTATTATTAATGGCTCTTGTATTCTCTATAGAGAGGTTTTTTGTAATAAGCAAAGCTGCCGGTAAAGGTAACTTAGAGTCTTTTGTGGCTAAAGTACAGGCTCAGATTAAAGCTGGTAACATTAACGAGGCTATGGCTGAGTGCGATAAACAACAAGGTACTGTTGCTAACGTTGTAAAAGCAGGTCTTTTAAAATATGAAGAAGTTAAAAGAGAAGGTTTTGATAGCGAAAGGGCAGAAGCTGCTATTCAGCAGGAATTAGAAGAGGCTACTTCTCTTGAAATGCCAATGTTAGAGAAAAACCTTGTTATCCTTTCTACACTTGTATCTATTGGTACACTTGTTGGTCTACTTGGTACAGTATCGGGTATGATTAAAGCGTTCTCTGCACTTGGTGCCGGTACAACGCCAGATTCTGCTCAGCTTGCTGTAGGTATCTCTGAGGCACTTATTAACACAGCTACAGGTATTGGTACTTCAACTGTGTCAATTATTGCTTACAACGTGTTTACATCTAAAATTGACAAACTTACTTACTCTATTGACGAGGCTGGTTTCACAATTACCCAAACTTACAGAAGGTTTAGGGCTCGTGCTAACAACGCATAATTAAAAAGAGTATTTGATAATATTACAGGCCAAAAGTGCGTTAATTAATATAAGGCACTTTTGGGGTCTGTAAGCTAATAAAAAACAATAATGGCTAAAGTTAAAATATCAAGGAAGAGTACCAGGATAGACATGACCGCTATGTGCGATGTTGCGTTTCTTTTGCTGTCGTTCTTCGTAATGACTGCCACTGCAAAGCAACCAGAGCCAAAGCCGGTTGATACGCCTGTTTCTACGGTATTGGATAAGCTTCCTGAAGAGGGTGTAGCTACAATATCTGTTGGAGATAAGCAGGTGTTTTTTACCATTCCAAGAGCAGCAAGAGAAGGTACGCTATCGCGTATGGCTACAAAATACAATGTTACTTTTACTCAGGAAGAAATTAAAAAATTTGTGGGTATGGATGGTTTTGGTGTGCCGCTTAACCAGCTTAAAGGCTTATTAGCCCTTAGTGTTAACGAGCGTAATGCACCAAATATGCAAAAAGGTATTCCTTACGATTCTGTTGGTAACCAGCTTGGAGACTGGGTAGAGCAGGCAAGGGAAGCCGAAAAGGCTGTGCTTGATGCACGTATTGCCGATGGCGATGAAACGGTTAAATATAAAGACCTTGATATTGCTATAAAAGGTGATGCGAAAGAAGATTATCCTACTATCAAGAGGATTATTGATATCCTGCAGGCTCAGAAGAAAAACAAATTCTATCTTGTTACAGGATTAAGAAACGAAGATTTTTAATATTATAAAAATAATATAAAATGGCAGAATTAAATACCGGCGGCGACGGTGGCAAGGGCGGTAAAGTAAGAAGTAAAAAATCAAACCCCGGGGTAGACCTTACCGCGATGGTAGATTTGGCTTTCTTATTAATTACCTTCTTTATGCTTACCACAACGCTGTCAAAACCGCAGTCGATGCCTTTGGCAATGCCGGATAAGGATCCAAAAAATGAGCCAAAAGACAATACTAAGATTCCTGAAGCAAGGATGATGACTATACTTATTGGTAAAGATAATAAGCTGCTTTGGTACATGGGTAAATTTGAAACACCTACAATTGCACCTACAGAAGCTGCTTATGGTAAAAACAGTATCAGGAAAGATATCTTAAAAAACACTGCCATTGCAAAAGCTAATACTGATAAGCCCGAAGAAGAAGGTCTTATTGTAAATATAAAAGCAAGTGATGTAGCCAGCTACCGCAACCTTGTAGATATATTAGATGAAATGGCTATTAACAAAGTGCAGTTATATGCTATAGGTGATATTACACCTGCAGAGATAGACCTGTTAAAACAAACAGGCTTATATTAAGCTTTGGCGTTAAACCAAAAAATATAGATTATGTCAAAACTGAATATATTTAAAACAGAATGGATAGACCTGGTTTTTGAGGGGCGTAACCAAAAGTACGGCGCTTACCAGCTTAGGTCAGAAAATCCAAAAACTACTACGTTAGCTATTATCATAGGAAGTATATTTTTTGTTACTGCTGCATCTTCTCCAATTATTTATAAATATTTGGGCGAATTATCTCCAAAAGAGAAAGAAGAGCAGGTAGACCAAATTATAGAGGTAGTTGATATCCCGGAGCCACCGGTAGAGGTTTTACCTCCGCCACCGCCGCCGGTAGAAGTGTACCAGGCGCCAAAATCAATCGTGGAAGAAGTAAAATTCAAACCACTTGAGGCTGCCAAGAAAGAAGAAGTACCGGAAGATCCACCTAAGATTTCACAATTTAAAGAGGCCGACCCAAGTTCTCGTAACGCAGAGGCCAGCCCAACAGGCGATATCAACATAGGTAAACCATCGGGCGACCTTGATAAAGGTGTAGAAGCTCCTGATAATGCAGTATACAGTTCTGCAGGTTTACAGGTACAGCCGGAGTTTCCAGGTGGTATAGCTGCTTTTTACAGCTATGTTAACAAAAACTTCCGTGTGCCGGAATTAGATAATGATATGAACGCTAAAATATACGTTTCTTTTGTTGTTGAGAAAGATGGTACGCTTACAGCTATCAAAGTTCTTAGAGACCCGGGTTACGGCCTTGGTAAAGAAGCAGAACGTGTACTTAAGTCGCTTAAAGTTAAATGGTCGCCGGGTATCCAGAACGGTAAACCGGTAAGGGCATCATACAACCTGCCTATTACAATTAACATAAAATCATAAATTAGAATAGCGATGGTTACTGGAAGAAGATCGCGCTACGAAACACAGAAATCGCCCCAAAAGCGATTTCTGCTTGTTTTTGGCATACTCGTATTTATTGCATACCTGGTTTTGGGCCTTATGTTTATTTTTTGGGATCGTAACCCTTTTAATATAACCCAAACGGGCAGGCTAACCATGGGTGTTATACTTTTGGTGTATGCTTTTTTTAGGTTTATAAGGGTTATCCAAAATTATAAAGACCAATAAGCGGCACATTTAATCGGTTCAATTATAAATAAAATGAAAAATAGCTTTAGCATTACATTGGGGGTTGTAGTAACATCGGCAATCATGTTTTCCTGCAAGCAGGAAGTTTCGGGTTCTGGAGACGCTGCCCCTGTAGAAACCATGACATCGGGTAACTTAACGCTTTATGTAGATACCACAGCCCAGCCCATTATAGAAGATGCATTGGCTGTATTTCATAGCATTTATCCTAAAGCCCGCATAAAACAGGTAAACCGCGCCGAGAGCGAAGTTGTAAATGCACTTATTAAAGACTCTGCAAATGTTGCAGTACTGGCAAGGCCACTTACTACCCAGGAAGAAGCGCATTTTACAAAGCAGGGTATTACACCAAGGGTAACATTTTTTGCTACCGATGCCCTGGCGCTTATTACCAATAAAAAATCTACAGATACGGTTGTTAACCTGCAGGAAGTTTACAAAGTATTGCAGGGCAAGCCGTCGGCTACCGTAAAAAAGCTTATTTTTGATAATTCAAATTCGGGTACGGTACAACTGCTGCTTAAGCAGGCGGGTGTAACTAAAATTGCCACTACCGATGTTTATTCTCTTAAAGATACCGAGGCTGTATTAAAATACGTTCACGAAAATCCCGGTTCTATTGGCATAATTGGGGTAAACTGGTTGGTGCAACCCCCATTAGGATGGGAAAAATATGTAGAAAACGTGCGTGTTTTAGGCGTTGATAATGTTAAAATTGATAAGTCGTCCAAAAAATATTACAAACCATCTCAAAGCAACATAGCTGCGGGCTTATACCCAATTACACGCAAGCTGTATGTGTTAAATTATCAGGGCAAAAACGGTTTGGGCATAGGTTTTGAAACCTACCTAACTGCTGAGTCTGGACAAAGGCTAATTTTAAAGTCGGGTTTAGTGCCTGCAACAATGCCCACAAGAGAGATAGAAGTTAGAAGTGAACTATAAAATAACCACTAAATATTAATAAAAAGGAGAAATTAAAATGATTATGAATAAATTTAAATTCCTCGGTTTATCGTTATTGCTTTTCAGTATGGCAAATGCACAGGATGCAAACGAGGCCAAGAAAGCAATTGATGCTGAACAATACCAAAAGGCAAAAACAATTTTAAAATCGCTGATTGCATCGAAACCGGAAGATGGAAAAAACTTCTTTTTGTTAGGCGATGTATACTTAACACAAATGGAGCAGGATTCTGCTGCGGCTACTTTTACTAAAGGTAAAGCTGCAAAAGATAATGCCAGCTTTAATGATATTGGCCTTGGCCATATCGACCTTAACAACGGCAATGCTGCCGGTGCCCAGGCAAAATTTGATGCTGTAGAAAAAGACCTTAAAAAAAGAGATGTAGAGCAATTGGTTTACATTGGCCGCGCTTACATTTATGCGGGCAAGCCCGATTATAAAAAAGCGGTTGCCGTGCTTAACAAAGCTGTAGCCAAAGATGCTAAATATGCACCTGCTTACCTTTATTTAGGTGAGGCTTACTACCGCGACAGAGATCAGAACAATGCGTACAAAAATTTCCGTACGGCATCAGAGTTAGATCCATCACTTTTAAGGGCTAAACTTCAGTTGGGTGTAATTACTAAAAACACTAAAGCTGCTTTCCCGGAGGCTGTAAAGGCATTTGATGGTATAGTTGCCGCAAACCCTAACTACGGGCCGGTTTACAGAGAACTTGCTGAAACGTACTACCTATGGGGAACTACAGACAGCTCTAAGAAAAAAGAGTACAACCCTAAGGCACTTTCGTACTACGAAAAATACATGAGCCTTACCGATTATTCTCTTGATTCAAGGATGAGGCATGCTGACTTCCTATTGCTAACAGGCGATTACAAAGCGCTTGAGGCAGAAGCTCAGAAAATGCAGCAAATGGATAAAGTAAATCCAAGGATACTTAGGTATGCTGCTTATGCTGCTTACGAAAACCAAAACTATCCGGCAAGTATTACTGCCATGAAAGAGTTTATTGCCAAAGTAGACCCTAAACGTATCATCGCAAGAGATTACCTTTACCTTGGCCTTGCGCAGCTTGCCTCAACAGTAGGTAAAGATGATAAAGACAACTCGATAATTAAAGATCAGGTGCAATTTGATGAGGCTATTGCCAACATTAAAAAAGCTGCCGAAACGGATATTAACATTACTAACGAGTTTAACGCTATTGGTAAAAAGTTATTCGACCAAAAACTTTATGGCCCAGCGGCTGTTGTGTTTGAGGTTGCTACAACAAACCCGGAGAACAGGAACTTGTTTTACGATAACTTCTACCTTGCTTACTCAATATACTACGATCACGTAAACAAGTCGGCTGAAGCTAAAAAAGCAAACACGGCACAACTTGTAAAAGCAGATACTGCTTTGGCAAAAGTTATAGAGCTTTCTCCGGAGGCTCAGGATGCTTACCTTTACAAGGCTAAGGTTAACCAAAACCTGCAAACTAACGATGCTTACGCAGAAATGGCCAGGAACTACGATAAATATATCGAGATCGTAACGGCTAAAGGTGGTGCAGAGGTTACTAAAGCTACTAAAACCCTTATAGAGGCTTACTCTAACGCGGGTGCTTACTATGCTGTAACAGATAAAGCAAAAGCTAAAGATTACTTTACTAAAGCCCTTGCTCTTGATCCTAACGATCAGTACGCTAAAGGCGAATTACAGAAACTTAAGTAATTCTAAATACATTTGTAAAAACCGGCTTTATGCCGGTTTTTATGTTTTTATGCTGTGCAGCGATTAAATGCTTATCTTTGCAAACTATTTGAAATATAATGCTGAAGAAGGAACTACAGATAGAAGTTGAAAAGGGCATAATGCTGCCATTAATGGAGGAGTTTTACACCATACAGGGCGAAGGTTTCCATACGGGTACTGCTGCCTATTTTATTAGGGTGGGCGGTTGCGATGTGGGCTGCCACTGGTGCGATGTTAAAGAAAGCTGGAATGCCGATTTGCATCCGCCAACAAGTATAGATACCATTGTAAACAATGCCAAGCAATATGGTAAAACTATTGTTATTACAGGCGGCGAACCGTTAATGTGGAATATGAGCCCGCTTACTCAAAAGCTTAAAGACGAAGGTTTGAGGGTGCATATAGAAACATCGGGCGCTTACCCGTTAAGTGGCACCTGGGACTGGATTTGCCTTTCGCCTAAAAAAACAAAATTACCAACCCCGGATGTTTACCTGTTTGCACAGGAACTTAAGGTAATTATACACAACAAGCACGATTTTATTTTTGCCGAAGAACAGGCCGCTAAAACCAATAGCGATGCTATCCTGTTTTTACAGCCCGAATGGAGCAAAAGAGACGAGGTAACTCCGTTAATTGTAGATTATGTAATGAACAACCCTAAATGGCGTGTATCGTTGCAAACACATAAATATCTAAATATACCGTAATAACCAAAACCTTAATACCATGAAAAAATTTTTATTCGCAATAGCATTTTTTCTTATTGCTAATGCAGGCTTTGCTCAGGATGCCTTTAAAAAAGATGTTTTAAAATTTCTTGAAATGAGCGGTGTTCAAAACAGCTATAAAAAAGCTATGGAACAATATACCCAGGATATACCGGCAGAGAAAAAAGCCGAATTTAACAAAGAATTTGATGCCTCTCTTAAAGGGCTGCTTGATAAAATGGCCGATTTGTACATGACTAAATTAACGCACGACGATGTTAAGGCGGTAATTAAGTTTTACGAAAGCCCGGCGGGTAAAAAAGTTACAGGCGTTTCTCAATCTAACGAATTTATAGAAAAAGCAACTGCCTTAGGGCAGGAGTGGGGCCAGGGAGTTGGCGAGATGCTTCAAAAATATATGCAATAACAGTTTGTTGCAAAATAAGAAAGCCCGAAACAATGTTTCGGGCTTTCTTATTTTATAGTGTTAACCGGGCAAGATAGTCATAATGCTCGCCTTCCAAAACCAGCTCGCATTTAAGGCCACCGGCGTGGGCAGCATTTTGCAGTGTGTTGTAATCTATATACATCCAGTTAAACGGGTCTTCCTTTTCATTTTTATAAGAGATATTGAAAACAAGCTCGCCATAATAATCAATATCCGATGGTATCCACTTGCCGCCATCATCATCTTCATCAAACATATAAATAATATCAGACGAATCCAGCAGTATTTGTCCGCCCTCATTAAGCAGTGATTTCAGCTTATTTAAAAATGCCGGAATATTAGTAAGCTTGCCGCACATACCGGCACCATTCATTAATAAAAGTATGGTGTCAAACTTTTGGCCTTCCAACTGCATTACATCCTGGGCAAAAGCATTTTTAATTCCCCTTAGTCTACAAGCTTCAATGGCGTTAGCCGAAATATCTATAGCGGTAACATTAAGTTCGCGTACGTTTTGAAGGTACAGGCTGTGGCTTCCGGCGCCGCAACCCACATCGAGCACGCGCCCTTTGGCAAGCTGCAACGCTTTTTGCTCCATAGCGGGCATGTTTTTGTAGTTGCGAAACAGGTAGGCAACCTCCATTTCATCTTCTTCAGATATGGATGTTTCGGTAATTAAATTTTCCGGGGCATTGCCGGTTTGATAATCAAGTATTGCTTTACCAAAAAGGTCTTTCATTTTTTTATACTTTTGCTGCGATTGATAAATGTACTGATGGAATGGAGAATTTTTTAAAACAGCTTCCTAAGCTTGCCAAAGATAAGCATAACGAGAATAAAAAGTTTTTTGATAAGCTTAAAAAGAAGCCACCCAAAAACCTGGACTATGTTATGCAGGAGCTGCACGACCGCGAGTTTAAAAAAACAAATTGCCTAAACTGCGCCAACTGCTGTAAAACCACGGGTCCTCTGTTTACCCTTGCCGATGTAGAACGTATTGCCAAACACTTTAGGCAAAAGCCGCAACAGTTTATAGAAAAGTATTTGCGCATTGATGAGGATAACGATTATGTGCTGCAAAGTGTGCCGTGTACTTTTTTAGATGCAGAAAATTATTGCATGATCTATGATGTAAGGCCAAAGGCATGCAGGGAGTTTCCGCACACCGACAGGAAGAAATTTCAGCAAATTGCCAACCTTACCATTAAAAATGTAGCTATATGCCCGGCGGCATATAACATTGTAGAAGAAATGAAAAAGAAATTGCCGGTATAGCCCGGCTTTTTTGTAGGCTGTTTGTAATTAAATCAGAAATTTTTTTAGATTTACTGTTTAAAACTATACCATGGCAAAACTTACTTCTATAACCCCAATGTTCTGGACAACACAAGTTAAGGCAACCGTTGCATTTTATACCGAAGTTTTAGGTTTTGAATGTGGCGCTATGGAAGAAGGCTGGGCAGTACTGCTTCGCGATGAAATAGAAATTATGGTGGCCTACCCAAACCCTAATGTACCGTTTGACGGGCCCATGTTTACCGGGTCGTTTTACATTAACACCACCAATGTAAACCAGCTTTGGGAAGCCTGGAAAGATACCTGCACTATTTGCTACCCGATAGACAATTTTGATTATGGCATGCGCGAGTTTGCTATTTATGATAATAATGATTACATACTGCAATTTGGGCAGCCCGTTAACCAGTAATTATGAGAACAATTCGCAGGCTTTTAATTTTGTTTGTACTATCGGTAATTATAGCGGTAGCTATTTATTTTATGACCGATGATGTTGTAGTTTCATCATGGACCACTAAAATAGGCGAGGTTGTGGCGCTTATAATTCCGGTATTTGTTTTTATTACCATTGCGTATTACGCCGTTCAGCTAATAAAAACCCTGGTAGGTAAAGGCAGCAATGCCGTTAAGGGTGTGGCAAAAAAAAGCCCTCCTAAAAAAGAGGGCCAGGATATTTAAGCAGCAACTTCTTCTTCGCCGTGTTGCTTTAATTCGCCTACAAAGCCTTCAATGCTTTGTATTTTGCCTTCAACATATTCAAGAAGGCCTTCAATTTTATCTCTAAGCTCTTCAAAGAAAGCTATTACGTCTTCAATATACCCTTTAAGTTTATTTATAAGGCTAAGAAGGTACTCTACAAAGGTGTTTACTTTTTCTGTGATATTCATGGCATGGTGTTTTTGAGATTATTACACCATGAAATTACAAAACCCTTTTGATACCCAAATGCACTTTGTGTAAACATTAAGAAATCGGTCTACTCACCATATATAAGGTAGGGCTTGCGCATCTTTTTAAACTCTTCCAGGCCCGGTTTCCAGCTTTCTCTAATTTCATTTTCGGTTTTACCTGCTTCAATTTGCTGTTGCAATTGGGTTGTGCCGGCAAGCTTTGTAAAAAACGGAATAAAAAATTTCGATTTATCAGCTGTTTCGTTATGCGCTTTTATCAGCCACTTTAATTCTATACGGTTAACTTTTGGGTATTTAGATAAATCTTCGCCATAGCACACTTTGCCATTATATTGCGGGTCTTTAGCACCCTCGTTTGGTGCAGGTGTAAAACTAAAGCCTGTGTTAGGCAGGTAAGGCGACCCGTAAACCTGAAACTGTTTATTGGTGCCGCGCCCAAGGCTAACATTGGTGCCTTCAAAAAAGCAAAGGCTTGCGTATAAATTTATAGCCTGGTCGTTTGGCAGGTTAGGTGATGGTTTAACCGGTATACTATAAGTAGTTGTTCGCTTATAGTTTAGGCAGGGTATAACCGTAAGTTGGCACTGTACTCCGTTTTTAAGCCATTTTTGTCCGTTAATCATTTTTCCGTACTCGCCAATAGTTAATCCGTGCATTGTTGGTATGGTGTGCATTCCCACAAAACTGGTATTTTCTTTCTCAAGAGTGGGGCCATCTACAATGCCGCCGTTAGGGTTAGGCCTGTCTAATAGTATCAGAGGTATACCATTTTCGGCGCAAGCCTCCATAATATAGTGTAAAGAGGATATGTACGTAAAAAAACGAGCACCTACATCCTGAAGATCGAAAACTAAAACATCAATACCCTCCAGTTGTTCCGGCTTTGGCTTTTTGTTATTGCCGTAAAGCGAAATAATAGGCAATCCGGTTTGGGTGTCCTTGCCATCTTTAATAAGTTCGCCGGCATCGGCAGTACCCCTAAAGCCATGCTCGGGCGCGTATATTTTTTTAAGGTCAACTTTTTTATCCAGTAAAAAATCAACCACGTTGGTGTTATTGCCATTCAGGGTAACAATCCCGGTCTGGTTAGTAACAATCCCAACCTTTTTATTTTTAAGCAGGGGCAGATAAGCCTCAAAGTTATCGGCACCGGTTTTTATCGCTTCCGCCTGTATAGTATTGCTAATTGCCGGTTGTGTATTGTCTATTATCTCGGGTCTGTTATCTTTTGTCTTTTCCTTAACGGAATTTCCACAGGCCGCCATCAATATAAATGAGAATAAAACTGTATTTTTGACTTTAGGGAATTTGACCCCGCCAAGTAAAAACGAATAAGATACCATACCGTTGAATTTAGAATATTTTATAGCCCGCAGGTTAGTTACTGCAAAGAACCATAAAAGTAGTATATCTGCACCAATTATAAAAATTGCCATTGTGGCCATAGCCATAGGTATAATTATGATGGTGGTTGCCATAGCTACGGGGGTAGGGCTGCAGGATAAAATTCGCGAAAAGATATCGGCCTTTAATGGGCATATTATTATTTCTAACTACGATGATAACCAATCAGAGGTTAGTGTAGAGCCCATTTCTATAAAACAGGACTTTTATCCTAACTTTAAACAAGTGCCGGGCATTACCCATATACAGGCTGTGGCCTCTAAGGCGGGCATCATCCGTACCGAAAGTGCTTTTGAAGGCGTAATATTTAAAGGAGTAGGCAAAGATTTCGACTGGAATGCCCTGCAGGAGTATATTGTAAAAGGCAGGATACCCAATTTAAAAGATAAGCTTACTAACGAGGTTATACTATCAGAATATCTGGTAAACATGCTGCAGTTAAAGGTAGGCGATAAATTCAACACCTTTTTTTTAAAGGAAGGCGGTAACGGCATACCCAACCTGCGCCGGTTTGAGCTGGTGGGTATTTACAATTCGGGTTTCCAGGAATACGATTCGGCCTACATGATTGGCGATATTCGCCATGTGCAGCGCATCAATAAATGGAAACAGGATCAGGTTGGTGCTTTCGAAGTTTTTATAGACGATTTTACCCAACTGCAACAAAAAGGCAAAGAGGTATACAAAGCCATACCCTCTACTTTAAATAGTGTAACCATAGAAGAAAAGTATGTAAACATATTCGACTGGCTAAAACTGTTTGATGTTAATATAATAGTCATCATCGTAATCATGATAATTGTTTCTACTATTAATATGGTAGTAGCACTGCTGGTACTAATATTAGAGCGTACCCAAATGGTGGGTATGTTAAAAGCATTAGGTGCTAACAACTGGAGCATACGTAAAATATTTTTGTACAATGCAGCTTACTTAATAGTAAAAGGACTGTTTTGGGGCAACCTGATAAGTATAAGCCTGCTTTTAATTCAGAAATACTTTGGCGTAGTAACCCTGCGCCCCGAAAATTATTATGTAAGCGTTGCTCCGGTAACTATAGATATACCGGCCATATTATTAATAAATGCCGGAACAATAGTTGTATGCCTATCGTTGCTACTAATACCGTCGTTTATAATTACCAGGATATCTCCGGTAAAAGCACTACGCTACGAATAATTTAAAGCTGCACACGCTCTCCTATATAAGGACAAGATGCTTTTCCTTATATATAGGAGTAAGCCTTGCGCAACTTTGCTGAAAAGTCTCTTTAATATTTTAAGTAAGATTAATCCATACAGTACCCGTACCCGGCTCCCCTCTCCTTCGGAGAGGGGTTGGGGGAGAGGACTTCTTATATGTAAGAGTAAAGCTTTGCGCAACTTTGTGTTTCTTTGAGAATCTTTGCGAAATAGCCTTTACTTAAATTACCAAATCGACAAAACTGCCCCAATCTAAGCTCTAAAACCCTTAAAACCCCACCCAGATCCACCTCCCAACAAAAAATAACAAAAAACTTTCGTATTCAAGCTTCACATTAACAAAGAGTTAAGAAAAACATTTAAAAAAGGTTTAGATAAAGCTTTGAAAAGAGAAAAGAAGTGGTACTTTTGCACCCGCATTAGAGAGCAAGTTCTTACACAAACTGAAAACGCAAACAAGGCATTAACCGATAGCAATAAAGGTTAAAAAAAAGTAAAATAAAGCTTGGATGATAAAGGGAAAAGATAGTATCTTTGCCCTCCCTAACCGAAAGGAAAGGTGTTCATTGTAAAGCTGAAATACCAAGCCTGGCTTACCGCACCGAGAGGGACGGGTTCAAAAAAAAGGTTAAATTTTTTTTTGAAAAAGCTTGCGGG
>NZ_AUGP01000029.1 GCF_000422725.1 Flavobacterium subsaxonicum WB 4.1-42 = DSM 21790
TTTACTATAAGCTCCAGCTCCACGATGTCGTAGCAGCCTGTAGCGTTGTTGGTTACTTTTATGTATACTGTGCCGCTTGCGCTGGTGTGGTTGGCCGGGTTAGGTATCGGCCCACTGCCGCTTACCGCTGCATCAAAGCTGGTAAAGTAGCTTACGCTGTACAACGCAGGGCTGTTAGCACCAAGTACTTCTTCGGCATACGTGGTAAGGTCGAATACGGCCTGCCCATCGGTATCGCTTGCGCCATTGTCGCAAAGCTGGTAAGGCACTGCAGGGGTTACTGCAACAGGGGTTGGGTGTACGATCAATTGCAGCTCGGCAATGTCGAAACATTCAGTTCCTGCCCCTTCTACACGGATGTAAAGGGTTTGTACACCGTTGGTGGTAAAGGCAAATACGTTGGTATAAGCTGCTATTTGGGCTGCTGTAAGTGCATTGGCCTCGTAGGTAGCATCGTTCAGGGTTTCGTGTACGGTAAGTGTTACTGATCCGCCCATGTACGACAGGATATAATCAAGTGCTGTGTTGATGTTGAAGACAGCTACCTGGTCGTTATTAGCATCGCATTCTTCTAATGCCGGTACTACCGGGGCTATTGGCGCAGGAAGCACCTGAAGCTCTGCTGTGGTTATTGATGCACATCCGGTAAGGTCGTTAATTACCCTTACATAGATAGTAGCATTTGGCGAAAGGTATGGCGTTACAAGGCCTGTACCACCTGCTATGGCGGCTGCCTCGGTAGCGTAGTACGATGCTGTAAAGCCTGCTGCACCGCCGGTTACTACCGGCTCTATAGCATCAAGGTCAAACAGGGCCTGGCCCGGTGTTTCTTCGCATGCAAGGAAAGGGTCGGCCGGGGTAATGATTACAGGTAGCGGGTTTACCACAAGGGTAAACGATGATGTCCTGAAACACCCAAAGGTGCTCTCTACCCTTACATAAACGGTTTGTTCTCCGTTTGCTGCCGTTTCGCTTGGATAAGCAGTTGGCGTCTGTATGGCGTTTACACCGGCTACGGCATCGGCCTGCGTGGTGTAATACGTAACTGTGTTATTTAGTTCCGGGTTTACATCGGCTTCGATATCCTTAGTTGTAAGGTCAAAAAGCTCGGTTCCGTCCGGTGAGTTTACATAGTCGCACTGTACAAAATCTGTTATTACAGGGATTACAGGGGTTGGGTGCACTATTAGCTGTAATGGCACTACGGTGGCACAGTTAGTGGCTCCCGTTGATGATACTACCCTTATGTATAACGGTTCGGCCGGTGTTACAGGGGTACTCTCTGTATAATAGCTTACTGCCTCGGCTGCTGTTATTAAGCCAACATTACTGCCGCTTAATGCGCCTGCCTGAGAGGTATAGTACGTTACCGTTAAACCGGTCTGATTACCTATTACCTGCGCACCTGCCTGGGTAAGATCAAATGCTGCGCTAAAATCGTTTACAGGGTTGGCATCGCCTACAGCATAATCACATGCTTCTAATGGAATAGCATCGGCTACTACCGGTGGATTTTCTATAATAATTTCAAATGCATATTCATCAGAACATATTATGGTATTGGCGTCGCCGCTTTGGGCATATATATATAGTGTAACCGATTCTTCAATTACAGTTTCGGCAGGTATCAGTGTACCTGTACCATTTTGGCCGGTATAATAGTTACCAACATTTAAAACAGGCAATACATAACCTCCACATACCTGAACCGGCTCCGGAGTGTCAACTACCGGTTTTTCTAAAATAGTTACTGTAAAATTTTCCTCATCGGTACAGTTATTAGGAGTAGTTCCTGACTCTGCATATATATATATAATTTGAGTTTCTGTAATAGGGTCTCCGGCAGCCAATTGCTGTCCGCCGCCATTTGTTGCAGTAAAGTAATTACCTACAGCAATTTCAGGAAGCAAATAAGGCTCATTGCTACATGCAAAAACATCGGCAGGATCTACAACTACAGGCTGTGGTGTTACCGTTATCTGGAAACTTGAAGTACCGTAGCAATTTACATCGTCTATACTTGTTAAACGTACATATATTGTCTGCGTACCGCTCACAAAACTATCGGCAGGGTTTATTGCTCCTGTATTTGCAGCAGCAGCAGCCGCAGATGTATGGTATGTTACTGTAAACTGAGTAGGGCTCTGAGTTCCGTAAACGGCAGCATCCTGATCGGTTAGATCAAACACCTCGGTACCATTATTATCCGTATCACAAACCTGAATGTTACCCGGTGTACCGGCTACCGGTGCAGGGTTAGCAATAAGGTTAAAAGTTCTTGTATCATAACAACCGGTGTTATAATCTTCTATCCTTACATATATAATTTGATTACCCATAGATTGATAAGCACCCGCAGGTACTAACATAGGAAATCCTTCATCTGCATCAAGCTGTGTTGCATAAAAAGTTACGGTATAATCCTGAGCATTAAGACCCGCCAATATAATAGGCTTATTTAAGTTAAGGTTAAAAGTATATGGACCCGGACCTACCGCACATATTTCAAGATCTATAGGATTACTGATTGGCATTGGCTCGGGGTTAGACACCACAACATCATCTGTTGTATCGGGCAAACATCCGGGATTATTAAAAATAACCGCGTAAGTACCGGGAGCACTTACTGTTAAAGTAGAAGAAGTTGCATCTGGAATAATCTCTCCATTTAAAGTCCACGCATAGGTAGACTGGCTGGTATCTACATCGCCCTCCATTATAGGAGATATAATAGAACTGGTGTTGGGGCAAATAACAAAATCGCCACCTAACGTAAGGGGGCATAAAATATCGCAGGTTGTAGAACCGGCGCCAACTTCGTCTTCGTTATCCTGTACCAAACTAATTGTACCGGGGCTATTATTAAAGTTAGTAATCAAAATAACATAATACTGACCGGCCACTGCATTAGGAATATTTAAATTCTCTGTTGCAGATGCAGAGTAACTACATCCTACTGTGGTAGCGTCATTAAGACTGGCAGGGCCATAAATGGGAGGCGGCCCAAAAAACGGACCCCATGCAATGTAATCTACATCTATAGGTGTACCATTAAATGTTTCCTGATAGATTGTAAATTCAAGCGGGCCTGAATTACCTACCTGAAAATAAAACCATGCAGGGTTAGGTTCGCTACCAAGACATCCATATCCGGCCGCAGACAAAGGGTCTGCAGTGCCCGAGTTAAATGTGTTGTTAAACACAAATGCCCCATCGGCACAAATAGGATCCATTTCGGGAGCCGTATCAGGAACACTTTGTCCCAATACATTAAAGGTTATTAAACCAAGCAATAATAAAAAGTAGAGCTTCTTCATATTAATTAGGGTACAATTTTAAAACGCGAAATTTACAATAAATTGGTTCAAACTGGGTAAAAAAAAATAATTTTTTTTATAAAACAGCCCAACCTTGATTTTCCCTAACAAAAAATGCAAATATTTTTAATTATTTTTATATTACCATTTTTTACATATAATAAGGAGCCCAAAACGACTTTAAAATTCGAATAGCTGCTTAATTCTTAAAATCAACTTTTATAACTATCTTTGCCACCTGATTTTTTTACAGTAAACTTATAAACTGATGATCCATAGCGACGATAACAGAGACGAAATTGGAGAAAACCATATTGCTACAAGCGCAAAAACACCACTTAGGGAAGATGCTTTTGAAAAAAGCGACGACGATAAAATAGCATCTATTAAAAAAGATGTAGAAAACATACTGCTTACTTTAGGTATGGACCTTACAGACGACAGCCTGAAAGGTACTCCTAACCGTGTTGCAAAAATGTTTGTAAAAGAAATTTTTGGCGGCCTTAACCCTGCTAAAAAGCCAAGCTCTTCTACTTTTGACAATAAATATAAGTATGGCGAAATGCTGGTAGAAAAAAACATTACCGTTTATTCTACCTGCGAGCACCACCTGCTGCCTATTGTGGGCCGCGCCCATGTTGCTTACATTTCTAACGGCACCGTTGTGGGGCTGTCTAAAATGAACCGTATTGTTGATTATTTTGCAAAAAGGCCGCAAGTGCAGGAAAGGCTTACCATACAAATTGTACAGGAGCTTAAAAATGTGCTGGGTACCGAAGATGTTGCCTGCGTTATAGATGCAAAGCACCTTTGTGTAAACAGCCGCGGCATTCGCGATATTGAAAGTAGTACGGTTACCTCTGAATTTGGCGGAAAATTTAAAAACGAAAATGTAAGGAGGGAATTTTTGGACTACATTAAACTGGATACCCAGTTTTAGCATTCATTTAAATACCTATATTTTTATATGCACCTATACCAAAACCAGCCTTTAAAGATTTATAATTCGCTTAGCGGAGAAAAAGAAACTTTTACCTCTTTGCACCTCGGTGCTGTTGGCATGTATGTATGCGGGCCTACCGTTTACAGCAATGTGCACCTTGGCAACTGCCGCACCTTTATATCTTTCGACCTGGTTTACCGCTACCTGAAACATCTTGGGTATAAGGTACGTTATGTGCGTAATATTACCGATGTGGGCCACATTGAAGATGATGCCGACGAAGGTGAAGATAAAATTGCAAAAAAGGCAAGGCTGGAAAAGCTGGAGCCTATGGAGATAGTACAACAGTATTCGGTAGATTTTCATCAGATACTGGAACTCTTTAATAACCTGCCGCCGGGTATTGAACCTACGGCTACAGGCCATATTATTGAGCAGATTGAAACTATTAAAAAGATTATTGATAATGGTTTTGGCTACGAGGTAAACGGATCGGTTTATTTTGATGTTGTTAAATACAACAAAGACCATAATTACGGTATACTGAGCAAGCGTAACCTTGACGATATGCTTTCTAACTCCCGCGAATTGAGTGGGCAGGAAGAAAAAAGAAACCCTGCTGATTTTGCCCTCTGGAAAAAAGCAGAACCGGAGCATATTATGCGCTGGCCTTCGCCCTGGGGCGATGGTTTCCCGGGCTGGCACCTGGAGTGTACTGCCATGAGCACCAAGTACCTTGGCAACCATTTTGATATTCACGGTGGTGGTATGGACCTTAAATTCCCGCACCACGAATGCGAAATTGCACAGAACGAAGCCGCTACAGGCCATTCGCCGGTTAATTACTGGATGCATGCCAACATGCTTACCCTTAACGGTAAAAAAATGTCTAAATCTACCGGCAATAATATACTGCCAAGAGAGATATTTACCGGTAACAATTCGGTGCTAAGCAAAGCCTTTGCACCATCGGTAGCACGTTTCTTTATGTTGCAGGCACATTACAGGAGTGTTTTAGATTTTAGCAATGATGCTATTGTGGCTGCCGAAAAAGGCTACAACCGCCTTATGGAGGCCATTAGCTCTACATCTGAAATTACTGCCAATGCAAAATCTACCTTAGATATTGCAGCCTGGAAACAGTTGTGCTATGATGCCATGAACGACGATTTTAACAGCCCTATACTTATTGCCCAGCTATTTGAAGGCGTGCGCTACATCAACCTTTTAAAGGACGGTAAAGAAACGTTGACAGCTGCTGATATCGAACTGCTTTCTAAAACCCTGAACTCTTTTGTTTTTGATGTTTTAGGTTTAAGAAATGAGCAGGCCGAAGAAAACAATAACGAAAAGCTTGAAGGCGTTGTTAACATGCTTATTGCCATGCGCAACGAGGCAAGGGCCAATAAAGACTTTGCACTATCAGACCAGATACGCAATCGCCTAACGGCATTGGGTATCGAGCTTAAAGACACTAAAGAGGGCACAACGTTTACTGTAAACTAACCGTATTTTGAAAGCCGGCAGCATCATAACATTCCCCTTTGTACTGCTCATCCGGTTTTACCAGCTGGCCATTTCGCCGTTGCTGCCTTCGGCATGCCGCTACTCCCCTACCTGCTCGCAATACACCTTAGAGGCTTTGCAAAAACACGGCCTTTTTAAGGGCGGATGGCTTGGCGTAAAGCGCATTGTTAGCTGCAACCCCTGGGGTGGCCGCGGTTACGACCCGGTGCCCGATAAAACCTGCAATCATAAACATTAATATTTATAAAGTAAAACAATGACACACTTTTTAAGCATTACATGGAATCCTGCCGAAGGCCTGCACCTTGGGCCTGTTACCCTTCGCATTTACAGCCTTATGTTTGTTGTGGCGTTTGGGCTTGGCTGGGTTATTATGAAAAAGATTTTTGACCGCGAGGGCGAGTCGGTCGATAAACTCGATAAACTATTTATATACACCCTTGTCGCTACCCTTTTGGGCGCAAGGCTGGGCCACGTATTTTTTTACGACTGGGGTTATTTTAGTCAGCACCCCGAAGAGATTTTGCTGCCCGTTAAATTTAGCCCTAAGTTTGAGTTTACCGGTTTTGCAGGCCTTGCCAGCCACGGTGCTGCGGTAGCCATTATACTTTCTACAATATGGTTCAGTAAAAAGGTAATACACAGGCCGGTACTTTGGGTATTGGACAGGGTTGTTATACCCGTAACCAGTGGTGGTATTTTTGTTAGGATAGGCAACTTTTTTAATAGCGAGATATTAGGCAGCGTAACAAGCCCTGATACCCCTACTGCCGTACGATTTATTAAGGGCGAAGACTTTCTTAAAAAAAGCGATGCCATAGAGATTACCAAAGCTGCAAATCCTACCGAGGCTTATAATCTTATAGAAAAAGACCCGCAATTTGCCACTACACTTGCTAAGATACCATTTAGGCATCCGGCGCAGTTGTATGAGGCGGTTTTATACGTTTTTGTATTTCTTATCATCTTTTACATGTACTGGAAAACCGACTCCCGCAAGCACCATGGCCTTATTTTTGGCGTGTTCTTGGTGTTGCTATGGAGCGTGCGTTTTGTGGTAGAATTTGTAAAAGAAAGCCAGGGTGGTTTTGACAGCCAAGGACTTTTAACCGGCCAATGGTTAAGCATTCCTTTTATTTTGGCAGGTTTTTACCTTATATTTACAGCCAAAAAGCGCACGGAAACATTATAGATACAAAACCGCCTTTAGGGCGGTTTTTTTTATGTCTGCTCCATTTGTAACATAGTACCACGTTGTACGACCAACTGATAAACAAACTTTTTTTAAATGACACACTTTTTAAGCTTTACCTGGAATTTTTACGATGGGCTGGATCTCGGCTTTTATACCCTGCACTACTACAGCCTTATGTTTGTGGTAGCCTTTGGCCTTGGGTGGATTATTACCAAAAAAATATTTGACCGCGAGGGCGAATCGGTAGAAAAACTGGACAAGCTGCTTGTTTACGTTATTGTAGGCACCATGATTGGCGCAAGATTAGGCCATGTTATATTTTACCAACCCGAACTTTTTAAAGAAGATTTTGTGAGTGTATTCCTGCCCATAAAGCTTAACCCGCATTTTGAATTTACCGGTTTTACAGGCCTTGCCAGCCATGGTGCTGCCTTTGCCGTTATTATGGCTGTTATATATTACAGCAAAAAGGTAATACACAGGCCAGTGCTTTGGGTACTGGACAGGATTACACTGTCAGTAGCCTGTGGTGGTATTTTTGTACGATTGGGCAACTTTTTAAACAGCGAAATTTTGGGCAGGATAACCTCTGCTGATACCGCAACTGCCGTTAGGTTTGTACAGGATAAAGACCTGATAAGCCACGGAGCTGCCGTAAGGATTACCGGCGAGGAGAATGCTGCCAAAGCCTACCAGCTAATACAACACGACACACGATTTGCCGATATACTGGCTAAAGTGCCCTTTAGGTACCCTGCGCAGTTATTTGAGGCATTTGGCTACGTTTTTGTGTTTGCCATACTGTTTTATATGTATTGGAAAACCGATGCCCGCAAACACCACGGGTTACTGTTTGGCGTATTCCTGATATTGCTTTGGAGTGTTAGATTTTTGGTGGAATTTGTAAAAGAAAGCCAGGGTGGTTTTGATAGTTTCGGCCTTTTAACCGGCCAGTGGCTAAGCCTGCCGTTTATAGCAGTAGGTATATGGCTGGTGTTTACTGCCAAAAACCGTACGGAGACGCTTTAAACATTTTTATGGCAACCTAAAAAGAAAGTTAAACTGCTTTATTTATAAAACCTAAACAACTAAAATACAGCCTCATAAAACAGTTTTAAAATTTAACTGTTTTATGAGGTTTTTATTTTTTTAATTGAATGTAACTTAATGGTTTTAAAAAAATTCCTTTCTTAGAAATTAATGGCTTATCAATTCCATACCAATTAAAAATCAAAGCAAATTCTTCATAATCAGTTTCAATTTTAAAATTAAGTTGCTTTTTATCTTTACTCCACTTAAAATTAACCAATTGGGTAAATATTTTATTACCGGTTGCCCTTCCGTCTTTAAACTCCCTTATCTCTAAACCAATAGGCAGCTCTGTATTCATTTCTTCAGAAAAATCCAATTTAATATTATTCACATCTGCCTTTACAAAATTTTGGGTATCTATATTTAGCAATGTTGGCAGCGATATGGTTTTCTCAACTTTTTTAGTCCACTTTAGCAATGGTTTGTAAATATTTTCAAATTTCTGCCCTTTGTTCTTTTTATAAAGTTCTTTTACTTTACCCGAAAACAAATTTTGTGCAATAAACCCCCTGCTTGCATTTTGATAGTTCCAGTAAGTAGAGAGTTCCTGTGATCTCTCAGAAAAATGTGCATCTAAAAATAAATCATAAACTGCCCATGTCATATATTCGTTAAACGAGTTAAAATCGGTATAACCCGAATCCTGATCCCAAAATTTTGGGTTAAAATTAGCAGTAACAAGTTCTAAATATTTTGTTGTAATCGGGTTGATGTATTCATGATCTTTTTCTGTAAAAATCCCATGATTAGAGTTGAGCCGGGCATCAATATTTTCATCAGTTTTTACGCCATTAATAAAATTTTCCGATGCCGAAGGAAAGTCGGCAACCAAATTATTACCTAACTCCCTATGGCAATTCATTCTATACACTAATGGAGAAAGAATTATTTTGTAAATTTTATTATTGTCTCGGGTACTATCATCTGCAATATTGGTTTTTAAAAATACCATCGTTTGTTTAACAAAATTATAATCTTCATAATTGTTAGTAACACGATTGTATAATTCGCGATGTTCTTTATAAAATTCCCTAAAGCCTGATTTAAGTATAAAATCATTAATTAAATCCAGGTTTTTATCAAACGGATTATGTCCTTTATTGGCATAAAATTCAAACCTCCTGCTTAATTTGCCACTTTCATCAAAAGAAAAAGCAACCGCATCTGTCCTGAAACTCAAATAATCCGCCCATTTTTCCCTCGAATAATTTACACTATCTAAAAGCGGGTGATTTTTAACCGGTTCAAAATACGCTATTACCTCTTTATAATATTCGGTTTTTTTCTGAACTTCCCATTCATCTGCAACTCCATAATCGGTTAATGCTAAAATAATATTTGATAATTCGTAAGTTTCCGGAATTTCAATTTGTGCCGTTTGGGCTTTGGTTGGCAAATACAAAAAAACTAAGAAGGCAAGAATAATTTTTTTCATAGCAAATGGCTTATTATTGTGTTTAAGGACGTTAGGTTAATAACTTTTGGCTTACAAAATAAAAAATGGTGATATATGTAGAACGTAAATTTATTAAAATAGTATTTTTCTCACGCAATTGATTTAATGCTACCTACTAAACTAAAGTTTATTCTACAATCACAATTGTTTTAATATAAAAAATTTAGCTTAAACAAACCCGGAGAAACCTCTTAGCCCCGGCAGTAGCGGCATCCTGACCTGCTTTTTTGCAGGGCAGATAAAGCGAATGACGGGCGCGACGCCTACTAAAATGCGCTTAGACTACCGCTCCAGATACTAAAAAACAAAGCCCCGACATTATTTGCCGGGGCTTTGTTTTATGTGTGAATAAGCTACTAATCAGTCAGCTTAAAGTTGTATATGATTGTGCCGGTTTGCTTATCGGGCGCATCGGCAGATGCCGTCCAGGTAGTTTCCATTGCTGCAGCTTTGGCCTGGGTTAGCAAGCAGCTTGCCGAATTGGTTGTACCCCTAACGCCCGCTGTGGCGCTAATTACTTTACCCGCAGGGTTGGCATACACCTCTACAACCACCACGCCTTCTTCGTTACAGTTGTATTTTGGTTTTGGCGTACTTAAAGGCTTGCGGCCTGCCATTTTGTAGTTACCTACGCCTGTGCCACGGCCTGAACCGCTTCCGCCGCCTGAGCCACTTCCTGATCCCGGTCCGGTACCTGTACCATTCCCAGAACCCGTTCCGCCACCAGAGCCGCCGCCACTGCCTCCTGTACCGTAATTACCATTACTTAATCCGTTGTTAGATCCCTGGTTTCCTCCGGCCGTTGTATTGCCGCTGCCACCGGTGTTACTGCCATTCATAATAGCATCGAGTGCCGCATTACTGGGTTTAACAGGTGCTTTAGGCTTATCTTCTACCGCCGGTTTAGGGGTTTGCGGCTTTGGGTCACGATTTTTTACAGGTTGTGTATTGGCTACAGCTTCGGCCTTATCATCACTGCTGCCCACAACTTCTTCGGCAGGGGCAGACTGTGCAGGGGGTGCCTTAGCTACAGCATCGCTTTGATATTTGGCACCAAGGCCATTATCGCTATCGCCAAAGTTTACGGCAACACCGCCTCCGCCGCCACCGCCTTCGTCCTCGAGCATTACAACCACTTCCTCTTTTTTGTCATCCTCCTTGTCCACATCAAACTTAAGGACAAACAACAGGAGCAGCACAATAGCAAAGATAGCGGTAGTAATTACCCCTGATTCTTTTTCCTCCCTTGTTAGTTGTACCATATTACGGCTTTTTAGTAGTGGCTATAACAAATTTAAGTTTCTGGCTCTCTCCAATTTCAAGGATATTAACCATATCCTGAACTCTAAGGTCATACGGAAACCTTACAATAACCGTGCTGTCTTTTGTTTGTTCTACATGTTGTGCCAGCCTAATACCAAGCGAATCGAATGCTACAGGGGCCTGGTCAAGATAATATTTATTATCCTTGCCCTCTTCTACCTGTATCGAAAGGCTTATGTGGCTTTTGGTAGTTTGTGCTGTACTGCGTGCTTTAGGCAGGCTTAGCTTTATTACATTGGGGTTGGCCAATGTAGATACGATAAGGAAGAACAGGAACAAAAAGAACATGATATCGCTAAGCGATGAAGCCGCGATTTCTGCATGAAAGCGTTTATTTCTTTTAACCCTCATTATTTACCTGTAGTTATAATAGTTACAAATTGTATGGCCTGTCTTTGCAAACGCAGCGAAAAGTTGTCTATCATCATATTAAAATAGTGATAAGCAGAATAGGCTATAACCCCTACTACAAGGCCAAGGCCGGAACTGATCATCTTTTGGTATAAGCC
The DNA here is from genome assembly GCF_000422725.1 of Flavobacterium subsaxonicum WB 4.1-42 = DSM 21790. Classification (GTDB taxonomy): domain Bacteria; phylum Bacteroidota; class Bacteroidia; order Flavobacteriales; family Flavobacteriaceae; genus Flavobacterium; species Flavobacterium subsaxonicum. Next base: position 11,363 of record NZ_AUGP01000029.1, read on the forward strand.
TTTAGATATAGTATCTATGGTTATCTCTCCTTCTACCGAAATAGTATGGAAGATTACAATAACCCCACCTATGGTACCAATAAACCCTAAGATAGGCGCTATACCGGCCACAAGGCCCAGCCAACCCAATTTCTTTTCCATCATACCAACCTCTACGTTGGTCTGCTTTTCCATCATACCCTCAATTTCGCTAAGTGGGCGTCCTATAAGGCTTATGCCGGCCTCAAGTATATTACCCTCTGCCGTTCCGGCTTTACCTGCCGTCATTTGTGCCATTTCAATTTTGCCTGCACTTAGCTGAAAGCGTATTTCGTTTATAATTGCATCATTGCTTTTTGTTACTTTATTGTAATACATTGCCCTCTCGATAATTACATACAATGTAAAGAACAACAGTAGCATAATGGGTATAACCATTACCCCGCCATTCATTAACATTTCGAAAAACCGGATAGGTTCTGCATCTTTTGCAGCCGTAGTAGCGGCAGCGGTAGTGTCTTTTACAACAGCAGGAATAGTATCCTGTAATAATAAAATTAAATTTGTCATGTGTTACTTTAAAGTTACTTTTTGTGTAAATGGCCAGGAGCATTGGCTCCTTTGTATTTTATAACGAATATATAGTTTTTTGCGTATGCAAATAAATAAAAAACCTGCTTATTTGTATAAGCAGGTTTTAAATATTTTAACAAAAAAGCTTATATAACTTCGTTGTGGCGTTTTTCAATTGCATCTTTATCCTCTTTAGAGTACGTGTCTACAAGTACCGGAGTTGCGATAAATAATGATGAATATGTACCTACTATAATACCTATTAGCATTGCAAATATAAATCCACGGATAGATTCTCCACCAAAGATAAACATGATAAGTAATACCAATATCATGGTTAATGATGTATTTACAGTTCTTGATAATGTAGTGTTAATTGAATCGTTTACAATTTGCTTGAAGCTACCTTTTGTGTTACCTGCAAGGTACTCTCGCACCCTGTCGAATACAATTACGGTATCATTCATGGAGTAACCAATTACGGTAAGGATAGCCGCAATAAAGTGCTGGTCCATTTCCATGTGGAAAGGCATAAACTTGTAAAGTGCCGAGTAGATACCTAATACAAAGATAACGTCGTGCGCTACCGCTGCAATTGCACCAAGGCTGTACTGCCATTTTCTGAAACTTACCATTAGGTAAATAAACACAATTGCCATTGCACCTAATACTGCGTAATATGAGTTGGTTTTAATATCATCTGCAACTACTGCACTTACTTTAGATGCCTGTACTATACCAAGGTTTTTACCTTCGTTTGCGTTAACAAAATGATCGTAAGATATGTTTGTATAGTATTTTTTAAGGCCTTCGTAAAGCATTTTGTTTACTTCGGCATCAGCTTCTACTGTATTTTCTGCAATCTTGTATTTAGTGGTAATCCTTAACTGAGAATCGCTACCAAATACTTTAGCATCTACACCACCTTCAAAAATTTCTCCAAGTTCGTCCCTTACTGTTTCTACAGATACAGGTTTCTCGAATTTAATCTGGAATGTACGTCCACCTGCAAAGTCAATACCCTCATCAAGGCCATTAACGTAGAAAGACACACAGCTAAGGATAACAACTGCCGATGAGAAGATGTAAGTAAACTTCTTAGCTCCAAGGAAGTTGAAGTGTACATTAGTAAACCAGTTTTTAGACATGCCGGTTACAAATGTTAGCTTATCGCCTCTTCTTATACTCCAGTCAAGGAAAATCCTTGTAATGAATATCGATGTAAATAATGAAGTAAATATACCTATTAGTAGTGTAGTTGCGAAACCTTTAACCGGACCCGAACCAAATATTAACAGTACTAAACCTGTAAGCACGTGTGTTACGTTAGCATCGGTAATAGATGACATTGCACCTCTCCAGCTAAATGATGTTCTAACAGCCTCATCTAACGTTTTACCATGACGAATTTCTTCTTTGGCTCGTTCGTAAATAATAATGTTAGCATCTACCGCAGTACCAATTGTAAGTACGATACCCGCAATACCCGGTAGTGTAAGTACAGCACCTAAGCTTGCAAGGAAACCAAAAAGGAAAAGGATGTTAACCAACAAGGCAGCATTTGCATACCAACCGGCTTTACCGTAGTAAACAACCATCCAAAGCGATACAAGTAGTAAACCTACTATAGATGAGTTAATACCGTTATCTATAGCTTCCTGACCAAGGGATGGACCTACAACCTCGCTCTGTACAATATCTGCCTTAGCAGGTAATTTACCGGCTCTAAGGATGTTTGCTAAGTCTTTTGTTTCTGTTACGTCAAACGCACCAGATATCTGAGAGTTACCACCTTCAATAGGACCTGTAGTAACACCCGGTGCAGAGTAAACCACATTATCAAGAACAATAGCAATAAAGCCCTGCTCTCTGTATGCTTTACCTGTCATCTCTGCCCATTTTTGAGCACCGGTAGTATTCATTGTCATAGATACAGCAGGCTTGTTCATCTGGTCGAACGTAGCGCTTGCATCTGTAATTACATTTCCGCCAAGGGGAGCGGCATTTTCTTTATTTCCTTTAAGAGCATAAAGCTCTAATAAGCCGGCACTTTTTCTTACATCTTCTTTACCCCACGAAAAACGCGCATAACGCATATCGGCAGGTAAAAGGCTGCGAATGTCAGATCTTTTAAGGTAGCTGTTAACTTTAGCCGTATCTTTTGTAGATACCACCGCAAGTACAGGACCACCCTGGCTCATTTGCATTCTGTCTAAAAGTGGGTTGTTGCCTTTTTTAGTAGCAGCAGAATCGTTAGCACCTAAAAGTTTCTCGATAGAGTCGTTAGACGCAGGAGCAGTTTCGGCCGTTGTAGCCGTCTCTGTTTTTTTAAGTGTTTCGTTAGCTGTTATAAAAAAGTTTTGAAGGTCTTGTGCTTTGTAAGCTTCCCAAAACTCTAATTGTGCAGTACTTATTAATAGTTTTTTTACACGGTCTATATCTTTAGCACCCGGTAATTCTACCATAATACGGCCAGACTCACCCATTTTCTGGATGTTAGGCTGTACTACGCCAAATTTATCAATACGCTCTGTTAGTACACCAAAGGCACTATCCATAGACTCGCTAACTTTTTTTCTGATAACTTTTTTAACCTGGTCATCAGACATGTCAATATTAACAGTCTCGCTGCCCATGATCCTGTTGGTAAACAGCTCTGGCGATGCAAGTTTTACAGTTCCGTTAGACTCTTTATCAAAAGCAATGAAAAAAGCATCAACATAATCCTGGTTACCTTGTCTTTCTTTTGTAGCCCTGTCTAAAGCTCTGTTAAAAACAGGATTTTTAGAGTTATTAGCTAAGCCTTTTAAAATTTCTTTTACAGAAATTTCAAGCATAACGTTAATACCTCCTTCAAGGTCAAGACCTTTGTTAATTTGCTTATCCCTTACTTCATTGTAGGTATAACCAAAAAAATGAACTTTCTGTTTGCCTATTGAGTCCAGGTACTGAAGTTCTTTTTTAGAATCGCCTTTAGCGAATGCCTTGGCATCATCTTCTATCCCACCCGCAATAAACGTGAAGGAAAGCTGGTAAATACATACTAACGCAAATAGTATTGCGAAAAATTTAATGAGTCCCTTATTCTGCATTATTTGTAAAAATTAATTAGTTCAATTTTTTAAAAACGAGCAAATATATAATTTACGATAAGATTAACCAATTTATTTACAAATTATATCATAAAAAAAAGACTGCCTATGGCAGCCTTCTTGTATTATACGTAAATTCTTATACCAATACCTCCTTGAGGTCGGCATTCATATTCCTAACAGCGTCGGCGCTTTTGGCAAATTTTGCCTTCTCGTCTTCGCTAAGTTTTATGTCTACTATTTGCTCCAGGCCGTTAGCGCCAATTATGCACGGTACACCCATGCAAATGTCGTCCTGGCCGTATTCGCCCTCTAAAAACACAGAGCAGGCTATCATTTTTTTCTGGTCGTTTAAAATACTGTCTACAAGATACGCTACCGATGCCCCCGGCGCATACCATGCCGATGTACCTAAAAGGCCCGTAAGCGTTGCGCCACCTACCATAGTATCTGCCGCTACCTTATCCAGCACATCCTGCTCCAGGAAGCCCGAAACCGGCATACCATTATACGACGCCAGCCTTGTTAGCGGAATCATGGTGGTATCGCCATGCCCGCCTATTACCATACCGTCTATATCGCCAATAGGCTTATCTAACGCTTTAGAAAGGTAATATTTAAATCGGGAGCTGTCTAACGCGCCACCCATGCCTATAACCCTGTTTTTAGGCAGGCCGGTAGCTTTAAGAGTAAGATACGTCATGGTATCCATTGGGTTAGAAACCACCACTATTATAGCATCTGGCGAATGCTTAAGCACATTCTCAGCCACACCTTTTACAATACCTGCATTAATACCTATAAGTTCTTCGCGCGTCATGCCCGGTTTTCTGGGTATGCCCGATGTTATTACCACAACATTACTGTTGGCTGTTTTTGTATAATCGCCTGTAATGCCCGAAACCTTAGTATTAAAGCCCGTATTAGGCGCACATTGCATAATATCCATAGCCTTGCCTTCGGCAAAACCCTCTTTAATATCCAGCAAAACAACTTCGCTGGCAATTCCTCTGTAAGAAATTACATCGGCACAGGTTGCGCCAACATTGCCGGCGCCCACTATTGTTACTTTCATAATGTTACGTAATTGGTTAGGTTAATTGAATAAATATTGCAAAGACACGTTGGTATTTAAAAATTTACCAAAAGCAAGTATGGTTTGCACGTTAAATTTACCAATATTATATTTAATGGCAGCCTCTCCTATGTAATTTATTCTGGTTTTGTAGATAGATTTTAACCTGCTGTTAAGAATTTGCTGTAATGGTATGGTTTCTTCTATGGTTCCGGTCTCGCCGCCCACTTTATATTTTACATCGCTAACGCTGTACATAAAGCTGCCCATAACCTCAAAATTGCCAAATTCTTTAGAGCCGCTTGCCTGTAGTTGGTAGGTATCTACAAGGCCGTTTATCTGGTTGATGCCCAGTGTACCGTAATCAGTTTTTACGTTTAAAAACTCGAACGACACATCTTCTTTAGACCACGCCCCCAGCACGGCAAGGTGTATTTTTTTATCGAATAATGATTTGAAATACTGACTAACATTGTGCTTTAAGCCAAAGCCATACACCTGGTAATCGCTTTTTTTAAGGTTTACCTGCGGCGAATATTTTATAACCAGCTCTGTACCATACAAAAGCCCTAACGAGCCTTGCAGATACGGGTACGCCACCACCTGCATGTTCATGCCCTGCGGGGTTTCGAGCCGTATTTCGCTATCGCCAAGCTGGCCCGAAAGGTATACCTGATCTTTATTACCCAAAGCTGTTGGCACGGTGGCCGATGTACCTTCTTCTAACTGAAAAAAAGTAAAGTCGCTGTTGTAGATGGTAAATTTCCGGTCGCGCTGCGGCGTAAAAAATATATTGGTATGTAGCGCCAGGGTTACATCCCACAGTTCGGGCTTTTTAGGACTCGTAATCCATCCGGAAGCCGCCTGGTATACCGCGGCATCGGTAGCCGGGGTTATGTACTGGTCAGAAAAAAATAGGGCGTCACTAATGAGACGCCCTACTTGTTCTAATTCTTCTGTTTGCGCACCAACCCTGCCCGTGCAAAGCAGGATGGCCGCTATAACTATTGTCTTTATAAATGGCTTATGCGTCAATTTTCGCATAAACAGCATTTTTCTCGATAAACTCTCTCCTTGGCGGAACCTCGTCGCCCATAAGCATCGAGAATATCCTGTCGGCCTCCGGAAGGCTGTCAATACCTACCTGGCGCAGTGTACGGAACTCAGGGTCCATTGTTGTATCCCAAAGCTGCTCTGCATTCATCTCTCCAAGACCTTTATAACGCTGTATAGCAGTACCGCCACCCAGTTTTTCGGTAATGGCATCACGTTGGTTCTCTGTCCATGCATACTCTTTTTTAGTACCCTTTTTAACAAGGTATAAAGGTGGTGTCGCAATATATACGTGTCCGTTTTCTATAAGCTCTTTCATAAAGCGGAAGAAGAACGTTAATATTAAGGTAGAAATGTGGCTACCATCAACGTCGGCATCACACATAATGACTACTTTGTGGTAACGCAGTTTTTCAAGGTTAAGCGCTTTACTATCCTCAGCTGTACCAATGGTTACACCCAGTGCAGTAAATATATTACGAATCTCCTCGTTCTCAAAAACCTTGTGGTGCATGGCTTTTTCTACGTTAAGGATTTTACCCCTTAGCGGAAGTATAGCCTGGAAAGCCCTGTCGCGCCCTTGTTTTGCAGTACCACCTGCCGAGTCGCCCTCTACAAGAAATACTTCGCATTTTGCAGGGTCCTGCTCAGAACAGTCAGACAATTTACCCGGCAATCCGCCGCCGCCCATAACGGTTTTACGCTGAACCATTTCGCGCGCTTTTTTAGCAGCGTGGCGTGCCTGTGCAGCAAGTATAACTTTTTGCACAATTATACGGGCATCATTAGGGTTTTCTTCAAGGTAATTTTCAAGCATTTCGCTTACCGCCTGGCTTACCGGTGCTACCACCTCGCGGTTACCCAGCTTGGTTTTGGTTTGCCCTTCAAACTGTGGCTCAGCAACTTTAACCGATATAATAGCCGTAAGGCCCTCACGGAAGTCATCGCCCGAAATTTCGAACTTAAGCTTATCTAACAAGCCAGAACTATCGGCGTATTTTTTAAGCGTATTGGTTAAACCCCTACGGAAACCCGAAAGGTGGGTACCACCCTCATGCGTATTAATATTATTTACATAAGAAAATATATTCTCTGTATAGCTGGTGTTGTAAATAAGCGCAACCTCTACAGGTACTTCGCCTTTTTCGCTTTCCATACTGATAACGTGCGAGATAATAGGCTCACGGTTACCATCAAGAAAACGAATGTATTCTTTAAGGCCTTCATCTGAATGGAAAACTTCCGACAGGAACTCGCCCTTATCGTCTTTTTCCCTTTTATCAGTAAGGGTTATAGTAATACCTTTATTTAAGAACGACAGCTCGCGCATACGTGCCGCCAGGGTATCATAAGAAAACTCTGTGGTTTGGGTAAAAATGGTATCATCCGGATGAAAAGTTTGCATTGTACCCCTTTTCTCGGTTTCGCCAACCTGCTTAACCGGATACATAGATTTACCTTTCTCGTATTCCTGCTCGTATATTTTACCCTCTCTAAATACGGTAGATTTCATGTGGTTAGATAGCGCATTTACCACCGATACACCCACACCGTGAAGACCACCCGATACTTTGTAAGAGTCTTTATCAAACTTACCACCGGCACCAATCTTGGTCATTACAACCTCCAGTGCGCTAACACCTTCTTTTTTGTGCATGTCTACCGGTATACCACGGCCGTTATCCTCAACGGTTACAGAGCCATCTTCGTTTATGGCAACACCAATGGTATCGCAATGGCCGCCCATGGCCTCATCTATAGAGTTATCTACAACCTCATAAACCAAATGGTGCAAACCGCGAACACCCACATCTCCAATATACATCGAAGGGCGCATCCTTACGTGCTCCATCCCTTCCAGTGCCTGAATACTATCTGCAGAATAATTGTTTTTCTTTACCTCTTCACTCATAAAATTTTATCTTAACGAAATTTTAAGTTTAACGAACAAATATATAAAAACGCAGGCGATATTGCTATTAAAAGCCCTGTTTTAGCACCTAAGTTATTAACAATTTATTAAAGTTTTAATTCTTTTGAGAATATGCCAACACTTATGCTTATTTGTTTAGAAGCGTATATTTTTCGAGCAGTTTTAAACAGTCGGTACAGCCCTCGTTTACAAACAATGCCTTATTTTTCTCATAAATTTCGCGTGCGCCATCGGGCTGATAAAGGCTAAGGTACAAGATGCTGCTGTAAGTAACTAAGTTACAAAGATCGGCCTCTGTAACCAGGTAGCTTTCGCTCTTGCTGCGGTAACGGTCGGCCTGCACTAACGAGTTGGATTTTAAGTAAATATGCGACAGCAAAAAGTTAACATCAAAACTTTCGCCCTTTTCCATAGCAAGGCGGGCATTATCGGTAGCGGCATCGGTATTGCCGGCCTGAAGGTAAATTTGAGCTATGCTGGTGTACGTTTTTTGTGCCCCCTCTACCCCTAACGTTTTTACCGACAACTTTTTAGCTAACACTTCTATAGCCTTGTCGTATTTTTTTTGAAGGTAATATACCGATGCTAAATTATCATACGTTTCGAGCGTATTAAACTCATGGCCTTCTTTATCAGCGGGAAATTCCACGAGCGCCTTGTCGTAATAATCAGTAGCTTCTGCATACTTTTTCTGAAGAAAACTAAGCGTACCCAATGCCGAATACACGGCATATTTATTGGCATTCTTGTCTTTCAGCATTTTAAGTATAGTTTTTTCGCGCTCCTGTATAAACGCTATATCTTTATCGTTAACTGTAAATTTGCTATCGCCCAATGCACCGCCGAATTTTATAAGGCAGCTGGATACCCCGCTAAATTGCTTGATGTTAACCAATACCGGGTCTTTTTTATCAATATACTTATCGTAAGCATCCATATTTACAATGGTGCCGATGTCTATTTTCTTCAGGTCGGATGCCAGGTCTCCGTAAGTACCTAATTTTGAAAGCTTTTCCGAAAAATCATTCAGCATTAGCATAAGGTACGAGTAATGCACATATTTTTTTTCGATAAGCACATTAGTTAGCATTGTCCGGGCATCGGCAAAACGTTGATTTCCAATTAAAAACAGCGGATAAAACACCACCGCAAGCGAGTCGGTCTTGTTTATTTTAAGGGCACGCTCCATATCTTTAGCGCCGTCTTCGCCTACATTTATTTTGAGCAACCCACGGTACGAATAATAACCGGCCGAATCTTTATCCTTTGGCGACAGCGTTAGCTTTTTAAGGGCTTTGTTGTAGTACTCTACCGCTTTGGCACCTTCGCCATTTTGCTGGTAGTACGTGGCTATATTGCCGTAGTTATGGCTGTTGGTACTGTCTTTAGCAAGTTGCGCCATAAGCCCCTCTAAATAACCGGGCGCCAGGCTTTTATCGGGCACAATATCCTTATAAGGCTTTACCAGGCTGGAGGTTATGTTATACGATATATCGCCGTTGAAGTAAAAAAGCGAATCGGCATGGCTTAAAAATTGTTTTTTGGTATACGAACCCCTGAATTTGTATTTGGCTTGCGCAGAGGCATTAAGAATAGTGAACAGTGCTAATAAAAGCAGTAGGTATTTTTTCATGTAAGGGCATTTGAGCGCCGAAATATAAGAATTTGCAGCAACATATAGTTTAATTAACTACAAAACGCCTGTAGGCTTAAAATAGTTTATAAGGTGTGAATTATTTTAACAAGAGATTCTTAAACGCAGAAAACGTCCTGCTGGCGGGCAGGACGCTTTTCCACAAACAAACAAACTAAATTTTACAAACTATAAACCAAACAAACTAAATCATGCTTCTGCTTTGGCAGCCAGCGCAATAGCGGTATCTGCCTGTACGTGGGCGGCATTGGCACGACCACTTGGGTCGGTGTTTGCCTGCCATTTTGGTATCCATTTTCTAACGGTTTGCGCAGCACTAACCTGCGGAAAATGTTTAAAGAAAATACTCCTGTAAAAGTAAGCCTCTTTAGTTGCCGGGGTGTTGTACGGAAAACGTTCTGCCGCTGCATCCATCTCATCATCAGTTACCTGCGCGGCGCAATACTCTATAAGGGTATCTATCCAGTTGTACCCCACCCCATCGCTAAATTGTTCTTTTTGCCTCCACAGCACCTCATCGGGCAGGTAGGGTGTTTCGGGCGTATCAAAGGCTTTGCGCAGAATGTATTTCTCTACGCCGCCGTATGTTTTGGGTTGTTTTTCTTCGGGTTTAATTTTAATGGCCATCTCTAAAAAGGCCTTGTCTAAAAATGGCACACGCGCCTCAAGTCCGTGAGCCATAGTGCTTTTGTCAGCCCTTAGCAGGTCGGCAGTAAAGAGTTTCTGCACCCTTTCGATGGTTTCTTTATGAAATTCTGCCGATGACGGCGCATTCCTAAAATACAAGTAGCCTCCAAATATCTCATCGGCACCTTCGCCGCTCAGCACTACCTTAATTCCCATATCGGTAATGGCCTTGCTCAAAAAGTACATTGGCGTGCTTGCCCTAATCGAGGTAACATCATAAGTCTCTAAATGCCAGATCAATTTATCCAATATTTCGATACCCTGCTCTATGGTAAAGTGTATTTCGTGGTGCTCTGTGCCTAAAAATTCGGCTACTTTACGGGCAGCAACAGCATCGGGCGCCAGGGCATCAAGGCCTATGGAGAACGAATGCAGCGTTTGCCCCGTACCCGCCATTAGCCTTGCGGCGATAGACGATGTAAGCGACGAGTCCAGACCTCCCGACAGCAGCACCCCAATGGGCACATCGCTCATAAGGCGTTTTTCTACCGCCTGTGTAAGTGATTGGCGAATAGCCTCATAGCTAACCTCATCTACCCCTTTAGAGGCGTCTTCCCACTGTGGTCTGTAGTATTTTACAAAGCCGGTTTTAGGCGTATAGTAATGCCCCGGCGGGAAGGTTGAGAACGTTTTGCACTGATCTGCAATGGCTTTCATTTCTGATGCAAAGTACACCCTACCCCTTTCGTCCAGTCCGTAGTATAACGGCTTGACACCCAGCGGATCGCGGCCGGCAATAAAGTCGTCGCCATCTATTACCACAAAGGCAAAAATACCATCTAACATATCGCAAAAATCAGTACCAAACTCCTCATAAAGATGTACAATAACCTCAGAATCAGACGTTGTCCTGAATGTGTGGCTTTTTAGCACGGTATCGCGAAGCTTCTGGTGGTTGTATATCTCGCCATTGTGTATCATCCAGGCATCTTTAGTACCCTGAATTGGCTGTTTACCAGTGTGTAAGTCTACTATAGACAAACGCTCATGGCTTAATATATGCCCTTTTTCTGTTACATGAAGGTCGCTTTCGTCAGGGCCGCGGTGCGACATCCTTTTAGAAAGCTGCTTTACTAATGCTTCGTCTTTTCCTTTACCTATTATTGCTAAAATGCCACACATACCGTATCTTGTTTAAGTTGGATGTTAAAAACAGTTATTTAGTTATTTTCAACAAGACAAAGTTGCATTTTAAGTTTCATTTATAAAACACAAACACACAATATAGTTACATATTGAAACTAAAAACCTAAATAAAACCAATTTTTAAAACTTTAAGGACTGAAAATTTATCCATTAAATTACAATCTCTTTTTTGGGTACAAATATTTCAAAGTATATTTACCGAACTTATTTAATAAATAGATGGTTAATTCTAAAAAAGTAATTGTTGTTTTACCGGCCTATAATGCGGCTAAAACACTGATTAAGACCTATAACGAGATTCCGTTTGACATTGTAGACGATGTTATATTGGTAGACGACAACAGCCCCGACGAGACCTACACACTTGCCAAACAAATTGGCATTCAGCATGTTATAAAGCACGACAAGAATCTTGGCTACGGGGGCAACCAAAAAAGCTGCTATAATAAAGCTATGGAGCTTGGCGCCGATATAATTATTATGCTACACCCTGATTACCAGTACACTCCAAAGCTAATACACTCTATGGTGTACCTTATTGCCAACGATGTTTACCCTGTAGTTATAGGGTCTCGCATACTGGGCAAAGGCGCCCGCAAAGGTGGTATGCCGCTGTATAAGTATATTGCCAACCGCATACTTACGCTATCGCAAAATATATTAATGAACCAGAAACTATCTGAGTATCACACAGGTTACAGATCATACTCTAAAGAAGTGCTGGCCACCATTAACTACAATAATAACTCTGACGACTTTGTTTTTGACAACCAATTTTTAGCCCAGATTTTTTCTAAAGGCTTTGAGGTAGCGGAGATTACGTGCCCAACCAAGTACTTTGAAGAGGCATCATCCATTAACTTTAGCCGCAGCATGAAGTATGGTTTTGGGGTGCTGGGCACCTCTTTTGCCTACTTTTTTCATCATAACACGTTTATAAAGTCACCTCTTTTTAAATAATGAAAAGCTTTTCTACCCCACTTAAAAGAACATTAAGCCTGGCTATATTCTTGTTTATCAACCTTTTGTTTGCTTACAAATACATTAGCCGCGTAACAGAGTATGCCCTGCCAATAGCTATGGCAATAGCACTGGCCGGATTTTTTATGTGGAAAAAGAAAGACTCACTTACCCGATTTACCAGCTATCTGCCTTACGCTGATATAGTTATACTAATCTTATTTACTTTAACATGTGCCTTTGTGTTTAAAAAGATACCTGTAGAAAGCCTTAACGTAGACCGCTGGAGTGTTATAAGCTCTTTTTGGGATAACTACTTCAACAACAAGTATGTATACTTTGCAAAATCGAACATGGGCAACCCCCCGGGGCCCATGCCGTTTTATTATATAGTGGCACTGCCCTTTTATCTTGTGGGCGAATTAGGCTATTTTTCGCTTTTAGGGCTATTCATTTTTTATATAATACTAAAATACAGCAGTATACAAAAACAAAATATAACCATCATCTTACTGTTATTAACCACATCGACTGCCTTTTTGTGGGAGGTAGCCTGCCGTAGCAACCTGTTTGTTAATGGTACACTGGTGCTGGCTTCAATGATTTATTTCGTTAAAAAACAACAACTTAGCAGCTACTGGCACTACGTAATTTCAGGCATATTGGTGGGGCTGTGCATGTCTACCCGAAACGTTTACGCTATACCCTACCTGATTTTATTTCTGTATTACCTTAAAATAAAGCAGGTTAGCTTTATAAACCTGGTTGTTATGGGGTGTATTGCCGTTGCGGTAATTGCGCTTACTTTTGTGCCTTTTGTTATTGGTTATGTAGAAGAATTTAAGGTTATGAACCCATTTATTGTACAGGGCTCTTTCCTGCTTCCTTTTGCGTATACCCTTGTGTTTATTGGACTTTCGGCGCTATGCCCGCTCTTGTGCCGCGATAAAAACGACGTGTTTTTTTATAGCGGACTCATCTTATTTCTGGTAATTGCCTTTTACTTTATGTACCATATTGTAAAATCAGATTTTGCCAGGGCTTTTCACGATAGCCTGGCAGATAATTCTTACTTTATACTGTGCCTGCCGTTTTTACTGTACTACCTTGCAAAAACATCGGGAGAGGCAAAATAAGGCTTAATATTTCACTTTTGGATTTTAAGATCGATAGCGGTTTTGAGATTGTTTAGAGGTAAATTCTATATCAAAACTTCAAAATAATTATACAAAATATACCAATCGGTATATTTTTTAAAAGCAAAGAACCCGAAAATCAAAAATATACCGATTGGTATATTTTTAGCTCACAGGTTGAAAAATTTTTTGAATTGAATTTGAGTTTTATCCGATATGCTGAACCAAATATTTTGTGCTGTTTACAGCTTAAAATTATACCTGCTAATTTTCGGAGTAAAAGGCATCATCATTATCAATAAGCCCTTTGCATAATACCTTAGGAAGCGATGCTATTGCCTTATTAAGTAAACCCTTGTTACGGGCACGTTCGGCACCATCTTCAATGCAATAATTGTAGTTAGCAAACGCGTAGCACATGCGTATACGATTATGGATGTCTAACTCAGGGTCCTGTATCATAAACAGAAGCCTTGCAGCGATATTTTGCCGGTCTTTAACTTCAGATAGTATTTTGCCAATATCGTTTATATTGCCGTAGTAATGGCTTTCGGTTGCCTCATTTATTTTTAGGCACATGCCAATAAGCAAATCGCCGGTATTTATGCCCAGCGTTTCCAGCTCTTTTACATAGGTGTGCCTGCCAGTTTTGCGTTCATCGGTAGTAGTGGGGTATCCAAAGTCAGTATCAATTATATACAGGTGCGCGCACATAAACACATGCCAATTAGCCACCTGTGCTGCCAGTACGGCTATATCCCTAATATGCAGGCGGGGCACAAGGCTAACACGGGGGGCACCAAAAATACGGCGGCTCCTTTTATAATCAAGGGCTGTTTGTTTACTGTAGTAACGCCATATATAATCTTCAAAATCGCTATCGGTAGTACCTTTGGGCGTGTTATTGTATGCCTCGGCAAGCAGTTTTTTAAATTTACTATCGGCTGCATACAGCTTATCGGCCTGTAGCCACTTATCGTTCTGCCAGGTACTCCACCTCATAAAATATTCCTGACTGCCCTCATAACGCCCCTGGTCGGGCTGGCCGAGCCTGGCGTTGGCATAATCTAAAAAGGCGGTCATCTCTACACCCGGCTCATCCAAAAATTCTACATCATACCTTTTTGCATCGTTATAATACACATTATTGTCGCCTACAAAGTATTCTGAATAGTGCACAAGCCGTGCATAGCTACTTTTTAAAGGCATCAATTCAAGAGGGTTAGTAATATAGCAGGCCTCGATATTTTGAGTAGTACTGTCTGCATTAGCGTAATAAGTATACAGCCAACTGCTTTTTACGCTCTTATTATTGGTGTTTTTTTCTGCCTGAAAATGAATTTTAGTGCTAACCGGGCTACCCTGATCTTCTTTGCTAATGGCAAATATTTTCTGTTTTTTATAATTTGTATACGTATTGCGTGTGGCATACATGCTATCCAATACATATAAATGCGGGTATTTTGCCCTTATCTCGGCATAGCCCAAACCGGCATCTATATCCTTTTTAATGCTTATCGACTGCCTGCCGTTAGCGGCTATATAAACATAATAGCCTTGCGGCACAGCATTGTAAGTGGCAGTGGGCTGGTTTTGAAATTGCACTTGTAAAGAATCGGCAATGTGTTTTAGCGTTGCAAGCGCAGCATCGGGATAAAGTAGCCCGTTTGGGTTGTGACCAATGGTGCCCGATTGCCCTAACATAAGGTGACTGATGAGAAGTAGTAAGAATACGTAAACCTTTTTCATACTTCCAAATGTAAGAAAATCAGGCGTTACTCTATTTCCTGAACCAAATATTTGGTGCCGTTTACCTCAAATGTGCTGCCTACTTGCATGCCCATCATTTTTTGGCCTAAGGGCGATTGTGGCGACAGTGCAATTACACTTTTGCCTTCTATAGTAATTTTAGGTAGTGCCGCGCTTACAAACAGTAACAGTCCGTTGGCAGTTACGAGGCTGCCCAGCGAAATTTTGACCGAGGTTATATCGGGGTTTATCTTTTCCAGCACCGATTTTTGTTCTATAAACTCGCCTATTTTGTGGTTCAGCTTTTCCTGCTCCAGGTGCATCATAGACAGCGCCGTTTCGTGCTTGTCTCCCGCCGAACCCTTAGCATCGTTAGAAGCATCCTCTGTAAGGGCCGCTATCATATCTTTAAAGGCATCTATGCGGTCGTCTACCTGCTGCTGGTAGTAGGCAAGTATTTGGTGTTTTAAATTCATTGAAAAATTTAAAGATTGAAGGATTTAAAATTTAAGGATCTGAGGATTGAAAGACCGTAAATTTAAAGAATATAATGGATTTTCGAATTTTTAAATCCTTCAATTTTAAATAAAAAAATCTCCATTTAAAGCTGCGAACAACTAATAAATGAAGATTTTTTATGGCGACTCAATGAATTTTTAAAATCATTAAATCTATTATTTTAAGCAATTAGGACCTACAGAATTTTTAAATCTTTCAATCCTTCAATTTTTAAATCTCTTAGAAATTAAACTTATACGATGCGCCCAGCAAGAACTGGAAGCCCTGCACCGGGTAGTTTACCCATTTTTGATAATCCTGGTTGGCTATGTTGTTTAGCCTTAAGAAACCTGTAAGGCGCTCGTTGTATTTGTAACCCACGTGGGCATTAACATCAAAATAGCTGTCAAGGCTAACGGTTTGGCCTGCCGGCAATACCGTACTTGGTGCCGGTGGAAATACCGACTCGCTTACAAACGTAATATCCTTACGCTCGCCTACAAAAAAGATATTGGTGCCTGCATACCACTTCTCGGTAATGTTTACGTCCAGGTTGGCACCCACCTTAATGGTTGGCAGGTTCCATGCTTCGGCCTGGTCTGTAGTGTAGCTGTTAAACGTACCGTTGATGCCAAAAGATACCGTTTTAGAAAAATCGGCTTTAAGCTCTCCAAAAAAGCTGATGGTTTTAAGATCGTCATACACCACCCCAAACGAGTTACCGTACTGGTAGTTGTTTAAAGGCGCTAAAGCATCGGCATTAATGCCGGGAATGGTGCTTAAAAAGAACGCACGGTTATCTTCGGCCATGTACGACCCGCGAATGTTGTACGACACACTGCTTGCCAGTTTGCCCTTTAAGCCCACGTAAATATCGTACTGCTGGCTGGTTGGCGTTATAAACAGGTTAGGAGACACAAATGGGTTTTGCGTAACAAAATCGGCGTACGAGTTTTGTTTCATGGCACCCTCGGCACCGGCATACGCCACCATAAGGTCGCCCACCACTTTGTAGGATGCTTTTACTTGTGGATAGATATTGATCTTATTATCGCTTTCGCCCTCTATTTTGCTCATAGTATAAAACACACCTGCACCCAACTGAACCGAAAGGTCGTCTTTTTGATACAGCAGGCTTGGCTGCACACCCACGTTAAAGTTGCTGTATTCTATGGGTGTAGGGGTATCATCGCCCATAGTGCCACCCACATAATCGGCCACAAAATCTACCTTAATTTTTTCTTCGGCAACAGCCACATCAAAAGACGGGGTTACAAAAAAGCGGTTCTCGGCAGAGCCATACCCATCCCAAAAACGCTTGTACTGTATTTGCGCATCGTGAAAAAAGCTCTCTTTAGTGCTTATCTTTCCGCCAATATAGGCCGTGTTATAGGTTTGCTTCGGGTCAATACTATTTACCGTTTCCTGTGCGAAAGTGGTATACTCTAACGGAAGCCCGTACCAGTTGTACGCCTGGTTCTGGTAACCAAGATCTGTACTCCAGGTAAACTTTTGCTGGCGGTTGCCGTACGTAAGGTCTATAGCCGTGTTGCTGTATTTGTCATTTAAAATAACATCTTCTATACCACCCTGGCTAGACATGTGGCGAAGCATACCGCCCACATACTCTGTACTGCTAAGGTTCTCGGTAATAAAAAGTTCGGCGTTAACCGTACCGTAATTACCCATGCCCAGCGTAGCGTAGTTATTAAACAGCTTTTCGCGTTTTTCTTTATCTACCGCGGCGGCCTTGCCTTTTGCCGGGGCAAAGGTAGAGGCTACCGGAAACGAGAAGATGTTGTACTTAATTTCCTCTTTCTGTATCTCTTTCTCGTCTTCTATAACGGGGGTTTCTTTAACTTTAAAAGCATCAGATATGGTGGGGGTATAAGGCTTTACAACGTTTACCACCTCTGTGCCTATATTCTCGTCCTTTTTTTGTGCATAAGCGCCCTGCAGGCCTGCAAATGCAGCAATTATGGCTATTTTATATTGAAATTTGATCTTCATGGCGTGTCTTAATTAATTTTGGATAGATGAATTACGGGTTGCCTCCTGGCCTTTAATAACATCAAGTTCTTTTTGCGCATCGGCAATTACATCCGGATACGCTGTAAAGTTCTTGATAACGCTTTCCAGTATGTACGTAGCCTGGAAGCTGTCTTTTAACCCGTAGAAGTTTTTAGCCATTACTATAAGGCCTTTGGCACCAAAATATTTGTAGCCCGAATAATCTTTAGAAAGCTTTTGCACCGCAGTGTTACTCGCCTCAAATTTGCCGTCTTTGTTTTTAAAATAAGCATCGTAATACAAGGCCTCTGCCGCCAGCTCGCCTTTGGCAATGGTAAGCAGCTTGGCGTATGCCGTGCGTGCCTTTGGCTCGTCGTTGGTTTTTACGGCAGATCGTGCCACTATTATCTGGGCATCGCTCTTAACGCGGTCTTCGGTCTTGTTGTTGGCAAGCACCTTATCGGCATATACAACAGCGTTGGCATAATCCTGCTGGTCGTAGTAGCTTTTCATAAGGTTAGACTGTGCAAACGTAATGTTTTGCGGATAGTCGGCCTCGGCCTCTAAACGCTTAAGCACCGGTATGGCCTTGGCATAATCGTTTTTCTTTAAATGAATTTGCGACAGCCTTGCCAGTGCCTGCTCGCTAAACTCGCTTCTTGATTTAGAAATTACAAACTCGTAGTTAGGTATGGCGTTAGTCTCTAACCCTTCGGCATAATACGACTGCGCCAGGTAAAAGTTGGCCTTAAGGGCCGATATTCCGTTAGGAAATTTAGCCACATAGCTGCTTAGCGCAGAAATAGCCTGTTTGGTATTGTTTTGCAGGTATTGCTTTTCGGCAGCCTCAAATGCGGTGTTATCTAGGTCGGCATCGCTAATATCCACAAAGCCCAATGTTTTAACCCAGGCAGCATACTCATCGGTACGGCCATTATCTACATAAATAAGGCGTGCGGTTTGTACAGCCTCCATAGCCTCTGGCGTGTTAGGAAACTCTGCCACCACTTTTTTAAACTTTACTAATGCCTTCTCATCATTCTCGGCATTATAGTAAATAAGCGCCTGGCGCATAATGGCACGGCTAACGTAAGAGCTGCCTTTGTATTCGGCAATAAGCCTGTCATACGCTACAATAGCCTTGTCGGTCTGCTTCTCGGTCACATAGGTGTTACCCATTTCGTACAGCGCATCATCGGCATATTTAGATTTCGGATACGTCTGCACAAATTTTGTCAGGTCTTCTATCTTTTTCTCGTTCCTGGCTACAAAACCGTAGCTAATAGCTTTCTGAAACAGGGCATAATCGCCATCAATGCCCTTCATGTCTATAGCCTTGTTGTAGGCCTCCATTGCCGGCCAGTATTTACCGGCCACAAACTGGCTGTCGCCCAGCCTAAGCAGGGCATCGTTTAGCCTTACATTGTCGCCTTTAGCGGTAGCCACATAATCGGTAAAATATTTAGCCGCCTGGTCGTACTCCTTTAGCTTAAAGTAGGTGTAGGCAATGTTGTAGTTAATGTTTTTATACTCGGGCGTGGTCTTGGCCTCGGCAAAGCCTGCAAACTGCTTAAAGCTTATAAGGGCTTCGTTAAACTGGTCTAACACATACTCGGTTTCGGCTTTCCAAAACGTGGCACGGGCCGTAAAACGGGCATCGCGCTGCTCTGCCAGCGATTTTTTAAATAGTGCCAACGCCTCCTGGTAATTACCATCGGTATACAGCTCCATACCACGGTAAAAAGTTACCTTTTGGTAGGCCACCCTATTTTCTGGCGACTTGCTTTTTTCTAAAATAACAAGTGCCTCTTTGTAGTTTTTAGAGGTTATGTACGAGTTGATAAGCAAATTCTGAATTTCCTGCTTAAACGGTGTGGCAGGATATTTTTCCATAAACGAGCTTAGCACCTCGGGCGTGCTCTGGTACGGGTTACCAATTTCGTAGCTTAGCTTGGCATAGTTTAAATAGGCATCTTCCTGAATTTTCAGGTCAAATTCCATTTCCGATGCGTTTTTAAACGCATTTAGCGCCTGCTGCTTTTTACCTGTTTTAAGGTAGCTTTCGCCCAGGTGGTAATAGGCATTTTGGGCAACGCTGTCGTTACCGCCAATAATTTTATTGAATTCGGCAATGGCATTTTCATAATCGCCTTGTTTGTAGTAGGCATACCCCAGCTGGTAAAAGTCGGTATTGCTCCACTTGCCTTTGGTGCCACGGTAGGCCTTAAGGTAAGGGATTGCCTTATCGTACTGACCCAGGTTAAAGTAGCTTTCGCCGATAATTTTAGAAAGCTCTGATTTTTCGTTGGCATCGCTTTTTGGTATTTGCGGCACGCCCACATCAATGGCTTTTTGAAAGTTGCCCTGCTTAAAGTTCATATCGGCCTGAAAGTACGACATCTTTTCGCTGTACTTTTCCTTATCATCTACAGATTCGAATAACTGCGTAGCCTTCTTGTAATCATCGCCCTCATAGGCAATAAAACCAAGGTAGTATTTGGCCTGCGAGCCGTATTGTTTAGAATTTTTTACTTTTTCAAGATACTTATCGGCCTCCTTTTTATCGCCGGCATTAAAGTAGCTGTACCCCTTCTGGAAGTTGTAACGGTCTCTGTCGGCATCGCCAAGGCTGCTTTCATCTACTTTATCATACCATTCCAAAGCCTCTTTATAGCGGCCCTGGCTAAAGTTGTAGCCCGCCACCTCTATAAACGCCTGGTTTTGCTTGGTGCTGGTTGGGTAATCTTCCACAAAATCTTCCATAAGTGCGCCGGCATCTTTTTGGTTAAGCTTAACCGCGCAGGTGGCAATGTAGTAGGCACAATCTGCCTGTACATCCATATCCCGGTTGTCTGTCTTGGTTTTTTCAAAAAGAATCTGGGCCGCCTGGTACTGCTTGTCGTTATACAATGCTACAGCCTTATCATAATCTTTAAGCTGGTGTGTGTAAATTGTAGATTGCTGTGCCGAAAGGCTTAATCCCCAAAATGGTAGAGAAAACAGCAGTGCCCTGTTGAGTCTGCGCATAGTTAATTTGTTTATTTTATGGTAAGCCAAATATAGTACATCTTATTATTATTTAACGGATGTTTTCTTAGTTTTAGTATAGCCCGTTATTTGCCAAATTGTTTGTTTTAGCCCGTCAAACCTACAAATACAACTAAATAACTTTAAAATTTTAACCCAAAATTAACCATCTTAAAAAGCAATAGCCGCTTTGCGCAAATTAAATTTTGATTACCGCTCTTTACTTATTACTTTTACCACTCTTAACAAATAACCTTATGCCTCAACCTGTATTATCCTTAAAAAATGTAACCGTTTACCAGGAAAATAATGCTGTATTAACAGACATTAACCTGGAAGTTAACCATGGTGAATTTCTGTACATTATTGGTAAAACCGGGTCGGGTAAAAGTAGCCTTATGAAAACCCTTTACGGCGACCTTAAGCTTAGGGAAGGCGATGGCGAATTTGTAGATTATAACCTTGCCAAACTGCGCGAAAGAGATATACCCTACCTGCGCCGTAAAATTGGCATTGTGTTCCAGGATTTTAAGCTATTGCCGGACAGGAGTGTTTACGAAAACCTGTCGTTTGTGCTTAAGGCCACCGGCTGGAACGAAAAACGCGAAATGGACAGCAAAATTAACGAGGTGCTGGATAAGGTGGGCATGAAGAGTGCCGCCAACAAAATGCCGCACCAGATATCTGGCGGAGAGCAGCAGCGTATTGCCGTTGCCCGCGCCCTGCTTAACGACCCCGAGGTTATCCTGGCCGATGAGCCTACCGGTAACCTGGATCCGCAAACCAGTGTAGAGGTTATGCAATTGCTGCGCGAAATTAACCAGAACGGCAAAACCATTATTATGGCTACGCACGATTATGCGCTGATTATGAAGTTTCCTGCAAAAACCCTTAAGTGCGACAGCGGGACCCTTTTTGAAGTGGTGCAAAGAACGGTGTAATGCTCTCTGTACTTATACCTACATACAATTACAACATACTGCCGCTTACAGAGGTGCTTTTAGGCCAATGCTTAAAAGCCAATTTGGTTTTTGAGATTATTGTTGCCGATGATGGCCCCGGCCGGCCTACAGCGCAAACCAACAAAGCTGTTGCCCAGCTGCCCTACTGCCGTTTTATTGAAAACACAACCAACCTGGGGCGCACCCTTACCCGTAAAAACCTTGCCGAAGCCGCACAGTATAACAACCTGCTTTTTTTAGATGCCGATGTTATGCCTGCCGATGAACAATTTATCGAAAGGTATGTGCCGTACTTAAATGGCAGTATTGCTGTTGTGGTTGGCGGATATGCCTACAGGCACTACCCTGCCGATAACAACCACAGGTTGCGACTAAAATATGGCATTAGCAGGGAGCAAAAAACGGCCTCCGAAAGAAATAAAAACCCCTATGGCAGTATATTTTCGGGCAATTTTTTGATTGATAAAAGCACTTTCCTGCAAAATAATTACCCCGATAACCATAACTATTACGGCATGGATATTTACTTTAGCTACAGCCTTTTTATAAAAAAAACAGCCGTGGTGCATATAGATAATCCTATTTATCATTTAGGGTTAGAAAGCGATGCCGTTTTTTTTAAAAAATCTATGGAATCGGTAAAAATACGCAAACAGTTACTGGCGCATAAAGAGGGTATAGGCCAGGTAAACTCGCTTATAAAACATTACAACACCCTAAAAAAACTGCACCTTGCCGGCCTTGCCACACTGGCTTTTAAAGTTACAGAACCCCTGCTTAAAAAGATGATTTTTAAAAAAGATCCTAACCTTTTTTGCATGGATCTTTACCGTTTGGGCTATATTTGTTCACTAAAATAACTATATGTATAGGCTGGCAAAAAAAATTCTATCTAAACTAATACCTACCAAGCAATTAGTAAAGCATGAGGTGTTTTTAAGAAACGCTTATTCAATACTATATACTGGCAGCAGCCATCAATGCCCGGTTTGCAGCAAAAAACTTCGCACCTTTTCTACACTGCCCAACAAAGACCTTTTGTGCCCAAAATGCGGAAGCCTTTCGAGAGACAGGAGGCTGTGGACGGTATTAAACACCGGATTTTTAGATAATAGCCCCTCAGTACTGGACTTTTCTCCGTCAAGGTGCCTTTCCAGGAAAATGAAAACTGTAAAAGGTATAAAATACATGAGTACAGACCTTTCCGGAAATTTTATTGCCGACTTTAAATACGATATTACTCAGTTGGATGTTGCGTCTAACAGCTTAGACCTTATAATTTGCTACCATGTTTTAGAGCATATAGAAAATGATGCCAAAGCTATGGAAGAGCTTTACAGGGTTTTAAAACCTAACGGAAAAGCCCTGATACAAACACCTTTTAAAGAGGGCGATATTTACGAAGATTTTTCTATACAGTCTCCGCAGGAAAGAGAAATACATTTTGGCCAGGACGACCACGTAAGGGTATACTCTGTAAACGGCCTTAAAGGCAGGCTGCAAAATGCCGGGTTTACTGTAAATGCCACTACCTATAAGGCAGATGTTTACCACGGGCTTGCCAATAACGAAACTGTGCTTACAATAACCAAACCGTAGCGGCATGCCATTTTTTTCTGTAGTAATTCCGCTTTACAATAAGCAGTTTGACATAAAGAAAACACTGCAGAGTGTTTACAGTCAGAATTTTACCGATTTTGAAGTGATTCTGGTTAACGATGGCTCTACCGATGGTAGCGAAGCCAGTGCGCTTGCCATAACAGACCCACGGCTTAAATATTATAAAACGGTTAACCAGGGTATATCTGAAGCCCGAAATTTTGGTATTGATAAAGCAACTGCCAATATGGTGGCTTTTTTAGATGCCGACGACCTTTGGTATCCCAACCATCTGGAAGTGCTGTATAAATTGCACCGGTCGTTTCCGGAAGCCGGTGTGGTGGGCACCAATTACGAATTTTTGTATCCGGACAACGTTGTAAAAAAAACCCGTTTTGATAACGTGAACCCTGACTTTTTTGGCCTTGTACCTAATATCTTTGAAATTAGCCTTAAAGACCGTGCCCTTTGGACATCGGCTGTAGCCGTAAAAAAAGATGTATTTGCTGTAGCCGGTAATTTTGATACCAACATTACACTTGGAGCAGGCGAAGATACTGATATGTGGATACGGATTGCCTTAAAATATCCGGTGGCGTACATTGCAGAGGTTACTGCCAGCTATAATTTAAATGCCGGAAACCGTGTATCGCACTCTCAAACGCTTAAACGCAAATTTTCCAGGCTCGATAAATTTAAAGAACAGGAAAAAACCAATAAGCCCCTGCAAAAATTTTTAGATGTTTACCGTGCCTCCTATGCCATGAAACATAAACTGGCCGGAGACAGCGCTACATTTACATTTTACCGCAATGCTATACACAAAGACAACCTGCCTTTAAAAACAAAAATATTGCTTGGCATGCCCTGCTTTATGCTACGCGCTTTGTATGCCGTTACACAAAGGCTTAAAAAGCAAAGTGTACGTATAGATATTTACAATTAGTCTTTTTTAAAGGCTAAAAAATCGTCGTATTCCCTAATGTAGTCATCTTCGTTATACACATCTTCGGCAATAACAAGGCACACCGCCCCAGATGAAAAGTTTTGCAGTTCCCTCCACAAGCCCTCTATTACAAACAGCCCTTTATTAGGCCTGTTAAGCGTATACGTTTTCTTTTGGGCGCCATCATCCAGTATCACATCAAAGCTTCCGCTAAGGGCAATTAAAATCTGTTTTTGGGCAATGTGCGCATGGCCTCCGCGTTCGGCACCGCTGGGCACATCATACAAATAATACACGCGTTTAAAAGCATAGGGCACTATACCCTCCTGTATAAAGGCAAGGTTGCCGCGGGCATCTTCTATAACCGGAAAATCTATTATATGTATATCGTTAAGGCTTGTTTTCATTTTTTTGTAAGGCTTAAAAATTGTTGTTTGCCCTTTAAGGCATTTTTTATGCAAAAGGCTATTTGCTGCGGGCCAATAACCCTGTTTTTTAAATTAAACATAAGCTGTATGCCCAGCCACAGTTTAAATTTGTTGCCAAATATCCGTTTTAAATAAGCACCCCTAATGCGGTAGCTTTCGGCTAACGATATGTTATCGCTGTCTTTAAACGTTTTGTGGGTAACAATAACTTCGGGCTCATGGCAAATTTGATAGCCGGCGTGGTAAAGGTCGTTTATAAAAATGGGTTCTTCACCCAACGGAAAGGTACTGCCCAATCCAAAATTAGTATCTAACAAAATACCCGATTGCCGCACAACATTTATATTAAGGGCAATTTCCCACGAGGTGCTGTTTAGGCGTTGCAGCGCATTTAGTTTGGCAAGCGGCTTTTGCGGATATTTTCTAAAGGGTACACCCTCAAAGGTTGTGGTAATATATTTAATGGCTGCCGCATTGCTAAAGCGGTTAAAGCCCTGTGCTACTTTTTGATCAAAATTAGGCACAAAAACAAGGTCGTCATCGGCTATTAAGCCAATTTTATGGGCGGCATTGGCTACAAGTACATTGCGGCTGCGGCTCAAACCACGCTCAAAACAATTTATTATTCGTATATTAGGGTATGCAGATGATAAAATAACATCCTGGCTGGTCTGGTTAACGATAAGTATATTAAAATCAGAAAAATGGGCAAATGGAAACATAGGCAGTAAGAAATCGAGGTTATCCCGGTTCATGGTAGATAACAAAATTTCGACATCTGATTTCTTAAAAGCTTCAACCATTTATTATAAATTTACAGCAGGCAAATATAAAAATTTAAAATTCATAGATGCGAATACTTTTGGTTGGCGAATACAGCAGGCTGCACAACTCTTTAAAAGAAGGGCTAACCCAACTTGGGCACCAGGCTGTAATTGTGGGCACCGGCGATGGCTTTAAGCAATATGGCACTGATTTTTCTATTGCCCCAAAATTTGTAAACAGTAACGGTTTGTTTCGTTTTTTTGTAAAAGCATTCCATAAAATGGGCATTAACCTGGAGGAGGCCGAAAAAGGCTGGCGCTTTTATAAGCTGCTGCCAAAACTAAAGGGTTTTGATTATGTTCAGCTAATCAATTCTAATGCTATAGAAACCTACCCGTGGCTTGCTAAACGGCTCTATAAAAAACTGCTGCAGCAAAATGGCCCTATGAGCCTTTTAATTTGCGGAGACGACACCCCTATTGTTGATTATTGCCTTACCGGAAAATTAAAATACTCCATACTAACGCCCTACC
This sequence comes from Flavobacterium subsaxonicum WB 4.1-42 = DSM 21790, assembly GCF_000422725.1. Taxonomy (GTDB): domain Bacteria; phylum Bacteroidota; class Bacteroidia; order Flavobacteriales; family Flavobacteriaceae; genus Flavobacterium; species Flavobacterium subsaxonicum. The sequence continues at coordinate 37,168 of NZ_AUGP01000029.1, forward strand.
AAAACAACAAAAGCCTAAAAAAAAGCTATGCCTACACTTTAAAATACACCCAAAACAACTACCGCAGCCTGTTTGAATGGGTTAAAGATAAGGCCGCCAACATTATAACATCCGACCTTGATTATGAGGTGCCCATGAAGGCTTTGGGGTACACAACTACGTTTATTCCTAACCCCATAAATACCGATGCCATAGCTTTTAAACCTGCCGTGGTGCACAACAAAGTAATTATATTTTTAGGCATTAACCGCCACAGCTACACAAAAAAGGGATTATCTTATTTTGAAGATGCGCTAAAAATTATAGCCGATAAATATCCGGATGCTGTTGAACTTATTGTTACAGAAAACATTCCGTATAACGAGTATGTAAAGCTGTATGACAGCGCCCATATACTGTTAGACCAGGTATATGCCTACGACCAGGGGTATAACGCCCTCGAGGCTATGGCTAAAGGCAAAGTGGTTTTTACCGGTGCCGAAACCGAATTTACACAACATTACGCCTTAACCCAGGAGGTTGCCATTAACGCCGTACCCAACACAGATACCCTGGTTACCGACCTGAGTTTTTTTATAGAAAACCCCGATGCCATTACGGCCCTTAGCCAGCGTGCCCGCACGTTTATAGAAAAAGAGCATAATTATCTGGTTGTAGCTAAAAAGTATTTAGGGGTGTGGGGTGCAAATTAAATTGCTTATAATTTTAGAGCACTTAGTTGCTCCGGCTGTGTTAAGATGATCTGTATCATAAAAATCGCTGTTTGTAAACCTCGAATCCTGAAATAGGTTAACATAAACTACATGTTTACCATCGGCAATTTTGTTGCATTGGTACATTATAGCTTTAATTTTTTCCTGATCTACGTTATGCGCATAGTAGCTTGTAACCGGCATGGTAACCAGTAGTACTTTTATATTTTTAGATTTACAACGCGCAATAATATCCTGCAATCTTTGCACATTTTTTTTAAAATCAATAGAGCCGTCTTCGTGCTTTTGGGCTATAATTTTTCCCATGTGCTCATTATTCTCCCCTTCGCCAATGCCATCCCTCCTGCCCCAGCCAGATGTGTTACAATCAGCCAAAGTTTTGTTGGCGCTGTATTTTTTTAAACTCTCCAGGGTTAAATTAAACCTTGGCACCAGGGCAAGGCTGTATTTTCGCGGATTAAATATTGATATACCCGGCACATCCAGATCCATTTGCGCAGCATAAAAATATTTTCGCCATTGGTCTTCCACGTTATCATCCTGCAGGCTTAAAGTAAAATAGTCTACATTTAAAACTATTGTTTTAAGGTTTTTAAAATCAGCGGTATACTTATTAAATAAAAGCTCGTCAAAATACAGGCTCTGGCTTATGTTGGATATATTAAATGTTTTTTTGCAAAAATACTCAGGGTTAAGCCCGTAAAAAGAATGAGAGTTGCCAAACACTAAAACTTTGGCATCATAATTTTTACTTATATTTTGATGTTTAAAAGTATAGTTATTAGGCACGGTCCTGTAAAAAAATTCCAGGCCGGCCCATACTAACAGTATCGGTATCAAATACAGGAATAACCTTTTTAAAAATTTCTTCATAGCTTAAAACTGAAAATATATAAACTGCTGCTCTTTACCTATAAAGTAAAAAATAAGAACTAATAATATATAATAAAGTAGCGCCTTTGCAATTGCAGGCAGTTTAACACACAGGCCATCTAAGGCAAATTCGTGTTTTCTGCCAATCCATTCTAAAACTATAAAAAATAGCAGTACTGCTATTAATTTTTTAGGAAAGAACATCGGAACCGAAAACAACGATCCAGAAAATAGTATGCTTATGTATTTAAATGCATCATAAATAGTTGCCGCCCTAAAAAAGATCCATGCAAAAACAACCAGCCCAAAAGTAATAAGCATATGGGCACCATCTTTAAAGTTGAGTATAGCAACAGTATCTAATTTATTTTTTTTATTGGTACCCCTAAGCAACGACGGTAAAAAATAGCAGGCATGTAAAAAACCCCATGCAATAAATGTAAGGTTGGCACCATGCCAAAAGCCGCTTAGTAAAAATATTACAAACACGTTTCTAACCTGTTTGGGTACAGCAACCCTTGAGCCCCCCAGTGGTATATAAACATAATCTTTAAACCAAGATGATAACGATATATGCCACCTGCGCCAAAACTCGGCAATATCTCTCGAAAAATATGGGTACGAAAAGTTTTTAATTAAACCAATGCCCAAAAGTTTAGATGTACCCGATGCCATATCTGTATAGCCGGAAAAATCGCCATAGATCTGGAAGGCAAAAAACACGGCCCCCAGCGCAAGGCTGCTGCCGTTATAATCCTGAGTGTTGTTAAAGGCCATATTGGCATATTGGGCACAATTATCGGCAATAACAAGTTTTTTAAACAGCCCCCAGAGTATCTGGCGCACGCCGCTTACTGCTAAATTGTAATCAAAACTTCGGGGTGCTCTTATCTGCGGCAGTAAGTGTGTTGCCCTTTCTATAGGGCCTGCCACCAACAACGGAAAAAAACTTACAAATAATGAATAGTCAACAATATTATTTACCGGCTTTATACGCTCTTTATAAATATCTATTACATAAGACAGGCCATGAAAGGTATAAAAAGAAATGCCCACCGGCAGGATTATATTTAGGGTCCAGCCCGATAGCTTATAGCCAAAAACAGAAAAAACATCTGAAAATGATGCTACAAAAAAATTAAAATATTTAAAGAAACCCAGAAACCCAAGATTAACTAAAATGCTTATCCACAGCCATATTTTTTTTTGGCTTGCCCCGGTTGCATTATGTATTTTTTTACCTGTGTAATAGTCTAATAAGGTAGAGAACATTAGCAAAAACATAAACCGCCAGTTCCAACAGGCATAAAAATAATAGCTGGAAATTAGCAAAAATGCATTTTGCAGGCTTAGTTTTTTATTAAACACAAACCAGTATCCAATAAATACTATCGGAAAAAAAATGGCAAAATCAAGCGAATTGAACAGCATTAAAATAGTATTTTGTAAATATAAAAGCCTTTATTTAGATGCGCTAAATTAACTTTTTCCTAAAATAAAATGCCAGCACCAAAAAGTAAAAAAAGTACGTAATGGCGTGTGCCATAACAGCACCTTCGGCGCCAAAATAATCTACCAGAAAATAGCTGGAAATATAAAGCAGTGCAAAAGAAAATACCTCGGTAAAAATAAACGCTTTGGTCATTTTTTTAGCAAAAAACTCGTAGCCCAAAATTAACGAACATACCTTAAAAAAGTCGCCGCAAAGCTGCCATACAAAAAGGTTTTCCATAGGCAGAAAATTTTTAGCAAACAGCACCCTGATTATAAACTCGCGCAATACGTACACCAACAGCAAACCCGCTCCAAACACAGGCAGTATAAGCTTATAATAGCTTTTAAATACGGCTTTGGTTTCGGCATTGGTATGGGCCTTACTTAGCTTTGGCAAAAAATATACGGTAAGCATAGTGGTGGCAAACATAAGGTAAAAATTGGCTATGCGGCCCACGGCATCCCAGTAGCCGGCCTCGTTGGCGCTGTAGCCGCCCGTAATCATATTACGTATGGCAATGTATATAACAGGGCCCAAAACCGCCGTTACAAGGCTCATAAAGCTGTACGACAGCAGTCCGTTAAAAATGGTTTTATCAAAATATTTTTTCCTGAGAAAAGTAAACCCCGGAAACAACCGCTGCATGTGGTACGCCGAAAAAAAGAACAGTATAGACGGGTAAACCGTAAGCCCCAGCAATGCGCCCGACAGCCCCATTTGCCATATTAGCAGCGCGGTAGAAAGTACGCCTACTATATTGCCATATATATTTAAATAAATAACCTGCTTATAATTGCCCAGGCCGTTAAGCACCGCCAAAAAAATTAAGTTACCGGTGTACATGGGCAGCGTTATACCAAGTACCCTAAACACCCAGGCATACTGTGTGCTACCCAGTATGTAGGCGCTCCAGTACGTTGCGGGTAGTATAAAAATTAGCATTAGCACGGCTATTGCTATAAAAATGCTTAAAAAAGTAGTGGCTAAAATTCGGTTAAGCTGCTCTTTGGCAGTGCTGTTTTCGGCCGTATATTTTATAATGCCGTTTTGCATGCCAAAGGTACTAAAAGCATCTACAGATGTTAGCAGGTTGCGCAGGTTACCGGTTACGGCCATACCGCTGGGGCCAATAAAAAGAGCTATCATTTTAGAACCCAAAAGGCCACCCGCAACGCGCACCAGCAAGCTTAACGAATTAAGCGATGACAGGCGGAACAACGGACTTTTAAGTATATTTTTTATGAAACCCAAGCGTAACTGTTTTGAATGCCAAATTTAGATAAAAACATTATCTAATAACGTATGATTAACGGTTTGCACATCATAAAAATCCTGAAACATTGTGCGGGCACCAAAACCTTCTTTCCAAAATGCCAGGCCGGTATTGAGTTTCCTGCCCTGCTGCTCGTTCGAATTTCCAAAATCAAAATATTTTTTACCTGCATACTGCTGTGTTACAATATGGTGGTATAAAAAATCGAGGCTGCCGTTCTCGCCCTTATCCTCTCCCCCGGCAATATATTGGGCGTGGGCAAGGGTGTCGCTTTCAAAAATAACGGTGCCTGCGGCAATATGGTTATCCTGCCAAACGGTAAACAGTTTAACATTATCAGGAAACAACGTTGCCAGCTTTGTAATCTCCTCTGCCGAATGCACCGGCTTTGTACCGTGCCTGCTTTGTAAAACAGGCTCTAAAACTTCTTTCCAAAACTCGGCAAAATCATAAGATCGTTGTACGGTAAAGCCGTTGGCAATGCCTTTTTTAACGCCTTCCATTCGGTTAGCTGCTACTTTTAAGGCTGCCGAATTGTCTCTAACGGCAATGGCATCGCGCCTTGTAAGCACGGCATTGGTTAAAAACAGGGCATAATCAATTTCCTGGGAGGGCTGCTTGTGGTAAATAGCCGGTATACTTTTTATATGAAGCGTAGTTACCCCCACCTCATGTAAATGCTGCAAAACCGATTTAAAAACCTGTAAAGCAGCAGCAAGTTTTATTTTATTGCTAAAGATGAGTCCGCCATAGGTAAGCCCCTGGTGCGAATACACCGTATCATCAACCTTGTTGGCCGGTAATAGGGCTACAAGCTTTGGCCCATCAAACACCATAAGCGAGCAGTCTGTAAAGCGGTCGCTGTGGTATTCCATAAAATCACGGTTAAACAAAAAGGTACCGTTTTTAGACTGGGCAACAAAAGTATTCCATTGTTTAAAGTAAGATGCTGTATAGTGTAAAACAGTGTACATTATTGTTTTCTTTGCAAAACCACATTACCATCATTATCTATAAGCCTGTGTAAACCCTGAGGGTCTGACATGTTTATGTAACTGCCGTTTTCCTGTAAATTATCAAGGTATTTTTTATCTTTTGCTAAGAAAGCAAATACTGTCCTGAATAAATTTACCGACGATTTTAACCCGCCATCATATTCTGTAAAGGCAGGGTTGTTCCATTTAATGGCCAGCCCGGCACCAAATACGGCGCGTACCAGCGTAGGGTTATTTATTTTTTTTGTGCTTTGCCCGGTATATTCCAAACCAACAAACCCACCATGATCTGCACCTATTATAATAAGCGCATTAGGGTCTTTGCTTTCTATAAGCTTAATGGTTTTGGTTAGCCAGATGTTAGCACTTTTAAGCTTATCAAAATAAAAATCTTTTTCGCCCTGCACACCTTCAGAATATACCTTAAGGCCATGAATGTGCCCCGGTGCCATTTTTTCGATAAAATAAAAATTACCAGATTCTGATGGTTTTATAACTTTAGCCAGGGCCGCATCTATATCTTTTACGTCTTCCCAGCCATCTTTTATGTATGGAAGGCTGGCATAATCTATATTACAATAATCGTATGCCAGGTTGGGCCTGTTAATAAGCAGGTAGGGCTTTTCGGTTAAAAAATGGGTTTTATAATTGTTGTGTTTTAGCACCTGTAAAACTGCATTATTACCCACAATTATATCGCGTGCGCCATATACATTAACGTCTCTTTCTATGTAATGCTGTTTCATGCTAAACATAGACGAGTTAGACAACAGCGTAGAAAAATAGTTAGACCTAAAATTATCGTAAAGCGTAAAACCACTTTGCTTTAAAAAACCTTGAAAAACCGAATTGTCAAAATTATGGTTGCTATCGCTAAGGTTTTTAAAGCTTGCATAACCATCGGGCTGTATGTAATAAATATTAGGGCGCTCTTTAAACACCGCATTAGTTATGTTATCGGGCTGTTGTTTCCATGCTGACGATGATCGTACAGCCGCGTTAACCACCTGTGCGATAGGCATAAGGTTAAAAACCGACATAAAAAATAGCAGCAGTATAAACAGCTTGTAATATTTTTTTAACCAAAACGATGCTGCAATTGCCAAAACGGCTATTGCCAAAAAAGCCGGCTTTTTATAGGAGCCTACAAAACTTAGCTGAAGTAAAAAAAAGCCCATAAAAAGCGCAATACCTACAAAAAGAAACTGCCTTTTGTAGTTATGCAATTTAAAAACACCCAATATTTTAAAACCGGCATACAGCACTACTACGGGCAGCAACATATAATATGCTACAAAAAATGCCAGCTGTTGCCACGAATTTGCCAGGCTAAAGTTTTTAGAATAGTAATACAGTATCATGTAAAAACCTATGCTAATACCCGCCAGTACAGGCACATCTTTAGGCGAGTCTATAAACTTAAATATTTTATTTTTAAATTTTTCCAGCATTTTATTTTACGGCTTCTATTACAGGCTGCCCTGCATTATTAATGTATTTGTATACACCCGATGGCCTTAGCGTACGCATGTAGCTGTTGTTTTGCTGATAATTTTTAAGATAATCTTTATCTTCCGAAAGCACAGCAAACACCGTCCTAAACAGGTTTACCGATGTTTTTAAATCGGCATCATAGTCGTTATAAGCGGGGTTGTTCCATTTAATGGCCAGCAGGGCACCATACATCGATTTGTTGAGTTTGGTATCGGTTATAAGATTTTCTGTTTTGCCCATATACTCAAAACCGGCAAAACCACCATGATCGGCACCAACAATTACAATAGCATTGGGATCGGCTTTTGTAATAAGGCTAAGTATTTCTTTAAGCCAGATGTTGGCCTCTTTAATACGCTCAAGATAAGCAGCGCGTTCGCCATCAATACCTAATGATGGCGCATTGTTATTAATATGCCCGGGTGTCATTTTTTCGATAAAGTAAAAATTACCCGTTTTTTTATTTTTGTTTATTTGCAATCTAAGGTCGGCGGTAACATCGCGTTGCGACGACCAGCCATCCTGAAAATACGGCAACTCGTTATAATCAAAATTACAAAAATCGTAACCCATTTTTGGCCTGTTGATTATAAGGTAAGGCCGCTCTGTAATAAAGCTAGTTGTGTAGCCATTGCTTTTAAGCCCCCTAAGCACTGGGTTGTTGCCAATAATAACGTTCCTGGCGTTGTACGGGTCCATATCTTCCTGCGCATAATGGTGCTGCATGGCAAACATAGACGAGTTAGACAACAGCGTAGTGTGGTAATTAGACCTAAAACCGTCATAAACCTTAAAACCCGATTGCTTAAGGTAACCATCAAAATCAGAATTGTCAAACTTGTAATTATCGCCCTTTAAATTCTCTGCATTGGTGTAGCCATCCGGCTGAATGTAATAAATATTGGGCTTTTGCTTAAATACCGCTTTGTCTATAGTATCGGGTAGTTTTTGCCATTCGGCAGAAGCTGTCTCGGTACTTACAATAATACCCGTAACTGCATACAAATTAAACAACGATAAAAATAATAGCAGTATAACAAACAATTTATAGTACTGTTTAAACCAGAAAGATACAATGGCACTTAAGCCAATTATACCCGCAAGCGCCACTTTTTTAGATAGCGGCACATGCACGATCTCTATAATATAATAGCTTAAAAAAGCTATCATACCTACAAACAAAATATTTTTTTGATAGGCTTTAAACGGAGTAAACCCCACAATTTTGTAGGCTGCAAATAACACCACCGCCGGCAATATAGCATAGTAGCCTGCCAGATAAAGCAATTGCTGCCAGGAGTTAGCCAGGCTGTAATTTTGGGCATAATAAAATAATACCATATAAACCCCAACACTAAAACCGGCAAGCAGCGGTACATCTTTAGGTGCGTTTATAAAACCCAATATTTTTTGCCTTTGCTTTTCTATCATGTGGTTACTTTCGTTTTAGTAAGTATAGCGTTCTGTGGGTATTGGGTATTTGTTGTTTTTCTATTACGGTATAAAATTGGGCGTAATCTTTTTCAAAATTATCGCGGTTGTAGTAGTCAAAATATTCGGCAAACTCGCGCTTGCTTTTTAGCAGGAAACTAACCCACGAGTCTTCCCTGTCCGGAAACTCGATAATAAGGTATGGCGTTAGGGAGGCAAACATTTGCGCCGACATAGCAAACGGCACATTACCCGATAACGAGATATGATGAATTAGCGCCAGCGCAAGGGCAACATCGTATTTATTATTGGCAATACGCTCCTGCAAGGGTGCGCGCTCTTTATTATTAAAGCCAATGCCGGGTGCCGGGTTAAGCAAATCGCTAACCAGGGGCAGCAGGTTGTGCTCTTTATTTTTAAGCACCTGCTGGTAGTTGTAATCTACGGCGTTAGGGTCTATATCGGTAACTAAAATCTCTTTGGCATCATCTTTTAAAACACGCGAAAAAGTACCATCGTTACCCCCAAGGTCTACTACCTTTTGTCCACCTATAGACTGGTACCATTTTTTAACCAGCTGCTTTTTATGTTCAAAAGCCTCGGCATCATAATTAGTAATGGCGTAGTAGTCCTTCCACTCGGTTTTTTCGTTAAGGGTAAGGTCTTTTATATAATTGTAAAGCGAGTCGATAATTTTTAGCTGGCTCGCCTTAGGTATGTTTACTTTCTTTTCGGTACCGCCTTCGTCGCTGCTGTATTTGGCATCGTACTTGGCCGTTAAAAAAATATTGGTGTATACCGTAGCATTAAAACGCGCAGTAAACGGCAACAGTTTGGCCACCTTTTGCAAAGGCATACCATCTATATGTTGCTGCAGGGTTTTAAGCATGTCGTTACCATAATATTTGGCAAGCAGTAACGGCCCAAAAAAGTGCATTAAAAACTGTTTGTAAGCCCTCCAGGGTTCGCCTTCGGTATATACATCAAAAGACAGCGTATCTACAAAAACCGGCGCACCATTGTTAAAGGTAATATTAAAGGCCGTGGCATCTTTTAGGGTATAACCGTTTTGCAGGCAGTACTTTTGCAGTTTAAGCGTGTGCAGTGCCGCATGCTTGTATTGTGTAAAGCTCCACTCGTACGGGTACGAAAAAAACGGGATATTTTCCGGCTGTATAAGCACATGGCTGGCATCGGCTGCTACTTCGGTGTGCTTTACCAGCAGTCCGCTGTCAAACAGCTTTTTATAAAAGCCACTATTGGTTAACGACTGGTACTGGTTAAAATAAACGGGATTAATGTTTCTAAAAACTACCCCATCTTTAACTAAAATATAGCCCGATGGGTCGCGAAAAGAAGATGCGTGCCTATTTGTTGTCTCCGTCATTGGTTTTATTATCTTCTATATCTATATTGCCCATTAAGTCCTGCTCTTCTTTTTTACCAAAAAGAGATTTTACTTTAATCGAAATTCTTTTGTAAAATAAAGCTACCGATGCAGCCCCTGCTACCACTAACTGAACGATTAGTGCACCGGTACCCGGATCGAAATATAAAAACGGAAGTTTCATAACATATTTTTTTAGTCCGGTAAAAATAAAAAAAATAATTTGGTAAGGGCATTTAATAATAACATTGCTGTGTTTTATTGTTGTTTTTACTTAAAAAGTTTACTTTAACCTTATTTTTGTTAATTTTAGAAAAAATTAACTGCCGTGAAACAAAAGTTACTATTACTATTTATTGTACTTATTAATTTTTTTACTGCTAAGGGCCAGCAAATTGGCCTTTACGAGCAGTTTAATGGCCGGTACGACTTTACTTTTTTTGGTAACACCCTAAATCAGGGCGAAAATGGTACTGGAATGCCGTGTGCCATTAACACATCGTCCAGCGCTACGCTAAGCCTTGCTCCTAACGATACCATGCTGGCCGCCTACCTGTATTGGGCAGGATCTGGCACCGGAGAGTTTAATATTACCTTTAACGGCAACCCTATTTCTGCCGAACGTACCTTTGCCCTTTCTTACAGTGGCCGCAACTATTTTAGCGCCTTTGCCGATGTTACTTCTATAGTATTGGCTCAGGGCAATGGCAGCTATACAGTATCTGATTTTGACCTGACCGATGTTATTAACGATAATATTAATAATATATATTGCGGCAATGCTACCAATTTTGGCGGATGGGCCATTATTGTGGTGTACGAAAACGATGCCCTGCCCCTTAACCAGCTTAACCTGTACGACGGACTGCAAAACGTGCCCGACGAAATTAATATTACCCTGCCCAGCCTTAATGTTATAGATAATGATGGGGCTAAAATAGGCTTTCTTGCCTGGGAGGGCGATGCCTTTATATCGGTTAACGAAACCCTTAGAATGAACGGCTCTGTATTAAGCAGCCCACCATTAAACCAACCCAACAATGCCTTTAACGGCACTAACAGCTTTACAGGCGCCAGTAACCTGTACAATATGGACCTTGATGTGTATGATGTGCAGAACTATATTGCCATTGGCGATGAAAGTGCCGAAATTCAGCTAACATCGGGTCAGGATTTTGTTATGATCAATGCTATTATGACAAAGCTTAACAGCCAGCTGCCCGACGCTACCATTGTTTTAGACGAGGTTACCAAAATATGCAGCCAGGGTATAATAGAGATAGACTACACCGTTTATAACGTTAACAGTACCGATGTACTGCCGGCCAACACCCCTATTGCCATATACCTTGACGGAGACCTTATTGCCACCGCAGCCACCACCGGCCCAATACCTATTGGCGGCAGCGAGCCGGGTAGTATAACACTAACCATGCCCGTGGGCATTACCGGAGATGTAGAGCTGCTTTTTGTGGTAGACGACCTGGGCAACGGCACCGGCGGCATTGTTACCGAAACCAACGAGAACAACAACTCGGTTATGATTACCACAAGCCTTTGGCAGCTACCAGAACTTAACCCTGCCGATATTACGGTTTGCGAAACCTTTAACGGCTCTGGCGTGGGTATTTTTGATTTCTCTGCCTACGAAGATTCGCTTAAAAACAACCCTACCGATGTGGTTACTTTTCATTATACTGTAGCCGAAGCCGAGAGTGGCGATAATGCCATTGGCAACATTTCATCGTTCCCATCTACAAGCAACCCGCAGGAAATTTTTGTACGCCTTTTTGATGAAAACGGCTGCCTGGGCATTGGCTCGTTTTTACTGATTGCCGAAGACTGCCTTTTCCCTGATGGTACCGTGGTTATAAACACTATAGACCAGGCCTGCGACTCCAGGGATATTACCGTGCATTATACCATTAACAACTTTAACAGCTTTGATGTTTTGCCCGTTGGCACTGTTGTAAATGTGTACATTAATGGTGTAGTTATAAATACCTTTACCCTGCAAACGGCTATACCTGTCGGCGGAAGCCAGCCCGGTCAGCTGCTGTTGCAAATACCTGCTAACGTCCCGCTCAACTTCGATCTTACCTTTATTGTAGACCCTGCTAACGTCGTTGAAGAAACGATTGAAACCAACAACAGTTTTACCATACAGGTCGGCTTATGGGTATCGCCAATATTGCAGCAGCCTGCCGATGTTACCGCCTGCGAAACTGTTAACCACTCCGGCATTGGTATTTTCGATTTTTCGGGCTACCTGCAATCGCTTAAGGTTAATGCTACCGATGTGGTTACCTTTCATGAAAGCCAGGCCGATGCCGATACCGGCGCTAACGATATTACATTGCCACAAGCGTATTCATCGGCCACCAACCACCCTATTTATGTAAGGCTGGAAGACGAAAATGGCTGTTATGATACCGCCGTTTTTAACCTTATTATCATAGACTGCTATTTCCCAGATGGTACTGTAGTGGTAGAAGAGGTGTACAAGCAGTGTAACTCGCGCGTTATACACGTGCACTATACCGTAAACAACTTTAACGCTACCGATGTGCTGCCTGCCGCAACACCTGTAAGCATTTATGCTAACGGACAGTTTTTAGAATATACCGAAACCCTTGAAGATATTGAAATTGGCGAGAGCGAGAGCAATTACATTACCCTTACCATACCTATTGGCATTCCGCTTGATTTTAACCTTACTTTTGTGGTTGACGATGTTGGCGACGGCTCCGGTAACGGTATTGTTATAGAGCTGGACGAAACCAATAATTCCAACACCCTGCCTACAAGCCTGGTGCTATCGCCCGTGCTGCAACAGCCTGAGGATATTGTAAACTGCGATGCCGGCTTTGGTATTGGCACGTTCGATTTTTCGGGTTATGCCGATAGCCTTACAAATTATGACAATGAGGTGGTTACGTTTTACACCAGCCAGCCCGATGCCGACCAAAACCTGAACCAGATTTACAACAGTAATAACTATACTATTACCACCAGCCCCGAGCGTATTTATGTGCGCTTAGACAATGGTACCTGCCACACCACAGCATCGTTCCTGCTGTCTACCAAAAAGTGCGCACCCGTTACCTTTAATTATGTTACCCCTAACGGAGATGGCATTAACGATGGCTTTTTTGTAGAAGGATTGCGCAACGTGTTCCTTAACTTTAAAATGAAAATTTATAACCGTTGGGGCACGCTTATATGGACGGGCGACCACAGCAAAGCCGACTGGGATGGTATTGCCGATGTACAAAAAGTAGGCTCTGAAGGCACTACAGTACCCGCAGGCACGTACTATTTTGCACTTGAATTAAACGACCCTGATTTCCCTGAACCTATTGTAGGATGGGTGTATGTAACGAAGTAGATTTTGAGAGATAATAGATGATAGACATTAGCAGCTACAATAGAGACGTTGCATGCAACGTCTAAACATCCATACTGATCATATCCTAACTCAAACCCTGTTATTTACAAACGTTTTGTATTTATATCTCTAATTAACCAACATAATTTAGATGCTGCTTAATTTTAGACGTTTCATGTAACCTCTCTACGGTAAATTGTGCTATCAAAGCGTCTATTATCTATCATCTCAATTCTAATATCTCAATTCTAATATCTCAATTCTCTCGCTTAGCCCCATAAAAAAAGCCCTGGCTGATAATCCGGGGCTTTTTTAAAAAAAAATATTTCAAATTGTGTACTAGATATTAATTTTCAGATGACGGGGAAGGTATAACAATTACCTGCCCGGCCTGTAAGCCATTTCTAAGCTTCTTTTTATTGTATTGGGTAATCTCTTCAATTGTAGTGTGGTATTTTCTTGCAAGGCCCGTAAGCGTTTCGCCGTTTTGTACTTTGTGCTGCACTTTTACGCGTTCAGCAATGCTTGTCCCCGTTGCAGTGGGTTCAGCTTCATCCTCTGTTAAAACAAGCGGTGTAATAACCTCTGCTGATGCCGTTTCTGTAGCCGTTGCCAATGGGCCAACTTCAGGCACTTTAACCTCAGCAACCGGAGCGGCAACAACCGGAGTTTGAGCAATCTCAGCCGTAACAGCAACAGGAGTAGCAATAACCGGGGTTGCAGCAGCAATGGCAGCATCTTCGGCAGCCTTAGCTGTATTAGACGGTATTTTAAGCGTTTGCCCCGCCTGTAAACCGTGCTTTAACGCTTTTTGATTTACAGCAGTAATTTCTGGTATTGTAGTTTTGTATTTGCGGCATAGCCCATGCAGTGTTTCGCCACTAACAACGTGGTGCGTAACGGTAACCGGTGCGGCAGCAGCAGCAACAGCAGTTTCATCTTCTAAAGGTGCAAGCGGGGTAACATAAAGCTCCCTGCCCGGCACAATGGCAAGCATGGTACCCGGTACAAGGCCGTTAGCCAGTTTTTCCTGGTTCATGGCCGTAATAGCCTCTACAGATGTATTGTGCTTGTAAGCGATCTCTATAATTGTATCGTCTCCTTTAACCGTATAAATTACCCTGCCAGGCACATTAGCGTTAGCAACAGGTGCCGCAACGGTTTTCGCCGGTGCAGATGATACTGTAGTAGCAACAGGTGTTGTAGCTACTGCACTTGGCGCTGCAGTAACAGCAGTAATTGCAGGTAAATCGGCTAATTTAGATTCGGGTTTACTTGGTTTGTTGGCAGCAGAGGCAATATCAGTATTTTTTGCCTTCATTTCAATTTTATCTTCAGCCTTTTTAGGCTTACTCATATCTACCGTTCTGTGCATCGGTATCTTTAGGCTCATACTTTGGCTAAGACCATCTACCGCGGTAGGATTATATTCGTAAACGTCCTGTGGTGTAATCTTGTATTTTCTGGCAACCATAACCACAGTCTCCCCCATTGTAACCGTATGGCTAACAAATACTTCTTCTATGTTTTCATCGGCTGGTTTAGAAGCTCCGCTTTGCGCATACGAAAAACCCGCCATTAGAAACATTGCCATTACAGCAATACATCTTTTTTTCATGATATGAGAATTATTGTAGGTTGTGAAATGTAAAATTAAGAAAATTTTATGATATCAGCCAAAACAAAATAGTTAAATATTAAATATTCAGTATCAGTCAGTTAAAAGACTATAATAAGCGATTAAATGCTAAAATCCCGCAGTATTCCTACAAAAATTCAATTTTGATAAACGTTAATTTAACGGATTATCCACAGTTAACGTTTAAATATGTACAGGCGTGAGCCAAAAAAAAGCCGGATACAAGTATCCGGCTTCTTAAAATCTATTCCCACTCAATGGTTGCAGGTGGCTTAGAGCTTATGTCATACACAACCCTGTTAACACCTTTTACTTTATTAATTATCTCGTTAGAAATTTTCATCAGGAACTCGTACGGTAAATGTACCCAGTCGGCTGTCATACCATCGGTACTTTCAACCGCCCTAAGTGCCACTACTTTTTCGTACGTACGCTCATCGCCCATAACCCCTACACTGTTAACAGGCAGCAGTATAGCACCGGCCTGCCAAACTTTATCGTAAAGGCCATGCTCGCGAAGTCCGTTAATAAATACAGCATCAACTTCTTGCAATATTCTTACTTTCTCCGGCGTAATATCACCAAGAATCCTTATAGATAACCCCGGACCCGGGAATGGGTGGCGGCCTAAAAGCTCCGGGTCTATGCCCAATGTAGCTCCTACCCTGCGCACCTCATCTTTAAACAGCATACGCAATGGCTCTACCACCTGAAGCTTCATAAAATCGGGCAAACCGCCAACATTGTGGTGCGATTTAATTGTAGCCGATGGCCCTTTTACAGAAACCGACTCTATAACATCGGGGTAAATAGTACCCTGTGCCAGCCATTTAACATCTTCTAACTGGTGCGCCTCATCATCAAAAACCTCGATAAATACGCGGCCAATAGTTTTACGTTTAGTTTCAGGGTCAGATATGCCCGCAAGTTGCGACAGGAAACGGTCGGCTGCATCAACACCCTTCACGTTTAAGCCCATATCTTTATATTGGTGCAATACGCTTTCAAACTCGTCTTTGCGCAGCAATCCGTTATTAACAAATATACAGTACAGGTTTTTGCCAATAGCCTTGTTTAAAAGCACGGCAGCCACGGTAGAGTCTACCCCGCCACTAAGGCCAAGTACCACTTTATCGTCCTGTATTTTAGCCTTAAGTTCGGCCACAATATCCTCCACAAAAGAGTTTGGCGTAAAGCTTTGCGGCACTTCGGCAATTTTTACCAAAAAGTTTTCCAGCATTTGCTTTCCGTCGGTACTATGATATACTTCTGGGTGGTATTGTATAGCGTATGTAGTTTCGCCCTCTATTTTGTAAGCGGCATTGGCTACATCTTTAGTGCTTGCAAGCACAACGCCATTGGTAGGCAGTTTTTTAATAGTATCGCTATGGCTCATCCACACTTGGCTGTTAGCGCTAACGCCTTCCAGAAACGGTTCGCCCTCTTTAATATAAGATAGGTTAGCACGGCCATACTCGCGTATGTTGCTTGGCGCAACCTCTCCGCCATCAAAATGGGCAAGGTATTGCGCACCGTAGCAAACGGCAAGCAAAGGCAGTTTACCGCGAATTTGGGTCAGGTCAGGATGCGGAGCATCTTCGGCCCTTACAGAGAAGGGGCTGCCCGATAAAATTACGGCTTTGTATGATGATAAATCTGTTGGGGGGTTGTTGTAAGGAAAAATTTCGCAGAAAATGTTTAACTCGCGAACCCTACGCGCAATAAGCTGTGTGTATTGCGACCCGAAATCTAAAATTAGTACGTTGTGTTGCATGTGCAAAAATAGTTATATTTTCTTAAATTGAAAATTTGATTTTTGGATTTTTAAAATATTAAATTTTTGGATGGTTTGGCAATTGGATTTTCAGATTTTTACATAATTAGATGCATACCTATTAAGGTAAACCTGTATATTTGAAAGAACCAATAATTACACAATGCGAGTATTTGTACTACTGCTGTTTGCATTTTTTACCTTGCAGGCGTTTGCATGCAGCTGCGCCGAAAAACCAACCGTTAAAGAAGGCTGGGAAATGTCTGCCGATGTTTATACAGTAGAGGTTATAAGTGTAGACAGCACATCGTTATATTCGGTATATGGCGGGCATGTTTATCTTTTTAAGGTTAAGATTTTACAATCATATAAAAATCAACTTGAAAAAGGATACGAAATACGAAGCATCTATGCCGATCCTGGCAGTACGTGCGACTATCTATTTTTTAAGCCGGGAGAAAAGTACCTTATCTATACCCGTAACAATACCGGTATTGTAGCTAATGTTTCTATTTGCTCCAGAACTAATAAGCATAGCGCCATTAAAGCAGCTGAATTACAGGAGTTGCAAACGCTTTATGCTACAGGCAAAAATCAATCAAATGAAATTGAGATGCAATCAGTTATAAACTCCAAAGAGTACGACTCCTTAAAAATGCAAACTGTAACTATACGAGTGTTGTCTGATAAAATTGAGGCGCTCTACTATACTATTGGCGCGGTAGTTTTACTTTGCCTTATCTTAATAGTGCTTTACATTAAAACAAAAAGACAATATAAACCAAATACCTCTCCTAAATAACCTACTAATCACATCATCATAAAGGGGTTACGTATTAAAAAAATGTTTACCTTTAGCACTTAACCCTTACTGTATGAATAAATTAGTAGTTGTTTTGTTGCTTCTGCTGGGTGCAGGTGCAAAGGCTCAAACCGATGAATTGGTTAAACCCGATTACAAGGCTATCGAAAAGAACAGTAAGGATAAAAATTCGCCCCTGTTTTTTGACTCCCTCCTGGAACGCTTTAACCGCGCCGATACCACCCTTACGGTAGAAGACAAACGGCATTTGTATTTTGGATATTCCTTTACTAAAAAATATTCGCCCTATGGCAGTAATGCCGAGGCACATAAAGATCTTACCACCCTACTTAACAAACCGGGCAGCCACAACCGCAAAGACCTCGAAAAGCTTATTGCCCTTTGCGATAAAATTTTAAAAGAAGACCCTTTTAGCATCAAAATTCGCGAGTACCGCCTCTTCTTCTTAAAAACCCTTGGCAGGACCGAAGAATTGCTGAAAGAAGATTTCAGGCTTAACTGTGTGTTAGATGCCATACTAAGCACCGGCGATGGTACCAGCACCACCAATTGCTTTTATGTTATTAGCGTGGCTAACGAGTACGAGATAATCAACATACTGGGTTTTAACTTTAATGGCGAACAGGCGCTTATAGAAAATAACTACGATTATTTAGAACTCGAAAAAAACGCCTATAACATAGCCGGTTTTTATTTTGATATCAGCCGATCGCTCCAATCACTCAAATTTTAGCTAACGTATTGATTCACAAAAAACAAGCATTTTAGTCCGTCTTAACGTATTTAAAACCAATTGTTAAACATTTGGTATAGTTATATTAACGTAGTGCCAATTAAGATAAGCTTAAGGCATACCGTGCGTAATTTTATGGTAGAATAGTAGCAGACAGATATTAAACTACAAAAAATTACTGCCATGAAAAAGATTTTTACCCTATTGGCTTTCCTTTTAGTTTTAGGAGCCAATGCACAACAACAAGAAACTGTTAGCCCTGATTACGCATCGATAGAAAAAAATATTAAGGATACTAATTCGCCTTACTATTATGCTAATTTAATGAAACGCTACAACGCTGCCGATACGGGTATGACTATTGAAGAAAGAAGGCACCTGTATTATGGTTTTGCCCTTTTGGATAAAAAGACCGATGAGGCGCAGCTTAAAGGTATTCAGAATAAATTAAAAGAGACCCTGCATAAAGCCGACCCAACCAACGCCGACTTTGAGAATGTTGTGGCTTACACCGGTACGTTGTTACAGGCTTACCCTTTTAGCATTAACATGAAAGAGTACCGCATTTACTGCCTTAAAGCCTTAAACCGCTACGAGGAGGCTGCTAAAGAAAAAGCACAGACCGATATTATTATAGATGCCATGCTTAGCAGCGGAGACGGTACCAGCCCGGAGAATTGCATACACGTTATAGATATTGCTAACGAGTATGAGCTGGTAGGCATTCTTGGTTTTGAAACTAAAGGCGAAGAATACCTTATTAGCAACAAATACAACTACTTAGTTATAGATAAAAACTCGTATGATTTACCTGGCCTGTTCTTTGATGTTAATACAGCAAAAGCAGTTACCGGTTTATAATATTACCCTTCTTTATAAAAGCCTGCAATTAACCATATTGCGGGCTTTTTTAGTAAAGCCCCTTTCTTAAGGATTTGGCTATAAAGGAAAAAGATGTAAATTCGCAGCATGATGACACCCAACGATATCGAAACGGTAAAGCAATTACTGGCTTCGCCAAAAAAAATAGTTGTAATACCCCACCGCAATCCAGATGGAGATGCCATGGGCTCTACCCTTGGATTATACCACTTTTTACTGCTTAAAGGCCACCAGCCTGTTGTAATGGTTCCTAACGAGTTTCCTGATTTTTTAGCGTGGCTGCCCGCCAGCGAAACGGTTAAAATTTTTGAAAGGGATATAGAAACCTGCACTAAATTACTTAAGGAGGCCGAACTTGTTTTTACGCTGGACTTTAATGTATTAAGCCGCACCGGCGATTGCATGGAAGCCGTGCTTAAAAGCCTTACGGTTCCGTTTGTAATGATAGACCACCACCAAAAGCCAGATACCTACGCCACAGTAACCTTTAGCGATACCAGTTATGGCTCTACGTGCGAGATGATCTACCATTTTATACAGGGTCTGGGCGATAGCAACCTTTTAAATAAAACCATTGCAAGCTGCCTTTATACGGGTATTGTGACGGATTCAGGTTCGTTCCGCTATCAGTCTACCACAGGCACCACGCACCGCATTGCGGCCGAGTTTATAGATCTTGGCATAGATAACAGCGCCATACACAGTTTGCTGTTTGATAACCATTCGCACAACCGCATACAAATTTTGGCAAGGGCTTTGCAGAACATGAAGGTGTTACCGGCTTATAAAACATCGTACAGCAGCCTTAGCCAGGAAGAGCTTAACAGCTTTGGCCACAGCAAAGGCGATACCGAAGGCATTGTTAACTATGGCCTTAGCATGAAAGACATTAATTTTACGGCCTTTTTTACCGAAAATAAAGACGAGGGCATTATAAAAATATCGTTCCGCTCTAAAGGCGATTTTGATGTTAATGCTTATGCGCGCGAGCATTTTAGCGGTGGCGGGCATATTAATGCCGCCGGTGGTAAAAGTACGCTGTCTTTAGAGGCTACCATACAAAAATTTATTGCTACTTTAGCAACCACAAAAATTGACTGATACCATGAAAAAGAGTATATTATTGACGTTTTTGCTTATGACGCTTGTAATTACAGGCTGCTCTAAGCCACAGGCGCGTATGCCAATATCGCACACGTCGGGCACGTTTATGAAAGAGTCTATTAAACGCAATAAGAAACTTATAGCTAACGAGGAGTCGCAGATAGATTCGATCATAAAAAGCAACCCCGGTACTAAGTACCTGGCGTCTGACAAAGGCTACTGGTATTTTTATGAAAATGAGGTTACTGCCGATACCATTACCCCTAAACGTGGCGATGTTGCCTTTTTTGATTATGATGTAAAAGATATTAAAGGCAATATTATTTATAGCGAAACAGAGCTGCGACCGCAGGTGTACCTTGTAGATAAAGAAAACATAATGATGGGCTTGCGCGATGGCATAAAGCTTATGAACAAGGGCGAAAAAGTTACGTTCCTTTTCCCGTCGCACATGGGCTTTGGCTATCATGGCGACAATAAAAAAATTGGCATTAACCAACCGCTTGTTTGTACCGTTACCCTTAACGATATTAAACCGGAAAGCGTTTTAAAAGAGAATTAATTTAATATAAATGAAACCAATGACAAGTCTTTTTTTAAGCTTAGCAGCTTTTTTCTTTTCGTGCAATAATACGGCCACTCCGCCCCCGGCGAACGTAAAACTTGAAGATGGCATTTATGCCGAAATGGAAACCAACAAAGGAAAAATCACCTTACAATTAGAATACAAAAAAACTCCGCTTACCGTAGCTAACTTTATTACCCTTGCCGAAGGCAAAAATGATATGGTTAGTGCCGAATATAAAGGAAAGCCTTTTTACAATGGCTTAAAATGGCACCGTGTTATTAAAGACTTTATGATACAGGGCGGCGACCCTAAAGGCGATGGTTCTGGCGGCCCGGGTTACAAATTTGCCGATGAATTTACAGATCTTAAGCATGATAACGGCGGTGTGCTAAGTATGGCTAATGCAGGCCCTACAACAAATGGCAGCCAGTTTTTTATTACTCATAAAGCTACCCCGCACCTTGATGGCAAACACACTGTATTTGGCCACGTTATAGAAGGTATGGATGTGGTTAATCTTATAGAACAGGGAGACGAGATTAAAACCGTTAAAATTGTTCGTGTAGGTAAAGAAGCTAAAAAATTTGATGCCCCTAAAGTATTTAAAGAGTACTATGAGAAAGCAGCAGCTGAGAAAAAGAAAGCCGAAGAAGCCTTAGCCAAAGCTAAGACAGATAAAGTTGCCTTTTTTGCCGAAGCTAAAGCAAGCGGTACTAAAACCCCATCTGGCCTTATATACAAAGTACTAACTAAAGGCCCTGGTGTTAAAGCAGCAGACGGTTCTACAGTAATGCTGGATTATTCTGGTTACCTGGAAGATGGTTTCTTATTCGATTCGAGCAAAGCAGACGTTGCTAAAGCTATGGGCAACTACATACCACAAAAAGATGCAGCAGGTGCTTATGTGCCAATTCCGTTTACTATTGGTACTAAAACAGGCATGATACCGGGCTTTATCGAGGGTATTGAGCAAATGAACCCGGGCGATAAAATTATTGTTTTCATTCCGTCTCACTTAGGTTACGGCGAAAAAGGTGCACCACGCGGAAAAATTCCGGGTAACGCTGCCCTTGTATTCGAACTTGAAATGATGCCAGGCAAATAATATTTCAGATTAGATTGTTAGATGTTTAGATTTTAAGATCTCCGACTAACCATAAAAAAAGGGATTCCAAAATTTTGGAATCCCTTTTTTATGCTGTGACTTCAGGTTCAGAACGATCAAAAAACTTTAAACTTTAAACCTTAAACAAATTTAAAACTTCCACTCAAACTCGTCTTTGTTATTTATTGCAGCACCAATTTCCACACGAATAACTTCATTAAACTCCACACGGAAAATAATCCAGTTGGCTTCGTTAAAAAAGTGGTCTTCGCTATCAAAATTCTCAATCTCAAAAGATGATATAGCCGTACTGTTTAGGCTTGCCCTAAGGGTATCCCAGTTTTGACCTATTACCTTACCACCAAATAATTCAAGGTCAGGATGCGTGGCAATAATATATCCTAATTTTACATCTTCATCGGCATAAAAAGTAAGCCTTAATTTCTTGTCGTCGTAAAGGTAAATGGTGTTATCCTCATCGTCTTTAAAAACACGGTTAGGTTCGCCATAAAGCGCCTTAACGTCTTTCTCTTTCATACCAAACACCAGTTTGTCTATCCCCGATTTTAAGTTTATTTTCATAGTTTTTATATAAAGTTTTGTTAAACCAAAGGTAGTACATTTTGGCTCAATCGCAGTAATGGTAAGGCCAAACAGTAGATAATTTTCAAGATTAGAAACTCTAATATGTTATTTACGAAACCGTTAACGCTTTACCCTCGTAACTTTAAATAATTAACAACTAAAATTTTTATCATGAAAAAAACCTTTACTTTTTTAAAAGGTGTTGTGGTTTTATGTCTCGGGCTTGGGTTAGGCGCCAATGCTCAGACAATAACCGTTACCAACACCAACAATAGCGGCGCAGGCTCTTTTAGGCAGGCCGTTATTGATGCCACTGCAGGATCTACAATTCTATTTAATGCATCTACAAATGGCACTGCCATTACCTTAACATCAGATATTACAATAGACAAAAACCTTACAATTAACGGTAACGGCAGCACCCAGACTACCTTTAGCGGCAACAGCACTACAAGAATATTGCAGGTTACCAATGCTACCAATGTTACTATTAATAATATAGCTTTTACCAATGGCTCGGCTACAGATAATGGCGGAGCCATTTTAGCATCTAACAGTACAGTGCTTATCAACAATGCATCATTCAGCAACAATACTGCTGCGGGTGCAACCGCAGGAATGGGCGGTGGTGCTGTATATACTGTAGGCGGCACGGTTACAATTAACGAGTCTGATTTTACCAATAACGATGCTACCGGGGCAGCAGGCAGCGGCGGCGCTATATTAGCAGGCGTTGGCAGCACCCTTAACGTTAACGGTGGCGAATTTACCGGCAACACGGCTAACAGGGCCGGTGGTGCTATAGAAGGTAATTCAGGAGCAGGCACAACCATTACGTTAACTAATGTAACATTAAACGAAAACACTACCGGAGCTAACCCCGGCAATGGTGGCGGCCTGCACATTACAGGTGCCGGCAATACGGTTATTAATAACTGTACGGTTACAGATAACACAGCGGCTGCCGAAGGTGGCGGTTTGTGGAATGGCAGTGGCGCAATGACTATTCAGGGTACCGAAATTAGCGGTAATACCGCAAGTGGTGCAGCTGCCGATCAGGGTGGTGGCGGTATTTACAACCTTAGCGGTACACTTACCATTAATGCCGATACCGAGATTACAGATAACACTGCCGATGGCACTGCGGGTAGCGGCGGCGGTATACTAAACGATGTTGGCGGCACCCTTTCCATTACAGCCGCTGTAATAACCAATAATACCTCTAACCGTGCAGGCGGTGGTATAGAAGATAACTCAGGCGCAGCGGGCAGCGTTACGCTTACTAACGTAACCTTAAGCAATAATACTACTAATACATCGCCGGGTAATGGTGGTGGGCTACACGTTACAGGTGCCGGCACGGTTACCATTAATGGCGGTACTGTAAATGGCAATATGGCCGGTGCCGAAGGCGGTGGCCTTTGGAACGGAACCGGAACTATGAGTATTGACGGCACAACTATATCTGAAAATACGGCAGCCGGTGCTGGTGCCGATCAGGGTGGTGGCGGTATTTACAACCTTAACGGCGGTACGCTTACAATAATTAATGCCACAATTAGCAATAACGATGCTACCGGAACTTTAGGCAGCGGCGGCGGAATTCTTAACGATGTGGGTTCTCAGCTTAGCGTTACAGATACCGAAATTAGCGGTAACACGGCTATAAGGGCCGGCGGCGGTATAGAAGATAACAGCGGTACAAGCACAATTATTCTTAACAATGTAAACCTTACCGGCAACAGCGCTGTTGGCCCTCCGGGCAATGGTGGTGGCCTGCATATTACAGGTGGCGGCAGTGCTACAATTACCGGCGGTACGGTTAGCGGCAACTCGGCAAGGCAGGGCGGCGGTTTATGGAATGCCCTGGGCACCCTTACGGTTTCCAATGTTAGCATTACCGGCAATACAGCAAACGGAATTGCCGCTACCGATGGTGGTGGTGGTATTTACAATAATGGTGGTACGCTTTTAGTAAACAGCTCTACCCTATCGGCAAATACTACTACAGGCCTGTTGGGCAGGGGTGGCGGTATCCATGTAAATGGCGGTACGGCAACTGTTTTGGTTAGTACGGTTTCGGGCAATACGGCTCTTGCAAATGGTGGTGGTATCTACAACAATGGCACCCTTACGGTTAATGCCAATACTATTACTTTAAACTCGGCTACAGTTAGCGGAGGCGGTATCTATAATAATATCGAAACTGGCGTGAACATTAAAAATACAATTGTTGCAGGTAACCTTGCTATTATTAGCGGCAGGGATTTATTTAGCGATAACGGACTTATAACGTCTAACGGTTATAACCTTGTTGGGATGGATGACGCAGATGATTTTAACGATACAACCAACGACATAGTTGGCACATTGCTAAGCCCTATTAATGCAGGCTTAACAGCACTTGCCGATAATGGCGGCGCTACCTTTACCCACGCCCTTACCTGCCCTAACATAGGTGCCGATATGGGCGACCCGGCAGATAACTTTAACGACCAGCTGGGTATGACGGTATTTAACAACCGCAGGGATATTGGCGCTTTTGAATCGCAAGAAAACTGTGCGGTTGCAGGCACCGAAGATTTTGCGGTTAACAGCAAAAGCCTTGTGTATCCTAACCCATCGCTTAACGGCCTGTTTAACTTACAACTAGCACAAAACCATGGTAACGATGTTACTATATCTATTTACGATATTGCCACCGGTAAGCTTGTAAAATCGTTAAAAGCAGATGGCGTTACAACCGAAGTTGGTATGCAAAATGTTGCTAATGGCACATATATTGTACAAATAACATCTGATAATGCTACCGAAACGCATAAGCTTATTTTAGGGAGGTAAACTTATATTTTTCTGAGCATAATCTAAAAGAGGTTTCCGTAATGGAAACCTCTTTTTATTTGGATTTGGATATGCATATAAAACAATCTGACTTCTAAAATCTATTATCTCAAATCTATCATCTATTATCTGATTTCTATTATCTATTATCTCAAGTCTATCATCTATTATCTGATGTCTATTAAGATTTCTTCACCTTAATCTTCCCTCCCTGCTTTACTAAGATCTCTGAACCTTCGGCCAGGTAAACCGATACGGGCTTAGCATCCTGTAAAAAGGCAAAATCAGTCCCGTATACTATTTTAAAATCAACATTAACCTCATAATCCCTAATAGGGTAAATTTGCCATCGTGGGTGCGCAACTTCATATTCAGATGTCATGGTATCGCTAATTTTAGTGTATCCCCAAAAATGCTCGGTAATAAATTCCTCCTCGCTATCGGGTTTAATATCTACGGCGGTTTTATCTGCCACCACTTTAACGTTGTGCCACGGCCCTTTTTTCCAGCCGTATTCTACCGTAAGGGTATCGTCCTGCTCAACCCACAAGTGACGGGTTTTAAGGGTCTCATAATTTTCGCGGTACAACAAATTAGCCACTAACGTAAGCGCCGGCCTGGGCACTATCTCTTTTATAAACACCACGCCCCTTTTATATTCCTCAGTCTCCTTATACTTTACATAAAAGCGAAGATTGATTTCTTCAAAATTAATATGAAACGGAATCTTCATCCGCAGCACCTTAGTATCTACAAACATAAAGCCCACCAGGCTAACGTAGCAGGTACCATTCCAAATGTCGAGTTCGGTTTCAAAAGGCAAATATTTTTTGAGAATATTGGGGTCAACAGCATAGTTAACCATAACCAGTTTGCGCCATTGGGCATCTAAAAAGATGCGTTTTTTTATAGGAAGGGGTTGTTGCATAAAAGCGGTTATTACACAAAGTTACGCCAAGGAGGCACAAAGGTTAACAAAGAACTGATTTTATTTTTCCACAATCTAAAACTCTAATTACTTCTTAACCAGCCTATAGCTATAATCAGGATAATTATCGAGCGTTATGGCATAGATGCCGGTTAGAAGGCTGCTAACGTTTATCTTATTCAGAATTTTAGGTAACGACCCGGATAGCGATTGTTTGCCTGCGGAATCGTAAAAGGTATATTGCAGGCCAATTAGGCTGGGGTCTATTTCTATAAAAACAACATCGCCGGCAGGATTGGGATAAACGCGTATTTTATCGCGAATGCTATTTTGAGCCGTAAACAGCGGCATATTTTCCAGATAGTTATCTAAAAATGCCGAAAGGTTTATCTTATGAAGTTTTTGAGGCGTGTTTACAAAAGGCGGCTTTTTAAACTGCTCGTTAGTAAGATAATAATTGCCCCCGCCAGATGCTGCTATACCTTCTATCTGATGAAAATTAGCCGAGATGTTTACCTTTCGCTTGTTGCCGCTAAAAAAGTTGTTACCTGTAAAATCGTATAGCAGGTAAACAAAGGGCTGCAATAGGCTACTATAACCACTTAACACTAGTATTTTTTTATCTTCTGAATACGTAGCACCCGTTATAAGCCCCTTTACATCATATATTCCTTTTAGTTGCGCCACATACGCTCCTGGAGTTTTAGGCAGCGAATACACACTTGTTTTTTCAGATAGCCATTGCTTGGTAAACAGGTAAATACTATCGTGTGTTACCACAAAAGCCTCGCAATCAAAATCGGTTTTATTGTTGGCTGTAGCTGTAAAAGCAGTCTGGTTAGAATACGTAAAATTGATCGCGCCAAGCGTAGGATTCCCCGCCTGAAGCCCTGCTTTATCGGCAACTATAATTTTCAGGTCCTGGCGGTTGCCGCTATAGTTGTTACCAAAATCGCCAATGTAAATGTGGGTACTGTCCTGGTCTATATCTTCCCAGTCTTTATTTGTTGCAGTGGTTAATTCAAGCGTTTGCAAAACGGTACCGCTAATACTGTCCAGACTGTAAAGCTTTTTGTCGCCATTATCGTTATGGGTGTAAAGTTTATCATCCCACTTTACCAGGCCGGATGTTTCTAAAACCTCAGCGGGCAAAATAACCGACCCCTGAGGGTTTATGGATGCCGATGCGTAGGTGCAACTGCCATCATTTACGGTAGCGTTTGGATTGTAATTATTAGAAAGCGGATCTGTACAGCCGGAAACCTGAGCCACAGCATTTTGCGCAAAAAGCAAAAGCAGCAGGTAGCAGTAATATTTTTTCATGGCAGGTAAGATTTATCAGCCTCTAATTTACTTAATCTTATACTGAAAAAACCGACTTTTAGCATAAGTTTTGCAGTAAAGGCAGGCTTTTAGGCAATAATCATATATTTTAGTTAAAGCACAACTACACCATTAAAATTGTAACTAATTTTAATAAAAACTAAAAACATAAAACACCATGAATAAACTAATCAGAGCCCTTATTGCCGGATGGGGCGCCAAAAAACTTGGAGGCGGCTGCATAGGCACCATTGTAGTATTTGTAATTATTTATTACCTGCTGGGCTATTGCGACAGGATGTAATACAATAAGAAAGCCTTGCAAAACGCAAGGCTTTCTTATTTATAATTGTTACATTAAAGCATTAATGCATTGCTACACTAAGATGCTTTTGGCGTAGGAGCATTCTCCTCGATCAATTTTTCTTTTTTAAGCTCTGCCCAAAAATCGGCAGGAATGGTAGCCTTAATAGAGGCAGCATTCTCGTTAGCCTGTTTTACGCTGCGTATACCCGGTATGGTGCTGGCCACTACTGCCGGGGCGGCCGTAAATTGCAGCGCAGCTGTACGCAAGTCTACCTTATGGGCAGCGGCCACTTTTTTCATCTTTTCGTATTTAGCCATAATATCGGCAGGTTTTTCTCCGGCGTATAAGTAGCGATCCTGACCGGCAAGCAGTCCGGCGGCAAGTGGTGCACCCACTACAATGCTTACACCACGTTTTTCGCAGGCAGGAAACAACACCTCTAAATCGTCTTTATGCTTTACCAGCGAATACTGCGTAGCCGATAAAAATATATCGGGGTCGGCCACGTCCAGCGCTTTCATGGCAGGTTCGATTGTGTTTACACCAAGCCCCCAGGCTTTTATAAGGCCTTCGCTACGCATTTTAGTTAGCTCCTTCATGGCACCATTTTGGGCTATCTTAAAATAATCCAGCCATTTGCCGTTAAAGTCCTTATTATCTGGCGAAAGGTCGTGTATGTACACAATATCCAATGCCGGTATACCCAATCTTAAAAGGCTATCTTCGATAGACTTACGCACGCCATCGGCCGTATAATCATATTTGTAATTAAAGTTAAGGCGGCCTTTCCATAACTGATGGGTAAAGTTGGCATCAGGATACATAAGGCGCCCCACCTTGGTAGAAATTACATACTCTTTTTTATCTTTTTTATGAAGGAAGTTGCCCATGCGGCGTTCGCTTTGCCCAAGGCCATACCACGGCGAGGTATCATAATAACGGATACCGGCATCCCAGGCGGCCTGCATAGCCTGCAATGATTCTAAATCATCGGCTTCTTTAAAGCCATTACCCAAGGCCACGCCTCCCATACCTATTTTATAAGGCGGGCGGTAATGCTCTGCGCTGTAATCAGACGATGCAGCAGGCTCTGTAACTATAGGGGTTACGCCACTCTCGGGCGACAAAGTAAAATCGTTATCAAGAACATTGCCCACCAAAGGGGCTATAGAAGCGGCAGCGGCTCCTTTGGTAAGTGTATTTAGAAAATTTCGGCGTGTAGTGCTCATAACTCTTTGGGTTTTATGGTTACAAACCCAAATTTAGCCATTGCTTTAACTGTAAGCAATAATATTACTCTTAAATATATGATAAAGTTAAAACAACCACTATTAATTCTCTACTATAAGCACCTCTACCCTGCGGTTGGCTTCGCGCTCATCGGCATCTTTTTCGGGGATAGGATACATAGGCTGCGATACCCCAAAACCTTCAAAACTAAGGCGGCTTTTATCGATGCCACTCTTATTTAAAAACATCATAATAGCTTTGGCGCGTTGAGTAGAAAGGTTATTCCTGTCGGCTTTCATACAGCAAACATGGCCCTGCAGCTTTATTTTTAATTGCGGATTGGCTTTCATTACCTCCAACAATTCAAACAGGCGCGGACGTGAATCGGGCATTACGCCAAAGGTGTTTTCGTAAAAATTAAGGTTGGGTATACGTATCTTTTCGCCGGTTTTAGCTTCGCCAAGCTGTTTCATAAATGCCTGGTCTAACTTAAGTTCTTCTTCTTTGCCGCCAGGCCCCATTGCCATAACGGTGGCAGGATAATTTACCGGCCCTTTTGGTTTAGACGGTACAGTTGGTTTAGGGGTTTCGGTAATGCCTAATACCTCATTTTCGCGTGCCAGGTCTTTTTCCTGTAAAAAGTAAATGGTAACCTTACGATTTTCGGCCTTTACGGGCGATTGCTTGTGCAGCTTGCCAAAACTACGGGTCTTAAAATCGCTTCGGGCAGGCACTTTGCCTTTTATAGCACCAAAAACAGTGGTTACCCTGCGTTGCGAAAGCGTATCGTTAAGGCCAATGGTTCCGTCTTCATCAGTATAGCCGTTTATAGCGAGTACTTTAGATGTGGCGTTTGCTGATATCCAATCCTGTAATCTGCCTTGTTCCTTTTTGGTAAGGTCGTATTTATTGCTTTCAAAAAAAACAGAAAATTGCTCCTGCGCGGTTAGCATTGCCGGAAACAGCACCAGTATAAGTATCGAAAACAGTTTTTTCATGGCCGTGGGTTTATGTACTTCGAAAATAAGTATTTTATTTATTTAAAACGTTACGAGACCGTTTTTATTGGGAAGCCTTTTAATGGTATGCGGCTTAGAGCGGATGCAGGCAGCGCAAATTTTAAAGATCAATTACTTATTATCTCAATCTCTACCCTTCGGTTAATCACTTTCTCTGCTTCGTTTTTTTCGGGTATAGGATAGATGGGTTTGGTGCTGCCAAAACTTTTATAGGATAGCCGCCCCTTATCAATACCATTCCTGATAAGATAAATGTAAACAGCCTCTGCCCTTTGGCGCGATATAGGGCCGGTTTCAACTTCCTGGCAGCAAATGTGCCCGTGGATTTGTATTTTTAATGTCGGGTTATTTTGCAAAATGGCAAGCAGATCTTTTAAAATCGGTTGAGACTCCGGCAATACTATATAAGAATCGTTATAAAAATTAAGGTTAGGCACTTTTATCTTATCTCCTTTTTTAGAAGCATCTACAGCCTTAGCAAAATCACTTTTTCCTGCAAGCGAATCCTTTGCTACTTCTACTTGTTCTACCGGCTCAGGCTCTGTATAATAAAATACCACTTTACGGTCATACGGCGTATGTTCAGAAAATGCCTGGCTTTCGCCGAAGCCTTTAACCTCAACATCTTTAGAGAGTTTTACTTTATTATTTTTTAGCTGTTGCATAATATACCTGGCCCTGCTTTCTGATAGCTTTTGGTTATAACCAACCGTGCCCACACTATCGGTATAGCCGTATATCTTTAAAATCTCGGCACCGTTATGCTCTTGTGCCCAAACGGCAAAAACCTGTGGGGTTATCTCGGTAGACGCTTTATCAAAATCGAAAAATACGGCATATTGCTTTTGCTGCGCCGATAGCATTATGGTAAATAAAAAGAATAGGCAGAACAGTTTCATTGAGGTATGATTATAATATAAAGATATACAGATTTTTGTTTTGAAATATAGGGGAGTAAAGTAAATGTCGTGCTGAGCTACGATGGGGAGAGTCTTCCTATTCGGCTAAAGCCACAAATCTACAAGCTGCTTTAATCCCCTGACTAAAGTCAGGGGCAACACATCGTAACACCTACGCTCTATTAAGATTCTTCGACTCCGCTACGCTGCGCTCTGAATGACAAAAATTGCTGCAATAATAAAAATGCGCGGTGCCTCGATCAGTCATCCCCGCCTGTACCATTCGGGCAGGCGCGTTCCAATACTTCTAAAAAAAATATAAAAAAACCTGCCACTTTCGTGGCAGGTTTAGTCTGTAACCTATCAGTTAATTATCGTGTAAACAATAACTCTCTGTATTTAGTAAGCGGCCAAATTTCGTCGTCTACTAATAATTCTAATTTATCGCAGTGTTTCCTTATTACGTCAAAGTAAGGTTTTACGTTATCGCAATAAGCGTGAGCCTGCTCTTCAGACGATCCAAGTGCGTTAGCACTCTTACGTGCTTCGGTCATTTCTGCAACCTGGGTATTGATGCCCGAAATGTGCTCAGAAATTTCCCTGATGATAGATATTTGCTCTTTACCAACGGTTTCAAACTCGCTGCCAAAGATATCTTTAAGGCCTTTAACATTCTGGATAAGAACATTTTGGTAACGAATAGCTACCGGTACAACGTGGTTACGGGCAATATCGCCTAACACACGGCCTTCTATCTGTATTTTTTTAGTGTACTCTTCAAGTTCAATTTCGTAACGGGCTTCTGCCTCTACGTGGTTCATTACACCAAGCTCTTCAAATAAAGCAAGTGCCGACTCAGATACTTTTGCTTTAAGTGCAGCAGGTGTAGTTTTGTGGTTGCTAAGGCCGCGTTTAGCTGCTTCCTCTGCCCATGCATCGCTGTAACCGTCGCCTTCAAAAAGAATCGCTTTAGTTTCTTTAATGTACTCTCTAAGCACGTTAAAGATAGCATCATCTTTCTTCATCTCTTTACCATCTATAAGCGCATCAACTTCTTTCTTAAAGTCTCTAAGCTGTTTTGCCATAATAGAGTTTAAGATAGTCATTGCGTTAGCACAGTTAGCGCTTGAGCCTACTGCCCTGAATTCGAATTTATTACCTGTAAACGCAAACGGAGAAGTACGGTTCCTGTCGGTATTATCAAGTAATACATCCGGAATTTTACCCACTACGTTAAGTTTAAGGTCGGTTTTTTCTTCAGGAGAAAGTTTACCTGTAGAAACACCCTCCAATTCGGCAAGAACTTTAGTAAGCTGCTCGCCAATAAATACCGATATAATTGCAGGAGGAGCCTCGTTAGCACCCAGCCTATGATCGTTAGAAGCTGTAGCAATAGACGCCCTTAAAAGCTCTTCGTTGCTTGATACCGCTTTAATAGTATTAATAAAGAAGGTAAGAAACTGCAGGTTGCTCATTGGCGTTTTGCCCGGGCCTAACAGGTTAATACCTGTATCTGTAGCCATAGACCAGTTGTTGTGCTTACCACTACCGTTTACACCTGCAAAAGGTTTTTCGTGTAGTAACACTTTAAATGCATGGCGCTCTGCAACTTTTTGCATAACATCCATTAATAAAGAGTTATGGTCTACCGCAAGGTTGGTTTCCTCAAAAATAGGAGCAAACTCAAACTGGTTTGGAGCCACCTCGTTATGGCGTGTTTTAACAGGTATACCTAAAAGCATACACTCGTTTTCTAAATCGCGCATGTAGTTAAGCGCCCTTGTTGGTATAGAACCAAAATAATGGTCGTCTAACTGCTGGCCTTTAGCCGATGAGTGGCCTAAAAGGGTACGGCCTGTTAAAGTAATATCTGGCCTTGAAGCCGCAAGAGCAGAATCTACAAGAAAATATTCCTGCTCCCAGCCAAGGGTTGCAGTTACTTTACGTACGTTTTTATCAAAATAGTTACATACAGCTACAGCAGCCTCGTCTACAGCGGTAAGCGCCCTTAATAAAGGTGCTTTATAATCTAAAGCCTCGCCTGTGTACGATACAAATACGGTAGGTATGCAAAGTGTTGTTCCAAAAATAAATGCAGGCGATGTTGGGTCCCAAGCAGTGTAACCACGCGCCTCGAATGTATTACGGATACCCCCGTTAGGAAAACTCGAAGCATCCGGCTCCTGTTGTACTAACTGGCCTCCGCCAAATTTCTCTACAGGGTCTGAGCCATCAAAAGAGGTTTCAAAAAAGGCATCATGCTTTTCTGCAGTTGTACCTGTAAGGGGCTGAAACCAGTGGGTGTAGTGTGTAACGCCTTTAGAAAGCGCCCATTCTTTCATACCCATTGCTATGTACTCAGCAATCTTACGGTCTATTTTAGTTCCATGTTCAACTGCATTTTTAACTGCCTTGTGGGCTTCTGAAGTTAAAAACTGACGCATTGCTTTGTCATTGAACACATTACTTCCAAAAATAATCGATTTTTTGTCCAGTTCTTCTACTTTAACCGGC
This sequence comes from Flavobacterium subsaxonicum WB 4.1-42 = DSM 21790, assembly GCF_000422725.1. Classification (GTDB taxonomy): domain Bacteria; phylum Bacteroidota; class Bacteroidia; order Flavobacteriales; family Flavobacteriaceae; genus Flavobacterium; species Flavobacterium subsaxonicum. The sequence continues at coordinate 70,491 of NZ_AUGP01000029.1, forward strand.
TTCCTGTTTGCGGTTTCTTTTAAGGCCTCAAAACGAAATGTTGACATGAAACTTTAATTTTTAATGTTAATGAATGATTAAAACCTGTGCAAATGTACAAAATTTTGTTCCAAAATATAATTACCCCTACTTTTTTAGGGGTTAAAATTTGCATTTTTTATCAATACCTCAATTCTGCCCTGTAAAATCAATACTTCATTAAATAATCATTAAATTTATAGTCTGCCTATCCGAATTTACTACCCGGATTACATTTTATTCAATATTATTCTTACATAGGTTAATAAAAATATAAATCTTACAAAGCTTTGTTAATTGAGTTAAACTTTTACTAAGCAAATAGGTGATATGATAGAGATTACATAATTTGGCTAAAGAAATTAAGTAACAAAATATAACCCTAAACACTAAATAGCCATGAGCAACAAAAAACTGATATTAAGCATTGCCGCAGGAGCAGCAGTACTTGCAGGAGCCGCCGTAATTGTAGCACGTAAAAGATCTCAAAAAAAATACGAAGCCAGCATAAGCGAAGCTAAAGCCAACTTTAAAGGCAAACTGAACGAACTACAGCGCAAAGCCCAAAAGGAATATAAAAACGCATCATCTGAAACCGGCGATATTGTAAACGCTGCTAAAGACCGTGCTGCCGAGTGGGTAAAAGCATCGAGGGCTTAACAATAAGCCATACCATTATAATGAAACAAAAAAACCGGTTACTCCTTAATAGCCGGTTTTTTAAATGTACCAACCAAAACTGCACTTAATGACCTAAAATGTACTTATAATAGCTTAACAATACGTCGCCATGAAAACCAGAAAAACTGCCGGAAAAAAATTCCAGCCCTATAACTCCCTAATAGAACAGCTTTCTGCCCAAAATATTACGCCTACCTCTTTAGATACGTTACCCGAAATACTGGTTATTACCACTTTTCCGCCAAGGCAGTGTGGTATTGCCACCTACTCTCAAGACCTTATTACTGCGCTTAACGATCATTATGTAGATTCTTTTTCTATTAAAATTTGCGCTATAGAAAGTAAAAACGAACAACATACTTATACCGATACCGATGTTAAGTATGTACTTAATACATCTAACCCGGAATCGTACACTGATTTAGCAAAAGCCATAAATGAAGATGATAATTTAAAAATTGTACTTATACAGCACGAGTTTGGTTTGGTGCACGAAACCGTAAACCACTTTAACTCTTTTATAGATGCTGTACAAAAACCGCTATCGGTGGTTTTTCATACTGTACTGCCAAATCCTAACGAAGAGTTTAAGGCCAACGTACAGCACATTTTAAACAGGGCAGATTCCCTTATTGTTATGACACACAACGCGGCCGACATATTGGTACGCGACTATATAGTAGACCGCGATAAAATTGCGGTTATTGCACACGGTACCCACCTGGTATCACACGGGCGTAGTGCCGAACTTAAAAGAAAGCACGGTTACGAGGGCAGGCAGGTACTTTCTACCTTTGGCTTACTAAGCTCTGGCAAAAGCATAGAGACAACGTTAGATGCTCTGCCTAATGTGGTTAAAACCAACCCTAACGTACTATTCCTTATCATAGGTAAAACCCATCCAACTGTAGCATTACAGGAAGGCGAAGTATACCGCGAGTTCCTTACCAAAAAAATCGAAGATCTTGGATTGCAAAATAATGTGCAGTTCATAAACAAATATGTGGCTTTAGATGAGTTGCTGGAGTACCTTCAGCTAACCGATATTTATATCTTCTCGTCTAAAGACCCTAACCAGGCTGTAAGCGGCACGTTTTCTTACGCGCTTAGCTGTGGCTGCCCAATTATCTCTACCCCTATTCCTCACGCTGTAGAGGTATTGGCCGGCGATACAGGCTTAATTTTCGACTTCGGAAATTCAGAACAGCTTACCGATGCTATTAACACCTTATTATTTGACCCGGTTTTAAGAGAAAAAATGATTCTTAACGGCCTGCACAAAATTGTGCATACCGCTTGGGAAAATTCAGCAGTAAGCCATGCTAAAGTGCTGCAAAAAACTGCCGGTGGCGATAAAGCTATCAAACTTCAGTACAGGAACCCTAAGGTTAACCTGGACCATATGAAGCACATGACTACTGATTTTGGTTTTGTACAGTTCTCTAAACTTAACGTGCCAGATCTTGCCAGCGGATATACTATAGACGATAATGCAAGGGCTATGATTGCCTTATGCCAGCACTATAAAAAATACAGGGAAAAAGATGTACTTAAATACATTAAAATTTACCTTGATTTTATTGGGTTCTGTCAGCAGCCCGATGGCAGGTTCTTAAACTATGTAGATGTTAATAAGAACTTTACCACCCAAAACGATAACGAAAACCTTGAAGACAGCTCTGGCCGCGCTATGTGGGCTTTGGGTTACCTTGTTTCTTTAGGAGGCATTTTACCTGCTGAGTATATAGATAAGGCTGAAGCTATTTTCCAGAAATCGCTGTCGCTTACTAAAAACATTTTCTCTACAAGGGCTATGGCGTTTGTAATTAAAGGTTTGTACTACTATAACCGCACGGTTAAAGATGCCGATACGCTTATATACATTAAAATGTTTGCCGACCGTATGGTACAAATGTACCGCCATGAGGCCGACGAAAACTGGAAATGGTTTGAAGGCTACCTCACCTATGCCAACAGTGTATTGCCCGAAGCTTTACTGCTTTGCTATGCCATTACCGGTAACGAGGTGTACAGGGATGTTGCTAAAGAATCGTTCGACTTTTTGCTAAGCAACACGTTTGATGATAACTCTATAAAAATTATCTCTAACCGTAGCTGGCTGGTTAAAGGCGGCAAGAGAGAAACTTATGGCGAGCAGCCTATAGATGTGGCTTACACCATACTGGCGCTGCGCAAATTCCACGATATATTTAAGGAAGAAGAATACCTTAATAAAATGGAAATGGCTTTTAACTGGTTTCTGGGCAACAACCACCTGCAACATGTTATTTATAACCCTTGCACCGGTGGCTGCTTTGACGGACTGGAACAATACAGCGTTAACCTTAACCAGGGCGCAGAAAGTACTGTAAGCTATCTTATGGCACGCCTTACTATTACTAAATACTTTGGTAACCCGGATACGGTTTACTTTAGGAGAAAACAAAGGGCTGCTAAAACATCGGCTCTTAGAACACAGGATATTTAATATCGCTTTTATATCGTTAGTTAATTTGAAGCCCCGCTATTGCGGGGCTTCTCAATTTATATACATTTTGATTTACTGGGATTTGGTTATTTGATTATCTGGTTATTTGATAATCTGGTTATTTGAAGGTATCACATAAAAAAGACTCCGATAATCGGAGCCTTATATTTATTGGAGAATCTATATTATAGCTTGATCGTTTTAATATCGCTATCTTTAATATTATAATATTTAACTACAGCATCATAATTAGTAAGGTCTACCGGAGCGCTTTGTTTACCGGTTGCTGTTAAATATCCAGGTATAATTAATGCCCTGAAAATTTGATTTTGAGTATAGGCTGTTGGATAAGTAGACAGATTAAAATCGCCATCTAAATAAATAACTACTTTATCTATAGAAAAGTCAAAGTTATAATCCAGGAAGCTACCATCATTAAAATAATAGGTAGTTGGTAAAGATCTCCATACATCATTACCATTATCCGGGTCGGCGCCATCATACCTATAAACCACGATCATATCAGACGATGGTATATTTGGATTTAAAGGAATTGTAATAGAGCTGGATGTACCACCAGTAGCAAAATTCACATTAGTAACCTCATAGTTTTCTGCAATGGTATCTCCATCTCCGCTTACCACCACATCGTCATCATTATTACAGCTGGTTAAAGATAGTAGTCCTGCAGCGGTAAAAAGTAAAAGTATCTTTTTCATAATCTTAAAATATTAAATGTTTGATATATTGTTTACGAAAGTATTTCAAAAAATGCGCCAAAAAATATTTTTAAGTGAATTTTAGGAAAAAAACATGGACTGATTTTTATATTTGCCTTACTATGATACAACAAAAACTTTACATGGTTTTGCTGGGATGCACGCCAAATGGCAGGCTTACAGAGCAGCACGATATATTTTTTGGCATTGCACCAACACTCTTAGACCTTAAGGCCGATATGTATGCTTTTTGGCCCGATGGCGGCCAGCTGCACGGCGATGCCTGGCGCGAGGTTACCCATATTAATGGATACAGCATTACCATTGTACCCAAAGAAGAAGCGGTTATTACCGAAGAAAAACTGTTTTTACTGAATTTAGGAGGTTACAAGCCAGGCGAGTTCGAAGAATATCATTACAAAGCACTTGTTGTGGCTAATAATATTGGCAAGGCTATTAAACAATCTAAGCAAACCATTTTTTATAAGCATTATGGCTTTAAAGGCGCCGAAAGCCATATTGACGAAAAGTACGGCCTTGATGTAGACGATATGCATAAGGTGGAAGATATACTACCTGCACTGCACAAAGAAAGATACCATATTGCCATTACTAAAACCGACGAAGTTTTTGAAGATGAACTACACATTGGCTATTTAAAACTGGGCAGGCGGTAGTATTATAGTGAGCCAAAAAAAACCACTATCTTTGTAGTTCCCAATAAAAGTATATGCCTTATTTTACCCAGGTAATCCTGCCCTTAGCGCTGCCAAAATCTTTTACTTATTCTGTTAACGAGGCAGAATACGCTTACTTAAAGTCCGGCATGCGCGTTGCAGTACCTTTTGGAAAGAATAAAATATACACGGGACTGGTGATTGAATTGCACCAAAATCCGCCACAACTGTATCAGGCTAAAGAAATTCACCAGATACTGGATGATAACCCTATTGTTACAGAAACCCAGTTACAGCACTGGAACTGGATTGCAGAGTACTATATGTGTACCATTGGCGAGGTCTATAAATCGGCCTTACCGGGAGGATTTATATTAGAAAGCGAAACCATTATTACATCGCAAAAAGACTTCAATCCGTTAGAAATAGCTCTTACGGATGAAGAATATTTAGTGTACGAAGCACTGCAAACCCAAAGTGCGCTAAAAGTACAGGAGGTAGTTTCTATCCTCAACAAAAAAACAATACTGCCTGTAATCAACAGGCTGATTGCCAAGAACGCGGTATCGTTGCAGGAAGAGATATCCGAAAAATATAAACCAAAAACCACCCGCTACATACGGCTGCAACCCGAATTTTTACAGGAAAGCCAGCTAAGCGAGTTGATGGAACTGCTAAGCCGCGCCCAAAAGCAGCGCGAGGCCGTGCTACAGTATTTTCAGCTGCATGCTGCCGAAAAAAAGCCTGTTACCGTTAAAAAACTTACCGAAGCCGGTACTACGGCTGCCGTTATAAAATCTCTTATAGATAAAGGCGTTTTCGAAGAGTATTTTTTAGAAGAAGACCGCGTGCAGTTTACCGGATCTGGCAATGCAGCATTTAACCTAAGCGAAAAGCAACAAGGTGCTTTTGATGAAATCAAGGCCAGTTTTGATAAGCATGCCGTTACACTGTTGCACGGTATAACATCGAGCGGCAAGACTGAAATTTATATTCGGTTAATAGAAGAATTTATAAACAGCGGCAAGCAGGTGCTATACCTACTGCCCGAAATTGCCCTTACTACACAGTTAGTAGTAAGGCTTACCGCCTATTTTGGCAATAAAGTAGCGGTTTTTCATTCTAAATACACCAATAACGAGCGTGTTGAAACCTGGCAGCAGGTGTTAGAAGCTTCGGCAAAGGCACAGGTAGTAATAGGCGCCAGGTCGGCATTGTTCCTTCCCTTCCAAAAATTGGGGTTGATTATTATAGACGAGGAGCACGAGCAAACTTTTAAACAACAGGACCCTGCACCACGCTATCATGCGCGGGATGCCGCCATTGTATTGGCAAACATGTTTGGAGCTAAAGTATTGTTAGGGTCAGCAACACCAAGCATAGAGAGTTATAGCAATGTAAATGCCGGCAAATATGGTTATGTGGCACTAAAAGAGCGTTTTGGCAAGGTGCTGCCGCCCGAAATTATTTTGGTAGATATTAAAGACAAGTACAAGCGCAAACGCATGACGGGCCATTTTAGCGATACCATGACCGAGGCTATTGCCGAAACCCTCGCACTGGGCAAACAGGTTATCCTGTTCCAGAACCGCAGGGGCTTTTCGCCGTGGATTGAGTGCATGACGTGCGGCCATGTACCGCAATGCCCGCAGTGCGATGTTAGCCTTACCTATTATAAGTATAAAAACCAGCTGCGCTGCCACTATTGCGCCTACCATATTGCCAACCCCACCCACTGCCACCAGTGCCATAGTACCGATATTAGCAGCAAAGGCTTTGGTACAGAGCAGATAGAACTGGAACTAAAAACGTTGTTCCCCGATAAGAATTCGTGGCGTATGGATCAGGACACTACGCGTGGCAAGCATGGTTACGAAAAAATAATAGACTCCTTTAAAAACAGGGAAATAGATATACTGGTAGGCACCCAGATGCTTGCCAAAGGCCTGCATTTTGATAATGTGGGGCTTGTGGGGATACTAAATGCCGATAATATGCTTTTTCAGCCCGATTTCAGGGCGTTTGAGCGTGCCTATCAAATGATGGTTCAGGTGGCGGGCCGTGCAGGCCGTAAAGAAGACCGCGGCACTGTACTGATACAAACCTACAATCCGTTACATAATGTAATACGCCAGGTTACCGAGAATGATTATGAGGGCATGTTTAAAGAGCAGATATACGAAAGGCACAATTTTAAATATCCTCCTTATTTTAGGCTGGTGCGCATTATTTTAAAACATAAAGACTACGAGAAGTTAAAAAACGCATCGCTCTGGCTCCACAATGTATTAATGCAACACCTTAATAATATACCGGTGCTGGGTCCGGAAGAGCCCGGTATAAGCCGTATACGTAACGAGTACATTCGTGCCATTATGATAAAGATACCACCTGGGGCAGCCCTGGGCAACACCAAAAGAACAATAGGCAAAATATTAGAAAGCCTGGATGCCGTGCCCCAGTACAGATCGGTTAAAGTAACCGTAAACGTAGACCCTTATTAAGGAGCCTACTGGTTTTTGTTAAGTGCGTTAGCCAAATCTTCTTTCTTATTACGGCTAAGCGGAATTTTAGTCGACCCAATTTCGGCAAACTTGCTGTTAAAGCGGTCTACCTTATCTATATTAATAATGTACGATTTGTGCACCCTTAAAAATTTATCTTCCGGCAGTTCGTTCTCAAAAGATTTCATGGTACTAAGTACCAGATGCGTCTCTTCGTCGGTATTAATCTTAATATAGTCGCCAAAAGCCTCTACCCAACGTATCTTTGTAATAAATATCTTAAAATTCTTAAGATTGCTTTTTACAAATATAAATTCGCCTTCTTCTTCGGGGCCGTCTTTTTTAAGCTGCTGCATATCAATGGCTTTTTGTGCAGCTTTATTAAATCGGTCTTTGGTTACAGGTTTGTGCAGATAGTCTACCGCGGCATAGTCAAAGGCTTTTAGTGCATAATCTGACTTAGATGACACAAAAATAATCTGGGGGCGGGTTTTAAGTCCGTCCAACAGATCGAAACCACTTTGTACCGGCATTTCTATGTCTAAGAAGAGCAGGTCTACACTTTTATTTAAAATGCAGTTACGCGCCTCAGATGCATTAGAAAAGTCACCCACGAGCGTTAAGTCGGGATGTTCGTTAACCAGCTTAGCGATGGTTATACGCTGAATGGTGCTATCATCTACAACAACACAGTTAAGTTTCATGTGTTATCTCAGTTTAGTAAAGGTTATAGTAATAGGTTTTGCTATTTTTGATGGATGATTACAAATATAAAGAAAAAAAGCTTTTTTTAACATTCAAAAAAAGCAAATTTAGGCCTTGTACATTAAATATAAATAACTACATTTGCACCCAATTTTATAACAAAATTATTGTATTATGAATCACTATGAGACTGTTTTCATCTTGAATCCCGTTTTATCTGAAACCCAGGTAAAGGAAACAGTAAGTAAGTTCGAAGACTACCTTACTTCACGTGGAGCCGAGATCGTATCAAAAGAAGACTGGGGCCTAAAAAAACTGGCTTACGAAATCCAGAACAAAAAAAGCGGATTTTACACGCTTTTACAATTTACTGCTCCGGCAGAAGTATTAATCGGTTTCGAAACTGAGTTTCGCCGTGATGAGAGGGTTATGCGTTTCTTAACTGTAAGCCTTGACAAACACGCAATATCTTGGGCTGAGAGAAGAAGGGAAAAACTAAAAACTAAAGCAAACTAAGTTATGTCAACTATAGAGCAGTCAGCTAAAGGCAAAAAAGACGGAGATATCAGATATCTTACGCCTTTAAATATCGAAACGAACAAAACTAAAAAGTATTGCCGTTTTAAAAAATCAGGTATCAAATATGTTGATTACAAAGATCCTGACTTTTTGTTGAAATTTGTTAACGAGCAAGGTAAAATACTTCCTCGTCGCCTTACAGGTACATCTCTAAAATACCAGAGAAAAGTATCGGTAGCCGTTAAAAGGGCACGTCATTTAGCGTTAATGCCATATGTGGCTGATTTACTAAAATAATAAAGAGGCAAGATTATGGAACTTATACTTAAACAAGACGTACAAAACTTAGGTTTTAAAGACGATACGGTTACAGTTAAAGCCGGTTATGGCCGTAACTACCTTATACCACAAGGATTTGCAACTTTAGCAACTCCAACAGCTAAAAAAGTTTTAGCTGAAAACCTTAAACAAAGGGCATTTAAAGAGCAAAAAGTAGTTAACGATGCTAAAAGCATTGCTGAAGCGCTTAAAGCTCTGGAAATCAAGATTACTGCCAAAGCTGGTGGCGAAAAACTATTTGGTTCTGTAACCAATGCTGATATCGCTGAGGCTTTAGAGAAAAACGGGCAGTCTATCGACCGTAAATACATTACTTCTGGTATTGTAAAACGTACAGGTAAATACAGTGCAAGCATCAGGCTACACAGGGAAGTAATCGTAGATCTTCCTTACGAAATTGTTGCTGAGCAAACTGCTTAATACCGTACTACATTATATAAGAAACCTTCGCAACGCGAAGGTTTTTTTGTTTATACACCTCACAACCAACATCTTGCCAGATTAATAAATGACTTTTATTTACGTAAGTGTAAGTGAACCGAGTGAAGTTCAACCCACGAACCCAAACCCGCAACACCCAATCCTGATTAGCCCCGATTGAAGCGGTATCCTGCCGACCACAGGGAGGCAGATTTAGCGTAAAGCGGGAATTGCGACGTCCGAAAATGCCCTTGCCTTTCGCTTCTAATTCTTACAAAAACACGCAATTTTAACAGTGATATTTCACTTTCGGACATTAAAAAACACTTCCTGGCAGAGAAGTGTTTTTGGTATGTTTGATTGTTATTTCAAAATTATGAGTTTTGAGTTGAGTGTTATGAGTTTCGTGTTGCTTTTAAACCCGAAACTCCAAACCCGGAAACCCGAAACTATTTCACCCTATGCCAAACCTGGCTGCGGCCCAGTAACGATATGCCCATGTAACCACGAACGCTAAGCTTGTCTTTACCATCTAATTTAATGGTACAGCTGTACAGTTTGCCTTTTTGCGGATCCAGGATATCGCCATCGGTATACTCGTCGCCGTCTTTTTTAAGGCCTTTAATGATGGTAAGGCCTAAAATAGGCTTGTCTTTGTCTTCGCCTTTGCAGTTTTGGCATTTGGCGTTCTTTTTAGCCGGGTTAAGTATCTCTACCACCTTGGCGTAAATTTTGCCGTTTTGCTCATACACTTCAACAATAGACTTGGCTTCGCCGGTTTCATCGTCTATGGTTTTCCATTTTCCGGTAACCTGTGCCGTGGCCGAAAGTATGCCTGTTAGGGCCACGAATAAGAAAGTAAAAATTATGCGGTTCATATTTAAAGTTGTTAATTTTATTAAATATACAAATTTTTCCGTTTTAATTTATGAATCAACGCATTTAATTCGAATCCCAATAAAAGTATAAAGCAGTTAATCCATATATACAACATTAATACAAGTAGCGTGCCAATAGACCCGTACAGCTCGTTGTACTTAGAAAATCGAACCACATAAATTCCAAACCCGTAAGAAGTTAGGCCAAACAACACGGTACTAAAAACCGACCCATAGCTAAAAAATGCGGCCTGCCGGGTTTCTTTAGCAGCTACTTTAAACAGTAGCGATGTTGTGGTAAGTATCATTAAAATCAAAAACAGGTAGCGCCCCCACTCCAGCAAATACACATTATTTTGCAGGTAGCCCCTAAAGGTAAGGTTACGGATAATGATTTCGAACGTTACAATTGCGGCCACGGTTATTATAAGCAGTACCGACAGCACTAACGACAGCCCGATGGCCACCGCATATTGCCTGAAAAACTTACGCTTAATGGTAATGTGCATACTGTTTTGGAAACCGCTTAAAATGGCATTCATACCATTGCTCATAAGCAGTATGGCCAGCAGGATACCGGTAGATAACAGGCTTTCCTGACTGTTGAGTAAAATATCCGACAGTATGCCGCTAATAGCATCGTAGGTATTGGGTGGCACATTATCGGCCACAAACTGCATAAAATCGTCGCGGAAGCCCTCCAGCGGTATGTGCGGTATTAGGTTTAAGATGAACAGCGCAAACGGAAAAAGCGACATAAAAAAGCTAAACGCAATAGCCCCCGCCCTATAGCTAATATCGCCCTTTAAAATACCGGTAATGTACAGTTCTATAAGATGATAGAGCGTTAACCCTTCAGAATACGGAAGCTTTATGCTCTTGCCAAACCGCACCGCATATTTTAGCACCGGTATGCGCTCAAGCTTATGTTCCAGTTCTTTAGACATTACAGTGCTTTAAGGCTTAAATCCATGTTGTAAATAGAGTGCGTTAGCGCCCCACTACTAATGTAGTTTACGCCACATTCGGCATACTGGCGCATGGTATCTTCGTTAATGCCGCCACTCGATTCGGTTTGGCAATAGTCGCCAATAAGGGCCACGGCCTCGCGGGTTTGCGCATAGTCAAAATTATCAAGCAGTATGCGGTGCACGCCAGGGTTGGCAATAATTTCGCGCACCTCATTTAGGTCGCGCGCCTCAACAATAATTTTAAGGTCTAAGTTGTTGGCTTTTAAATACTCGTGCGTTTTAGTAATGGCAGGTGTAATGCCGCCGGCAAAATCTATATGGTTGTCTTTAAGCATAACCATATCGTACAGGGCAAAGCGGTGGTTTTCTCCGCCGCCAATTTTTACGGCCCATTTTTCGAGGGCGCGAATGCCCGGCGTGGTCTTGCGGGTATCTAAAATACCGGTGCCGGTACCGGCCAGTATGTCTACATATTTTTTGGTTTTGGTGGCAATAGCACTCATACGCTGCATGGCGTTAAGCACCAGCCTTTCGGCCTTAAGTATGCTTTGCGAGCTGCCCGCCACGTGAAAAACCACATCGCCGTACTGCACCGGGGTGCCGTCTTGTATAAACACCTCAACGGTAAGGTTAGGGTCTACCGCCGCAAACACCTGCTGCGCAAAAGCCACCCCGGCAATAAGGCCGGTATCTTTTACTAAAAGTTTGGCCTTGCCGGTAGCCGAAGTCGGTATACAGGCCAGTGAGCTATGGTCGCCATCGCCTACGTCTTCTCTAATGGCATTGGCTATAATAAGTTGTAATTCGTGCTGAAATTGGGCATTAGATATCATTGCAATTGTTTAGTTAGGCTAAAATAAGGATTTTTTTTGGGAATGGAATTGCTCTGCCGAAACCAATGTTTACATCACTTTTACATTTCTTACAAAATAAATGTTAAGCAAATGAGGAAATCCGTAAGGAAGTGTAAATTAGATTGTTTAGTTTAGAGAAAAAATTGACTATGAAATTACTCATGCTTGATATATTAGACAACGAAAAAATATTTCCGGTAGTGATAAGTACGATTACTACAATTGTCGTATTTTTTCTAACCTTACTAACAAAAAATTTTATAGACACGAGAATTTTAAGATCCAAATTGAATACCGAGCATAAATTTGATCAAAGAAAAAAAATAAAGGAAGTATTAGCTAAACATAAAGTACACCTTCTAAGCGCGTGTGAAGATTTCAATTATCGTATGTGGAATTTCGCCAACAACCACAATAATAATTGGTTAAAAGTTAATGGAAATTACTTAGATAGAAATACGTATTATTTTCAATCCTTTATATATCGCCTTTTAGCAGTTTTAGCGTGGTCAAAAAAAATTCAGAAAGACATGATTTATTTAGATACTACAATTGCTTCAAAAGAAGACTTAGATTTCATAAAAATTTTAAATATATTTCCCTGTATGTTTTGCGATTTAACGTTTTTAGAGGGCCTGCAAGCTAACACTAATAATACCGACCATTTTTATAAAAATGAATTTGATCATTATGCGTATTATTTAATTACAGATGATGGCATTAAATCATTTTCAACATATTTAGATGAATTATCTACATCTGGATCTAAATTAAACCATTTATTTTTATTCTTTGATGGTATGTCTCCATTGGAAAGTAGAAAAAGGTGGGATAGATGTCACTTATTTCAAATTACAGTCATAGCTTTTTTAAATAACTATGGTTATGATTTTCAAAAAACAGACCCTGAAAAATTCAAAGAAATTTTAAATTTACCGAAGAGATCTTCTTATCTACCAAATTATTTTAAACTCTTGGATGATTATTGCTTAATGCATAACAAAAAAATTAAAGAACTAAAAAAAATAGCGAAGGTATAAATTAGATACATTACAATCTTCTCTATTGTACATTAGAAATTAAAAATGCAAAACCTCCTCCTCTCCCTCCTGCTCTGTTTTACGCTGACAGGATATGCCCAGCAAAAAGTTAAAAAGGTGCAGCCAAAGCCAGCGCCTGCAACCGCAGTGGTTACAGAAGAGGAGAAAACCTACCGTAAACTGATTATGATAGCCGACGACCTGTCGGCTAAAAAGCAATTTACCCTGGCCGCAGGCTTTTTTACAAAAGCACTGGCGTATAATATTGAAGTGCCTGAAACCACCCTTAAAAGGGCTATGGCTTATTTTTATGCGTTAGACTACACTAATGCCATACCTGACTTTACCACCGTGCTTGATACTACTACAGAGCCGGCAAACATTTACTTTTTAAGGGGCATTAGCAAACTTAACAGCCCCGATAAAACCGGCGCCTGCGACGACCTTACCAAAGCCAAAGAACTGGGCAAAACCTTTGAAGACCCCACCACCCTAACTAAGTTTTGCAGCACAAAGCAGTAGCGTGGTATTGCTGTAAATTTTATATATTAGTCGGCTTAACACCTTAGCCTTTCGTAACCCATGCAGGATTTATTAGACGAAGACGAATTTTTAGCCCCAAAACCCGAACCTGCTCCATGGAAATACCTAACAGTATTTTGTTTAATAGCTCTTGCACAAGTTATGGCTCTGTTTGTTGCGATTCGCTTTTTTCCTGATGCAATAAAGGAAGGAGACGAGATGCTGGCTGCCCTCACGGTAATTATTTTACCATTGGTTACTATATTTACGATGTTTTTTGGCCGTAGAAAAAACCGCTACCTTCCAAAAAAAATTATTGCGCTTTTTATTCTTATTCTATTAGGGTTTTATTTTGTTACGATCATGTCGATATCTGTTGCAGTTGGCTCTGCTACAGTAAGTACAATTTTTATAATTATGGGTTCATTTATGGCTTACTTTGTGTTGTGTTGTGTAATAATCCTTCCCATTGCTAATGCAATTCAAAAACGCGCCAAGCTAAATAGAATATAACCAATGAAAGACCTCCTTAACGAAGACGAATTTGTAACACCGGTAAACTACAACCCGTGGAAATCGTTCGCGGTGTTTTACTGTTTTGCAATTGCACAGGCAGGTATTGCCCAACTAATTACATATGCCGGCAATTCAAGCTATCAATCAAGGCTCATGTCGGGTTTCTTTAATATAATAGCGGGAATAACTATTTGCCTGGTAATGTTTTTACACAAAAAACAGAATCTTGCTTTGCCATGGCCCGTAAAAATTAAAGCTGTTTTATTACTCACAATAATTAACGCTGCTTCGTTACTGGCATTGGCAGCATTATCTTACAATGATTTTATGGATTCATTTGCCTTCTATTTTGGCAGATGTGTAATGGCGGCACTGATATACCTCTGCATGTATGGCATCTGCTGTTTAGTAGTTTACATAGTCCAAAAATCTAAAGAAAAAAACGGCAGGCTGTAAATAGCCTACCATCCAAACTGTTAAAGTACAATCTGCATATTCCTTATTTTATGTAACTTAGTATACCATCTAAACTAAAATTACATGAAAAAGTTACTCTACACTTTTATTGCCTGCCTTACCGTTGCGGCGGCTTCGGCTCAAAGCACCATCGATAAACAGCTTCAGGGAAGCTGGATGCTGGCCGAAGCTATGGTTAGCGGCATGCGCATTAACGTTACTGCTCAAACCATTACTTTTAGCAAAGCCAAAGAAGCCGAACTAACACAACAGCAACGCGACGTTATCAACTCGCAAAAGCAGGAGGTTTTTGATAACCTAAAAGGCAGCAGGGTTATAATTTCGGGTAAAACCATTGAGTTTTATATGGGTAACATGGGCAAACAGGGCACCTATACGGTTGCACCTTATAGCGATGCCCATGTACTTAAAGTTACGTATGAAGATGGTTCTGCCGACGAGATGATCGTGTTTATTAAAGATAAACAACTGCACATTACCAAAAGCGACGACATAGACCGCGACGAAATGGTTTTTGCCAAATAGCTACTTACGCATGCGACTGGAAGTTGTTGCTTCCCTCCTCTTCGTCGTTGCCAAGTACAGCACCGAGGCCCATATCCTGTAGGGTTTTGCCACCCTTCATTCCAAAATCGAGCGTTCGTATAGGGTACGGAATCATAATGTCGTTTTCATCGTATGCCTTTTTAATGCGCATAATGGCTTCGCTGCCCACTTTTTTGTAAATTTTAAGTTCGGCGCTTTCTATCCACATACGTACCGACAGGTTTATAGAGCTATCGCCAAACGATGTAAAAAACAAGGTGGTGGGCTGCGTTTTAGATATGTCTTCTATATCCTTAACGGCATCCAGGGTAACCTGTTTTACCTTATCAAGGTCGTCTCCGTAAGACACGCCAATATTAAGGTCAAAACGGCGCTTGTTAGAGCGTGTAAAGTTCTCTATCGGGTTCTGAAAAACATCTTTATTAGGTATAATTACTATAGGCCCCGTAAAAGTATTTATTACGGTGTCGCGAAGGTTAACCTCTGCCACTTTGCCCATAAAGCCTTTTATAAGTACAATATCGCCCACCTTTATAGGTTTCCTGAACGATATAAATATACCCGACATAAAGTTGGCCGCAATATCCTGAAACGCAAAGGCCAGCGCCAAACCTAATATACCGGCACCTGCCAATATAGAGGTTACTGCCTTGTCTAAACTTAAAACACTTAGCACCGTAAACAGCGTAATACCTATAAATACAATGTATATAAACGATGCAAACAAATTATTCAGCGTAGCATTGTGCGATACTTTTGCTATCAGCCTGCCCGCAAGCCTGCGTATTAGTTTGGCTATAAAAAAGCCAAGCACTAACAGTACGGCCGCAAGCACTATATTTGGCAACAGGCGTATAAGTTCGTGGCCCCATCGGGTTAGTTTGTTGGTAAGTAGTTGGGTTGCGTCGTTAATATCCATAATCGGTAGGTTTTAGGGGTGTTTTAGCTAATTTACCCATTACATTTTACAACTTTGGCCGGCTTAAGTTTATTTTATGAGTTTCAGCCCAGTGTTTAACTTTTTATTAAATGCAAAAAAAGTAGCCCCGCCCTGCCTGATATTTGCTCAAAAATCTTGAACTTCGCGGCGTTAAAATTAGCTTACACACAACATGAAATATACCCGCTTAACAAAAGAACAGTTAGAAGAGCTTCACCCGGAGTTTATTACCTTTCTGGCATCGCAATCTATAGATAAAGCCGCCTGGGATGAACTTAAAGCCACCAAACCCGAAACCGCCGAACACCAGCTCGATGTGTTCTCTGACCTGATATGGGACTCGGTTATTACAAAGGCCCAATGGCTGGAGCATTACTCTAAAAACCACATTTTTTTGTTTAAGCTGGACCAACAGGGTATGGAAAGCATTGTTATACATGCCCACACCCCTACCGCCGACTTTTTAACCGAAGGCGGCCTGCAATGGCTTAACGAAAATATTTTTAGCGACGAGGTGCACATTACCCGTGGCAAAAAAGATTTTACCGAAGACCGTAACATTGCCATATTCAGCCTTATAGAGCAGGGCGCCATTTTAAGCGAAGGCGTGCTGTATAAGCAGCTGGAGGATATGTTTTAGCTCTGGAGGAACTTAGGGACTGAGGTTCTTAGAGGCTGAGACACTAAGCGGCTAAGAACCTCAGCACCTTTCTAATTTTTTTTCTAAATTAGCAGGGCAAACAAACTTTTAATTTAATGGACATCCTCCAAACCATTCAGGCGCTGCGCGAAGAGCTTAACCAGCACAATTACAACTATTATGTACTTGATGCCCCTACTATTTCTGATTTTGATTTTGACATCAAACTCAAACAATTACAGGAGCTTGAGGCCAAACACCCTGAATATTTCGACGAAGATTCGCCTACCCAGCGTGTGGGCGGCGCCATTACCAAGAATTTTAATACCATTGCACACGAGCAGCGCATGTATTCGCTGGATAACTCTTATTCTAAAGAAGAACTTTTGGAGTGGGAAAAACGCGTACATAAAGGCCTGGGCACTACTAACGTGCAATATACCTGCGAACTTAAATATGATGGTGCATCCATAAGTATTACCTACGAAAATGGCCGCCTTACTAAAGCCGTTACCCGTGGCGATGGCTTTCAGGGCGACGAGGTTACCACCAACATAAAAACCATTAAGGCCGTACCCATAAAGCTTAAGGGCGATTATCCCGAGAAATTCGACATTAGAGGCGAGATAATCCTTCCGCTACAGGGCTTTGCCAAAATGAACCAGGAACTTATAGAAATTGGCGAAACACCTTATGCCAATCCGCGTAATACGGCTTCGGGTAGTTTAAAACTACAAGACAGCGGCGAGGTAGCCAAACGTCCGTTAGACTGCCTGCTGTACTCTATAATAGGCAATAACCTGCCGTTTAAAACCCAATTTGATGGATTAGAAAAAGCACGCCAGTGGGGCTTTAAAGTACCCAAACAGGCCACGCTTGCCAACTCTATGGACGAGGTGCTTGCCTTTATAGACCATTGGGATACGCACCGCCACGACATGCCTTACGAGACCGATGGTGTGGTTATTAAGGTAAACGACCTGCACCAGCAGGAAGAGCTTGGTTACACGGCTAAGAGTCCGCGCTGGGCAATTGCCTATAAATTTAAGGCCGAACGTGTTGCTACACGCCTGCATAAAATAACCTACCAGGTGGGCCGCACGGGTGCCATTACGCCGGTTGCCAACTTAGAGCCGGTTCAGCTGGGCGGTACCACCGTTAAACGCGCCTCGCTACATAACGCCGACCAGATTGCAAAACTCGACGTTCGCGAGGGCGACGAGGTGTTTGTAGAAAAAGGAGGCGAGATTATACCAAAAATTATTGCAGTAGACTTTACCAAACGCCCTGACGATTTAATGCCAACGGTTTATATAGATAAATGTCCGGAATGTTTTACCGATTTGGAGCGCAAAGAGGGCGAGGCACAGCATTACTGCCCTAACTTTTACGGTTGCCCTCCGCAAATAATTGGGCGCATACAACACTACATTTCGCGTAAAGCAATGGATATTGAGGGCCTTGGCGGCGAAACCGTTGCCCTGCTCTATAATTCTGACCTGGTGCATAACTATGCCGACTTATACGAGCTTAAAAAAGAGCAGATTATTCCGCTGGAGCGTATGGCAGAAAAATCGGCCGATAACCTAATTAACGGTATCGAAAAGTCAAAGGAAATTCCGTTTGAGCGCGTGCTGTATGCTTTAGGTATAAGGTATGTGGGCGAAACGGTTGCCAAGAAACTGGCCCGCCACTACAAAACCATCGATAATCTGGCGAAAGCCTCGCTAATGGACCTGGTATTAGTAGACGAGATTGGCGAACGTATCGCGCAAAGCGTGCTGGGCTTTTTTGAAAACGAAGAGAATATTAAAATAGTTGAGCGCCTTAAAGGCTACGGTGTTCAGCTTGAGGCTGTGGCTGTTGCCGATACTACCGTGAGCGATAAGCTTGCCGGAAAAATAGTGGTGGTATCGGGCGTGTTTGCAAAATTCTCGCGCGATGAGCTTAAAAAAGCCATTGAAGATAACGGCGGCAAAGTGGGCAGCTCCATCTCATCCAAAACCCATTATGTGGTAGCGGGCGATAATATGGGCCCTGCAAAGCTGGAAAAAGCCAATCAGCTTGGGGTTACCATTATTACCGAAGACGAGTTTATTGCCCTGATAAATCAGTAATATGAAAAATGCAATTGCTGCCTTAATTAGCTGTATTATATTATTACTACTGTCTGTTGCTGCAACGGCACAGGATAAAACACTTGCAACTGTAACAAAAATAAGCAGAAAAGACAGCTTAGAAGCTGCTGCAGAACAGCAAAATGCAGCATTATTATGGAAACCTGCCACAACAGACAGCCTGCTTTGGATAAACAAAAATGGAGATATTGGCAGAAAGTCGGCATACTATGTTGAATGTGTAGGAGCATACATACCTTATTATATAACAACATTTGATAACAAATTACATACACCTTACAAAGATGTTATCGAGCTAAAAACCTTTAAGTTTTTTGCAGGTAGCAAATATGGTTTGGGCGCTTTTTTTAAAGACAGTAAACACATTTACCACTCTTGGGGAAATTCGGGCATTGGTGGTTTTAGTATTATAGATGCCGACTATAACACGTTTAAAAATTTAGGTAATTGCTATGCCATTGACAAATATAAGGTGTATGATGTTAATTTCGGTCAAATACAGGGAGCCGATGTAGCCAGTTTTACACTTATTGACAGCGAAAATTGCATTGGTAAAGACCAAAACAATTTTTATAAAGGTGATATAATAATTAACGAGTCCGAACTGGACGACCCTGAAATAAAAGCCATTATAAAGAAGTTTAAAAACAAATAACTTGCCCACAACAACCCTCAGCTCCATAAAAAAATGCTCTTTAACTCCATACAGTTCGCCCTATTTTTACCGGTAGTATTTATACTTTACTGGTTTTTGGCGCGCAACAGCTACAGGCAGCAAAACATACTGCTTTTGGCTGCCAGCTACTTTTTTTATTCCTGTTGGGATTGGCGCTTTCTATTCCTGCTCCTGTTTTCTACCCTTTTGGATTATGCCGCAGGCTTACAGATAGCAGCAACCGATAATCATAAACTAAAAAAAACCTGGCTATGGCTTAGTATTGGTATTAACCTGGGCTTTTTAGGCGTTTTTAAATACTATAACTTTTTTGCCCAGTCGTTTACACAACTACTCAACGGCTTTGGCTTAGAGGCGCATGCAACGACCCTTGGCATCATTCTGCCGGTAGGTATATCGTTCTACACCTTTCATGGCCTCTCTTATATTATAGACGTTTACAAGGACCGTATTAAGCCCGAATGCAACTTTATAGATTACAGCCTTTTTGTAAGCTTTTTTCCGCTGCTGGTGGCCGGCCCTATAGAGCGTGCCACACACCTGCTGCCACAGCTTAAGCAAAAGCGTACCTTTAATTTAGACCAGGCTAAAGACGGCCTGCGCCAGATATTATGGGGCTTGTTTAAAAAAGTGGTTATTGCCGATATGTGTGCCGAATATGCCAACCTTATCTTCGACCATTACGACGACTATTCGGGAAGCAGCTTATTTTTAGGCATGCTGTTTTTTACCTTCCAGATCTATGGCGACTTTTCCGGCTATACCGATATTGCCCTGGGCACAGCACGATTGTTTGGCATAGACCTGCTTCGCAACTTTGCCTACCCCTATTTTTCGCGCGATATTGCCGAATTCTGGCGGCGCTGGCACATATCGTTATCCTCCTGGTTTAGAGATTATGTATATATTCCCCTTGGTGGAAGCCGCGTTGGCACGCTAAAGAAAGTCCGCAACATATTCGTCATATTTCTGCTAAGCGGTTTTTGGCACGGGGCTAAGTTTACATTCATTGTATGGGGGCTATTGCACGCCCTGTATTTTTTGCCGTTGCTGCTTACCAACAACAACCGTAAAAATTTAGACATTGTGGCTGCAGGCCGTTTGCTGCCATCGGTTAAAGAGCTTGTGGGCATGCTAACCACCTTTATGCTGGTAGGCTTTGCCTGGATATTTTTTAGGGCCGAGAGCATGGCGCACGCCTACGGTTATGTTGGCAGGATGCTCTCTAAGAGCTTGTTTACAGCACCTGATATTCCCACTAAAAAAATTGCTGTGTTAACCTTAGTGCTAACCGGTATTTTCTTTTTTGTAGAATGGCTTGGGCGCGAAAACCAGTATGCCATACAAAAAATGGGGCAAACCTGGAAAAGGCCGGTTCGATGGGCATTGTACTACGCCATAATTATAGCAATATGCCTGTTTGCAGGTAAAGATGAGCAATTTATATACTTTCAGTTTTAAGCCATGAAACAATTTATAGTGCTTATTCTAAAGTTTTTAATCCCCATAATAGTTGTTATAGGCATTTATGTAGTAGCCGATCCGTTCCGGGTTATATGGCAATATGACTCCTATTTTGAGAATAACAAACCGGGCATCCACGTTAACCGAAGCATTGCAGGGGCAGCCAATTTTAAAAATAAATACAAACAGTACAAATACGATTCGTTTATTTTTGGTAACTCGCGTTCTTTAGCCTGCCAGGTGGCCGACTGGCAAAAGCACCTGCCCCAGCCTGCAAGTGCCTACCATTTTGATGGCGCCGGCGAAAGCCTCTACGCCTTAAACAAAAAGCTGAGCCTTATAAACAGCACAAAAACCTCCATTAAAAACGCCGTATTTTTTGTAGACCAGCAACTGTTGCGACAAAGCCGCCCGGATAATGGCCATTTGTTTACAGTAAGCCCCCTTATAGACTCTGATTGCAACACACTAACCTACCATGCTACATTTTTAAAGGCATTTTTATCGTATAAATTCATCTTTTATTACATCGACTTTAAACTAACCGGCCAATTAAAGCCCTATATGGTGCCCACTTTTTACAGGCCCATACAGTACAACGCGGTTACTAACGAGATGAACTCTCAAATTATGGAAGACCAGCTTGCTAATGGTACCTATTATACGCCGCAGCGGATGTCGGTTTTTTATGAGAGGGATACCGTACAAACCTATTTTAAGACTTGTATAAAGAAAAAACAAAAGAAACTACTGGCAGAAATAGCCTCGGTTTTAAAAGATAACAACACCAATTATAAAATAATAATAAACCCCTGCTACGACCAGAAAAAGCTAAGCGCTGACGATATGCAATATTTAAGGCAGGTTTTCGGAGCGCAAAATGTATTCGATTTTTCGGGTATTAACAGCATTACCAATAACTACCAAAATTACTACGAGGCCGTACATTACAGGCCACATGTAGCAGCCGGTATTTTAGATTCTATTTATTAATTTGAAGTACGCCTTGGTTTTTAAAGCATGAAAAACTTTATTATTTTACTACTCAAATTTATAATTCCACCGGTTTTACTGGTGGCAGGCACCTATGCGTGGCTCGATCCGTTTAAGGTTTTATGGTATTACGACTCGTATTATATTTCGGGTTCGCAAACCGGCATCCCTTTAAATAAAGAGTATGTAAGCACTACTAATTTTGAAAATCGCTACGCCAAACAGCAGTATAACTCTTTTATTTTTGGCAGTTCACGCTCTATGGTTTATAGCATTGCGCAATGGCAGGAACATCTTCCGGCAAATGCAAAACCCTATCATTTTGATGCTTCCGGCGAAAGCCTGTTTGCCTTACATAAAAAACTTGTGTACCTGGATAACAAAGGCGTAAAGCTAAATAACGCTCTTGTAATTATAGACCATAGCCTGCTTGTAGACATAAAGCCCGCTACCGGGCCTTTATTTGTAAATGCACCGCAGCTTTTAGATAATGCAAACATTTTAGAGTTTCATTATACCTATTTAAAGGCGTTTTTATCGGCGAAGTTTATACTTCCATATCTGGATTACAAACTCTCCGGTACTGTAAAACCATACATGAAACGCAGTTTTTTTGTTACTCCTATTAACTATAACCCAATTACCAACGAAGTGCAAAATACATATGCACACAGCGAAATTAAAAACGGAACATTTTACACACCCGAACGTATGGCGTTATTTTATAAAAGAGATACCGCACAATATTATTACAAGTCCAGCCTTAAACAAGCACACCGGCTAATGCTACAGGAAATAGCCGCCATACTAAAAAAACATAACACCAATTATAAGATAGTAATTAGCCCGCTTTACAACCAGAAAAAGCTTGCTGTTGCCGATGTAAATTATCTAAAACAGTTATTTGGCAATGAAAATATTTACGATTTTTCGGGTATAAATTCCATCACTAACGATTATACCAATTATTACGAAACATCGCACTACAGGCCCCAAGTAGCCCGCAGCATTGTAGATTCTATTTATAAATTTTAAAACTGCCCTATACTTTGTAACTTTACAAACTTTTCGACTTTAAGACTTTACAAACTTTCGACTCACGTACATGAACATCAAACTTATAGCCATAGGCAAAACCGATAATAAAGCCCTGCAAACCCTTATAGACGATTACCAAAAGCGGTTGTCGTTCTACATTAAGTTTGATATGGAAATTATTCCGGATATTAAGAATGTAAAAAACCTGAGCGAGGCACAGCAAAAAGAAAAAGAGGGCGAACTTATATTGGCTAAGCTATCGGCCACAGACCAGCTTATTTTGCTCGACGAGAACGGCAAAAATTTTAGCAGCGTAGGATTTTCAGACGAGCTTCAAAAAAAGATGAATTCCGGCATTAAAACACTGGTATTTGTAATTGGCGGGCCTTATGGCTTTAGCGATGCCGTTTACAGTAAAGCCCAAGGCAAAATATCATTATCGGCCATGACGTTTTCGCATCAAATGGTGCGCCTGTTTTTTATAGAGCAGGTATACAGGGCATTTACCATTTTAAGAAATGAGCCATATCATCATCAGTAAAATCAGTATCCATTTTAGATTTTAGATTTTAGATTGAGTGCGAGTGCGAGAGTGAAGTTGCCAACAACTGACAACCAACAACCAACAACTAAAATTGGGCACAAAAAAAACAGCCGCGCCTGGCAAACTTGGTGCGACTGTTAATTAATTTTAACTTACAATGCTAATATAACACTAATTAGCTGATAATTATTGTCTTCTAAGCAATTTTTCTAAATATAAATTTACTTCGGCGTTTATAAGGCTATATTGCTGCTTAGATTGCTGCGCAAGCCTGTCTGTAAACAAGATACCTAACAAATGGTCTGTTTCGTGCTGAAATATAACCGCCGTAAAGCCTTCTACCATTTCGTCGTGAAATTTACCTTCTAAATCAAAGTAAGTAAGGCGTATTGTATAGTTGCGCAACACGTCTCCCCTAATGTCCGGAATCGATAAACAACCCTCCGCACCCTTTCTCATAAGTGCCGATCGCCATGTAATTTTGGGGTTAAGGTACACCTCAAACGGTTCGCCGGGCTTATCAAAACGCTGCACCCAGATAACATTTTTGTTGATGCCTATTTGCGGTGCGGCAATGCCTACGCCGGGGTGCGCCGTGTCTTTAACCGTGGCATACATGCGCTGGGTTAGTAGCAAAAGCGACTCATCTTTTACGTCTATATTGGTAGAAAGGGTTTGTAAAACCTTTAAATCGGCCGCCTCAGTAACCTGAAGCAACCGCATTTTAGCATTCCTGTCGCCGCCCTTAACAAGGGCACGGTCGGTATCGCTAAGCCTTTGGGCCTGGGCGTTTGCAAAAAACAAAAGGGCTATAGCAGCCAGTAAGGTATTTTTCATGGCTTAGATTCCCGCTACGGCTTTAATCTCGTTAATAATCCTAACCGCAAGGTCATCGGCTTTTTGCTGCGTTTGCGCCTCGGTATAAATCCTTATAATTGGCTCAGTATTCGATTTACGTAAATGCACCCACTCATCGGCAAAATCAATCTTAACGCCATCTATTGTAGATAGTTGCTCATTGATATATTTACCCGCCATAGCCTCTAAAATAGCATCTACATTAATTTGCGGGGTAAGCTCAATCTTATTTTTACTCATATAATATTGAGGGTACGAAGCCCTTAGTGCCGCAACCGATTTGATATTATTCTCGGCCAGATAGGTAAGAAACAACGCCACACCCACCAGCGAATCGCGGCCGTAATGCAGCTCCGGGTAAATAATACCGCCATTGCCCTCGCCACCTATTATGGCGTTATTTTGCTTCATTAGCTCCACCACATTTACCTCGCCAACAGCGCTGGCCTCATAAGTACCGCCATATTTTTGTGTAATATCGCGCAACGCACGCGAAGACGACATATTGCTAACCGCATTGCCCGGCGTTTTGCCCAGCACATAATCAGCACACGCCACAAGGGTGTACTCTTCGCCAAACATTTCGCCATCTTCGCTAATAAACGCAAGGCGGTCAACATCAGGGTCAACTACAATACCAAAGTCGGCTTTCTCCTCCACCACAAGCTTGCAAATATCGCCCAGGTGCTCTTTAAGCGGCTCCGGGTTGTGCGGAAAATGCCCGTTAGGCTCGCAATACAGCTTAACCACCTCTACACCCATTTGCTCTAAAAGCTTGGGTATTATAATACCGCCCGACGAGTTTACGCCGTCTACCACCACTTTAAAACCGGCCTTTTTAACAGCATCAGCATCTACAAGCGGCAGGTTTAGCACCTCGTCTATATGTATATCCATATAGGCATCGTTAATGGTAATTTCGCCCAGGCTGTCTACATCGGCAAAATTAAAAGCCTCAGCGTCGGCAATTTCCAGTATTTTAGCGCCATCATCGCCACTTAAAAATTCGCCTTTGGCATTTAAAAGTTTAAGGGCATTCCATTGTTTTGGATTGTGGCTTGCGGTAAGTATAATACCACCATCGGCATTTTCCATAGGCACGGCAACCTCTACCGTTGGCGTGGTGCTAAGCCCAAGATCTATTACATTAATGCCAAGGCCTATAAGGGTATTGATAACAAGATTGTGTATCATAGGGCCTGAAATACGCGCATCGCGGCCTATTACCACCGTTAATTTTTCTTTATCCGAATTATTTTTAAGGAAAGTTCCGTAAGCCGAAGCAAATTTTACAGCATCTACCGGGGTAAGGTTGTCGCCAGTGTGGCCGCCAATTGTACCCCTTATGCCTGATATCGATTTAATTAAAGTCATTTTGCATGTGTTTGTTGTAAAAGCAAAGATAACTTATTTAGATTTTTAGATTAACAGATTTTAGGAATATTAGAGCAGGACGGGCAGACGTAAGATAATAGATGATAGACAGGCGCAGCTTTACGACCTGATGACTTTGCTACTTTGAAACCCTATAACTTTCTTCATTAAAAACTTTTTCCCTATCTTAGGTCTATGAATTTTTTAGCACACATATACCTTTCGGGCGATAACGACGAACTTAAGATTGGCAATTTTATAGCCGATGGCATTCACGGTAAACCCGATGATTTTCCGCCGGGCATACAAAAAGGCATCATGCTGCACCGCGCTATAGATAGTTATACCGATGTTCACCCCATCTTCAGGCTGGGCACTAAACGCCTGCATGCCAGCTACCACCACTATGCTGCGGTTATTATGGATATTTTTTACGACCACTTTTTAGCTAAGAACTGGTCTAATTACAGCAACATACCGTTAGAAAAATACACCGCCGATTTTTACCAATTGCTACAGGATAATTACGATATTTTGCCCGAACGCTCTAAGGGCATGCTGCCCCACATGCTGCAATACAACTGGCTGGTTAGCTACGCTTCTATTGAAGGTATTGCCAGAACACTAACCCAAATGGACCAGCGTACCAAAAATAAAAGCGGCATGAAAGGCTCTATAAAGGAACTGCATGAATTTTATGCCGAGTTTGAGGCGGAATTCACCGCGTTTTTTGTGCAGATACAAAAGCATGTTGAAGAGAAAAAAGCAGCACTGCTGTAATGGATTTTATACCAGCACTTAGCCGGGCTTTCGCCGAAAATGCATCGGCCACCAATGCCGGCGCAATGGCAAAATACATGAAGGGCCTTTTCCCTTTTTACGGACTAAAGACCGATGTTAGGCGCGCACTTACCAAAGATTTACTTGTACAGTATAAGGACGAAGTTAGCGGCAACGCTCGCCAAATTGCGCTGGAATTATACCGCAAGCCCCAGCGTGAATACCATTATACGGCTATAGAAATTGTAACGAAACAGCTTAAAAATAAGTTTGTTACAGAGGATATAGCCCTGATAGAAACACTTTTGGTTACCCACGCTTGGTGGGATAGCGTAGACACTATTGCAAAATACCTGCTGGGCGGCTACCTGCAACAGTTTCCGGAACAGATTCCAACAGTAATTAAGCGATTTTCCGATTCGGATAACATGTGGCTTAACCGGTCGGTTATACTATTTCAGCTTGGTTACAAAAAAGCTACCAATGTAGATTTGCTGTTTGTCGAATGTAAAAAGCACAGCCATTCTAAAGAATTTTTTATACAAAAAGCCATTGGCTGGGCATTGCGCGAGCATGCCAAGACCGATCCTGATGTGGTGCGCAATTTTGTAGCAACCGCCAATTTAAAACCCTTAAGTACCCGCGAAGCCTTAAAAAATATATAAAATGGGTTGAAAATTTTTAGTAAAAGAATTATCTTAGCGTTTTATTGCAAATCCTCAAATTTTTTCTACTAAATGCCCAATCGCATTATCACCAGGATCAGGTTGTTTTTTCGGCACAACCTCGGTCGGCTCGAAGCCTTGTTCTTTCTACTTAAAAGCCTTTTGTCCGAAAGGCATTTTATTTACCTGTCGTGCATACTGGTGGGGCTCTCTACATCTTTTGCAGTAATTGTACTTAAAAGCTTTGCGCATAACGTTTTCCTGGGGGCTACCTACGTAAACAGATATCTAAAATTACCCTATATTAACAGTATACTGCCCATTGTAGGCATACTGCTAACCGTTTTTGTGGTTAAGCGCGTGCTTGATGGCAGGATAGAAAAAGGCAGCTCGCGCATACTGGTTGCCGTGGCAAAAAAGGGCGGAATTATGCCCCGTAAGCAAATGTATGCCCAGATAATCACGGCATCGTTAACGGTTGGCCTTGGCGGATCTGCCGGACTCGAATCTCCCATTACCATTACCGGTGCGGCCTTTGGATCTAACTTTGCACGCAAATACAAACTCTCTAAAAACGACAGGATACTGCTCCTGGCCTGCGGTGTGGCTGCGGGTATTGCTGCTGCGTTTAACGCCCCTATTGCAGGCGTGCTTTTCTCTATCGAAGTAATTTTGACCGATGTTACCATATCGGCCTTTATCCCAATTATGATATCGGCCGCTACAGGCGCATTAGTCTCAACCATAGTACTTAACGAAGAGGTTTTGCTGACTTTTAGGCGCCCTTTACATTTCGACTGGCACAACATTCCGTACTATATAGTACTGGGGCTGCTTGCAGGTTTTGTATCGTTGTACCACGCAAAGGCCTTTCAAAAAGTCGAGGCGCACTTTGCCAAACTAAGGATAAAAGGCTACCGCAAAGCACTATACGGTGCTATTCCGCTGGCGCTTATCATCTTTATGTTCCCCACACTTTTTGGCGAAGGATACGAAAGCATCAGGATACTCTCTAACGCCCACCCCGAAGAGCTATTAGACAACACAATATTAGAAGAATTTAAGCAAAACGGCTGGGTACTGCTGCTTTTTGCAGGTATTACCATGCTGTTAAAGGCCTATGCTACAGGGTTAACACTTGCCAGCGGAGGCAACGGCGGTAACTTTGCGCCATCGCTTTTTGTGGGGTCGTACCTTGGGTTTTTTGTAGCCAAATTCTTTACTATGTTGGGCTTTTCTAAAAACCTGCCAATAGACAATTTTACCATTGTGGGCATGGCCGGTATTTTGAGCGGGTTGTTTCATGCGCCGCTTACGGCTATCTTCTTAATTGGCGAAATTACAGGCGGTTACAATCTTATGGTACCGCTTATGATAGTGTCATCCATCAGCTTTGCGGTATCAAAACAGTTCGAAACTTACTCTATGGATGTTAAGCACCTTGCCGATAAAGGACAGGTGTTTACCTCTAATAAAGATAAGAACATACTTTCCAGCCTTGATATTATGGAGGTGGTTACCAGCGATTTACCAACCCTGTCGGTAAACCAGAAAGCCGAAGATGTTATTGCATTACTATCCAACACCCAATACAACCATTTTGCGGTAACCGATGATAAGAACCGCCTGCTGGGCGTGGTCGATTTTATAAACATAAGGCAGATGATATTCAGTGCTTTTAAGGTAAAATACGCCACGATGGACGAACTAATGACCCTCCCCGCAGAGGTGGCATCGGTAGAAGACTCCATCGAAATGATCATGGAAAAGTTTGAAAATACGCATGTTAGCTACCTCCCCGTTCTTAAAGACGACCGCTACTACGGCTTTATTTACAAAGAAAAAGTACTCGAAGCCTACAGGCAAAAGCTCAAGGATATGGTTATTGAGTAAGTTCAAAACGCTGATTTCCAACCTATTTCGCGCGCTGTTAAATGATACGTTAAAGTTGCGCAGTATCTGTTTTGTGATGGT
Source organism: Flavobacterium subsaxonicum WB 4.1-42 = DSM 21790 (assembly GCF_000422725.1). Classification (GTDB taxonomy): domain Bacteria; phylum Bacteroidota; class Bacteroidia; order Flavobacteriales; family Flavobacteriaceae; genus Flavobacterium; species Flavobacterium subsaxonicum. The sequence continues at coordinate 99,449 of NZ_AUGP01000029.1, forward strand.
TAACTTTATGATTATAAGCCATCAGCATGAAATTAGAACAATTATACGACGTTATTATTATTGGCGGAAGCTATGCGGGCCTTTCAGCAGCTATGGCCTTGGGCAGGTCGATGCGTCGCGTTCTGGTTATAGACAGCGGCAACCCTTGCAACACCAAAGCGCCTCAGGCTCATAACTTTATAACTAATGATGGTAGTTCGCCTACCGATCTTTCCAACAGGGCAAGGGCACAGGTTTTAGCCTATCCTACCGTTAGATTTTTAGATGCACTTGCAGAGGAAGTACTACCAAACGGAACGACTTTCGAAGTACTTACCACTGACAATCAAAACTTTACAGCACACAAAATTATATTCGCCACAGGGGTTACTGACCTTATTCCGAATATCCCCGGCTTTGCCGAATGCTGGGGTATCAGCATATTGCACTGCCCATACTGTCATGGCTATGAGCACAATAACAAAGTTACCGGTATTATTGGCAATGGTGATATGGGTTTTGAACTCACCAAAGTAATCCGCAATTGGACCGACAAGCTCACACTATACACCAACGGCACCAGCACCCTTAGCCCTCAGGAAGTTATGAAACTCAATAGCCATAATATTGTGGTGGTAGAAAACGAAATTGATTACATTGAAGAGTCTGGCGGCATCATTAAAAAACTGCATTTTAAAGATACAGAATCCGATAGTCCGGAAGTTATTTACACACAACTACCTTTTAATCAACAATGTAACATACCCGAAAAGTTAGGGTTGCAGTTTACCGAGAAGGGTTTTATATACATTTCTAAATGCATGGAAACCTCTATACCCGGCATTTATGCAGCAGGCGATTGCCTGTCGCTTTACCGCTCTATTGCGCACGCGGTAGCATCGGGTAATAAGGTGGGTGCACTGGTTAATAAATCACTTATCGACGAACGTTTTTAAACAAAAAACAGGGCTTCTCAACCTGAGAAAACCCTGTTTATATCGGTATAAAATCCTCAAAATATACCAATCGGTATTATTTTTTGGGTTTATTTATCGTTAATTCAAAAATATACCGTTCGGTATTATTTGTTGCCTTTTTCGTAGTCTGCTAAAAACTGAGCAAGGCCACTATCAGTAAGTGGGTGCTTTAATAAACCTGCAATTGCAGAAAGCGGACCCGTAATAACATCGGCACCAATTTTAGCACAATTTACAATGTGCATTGTGTGGCGAACCGAAGCTGCAAGAATCTCAGTCTCGTAGCCATAGTTATCGTAAATAAGGCGAATGTCTTCTATAAGTTGTAAACCATCTACAGATATATCATCCAAACGGCCAATAAACGGCGATACGTAAGTAGCACCTGCCTTAGCGGCAAGCAATGCCTGGCCGGCAGAAAACACAAGTGTTACGTTAGTTTTTATACCTTTATCAGTAAAATATTTGGCAGCCTTAACACCATCTTTGGTCATAGGCAGTTTTACAACAATTTGTGGGTGCAGTTCGGCAAGTTCTTCACCTTCGCGAACCATACCATCATAATCTACAGCAATAACCTCGGCACTTACGTCGCCATCGGTAATGTTGCAAATGTCTACATAATGTTTAAGGATATTGTCTTTACCGGTAATACCCTCTTTAGCCATTAAAGATGGATTAGTAGTAACGCCATCAAGTACTCCAAGTTCCTGGGCTTCTTTAATCTGGGCAAGGTTTGCCGTGTCTATAAAAAACTTCATGATATAAGGTTTATGTTGTTTAAATACATATAAAACAGCTTTTTTGGCTGTGTTTAACTGCGTTGCAAAACTACAATTTATAATGGTTCATCAGCATTTTTTCGTAAACTTTATCAGGCAAAATTCGCTTAAGCACGATAGAGAATTTCTGCATAAAAACACCCACCTTATAATGCACGTTGGGGTTTGGGGTTTTCATAATGGCATACACAGCCTCAGCCATTTGCTGCGGGTTGCTGCCGGCATCTACATGCGTATTCATAAGGTCTAAGGTAGCGCCATAAGGCACCTCATAGGCCGATCCTTTAAGCAGCGGGGCATGGTAGCGCCCACTGGCAATATTGGTGGCAAAATCGCCGGGAGCCACGCTGGTAATGGTAATACCAAAGCCCTTAACCTCCATGCGCAGCGCCTCTGTAATAAGCTCCAGCGCCCCCTTGGATGCCGAATATACACTGCGGTACGGCAGGCCCATGTAGCCTGCAATAGAGGTAACATTAATTATAAGTCCGCTTTTTTGGGCACGCATGTGCGGCAATACGGCTTTCATAACCTCAATGGGTCCGAACAGGTTGGTTTCAAAGTTGTTCTTTATCTCCTCGGCAGGAATTTCTTCAAGCGGGCCGGTAATGCCTACGCCTGCGTTATTAACCAGTACATCTATAGTACCTGCCTCGGCAATTACCTGTGCAACAGCAGCTTTTATACTTGCAGTGTCGCGCACATCCAACGCTACTAACGGGAATGGGCTGCCCGGAACCTTTTTAGGGTCGCGGCTCGTGCCATACACCTTGTAGCCTTTGGTTAGTAAAAATTCGCCTGTGGCTTTGCCAATGCCCGATGATCCGCCGGTTATAAATATTACTTTACTCATATTTTTTATCTTGAAGTATGCCTTAAAAAAGCAAAGAGCGAAAATACTTTTTTGAGGCGAAATAGACTAATGTATGCTACAGGATTTTTACCAACTGCTGTAAAATACGTGCACACCTATTTGTTTTGAAGAAAACCGAACCGGCTATAAACTAAAAAATCCCCTTACGGAGACCTGAAGTAAAAAAAGAAAAAATGGCAAGCGACCTACATCGCACCGCTACAACCACATACCTTTGCTGTGTTCCCACCCTGGAGGAGTCTGCAGGAGCTGGTCGTGTAGGACTTGCCGCCGCAAATATACAACCTTTTTGTATTTTTGCAAGTGCATTGCCAATATAAAATAGCTTTGTATATTGCCTTATCTTTTATTAAGCACATGAAAAAACATAACCTCTTAGCTTTCATTTTATTGGCTGCGGCTGTAACGGCCTGTAACAATAAAAATATTTCTTTTAATATTAACGCTACGGTCCTAAAAGGGCAATATCAGCCTCAGGAATCGGTTCCGTTAACGGTAGTTAACGTCGATAATGTGGCAATAGACTCGGTTGTATATTATCTTAACGATAAAAAATTAGGTACGGTAAAGGGTAACGAAAAGTTTGATGCCCCCCTAAAAGACCAGAAATTCGGCTACCAGAACATTAAAGCGCTGGTGTATCACGAAGGTAAAAGTACCGAGGCTACTACCCGCGTAGAGCTGGTTAGCAATGTTAAGGCTAAAATATTGGCTTACGAGGTTGTAAATACCTATCCGCACGATACCGAATCGTACACGCAGGGACTTGAGTTTTACCGCGATACCCTTATTGAGGGTACCGGCCAGTACGGAAAATCGAAACTGCGTAAAACCGACTATAAAACGGGTGCTATGTACAAGGAGATCTCTTTAGAAGGACGCTACTTTGGCGAGGGTATAACCATTTTTAACAACAAAATTTATGAGCTGAGCTGGAAAGAGAACACCGGTTTTATTTACAATGCCGACAATCTTAAAAAAATAAAAGAGTTTGAATACACCAAGCCTATACAGGGCTGGGGCCTAACGCACGATGATACCCACCTGTACCAAAGCGACGGTACAGAAAAGATATATAAACTTGACCCTGAAACCCTTAAAGAGGTAGACTATATTAATGTATATACCGAAAGTGCTAAGGTAAAATCTGTCAACGAGCTGGAGTGGGTTAACGGTAAAATTTACGGTAATATTTACCAAACCAACACCGTAGCTATTATAGACCCTGCCACCGGTGCGGTTGAGGGCGTGCTTAACTTTGCCGACCTTGATAAAAAAGTGACCAATATTGATAAAGACGTTCTTAACGGTATTGCCTACAACCCTAAAACCAAAACCTTTTTTATTACCGGTAAAAAGTGGGATAAAATGTTCGAGATCAGAATCAAAGAATAGTTAATTTGGCTATTCGTGGATTTGGTTATATGGATAAAGGATTCTGAAAACTCGGAAAATCAGGAAGCACCAATAAATTTCTATGCAAAAAATTCTCTTAGCACTATTTATAATTCTTACCTCATCATTATCGCTGCACGCACAGGTAAGTAATTTTAAGGATAAACTTATTGCTGCCGACTCTGTAGTAATAGTAAGTCACGATTATGGCTACAAGATTAATAAGAATGGAAAATCAGGTTATTGGGTGAGATTTGTAGAAAAAGATTCGCTTAATTTTAAATCAGTAAAAGAAAGAATAAAGCTGGATAAATCATCTGTAATACATTTATATGATTCTTTAACTTATAGTACAACATCAGATATAGAATCTGTTTCCTGTTACAATCCGCACCATGCATTGCTTTTATATCAAAAAGGTCAGTGCTATGTTGTAGATATATGCCTGCAATGCCGCAATTACACTATTTCTAAAGATTTAACTCTACCTCCCGGCCTACTTAGTAATTATAAAACCTGGGGAAAATTTCGGGACTTTCTAAGCGAATTAAATATAACGTATGAAATACCTGCAACCGGAAAGTACGGATATTAAGATTTAATCTATAATTATCCGTGCAGCCCAACCATTACCCAAACTATATTTTACTAACTTCGCCCATACCTGCTGTTTTAGCGGCAAAACCAACCAATTTGTGGAGTCCGGAGCCCACTATAAAAAACGGGGCGAAATTCTGAAAAGCCAAACGAGTAAGAGCAAACAACAAACCAATGGCCTTTAATTTTTTTGATTCTGATAGTTATTTTATAGACGAGAAAGTCAACTTTTTTAAATTCGAGAATACCTACAATATTTATAATGATATAGGCGCGCATGTGGGTGCCGTTAAGCAAAAGCTTACCACCGGTCAAAAAATGCTAAGGCTGCTGCTTAAAAAACCCATGCTGCCGTTTTTACTGGAAATTAAAAATACCGAAGACGAAGTTCAGGCGTCAATCTCGCGCGGGTGGACTTTCTGGATGTCTAAAATTGTTATTAAAGACCCACAGGATAATGTAATTGGCACCATCAAACAAAAATTCAAATTTTTTAAACCCACCTTTAAGATTTTTGATGCTACCGAAACCCAGATTGCCGAAATTAACGGCGACTGGAAAGCCTGGAATTTTACCATTACCGATGCTAAGGGCGTGCAAATTGGCAACATCAGCAAAAAATGGGCAGGTGCTGTAAAAGAGATCTTTACATCGGCCGATAAATACAACGTAAACATCAACCCTGATTACCCCGAAAACACCAACAAAATTGTTATTCTTGCCGGTGCCATCACCATAGATATGGTACTTAAAGAAAGTAAATAGACAAAACAGGACATAAAAAAAGCGGTAAGAAATTACCGCTTTTTGTTTATTTAGTCAACGCTGCTCGTCAGGTCAACATCTACATTGCCACGCGTTGCATTGCTGTAGGGGCAGGTTTGGTGGGCTGCCTTAACCAGCTCATCGGCAACTTCGGCGGTAATGCCTTTAATGTTGGCGTGCAGTTTAACGGCCAGGCCAAAGCCGCCTGCATCATTCTTGCCAATAGACACCTCGGCGGTAACCATAGTTTCGTCTACCTTAATTTTCTTTTCGCGTGCTATATGGTTCAGCGCACTCTCAAAACATGCGGCATAGCCTGCGGCAAATAACTGCTCGGGGTTGGTGTATCCGCCCGGGCCACCCATTTCTTTAGGTATGCGCACTTCGAGGTCTAAAATCCCGTCAGACGAGTTTACGTGGCCATTTCTGCCGCCCTTTGCAGTAGCTACTGCTGTATAAATTGCTTCCATTTACATTTCTTTAATTGTATCTCAAATTTACGGCTCAAAAAAGTAACCCGAAAGAAATTACTTATAAGGTAACGTTAAAACATAAAAAAAGCGGTAATTTCTTACCGCTCTAATCTATATATCCGTTAGGAATTAAGCCTGCATACCTGCAACTATACCTAAAAAGTCATCTGCTTTAAGCGATGCGCCGCCAATAAGGCCGCCATCTACATCCGGTTTAGAGAAAATCTCGGCCGCATTGTCCGGCTTAACGCTGCCTCCGTAAAGGATAGACGTTTCTTCGGCAATTTTGTTGCCTACATTCTCACGTAATAGTGTACGTATAAACGCATGCATTTCCTGAGCCTGCTCTGCAGATGCTGTTACGCCTGTGCCAATAGCCCAAACCGGCTCGTAAGCCAGTACAACGCTGCTCCAGTCGGCTTCACCAATATGAAACAAACCTTCTCTTAACTGGCTCTCCACCACGTTAAAATGGTTTTCGTTCTGCCTGTCGGCCAATTCTTCGCCAAAGCAAAAAATAATGGTTAGGTTGTGCCTTAAAGCCGTATCCACTTTTTGTGCAAGTAAAGCATTGGTTTCGCCAAAGTAAGCCCTGCGCTCTGAGTGGCCTAAAATAACGGTGTTTACTTTAATGCTTTTTAGCATGCCTACAGAAACTTCGCCTGTAAAAGCGCCGTTTTCTGACTGGTGCATGTTTTGTGCAGCCACAATAACGTTAGTGCCGGCAGTTTGCTTTACAGCAGCCTGAAGGTTAACAAAACTTGGTGCTACAACAATTTTAGCAATTGTTTGTTCCGGCTTTTTAGCCAGTATGTCTTCCAGCAACGTTTCTGTTTGCTGAATGTCGTTGTTCATCTTCCAGTTACCTGCAACGATTTTTTTTCTCATTATTTAAGTTTTTTTAATGTCTCTACAAGTTTAGCGTCGTCAGCCTCAATGGCTTTAAACAGGGCAATTTTGCCGTTTTTGTCTACCACCATATAACGCGGAATCCAGTCCAGTTTAATATCGGCTGCAAAAGCGCCCTCTTTCATGCTGGTACCCACGTGGTAGTTATCGCCATTGGCGCCATATTTTTCAATGCCCGCTTTCCATTTATCATCTACCCTGTCATAAGATAGGAACAAATAAACGGCATTCGGAAACTGTTTTTGCAGGTCGTGCACCTTTGGCATGCCTTTAATACAATCCGGGCACCATGATGCCCAAACATCAATTACAATAGTTTTGCCTTTGTATTTGGCAAGTATGTCTTTAAAGGCAATCTGCTTGCCATCTAATGTAGTCATTTTAGCTTCAAGGGCTTCTTTACCAAAGCTGGTAGCCTCTTGTGCCTGCGTGCATGATATCATGGCGAACAGTAATATGGGTAATAAAAGTATTTTTTTCATTGTTCTTTTTTAAATTAAAGAGTAACAAATTTACGATAAGCAACCGAACTACTCCCTGCCTTAGGCAAAATATTTAACATCGGGCCATCAGTAAAATTTATTTTATCGTTTTCGCAAAGTGCGCTTTACTCCAGCCTTATCCTTGGGTCCAGCCATGCATAAATAATATCGACCAGTATGTTTATAACCACAAAGGTGGCAGCTATTACCAGTACCGACCCCATAATTATGGGCAGGTCGAGCGTGTTTAAGGCCTCTACCACCTCTTTGCCGAGACCGTTCCACCCAAAAATATATTCTACAAACACGGCACCGGCAAGCATACTGGCAAACCAGCCCGATATTGCCGTAACCACAGGGTTTAGCGCATTTTTAAGCGCATGCCTCCGGATGATATTCAGCTCGCTTAACCCTTTGGCACGGGCGGTACGGATGTAATCCTGACCCATAACCTCCAGCAGCGAGTTACGCATTAACTGTATTACCACCCCAAGCGGACGGATGCCCAGCACTATAGCCGGCAATATTATATTTTTCCATTTTATGTGAGAGCCTTCGCCAAAATCATCAACTTCATAAAGGCTGCCCGTCATGTCCAGGCCCGTGTATTTATGAAGCAGAAAACCAAACACCCAGGCAAACAGTATGGCCGCAAAAAACGATGGCAGGCTCATGCCTAACGTGCTAACAAGTGCTATGGTACGGTCTATCCTCGTGTCTTTATACAAGGCCGACACTACGCCCAACGCTATACCAATTACTATGGCTATAACAATGGCAAAGCAGGCCAGTACTACGGTATTGGGCAGGGTATCGCCTATTACCTGGGTTACCTTCTTGCCACTTTTCTGGAAGCTCTCCCTTAAATAAGGTGCTTTTAAAACTGTGGTGGTGTTGCCAATGGTAAACAGTTTTGCTGCGGTGTATTTACCCTCGGCCAGATACGTGTAATCATCGGGTGTTGTGCTGTGGAAGGATACCGGCGAAAGATCATTTAAATAATAAAAATACTGGGTGCTGACCGGCTGGTCGAACCCATATTTTTTTTTGATAATGGCCAACTGCTCCGAATTTTCGTTCTGGTCGAGCATCATGCGGGCAGGGTCGCCGGGCAGTACCGTAAACAAAAAGAATATAACCGTAACCACGCCAAAAAGCGTGAGCAGTGCATAGCCCGTTTTGTATAAAAGGTACTTTATCAATTATTTTTTAATTTCAGAAGATGATTTTTTAAGGGCTTTCAGTAAATCGGCGGCCACAAATTTCTTTTCGGCAATACCGTCCCATTCGGCTACCTTGTTACCGTTCCATAAATAGAAAACCCCCGGTGTATCACGGCTGTTGCCCAGTGTTTTCCAAAAGGTAGCCACATCCAGCACCTTATACGGGTACTGCGCTCCGGCAAATTTAAAGAAATCCGGAATCAGGTCGGCTTCCTCATCCATAAACAAAATGTAAAGTTCAGGAAAGTTTTTATCCTTAGCCTTCATTTCGGCAAGCTGTTTTACTGTTTCCCGGCAATGCTCGCAGCCCGGTGCAAAGAGGCCCACTATTTTTTTGCCTTTATCGGCAGCCGCAAAATATTGCGAATAGATCGACTTTACCGGCTTGGGTGCCGCTTCGGCCGCAGGGGCTTCTGTTACAGGTGCAGGTGTTTCAATACCCGTAGCCTCTGTTGGCGTAGTAATTTCGGTTACTGCTTCAACCTGCAATTCTTCGGTAGCTAAGCTGTCGGCTGTGGTTTCCGGTGTAAAAGCTACTGCACTTGTAGTTTGCCTGGCAATAGGGGCTATCATAAAAATGGCCAGTATACAGGCAAATATCACGGTGGTAAGTACCCAAATGTTGGTGCGGTCGGCCCACGGGTTAAGCAGTTTTAGCAGCCACAATAACAAGCCAATGGCAACCATATTTTTAATAATAGCCTCTATGGGTGTCATGGGCAGTAATTCGCCAAAACAGCCGCAGTTGCCCGCGTTGCCCTTTGTGGCAATTTCGTAGCTAAGCTGGATGATAAACACCGCTAAAAGTGCTATGGTAGTGGGAATTACTAATTTTTTAAGGTAGTGGGGCTGCAAGAGCAAAAAGCCCAGGGCAAACTCAAAGCCAATAAGCGTACGCGAAAAATAAACCGCCAGACCTTCCGGAAAACCTAACGGAATTAACTGTTTCATTTCGAACGTGGTAATGGCAAAATAAGGCGAATCGTACAGTTTGGCTGTTGCCGATAGCAGGAACAAAAACGATACGATGATGCGCAGTGCTAAGGGCAGGTATTTTTTTATGTCTTTCATTGGTATAAAGCTTTCCCCAAAATTAAGGCATCAGGCCTTTGTATTTGTTAATGACTTGTTATTGCGCGTACCCGGTTAAAATAAGGGCAAAAACGGCGTAATTAAGCATGTCCTGGTAGTTAGCGTCGATACCTTCGCTAACCAGTGTTTTACCTTTATTATCTTCGATCTGCTTTACGCGAAGTATTTTTTGCAGTATCAGGTCGGTCAGCGAGCTAACCCTCATATCGCGCCAAGCCTCGCCATAGTCGTGGTTCTTAGCTTCCATAAGTGTTTTGGTAAGCTGCACTTTCTCGTCGTACAAAGCAGTGGCTTCGGCAACACCCAGGTCCGGTTGCACAGCCACACCCCTATCCAGCTGGATAAGCGCCATTATAGCATAGTTAATAATACCAATAAATTCGCCGGTCTCGTCCTCATTAACCATGCGCACCTCATTTTCCTGAAGGCTGCGTATGCGCTGGGCTTTAATAAATATCTGATCTGTTAAAGACGGCAGGCGAAGTATACGCCATGCGCTGCCATAATCGGTCATTTTGTTTATGTAAAGTTGCCTGCATTGGGCAATAACGCTGTCGTATTGGCTTGAGGTATTACTCATTTAAGTAGTATCTTTGTATGAAATTTTTTCAAATGTACTAAAAACGTCTTAATAATTTAAATCGTACCTAAAATACTGCTAACATACTTCTTTAAATAATAATTGCATATACACTTTAGTCATTTTTCAAAATTAAAACATTTTTAATCCTATATAAACAGTTTATTTTATTTAGGATTGTGTGTTAAAAAGCATGTTAAAATTATTTATATTAGCCAAAATTTAATGACCTCCTTTATGTCCAGAATTAAAAGCCTTGATGGCATCAGAGCAATATCTATATTAATGGTTTTAATTGGACATGCTTCTGAAACGATGCCAAAAAGTTTAAAGGAAAATATCCTTTTCATGTTTATAGCTAATGGATCATTAGGTGTAAAAATATTTTTTGTTATAAGTGGGTTTCTTATAACTAAGCTTTTACTTATTGAAAAAAAAAAGAATGGAAAAATAAACCTCAAGGATTTCTATCTAAGAAGAATATTCAGGATATTCCCCGTATTTTATTTATATATAATAGTTATCCTATTTCTTAAATACACTCTTATACCTAACATATTTAATAATTTTACCCTTGTAGGTTTTGCATGTGTATATTTGTGGAATTATAAGCATTTGCTCGTATCTGATACTACTCCTGACAATGGTAACTGGTTTTTTGGCCATTTTTGGTCGCTGTCTATGGAAGAGCAATTTTACCTTGTCTGGCCAGTTATGTTTATTAAAATAAAAAACATGAGCCTTTTAATTAAAATTGTTGCCGTAATAATTATACTAATGCCTATTGTAAGAATAGCTACTTACTTTTTAATGCCAGATAGCCGTGGACAATTAGGTATGATGTTACAAACCGGAGGAGACAGCATACTTGTAGGTTGTTTAGCTGCACTACTCGAACAAAATACAAAATTTAAAAAAGTTGCTGTAAAATATTATAGCAATGGATATCTAATAGCGTTATCTGCTTTATTTATTTTTATTTTATCACCTTTATTAAATTCAAAACTTGGAGGTACTTATAGCGTTACCTTAGGACATAGTATCAATAATATATTTATAATAATATTAATATTTTGGTGCATTTATATTCCATCAAAAGTTGCCAATGTATTAAATAGCCGTGTTTTAGTACAAATAGGTATACTTTCTTATTCATTATATATTTGGCAACAACTTTTTTTAACAAACAGGACAGATCTTTGGGTTAATAAATTCCCTCAGAATATCATTATTGTAGTATTTGTAGCTTTTATTTCATATTACGTTGTAGAAAAACCGATACTTAATATTAAAAAGAGATTTAAAAAAGTTTAGAATATTGTATATTCTGTTAACATAATTAGTTTTTACAATAATATTGTTACAATTATACATATCCTAAAAAAAACAGACTTATGCACATCAACTGCAATGGCACGCTTATAAACCTTACCGAACCCAGGGTTATGGGTATCTTAAACTGTACACCCAACTCTTTTTTTGATGGCGGAAAATACCGCGACGAAACCCTGTTACTGCAACAGGCCGAAAAAATGCTGGCCGAAGGTGCCGATTTTATTGATATTGGAGCTTACTCCAGCAAACCGAACGCCGAATTTGTTAGCGAAGATGAAGAGATAAGTCGCATGGTTCCGGTAGTTGAGTTGATTTTAAAGCACTTTCCGGATGCCTTGCTTTCTATCGACACCTTTAGGGCTAAAGTTGCCGAAGCCAGCATTAACAGCGGCGCTGCCATTATTAACGATATTGCTGCCGGCTTGCTCGACGACGCTATGCTGCCAACCGTTGGCCGCCTTAAAGTGCCTTACATTATGATGCACATGCGCGGCAACCCGCAAACTATGGTTAAACTAACACAGTATGATGATATTGTGCAGGAAATGCTTTTGTATTTTTCTGAGCGTATTGCCGCTGCCCGCCATCAGGGTATTGAAGATATTATAATCGATCCCGGGTTTGGGTTTGCAAAAACGCTGGCGCAGAATTACGAAGTACTCAACAAAATGGAGTTGTTCGACATGGTTGGCCTGCCGCTGCTGGCCGGTGTGTCGCGCAAATCGATGATCTATAAATTGCTGGGCATTACCCCGCAGGAAGCGCTTAACGGCACCGCTGTTTTAAATACGATTTCTTTAACCAAAGGTGCCAAAATTTTACGCGTTCACGATGTTAAAGAAGCGGTTGAAGCGGTAAAGATCTACAAGCAATTGACCTGCATATAATTTACGTTTGAAATAGCAATCGTAGTATTCCCCTCCTTTGGAGGGGTGCCCGTAGGGTGGGGTGGTTTCACACGTTCTTTTGTCTTGAAACAAAAGAACCAAAAATTCAAGGCTCTAACTTCTTTTTGCTACAAATTAGGCGCTTCGGCTAAACGATTTGAACTCGCTATCGCTCAGACAGCAAATCGTTCTTAACGCCTCTCCTCCTAATTTGCTTAACGCAACGAAGTTTAAGGCCTTAGCTTCACTCAAACCGTAACCAATCAAACCTTCTTATCTTTTCTAAAAACATTCAGGCTGAGCTCCGAAGGAGCGGCATATAAACCTTATCAATAGTCCTCTCCCCCAGCCCCTCTCCAAGGGAGAGGGGAGCCGAAAACGGGTACAGTTCGACAACTTTTTTAATATTATAAGAATAAAATCCAAAAAAAATCCTGCCTCTTCAGGCAGGATGATTCCCCTTATGGGTAAAAATTAAAAAACACGAAACTAATCTACTTAACAATTAGTTTTTTAACGATACCTTCAGACGTTTTGATAATGTAAATACCGGTCGCCATTTTAGAAGTATCTATAGTAAGGGCCTGTTTGGCCTGTTGGATCAGTTTTCCGCTGTAGTCGTACACCTCAATATCGGCAACGCGGTTAAAATATGCCACTCCGCTAACCGATGGGTTAGGGAACACAACAAAGGTTTTTGGTGTAGTAACAAAATCGCCGGTACCAAGGTTTTCTGTATTCACTTCGAAAATGGTTAACGTACCACTAATTTCGTTCGCTATAACAATGTACGGTTTGCTGTTAGGGCTATCTGTAGGATTGATGTAAGTAATACCTTCTGGACCGTGGTCTCCGGTGTAGGCTGATACGCTCCTGCTGTTTTTGTAATCTACAAAAGTTGGGGCATTAGGGTTGGTTACATCGTACACCATTACACCACCAATTCTTTCTAAAGAGATAAACGCATAGGTTTTACCCATAATTTCTGCCACCGTTACACCTTCAGCCTCCGGGCCTTTAGCACGGCTACGGCTTTTAAAGCTGTTATCTTCGTGGTCTGAGTTAAATATCGGGTTGATAGACGAAGCCGAAGCGGTATACATCTCGAAATCATCGCCACTGTCAAAAACAATCTGCTTGGTATCTGCATTAAAGATCGAGAACGAACGCGACCCTAAAGCGTAGATGCCGTTGTAAGCCGTACCCGCATCGTTTAATCCGTCAAGGTTAGTTACACGAAGCCTGCCTGCGTTATGCGATTTTTTAAGCATAGCCGCCTCCGGAAATTCGGTAGCATCAAGGTTGTAAGAAGCTGCACCAATAGTAGTTCTTTCAACAAAGCTGCCGTATTCTTTCTCATCGCCTTCGTTAGCCGTAACTATGTAGTTTGTTCCGCCTACATTGTAGTTAGCAGCGCCATCGGGAATAAAATATGCCTGTACCGGCCAGTTGGCAATAAGCACCTCGTTATTATTATCAGATACATCAAAACCGTTACCCGGAAGACTCATGTCTTTAGTACCCAAAGCCCAAACCGAAGTAATTGTTTTTGTTACAAGGTTAATCTCGGCAACAGCATTGTTTTCCTGTAGGGTAACCCATGCTTTTTGCGAGTCGGCGCTCGAAGTAACATACTCAGGCTCAAAATCCTGAGACATAGTGCTCGAAGCATAGAGTTTCCTCACACCCGATGCTATCAGAGCACTTTCAGCCGAAGCTGAATTATAAGCTGTAAACAATAATGTAGTTACATCATCATTTGTAAGCGATGCTATACCGCCTGTAATATCTATTATACTAACCGATCCTTCAGGGTCTACCGTATAGTTTGCGTTGGGCTGACCCTCATTAGCAGTAAGTACTTTTGTACCATCTTGTGTAAACGAAATATTATCCGGCAAGGCACCAACAGTTACCTGTTTGATAAATACACCCGCAGTAGTAAAGAACACAACCGAACCATCTAACTGTTCGTTAGCATTTGGCGAAGCAACAGCCACAACACCGTTTTTAACGGCTACACTGGTAACACCACCATAAGGAGTCATGTTTATAGAACCTGTTGTTACAGGAGCTTCAGGATTAGTGAAGTCGATAATATCTAATCTGCCTTCTACCGCGCTTGTAGCGAAAAGTTTTTTGCTGGCAGCATCAAATACCACGATCTCGCAAGTACTTTCGTTAGCACCCGATGGGTCAAAACTGGTAACGTAATCCAGCTGGATGTCCTGGCTTGGTACCTTGGCAAGACGGTCGTTATCTTTAATGTAGATCGTTGCAAGCGACTCGCCTGTAATAGCAACGTTAACAGCATTTTCAAGGCTAAGTACAAAGTACTCGGCATGCTGCTCTTCTAACGTATCGTCAATAATCGGAATAGTAATGGTTTGCGTTAAGCTACTTGTACCCGTAAAGTTCAGCGTTTGTGTAGCAAGCGTAAAGTCGGCGCTATCGGCAGTGCTAAAAGGCGCACCTTTAACCACTAAGTCAACAGATCCGGCCACAGGGCTGGTAAGGTTGATAACAAAATTAAGTGTACCTGCATTTTCGTTAACCACTACAAAATCAGTAGCAAAGGCAACCGTAGCTGTGTAGTTAAAGTTGAAAGTATACGCACATGCCATTGTAAGGCCGTCTTCGTCAATAAGGTTGTTAACCGTAAGCTCGTAAGCAGTACCGGCAGTAAACGGAGTGCTGTATGTAAGCGTTACAGTGTTACCCACGGCAACAGCAGTAGTTAAACCGGCAACACCGGTATAGTTAGCCGTTGTAGCGGCAGATGCAGCATTAAGCTCGTTATTAAACACTAACTGTATGGTTGTGTTGTTTAAAACAGTAGCTGTTTGCACATTTGGCGAGCTTGGGAAAGCCCATGTTGGCCATGTTTGTGGTGCGGTAGCACCGGCAACGCCTGTCCAGTTAGCAGGGTTAAGTATAGCTGTTTTCAGCTGGGCAGGTGTACCGGCTTGTGTACCATTATAAAATGCGTTAACTGTGTTACCCGTAATATTGCCCGGTGCAGTACTAAGGTTGGCAGCGCTTGCACCATCAGTCAGGCCGGCAGGAAGCATAGAAACGCTACCACCACACTCTGTATTGGCAGCAGCCCATCCGTTAGAGGTTAGTGCTGTAATATAATTAGCAGCAGCAGCAGTGCCGGTGTAAACAATTACCTGGTCGCCACCAGAGCTAAGGCCAAAGCCAGACCCTGTAACCGTACCTGTATTAGCAACAAGCGCACTGGTTTGGATGGTAATAACAGATCCGGCAGGTACGCAGCTTGTAGCCGTCCAAACAATACCGTTAGCACATTGTGCCTGGGCGTTGGTAGTGTATTTAGAGTCGGTTAAATTAATAAAAGTACCCGCGGCAATGTCTACAAAAGTTACAAGGGCTACGTCATCTTCAGTGCTTGTAGCATTCATACGATACGCCGTAAAGGCCATATCGCCGGCTGCAAACGCAGTTTGTACAGCAATGGTTGTAAAGGTTGAACTCTGAACTTCTGCCACAGCATTGTTGTTCATATCTTCTACCGTGTTGGCTAAAAGCGCAACGTAGTATTGCTGACCGTTTAGTAACGGTGTAGCCGGTGTAATGGTAATGGTGTTGGCTGCAAATGTTGCATCAAAAGGTACCACGGCACCTGTAGCATTGTTAAGCCTAAGCGCTACTAAAGCATCTACGTTTGTGTTAGTTATGGCACTGTTATCGGCCAGTCTTACATCTTCGTTAAAAGTTATTGCAGGGTGTGCCGAAATTAGTATGTTTGTAGCGGCATTTGCCGGTGCAAAAGTAACAACGGGGGCGGTAACATCCACGGTACCTTCCATGGGGGTGGCGGTAACGGTAAGGTTATCAAACCTGTTGTTACCCACTGCACCACCTGAACCCTGTTCAAATTCTACCTTTATTTTAAAGTTCGCATTATTATCTGCTCCGGCTATAGCCGAAAAATCTAATGTTGCCAATGCCGGGTCGCCATCTATTGGTGCAATTGTAGCAAAAGATATATACGTACTTCCGTCTGTTGAATACGACCACAACTGGTTACCCGCACCCGATCCTGAACGTTTTGTAGCAAATTTCACTATAGCATTTTCATAACCTGTTGTTGGCACTGCAAAAACAAGCGCACCACCTATTGGGTTGTTAAAACGTAAATGCGTACCTGCCTCGTCGCCGTTTTGGGCGTTAAGGTTTAGCGTTGCGAAGTTCTGACCTGTGCCACTTGCAAAATCGATAAGGCTTGTACCTCCGGCAACAGCCGTAAGTGTAGGTGCACCTACCAGAGTTTGCGATACTGCTGTAATAGCAGCCTCCGAAGCACTATTATTAAAGTTCCAGTAATGTATTACTGTTGGGTTTACAAGCACAGTACCGGTTAGGGTAAAGTTATCGAACCTGTTGTTGCCAACAATGCCTCCCGGGCCTTGTTCAAATTCTACCTTTAGTTTAAAGTTAGCGTTATTATCTGCTGCGGCTATAGCCGAGAAATCTAAAGTAGCCAATGCAGGGTCGCCATCTATTGGGGCTATGGTAGCAAAAGATGTATACGTAGTACCATCGGTTGAATACGACCATAACTGGTTACCTGCACCCGATCCTGATCTTTTAGTTGCGAATTTTACAATTGGGTTTTCGTACCCTGTTGTTGGCAATGCAAAAACAAGTGCGCCGCCTATTGGGTTGTTAAAACGTAAATGCGTACCTGCCTCATCGCTGTTTTGAGCGTTAAGGTTTTGCGTGGCAAAGTTCTGACCTGTGCCACTTGCAAAATCGATAAGGCTTGTACCTCCGGCAACAGCCGTAAGTGTGGGTGTACCTACAAGGGTTTGCGATACTGCAGTAATAGCAGCCTCAGATGCGCTGTTATTAAAATTCCAGTAATGCACCACAGTTTGCGCTCCCGCTGCATGTGCCAACATACAGCAAAGCAGCGGCATGAAGATTTTTTTGTAATTGTTTAACATTCTTTTTACTTTGATTAATATAGCTGCAAAAATCAAACTTGCATGTTATTTAAGCTTTAAGTAAAAAACAATGCTATATCATTATAGTGTTACCAATGTTTTTTAAACATCAATCAAAACCATGATTTTTAGTAGCCGATTAACGTTTTCGTAAACTTGCCTGTTATTCTAAAACAAAAAAGCCTGCCGAAAATTCGGCAGGCCATAGTAAAACATGATTCGAAAATTACTTGTGCATTAACACAGTATCTATTACATGGATAACACCATTGCTTTGGTTAACATCGGCAATTGTAATTTTGGCTTTACCGCCTTTTTCGTCAATTACCCAAACATCTTTGCCATCCATTTTAAACGTTAGCTTGCCACCCTGTACGGTTGTAGCAGTATAGGTACCGTTACCTTTTTTAATGGCAGCAACCACATCGGCAGCGCTCCATTTACCGGCAACAACGTGGTAGGTAAGCACGCTTTGCAGCATATCTTTATTTTCCGGTTTTAGTAAAGTCTCTACAGTACCTTTTGGCAGTTTATCAAAAGCAGCGTTGGTTGGAGCAAAAACTGTAAACGGCCCTTTGCCAGATAATGTTTCTACTAAACCGGCAGCTTTAACCGCAGCTACAAGCGTAGTATGGTCTTTAGAGTTAACTGCGTTCTCTATAATATTTTTGTTAGGATACATGGCCGCGCCACCTACCATTTTAGTTTTTTGGGCAAATGCAGCCCCTGTGGTTAACATTGTAAAAGCAACAAGTGCAACAGATAACATTTTTGAAAATTTCATGATTGGTTTATTTTAAGTTATAGTAGCAGATACGCCATATAAACCATCATGGTTTTTTTGATTGTTTAAATTTTGGAAAATATTAACGTATGATGTTGCGGATTTGGTAATCAATTAGCATGCTAATTATTAAAAACAAGGCATTTACGTGAGATTGCCGTAGCAGCAATCCATTTAAAAGTAAGTATAAAGTGCTTCATCGTACCTCCTTGCAAAGACAGTGTAGGAAGAGTTACACAAACAGTACTCATACGCGTCTTTAGCGCAATGCAACAGAGCGCGGCAATATGTTTTAAGGATCATATTCGGGATTCTTCGACTGCGCTGCGCTCAGAATGACAAACTGCACATTGTAACACAATAGGTAATTTATAAATAAAAAAACCTCCTGATTGCTCAGGAGGTTTCTATATTTAAAATGGAGTCGAGAATTATTTGTTCTCTCCTTTTTCCATTCTTTCTTTAAGTTCTGCCAATACATCAAGATCGCCAAGAGTGGTTTTCTCAGAATTGTTAGAAGAGTTGTTGTTAGAATTGTTCGAGTTGTTAAAATCGTTGTTTCTTACGTTTTTCTCTTCTTCGTCTTTAAAGGTAGCAGTATGAGAAGCTACAACACGTTTGAATTCTTTATTAAACTCAATAACTTTAAATTCAGCAGATTCGCCTTTTTTAAGTTTTTTACCGTCTTCTTTCTCTAAGTGCCTTGTAGGGATAAAAGCAACAATATCGTCGCCAAATTCTACAGTTGCGCCTTTATCAACTATTTCAGATATCTCACCTGTATGTAAAGTACCTACAGCAAAGCTATCTTCGTATTTATCCCATGGGTTAGCAGTAGTCTGCTTGTGACCAAGAGATAATTTACGGCCATCAACATCAAGTTCAAGAACTAAAACGTCTAATTTATCGCCAACGTTTACAAACTCACTTGGGTGTTTAATTTTCTTAGTCCAAGAAAGGTCTGAGATGTAAATTAATCCATCAATACCCTCTTCAAGTTCTACAAAAATACCAAAGTTTGTAAAGTTTCTAACGATACCTGTGTGGCGAGAGCCAACCGGGTATTTAGAAGTAATATCAGTCCAAGGGTCTTGAGAAAGTTGTTTGATACCAAGAGACATTTTACGGTCTTCCCTATCTAAAGTAAGGATAACAGCTTCTACCTCATCGCCAACTTTAACAAAATCCTGAGCAGAACGTAAGTGTGTAGACCAAGACATTTCAGAAACGTGGATTAAGCCTTCAACACCTTCAGCAACTTCGATAAATGCACCGTAGTCTGCAATAACAACTACTTTACCTTTAACTTTATCGCCTACTGCAAGTTTAGCATCAAGTGCATCCCAAGGGTGAGCGTTTAATTGCTTAAGACCAAGTTGAATACGTGTTTTCTCGTCATCAAAGTCAAGAATAACAACGTTAAGTTTCTGGTCAAGTTCAAGAACTTCGCTTGGATGGTTAATACGGCTCCAAGAAAGGTCTGTAATGTGGATAAGACCATCAACACCACCAAGATCGATAAATACACCGTAAGAAGTAATGTTTTTAACAACACCTTCAAGTACCTGGCCTTTTTCAAGCTGGCCGATGATTTCTTTTTTCTGAACCTCGATATCTGCTTCGATAAGAGCTTTGTGCGATACAACAACGTTTTTAAATTCGTGGTTGATTTTAACAACTTTAAACTCCATAGTTTTGTTAACGTACTGGTCGTAATCACGGATAGGCTTAACATCTATCTGAGATCCCGGTAAGAAAGCTTCGATGCCAAATACATCTACAATCATACCACCTTTAGTTCTGCATTTTACAAAACCGTTAACAATTTCGCCTGTTTCATTAGCGCTAATAACCCTATCCCAAGCTTTAATAGTACGTGCTTTTCTGTGAGAAAGCACAAGCTGGCCAGATTTATCTTCACGAACATCTATAAGTACTTCTACTTTATCTCCTACTTTTAGAGCAGGATTGTAACGAAATTCGTTAAGAGAAATTACACCTTCAGATTTTGCGTTGATGTCTACAATAACATCTCTGTCTGTAATTCTTACTACTGTACCTTCTACTACCTCGTCACTGTCAGTTGAAATAAAAGTTTCTTCAACTAAGCTTTCAAATTCTCTCAGGTTTTGTTCGTCTACCGGATCAATACCTTCTTCAAAGTTATGCCAGTTAAACTCCTGTAAAAATTCGTCTTGTGTTTTTGTTTGTTCAGACATGCTGATTAAAAATTTGTATCCTGCGCTTTACCCGGTTTCGTTATGCTCGATAAAACTGCAGAAGCGTTTTACATAAAATTGTTTATCCTCTTTAATGAAACCTACGCTTAAAAAGGTGCGCAAAAGTACTACTTTTTTATTGATTTACAAATATTAACCTCCCGTTTTTTAATAACGCAACTATTTAATCTACAGATTATTGAAACTTTGTTAAATATCTATATTTTGACTATAAAACTTATTAACATAAATTTTAAGTAAAAATTTTTATTTATCTTAGGCAACTGGAAAAAAACTTGAAATTAAGTCGGGAAAACTTAATTTTTGCTATGATAACTGTAAACAATAATACCTTAGCCCATGGTGCATTTGTAAAGCTTGCACGCTATACAATCATCTTATCCCTGCTGCTTTTTAGTACCATACTAAAGGCGCAAGGGTTTACCATATCTGTTGCTGCAACGCCAGAAACCTGCTCCGGCAACGGCACACTTACTTTTACACCGCAAAATGCAGCCCCATCGCCGGCTATAACCTATCAGGTATATTTAATGCCCGGCGGCACTACAGATCTTGCCGGCGGCACTACCGCCACAACCCTACCCGGCCTTGTTGCAGGCACCTACCAGGTAATAGCCACACAGGGCAGTATTAGCGCACCTGCCGTAACAGCTACTGTAGAGAACCAGCTAAACCCCTTAGTATTTGGCGTTTTTACCCATGTACCTGCGTATTGCGGCCCGGATGGAAGCATAACCGTAGTGGTAACATCGGGCACTCCGGTTAGCTACCAGATAACAGCAGGCCCCAACACCACAGGGGTTCAAAACTCCAGCACTTTTAATAATATATCGGCAGGTTTTTACACTATACAGGTTACAGATAGTTGCGGCGATAGCCAGTCTATTAACTACACCCTGCCATCTAACGCGCCGGTACTTAGCGTTAGCCCGCCCAGTTTTCCTGATAAAGAGTTGCCAGACTGTAACCATATAACGGTTGTAAATGTAGTTACCCACACCACCACCCTGCCAATTGCATATCCGTTAACAGCAACATTTACGGTTTACCCACCCGATGGTAGTGCACCTATAGTTTTTACACAAACAATTCCGGCCGGAGGTCCTGACGAAGCCGTAATTGGGCAGGTAATACCTCTTTACTACGGCGAGGATTATTATTATGACGTAGTGGTTACAGACCCCTGCGGAACCCCCTATTATGCTCTTACCAACCAGGTGGTAGCTATGTTTCAGGTAGGGGCCATTTTTAACGACCTTGGCTGCGGCAACAGAATGATGCAAATTGCGCCATTGCAATATGTGGCGCCTTACACTATTACGTTTACCAACAATGTACCGGAGGATTTTGATCCGGAACAATTTAGCGCTATTTATCCAAATCCATTTTATGGCGAAACAGCCGACTTTGGCGATATAGATAACCCCGTGCCTTATGGCAGCTACGAGTTTACGGTTACCGATGCCTGCGGCCGTAGTTATACTACTACCGAAACAAACACAGAGCCGCCCCCTGCCACACCTTCCAGCACTGCAACTAATAACGACTGCATAAATAATAAAGGTAAAGTTATTATAGAGATACCCGGCTTTATAATAGAAACGGCTTTTATAACAAGCGGGCCTCCTGACTACGAATTTCCACCCGGAGGAACACCCCTTACAATGCCTGTAGATGTAACAAGCTTTATTAATAGCGAACAAAAGCTCGAAGTGCCGGGGCTGCCACCAGGCAACTATATTTTTTATCTTATAGATACCTGCGGCAATACCTATACTTATCCGGTTGTTATACCGCCCTACTCTTCCGGCACCCTAAGCTCTGCCATGAGGCCCGGTTGCGCACCCGGTTTTGGCTCTGTATTTCTTGGCAACAATACCGCAGCAACAGAGGTTTTAATGCTATCCTGGCCAAGCAGTTATACAGTACCTACAACTACCCCGTACGATGTTTCTTTTAACATTTACACCAACGGTTATTTTTATATGGATAACCTGCCGCCGGGGCAATATAAATTTAAGGTTACAACAGCCTGCCAAACTTTTGAGCCGCCACCAATAACCGTTATAGGCTATAACGTTACCCAAAATAACATTACACATACACCCCTGTGCGGTTCGTTTAATTTAGAGCTGCAACATACTGCCAATGCCATATCTGGCGTGGGGTTCTGGCTTCAAAAAGAAATAGACCCCGTTGCAGGCACATGGGGGCATCCAGATGGTAGCGGCGTACCTTATATTGAAGGAGAACAGCCCGGAGCTGCCAACGCTGTAGCAGTACAAAATAATTTTGTAAACACCAACCTTATATACCCAACGGGCCATTACAGGGTTTTAAAAGCCTTTAAATCTTATGGCAGCGGCAGTGTTACTAACGAAAAAATTTGCATAGAAAACGTATACGATTTTGAATATTATAATACCCTTACCGTTCTTAGCATACAAAACATTAGCTGCTCTGGCACTATTGCCGATGTGCAGGTAAACGCCGTAGGTGTAGGTACTATTACCTATACCATTACCCATGCCAACGGCATACCGTTAACTACCCCTATAGTTAATGGCAGCAGCAATATATTTGCTAATTTACCATCAGCATCCTACATTGTATCGGTAACAGATCTTTGCAATACTAAAACGTACAGTTTTAATATTGCCGATTTACCTCCGTTAGTTACCGCATCTACAGCACCCGATCTTTTTGCCTGCGATGACGATGGTAATAGTACCGAAGCATTTGACCTCTCGTTGCAAACCCCAACCGTATTAGGGCTGGTAAATACTGCCGATGTTACAGTGTCTTATTACGCCTCTCAAGCCGATGCAGATGCTGCTATAAACCCGTTACCTTTAAATTTTTTAACGAGCGCAGCAACCACCACCATTTACGCAAAAGTGCAGCACAATACCAATACCACCTGCTCTGCCATAAGTACCTTTGATATTACTGTAAGGCCAAAACCGGTACTATTGATGAACGAACTTTGGAGGGGTTGCGAAAATGAGCCTATTACCATTACTGCCGACCCCGGGTTTATACACTACGACTGGGACAACGGCGCTTCCGGCCAGGTTATAGATGCTTTTATGCAGGGCCCCTTAACGTTAACCGTAACAGATCTTTACGGATGCCAGGCTTCTAAAACCATTCAGGTGGTTACATCGGCAGAGCCGGTTATTAGCGAAATTGTAATTTCTGACTGGACCGACCACGATAACAGCATTACCGTGTATACCGAACAGGATGGTACGGCTTCGGTACAAAATTTCGAATATTCGTTAGATGGCATCAACTTCCAGACAAGTAATATTTTTAACGGTCTCGACCCCGGTAAATATGCTGTTTTTGTTAGAGATAAATACGGCTGTGGCATGGCACCCGCCAGTACTTATTTACTTACCTACCCAAGGTTTTTTACCCCTAACGGAGATGGCCAGAACGAAAAATGGCGCATTAAATTCTCCACCCAGGCAGAGCCGGACCTTATGGTTTATATTTACGACCGTTACGGTAAGCTTATAACCGGCTTTGGTGCCGATAGCGAAGGCTGGGACGGCACCTACAATGGCTATCTGCTACCTTCTACCGATTACTGGTTTGTGGTACGCCGCCAAAGCGGTAAAGAGTTTAAAGGGCATTTTGCGATGATACGATAACAGGACTTTGAGATGAAAGACACAACTATTTAGATGAAAGATAATAGATGAAAGACCGTAGCTTAGATGCTTACTTACAATCTATTATCTGTTATCTGTTATCTTCTTCTCCCTAAACACCACCGGAAACACAATTGCCAGTACTAATGCATAACCTGCAAAGCACAACCAAATGCCCTGCCAGCTAAGGCTGCCGTTGGCATTGGTAAAAAAGTGCTGAATAATAAGCCCACTGGCAAAGCTGCCTATAAGCGCGCCAAAACCGTTTACCATCATCATAAACAGCCCTTGGGCACTGCCGCGAATTGCCGGGCTGGTATTGGTTTCTACAAATAGTGAACCCGAGATATTAAAAAAGTCGAATGCCATGCCGTAGATAACGCACGAAAGCAGTATCATCCATAAGCCCTCGGCGGGGTTAGCAAAGGCAAACAACCCAAAGCGAAGTACCCAGGCAAGCATACTAAAGAGCATCACCATTTTAATTCCGAACTTTCGCAAGAAGAAAGGAATGGCAAGTATAAAAAGCGTTTCTGATATTTGAGATACCGACATTATTATAGCCGGATACTTAACCGCTACGGTATCTTTATAAGCAGCTACATTTTTAAAGTCGTGCAAAAAGGTATCGCCATAAGCATTGGTTAGCTGTAGTGCAGCCCCCAATAGCATGGAGAAAACAAAAAACACGGCAAACTTTTTATCTTTAAAAAGGCTAAAGGCATTAAGGCCCAAAGCTTCAGTCATTATTTTTGTGCCTGCCTGCGCAGATAATGGCGGACATTTGGGCAGTGTAAAAGCATAAAGCCCCAACACTAATGATATAAACGATGCAATGTAAAACTGGTTAGAGGATGTTTCGTTACCTGTAAGGCTAACCGCCCACAAGGCTGCAATAAAGCCTATAGTACCCCATATACGCACCGGCGGAAAATCGGCCACAACATCTTTACCGTTGTTTTTAAGTACCGTGTAGGCTACTGTGTTAGATAATGCCAGCGTAGGCATGTAGCACATCATATTTACAAGAAGTACCCAGAAAAAGGCCGTAGGGCTATATACCTGTGGTAGTACAAACAGCATTACTGCGCCACCAAGATGGCAAAGGCCGTAGAGTTTTTCGGCATTAACCCATCGGTCAGAAATAATACCCATTATGGCCGGCATAAAAACCGATGCTATGCCCATGGTAGAAAAAATTATTCCAAAGTTAGAGGCACTCCACTGCCGATTCTGGAACCAATACGCGCCTACGGTAAGCAGCCACGCCCCCCAAATAAAGAACTGAAAAAAATTCATTACCACAAGGCGCAGTTTTATGCCCATATACAATAGCGTTAGGTTACCAATACAAAACTATAATGGTAAATCTATCAATAAAAATTGGTTTTAGCAATTAAGAGCCTATGCCTCAAGCACTTTTTTGGCAAGCGCCACAACAGTGTCAAACTGCTGCTGTATCGATAAGTCAGAATTATCTATCTCTATGGCATCGGCAGCTTTTACAAGCGGAGAATCTTTACGGTGGGTATCTATATAATCGCGTTCCTGCACGTTGTGCAGCACCTCATCAAACGTTACTGTATCGCCTTTTTGGGTCAGTTCTTCAAAACGGCGCTGGGCACGCGTTTCGGGGCTGGCCGTCATAAACAGCTTTAGCTCGGCATTAGGAAAAACCACCGTGCCAATATCGCGGCCGTCCATAACCACGCCCTTATGTTCGCCCATGTGTTGCTGCTGTTTAACCAGCATGGCACGCACGGCGCTAACCTCGGCCACACGGCTCACAAAATTACTTACAGGCAGCGTACGGATCTTGCGCTCTACATTCTCCTCGTTAAGGTACATTTCGGCAAAGCCAAGGTCGGGGTTAAATAAAAACTGAAGGCTAATATCGTCTATGCAATCAGTAAGGCCTTCGCTATTAAAAAATTCGGTATCAATAAAGCCATTTTCCATAGCATAAAGGGTAACGGCGCGGTACATGGCACCGGTATCTACATAAGCATAGCCAAGGTGGCGTGCCAGCTGCTTTGCCAGCGTGCTTTTGCCTGTAGAAGAAAAACCGTCTATAGCTATGGTAATTTTTTTATCCAAATTACTGTAAGTTTATGGTTAGCCCAAAAAGGCTGGTGTTGGCAGCAAGGGTGTAGCGGGAGTACGAATAATCAAAGCGTAATTTATTAAATCTAAGCGACATACCTACCGATATACCCGAGAAATTACGTTTATCTACCACGCGCAGCTCTTCTCCCCTCCTAAAATTATAACCCGCCCTTATATTAAAGCTCTTACCCGGAAAAAGCTCGGCACCCAGAATAACGTGGCGCAGGGCGTTGTTAAAAAAGCTCACTTTTTCTTCGGTAGTGCCACCCTCAATATCCTGTTCGGCACGGTTGGGGTTAGAAAAGGCAATATTCCATTGTTGCAGGTTTTCCAGCGTTATATGCCACCTTACGGGAACATTCTCTACCTCCTGCGATATACCCGCTATAATTTCCAGCGGCAACGGCTCCTGCTGGCCCGCATAGGTGGTAATTTGCATACCCGCGTTGCGCACCACAAGGGCGATATTAATATCGTTATAATCGTCTATGTAAATAGCGCCAATATCTACGGCGGCGCCAAAAGAGTTGTAACTTTCCAGTGTAGAAGAAATCAGCTTACCGCTGGCTCCCAGATAAATATCGGTATAAGGTACGTTAAAGGCATAGCCAAAAGAAAGGGCAATTTCGCTACCGGTAAAGTCGCCCGTAAGCAGGCCGGTTTCGTCGCGGCCCTCAAAAGTACCGTAGTTAACGTAGCTTACCCCTGCGTGAAAGGTTTGCACGTGCCTGTCCCACGTATAGGCATAGGCCCCCGTGCCATAGGTAACCTCGCCGAAATAACTGCCGTAGTTTAAAGACAGGTGGTTATCCATTTGCGGGTTAATGGTTGCCGGATTAAAAATGGCCTGGTTAACATCTTCGTCATAATTGGTAATTACCTTGCCGCCAAGTGCCGCCTGGCGTGGAGAAGTTACCAGGTTTAAGAACTGATAGGTATATTTACCGCCTATCTGGCCAAAAGACATAGCAGTGGTTAGCAGTAAAAAGTAAAGATACCTGTTTTTAAACATTGTAGATTTGTGGCGATTTGTGCATATATAACGCGAATGCGAAGATATTATTTTTAAATAAATTAAACGTGTAAAATTTAATGTACATTATCTATAGTTTTAAGGTTTAGATAGACCCACCCCAAAATAAACCCACTACATAGCCGTTGTATTTTACAATCAGCCAAAAACCTTTACATGAAGAAATTTGTTTTATTGATTGCCTTTTTATCATGCCCAATTTTGTTTGCACAGAACAAGGTTACTGAAAGTAAAAAAATCCAAGACCTGATTAATATTTGGGGATTACTAAAATACCGGCACCCGCAGGTTAGCAAAGGTACATTTGATTTTAATGATGAGTTTATTACCGAATTAAAAAAACTGCAAACCATTAATAATCAACCCGAGGTAAATACCGAATTAATTAGCTGGGTACAGAAATTCGATTTAGGTAAATCTAAATTTAAACCCAACACGAAATTTTTAAAAACTAAAAACCTGTGTGCTAAAAATGCCAACTATACATGGATAGAAACCTCCCGGTTTAGCTCCAACCTTATCACTCTACTGAACCAGATTAAAAATAACGGGGCGTATGGAGATTACTATGCATCTATAAGCAATGTAAGCGGGTTTGTTGATTTTAAAAATGAAAAGGCATTTAAAGGTTTTGATGCCGAAAACGCTGCGCACCGCATATTATTTTTAAGCTCTTTTTGGAATATTATTAAATACTGGGACGTAAATATTTACCTGGCCGACCAAAATTGGGATGATGTACTTACAGAAATGGTTCCGGAATTTCTTGAAGGCGATGCTTTAAAATTTGAAGCGTCTAAAGAAAAACTGTTTACCAAGCTTAACGATTCTCATGCTGATTATGAGTTTAGCCACACCATTAATAATATACTTATTAAGTACCCTGCTTTTAATGGAAGGATAGTAAACGACTCTTTAGTGATTACGCACCTTCGTAATAAAGAGCTTGCTAAACTGGATGGTATCGAATTAGGAGATGTAATTGTTGCGGTAAACGGCAAAGATTTTAAAAGCTTTTATATTGATAAATTCTCAAACCTTATAAGTGCGTCAAACCGCAATTATTTGAGGAGGGGCAGCGAGCGATTTTCGTTACTTGCTGATAGTCTCGACTCAATTAAGGTTACGGTTAGAAAAAAAGATGGCCTACTTTACGATCAATACATTAAACTCAATACTTATACCCAATATCCGTATGAGCTAATTGCCTCTTTAAATCCGCCAAAGGCCAAGAAGTTTTACAGCTTAAACAATCAGGTTGGCTATATAAATCTTGCAAAAATAACTAAAGCCGAACTTAAAGACGCGTTTAACCAATTTGAATCAACAAAAGGTATTGTAATAGACCTGCGCAATTATCCGGGTAATATTTCGCATGAGGTTGCTAACTATTTATACCCCGATAAAAAGGTGTATGTAAAAATTCTTAACCCTATTGCTCCGGGTTATAGCATGTACAATTACAAATCTTCGCTACACAAAATTCTTAACCCTTTTAATGCCGGGCATAAAAATAAAAACTATTACAAGGGCAAAATTGTATTGCTTGTAGACCGGGTTACGGGCAGCCATGCCGAATCTATTGCTATGGAAATTCAGCAGGCACCAAATTGTGTTACTATTGGCGAACAAACTTTTGGTGCGGTAATGAACCGTAAAAGAGTGCCACTGATGGACAACACTACTGTTGATTACACCCACGCAGGTGCTTTTTACCCGGATGGTACGCAGGTGCAACGCAACGGGATAAAGCTTGATGTGGAAATAATTGAAAGTGCTGAAAATTACGATTCTGATCTTTATATTAAGGAGGCTCTAAAAATTATAGAACAGGGGTAATAAAAAAACGGCTAGAAATTTTAGCCGTTTTTTTATTATTTGAATCATTTTATGATGAATATATAGCATATAGAGCAATCGTGGCATTCCCCTCCCATGGAGGGGTGGCTGAAAGCCGGGGTGGTTTATTTTTCTTAGTGTTGAAAAAAGAAACAATCTATATAAATATCAGAAATCACCAACTTCTTAAAAAAACCACCCCACCCTACGGGTACCCCTCCAAAGGAAGGGAATGCTTACTCGGGTAGTTTATCAGGTAGCTTAAAGCGTCTTCGCGTTTTTAACTTTCTGGTCGGTAATGGCAAACTTAATAACCTCGCTCATTTCTCTAACGTAATGAAACGTAACACCTTCCAGATAATCCTGTTTTATTTCTTCAACATCGCGCCTGTTTTCTTCGCAAAGTATTATCTCTTTAATATTAGCCCTTTTTGCTGCCAGTATTTTTTCTTTAATACCACCTACCGGAAGTACCCTGCCCCTTAGGGTTATTTCGCCCGTCATGGCCAGGTGCTTTTTGATCTTTTTTTGCGTGAATGATGATACTAACGATGTTAACATGGCAACACCCGCACTCGGGCCGTCTTTTGGCGTAGCCCCTTCGGGCACGTGTATGTGCACATTGTATTTCTCGATAATATCCGGTTCTATACCCAAAAGCTCTGCGTTCGATTTTATGTACTCTAATGCTATGGTAGCCGACTCCTTCATTACCGTGCCCAGGTTACCCGTCATGGTCATGTGGCCTTTGCCTTTAGAAAGTATACTCTCTATAAACAAAATATCGCCACCAACGCTGGTCCAGGCAAGGCCGGTTACAACACCT
The DNA here is from genome assembly GCF_000422725.1 of Flavobacterium subsaxonicum WB 4.1-42 = DSM 21790. Lineage (GTDB taxonomy): Bacteria > Bacteroidota > Bacteroidia > Flavobacteriales > Flavobacteriaceae > Flavobacterium > Flavobacterium subsaxonicum. Next base: position 129,259 of record NZ_AUGP01000029.1, read on the forward strand.
GCTACATCATTATTTTCGTATTTGTCGCGTTCCATTTTAGGGGCACCCAATACTTTAAGCACGTTCTCGTCGGTTACTTTAACGTCGTATTCTTCTTCTAAAGCAATAGATTTTGCAACGTTGCGCACTACTTTGGCAATTTGTTTTTCTAAGCCACGTACGCCCGATTCGCGCGTGTAGCCCGTAACAATTTTTTCTATTTGCTTTTTACCAATAACCACATCTTTAGGCGTTAGCCCGTGCTCTTTAATTTGTTTGGGAACAAGGTGTTTTTTGGCAATTTCTACTTTTTCTTCTATAGTATAGCCCGTCATATTAATGATCTCCATACGGTCGCGTAGCGCTGGCTGAATGGTAGACAGGTTGTTAGAGGTAGCGATGAACATAACTTTAGAAAGGTCGAAACCAAGCTCCAGGAAGTTATCGTAAAAATCAGAGTTTTGCTCAGGGTCCAGCACCTCTAATAAGGCAGACGACGGGTCGCCCTGGTTGCTAACACTAAGCTTATCGATCTCATCTAAAACAAAAACAGGGTTCGATGTGCCTGCTTTTTTAAGGCTCTGGATAATCCTGCCGGGCATAGCGCCAATGTAGGTTTTACGATGGCCGCGAATTTCGGCTTCGTCTCTAAGGCCGCCCAAGGAGATACGGATATACTCCCTGCCCAACGCCTCGGCAACCGATTTACCAATCGAGGTTTTACCCACACCCGGAGGCCCGTAAAGGCACAGTATAGGCGATTTCATGTCGTTACGCAGCTTAAGCACCGCAAGGTGCTCTATAATACGTTTCTTAACATCTTCAAGGCCGTAATGGTCTTTGTTTAATATTTTTTCTGCACGCTTAAGGTCAAAGTTATCTTTAGAGAACTCATTCCACGGCAGGTCTATCATCAGTTCTAAATAGTTGCGCTGTGTACCGTAATCGGCCGCCTGCGGGTTCATACGCTGTAACTTGGCAAGCTCTTTTTCAAAATGGGTCTTTGTTTTCTCATTCCATTTTTTAGTCCTTGCCTTTTGGCGAATTTCGTCAACCTCCTGGTCGTGCGATACTCCACCCAGTTCTTCCTGAATGGTTTTCATCTGCTGGTGCAGAAAGTATTCGCGCTGCTGTTGGTCTAAGTCAAAACGTACCTTGCTTTGGATATCGTTTTTAAGCTCCAGTTTTTGCAGCTCAAGGTTCATGTACCTCAGCGTTTCCAAAGCCCTGTCTCTAAGGCTGCTTATAGCCAAAAGGTCCTGCTTTTCTTTAACGGTAAGGTTCATGTTAGACGACACAAAGTTTACCAGGAACGATTCGCTCTCAATATTTTTGATGGCGAAAGTAGCCTCGGTAGGAATGTTCGGACTCTCTTTAATGATCTGGATAGCCAGCTCTTTAATCGACTCTATAATAGTATGAAACTCGGCATCCTTACTCTTTGGCCTTGTTTCTTCAAACTCGCGTACGGTAGCCTTAAGATAAGGGTCTTCGGTTGTAACCGAATCGATCTCAAAGCGCTTTTTACCCTGAATGATAACGGTTGTATTACCATCGGGCATTTTAAGAACGCGTAAAATACGGGCCACAGTACCCACGGTATTAACATCGTCGATACCCGGCTCTTCTACACTTTCGTCTTTTTGGGCAACTACCCCTATTATCTTATCGCCATTATTGGCATCGTTAATAAGCTTTATGGATTTATCCCTGCCTGCGGTAATGGGTATTACAACACCCGGAAACAGCACCATATTGCGCAATGGCAATATAGGCAGCGTATCGGGCAATACCTCGTTATTCATTTCTTCCTCATCTTCGGGGGTCATTAACGGAATAAGATCTGCATCGGTATCCAGCTCCTGAAGTGACAAACTGTCAATATTTAAAATTCTTTGCTTAGCCATATCTTGGTAAAGGTCATTTTGTCATTAAACGTAAATTCAGAAAGCGCTTACATAAAACGCAAGCCTTTCAAAGTAATTGTGTTACAGCCCTGCATACAGCTGTATAGCCCACAGCGACACAAGTGTATGACAATGATTGTGCCATAAAAAAATCCGCCACGAGGGCGGATTTTAGATTTATTGGAGAATACTATCTGCAACCTTAGTTTTTAATAACCTTGATTGTTTTAACAGCAGTTCCTACAGTTACATTTACCATGTAGGTGCCTTGTGCAAGCGCCGACATATCTATAGCTGCATTGGTAGCGTTTGGCTTAGCAGTAAGCATTTGCTGACCAAGTACGTTAAACACGCTAACCGCAGTAATATCTGATGAATATTCTACAGTAAGTACATTGCTAACCGGGTTAGGATAGTAAGCAAAGTTATGCACATCAAAACCGGTTGTAGAAAGAACTGTTTCTATAGTAACAGTAACCGCTAAAACATCGGTACTTGTACAATCGCCTACTGTTTGGGTAGCATAGTATGTAGTAGCAGTTGTTAGTACAGCATCGGCCGCTAACGGGTTAACACCCGCAAGAGCATCAGCCTCTGTAGCATACCAGATAACAGTACCTGTAGCAGTAACCTCGATATCAGCTAAAGTAGCATCTTCGCCTTCAATAACAGTAATCGTTTGTGTAGCTGCGCCTGTTGGTGCGGCAGCACTATTAATAGTTACTGTAAATGTATTCTGGGCAGTACAGTCGCCTGATGCTGCAAATACATAAAGCGTTGTAGTTTCTGTAATTTCTGTACCCACTGCAATAGCAGTACCACCACCGTTAGCGGCAGTATAGTAAGCACCATTTGTTAGTTCAGGAAGTGTATATGCATCACATTCTGTAACATCTGCCGGAGCATCTGCAACAACCGTTGTAATAGTAACTACAACAGCAGTCCTGTCGGCGCTTTCGCAACCGTTAACCGTTTGAGAAGCATAGTAAGTAGTAGCTGTAAGCGCTGTAGCAGCCGTTAAAGCCGTACCGCCTGTAGCAGCAGCATACCACTGTACGTTTGTACCACCTGTAGCAGATAAGTTAGCTACCGTAGCAGCATTACAAAACGTTTGTGCAGCAGTAACTTCAGGAGCATCTGTAGTTATAACTGTAACCGCTGTAGTAGCTGTTACAGAACAACCAGCAACATTACTCGCTGTTACTGTATACGTAGTATCGGCATCAGGTGTAGCATATACGGTAGCTGTAGCAGTACCTGTGTAAGGAGTAGTTGCAGCAGCATCTGTAAATAAGCCTGCAACAGGAGCCCATGTAAATGAAGCCGATTGCTCGCCCTGTACACTTACATTGTCTATAGCCCAGTAGTACCTGTACTCAGAATCATATTTAAACCTTACATATACTGTTGGCTGGTTTAAGTAAGCTGCTGTTAGAGCAACAGTAGATTGTTCAAAAGCATCAAGTTCGCCTACTGTTTCATCATAAGTTGCAAGGGCAGCCCATGTAGTACCGTTAGTAGAAACCTCTACCGTAGCAGTAGTACCGGAAGATGGCTCGTATAAAAACTGGTAGAACGATACATTTGCAGATGTATAGCCTACAGTACTAAAGGCAGGAGACTGCAATATTGTAGATGTTGTTATACCTTCGTAACCCTGCGCATCGCTGTTAGTAAGGTAAAACTGGGTGTTATCATTACTTTCAAAAGGGTCAAAGCTATACTCGTAGCCATCCGGCCTTAGTGTCCATGCCGCTTCGATAATATCGCCACCTGTAGAGTTGTTTATTTTTGTCCAGTTGTTGGTAGCAGCGTTAAAGCCTTCGCTTAATATAACGTTGTTAGTAACACCACCTGTAACTGTTAGTGCTACAGCATTGCCGTTAGTGCAAACTTCTGCATCTTCTGTAACATCAAGGTCTGATGGTAAAGCGTTAACCGTAACGGTAACTGTTGCAACAGCCACACAGCCCGTAGCAGCATCTGTAGCTGTAACAGTATACTGGGTTGTAGCCGTTGGCGATACCGTTTGTGTTGCACCCGTAAGGTTGCCCGGCATCCAAACATAAGCATAACCTGCATTGGTGCTTGTAGCCGATATTTGTGTACTTGCACCCTCGCAAATTAATGCGTTAGTTACCGCTGTTGTTACAGGGGTAGCCGGGTTAACAGTAACTGCAACTGCCTGCCTTGGCGACAAACATGCGTTTGAACCAATTAGAAGGTTGTAGAAATACATATTGGTAACATCTTCGCCATACCAGTATCCGCTGGTTACGCTTAGAGATCCATCCTCTGTTTCAAAAGGAAAAGTTTCTTCAGAATAACCAAGGTCATAAATATTTCCGGTTATTTCTGATAGTATAATATAATAATCGCCTGCTGCAGGTATTGTTAAGTTAAGCGGAACTGCAACCGGGGTTGCACCGTTGCCTGTAACCGTTTCTGTAGTTACCGATGTAACCACGTTTTCGTTAGCATCCCATAATTCTACCGTAAATGTACCTGTACCTGTAAAAGGTATTTCGGCACTCATTACAGTAACGTTAGGCACTGTTGTGGTAACAGCAATACCATGATTGCCTGTACTATCACCGATAGTTTCGGTACCGCTGTATACAGCACCGGCTGTTTGTAATGCCGATGACGATGCACCTACATAATATGTTGCATTTTGTGTTAGTAAAGGCGTAGTAAATGTTTCGCCAGATGCAATAATGCTACCACCTACGGCTGCATTATACCAGTAAACAAAACCGGTACTTTCTGAAACAAGATCTATAGAGCCCTGTCCGCAAATTGCTTCGGGAACAGTAACTGTTAATACCGGAGATATACAATCGGTTGTAAAAGAACCTTGTGTCCATGTGCTAAAGCCATCTGCACCGCATGCACTCCTTACAAATACATAATATGTTGTAGAAGCCGTTAAGTTTGCTATAGCAGCAGATGTTCCTGTAGCGGCTGTACCTGCGCCTGTTGGTGCTGTATTGGTTGTAGAAACAACATACTCGTAACCTGCCGGAGTACCCAATACAGGTGCCGCCCAGTTAATAGTAGCCGTATTTTGTGTTACTGCCGTAGCACCAGCACTTGCCGGGTTAAGGCATGATGGCGGTGTTGTTAATACAAAACGTGCCTGTGGCTTAAACGTGTTTACAACCTCGGTCTCTACGCTACATTGCGATGTACCGTCAGACACACTATATCTGCTGCTGTTATCGGCTGTGCCGTAAACAAACGTGGTTCCGTAAGTATCTTCAAAATCAGCAGAACCGTTACAAATGTCTATAAGTATGTTACTTGTACCATCCCAAACAAATGTTGTGGTAAGTGTAAACATGTTATAACCGGTTACGGCTGTAAAATCGCCACTGTACACCTGTGTTAACGGTGCATTGTTATGCGTAGCAGCATCTGTAGCTGTAGTAAGGGCCATTTTAATTGTGTACGCCGGCAGCACAACATCGGGCGCCAACGATACATTCCAGCCAAACTGGCTTACTAATCCGGCAACGCCGCCGGCGGCGGTAATTTCGGCAGCGGTGTAAACCACCTGGTAGTGCGTGTAAGCGTAGTAGCTGCTTACAGGCCCAAGGTCAAGATAATCTGCCTCACTGGTTTCTGCGGTGCCCGAACCCAATGTAACTGTTTGTGCAGTTGCAACGGTGCCGATCAATAAAAAAAGCACCAAAAAGCCCGATATCCATTGCTTAGGATACCACGATTTTTGCAAATTGTTTAAAGTAAATTTGTTCATAAAGTATTAAGTTATTTGATTCTTTAAAACTATAACAAAATACACTACAGTTCAATAACCTGTCAGATTATACCCATACACTAACCAAAACGTTAAATAACTGAGTATTTTCAAACCCAAATCAAAAAATTATAAAAACGCAATCTTAATTTTATGTTAATTTAAGCGTCGTAATATGTTACAAAAATACTTTTAAAACTTGCTAAAATTAAAAAAGCCCCTAAAAAGGGGCTAATTGTTATAATATTATAGTTAAAATGTAACTATTTATTTATTCTTTTATGCTTTCAACTGTAACAAGTTCGTTAGCATCGGCAGCATAGTCTACGCCATCAAAACCAAAGCCAAAAAGGTTGTAAAAATCATCCCTGTATCCTTTAAGGTCGCCTATTTCGGCAAGGTTTTCGGTTGTGGCTTCCTCCCAAAGTGTGGCCACTTTTTGCTGAACATCCTCCTTCATTTCCCAGTCGTCTATACGTATCCTGCCTTTTTCGTCTACCGGAACATCGCCACCCGTGTACAGCCTTTCGGCATACAAACGCTGAATTTGCTCAATAGTACCTTCGTGCAGGCCTTCTTCTTTCATTATTTTATACAGTAACGATATGTAAAGCGGAATTACCGGTATGGCCGAACTTGCCTGCGTTACCAGTGCTTTGTTAACCGACACATAAGCTTTACCGTCGATATCTTTAAGGCTGTCGGTAATTTCGAAAGCGGTAGCTTCAAGGTGGTCTTTAGCACGCCCAATAGTACCTTTGCGGTAAACTGCCTCTGTAAGCGACGGACCTATATAAGAATACGCCACAGTTTGCGCGCCCGGAGCCAAAAGGTTAGCCGCCTTAAGAGCGTCGATCCACATTGCCCAGTCTTCGCCACCCATTACGGCAACGGTGTTCTCTATATCGCCATCCTGAGCCGGCTGTATAGAAATTTCTGATACCTTACCGGTATGAAAATCGACTGTTTTATTGGTATACACCCCGCCTATTGGCTTAAGTACAGAGCGGTGCAGCACACCTGTTTCAGGATGCTGGCGCACCGGCGATGCAAGGCTGTAGATAACAAGGTCTACCTGGCCAAGATCTGCCTTAATAAGGTCTATGGTTTGTTGTTTTATTTCTTTAGAAAACGCATCGCCGTTAATGCTTTTAGCATACAGGCCTGCTGCGTGTGCTTCTTTTTCAAAAGCTGCTGAGTTGTACCAACCCGGAGACGCTGTTTTGCCCTCTACCGGTGGTTTTTCAAAAAATACGCCAATGGTGGCAGCGCCGCTTCCAAAAGCGCTGGTAACCCTGGATGCAAGTCCAAAACCTGTAGAAGCGCCTATTACAAGCACTTTTTTAGCTCCGTTTATGCTGCCTTTAGATTTAATGTACTCAATTTGGTTTTTAATACTTTGGGCGGCACCATCCGGGTGGGCGGTTAAACAAATAAACCCGCGCATTCTTGGTTCTATGATCATAACTGTAATGGTATGTTTGTGTGTGTATTTTTATTTTATGACGGACAAATATAACCCGATTTTTTAGTTGAGCAAAGCCCGTGCGTGATTAAGGGCAGAATCTGACACATCCTTGCCCGAAAGCATCTCGGCTACTTCCCTAACCCGCTCTTCTTTAGTAAGCAGCTTAAGTTCAGATACCGTGGTTTCGTCCTGCGTGGTTTTAAACACCTTGTACTGCTGGTCTCCCTTTGCGGCAATTTGCGGCAGGTGGGTAATGGCAAATACCTGCATGGCCTGGCTCATATTCTTCATTATATCGCCCATTTTATTGGCAATCTCGCCCGATACCCCTGTGTCTATCTCGTCAAAAATAATGGTAGGCAGCTTAGAGTAATTGGCAAGCACCGCCTTTATGGCCAGCATTATACGCGACATCTCTCCGCCCGAAGCTACTTTTTTAAGCAGGCCAAAATCAGTGCCCTTGTTGCCCGAAAACAACAGGCTCATCTGGTCTTTACCGTTGGCATAATAAGTTTCTGATGCTGTTACATCAAACTTAAAGCGTGCGTTGGGCATGCCCAGTTGCTGTAGTATCGCGGTAATTTTATCGGTTAAAACCGGTATGGCGCGTTGCCTTTGCTCGTGCAGCAGGGCCGCAGTGGCATCAGTTTCGGCTTTGGTTTTTTCGGCTTCGGTTTGTAGGGCGGCAATGGCATCATCAAGACCTTCTACCAAAACCACTTTATTTTCCAGCTCCTGCTGAATGGCAAGCAACTCTTCAACCGTTGCGGCCTGGTGCTTTTTTTGCAGCGAATAGATTAATTGCAACTTCTGGTTAATCCGTTCCAGCTCTTCGGGGTCGTTTATTAACGACTCGTAGTTTTGCGCAAGGCTGTCGGCCACATCATCAAGTTCGATCAATATACTTGAAACGCGCTCATGATAATCGGCATATTCCGGCGAAAGCCCGCTTATTTTTTGCAGTGCATTTTTTATTTCTTTCAGATTTTGGATTACCCCTATCTGCTCTTCGTTTGCTACGGCTATTGCCCTGGCAACCGATTCTTTTATAAACTCTACGTTGCTTAGTTTTTCTAAAGCTGCCTCAAGCTCTTCCTGCTCGCCTGCTTTAAGGCTGGCCGCAACCAGCTCCTGCAATAAAAAGGTATTGTAGTCCTGCTCTTTAGACAGCGTTCCTTTTTGTTCCAGCAGTTTTTTAAGCTGCGACTGCACTGCTTTGTAAGCCGAATGCTGTTTTTTATACGTTTCTAACAGGGTTGCGTTGCCGGCAACCGCATCCAGAATTTGCATTTGGTACAGCTCATCGCTTAGTTCGCGGGTTTGCTGCTGCGAGTGGATATCTATTAGGTAGGCACCAAGTTCCTGCAATTCGGCAAGGTTAACAGGGCTGTCGTTTACAAAGGCGCGTGATTTGCCTGATGGCAGTATCTCCCTGCGGATGATGGTTACGGCATCGTAATCCAGGTCGTTTTGGGTAAAGAAATCGCTTAGGTTATAATCAGATATTTTAAAATGTGCCTCTACTACACATTTTTGCTCCTTATCTTTAAGAGAAGTAAGGTCGGCACGGTTGCCCGATACCAGGCCCAGGGCACCCAGGATAATGGATTTACCGGCACCGGTCTCGCCGGTTATGGTAGAAAACCTGCCTGAAAAATCGATGTGCAGGTGCTCTATAAGGGCAAAATTTTTAATATGTAAGGTTTGAAGCATACTGTTTTAAGGTGCATATAGCAGCACAAATATACTATTTACAAAAGAATATTTATCATAAAATTTAGCCACGAATTACACTAATTCCACAAATTTACATTCTGATGCGGGAGTAATTGTATTTGTTTCGGAATGCTCCATTTTATAGTTTTAGCCACGAATTACACCGTTTCCACAAATTATATAACGGCATAGGGAATATATTCGTAATACTATATTCAATCGCTTATAAAAAATTTAGCCACGAATTACACCAATTTCCACAAATTTAATTGCGATGATTAGTATAATTCGTGGCCAAAAAAAATTATTTTATTTTATCTTACCCCACTTAGCGCCATTCATAGGCGATATGCGGTTTAGCATATCCTGTAATTTTGTTATGGAAACCATTGGGCCTCCGGAGAATACCGCAACAATTTCGTCTGACTTGGCATCAAAAAATACGCGGGTTAAAAATGCATTGGGGCGCACTTTATATAATTCTGATAGCGTAGTTATTGCCGCTATTACCTTCTCTTTACCTTCTTTCTGGTTGTCGGCCATTTTATCCATCGCCGTCATGTGGTAAGCATAAAGTGCTTCTCTAAAGGGTTTGTAGGTGTTAGAAAGTACATCGTTAACCAAAAAGTAACGGCTTTGCAGGCCATCCTGTTGGGTCCAGCCTTTGCCGCCGCTTTGCGAAACACTCACTATGTTTTGTGCTGCCTCATAGTATGGTGTGCCGCCTTCTTTTTCGTACGTATCGGCATCCATGGCAATAATCATGTTGGCATAAAACGCCACAAGCGATACGAGGTTAGAATCGAACGAATTGGGGTTAAAAATAAGGTTCTCGCCTTCGTTATATCTAAAGGCAATATCTTTATCGTTAACATTCATTACCGGGCTCTGGTAGGTAGAGTTGTACACACTCCTGGACGAAGCCACCTGCAGCATAGCGGTAAAGCTATTATTATCATACGCCGAAATATTAAAGAACATAGAGCAGTCTATGCGCTCGCTCCTGCCAAAGTTACGGGTAGTCCAGCGGGTGTTGTTTACAAAATCCTGCAACGACTTTTCGAGCGTTTTAAATATTTGCGGGTTGGCATCGGTAATACGGTCAAAACTTACTTTTACAGTACAATTAAGCTCCTGCCCCTTAGCAGTAAAGGAAAAGAAGGTTAGCATTAAAAGCCCTATCCATTTATGCATTGTAATGTTTTTTTATCTTGTTTATAATATCTGCAGCAACAGCTTCTTTTGTTTTAAGCTCCATTGGCTCTTCGTTAAAATCTTTATCTATAAAGGTTACCTTGTTGGTATCGCTGCCAAAACCGGCACCTTTATCATTCAACGAATTTAAAACAATCAAATCTAAGTTTTTTTTAGTTATCTTAAGCTTGGCATTCTCAATTTCGTTCTCTGTTTCTAACGCAAAGCCCACTAAAAACTGACTTATTTTTTTTTCGCCTAACGATGCCAGTATATCTTTAGTTTTTTCGAGCTCAAGAGATAACGTGCTTTCGCTCTTTTTTATTTTTTGGGGTGCCACATTTTTAGGTCGGTAATCGGCTACGGCAGCAGCAGCAACGGCAGCATCTACGGTGCCAAAATATTCGTGGCAGGCGGCGTACATCTCTTCAGACGATGTTACCCTAACCACCGTAACCAGCGTATGATCCAGTTTTAAATGCGTGGGGCCGGTAACTAAAATTACCTGGGCACCCTGGTCGGCGGCGGCTTTGGCAATATCAAAACCCATTTTGCCGGACGAATGGTTACCTATAAAACGCACAGGATCTATAGGTTCGTATGTGGGGCCGGCAGTAACCAGTATTTTTTTTGTGCGAAGCGGTAGTTTGCCCTCTATATCGCGCTCTATAAAAGCCACAATATTTTCGGGTTCGGCCATGCGGCCTTCGCCGGAAAGGCCACTGGCAAGCTCGCCGGATTCGGCAGGAATAACACTGTTGCCAAACAATTCCAGTTGCCTGAAGCTTTCTTTAGTTGAGGGGTGCTTGTACATATCGAGGTCCATTGCAGGGGCAACATAAACCGGGCATTTAGCCGAAAGATAGGTAGCAATAAGTATATTATCTGAATTGCCCGATACCATTTTAGATAAGGTATTGGCCGTAGCCGGGGCAATAACAAAAATATCGGCCCAAAGGCCAAGGTCTACGTGGTTGTTCCAAACGGCATTTTCGTCTTCTTCATGATAAAAAGAAGAGTACACCGGGTTCTTGGAAAGCGTAGACAGGGTAAGGGGAGTAATAAAATCTTTAGAAGCAGGCGTCATGACTACTTTTACATGCGCGCCTGCTTTTATAAAAAGCCTTACTAACGACGCTGTTTTGTATGCGGCAATGCCCCCGGATATGCCGAGTAATATTTTTTTACCGCTTAAAACAGACATCCTTATGTATGTATTATAGTTTATCCGGGTTTCTGTAAGAAACCTTGTTGTCTAACCACTCCTGTACTGCAAGAGCATGTGGTTTAGGCAGTTTTTCGTAAAATTTAGAAACCTCTATTTGTTCTTTGTTCTCAAAAATTTCCTCAAGGCTGTCATTATACGTAGCAAATTCTTCAAGCTTCTCGATCAATTCCTTTTTAATTTCGGTATTAATCTGGTTAGCCCTTTTTGCCATAATGGTAATTGCCTCGTATATGTTACCTGTAGGCTCTTCTATTGTAACCTTATTGTAGGTAATTGTATTTACCGGAGCAGTTGTTTTCTTTAAATCCATGACTCGTTATTTAGAAAATTTTTGTAATTCAGTATCTATTGTTGCAAGCATTTTATCTGCCTGCTCTTTGTATTTAGTATCGGCCTTAAACTTTAAAAGCGCAGCATAGTTGGCTTTTGCTGCCTCAAGGCGATCGTGCATTTTTACCTGTACACTATTAATAGCCAGTTGGTAAGAAGAGTCGAATTTTAAAAACAGCGCATCTTCTTTAAGCTTGGTACCCGGAAAATCTATAATAAAGTTATCCAGGGTTTTAATAGCGGCATTATAATCGCCAAAATATTCGGCAGTCATATGGTACTGCTTTGCAATTTCAAACGCTTTGGTTTCCAGTTTTTCCCTTAGCTCTTTTACAAGCTGGTTAGCCTCCGGCATAAACTGAGAGCTTGGGTAATTATCTATAAACGCCTGTAGCTTATCTAACGCCTTGTAGGTATCTACCTGGTCTAAAGAATAACGCGGCGACAGCATGTAATAACTTTTAGCACCTAAAAACGATGCCTCTTCCATTTTTTGGCTACGCGGGTAACCGGCTGCAAATTTTTCGAACTGGTAACCTGCCGTGTAATATTGTTTGGTTTTAAACAGGGCATCAGAGTACATAAAAAACATTTTCTCTGCCTGTGGCTTACCGTTGTATGATGGGGCTATCTGCTCGAAAAGCCTAATAGCCTTCATGTATTTTTCTTTAGTGTAAAGCTTTTCGGCTACTTCATATTTAACCTTAACGTCGTCTGCCTTTAAAGCCTTTTGAAATTCGCTGCATGATGTAAGCGCCAAAGCGATAAGAAGTATGTAAAAAAATCTTGCCATATATATAAGTTAAGCGGCTGTGCAGCGGCTGTTGTAAAAGCAACTGCAAAATTAGTTAATAATTACAGAATAAAAAATCTTTTTTTCATAGTGTTGCCCATAAAAAAAGATGCCGTAATTGGCACCTTTCTTTAAACTGATTTTTTAACGTTTTATTGTACGATATTATGGCCTGTAGAGGTAAAATTCTTCATATCGTTATCAAACATATAAAGGCCACCCTTGCTATCGCCAATAAGGTCTATCTTATCTAAAATTACTTTGGCCTGGGCCTCTTCTTCAATCTGCTCGCTTACATACCACTGCAAAAAGTTGCTGGTGGCGTAGTCTTTTTGCATTAATGCGATATCTACAAGCACGTTGATGCTTGCCGACACCTTAACCTCGTGCTCGTACAGCTGCCTGAACAGCACCCCGAACGACGAATAATCCAGCCTTGGCTCGTCTAACGCCGAAACTACAGCATAGCCGCCACGCTGGTTTACATATTTTACAAGCTTAAGCATGTGCTGCCTTTCTTCGTCACTTTGCTTAAACATAAAGGTTGCAATACCCTCAAAACCTTTAACCTCTGCCCAAGATGCCATGGCAAGGTATATTTGAGATGATTCTGCCTCTACTTTTATCTGCTCGTTGAGCGCTGCCTGCATTATATCTGTTAACATGATACGTATATTTAAAGTTGTACCGTAAAATTAGGCGATTTTTTTTACAAAAGCAGCAATCCTGCCCGCTAAATCGGCGTTTACGTTAACCAACGGAAGCCTTACAACATCTTCGCAAAGGCCCAGTTCTTTAAATATATGTTTGATGCCTGCCGGGTTGCCCTGCTCAAAAATCATATCAATCGAGTCGGCAATAAGGTAGTGCAGTTTATAGGCTTCGTCTACCTTGCGCTCTAAGCCCAGCTTAACCATTTGCGAAAATTGTTTAGGGAAACCCTCGGCAATTACAGAGATAACCCCTGCCCCACCGGCCAATACCATAGGCAGTGTTACCATATCGTCGCCCGATATTACAAGGAAACCGTCGGGCTTGCCCTGTATAAGGCGCATGGCCTGTACAATATCTCCGGCAGCTTCTTTAATGCCCACAATGTTCTTAAAATCGTTAGCCAGCCTAAAAACCGTTTCGGGCAGCATGTTGCTTGCCGTACGGCCGGGCACGTTATATAATATTACAGGTAGCGGAGATGCTTCGGCAATAGCCTTAAAATGCTGGTAAACGCCTTCCTGCGTTGGTTTGTTATAGTAGGGAGAAACCGACAGTATGGCTGTAAACGCCGACAAGTCGCGCGATTTTAGCTCATCGGTAACTTCTTTAGTATTGTTGCTGCCAATACCCAACACAAGCGGCAGCCTGCCGTTGTTTGCCTTTATAACCGTTTTTATAACAAGTTCCTTTTCATCCTTATCCATAGTGGCCGGCTCTCCTGTAGTACCAAGTACTACAAGGTAGTCTATACCGCCGTCTATCTGGTAGTTAACAATTCTTTCCAGAGCTTCTGTATCTACAGAAAGGTCTTTTTTAAAAGGGGTAATAAGCGCAACGCCCGTACCTGTTAATGACTGCATGGTTATATTTTGTTTAGTATTTTTAAATATTTAAAAAGCTCTGCCACAAACTCTTTGTATTTTTCGGCCTGGCTTTTAATCATAAAATTATTAAGGCGGTTATCTACCGTTGCAAACCCGGCCTTAAACTTAGCCTGGCTTTTAATGGTTGGCAGCTCCAGCGGAGCCTTGCCCACATCATAATAGCTTATTAGCAAATCAAAAGGCTTGTTCATAAAGGCGGTAACATCATCTTTCTGAAAAACCCCCGCGCCAGATATATCGGCCCGTGTGTAATAACAGCAGTCCATAACCTCGCCCTTTTTTACAGCATCTTTAAAGCTAAGGGTATCTATATTGCTGCGCTGTATGCCGTTGCTAACCAGCTCTTTTATAAGCGCTTCTTTTTGCGTAAAGTACGTCTCATCTAAAAGCACCCCCACTGTAACTACTTTACCGGGGGCTGTTGCGGCCTTATAATTGTGTAAACTTTTCTTAACAATCTTTTTTAGGCCAAAATCTTTAATAAACTTCAAAAACATAGTACTTTTATTGCCGATTGCAAAAATATTGAATAAAAAGGTCAACCGCAATGAGAATGACTAAAAAGTATAACACATACCGCAACGGGTTTGTTTTATTTTTAACAACGGCCTTGTTATCTGCCTGCGGCGCGCCCGCGTTTCGCAACACTGCTATCGAAGCAAAAAAGCTGCCCATTACCAACCAATATGCCGATAACCAGGATATTGAAAAATTCATCCTCCCGTACAGAGACCACATAAACAAAGACCTGGACAGCGTTTTGGCCTATTGCCCCGAAACAATGGATAAAAGCAACAGCATTAACGGCTGGCAGACTACTATAGGCAATTTTCTTGCCGATGTTACTTTTGATAAGGCCGCCACCCTTTTTAGGGCAAAGGAAAACCGGAGCCTGGATATCTGCCTGCTTAACCACGGCGGTATCCGGTCGATTATCCCGAAAGGGCCGGTTACTGCCCGCACCGCTTTTGAGGTTATGCCTTTTGAAAACAGCCTTATGGTGGTGGCGCTTAAAGGAGAGCAGGTGCTGGAAATGGCGCAATACATTGCCCGCGAAAAGAAACCGCACCCTTTAGGAGGGATGCAGATTGTGTTAGATAAAGACAATGCAGTTAAAACGATTACCATTCAGGGCAAGCCCCTGGAGGCCGGTAAGATCTATAACGTTGCTACATCTGACTATTTGTATAATGGCGGCGACAGCATGGATTTTTTAGGCAAGGCTGTTGCCACGTACTACCTGGATTATAAGCTGCGCAACATTTATATTGATTATTTTAAGGAGGTTGACACGCTGCCCATTATTCGTACCGAACGCATTATAACCCAAAAGCCATGAAAAGAAGGGAATTTATACAAAAAACGGCTGCCGGCAGCGCCCTGGTTATGGGCGGGTTATCGCTTAGCAGTTTTGCCGGCCCCGAAGTTAAAAAGCTTACCATACTGCACACTAACGATGTGCACAGCCACATAGACCCTTTCCCGATAGACGACCCTAAATTTGCTAACATGGGCGGCGTGGCGCGCAGGGCAAGCATTATTAAGCAAATACGTAGCGACGAGCCTAACCTGCTGCTGCTGGATGCGGGCGATGTTTTTCAGGGCACGCCTTACTTTAACTATTATGGCGGCGAACTGGAGTTTAAGCTTATGAGCATGATGCAGTACGACCTTTGCACCCTGGGCAACCACGATTTTGATAATGGTATTGATGGTTTTAACGCGCAGCTGCACAATGCATCGTTTAGTTTTGTGTCGGCTAATTACGATTTTAAGAACACCGTGCTGGATGGCATCGTTAAGCCCTATAAGATTTTTATGAAGGACGGACTTAAAATTGGCGTTTTTGGCCTTGGCATTGAGCTTAATGGCCTGGTTAACAAAAACCTGTATAAAGAAACTGTTTACAACAACCCTATTGATGTTTCTAAAGATATGGCGCGTATTTTAAAGCACTCTGAAAAGTGCGACCTTGTAATTTGCCTGTCGCATCTTGGGTTTATTTATGCTAACGATAACCAGAAAGTATCTGACCTGATGCTGGCCCGCGCCACTAAAGACATTGACCTTATTATTGGCGGCCACACCCACACGTTTTTAAACAAGCCCTACATTGAGAAAAACGCCGCCGGAAACGAAGTACTGATAAACCAGGTGGGTTGCTACGGCCTAAATCTGGGCCGCATTGATTTTACTTTTGAGAAAGGTGGGAAAATTAAATCGGGAGGCAAAACGATTGTTGTTTAAGTAGCAAAATCATCAAGTCGAAAGTCATCAGGTCGAAAGTCACAAGGTCGAAAGTTAGAAATTTGAGTCCGTAGTAAAATTTCAAATCGAAGTCAAGTCAAAAAATTCAGAGTTGAAAATTGGATGCAAAATATCGGCTACCCACATCTTTCGACTTGATGACTTTCGACTTGATGACTTAATGCGAATCTCAAAGTCCGAAAGTGAAATATTAAGCACTTTTTTGCCTGTTTTGAGTCTATTATCTTTCGTCTATTTTCCCTCCCTCTTTTTCACAAAATAAAAAATGCCCACTACTTTCGTAGCAGGCATTTTCATCCAACCAATTAATCCAATCACCTATTAATTATCTTACTGCTGCCTAAACATGGCAGGGTCTATTTGTATGTTAAGTCCCTTAGCTACACCAAGTCCCAGGTTTATATCGGCCCTAAACCAGTGGCACAGCTGTCGGTTAATAATTTCGTCGCGTTTTGGGCCTGCAATGCCACTCATAGCACCCACTATGTTACTGATAGTGTTTTGTTTAGCCTGCTCATCCATCAATTTAAACAGGTTGCCCGGCTGGCTGTAATGGTCGTTTTCGCCGGGGCCGTTACGGTCGTACCAGTCGGCCGTAAGGCTATCTAACTCAAGGGCAGGCTCTTTGTAGCTGTGGTCGGCCACAATGTTATCAAAACTGTTAGGGTAATAGTTAGCGTTGCTGCCGCCGTTGCCGTCTACACGCATAAGGCCATCGCGCTGGTAGTTATTGGTCATGTACGGGCAGCGGTTAACCGGTATCTGCTCGTAATTGGTACCCAAGCGGTAACGTTGCGCATCTGGGTAGCTTAATAACCTGCCTTGCAGCATTTTATCAGGGCTATAGCCAATACCGTCTACAATATGGGCCGGTGCAAAAGCAGCCTGCTCCACATCCTGGTAGTAGTTTTGGGGGTTGCGGTTAAGCTCCATCTCGCCAACATCCATGAGCGGATAATCAGCATGTGGCCACACTTTTGTAACGTCAAACGGGTTTATATGATAGGTTTTGGCCTCAGCCTCAGGCATTACCTGTATTTTAAGGTGCCATTTTGGGTAGTTGCCCTGTTGTATGTTCTCAAAAAGATCGCGCTGGGCAAAATCAAGATCTTTACTCTTCATTTCAGCAGCATCGGCATCGGTAAAGTTCCTAATGCCCTGCGCGGTTATAAAATGGAATTTCACATAAAAACGCTCATTATCAGCGTTTATCAGCGAAAAAGTATGGCTCCCGAAACCGTGCATGTGGCGGTATCCTACGGGTGTGCCCCTGTCGCTCATCAGTATTAACACCTGGTGGAGGCTCTCGGGGTTAAGCGACCAGAAATCCCACATCATGGTGGCCGACTTCATATTCGTCTGCGGGTCGCGTTTTTGGGTGTGTATAAAGTCTGAGAATTTTTTAGGGTCTTTTATAAAGAACACAGGGGTGTTGTTGCCCACGAGGTCCCAATTGCCGTCTTCGGTGTAAAATTTAAGGGCAAAACCGCGCGGATCACGCTCAGTATCAGGGCTTCCCTTCTCACCACCTACAGTACTAAAGCGAAGGAACATACCTGTTTGCTTGCCAACTTCAGAGAAAATTTTAGCCTTGGTATACTTTGTAATATCGTGGGTAACCGTAAAAGTGCCAAACGCCGCCGATCCTTTAGCATGCACTACCCTTTCGGGGATGCGCTCGCGGTTAAAGTGGGCCATTTTTTCGTGAAGGATAACATCCTGCAAAAGTATAGGGCCGCGTGCGCCAACGGTTTGAGAGTCTTCGTCTTCGTAGTAAGGGCGGCCTGAAGCCGTGGTAAGTTTATCTTGAGACATACGCTTGTGTGTTTTATTGATTTCGTTATACAAATTTAGTTTTTGATAGATTATACTTATAGTATTGGCAATTGATTTTTTCTATTAAGGCATAGTGAATGGTCAAGGTTTGGGGTTGCTTTTGATATACCAAAATCAAACCACATTAATACAGTATTAGTAATCAATAAATTACCAAATAGCTGAGTGCAATTTTTAACGATATGTCGCTATTTGAGTGTCTTAATAATGAAATAACGTAGCTTTTTTACCGCTAAAAAATGCCTGTTTACCTCTAAGCCATTATCTACAACAATAAACAGGAATGGTTTTTGTTTACCTTTGTTTAAACCACAATATAAAATGAAAAAATTACTATTATCTGTACTGATAGCAACAGCCGTAACTACCGCCGCCAATGCCCAGCTTAAAAGCATTTTATCTAAGGCTAAAGAAAAAGTAGCCTCCGGAAGCACAGGCTCTTTAGGCACAAGCGAGATTGGATCGGCACTAAAAGAGGCACTTAATAAAGGTGTAACAGAGCAGGTTACCAAACTTACAGCCACCGATGGGTTTTACAAAAACGAAGCCGTTAAGATATTACTGCCCGAAGAATTGCAAAAGGTAGATAAAAAATTACGCCAGGTGGGCCTTGGTAGCCTTGCCGATGAAGGTATTAAAGTGCTTAACCGCGCCGCCGAAGATGCTGTAAAAGAGGGTACCCCAATTTTTGTGAATGCCATTACCAGCATGACCCTTACCGATGCCAAGGGCATTTTAATGGGCGCCGATAATTCGGCTACAGCCTATTTGCAAAAAAGTACCTCAACACCACTATACGCTAAGTTTAGCCCCGTGGTTAAAACATCGCTAAGCACGGTGGGTGCCGATGAAGTTTGGGCAAAAATTATAGCCAAATATAACGCATTACCATTGGTTACCAAGGTAAACCCGGACCTTACCGATTATGTTACCAACAAAACCATGGACGGTGTTTTTAAAATGATAGCTGTAGAAGAGAAAAACATTCGTACGAACATCGCATTCAGGACATCAGACCTGCTTAAAAAGGTATTTGCTATGCAGGATTAATTTCTATATCAATATATTACAAATTGCCGCATGGTTTTCCTGTGCGGCTTTTTTATTAGAGGGCGTCATCGCGAGGTACGAAGCGATCTCACTCGAAATGAACTACAAGCCCACATGACGGGATTGCTTCGTACCTCGCGATAACTATGCTCCTGATGAGTATCTATAAAACTTTTACCACAAATTTATCAGTACCCCTATTTCAAATTTGTTAAAAAAGTGGTTGCTTTACAGTATAAATTCTACAGAAATATGAAAAAACTCATCCTGCCCATAGTTGCCTTATGCCTAACACTTTCGGGCTGTGCAGAGTTGCAGCAGGCAGCAGCACAGTTTCCGCAGGCCACCGGAGTACTATCTAATGCCGATATTGCAGCCGGCCTGAAAGAGGCTTTAGATAAAGGTATAGACCAACAGGTTACCAAACTTACCGCTACCGATGGTTTTTACAAAAACCAGCTGGTTAAGATACTTTTACCTGCCGAATTACAAAAGGTAGATAAAACCCTGCGCGACATTGGCCTTGGCAGCCTTGCCGACGAAGGCCTTAAGATGATGAACCGCGCTGCCGAAGATGCTGTTAAAGAAGCTACCCCAATATTTGTATCGGCGGTTAAGAACATGACGTTTAATGATGCAAAGAATATTTTGTTGGGTAATGATGAGGCTGCAACCACCTATTTAAAGGGTACAACAACATCGCAACTGTACACCAAATTTAACCCGGTTATAAAAACATCGTTCAGTAAAGTAGGTGCAGATAAGGTTTGGAGCAGCATTATAAACAAGTACAATACGCTGCCCCTTGTAACCAAGGTAAACCCGGACCTTACCGATTATGTTACTACCAAAGCGTTAGAGGGCGTATATAAAATGATAGCTGTGGAAGAAAAAGAGATTCGCAACAACATTAACGAGCGTACATCGGTACTGTTAAAAAAGGTGTTTGCATTGCAGGACAGCAAAAGCTAAAATTTTAATCTTCAATAACATACAAATAACATAACCTTAACAATTGAGTCAAAATATTTTTGGTAATTTGCATATCAATAAATGGTTTTCTCACATTTGGTTAGGGTTAGTTAGAAGGAATGCCGGTAGTTATACTACCGGCATTTTTATTTGGCGTAATATAGCGCTGAAAATTCTGAATTATAACAACATTTTAAATCGTCTGAAAAAAACGAGCACCATAATTGCAAGATAATTATGTATTTTTACTGCATTATATAACTATATGATGTTAGCCTTACACAAAAGAATTGACAATGCCCCGCTTATTATTTTTAGGATAATGCTTGGCATTTTACTGGCATGGCATTGTATAGACCACATGGTAGACGGCACGGTACGCAAACTGTATATACGCCCTAAATTTACCTTTAACTTTATTGGTATGGACTGGCTCCAGCCACTGCCCGGCAACGGAATGTACTGGTATCATGGCGTTATGGCATTTTGTGCGCTTTGTGTGACTATAGGCTTTTTATATCGCTACACCCTTAGCTTGTTTGCAATACTATTTGCCGGAACGTATTTTATGCAAAAAACGGTTTACAACAACCACCATTATTTATTAATACTGCTTTGCATTATACTGCTGCTGCTGCCGGCCAACGCCTTTGCCAGTGTAGATAGCAAAATTAACCCTAAAATAAAGCGCTATAGCATGCCACAGTGGTGCAGCTATGTACTTATTGCCCAAATGGCAATTGTGTATTTTTTTGCTGCTATGGCAAAACTATACCCCGATTGGCTAAATGGTACTTTTCCTGGCTTTATAGTGGGCAATCATGGCCTGCACAGGCTGGGCGGCCTGCTACAGCACAACTATTTTCATAGGTTTATTGCTATAGGAGGCTTTTTTTTCGATTTACTTGTGGTACCCATGTTGCTTATTAAAAAAACACGCAACCTGGCTGCATTAGCATCGGTTGGGTTTCATACTTTTAACTGGTACCTGCTACATATTGGTATATTTCCGTTTCTATCATTAAGCTATCTCGTGTTTTTTTACCCTTCTGATAGGGTTAGGGCACTATTCTTTTGGAAAAAACCACCGCTTAATCAGGTTATAGAAGAACCCGAAGACCAACACAATAACCTGCTTATTCTTAAATATTTTTTTATACCTTACTTTATTATACAACTTGCCCTGCCCGTACGACACCATTTTATTAAAGGTGATGTGGTATGGACCGAAGAAGGCCACAGGCTAAGCTGGCGTATGATGCTACGGCTTAAAAGTGGCGAGACTATTTTTAAGATAAAAGATAAGAAAACCGGCGAACGGTTTGATTTTGATTATACGCTGCTGTTTACAAAAAGGCAAAATAAGCGCTTTTCTGGTAAAGGCGATGTTATATGGCAGGGCGCACAGCGTATTAAAGCCTATTATGCCAAACAAGGCAGGGATGTTGCTGTGTATGTAGATAATAAAGTTAGCCTTAACCGCCGGCCCCCACGACTTTACGCAGATCCAAATGTAGACCTGGCATCGGTACAATGGAACTACTTTGGGCACAACGAATGGATACTGCTTTATGACGATTACCCCGAATAATGATACTATTTATCGTTAATAGTTAAATAGATTTTGAAAACCGGCTAACTTTTATACTTTTGCGAAAAATTAAAAGGGTGAAAAAGTCGCTTTGTGTACTGTTTATTGTTTTGCATACCGCAGCCTACAGCCAGGAATGGAACACAGATTTTGATGTTGCCAAAAAGCAATCGGCCACAACAGGTAAAAATATCCTGTTGGTATTTTCCGGACCCGAATGGTGCACAAACTGTACCAAGCTGGACGAACTGGTGTGGGACAGCCCCGAATTTAAGGCTGAAGCCGAAAAGAGCTGGGTGCTGCTGCGTGCCGACTTTCATGAAAAGAAAGGCATGCCCGAACCGGTAAACGTAAACGATATGAAAATGGTGCTTGCCGAAAAGTATAACCGCGATGGGTTTTTTCCGTTTGTGGTATTGTTAGATAAAACCGGCAGGCGCATTGGCAAAACCGGTTACGAAAACCTGGACACCGCTGCTGCTTATGTAGCGCTGTTCAAGAATTTGGCGCGCTAATTAATGCGCTATCACTACCCTTACCCATTGCTTTTTACTATCTGATATAACCTCCGCCAGATAAACACCATCGGCCAAAGAAGATGAGTTAACGGTAAAGCCTTCTCTACTTTGTTTTACTACCACATTAACTACTGCGCCAACTGCGTTGTAGAGTTTTAGGCTATTAGTCTCTCCTGTTGCCTTAACCGTAAACTCGTTAACAGCCGGGTTAGGGTAAATTAACACAGTATTATCTGTAACAAAATTATTAGGCACAGCTAAAGCCAAACAGTTGGGCAAGGTTTCGCAGTTGCATAGCATTTCCATCTGTTGGGCTGTAAATTGCGTGTAAGTACTATTTACATCGCTATTTTCTGGATGGTCTGCCGTACGGCCATCGCAAGCCAATAGGTTATCTTCATAAAAATTAGTAAGCTTATAGTAAACACCGTTATCGCAACTGCCTTCGGCGTTGTATACTACCACGTCTCCGCCAACCTCAACGGTTCCGCTAAGATTATAATTAGTAACCCGCGCCCTCATGCCAACCAGGGCATTACCGCTCATTACTGCATTTTCTACAAAAGCCTGGCCTTGTATAATAGCATTTCCGCTATAAGTACCGCCATTAACAAAAGCATTATTAAGCACTTTTGCACTACCGCTTATAATGGCATCTTTAACCAGCGCCGTATTTTCTAAGCGCACATTGCCCGTAATCTGGGCATTCCCTAAAACTATAGCAGACGGGCTTACATAAACACTTGACGCTACCGATGCCGATGCAGCAACCCAACCACCACCATTAGCATGAACAGCACCATCTGTTTTTAACTGCTCCCTGAAATTTGCCGGTTCCTGAAAACCTTCCGGCACCGCACCTGTTATGGTAAGTTCATAAGGGAACCTGAAATGCTTTGGGTAGCCATGCCATGTATCGTTGGTAGCATTGGTGGTAGTATCGTTAAACGGCGCACCCATAACCATAAGGTACATTGCGGTTTCATCGCCCTCTAACGCAAAGGCAATCTCGGCAGTATTGGCACTATAGGTGTCACTGTAACGGCTAACGGTACCATCAGGGTGTGCCGTTACAAATCCGTAGCGCCATCCGGCATGTATGTTGGCATCGGTATGGCCTTTAAATTTTACGATAACCGAACAACTTTCGGCATCTACATGCAGCGGTACTATATTATACGAATACTCTTCCGGTGCCTGCTCAATGGGTATGGCGTAACGATTTTCTGTCCCTTCAACCTTTGTTAATACATTATATGCAGCCTGAACCGTGGGCAGGTAATTAAGCTGATCGGCAGCCCTATACTCCCTTAGATAATTCCCAAGATTGTTATATTCAAAATCAAAGGTTGCCATTCGCCTTATATGGCTATACATAATCGTATTAAACTGTTCCTGGTTATAGTTGCCCAGCCTTTTGTAAGCTGCTATTGGATATTCGTTACTTAACGATTCCCTCCATAAACGGTTAACCATGTTAATACCTTCGGCATCCATAATTGCAAAAAGCAAAGGATAATTTTCGTAAGTATTTTTCCAGTCGCCCCAGGTTTCTAAATGGTATACATCCATACCCCAGGCCGTTACATCCTGCGGATAGATAAGGTTACGCATAAAATTGGCATGGGTTTCCCAAAAAATACCCGCATTGTTCCAAACGGGGCCAAGGCCGTTAGCGTTACGATAATCTATAACACATTGCGCCTGCAGGCTGTGCACCAGCTCGTGCGCGGCTACATCGCCGGTTTGCATGGCTATAGGGTGCACCCAAAACGCACCTATAACTCCATCTACATCGCCGCCGTTTGCAAAACCCTGAACCACATCGGGTCCATAAGTGCCATACATTATTATGGGTATTTTATATTGGGCGAGATTTGTGCCTGCCGAATCGTCTAAAAAACCAAGGTCTTTAAAATTATCGTACAGCATTTCCATAGTATTTAATATGGTTTGCGGATTAAATGCTAACGAAACATCTGCGGTATAACTTGCAGGATCTGTGCCTACAGTATTGCCCCATATCATGATAAAATTATCGCTTTGTGCGGTTTTATCCCAGGTAAACTGGCCGCCTTCTATCGTATTGGTATCCTGAATGTAAAGGGGGATATAAACGGTTTTCTGAGCAAATAAAGGCATTGCCAACAGGCAGGCAAAAGAGAGTAATAGTTGTTTCATACTATAGGTTTACATAATAGTAAATCTATAAAAAGAAATGGATTACACAACAATAGTACTCAAGATTTAAGACGACTACCCAAAGCTATAAATTTGTTTATCCTGCCCGAAAAGAAAATTGGTAACGCTAACGTTATCAATAACGCTGCATTAATAATTAAGTAAGACAGATATCCAAATTTATTAGGAATAACTTCTGAATATTTAGCTCCTGTTTTATCGTATAAGATAAGTATAAATAGTATCCAAAATAACAAAACAGAATGTGCCCACCCCCACTTTTGCTTAATTACAATGTACAAGGATATTGAAAATGATAGTAAAAGGCCTGTCAAAGCTCCTATTGATAAATAAAGCAAAAAAAGAAAACCATTGTATTTCTCAATAATATCCCATTTATTAGCTGCCTGATGATATTCTTCCAAAAAATCTGTAAACCACATTTTTACAATTATCTGGCTGGCACAAGATATAAGCCATGTGGCTAAAAAATGCAATAACAATAACCTAAAGTTAATAAGGTTAATAAAATTTTTCAATGCTATTGGCTTTTTTTATATTGGATGCCCAAATATACACTTTTATTAGCTTAACGGCTATTGGGCAATAATCCCCACCTGTGTTGCTAAAACTTCGTTATTTGTTACCAGTAAGTTAGATGTCATTCCTACAACCTCATCATCGCTTTCGCTTAAAAACTGGGCAGTGCTAATATAGATGGTTTCTCCGTTAGAAAATTCGAGGGCAATATATTGTGGCGATACGGTTTTGGGTGCCCTCTTAAGGCCTAAAATTCCGCTGCCGGGTTTGTAGGTATTTATTTCCTGCCAGCCGATGCGTACATCTGTAATGGTTTCAGAAATTACGCTCTTCCAAACGGTTTCTTTAGATACATCCCACATTTGATACACAGGCGACGGACCGAATTCATTAATTTTTAACCCAACCTCGTATTGCACAAAGTGGCTGTCCCACCAAAACTCAACGACATCATTATTTCTCGAATATAAAAATACCGAATAGCCAACCGTATCGATATCAGCAAAATGGGTTTTGTAATTAGGTTCGGCAGATTGATGAAGCAATTCGGCATATTTAGCCTTAACAAGCTGTAGGCCAATTAACTGTTTGCAATGGTTATGATATAAGGTATGCCTGTGGGTAAAATCCATATAATCAGGCAGGCTCCTGCATCCTGTCCTGCAATTTTTTAAAGTAGTCAAAGGCTTTTACCAGCCTGCTGCCGTACCAGCTAAACATTTCGCCATCTACAAAAATGGTTTTAGCGTGGTGGGTGTGGCGGCCAAGTTCAAAAGCATCTTCATCTTTAAACGGATAGGGTTCTGACGATAAAAAAATCGCATCGGGGTCGCCCTGAATACGCATTTTTTGCACCACCACTTCGGGGTAGCGGCCTTCCCTGTCCTCGTAAATGTTGCTAAAGTGGTTTAGCTTCATCATTTCGTTTATAAACGTACCGTTGCCGGCAGCCATGTAGGGGTCTTTCCAGATAAAGTACGCCGTTTTAAGCCACTCGCGGCCCTTTATAAACTTTTCAAAATCCTGCTGGGCGTAGTTTATTTTATCTATCCACTGGCGCGACTGCGTGCGAACGCTAAACAGGCGGCCAAAATCGTCGATCATTCTAATAACATCCTGTATGGTAACAATATCGCTAACCCATACCGGGGCAATCTGGCGCATGGCTTCTACAATCTCCAGCGTATTTTCTTCCTTATTGGCAATAATAATATCAGGCTGTAAAAGCTGCACTTTATCGGCATGCACCTTTTTAGTACCGCCAATAATGGTTTTGGTGGATTTTAAGTGGTACGGATGCACGCAAAACTTAGTAATGCCCACAAGGCGGTCTTCGAGGCCTAAGTCGAACAGCAGCTCTGTAATAGAGGGCACCAGGCATACTATGCGCATGGGCACGGCACTTAGGGTTATAGTTGTACCGGTCTGGTCGGTAAAAGTTTTGGTTTCAGGTTTCAAATTAGGATATTCTAAAGGCGCTGATTAAAGGTCTATTTTGGCAAGCTGCCCATCTAACAATATCTTATGCATTTCCTGTTGCACCTTAAGAGCTTCTTCGCGGGCTTTTTCGGCAAAATTGGTACCGTTACCCGCATAAAGAATAGCACGCGATGAGTTTACAAGCAGGCCAACATGGTTGTTCATACCATATTTGCATACCTCTTCAAGACTGCCGCCCTGTGCCCCCACTCCGGGAACGAGTATAAAGCTATCCGGAATTATTTTACGGATTTCTGTAAAATATTCGGCTTTGGTAGCACCCACCACATACATGAGGTTTTGGCTGTTAGCCCACGTTTTAGATGTTTCTAAAACCTGTTTGTACAACTCTTTATCGCCCGCCACTTTTGTCTGAAAATCAAAAGCACCTCCGTTAGATGTTAGTGCCAGCAGTATTGTAAACTTGTTCGGCACTGCCAAAAACGGCTCCACACTATCTTTGCCCATATACGGCGCTACAGTAATAGAGTCGAAATTCATATCCTGCAAAAATGCCTTGGCATACATGGCCGATGTATTGCCAATGTCGCCGCGCTTGGCATCGGCAATAGTAAATACCTCGGGGTGTTTATCATTAAGGTATTTAATGGTTTTTTCAAGCGAATTCCATCCCTTTAAGCCATACGCTTCAAAAAAGGCCGTATTGGGTTTATAGGCCACAGCAAGATCGTGTGTGGCATCTATAATGGCTTTGTTAAACTCAAATATAGGGTCTTCGGTATCCAGCAGGTGTTGCGGTATCTTGTTTAAGTCTACATCAAGGCCTACACATAGAAACGATTGTTTTAGACGTATTTGTTCGAATAACTGTTGGGTGGTCATTGTTTGTGTGTTGATAGTTGCTTTTGCAAAAATAAGGATTTTATATTGAAAATCCATGAGGGAAATGGAACGCGGATGACGCCAATGCTTCGCAGGACGGATTTTAGCAACTGGATAAATCCGTGTCAATCAATTTTTAAATCCGCGTTATCCGTGTTCCATAAATCGCAAAAAAAATCCCGCCAAAGCGGGATTCCTGATATTTAATAAACTTCTGTTTCCTTAAGTTTTTCTGTGTTGTTAACCAACTGAAGCTCGTCGATCATTTTGTGGATGTTGCCATTCATAAAACCATCAAGGTCGAATAAGTTAAGCCCTATCCTGTGATCTGTAATACGGCCCTGAGAATAGTTATACGTACGGATCTTAGCCGAACGGTCGCCACTGCTTACCTGAGAGGTACGTGTAGCCGCATCTATTTCCTGTTTTTTGGCAAGCTCCATTTCATAAAGGCGCGAGCGTAAAACCTGGGTTGCTTTATCTTTATTTTTATGCTGCGATTTCTCGTCCTGGCACTGCGCCACCAAACCTGTTGGCAAGTGCGTTAAACGTACAGCCGATTTGGTTGTGTTAACCGACTGCCCACCGGGACCAGACGAACAGAAGTAATCAATACGTACCTCGTTCATATCCAGCTGTACATCAAACTCTTCAGCTTCCGGCAATACCATTACCGTAGCAGCAGAGGTGTGTACACGGCCCTGGGTTTCTGTTTGTGGTACACGCTGCACACGGTGTACACCGGCTTCAAACTTAAGTGTACCGTAAACATCTTCTCCGCTAACTTCAAAAATAACCTCTTTAAAGCCACCCGATGTACCTTCGCTAACGTCTACAATACTGGTTCTCCAGCCTTTGTTTTCGCAATATTTGGTATACATCCTAAATAAGTCGCCTGCAAAAATACTGGCCTCATCGCCACCGGTACCGGCACGAATCTCTACCATTACATTCTTGGCATCTTCTGGATCTTTAGGTATAAGCATAAATTTAATCTCGTCTTCCAGTTCCGGAAGCCTTTTCTTAGCCTCATCCAATTGCATCTTGGCCATCTCTACCATTTCGGCATCGCTGCCGTCGGCCATAATTTCCTGGGCTTCTTTAAGGTTGCCCGTAACAATTAAATATTCGTCGCGCTTGTCTACCAGCGCCTTTAAGTCTTTATACTCTTTATTTAACTGTACATAACGTTTTTGGTCGGAAATAATATCCGGCTGTATAACAAGGTCAGATACCTCATCAAAACGCTGCTTTATATACTGTAACCTGTCTAACATAGTCTTTTCCCTTTAATTGAAAGTGCAAAATTACGTAATTTTTTTGATTCTCAATACACTATACTTAATACAAAAACCGTACCTGTTTAAGCACAGCTTTTGCAGTAGCCGGTAATCCAGCTGCTGCTGTTTTGCAGCCTGTAGCCATCGGGTAGTGTAAAGGTAACCTGCTCCTGCAGGCACTCTACCTTTTCGCACCCAAGGCACCTAAAATGAAAATGATCGTGCGCATGGTTATGCTCCTCGCAGCTGTGGCACAGGGCAAAGTAAAACTTACCATCATCGGCCAGAATTTTGTGGGTAACACCATCTTCGCAAAAGCGGTTAAGCACACGGTAAATAGTAACACGGTCCATTACACCTTTAACCTCTGCCTCTATCCTTTCCTGGCTTAACGCGGAATTGGCTGCCTGCAACAGCTCCATTATCATTTTTTTGGCGGGTGTGTTTCTCCTGTTCATTTATTAATGCAATTAAGTTGCAATAATACGGAATTTATTTATCTTTACCAAATTATTGTGATAATGGAACACGGATAATACGGATGGAGGCATACGCGGATTTACATGGATTTTATAATTAGATTCATTGATGCAATACATAATTAAAATCTGCGTAAATCCGCGTCATCCGCGTCATCCGCGTTCTAAAAATATACAGTTCAATCATCAATCAAAAAAAAATGCAAACAAACTACGAAGTAATTATAATAGGCGGCAGCTATGCAGGCCTATCTGCTGCAATGGCATTGGGAAGGGCATCGCGCAATGTATTAATAATAGATGCCAATAAACCCTGCAACCGCCAAACGCCGCATTCGCACAACTTTTTAACGCAGGATGGCGAAACCCCAGCAGCAATTTCGGCGAAAGCCAAAGAGCAGGTAATGGCCTACCCTACCGTAACTTTTTTAAACGATAGTGCTGTTAAGGCAGCTTCCGCAGAAAACGGGTTTAGCATTACGACAGAAAACGGAAAAACCTTTACAGGGAAGAAATTACTACTTGCCACCGGTATAAAGGATATTATGCCTGAAATTGATGGTTTTGCAGAGTGCTGGGGGATATCGGTTATCCACTGCCCGTACTGCCACGGCTACGAAGTTAAAAACCAGCCAACTGCTATTTTGGCTAATGCCGATGCCGCCATGCATTACGCCCAGCTCCTGTTACAATGGACGAAGGACCTGACGCTCTTTACTAACGGCCCTGCCCTATTTACTAATGAACAGACAGCCAAACTGCAAAAGCACAACATTGCAGTTATTGAAGGCGAAGTAGCCCGACTTGAGCAGCAAAAGGGTCAGCTTGAGAGCATAGCGCTTAAAAATGGCAGTACCCATAATTTTAAGGTGCTGTACTACAAGCCGTCTTTCGAGCATCATACCAATTTGCACGAGCAGCTACACTGCGCTGTTAACGATATGGGGTTTTTAGCTATCGACGAATGGCAAAAGAGTGAAGTATACGGAGTTTATGCTGCCGGAGATTGCACCACCCCAATGCGATCGGTGGCTATGGCGGTAGCACAAGGCATGAAAGCCGGTGCTATGATAAATAATGAATTAGCTTCCGAGGCTTTTTAATTGGCTGATAATTGTCATGTTATCTGTATATTTATTTTGATTACTTTGCACTATACTTAATTAACCTCACCATGAAATTACTGAAATTTTCCGCGCTTGCCCTGATTGGCCTTGGCCTTATAACATCGTGTAAAAAGAAAGAAGAAGTTACCGATGTACCGCTTTCGGATACTAAAACCACTCAAAAATACCACCAGATAAAAGAGTTTGCCTGGCTGGAAGGCACTTGGGAAAACCCTACCCCACAAGGCACCTTTACCGAAACCTGGAAAAAAGCAGATGATTCTACCTTTACAGCCATAAGTGTTTTTGTTAAGGCTAAAGATACCCTGTTTCATGAAACGGTGGTGCTGGACCAAAAAGGCGATTCGCTACATTACATTGTTACCACAAAAAACCAGAAAGACGAGAAGCCGGTATCGTTTACCCTTAAAAGCTTTACGGCCAACAGCTATGTTTTTGAGAACAAGCAGCACGACTTTCCGCAGAAGATAACGTACACTAAAGTTACTAACGACTCTATAGTGGCCGAAATAAGTGGCACTAAAAATAATAAGCCCGGGTTGGAGCAATTCCCCATGAAAAGAAAGCAATAATTGGCGTCGGCTTCCTAAATTAGCGGTTTAAATTCGACTCATGAATATTATAGAAAGTACCGTTTACAAAAAAGAAGATTTTACTCAACACCCATTGCCTGTTGCCGAATATGATAACTGTACTTTTATAGATTGCCAGTTTAGCAACGCCAACCTTACCGGCATTATTTTTACCGAATGCCGCTTTGATGGCTGCAACCTGGGTACGGCCAACGCTAAGGGTACGGCTTTTAAAGATGCTACTTTTATTAATTGTAAACTGTTAGGGCTTAACTTTAGCGTGTGCGAACCGTTCTTATTTTCGGTACAGTTTGAGGGTTGCCAGCTGCAATTTGCATCGTTTTATAACCTTAAGCTTAAAAGCACCAAATTTATAAAATGCAATGTGCAGGAGGTTGATTTTACCCAATCCGATCTTAGCGGTGCCACCTTTAAAGAGTGCGATTTGCTTAAAGCGGTCTTCCAGAATACCGTTTTAGAGAAAACCGACTTCAGGTCTGCGTACAACTATGCCCTTGACCCGGAAATGAACCGCATTAAAAAAGCAAAATTCAGCCGCGAAGGCCTGCCGGGACTACTGCACAAATATGGGATTGATATTTCGTAACCCTATACATAACCTGACTCATAAATTCCTGCTTCTTAAGTGGGAATTTTTATTTTATTTAACAAGCATTTTTTTATTACATTTGACTTATAAGTTTGATAAACAAACAAATAACCAACCTTTAATATAATGAAAAATACGTATCCTTACCTTTTAGGAGGCTTGCTGCTGTGCGCAGTTTCCTGCCAGAAAGAAGAAAAAGCCGAGGCGCGCATACCTAAACAATTTGCCCTGGAAGACCTGTTTGACACTAAAAGCATAGCGGGTGCTGATTTTAGCCCTGACGAAACTAAGATATTGGTAGACAACAACACTACCGGAATTTTTAACGCCTACGAACTTAATATTGCCGATACTACGCAAACTGCTCTAACCAAATCTACTAAAGAGTCTGTTTTTGCGGTAGATTATTTGCCGGGCAACGCCAATAAGTTTGTATACTCCAGCGACCAGGGTGGTAACGAAGACAGCCACCTTTATGTAATGGACCGTAAAACCGGCACTCCACAAGACATTACCCCATGGCAGGGAAGCAAAAATATGTTTGGCCGCTGGACTATAGACAACAAGAGCTTTTACCTTATAAGCAACAAGCGCGACCCCAAGTACTTTGACCTCTACAAGATGGATACCCTTACCTGGACACCTACCCTGCTTTACGAAAATAAAGATGGCATACAGCCTTACACTATTAGTAACAACGACCAATATGTTGCCCTGACTCAGGAAATAACGGCCGATAAAAGCGAGCTGTTTTTGTATGACAACAAAACAAAAACCTCTAAACGCATTAGCAATGATAATGAGGCCAACTGGAACCCGGTAACTTTTGAAAGGGATAACACTGCATTGTACTACACCAGCAACGATGACAATGAGTTTAATGCCCTTTATAAATATGATATTGCCAGCGGTAAGTCGACCAAGGTATTTTCGGATAAATGGGATGTTGCAGGTGTAAGCCTTAGCAAAAATGGTAAATACCACGCCGTTTTTATTAATGATGATGGTAAAAATAAAGTATTGCTTTTTGACCATGCTACCAACAAACAAATAGACCTGCCCGATCTGGAAGACGGGGATATTTTAGATGTAATAATATCAGAATCGGAAACCAAGCTATTGCTAACCGTGGGCAGCAGTACGAGTTCTGCGAACCTGTATGTGTACGATATGGCTACCAAAAAATTAAAGCAGCTTACGCGTACACTATCTAAAAAAATAGACCAAAACGATCTTGTTAAAGCCGAGGTAGTGCGCTTTAAATCGTTTGATGGTAAAGAGATTCCCGCTATTTATTACAAGCCGCTACAGGCCTCTAAAGAGGCTAAAGTACCTGCGCTTGTTTGGGTACATGGTGGCCCGGGTGGGCAAAGCCGCATTAACTATTCCAACGCCATACAGTATTATGTAAACCATGGCTATGCGGTGCTTGCGGTAAACAACCGTGGCAGCAGTGGCTATGGCAAAACTTTTTACAAGCTTGATAATAAAGACCACAGTAACGGCGACCTTAAAGATTGCATTTGGGGTAAAAAGTGGCTGGCCCAGCAGGATTACATCGACCCAAATGCCATTGGCATTTATGGCGGCAGCTATGGCGGTTGTATGGTGTTAGGTGCATTGGCATTTCACCCTGAAGAGTTTAAAGTGGGTGTAGATTTATTTGGTGTTGCCAACTGGCCGCGCACGCTTAAAAGCATACCCGCCTATTGGGAGGCCGGCCGAAAAGCCATGTATGATGAAGTGGGCGACCCTTACAGCGCCGATAGCGTTAGGCTTAAAAATATTTCGCCACTATACAACTATCAAAAAATCAACAAGCCACTTATTGTATTACAGGGCTCTAACGATGTTAGGGTGCTGCCCATAGAAAGCGAAGAAATTGTAAACGGCGTAAAAAAGAACGGTGTACCGGTAGAGTATGTTGTTTTCCCTGACGAAGGCCACGGCTTTATGAAAAAAGAAAACCAGCTTACAGCCGCCAAAAAAACACTTGCCTTTTTAGACAAGTACCTTAAACCAAAAGCACAGCCTGTTGCCAAATAAAAATATCAAACCCCCGTTTATTGCTAAACGGGGGTTTGTTTTTAACGGCGGGCCCTAAAATAATCAGTAAAGGCGGTACAGCTGCTTTCACTGCTTAGCTCTTTATAATACTCAGGATATTTGTTTAGTATGGCCGTATAATAATCGCCCTTGTTATCTCCTTTTTCATCATCTATATGTGCCATCATACGCAGGCATAATGCTTTAAACTTAGCTGTTTTAGCATGCTTTATTGCCAGAGTATAGTATTTTTTTGCAAGGTTAGCTTCACGATATTCTTTTTCATCTTCAGCTATGGTGGTATTATAATTACTTGTCCAGTAAAAACGTCGCATCATCCAGGAATTGCCGTCCTCTGTCATATTATAGTAGCATGTGGCAACTAAAAAGTAATAATAGTCCCTATCTTTCTCTTTAACATTTTCGGCCTTGTCCAGATAATTTATCAGGTATTTTGTAACCGTATATTTATTGTACATAATACTATCTTTTACCGGTATAAATTTGGGTGTATGTTTAATATCGTAAAACGGGCTTTTATTAAACAGGTCGCCATAAAAATCTGCTTTTCCACGTTCCCATGCCGAATAATTCATATCCCAGTATTCCCTGCCCACACTTTTAAAGCTCGACAGTGCCTCTTTTAATTTATTCTGCCTTATGTACTGTGTACCTAAAAGATCGTACAGACTTTTTACCTCATTTTTAAGCGAGCTGAATTTCCACACCGAAAATGCATCCTGAGCGGTATTTTTTTCAATTGCCCTTATAAGCCCGATGGTTTGCTGTGGCGTATAATACACATTTATGTAGTCAAAATAATTGGTATAAAAATCGCCGTAGGTAGTATCATCATTTTTAAGGGTACGCCAATAAGCCGCTGCCGAATCGTTATCGTATTCTCCCGTATAATCAACATCATTGGTAAGTTTAGAATATAATAGGGCGGCATCGCTGGTATTGCCTTTATACTCTAACTCCCGCCCAAGTGCAAACAAAAACTTCTGGTTTTTTTTATTACTCAAGATTACAGGCTTAACATTATCTAAAATAACGGCGTTGTCCTGCGGCTGACTGGCAGTGAGTGCCAGCGCTTTTAGCTGTTGCAACTGTTTAAAGGCAGTGGTATTTTTATTTAAAACAGTTTCTAAAGATGCAATACTATTAAGGCATGCAGCGTAGTTTTTTACCGAAAACAATAGCTGCACTTCGGCAAGTTTCCAGAATTGTGCATTTTCAACAACAGATTTATCTACAGATTGTACAAATTGCAGCACCTTTGCAGCATACTGCCTGTCGTGTTCTACCCTTTCTAAAACAATTTTTGCAGAATCATCCATCGTATCATAGTTGGTAACAATAGATGGAGCAAAAAGCGAATAGTAAGGCGTATATATCCAATCTTCTATCTTATTTACCTCGCGCAGCAGTAAAAAAGACAGCCCTTCTGAACCTGCATTATATCTGTAAGCTTCTTTTATTTCTTCTAAGGCGCGGTCAGACCGTATTATGCCCGCAAGCACGTACACATTGGCACGTTCTTCGTTAGTTTTCGCAAATTTTAAAACCTTATCAAAAGGTATTGCCCTATTGTAGCTCCAGCTAATCATAAAGCGTTTTTCGGGGGCATGGGCAAATACCTGTGCCGCATAAAAGTTAGCCAGTGCCGGATCGGTCTCGGTAAGCGTTGTAAAATAAAGGCTCCAGTAATAAACAATATCCTTATTTTTTATGGTAGCAAAAAAAGTATCGAACAAACTGCGCAGCTTATCTTTTTGTTCATTATAATAAGCCATGCGTATGGCTAAAAAAGTATAGCGCAGCTTGAGCTCTGTATTGTCAGCTTTTGCTGCCAGTACTATAGCCTGGTCTATAATATTGGTACGCTGTGGTATGGTAATATTATCTGTACGCTCCCAAGGGTCTTCGTAATAGGTATTCATAAGCTCGCATTTTTTTGCGAACAGCAAATAATTTATAGCCTGGGTATCTTTAACTGCAAACAGGTATTTTACCATTTTGTTGTCCGATTTTTTATTAAAATCTTTATCAGATAGGGTGTAAACTGCTTTTTTAATTTCTGCCTGAGGCACCTTACCCTTGCAGTAGTTATACCACAACTGTATGTTAGGTTCGGTTTCGTTAACACCGTAAAGTTCTTTAGGGCTAAACGATTGTGACGAATAATCAAATTCTGAAAAGGTTTTATAGCCATAATACCGCGGCTTAAAAAAGCAAAAGCGTATATCTTCGCCATACGGATAAAAACCGCAAGCATTGGCAGTAATACTGCTACTTAGTAAAACCAGTATAAAAAGCTGCAATTTCTTCATGGCTGTAACGGCTTAATTGTTCTTGATCTAAATGAAAAAGGCTTACGGTAATATCTCTATCCAGTGGTACATATTTTTTTATAATGGCTACCGCCTTATTTAACTGTTCTGCGGTTTGCTCCTCTATCTTTACCTTATCGCCGGACCTGATGTAAAAATCATTTATAACAGTATCTTTTTTAACCGTATACCACAAAGGCTTGTTTGGGGTAAGAATGGTTTTAATATCTTTAGTATTGGTATAAACAACCTGTGCAAAATGGTCGTTTTGGTACACCTGCATCCACGAATATACGGGCAGGGCCACATCCAGGTGCAACGGATACTTTTTACCCGAATTTAAATAGGCATGCAACTCATTAATATCCAGTATCGAATTTTTTTCGCGTTCTTGTAACGGGTTTAAAAGATTGTAGCACATAAGCATGGCTTTATCTACCGGTGGTACTCCCATTTTATCCGGATACTTGTAAGGATAAAGACGCAACGTACAGCTTATCTTTTTGCCCGATACCTGTTTTAATTTTTTAAGAAAGTAAAAATAACTGTCTTTTGTACTAAGAGTCCAGTCGCAATCCATCTGGTACTCGTCTACATTGGCTACGTTATGAAACTTATCTTTCGTGTATTTATCTATCAAAAAATTAACGTTGTCGGCCAGTGCATCCATGTCTGATGGCTTCGCTTTTTTAAACACCTCATTAGTAATATATACTGTAGGTATAAGGCTTGTAATGTTATCGTTGCTGTAAAGATGCAAATCAGTTTTAGCAATCGGTACATAACCCACAAGGTCATTTTTCTCTACCTCAAAAAACTTTACATAAATTTTCTTTACCTGTAACGTATCCATCAGTTTATTTTCCTGATCTGAAAGTTGGTAATCGTTGCTTTTCCAAAAATAGAAAGCCCTTTCAACACGCTCTGCCTTGTGCGAACACGACCATAACAATGCCGGCAGCAGTGCCAGCAAAAACATTTTTTTCATGAGGGATATTGGTTTAGGCATGTAACGTAAAATCGTATTAAAATTATATGATTTGTTCAGTATATTTAATAAAAAAACCTGCTTATTTCTAAACAGGTTATTAACTTTTTTATTGACCTACGTCTGTCAAATGATAACTGACAACTGATGACTATTTTACCGGTATGTTCTCCAGTATTTCCAGTACAAATTTCCAGTATTTTTGAGCAGATGATATGCTTGCCCTTTCATCGGGGCTATGGGCACCTTTAATGGTAGGCCCAAAAGATATCATATCCATATCCGGGTAGTTGGTGCCTAAAATACCACACTCAAGGCCGGCATGGCAGGCGGCAACATTAGGCTTTTCACCGTTTTGTTTTTCGTAAATATCTTTAAGCACCTCTAAAATAGCCGAATCTACATTAGGTGTCCAGCCCGGGTACGAGCCGCTTTGGGTAACCTCGCAGCCAATAAGTTCGAAAGTGGCGCGTAAGGCATCGGCAAGGTCTATCTTAGAACTCTCTACAGACGAACGCGTAAGGCAGCCAATGTAAATTTTGCCGTCTTTTACAATAACGCGGGCAATGTTGTTAGAGGTTTCTACAAGGCCTGAAATATCAGCACTCATGCGATACACTCCATTATGCGCAGCATAAATGGCACGAATAAGGCCTTCCTGCACACCAAGGTCCATAACCTTTTGCGGTACAACATCTATTTTTTCGAAGATAATTTCCAGGTTAGGCTCCATGGTTTTAAGCTCGGCTTTAATTTCGCCAATAACCTGTTGCATATCAAACACAAAAGCTTCATCAAAAATGGTAGAGATAATAACTGTAGCAACGCTCTCTCGCGGAATAGCGTTACGCAGGCTGCCACCATTAATTTCAACTATCTGAAGGCCAAAATTCTCAAAGCTGTCAAATAATAAACGGTTCATAATTTTATTGGCATTACCCAACCCTTTATGAATATCCATACCACTGTGGCCACCATTTAAACCTTTAACAGTAATAGTGTATGCCGCCGAATTTTCGGGGGTATCCTCTGTATTATACTCACGCTCTGCGGTAACATCTATACCACCGGCACAGCCAATACCAATTTCGTCATCCTCCTCAGTATCTAAATTTAAAAGAATATCACCTTTAAGCAATCCGCCTTTAAGGCCCATAGCACCCGTCATTCCGGTTTCTTCATCAATAGTAAACAAGGCTTCAAGAGCCGGATGTTTAATATCGGTGCTTTCTAAAACAGCCATAATAGTAGCAACACCAAGACCGTTATCTGCACCCAGGGTTGTGCCTTTAGCACGCACCCAGTCGGCATCTACATACATTTCTATTCCCTGCGTATCAAAATCAAAAACGGTATCGCCATTTTTTTGATGCACCATATCCAGGTGGCTTTGCAGCACAACCGTTTTACGGTTTTCTAAACCCGGTGTGGCAGGTTTTTTAATAATAACGTTGCCCACCTCGTCTACAATGGTTTCAAGGTTTAATTTCTCGCCAAACCCTTTAATAAAAGCAATAACCCTTTCTTCTTTTTTAGACGGGCGTGGTACTTCATTCAGGTCGGCAAATTTATTCCAGAGCGCTTTTGGCTCCAGGTTTCTTATTTCCTGGCTCATGTAAATGTTATGTATTTAGTGTTGTTGTTTTATTGGATAGCCTCTATTCTGTTTTTAAAAACATTTACCAATTTGTTGCTCTCATTCAATATTAATATATCATTCCATAATTTGGACGTAGTATCGTAAAAATCTTTCATTTTCATATTACCAAAACGTATATGAATAACTTTAGGAGGTGGTT
The DNA here is from genome assembly GCF_000422725.1 of Flavobacterium subsaxonicum WB 4.1-42 = DSM 21790. Lineage (GTDB taxonomy): Bacteria > Bacteroidota > Bacteroidia > Flavobacteriales > Flavobacteriaceae > Flavobacterium > Flavobacterium subsaxonicum. Next base: position 167,744 of record NZ_AUGP01000029.1, read on the forward strand.
GACGTAGTAAAATTTTATTTGAAAAGTCACTGTCTTTGGTAATGATAGTCATATCATTCTCCTGTGCATATCTCCAAATTTGTTCATCCGACCATTCGTCATTAATATCTTTTTGATGAACAAAATTCTCGGTATTCCATAAAGAAAAATAATATGGCAGATTAACATCAATTAAAAAGTCGGCCATATTAAGCGACAGTTTTAATAGTGAAGTTTCTATTCATTAAGTCAGATGCAAATTTTATACAAGCATCAATATCTTCAAGCACTAAAGAAGGATATTGATTAAGAATTTCTTCCTTGGTTTCTCCTGCTCCTAAAAATTCAAGAATAGTTTGTACAGTAATACGTTTGCCACGGATAGTAGGTTTTCCATTGCAAAGCTTTTCGTCAATCGTAATTCTGTCAGCTATATATTCCATCTTTTCAAAATATAAGTATACAAAGATAATCAATTTGAATTATAAAAAATACTCTTTAAAAATGCCCTTTACGTTCTTATCTTCGACCTCTCCCAACCATATATTTTTGGGCTGAAGGCTAACCACAGGGGCGCATTTGCAATTATCGGTGCAGTCCATACGCACAACGGTAACCTCTTTTTTAAGTCCGTTGTCTTTAATGGCCTGCTTAAATTGTTGACGGATATCATCGCTATACCGCCCACACTTTTTACCATCGCAAACAAAAATAACCTTCTTGGGTGCATCAATCTTTTTCATGGGGCAATTTGTGTTTATCCAATACAAAAATACTACTTATATTTACTTACCCATTTTATTTAACCCAAATGAAGAAAAAGAAACTGCTCGCCCTGTTGCTCCTTATACAAATTATACTGGTTAATGTGCTTTCTTTTTTTCCTGAGTTTGTAGAAAATTATTACAGTAATGGGCTATACCCCTACATATCGCACGCGTCACGCATTATTTTCGGGTGGATCGGCTTTTCTGTTGGCGATGTAATTTACGGCATTGTAATTTTTATGGCATTGCGATGGTTCTGGATGCGCCGAAAAACCTGGCGCCGCGACTATAAGTACAACCTTATAACTATGGCAGCCTGCTTTTCTGTAATATACTTTATGTTCAATTTTTTATGGGCCATGAACTACCGCCGTGTACCGCTTCATAAAAAAATGGCTATAGAAAAAGACTATACACCTGCCCAGTTAGTTGCCTTTACCTTAAAACTTATAGATAAGACCAATGCCATGCATGCCGCTTTGCAAAAAAACGACAGCCTTAAAGTGGTTAGCCCTTATTCTAATACAGAAATTTATAGCCATACCCTTAACGGATACACCAACCTGGCAAAAGAGCTGCCTTATTTTAAATACGAGCGCGAGAGCATAAAATCGTCGTTAATTAGTGTGCCGTTATCTTATATGGGGTTTGGCGGGTACCTAAACCCGTTTACTAACGAGGCACAGGTTAACAGCGAATTGCCCAAGTACAACCTGCCTACCACCGCCTGCCACGAAATGGCGCACCAGCTGGGCTATGCCAGCGAGAGTGAAGCTAACTTTATAGGTTTTATGGCATCTGTGAAGAGTAACGATCTTTATTTTAAGTACTCCGGCTATTCGTTTGCGCTTAAGTACTGCTTAAGGAATATTGCCAAGTTCGACGAGGCCAAAGCCAAAAGCCTGGTACCGCTTATTAGAAAAGGGGTGCGCGAAAACTTTAAAGAAAGTGAGGCTTTCGGAAAAAAATACGATTCTTTTATAGAAGATATTTTTGAATATATTTATGATAATTACCTAAAGATCAATCAGCAAAAAGACGGCATGGAGGCTTATAGCAAGTTTACCGGCCTTATGATTAATTACTACAAGGATAAAGAATTGTAATGTACCTGTAACATTTTAGGATGTTTATATACTAATGCTCTATGAGTTCATCTATCGAAAGGTCGTTTGTACAACAGCTTCAGGAAAATCAAAACCTGATACACAAAATTTGCAGGCTCTACACTAACAATGAAGATGCCCACAAAGACCTTTTTCAGGAAATTACCATTCAGCTCTGGAAAGCCTTTCCGCAATTTAGGGGCGAAGCCAAATTTACTACCTGGGCGTACAGGGTTGCCCTTAATACCGCCATTACCCTGTACCGCAAAAAAACGCGTACCATTAATACTATCGAGTTTGATAGTAAACTGCACCGCTTTAACCAGGACGAATACAACTACGAAGAAGAAGAGCATATTAAATTGCTCTACCAGGCCGTACAGCAGCTTAACGATATAGAAAAAGCACTGGTTTTTATGTACCTGGAAGATAAAGATTATACAGAGATAGCACAAACCCTGGGTATTAGCGAGGTTAACGCCCGCGTTAAAATGAACAGGATTAAAGGCAAACTAAAAACTATTATAAATCCGTAAAGGGGAATATGGACGAATTAGATAAATTAAAAAACCACTGGAAGCAAAACGAGCCCAGCTTTCCGCAAGTTTCTGAAAAAGAAATTTACGGCATGCTGCATAAAAAATCGTCTTCTATTGTAAAATGGATATTGGTTATAAGCATACTTGAGTTTTTACTGCAAGTAAGCCTTACCGTTTTATTAAAAGATAATACCAATACACAGTCTTTTAATACACCAAGTATAGACTACCTTACACTACCCATGACGCTTATTGGCTATGGCATAATATTGTATTTTGTGTACGTATTTTATATACGCTACAAGAAAATAACGGTTACAGACAATGTTAAGAATTTAATGCAAAGCATTTTAAAAACAAGAAAAGCGGTATCTACCTATATTTATGTAAATCTTGCCTATGTAGTGGTTAGTGCTATAGTTATTGTTTTTGTAATGTTTAAAACCGATTCCAGGGTATTGGAGGCGGTGCATAAATCTCAGGAACATGGCAATGCGCTTGCCTTTTACCTTACTGCTTTTTTATTCATATTTGTTTTAGTAGGTATATTTATATTGTTGGTATGGCTGTTTTACAAATTAATTTATGGATTTTTGTTACGCCGACTGCATAAAAACTACGAAGAACTTAAGAAATTAGACTTTTAAACTTATGAAAAAATTACTCTTTACGGTCTTTGGCCTTTTGATAGCATTATCTGCCAGCGCTCAAAAATCAACTGATGCCGCTCCTCAAAAATTAGACAAGGGCCTGCTTTGGAAGATTACGGGCAAAGGCATCTCTAAACCATCTTATTTGTTGGGTACGCTGCATGCAACCTGCAATCTTGTGTTAGACGATAATATACTTACTGCTTTAGATAACACCCAACAGCTCTATTTGGAACTGGATATGGACGACCCCAACCTGCAAACCCACTTAATGGCAGGCATGAAAATGAAGAATGATGTTAAAATGAGCAGCCTTGCCAAACCCGAAGAGTATGCTAAGGTAGATGCCTTTTTAAAAGCTACTTTGGGCTACCCTGTACAGGCTGTAGATGGTTTTATGCCGTTGCTTGTTACCAGCATGCTGATACCTAAAATGGTTGATTGCGAAATACAATCGGTTGAAGGAGATTTAATTAAATATACCCAAGACCAGCAGGAGCAAATTTACGGCCTTGAAACAGTAGAAGACCAGCTTGCCGTGTTTGATGCTGTACCATATACAGAGCAAATGGCCGAGCTTGTTAAAACAGCTAATGATAACATGGCTGCCAGCAAACTTGAGCTGCAAAGGATTATGACGCTTTACAAAGAAAAAGACCTTAACGCTATTTATAATTTTACTTTGCAGGAAGGCAGCCCAATGTTTGCCAAACACATTGAGACCTTTTTAAACAATCGTAATAAAAACTGGGTGCCTAAAATAGAGGCAGTAGCAAAAGCAAAACCTACGTTGTTTGCTCTGGGTGCGGCCCACCTGCCGGGAGAGAATGGTGTTATAATGCTGTTACGTAAAAAAGGCTACAAAGTAGAAGTTGTAAAATAAGAACACAAAAAAAAGAGGCTCAGGCCTCTTTTTTTTTTAGTAGTTCCACTGGCGTTGTTTGTTGAGTTCTTCCTGTGCGTCTAATATCTCGTTTGGTATAACCTTTAAAAAAGATGGGTGCTGCTCTATGGCATACTCAATCTTTTCTATTATTTCTTCGATGGTTTCGTTATCATAATCAATATCAAGTGGCTCTTTTATAATAAACGATTGCAGTATGCCCTTCTTTTTAAGGCGTAGCCCCTTTTTGTCGAAAGACCGGCGAAAGCCATCTATAACAATAGGCACTACAATAGGTTTGTGCTTTTTAATAATATGGGCCGTACCTTTCCTTATAGGTTTAAAGGGTTTTGTTGTACCCTGAGGGAAGGTTATTACCCAACCATCCTCCAGTGCTATTCGTATATTTTCGGTATCGTTGGGGTTAACCTCGCGCTGCACATCCTGCCCTTTTGCCCTCCAGGTCCGCTCTACCGTAATCGCCCCGGCATACGATAGTATTCGCGGCAGCCAACCCTCTTTCATGGTTTCTTTAGCCGCTACATAATAAATATTAAGCTTGGGGTTCCAGAGGTAGCCAATGTTGTTTATATTGTCTTCACGCCCTTTAAGGCTGGCGTTAAATACATGAAACATAGCCACCACATCGGCAAAATAAGTCTGGTGGTTAGATATAAACAGTACGTTGGTTTGCGGCAATGCCCTTATAATTTCAGACCCATCTATTTTTAAGTGGTTAAACCCCCTGTAACGGCGGTGTGTAAGTGCCCCAAAAATGCGAATGAGCCATCTTTTAAGGAAGAGTATATGACCAAAGGGATTTTTCTTAAATAAGCCCATAATAATAGCAAAGTAAAGCACAAACTTACAAAAAGCATATTATTCGAGCGCTATTTTTATCGTTTCTTTAAGTTCGCTCAACATCATGGCTGTTGCACCCCAAACTATATGCTCTTCAACCTTAAAAGCAGGTACAAGAACTTCCGCCTGGTAAGATGTTTTCATACATGTGTTAATGATGATAGAATCGTCTAAAAAAACATCCAGGGGCAGTTCTATAAGCTGAGCTACTTCGGCCGGATTCGGGTTAAAAACTGGCTGTGTTAAGCAAAAGCCCAAAAACGGAAATACCATAAAATTACTCGGCGGTATGTAAATTTCGGTAAACGGCATAACCACATCAATATCCTGCGGCAGTATACCTATCTCTTCATGCGTTTCGCGCAGGGCAGTTGCAGCCAGGTCTTTATCAAACACTTCTGCCTTTCCTCCCGGAAACGATATTTGCGCCGAGTGAATACCCGGATACGTATTGCGCTTTATAAGCATTAAGTGCGCATGATTGTCTTTAGGGTAAAACAGCATCATAACAGCCGACTTTCGTGGCTTGTATTTGCTGTAATCTTCCATCTGCAAGGTTTGCTGCCGCTCTAAAGGGGCCATTTTAATGTGGGCATTTACTGCCGGTAGCTGCTGATTTAGTATTTTTGGGATATATTTTGTAAATTCGGAAAAAAGCATCTTCAGGATTATAATCTATAACCCTAAAGGTACTTAAAAAATGCATTAAAAAGTAAAACACATGTTTAGCAAAGCAGAAGCGCAACAAATGAAAAAAGAGTTCTGGACATCTTTTGCAGAGGCCTACCCCCGCAAATGGATGTTGTATGACACTAAAATAAAAGATGTAACCTTTAAATTTTATATAGATAATAAAAAGGCACAGGTTATGCTGGAAATTGAACCCAAGGACGATGAAAAGCGTAAGATATATTTTGAAAAAATAGAATCGCTTAAAAGCATATTGCACGAAGAGTTTTTGCCCGAGGCTATTTTTGAAAAAGACTATTACCTGGAAACCGGCAAAGCCGTAAGCCGCATTTGGGTAGAGCTTATCGGTATTAGCCTTTATAATATGGCGAGCTGGGCAATGATATTTAGGTTTTTTAGCATAAATATGGATGCCTTTGAACGCTTTTTCTACGAGTATGAAGATTATATAAAAGACCTTGAAATAAACACATAAAAAAATCCCCTATTAGGGGATTTTTTAAACTACTCAAAAAGCAAACACTTTCTTTAATTACTTAAAGAACCAAAAACACTACTACTAAATAAGAATGGTTGGGAGACAACTATTCGGTCTCAAATATATATTGTAATTTATTTATAAGCAATTTTTAGCCTTACGGGAAATCCGCAATTAACATTTGGCCATAAAATAAAAAAATCCCCTGTAAAAGGGGATTTAAAAACTAACACTATTAAATTGTTCCGTTCTTCAATTTTAAAATAGTATCCTCCAGGAAAATTACCTCTTTACACCTAAAGCGGTAAGCACACACTAAAACACACACCCGGCTGTAATAACTATAACTAAAATTGTAAGCAATTAATAGTTAGATGTGGGGGTTATGTTAGTTTTGTTGTAAATGTATAACACATAATACTTGTAAGCAATTTCTATCATTACGGAAAACCCGCAATTAACATAACCCGCCTGCCTGTACGATAATCAGGCAAACATGAAAAATCCCCTTTAGTAAGAAGGGGATTTCCATAAGCTAAATTAAACCAGACTATCGCAGCATGGCAAAGTGGCCTTTTAATTCGCGACCATCTTCACGAGTAACCACAAACCAGTAATCTGTCGAAGGTAGTTGGATGCCGTTAAGAGTACCGTCCCAACCTCTGGAGGTGGAACCGAACGCGGTTATAATCTTACCATACCTGTCCATAATAACAACTTTCATGTGGGGTTCCATTGGAGCATGTTTAATGTTCCAAGTGTCATGAGAGCCATCGCCATTAGGAGTAAAGTAGTTTGGATAATTTAACAAAACAACTTCTTTATTAACCTGCCCACAACCATGGGCGTCTTTAACATATATATTAAATAAGCCGGTATCAAGACCTGTAAATACATTAGATGTTTGGTAGGTAACACCATCTAAAGAATATTCAAGATCTGCAGCGCCCTGGGCATGTATTGTAATGGTATTATTATCTTCAGTCCAGTCTTCAGATTCTATTTTAATAATTTCCGGAGTGTATGATTCTTTAATTTCTACTTCGGCATAACCATCGCAGGTTGTAGTTCCGTAATCTTTTTCAACAATTACTGTATACACACCCGGCTCTGTAACAAAAATACTCTGCGTAGTTTCGCCGGTAGACCATAAGTAGCTGCTGTAACCTGCGTTTGCGCTCAGGCCTAATCGGCTATCGTTACATATAGTACCGGTAGTTGCTATAATTGGCTCCTGGTATTCGCCTACAAAAAGCTTGAATGATGTTACACCATGGCAAAGAGAAATTTCGTTATGTATAAGCCTTGCATAAACTACCTGGCCATTGCCTGTACTTGTGTAATATTCCGGCAGTGGGTTAACACCTGTATCGGCATCTTCAAAAGTTAAGTGATACGTAATGGTATACATTGCGCTATAAAGGCCGTTTAATATACCATCGTTCTGATCTGTTAAATGATACTGATACGTTGCTGCTGTACCGTTTTCTACGCAAAGCACCATGTCTTCCGGCTGCGTAGCATCGGCAATAGATGGCAGCGTAAGCACATTAAACCACTGCGTAACAATATCGCCACAATCGTTCTCTATCTGGAAAACATATTCGGCCGGTTCTATGTTAACAAAAATGTTGCTGGCACCATTATCAAAACTAAAAGGCTGGCCATTTTTTTCTATAATTTTAAACGATGTAGGCTGACCTGTAATTTCAAGCATAACATCATTAGGGCTACCCACACAAGCAAGAGTATACGCTGTATTAATGCTAAGGCCATCGTTATAATTAAATTCGCCAAGGCTGCTTACACACATAGAATTATCTGAAGTTGCTGTAGTAAAAGACTCAAACTTTTTAATAACCCTGAATTTACCCTGATAGTTAAGGTTGTTCCTGGCCGTTAGGTTAACAAGTTTGAGACCCGTTTGTGCAGTAGGTACAGCACCTTCTGTGTAAGGATTGTTGTTGTTACCCGGATGACCCCATGTACCGGTAATAGGATAATATTTTTGAAGGAAGTAAACAGCACCTTCTGTACCATTGCCGGCATCTGTAACTTTAATAGAGAAACTGCCACAGTTAGGAGTAAACTCAAAGCCTGTTTGTGGTGGGTGATACCCCTCTACAAAAATTGGAAGTTCGTGTACAATACCACAAACATCTGTAGCTTTAAAGCTGTATTGCCCCTCTGGCAGGTTACCCATATAAAAATCGCCATTGGCAATTATGTTTTGAGAAACATCTATTGGAAAAGAACCACTGTATGGAGCTGCAGTAATTTGTACCGAAGTAAGGTCTCCGTTACCACTTTGGTATCTAACAGTACCATAACCTGGTTGGCATCCCGGTAATGTTACTAAATAAAAGTCTTTTTCTACAAAAGCAGGTACAACTACATTTTTCTCATAAGTAAAGCCGCAATCGTCTGTAAATTCTATTTTGTAAGTACCAATAGGCACATCTAAAATTATAAGTTCGCCATTTGGAGTAATGCTCGAATCTACATTTACAGAATAACTTGTACTGTAAGTAGCAGGGCCGGTAAGCACACGGGCACTTACAATATTTGCTGCCGGTACGCTTGCGCTAATTTTTCCGAATACAGAAAAACAACCATTATTAACACCACCTACAGAAGGTTGCGGTTTTTCAAACTCAATTTCTAAGGTAGTGGTAGCTGTCCTGTTGCAAGAATCTGTTATTGTAACCTCATAAGTACCAAAAGGCACAGTATTAGTAGCGCTGCCATATATAACAGTGCCTAATGTAAAAGGGCCTTGTGGTGTTGCGTTATACGTAACCGGATTAAACCCTGCAGGCCCGGTAATGTTTACCGTATACGAACCTGTAAACCTGCTGGCAGTTAGCTTAAGGTATTTATTAGCACAAGGCGCATCTATAGGTGCAAGTGCAACTTTAATAGACGGATCTATAATTGCCGAATTTTGGTATACTGTACTACAACCATCGGTAACACTAAAATCATACGTATAGCTATCTGTTTGTAATCTTGGTACAGTTGTAGTTACTGTTAAAGAGTTAGGGTCTCCGGTAGCAAAATAATCATTAAACTCCATGCTGTTTCCAGAAATATCCAGGACAGATAATGTGCGGCTAACCGTTAATGGATAGCTTATAGTACCCGATGATGGTGTAATTGTATTTGTTACTGTAATCTGGTCGCAAAGAGGGCTTAAAGCATCCGGATAAGTAGTATCGCCAATGTTAAGCACTGCATTAATTAACGCTAACGTATATGTTTTTACCTTACCTACTCCACAGCTGTTAAATACCCTGATTTTGTAAGTACCTGCAGGCAGGCCGTCAAAAACATTTGACGATTGCATAGGTCGTAACTGCGGCCCCCCAATAATTTCTGCCGATGCAAATGTGCCCGATGTAGTGTTTACAATCACGCTGCCTCCTGTAGCACAATTTTGGTTGCTTGAGGTTACATTAAATACTAATGGAACAATCTGGCTGCCTATAGTAACAGTTTTTTCTTTACTATTTAAAAGACTGCCCATAGACTGCATTGCCACAACTTTATAAGTAGCTGCACCCAAGCTACCAAGATAGCCCGTGCTTAAAACAGCAATCGGGTTATTTGTATTGGGTAATTTATACACCTTATATAGCATTGCAGCATTTGGTGTAGTGTTAGAAACTGAGAAGGTTAATGATCCGTTACCTAAACAGGTCTCATCAGTTTTTGTAACTGTTAAGCTAAAGTCAGATAATTGTGCATTAACAAATGTTGTAAACAACAACATTACGAACGTAGCGATTTTAATTTTTCCCATAAAACTTGTAATTTTCCTTGTCATTTAAAAACCTAATCTTTTTGTTAAGAATAATACTGTCTGCATTACCAGGCTTTCTTTCATCATTTCACATTGCAATATTAATTAATTTTACAATATAAAACACTGATTTATAGATAGTTACACTTGCATTTCGTCGTTTGTTTAAGCATTATTCAAGTATTAATTACCCGTAAAAAACAACAAACTTCTGATTAACAAGCTTTTAACTATTTTTTTATAAGCCTTTATATAATTTTTGAATAATGTTAAATTTTATTTTTTTAACATTAATACACAATAAAACTATATATATTTTAAATATAATACAACAAATTGGCAAAAAAAATAACTATTTAGTACTAAAATGAATATTTAGTAGTAATTTAAATAACACGAATTATCTTATTAAATATGCAAAGATTTTATGTTGGTTATGATAATTTTATCATAACCCAAAAGAGTTTGACATCGATAAGTGCGTTAATAAGAAAAATATTACTATAGATATACAGTAATTTATTTTCGTTTAAATTTTTTAGATTGGGATAAACAGCAAACCCAAGAGCATTAAAATAAGATGCCCACCATACAATTAAAATAATTATTATTTTAAATTGTAAATAGGTTTAAATAGTACATAAGCTTAATGCAATAGCGGATAATGCTAACTATTAAGTGTACACTGTATTGAAATAATTTCAATAAGATGAAATTGATTTAGATTTGTATTACCTGAACAATAGAGAGAATATATGAGCAGCAATAATTAATTTGAGATAAATTGGCCAACAGATAAATAATTTATCATTTAAGATACTTACCCGGCATTAGAAGATAGGTAATTAGTGTGCAGTTTGGCAAAACCAGCTAACATCAATTTAAATCCCGGAGCTGTTAGCTGGGTTGTCATTTCAGTCTATAGCTATAGATTATCCATAATTGTGTTGATAGGGTTTTAACCAGGATAAAAAATCCTTTAAATCCCCTGCTTTGGGATACTTTTCCCAAAAAATTTAGGCACAAAAAAAAGCCCTATCCGTTTGGATAGGGCTTTTCAAAAGAAAGGCGATGACATACTCTCCCACAAATTGCAGTACCATCTGCGCAGGCGGGCTTAACTTCTCTGTTCGGGATGGGAAGAGGTGAGCCCCGCCGCAATAATCACCTTAAAAGGTTTATTG
>NZ_AUGP01000001.1:0-121267 GCF_000422725.1 Flavobacterium subsaxonicum WB 4.1-42 = DSM 21790
ATATCTAAAAAAGGGAACAGGTACTTAAGAAAAGCTATGTACCTGCCTGCATTGACAGCGGTAAAATGGGATGATACTTTTAGGGCCTTATATGCCCGGATCGTTGCAAAACAGGGAATTAAAATGAAAGGATTAGTAGCAGTACAACGAAAGCTGCTTGAAACTATATATGTGATCTTTAAACGAAAAGAAAACTATGATAAAAACTATGAAGAAAATAAGCAAAAAAATAGAGCGCAGATACAAATAGTATAAGGCTCTATACAGGATAGCTCAAGGCTTCCTAAGAATACAAAAATAGAAAAAATTATTATTTTTCTTGTAAATCAACACAGAATCTTCGGAGAGGGGTTGGGTGAGGACATCTATTATCTATTATCTCTTATCTATTGCAGTCTCCCTTTAACATTACCGCACTGTATATTAACATTTTATCGCTGTAAAGTTAAATGCATCCTAAAGATTTAAATTTTAAGACAACCTTAATAGACACCCCGTTTAACAATAGCTAACTTAGTAAAAGAATTAGAAAACACAGTTTTATTATTTACTGATTCAGCCTTTTACTGGCGGGTCTATAAACTAAATACTATAATTATGATACAGTCTGATAACAAATTTGATCATACGGCTGAAGAGCATGGATCGCACGAAAAAAAGAGCCCTATTCCGCAGGACCACGATGGTGTAAATTATAACGAGAAAGCCCATTTAAGCGGCAACATCCAGAAAAACACCATTGCCCACGAGAGGTCTCAACTTAATGCTAACCAGGAACAAAGGCCGGATAGCAAAAACCCTGAAAGAAACAGGGATAAATAAGCTTTAATAAACTAAACAATAAAACCCATTAAAATTAAACATTATGAGTAACAAAAAGTTGATCTTAGGGATTGCGGCCGGAGTTGCAGCCCTTGCAGTTGTAGGTATTGTACTTAAAAGAAAAGGTTACCTTGACGGGGTAATTGAAAAAGCTGAAGAATTTGGTGGCGAAATTGCCGACAAATACAGCAATATTAAAGATAGCGCACGCAAAAAATTTGACGAGGTAGTACAAAAAGGTACTGAAATTGCAGATAAATACAAATCTGAAGGTGCTGATGCAGCTAAAGATGCTGCAAAAACAGCAGTTAACCAAGCTACTGTCTAAACTTATTAGCATTTCCTAATTAGTTATAAAAGGTGTCCGTTTAATAATGGGCACCTTTTATTGTTAACTTTATAATCTAAAACAGCACTGTTATGAGGTTTTATATACTAACTATTACCGCAATTATTGCCGTTGCAACCATAGCAGGCTGCAAAACTAATAATGATGCCATTACCGGCGTTGCCCAAAATGCAGTAACCACCACGCCTACTGCAAGCGACACGGTACGCATTGCAAACGACTCTTTAGAATATGAGGTTATCATTATAGATGCCGGGTTTACATCGTGGCTGGCATCGCGTGCGCGGCCAAGGGGCTACTATGGCGAACCTTATCTTAAAAACAAAAACATAATGTGGACAACCGAGTGGAACAACCGCGTTTTAAACCAGCAGCGCTATGGCGATATGTATCAATTACGGATAGATTATAGCTCGCAAATAGATTATGGTTACGAGGTAAACTACCTGTTATACAACTACCTGGTGTTTTTTCAGCAAAGTAACAACCAACGCCTGGGCGGTATTGTGCCGCAGTATTGATAATTGGGGCATCAGCAATTTTAATTTAAGAAATTGAATGCCGTAATTTTAAGCAGCCGTTAAATTTATAAATTACGCTAAACCAAGCAATAAAAGTATTGTACTGCAATAGTAAAACCTCTATATTTGCGGCTTTGGCTAATAAAATGGAAAAACTAAAGCAACGCTGGGGAATAACGCATAACTACCAACTGGTGGTTATTTTTATTGTTTTTGCCGTTACAGGTTCTACATCGGCCTATTTATCTAAACCCGTTTTAGCCTGGCTGGGTTTAAGCAAGAACGATATTTCGCTTTGGCTGTACTACCCTCTTTACATTATACTTATCTTCCCAATTTACCAGGTGCTATTGATAAGTTTCGGATTCATATCCGGCCAGTTTAAATTCTTTTGGGCTTTCGAAAAACGCATGCTTAAAACATTAGGTCTTGGTTTTTTGTTTAAAGAGTAACCCCGCCCATCCATATATAACTATGCTTATGAGATCGCTTCGTACCTCGCGAAGACGGTACCTGAAGAGTGTTATCCAATCTAAGTATTGAACTAACTGCACACTGTACCCGTAACCGTCTTTGCGGGCAAAGTACAACGGAGCCGGCAATCTATCCTATCAACAATCAGATCGCTTCGTGCCTCCCGAAGACGGTACCTGAAGAGCGTTATCCGACCTAAATATTGAATTTAACTGCACACTGTACCCGTAACCGTCTTTGCGAGCGAAGTGCAACGGAGTGCGGCAATCTATCCTATCCATAATCAGATCGCTTCGTACCTCCCGAAGACGGTGCCTGAAGAGCGTTATCCGACCTAAGTATTGAACCCAATTACACACTGTACCCGTAACCGTCTTTGCGAGCGAAGTGCAACGGAGCGCGGCAATCTACTTATCACAATCAGATCGCTTCGTACCTCGCGATGAATGCATTCCTACGCTTTTTCAGCTCCGGAGGAGCGGCATATTTATAGAACACACAAGCACAAATGCAAAGAGCTTCGGAGAAGCGGCATATAAAATCTATACCGCTTTTTCCGAAGCTCAAAAAATCCCCCTAAATTATCTTAACTAAATATGACGTTCCTCCTGGAACTCACATAGATGCTTCTAAAAACTTACTGTTTCAATTTATTCTTGTAATTCTTTTTTAGCTTATCCAGCTTTGGCGTAATAACCATCTGGCAGTACGGCTGGTTAGAATTCTGGGCATAGTAATCCTGGTGATACTCTTCGGCCGGATAAAACGTACTGGCAGAAGAAATTTTGGTCACCACCTTTTTACCTTCATAAATATTCTGGTCGGTTAACAGTTTAATAAAATTCTCTGCCGATGCTTTTTGTGCCGGGGTAGTATAAAATATCTCGCTGCGGTATTGCGTACCCACATCGGCGCCCTGCCTGTTTAGGGTTGTAGGGTCGTGGGTTGCAAAAAATATCTCAAGCAGGTCTTCATAAGCAACCTCCTCAGGGTTGTAGGTAATTTGTATGGCTTCGGCATGGCCGGTAGTACCGGTGCAAACCTCTTTGTACGTTGGGTTTGCTACAGTGCCGCCAATATAACCCGATGTTACCTTCTCTACACCTTTAAGGTCGGTAAAAAAGGCTTCGGTACACCAAAAACATCCGCCGGCAAAAATGGCAGTCTCTGTTTTACCGTTTTCCAACGGCTTGTTGCTATCTGCTACCTGAATTTTAGACCTTACATTTCCAATCCGGTCTTCGGGAGATTTTTCTTTAGACTGGCAGGCTACCGAAACCAGCGCCAGCACTATTGCAGCAATTTTTTTCATAAAATTATCTTTCTCTATTAGTTGATGTGGTTTAGCAAATACGTGTGTTAACTAAACTTTACAACTCTATATACGAAATATTGTGCCAAAAAAGATTTATTATGTTTTAAAATGTTTGTTTCTTTGTCTTAAAACCTAATTGATGATACAGGCCAGCAACATTCATAAATATTACGATAATCTGCACGTTTTAAAAGGCGTTAACCTGCACATTAAAAAAGGAGAAATAGTATCTATAGTAGGCGCATCGGGCGCGGGTAAAACCACGCTGCTGCAAATACTGGGCACACTGGATGCCCCCCTTGCCCAAAACGAAACATCGCTGCTTATTAACGGCGAGAACATACTGGGCATGAACGATAAAACGCTGTCCAAATTCAGGAACCTTAAGCTGGGCTTTATCTTTCAGTTTCACCAGCTGCTGCCGGAATTTACTGCTTTAGAAAACGTATGCATACCCGCTTACATTGCCAACAAACCAAAAGCCGAGACTGAGGCCGAAGCCAAACGCTTGTTAGAATACCTTGGCCTGTCGCACCGTATAGACCATAAGCCGGGAGAACTTTCGGGTGGCGAGCAGCAGCGTGTGGCCGTTGCGCGGTCGCTTATAAACAACCCTGCCGTTATTTTTGCCGATGAGCCATCGGGCAACCTGGATACCAACTCTGCCGAGAACCTGCACAACCTGTTTTTTAAACTGCGCGACGAGCTGGGGCAAACCTTTGTTATTGTTACCCACAACGAAGAACTTGCCAACATGGCCGACCGTAAACTTGTAATGAGCGATGGCCAAATAGTACAGCAATGATTGTAATAGCAGTATATTGGCTGTTTTTATTTATACTGCTGCTGCCACTGGGCATTTTAGCCAAACACGTGCTGCAACTGCCTACCCAAAACGCTGTTATAACCCTTTTGCTGGGCATAGTGTTGCTAACGTGTGGCTTTACACTAACAGCATTTTTCTTTAAGCTGGGGGCGGTAAATTTAGTGTGCTGGTCGGCTTTAAGCCTGGCATCCGGCATTTACTTTAAAGGCGAGGTAAAGCAATTGCTAACCAACTTCGGCACAAGCCTTAAACGCCTGCCTACCTACTCTAAAACGGCTATTGCTATACTAACCGTTGGGGCGTTGTTTAAAAGCGCGCAATATCCTTTTATTACCGATAACGAAAGCTACTATATACAAACCATAAAATGGCTCAACCAATATGGCTTTGTAAAAGGGCTTGCTAACCTGCATGTTTTTTTTGCGCAGAATTCGGCGTGGCATATTTTGCAGGCCGGTGTCAACTTTAGTTTTGTTACGAACAGGATTAACGACATTAACGGTTTTGTTTTTTTAATCTGTACTGTATTCTGCGTGTCCGAAAGTGAAATATTAACCCAAAAAACACGATATTGGCTGGGTTTTGTGCCGGTATTTTCGCTGCTGCTATTTTTGTTTTTAGATGTGCCCTCGCCCGACCTGCCACTTTTGGTAATTGTGCCTATAATTGTACATTTATTTGTAACAGAAGACAGCAACAACAGCAATTTTAAGATAGCACTACTGCTGTTTATATTCCTCGTATCCATAAAGTTAACCATACTTCCGTTAGGTATTTTGTTTGTGCCGGGGTTATTCAGGAAGGGAAATATAAAGTTTGCATTACTAACAGGCATACCTATTGCCACCCTGTGGATTGCTAAAAATACCATAATCAGCGGCTACCCGCTCTACCCCATAGCCTACTTTAAAACTGATTTTGACTGGGCCATACCCAACAATTTATTCAACGCTATAATCTCAGGAACAGCAGATTATGGATATTACCGCGATGGCAGCCTGCCTGCCGGAATCTCAATGACCGGTAAATTATTGCTATGGCTACAGCAACGCGACCTTGCCCGCATAGTAAATATAGCTACATTGTTGGTACTGGGCATTTTACCCTTTACAGGGATACTTAAAAACAAAAAATACCGATTGGTATATGTGGCGCTACTGGTAAACTTTATTGCCGTGCTGCTAACGTCGCCACAGTTTAGGTACTTCATTTACATTACGTTATGCGGTTCTTTGCTTGTAATTGCGGCGGTTTATAATTACTTTAGGGCCAAGCCGGTTTACTTTAAATTCCTGGCTATTGCGGGCACATTGGCCGCTTTTGTAAGTTTTGTAAACGTTGGATTATCAGATCTTACCAGAAACAAGCTGCACCAGGAGGTGGCGCAACCGGCAGTATCACAAATTTACCTGCCGGAGAGAACTACTAAATTACCTAACCTTAACTACTTAAAGAAAACAACAGGTAATTTGGACTACTATTCGCCTGAGTACAACTTTTTTAGGTATGGTACCGCCGATGGCCCCCTGCCCTGCGTAAATACCAACCAGCTGGAGTACTTTGAGAAGAAATTAGGCATACTGCCCCAACTGCGAGGCGAAACCCTTACAGAGGGGTTTTATTCAGCTAAAATTAAATAAGATAGTGCCATGGTATTGATATTTTTAAGCTGGCTCTACATAATATTCACAACAGTTAACCTTGGTTTTTTAACTGATAAGCTACTAAAAACCAACATAAAAGACTTTGTTGTGTTATCGGTTTTCGGGTTGTTTAGCGTGACCATATTAGCAGGTACCTGGGCCATTTTTGACCGTATTAACTGGGGGTTTCACGCTTTTTTATTGCTGCTAAATACCTTGATATTTTTTAGATACAAGACTGATATTGTGGGTATTTACAAAAACCTCTATACATCGTTACAACAACTGCAAGCCAGCTTAAAAATATTATTAGGAATTATTACGGTATTAATTATAGCACAGTGTTCGGCTGCGCCTTATGTAATTGATAACGAGACCTATTACATACAAACCATTAAATGGCTCAACCAATATGGCCTTGTAAAAGGGCTTGGCAACCTGCACTTATTTTTGGCACAGACAAGTGCCTGGCATATAACGCAGAGTGCTTTTAGCTTCTCTTTTCTGTATAAAAACTTTAACGACCTTAGCGGGTTTTGCCTGCTATTGGGTAACCTGTTCGCCATCAATAAATTGAATAGCTATTTTACCAACAATAATAAAATGTATTTGGTACTTGGGTTGTTACCGATAGCCAACCTGTTTATGTTTCAGTTTATAAGTGCGCCATCGCCAGATACACCTGTATATGTGCTATCATTCATCATAATTTTCTATTTTTCAGAATATTACAAAAATACAACTATAGAATCGTTCACAACACTTTCGCTACTGGTTGTGTTCTGTATCTTTATAAAAACTACCTCGGTAAGCATTATACTACTACCAATAATTATATTAGTTAAGCACTACAGCTACCTCATACTGAAAATCTGGAAGATAGCTGTAGTTTCGGTATTGGTACTGGCACTTTTTCTGATAAAAAATACTATTGTGAGCGGGCATCCGTTTTTCCCAATAATGTCTGATGCTTTCCATACAGAATATGCTATACCATCGGGCATAATAGACCTGCACAACACTCAGGCTAAGACGTATAGCTATCTTGTTTCAGATGGCAACTATCAAAGCATGTCAGTTACCCACCTGTTTATACGATGGTTAACACTGCCTAAACTAAACGGTTTACTAAACAAATTAGCCATTTTACTGATAGTAATTTGCCCTGTACTTATCTATCGTTTTTGCAATAAGAAAACGTTTTGGATGCTATATTTTGCAATGTGCCTGCAAATGGCTGTGTTGTTTTGGACGTCGCCGCAGTACCGGTTTTTCTTTAATTTTTTATTATTTTTTAGTCTTTTTATCGTCGCCATAGTATTTCATAAAAAACAAAACACTATAATTACACTCCTGTTTATCAGCACCTTTATCACAGCATTTGTATTGATAAATCCGGTAGACCCAAACAAATTCTCCAATAAAAAATTTGTTATTCCATTGAGCCGTTTCAATGTGGCAAACATTGTTTTTCCGCATAGCAATACAAAGTTCAATACCGGCTTTATCTTACGAAAACAGGGTAATTTAGAATATTATTCGCCTGTGGAAAATCCGGCTTTAAAGTATTTAGGCGATGGCCCTTTGCCGTGTGTAAATTATGATGCTATAGAGTACAATCGCACCCAATTTGGCATTGTGCCACAGTTAAGAAGCGCTGACCTAAAAGATGGTTTTTACCCCGTGTTTGTTAAGCCTGATTAATTTAACATACTGTTTTTGTACCTTTGCTACATGCAGGCTACTATGGATATTTTAGAGTTAAAATCGTTTTTAGACGAGAAGGTTTTACAATACAACAACCCCAATTTTATAGAATCGGACCCGGTACAGATACCCCATCTTTTTACCCTAAAGGAAGATGCCGAAATTGTCGGTTTTCTTGCCGCCACCATTGCCTGGGGCAACCGGAAAATGATTATAAACAACGCTAAAAAAATGGTTACACTTATGGGCAGCAGTCCGTACGATTTTGTTATGACCCATAAAGAGCACCATTTAGAACCGCTTGAAAATTTTGTGCACCGCACCTTTAATGGTGGCGATTTTGCTACTTTTATAAAGGCTCTAAAGCATATCTATCTCAACCATAATGGCCTGGAGGGTGTGTTTGCAGCCCATCAGCAAAATGATAGCCTTCAGCCAGCCATCAATCAGTTTAAAAAGGTATTTTTTGAGATCGAGCACCAAAACCGCACGCAAAAGCACGTGTCTGACCCATTGGCGGGATCGGCAGCAAAGCGAATTAACATGTACTTACGGTGGATGATCCGCAACGATAACGCGGGGGTTGACCTTGGCTTGTGGAAAACTATTTCTCCTGCGGCACTCTCCTGCCCACTTGATGTGCATAGCGGCAACGTGGCCCGAAAGCTGGGTATCCTTCTGCGAAAGCAAAATGATGCCAGAGCCCTTGCCGAGCTTGATGCCCAACTGCGCCTTATGGATGCCACCGACCCTGTTAAATACGATTTTGCCCTGTTTGGATTAGGAGTTTTTGAGGGGTTTTAACCGCAATAACTTTTTTTTACTATTTTTGAAATCAAATCCAACCCACTATGAAAGCCTTAAAACTTATCCTTATTGTTTTTGCAACGTTTTTAGTTAGCAATACTGTTAGTGCCCAGGAGCAAAAAACGGTTCAGACTGCTGTTATTAAAACCGCTATTTACTGCGACCATTGCAAGCACTGCGAAACCTGTGGCGATAAATTTAACCAAAAACTGATTAAAGAAAAAGGCGTACAAATGGTGGTTCTGGACGAAAAGGCCATGACTATTAAAGTTACGTACAACAGCAAAAAGACCGACCTTAATAAAATAAAACTGGCTATAAGCAAATTAGGCTATGATGCCGATGATGTTAAGGCCGAAGCCGTTGCTTACGAAGGCCTGGACGACTGCTGCAAGAAAGGATAAGCCTTTTTATCCCATCATAAAATTTAATATTTTGATGTTGCATACCGGCAATGATGTCTGCCCTGAACCGCTGCCCGCGCAGCTGATGACGTCTGTTTAATGGCCTATGCCACTATACATGTATTAATTCAAGGCAAATTATGACGCGTTTTAAAAGACACATTGCTCCGCTACAAAAAATTCCGTATTTACCGTACCTGCTTAAATGGCTGCTTTTGGCACTGGCTATTGGCGTTTGCAGTGGGTCGGCATCAGCATTTTTTTTAAATGCGTTAGACTGGGTTACCAACTTCCGCGAAAGCCATACCTGGATAATTGCCCTGCTCCCACTGGGCGGACTGATTATTGGCCTTACTTATCATTATTACGGTACCGGTATCGTGAAAGGCAACAACCTGCTGCTGGAAGAACTGCACACCCCAAAACAAATTATACCATTTAAAATGGCGCCACTGGTGCTTTTTGGCACATTGGTAACGCATTTATTTGGAGGTTCGGCAGGGCGCGAAGGCACCGCAGTACAAATGGGTGGCGCTATTGCCGACCGCTTTACCCACATCTTCAAACTGAATGATTCCGACAGGAAAATCATTATTATAATGGGAATCAGCGCCGGGTTTGCATCGGTATTTGGCACGCCGCTGGCCGGGGCTTTATTTGCCTTAGAGGTTATGATACTTGGCCGTATGCGCTATCAGGCCATTGCACAAAGCTTTTTAGTTGCTTACATTGCCCATTATACCTGCATGGCCTGGCAGGTGTCGCATACGCATTACCACATTCCGGTTGTGCCGGCTATGCAGCCTGTAACTATATTGTGGATCGTGTTAGCAGGGATACTATTCGGTATAACCGCCCTGCTGTTCTCGCAAAGCATGCATTTTTTCAGCAATTTATTTAAGAAGATAAACTACCCACCATTGCGCCCCGTAATTGGCGGCGTAGTTATAGCCTTAGCCGTTTGGGCGTTGGGCACCACTAAATACATAGGATTGGGCATCCCTACCATTTTAGAATCGTTCGAAACACAACAGCCAGCATACGCCTTTCTGCTCAAATTAACGTTAACGGCTTTTACCTTGGGTGCCGGGTTTAAGGGCGGCGAGGTTACCCCCCTGTTTTTTATTGGTGCTGCATTGGGCAATGCTTTGTTTTTGTTTGTGCCGCTGCCCATAGCTTTGCTGGCGGGGATGGGGTTTGTAGCGGTATTTTCTGGGGCAACCAATACCCCCATTGCCTGTACTATTATGGGCATGGAACTGTTTGGCTACCAGTGTGGCCTATATATTGGCCTTGCCTGCGTGGTGGCTTATTTTTGCTCAGGCAGTAAAGGTATTTACACATCGCAAATAATTGGCGGGCCTAAGTATTTTCTGTATAAAAGGTTTGGTACAAAATAATTTATTTTAATAAATTTACCTCATTATGAAAAAAGTATTTATTAGGCTTAGTATTTTTTTGGGTGCCTTAATTGTTGTTTTTTACGTTTGTAAAATTACCGGCATTTATAGATTGCACACCTGCGTAACAATGGCTAATGAGCCTGCCCTTATGCCAAATTCGTTATTTGCAACGTCTAATCTAAAGACCGAAAAATCGGGCGATCTTATTACATTTAAACACGATACTGCCCTGTTTGTTTTTAGGCTTGTGGCAAAAGAAGGCGATGTGTTATTAATAAAAAATGGCAGCCTGTATGTAAATAACGTTAATTTAGATACCAAAGCCACCAAACATTCTTATCTGGTCAGCGAGCAACAATTCTTAAAATTATCACCAAGGCCTTATGCAATGCCTTCGCCTAATGGCGGATATATTGTTTTAATGGAAGATAATATTGCCCGTAAAGCCGGATTAGCTAACTATAAACAAATTGCTCAACAAAACGAGTCTGACCCCTACATTGTTAAAATATATGGTAAAGCCTGGAATAAAGATTTTTTTGGCCCGCTAACAATTCCTGAAAATAAATTATTTGTGTTGGGCGATAATCGTGACAATGCTTTCGATTCAAGGTATTTTGGACTTGTTGATAAAGAAAATCTTGTTGGGGTTGTACTAAAATAAAACCCGGCACTTACACAAGAAACCGGGTTTACATTGCATAATTTAGTTACCGTAAACAGTTTGCAAATACGCTTTTAACGGAGTTGGTTCTCTATCCAAAAGTTTCGGAAGATCGGTATTTTGGGTGTTGAATTCATCGGCTTTAATGGCTTGGGCAAAATCGCTTAACATGCCCACGTAAAATGGCGGTACACCGGCGGCGGTTAAGGCCTGTGCAAATTCTTCAGAAGTCGGACTGATGTAAGGCACTTCCTTTCCGGAAATTTCTGAAAGGATTTGCGCGATCTCTGCAAACGAATACGAAACATCTGCTGCTATGGTATACTCTTTATTATCATGCCCGGTTGTGGTTAGCACATTGGCGGCTGCCTGTGCCATATCGCTACGTGTGGCAAAGGGTACCCTGCCCTCGCCTGCCGGAAAATACACCCCTGTTTCTACGGCCTTTTCGCCAATAAACTGGGGCAGAACATCGGCATACAGGTTGTTGTTAAGGAGCGTATAGGTAAGTTCGGACTTTCTAAGATAATCAGATGTCCTGGCATGCACATCGGCAATATCTCCGGTAAGCGAATTATTAATGTCTTTAACATCGGCACTGGTATAAATTACGTGCTTAACGCCGTTTTGCTTAGCCGCATCTATAACGTTGGCATGCTGCCTGAACCTGTCGTCCATATCGGCCGAAGAGATTAGCAGCACCGTATCTATCCCCGTAAGGGCGGTGTTTAGCGAGTTGGTATTTTTGTAATCGCCAATGCGAATATCAATGCCTTTTGCCTTAAAATCGGCTGCCTTGTTTTCATCGCGTGCCAGCGCTGCAATTTGCGATGCCGGAAGTTTTTCCAGTAAAAAATTTATGGTGGCGGTGCCCAAATGGCCGGTAGATCCTGTAACTAAAATCATTTTTATGTAATTAAGATGTTGTACATTATTTGTACTGCAAACTTATTTATATTTGCTATCTAAATTATAGTACTATGCTTTTGGATAGCGATACCCTAAAGGATAGCATTGTTAAAAACAACACGTTATGGAAACCCAGGATTGCCTGCCCGGAATAGTTAACTGCCCAAAAGAAGCTATTATGCCCGTAAAAGATGCCCTGGAGGCGTTGAGCGGAAAATGGAAGATACCTATACTGGTTTCGCTTAGCCGCGGTACAAAACGCTTTAAGGAAATTAGTAAAGAGGTTGGCGGTATTACCGATAAAATGCTGTCTAAAGAGTTAAAGGATCTGGAAATGAACCTGCTTGTGAGCCGCAAGGTGCTGGATACCTTTCCGCCCACGGTAGAGTATTCGTGGACAGACCATAGCCGTACGCTTGGCAAGCTGATACACGAGTTACAGTCCTGGGGCAAACTGCACCGAAAAAAGATTATAGAAGGGTAAGTTGGTTGTTGGTTGATGGTTATTAGTTGATGGTTGTTGGTTGATGGTTATTGGTTGATGGTTATTGGTTGATGGTTATTGGTTGATGGTTATTGGTTGTTAGTTGTTGGTTGTCGGCCTGCTGATTTCTATCATCTCAAGTCTATCATCTCAAGTCTATCATCTTAAGTCTATCATCTTAACTCTATCATCTTAAATCTATCATTTTAACTCTATAATCTTAACTCTATCATCTCCCCCTACCGCACCATACTAAAATGCCCTTTATACTGCTTGCCGTTGCTGCGTATTACCACAAACCAATAATCGGTGCTGGGTAGTGCTTGGCCGTTGTAGGTGCCATCCCACGCTTCGAGGTAGCTTAGCTCGGTTAACAGTTTGCCATAGCGGTCGAATATCCGTGTTTTTAAGCCCGGCTCGTAAGCGGCAAATTTTACGTGCCAGTTGTCGTGGCTGCCATCGCCATTGGGCGTAAAAAATTTAGGGTAATTGAGCAGGTATACCTCTTTATCTGTACCGCCGCAGCCGTTTTTATCGCGCACATAAATAGTATAGACACCAATTTCAAGATCAGTAAAAATATTGCTGTCCTGGTAATTGGCCCCGTCTATAGAATATTCATAACTACCAATACTTGCTGACGATACATACACCTCGACGGTATTATCGTCATCGGTCCAGTCGTTAATTTCGATGCTGCTTATTGTGGCACTGTTAGATAGTACCACCGTAAAATTTTTAGTAACCGTGCATACTACATCGCCGTGGTTTTGGGTAACGGTAAGCCAGTAACTACCCGCCTGGGTAATGGTAATGTAGTTTGTGGTTGCGCCTGTAGACCAGGTGTAGCTATCAAAAGTACGGCCGGCACTAATGGTTATCTGGCTGTTCTCGCAAAGGTACAGCGTATCTTCTATCGGGATAACCGGCACAGCAATCACCGTAAGGGTAATGGTAACCACCTGGTGGCATTTATCGGCAGAGTCTACCCTTACATAAATGGTATTAATGCCAACAGTAACAGCATAAGCCGCAGGGTCCGCTATTAACCCCGAGGTATCGGCAGTATTGGCAGCGATGGCCGATGTGTAGTAACTAAAGGTAACACCACCATCAACCGTAATTTGCGAATTATAAGCGGTAAGGTCTACAATTTCTGAATTATCGTTTAAATCATCGCACACATAATTGGCCACATCACTAACCGGTATACTCGGGCTAATTATAGTAACCGTAACGGCAAGCCTTGCCTGGCTTTCGCAGCCATCAATGGTTTGTGTGCCATAGTAGGTAGTTCCGCTGATCAAAGCGGTATCAGAAGCTAACAGGGTGCCCGAGGTGGCGGCATCGTACCATTGCAGGCCAGTGCCTGTAGCTTCTAAAAGGGCAACCGTTGGGTTTTGGGTGGTGCAAAATTGCTGTGCGGCGGCACCAGTTGGCGCGGCAACATCCAACACCTGTATGGTTATGGACACGCGTAGGCTTTCGCAGATGTTTACCGTTTGCGTGGCATAGTACGTGCCGGTTTGCAATAGCGCCGATGCCGATAAAGCACTACCTCCTGTAGCATTGGCGTACCATTGCACATTGGTTCCGGTAACGGAAATAGTACTTGTAGTGGCATTATTATAAACACAAAATATTTGTGGCGATGCCGCAACAGGCAATGGCTCGCCGTTAACATAAGCATTGATTATGGCAATGGCAGGATCTGAAACGCACCCTAAACTATTTTTGGTAAGAATGTTATACGTGCCCGGGGCAATATTGCTCAGCGTAGTCGTGCTAACCCAGGTAGCCCCGTTATTAAAGCTGTAGGCAGTTTGAGAGTCGGCAATGGTTATTGTTCCCGTTGGGGTAATACAGTCGGGTTGGGTAATGTTTAATATTGGCACCGGCGGAAACCCTGATGCCGCAGGTATGGTTGCAGTAGCCGCTAAAGACGCACAACCCGCAGCATTTTTAACCATTATCAGGTAATCTCCGGGCACGGCATTTAAGGTATTCGTAGTGACCCATGTAGCACCGTTATCAAAACTATAATAAGGCGAAGCATCCTGTACGGTAAGCGTACCCAGTGCATCGGCACAGGTTAGCGGGGCGGCAGCAGTAACGGTTGGCGTGGCAGGCAATGCACCTCCCAGCTCAACATGGGCAATGGTTATGGCCGATATACAGCCCGAACTATTTTTAGCGGTTACATTATAATCGCCTTCGGGCAGATTGCTAAAAAGTGTGGTGGCAACATAATTGGTACCATCTATACTGTAGGTATTTCCGGCAGGTGCGGTAATGGTTAGCGAACCGTTAGACGTGGCACAATCGGCGGGTGTGGTGGTAACCGTAGGCGCATTGGGGGCGGGGTTTACCACAATGGTAATTATATTAGAAACCACCCTGCAAGTGACTGATGTTATTGTTTCTGCCTGCGCCGTGGCCATGCGATACATATAAGTGCCTGCCGTTTGTGGCTGCACTGTAAGCGTTGTATTGGTCTCGCCTGGCATGTCGGTCCACGTGGTGCCGCTATCGGTGCTTACCTGCCATTGGTACGACGGGTCGGAATATACAGACGTGGTAATACTGCCCGTAAACGTGTATTGCGGCACCTGCCCTTCGCACACATTAAAGCTCGTGGCCGTATTGTTATTAACTACCGATGTTACCAAAGGCCCGCAGGCCCTAAAGGTAATATCGTCCAAGGCAATATCGTTGCCGGGGGCTGCCCCTACCTTGTTGTTCCGCATACGGATAACAACGGTATCTACGCCCGCAGGGGTATCAAAATAAAAACCGTACTGTGTCCACAATGCGCTACCGGCCATAGCTATATTACCCGTATTGTAAGATGCCAGTATAGTACCCGACTCACTTTCTATGGTAAAGGTAATGTTGGGCGTACTGGTATCGTTGCTTTTAAGCAGGTTCATAATCCAGGAAGCAAACTCGTAGGTGGTATCGGGGCAAAGGCCGGTTACGGTTTTTTTGTAAAAATAATCGGTTATGCTAAGGCTGGCGTTAACCACCATCATATAGCCGCCGCCGGTATGGTCGGTAGTGGTCCACCAGGTGCCGGGGGTATTGGTGGTGCTTTCTATAGTGTAGCTGCCATCGTTAGGAAAGTTAGCACTCGTGTAGGTATAGCTGGTAATTCCGCTGCCAAGCGCAGCGCCATGAATGGCGGTACCCGACCCAAAATCGATCTTTACAACAGGGTCGCCCAGGCTGCCAGAGCACAATTGCGCATGGAGTTGTGGTATATATAAAAGGCTAACTAAGAGACAGTAAAAACGTATACATTTCATGGTTGAATGATTTGTATGTACGAATGTATTGTATTACAATCCTCACAAATTAAATATGAGGTAAAGGGCTGCAATTTTGAGGTAAAGGCATCTTTATCACTTATTTTTACCCTCAGAAAATAATTAGTGTAAATAATACAATTATTTTTATCAACTTTGTTAGTATCCACCAACCACTTATAATTCAAACCTTAACAATGCATTTACAATTACGCAAATATCTCGCAATCGTTTTCTTATTATCAGTTACAACTACTATAAAATCGCAAACTACGCCCGCTGCCATAACGGTAGACCTTAAAAACGAAATAGCCCCAATGGAACCCGTTTGGGCTTGGTTTGGTTATGATGAACCCAACTATACCTACATGAAGGATGGCAAAAAGCTGCTATCGGAAATTGCCGCCCTTAGCCCCACCCCTGTTTATGTGCGCACCCACAGCCTGCTGGTTAGCGGCGATGGCGTTGCTGCCCTTAAGTGGGGGTCTACCAACGCTTATACCGAAGACGTTAAAGGCAACCCCGTTTATAACTGGACCATTGTTGACAGTATTTTTGATACCTATGTGCAGCGCGGTATGAAGCCCCTGGCGCAAATTGGGTTTATGCCCGAGGCTTTATCATCGCACCCGGTGCCCTACCGCCATTACTGGAAACCCGGCGACCCCTATACCGATATTATTACCGGGTGGGCCTATCCGCCAAAAGATTACGATAAATGGCGCAACCTGGTGTACGAATGGGTTAAGCACTGCGTGGCCCGCTATGGCAAAAAAGAGGTGGAAAGCTGGTATTGGGAGGTGTGGAACGAACCCAACGGCCATTACTGGAAAGGCACGCAGGAAGAATTTTTTAAGATGTACGACTATGCCGCCGACGGACTTAAAAAAGCCCTGCCAACCGCTAAAATTGGCGGTATTAATATTGCCGGTACCCGCACCAAGGGTGCCCTGGAGTGGACTAATAATTTTGTAAAGCATTGTATTAGCGGCACCAACTATGCCACGGGTAAAAAAGGGTCGCCTTTAGAGGCCATACTTTTTCATGCCAAGGGCTGGCCAAAATCGGTAGACGGTGTGGTGCGTATGGATATGGCGCCACAGCTGCAGGATATAGAGGCCGGTTTTAAATTAACGGCATCGTATCCGGAAACGGAAGACCTGCCTATTATCATTGGCGAATCTGACCCAGAGGGCTGCGCGGCCTGCGGTATGGCTACCAACCCGGAGAATGCTTATAGAAACGGCACCATGTATAGCAGCTACACGGCAGCAACCTTTGCCCGTAAATATTTACTGGCCGATGCTACTAAAGTCAACTTTTTGGGGGCCGTATCATGGTCTTTTGAGTTTGAGAACCAACCGTGGTTTTACGGCTTTAGAGACCTGGCCACTAACGGTGTCGATAAGCCTGTGCTTAATGTTTTCAGGATGTTTGGCATGATGACCGGTAAACGCATTAAGGCAGAGAGCAACCGTATGCTTCCGCTACAGGAGGTGTTGAAAAACAGCGTAAGGGGCGCACAATCGGATATTGGGGCACTGGCAAACAAAGATAAAAAGAGTGCCGCTGTTATGGTCTGGAATTATCACGATGATGACAAACCGGGCCCTACCGAAGCCGTTAGCGTTACGATAACTAACATACCGGCCAAGAGTGCTACGCTAACCATTTATATGATCGATAAAGACAACAGCAACTCGTATGAGGTGTGGAAAGCTATGGGTTCTCCTCAAAATCCGACACAGGAACAGATTGCCACGTTAGAAAAATCGGGCCAGCTAAAAAGTATCAGTACAAAAACCATAAAACCAACTTTAGGTAAAGCAATCATTTCGTTACAATTAGCCCGTCAGGGTGTAGCTCTGATTAAGCTGGACTGGTAAATTTCACCTTAAAATTTTTCGAAACATTCTTAAATCAAAAATAATTTATAAATTTGCGTAACTGATTACGTAATTTTATTACACATTATTTTTACAATGGAATTATTTAAAGAATTGGGCAAAGTAGCCCTTGGCAGCAAACTGCGCCTGTTTACCGAAATGTTTACTAACGATGCTGCCCGTATTTACAGTTTATACAATATAGACATGCAGCCCAAGTGGTTTCCCGTCTTCTATGTGCTATCTAAAGGCGCGTCTAAAACCATAACCAGCATTGCCAAAGAAATTGGGCATTCGCACCCCTCTGTAAGTACTATTGTAGGCGAAATGGCTAAAAAAGGCTATGTTTTTGAGGCGAAGGACACCAGCGATGGCAGGCGTAACCTTATTGCACTAACCGAAGCCGGTGCCGAAATTACAGCTAAGATTCAGGATCAGTACGCCGACCTGAATAGGGCTATTGAGGATATATCATCGCAAACTACCTACGATTTGTGGAAGGCGATTGAAGAGTGGGAATATTTACTGGGTCAGAAAAACCTGTTGCGCCGTGTTGAAGAGCAGAAAAAACTCCGCGAAAGCGGCAACGTTACTATTGTAGCATTCAAGCCGGAGTATTACGATGCTTTCAGGAGCCTTAATGTTGAGTGGATATCTGAGTATTTTAAGATGGAAGAAGCCGATTACAAGGCACTGGATAATCCGCAGGAATACATTTTAGATAATGGCGGGCACATACTGGTGGCGCTTTACAACGGCGAGCCTTTGGGGGTATGCGCCCTTATAAAATTAAAGGACAGCAAGTACGATTACGAGCTGGCCAAAATGGCGGTTTCGCCAAAGGCACAGGGCAAAAACATAGGCTACCTGCTGGGCACTGCTGCTATAGAAAAGGCCAGGCAACTGGGCGCCGCTACCCTTTACCTGGAAAGCAACACCAAACTAAAACCGGCCATTAACCTGTACAACAAACTGGGCTTTAAAAAAGTGGCAGGCAACCCCACCCCTTACGAACGCGCCGATATACAAATGCTGCTGGAGCTAAAGTAGAAGCAGTTTATACGGCTGATAATTTCTGCGAAAGCTAATGGTTACATTAACTATTATAACTTATTTTTGATGCACATACAAACCAAGCCTTAAACCATGAAATTATTATTGCCCTTATTTATAGTAACTATGTTTACAGCATGTACACAACAGGTAGCATCGCAACAGGTACTGCCGTTATATAAAACCATACCTAACAGCAAGCAATCGGCCAATAAAGAAAAGACCGAGATGGCCAGTTACGGTATAGAAATTACCACAAACGTATCGGTTCCTACGCTTACCGTTTACAAACCCGCCAAGCCTAATGCGCAGCGCAGTGCCGTTATTGTGGTGCCGGGTGGTGGCTATGGCATGGTTGCCACGGGCCATGAAGGTACCGATGTTGCCAAGGCACTAAACAGCTGGGGCGTTACTGCCTTTGTTTTAAAATACCGCCTGCCCAACGATACTATTATGCCCGATAAAACCATTGGTCCGCTACAAGACGCGCAAAGGGCGATACAGATGGTTAGGGAAAATGCCAAAGAATGGAACATAGACACCAACAAAATTGGCATTATGGGCTTTTCTGCCGGAGGGCATCTGGCCGCAACGGCTTCTACACAATTCGACAATGCGGTTATAAGCAATGATAAAAAGGTGTCGCTACGCCCTGATTTTTCGATACTTATTTATCCGGTTATAAGCTTTACCGATAACCTGACCCACATGGGCAGCCGCGATAACCTGATAGGTAAAAAGCCATCGCAAAAAAGCGTTAACCACTACTCCAACGAGTTGCAGGTAACCGATAAAACCCCGGCAGCGTTTTTGGTACATTCCGCCGATGATGGCGCTGTGCCGGTTGGCAACAGCATTGCGTATTACCAGGCATTGCTTAAGCACAAAATTTACAGCGAAATGCTGCTGTACCCCTTAGGCGGCCACGGCTATGGCATGAACAACCCCACCACCGCCGATAAATGGATGGACAACCTTAAAAACTGGATGATAGCCGGTAAATTTTTGTAGTGGTTTTGATTAGGTGGTAATTGTGTGAAAATTATTATAAATAAGCCGCAACACCATCTGCCCAATTAAAATATGGCGTATTTTTATTAACAAGAATTACATTGTTTATGTTAGTAGAAAAAAGACTGCCCTTTAGATACCTTTTTAGCACCGTAAAATACGAAATGCTCATAGTGCTGATACTCGGCTTTGCCATTCATTTTTTAACCGAGCACTTTTACAATTACCTGCCCGAAATGCCGCTTACCATTGCCACCTTTTTAGGTACGGCAATATCGGTACTGCTATCGTTTAAAATGAGCCAGAGCTACGACCGCTGGTGGGAAGCCCGCAAGGTTTGGGGTGCTATAGTTAACGATTCGCGTACGTTTGTACTTCAGTTACAGGCGTTTGTATATACCGGTAATGCTACGGCACAAATAAAGACTATGGCCTACCGACAAATTGCGTGGTGCTACTCGTTAGGTCAGTCGCTCAGGGGGTTACCGCCGTTAGAGGACTGTGATGCATTTTTATCAGCCGAAGATATTGCCACTCTTAACAAGCACAAAAACAAACCGTTGGGCATTTTACAGCTTAACGTGCACCAGATTAGCGACCTGAAAAAAGACGACCATATCAGCGATTTTATACACGCCCAGATAAACACTACCTGTGTAAAATTTTCTGATAGTATGGGGATGGCCGAACGTATTAACAACACGGTTTTTCCTACCACCTACCGCCTGTTTTTGCACTTTACCATTTACCTGTTTGTAATAATCTTATCTATTGGTTTAAAGGGTATTATGCTGGCGTACGAAATTCCGTTGCTTACGTTAATAGCATTGGTGTTTTTCCTGTTGGAAAAAACAGCCTACTACTTACAGGACCCTTTTAGAAACCGCCCAAGCGATACATCCGTCACTGCTATTGCAAGGACAATTGAAATAAACATAAGGCAACTATTGGACGAAGAAGAACTACCGGAACCGGTTACTAAGGAAACGTTTTATATTATGTAAGCTGTAACAAATCAGCATACAGGCTGTAATTTTCATCATCAAAACATACAAAGGTAACCTGCATTATACTGTTGTTTTGCTTCAGGAAATCCTGAACGGTGGCAACTGCTATTTGCGCAGCCCTTGGTTTTGGGAAATGATATACACCCGTGCTGATATTTGGGAACGCTATGGTTTTGATATCATGCTCTACCGCGAGCTTTAAACTGTTGCTATAGGCATTGGCGAGCAGTTGCTCTTTTTCGGCCTTATTGCCGTTGTAAACCGGGCCCACCGTATGTATAACATATTTGGCGGGCAGCTTACCGGCCGTTGTAATAACCGCCTCTCCGGTTTTACAGCCACCCTGGCGGTTGCGTATGGCAATGCAATCATCTAAAATGGCCTGGCCGCCTGCGCGGTGTATGGCACCATCTACCCCACCGCCGCCAAGCAACGATGAGTTGGCCGCATTTACAATAGCATCGGCTTCAATTTTTGTGATGTCACCTTTAACGAGTTTTAGCTTAGAATTCATCGGTTAAAATAAATGATTGCCTTTTATATTCACCATATTTATTGAAATTTGTACTTACTTAGATCGAGATGTTATTCAAGAATATCTGAAATAATTTTTGAATCTTCATCAGACAAATATTTGTAAAGATCGATGTCGCGAAAGGAAACATCATATACCTTCTTCCATAAATAGTGAGATTTGTTGGCGAATTTTTCTTCATTTGCAATATCATTAACGTTAGTTAGATTTACACTAACAACTTTTTTTCCATTTTCAGGGATCGTTGACATCGGAGGTGGATTATTATCTGCCTCAATCTTTACTAATTTTTCCCTCTCAATTAGATTCGAAAAACTTTTAGCAAGCGAATATTTATTTAATTTAGCAACCACTTTATTTTCGCAAATAACACGACCTTCTTTATCAATGGCAATTACCTTTCTTGTATCATTACCTTCAAAATTCTTGCTCCATTGAAATATGACACATTGATAAATTTCCCCTGTTTTTATCTCGGGAGTTTTTCCACATTGAAATGGAAACAGTACTATAAAGAAAATTAAAATTTTGAAATTCATGTTTTAATTTAAAATTATATTCGAAAATATTTTTCATTTATATTTTCGGCATTGAGACAAACTATAAATTTTATCTATGATAAAACACTTCTTAATCTGAGTAAATCTAAAATTGCTATAAAACATGCAATTTAGCCTGAAACCAAAGTCCCAAAGTGAAATATCAAAATAATACACCTTGATTTTCAATATATTAAATTTCGCTTATTTGCATCAAAAATCGAAAATCAGTACACAAAATATGCGATAGAGATTATCTATATCTTACCGTAATACATTGCCTTAACAATACCATCGGATAGCCCAATTTTAGGAACGTAAATATTTCTGGCACCGCTCCATTTCATGGCGTTAAGGTAAATACGTGCAGCATAGATAATTACGTCGGCACGGTCCGGGTTTAGGCCAAGGTCGGATATACGCTGCTCGTAGCTCAGGTTGTTAAGAAACTGATATTGAGCATTTACGTAGAAAAAAGACAAGGGCTTATCCTGCTTTTTGCCCGACATTTTAAACA
This sequence comes from Flavobacterium subsaxonicum WB 4.1-42 = DSM 21790, assembly GCF_000422725.1. Taxonomy (GTDB): domain Bacteria; phylum Bacteroidota; class Bacteroidia; order Flavobacteriales; family Flavobacteriaceae; genus Flavobacterium; species Flavobacterium subsaxonicum. The sequence continues at coordinate 22,182 of NZ_AUGP01000001.1, forward strand.
ACTTATTGATGTTACCACCAGATCCAATCAGCGTAACAGCCTCATATTCATCGGTTACTGACTTTATCCACTTTTCAATTTCCTGCCACACCACCTCGTTAACCATGTTGTTAAGCAGGCGCACCGTACCGTTTTTAAACGACCTGGAAGCCACTATTTTACCATTGGCAAATAATGAAAATTCGGTACTGCCGCCACCCACATCAACAAAAAGGTAAGTCTGGTCGGGCTTTATAAACTCGTGTAAATCAGTGGCTGCGATAATCGAAGCCTCTTTTTTACCGTCTATAATTTCTATTTTGATATCGGCCTCACGCTCAATCTGGTCAACAACTTCGGCAGCATTGTAGGCCTCGCGCATTGCCGATGTGGCGCACGCCATATAGCGCTCTACCTTATGCACCTTCATTAGTAGTTTATAGGCCTTCATGGCATCGACCATGCGGCTTATGTTCTCGTCGCTAATTTCGCCTACGGTAAACGCATCCTGTCCAAGGCGGATGGGCACCCGCACAAGCGAGCTTTTGTTAAACTGCGGCTCCTTGCCATCCTGCTCTACTATATTGCAAATCAGCAGCCTCATGGCGTTAGACCCAATATCTATAGCAGCGTATTTTTTTATGTTAATCATTTAGAAAAGGGACTGAGGGACTAAGGTACTGAGTAACTGAGGCTTTCTAAGAACCTAAGATGCTAAGAGCCTAAGAACCTTTCTTTTATAATTGTTCGTAAATAACTTCCAGTTGGTTCCTGTAATAATTGTAAGTTTCAATCTGCGCCCTGAAAGGTTTGGCTTTTGGCTGCTTACGGTACTTATTTTCAAGCGATTCCGAGTGCCAGCGTGCCTTAACGTTACCCTTCCAGCCCAGCTCAAACGTGTCTATAAGCTCCTGTTTTATGCCCTCATCATAAATTGGGCAGGTAACCTCTACCCTTGAGTCGAGGTTACGGGTCATAAAATCAGCCGATGAGATGTAAATATCAGGATCGCCCTCGTTACCAAAAATATAAACGCGCGAATGCTCTAAGTAATTGTCTACTATACTAATAGCCTCAATATTTTCGCTCATGCCCTCTACGCCCGGTATAAGGCAGCACATGCCGCGTATAACAAGCTGTATCTTAACACCTTCGCGGCTGGCTTCATACAGCTTATCGATCATTTTAAAATCGGTAAGACTGTTCATTTTCAGTTTAATATAGGCCTCTTTACCGGCAATGGCATTAAGTATCTCCCTGTCTATCAGCTTATAAAACTTAGAACGCGTATAGTGCGGCGATACCAGCAAATGCTTGTAGCGGTGCACGCGGTAGTTAACATCAAAAAACTCAAAAATTCGGTTAACTTCCTTAAGTATAGGGGCATGCGCCGTAAACAGGGTAACATCTGTATAGATCTTAGCGGTAGACTCGTTAAAGTTACCGGTAGATATAAAGCCGTAACGTTTTATTTTGCCATCTTCCAGGCGCTCTACAGAGCACACTTTGCTGTGCACCTTAAGGCCTTTTACCCCAAAAATAAGGTTGATGCCTTCGGTTTGCATTTGCTCTGCATAGGTAATGTTACTGGCCTCATCAAAACGGGCCTGAAGCTCGATTTGTACCGTAACTTTCTTGCCGTTTTTGGCTGCATTTATAAGCGAACTTACTATTTGTGAGTGCTTTGCAAGCCTGTATAACGTAATTTTTATAGATACCACCTTTGGGTCTAACGCTGCCTCGCGCATAAATTTAATTACGTAGGCAAACGACTGGTAGGGTGTGTATAAAAGGTAATCTTTCTTTTTAATTTTTTGAAGGATGCTGCCCTCAAGGCTCAGTCCGTTTACCGGAAGCGGGCTATTGCGCTGGTACAGAAGGTCCTGACGCCCAAGGGTTGGGAAATCCATATAATCCCTACGGTTGTGGTAGCGCCCCCCGGGAATGATACTGTCAGACGAATCAATTTCCAGGTTTTTAAGGAAATAATCCAGTGTATCCTGATCTATGGCCTGGTCGTAAACAAAACGTACGGGTTCGCCTATACGCCTGTCTTTTACGCCCGTCCAAATCTTTTCCATTAAGCTTTTACTCTGGTCGCTATCAATGTCAAGCTGCGCATCGCGCGTAATCTTGATCATGTGCGCCGATATGCTCTCGTACTTAAAGATATTAAAGATGTTATGCAGGTTATAGCGAATAACATCATCTAACATTATAATATGCTGCTTTTCGTTACCGGAAGGCAGTATTACAAAACGGTTAATGGTACGCGGCATCTCAATAAGTGCGTAGCGCACCTCCTGCTCATGCGTCATAACTCCCTCACTATCCATACACTTAGCCTTTATAACAAGCTTAACAGCAAGATACCCCGCAGTATCCCTAAGGATAGGAAACTCCTCGAGATCGTTAAGTATAATGGTTACCAGCTCAGGGCTAACCTTCTGGATAAAAAAATCTTTAATATAATGCTCCTGCTCTTTGGTTAACTGGGTTTCGTTAACCATAAAAATGTTCTCTTTTTCGAGCTCATTTTCTATAACACTAAGGGTACGAAGGCTTTCTGACTGTTGTTCTATAACAATCTCTGTAATTTCGTTAAGCAGTTTGTGCGCGGCCAGGGTACCGGGCAGCTCTTCGCTGGTGGTGCCCTCAAGGCTAAGGCGGCGTATGGCAGCATAGCGCACCCTGAAAAATTCGTCGAAATTATTAGAAAATATACCTAAAAATCTAAGCCTGTCTAATAGCGGTACATTTTCGTCTGATGCTTCCTGTAAAACCCTGGCATTAAAAGCAAGCCAGCTTTTCTCTCTGTCAATGTACCGGTTTACCGGTGAGTGGTGGATCATATTTTTTTAAATCGCTTGGAAATATTACTGTTTCTGTCGTTCCTTTTTGAATATCCTTCCAGTCTTTTTCATCAAAAGATAAAGATACAAACCCTGCTGTTGGCACATTTTCAAGAGCACGGTTTCCAAAGGTATTAACAAAATTAGTAATAGCACCGTTATGACCAAAAAGAATTAGGTTATCAAATTGGTTATTGCAGCTTTTTATTGCATTTTCCAGCCCTTCTTCGTCAAAAGTGTAAAGGTCGTCCTTAAAAGTTATGGTATCAACAGGTATCGATAGGTTTTCGGCAAAAATATAAGCCGTATTTTTAGCCCTTTGCGCTGTACTGCTCCACACAATAAACGACTTTGGCAAGTGCTCTTCTATATTAGATGCCACCAAATGCGCATCATCAATTCCCCTTTTAGAAAGCGGTCGGTCTTTATCCACCAGCGGTGCATCCCAGCTGGACTTGGCATGGCGAATCAGGATTAAATTTTTCATACGCGTTGTGTTGTTGTGTTTTAGTATTAAATGTCGGAAACTTAAATATCTAAAAAAATACAACGCGCCTTTGCCTATATTTTGTTAATTTGCTATTAAAATTTAGGCTATGGTGCCAGCCTTTCAATTTTCCAGGCAAAATCTTCCTGCAAAATAAATCGTATCCTGTCGTGCAAACGGTTGGGCCTGCCCTGCCAGAACTCTACACTTACAGGCTTTACAAGGTAGCCACCCCAATGCCCGGGGCGCGGCACTTCTTTACCCTCAAACTCGGCCTCCAGGGCCTTTAAATTATCTTCTAAATAATTGCGCGATGGCACTACCTGGCTTTGCGGAGACACCACAGCACCCAACTGGCTACCGTGCGGGCGGCTTTCAAAATAACCGTCGGACGTATTGGCCGATATTTTCTCTGCCACGCCTTTTATAATTACCTGGCGCTCCATTTCCTGCCAAAAAAACGACAGGCAAATGTTTGGGTTGGCCTCTATGGCCCTGCCTTTGTTGGAATTATAGTTGGTGAAAAAGATAAAACCCTCGTGCGTGTACTGCTTTAGCAACACCACCCGCGAATTAGGGAAACCATCGAGCCCAATGGTTGATACCGTCATGGCATTAACCTCGCCCCTGCTGCCGGATTCTTCTACCTCTATAAACCATTTTTTAAAGAGTGTAATAGGATCTTCGGGCAGGTGCTGCTCTGTTAATTCGCTTTTTTCGTATGATTTTCGGTAGTTGCTTAGGTCGCTCATTTTTTTAGATTGTTGGATTGTTGGATTTTTAGACATTTAGGTTATTCGACTTGACGCACTTTTAATAATCATCAAATCTAACAATCTAATAATCGAAATTAAAACTCAAACACCTTACCATCATCGGCAAGTTCTACGTTATCAAAAACTGTAAGGGCTTCCTGTTTAAAGGGCTCTATAGACCCGTAGCGGGTAGAATAATGCCCCAGCACCAGTGTGCCTGCATTGGCCTTTTTAGCTATTGTAGCGGCCTGTTGTGCGGTGCAGTGCATGGTTTTTTCGCAGTACTGCTCTTCGCTTTGCAAAAAGGTACTTTCGTGGTAAAGCACATCTACATTATTGATAATTGGCAGTATGCTTTCGGTATATACCGTGTCGCTGCAAAAGGCGTAGCTTTTTGCCGGTAGCGGATCGAACGTCAGCTCTTCGTTAGGGATAACCCTGCCATCATCGAGCGTAATATCGCCACCACTTTTTATTTTTTGGTAGTAAGCCGTGTCAATTTCGTAATTCTCAACCGCTTCGATATTCAGTTTGCGGTCGCCGCTCTTTTCCTGAAAATGATAGCCATTGGTATACACCCTGTGCTTTAGCGGAATGGTTGTAACCACCACCTTATCATCTTCGTAAACCACCTGAGATTCGGTGCTTTCCAACTCATGGAAATACAGGTTATAGGTAGTCCAGGAGTTGGACAGTTTTAGCTGAAGCAGCGTTACCTCTTTAACACCTTTGGGGCCGTAAACATGCAAATCGGTTTTTCTGCCCAGTAAGGCAAAGGTAGATATAAGGCCTATTAGCCCATAAAAATGATCGCCATGCAGGTGCGATATAAATATGTGGTTAATGCGGCTAAATTTAAGCTTATGCTTTCTTAACTGCACCTGTGTACCCTCGCCACAATCTATTAAAAACATGCGGTTTTTAATTTCCAGCACCTGAGATGTTGGGTTGGTTATGGTTCTTGGAGTAGCAGCGTAACAGCCTAATATGGTTAAAATCATGGATATTAAATTTTAAAGTTTGAGGTTTAAAGTGTAAGCCCTCAACCTTAAATGTATGCTGCCACAATTTACACCAAAAAGCAGCGACTAAAAAATAATTGGTTTAAAAGCCAAGATCGCGTTCAATCTCTTCCATCTCAATAATATCGTGGGCTTCTAAAACGGTGGGCACCACCAGCATTTCATCGGGCACCTCGTTAAAATCAAAATCGTTTACAACAATAACAAACGATTTTTTGTTTTTACGATGTTTGTCAGACAGTTGCAGGTACGCCAATACATCGGGTAGCTGTATGCCGGTATCCTGCGTTAGGTCTAAAATTATATTTTTATCTTTAAAGGTATTGTATTCGGCCGTAACCTTTTGCAGGAATGCACTGCTGCTGCCCTGTGTATCTTTAATGGTAACGGTATGCCCTTTTTGGTCTACTTTCATTATTTTGAGTATCAAAGTTGCAAAGTCGCAGCGTAGCAAAGTTTAATCAATACGCTAATTTACAAAGATTAGCCGTTGCAATACTATTGTTTTACATTACTTTAGGACAATGCCGCAATTCGTAATTTATAATTGGTAATTAAAAAAGAACTACTGTTTTATTTTGCTTGCCAGCAGATAGATAACCGCCATACGTATGGCAACGCCGTTTTCTACCTGGTTTAAGATAACCGATTGTTGCGAATCGGCCACATCGCTGGTAATCTCTACGCCACGGTTTATTGGGCCGGGGTGCATTATAACAATTTCTTTATTTAAGGAGTCTAACAGTTGCTTATCCAGGCCGTACTGCTGTGCATATTCGCGCGTTGACGGAAAGTAATTAACATCGAGCCTTTCGTTTTGTACCCTTAGCATGTTGGCCACATCGGCCCATTCTAAAGCTTTACGAAGGTTAGGCTCTACCTTTACCCCAAGCGAATCGATATAGCGCGGTATAAGCGTTTTTGGGCCGCATACCCTAACCTCTGCACCCTGCATTTGCAAGGCAAAAATGTTAGAAAGTGCCACACGCGAGTGTAGTATATCGCCCACTATAACCACTTTTTTACCGCCTACTTCGCCCAGCTTTTCGCGAATGGTAAACGAGTCTAAAAGGCCCTGTGTAGGGTGTTCGTGCGCGCCATCGCCGGCGTTTACAATACTGGCTTTTACATTTTTAGACAAAAAATGCGCTGCCCCGGGGCGTTCGTGCCTCATAACCACCATATCTACCTTCATAGAAAGTATGTTGTTTACGGTATCTATCAAGGTCTCGCCTTTTTTAACCGACGACTGTGCCGCCGAGAAGCTGATAACATCGGCGCTAAGCCTTTTTTGTGCCAGCTCGAACGATAGCCTTGTACGGGTACTGTTCTCAAAAAAAATGTTGGCTATGGTAATATCCCTAAGTGAAGGGACTTTTTTTATAGGTCGGTTTATAACTTCCTTAAACTGGTCGGCCGTTTCAAAAATAAGGTCAATATCGTTTTTGTTGATATACTTTATACCCAATAAATGATTAACGCTTAATTCTTTCATTTTTAGTTGTTTGTTGCAGTTTAGCCTTAAATTAAATACACAGTGTCTTCGCCATCGTTCTCTACCCACGATACCTTAACTTTTTCGCCGTTAATGGCATCTACCTGGCGGCCACGGTAATCTGGCTGTATGGGCAAATGGCGGCTAAAGCGGCGGTCTATAAGCACCATAAGCTCTATTTCGGCCGGGCGCCCAAACGATTGTATAGCGGTTAGCGCGGCACGAATGCTGCGGCCTGTGTACAGTACATCGTCTATAAACACTACTTTTTTGTTCTCTACAATAAAATCTATCTCGGTAATGTTGGCTGCAATATCGGTTCGGCGAAAATCGTCCCTAAAAAAGGCTATGTCTAAAAAACCAAGCTTAATTGGGGGTACGTTATATTCTTTTTCCAGGATTTGTTTAATGCGTTTAGCAACAAAGCCTCCGCGCGGCTGAACGCCAATAAGCACGGTATCGGAAAAATCGAGGTGTTTTTCTATTAACTGGCAGGCCAAACGATGAAGAATGATATTGACTTCGCGGGATGTAAGCAATATTTTATGGCTCATAATGCGGTATTGTGTTTGGTTTGTAAAAGTAGCAAAAAATTGGTTTTAGAAAAAACAAACCGGCACACAATTAATAGATAACCTTTTACCCGCCTGTAAATACTTAATTTTTACCCAATTAATTTATTTTTAAGAAAAACCTCTCAGCATAGTTTTACCTTTAATATTCAATAACCATTAAAAACAAAAAATTATGCAAAAAAGAGTCATAAAATTAGGTATGTTAGCCCTTATGTTATCGTTTCTAACAGGTTGCGAAGCTATAGGCGACATTTTTCAGGCCGGTATGAGCGTGGGTATTATACTCGTAATTGTAGTGGTAGTAATTATTATCTGGGTTATCAGTAAATTTAGAAAATAAAAAATGCCCCAATCGGGGCATTTTTTATTTAAAGTGTTAACCACTGTTTATGCTTTAGCTTGTTTTAAAGCTTCTACAGCCTGAGGGGCGTTAGAAAGCTCTGCATACCTAAGTGCGCTCAGGCCTTTTTCGTCGGTTAGCTTTAAATTAGCACCTTTTTCCAATAGTAGTTTAATAATTTCTACCTGGTTGTAACGGGCGGCAATCATAAGCGGGGTCATACCGTTAGATTTTTCGTTTACGTCTATACCGTACTCAATAAATTTCTTAACGGTTTCCACATCTCCTTTTGCAATCGCGGTTGCAAGCGGTGTAGCGCTTTTCATTTCTGTTTTAACAGACCTGAAAGTGTTTGAAGTTTCAGATACGTTTGCAATGGCTACATTACTAAATGCTACAAGAGCAAGGCTTAAATAAATGATCGTTTTTTTCATGATGATTGAAATTTTGATGATGATTGTTTTAAATTGTTTTTTGATTTTCTTGTTTCCCGATGATTAGCCGGTTATACAGTAATAGACGCCTATAACCCCGAAAACGTTACTGTAAATATTGATTTTAACACATATTTAACAATTACAATCTTACTATGCATGCCTATTATAAACACAAAAACCGCCTGATATAGGCGGTTTACAAGTATTTTAATGCTAAATTATTTTTTTAAATATTCCAGTATATTTTTTTCAATCCTTTCATGAATGTTAGAGATATCTGCCTTGGCAAACTTCTCTCCCAATATGTTTTCGTACAATTCTATATATCGTTCTGATACCGATTCGATGTATTCATCGGTCATTTCCGGAATTTGCTGGCCTTCTTTACCCTGGAAACCATTACCAATTAGCCACTGCCTTACAAACTCTTTAGACAATTGCTTTTGGGTTTCGCCATTGTTCTGGCGCTGCTGGTAGCCATCGGCATAAAAGTAACGGGAAGAATCTGGTGTATGGATCTCGTCGATCAAAACAATCTTGCCGTCTTTAGTTTTTCCAAACTCATATTTAGTATCAACCAGGATCAGGCCGCGTGATGCAGCAATCTCGGTACCACGCTGAAACAGGTCGCGTGTGTATTTTTCCAGCACTACATAATCTTCTTCGGATACAATGCCGTTGGTTAGTATCGCTTCACGCGAAATATCCATATCGTGCTCGCCATTATCTGCCTTTGTGGTTGGCGTAATTATTGGCGACGGAAATTTATCGTTCTCTTTAAGGCCTTCGGCCATTTCGACACCGCAAAGTACCCTTTTGCCTTCGGCATACTCACGGGCAGCGTGGCCGCTTAGGTATCCGCGAATAACCATCTCTACTTTAAATGGCTCACAAAGGTGACCCACCGCTACGTTAGCATCCGGAGTATCTATAAGCCAGTTAGGAACAATATCCTCTGTAAGGCGCATAAACTTAGTGGCTATCTGGTTAAGAATCTGCCCTTTGTAAGGTATGCCTTTTGGCAAAACCACATCAAAAGCACTAAGCCTGTCGGTAGCCACCATAACAAGCAATTCGTCGTTAATATTATATACTTCCCTTACTTTACCGCGGTAAACCGATTTTTGACCGGGAAAATTAAAATCTGTAGCCGTAATGGTGTTATTCTGTCCCATTGTTTTTGTTTGTAGTTTGAGGATGCAAAAATAAGAAAGTTATTAATTTAATTTTTCTTTTTATCAGACAGTTTATACCTAATAGCTAAAATAGTGTTTGTAACAAACGCTACAATGCCCAAAATACCCAAATAAATCAGGATCGTACAAGGCGCATCATACTTATGTAAAACTATTGATATTAGCAAAAGAATACTAACAATAGCAAGGTGAATGCCTGAAACCGCTTTGTTTACCCTTGTTTTAAATAATGATAATAGTCCGTAGCCTAACATAGCTGCTAAAACCGCTGCAACATTAAAAAAGAATATGAGCGAACATATATCTATTGCCCAGCCTATTGTTTTATTAACTCCATAAGTGGCAATAGTAGTAATACCTAACCAATCGAGAACAGTAAGGGTTACAAAAAAAAGTATCAGGATAATAAATATCCCCAATAATACTCCCGCCGGTTTTTTAAGATTGATCATCAATAACTTACTTTAACAACGCATAACACTCGTTGGCAATCTCTAACTCCTCGTTAGTTGGTACAATAAGTATTTTAACTTTAGAGTGGGGCGTATTAATCTCCCTTAAACCCGGTTTGCGGGTGGCATTTGCTTCTGTATCTAACTCAATGCCCAAATACCCCATATCCTTGCATATCAGGCTGCGGATAAGCGCATCGTTCTCGCCTACCCCTGCGGTAAACACAATGGCATCTATGCCGTTTAGGGTAGCCGCATAGCTGCCTATGTACTTTTTAATGGCATAGGCATACATATCATACGCCAGTTGCGCATTGGCATCGCCGCTGTTAATGGCTTTGGTAATATCGCGCATATCGCTGTAGCCGGTAAGGCCCAGCATGCCACTTTGCTTATTTAAAAGGTTGCTAACCTGCTCTATGGTGTAGCCAAGCGTGTTTACAAGGTAAAACACCACGGTAGGGTCTAAATCGCCCGTACGGGTGCCCATAATAAGACCACTAAGCGGGCCAAACCCCATGCTGGTATCTACCGCCTGGCCATTTTTAACGGCAGTAATGCTACAGCCATTGCCAAGGTGTATGGATATTATTTTACTTTCGGCTTTGCCCAAATACTCTATGGCTTTTGCCGAAACATATTTATGACTGGTGCCATGAAAACCGTATTTCCTGATATGGTTGTTGGTATAGTACGATTCCGGTAACGCGAAACGGTAGGCATACGCGGGCATGGTTTGATGAAAAGCCGTATCAAAAACCGCAACCTGTGTGGCGTTGGTAAATATTTTTTCGGCTACCTCTATACCACCGTAACCCGGTGGGTTGTGCAATGGGGCCAGCTGAAATGTTTTAACCAGCTCTTGTTTAATCTCCGGGGTTATAACCGTAGTTTTAGAAAACTGCTCGCCCCCATGTACAATACGGTGGCCAACCACGGTAATATCATCGGTGTTTTGTATTACGCCAAATTGGGTATTGGTAAGCAGGGCGTTAACCTCGTTAAGGCCAATTTCGTGGTTGGGTATGGCAAGCGTAAAGGTGTGCACCTGCTCCTCATTGCCATTATAAATTTTATGGGTAATTACGGCATCATCCAATCCTATGCGTTCTACCAGCCCCACACAAACCGGACTTGTAGATGGCATTTTAAACAATTGGTATTTTATAGAACTACTGCCTGAATTTATTACAAAAATATTCACTTATAAAAATGTTATAGGTTATTAATTATCCTGCCCCTGTATGGCAGTTATTATTACGGTATTAAAAATATCATCTACCGTGCAGCCTCGGCTCAGGTCGTTTACAGGTTTATTAAGCCCCTGTAGCATTGGGCCAATAGCAAGCGCACCGGTTTCGCGCTGTACCGCTTTATAGGTATTGTTGCCCGTATTAAGATCTGGGAAGATAAGCACACTGGCCTGCCCCGCCACTAAAGATCCCGGCAGTTTGCTGCTGCCCACGGTAGGGTCTACCGCGGCATCGTACTGTATGGGGCCTTCAATTTTAAGGTCGGGTCTTTTTTGCTTAACAATCTCGGTAGCAAGGCGTACTTTTTCTACATCTACGCCTTCGCCCGATGTACCTGATGAATACGACAGCATGGCCACCCTTGGCTCGATGCCAAAACGCTGGGCACTTTCTGCCGACGAGATAGCAATTTCGGCCAGTTGCTCTGCCGTTGGGTTGGGGTTAACGGCGCAATCTCCAAATACCGAAACCCTGTCTGGCAGGCACATAAAGAATATAGACGACACTACCGATATGCCCGGTTTGGTTTTAATAAACTGAAGCGCCGGCCTTATGGTATGCTGGGTAGTATGTACCGCCCCCGATACCATTCCGTCGGCGTGGCCTTTGTAGACCATCATGGTTCCGAAATACGAAACATCGGTCATTAAATCCCTTGCCATTTCCAGGGTTACATTCTTGCTTTTACGCAGTTCGAACAACGTATCTACATAGTCGTTATAATACCTGTCATCGGCCGGGTTTACAATGCGTACGGCATTAAGGTCGAGGTTAATATCAAGGCGGTTAATAATAGCCGTAATTTCTTTAACATCGCCAAGAATGGTAAGGTTTACAATATCCTGGGCAATAAGGCGTGCCGCAGCTTTAAGTATCCTCTCATCTGTACCCTCCGGCAACACAATGTGTTTTTTAGAGCTTTTAGCCCACTCGGTTAACTGGTATTGGAACATTCTTGGAGTAATGCCTGATGGTATAGAGGTTATAATACGCTTATCCAGTTCGGCGGTATCAATACAGCGGTTAAACGTATCTATAGCTACCTCAATTTTTCTTTTATTGTTCGATGTTATTTTAGAGCGTATGGCACCCACCTCGTTACTGGTCTGGAACGTACCCGCCTCTACTGCAATAATAGGCACTACCGTATCAAGACCGTTAATAAGCCTTGTAATAGGCTCTTCGGGCTTGTATCCGGCTGTTAAAATTATTCCCGCTACCTTGGGGTAGTTGGTAGATAAATTGGCCTGTAGCGCGCTGATTATAATATCGCCACGGTCGCCGGGGGTAATTATAACCACATTCTCTCTAATATAATTTAAAAAGTTGGGCACCTGCATGGCTCCCGTAACAAAATTGTCGGCCTGGTTGCTAAGGTGCTCTTCGCCAAACAGTAGCTGGCCTCCCAGTTTTTGATAAATTTCCATCATGGTAGGGCTTTGCAGGCTTAGGTCTTCCGGAATAATTGCCAGCAGCATCCCCTCAGGAAGCTGGCGTTTAAGCAAATCCTGAATGTCTTTAGCATGCTCTGCCTTGATTTTATTGGCTACCAGTGCCAGCACCTGTATTTCGCGGGCTTCGAAATTATGAAACGCCGTAAGCGCGCCATTAACCACCTGCGCGGTAGATTTACCCTCGCCCGAAACTACTATAATGGCCGGCGCCTGCAGGTTCTTGGCTATTTGTACGTTTATCTCAAACTCAAAAGCAGCACCTTCGCCTTTGTAATCGCTGCCTTCTACAACGGTAAAATCGTAGTTGTTCTCGTAATTTTTAAACTTCCTTATAATGGTGTCAATCATTTCGCCCTGGCTTTCGGTCTCCATTTGCTGCATGGCCTGCTGCCATGTAAACGAGTAGGTATCCTGAAAGGTCATAGGCAGCTCGAAGTAATTTAAGATAGCGTGTATGTGATTATCTTCTTCCGATAGCTGGTTATGACTGATTATGGGTTTGTAGTAGCCTATTTTTTGTGCCTTGCCTAAAAGCATGTTTACAAGGCCAATAGATATAATAGATTTGCCACTGTGGGGCTCTGTACTTGCAATAAAAACGGTTTTTATCATCAGGTATATTTTAAGCGATATTGATGTACCAAAATTACCGATAATTTATTTAAAAACGTTCTAAATAGCAGTTTTCGTTGTAATAAAAATGCGGTAAACAAAGTTAAAAATTGTGCGTATGGCCTGTAATCGCTAATATCCTTCAATAAACCATACAACTATTTATATTTTATTACTTTAGCAAAAGCAGAAGGCTATACTTTATGAAAAACATGTACTTTTTACTGGCTATTTTATTTGCCACTAACGCAATGCTGGCCCAAAAAATAACTATTAACCCTGATTTGGTTGTTGGAAACAGCGATTTTACAGTAACTTCTGATAAAACCGAGAGTAACAAAGCTAACCTGCATTTTGAAACTATACACAAAGACACTTTAACGTGCTTTATAGTAGTAAGAGGTTTTTGTATTTGGGGCTTACAGCTTGATTTTTATAAAAATTCAATTAAGCCAAAATATTATTTTTGGGATGACGATGGCGGCCATACAACAGTACTGGATTTTGACTGGTATGAGCTTAAACTTAACGCCAGCAGCTATAAAGCGGGAGATACGATGATAGGTAGATTTAAAGGTGTTGCTTCTGAACAAGCAAAAGACGGCAAGATCTATAAACATAAATTGAGCGGGAAATTTGTGTATACAGTAGATCCTGACAAGGCTAAAAGAGAGCTGAAAGAGCGACAGAATAACCCTGGTACAAAAATTTATAGAACCACCAATTTTTATTACGTTACCGATGCTGATAAGGGACTTAAAGCCGGCGCACCAACATACGAATTAACCGCTGCCGATGAAGAATATTATATATCTAAAGAGCCTTTATTAGGTTTAAATTTGTTTGATAAGGTTGCTGCCGTATCTGATAAAACAAATCCTGCCATCACTAATTTTATTTTCAGTATAGACAACAAATATACTGATTTATTTAAAGACCTGTCCAGAAATCCAAGAACTGTAGCTTTTGTTGTAGATAATGTACTTTGGCAGGTACAAAAAAGCATAACTATTGTAAAAGGCACATTTACATTACCCATTGCAATAAAAGGCAAAGAGAATATTAATGCTTTGGTGCAAAAAATAAATAGCGCTATACAAAAAAATAAGAAGCCACGTAAATCAATATCTGCAGGTTAATTTTGCTACGCCAACCGCAATATCCTCTCCCCCCACCCCTCTCCGAAGGAGGGGGAGCCGCAAACGGATACAGTGTGGCATACTATGTAATCAAAAGATCTGAGTGTAGCTCCTCCCTCTCCTTCGGAAAGGGGCCGGGGAGAGGACAAAACAGGCTTGTGTAAAGCTGAAAATGGTACAGTTTAGTAAATAAATAGTAAGTTTGTGGCTTAAAATCATTACTAAATGACCAAACTTTACTTATTGATTGTTTTTGTAGTTACAGGCGTAGCATGCAGCAATGCCTACGCACAACCCAATACGGGCGAGTTTATAAATGCTTCGGTTGGATTTGGCCTAAGCGCTCCTTACGATGAATCTGAACTTACAGGCTCCGGGTTTTATGCGCAGGCAGAATATGTATGGGCACCGTACAGCTGGTTTGGCGTGAGGCCGTATGCCGGGGTTATCATAGCATCGGGTTCGTTAGATGAAGATGGGTGGAAATCGCACATTGAATCGAACGCATTTTTGCTTGGCGCGAAAGTCAGGCTTGTGGCGCCTATCCCCTACGTTGCACCGTTTATAGAGTCGGGTGTTGGCCTCTCGGCAGGTACTTTTGAAACCTTTACCCCTTATACCGACCTTAAAAAAGATGGGGTACTTTTGCACATTCCCGTTACATTAGGCCTGGCTTTGGGCCGTCGACATAATATTGAGGTTAAATTTACGTATTACTACCACGAAGCGGTAGATCAGTTTGCCGGTGCAGCAGCGGTAGGATTCTCTTTTCCTATAAATGAGGATTAATAAAAGATAGATTAGTAAAGCATACTATAAATGAACAACCTTCTCGAAACCCCCATAGAATACCTTAAAGGTGTGGGTCCGGCGCGCGGTGAGCTGCTCCGGAAAGAGCTGGGCATTTTTAAATATGCCGATTTGCTGAACCTTTTCCCTAACCGATATATAGACCGTACCCGCTATTACCGCATTAACGAGCTGATGAACAGCGGCGCCGAAGTGCAGGTTGTGGGCAAAGTAATAAATATTAAGACAGTTGGCGAAAAACGCACCCGCCTGGTGGCCACTTTTACCGATGGCACCGGCGAGATGGAACTGGTATGGTTTCAGGGCCAGAAATGGATACGGGAGAATTTAAAACTCAACGCACCCTACGTTATTTTTGGCAAGTGCACGGCCTTTAACGGGCTGTTTAATATGGCGCACCCCGAAATGGAGCCCCTTGCCGAGCACGAGGCCAGCCTACGCAGTGCCATGCAGCCCATTTACCCCAGTACAGAGAAGCTTACGCAGCGTGGCATTACCAACAAGGTTGTTAATAAAATGATGCAGCAGCTGTTTACCGAAACGCAGGCCTTGTTTACCGATAGCCTTCCGGCAGCTATTATACACGAGTTGCAGCTGATACCCAAAAACGCGGCGTTGTTTAATATTCACTTTCCTAAAAGCCAGGAGTTGCTGGCTAAGGCGCAGTTCAGGCTAAAGTTTGAGGAGCTGTTTTTTATTCAGCTACAGCTTATAACCAAAAATTTAGTGCGCAAGCACAAGATTAAAGGCCACCCGTTTGGCAATGTGGGCGAATATTTCACCAACTTTTACAACAACCATCTGCCGTTTGACCTTACCGGTGCGCAAAAGCGCGTACTGAAAGAAATTAGAAACGATATGGGCCAGGCCGCCCAAATGAACCGCCTGCTACAGGGCGATGTAGGCTCGGGTAAAACCATTGTGGCGCTTATGAGCATGCTACTGGCGTTAGATAATGGTTTCCAGGCCTGCCTTATGGCCCCTACCGAAATTTTAGCCAACCAGCATTTTATCGGCTTAAGCGAACTGGCCGCCCCACTGGGCATCAACATAAAAATACTTACAGGCTCTACCAAAACATCCGAACGCCGCATTATTCATGAGGCGTTGGAAGATGGCAGCCTTCATATAATCATAGGCACCCATGCCCTCTTGGAAGATAAGGTACAATTTAAAAACCTTGGCCTGGCAATTATCGACGAGCAGCACCGCTTTGGCGTAGAGCAGCGCAGCAAGCTGTGGCAAAAAAACGAAATTCCGCCGCACGTACTGGTAATGACGGCTACCCCAATTCCGCGTACGCTGGCCATGAGCCTGTATGGCGATCTGGATGTATCGGTAATCGACGAACTTCCGCCCGGGCGTAAACCCATCCAGACAGTCCATAGGTTCGACAGCAACCGCCTAAAAGTGTGGAAATTCCTTAAAGATGAGATTGCAAAAGGCAGGCAAATTTATATTGTGTATCCATTGATTCAGGAAAGCGAAAAAATGGACTATAAAGACCTGATGGACGGCTACGAGAGTATTTCGCGCGATTTTCCGTTGCCGCAATACAGCGTAAGCATCGTTCACGGGCAAATGAAACCGGCGGATAAAGACAGCGAAATGGCCCGCTTCTCCGCAGGTAAAACCAACCTTATGGTAGCCACCACAGTTATAGAGGTGGGTGTTAACGTGCCCAATGCCAGCGTTATGGTTATTGAGAGTGCCGAACGCTTTGGCCTTTCGCAACTGCACCAGCTTAGAGGTCGGGTGGGCCGTGGCGCCGACCAGTCGTACTGTATTTTAATGACGGGTCAGAAACTTAGCAACGACAGCAAACTGCGTATGGAAACCATGGTGCGCACCAACGATGGCTTTGAGATTGCCGAAGTTGACCTTAAACTGCGCGGCCCCGGCGATATTATGGGCAAACAGCAAAGTGGCGTGCTTAACCTGCAAATAGCCGATTTGGTTAAAGACCGCGACATACTTATGCTGGCCCGCGAACATGCCATTAAACTGCTTAAAGATGATGCCCCTATGGCACGCCCTGAACATGCCGCACTTAGGCATGCCTATATAGAAATGACCCGCAAGAAAAACATCTGGAACCATATTTCTTAGTCGGCCACATCATTGCTTCTTACCGAAACATATTAACAACTCATTAACCTGTGGGATGCTTATTAGTGCGTAACTTTATGTAAAATTAAATTTACAAATTATGAGTACTTTTCAAGGTAAAACCGTTATAGTTACAGGTGGCGCTATGGGCTTAGGCCTGGCAGCCAGCAAGGTGTTGGCACAAAAAGGCGCTAACCTGGCCCTTGTTGATTATAACGAAGATGCACTTAATAAGGCTAAAGCCGAGATTGCCGGCCTGGCTCCAAATTCTAAAATTATTACGGTTGTTGCCGATGTTTCTAACGAAGAAGCGGTAAAAAACTATGTAGATACCACTGTGGCCGAATTTGGCACTATAGATGGTTTTTATAACAATGCCGGTATAGAGGGCAAGCAGGCCCCGCTTGTAGATTACGACCTGGAAGTGTTTAAAAAAGTTATCGATATTAACCTTATGGGTGTGTATTACGGCCTTAAGCATGTAATACCGGTAATGCAAAAAAAAGGCGGCGGCAAGATTGTTAACGTAGCATCGGTTGGTGGTATAAGGGGCGTTATTAACCAGATGCCGTATGTTGCCAGTAAGCACGCAGTATCGGGCATGACAAAAAATGCGGCTATAGAGTATGGTAAAGACGGTATTTATACCAACGCCATTGCTCCTGGTGCTATACTTACGCCAATGGTTGCCGAGGCCTTTAAACAGGTTAACCCGGCCGACCCAAAAGCTGCCGAAGCCGAATATGCCCAAAGAAACCCTACCAGAAAACTGGGCGACCCTAAAGATGTGGGTAATTTAGTAGCCTTTTTATTGAGCGACGAGTGCCAGTACGTAAACGGGCAAACCATTGCTATAGATGGTGGCGAATCTAACCTTTATGGTAATTCGTAACTCTCAAAAAATATAGTATAAACAAAAGGCCATCCGTTTACCCGAATGGCCTTTTGCATTGTAATTCATTTAATAAAATTGCCTGCCCAAACAGCAATACCATCACTTATCTCATATATAAGGGCAAACAACTATGGGTTGCTATGCGGCTTCGAGCGTAATGAGCCTGTAGGCAGGATCGTTTTCCAGAACCATACCGCTGGCTGCCGTGCTTATGCAGGCCGATAATTCTTTGTTAAGCGCTTTACCGGTTTTGGCCGGCTTTCGGTTAAACCGCATACTCACCAAAATATAGGTAGTAAACTGTTTAATTTTTCGCGCATGTTTTCTAAGATCTTCAGATACCCCAGTGTCCTGTCGGCGGCAAATAATCTTTGCACTACCTTGGCTTACAGTGGCTGCGGCGTTTTCCCAAAAGTCTCGGGGTACTGCCTGTCCTTCGGTCAGTTTTAGGTTGCTTTCCCCGGGCAATTCTAAAACAATAAAGTAGTGGTGTTTCATAGTGTGTGATTATGATATTTAAGCTGAAATTAACTCAAAGTGTAATATTAATCTATTTTTTTAATAAAACATTAACAAGTAATTAATTATTATTTACAAAATAGTTAACTCATATTTAAATATTAAATATTAGGCCGTAAATATGTGATATTTGTCACACACTCAACATCACTTACTTCCCGTTTTAGAGGGCTATTACGTATCATATGGTATAAAATTTTACCATAAAGCTATTTTGTGGATATTGATTGCGTTATATAAATAATTCAACCGTGCTGCATGGTAGCTTTCGCGAATAGAACCCCTGCCTTGTGCCCTTCCATCTTTAGATGGTTGCCTTCTCGGACTTTGTGATTATAGTAAATGTTAAGCTTCGTGCCTTTGTGGTAAAATTTTTAGAGACCCACGTCCATTCAAAAAATAATCTGTAATTTAAGGGTATGAAAATAGCAACTTATAACGTAAACGGTGTAAACGGCAGGCTGCCGGTACTGCTGCGCTACCTGGATGAGGAGAAACCCGATGTTGTTTGCCTGCAGGAGCTAAAGGCTCCGCAGGAAAAATTCCCTATCGAGGCTATAAACGCTGCGGGGTACAACGCCATTTGGCACGGCCAGAAGCAGTGGAACGGCGTTGCCATACTATCGCGCCACGAAATACAGGAGGTGGGCCGCGGCCTGCCCGGCGACCCGGACGATGTGCAGAGCCGCTACATAGAGGCTATGGTTAACAACATACTTATTTGCTGCCTGTACCTGCCCAATGGCAACCCCGCGCCGGGGCCAAAGCTGGACTATAAGCTGCAATGGTTTAAGCGCCTGCAAGCCCGTGCGGCGCAGTTGCTGGCCTTTAACATACCCGTGGTTATGCTGGGCGACTATAATGTGATGCCCACCGAACTCGACGTGTATAAGCCCGAACGCTGGGTAGACGATGCCCTTTTTAGGCCCGAAGTGCGTGAGGCTTTCCACACCCTTGTTGCCCAGGGGTGGACGGATGCCATCCGTAAGCTCTACCCTACCGAAACTATTTACACTTTTTGGGATTATTTTAGAAATGCCTATGCCCGAAATGCCGGCCTGCGCATCGACCATTTTTTACTTTCGCCCCAACTGGCACCCCGCCTTACTACCGCCGGTGTAAACACCAACGTTCGAGGGTGGGAAAAATCCAGCGATCATGCCCCGGTGTGGATTGAGGTTGGGGAGGGGTAATCAAGGTTAAAACATATTGTCATGCTGAGCCTGTCGAAGCGGGCAATATATTCTAACTTTTCAACTGAGTAATAAAATAAATGTCGCGCTTCGACAGGCTCAGCATGACATTTATTTTATTATTCTTGTATACTTATCTTTTCAATAACTAAACACGCTTGCCCCACGCTTAAAAATTTAGTAGTGCTGCCCAACACCCAATAATTCTTCTGCAAAGTTACGCCCGTTATTTGCCGGTAGTACTGAAGCCGGTTTTGCAGTACTGGGTAGCAAAAAAATTTGTAAAGGGCAGGTTGCGGGTTTAATATTGGCGGCATCAAAAAACAAAATTAGAGCTTGTGAATGCATTTTTGTGCAAAAGTAGCGTAACTCGAAGTCCGAAAGTGAAATATCAAAATCGACTAATCCTGATAATCAGTAGTTTATAAAAATAGCGATTTTTAGTAAAATAGCACATTAAAGCGAATATTCTGTAAGATTTTACTTTAATAAATAGCAATTTTTAGTCAGCGATAATTTTTGTAAATTCGCAATTCTTTAACATATCAAAAATGCTGTCGTATAATCCTAAAGAGTGGTTTTCGTTTATATTCAGGTTTCATAAAGGCGACACGTTTCGCAAGCTAATACCTGTAATGGTGGGCATTGGGGCGTATTCGGCTGCTATTGGCTACCTCGAAATTGAGTACTGGCAGCTATCGCAAACCTCTCACGTTAAGAACATTACGGTAATGCATACCATGCTGGGGTTTGTAATTTCGTTGCTCCTTGTGTTTAGGACTAACACCGCTTACGACCGCTGGTGGGAGGGCCGCCGCATGTGGGGCGCACTGGTTAATAACTCCCGAAACCTGGCCATTAAACTGGCCGTTATGCTTAAAGATAAAGAAGATAAAGACCTGTTTAAGAGGCTGATACCTGCCTATGCATCGATTCTTAACCTGCACCTTAAAAACGCCGACATTAGCCACGAGCTGTTTGATGATGCCACGCTATCGGCAGGCCATTACAACCACAAGCCTAACCAGGTGGCCAAGGCCATGATGGCTAAGGTAAACGAGCTTTACACGCAGGGTAAACTTACTGGCGACCAGCTGATTATACTCAACGCCGAGGTGCTTAGCTTTACTGATATTTGCGGTGCCTGCGAGCGTATTAAGAACACGCCCATACCCTATTCTTACAGTGCCTTTATTAAAAAGTTCATTTTTTTCTACGTCATGACGCTGCCCTTTGGGTATGTTTTCCAGTTGGGTTATTACGTGGTTCCGGTAGTGGTTTTTATATTCTATGTACTTGCAAGCCTAGAACTTATAGCCGAGGAAATTGAAGATCCGTTCGGTACCGATGCTAACGATTTGCCGTTAGATAAGATATCTGAGAACATTAAAAGAAACGTAGAAGAGCTGCTGTATTAGTCAACAATTAATACCAAATTAACACGGTCGAGGCCCAAAATTCATAATTTTACAATAAAACATACAATTATGACCGATAAAAAGCCATCTGAAGGCACCACCAGCGCCGATGATAACGTTAATAACAACATACACATAGACAAGAACGGAAACGTTACCCGCGAAGACGACCGCGACCGCCACGACTCCTCCACCGAGTGGAATGCGGAGGAAAGCCGCACAGGTCGAAATAAATAACTGACAACCAACAAGATAACACACAGGTAACATTGCATTTCATCGCAAAAAACTGCATTTTAGGCTAAATTTTAAGTTTATATTATGATTTACAAGGCGCAAAACATAACCATCTAAAGGGTGTAATTGCTTATATTTGTAATACCAACCATTTTTTCAATCTAAAACAATTGGTCATGAGAGAGGATTTAACGATATTTTATGCAGATGACGATCAGGATGATTTAGAGTTCTTTAAAGAAATTGTGGGTGAAATTGGAGAACACTACAACGTGGTTACCCAAAGCAATGGAGAAGAGCTACTTAAGGCTATAAATAACCCACCGCCACACCCTTACGTGGTATTTTTAGACATCAACATGCCCGGCATTACCGGCTTAGAGGTACTAAAAAAATTACGCGCTGATAATCAGCACAAAGAGCTTCCGGTTGTTATGTTCTCTACATCTAAAGATGACGATATTATAGAAAAGAGCCGCCAGCTGGGTGCCAGTTATTACATGCCAAAATCGGGCATGTTCGATCAGTTAAGGCAATCTATAGCCCACGCACTTTCCATTAACTGGCGCAGTTTCAGCGCTAACGACAAAAATTTTGTATACAACACATAGTTAACCCTCAATGAACGACACTGTATCTGCCCCGGCATTTTTAGACAAATTACGCGCTGCTACAACGCAATCGCACACCAACTTAGAAGCCCTTCCCGTTTCTTTATCGATAATGAATCCTGCTGTTACTAACGCACAGTACGCCTTGTACTTAGGGCTTATGCACGACGTTGTTAAGGATGCAGAAGAGAATATTTTCCCGATAGCTAAAAGCGATATACGCAATTTAGACGTACACCCTAAGGCTCAGTTTATTGAAGCCGACCTTGCCACTTTGGGCACGGCTAAACAAAACGCTAATTTTTTACCGTTGTCTTCTAAAAACCAAAACATTACTCCTGCTTTTGCATTGGGTGTTATGTATGTTATAGAGGGGTCGTCTTTAGGTGGGCGTGTAATACTTAATAATATCAACAGTGCTTTAGGCCACGATGCCGAAAATGGTGCTACCTACTTTGCAGGCTACGGCGGGCAAACAGGCAGCCACTGGAAAGCTTTTTTAGGTGCGCTTATACAGTATGAAGCCGTCCATAACAATGAAAATGAGATAATTGCAGGCGCTAATTTTGCTTTTGATGCCATTAGCAGCCATTTTACCGAAAACGCACACGTGTAGTACTTGTATATGAAGATAAAGGATATTGTAAATCGCGATATTGTTAACCTTACCAACTGCGAACAGGAGCCAATACACATACCGGGCAGCATACAGCCTCACGGCTTTTTGCTTGGCTTACAACAGGATACGCTGGTAATAGATTACTGTAGTGCCAACTCGGCAGAGTATATTAATTTATTTCACTCTGAACTGCTGGGCAAAAGCTTCGAGTCGGTTTTTGGAGTCGATGCTACCCAAAAGCTTAAGGATTACGTTGCTAATGAGCTAATGCTTTCGTCTTCGTTGCTAAAACTAACATTGGCAGGTGTCGATTTTTTATGCACACTGCACAACAGCGGCGGCATTTATATACTTGAGGCTGAGCCCGAAAGCATGCAACACAAACAGGCCAGCGAGGTTTACGACCAGACTGCCCAGTTTTTAGCTTACATGCATGATACCCACACGCTTAAAGAGCTTTGCCAGCTTATTACCAAAGGTACCCGCGATATTACCGGATACGACCGTGTAATGGTGTACCGCTTTGATAAAGACTACAATGGCGAAGTTTTTGCCGAATGCTGCCGCGAAGACCTTGAGCCTTTTCTTGGCCTTCATTATCCTCATACCGATATTCCGCCACAGGCAAGGGAGCTGTATATGCGCAACCTACTAAGGCTTATTACCGATATAGATTATACCCCCGTGCCCATTTATACCATAGATAATGCCGAGGGTAAAAACCTGGATTTAAGCCTTGCCATACTGCGAAGCACATCGCCTATACATGTGCAATACCTTCATAATATGGGGGTTGGAGCTACGCTAACTATATCGCTTATTTACAAAAAGAAGCTGTGGGGTCTAATTGCATGCCATCATTACTCGCCTAAAAACCTGAGTCCCGAAGTCAGGCTTGCAGCACAGCTCCAAGGTCATTTTATAACGTCGCAAATAGATTTAAGGCAGGCTTCTGAAGAATACGAGCTGGCGCGCAAAACCACTCAGGCTTTAGAAAGCATGAATGGCTATGGCCTAAATCGTGAATCTGATCTTCAGATACTTGCAGATAGCCACGATATTTTACAGCTGTGTAATGCAGCAGGTGTTTCTATCAGTTTTAACGGACAGGTTTATAAATGCGGACTTACACCAAGCGATGAAGAAATTAACCAGTTAGGAAGCTGGCTGGCTACATTTAGCAACAACAGCTCATTCCATACCGATAAATTAATAGACTACTTTCCGGAAGCTAAAGATATGTGTTCCAACACATCGGGTATTATTTACCATTCTTTAGATGTTGAAAGTGGCAACTGCATTATATGGTACAGGCCCGAAACGCATACCGAGGTTAACTGGGCCGGAGACCCTACCAGGGCTATTATTAAAGACCAAAAAGGCCTTTCGCCAAGAAACTCCTTTAAGCTTTGGAAAGAACTACTGGAATGCATTAGCAAGCCGTGGCTGCAACCTGAACTAAATACGGCATCATCATACGCCTACAGCCTTCAGCGTCAAATAAACTTACTGATCATCAGTCAGGAAGAAGAAAGATACCGTAAGTTAAGCGAGTTGCTGCACCAAACCAATTCAGAGTTAGAAAATATAAACTGGATAAGTACGCACGATTTACAGGAGCCACTTCGTAAAATACAGCTTATAGCCTCAAGGATATTAGGTAAGGATGAAGAAATGTCTAACAACGTTTTGGACTCTATTAAGCGCATGAATGCTTCGGCTAACCGCATGCAAACCTTACTGGTAGATATTCTTAAATACACCCGCCTTAAGCACACTGATGATAGCTTTGAACAGGTAGACCTTAACAGACTATTTGAAGAGGTAAAGTTGGATATGGCCGAGACTATTGCCGAAAAATCCGCCATTGTGCTTGCCGATAACCTGCCTACAGTTCATGGCATTCCGTTTTTGTTGAAACAATTGTTTGCCAACCTTATTGGCAACTCTATTAAGTATACAGAGCCGGGTACCAACCCGCAGGTAAAAATTACGCCAGACCATATACTTACACCCTATAATGCCGATAGTACAGACCTTTACCAGGTTATTTATGTAGCCGATAACGGCATTGGTTTTGAGCAGCATTTTGCCGAAAGCATCTTTAATATCTTTACAAGACTGCACTCTGCACCAGAGCTTAAAGGCAGCGGTGTTGGTTTAGCATTGTGTAAAAAAATTATGCAAAACCATGATGGTTACATTAAGGCAACCAGCGAGTTAGGCACCGGTACGGTAATGTCGTTATACTTTCCTGTAAAGACTTAATAATCAGGTATTATAAAAATAAAGAAGCCCCAAAAATTTTTGGGGCTTCTTTATTTTGTAAACAATAATTTAAATTATTGCTTATCTTTCTGTGCCTTTTTTTCTTTAATAAGCTCTATAGCACCGCCGGTTACCCAGTACATTACAAATGGTACAAGGAACATCATTAACCAAAAACCTATTGATATAATAGTTAAGAAAGCTAAAAAGCCTAAGTATTGAGAAAATTCAAACATGGTTGCGTAGTTTTACTGAATTATGCCCCAAATGTAAGGCGAATATTTTATTTTACCAACCCCGGCTATCTAAAAATTGACACAAAATTAATTACGAAATCATTTTCTTTACCCTGCATTTATGCTTATTTTTGGCTGGCTTTATAAAGCCCTGCACACAGCCAGGCTTTTAAGGGGCTGTTAACCTAAATAAACATTACAACCATAAACATTTTTAAAATGGAGTACAGGATTGAAAAAGACACCATGGGCGAAGTTAAAGTGCCTGCAGAGAAATACTGGGGTGCACAAACCGAACGTTCGCGCAATAACTTTAAAATTGGCCCTGTAGGCTCTATGCCTAAAGAAATTATAGAGGGCTTTGCCTACCTTAAAAAAGCGGCTGCTTATGCCAACCACGACCTTGGTGTGCTTAGCGCAGAAAAGCGCGATGCTATTGCACAGGTGTGCGAAGAGATACTTGAGGGTGGGCTGGACGACCAGTTTCCGTTAGTTATCTGGCAAACAGGCTCTGGCACACAGAGCAACATGAATGTTAACGAGGTGGTAGCTAACCGTGCCCAGGTTTTAGCCGGTGGTAAAATTGGCGAAGGCGAACCGGTTCTTAAAGCTAACGACGATGTTAACAAATCGCAATCATCTAACGATACCTACCCTACCGGTATGCACATTGCTGCTTACAAAGCTGTGGTAGAGGTTACTATACCTGGTGTCGAAAAACTTAGAGATACGCTTAAGGCAAAATCTGAAGAGTTTATGAATGTGGTAAAAATTGGCCGTACCCACCTTATGGACGCTACCCCCCTAACCCTTGGGCAGGAACTGTCGGGCTATGTGGCACAGCTTACTTATGGCATTAAAGCGGTTAAAAACACATTAGCGCACCTTTCTGAACTTGCCCTTGGCGGAACAGCCGTTGGAACCGGACTTAACACTCCTGATGGTTACGACGTTAAAGTTGCCGAATACATTGCTAAATTTACAGGCCTCCCTTTTGTAACGGCTCCAAATAAATTTGAGGCTCTTGCCTCTCACGATGCTATTGTAGAAGCTCACGGTGCACTAAAGCAACTTGCGGTTTCTTTAAATAAAATTGCTAACGATGTGCGTATGCTGGCTTCAGGCCCGCGCTCTGGTATTGGCGAAATCATTATTCCGGAAAACGAGCCTGGATCGTCTATCATGCCCGGCAAAGTTAACCCAACACAATGCGAGGCACTTACAATGGTGTGCGCACAGGTAATGGGTAACGATGTTGCCATTAGCGTAGGCGGTATGCAGGGCCATTACGAGCTTAACGTGTTTAAACCGGTTATGGCGGCTAACTTTTTACAGTCGGCACGTTTACTGGGCGATGCATGTATGTCTTTTGATGAGCATTGCGCACAGGGCATAGAGCCTAACTACACGCGTATTAAAGAGTTGGTAGACAATTCTCTAATGCTTGTTACGGCACTTAATACCAAAATTGGTTATTACAAGGCTGCCGAAATTGCCCAGACGGCACACAAAAATGGCACTACCCTTAAAGACGAGGCAGTACGTTTAGGTTACGTAACCCCTGAAGATTTTGATGCATGGGTTAAACCCGAAGACATGGTAGGATCTTTAAAATAATCCTGACCAATATATATATTTAAAAGGCCATCTGTACAGATGGCCTTTTTATTTTTATCCAAGAATAAGGTTTAATTCCGGAAACCTTTTTACCCTAAGCATCTTAGCACCTCAGAGACTCAAAACCTTTCTTAATCATGATTTTCAATACTCTTATAGGCCTCAATAATTTTCTTAACAAGGCGGTGGCGCACAATATCTTTATCGTCAAGATAAATAATACCTACACCCTCTACGTCTTTCAATATTAATATTGCCTCTTTAAGGCCACTAATAGTGCGGCGCGGTAAATCTACCTGGCCCGGGTCGCCGGTAATCATAAACTTGGCGTTCTTGCCCATACGGGTCAGGAACATCTTCATTTGCGAGTGGGTAGTGTTCTGGGCTTCATCCAATATCACAAAAGCATGGTCTAACGTTCGGCCACGCATAAAGGCAAGCGGCGCAATCTGAATAATACCTTTTAGCAGGTAGTCTTCCAGTGTTTGTGGTGGCAGCATATCCCGTAGCGCATCATATAAAGGTTGCATGTACGGGTCCAGCTTTTCTTTCATATCGCCAGGTAAAAAGCCCAGGTTCTCGCCGGCTTCAACCGCGGGACGGGTAAGTATAATACGTTTAACCTGTTTTTCTTTAAGGGCTTTTACGGCAAGCGCCACGCCCGTGTAGGTTTTACCCGTACCGGCAGGGCCAATGGCAAACACCATATCGTTTTTGCCCATATAGTCAACCAGCTTTTGCTGATTGGGCGTCATGGCCTTAATAAGCTTACCGCCAACACCATGCACTAATATTTTGTCAGACGGGTCCATTTGCTCAACCTGGCTATCGCTTTGTATAACGCGCTCAATAACATTGTCGTCTATAGTATTATAGCGCGAAAAATGCTGCATAAGGCGCTTAAAGCGTTTTTCAAACTCGTCCAGTATTTCTTTTTCGCCAAAGGCCTTAAGCGTGGTACCGCGTGCTACTATTTTTAGCTTGGGATAATATTTTTTAATGGTTTCAAGATGAGAATCCTGTGCGCCCCAAAAATCTTTAGGAGCGATGTCTGTCAGTTCAATCGTTCTTTCGTTCAAAAGCTGTAGGTTTTTAATTAAAAAATTAGCTATATAATTAGTAGCTTTGCATTCAAATTTAGTGAAATTTTATTCGCGTTTTTTAAAAGTTTTGCACAATTTTATGTCAATAATTACCCTTACTACCGACTTTGGCCTTAAAGACCATTTTGTAGGCGCCCTGAAGGGAAAAATCTTCTCGGGGTACGGCGAGGCCGTTGTGGTTGACATATCCCACCATGTAGACTTATTTAATGTATCTGAAGCCAGTTATATAGTTGGCGCTGCCTACAATAGCTTTCCGCAGGGCACCGTGCACCTTATTGGTGTAGATGCAGAGCTTACTAAAGAAAACCGCCACATTGCCATGCAATGGAACGGCCACTACTTTATTTGTGCCGATAACGGCATCCTGAGCCTGCTTACCGAAAAGATAGTACCCCAGAAAATAGTAGAAATAAACATACACGACCGCCTGCCCGACGGCGCTACCGATATGGATGCCTTTGTAACCGTGGCCTGCCACCTTGCAAAGGGAGGCCTGCTAAACGTTATTGGCCGCGAAATTACCGAGATTAAGCAAATACACGACCTTAATCCGGTTGTGGCTTCAGATAATAAATCAATAAGGGGTTATGTGGTGTACATAGACCATTTTGGCAACTGTGTTACCAACATTAGCAAAAAGCAGGTTAAAGAGGTGGCTAAAGGCCGCGATTTTGATATTACGTTTAGCACCAAGACCATAAAGTCGTTTAAAATGGGGTACTCTGATTTTACGGTAAACGAACGTTTCTCCTTAAAAGATTATGAAGGCGAAAAGCTGGCTATTTTTAACGAAGCCGGTTTTTTAGAAATTGCCATTTACCGCAGTAACCCTTGCACCGTGGGCACCGCAAGAACGTTGCTGGGGCTTAAATATAGAGATGTTATTAATGTGGTTTTTAAATAGATTTCAGAATTTAGATTGTAGAATTCAGATTAAGCACCGCACCGATAGCAGAGAAGATTAAGGTAAAATATAAACTAAAAAAACAGTATGTTTGTACGCATTGTTAAAATGGGGTTTCATGAGGAGCATGTTGGGCTTTTTCTGGATAATTTTAAAAAGGTAAAGCTGGATATACGAAACTTTCCCGGTAACCGTTTCTTAGAGTTGTACCGCGATAAGGCCGACCCTACCCTGTTTTTTACATACAGCTACTGGGAAACCGAAGCTGATTTGGAAACGTATAGAAAATCGGCATTGTTTTGCGATACCTGGGCCGTTACAAAACCCCTGTTTAAACAAAAAGCAGAGGCCTGGAGTGTTGATAAACTGGTGTCGTTACCGTAGAGACGCATTGAATGCGTCTCGCATAATAAAACAAAGCGCAGCAATGCGTTATAAGAAATTAGACGCATTCAATGCGTCTCTACTAAACATTAGACTATAAATGAAAGCATTGTTATTACGTGAAATCAAATCCTTCTTCGGTTCGCCGATAGGTTATTTGGTTATCGCTATTTTTCTTTTGCTAAATGGCCTGTTCCTTTTTGTGTTCAAAGGCGATTTTAATATCCTCGATAGTGGCTTTGCCGATCTTAGCCCCTTCTTTACCCTGGCCCCCTGGATCTTTATTTTCCTGATACCGGCGGTAACCATGCGTAGTTTTTCCGACGAAAAAAAGCAAGGCACCATAGAGCTGTTGTTTACCAAGCCCCTTAGCATTTGGGAGATTGTTAACGGCAAATTTTTTGGCGCGCTTATCCTTATTTTATTGGCTTTACTGCCAACTCTTATCTATGTATATGTACTATCTTACTTTGGTAACCCGGAGGGTAATATAGACATGGGCAGTACATTGGGTTCGTATTTCGGGCTGTTATTTTTAGTAGCAGGCTACACGGCCATAGGCATCTTTACTTCTACACTATCAGATAACCAGATCGTTGCGTTTATTGTATCGGTATTTTTGTGTTTTGCGTTCTATTTTGGTTTCGAAGGCCTGTCTGGCTACCTTGGTGGCGATTTTGTAGCAGCACTGGGCATGGATTATCATTTTAAAAGCATGAGCCGTGGCGTTTTAGACAGCCGCGATATACTGTATTTTATAAGCATTACGGTGCTGTTCTTGTCGTTAACCGTTTATAAACTTAAATCGCTTAAATGGTAATGGAAACAAGAAAACAACAAGGCCGTAAACAACTGGTTATTATACTGCTTGCCCTGCTTGCCGTAAATTTTGCAGGCTATTACTTTTTTAAACGTATCGATTTAACACACGATAAACGCTATACCCTATCGCAAACATCGCTAAATATTATAGAGAGCGTTCAGGAACCGCTTTATATCGACGTGTTTTTGGAAGGCGAATTTCCCGGGGAATTTAAACGCCTTCAGGACGAAACCCGCCAGATGCTGGAAGAGTTCCACGCTTATAATCCGAATATCATTTTTCAATTCGTAAATCCGCTGGAGGATGAAACCCAGCGCGAGGCTACCATGCGTCAGTTTTACGAAAAGGGCATGACACCTATAAACGTAACGGTAGAAGATAAAGGCAAATCGTCTCAGGAGGTTGTTTTCCCTTGGGCGGTGGCTACTTACAACGACAAAAGTACCAAGATCCAGTTGCTTAAAAACATGATGGGTGCTACTACTGCCGAGAAGGTGGTAAGTTCTGTGCAGCATTTAGAGTATGCTTTAGCCGAAGCACTTAGCAAAATTACTACTGCTAAAGAAAAGAAAATTGCCGTGATTAAAGGCAATGGCGAAATGCCCGACAGGCTTATGGCCGACTTTATTAAGCAGTTGCGCGAAACGTACTATATAGGTCCGTTTACGTTAGATTCGGTTGCTAAAAACCCGCAAAATGCGCTTAAATTCCTTAAAAAATACGATCTGGCCATTATTTCTAAACCCCGCGAAAAATTTACCGAGGAAGAGAAAGAAGTTCTGGATCAGTACATTGTAAACGGCGGCAAAACCCTTTGGATGATAGATGCCGTGCATATAGAAATGGACAGCCTTTATAACCAGAATGGCACAACACTGGCTTTTCCTAACGATTTAGGCCTTAACGATATGTTCTTTAAATATGGTGTCAGGATATTGCCCGACCTTGTTAAAGATGAAATGGCTACGCCCATAAAACTGGCAAGCGGATCTCAGGGCAGCGAATCGCAATACCAGGATTATACCTGGAAATTTGCTCCGTTCGCGTACCCTGACCCATCAGAATATAAAGGCGCATCGCACCCTATTGTAAAAAACATGAGCGGCATCCGTATGGATTTTGCTAATGGTATCGATACCCTTAAAAATAATATTAAAAAAACCATCCTGCTGCAATCGTCGCGCTACTCTAAAAGGGTGGGCACGCCTGTAGAGGTTAAACTGGATATGGTTGCCGAAGAGGTGAGCCAAAAAGATTACGACGGCCAGGGCGATATACCTATGGCGGTGTTGCTTGAGGGTAAATTCCGTTCTAATTACGAGAACCGTTTGCTGCCGTTTAAAGACCCTGCATATCAAACCGTGGGCAAGCCCGGTAAAATGATCGTGATATCAGACGGAGATATTGCCAAGAACCAGTTAGACGATAAAATGCAGCCCTTAGAATTAGGCTACGATAAATGGACGGGCCAGCTGTACGACAATAAAGGCTTTATGATGAACTGCGTTAATTACCTGTTAGACGATAACGGACTTATTAACATTCGCAGTAAAGATGTAGACCTGCCCATGCTTGATACCCAAAAAGTGCACGACAACTACACAATGGCGCAGTTAGTAACTGTCGGGTTGCCAATAGCAATTTTAGGGCTTTTCGGGTTGCTGTTTACCTACCTTCGCAAAAGGACGTATTCAAAGTAATGTTAATAAAAATTTTTCAGTATCTAATTTAGTTACGATATATTTGCTACTCGTAAAATGTAATTTTACGGTTAAAAAAACAAAAACACACAAATGAAATTTATAGTATCCAGTTCATATTTGCTAAAGCAGCTGCAGGTGCTTAACGGTGTAATTAACAGCAATAACACCCTGCCTATTTTAGACAACTTTTTATTTGAATTAGACAGTACAGCACTAAAAGTTTCGGCGTCAGACCTTGAAACTACTATGAGTGCAATGCTCGAAATAGATTCAGAAAGCAAAGGCAGCGTGGCCGTACCGGCTAAACTGTTACTGGAAACTTTAAAAACCTTTCCGGAGCAGCCGCTTACCTTTACTGTAGAAGACAACAATACTATAGAGATAAGCTCAAACTCGGGTAAATATGCATTGGCGTATGCTGATGGTAACGAATTTCCTAAAGCGGTAACGCTGGAAGACCCATCAGTAACTTTAGTTCCTGCCGAGGTTTTGGCAACTGCCGTTAGCAAAACCATTTTTGCAGCCGGTAATGATGATTTAAGGCCGGTAATGTCGGGCGTGTTTTTCCAATTTTCGCCGCAAGGCTTAACATTTGTAGCTACCGATGCGCACAAACTGGTAAAATATGCAAGAACCGACGTTGTTGCCTCTCAGGTGGCCGACTTTATTATGCCTAAAAAACCACTTAACATTCTTAAAGGAATCCTTGGATCATCTGATGCAGAAGTTAAGATTGAATATAACGATGCAAACGCAACATTCTCTTTTGATAATTACGTGCTTACCTGTCGCCTTATAGATGGTAAATACCCTAACTACGAAGCAGTTATCCCAAAAGAAAATCCTAATAAATTACTTATAGACCGTACACAGTTTTTTAGCTCTGTGCGTCGTGTGGCTATTTTCTCTAACAAGACAACCCACCAGATTCGCCTAAAAATTGCAGGTACAGAACTTAATATTTCTGCCGAAGATATCGATTACTCTAACAAAGCCGAAGAGCGCCTTACCTGCGATTACCAGGGAGACGATATGCAAATTGGCTTTAACTCAAGGTTTTTAACAGAGATGCTAACCAACCTGCAGAGCGATGAGATAATGTTGGAAATGTCTTTACCAAACCGTGCAGGTATACTTACACCTGTAGACGGGTTAGACGAAGGCGAAACCGTTACCATGCTTGTAATGCCGGTTATGCTTAACAGCTAAATAACCTATAATCAAATTTTAGGGTCAAAAATTTCAAATTAAGCAGAATCCTGCACAAATTGATAACCATAATTTGACTTTTTAATTAAAATCGCTATTTAATCAGCCTTTATATACCAAACCCCAAAGCAAAATTTGCTTTGGGGTTTTATTATTATGTTTAAATGCTTAAGAAAAATGTTACAAATTCTATTTTAACAATAAAAATGTAACTTAACCTACCCAATTTGTGTATTTAGTGTAAGTTTTTACAATTAGTTAAGATATTCCTTTCATTTAACATCATATTTTGATAATTTTAGGAACTTTAACTTATACTATTTACAACCCATGAAAAAATTTACATTATTGCTTTTCATGGCCTTGATTTCTTTATGCGGGCACGCGCAATTAGCGCCCCCCGAAGGATTTGAAGGCACATGGACAGATTTTACTGGTGCAATGGGCACAGGAGGCCCCGGAGGCCCTGCCGGTTGGGCAATTATTAACCAGGCAGGCCCCACGGTTTGGTGGACACAGGGCACTGTCGGAACTCAACAGGTTTTTGAAGGCGACCATTCTGCATTTCTTGAAAATGAGAACGTTCAAAACCTTACCACTACAGAAGACTGGCTTGTAACACCTGCTGTTACTGTCCCGGCAAACGGACAGCTGCGTTTTCAGTCACGATTATTCTTTAATGCTGATCAAAGTACGCAGTTTAGAATTAAGATCTCTACAATTACAGGCACTGCGGCAGACCAGATTGCTACTGTAAATTATGTAGATCTTGCCTCTTACTCTGAGCTTCAGCTTAACCCTACACAACAGGCATGGACAGAAAAGGTAATAGACCTTACCGCCTATGCTAACGACGAGGTTCATATTGCCTTTGTAATGATGGGAGATGCCGGCGAACGCTGGTATTTAGACAATGTTATGGTAGTACCAAATTGTGCTGCCCCAACTGCTTTAACAGCAACTAACATTGGCCTTACATCTGCCAATCTTAGTTGGGCAGGTAATGCCAGCCAATGGGAAATCGAAATATTACCACAGGCACCTACTCCAACTGGTGTAGGTACACTTTACAGCGGTGCATTGCCGTATGTTGCAACTACTACTACAGATGGTACAGCCCTTACACCAGATACGTGTTACAAATATTATGTACGATCTGTATGTGCGTCGTATAATAAAAGTGCATGGGTAGGGCCCTTTTCATTTTGCACACCTGCGCTGGGCGAAAGTTGTGCCGCCCCTATAGTGGTTTCTGGCTTGCCTTATACCACTACCGATAACACAAGCAACTATGGCGATAATACTGCCATAGAAGGTTCTCCCGGTGCAACGGGTTGCGGTACAGCATCTGCTTACCTTGGTGGTAATGATGTTGTATATGCCTATACCCCCACAACCACAGGATACATAGATATTTTAATGACCCCAACCGCTACATGGTCGGGTATATTTGTGTATGATGATTGTGCCGATATTGGCATAAACTGTATTGGTGGTGCATCAGGTTCTGACACCAATCCAAGAAACATAACCAACCTTGCCGTAACAGCAGGTACAACGTATTATATAGTTATATCTACATGGCCGGCTCCACAAACTACAGGATATACGCTTATTATACAGCAAGTTAACTGTTTACCTCCTGTTGGACAGGCAACTACAGCTGTTGGCCCAACAACGGCTACCCTTAACTGGACAAACCCTGGCAATGCATCGTCTTGGCAGTATGTTTTACAGGCACCGGGTACAGGTTTACCAACAGGCGCAGGTGTAACTGCTACTACAAATGCTTTAACGCTAAATACTTTAACATCTGCTACAGCTTACGAATATTATGTAAGGGCAGATTGCGGTGATGGTACTTTTAGCGTTTGGGCAGGCCCTTACTCTTTTATGACTACTCAAGTACCAACAAACCTGGATTATACTCAGGATTTTGAAGGTGTTCACGGTTGGTCTTTAAGCAACGGTACACAAACCAATAAATGGGTTGTTGGTACAGCTACAGCAAATGGCGGTACACAATCTTTATATATCTCTAACGATAATGGTGTGAGTAATGCCTATACAATTACTGCAAACTCTATTGTACATGCATACAGAGATATACAGGCTACAACTATAGACCAGCTTATGCTTTCTTTCGACTGGAAAAATGCAGGCGAAGTTAACGATAACGTTAGGGCCTGGATAGTGCCATCTACGTTTGTACCTGTTGCCGGTACTGCTATTACAGCCGCTACAGACCGCATACAAATTGCAGGACCATACTACAATGGCGCAACCTGGGCAACAGTAAATAATACGGTTTTTGCTTCGGCATTTTCTAACAGCATCTTCAGGATCGTTTTCGAGTGGAGAAACAACACCTTTACAGGTACGCAGCCACCGGCAGCTATAGATAACATAAACCTATCTGTAGTACCATGCCCTGCTCCAACAGGCCTGGTATCAAGTAACCCTACACAAAATGCAGGAACATTTACATGGGTATCGCCTACATCGGTTACACCAACGTTTGATTATTACATTTCTACATCAAACACTCCTCCTACAGCTACTACAACTCCAACAGCTAACCAGGCAGGTGTAACGTTTACAGATAGCACACTTAGCCCATCTACAACTTACTATTTCTGGGTAAGGAGTAACTGTGGCGACGGTACAAGTATTTGGGTTGGCCCTGCAACTTTGCAAACAACGCAAATACCTGCCGAACTTAATTTTGAAGAAGATTGGGAAGACAATGGTACCGGATGGACAATTAACAACAGCACCCAGCCTAACCAATGGGTTGTGGGTACTGCTGTTGCTAATAGCCCTACCCACTCGCTATACGTAACTAACGATGGCGGAACAACAAATAACTATAACACAAGTGCTGCATCTGTAGTACATGCATTCAGAGATATACTTATACCGGCAGACGCTGTAGATGTTAATATCTCTTTTATGTGGAAAAACGTAGGCGAAACAGGTTGGGATTACATAAGGGTATGGAATGTTCCTGCATCTTTTGTGCCAACGCCAGGCCAGCAAATTACTGCTGCCGCAGACCGTTTCCAGATAGGTGCTAACTTTGTTGGCCAAAGTGCATGGACTAATTATACAAATACTTTTAACGTATCTAACTACGATGGTACTGCAAGAAGGTTTGTATTTGAGTGGAGAAACGATGGTGTTATTGGTACACAGCCTCCGGCTGCTGTAGATAATATTTACATTACTCTAATAACCTGCCCTCAGCCAATTACATTAACTGCAACATCTACAGATGAAGTTGCAACATTAAACTGGATACCACAAGGTACAGAATCTGATTGGGAAGTATATGTTGTGCCAACAGGCCAGCCTGCCCCTACACCTACTACTGTTGGAGTATCGGCCGATGAGCATCCGTTTGATGTAGATGTTAACCCATCTACAACATATCAGGTATATGTTAGGGCAATATGCTCTGACGACGATAAGAGTTTATGGACAGGCCCAACATCATTTACTACCGCAATTGGTAATAACGAGTGTTCTGGCGCTACAACATTAACGGTTAACGCAACAGATGTATGTGCCGTTACAACAACTGCGCTTTATACAGGTGCTACTGCATCTACTAACGGAACTTTATGTACCGGTACAGTAAACGGTGCCGATATTTGGTATGAATTTACTGCTGTAGAGGCATCTCACGATGTATCGTTATCTAACTTTACAGGTACGGCACAGCCAATTGTAATTTCGCTTTATGATGGCAGTGCCTGCGATGCGCTTGGCACACCAATATATTGCAGCGTTAACAACGTTTTAAGTGCCGATGGTTTAGTACCGGGCAACACTTATACCGTAAGGTTAACTATAAATGTTGCTGCGCCAAGCCTTACCACTGCATTTGCAGTTTGTGTAACTACGCCATTAGTAAATGGCCAGCCAGACCCTAATGGTAACTGTAGTATTACTACAATTAATTCAAGTTTTGAGTTACCAGACATTACAGGTCCGTATCCTCCGCTAATCAGCGATTATACTATCCCAGGCTGGAGAACAACCGCTACAGACCACATGATAGAAATTTGGCCAGACCCTAATTATCAAAGTGTACCTGCATACGAAGGAACCCAGTTTATTGAGCTTAATGCCAATCAGGTATCGGGTGTTTACCAGGATTATACTTCGCCGGCAGGAACTGTATTCTCTTACAGCTTTGCCCACCGTGCAAGGACACTTAATACTACTGTAACAACCGATGTTGTACAGCTATTGGCAGGAACTCCTAACGGAACTTATATACCTGTAGGCCCACAGATATCATCTACAAGTGATGCATGGAACCTTGTTACAGGAACATACACAGTACCTGCAGACCAGCCAATAACACGCTTTATATTCCAGTCGATATCAAGTGGTAATGGTAACCCTACGGTAGGTAACTTCTTAGATGATATTACCTTTACTGCAAACAACGGTATCTTATCTGCCAACCCTGCCGAATTAGATTGCGATAATAACGTAGCTAACATACAGGCTGCCGGTGGTGGCGAATGGGTTGCACATGCTGATAACCCTATGGTAACTGTAATTGCAGATCCTACAAGTAATACAACTACAATTTCTGGATTTACAGTTCCTGGAACGTATGTTTATGACTGGGTAACCGATTTTTGTACCAGTTCGCTTATAATTGAATACGAAGGTGGCGATATACCATTACCTACCGTAGCCGATGTGGCTTACTGCCTTGGAGATACTCCTGTTGCCCTTACAGCTACACCATTAGCAGGTAACGTACTTAACTGGTATGCCGATGCTACCGGAGGCACTCCATTAGCGGGTGCACCAACACCGGATACTTATGTTGCCGGTACGTATACATTCTACGTTAGCCAGACACAAGTTGCCTGCGAAAGCCCAAGGGCTGCAATTAATGTAGTTGTTAACCCACTACCTACAGCTCCTGTAGCAGTAGATGTTGAGTATTGCCAAAATGCTACCGCTTTACCACTTACTGCAACTGCCGATGCTGGCAGCACATTAGTATGGTACGATGGCAATACACAACTTACAGGTGCTCCAACGCCTTTAACTACGGTTGTGGGTACAAAAGTGTATAGCGTAAGCCAAATAAATGCTGCTGGTTGCGAGAGTGCTACCACTCCGGTTTTGGTTACTATTAACCCAACAATTACTCCGGTAACGGCGTTTACGCTTCCTGCAACAGTATGTATTTCTGCTGCAACCGTACTGCCGTCTCTTGGTACAGGTTACACAACAGGTGGTACTTATACAGCTACAACAGGCCTTACAATAGACCCTGTAACAGGCGAATTAGACCTTACAACAACTACAGCCGGAGACTATGCGGTAACATATACCATCCCTGCAGATGCTGCTACATGTAATGTTGGTAGTACTACCACAGTAAACATTACTGTAACACCACTTGTAGCTACTGTTGCTACATTTAGCTATACTTCTCCAGTATGTGCGGGCTCAAGCCCAACGCCAATTCCGGCAGCAGGCTTTACGCCGGGTGGCGTTTATAGTACAGACAGTACTACTTTAGTTTTAGATAGCGCAACCGGTGCTATTACTACAACAGGTATTACTACAACAGGTACTTATAATGTAACCTATACTGTTGCGGCAGATTTGCCAAACTGTATCGATGGTTCTACTTACACTACTACAATTACAATTAACCCTGTAGTTGTATCGGTAGCAGAATTTAGTTTTGAAGATTCGTATTGCTTTGGTACTACTACTGCAATGCCATCTCTTGCGGCTAACTTTACTACAGGTGGTACATTTACAGCAACTACAGGGCTTAGCATTAATGCTACAACAGGCGAAGTAAACATTGCTGCAACGGCACCGGGTATTTACAGTGTAACCTATACAGTGGCTGCAGATGCTGCTAACTGTAATAGTGGTGCTACATTTACCGATACCTTTAGTATTGGCAGCGAACTTTTATTTGCTGTTGAAGGCAATTGCGAAGAAAGCAGCTTTATCCTTTCTGCTGTTGAAGTAGAAAATGGTACTGAGCTTACTGACGCCCTTACCTACTCTTGGACCACAACCGATGGTACTGTTGTTGGAACAGATAACCCTACATTTAACGTATCTGAATATGTTATGGGTACACCAACTACAGAAACATTCCCAATAACGTTTGTACTTACCGTAAACAATGGTGGTTGCGAAAGTTCGGTTCTGTATGAGGTACGTGATATTTCATGTTCTATTCAGCGTGGTATATCGCCTAACAACGATGGCCTTAATGATAATTTTGACCTTACATCTCTTGGTGTTAAGAAACTGAGCATCTTTAACCGTTACGGTAAAGAGGTTTATGTTAAGTCTAATTATTCTGCTGAATGGTACGGACAAACTAATGGTGGCGACGAGTTGCCAACAGGTACTTATTTCTATGTAATTGAACGCACTGGCGAAAGCAAAACAGGCTGGATTTACGTACAGAGACAGGAAAAATAGTAGTTACTATACCCTTCTAAATATTCTAAGCCCCGCAATAGCGGGGCTTATTTTTTTGCATTATTTATTAATTAAATAATATTTTATGCTTTTATTGTGAATAACACATTACTTCTCTTAAAGTCAGGTTAATGTTTTAATAAAACACCCTTAAAGGAAAAAACTATGCATGCATCATGGTATAATTTTGTATAAAATCACTAATTACTATGAAAAGAAAAATTACTCCTTCCAGGATTAATCCCTTTATGTTTTTTTTATTCCTGATTAATACCCTGGCTTTTGCTCAGCCATGCTTACCACCTGTAGTTGCATCTTTTAGCCCGGCATCGGGTCCAGCAAATACGGTAGTAACCATAACTGGCGTTGGGTTTGAAAGTGGCACCGGCACATCGGCCATTTTATTTAACGGTATGGCATCATCCGGCTTTACCGTAGTATCTAACACACAGATTAAAGCAGTGGTTCCGGAAAACGGCACCACCGGAAGTATTAGTGTAATAACCAATGGCTGTACGGCCACAACCTCATCATTTACAGTATTTAATTCTGTTTGTGCATCGGCAACAGCCTCTATAACGGCGCAACCTGCCAGCCAGGCCATCTGCGAAGGCAGCCAGGCACAATTTAGTGTTGCCCTTAGCAACAGTAGCGGTTTTACCTATCAATGGAAAATGCTAACTGGCAATAGCTGGATTTCTATATCAGATAATGGTTACTTTTCCGGCTCCAATACGGCAACACTTACTATTAACAATACACCATTGGCTTATAATTCGGCACAGTTTTATTGCGAAGCCACTTCTGTGGGCTGCTCTTTAGTGAGCAACGCTACACAATTAACAGTGTCGCCACTTCCGGTAGTTATATACCTTCCGGTACAGCCTACCTGTTTAATTACATCGGGCAGTGTATTGATTGTACCTTTAGTAGGCAACGACTTACTATATAGTATAGATGGCACCAATTTTCAGTCGGGTACAACATTCAGCAATTTAACGCCCGGCCAATATACACTTACCGTAAAAACATCGGCTAATTGTACTACAACTATGCCGTTTACAATAGACCCGTTACCAACATTACCGGCAGTAGCCAATGTAACATTAACGCAGCCGGATTGTAATGGCATTACAACTGGCAGCATCACCATCAATTCTCCAATAGATTTAGGGTTGAATTATAGCATCGACGGAACTAACTTCCAGTCGGGCACTACTTTTACAGATCTTGCACCGGGTACCTATACTGTTACAGTAATGACGGCTTTAGGTTGTATATCAGTATCGGCAACGATAACTATTAACGAGGTGCCTCTTATACCCGCAGTAGCTACAACAAGCGCTACACAGGCAAGCTGTACGGTACCAACCGGAACAATTACTGTAACTGCCCCAACCGGCACGGGCTTAACTTACAGCATAAACGGTACTGATTTTCAATCATCGCCCGTATTTACAGGCCTTGCGGCAGGAACTTATTCTATTACCACACAAAGTACAGGTGGTTGTACATCTGTAACTACTCCAATTACTATTAACGTAGCGCCAATAGCGCCGGTAGTAGCCACTACAACTGTAACACAGCCAACATGCGATGTAGCAACAGGTTCTATAACAATAACCAGCCCAACAGGTGCAGGTTTAGAATATAGTATTGACGGAACATCATTCCAGTCGGGTACAACATTCGCTAACCTTGCTGCCGGAATCTATACCATTACAACTCAAACTACAGATGGTTGTACCTCTCAAACTACTCCAATTACAATCAATCAGGCACCAATAGTACCGGTAGTTGCAACAACAACGGTAGCACAGCCAAGCTGTACGGTACCAACGGGAACAATTACAGTATCTGCACCAACCGGCGCGGGATTAACTTATAGCATAAATGGTACTGATTTTCAATCATCACCTGTATTTGCAGGCCTTGCACCGGGTAGCTACACTATCACTACACAAAGTACTGGTAGCTGTACATCTGAGTCAGCTTCGGTTACTATTAACGCAGCACCAACAGTACCTGTGGTAGCAACTACAACTGTTACACAACCAACGTGTATTGTAGCAACAGGCTCTATAACAGTAACTAACCCAACAGGTGCAGATGTTACCTATAGCCTTGACGGAACAACATTCCAGTCGGAAGCAACTTTTACCAACCTTGCTGCCGGTACGTATACCATTACAACTCAAAATGCAGGTGGTTGTACATCAGAGACATCTGAAATTACTATCAACATAGCACCAACAGTGCCTGCCGTTGCTACAGCAACAGCAATTCAGCCAACGTGTATTATACCAAGCGGACGTATTGATGTTACTGCTCCAACGGGCACAGGTATTTTATACAGCATAGACGGTACAACTTTCCAAACAGGATCAAGCTTTGCTAACCTTGCACCAGGCAACTATATTATTACAGTACAAAATGCAGGAGGGTGTACATCTCAAACTACTGCCATTACAATTAACGAAGTACCTTTAGCTCCTGCTGTTGCAACAACAACTGTTGCACAACCAACTTGTACTGTTACAAGCGGAACTATTACAATTACAAACCCGGGCACAGGCTTAACGTATAGCATTGATGGAACAACATTCCAGTCGGGTACAACGTTTGCCAACCTTACCGAGGGTACATACACTGTTACAACACTGAGCGCAGATGGTTGTACATCTGAAACTGCTACAATTACCATTAACGCTGCGCCTGTTGTACCGGCAGTAGCCACTACAACTGTAACACAACCTACCTGTACTGTTGCAACAGGTACTATAGCTATAACGGCTCCAACCGGAGCAGGACTTACTTATAGTATTGACGGAACAACTTTTCAATCTACCACTACCTTTGCTAACCTTACCGAAGGCAGCTACACGGTTACGGTACAAAATGCAACAGGATGTACATCTACATCAACCATCACAATAAACCAGGCACCAACAGCACCGGCTTTAGCAGTAGCCACTGTAACACAGCCAACGTGTACCGTTGCAGGCGGAACCATAGTTATATCATCGCCTACAGGCACAGGTTTGACTTATAGTATTAATGATACAACTTTCCAGACCGGAACTACTTTTGCTAACGTAGCCGAAGGGTCTTACACTATTACGGTACAAAACGCAGCGGGTTGTATCTCGCAATCATTACCGGTAACTATAAACGCCGCCCCAACAGCACCTGCCGTTGCAACTACTACAGTAGTACAGCCAGGTTGCGTAGTTAAAGGCAGCATTACAGTAACAGCGCCTTTAGAAGCAGGTTTAATGTATAGCATTGATGGTGTAAACTATCAGCCGGAAGCTTTGTTCGGAAATCTTGATCCGGGTATATACAATGTTACAGTTATGAATGTCGCAGGATGTACATCTCAAACAACAGCTATCATCCTTAACCCTATTCCTGCCCCACCGGCCGCTCCTGTAACTACGGTAACACAGCCAAACTGTACAGGTATAACAACAGGTACAATAGAAATTACATCGCCAACAGGAACCGATTTAACCTATAGCATTGATGGCACTACCTACCAGGCAGGTACTACTTTTGCTAACCTTACTACAGGAACATATAACGTTACGGTACAAAATGCTGCAGGTTGTACATCTGCCGCTGCACAAGTAACTATAGTTGCCCCGGTAACGCCTGCGGTTGCAAGCTTTACACCTGTTCAGCCAACATGCACCACTCCCGGTAGCATTGTAGTTACTGCCCCACTTGGCGCACAATATACTTATAGCATAGACGGTACAAACTACCAGGCATCAGCAACATTTGCTAATGTACAGGGAGGTACCTATACGCTAACCGTTATGGCCCAGGGCGGATGCACATCGGCCACAGCGCCAATAACTATCAACAATGCCCCTGCACCGGCAGTTGCTACTACTTATGTAATACAACCAACCTGCCTTAATAGTTTTGGCAGCATCATGGTAACATCGCCAATAGGCAGTGAATATACCTATAGTATAAATGGTGGCTTAACCTACCAGAGCAATGTATTGTTTGATAACCTTGTAACCGATAATTATACTATTACAGTTAGCGGTAACGGATGTACATCTGTAACGCCTGTAATACATATTGATGCTGTGCCGGAAATTCCGACAAACATTACCGTTAACGTAATACAGCCAACTTGCACATCTGCAATGGGCGGAACAATTGTTGTATCTACCCCTCCTGGAGCAACATATACGTATAGTATAGATGGTGTTAACTACCAAACAAGCGGAAACTTTAATGCTTTTCCCGGTACTTATAACGTAACGGTTAAGAGTGCGGGTGGTTGCGTTTCTCAGGCTATACCTACAGTGGTTAACCCTGCCAGTGGCGAAATACTTATTACAAG
Source organism: Flavobacterium subsaxonicum WB 4.1-42 = DSM 21790 (assembly GCF_000422725.1). Classification (GTDB taxonomy): domain Bacteria; phylum Bacteroidota; class Bacteroidia; order Flavobacteriales; family Flavobacteriaceae; genus Flavobacterium; species Flavobacterium subsaxonicum. The sequence continues at coordinate 65,743 of NZ_AUGP01000001.1, forward strand.
CACCGAAGGTTGCAGGCAGGTAGGATTAACATCCGGCTATGTTGCAGAGGTTACCTTAGTAGATGCCGCTTTTGCCGATGTTGTTTATTATACATGGAAAGATGCAAACGGAAATGTAGTAAGCAACGATAGTTACTTTAATGTAACACAATATGCTAACGATAAAGGTTTAACAAGCAGCAATTATCCGTTAGCGTTTACTGCAACGGTTACTTCTCTTGGCGGATGCCAGAGCACATTAAGCTTTAATGTTGCCAGTACGTTCTGCGATATCCCTAAGGGTATTTCTCCTAACAATGATGGTATGAATGACAACTTTGATCTTACAGGCTTAAACGCCTCTAAACTAAGTATCTTTAACCGCTATGGTAAAGAGGTTTACAGCAAAAGCTCATATAAAGATGAATGGTTTGGCCAAACCGATAATGATGAAGAATTGCCAACCGGAACATACTACTACGTTATTGATACTACCGCCGGTAACAAAACCGGATGGGTATATATCAACCGTCAGGATAAATAGATCAGGTACTTTATAAAACAATAGAGCCCGGCAATTGCCGGGCTCTATTGTTTTATAAAGTATTGAATGCTAAAATTTAAGGGCAAGGTTTAACCCTACCTGCTGCCCGTTGTAAAACGGTAATGCTATGGCGCTCATCTTATTTTCTTCGGTACCAAAAAATAGCTTTTGCATCGATGGGTAAAGCCAGTAGGCCAGCTTAGTACTCAGGATGCCTATACCCGCCCCTGCGGCAACATCGGTAACCCAGTGCCTGTTATTGTATATTCTAAGAAAGCCCGTGCCTGCCGCTACTACATAGCCCGAGATACCGTACCAAACCGAAACATCTTTATACTCCTGCCACATAAATTCGGCACCGGAAAAAGCAGTCGCGGTATGGCCCGATGGAAACGAATTATCGGTAGTGCCATCCGGCCTCTCTATCTTAGCTAACGACTTAACGCTCATAACCGTACCGCACATAATAAGTTGCGATGTAAGCAATATAACGGTCCTGTCTCTAAAATTGTGCTTTCCTTTAATGCCCATTGCATTAAGCGCATATACCGATAATGCCGGGGCATAACGGGTATAATCGTCTATTTTGGTACTGTTATCGTGGTCGCCAACTTTGCGTTGTACCTGCCTGTTAATGTCTCTTATCTCGCCGCTGGTCAATCCAACTAAACCGTAGCCCACTAATACAGTAGGTATGGCTATCTTTTTAAGTACGGAATGGTCTCTGGTAGCATTAGACTGGTTTACAAGGGTATCTTTACCAATAATAATCTGATCCTGCGCGCTTACTGCAAATACATTAAGTACAAACAGCGTTAACATGACTTTCTTCTTCATTAATATCCTTTACGTAATCATCAGCAGTACTTTAACACAAAGCATGCCAAATATGATATGCTTAATTTTTATTGCCTGCTATTTAACAATAAATAGTACAACGAATTACAAAGTGGTTTTAGTATAGCGCTTAAAGCATAAACGTTAAAAATTTAACATTTATGAGGTGTAAACAAATCAGCCCCGCATGTGCGGGGCTGATTTTTAAGGGTATTGTTGGATCAATACGCATTATTCCAGAACGGAATGAAAGTGGCACGATCGTGCCCTAACAATATTATTTTTAAGTAATTAGGTAACTATATCAACTCGCGCTGTGCCTCTTTAAGGCGTTTCTTCTGGGTGCGCAATACATCATGAACGTCGCGCACGGCATCGCGGGCACATTTTTCGGCCTTGCCAAGCTTTTTGGCAAAGGTTGTTAACTTAGCCTGCTCGTTCTTCTCTAATTTTTGGGTAACGGTTGTGGCAAAGGTTACAAATTCCTCAGCTACATTGTCTATCTCCTCATAGGCCGTTTTAAGGTCGGCATACAGCTCTTCCAGCTCTTTTACAGCCTCTTTGCACAGGTCAACGTTCTTTTCGCCAAGCCCTAACAGCAGCTTTTTCTCTTTTTTACTAAACAATCCCATCTTTTTGTGTTTGTGTTTTTACAGAGTGCAATCTCTACACTTATAATAAAATATGGGTTAAGGCAGGGTTATATTATGTTTATCAATGTAATTGGTTAGCAGTTGATAGTTGTTGGTTTTTAGTTGTTGGTTTTTGGCTTAATATTTCACTTTTGGAGTTCGAAATTGAGAGTGGATTTCAGATTTTAGATTTTAGAATTCAGATTTAAAATTCGAACCTGAAAAGTCAAATTTTAACAGTGATATTTCACTTTTGGAGTTCGAAATTGAGAGTGGATTTTAGATTTCAGAATTGAGATTTCAGATTTGAAATTCGAACCCGAATTTTGAGATTTGAACTTTCGACTTTTGACTTTTGACTTTCGAACTTCAAAATTATGTACCTTAGTAGTAACCAATCAAACCTTACTTTTTATGAATGCTCTTCCCTCTCCCCGCCGCGTTGCCATTATTGGCTACAACCGCATACCATTTGCAAGGCAGTTTACCAACTATGCCCAGGCCAGCAACCAGGACATGATGGTAGCCGCCCTTAACGGTTTAATTGACAAGTATAGCCTTGCCGGCAAGCAGCTGGGCGAGGTAGCCGGTGGTGCCGTTATTAAGCACAGTTGGGAAATTAACCTTATGCGCGAGTGTGTGCTGCATACATCGCTTAGCCCCAAAACCCCGGCCTGCGATATTCAGCAGGCATGCAACACCGGGCTGGAGGCTGCCATGTACATTGCCAACAAGATAGCCCTGGGCCAGATTGACTGCGGTATTGCCGGCGGGGTAGACAGCACCAGCAACGTGCCGCTTGTGCTTAACGAGCATGTGCGCAAAATTTTGCTTAGCGCCAGGCGCAGCAAGAGCGCTTGGGACAGGGTTAAGCAGTTCTCTAAGATTAAACTGAAGGATTTTACCCCCGAAGCCCCCATGAACCTCGAACCCGGCACGGGCCTGAGCATGGGCGGCCATACCGAATATACCGCTAAATTTTACAACATTAGCCGCGAAGATCAGGATGCGTTTTCGTTAGCGAGCCATAAAAACATGGCCGCCGCGACCGACAGGGGCTTTTACAAAGACATGGTTACCCCCTACCTTGGCCTTACCGAAGACAACAACATGCGCCGCGATACATCGTTAGAAAAACTGGCAAAGCTAAAACCGGCGTTCGATAAGGTTAACGGAACGCTTACAGCGGGCAATTCGTCGCCGTTAACCGATGGTGCTTCCTGCCTTTTGCTTGCCAGCGAAGAGTGGGCTGCGGCCAACAACCACCCTATACTTGCCTATATTACCTATGCCGAAATGGCTGCCATAGAATATGTTGATGCCAAAAAGAACCTGCTGCTTGCCCCCGTATATGCCGCGCCGCGCATGCTGCAAAAGGCAGGTTTAACGTTGCAGGACTTCGACTTTTACGAAATTCACGAGGCATTTGCGGCCCAGGTGCTGGCACTGCTTAAAATTTGGGAGAGCGACGCACTTTCGGCCGATTTTGGCGTACCGGCGCTTGGTGCCATAGACCGCAGTAAACTAAACATTAACGGCAGCAGCCTTGCCACCGGCCACCCGTTTGCCGCCACCGGCGGGCGTGTTATTGCCACACTGGCTAAACTGCTCGACGAGAAAGGCTCCGGCCGCGGACTAATATCTGTCTGTGCCGCAGGCGGGCAGGGCATGACAATGATACTGGAAAAGTAAATTAGATAGTTAGATTGTTGGACTATTAGATAGTTAGACAGCAACTACAACCATACACATAATTTCTAAAATCTGAATTCTCAATTCTAAAATCTCAATTCTCTAAATAATCACCTAAAATTCAAAAAGCTATGAAAAATTTTATGTATCTGGTGGTGTTCTTATCCTTGGTATTAACCTCCTGCCAGGATGATGACTCCGAAACCGACTCCCGCGAGTTCGAACCCTCAACCGTAATGGTTAAAACCTACGGCTCGGTTAGCACCATCGAAATGTTTAACCTTATCAACTCCTACGATCTTGAGGTAGACAATATTGATAATGAAGCCTATGTATCGGCGTTATCATCAGACAAGCTGGATTATGTTAAGCAGTATTTTAGCACCAAGCCGTACATTAACAACACTACCTGGCCGGTAACGGGCTACTTACATTATCAAACTAACGAGATTACTATCTTCCCAAGATTATTTAATATAACCAATCTTGCCCACCAGGCCGATTTTTTACAGGCGATGCAGGTGCTGCAGTTAACCGAAAAGGGAAATGGCCATGTAATAATATTTAAAGTACCTGAAGGGCAGGAACTAAGATGGGCGCAACATTTTAGGGGGCTTGATGGCGTAGAATGGGCAGAGCTCAATTATTATTATGAAGTAATACTTCATAATAATAATTGAAAGCGCTGGTTTTAGGCATAGTATTAATTGGCCTGTCGCCCTGCGCAACGGGTCAATTAGTCTACACCAATAATTCAGAAACTATATTTTTAGACCACCCTACAGTATTGCAATACATAAAAGGTTCACATCTTAAAACATCTGAAAGGCATACGTACTCTATCACAAACGATACCCTTACTATTACCACTCCGCTACTGCCCATTGCAGCCGACCCTTCTAAATTTAGCAACTCCATTACAGGCCAGCAATTTCTTTTTTCTAAAGACAGCCTTGTAAACACCACTACTGGGGCAACTTATTACAGTCCCAACGTCCAAAAGGCAAAGGAGCGTAAAGCCAGTAAGGGCATTTATGTTGTAGTAGACGGTGTTAAGCATAAAATACGTAAAAATTCTGACCGAAACATACTGACTACTATAAACATGGCCGATTATAATATAACCTCTCCCGATAAAGAAACGGCGTACAGGCTTTACAACATCAATAAAAAATATACCACCCTGGTGCTCACAAAAAAATAAGGTATGCCTTGTTTTATTTTGCAAAGCCGCACCCTTACACTACTTTAGCAGCCCATTTAAACGTTTGGCATGCACCACCATTTTATTATTTTTAAGCCCTATAACTACCTGAGCCAGTTTACGTATAACCTAAAACGTAACAAAAAACTGCTGGGCGAATTGCACGATTTTCCGGAAGGTACTATGGCCATTGGCCGGTTAGACGAAGATTCTGAAGGGCTTTTACTGCTTACTACCGATGGTATGATGAGCGAAATTGTGCGCAGCAAAAAGGTAGAGAAAGAATATTTTGCGCAGGTAGACGGCCTTATAACGCAACAGGCTATTGAGCAGCTGCAACTTGGTGTAGAAATTGGCTTTAAAGGCACTCGCTATGTTACACAACCCTGCAAAGCACGTATTCTTACTGAAGTTCCTGACTTTCCGGAGCGGGGTAAAAAAATAAGAGACGAGCGCCACGGCCCTACCTCATGGCTGTCTATTACCGTTACCGAGGGCAAATTCAGGCAGGTGCGAAAAATGACATCGGCAGTGGGGTTTCCTACCCTAAGGCTGGTACGCGTGCGTATTGGCAATACCCACCTTGGCAACTTACAGCCGGGTCAGGTTATTGAAGTAGAATGTTTTGATGTATAATAAGAGTATTCTTTTAATACAGGATTTCAATACTTAAGTATCTGTAAGACAAATTTTTGTTTAGCTCCGGAGGAGCGACATATTATAGCATCAATAAAAACATAATGGCATTGAGCCTTAGAGAAGCGGCATATAAATTATCTTCTGAGCACTCGTGCAATACGTAGGGCACAGCACATTTATCAAAAATTTGGGGAAAATTGGTTTTTAAGACGGTAAATTTATTTAACCAAACTAACCTTATGAAAACCTGCACCGCCCTGTTGTTACTGCTAATTACTCCCGCTGCTGCCCTTGCGCAGGACGAACCTATTGAGACTGACAGGCCCGACCAGACCGAAACTACGGCCACGGTACCCGCAGGCATGTTTCAGAGCGAAAGTGGCTTTACGCACCGCCAGGCCGAACGCAATGGCCGCGAGCTTATTTTACCCGAAACCCTTTGGAAATATGGCATTAACGATAAACTGGAACTGCGCCTTATAACAGAATTTGAATTCAATAAATACGGCGACAGCCTGGCACAGGGATTGGAACCCGTAGATATTGGCCTTAAAGTTAACCTTTGGGACGAGAAGGGTATTGTGCCCGAAACATCCATTATCCTTACCATTAAACTGCCCAAGGTAGCCAGTAAAGACCTTGCGGTAGATTATGTTGCGCCCGAGATACGATTGCTGTTCCAGAATACTATTACCGATAATATCGACCTGGGCTACAACCTGAGCGCCGACTGGGATGGTACATCGCCCAACCCTATTTTTGAGTATACCCTATCCCCTAACTTTAAGCTTAGCGAAACCATTTCGGCATACGCCGAAGCTTTTGGCTACCTGCCCGAGCAGCAACACGCCACGCACTGGATAGATGGCGGTTTTAAATATCTTATAACTAAAAACATACAGGTAGATATTTCCGGCGGTTACGAGCTTACAAGCCACAACCACTTTCATAGCTATTTCGAATCGGTTGGCTTTTCATTCAGAATTTAATGCCGGCGTATGAAAAAGCTCCTCATTGCCCTATCTCTTTTATGCTGTACACTTTCCGCGCAAGCGCAGGAGGAGATAGAAACCGCGCCCGACCAGTACGAAAACCCTGCGATGGCTCCGCAGGGGCATTTCCAGATCGAAAACCGTTTTACAGTGCAGCGTAACGGCAGTAACAATCACACACTTACAGTGCCCTCAACCAACTGGAAATATGGCATTAACGATAATGTAGAAGCTATTATAGTAACCAATTTGGTGTATGATAAAACGACTGATAGTACAGCATCGGGGCTTCAACCGCTGATTTTTGGCCTCAAAATAAAGTTATGGGATGGCAAAGCAGTATTGCCCGATGCATCGGTTTCCGTACAGCTGGCCTTTCCAAAACTGGCCTATAAAGACTGGCAGGCACAGTACGTTGCCCCTAACATACGGTTACTGCTTAAAAATAAAGTATCCGATAAAATAGGCATAGGCACTAACCTGGGCGCCATTTGGGATGGCGATAATCCTAACCCTCAATTTTTCTACACCCTATCCCCCAAATACAAACTCTCCAAAAAACTGGAGTGTTTTGTGGAGGCTTATGGCTATGTATCAGGCTATAATAACCCTGAGCATTGGACTGACACCGGCCTGATGTACCTAATAACCAACGACCTACAGGCTGAATTTTCTGCCGGTTACGAGTTAACATCACAACAAGATACCACCCACCGGTATTTTGGGTTATTGGGGTTAGCACTACGTATTTAAAAGTTGAGGGTTGAGGGTTTTGGGTTAGGAGTTACGAGTTTGGAGTTCGCGGTTTAGAGTTGGCCGACCCAAAACTCTCAACACTAAACTCTGTAACAATAAGCTGAATCTTGTAAGTTTTTTTAGCAAAACTTTAAAATACAACTGTTAAATAATGGCTATTTTTAGCATCAATGAATGCAAAACTAAAAAAATACCTTCGCAAAAGCATCAAGATTCTATTATGGATAATAGGATCTGTAATTGCATTATTTCTGTTAATCGTACTATTGCTGCAGGTTCCGGCGGTGCAAAATTATGTTAAAGACAAGGCTATCAGTTACCTTGAAGGCAAAATTGGCACCGAAGTCCGCATTGATAAAATAGAGATAGGCCTGCCCAAGAAGGTTATTTTAGAGGGCGTTTATTTTGAAAGCCAGCAGGGCGATACCCTTTTAGCCGGCGATAAACTGGCTGTAGACATTAGCCTTTTAAAGCTAATGAGCAACGAAGTCGAGATAAATTCGGTCGATTTGCAAGGCATTAGAGCCCATATAAGCAGAAATAAAGACTCGGTATTTAACTTTGATTACATAATTAAGGCATTCGATTCGGGCAAACCGAAGGATACCACCGCTGCCCCAATGAAAATATCGGTTAGTAAAATTAACCTCGACAAGATAAAGGTTAAGTATGATGACGATATTTCCAAAAACTACGTCAGTGCCAATATTTCACATTTCGACACCAAATTTAAGAAGTTCGACCTCGATAAAATGGAGTTCGACATACCAAAAATAAAACTGGACGGCCTAAAGGTAAAACTAAAACAGGGCATGGTGGCAAAAATTGCCCAGACCACCCAGGAAACCGCCGAAGAAGCCTCTAAAAAACCCAACCTGCAACTTAAGCTGGGCGAAATATCGCTTGCCAACATAGACATAGGTTACGACAACGAGGGCAGCCGACTGGATACCGGCCTTACCCTTAAAAAATTACTGCTGGAGGTTAACGAGGTTAACCTTAAAACCCAGCTTATAGATCTGGAGAACATAGAGCTTAACGGCTTAAAAGGCCAGCTGGCGTTTGGCAAATTCGAAAAACAGGTGCAGCAGGCATTGCCCGAAGAAACTGCCGCCGTACAACAAGCGCAATGGAAGTTTAAGCTTAACAACGCCGATATTAAAGATGTGGCCTTTAAGTTCGACGACCAAAACTCGGCACCCGTAGCAAAAGGCATTGATTTTAAACACCTTGATATTTCCAACTTTAATTTAGAGGCTAAAAACTTTTCGTATGGCCCTGATGCTATATCGGGTAACATAGGCAAGCTAACCGTTACCGATAAAAGCGGTGTTGATATACAGGAATTACGCACCGAGTTTTTCTACGGGCCTAAAGGCGCGCAGTTAAACAACCTGTATTTAGAAACCCCGCAAACACTGCTTAAGGATAAGATTGTAGTGGCCTACCCATCGTTAGACGCGGTTACCAAAGATATTGGCAGCCTAAGCGTAGATGCCAATTTACAGAGCAGCCAGATAGGCTTTAAAGATGTGCTGCTGTTTGTGCCAACACTGGCCGACACCAACCCGTTTAAGGGCAACCCTAACGGCAGCCTGTTCATTAACGGCAAGGTAGAGGGCAAAGTAAGCGACCTGCTTATTACCAATCTTGAGGTGCGTGGCATTGGCACTACCGTGCTTGCCGCAAGCGGCCGTATTAAAGGCCTGCCCGATGTTAAAACCGCTTATTTCGACATGAATGTGCGCGAACTGCGCTCTACCGCAAAAGACATCAACAGCTTTTTACCCCCGGGTACACTGCCTGCCAACATACAGCTGCCCACGGCGTTTTCGGCGAAAGCCACCTTTAAAGGCAGGGTTAACAACTTTAGCACCAACCTTGTGCTGGCCAGTACGTATGGTAATGCTAAGATCAATGCTAAGTTTGACCAAAGCCGCAAGGGCCGCGAAAAATACGATGCCGTTGTAGATGTAGTTAATTTTGATGTGGGCCGCCTTATTAAAAACGACTCGATTGGTAAAATTACCATTAGGGCCAATGTAAAAGGCACGGGCTTAGACCCGCAAACCGCCAATGCTACTATTAAAGGCAAGGTGGTTAAGGCCGATTATAACGGCTACACCTACCGCGACCTGATTATAGACGGTAAAATTAACAACGGCGCTTTTGATGTTACCGCCAACATGGACGACCCTAACCTGGATTTCGACCTTGTGGCAAGCGGAGGCTTTAAAGGCAAATACCCTCAGGGTAAAATTCATTTAAATGTAGATATTGCCGACCTGGACAAGCTTAACCTGCATGCCGGTCCGCTTAAACTACGCGGTAATGTAGATGCCGATATTGACGATGCCAACCCGGATAATCTTAACGGAAAAATTAGCCTGCACCATTTTATGTTCGTAAACGAGACCGAAGAGTTTGCGCTGGATTCGGTTAATGTAGTGGCAATTACCACGCCCGATTCGAGCTCAATACAACTAAGGTCGCAGTTTGCCAAGGCAGACATTAAGGGCAAGTACAAGCTAACCGAGCTACCTACGGCCATTACCAACACCATTTCTAAATACTATACCATTAACGATACGGCAGTTAAAAAAACAACATCGCCACAGCAGGTAAAATTCAGCCTTAAAATAGATAACGACCCTATTATATCTAAACTAATCCCGCAAATTACAAGGCTAGAACCCATTACCATAAACGGTAACTACAACAGCGAGGGCGATACCCTTGTTATTAACGGGTCTATTCCGCGTGTGGTGTATGGCGAAAATACCATTTCTGGCATCGAAATTAAAGCCGAAGCCAGGGATACCGCTTTGGTGTACGATGTTAAGATAGCGGGGGTTGAAAACGCACAGTTTCAACTGGCGCAAACCAGCCTTACCGGCGATGTTAAAAACAACATTGTAACTTACAAGCTTGAGATAGACGACAAAAAACAAAAAGAGCAGTACATGATAGCCGGCCAGATGAAGGCGGTTAACGGCAATACAGAGATTATACTTGACCCCGAAGGGCTAATGCTTAATTACGAAAACTGGGCCGTTGCGCAGGATAACCTGTTGCGTTTTGGCAAAGACGGTATTTATGCCAACAATTTTGAAATTAGCAAAGACAACGGGTCGATAAAAATACAGTCGGCTTCAGAAACGCCAAATGCACCGTTGGATGTAGCGCTGGATAACTTCCAGATAGAAACGCTTACCAATGCCGTGCAAAAAGAAGAAATGAAGTTTAAAGGCACCATAAACGGTACGGCAAATGTAAAAGACCTTTCAACATCGCCGGTATTTACGGCAGATCTTGATGTTACCAACTTCGCGGTAAGCAAAGACACCGTGGGCGACATCAAAATTAAGGTAAACAACGAAATTGCCGATACCTATGCTGCACAGGTTTCTATAACCGGCCAGGGCAACCAGGTTAATTTAGATGGTAATTATGTTACCACCAACAGCAGTTTTGATATGGCGCTGGATATACAAAAACTAAACATTGCAAGCCTGCAGGCACTTACTATGGGTGCGCTTAAAGACGGTAACGGCTACCTGTCGGGCGATTTTAAAATTAACGGTACCACTACCGACCCGAATGTTACGGGCGACCTGAAATTCAATAACGTAGAGGCAAGGGTTACACAGCTTAACTCGCTGTTTAAAGGCATGAACGACAACATCAGCTTTACCGACAGGGGTATCGAGATGAACAACTTTAAGGTAGAAGACGAGAAAAACAACCTGCTTACCATAGACGGCAGCATTGCCACCACCGATTATAAATCGTTTGGATTTGATATGAATGTTACTGCCGAGAATTTCAGGGCGGTAAATTCTAAAGCTAAAGACAACGACTTTTATTATGGCGACCTGTACATTGATGCCGACCTAAATATTAAAGGCACGCTGGAAAGCCCTGTGGTAGATGGCGACCTTAAAATTAACGAAGACACCAAGTTTACCGTAGTACTGCCACAGCAGGACCCGGGCATTGCCGACAGGGAGGGTATTGTAGAGTTTATAGACGAGGATAATGTAGAGATGCAGCAGCGCCTGCAAATAGAAGAAACTGTAAACACAGCGCAGTTAAAAGGCATGGATGTATCGGTTAATATTGAGATCGTAAAAGAGGCCGAGCTTAACCTTATTATCGATAAAGGCAATGGCGATTTCCTTCAGCTTAAAGGCGAAGCGCAGCTTACCGGCGGTATAGACCCATCGGGTAAAACCACCCTTACCGGCAGGTACGAATTTACCGAGGGTTCGTATGATATGACGTTTAACTTCCTGAAAAGGAAATTCGAAATTGAACAAGGCAGTTATATTTTATGGACCGGCGAGCCTACCAAGGCCGATATAAACATAACGGCTATTTACAAAACAGAAACAGCACCAATAGACCTGTTGGACAACCAGTTGGATGTACCGCCTTCAGAAAGGAATACCTACAAACAAAAGCTGCCGTTTAATACACTGCTTAAAATGCAGGGCGAATTGCTTAAGCCGGAATTATCTTTTGATATCCAGATTCCTGATGGCAATTACAACGTGTCGAGCACTATTATAGACAAGACCGAGGCCAAACTGGCACAGTTAAGGCAGGAACCGTCTGAGCTTAACAAACAGGTATTTGCCCTGCTCCTGCTTAACCGCTTTATTGGCGAAAATCCTTTTTCCAGCGAGGCAGGCGGCACCAGTGGCGAGGCATTGGCAAGGCAAAGTGTGAGCAAGATACTATCGCAACAGCTTAATAATCTGGCTGCCGATCTTGTTAGCGGTGTAGAGTTAAACTTCGACCTGGAGTCGACTGATGATTATACTACAGGCCAGCAGGAAAACCGTACCGACCTTAATGTGGGCGTGTCTAAACGTTTGTTGAACGACAGGCTTAAAGTAACGGTGGGCAGCAGCTTTGGGTTAGAAGGTCCGCAGCAGGCTAACGAAGAAACTACCAACATAGCAGGCGATGTATCTGTAGATTATCAGTTAACGCAAGATGGCCGCTATATGGTTAGGGCCTACCGCAAAAACCAGTACCAGGTGGCGTTACAGGGCCAGGTGGTAGAAACCGGCGTTGCCTTTGTAATTACTATGGACTACAATAAATTCAGGGAGCTTTTCCACAGAACGCAGGAAGAACGAGAAATGCGTGCCCGCGAAAAAGAACGCAAGACAAGGGAGAAAGAAGAGCGTATTAAAAAAGAGGCCGAAGAAAAAGAAAGAGCCAATAACTACGAAAACCAAACCGGCAAACAAAAAGAAGATTTACCGCCAAACAGCACTAAAGATGAGAATTAATAAGCCTTTATATTACCTTTTAATTGTACTGCTGGTAGCCTACGGCTGCAGCAACACTAAGTATTTGCCGGAGGGCGAAATGCTTTACGTGGGTGGCGAGGTAACCGTAAAAGATTCTTTAATTAAAAAGAAAGAGCGCAAGGCTATGGAAAAAGAGCTGGAAGCACTTTTGCGCCCTAAAACCAACAGCGCTTTTTTAGGGCTACGCTTTAAGCTATACATTTATAACCTTGCCGGAGAGCCTAAAAAAGAAAAAGGCTTTAAGCACTGGCTGCGTACCAAAGTGGGCGAACCACCCGTGCTTTTTAGCCAGGTAGACCTTGATTATAATGCCGATATACTCCAGAATTATGCCGAGAATAAAGGCTATTTTAAAACCCGCACCACGGCCGATTCTACTTCCAATAACCGCAGGGCAAAAGCGCTGTATACGGTTACTACGGGCAAGCAGTATCTTATTAATAAAGTTACTTTCCCAGATTCTACCGGCACACAACTGGATAGCGTTATTGGCCGTATGAGCCGCCGCAGCCTGCTTAAAAAAGGCCAGCCTTACGACCTTGATGTTATAAAATCGGAACGCGAACGGATTGATGCCCGCCTTAAAAATAAAGGCTACTTTTACTTTAACCCAGATTATCTTATCATTCAGGTAGACAGCACCATTGGCAAGTATGAGGTAAATTTAAAAGTAAAGGTTAAAGACGATACCCCCGAGGTAGCCAAAAATGTTTACACCATAAACAACATTTTTATATACCCTAATTATTCGCTTACCAGTAAAGATAGCGTGGTGTATCCGGCAAGTGCCATACAGGAGTATAAAGACTTTAAGATCATAGACACAGCCAACACGTTCAGGCCTATTATATACGATCGTACGATGTTTTTCCACAAGGGCGATATCTACAGCCGTCGCGATCATAATCTGTCGTTAAACAGGCTCGTAAACCTCGGGCCGTTCAAGTTTGTAAAGAACGATTTCCACCCATCCGATTCTGTTAAAAATGCATTGGATGCTTACTACTATTTTACGCCGCTAACACGTAAATCCATCCGAATAGAAACCCTGGGTAAAACCAATTCGGCCAACTATAATGGGTCGGAGGTTAACGTAAACTGGATCAACCGTAACACCTTCAGGGCGGCAGAACTGCTTACCCTAACCGTTTTTGGCGGACTGGAAATACAGGCATCGGGCCAGAATAAAGGGTACAACGTGTACCGCGTGGGTACAGAGGCCAGCCTTGTATGGCCGCGCTTTATATCGCCCATCCGTATACAGGATTCCAGTGCCTATGTGCCGCGTACCAAGGCATTGCTTAGTTACGAGTATCAAAACCGCCAAAAACTGTACTCTCTTAACTCATCCAGGGCGCAGTTTGGTTATTTATGGAAAGATAACATCCGTACAGAACACCAGCTGTTTGTAGCCGATATTAACTACGTAAGCTCTACCAACGTAACGCCCGAATATCAAATGCAGGCCGATACCGTACCTTCCCTGCAAAGGGTTATAGACAAGCAGCTTATTTTTGGGCCTACCTATTCGTACACTTTTACCAACACCATGCAAAAACGTAAAAAGCATACGTTTTACTACAAGGGTTCGTTAGACCTTGCCGGTACACTGGCGGGGCTTGTAACCGGTGCCAATGTAAAAAAAGGCGATACTATAAATTTATTCAGTGTGCCTTTTAGCCAGTTTGTAAAAATGGAACACGATTTTAGGCATTACCTTAAACTAAGCGATAACTCGCAGCTTGCCAGCCGAATAATTGCCGGTGTGGGTATGCCGTATGGCAATTCAGGCATATTGCCCTACATACGGCAGTTTTTTATAGGGGGTACCAACAGTATACGGGCTTTTAGGGCGCGGTCTATTGGGCCGGGTACTTACAGAAATGATGAGTTAGATGCCAACGCCTTTTTACCCGACCAGAGTGGCGATTTAAAACTAGAGATCAATACAGAATATCGCGCTAAGTTATTTAGTGTTGTACATGGGGCAGTGTTTGTAGATGCCGGTAACATCTGGCTCTGGAACAAAGACCCTGACAGGCCCGGAGCGCAATTTAGCAGTAAATTTTTAAACGAGCTTGCAGTGGGCACGGGTGCCGGTTTAAGGTTCGACCTTTCGTTTTTGGTACTGCGATTAGACCTTGCTTTCCCCCTACGTAAACCATGGCTACCTGAAGGCGAACGCTGGGTTTTGGGCGACATCGATTTTGGCAGCGGCGCATGGCGTAAAGAAAACCTCGTGTTTAATATTGCTATTGGATATCCGTTTTAAGAGTATTTATTTATATTTGAATAAATCACCTCTTATGAAAAACAGCCTGTTGTTATTATTTTGCATCATTGCTTTTACTGCTTGCGGACAATCTACATCTAACAGAACCGTATTGGGGCTAAAACAAGCCAAAGCCGAATTATCTGAAGCTCTAAATGGAAAGGACATCCATAATGTAGTAGATAACAAATCGCCCATCATAAAAGACAGCCTTACCGCAGTAGCAGTGGCAGAGCCCATCTTATTCGGGTTTTATGGCAAGCAGAACATCACAAAACAAAAGCCTTACGAAGTTTACCACATAGATAATTATTGGGTACTATCCGGCACACTCCCCGAAGAGTATATTGGCGGCACATTCGTAATAATTATAGACGACAGAAACAGCGAAGTGATAAGAATAACACATTATAAATAATTTTGTAACTACCTGAAAAATACCTATTAATAGGTATTTATTCACATTTTTGTAATGCCTACATTTAATTTAGTAACGGTACTAAATTAAATTTCGCTGTCATGGGTGCATATAAAAAAATTAAAAGGGAAGTACTTTTTGATGATACAATGGATTCGTGGAATGGCAAACAAACCATAAAGCGCATTATAAATTTTGGCATTTTAGGCCTTATAGCCGTTGTGGCATTTGCACTCAATTTTCCCGGTACCGAAATTTTAAAGGTAGCCAGTACTGCCATAATGCTTGCCGGGGCCTCTTTTATTTCCGGCGCATTTCTGGGGTTTTTGTTCGGCATACCAAGAACTGATGCCGCCGTACCTCCAACCGCAACGGGTAGCAACCCAAACGGAAATATATATAAGCCCAACACCAACCTCGAACAAATATCAGACTGGCTAACTAAGATACTTGTTGGTGTAGGCCTTACGCAAATTGAGGCTATTTCTGCCTGGTTCAGAGCCCTTATAAAACATTTTGAGTCGTCTATGGGCAATAATACCCCCATTATTGGGTCGATTATTATTTACTTTGCTATATGCGGTTTTATTTTAGGCTTTTTATGGAGCCGCCTTTACATGGCCGGTGCTATTTTAGAAGCCGAAATGGAGCAGCGCATTGCCGATACCGTACAGAACACAGTAGACGAAAGAGGTAAATTTGATGCCAAGGCACTTTCCATCGTAAACAATTTGCTCGATCCGGATATCTCGGTAGATCCTGTAACGCAAGATGAGCTAAATGATATTGTAAGTCAGGCATCGCCGGTTGTAAAGGTTACCATATTTAACCATGCCCAGAATTTCAGGCAAAAATACTGGAGAAAGCCTGAAGACCGCTTTAAAATTGAACGCACCATACCGGTATTTAAAACCCTTATATTTTGCGATACCGATGATAAGTACCACCGCAACCACGGGCAGCTTGGCTATGCGCTGAAAGACAAAAACAACCCCGATTACAAAGCTGCCGAAGAGGAATTTACCAAAGCAATGCAAATAAGGAACCGGCTTGGCAAAGAAGGCCATTGGCTGCTGTACGAATTTAACAGGGCCTTTTGCAGGATAAAAATTAACGAAATGGGTAACGCCATTTATGGTCAGGATCTAATTTACCAGGATATTAAAGCAGCTGCAAAAATGCCCGATATCAAAAATATAATTGATACCGAAGAGCCTTTTGTAAGCTGGTTAAAAACAAACAACCTATCGGTATAAACGATAGGTTGCTTGTTATAATTTAGTGTATTAAACCGTATGGTTAGGCTTGGTTTCGGGTATTTGCCTTGTTCTTTTCTCCGGCCTGATAATCATGCGCAGTGGCTGGTCCATAGAGAAGTACGACACCATCCAGTTCCAGAACGTTACCAGCCTGTTTCTAAACGTTATAAGCGACAGTAAGTGTATAAACAGCCACATTAACCATGCTAAAAAGCCTTTAAAGTGCAATGCCGGCTTAGGTAAATCAACTACAGCCTTGTTCTTGCCAATAATAGCCATAGAGCCTTTATCGTGGTATTTAAACGGCGTAAGCGTTTCGTTTTTTAGCGATTTTTTCAGGTTTTTAGCAAGGTGCTTACCCTGCTGTATAGCTACCTGTGCCACCTGTGGGTGCCCCTGCGGAAAGGCAGCATCGCTGGTCTGGAAACAGGTATCGCCAATGGCATAAATATTATTGGTATTGATAATTTTGTTGTGCTCATCTACAATAAGGCGCTTGGCACGGCCGTAGCATTCCATCGGTATGCCATCAAAGGCCTTAGCCGAAACCCCTGCTGCCCAGATAAGGTTTTTAGACTGTATGGTTTCGCCCCCTTCCAAGTAAACCACATCATCAATATAGTCTATAACGCGCGAATTCAGCTTTATAATAACACCCAGTTTGCTAAGGGCATCATACGTATCTTTTTGCGATTGCTTGCTCATAGGCGCCAGGAGTGCATCGCCACCATCTACAAGGTAAACGTTACTTACGCTGGTAGCCAGTTCAGGATATTCTTTACGCAGCACACCTTTACGCATCTCTGCAAACATGCCCGATACCTCAACACCTGTAGGGCCTCCGCCCGCAACAACAATATTTAGGTACTTACGGCGCTCGCGGCTGTTTTTATGCAGCGTGGCTTTTTCCATACGCTGTAACAATTTGTTACGCATTTCGAGCGCATCGTTAAGCGTTTTCATGGGTATGGAGTTCTTACGCACGTTTTCCATACCAAAGTAGTTGGTTTCGGCACCGGTGGCAAAAACAAGCACGTCGTACTCAATTTCGCCGTTATGAAGGATAGCAAGATTCTGTTCCGGTTTAACCGATACCAGTTCGCCCATCCTAAAATTTATGTTCTCTTTTTTAGCAAAATATTTCCTGAAAGGGTAGCTAATACTGGAAGGCTCAAGATAGGCAGTTGCCACCTGATAAATAAGCGGCGGAAAAAAATTATAATTATTTTTATCTACCAGCGTTACATCAAAATTCTTGTTGTCTGCCAACTCATTTGCCAAATTTATACCGGCAAAACCCCCACCAATTATTACTACTTTCATTGAAATTCTTTTAGTTACGGTTGTTAAAAAATAGCGTTTAAAACCACTATAAAGTTAGGTTTTTTACAGCTAACGGGCAACCGACTTGGCAAACCCTTATGTAATTTTATGAAATAATTGGGTTTTAAAATTTGGTTGTGGCATAACCATAAAAAAGGGCGGCTAAAATTATCAAGTTTATTTATATATATGTTAATATTGTAGTATTTGCCTGATGCTATATTTATTTTTATACTTGTTTATAAAGCCACCCGAAAATGAAGAATATATTTACCAAAACATCGCTTAAAAATAGCCTTACCGTACTTAAAGAAACCTTTAAGGGCTTTATGGCCGATAAGGGCCTTAAGCTAAGTGCATCGCTATCCTACTACACCTTGTTTTCGCTTGCGCCAATGCTACTGCTGGTAATATCGTTAGCAGGTGCTTTTTATGGCCGCGAAGCCAGCGAAGGCCGAATTTTTAACGAGATTAACAGCCTTATTGGTAATGAGGCCGCAGCCCAGATACAGCAGGTTATCAGCAATATGGAACTATCGGGCAAAACAACCCTGTCGTTATTTATTGGTGCCATTACACTTATTTTAGGTGCTACTACGGTATTTGGCGAAATTCAGGATTCTATAAACATGATCTGGAAGGTTAAAGCCAAACCCAAAAAAGGATGGCTTAAACTTATAAAAGACAGGCTGCTTTCAGGCTCTATAATTATAGGCCTGGGCTTTTTGCTAATTGTGTCGCTAATTATTAATGGGGCCCTTGTAGCACTAAACGACCTTATGAAATCGTGGTTCCCAGATTTTACCATATTGTTATTAAACATTGCAAACATAGTTGTTAGCTTCCTTGTTATAACAATACTTTTCGGCGTAATATTCAAGGTACTGCCTGATGCCAAAATTAAATGGAAAGACGTACGTGCCGGTGCCTTTTTTACCGCATGCCTTTTCTTATTTGGCCGCTATATAATTGGTTTATACATTACTACCACCGGGGCCGGATCGCCTTACGGTGCAGCTGGGTCTATTATAGTTATATTATTATGGATTTACTATACCGCCGCCATTTTATATTTTGGTGCCGAATTTACCCGCGCCTACGCCATTTTTAAAGGTAGGCACATTCGTCCGTCAGAATTTGCAGTATTTGTTGAGATGCGCGAAACCGAAAGCGATACTGCTGCTGTTACCATGCCCAAAAAACATCCTGAAGACGAGGTAAAGAAAATTTAACGCTTTAAGATTACGCGTGTTTTTCGTAACTGCCGTTGCATTTTCGACTTTAATTTTTGGTGATACAAAAAATAGCCGCCCACCGCACCTATGGCACTGCCTATTACAATATCGGCAAAACGGGCTATTACAAGTGCGTTAGGCAGATTGGCTATGGCGCTGCCAAACTCGGCAAGCATTAGGGTAAGCGTGGTTATAAACACAACGGCAAGGCCGTAGTTGCGGGTAATAAGCATTTCTACCACAAACTGCATAAGCACTATAACCAGGCAAATACACCATTCCGGCAAATGTAGTGTAAGTAAAAACCAGGCTAAGCCCAAGCCTAAAAATGTTCCTGCTATGCGCTGAAGGCTGCGCTGCCAAATATGCTTGGTACTTACACCCTGCATAACAGCAAGGCACGATACCGGCACCCAATACGGGTTATTAAGCTGCAACATTTTTGCCGTTAATAACGACAGCCCAATGAACAACCCAAATATGGCCGACTCGATACCGCCTAAAAAGTAACTGCGTTTTTTTACGATTATAATTTCCTGCGGGTTGTTGGTGCTCTCTTTACCCCTAACCAACACGCCATACAGCAATGCCAACAGGCAGGCACACATGCAACCCATACCTATAATCCCAGTTTGATACGGAATAAGGGCCGCATTAAACGGCATACACATAGCCACGGCAGCCAGCATTATAAAAAAGAAATTGCCCGGAGGCTTCATTTTAAAATAACGCGTAATGCGGTGCACCGAAAATGTAAAGCCTCCTAAAACCACCGCCGCCACTATGGGGTTAAAGCTGAATATTAGTCCCAGACAAAAAGAAGCCAGTAGCCCGAACGAGCATACCATAAGGGTAATCATCCTGTTGGTAAACGTAGCTTCGGGCAGGTATAAAATAACAAGGCCACCCAGGCTGGCTAATGCCCCGTTGTGTACATTGCCTAAAAAATAACCTGCAAGTAAAGGTACACCAACACACATTGCGGCTAAAAAAGGCACATGCCAGCTTCGCGCCGATTGCTTAAGGGCGTAGAGTTCTTTAAATTCTGATATTATTTTTTGATGGCTCATATACTATCTGCAAAATTAGTATATAATACAAAACAAAAACTCCCCTTGCGGGGAGTTTAGAAAAATAATAATATAACGATTTTAATAGTGGCCTTATACGTTTAACCTGCCTTCTATCCCACCATCATCTACATTGCCGGTAATGGCGCCAACGGCCATTTTAAGCACCGAGATCATTTTGCCATCTTTGGTATCCCAATAGTAGGCATCGGTAGGCTGTACTTTAATTACAGTAGCATCCGGGTCTTCTTTACCCTCTTCAAACCAGGTTTTGGCAATGGGGGTCCACACGTCTTCTACGTGCGCCCTGTCTTTATAAATGGTAGCTGTACCAAAAATCGATAAAAAGTGCGAATCGGCATTTTTGGCAAAAACCAGCTGCACATCATTATCATGCTGAATTTCGAAGTTTTTGTTACTCCTTTTAGAGCTTAAAAACCACAGGTTACCCTTATCGTCTACTTCTAATACGCTCATTGGGCGTGTAGGTATAGGCCTAACGCCAAGTTCGGTAAAAAACATGCATGTTTTTATATCTTCGGCTATCTCCTTAATTTTGGCTACGGCTTCGGTGCTGAAAAGATCTTTATAATTTCCCATTGTTGTAAAGTTTTAGGTTGTTGGTTACTTTTGGTCGGTTCGTTCAGAAACCCAGTTAACGGCCTGTTCGTATTCTGCTTTAGGATAGCCTTTAAATTCGCCCGGCATTACCTTGCTAAAAAGGTCGGTAAATTTAATAACAGATTCTGAGTCAGATACAATAGCGGCGCGGTTCCACTTGGCTATGTTGTTAATACCCAATAGTGCATCCTGAATCCAGGCACCCAGCGTAAAATCTTTAGGAGAATTATCTAAAAATAAAAGGTAGTTTAGTTTGCCGGTTTTTTCAACCAGTTCTTCTACACGTTTTTTTACTATTTCAAAATCTTCTTTGGTTACTTCGCCATCGGCCCTAAAGCCAACCATGGTATCCGGAACATTAGGAATTTGTACTATCATGATATTGAGGTTTAAATTTTAGCAATAACCAAATTTACCCTTTAACAACTTAAACACGTGTTATAGGCATCATAATCTAAACCCAAAGAAATGATAAAACTTTACAACGGCTTTTGCATAATATAGTCTTCCATAAGGTAGCCGTTGCCTATATTAATGTCTTCCTGGCCAATTTTAGCAAAGCCGGTTTTAAGGTAAAAGTTAACGGCCGGGTTGTAGCGGTTAACATTTAGCAGCAGTTTATTGTTGCCGTGAGCCTTAGCGGTATTTTCTATAACGGTAACCAGTGCCTTGCCAACACCCCTGCCCTGTGCACCGGGCAGCACATATAATTTGTGGATTTTAGTAGCCTCATACACACTATTTATTTCATACGATGCAAAGCCCAGGTACTGGCCATCTTCTGCGGCAAGCAAAAAATGATGCCCTTTAATAGATATCTGTTCGGTAATGGCATCATGGCTGTACATTAGGGTAAGCATGTAGTCTAACTGCTCTGCCGACAGTATGCTGCTGTAGGTATGTTGCCATGACGGAACGGCTATTGCATGTATTAAATCGTAGTCTTTTATTGACGCTTTTAAAATTTCCATAAATTATTTTTTTGAAAAGGCCTTTATTTACAAGGCTTTGCAGAAAGGGCAAAGGTAATAAAAAATTATTGGCACAGATATTGAATATTACATTACCAAACAACAAAATCGTTTTTTATAAGTATTAAAATTACTTTGACCATGAAAACTAAATTAATAAATACAGCCCTTTTTGCCTTATTTAGTATAGGCGGAATCTTTGCCCAGGACGTTACAACTGTTAAGGCAAATAACTCAGATATTAGCGATAACCTGGACCTTCAGGCGGTAGCCTCTATTTTTGGAGAATCTAACGACCTTGAAGATTTTGAGCGCAGGCTGAACGACCCCGATACTCAAATTTCTAACCTTGACCTTAACGGCGATAACCGTGTAGATTATTTAAGGGTTATAGAAGCTACAGAAAGCAATACGCACCTTATTATATTACAGGCAGTACTGGATGCCGATACTTTTCAGGATGTTGCCACTATAGAGGTTGAACGCGATAACAACAATAATGTTAGTGTTCAGGTTGTAGGAGACGTGTACATGTACGGACAAAATTATATATACGAACCCGTTTACGTAGCGCAGCCACCAATGTTTAATGTGTTTTGGGTTAGCAGCTACCGCCCATACTACTCACCGTGGTACTGGGGTTATTACCCAACCTATTATAACTACTGGGCTCCCTACCCTGCTTACAGGTACCGTACCCGAGTACACAACCACATAAACGTACGTAACACGTATGTATACGTAAACACAAGAAGAAGCACAAGGGCGGCCGCTATATACAGCAACAGGAGGTCTAACGGTTACGAAAGGCAACACCCTAACAACAGTTTTGCCAGCAGGAACAAAAACGTATCTAACAGGCACGACTTGGTACAAACCCGCAGCACAGCACAAGGCGGCAGAAGCAACGGTACAAGAAATACGGCTAAAAGCTCGGCTACCGCTGCACGCTCTAATGGTACGGTAAGAAGCTCTAACAATAATACGGTTAAAACAAACGGCGCAGGCAGGGCTGTAAATACCTCAAACAACAATACTGTTAGAAGCAACAGCAACACAGTTAGGTCTACATCTAACGGCACTGCACCTGTAAGAAGCACTAATAATACAGTTAGAAATAACAGCACTGCACCGCAAACCGTAAGGTCTAACAACAACAGTACAAGGGCTACAAGCGCACCTTCTACCGTAAGAAACAATACCCCCGCGGTAAATAATACCCCGGCTGTAAGGCAACAACAAAGTGCTCCCGCTGTTAGGCAGCAAAGTGCACCGGCACCAGCCGTTAGGCAACAAAGCGCACCGGCGCCTGCAGTAAGGCAAAGTGCCCCTGCACCACAAAGGCAAAGCGCTCCGGCCGCAGCACCTGCAAGATCATCGGGTAATAGCGGTGGTGGTGCAGCACGATCAAGAGGTTAATTAATTCGATTATATGTTTTATGTTAGTTGGTAAACCGGCCTGTTTTTACAAAAGCAGGCCGGTTTCTTTTTTATACCGTACGCCTGGTTTTAATGGCATGCACCCACTCTTTACGTGCGCACACCGTGCAGGTGCCCGTAGTAGGCTCCAGCGTTTGGGTATTGGCGCAAAAGGTGCAGGCATAAATGCCGGTTTTAGGTATAATGGTACTCCTTAAATTATATACCTGCGGACGGATGGGCAGGCCGTATTTAACATCGGCTTCCTCATAAAAAAATACGCTAATGGCACCGTTAGTTTCCATATAGGCGTTGCGAACCTGACCCAAATGCTCTATCGATTTTATACGCAATTCGGCAAAAAACTCATCCTGAGCCAAGTCTTCCTTTTCAAAAGTGGTTATAGAAAATTGGCCGTCTTCAATAATACAGGTTACTTTTCCTTCAATAAAATTCTCAAAGCGCTTGCTCTTGCCCAGCAGCCAGGTAACCGACCGGTACATAAACAATATTATCAAAAACACCAGGATGGCGGGCACAAGGCCCACATCTTCGTAAAACATCGGGTCGCCCGCGGCAGATCCTAACGATATTATTATTACCACCTCAAATATAGAAAGCTGTTTTACCCCCCTTTTACCGGCAAACTTCAGCGTTAGCAAAACCACGGTAAACATTATAATGGTCCTGAAAACAACTTCGGCTAAAAAGGTAAAAGGCAGGTCGTTAAACAAAAGGCGCTTCCACTCAAATATGTCTTTCATGTTTTTTAAAGATTTATCTTATAAAGTTATATAAGCTACCAATTACCTTAACAAACATTAGCACAACTTTAATATGCCCTTAGCGGTAGGTGCAAAACAGGTGGCGTAATTTTATACAAATCAATTTTACTAACTTAAAATTAAAATTATGAGTAAGAGGATAGCCATACTGGCAACACACGGATTTGAAGAAAGCGAACTAAAATCGCCAAAGGAATATTTAGAGCAACAAGGCTGGACTGCCGAGATTGTTAGCCCCGAAGGCGGCAGCATAAAATCGTGGGCAGAGAAAAACTGGGGCCCTGAATATAAGGTAGATAAAACGCTTAGCGAAGTATCGTCTAAAGATTATCATGCCCTTGTACTACCGGGTGGGGTTATTAACCCTGATAAGCTAAGGACTAACGAAGAAGCTATTGCTTTTGTAAAACAGTTTTTTGACGAAAAGAAACCCGTAGCGGCTATTTGCCACGGCCCGTGGACGCTTATTAACGCAGGCGTTGTAGATGGCAGGGATGTTACATCGGTTAAAGCTATCAGCCAGGACCTTATTAATGCAGGTGCCAACTGGAGCGATGCAGAAGTTGTTGTAGACAACGGACTTGTAACCAGCCGTACCCCTGAAGATTTACCGGCCTTTAATAAAAAACTGGTAGAAGAGATTAAAGAAGGAAAACATGAGCTGCAACACAGCTAAAAATAAAGTTTGTTAAGGTTAATTCCTAATTCAACGGAGGAGCTCTTACGCCATTGGTGTAAGAGCTTTCTTTATTATCTTTACTATTATTAAATTCAAAAACTTATAATGAAAAAATCTATTGTAATACTGCTGGCACTTATGTCGGCACAAATACAGGCTCAGTTAAAAGAGGTAGCTTATACAGAAGGTACCCAAAAACTTAAAGGTTTTGCTGCTGTACCCGCCAAAGCCTTAAAACAAAAACCGGGTGTATTGGTTCTGCCAGCCTGGTTTGGTATTAACCAACACGTTAAAGATGTAGCGCAGGAGCTTTCTGCGTTAGGCTACCACGCTTTTGTGGCCGATATTTATGGCGTAGGCAACTACCCCACTACCCCGGCACAGGCTGGGGAAAGAGCAGGCTATTACAAAAGCCACCCCGAAGAATATCAAAAACGTATTAAAGCTGCCCTTGATGCCCTGATTAAAAGCGGTGCCGATGCCAACAATATTGTGGTTATTGGCTATTGCTTTGGCGGAACCGGTGCCCTTGAGGCCGCCCGCGCCGGAATGAACATTAAAGGTGTTGTTACGTTTCATGGTGGTTTGGGTAAAGATGCTGCACGCAGTAATGTAGAAATTAAACCTAAAGTATTAGTGCTTAATGGTGCCGATGACCCGCACGTGCCGCAAAAAGATATTGAAGCTTTTGAGAAAGAAATGCGCGATGGCCATGCCGACTGGCAGTTTATTAACTATGCCAACGCAGTACACGCGTTTACCGAGAAGGAAGCGGGCAACGATAATTCTAAAGGCGCTGCCTATAACGAAAGGGCCGATAAACGTTCCTGGAAACACTTTCTGCTGTTTTTAGAGGAACTTTTTCCGACTAAATAAGGGTTGAAAATTTGATATAAGCCGGGCATAATGTCCGGCTTTTTTATTTTTTGAATGAATTTTAAGTCGGCTGTTACTAACCTGATATTTTTTTAATAATTTTAACATTTTTAAAAGCTAACCAAAAATTATGAGTAACCACGACCTTCGCGATGATACCGAATGCCAAAACTGCGGCCACACAGTAGAGCACAGCTATTGCGGCTATTGCGGACAAAAAAATACCGAGACCCGCCAAAGTTTTGCGCATCTTGCAGCCCACTTTGCCGAAGACCTTACCCATTACGACAGTGGCTTTTGGAGAACTATAAAGTACCTGCTATTTCGCCCGGCTAAGCTTACGCAGGAATATTTAATGGGTCGCAGGCAAGCCTATGTTCCGCCCGTTAAGCTGTATATTTTTATAAGTTTTGTAACCTTTTTTTTAATGTCGGTGCTGCCAAATGTTGGGCTTACAAATACATCGGTTAGTACGGTACATGATGCGAAAGAAGAAAAAGTAGTTGAGGCAGTTCCACATCAAGGCCATATAACCAGGCAATTTTCTTTTGGCGAGGTAAGTTTTTCTTCCGTTAAAGACCTTCAAAAATACCAGGATAGCCTGCCACAGGATAAAAAATACAGCAAACTGCAATACTGGTTAATGAAAAAGACCATTACAAAGTTTGAAGAAAGTGATACAGAAACCCTTACGCCTAAGTTTATGGAGGCGTTGGGGCACAACTTTCCTAAAATGCTATTTATATACATGCCCATATTTGCCTTTTGGCTATGGTTGTTTCACAGCAAAAAACGCTGGTATTTTTTTGATGCTGCCATATTTACACTTCACTACTTTTCGCTTATGCTACTGTTAACCACTATTGTAATGCTAATAGATCTTGTATTCTATGCATTGCATTTAGACAAAGTTAGCGGTACCGTTAGTGGCTTTCTTACGTTTGCATTACTACTTTACACCTTTGTGTATTTCTACGTGGCCCATAAAAAAATGTATCATGAAAGCATGGGCATGTCTGTTTTAAAAAGCACTGCGCTGTTTTTTATAAACTTTATACTAATGGGCATTGTGCTTATTGTTTTTGCCATGTACACCTTCTTTAATTTACATTAAGAGGCAGTTTTAGATTAACATTCATTTAATAAATTTCTGCGTATATTCGTTGTAATACGCTTAATACTCACTAAACATTTTTTAATGAAAAAAATATTCATTATTCCTCTTGCCTGCATGGTGCTATCATGTAGTTCGGCACAAAATGGCAAGCCGAAAGATTATGCCAAGGCCGACGTTACAAAATACATGAAAACCATTACCGATGCCGATCTTAAAAAGCATTTATATATTGTAGCTTCAGATGAAATGGAAGGCCGCAATACCGGCGAACCGGGACAAAAAAAGGCGGGTAAATACCTTATAAGCCAGTACGAGGCCAACGGGATATCTTTTCCTAAAGCCGCTGCCGACTGGTACCAAAAAGTGCCATCGGCATTTATGGCGCGCTCTTTTAGCCCCAAACTAAATGATTCTGAGAACATCTGGGCGTTTATAGAGGGTACCGAGAAGCCGGAGGAAATATTAGTAATATCTGCCCACTACGACCACGTAGGCATGAAAAACGGCGAGGTTTATAACGGCGCCGATGATGACGGATCGGGTACTGTGGCATTATTAGAGATTGCACAGGCCTTTATGCAGGCTAAAAAAGATGGTTATGGCCCCAAGCGCTCAATATTGTTTTTACACGTTACCGGCGAGGAGCACGGCCTGCATGGTTCGCGCTATTATTCAGAGAATCCGTTATTTCCTATCGCCAATACTATTGCCGATTTAAATATTGATATGATTGGCCGCCGAGACGATGCCCATAAAGACAACGGCAATTATGTATATGTTATAGGCTCTGACCGTTTAAGTACCGATTTGCACAACATTAACGAGGCTGCCAATAAAAAATACACCAACCTAACGTTAGATTATACTTTTAACGAACGCAGCGACCCTAACCAGTTTTATTTTAGGAGCGACCACTACAACTTTGCTAAAAAAGGCATCCCTATTATATTTTACTTTAACGGCGTACATGCTGATTATCATAAAGCTACAGATACACCCGATAAAATAGAATACGACCTGCTGGCAAAAAGGGCACAACTTGCTTTTGTTACCGCCTGGGAATTGGCCAATGCCGATAATCGCCCCGTAGTAGATAAAGACGGTAAGTAATTACCAACCTGCTTATAAACAAAAACTCCGGCAATTGCCGGAGTTTTTTATTGTTACGATTTAACTTTTTTAGAAAATCCGTTGGTTGCAAAATACAGTACCTTGTTTTTCTTTTGTTTATAAAGCCTGAAAAACTCCCAGTTAATTATAACACCTACAATACAAATTGTCATTAAGATAACCAGCAGCGAGGCATAAATAATATCATTTAGCCCATCTACATACGGTATCTCCAGCACAAAAAAGTACAGTGATACAAAAAACACTATTACTGATAATATGAGCGAAAATAATTTCATGTCCTTTTTCCTTTAAATAAATAAGTAAGGTAGTTGTACTAACATAAAGCGTGGGACTGCTTAAATTATTTTGTCAAACCTTTCATTCCTGCCCATGCAGTTGCTCCTTCATTCTTATAATCAGGACAAAAGTAAAAATTTTAAAGTTATTTTAACGTTTATTTGTGAAAAAATATTGCTCCCAATTTATAGTTAGATGGCCAGCATAACTTCCAGCATGTTTAAATAATCGCCTTCGCGGCCGGTAATGCGGTACCTGAAATTATATTCTATATCGCCATCTAAAAAATCTTTGTAATAACGCGTATCGTGTATCATGCGTTCCTGTCCGTGTACATCGGGTGGCAAAAGGGTTAGGTCTTTATTACAAACACCTTCGGCAATAAATTCGTACACCTCTTTCTCGTAGGTAGTAATAGTACCCGATAATAAAAAGTCAGGGCTGTCTACATTATTGTAAATATCCATATCCAGCTTAATACCGTGCTCTTTATATTCGGCAGTAATGCTGTGTTCGTTTTCTTTAAACTTAAAGTGGCCATCGGCTTTAAAAAACTCTTTAAAGCCATCAAATATTTTCTTTATCTCTTCGCGCTTAAGCTCTTTTCTTTTGTACTCGTATTTCTTTTTATATTCGTCGTGTTCGGCCTGTATATCAATCTTTATCTTAAGGTATCCTAAATCCATTGTAGTATTTTTTGGGGTTATAGTTCGGCAACTTTAGGTTCGAAAAAATTTACAAAGAAAAAATTATCCGGGTCTACCCCAGCCTCTATAAATAATGCTTTAATATGCTGAACCTTTTCAAAATCAGATGTTGGGGCATCCAACTCTAAAAATTGCAAAAATTCGGTAAGGTTGCTAAACTTAAAGCTCAGGTTGGTATTAAGCGAATATTCGGTAATACTGTACTGCGCCGTGGCAACATCTATACCGGCATCTTTAAAAGCCTGGTTTATGGTTGTAAAATTTTGATTCATGGCTGTATTTTTAAGCGCCTTACGGTTAATAATTTACTGGTTACTTTGCGGTTATCAAAGTGTATACAAATTATTAATTATCTTTTATACAGGCTCTTAAAATAGCCATAAAGTTTTACTTTTTAAGCAAAGTATCTATGGTAATTTTCATTGCATTTATAGTATCCTGCTGTGCGGCAATGGTTTTTAGCAGGGCTTCTTTCTCGGTAGAATTTGTGGTGTAACTGTTGTTTTCAGGCTCCTGTACTGTGGCAACCACTGTGGCAATGGTGTAGCCTTTGTTTTTAAGGTAAAGGTCCTGGTTTATAAAATCGTCTAAAGTAAGGCTATACTCTTCGCAAATTTTTTGCATAATTTCTACCTTCGGGTGCGATATTCCCCTTACATAAGTTCCTATAACACTCTTTTTGAGTCCGAATTTTGCGCCGAATTCATCCTGCGATAAAAAATTATTATCGCACAAGTACTTAATATTTAAACCTATATAATCTTTCATAACACTAAACAGTACTTAGAAAAACGAATAATATTTGTTTTTGCAATTATTTTTAATACATTTATCTTTATAAATATACAGAAAATTATTGCAAATTTAATTAAATATGACAGTTAGTGATTTTTTGAAAGACAGAAATTTAAAAATTTTAGCACGCTACAAGCAACTTAAAGCCGAAAAGCTTGATAGTACCGAGATAAAAAAAATAATAGGTAGGGAATTTGGCAACTTATCTGTTTATACCATCGAGCAGGTTCTGTATAATAAAAATTATTCTAACAGCCCCCATAAAAAAGAATAGTTTCCTGAGTTTTGCCCCCAAAACAAATATGCTATTGTAAGGAAACAAAAAGCTTCGGGCACAAACCCGAAGCTTTTATAGAATTAATAACAACATATATTTAGTATTATAATTTATCGTTCTTTACTATCTGTACTTTTCCTACAGGCACATCGCCCGATGTATCTTTTAACAAAAGTACCCCAAACACGTTAACCGGAATGTCTATCGGCTCGTCTGAGTTTTTAATTTCTTCGGTTAAATGCTCATAGTCCATAGGGTTTAACACGATAGAATCGCCCTTGTCTATTTTTTTAGCAAAGAGGTAATCACGTATGGCTGCTACGGAAATGGAATGGCCCACTACTACAAATTCTGACATATTGGTTTGTTTTATATAGCTAAGATAGCATCGTAAAATCTAAATTTTATAAAGGTTTTGTTAATTTATAAACGCCTTAAATTTCCAAAAAACCAATAAACACACCTTCTAACCGCCTATTTACGCTATCTTTGCACAAAATATAACGTAATGGCCACATTTATCGACTTCGACCTACCCAAATCGCTGCAAAAAGCTCTGGATGAACTGGGTTTTGAAAATCCTACACCCATTCAAGAGCGCGCTATGCCGGTAATATTATCGGGCCGCGACATGATGGGTATTGCACAAACCGGTACCGGTAAAACTTTTGCCTACCTGCTGCCTATCCTAAAACAATGGAAATTTGCTAAAACGCACATTCCGCGTGTGGTAATTATAGTACCTACGCGCGAACTTGTTGTACAGGTGGTAGAAGAGGTAGAAAAACTTACTAAATATATGAGTGTGCGTACACTTGGCGTATTTGGTGGGGTAAATATAAACACCCAAAAAACAAGGGTTTACGAAGGTGTGGATATTCTTGTGGGTACGCCCGGAAGGATGATGGACCTTGCCCTTGATAATGTTGTACGTTTTGACGAAGTGCAAAAACTGGTTATCGATGAGTTTGATGAGATGCTTAACCTGGGTTTCCGCGTGCAGGTAACGTCTATATTATCGATGATGAAAATGAAAAGGCAAAACATATTGTTCTCGGCTACAATGACCGAGGAAGTGGATGATATGCTTAACGACTTTTTTGATTTCCCTGAAGAGGTATCGTTGGCCGCCAGCGGTACTCCATTAGAAAAAATTACACAGCTGGGCTACAATGTACCAAACTTTCTTACCAAGATAAACCTGCTTAAGCATTTATTATCGAGCGATGAGTTAAGCCGTGTGCTTGTGTTTGTGAACAACAAAAAGATAGCCGACCTGGTTATGAACAGCCTTGAAGAAGATTTTGCAGGCCAATTTGGGGTTATACACTCTAACAAGTCGCAAAACTACCGTTTGCAAACTATGGCATCGTTTCAGGCAGGAGAATTAAAAGGCCTTGTTACCACCGATGTTATGGCGCGTGGTTTGGATATATCTGATATTACCCACGTTATAAACATGGAGCTTGCCGAAGCGCCTGAGCAGTACATTCACCGTATTGGGCGTACAGGCCGTGCCGATAAAACCGGTATTGCTATTAGCTTTATTGCCCCTTTTGAACAGGATATAATGGTGGAAGCCGAAGTTTTAATGGAAAAAGAACTTGAGATGCTTGCGATACCGGAAGAGGTGGTTATTGCCGAAAGGCTGCTTGAGTTTGAAAAGGACAGGAAGCAGGTAAAATTCCTGATGAAAAAGGTTAAGAAAGGCGATGGTGCTTTTCATGAAAAGAAAGAAAAGAATAAGAAAGTAAACCTTGGTGGCCCGGGTAAAACCAAGCCCCGTAAAACCAAACCTACCAACCGTGGTGTAGAAAGAACCCGTGCTGCTAAAAGAAAAAAAGGTAAATAGGATTTACGAATTACAAGATATAAAAAATGCCCTCGCTAAATTAGTGAGGGCATTTTTATTATGATGCAGTTGCAGCAATTAGTGTCCGGAAACACCTCCTACAGGATGCTCTACATTTTTAAGTTTGCGCGAGCAGTAGATACCAAAGAATAAGATGTACAGGTAACAGAATACCGGTACGATAAACGAATGCTGTACACCGTAAACCGGATCGGTATCGGCAATGGCGCCCTGGATAATTGGCACAATAGCGCCACCCAAAATAGCCATTACAAGTAACGATGATCCCTGGCTGGTGTATTTACCAAGTCCCGAGATACCTAATGTATAAATGTTAGAGAACATAATAGAGTTAAAAATACCAATGCCTAAAATGCTGTACATGGCAAGTTCGCCCTGGTTGAAAATAGCCGAAAGCAATAACAATACGTTGATGCTTGCAAATACAGACAGCGTTCTTGCCGGCGCCGATTTACCAATAAAGAAGGCAACAAAGTTTATGGCAATAAATACTATGAAAAAGCTAACCTGAGCAAAAGTAAGGTCAACAATACTATATATCAATAAGAAAACCAACGCCGCTGTAACCGCCATATACGCTGCTTTTTTTGCAGTACCAATACTGTGGTTAAGCGATATGGCTCCTAAAAACCTACCAATCATGGCGCCACCCCAATAAAGGGCAAGGTAGTTTTTACTTACTGCCTCGCTTAAGCCCATTATATAATCTTTTTCTAAAAAGCTAATGATAAAGCTACCCACGGCAACCTCGCCACCAACGTAGCAAAATAAGCCCAGTACGCCTAAACGCAGCTGTGGGAACTGTAAAGCACCCAATCCGCGCGATTCTACCTCCTCTTCTGCCTGGAACGATGGCAGCTTAACATTGTATATAAGTACGGCAACCAGCAATAATATACCTGCAAACACAAGGTAGGGTATACGTGTAGCCTCGGCAGTAATTTCATGATTGGCACTCGATCCGAAAATTAAAAAGCCACCTAATATAGGTGCAATGGTAGTACCAAAGGCGTTAAACGCCTGGGTCATGTTTAGTCGGCTTGAGGCACTGTCTTCGGTACCTAATAAAGATACGTAAGCGTTAGCCGTAATTTGCAGTATTGTAAAGCCAAGTCCCAGTACAAACAACGCTCCTAAAAACAGGCCGTAAGCACCAAAAGTAGCTGCAGGGTAAAACAACACACAACCTAATGCCGAAACAATTATACCGGCTATAATTCCGTTTTTGTAGCCCACTTTATTAACCGGGTCGCCTTTGTAGTACGATACGGCAAAATAAGCAAGGGAGCCTAAAAAGTAAGCACCAAAAAAGCAGAACTGAACCAGCATCGATTCAAAAAAAGTAAGTTCAAAAAGCTTTTTAAGGTAAGGTATCAGGATATCGTTCATGCAGGTAATAAAGCCCCACATAAAAAACAAGAGGGTAATAGTAATAAGCGGAACCGTATAATTGGGGCGCTTAGTATTCGAAAAATCATTCATTTGGGTTTGGGTTTATTGAGTTTAATTTGGGCTCCCAAATTATAAATTAATATCTACAATATTCCCCTGCCAAATAACATTTGAGGCATTCACAAAAAAAATAAGGTAATAAAACACATTCATTACCTTATTTTCTAATATTTTCTTATTTGTAATATGATTCTGTTTAAAAAACAAGAATTGCTTAATTTAGAAGCAATAAGTGTAAAATCATCACTTATTAAATTTACTTGTTTGGCGTAAATACCAGGCAAACCGGCTGGCACAACTCAATTTTTTTACCGGTATCAGTAAGCAGGCCGGTGCTTTTATCTCTCTTAAAAATAATAATGTTGTTAGTGTTCTGGTTAGCAACCAAAACGTAGTTATCATTAGGGTCCATTGTAAAGTTACGTGGCCCTACTCCCTGCGTGCTAATTTGCTGTATAAGGTTTATCTTTCCGTTAGAGTGCACCCTGAAGGTAGAAATAGAGTTACCATCCATCCTGTTGGTAGCATACAAATACTTACCATCTTTAGAAAAGTGAATATCGGCCCCGCCGTTCTTACCACCAAAAATAGCAGGTGCAACACTGGCTTCGTCTACTTTTACCAAAGTTTCATTCTCATAGCTAAAGGTTGTAAGCGTGCCATCTAACTCCTGTAAAAGGTACACAAAAATACCGTTAGGGTTAAACACCAAATGCCTTGGGCCACTGCCCGGCTTAACATCTATACTGCCTTTTAGCACCAAAGTTTTTGCTCCACCATTGGGGTTGTAGGTGTACATATATACCTTATCGGTACCAAGGTCGTTGGCAAATACGTATTTATTATCGGGCGAAAAATACACCATGTGCACGTGGGCACTTTCCTGGCGGCTTTTATTGGTACCGCTGCCGGTGTGTTGTACCACCTGTTTGGCATCGCTAAGGCTGCCATCGGGCTTTTTTTCAAAAACTGCAATAGACCCGCCGGAATAGTTGGCAACAATTACGTTTTTATCGTCGTTTATTATGTAACATGGGTCGGCGCCCTTAGAGTCGGTTTTGTTAATAAGATCTAATTTGCCGGTGGCAGGAGCATATTTAAAAGCGCTAACCGTACTTTTTTTACCGTCTTCGTTTACGCTGTAAACAAACTTTTTGTCGGACGATACGGTAAGGTAACTTGGGTTTATAACGCCATCGGTATTGCTTTTAAGCTTATATTCCAGTGTGTTGACGTTAAAATCGTATACGTAAATACCTTTGCTTGCGCAGGCATTTGTGTAAGTACCAACTATAAGGTTAAAATTATCCTGCGCTGCGGCGTTCATAAATACAAGTAATAATAGTGCTTTCGCTAATTTCATGTTATGCAATTTAGTACTTACAAATGTAAAGTATTTAAACATTATGTGAAATTTATACCCTGATTTTGCTGTTTCATTTAGAATAAAATTGTGTATTTTTGACAAACTTTCAAACGAATGCAGTTTAAACACCCGGAAATTCTTTACTTTCTATTCCTGCTGGTAATTCCCATACTGGTACATTTGTTTCAATTACGAAGATTTCAAAAGCAATATTTTACCAACGTACGTTTCTTGAAAGAGCTGAGCATGCAAACCCGCAAAAGCTCTAAAATTAAGAAATGGCTGCTGCTTTGTACCCGTTTATTACTGCTTGCCTGTGTAATTATTGCCTTTGCCCAGCCGTTTTTTAAGGCTAAAGACAACGAGAACAAAGGTAACGAGATGGTAATACTCCTGGATAACTCATTTTCTATGCAGGCCAAAGGCAGCCGTGGCGAATTGCTTAAACGCGCTGTCCAGGACCTGTTGGAAAACACACCTGAGAGTCAGCAATTTTCGCTTATAACCACCACCAATGCCTATTGGAACACCGATATAAAATCCATCCAAAAAGAGTTGCAGAACCTTACCTATAGCGATGTACCTTATAAACCCGATTTTCTGCTAACCAAAGCGCAGGCTAAAAACCCCAACACCGGTAAAGATGTGGTTTTAATTACCGATGCCGTTAACCTGGATAGTAAAGATGTTAGTAAGTTTGGCACCGGCAGCCCTGTGTACGCCATTGTGCCCGAGGCAGAAAACATTCGTAATATTGCTATAGACAGCGTATACATATCGCAAACCATGGATAACTTTTACGAAATAAAGGTAGACATGCAGGCCTATGGCGAGTTTGAAGACGATGTGCCTATTGCCCTTTATAACGGCAAAAACCTTACGGCAAAAACGCTGGTTAAGTTTAATGGCGAGAAAAAGAGCAGCACCTTTACCATACCTAAAAAAGATTTTCACGGCTATGTTTCGGTTACCGATAACAGCCTTGCTTACGATAACACCTATCACTTTAGCATCTCGAAACCGCAAAAATCGAACGTGCTGGCCATCGGCGAAAGCCAAAAGAATGCCTTTTTGGCGAAGATCTACACGGCCGACGAATTTAATTTTATTGATACCCCGCTAAGTGGCCTTGATTATAACAGCCTCGAAAAGCAAGATGCTATTATTTTAAATGAACTGAAAGAAATTCCGCAATCTTTGGTTACCACCCTTAAAGATTTTTATGCCAAAGGCGGTAATGTGGTAATTATACCCGCTGCCGATTGCAGCCTGCAAAGCCTTAACACCTTACTAAGTACGTTTGGAAATTCGGCTTACAAACCCTTAACCCAAACCGAAAGGCTTATTACCAAAATAGCGTTTAGCCACCCGCTGTACCAAACGGTATTCGAAAAAAAGACCGATAATTTTCAGTACCCAAAAGTAAGCGCTGCCTTTACACTTACAGGCAACGCCATGCCGGTGTTAAGTTATGACGATCAAACGCCTTTCCTGGCGTCGTTAACCAACAGGCTGGGCAATGTGTACATATTCTCGGCACCGGTAAACAAAACTAATAGCAATTTCCAAAATTCGCCGCTAATTGTGCCTACCTATTATAATATGGCTTTAAGCAGCGGTAAAACAGGCATTAGTGCCATAACTATTGGGCAAAACCAAAGCCTGCTACTGGATGCCGTATTATCTAAAGACGAGGTGCTTACCGTTAAAAACCAAGACGCGGACTTTATACCCATGCAGCAGGTGCTTAATAATAAGGTAAAATTGTCTTTTGGCAATTACCCGGAAACTGCCGGTAACTACAGCATTTTTAAAGGCGATGAGAATATTAAGAACATTAGCTTTAACCATGCGCGTACCGAAAGTAACCTTAACCAGCAAAACAAAAGTGTACTTAGTAGTTTTACAAAAGCCGACTCTGTGGCTACGGTATACAACGACATAAAATCTGAACGTACTGCAAGCGAGATGTGGAAATGGTTTATAATTGGCACACTCGTTTTCTTATTACTCGAACTCTTTATCCAAAAATTTGTAAAATGAACCTGATATTTAAAAACGCTACCATTATTGATAAAAACAGCCCGTTTAACAACAAGGCTGCCGACATTGTGATTGAAGGCGGCATTATAAAACAAATTGGAACTAACATTGCCCCTATTGATGGCTTTGATGTTATAGAACTTGATAACCTGCACATATCTCAGGGCTGGTTTGACAGCTCGGTTAGCCTTGGCGAACCCGGTTACGAAGACCGCGAAACCCTTGCCAATGGCCTTGATGTGGCTGCCCGCAATGGCTTTACCGATGTTGCCCAGCAACCTACCGGCGACCCAATTGCCGAGAAACAGGCCGATATTGCCTTTTTAGTAAACAGGGCTGCACATACTGCCACTGCTCTGCACCCTATTGGGGCGCTAACCAAAGGCAGCGAAGGTAAAGACATGGCCGAGCTTTTTGATATGAAAAACGCCGGTGCGGTTGCCTTTGGCGATTACAACAAATCGTTAAGCGATGCCAACATTCTTAAAATTGCATTGCAATACGTACAGGATTTTGATGGGTTGGTTATTGCCTACTCTCAGGATGATAAAATTAAAGGTAAAGGTGTTGTGCACGAAGGCGAAGTTAGTACCCGCCTGGGCCTTAAGGGCATCCCTACCCTTGCAGAGGAGTTACAAATTGCCCGCAACCTGTATCTTTTAGAATACACTGGTGGCAAATTGCATATACCAACTATATCTACAGCACGATCGGTACAATTAATTCGTGAGGCCAAAGCTAAAGGGCTTAACGTTACCTGTAGTGTTGCCGTGCATCATTTAATTTTTACCGATGATGTGCTTACTGATTTTGACAGCCGTTACAAAGTTTCCCCGCCATTGCGCCCGGACACCGAAAGGAAAGCGCTTATTGAGGGTGTGCTTGATGGTACGATAGACATTATAACATCGGACCACAACCCGTTAGATATTGAGCACAAAAAACTTGAGTTTGACCTGGCTAAAGATGGCACCATAGGTTTTGAGAGTGCTTTTGGGGCCCTAAACACCATACTGCCTTTAGAGGTTATAGTAGAGAAATTTACTGCCGGTAAAGCCATTTTCGGGCTTGAAAATACTGCAATTGCAGAGGGCGTACAAGCCAGTTTTACGCTGTTTAACCCTAAAGGGGACTGGACATTTGCTAAAAGCGATATACTTTCTAAATCTAAAAATTCGGCATTTTTAGGCGCTGCATTAAAAGGCAGGGCTTACGGAATTTACAACCGCGGCAAGTTTATACTAAATAAATAATCCGCATTAGTTTACATACAATGAAGAACACCGTTGAAGAAGGCAAAAGCATTGCCATTACCAGTTATATAATGGTTGTAGGCGCGCTTATTGCCATGTCTATGAATTCTGAAAATAAAAACCCTTATGCATCTTTCCATATAAGGCAGGCATTGGGGTTATCGATACTTTTTGTAGCCCTGGGCTATACCTTAAGCGGTTTCTGGAACCCTATGATCGTGTACCCATTCTGGATATTTATGTCGGTGTTATGGGGTTACGGATTGTTTACTGCTATAACAGGCCAGACAAAACCAATACCTTTAGTAGGCGGATTGTTCCAAAAAATATTTAAAAATCTGTAAGCATGGAACTATCATTATACCACCTTGTAAGACAGCCCAAAGTACAACAGGACAAGAGTCCGTTACTATTATTACTGCACGGTTACGGCAGTAACGAGGAAGACCTGTTCTCGTTCGCCGCTCAATTGCCCGATGAATATTTAATAATCTCGGCACGAGCACCCTATGCTATGCCCGGCGGCTACGGCCATGCCTGGTATGCCATAGATTTTGATGCCGACATGAATAAGTTTACCGATGATGTACAGGCGGTGCAATCGCGTGATGCAATTGCAGCATTTATAGACGAAGTTGTTGATGCCTACCCGGTAGATAAGGATAATATTACGCTTATCGGCTTTAGCCAGGGCGCTATATTAAGCTATGCTGTGGCACTAACCCATCCTGAAAAAACAAGCCGCGTAGCAGCACTAAGTGGTTACCTGCACAACACCATTATTGGAGACATTAATAGCAAAGACCTATCTAAACTGCGCTTTTTTGTATCGCACGGTATTGTAGACCAGGTTATACCGGTAGACTGGGCACGTAAAGCACCGGAATTTTTAAAAACGCTGGGGTTAGATGTAGAGTACCACGAGTACAATGTTGGGCATGGCGTGGCACCACAAAACTTTTACGACCTGCTTAACTGGCTAAACAAGTAATTATCGGTTGGGGTTTTGCTTAATGTAAACTTCGGTAGCGCCAAGGCCGTATTTTTGGTAGTCGGCATCCCTAAAGGTAATGCCCTCGTAGCGGCCCAGCATAAAATCGAGCTCTGCTTTAAGCACACCCTCGCCCACACCGTGTATAAACACCACTTTAGGCATGCGGTTTTTAATAGCAAACTCAATCTGGCGTTTAGCCGTTTCAGATTGCAGGGTTAAAATATCGTAGTTAGACATGCCCCTTTTATTAGGCACCAGCTTTTCTATGTGCAGGTCAATTTCCAGCACAAAGCCATCGCCCTTTACCTTTTTCTCTTTTACAAAGCTGCGTTTTTTAGGCTCTTCCTTTTCCCTTAACACAGAACCAAGGCTCTGGTTTGAGAAGAAAGAAGCCATATCGCGGGTATTGGTAATCTTAACCAGTTCTTTTTCATCAAACAACAACTCAAAACCATCGGTGGTTTCTATAAGTACTTTGTCTTTTTTATAGCCTTTTACACGGCCGTTAAAAGAATCGTCCAGTACGGTAACCTCATCGCCTGCCTTAAACTTCATCGCTACTGTTATTAGGGTCGTTCTTACTGGGCACTTTGCTCATAAGCTTCATAAGGCCCAGCATAAAAATTACTATGGCAATAACCATTATAACCACATTGGGTTTGGCTAAAGATTGCTCGTATAGCGCTACAAACGCAGCGGCAAACATCAATATTATATAAATGGTTTTCATACGGCAAAGGTACTAAATGTAGTTAAAAGTGCGAAAATTGATTTTACTGTTTTGCACTACATCGTTATACTGGTTTTTCCTACCCTAAAAATAAGTATGTTAACATGCATTAACAAGTCATTAACTTGTAAGTGGTATCATCTTTTCGTAATTTTGGCGGCATAATGAAGAAGCTGTTTATAAAATATTTCGTAACCCTGTTTATGTTCCTGCTGAGCGCTCACGGTCAGCTGCATGCTCATGCGCGTAACGAAATTGCTACCTACTCTACAGCAAACAGCCTTCCGGGTTCAGAAAATCAAACACACAGTGTTCCTCAAAAACACCATGCCGTTGTAAACAAATCATTCTCATCTTTTGCTGCAACCGATAAGATCGACGTTACAGACAGCGATGACGAAGACGATAAAAACACCGATAGCACCAAAATAATATCTCTAAAAAAACATTTAGAGACTGCTAATTATTTTGCTACCTTATTTGGTACTCAAACCCCTGAGTATTTTACACAATGCATTAAAAAGCGCCTGTTTGCTTTTAATCATTCTTATTACTTTCCCGCATCTAAGCGCTTTATTGTACTGCGCGTAATCAGGATCTGATTTAAAATCTTTACCAGGGTAAATTACATCTAATTTACCTTGACTTTGCACGTGCATTTTACTGTTTTTTCCCATCTGTTATAGTTATTCGCTATCATCAGGTATTCCATGCATTGTGCTCTAAACTTTCCCTTTAAGAAATTATTTAAAATTTTATCGTACTGCTAAAAAGCAAATTTATTATGAAGAGAATCCTGATTTTAATGGGCTTTTGTGCCTTTTTGTGCCTTACCAGCTGCGCAAAAAAAGAAGAAGAAAAAAAAGAGCAAACAAAATTTTTAGTCACCAATCCTATAACCAAGGATACTACTACTATTAAAGAGTATGTAGCCCAGGTTAAATCGATACAGCATATAGAGCTAAGGGCCCAGGAAAGGGGTTACCTGGAAAAAATATATGTAGATGAAGGGCAGGCTGTTAAAAAGGGGCAGCTGTTATTCCAGATTATGCCTAACCTGTACCAGGCAGATATGGAAAAAGCGAAGGCAGAAGCCAGCTTTGCCGAAATAGAATACAAAAACACGAAATCGCTTGCTGACAGAAACGTTGTTGCCCCTAACGAGCTGGCCATGGCCAAAGCCAAATGGGATAAAGCAAAAGCAGAGCTATCTTTATCTAAAGTGCACTTACAGTTTACTGAGATAAGAGCCCCGTTTGATGGTATTATAGACCGTTTCCACGTAAGGCTTGGTAGCCTTGTAGACGAAGGCGAGTTGCTTACAGAACTATCTGACAACAGCAAAATGTGGGTATACTACAACGTACCGGAGGCAGAATACCTTGACTACAAAGCAACAATACAAAGTAAAGAACAGCCCCATGTAGGCCTGCTTATGGCTAACGGCCAGATATTTAAACACGAAGGTGTGGTTTCTACCATTGAGGCCGATTTTGATAGCGAAACAGGTAACATTTCGTTCAGGGCTACCTTCCCTAACCCGGATGCTTTACTAAGACATGGCGAAACCGGTAACATACAAATGAAAGTGCCGTTTAAACATGCCATGCTTATACCACAAAAAGCTACGTTTGAGGTGCTTGACAAAAAATATGTTTATGTTATTGATAAAAACAACGAGGTTAAATCAAGGGAAGTTAAAATTGCCGGCGAACTACCCCACCTGTTTATTATAAGCGAAGGTTTATCGCTTGATGATAAAATTCTTCTTGAAGGCTTACGTCTTGTAAAGGAAAACGAAAAGATAGAATACAAAGTAGAGAAGCCGGACTATGTTATATCGCATTTGGAGCTTTATGCAGAATAATCGGATAACTTAAAAAGAAAAAACATGTTTACTAAATTCATACAAAGACCTGTATTTGCGATCGTTATTTCGATTGTGATCGTGTTTATGGGTTCCCTGGCAATTACGCAATTGCCAACCTCGCAGTTTCCGGATATTGCACCTACCACGGTAAATATCTTTATTGCATATCCGGGCGCCAGTGCCGACGTACTGGTAAAATCGACCCTTATTACGTTAGAGAATGCCATTAACGGTGTTCAGGACATGAGGTATATGGCTACCGATGCTACCAGTGCCGGTGAAGCTACACTTAGGATTATTTTTGAACCGGGCACCGACCCTAACCAGGCCGTTATCAGGGTTAAAACCCGGGTAGACCAGGTTATGCCACTATTGCCCGAACTGGTTCAGCGGGAAGGGGTTGTTATTACCCCTATCCAACCCAGTATGCTTATGTATGTTAACCTTTATGCTAAAGGTAAAAACATGGATGAGAAATTCCTTTACAACTACGCCAACGTAAAAATGCTTCCTGAAATTAACAGGATCAAGGGTGTGGCAAGGTCGCAAATATTAGGTAGTAGAACGTATGCTATGCGTATCTGGCTAAACCCTGACCGTATGAGGGCTTATAAAGTTTCGGTAGATGAAGTTATGAGCGCCCTTGGCGAGCAAAGTATTGTAGGCCGCCCTGGCCGTATTGGGCAAAGCTCCGGTATTAGTGCACAGTCGTTAGAATATGTGTTAACCTATAAAGGCAGGTTTAGCGAGCCGGAAGAGTATGGCAACATTATTATCCGTGCCAATTCAGACGGGCAGGCAATCCGCCTTAAAGATATAGGCCGTGCCGAGCTGGGTAGCGAATTCTTTGATATTTACTCTAACTTAGACGGGCACCCATCTGCCTCTATCGTACTAAAACAAAACTACGGCAGTAACGCGAGCGATGTAATCAGGGATGTTAAAGCCAAACTGGAGGAAATGAAAGAAACCTTCCCTCCGGGACTGGATTATAAAATTAGTTATGACGTTTCTAAATTTCTTGATGCCTCTATAGAGCAGGTAATCGAAACGTTACGAGATGCATTTATACTTGTTGCATTAGTTGTATTTATATTTTTAGGCGACTGGCGTTCTACGCTTATCCCAATCCTCGCTGTTCCCGTATCACTAATCGGTGCGTTCTTTGTTATCCAGTTTTTTGGTATTTCCATTAACATGGTTACGTTGTTTGCATTGGTACTGGCCATTGGTATTGTGGTAGATGATGCCATCGTCGTCGTCGAGGCGGTGCATGCCAAGTTCGAAGAGCATCCGCACATAACACCCTACCTTGCTGTAAAACAGGTATTAGGCGAAATTAGCGGAGCTATTATAGCAATTACCGCGGTAATGGTATCGGTATTCGTACCAATTTCATTCATGTCCGGTCCTGTAGGTACATTCTACCGCCAGTTCTCTATTACTATGGCGAGTTCAATTGTAATTTCGGCTCTTATTGCACTTACCCTTACACCGGTATTGTGTGCTATGCTGTTAAAAAACAACCACGGCAAAGAGAAAAAGAAAAACATCCTTACCAAAAGCTTAGATGGCTTTAACCGCGTGTTCGATAAACTTACCGGTAAATATGTAATCCTGCTACAACGCATTGTTAGCCGCAGGGTGGTAACATTTGCCATCTTAATCGCATTCTGTGTTGGTACATTCTATGTAAATAAAATTCTTCCATCAGGATTTATCCCGAGTGAAGACCAGGGTACCATTTATGCCATTATACAGACACCTCCGGGGTCTACGCTGGAAACAACCAATATGGTATCGCAAAAACTTCAAAAAATCTGCGAGCACGTAGAAGGTGTAGAATCGGTATCGTCTCTTGCAGGTTACGAGATCATGACCGAAGGAAGGGGTTCTAACGCAGGTACCTGTCTTATCAATCTTAAGCCGTGGGATGAAAGGAAACATAAGGTTACTGAGGTAATGGAAGAGCTGGAAGAGAAATCTAAAGGCCTTGGAGCAAAAATCGAATTCTTTGAGCCGCCGGCAATTCCCGGATTTGGATCATCAGGTGGTTTCTCGCTTCGTCTATTAGATAAAAATACAGCGACTGACTATCAGGATTTTGATAAGATCAATAAGAAGTTTATAGATGATTTGAGTAAACGTAAAGAGCTATCGGGCCTGTTTACCTTCTTTGCTGCTAACTACCCTCAGTACGAGCTGATAATAGATAACAACCTTGCCATGCAAAAAGGGGTATCTATAGGTAAAGCAATGGAAAACCTTGATATTCTGATTGGTAGTACCTACGAGCAAGGGTTTATT
The DNA here is from genome assembly GCF_000422725.1 of Flavobacterium subsaxonicum WB 4.1-42 = DSM 21790. Classification (GTDB taxonomy): domain Bacteria; phylum Bacteroidota; class Bacteroidia; order Flavobacteriales; family Flavobacteriaceae; genus Flavobacterium; species Flavobacterium subsaxonicum. Next base: position 109,464 of record NZ_AUGP01000001.1, read on the forward strand.
AAATTCGACCGTTTCTTTAAAGTGTATGTTCAGTCAGATCCTAAGTTCAGGAGGCTTCCGTCTGATGTATTGAACCTTTTTGTTAAAAACGATCATGGCGATATGGTACCGTATTCGGCATTCATGAAGCTTAAAAAGACGCAGGGGCCCAACGAGATTACCCGTTACAACATGTATAACTCTGCAGCTATCCAGGGCTTACCGGCAAAAGGCTATACCACTGCCGATGCCATCCAGGCCGTTCGCGAGGTTGCTAAAGAAACATTGCCAAAAGGGTATGATATTGCATGGGAAGGACTTTCTTATGATGAGTCGATTAGGGGTAACGAATCTATTTACATCTTCCTGATTGTATTAGCATTTGTTTACTTTGTATTGGCTGCACAGTACGAGAGCTTTATTATTCCGCTTGCCGTAGTATTCTCATTGCCGGTGGGTGTATTTGGTTCATTCCTTGTACTTGAAATGATGGGCCTTGAAAACGACATCTATGCTCAGATAGGGCTCATAATGCTTGTGGGGCTATTAGGTAAGAACGCGGTACTTATTGTGGAGTTTGCCGTCCAGAAGCACCACGAGGGGCTCACGATACTCGAGGCTGCCATAGAAGGTGCCAAAGTACGTTTCAGGCCAATTTTAATGACGTCGTTTGCCTTTATTGCCGGTCTTATTCCACTATTACTGGCATCGGGAGCAGGAGCTATAGGTAACAGGACACTGGGTTCTGCTGCACTTGGCGGTATGCTTTTCGGAACCATATTTGGGGTAATAATCGTGCCGGGCTTGTACTATATATTCGGCTCACTGGCCAACGGAAGAAAACTGATACAGTTTGAAGATGACAGTTCTTTATCAGAAGAATTTGTTCACTCAATAGATAATTTCCCTAAAAACGAAGACCATGATGCTTAAACGTAGCGTATATAATTATATAGCAGTAGCATGTATAGGGCTAACCTTTACAGGCTGTAAACTGCCCGGTGTTGTGCAAAGAGAAGAGAACACCAATGTGCCTGCGGCTTTTAGCAGCACTACCACCACGCAGGATACCATAAATTCGGCAACCGTAAAATGGAAAGAGTATTTTAAAGACCCTAACCTTGTTGCCCTTATAGACACTGCCCTGGCAAACAACCAGGAGCTTAATATTACCTTACAGGAAATAGAAATTGCCCGTGCCGAAGTAAGAGCCAGAAAAGGAGAATACCTTCCTTTTCTGGGCCTTAGGGGCGGTGCCGGTGTAGATAAAGTATCGCGCAACACCAACATAGGTGCCTTAGAGCACAATATCGAGATTGTTCCGGGCAAAGAAAACCCAGAGCCGTTACAGGACTACCAACTGGGCGTTTATGCCAACTGGGAGGCCGATATTTGGGGCAAGCTGCACAACGCTAAAAAAGCTGCCGTAAAAAGGTACCTTTCTACTGTAGAGGGCAGAAACTTTGTTATTACCAACCTGATATCTGAAATTGCCAATTCGTATTACGAACTGCTGGCTTTAGATACGCAGTTAGACATTGTTAAGCAAAATATCGATATCCAAAACAATGCTTTAGAGATTGTTAAGCTTCAAAAACTGGCTACCCGTGTAACAGAGCTTGCTGTAAAAAGGTTTGAGGCACAGGTGCTAAACACCCGTAGCCTACAATACGAAATCCAGCAAAAGATTACCGAGACCGAGAACAGGATTAACTTTTTGGCTGGCCGCTACCCACAACCGGTAGCAAGAGATGCTAAGGCATTCAGCACTTTAGTACCTACTACAGTGTATGCCGGTATACCAGCGCAACTGTTGGCTAACCGCCCAGATATTAAACAGGCAGAGTTAGACCTTGCAGCCGCTAAGCTCGATGTTAAGGTGGCCAAGGCAAGGTTTTACCCAACGTTAGGTATCTCTGCTGGTATAGGCTACCAGGCGTTTGATGCGTCTTATTTAATTAAGCCGCAGTCGTTACTATACTCCCTTGCCGGAGACCTGGCTGCACCACTAATTAACAGGAATGCCATTAAGGCGACCTATTACAGCGCCAACGCCAAGCAAATACAGGCGGTTTACAACTACGAGCGTACTATTTTAAATGCTTATGTAGAGGTAGCCAACCAGGTATCTAAAGTTAGCAACCTGGAAAAAAGCTACACGCTTAAATCGCAGGAGGTAGATGCACTAACCCAGTCTATCGAAATTTCCAACAGCCTGTTCCAGTCGGCACGAGCCGATTATATGGAGGTATTACTAACACAACGCGATGCGTTAGAGTCGCGTTTTGACCTTATAGAAACCAAGTTGCAGCAAATGAGTGCAACGGTTAATATTTACCACGCCCTTGGTGGTGGATGGAATTAATATTGAGTTGAGTTAAACTAAAAGCCTTCAAAGTAATGTACTTTGGAGGCTTTTTTATTTCCCGTAAGGTCAGCCATCACAATTGGATAATAGAATATGCATCAAATTCAGAAATCAAAATACGGTTGCAATATCAAATATTATATAACCCAGCATCATTTAAATTGAATATAATAAAAAAACTATATCGATTTTTTGCGAATTAAAGGCTTAACATTTACACCGAGTTTTCCTATATTTGCAGGCTTTGCTTTTACATTGCGGCATATTACAGCCCCCTAAAAGCAAACCACCAAAACAAACACACATAACGTATTAATAATCAGCCTTTCGGGCTTTTTTTAGGACGAAAGGATATTTAAAAAATTAAAAAATGTCTGATACATCAAAAATCATTTACACGATAACTGATGAGGCCCCAATGCTGGCCACCCACTCGCTTCTTCCAATTGTTCAGGCTTTTGCTGCTCCCGCAGGAATCGAAGTAGAGACAAGGGATATATCTCTTGCCGGAAGGATCTTAGCTAATTTTCCTGAAAACCTTAACGAAGATCAGAAAATTGGTGATGCCCTTACCGAACTTGGCCAACTGGCTAACACGCCCGAGGCTAACATTATCAAACTACCCAACATTTCGGCTTCTGTACCACAGCTTAAAGCAGCTATAAAAGAGCTACAGTCGCAAGGCTATAACATTCCTGATTTTCCGGAAGATGCAAAAACCGATGCCGAGAAAGACGCTAAAGCCAAATACAGCAAAGTATTAGGTTCTGCTGTTAACCCGGTATTGCGCGAGGGTAATTCAGACCGCCGTGCTCCACGCGCTGTTAAAAACTACGCTAAAGCACACCCACACTCTATGGGCAAATGGAGCGCCGACTCTAAAACTCACGTTGCCAGCATGAGCGAAGGCGATTTTTACGGCAGCGAGACTTCGGTTACTGTAAAAGACGCTACCGATGTTAAAATAGAATTTACTGCCCAGGACGGTAGTGTTACCGTTCTTAAAGCAAGCACGCCGCTTAAAGCAGGCGAAATAATAGACAGCTCTGCACTTAACCTTAACAAGCTTAAGGCTTTTGTTGCCAAAGAAATAGCCGATGCCAAAGAAAAAGGCGTACTGTTCTCGGTTCACCTTAAGGCTACCATGATGAAGGTTTCTGACCCTATTATCTTTGGTGCCATTGTAGAGGTATTTTATAAAGATGTATTTGAAAAATACGCCCAGCTTTTTGCAGATCTTGGTGTTGATACCCGTAACGGCCTTGGCGATGTATACGCTAAAATTGCAGGCAAGCCCGAAGAGGCTGAAGTTAAAGCAGCTATAGAGGCTGTTTACACTACTGCCCCTGCCCTTGCTTATGTAAATTCAGACAACGGTATTACCAACCTGCACGTACCGAGCGATGTTATTGTAGATGCTTCTATGCCGGCTATGATACGTACAAGCGGCCAAATGTGGAATGTAGAAGGTAAATCGCAAGATACTAAGGCTATAATACCAGACAGGTCGTACAGCGGCATTTATACGGCTACTATCGACTTTTGTAAAAAACACGGCGCCTTTAACCCTGCAACAATGGGTAGCGTGCCAAACGTGGGCCTAATGGCACAAAAAGCCGAAGAATACGGTAGCCACGACAAAACATTCCAGGCGGCTGCCAATGGTGTTGTTAAGGTAATAGACAACAACAATGGTACCGTTTACATGGAGCAGGCGGTAGAAAAAGGCGATATCTTCAGGATGTGCCAAACTAAGGATGCCCCTATCCAGGACTGGGTTAAACTTGCCGTAAACCGCGCACGTTTATCTGAAACTCCTGCTATTTTCTGGTTAGACGATAAAAGGGCACATGATGTTCAGCTAATCGAAAAAGTAAAAACATACCTTAAAGACCACGACACTAACGGCCTTGATATCCAAATTCTTGATCCTGTTGCAGCTACAAGCTTTACATTAGAAAGAATTATTAAAGGCGAAGACACTATATCGGTTACCGGTAACGTACTGCGTGACTACTTAACCGACTTATTCCCAATTCTTGAACTGGGTACATCGGCTAAAATGCTTTCTATCGTTCCGTTAATGAATGGTGGTGGCTTGTTCGAAACCGGTGCTGGTGGTTCTGCCCCAAAACACGTTCAGCAGTTTGTAGAAGAAGGTTACCTGCGTTGGGATTCGCTTGGAGAGTTCCTTGCCCTTGGCGTATCGTTAGAGCACCTTGGCCAGACACTTAACAACTCTAAAGCTTTGGTATTATCTGAAACTTTAGATGCTGCCAACGAAAAATTCCTTGAAAACGATAAATCTCCTGCCCGTAAAGTAGGCGAGATCGATAACCGCGGTTCTCATTTTTACCTTGCACTATACTGGGCACAAGCCCTTGCTGCACAGGATAAAGATGCCGAACTTAAAGCTAAATTTACTGAGATTGCTAAAGACCTTACCGAAAACGAAGCTAAGATCGATGCTGAATTGATAGGTTCGCAAGGCAAGCCACAGGAAATTGGCGGTTACTACCACCCTGATTTTGCACTTACAGATAAAGCCATGAGGCCAAGCGATACCTTTAACGCTATCCTTGCTAAACTGGTTTAATCAACTATAATTAGTTACAAATTCTTAGAAAGCTATCCTGAAAAGGGTGGCTTTTTGTTTTATATCCAATTACTTACGTAGGGCGATGCCCTACGCTAATTTATATCGCCCCTTCAGGGCTGAGAAAAATTTTGTGAGATTGGTATCAAAAAATCTGTGAAAATCCGCGATTGCGCAGCATCAGTGTTATCCGCGTTCCATCCTGACAACTACTTTCCAATACTGTTCAACAATATCTGGTATTTACGGCCAACAGGTATAACACTTCCGTTAGAAAGCCGTACCTCCTGCCCTGCTATAGTTTGGGCATGTAGTGTGTTGATAATAAACGATTTGTGTACCCGTATAAAATTAACATCCAGATCGGCAGCAATGGCGCTAAGAGCACCGTATACCACCACAGGCATCTGCTTGTCAACAACATATACTTTCAGGTAATTGCCATAGCTTTCAATATACACAATATCGGCGGTAGGCATGGCAATAGTACCTTTTGCTGTTTTAAGCTGTAGTGTGGTTTTATTTGGTGGGAGCGCTTTGGCATCGCAAAATATTTTGGCCTTTTCTACCGCTTTGGCAAAAGCCGCAAGGCTAATGGGCTTTACTAAATAATCAACGGCATCGTACTTAAAAGCATCCAGCGCATAATCAGAATAGGCAGTGGTTATAATAGTGGCCGGGCGAATGGGCAACTGCTGCATTAGCTCTATACCCGTAACAATAGGCATATTAATATCCAGAAAAACAATATCAAAACGCTGTTGCTCTAACAGTTGCAGCGCCTCTTTACCGTTAGAGGCACTGGCGGCAAACTCCAGGCCCGGTGTGTTTTTTATGTGCGATTGTATTACCAAATGTGCCGGAACCTCATCATCGGCTATCAGGCATTTGTAGGTAAGTCCCATAGCTGTAGTTTTAGTTTATAATGCTCGTTATCCTGTTCGCAATCAATACTGTATTTAATAGAAAGCACTTCAAGCCGGCGTTTTAAATTGCTAATTCCCAAATTGGTACCAATAAGTTTGGTGCCTTGCGGCAGGTAACTGTTCTCTATCATAAAGCAAAACTTTTCGGGTGTAATATCCCAGTCCATCTTTATGTAGGGATTATCGGTCTCCGAAGAAAATTTAACCGCATTCTCCACCAGCGGCATCAGCACCAGCGGCGGAATCACCCTGTCCTGCTCTGCAGTTATAATGGCATGGTTAATAACGGTTAGCTTGCCACTTTTATACTGGTAGTATTGCATGTACTTTTTAATAAAATCCATTTCGCTTATAAGCGAAACACTCTCTTTTTTAGTGGCCTCGATCTGGTAACGCAGTAATGCAGAAAGTTCTAAAATGCGTTCGGGCATAGTGTCGGGCCGTGCAAGCGATTCACCGTAGAGGTTATTCATCGCGTTAAGCAAAAAGTGCGGGTTGAGTTGCTGCTTTAAAAAGTTAAGCTCATTTTCTGTAACCGCCAGCCTGCGGTTGGTTTTTACCACATTTTGAATGACCCACAGGTGCATAAAATAAAAACCTGACCCTACAATGGCCGAGAACACCTGCTTTATAGCCCTTGTAAACGCAGAGATATTGGGCTTATCAAAAGATGGTACATTAAATGCCAAAATCACCATAAATATCCAGAACAGGCTAAAGCCTATCATAAACTGCCTGTATTTGTTCTTTTGGAGCATTCCTCCTATAAATACAAGGTTGCTTACTAATATTGTAAAGTAAAAAAGGTAAATAGACCGCGATAGTTTAAAAACACGCTCAGGATCAGGCTCTTCAAAATGGTCTACGCCCAAAATAGCACAAAATATAAGCCCCAGGAAAAACAAATTCCTGAACCATATATTCTCATACCTAAGAAAACTCTTCATGTAAACAAAATTAGGACATTTAACGCGCTACCCTGCATATTTGCTGATTTTTATGCAAACGCCGTTGGTATAAAAACCACAGGCGTTTTATACTTTTGTAAGCCCAACGCAGTTATAGTTAATACTTTTACTACAAATCATCAATTAACCCAATCAAAACATGAACAAAAGTTGTATTTTGTACTTTTTAATGGCACTTTTCTCGGCCGTGTCCGGTTACGCCCAGGAAAAGTTTACCCTAAGCGGAACCATTGCCGATGTCGGAAGCAAAGAAACCCTAATTGGCGCCAGCGTTTACATTAAAGAATTAGAGATGGCGGTATCTACCAATGCATCAGGATTCTACAGCGTTTCGCTACCTGCAGGCACTTATACCGTTCAGGTTAGTTTTGTAAGCTACGGCACTACCGAAACTAAAATTGTACTTACCAAAAACACAAAAAAGAATTTTACGCTTGCCAGTAGTTCCGAAGAATTGCAGGAAGTAGTTATCTCTCAAAACAATAGCAAACGGGCCAACATTAAAAGCCCCGAAATGAGCGTTGCCAAGCTAACCGCGGCCGACATTAAAAAGATGCCGGCGGTTTTGGGCGAGGTAGATGTTATAAAATCGCTTATGCAGTTGCCGGGGGTTACCAATGCCGGCGAGGGCGCATCGGGCTTTAACGTTCGCGGTGGCGCTGCCGACCAGAACCTTGTGCTACTGGATGATGCCAACCTTTTTAGCTCATCGCACCTTTTTGGCTTTTTCTCGGTCTTTAATTCTGATGCCATACGCGACCTTAACCTGTACAAAGGCGGTGTGCCGGCACGCTACGGCGGCAGGGTATCATCGGTACTGGATATTAACCAGCGTGAAGGCAGCCTTACCGATTTGCATGCTGTGGGTGGTATCGGGCTGATATCAAGCCGATTGGTTGTAGATGGCCCTATTGTAAAAGATAAAGGATCGTTTTTAATTGGCGGCAGGAGCTCGTATGCCCACCTTTTTCTTAAACTGGCTGATAACGAGAACTCTGCATATTTTTACGACCTTAATGCCAAGGCCAACTACAAGCTTGGCGAAAACGATAAGGTGTACTTTTCGGGCTACCTGGGGCGCGACGTTATAAAAATTAGCGAGAGCTTTAGTAACGTTTACGGCAATACGGTTGCCAACGTTGGGTGGAACCATAAGTTTAGCGATAACCTAAGTGCTAACATGGCAGCTATTTACAGCGATTACATCTACGGTATGGAGCTCGACTTTATTGGCTTTAACTGGGATAGCGGCATTAAAAGCTATACCTTTAAGTATGACCTTAAGCACAAGCTTACCGATAAGTTTAAACTAAACTACGGGCTTAGTGGCATTTACTACAACTTTAACCCCGGCACTATTGAGCCAAGCGATGAAGAGTCGGGAATAAATTACGAGCAGCTTGACAGAAAATATGCTTTTGAAAGTGCCCTGTATTTGGATGCCGAACACGAACTTACTGATAAGCTTACCGTTAGCTATGGCCTGCGCTACAGCATGTTTAACCGTTTAGGCTCTCAAAACGTTAACCTGTATGCTAACAACCAGGCGGTTGTTTTTAACGAAGAGCTTAAGATATACGAAAAAGGCGTGCCCATTGGCACCAAACACTATGGCAGCAGCGAAAGCATAGCCCAGTTTGGCAATTTAGAGCCCCGTGCCGCCATATCGTACCAGTTGGGCGAAGACCAGTCGGTTAAGGCGAGTTACAACCGTATGGCGCAGTACCTGCACTTAATTAGCAACACGGCATCGGCCACGCCGTTAGACGTTTGGGCACCCAGCGACGATTTCATGAAACCGCAATTGCTTGACCAGTATGCTGTTGGGTATTTCCGGAACTTTAAAGATGATGCCTATACCCTTGAAACCGAAGCGTTTTACAAAACCATGAAAAACAGGGTAGACTATATTGATGGCGCCGACCTGATTGCCAACGATGCCATTGAGCAGGTAGTACTATCCGGAGATTCAAGGGCTTATGGCCTTGAGGTACTGGTGCGTAAAAACAAAGGCAGGCTAACCGGCTGGATAGCCTACACCCTGTCGCGCTCTGAGCAACAAACCCCGGGCCGCACCCCAACCGAAACCGGCATTAACAACGGCGAGTGGTACAAGACCGGTTACGACAAGCTGCACAACCTATCAGTCACAGGATCATACGAGTACAACCAAAAATGGTCATTTTCGGGCATCTTTACCCTGCAGTCGGGCCGCCCGGTAACCAACCCTAACGGGCAGTACCAGTATGGCGATATTGTGGTGCCAAGCTACAGCAACCGTAACGAAAACAGGCTGCCGGCTTACCACCATTTAGATATTTCGGCAACGTATACCCCTAAACCTGAGAAGAAAAAGGGCTGGCAGGGCGAATGGGTGTTTAGCATCTATAACCTGTACAACAGGCAAAATGCCGCCTCTATTACCTTTGGGCAAAACGAAGACACCGGCGCCAACGAGGCCACGAGGCTATCCATTTTCGGGATGATTCCGAGTGTTACGTATAACTTTAAATTTTAGTCAGCCATCATCATGAAAAATATAAGATATATACTACTGTTTTTAACGGCTATGCTCCTCACTTCGTGCGAAGAAGTGGTAGATGTAGACCTGGATACCGCCGCACCGCGCCTTGTGGTAGAGGCTTCAATAGACTGGGTTAAGGGCACCGCCGGCAACAGGCAAATTATTAAACTAACCACAACCACAGGCTATTACAGTACCGAAATACCTAAAGTTAGTGGGGCAACCGTGTTTATAACCAACAGTTCTAACACCGTTTTTGACTTTATTGAGCAGGAAGCCGGCACTGGAGAGTACAAATGCGAGTACTTTGCACCAGTGCTGGGCGAAACCTACGTTTTAACTGTTATTAACGGCGACCAGACCTACACTGCAACCGAAACCATGACGGCAGTACCCGATATTACCTATACCACCCAGGCCAACGACGGCGGCTTTTTGGGCGAAGATGTAGAAATACGTTACTATTGGAACGATTTCCCGGACCAGAGCAACTACTACCTGTCGCGTTTTGATGCCGCGGTTATCCCAACCCCTGAATATGATGTGGGCAGCGATGAGTTTTTTGAGGGCAACGAAATGTTCGAATTCTTTAGTGATGAGGACCTTAAGCCCGGAGATACCATAAGTATCAAGCTATATGGCATCTCTGAGCGCTACCACGATTATATGAATATACTGCTTGCAGCAGCCGGTGGCGGGGGTAACCCGTTCCAGAGTGTGCCAACAGCGGCTACCGGCAACCTTATCAACCAGACCAACGAAAGCAATTATGCACTGGGCTATTTTAGGGTGTGTGAAGTATCGGCTTTGCAGGTTACAGTCCAATAAATTTTAGAATTCAGATTTCAGATTTCAGATTTTAGAATTGAGATTTCAGATTAAAAACCGGAACCTGAAAATGGGAATTTTAACATTGATATTTCACTTTTGGAGTTTGAGATCGCGAATGGATTTCAGATTTTAGAATTTAAATTTCAGATTAAAAACCGGAGCCTGAAAATCGGAATTTTAACATTGATATTTCACTTTTGGAGTTTGAGATCGCGAATGGATTTTCAGATTTGAGAATTGAGATTTCAGATTAAAACCGGAACCTGAAAATTGGAATTTTAACATTGATATTTCACTTTTGGAGTTTGAGATTGAGAATGGATTTCAGATTAAAAATTAGAGCTTGAATTTTGAGATTTGTTTTTGGGAATTTAAAACGTATATAAAAAAGTACTGAAGCAACCGCTTCAGTACTTTTTGTTTTTAAAGCGTTTATCTTTGCAGTACCAATTTAGTATCAATGTCATCACACCACATAGTCCGCGACGATCAGGAACCTGCTTTAATAATTGCTAACGGCGCTGCGTGCAGCATGGAGCTCATGGGTCAGCTGCTGGAATGGTCGCCGCTTGTTATAGTTCTGGACAGCGCCATACAGCGCGTTATAGAGCTGGGTATTAAGGTCGACGTGCTGCTGGGCGACTTCGACCGGGGTTTCGACCCCGAATATTACCGCAACCTGCAATACCCGCTGGAAATTGTACACACCCCCGATCAGGATAAAACCGATCTCGAAAAGGCTTTCGACTATCTTATAGCGCGTAAATTTCCGGCCGTAAATGTTATATGGGCCACCGGCCGCCGTGCCGACCATACCATTACCAACATTACCAACATAGTGCGTTTTAGCAAACAGCTTAAAATTGTAATGTTAGACGATAATTCAAAGATATTTCAGCTCCCAAAAAAATACGGAAAATGGTACCCTGCCACTACCCCTATCTCGCTTATACCCGTGGGCGTTGTGTCGGGCATAAGCTCCACCAACCTTAAATACCAGCTGGATAATGATGAGCTTACCATTGGCTACCGCACCGGCAGCAGCAACGAGGTATTGGCCGATGGCATGGTTAGCATTGAGCACCACGAAGGCGATTTGCTGATGATGGAGTGTTATGATTAATTTTAGTTGATGGTTGATGGAATGGAACGCGGATAACACGGATGCTGCGCAATCGCGGATTTACACAGATTTTTTTGCAAGCCCTGAAAGGGAGGCACAAATTAGCGTGGGGCATCGCCCTACGGAATGTTGAGATGCAACACTCCTGCAAAAAATGGAACGTGGATAACACGGATGCTACGCAATCGCGGATTTACACGGATTTTTTTGCAAGCCCTGAAAGGGCGCAACAAATTAGCGTGGGGCATCGCCCTACGGAATGTTGAAATGCAACACTCCTGCAAAAAATGGAACGCGGATAACACGGATGCTGTGCAATCTCGGATTTACACAAATTCTTTGCAAGCCCTGAAAGGGAGGCACAAATTAGCGTGGGGCATCGCCCTACGGAATGTTGAAATGCAACACTCCTGCAAAAAATGGAACGCGGATAACACGGATGCTGTGCAATCTCGGATTTACACAAATTCTTTGCAAGCCCTGAAAGGG
>NZ_AUGP01000001.1:121277-122083 GCF_000422725.1 Flavobacterium subsaxonicum WB 4.1-42 = DSM 21790
ACAAATTAGCGTGGGGCATCGCCCTACGGAATGTTGAAATGCAACACTCCTGCTAAAATGGAACGCGGATAACACGGATGCTGCGCAATCGCGGATTTACACAGATTTTTTGCCACGAATTGCAATAATTAAACAAAGTTTTACAAGTCCTGAAAGGGCGCAACAAATTAGCGTGGGGCATCGCCCTACGGAATGTTGAAATGCGTAATGGAATGGAACGCGGATGACACGGATGCTGCGCAATCGCGGATTTACACGGTTTTTTTGCCACGAATTGCACTAATTACACGGATTTTTTTGCAAGCCCTGAAAGGGCGCAACAAATTAGCCTGGGGCATCGCCCTACGGAATGTTGAGATGCAACACTTGTGTAAAAAATGGAACGCGGATAACACGGATGCTACGCAATCGCGGATTTTTACGGATTTTGCTCATATCCTCACGCCACCTGAGTGAAGCTGCCCCTCTCCTCCTATGTTTGCAGTGCTAATAAATCAAATTAGATTTGTATAAATTAAAGTGAAAAAGAATGAGAGCCGTTTCTCTCAGAAATAACTCATTGAAGTATATTGATCCGAAGATATCGCCTCATTCTTTTATTATCTTTTAGAGTCTGAACAGAATGTAAGGAAACAGGCAAACCTGTTATCCAGAATATCCAGCCAGGAGAAAAGACGAAGGGAGATTCATCACTTTTATAACTATAAATATTAGTAATGGAGGCAGTAAAACAAGTATTAGGCGTAGATGTGGCAAAAGATGAACTGGTTGTTACCTTAGGCCGGATGTTGGCAGATTTTTCGATT
>NZ_AUGP01000002.1 GCF_000422725.1 Flavobacterium subsaxonicum WB 4.1-42 = DSM 21790
AGGTACTTAAGAAAAGCTATGTACCTGCCTGCATTGACAGCGGTAAAATGGGATGATACTTTTAGGGCCTTATATGCCCGGATCGTTGCAAAACAGGGAATTAAAATGAAAGGATTAGTAGCAGTACAACGAAAGCTGCTTGAAACTATATATGTGATCTTTAAACGAAAAGAAAACTATGATAAAAACTATGAAGAAAATAAGCAAAAAAATAGAGCGCAGATACAAATAGTATAAGGCTCTATACAGGATAGCTCAAGGCTTCCTAAGAATACAAAAATAGAAAAAATTATTATTTTTCTTGTAAATCAACACAGAATCTTTGGAGAGGGGCTTGAGGTGAGGCCAATATATTCGTCAAAGTATAAAACACGCATTGTTGCCCCTATGCCTTTGCAACTCGCTAACTTTAACTATATTTGCCGATTAATAACTACCTTTACAGGTAAGCCCCGCGTGAGGGATAGCATCTGGGCGCCATGCGCCGCGAATAGCCCGGCCTGTAGCGATAGCGAAAGGACACGCCCAACGAAATTGATATACGAAGAAGATGAAGCATATTAGGAATTTTTGCATTATTGCCCACATAGACCACGGAAAAAGTACGCTGGCCGACCGCCTTTTGGATGCCACCCAAACGGTTACAAAACGCGAGAGCCAGGCTCAGTTGCTTGATAACATGGATTTGGAGCGTGAGCGTGGTATTACCATTAAAAGCCACGCCATACAAATGGAGTATGTATATAAGGGGCAGGAGTATATACTTAACCTTATAGATACCCCGGGCCACGTAGATTTTAGCTACGAGGTATCGCGTTCTATTGCGGCCTGCGAGGGTGCACTGCTTATTGTAGATGCTGCCCAGAGCATACAGGCGCAAACTATTTCTAACCTTTACCTTGCGTTAGAGAACGACCTGGAAATTATTCCGGTACTTAATAAAGTAGATTTACCAAGCGCCAACCCTGAGGAGGTTAGCGATGATATTGTAGACCTTTTAGGCTGCAAATTAGAAGATATTATACCGGCCAGTGGTAAAACAGGCCTTGGTGTAGAGGCTATACTTGCGGCTATTATAGAGCGTATACCGGCACCAAAAGGTAACCCGGATGAGCCTTTACAGGCCCTGATATTCGACTCGGTTTACAACCCGTTTAGGGGTATCGAGGTTATTTTCAGGGTAATAAATGGCAGCATTACCAAAGGCCAGAAAATTAAATTTATGGCTACCGGTAACGAGTATTATGCCGATGAAATTGGTACACTTAAGCTAAACCAGGTGCCTAAACAAGTAGTAGGCGCCGGCGATGTTGGTTACCTGATATCCGGCATTAAAGAGGCTAAAGAGGTTAAGGTGGGCGATACGCTTACCGATGCCAAAAACCCTACCCAAAACATGGTTAGTGGTTTTGAAGATGTTAAGCCAATGGTATTTGCGGGTATTTACCCGGTTGATACCGAAGATTACGAAGAACTCCGCAACAGTATGGAAAAACTTCAGCTTAACGATGCGTCGTTAGTGTTCTCTCCGGAGAGCTCGGCGGCACTGGGCTTTGGTTTCCGTTGCGGATTCTTAGGGATGCTGCACATGGAAATTATACAGGAGCGTTTGGAGCGTGAGTTCGACATGACAGTTATTACTACCGTGCCCAACGTATCGTACCTTGCCTACACTAAAAAAGACCCTGAAAAAGGACTTATTGTTAATAACCCGAGCGACCTGCCGGAACCCTCAAGACTAAGCCATGTTGAGGAGCCTTATATTAAGGCGACCATTATTACAAAATCTGATTTTGTGGGCAACGTTATGAGCCTTTGTATAGAAAAGCGTGGTATTATTACCAACCAGACCTACCTTACTACAGAGCGTGTAGAGCTTAACTTTGATATGCCACTCGCAGAAATTGTATTCGACTTTTACGACCGCCTTAAAACGGTTTCTAAAGGTTACGCTTCGTTTGACTACAGCCCAATAGGCATGCGTACCTCAAAACTTGTGCGTCTTGATGTATTGCTAAATGCACAGCCTGTAGATGCGCTGTCGGCACTTATTCACGAAGACAACGCTTACAATATTGGTAAAAAAATGTGCGAAAAGCTTAAAGAGCTTATACCGCGCCAACAGTTTGATATTCCTATTCAGGCAGCCATTGGTGTTAAGGTAATTAGCCGCGAAACCGTTAAGGCCCTGCGTAAAGACGTTACCGCTAAATGTTATGGTGGCGATATTTCGCGTAAGCGTAAACTTTTGGAAAAACAGAAAAAAGGTAAAAAGCGTATGCGTCAGGTTGGTAACGTTGAGATTCCGCAAGAGGCGTTTATGGCGGTACTTAAATTGAATGACTAATCTTTTATTTAGACTTTTAGATAAAAGATGATAGATAATAGACCCGGTACGTATGTGCCGGGTTTTTTGTTTATTTTTATGATATGGAAACAATTACGGGAGAAGAGTTTGAGAAATTGCTTTACATGGAAAATACAATTTCTAATTATATTATTAAGTTAGAAGCCGATTATATTCTTGATATATCTTCATTACAAAAACTTCAGATTAGTAGTTGTAAATTTAATAGCAAACTTGTAATTAAAGATAGCTCTACTTTTAATTCTGAACTTAAGCCTGATGTTTTTAATAATAAAATTATTGATATAACAAATTGTGAATTTTTATCTTTAAGATTAGAGCATTACGATGATGATTTATTTATCAATGATGTTCAAATAGAAAATTTTGAAGTTACTAATTGTAAACTTTATGACTTAGTTTGTACATCTAATAACATACAATCAGAATTTAAACTTACGTCCTGTAAAATAACCAAACGGGCAATTTTATCTGGAAATGTTTTTAAAGAAAGTAGTGATTTGATCATTAGTGATAGCGAATTCAATGGTGAACTTAATTTAAATGAATCACATTTATGTAATATTTCTTTATTTGATAACAAATTTGAATTATTCAACTTTAGTGAAAATACTGTTGAAGCATTTGGCTACTTTAATATTGGTAACTGTAAATTCTCAAAATCATATTTTACCTTAAGTGATTTTACCAAGTTTACAATTTTCCATGATTGTATTTTCGAACAAACATTCATTCTGGAAAAAAACGGCAATTTAATTCATACAAACCTGCAATTATTAAATTGCAGGTTTGAGAAATCTGCCTACTTTACTCAATCAGCTATAAATAAAATCATAATCGAAAATTGCTTTTTTAAAGATATAGCTTCTTTTCAAAATTCTTATTTCTTGGAAATATCAATTGACAAAACAATTTTTGATAAGTTGGCTTTATTTGACGATATGCAAATAGGGAAGGTAGATAACTGTGATAGAAAAACATTAAGGAACATTAAACAACAGCTTCAAAAAGCTGATAATAAAATAGACTATAACAGATTTAGAAATTATGAGCTTAGTGCTTACTATCAAGAATTGGGATGGGGATGGAAAAGTGGTTTCAAAGACAAATTTATTTTAGGTGCCACATTATTATCCACAGGTTTTGACCATAGCTGGCGTAGGGCTTTAGCCTTTACACTATTGATAGGATTTAGCTTATATGCTCTTTTCTTTGTTTCAGAAAACTATATGCTACAAAGAGATTTTTCTCAATGGCAGGAATTTTTATCCGGCTATTTCAGGTTTTTAATAGTTACCGATTTTTATAATCCCTTAGCGGAAGGCAGAACCTATATAGATAATACCAATACTATAGGCTGGCTCATTTTTATCTTCGGTAAAATAGTAATTGCCTTTGGCATTTACGAGATGATACAGGCATTTAGAAAGTTTAAAGCATGAATAAGACCGTTACGGGTATTGTGTGTAAGCAATCGTGGCATTCCCCTCCCCTGGAGGGGGCGGCTGAAAGCCGGGGTGGTTGTTTTATTATCATTACTATAAACCACCCCACCCTACGGGCACCCCTCCAAAAGAGGGGAATGCTAATCTTTACATTTAATATACCCTCTAAAACAAAAACGCCTCCCAATCAGGAGGCGTTTGTATAAATGCTGATTTATTACATCTTCATTAACCAGTTTCTAACCGAAACCTCTTCGTTAATGATGTTTCTAAGGTTGGCTATGGCAACCCTGTCTTGTTTCATGGTATCGCGGTGACGGATGGTTACTGTTTGGTCTTCCAGCGTCTGGTGGTCTACCGTAATGCAGAAAGGCGTGCCCAGGGCATCCTGACGGCGGTAACGGCGGCCAACGGCATCTTTCTCGTCATACGCCACGTTAAAGTCCCATTTAAGGTCGTCTATAATAGAGCGGGCAACATCCGGCAGTCCGTCTTTTTTAACCAGCGGAAGTACTGCAGCCTTAGTAGGTGCAAGCACGCTTGGCAGGCTAAGAACGGTACGGGTAGAGCCATCTTCTAACGTTTCTTCTTTTAACGATGTAGCAAAGACCGATAAGAACATCCTGTCTAAACCAACCGAAGTTTCTACTACATAAGGTGTATAATTCTCGTTAACTTCAGTATCAAAATATTGCAGTTTTTTACCTGAGAATTTTTCGTGTGCTTTAAGGTCGAAATCAGTACGCGAGTGAATACCTTCAAGCTCTTTGAATCCAAATGGGAAGTTAAACTCGATATCGGCGGCAGCATTGGCATAATGCGCTAATTTTTCGTGATCGTGAAAACGGTAATTTTCTTTACCCAAACCTAAAGACAGGTGCCATTTAAGGCGGGTGTCTTTCCAATACTCGTAATATTTCATCTCTTCGCCCGGACGTACAAAAAATTGCATTTCCATCTGTTCAAACTCCCTCATACGGAAGATAAACTGACGTGCAACAATCTCATTTCTAAACGCCTTACCGGTTTGTGCAATACCAAACGGAATTTTCATTCGGCCGGTTTTTTGCACGTTCAAAAAGTTTACAAATATACCCTGGGCTGTTTCCGGGCGCAGGTATAAATCCATTGCATTGGCAGCTTCGGCACCTAATTTAGTACCAAACATAAGGTTAAACTGGCGCACTTCGGTCCAGTTCTTAGAGCCCGTATCCGGGTCGGCAATCTCCAGCTCTTCAATAAGGGCTTTAACATCGGCCAGGTTCTCTGTCTCTAAAGAGCGGGCCATACGTTCAAGAATTTGTTTTCTTTTTGATAAACCTCTGAATGGATTATTATTATCTTTTACGAAATCAATTAGAGAAATTATATCTAAAGCAGCAAGTTGAAGATTGCTATGCTTTAATTTTATTAAACTAAAAGCATTTATATCCCAAATGTTTGTTCCATCATTTTTTAAATATTTATCAGATAATTTAAATTCGTTATATAATTTAAATTTACTTTCAAAGTATATTAAATCATTTATCAAATCCAAGTAATCCAATGTGATATCATCAACCCTTTCAAAACTATTAAATAATAATAGTCTTGCACTTAGATTATTCAAGTAATTATTGAAGCTAAGATGAAAATTTTCTCCTTCTTTATAAAGAAGTATATCCAGAAGCTTATAATACATATCGACTATTCGCTGTATATTGGCATTTGGATTTTTCTTAGTCAATTCTTTTTGGGCTTTCTGGTTTAGCTTTTCGGCATAATCCTCTATAAGCACATCGGCCCTGTAGCGTTTTTTGCTGTCTTTGTTGTCTATTAACGGGTCGTTAAAGGCATCTACGTGGCCACTGGCTTTCCATGTTGTAGGGTGCATAAAAATTGCGGCATCTATGCCCACAATGTTTTCATGCATTTGCACCATGCTTTTCCACCAGTACTCGCGGATGTTCTTTTTTAACTCGGCGCCATTCTGGCCGTAGTCGTACACTGCACTTAACCCATCGTATATTTCGCTCGACTGGAAAATAAATCCGTACTCTTTAGCATGCGAAATAACATTCTTAAATTGATCTTCTTGTTTTGCCATGGTGCAAAAATATAAAAAGGGATTATTTAATTGAATGATTGAAGATTAAAAATTTAAAAATGTGGCAATGTAATAGTTTGTACTACAAAATTTGTGTGCATTAAGGATATTTATACTCAAACCATGTTGAATCGACCTGACGTGTAATGTAATATGTACGGCCTTTAAATATAGAATCTCCCACTTTAAAGTGCTGTGTGGCATTATATATGTACCCCTTTTCGTAAGACAAATAAGATTCGCTCGTAAACATATAAAAACCTTCCTCTTTCCGGTAACTGTCGGCATTTATGCCGAAAAAACTATTTAATACCTGTAATAAAGTAGTGGGGTTTACATCAATTTCGGCGGCTCTTTTTTTATAGCTATAAAAATTTGGCATGTTGGTAAAAGTACTGTCAGTAAAGATGTGCTGACCGTTTACCCGGAACTCTTTTCCGGTTTTGGGTAAATCTGTAAGCGAAATGTTATTGATCGACGTTAGCCCCTCAATTTGCCGTACAAATATATTTGCAGACTTAAAATCAAAATCCGATATTAAATACCGGTGATATGGGCTTGGGTCAGAAATTGTTTTGCATCCTACAGTTAACAGTAAAACCATCAGTACGATCAATAATCTGTTCATTATCTTTGTTTTAGAGATACTAAGATAATATATTGTGAATTTAAAAATTGATATCGCTAATCTTTTTGAAGAATGTATGTTTTGAGGCCATTCAAAATAAAATATATATTTTTACCCCCATGCTCCAAAGCCTCATTAACCTGCTGTTTCCGCCGTTATGCCCCGGTTGCGAAGATCCGTTGCCCAATGGCACTGCGTTGGTGTGCGCCACATGCAGGCACAATATGCCTTTTACGCAGCATCACATTCATCAAGATAATGAGACAGCTAAGAAGTTTTTGGGGCGGGTGCCGTTAGAGCATGCCTCTGCCCTGCTTTACTTTCATAAAGAAGGTATCGTGCAGAATTTAATTCATAACTTAAAATACCGAAAGCAACAGCAGGTTGGCAATATATTAGGGCAGTGGTATGCGCCGCAGCTAACTACAGTAGCGGCATTGCAAAGCGTTACCCACATTATACCCATACCATTGCACCCCAAAAAGCAGCGTGAACGCGGTTATAACCAGGCGGCTGCCTTTGGCCGTGCCATTGCTGCGGGAATGGGTGCCGAATATAACGAGAGCATTTTATTACGTACCACCTACAACAAAACACAAACTAAAAAGAACCGCGAGCTGCGCGGCGACATCATCAATGCGGCATTTAAAGTAGACCATAGTAATGCCACCCCAGGCAGTCACTTTTTAATTGTAGACGATGTTATTACCACCGGTGCCACAATAGAAGCCTGCAGCAAACTGCTGCTTGCCGTGCCCAACAGCCGGGTTAGCGTGGTTACTATGGCGTATGCGCACACATAATGCATACTATTATAATGTTAACAGCGTTACCATTAAACATTTTCTAAAAACATTTCGTCGGCACTAAATATAATTGTTATTTTGTGCTGTAAAGAATTTGGTATGCTCAAACAAAAATTTCTTCTTGCTTTATTTATAATCGGCGCATCGCTGTTTTTTGCAGCCTGCGCAAAAAGGGGCTCTATAACCGGTGGTACTAAAGATACCATTGCACCTTATATTATTGGTAGTTCGCCCAAAAATATGAGCACCAATTTTACAGGTAAAGAAATAAGGATAGACTTTAACGAGTATATTAAGATTAAAGATATTAATAAGCAGCTTATTATATCGCCCCCCATGAAAACCCAGCCCAGCATTATACCCACGGGCAGTGCCAGCAAATACATAGATATTAAAATTAAAGATACCCTGGAGCCCAACACCACCTACAGCTTTAATTTTGGGCAAAGTATTACCGATAATAACGAGGGCAACCCTTATTCGCAGTTTAAGTACATATTTAGTACCGGAAGTTATATCGACTCACTTGCGCTGGGCGGCCGCATTAAAGATGCCTACACCCGCGAGACCGATAATTTTGTTACCGTTATGCTGTATGAAGATAACGAAACCTTTACAGATTCTACCGTTTACAAAGAGCGCCCGCGCTACGTTACCAACACGCTGGATAGTATGGTTAACTTTTCGCTGCAAAACCTAAAAGAGGGCAGGTACCACCTGTTTGCGCTTAAAGATGCCTCTAACAATTATAAATACGACCCTAAAAGCGATAAGATTGCCTTTATAAAGCAAACCATTACCGTACCTACAGATTCTACCTATACCCTGAAACTCTTTAAGCAAAAGGGCGCATTTAAGTCGGTTAAGCCTACCCTTGCCACTTCTAATCGTTTGTATTTAGGTTACGAAGGTGCTTACGATAAATCGGTTACGGCCACTGTTACCAACGCTGCCACTAAAGAACAGATAAAGACACTGATTACCAATGTGGCCGATAAAGATTCGGTGCAAATATGGCTGCCCCGCGAAATTAAGGCCGACTCCCTCAACGTACAGGTTACCCAACGCGATACCGTGCGTAATTTCAATGTCAAATTTAAAGAGCTTAAGGCATCCGACTCGCTTACGGTTGATGCCGTACAAAAAAGCGGCCTGCATTTTAGGGAACGCTTTACCCTTAAAACCAGCACACCACTTGTTAGCATAGATACTACAAAAATTACACTGGTTAATAAAGACTCTGTAGCCGTGCCGTTTAAGCACGTTTACGACGATTTTAAACAGGAACTGATATTTGATTTCCAGAAAGATGAGAGTCAGAAATACACGTTTAGCCTCTTACCGGGCGCTATGACCGACTTTTACGGCAAGCAGAACGATACCCTTAAATACAAGCTCTCTACCCGTACCTATGCCGATTATGGCACCATTAAGCTAACGCTACAGAATGTTAAGCGCTTTCCGTTGATTATAGAATTTACCGACACAAAGGGCAAGGTGTACCTAACCGATTATTCTGAGGGTAAAACCGAATTTTTCTACGAAAATCTGGAACCCAACACGTATATTCTTAGGGTTATTTATGATGATAACAAGAATAAGGAATGGGACACCGGCGATTACCTCAAAAAGGTACAGCCCGAAGAGGTGCTGTACTATGCCCGCGAAATTAAACTACCCGCCTACTGGGATCTCGAAGAAGTGTTTATCATGAAGGGGGATTAATCACAGACAATTCCCGTACCGTTTTCTCGTAGAGACGCATTGAATGCGTCTCACATAATTAATACACATTTATATTTCTAACCTTTACGGGAGATACATTCAATATCTTAAATTGCTATATTGTATCGCAAGATCCGCGATATCGGGGTTTACTACTGGATATCCGGATTCTTTTAATAGAATGTATATTGCGTTAGCCATTACGAACACATTGCAGCGAAGTTGAGGATTCTCAATTTAGTTAAAATGGAGATGTTTCCTTTCTAAAAACACACCTATGAAGGCACTATATTTTCTGTTAACCCTGTTCATATTCATTTCTTGCACAAAGGAAAAATTTGTGAAAGCGGAAATAAAACTTTCAGAAATTGATTCTCTGGATACCAATAACAAAGTGGAAGAATTTATTGGTAAAACAGATAGCCTATACCGCAAATTCTCCCTTAAAAAAGTGCAGGATATAAAATGTCTCGGTTGTGATACTGTTTTGGTAAACCTTGCCAATAGACTAAAGGCAGATTATGCTTTTTTTAGAGCCGACCTTGATAACAATGGTTATACGGATTTGGTAGCAACAGGGGTTAACAAAACATACACATCTGGCAATTATGATCCCAACCTTCTTGTAGAATTTTCAAAGGATTTTAATGCCCTTGTGCTTATGAATTTCGGTAAGGATAAAATAAAACTTTATAACCTTACCGACGGACTTTATAATGGTATTATACCAACTCTTGAATATATAGAGAACAGACCTTTTTTAACTATATATAAACCACGGCATATACATACAATAGAAAGGTTAAAAAGGGAAGAATTAAAGACTGAACTAACATTTAAGTTCGATGCCTTTGTAGAGTACAATCCTGAGCCAATATCCTATAAGATAGAGAAAATAGAATATTCTACCACCGGCTGTATGGGCATGTGCCCTATTTTTTTATTATCTGTAAATAATGATGGTACTGCCACATTTGAGGCAACTGAATACAATTACACAGAAGATTTTCAAATGGGGAAATTACTTACCGGCACCTTTACAGCCACAGTACCCTCTAAGGAACTTAATGAATTAAAGGATTTACTTAATTATATTGATTTCGTAAATTTAAAAAACAGATATGACGTGCTCTGGACGGATGACCAGACTGCTATTTTAAAAATTACTTACAACAATGGCAAGACAAAAACCATAACCGACTATGGTTTGAAGGGAACATATGGATTAATAAAACTCCATGACTTAATTTTTAAAATGAGAATAAACCAAGGCTGGACTAAAAACTAAAGGTGTCTATACAGGCATTTACCCTAATCATCTACCCCCCTACGTGTAAAAACAATCAGTCAAATTGTTATCTTAGCCATAACCATAAACTGATACACCACAATGAAGATACATATAATAGGCGGCGGTAACCTTGGCGGTGCCGTAGCCATAGGCCTGGCACAATTTACGTTAGATAATACCATAACCGTTACCCGCCGCAACGTAAAGCTTATAGAACACCTGCAGCAATACGGCATAGCCATAGCTGCCGATAACACCAAAGGCATAGCCGTGGCCGATGTAATAATTTTAGCCATTAAGCCGTGGCAGGTAGATACCGTTTTAGACGAGGTGCTGCCCCACCTTAGCGGCAAGATAATAGCATCGGCGGTAAGCGGGGTAACGCTTGGCCATCTCAACAAAAAAGTGGGCGGCACCAATACCGTGGTGCGCATTATGCCCAACATAGCAGCACAATATGGTGCAAGTGCCACCTGTATTTCGGCGGAAGCCAGCGATATTGCCAAACTGCAACCCATTTCCGACTTGTTTGATAAGGTAGGCACGGCCGTTATAATCGACGAGAAACTTATGGATGCCGCCACTGTTTTGGGGGCCTGCGGTACAGCCTTTGCGCTGCGCTACATTCGAGCAAGCATGCAAGCAGGAATAGAAATTGGCTTTGATGCCAAAACGGCACTGGCCATTGCGGCACAAACCGCCCTTGGCGCTACCGAAATGCTACTGAAAGAAAATGCCCATCCTGAACAGTTAATAGACAAAGTTACTACCCCACAGGGCTGCACTATTGCAGGCCTTAACGAAATGGAACACGAAGGTTTCAGTTCGTCGTTAATTAAAGGGATCAAGACATCGCTTAAAAAAATAAAAGAGTAGTTTTTGGCAGAAACGCCTGATTAATTAGTCACAAATAGATTGATCCGCTGATTTTGAATTATTAGAGCCATTTCAACACTATAGATATAGATATGTTAAAACTCACTATTTATTTTTGACAATTTGCACAATACTTAATCATAATGACGTGTAATTCTGCTCATTTTTTGATTTATATTTTAAATAAAACTCATGCAAAAAATAACTATGCGCGCATTTCATCGACTTTAGCTGTAGTTTATCTAAAACATTTTGTCACATTGAATCAATGAGATAAGTTTACACAAAATAGCATTAGTAAAATTAATTTTTTACGGTATTTTTGGGGGCAAAAAAAGGGAAAACTGATCGGTTTTCCCTTTTTTATTTTACGCAGGTGCCACTTCTTACATTTATTTCATAAAACCTTATTAACGGGCATGCTTTTTGATTTTGTTCTAAATATCTTATATTTGGATACAAATTAACAGCATTATGGAATTTAAATCTAAAAACCCATTTTTAAGCAATAAGGCGTTTGCAAAAGGCGACACCCAAGTGTACAACGCCGATGGCCGCCCTGTAGAAATTATAGACTATAACAACACCATGACCGTTAATGGTGCTGTAAACAAAACCTTTGTATTGTTCGCATTACTTATGGCAGGTGCCGCCGTTACCTGGTATATGGCTGCAACGGGCCAAAACCCTATAACGCTTACCATTGCGGGTGCCATTATTGGCCTTATAATGGTAATAGCATCTATGTTTAAGCCGCAATATTCAAGGTACCTTGCCCCGGCCTACGCGCTGTTTGAAGGTTTGTTTATTGGTGGTATATCGGCAATATTCGAAGTCAGGTATCCAGGCATTGTACTAAAAGCTGTTGGCGGTACGTTTGTAACCTTTGGCGTATGTCTTGCCCTGTACAGGTTTGGTGTAGTTAAGGTTACAGAGCAATTTAAATCGGTTGTAATAGCCTCTACATTAGCTATTGGTACATTTTACCTATTATCATGGATACTGAGCCTTTTTGGTGTAGGTATGTTTATATACGGTAACTCGTTACCAAGCATTGGTTTTAGCATATTTGTTATTGTAATAGCTGCCCTTAACCTGTTTATGGACTTTGACCTGATTGAGCAGGGAGCAAGACAAAAACTACCTAAATTTATGGAATGGTTTGGCGCTATGGGCCTTGTAATTACTATGGTATGGCTTTACATTGAGTTTTTAAGGCTGCTAAGCAAACTGCAAAGCAGAGACTAAGTATCTTACTTCTTACTAAATATAAAACCCCTAACATTGCAAAGTGTTGGGGGTTTGGTTTTTGTATAATATGCAGAAAGTTTACGCAAGCGTAAAGTTATCCCTATCGTTTAAAAAGGCCAGTTTGCTGCGGGTATCAAGAGTAGCCTGTTTGTCGAGTTCTATTGTAAACACACCTTCGGTTTGTTGCGGCTCTAAGATATAGCTACCTAACGCATCTACAGCCTGCGTGTGGCCGGTATAGCTGTGGCCGTTGCCATCTATACCCACGCGGTTTACCCCTACTGTATACGCCTGATTTTCGATAGCACGTGCCCTAAGCAGTGTATCCCACGCCAGGGTGCGTACCTGCGGCCAGTTAGCAACATAAATCATCAAGTCGTACTCTTCCACATTACGCGCAAACACCGGAAACCTAAGGTCGTAGCATATTAACGGACAGATTTTCCAGCCCTTATACTCCACTATCAGCTTTTGAGTGCCGGCGGTATAGGCTTTGTCTTCGCCCGCAAGGGTAAAGAGGTGACGTTTGTCGTACGTTTTATAAGTACCATCAGGATATACAAACAACAGGCGGTTGTAGTAGTTGCCGTCATCCTCAATAACAAGGCTGCCGGTAATGGCGCAGCTGTTGGCAGCAGCCATCTGCTTCATCCAGGTAACGGTGCTACCATCCATTGTTTCGGCTACAGCCGAAGGGTTCATGCTAAAGCCGGTGGCAAACATTTCGGGCAACACAATAAGGTCGGTCGTGCCATTAATGTTCTTAATAAGCGTGGTAAAGTTATCGCGGTTGGCAGCAGCGTCTTCCCACGCCAAGGAGGTTTGTATAAGCGAAATTTTCATCTTCCGTAAGTTTTGATAAATTTAATGAATTGCGGTTTAATAAGGAAAGGTTAAGTAGGGAGAAAACAACACTCATTATAATACAGACTTTCAGATAGTTGTATGCTAATTTTTTACAACCTTATCAGCATCCTGGATAAATATTTTTTCATCAATAAGATAAAGCATCGATCTTTCTTTATTTTTTGACAGGAAATGATTGAACCTAAAGCTAATGGCATCCGGGGTTGTTAAAGTAAGCTTAAGGGGCACATAATATTCATCTGCATTTTCAATTTTAAACACCCTAAATGATTTATCCTTCTGACTATTAAGTATTAAAAGCGCATCAGGCCTGAGCATAATTACCAAAATTTTTGAATTCAGAATTTCATAACTCAACATATCATAATCCAAGTCTAAAACTTTATTTTCATTACCGTTTTCATCTAAAGTAAAGAAAGTAAACGTATTATTTTGATAGTAATAATTGTAAGCAGCATCTTTATCTAACGCTTTTACATCGTTAGGGCGGTACATTTTATTGCCAACAATTTCGAGTACAATTTTAGAAGGCGTGCTGTTGTATATTTGGGATAGCTTTTTTGGCGGGTAAATTTTATGCTTTTGCCTGTAATTTAGTGTAATACAATATTCTATAGTATTTAAGCAACCTATTATATCGAACTTAAATTCGTGATAATATAGATAAATGGCATTAGCATATACAGAGTCTTTTAGGCTTGCCTTATGATAAGAACCTGATAATGAGTCGTTTTTGTTATAATCTTCTACAAATATTAAATTGATATCATCTGAATACTTATATCTTTCAGATAATAACGCTGCATATTTAGCGATGATGATGGTTTTGTTCATCTTCTCGCCATAATCTCCCAGCATGGTGGTTAATTTAACATTGCCATATTTTTTTTCGAACACCACTTTTTGATGTGCAAAGGCCTGTACACAAAGCATTAAGGCGCAAGAAAAAAATAATGATCTCATTTTTAAAGAGTTAAAAGCGTTAAACTTACTAAACTGATCCCGAACTTTATTCGCAATTTTGAATACAGTAAAGCCCCTGTTCATCAACTTCATACGAATAGACTAATTCAACTTTACCTATTTTGATTCTTAAAACTTTAGCCAAAGATTCGACAAACGACCATTCTATAGATTGTGAGTTGAAGTAGGTAAGAATTTCATTCAAATTATTTTTGGTAAGGCTAAAGTCTTTATAAAGTATATCAATGTTTTGGTTATATTTAGGCAACTTTAGCATAAAATATTTAATCCTGCTAAGATCATCTATACCCATAGTTATTTTAACTGTATCAACCTTTAAAATAACAAGTTCGCTAAAATTTTGTTTGTTAATATTGATTGATTTTTCTACAACTAAATCCATTAATTTGGAGTCAATACTACATCCTGTCCTATATCCTAAAATAGTACCTTCTACTATAAATTCGTCCACATTAAATGTCAACATGTTTTATACTCTTTAAATTTACTGTTTAAACTATTCGAAAATATACAGATTATAAAATATAACATACATAATTATATATCAACTTGTTAAAACTAATAAAAAGTCTTCTTACTCACCGTCCTGTTAACATCTATAACATAAAATAGTGCCTGTATGTCGTTAAGGTGCAGCTTAAAGTCAGTAAACTCGGGGCTGTCGTTAAGCGAGTGGCAGGTAATGTAGCCCTCCTCGGTATTATGCTCTACAATTTCTTTTAGTAGCGGCATTTTGCTCTGGGTGGTATAAATTACCCAGTACGGAAAATCGCGAAACCGCAGCTTGCCGTTCCAGTGGTGGCGCTGTAACTCGCGGGTACTCACTACACTGTTGCGGGTAATGGCTGCCGAGCTGCCGTCGTCCATACTATCGCCGTTAACCCTAAAGGCCACATAGCGCCCCTGCACGGGCTTGTCTACCAATATGCCGTGCTGGCTCAGGTCCATCAAAAAATCAGCATCCTGGTAGGTGCTTAAAAACCCGGCCTGAACATTAAACTCTGCCAATGGCATAAGCATGTAGTATTGCCCGTTTGGCAGCTCTATAAATTTGTTGCCGTTTTTGTTTTCAAAATCGTCTACAAATTTTACCACCTCCTCGTTTTTCACGGTCTTATGATGCACCGCGCCCGGCTCGAGCACTTTGTTTAATATTTCACTTTTGGACTTTGGAATTGGCTTACCCTTCTCGTAGTTAATAATTGTTTCGCGACTGGCGCCAATAAGGTCGCCCAATTCCTTTTGGGTCAGCCCCAATTGTTCGCGGCGTTGTTTAATATCTAATCCGTCCATAATCAAAACATTAGCTTAAGGTCAATAAAAATTTCACACAAAAGTGTAAAAATTAACATTGACTTGTTTTGTGATGTGGAATATTCCACTTAACTTTGCACTATACTTCACAAAGATATAACAAAATGCGTAATAAACAACACATAACCAAAGAAATAGTACAGTTAAGTGCGATTAAAGCTGCATATAACTACTTCTTAGCGTCTGAACGCTCTATGTTTGAAGTGGAAAATACCACACAGGTACAGCAAAACCTTAAAGTGGTTAACCAATCGCTAAAGGCACTCTATGCGGAGTACAAGATGGTTATTGGTTGTCGGTTGACGGTTGACAGCAACGTCCAACAACCGTCAATCATCAACCAACAACTAAACCATAGCGCAATAATACACTTTAACGCCGACAGGCGGTTTACTATTACCGAATAAAGTTGTTGGGTGTCGGTTGTTAGTTGTTGGGAGCTTCTGAACTTCTAATTATCAAATCCACGAATCAACAAAATTTTCAATTTTTCAAATCAAAAATCTTTAAATCTAAAAAAAAATGACCATTACAGGAACAATTGAGAGCATTGAGTACCGCAACACAGCCGGACACGAAAAAAAAGTAGTAACCCTGGTGCCCGATGGCAGGCAAAGGGCGTTTGTAGAATTCCGCGGCCGCCGCATGGACGACCTGGACACTTACAAAGAAAACGACGAGATACAGGTAGCCGTAACCCTGGAAGGCAAAATATCTAAAAACAGCGGCATACAATACAACAACCTTGTAGCGCAAAGCGTAACAGGCTGCTAAATGGATTGATTCGGTTATTTGGTAATGTGTTAATTTGAAGCTTCAAACTACCTAATTAAATCAACCGCAAGAGTGTGGCTACTCCCCTCTCCTTTTGCTTCGCCAGTTCGCTACGCTCATGTGGAGAGGGCCGGGGGTGAGGACAACCAACAACCAACAACCAACTTTAAGACTTGACGACTTTTAAACTTTCAACTCGATTATGAACTACAAAATAAAAGGCATTATAACCGCCATAGGCAATATAAAAACCACAAAATTAGGCACCGCAGTGCAACAGCTGCACTTTGAGCAGGAAACCGGCAGGATGTTTTACCCATCGGCCTTGGGCACAAAAATCGACCTGCTCTCAGACATGCTTCCCGGTGATGTAGCCGAACTGGAATTTCACATCTCGGGCTCCAAAGGCACTTATAATAACGTAATTATAGATAACCTGGTAAGGGTGTAGTATTAAGGGTTACGGGTTGGGAGTTTAGGGTTGCGGGTTTTTCCATTTCGACCGCAGAGAGAAATCTCTTAGTGTTTAGAAACTTATTTTAGACTTTCAACCCAATGACTTTCGATCTATGACTTTCGGCTTTAAGACTTGATGACTAATTGGCTCTTTGACATACTGTACGATCTAAAATTACTTATTTCATATATATAAAAATATTTCTTACTTTTGACTTTGATCAAAAGCATATAAAAATAATCATAAAATACACTTAAAAGTGTATTTTTTAGTTGCTAATAAATAATATTGTGAATATATTTGCTTTAGAAATATGGGATGATGAAGGTTCTGCCTGTACATTTTATACTGTAAGAGATGATGAATGCGATGAGAACGAAACAGATATCTTCTTTAATAAGTATAATAGCCTTAAAGATTATAAACAGTACACACAAGAGCTTTTATCATTTATTATATACGCAATTGGCGAAGACCATGGAGCAGTTGACGAATTATTTAACAGGGCAGAAAATGAGGTTAAGGGTTTGCCTCTACAAGGTAAAGCTAAAATAAAAGAAATTACTTATCACTATCCTAATTTTCCATTACGAATATATGCGCTTAAAATTACTACCACCATTGTTATTCTCTTTAATGGTGGTGTAAAAGATGGATCTACCAATCAAAATAGTTCTTTACACATACAATGGCTTGCAGCCTGTAATTACGCCCGGCGAATAACAGAAGCTATCAAGGATGGCTCAGTTGTTGTAGATGAGAAAAAAAGATTGCTGTTAACTTATGATGGTTTAAATGAAATCATCCTCTAACTAAAACTAAAAAATTATGAGAAGCAAAGTTGCCCAAAGAATTCTCGCAGAAACTCCCGAAGAAACAAAAGTTTTTGCAAAAATGTACGCTGATATTGTTGTTCGTATAAATCAGCTTTTAAAAGAAAACAATTTAAACCAAAAAGAACTCGCAGATAAATTAGAAAAAAGACCTTCTGAAATAAACAAATGGCTTACAGGCGAGCATAATTTTACATTGCGCTCTTTGGCGAAACTACAGGTGGAACTAGGCGAAGCTATTGTAAATGTGCCCAAAAGAAAATTAATTAATACTGTAGATGGCAATGCAGGCTATGTAACTGTTTATAATAACACTACGGCCAACACAAGTGAAACAGAATATAAAACGAGTTGGAAAAAAGCTAAGCCTAAAACTAAAACTCCATTAGCCAATGTCAGCTAATATATTGCAACCTGAAAAAATACAGATTGCCACTTTTAAAATTACCAAAGGACAAATTAATAGCCCCTTTGAATTTGAAAGCTCCAAAGTTGAGGGACACAATTATTCTGTAGAATTAGATCTTGGATTCAACCTACAGGATAAATTGGTAAAAGCAGATTTTTCTGTTGCGGTTGAAACAAAGAGTAATGGGGCTAATGCAGAAGAAGCTACAGGTGCATTTACCTTTGCCTATGTATTCCATATTGATAATATAGAAGAACTAACTGCTATGGAAAAAGAAGAGATTGTGGTATTGCATCCATCTTTAGGTAATGCAATTGCATCAATTACATACTCAACTTCGAGAGGAATATTATTAACAAGATTTCAGGGTACGGCTTTAAATAAGTTTATCCTGCCTGTAATAGATCCAAACGAATTACTTTAATAACCCAAGCCTCAACCTAATTGAGGCTTTTCTTTACCCCAATATTTCCTCAACCCTCTTAAACAATGCAAGAAACCGAAGCCCAAAACAGCGCTTCCGTTTCCGCCGCAACCCCTGCAAAACGCAAAAAAACAAACAACGGCCCGTATAAAGATGAGTATGCCCTACAGGCCTACAAACTCTGCCTGTTGGGCGCTATAGACCGCGACCTGGGCTCTTTTTTTGGCGTAACCCGCGAAACCATTATTCACTGGAAAAGCAACCAGCCCGATTTTGGCGAGGCTGTATCCCGTGGCAAGCGTGCCGCCGATATGGAGGTAGCCGAATCGTTATACCGCGCCACCATAGATAGGGTTATTACCACAAAACAGGCCATAAAATGCAAGGAGGTATATTACGACGAAAACGGCAAGCGCGTTGAAAAAGAACGCGTAGAGATTGTGGAGGTAGAAAAGCATGTACCGGCCTGCTTCCGCTCGCAGCAGTTTTGGCTGCGCAACCGCAACCCCAAGCTTTGGAGCTTAAAACACGAGGAGCCGGATGACTATCCTGTACGCAACCTTACCCTCAATTTGGGCTACGGCCACAACCCCGAAGACGATGAAACTACTGCCTAAACAACAGCACGCGGTGTACTTTTTAAAAGACAAAATAACCGAAGAAGTACTGTATGGCGGGGCGGCAGGTGGTGGCAAAAGTGCCTTGGGGTGCCTGTGGCTTATGGAAATGTGCGGCAGGCACCCCGGCACACGCTGGCTGTTGGGCCGCAGCAAGCTTAAAACACTTAAAGAAACCACATTGAGCACTTTTTTTGAGCTGGCTAAGCAACTTCGCCTTTCACGCCAGTTTAAATACAAGGCTACCGAGAACATTATTTACTGGAATAACGGCAGCCAGATCATCCTAAAAGACCTGTTTTTATACCCGTCCGACCCTAATTTCGACAGCCTTGGGTCGCTCGAAATCAGCGGGGCTTTTATAGACGAGTGCAACCAGGTGCACTACCACGCCTGGCAAATTGTTAAGAGCCGTATTCGCTACAAGTTAACCGAATATAAGCTTATACCCAAAATGCTTGGCAGTTGCAACCCTGCTAAAAACTGGGCATACAAAGAGTTTTACAAACCCCATCGCGACGGTGTGCTGCCTATCTATCGCAGGTTCATTCAGAGTTTGCCTACCGACAACCCGCACCTGCACCCCAGCTATTTACAGTCGCTTTTACGGCTCGATAAAAACAGCCGCGAACGCCTGTACTTCGGCAATTGGGAGTATGATGACGACCCGGCCACCCTTATTGACAACGACAGCATTGCCGATTATTTTAAACCGCACCACCTTTCCCCCGGCGGACTCAAATACATGACCATAGACGTTGCCCGTAAAGGCCGCGATAAAACGGTTTTCAGGATCTGGCACGGCTGGGTGTGCATAGCGCGGGAGAGTATCGCTAAGTCCGGATTGGACGAGGTGGTTAGCCGCGCAAAGCTGCTGCAAATTCGTCATGGCATTGCCCTTAGCAATATTGTAGCCGATGAAGATGGCGTGGGCGGTGGCGTGGTAGACTTTTTAAAATGCAAGGGCTTTGTAAATAATTCGAGTCCGCTCGAAATGTTAGAGGGCAACACTTACGTGAAACCTAATTACGATAACCTTAAGAGCCAGTGCTCTATTAAAATGGCCGAAATGATTACCAACCGCCTTGCCGGAGAGCTGTGCGACGATGATGCCGTACAGCAAACCACCGCCGAAGAAATGGAGCAGGTTAAGCTTAAAGACATCGACAAAGACGGCCGCCAGGGCATCATCCCCAAAGACCGGATAAAAGACCTTATAGGCCGCAGCCCAGACGAATGGGACAGTATTATGATGCGCTACTGGTTTGCTTTGCGGAAAAATTATACAGCACGTATTCGTGTAGGGTAATCTGGGGATTTGTTGATGCGGTTATCTGGTCGCCAAAACTGTCATTGCGAGGGAGGCACGACCGCGGCAATCTAACAATTAGCTTATTTTAAAGATATTCATTCTCAAGCATATTGCTATATGCGTTTGGGATTGCCGCGGTCGTGCCTTCCTCGCAATGACAGCATCTGAAGAAAAATCTGTGTAAATCCGCGTCTGCGAAGCATCCGCGTCATCCGCGTTCCAAATTAACCAAATCCACATCAAAATGAAAAACATCACCCTAAAGCAATACACCCGACTAACAGACACCCTGCCATACGACAGCATTTTAAACCACCTTAACCCAAAAAACAGCTTTGGCGGCAGCCGTATGGATATCGGGCAAATGCCCTACGCCAACGTAAAATACTGCATCAGGCTGTTGCCGAAACTATCTGATTGGAGCGGGATACAACAGCTTTTTGAGATATGCTACAACGTGCCCGAAAAAACCTTTTGGCGCACCCGCATAACGGAATATTTTGCAGCCCGAAAGTTTATGCTCCTCGAATTTGAGCGCATTATACTAACAGAGAACAAGCTGCTCGCCACCCAGTCTACCGATGCACACCTGTGGCAAATGGCCGGCGCCGATAAACTAAAACCCTACAGCGATACCCTGCCCCTGCTGCAACTGGGCAAGCTGCTGGGCCAGTACCCGTTCGACCTCGGGCGCAAGCCCTACTCCGAAATTTTTAACCTGCTCGCACAAACCAAAACCCAAAACGAAGTAGAAGCAGAGTACCAGAAGCTTTCGAGGAGTTAGTTGGTGGTTGGTGGACAAAAAGGAGTTATACCACAGAGATGCGCAGAGGGGGCACAGAGATACACAGAGTTTAAAGCAAAAGATAACATCTTTTAGATGGAGGCCACAAAGCAAACCCTATAACAATCCTGCCAAGGGCAGGATAACTCTGTGCGCTCAATTATCTCACAAAAAAATATATCTCTGTGTATCTCTGTGCCCCCTCTGCGCATCTCTGCGGTATAACCTGATGCTCTATAATGATGAGATTGCGCGTAGATACGGCAACGGATACATCATTTATAAAAATCCATGTAAATCCGCGCTGCCTGCATCCGTGCCATCCGCGTTCCTTCCATCAACCAACAACCAACAACCATCAACCGTCCACCAAACACCCAAATCCACTTAAAATGATAAAAGACATCGTTCGCATACTGCAGGACATTGCCCAGGCAAAGGGCCTGGAATACCACTACGGCAAAAAAGCCGCTTTAAATTTATTAGACGGCACGGCACAGCCCGGCAAGATATTTTTGCTGCACGAGTTTACCAACCGCAAGAGCGAGTACAACACATCGGGCACCAAAATTACCGCTGCTAATTACGAGGGCAAATTCTTTTTAGTGAAGCACGCCGACTTCGACCAGCAGTATTTTGCCGAAACAGGAACCCAGGACACCTCTAAATACACCGCCAACATAGAGCCGCTACTGGAGGTGTTTACCGCTATTGGCAACACCCTGGCATGCCTTACGGCAGAAGTAACCCAATGGGATAATATAGACGTTACCGATGCGCTCGATGCCAACATGGATGGCCTGCTATGCAGCTATAGCCTTAAAATACCGGTGCATTATGAGTAGCCCGGCACAACTACTGCAAGCCGAATTTGAAGCCCTTAAAGCCGACATAATTGCGGCGTATGAGGCAAGCGGAATGGCAACCGGCGGCAACTGGGGCAAAAGCGTACAAATACAGCAGCTGCCCAACGGCCTGAGCCTGGTTGCCGACGGTTACATTAACGGCCGCAAGCCCGGCAAAGCCCCACCCAGTGCGGCTATAGAAGCATGGCTGGTAAAAAAAGGCATCGCCGCAAGGCTAAAAGAGCAAATAAGTGTTAGCAGCCTGGCCTTTTTAATTGCCCGTAAAATTGCTAAAAAAGGCTGGCAGCCCAAGCCGGGCACTGTAAACCCCATAGATGCCGTTGCCACGCCACAGCGCATTCAAAAAATACTCGACAAAGTGGGCCAGGCACATTTACAAAACTTTACCACACAAATTATTAACTACTTAAACCAAATTGCTGTATGATAGTATTTACCCCCGAAGTCGATACCACCAAACTAAGGCTTGCTTATAATAACGATGTTTTCCGGTTCAGGAGCAATTCGGCTTTAGCCCCCTTGTACTGCGATATTCAGTTGGCCGGCAGCCAGGATTTCAACATCCCCGATGTTAACCTTCGGCTGTACCCGGACCCTGACGGTAACTTCTTCGTCAACTTTAAGCCCTACATAACCGCGCTTATAAACACCACCAATTTTCAGGACACGCTGTCGCCCGATCTACAAACGCTGTATCCCCAAACCTTCCTTTACGACCGTACTACGGCGCATTACATACAAAAAGGCACCTGGTTTCGCATAACGCTTAACGACAACTCGGTAGAATCCGACTACAAAATATTCGACTACATTTGCGGGGTAACGCAGCCGGACAGCCGTATATCATTGCAAAAAAACAGCATCTATGCCCTGGCGCCTTTTAAGCAAAATACCACCAACAGCTACTACCTAAAATACTGGCAGGGCTATCCGTTTGATGTTACCCTCTACGTTCCAAAAACAGGGCCACTACAGGTTAAAAACTTAACTACCCTTTTTAGTATGAATTTTAGCCATACGGGGCAGGTAAAACGTTTATTCTTTTCGGATGGCCGTACCGATGAAACCCTCGAAGACATACTGCCTATGCAGGAGGGTTTTAATAATTTACAACTAAAACAAACTATTCCGTTAAGCGCTAATGATACGATAGATATAGATACGGCCAACAATACCATTTACCTAACCCTGCAAAAAGTGCCCTACCAATGTGGTGTGTACCTTAAATGGTTTAACGCCCTGGGCGGCTACAGCTACTGGCTGTTTGAAGACACCTACAGCATAGACCGCAGCACCAAACAGCTGGGCGAACTGGATTTTGATAATGCCAATATTGAGGACACCCTTGGCCGAACCCTGCAAATTGGCAAGGAAAGCCAGGATACCTTTAAAATTATAGCCGAACTGCTTACACCGGATGAACGCACTATAGTAGAAGGCCTGTTAGACAGCCCCAAGGTGTACCTGTTTACCGGTAAGCCGTATGCCCGTAATGCAGCGCAGGACTGGGTAGAAGTTACCCTTAAAACCACGCAGGCCCGCATAAAAAACCCACGCCAGCAGCTAACCAACTTTACTTTTGATGTAGAGCTGCCGGTACGGTATACGCAAACGCTTTAAGAGAAAGTTGCAGAGTGGCAGAGTTGCAGAGTGGCAAAGACCTCACCCCGGGTCCCTCTCCACACGAGCGTAGCGAACTGGCGAAGCAAAGGAGAGGGGAGCGGCTACACTCAAATGTCTTGATACTGAAAAGCCAAACGGTACCAGTCCTCTCCCCCAGCCCCTCTCCACACGAGCATAGCGAACTGGCGAAGCAAAGGAGAGGGGGGTAGCTACACTCAAACATACAAATGCTAAGCAATGCTTAATTACCACACTATACCCGTTCATGCTCCCCTCTCCTTTGGAGAGGGGCCGGGGGAGAGGACTTTGAAACTCTGTAACCCGTAACTCCAAAAGAGAGGGGGAGCAAGCTACACTCAAATATCTTGATACTGAAAAGCCACACTACCTGTTCATACCCCCCTCTCCTTCGGAGAGGGGCCGGGGGAGAGGACTTTGAAACTTTGAAACCCTGCAACTTTGCCACTTTAAAACTTTAAGACTTGACAACTTTAAGACTCTATGAATTTACTCCTCTACATAAACGGGCAGTTGGCCGACCTGGATGCCGGCCAAACCATAGCCCAGACCAAACAGGTAAACGACCTTAACAGCCTCGACAACCGGCAGGCCAGTTATACCAATAAATTCAAGCTTCCTAAAACGGCTAACAATACCAAGATAATGCAGTTTTTAACTGTGGCCGGAAACAAGTCTACAGTACCCTACCAAAAAAACGAATGCAGCCTTTATAGTTCCAACGGCGAGTGCTTTGTTTACAACGGCTGGGCGGTTATTACCGATGGCGGAGACGATTATGAGGCCGTGGTTTACGATGGCATTATAGACCTTTACAAGGCCATAGAAAACCTTACTTTTGCCAATGTGCCCCTGCCCGAGATTATCCATATAAAATCGCTGCAGGCCGTTAAAAACTCCTGGGATAACGACTTAAACTACCGCTATATACTGGCCGATTACAATGGCGATACCGGCAACGTAAACCTGCAGGGCTATGCTATTGTTAATACAGATTATCTGGTGCCATCAGTAAAAGTTAGCTACCTGTGGCGCCGCATTTTCGAAACTTTTAATATGCAGTATTCCGGGCAGGTGTTTGATACCGAGAATTTTAAAAACCTTTGGCTAACCTACCCTAAAGGGCTAACTACTACCGAGTTTAATACACAGGTTTTTTATGCCGAAAGCCTGGGCTATGTTAAAAGTGGCTGGTACTACCTTAAAGCTAACGAAGATGGCTACGAAGCTGACGGCTTTACCACTACCGATGGCCTTCACCTCTATGCCCAGGAGGCCGGCAACTACCGTATACGCCTACAGGGCAATATATACCCCATGCAAAATAATCGTGAGTTCTTTTTGGGTAAAAATGCACAGGGCCTTGCTGCCAACCAGGTAAGCGTGTTTAAAGCTGTTGCTACGGTTAGCGATGACAACACGGCTATTAATTTTGATGAAACTATTTACCTGGCCCAGAACGAAAGTATTTGTATGGTGCTGCAAAAAACGGTTTTGGGTTTCGGCCTCAGCCTTACCATAGATAAGGTAACCGCTACAGATATAAACTTTTCGTCGTCGCTGGCAGATTTTGGGCTTCGCGATTTTTTAACCGAAATAGTACACCGCTTTGGCCTTACAATGTTTAAAGATAAGTATACCAATACTTATCAGTTCTTAACCCTCCAGGAGTTGCTGCAAACACCGCAAACGCTAAACTGGAGCGGTAAATTTGCCAAAAAAGTATCCGAAAATTACATCTATGGCAGCTATGCCCAGCGCAACTGGTTCAGGTACAATTATGATGATAAAGAAGGCTCTTTTAACGATGGCTTTATAGACGTTAGCAACGTTAACCTGCCCGACGCCAAAGATG
Source organism: Flavobacterium subsaxonicum WB 4.1-42 = DSM 21790 (assembly GCF_000422725.1). GTDB lineage: Bacteria > Bacteroidota > Bacteroidia > Flavobacteriales > Flavobacteriaceae > Flavobacterium > Flavobacterium subsaxonicum. The sequence goes on from NZ_AUGP01000002.1 coordinate 25,614, forward strand.
TTACTAAATCTAAAATTTACAGTCCGGAACAAACACCGGTAAACTACATCCATAAACCAACAAATGTATACAAGCTTTGGGAGAAAGAAATAACCCGCGAAACTAACGAAGAGGGCCAGGAAACAGATGTAACAACATACAAGTCGTTAGATAAACGCTACTACTTTATGCGGTGCAGCAACCCGGTTATTGGCGCTGTAATGCTGCAAAGCAAACAGGCCGATGATCTTGTTCTAACCACAAAATACTATCGCGAAAGCTTTTACAAACTCTCTTTTGCCGAGGTTACACAAGAGTATTACAACCCCATACGCCAACTGCTTAACCGGTCGCAAATTATTACCGCCGACCTTTGGCTTACCGACGCCGATATTACCGGTTTCGACTTTAAAAAACTGGTGTACATAGAGCAGCTTTCCAACTACTATCTTGTAAATAAAATAAACAATTACGTTACCGGCAAGCCCACCCGTTGCGAGCTGGTAAGGGCGTTAACCACCCTTCCCACCGATTTTTTTGGCACCCTTACCATTACGGGCAATGAGAGTACCCTGCTATCGGTACGGTTATATTTTATAAGCAGTTACAATTATACAGAGGTGCAGGTGCAGTATTCGGCAAACGCCATTACCTGGACCAATGCTGTAACCACATTGGCCACGCCCGTAATTTTTGATGTACCCGCACCCGGCCTGTATTATTTCAGGATAATCGATCCTATAACCGATGCAATTTCTAACCAGATAAGCTTTAATGTATGATACAGCAACTAAAAACCTTAACGCCCTTTATCCATTTTGGCTTAGGGGCAAACCAAAAGCAGGTGGCCGCGGGGCAGCCCGTAACCATTTGGCTCGACACCCTGTACAACCAGGAGGCCTATACCTTCAGGCTGGCAGCAGTAGGTAGCCAAATAACAAAAATATCCAATTATGAATATCAAGTTACCTATGCCGCAGCCGGAAGTTACACCATAAACTTCACTGTAAACAGTGCAGATAAAACCATAAGCCTTGCAAGTAATACTTTAAACCTAACCGTAGTATAATGGCAAAACAAAAAATAGTCCTGGCGCAGTTAGACCTCGATGTCAAGGGGCTTATAAAAGCCACAGAAGAATCAGAAAAAGCCATAAAAAAGCTTAAAAACCGCATGGCCGAACTTCAGGATGCAGGACAGGAAACATCGGCCGGGTTTGCAAGTTTACAGCAGCAACTGGAACGCCTTACCGATGCGTTAGAAGACCAGCAGGATGCCGTAAAAGAACTCCGCAAAAAAAATGAAGACCTGGCCGATGCCCAAAAAGATACCGCAAAGGCTACCAAAAAACAAACCGAAGCACATAACGACCTTTCAGACAGCCTGGATGCCGCAACAAGCGCCGCCACCGGCTTAAAGGCTGCTGTTAGCAGTACCGCAACACAGGTAGCCGGGCTGGGTACGGCAGCGGTAACATCGGCAACGGGTGTAGAGCAGCTAAACCAGTCGCTAACCACACAGGCGGCACTAAATGCGCAGGTTAGCGAGGCCAACACAAAGGGTATAAAAACCTTTAACGATTATAAAGACCAGGTTGCAGAAAGCTTTAACAGCATAAACATTTTAAACGGCGGCCTTGGCGGATTAATATCGCGCGCGCAGGAAGCCGGTGGCGCGGGCCCCTTATTAAAAAATGCTTTCGATGGTATGGCCTCGGGCATTGGCGGCATGACAAAGAGTTCGCTGGCCTTTATGGCAACACCCATAGGTGCTGTGCTGGCAGTCATAGGCCTTGCTGTTAGCGCGCTGGTAAGCTATTTTAAAGACTCTCAGGAGGGTATGGATAAGCTAACTGCCGTAACAAGGCCACTGCAATCGGTGTTTAGTGCCTTAAACGTAGTGTTGCAAAATGTAGGCAAATACCTGTCAGATCTTTTTACAGACCCGGTTGAATCCCTCAAAAAATTCGGGAATTTTGTACAGGAAAACGTTGTAAACCGTTTTATGGGTATGGCAGAGCTGCTGCCTAACCTTGGCAAAGCAATTGGCCTGTTGTTTGAAGGCGAATTTGGCAAAGCCGGCAAAGTAGCCGCCGATGCCGTGGGTAAAGTTGCCATTGGCACAGAAAATATTACAGATAAGGTGGCCGGTGCGGCAAAGCAAACCTCTGCCTTTTTACAAGATGCCTGGCAAAGGGGCCAGCAAATAGACCAATTGCAAAAACAACTGGATAAAAGCCTTGCCGATTATACCAAAACCCACAGCAGCCTGGGTATCGAGCTGGAAAAGCAAAACACCATTGCCGACGATACCAACGCTACCTTTGCACAGCGCGAAACCGCAGCAAAAAAAGCACTTACCACACAGCAGGAGCAAAACAAACTGGCGCTGGCCCGCATGGATACCGAGATTAAGATCTTAGATCTTAAACTTCAGGAAAATGGCGTTACCGATGCCGAAAAAGTGCAGTTGGCAGAGCTTAAGGCCAAACGAGACGAAACAGCTGCCCAGTACACAGCGGGCGAAAAAGTACTTCATGATAAAATTGGCGGCATAAGGCAGGAGGCTAACGATACAGAAAAAGCCCGCAGGCAGCAATTGCTGGATGATGCCCTTGCCAAACAAAAGCAACAGCTCGACCTGTTTATAGCGCAGGGCAGCGCGAAATCTAAAACATTACAGCAGGAAATTGATTTTGAGAACAGCAAAGCAGCACAAACTATTGCTATACTGGATAAAGAGCTTAAGGCTAAAAAAATTACCCGCGAGCAGTACGACAAAGAAAAATTAAATACAGAACAACAGCAGCTTAAGGCCATTGCCGATGCTACTGCCGCTTATGCCCAGGCCGAACTCGATTTGTATGTGCAAAACAATGCAAATAAACTGGAAGGCGAAAAACTGCTGACGGCTGAGCTTGTTAAAGCCGAGAACGACAGGCTCGAAAAAATTAAGATCGAGAAGCTAAAGATACTGGATATAGAAACCGGTATTAGCCAGCAGAGTATTGAAGAGAAACGCAGGCTTAACCAGCAGCTTACTACCGAAGACCTTGCTTACCTTACGCAAAAGGCCGCCACCGAAACGGAGTTTAAAAACCAGATGAAGGAAAACGATGAGGCACTGGAGGCACAGGTTAAAGCACAAAAAACTGCACAGGCACAGGCCGATAAAGATATTGCCGTAGCCAACGCCCAAACCCAGTACGACGCCGATATACTGCTGGAACAGCAACGTTTTGCTGCCGAACTGGAAACCCTGCAGGAACAGTACGATAGCAAACTGCTTACAAAGAAGCAATACGATACAATGGTAGACCAGGCTACAGAACGTAGTGCCGATAACCAAGAAAAAATAGAGCAGGCAAAAAATACGGCAGTAGCATCTCAGTATGCTACGTTGTTTGGCAATGTATCGCAATTACTGGGCAAAAAAACAGCGGCCGGTAAAGCAGCCGCTATTGCAGAGGCTACTATGAATACATACAATGGGGTTACACAGGTTTGGGCTTCCGACAGTATTTTACCAGAGCCTGCTGCAACCATTGCCAAAGTGGCAAGTACAGCACTTGTAGTGGCATCGGGCTTATCGGCAGTAAAAAAAATAACCAGCACAAAAGCCCCAAAGGCAGCAAAAGGTGCATTATTTAATATTGGCGGCAACAGGCACAGCAATGGCGGCACTATGTTTACCGGTGCCGATGGTACCCGTTTTGAGGCCGAGCAGGGCGAACTTATTGGGGTTATGAACCGTAATGCCGCTGCACACTTTATGGCGTTTAACAACGCATTTCCGGCGGGGGGCAGTTCGGGCACGCCCAATTACTTTGCCAGTGGCGGCATTGTGTCGAGAGAAATGACACAACCGGGGCTTAATGTAGATGAGCTTGCTGCTAAAATAGCCGTGGCCAATGCTGCCCTGCCCGCCCCGGTTGTGGCCGTACAGGATATTATAACCCAGGGCAACAGCTACGTGCAGGTGCGCGATGCGGCTAATTTTTAAGCAAAAAAATTCCCGCTCAACAGGCGGGAATTATAGTTATTTATTTTATAGTAATAAGGCACGGTATAACCTTTTGCAACGTATTGGCAGAATCATCAAACATTACAGCCTGTGTTTTAAACAATGTAAAGCTTTTTATTTTATTGGCCTTTAGCAATTCTAACTCTGCCTCGGTAAGTACAAATTCTGTATTATAAATGGGTGTCGGCCCCTTTGCGTTCTTTTCAACCAAAGCATCCTTTTGTATCTTTTTGTTGTTTTCTAATTCAAGGGTAACACCTCTGCCGCCGGTACCTTCGCCATCTTTACCCGTTTGCAGGCTCATTTTATAAACCACAGAGCTGCCGTCTACAAATTTATATTTAGCAATGGTAAAAACATACTTTTCTTCTACCGTATAGCTAATTATTGTTTCGTCAAACATGCCTTTTACTATATAATCGCAATAATAATCTGCCGGCAGGGTAAAATTAAGCGGTGTAAAAGGTGCATTATACCCTTTTTGATATTTTATAGTACACCGTTTCGCCATTGCCCTCCAGTTTAAATTTGTAGTATGTTGCCATATAACCGGTAGACGATGTAATGTCGGCCACCTTAAAAGTCCTGCCTTTAAGAGCATTGGGGTCGGTAGTACTATTGCTGCCTTTATAAGTAGTCAGCGTTGCTTCATCGGCATAAAAATCTTTGTAGCCGCCATCATATTCAAGCATACTGGCGCTAAGGTCGTTTATTTTTACATCGTAGCCTTTTAAAAGTTCGGGCTTTAATTTAGGCATTTGCGCAAAGGCTGTAAGAGAGCACAAAATGGCAAGCAGTAGTAAAATTCTTTTCATTAGATAATAATTGTCTGGGTTAAGATTCCGAAAAATAATTGTTTTTACGATTTCAAAGATATAAGAATTTTTATATCTCATAAAATTATTTTAGCATGTTACAGCACATTTTGTCCGGCTGGAAAAACTACCTGAGCAAAAGCGCGGTTACAGAGATAGTAGCCCAGCAGCGGGCCAGCATTTGCGCCACCTGCCCACATGCAAAGCAAGGTAAAATACTGGCCTTTATAAAAGATAGTTTAAAAGAGGCAGAAGGCGCTTACTGCGCCGCCTGCCACTGCCCGCTAAGCGCCAAAGTGCGCAGCAACGATATTTGCCCTGAGAACAAATGGTAAACAAATGACGCGTTATGAAACAATACAAAGCCTTGGCGACAACTTTATTAAGCTAATGGGCAAGAACCTTATACCACTGCATATACTGGACTGGAAAGTGTATTATGAGGCCTACCTTAAAGAAGCCGATGCACTTGCCCAGCACCGCGGCAAACGCAACAAAACCCGCGCCGCCGGCAATGTTGCCGATACTTATAAAATTAGCGAGCGCAGCATGTTTAGCATTATTGCCTTTATGGAGGGGTAATAACCATTAAGCAACTATTTAAGCTTAGAATACTCTTTTCTACGCTGTATCAAATGCCTGCGTATGTAAGGGTTATTCTCTTCTTCGTCTTCAAAAATATCTTTTTTGGGGCGTTTTGTAGTAAGTAAATTAATAAGCATAAAAAACCCGAAATAAAGAATTACCCCTATGGTAGTGTAAAAAGAATATTTTAATAAGTAATAGAGCATAAATTAAATATCGTTATAATCTACAAATGTTGCAACCTCAACCTTTTTTTGCTCAGGGGCGTAGCCTTTGCGTGCTGCCCATACAAGATAATCGGCATAATGCAATTCGTTTTGCAACTGTGGAGACATTTTACTTTTAGATGTATTATCTTTAACACCCTTCAATCTTTTTAGAAAAGGCTGAAATACATACGCTTCTAACAAAAAAGCTTCAACAAAAAACAGGATAAAGGCAAACAAAGCTGCCAAACTCCGCATACCATCAATGTCAGTAACTGAGCTTACAACATTAAAAACTACCATAATTTGTGTGTTTTATATACAGGCTATACACCGGCAAGATATATAAAATTGCTGCAAAAGCAAAAATTTATTTAGTGTCGGCCACAGTAATGGCAGCAACCTCTTTAGCAGCTCCGCTAAAAGTAAACACAAGCGCATTATTTTGTAAATAAGCACTCCAGTTTTTACCGGATATGTCCGTTTTAATTTCTTTAACCGTAAGGGTTTCTGTATCAATAAACAGTAACGATGTGGTACTGCCATCGGGCGCATCCCACCGTTGTAAAAAAATGCCGTTAAAAGCAATGTAAAGCCAGTCGCCAAACAACATACGCTCCAGTTGGGGCAGTTCGGGGTAGCTTTTAAGATAGATGGAGTCGGCATTATCGCCCGGCAGGCTGCCTGCAAAACGGCAGTACAGGTTAAACTGGCTCTGCTGGTAAAAAACACTCCAGGCATTAAGCGCAGGCAAATCGGCCAGCACCACCTTTTGCGGGGTTTGCGGTTGTTTCTTTTTAAAAAAGTTAAAGAAAGACATGGTAAACGGTATTAATGCCGCAAAGATAAGGGTTTACTGCAACAACCACTTCAGTACTAAAAGCTGGAAACGGTTGTAACTTTGCAGTATCAAAAGTCCTCTCCCCCTCCCGATGGCTATCGGGACTCTCCGAATGAAAAGGGAGCATGAACGGGAACAGTTTGAGTAAGCACATTGGAGTGAAGCTATCCCCTCTCCAAGGGAGAGGGTTAGGGTGAGGCCAAAACACTGCAACAACCACTTCAGTACTAACAGATGGAAACCGCCGTAACTTTGCAGTATCAAAAGTCCTCTCCCCCAACCCCCCCCCCAAGGAGAGGGGAGCATGTACGGGAACAGCTTGAGTAAGCAAGTTGGAGTGAAGCTATCCCCTCTCCAAGGGAGAGGGTTAGGGTGAGGCCAAAACACTGCAACAACCACTTCAGTACTAACAGATGGAAACCGCCGTAACTTTGCAGTATTAAAACAAGGGAACAAGTAGCTACCTTCCCATTTTAAGACTTCCAGCTTTAGACCTTCGATTTTAAGACTCCTCAATCCTTCAATCTTAAATATTTCAATCTTTCAATTTAATGAATGACAGGAAACATTTATATCTCCGGCCAGATAGGCACTTTTGACGGCACACCCGGCGTAGAGCTTGTAGATGTGGTGGGCCAGGTAAAAAAACAGCTCAAAGCCACTGCCTTTAACGTGCACATTAACAGCGAGGGCGGACTGGTAGATGTGGGTTTCGACATCTACAACTACCTAAAAGCCCTGGGCAAGCCCGTTACCACCATAGGGTCGGGGATTGTAGCCAGCATTGCCACCGTAATTTTTATGGCCGGCACACAAAGGCAGGTGCGCGAAAACACCCCGTTTATGATTCACCTACCCTGGGGCGGCTCTATGGGCACGGCCGATGAGCTGGAGCAGTTTGCAGACCAGCTGCGCGCCATCGAAAAAAAGATGGTAGGCTTTTACAAAAAAGCCCTCAACGTGCAGGAGCAGGCCATTATGCCGCTCTTAAAAAACGAAACCTGGCTTACGGGCAATCAGCTCTCGGCACTTGGTTTTACTACCTCGCGGCAGGTTAAGGCCGCAGCAAAAGCTTTCATTAACCCTAACTCACCTATGAGAGGAACGTTTACCGACAAAGACAGGCACTGGATGGAAGGCCTGTTTACCAAAGTACTGGGCAAGTTTAAAAGCGCCCATATTTTTAACAAGATCGTACAGGATGCCACCGGCGCCGAGATCGATTTTACCGACTTGCCCGATGATGCACTAATTGAAGTTGGCGCCACCGCCACTGTAGACGGCGCACCGGCCGAAGGCGAATACCTGCTGCCCGATGGCTTTACCTATGTGTTTGAAGCCGGCGAACTTACCGAGATTATTGAACCCGAAGAGGATGCCCCCGCAGCATCGTTAAGGGCAGAGAACAAAAACCTTAAACGCCAGCTTGGCCTTATTAAAAACGAGGTGCTGGCCCTTAAAAAACAGGTGGGCAGCCGCTACAGCATAGATGGTAAAAAGGTAGCCGCCCGCAGGCCCGGCACATCCGACAGGACTAATGGCATGAAGCAATATTTGCAGAATAAAAACAAAAAGTAATGGGAGTTATTAACGCAGATGCATTAACACTAAACGCCCGCGAGGCCGAAACGGTAAGCGAGGTAATCTTTGAAAGGGTTTTTAATGACAGCGACCTTGCCGAATACCACGAAATTGAAACGGGCATTGATGTTAAAACCCAGATTGCTTTTGCCGAAAGGCTGGGCCTTTTAGGTAAGGTAACCCAGGGCTGTACACCCAACGAGGCAGGTGGCTTTGCCCTTACCGAGAAGTTTTGGACACCCGTTATGGAAGATTTCCGCCTGAGGCATTGCCAGACCGATATGCCTGCCCTGCTTAAATTATTCAGGAAATCGCAGCGTGTTAACCCCGATTTTTTTGATGTGGTGGGCACACAGGAGTTTGGTGTAATTATCTCGGCGGTAGAAACTTCTATGATAGAGAACATTCACCGTAAGGTTTGGTTTAACGATACAAATGCCCAGACCACAGCCAACGGCGGGGTGTTTACCACCGGTACCGACCTGGGTTATTTTAACTCGTTCGACGGCCTGTTTAAACAAATTTTTACCGAGGTGCCAAGCAACGCCACCAACCGTGTAGCCATTACCGTTAATACAGCCGCAAATTACGCCGCACAGGCTTTACCGGCAGATACTGCCCTTGCCATCTTCGAAAAAATGGTTACCGCAGCCGATGAAAGGCTGGTTAGTGCCGATGATGCCTTTATACTGGCCACCCGCTCGCTTGCCGATAACTACCGCGCTACGCTGCGCAACAAAAACCTGGGATCGGGCTTTTTAGAAGTGGTAGAAGAAGGCCGCCCTAAGCTGTACTTTGATGGTATTGAGGTTAAGGTGCGCTACGACTGGGACCGTTATATTAAAGAGTACCAAAACAACGGCACCAAATACAACCTGCCACACCGTGCCGTGCTTACCACAAAAAGCAACATTCCGGTGGGTACGCTAAGCGAAGAAGACCTTTCTAAACTGGATGTGTTTTACGATAAAACCCTTAAAACAAACATTATGGATGCCGCCTACACCATAGATGCCAAGCATTTAGAAAGCTATATGACGGTAGCGGCCTACTAAGTCATAAAGTTTATAAAGTCTTAAAGTTGAAAGTCTTGGATTGAGCAAACTTATTTGCCTGGCACCATTTTACATAAATGCCCTATCGACCTAATGACTTTAAGACTTGATGACCTTAAGACTTTACGACTTTAAGCTTTCGCCCTGATGACTTTAAGACTTGACGACCTTAAGACTTGACGACTTGAAATAAATCAAAACAAAAAACATGGATTGTACAGGAAAACTAACTGCTAACATTACATTCGACTGCCTTAATGCACCCATAGGTGGTATAGAGCAAAACATAGTGCTTATTAATAAAGACGATATAGATGTTACCGCCACAACGGTATCTGCCCTTAACCGCCTGCAGGTAACCGGCATTCAGCTAAAACCCGGCACATCGGGCTACAGGCTAAGCGGCATTAAGCAGGCCAATGGAAAAGCGTGGGAACTGGTTAAAAAAGAAAACGCACCCGATAAGTTTAAGCACACCTTTAGCGGCGTAATATTTAGCCCAAGCCTGGAGAATAAAGAGCAGGCCGATAAGCTTAGCCAGGGCGCTAAATATGTAGTGGTGGTAGAGCAGGTTTGGAAAGGCGAAGGCAATGCCGATGCGTTTGAGGTGCTTGGCCTTAACAGCGGCCTGGAGCTTACCACAATGACCAACAGCTCTAAAGAAAACGACAACATGATTATGTTCGAACTTTCATCTGCCGATGGTTTTGAAGAAACTACCATGCCTAAAACCTACTACTGGACACCGGTATCGCCGGAAACTACTGCGGCAGGCTACACCGAAAGGAAAACGTTGTTTGACAACTGCTTTACCGAAGCATAACCAATGGATTTTTGCACTATGGATATCAGCACCCTCACCCGTTCTGTAACGGATGAGGGGGTTAGATACCTGGAGTTATTCCTAAAGGAATTTACTACCCTGTTTCCCGGGCCGGTAAACCCCTCCTGCCCTACCTGCTTACACGCTTATTTAACGGCTTATAAACAACATTACAACACCATGCAAAACACATGCACGTACAGGCTGCACGCCAAGTACGAAAACATACCGCTGGAGTTTGGGTCGCCTATACTGGTTAACAACACCAACATAACTACAGCCTACGCCAAACAGCTTTTGCAGCAGCCCAACGGGCAACGCTTTTTTGCACAGCTGCCACCTAAAGAAGAACCGCTGTCGGAAAAGATAAAAACCCTGAAAAAGGTAGTACGGAAATCGGCGAAAGCCAAAAAAAAAGACCCGGAAAATGTAAGTCCGCCCGATATTTCTAATACCACACCGGCTTAATGAAAACCCTGTTAATAGACGTTTGGAAACGCCTAACGCCCTGGAGCAAAACCACCGATGTGTATGCCAACGACATAGACAATGCCTACCCCGAGCGCATGGACAGGCTTATTAACAACAGCGTAACCGCCAAAAGCGCCGCGGCCATAATGGTGCAGTACCTGTTGGGCAAAGGTTATGGCACCGATGCAGATGGTATTATCATCAACAAAGAAAAAAACCTGAAGCTTATTGACTTTGCCGATGATGTGGCCGACGACCTTGTAAAGCAGCGCGGCGTATTTATACACATAAACTGGAATGCCCTGTACCAGATTGCCGATTGTAGTGTAATACCCTACGAGTGGTGCCGCATTGGCAAAAAAGACACCAACGACTATTCCGGCAAAGTGGCTATAAGTAAAGAATGGCTTAAGCCCAAGCGTACCGATATTCAGCTGATCGATATTTATAACCCCCGCAAAAAAGTAATTGATGCGCAGGTAGAAAAAGCCGGTGGCTGGGAACATTACAAAGGCCAGGTATTGTTTATTAACATGGATACCAAGCTAATTTACCCGCTTTCGCGGATCGATTCGGTTGCCGAAGACTGCGATAGCGAGTCGCAGGCCTCTGTTTACAAAAACAGGCTGCTGCGCAAAGGCTTTTTTGGCAACACGCTGGTAGTTACACGCCCGTTGGTAGGCGAAGGCCTGGAGCCTGGCAGCCGTGCCCTTCTGGATGCCGAGACCGAGCGAGAGGCATTTCAGAAAGCCATAAAAGATAGCCTTGGTGCCCAAAATACCGGAGGCGTATTGTGTTTGGAAATGGATTTTGCCGGAGAAAAGCTGGAGGATGCTATTTTGATAAAGCAAATAGAAAGCAAGATAGACGATAAGCTTTTTAATTATACCGAGACCAGCGTGCGCGAAAACATACTGGTAGCCTTTAATAACCTGCCTGCCGGATTGGTAAAAACTAACGAGTCGGCTCTTTTTGGTAATTCGGGCGAGGCCATCCGCGAAATGAAACGCACCTATTGGGAAAATACCAGCAAAGAGCGCAATTTGCTAACAGCGGTGCTAAACCAGTTGCTGCAACGCTCTCAGGATTATTCGAGCCTTACCGTACAACCCCTAAAACTAATAGAAGATGCAGCCCCTGATAACCCGTAGCGATATAGCCCGCTACAAGCAAATTTCTAAAACCCCGCACAACGATAAGCTTAACGAGCAAATTTTAGATGCGCAGCTGCTGGACGTACAGCCGCTTATCGGCGAAGGCCTTTTTAATAAGATAATGGCAGCACCACAAGACTATGCCGGTTTATTAGACGGTGGTATTTATGAGCATGAGGGCATCAGCTACACCAATTACGGCCTTAAAATGGTACTGGCCTATTACGCGTATGCGCGGTATATAATGTTCTCGTCGGTAACAGACACGCCATTCTCTGTAGTCGAAAAACTAACCGACAGCAGCAGGCCGGTAGAGGCATCGGCCAAAAAAACCATTTACACCCTAAACAGGCAGGCGGCGCAACAGGTTTGGGATAACGTAAAAAATTACCTCATCCGTACCCGCCACCCCGACTATACCGGTTGCCAAGCCAGGCCGGGCAGTTTAAGATTTACAAAAATAGGTTACTAAATGATTATTATAAATACCGTAAACAGCAGGCGTTTTAGCCTTAACGGCATAGAGTACCTTAAAAATTACGTAACCACTGTGCGCGGCAGCCGTGTAGAAGTATTTAACTGCTACGAGCGCGCCGATGTTTTGGTACAATCTGCCCTCTACGCCAATTTTAAAGTAAACGGCGCCGTTTATGCATCGGCAGCCGCACTACAGGCCGCATTGATGGATGTAACGTATTCCAGGCTTATGGAAGGCAGCGATGTATCGTTCGACCAGAATAATTCAGGACTAAAAATAAACCTCTCCCGTATTACCCAGGATGATGTTGCTGCCAGGATAGTAGAAAAAGTAAATGCAACATTTGGTTTTAGCGTTTCTCAAACCCAAACACCCATTATACTTTACGGGCTAAAGGGTTATACCTACCAAACCCATGCTAACGGCCATTTAGCATTTAAGCCAACTGCCCGCTACAACGCATTATTTTTAGGTGGCAAAGGAATTTGGGGCGGTGGCGGTACACCCATTACTGCCGAAATGCTGCACCTGCTGCCCCTGGAAGGCCTTATACCGGATGATATTACAGACGATCAGGAAAGCCAGATAATTGCTTTAGGCGAAGTTGCCAATACCGCCGGCTTTTTACAAAGTGCCAATAGCGAGGCCCGCAATTTTAACGATGACGGGCTAAGCTACTATTTTAGCTATTCTATAAACAACGTACTGTATTTTGCTCTTTTTGTGGGCGAACCCGATGAATATGGCGGTGTTATCGGCAATAATTTTACCGCCGAAGATTTTATTGCCATTACCGATAGCGAAGTTACACCCGGCCCTGTACCACCCACATTACAGGAGGTGCTTATGGCGGGGAGTTCGGCCACTATAACATCAGACCTGGTAGTAAACACTACCAATGCTACATTACAGGTTAAGGAGGATGGCAACTTATTCTCCGAGGGTACAGGTACCGCAACTTTACAGTATCCGGTTATAGACCTGGGCTCAGGGCAAACTAAAACAAGTCATGCACCATCAGAGCCGACCGACGTAGTTAATAAAAACTACATGGATAACAGGCTTAATACAAAAGCCGATTTGGTAAGCGGGCTTGTGCCAGCCGCGCAGCTTCCGGGTTATGTAGATGATGTCTTGGAGTACGCCAGCCTTGCGGCTTTCCCTACAACAGGCGAAAGTGGTAAGCTTTATATTGCCGTAAATACTAACCTTGTGTACCGATGGGGCGGATCGGGCTATGTTGTTACAAGTTCGTCTTTAGCGTTGGGAGAAACATCGGCCACAGCCTACCGCGGCGACAGGGGTAAAACCGCTTACGACCATTCGCAAATAACCACAGGCAACCCGCACGGTACAGCGGTAGCCGATATTAGCGGACTATCAACAGCATTGAATGCAAAACTTACGGGTGCCATAGCTACCGATTCCGATACCCAAGCTAATTCAATATCCTCCGAAGATAACAAGTTTGTATCCCGTTTAAAGTTGCTCAATTGGTGGGTGTGGATAAAATCGCAGGCGGTAACTATAACCGGTAACTGGAATTTTACCGGCCCCCTTAGAAAAAGCGGTGTAGATGTGGCTACAGTAACCGATGTAGCTACAAAACTAAACACAGCGGCCAATACCGGCCTTGCAGGCACAGGTGCACGTATACCAAAGGTAAGTGAGAACGGCACTATAACCGCAGATGCCTTTTTACGCTGGGCAGCAGAGACAAACGAGTTAATCGTTGGGTCGGCCACCAGCCCCGGAAGGATCAATGTAGTTTCTGAGATATTTGAGCTGGCTGTACAGGATAATATACTCTCCGGGCAATCGCGAATTGTGTTTAATTCTGCACAGGAAAACGCTTTGTCCTTTGTAGATAAATCCGGAAAAGTATACATGACGTTTCGCTCTACAACAGGCGATACAGGCGTAGTGCTAAAACAGCGCGAAGTGTTTGATGAGCAGGTCTTTTACCCGCTAAGCAGGCGGCAGGCCGCTGTTACAAGTGCCGGAGCAGGTATAAAGGTTTACGCAACCGATTCTTTAGGCAACGCAATTGCAATTCCGTTTATTGTCGACACAACTATTTTATTTGTTGAAGCAACATTGGTTGTAAAAAACAATACGGCCTCTCAGGTTATTTGTGCTAAAGTAAAAGCAGTTGTTAAAAAAGTGAGCGGCACAGTTACAATAGCTACTTCTCCTTTAGAAATTATAAGCAATAACCCTACCTATGCAGGTTTTGCAGCGGGTATTGAACTTGTGGGTACAAACCTTCAATTTTTCTTTACACCGGCTGCCGAAGATACAACAGCTTACACAGGAGCATTTACAGAAATTAAACACACTATTAACTAATGTACGTACAAGGAGCAACAGCAGAAGGAATACGATACGGGGCCGTATCCCCTAAAGATTATACCGGCCTGATAGGTTGGTGGAAGGCATCTGAGGGTGTCGAGTTTTCTCAGGGTAGTTCTATTAGCAAATGGAAGGATTTAAGCGGAAATGAGAATCATTTAGTACCGGAAAATGGGCAAAGTAGTGCAGGTAGGCTAATCAACACTGTTAATGGCGTGGCAATCACACGACTTGGAGCGGGAAATTATTTAGTATGTACTAATGTAGACATGCACAAAACATTACTTGATGGGTCTCCTAATACAGTAATTATAATAATGAGGACTAATAATTTGACATCATCGGTTACTCTCATAAGAGCATGGCCTCAAATTGGTTTGAACACAATAATTTGGGGTATTAATCAACCGGATGCCATCCCAAATATATTATCTAGAGCGTATGATAATACTGGCCTTAAAGCCAACATTCTATCTAGTGCCCCTTATATCTTACCAAGTCAGGGGGCGGTATATATGAATGTTAATTATGGATATGGTTCGGCGGTTGTAAATCCTTACCAATTTTTCTTTAATAATACATTTAAAAATAGTGCTGCCTATTCAGGTATGCCAATATATGTTTCAAGTAATCCATTTTCCTTTTTGCCTAACGCAGCTATCTATATGTATGAAATCATCATATATAACAATACAGGAAAAACGGTCTCACAAATTGATTACGAAAAAGATACACTATATAATGACTATATTTTAAAACAATACCCCAATTTATTATTATGAAATATATAATCTATGAGCCTGTATATAATGCTGATGTAAGACATTGGCAAATTACTAATGATGCAAGGAGTGCTAATTTTTTATCCGAAACAGAAGAGTATGAAAGCTTAATAATTCATCCTACTGAAGATAAGGTTGCATTGCCAATAGTAAATCTGGAATCAGTATATTATAAAGGCTTTCCAACGCAAGCTCTTAACTTTGAGATTTTCTTTACTGCGCAGGAACTGGCAAAAGCAGTTAACGAATTACCGGCCGACTGGTATCCTGTTAATGAAGAATTCTAAGATTTATAAATTCTCATTACCATGAAATTTATTCAATCAATCCTGCTATCTGTTACAACTTTTTTTTTGCCTGTGCAGGGCATTTTAATTGCAGTAGGTGTTGCTATAATGGCCGATACAATTACGGGTATTTACAAGGCAAAAAAACTAAAGCAGCCTATTGTAAGCAAGAGGTTCAGGCAGGTAGCCAATAAAATGGCAGTTTACGAAGCGGCTGTTATCCTTTTTTGGTTAATGGATCATTACCTGCTCTCTGAATTCTTTAAGATCTGGTTTTCTGTAGATTATTTCTTTACTAAAATAGTGGCTCTGGTACTCATTTTTACCGAAATGGTTTCTATAAAAGAAAACATTGAAGAAGCCCACGCTTTTAGCATAGCCTCCATGATACGCGCATTACTTAAAAGCGGTAAAGAAATAAGGAAAGATGTTAACCAGATAATAGAATAATATGATAGACGCGAAATATTTATGCATGGCCCAGATACCTGGCCTGCCCAAAATGGTTGTCGAAGCTTTTAAGCTCGGGAAACTAAATACTACCGAACTACCCGGCACAAAAGCTAACCCTGTTATTATAGCACTGGCTAAGGAGGCCAATGTTGCAAACATTTATACAAGCGATGAAGTTGCCTGGTGTGCCGTAGCGCATACAGTATTAGCGTTACGTGCTGGTAAAACAGTTGCGTTTAAAGGCTATGCAAGGCTTAGGGCAGCATCGTTCTTAGAATTTGGGCAACCGATTACTATACCCTGCCTTGGCGACACCCTTGTTTTTAAGAGAGATGGTGGCTACCATGTAGGGCTTTACATTGCCGAAGACACCACACATTACCATGTTGCCGGTGGCAATCAGAGCAACCAGTATAACATAACCCGTATAGATAAAAAGCGGCTGTTGCAGGCGCGCAGGCCATATTATTCAATAGGTATACCCCAGTCTGTAAAGAGATTTTTTTTTAGTCCTGCCGGAGAGATTTCTGTAAACGAAATGTAATTATGAAAAATTATGTTTACTGGGCAGTAATTGCAACCCTTGCCACTGCATTACTTTTTAGCTTAAAGCAATGTAGTTCTACCAAAAGTCAAAATTATAGTGTTACAAAGTCGCTTACCGACACACTATCGCACTTTACAAATGTTTTGGGATCGCAAACGGCCAGCATTACAATATTACAGGCCGATAAAAAGACGCTTAATAACTTAATACTTTCTAAAGATGCCGAACTCGCCAGACTTTCTAAAGAATTTGCAGCGCTAAAAAATATAACAAAGTATAAAACAATTACTGCGTTTGATACCATAACCATTGCCTATACAGATACTATTGCGTGCGAATTTAAAAGAAGCGGGGTTATTAACAAGCCCTGGTATAGTTTTACCTACCATTCTAATCAAAACGCATTAAAAATTGGCACTTTAACCGTGCCTAACACCGCCACAATTATTACCGGTACCAAACGCAAATGGTTTTTGGGTAAAGAAATAGTAACTACTGATATTACCAATTCTAACCCATACATTAAGGTTACAGAGATTAAAGCTGCCGAAGTTACTGTTGCTGTACCCTGGTACAAAAAATGGTATTTATGGCTGGCAATTGGCGCAGCAGGTGGTACGCTTATAGCTAACTAAAAACCTCTCGTAATACCTCTAACGATTTTGGCTGCCTAAAACCATCCATGTGCAATGCATAATAATTAAGCAGTATCTTTAAGAGTGCTTGTCTTTCGGACACGTGAAATGCCTTGCCACTGTTATCAAACTTTAAAGGCATAAGGCGCCTGAGCAGAGTGGTTTCATGAGCAGAGATGCAACTGATAGACTGGTAGGGTATAAAAATACCCTCCGTCATTTCAAAAAAAGGATATTCCTGTTGCGAACTGTCTGGATAAAAACCCAAAAATTTGGTAACCTCCAGCAATAGGATCAGGTGAAAGTTTGCGGCCTCATCGTGACTGTCAAGCCATAAAAGAGCAGTTTCTAAGAAATTGTAGAACGATTGGTTTTTTTCTTCTTCTTTTATGCTGTTGTGCAGCATTTCAGATATAAAAAGCGCAATAGTTGTCTTTGTAATATCAGTTGTAAGGGTTAGGTACTGGTGTGCAAGCCTTACTTCTTTAAAATACTCCAGGGTGCCTTTATTTTTATGGGCAGCCTCTATTTCTAAAATAGTAAGCGGCCGGAAATATATGTTTTTCTGGCTGCTTTTTTTTGTAGAAAACGCATCGCGAATGTAATACGATTTAAGTCCGTCGCTCTCTGTATAACATTTTACCACCAGGCTTTTTTCCTGGTACCGCAAGGCGCTTATTACTATGGCTTTAGTTTTTACAAGCACACTTTTTTAATTATGAATTTGAAATTAAGAGTTACTGCAATATTCAGAATATTCTAACGGAGGTTTATCAGATAAAATTCGTAATTCGTAATTCGTAATTCGTAATCCGTAATTCTGATTAATTCCCCCTTATTATCATTACCTTTTTAACCTTGGTTTCTACAGCGTCTTCGTCTACAATAAAAATCATGTACACGCCAGATGCTACTTTGTATTTACCAAAGGCGCGGGTATCCCAAAGTATGGTACCCCCTTCAGATTTTGTTTCGTATACCAGGTTGCCCTCAATATCGGTAATTTTAACGTTGGCATTGTTAACAAGCCCGCTAATTTTTACATCGCCCTCAAAACCGGGGCGTACAGGGTTAGGGTAAACATATACATTGGCAAGGTCATCTGCGGCAGCGGTAGATGTACCTTTATAAGACACCATACCTTTATCGGTAGCAAAAAACACCTCGCCGGTTGCGCTGTCTATTTCTATATCGTTAATACTATTGCTTGGCAGCGGAGAGTTTTCTTTAGTAAACTGAAAAAGTGTTGTCTGGCCATCCGGCGATACTAAAAAAGCACCTGCTGCAGTACCCAGCCATTTATTATTAGAGCCATCTACCTCTATATCTGTAACAACCTGCTCATACAAAAGTTCGCTGGCCTCGCCGCTTGATTCTAAAAACACAATAGATGTTGCCGTAAGCGCATCATCGGTAACAAACCTGTCTACGCTGGATATTATTCTTAAACCATCTACAGTACCAATCCAGAGCCTGTTGTTATTGTCTATGGCAAGGCTTTTAACATTAGGAGTGGGCAATCCTTCTCCCTCGCTAACAATAAGATATTTATCCAGTGTTTCGTTATATGCTATAAGCCCGGCATTGTTAGTGCCTATCCATTTGGTATTATTTTTATCTATAACTATTTTACTATACTCAGTTGCTTGTGTATTACTCACAATATCGGTAAAAGAGTACTCATTCCAGTTAGTGCCATCAGGTTTTAATTTTTTTAATGGTTTTTCTGTCCTGGTATTCATTAGCCATAAGTTACCTTCCGCGTCAAAAGTACCACCGTTTACACGTATACTCCTGTAGGCCCCACCCTGCGTAATCACGGACCTCAGGGGGCTGTTGCTCTCGCCATAAAGCTTTACCGGTACACCGTCTACCACTTTTAGCAAACCGGAATGGAACGAGTTTAAATATACCTGCTTTTCATCATTCGGATTTATGCTTATATCTGATATGGATTGCACCGTTCCTAAAACCGACAGCTCGTTATAGGGTATAGACACCCAACCATTAGCAGTATACCTGCTAACACCATATTCTTTATAATCAGGAACATAATCAAAATCATATCCTCCAAATACGGCCCATAAATTGTTAGCCGATTTTTCTAACGAAAATATATTATTATACAGCGGCCCGTTTGGTGTTATGTTAACCGGGGCAAGCATAGTCATGTCTAACGCATATACACCCTTATCTGTAGTACCAATATAAATTTTACCCCCTACAACGGTAGCACAGGTAAAGGTTGCTACCTGATTATCTGGCAGCCCAAGTGTATTTATTTGCGATGCCAGCATTAAATCCTGATCGTATACCAGTACTTTATTGGCGCAGGTAATTACCATATATCCATTAGCCTCTCTAAGGTCGGTTCCCTGGGCAGGCAGGGTGGTAAAAACATACGGAATACCGTTTTCTATCCTAAAAACATTCTGGGTGTTGGCTACCGCAAATAAATTATCCTTGTAGGTTAAAATACCGTTCCAGCTGCCGCCAAATTGCTGCTCCCACTGGCTGTAATCGTTAAGGTTAGGGTTAGCCAGTAAGGCACGCCTAATACCGTAGTCGCCCAGTGTGCAGGCATAAATATATTCATTAAAAACAGTTACCTGAGATACTGGAATTTCGGCACCAACAGGCCCAAGAAAATACGTATCGCCAAATTGCAGGGTAGCAAGGTTAAATACGGCAACACCAAAATCGCAGGACAGGTACGCAATACCGTTATACTCGTCTATATGGTTAATTTTCTTTTTAGAGGCTGCCACTGTAGCTTCCTGCACAATATCTATTTTGGTTGCAATGCTACCATCCTGGTTTATAACCAACAGCAGGCCGTTAGCATTGCCCACTAAGGTGCGGTTAAATTCTGTACTATGATGTATTGCTGTTATAACATCGGCTTTAAGCCCATCTACAGATGTTATTGTTTTAAGCTCTCCGCTAAGGGTATTTTGCGAAAATATGGCACTTTCAGACGCTGCAAAAACCCTGCTGCTGCCCTGAGCTATATCTACCGTATTATAATACGAAAAATAGCTGCCCCACGTTTGGTTAGTCTGGGCAAGGCATGTAACAGAAAGGAAAAATATATATAAGGAGAGAAATTGTTTCATTAACCACTTGTTTGCGCAAATATAGCTAAAACGCAATTATTGTTGTTTTTGTATAAAGCACACAAAAATAAGTAAAACCAAGGTGCATAGCGTAATAAATTTAGGGCAGCAAAAATTTGATAATAATATTTTAAACGCAATTCTATAATATTCAGGTTAAATGTTATTAGCCTTGGCAGACACCTGCAACATTAACAGGTTTAGTTATAAAAATTCAGGCAACACAAATAACCACTGCTATTTGTACAATTTTAGACAGAAAACACCCAGATATAAAAAAAGCCTATATTTGTAAAATATAACAACAAACCGCAAAAAAGTTACAAAATGGCAACATTAACCGATACCTTCGGCATACAGCAAGCCCTTTCTAAACTGGGCATACAAGATATAAACAACGGCACCTCTACCGGAACTGCAAGCTTTGCCAATGGCGAGCTTATAGAATCGTACTCGCCTGTAGACGGCACCCTTATTGCAAAAGTTACGGCATCTACCCCCGATGATTACCAGGCTGTAATGGCTAAAGCCGAAGAGGCTTTTAAAGCATGGAGGCTGGTACCGGCACCTAAACGTGGCGAAATTGTGCGCCAGATGGGTAACGAACTTAGAAAGTTTAAAGAACCGCTGGGCCAGCTGGTATCTTACGAAATGGGTAAAAGCCTGCAGGAAGGCCTTGGCGAGGTTCAGGAAATGATAGACATTTGCGACTTTGCCGTTGGTTTGTCGCGCCAGTTGTATGGCCTAACCATGCACAGCGAGCGCCCATTGCACCGCATGTACGAGCAGTGGCACCCAATGGGTATTGTGGGCATTATATCGGCATTTAACTTTCCGGTAGCCGTGTGGAGCTGGAATGCTATGCTTGCCCTTGTGTGCGGCGATGTTTTTGTTTGGAAACCAAGCTCTAAAACACCACTATGCGCCGTTGCCTGCCAAAATATTATTAAAGGCGTGTTAGAGCGCAACGAAATACCCGAAGGTGTTTGCAGCCTTGTTACCGGCGAAGCCTGTAACGAACTTATTAATAACGATAAGCGCATACCCCTAATATCATTTACCGGCTCTACCCGCGTTGGCCGCCATGTATCTAAAACGGTGGCAGAGCGTTTTGGTAAAACCATACTGGAGCTTGGTGGCAACAATGCCATTATAGTATCTGAACATGCCGACCTAAGCATGGTACTTGTTGGTGCCGTATTTGGTGCCGTAGGTACTGCAGGCCAGCGTTGTACTACAACACGCAGGCTTATTATTCACGAAAGCATGTATGATAAAACCGTTGCCGTACTTAAAAGTGCCTATGCACAGCTTAAAATCGGCAACCCGTTAGACAGCAACAATCACGTGGGCCCGCTTATAGATAAAACTGCGGTACAAAGCTTTTTAACTGCTATAGAAAATGCTAAAGCCGAAGGCGGAACCGTTATTTACGGCGGTGGCATCACCGAAGGTGACGGCTACGAAAGCGGCTGTTATGTTAACCCTTGTATTATTGAGGCTAAAAACGAGTACAAGGTGGTACAGGAAGAAACCTTTGCCCCTATATTGTACCTTATAAAATACAGCACTATCGAAGAGGCTATCGAACTGCAAAATGGTGTGCCGCAAGGCTTATCATCGTCTATTTTTACTAATAGTATGAGAGAGATGGAATTATTCCTTTCGCAATCAGGGTCAGATTGTGGTATTGCCAATGTTAACATTGGTACATCGGGTGCCGAGATTGGCGGTGCTTTTGGTGGCGAAAAAGAAACCGGCGGTGGCCGCGAAAGCGGAAGCGATGCCTGGAGGGCTTACATGCGCAGGCAAACCAACACTATTAACTACGGTAGCCAGTTGCCATTGGCACAGGGCATCCGTTTCGATCTGTAATTATTTCTTACTTATAAAGTGTTTTTTATATAGAACGGCCTCCAAATTGGAGGCCGTTCTTTTGTGCTGTGTAGAGACGCAATGCTTTGCATCTCGAATAATGTAGGAACAATGCATAAGACGCAAAGCATTGCGTCTCTACGGTTGTAATGTGATTTCTTGACTCATCTAAATTGCAATAATAAATATCCGCAGTAGCATATATTTGGCTAAAGCCGGTATTAGTCACTTTTAAATCGCGTGGCTAAAGCCACGGGCAACACATGCCACCTGAGTATACAAACAGGTTTGTTTTGATGTGTTGCCCCTGACTTTAGTCAGGGGTTAAAGGTAGGTCTGGTTTTGTGGCTTTAGCCGAATATGAAGCTCCATCAAAATAAAAATAGTATCACGCTTCGACAATCTCAGCGTGATACCATTTTTAATTACCGTTGCAGAGTTAAATTGCTACAACAAACTCACAACTTTAAGAAAACCTGAAGCCCTAAACCCCAACTCTAAACCTTTTCCCAAAGGCTATCGGTAAAATAATGCCTGCAATCTAAAAAGTTATGGCTTACGCCGAAGCCCGATGCTGCGGCAAGCTCGTGAATTTGCGGGATGAGGTATTTTTTAGAAAGCTCTGTCCAAACCAGTTCGTCTTTCTCAAAAAAGAAGGTCTGGTTTAAAACCGTGCTATGAAAATGCTGTTTTTTTAAACTGACCAGGTAACTGTTAACTTCGCCATTTTGCGGGTTATAGTTGCTGTAAAAATCGAACTGATCCAGGGCAATATCGGCTTCCAACTCGTTATTAATGCGGCGCAGCAGGTTCATGTTAAATGCCTTGGTAATACCGTGCGGATCATCATACGCAAGTTGAATAGTACGCGGATTTTTTTGCAGGTCGATACCCACCAGAAGTTTATCGCCATGCTTCATACCGGCATTAAATTTTTGCAGCAGGGCAAGGGCATCATCGGGCAGGTAATTGCCAATGTTGCCGCCCATAAACAAGAACAGGCTGGGTACATCGCTGGTAGTGCTCAGTTCTTCCAGCACCTCAAAATAATCGCCGGTGCGGGGCTGCATGTCTATATTAGGCACAAAGGCATTAATGTTGTGCTCTAAGGCATCTATAGCCTCCTGCGATATATCTATAGGAATATAAGTAAAGCTTGCGCCTGCATTGGTAAAGGCCTTGAGCAGGTGCTTGGTTTTCATACCGTCTCCGCTGCCAAACTCTACAATATTAAAAGGGCCGCTAAAGTTAAGTTTGCTTAATATTTGTGCCGACTGCTGCGAGATGATCTCGAACTCGCAACCGGTAGGATAGTATTCCGGCATTTTCATAATCTCCATAAAAATGCGGCTGCCCGCATCATCATAAAAATATTTAGAGCTCAGGTATTTATTTTTATCGGTAAGCCCAGTGCGCACATCCTGCGCAAAGGTGCTAAGTAGTGTAGTAGTTGCCATAATTATAATTTTACAAGGCGAATGCCGGTAAACTGCCAGCGCTCGCCGGCATGAAAAAAGTTGCGGTACGTGTTGCGGCTGTGCCCTTTGGGCGTAGCACACGATGCCCCGCGAAGCACCATTTGGTTAACCATAAATTTGCCATTATATTCGCCCAGAGCACCATCGGGCTTGTGGAAGTTGGGGTACGGCAGGTAGGCACTGTGCGTCCACTCCCAGCGTTTGCCCCAGTTAAGCTGTGCAGATGCTATTTCCCATTCAAACTCGGTTGGCAGGCGCATGCGTTTCCACTCTGCAAAAGCAGCAGCTTCGTAAAAAGATACGTGTGTAAGCATCGCATCAGGGTCGACCGGCTTTAGTCCGCTTAGTGTGTAGTGCATCCACTGCCGGTCTATAATATACCAGTACAGGGGCGCTTCTATTTTATTTTCGGTAACCCAGCTCCACCCCTCGTCTAACCAGTAATTAAAATTGGTGTAGCCGCCTGCATTTATAAATTCCAGGTATTGGGCATTGGTAACAAGGGTATTGCTTATGGTAAATTGGTTAAGGTACACTTTATGGCGGCCATGCTCGTTATCAAAGCTAAAGCCCGCACCCTCGTGCCCTACGTTATAAACACCTTCATCGATAGTTACAAATCCGGTGCCGGTGTTGTGTTGTGCTTCCCAGTCGGCCACCTCATCATATACCGGAAACAGCGGGTTGCCACCCAAAATGTATTTAATATCGGTAACCAATAATTCCTGGTGCTGCTGCTCGTGGTTTAGCCCCAGTACAATTAAACCGGCCAGTGCAGCATCATCGGCTTTTGCCTGAATAAGTTCCTGCATGTGCGCATCTACATACTGGCGGTACTCGTACACCTGCGCCACGTTTGGGCGCGTTATATTACCCCTGTTGGCCCTAAATACGCGGTTGCCCACGTTGTTGTAATAGCTATTGAACAGAAAGCCAAAATCTTCGTCGAAAACCACATAGCCCGGCAGGTATTTTTTTAAGATAAATTCTTCAAAAAACCAGGTGCTGTGCGCCAGGTGCCACTTGGGCGGACTTACAAACGGTACCGGTTGGGGCACATAATCTTCGGTTTGCAAGGGCTGGCAAATATCCTGGGTGGCGGTTCTTACGGTATCGTAATATTGGGCAAGGGTCATTTTTTGTTTGTGTACATGGTTATGTATACAAGGTACGATTTATGTTAACGCGTTGGTTTTTTACAAATGGTTTTAACCAAAAAATAACAGGTGTTTAATTGCAGTTTTGAGTCGCAACCGCAGTTATCCGTAAGAGCGAGTGCGGATTTTAATTGGATTGGAATATAGCTTGGTTGTATCAGAGATATTGTCATGCTGACATTCACTTTATTATCGCGCTATCAGATAACTGCATATAACACGCTGCACTCACTGTGACTGAAAACTGAAAACTGCGACTGCGACTGTGACTCACAACTGCAACAAAAAACTTTTTAAAAATCAAACTTAAGCTGTACGGCCACGGCTTTTTTCTCTCCCGCTTCGTTATTTAAGTTGGCTAACGATATGCCCAGCAGCCGAACCGAATCTTTAAGGCGCTCCTGGTACAATAGTTCTTTTACGGTTTCGAGTATCAGGCTTTTATCTGATATAAAATACGGCAGGGTCTTGCTGCGGGTTTGCACCGTAAAATCAGAATATTTTATTTTGAGGGTTACTGTTTTGCCGGCAATCTTTTTTTTGCGCAGGCGGCGGTCCAGCTCATCGGCAATATGCTCCAGTTTTTCGAGCATAAACACCTCGCTTACTAAATTTTCATCAAAAGTATGCTCCGTACCCACCGATTTTACTATCCTGTCGGCCTTAACCTCGCTGTTGTGTATGCCCCGAACCACGTAGTAATAATAGCCCCCGGCCTTGCCAAAATGCTCGGTTAAATATTCGACGGACTTTAGTTTAAGGTCGGCGCCCGTAAAAATGCCTAACTGGTACATTTTCTCGGTAGTAACCTTGCCCACACCATAAAATTTGCCAATAGGCAGGTCTTCTAAAAACGTAAGCACCTCATGGGGGTTCACGGTTTTTTGTCCGTTAGGCTTGTTGTAGTCGCTGGCAACCTTGGCAATAAATTTATTGATGGATATACCTGCCGATGCCGTTAGGCCCGTAACCTCTAAAATACGCTGCCTAATTTCCTGCGCTATCATGGTTGCGCTGGGGTTGCCTTTTTTGTTGTAAGTAACATCAAGATAAGCTTCATCTAACGATAGTGGCTCCACCTTATCGGTATATTCATGAAATATATCACGTATTTTTTGCGATATCTCGCGGTAGCGATCAAAACGCGGCCGCACAAATATTAACTCCGGACACCGTTTCTTGGCCAGGTAGCCGCTAATGGCACTTCGCACCCCAAACTTACGCGCCTCGTAACTGGCAGCAGCTACAACACCGCGCGTTTCGCCGCCACCCACGGCAATAGGCTTGCCGCGCAGGCTTGGATCGTCCAGCTGCTCTACAGAGGCATAAAACGCATCCATATCTACATGGATTATCTTGCGCTGCGGTATTTTGGTTTCGGTATCCATTGGTGCAAAATTAATCAAAAAGAGATGGGCAGGCAGTAGTATTAGCAATGGTAACTTATACATTAAAAAAATAATATAATAAGTCTAATATCGTCGTTAAACAAAAACTAAGCCGCTTACTTATCTTTTAAAGAAGCTATAACTTCGTTATATGAATTTTGCAACGCTTCTTTAAAAGGGTTTTGATTATGGTAAAGAAGGCAGGTGTAGTAAATTGTATCCTGATCTACAATTATAGACTCGTCTATTTTTGAAACCTCATTTTTATAATGGCTTTTTGCGTACCAATCGTTAAATTTATTACGCCTTAAAAGTTCTTTTTTATCGCCGGCATCACACAGGTAAATTATAGAGTTTTCCGGATCATTAAAAAAATGGGTAATTATTCCATCAATTGTTTTACGCACATCAAGGTCCAGAGGTTCTTTAATTAATGACATCTTTTCTATATTTAGCGTATAGACTTTAGTGATATGATGTCGCGCCGAAGTACCATCAAAAAGGTACACCGAATCGGCAAAAGTAACGTTATATTCTATAAGGTTTTTTGTTATGAAAGAATAGATAAATGTTTGAGTATCCAGCGTAACCTTATACGGGCATGGCAAGTTTAATTCCTCTTTCATTTAATTCCTCTAAGGTAATTTCGCCCTTGCTGTATGCGCGTATAGCTTTCTTGTCCTCTAAGAACTTCTTAGCGGAAGAAAGTATTTGCTTATTTTTTTCGGGTTTGTTCATAACTCTACAAAAGTAATTAAAAATAGTATTATTACAAAATCAAATTACTGGTATTAGGTGTGTTAAGATGTTCTCTTAAACATTCTTAAAACTACTCCCCCTTTTATCAATTTATTGTAACTTACAACATCAAATAAAAAACCATGCCAAAAACAGCCATTATATTAGGTGCCAGTGGCGCCACCGGAAGCGAGTTACTGCAACTCCTGCTGGCCGATGCCCGCTACAGCACCATCAAGCTTTTTAACCGCAGCCTTATTGGTATAGCCAACCCTAAAATACAGGAACATATTATAAACCTATTGGAATTGGATAAGTATGCCGATCAATTTACAGCTGATGAGGTATTTTGCTGCATAGGTACTACTAAAGCAAAAACTCCTGATAAAGATGCGTATTATAAGATCGATTTTGGTATTCCTGCGACTGCCGCAAAACTGGCAAAGGCTAACGGAATTACTACGTTTATAGTAGTATCGGCGGTGGGGGCAAACAGTAAAAGCGGTATATTTTACAACAGGACAAAAGGCCAGATGGAAGAGGCCGTACTGGCGCAAAATATAGCACGGACACACATTCTGGAGCCGTCGCTTATTGTGGCGCAGCGCAAAGACAACCGCATATTAGAAAAGCTGTTTATTAACCTGTGGAAGCTTGTAGATCCGCTGCTTTACGGCAGTGCCGGTAAATACAAAAGCGTTACGGCGCACAACATTGCAAAAGCCATGCTTTGGCTTGCCAACAATACCTTTAGCGATGTTATTGTAAAATCTGATACTATTAGCAGAATAGCCTGTTAGCTATATCATTTATAATAGACTATAATAAAACAAGACCCGGGACTTACAGTTGTAAGTCCCGGGTCTTGTTTTAGGAAATTGTCGAAGAGTTGTTCGACAAGCAGTAAGAGTAAGTATTTAACAAACTGCGAGTGAGCAAGCACTGCCTACTGCCACTGAACACTGCTTACTATAAAAGCGCCTGCTCAATATCGGCTATTAAATCTTCGGCGTCTTCAACGCCAACGCTAAGGCGCACAAGATCGTCGGTAATGCCAATTTCTTTACGTTTAGGTTCCGGTATACTGGCGTGCGTCATCAATGCCGGGTGATTGGCAAGCGATTCTACACCGCCTAACGATTCGGCCAACGTAAATACCCTTAGGTTTTCAAGGAATTTTATGGCTTCGGCCTTTTCGCCCGAAGTAAAAGTAAACGATACCATTCCGCCAAAACCGCCAATCATTTGCTTTTTGGCAATATCATAATGCGGGTGGTTTTCTAAGCCCGGGTAGTATACCGTTTTAATTTTAGGGTGGTTCTCTAAATATTGAGCCACCTTAACACCATTTTCGCAATGGCGCTGCATGCGCAGGTGCAGGGTTTTAATACCCCTAAGCACCAGGTACGAGTCCTGCGGACCCAGTGTACCGCCTGTTGCAAACTGTGCAAAGTGCAGTTTTTCGCCCAGTGCTGCATCTTTAACAATAAGCGCACCGGCAATAACATCGCTATGGCCGCCCAGGTATTTGGTGGCGCTGTGCATTACAATATCGGCACCCAGATCTAACGGACGCTGCAAGTAAGGCGTTGCAAAAGTGTTGTCTACCGCAAACAAAACGTTTTTAGCTTTGGTAATTTTTGCAATAGCAGCAATATCGGCCAGTTTCATAAGCGGGTTGGTAGGCGTTTCTACCCAAACCAGTTTTGTTTTATCGTTTATAAGCAACTCAAATTTGGCCGTGTCGTTCATATCTACGAAATGAAAAACAATGCCGTAATCCTGATAAATGCGCGTAAACATACGGTAGGTACCGCCATAAAGGTCGTCCATGGCAATAACCTCATCGCCGGGCTTAAGCAGTTTCATAACGCAATCGGTAGCCGCAAGGCCAGACGAAAATGCCAGTCCGCGCTCGCCGTTCTCAATACTCGCAAGCGAATCTTCCAGCGCCGTACGTGTAGGGTTAGCCGCACGGCTGTATTCGTAGCCGCCGTGTACGCCCGGGCTTTTTTGTGCAAAGGTGCTTGTTTGGTAAACCGGCACCATTACAGCCCCGGTAGAAGGGTCGTGATGCTGGCCCCCGTGTATGGTTTTTGTGTTAAATTTCATATAAAGAAGGTTCAATGTCTATAAAAATTAAGCAAATTTACTGTAATTTGGTTACACCTGTAACACGCCCATTAACCTTTTGCAAAACAATAACACACTTTACTGCATGAAATATTACCTAACCCTTTTTGCCACCGTGCTTTTACTGGCAAGCTGTAAAAAAGACAAAGAAGAAACCGTAGCCGAACCCACCGTAGCCGAAAAACCTGCTGCACTGGCGTTTGCGGATAAAGAATACGACCAAAAAACCACACTGTCGGGCAAAGAGCCCCGCACCTATGTAAACATTAGCGTGCCCGAAGCCACCGGCGGAAACCCCGCAGCGTCTGACACCATTAACAACAAGATTTTTCATGTGGTGCGCAGCATTGTGTACTTTGGCGAAAAGCCAACTAATGCGAAGAGCTATAAAGAGCTTATGGCATCGTTTATAGGATCGTATGAGGAGCTTGCCAAAAAATATCCTGCCGATGCCATGAGCTGGGAGGCAAAAATTAAGGCTACCATAGATTATAAAACCGACAGCATTATAAACATTAAGCTGCACAACTACACCTTTACGGGTGGTGCACATGGTTATGAAGGCGACAGGTCGTTACTATTCAACGCGCAAACGGGCAGGTCGTTAGAATACGCCGATATTTTTAAGGACGAGAAAGCATTTACGGCTTTTGCCGAAAAGAAATTCAGGGCCAAATACAAGATACCGGCCGGTAAACCGATAAATTCAACGGGACTGATGTTTGAAGGCGAAAAATTTGCACTGCCACAGAATATATTTTTTAAAGAAAATGGCATACTGCTATATTACAACGCTTATGAGGTTGCCGCTTATGCCGAACAACAAAAAGAGGTTATGATACCGTATAGCGAAGCTGATGCGTTTTTGAAGATGAAGTAATTATTTAGCTATAAATAATTACTTTTGCAATTGTTGTAATAATAGAAGCGTATCGTTCTTCACGAACCGTCATCGCGAGGGACCAAGCGATCTCACATATTGAGCTAAGATTGCCGCGCTGCGTTGCACTGCGCTCGCAATGACAGTTACGGGTACAGTGCGTAAGTTTATTATAAGCGCAGCTTTCTGCACGAAGCGTCATCGCGAGGCACGAAGCGATCTAAAAACATAGATGTATCATGGAATGGAAAGACCTTCTGTTTAGTTTTGTATTTGCACTTGGTTCTTTTATGTTATATCTGGCACACAAATATGAGAAAAGACGGGTTATAGAGCAAGACGGCAAGATTGATCCTTACAAAAAAGTGAAATTAGCAAAGAATTGGTTATATATAATAGTTTTAGCTTTTGCGGCACTTGTTTATCTTATTATGGCATTGGTGTAATATCAAATTAGTATGATGGCACCTGAACACTTTATTTTTGAGACACGTACAGATACTGAGTAAGCAAACTTTCAACTTTACGACTTTCGACTGCCCAGGCATTTGACTTTTGACTTTACAAACTTTAAGACTTTACAGACTTGCTTCTAAACTACAAAAACATCGACCTAACGTATTCCGAAACCGGAAAGGGTACCGCCCTGGTACTATTGCACGGCTTTTTGGAAAACAGTACCATGTGGAATTTTTTTGTGGCCGAGTATGCTAAAAAATACCGTGTTATTACCATAGACCTTTTAGGGCATGGCGAAACAGGCTGCCTGGGCTATGTGCATACTATGGAAGATATGGCCGATGCTGTACAGGCTGTGCTGGCAGAGCTGCGCATACGTAAGGCTATATTTATGGGGCACTCTATGGGGGGCTATGTGGCTTTGGCTTTTGCCGAGCTGTACCCTGATATGGTT
The DNA here is from genome assembly GCF_000422725.1 of Flavobacterium subsaxonicum WB 4.1-42 = DSM 21790. Classification (GTDB taxonomy): domain Bacteria; phylum Bacteroidota; class Bacteroidia; order Flavobacteriales; family Flavobacteriaceae; genus Flavobacterium; species Flavobacterium subsaxonicum. The sequence goes on from NZ_AUGP01000002.1 coordinate 56,359, forward strand.
AAGGGCATTGTGCTGCAAAACAGCAGCGCCCTTGCCGATAGCGACGAACGTAAAGCCAACCGCGACCGCGCCATTAAGGCTGTTAAGCAAAACTACACCGCCTTTGTGCGCATGAGCATTGCCAACCTGTTTAGCGAAGACAACCGAGAACAATATGCCGCCGAGATTGAAGACCTGCGCGACCAGGCTGTTAAAACCCCGCTACAGGGCATTATAGCTGCATTAGAGGGCATGAAGGTGCGCAAAGACCGCGAAGTACTGCTGCACTTTGCACCCTACCCTATACTGCTTGTTTTGGGCGAAAAAGACCAAAGCCTTATTTATGCCGAACATGCCCCACAGGTAGAGGGCACGGCCACTAAATTAGTTACTTACCCCTACGGCCACATGAGCCATATTGAGAGCCGCGACCCGCTTTTAAAAGAAACCCTGGAGTTTTTTAAAGGCTGCTAAAGGGTTCTGTTACATCATCATAATTTTACTTTTCCGGGCACAAAATATACTTTGTACTTTCGGCAAAATTCTGCACCTTTATCAAAAATTTCATCCTAAAAATGAAGAAGTCGTTAATCGTAGCCGTTTTTTTAGCCTCAATAAGTGCATTTTCTCAAAAAGCAGATCACGCCATGCAAGTAAACCCCTTTATTGGTACGGGCGGGCATGGGCACACGTTTCCGGGTGCTACAGTGCCTTTTGGCATGGTGCAGCTAAGCCCCGACACCCGTATAGACGGCAGTTGGGATGGCTGCAGCGGCTACCATTATTCAGATAATGTTATCTACGGCTTTTCGCACACGCACCTTAACGGAACGGGCGTTTCTGATTATGGCGATATATTGCTTATGCCTACTATGGGCCAGCCCAGCCTTGATAATAAAGACTATTCATCTGCTTTTAAGCATACTAACGAAAAAGCCTCGGCGGGGTACTATTCGGTCCTGCTGGACGACGATGCCATTACTGCCGAACTAACCACTACGCCACGCGTGGGGTTGCACCGCTACACCTTTAGCAAAAGCGGTCAGTCCAATATTGTGCTCGACCTTAACCATCGCGACCAGCTGATTATGGGCGAAGTGCGCGTTATAAACAATAAGGTTATCGAGGTTATGAGGCGGTCGTCGGCATGGGCCACCAACCAGTATGTGTATGCGCGTATTGAGTTTAGCACACCAATGAAAATTACCAAAGTAAACAACAGTGCCTTTGCACCTGCCAGGGTTACCGACACGTTTTTTGCCGGCTCTCTACTGGCCATGAGCTTTAGTACCGATGTTAAAAAAGGCGAACAATTGTTAGTTAAAGTCAGCTTAAGCCCTACGGGTACCGAGGGTGCTGCTAAAAATATGGCGGCCGAACTGCCGGGCTGGGATTTTGAGAAAACACTCGCTTCTGCGGAAGCGTTGTGGAACAAAGAGCTTTCTAAAATTGAGATTACCGAACAGGACAAAAACAAGAACACCATATTTTATACCGCGCTGTACCACACCATGATGCAGCCCAACATTGCCATGGATGTAGACGGGCAGTACCGCGGCAGGGATAACGAAATTCATAAAGCCGAGGGGTTTGATTATTATTCGGTATTCTCCTTATGGGATACCTTTAGGGCGGCACACCCGCTGTATACGCTGATAGATAAGAAACGTACGGCCGACTTTATAAACACTTTTATTGCCCAGTACGAACAGGGCGGCCGCCTGCCAGTGTGGGAACTTGCAAGCAACGAGACCGATTGTATGATTGGGTACCATTCGGTTAGTGTAATAGCCGATGCTATGGCTAAGGGCATTAAGGGTTTTGATTATAACAAAGCTTTTGAAGCTGCCAAACACAGCGCCATGTTAGATCATTTAGGGCTGGATGCGTACAAGCGCAATGGCTTTATAAGCATTGATAATGAGCACGAAAGCGTGTCTAAAACCCTGGAATATGCTTACGATGACTGGTGCATTGCCCAAATGGCCACTATTTTGCACAACGATAAAGACTACGGGTACTTTATGGAGCGCAGCCAGAGCTGGAAAAATATTTTTGATGCCAAAACCGGGCACATGCGCCCTAAGCGCAATAGCGGCTGGGATGCGCCTTTCGATCCCCGCGAGGTGAATAACAATTACACCGAAGGCAACAGCTGGCAGTACAGCTTTTTTGTACCGCAGGATATTCCGGGTATGATAGAGGCTTATGGCGGTAACCAAAAATTTGAGGCAAAGCTGGACGAGATGTTTGCTTCGCCAAGCGCTACCACGGGCCGCGAGCAGGTAGATATTACAGGATTAATAGGTCAGTATGCGCATGGCAACGAGCCAAGCCACCACATGGCGTATTTGTACAATTACATTGGCAAGCCAAAAAAAACTGCCAAAAAAGTACGCTATATACTCGACAACTTTTATAAAAACACACCCGACGGACTTATTGGCAACGAAGATTGCGGCCAGATGAGTGCCTGGTATGTGCTAAGCAGCCTGGGTATTTATAAGGTTACTCCCGGGCAATTGCAATGGAGCGTTACCCAACCGTATTTTAAAAAGGCAGTAATTAATTTTGAAGATGGCCGCAAAGAAGTCATCACAGCCGATTCTAAAAAGCTTAATCTGGATTACCTGGATTCAGGCACAGCTAAAGCTGGCGACCTAAACATTAGCATGCCGTCGTACAAAAAAATTGTGCCGGTACCGGTTATAGAGGCAGAGAGTAAATCGTTTAAAGATAAGATGTTGGTTAGTATAAAGGGTTCTAATAAAGAAGATAAATTATTTTACTTCACTAAAGGTTGGTACGATTCTAAATTTATACCAATTTACAATCAGTATACTGGCGCCTTTACTATTGATGAAACAACTACCGTTTATTTCTATGCTGAGAATAACAATACAGAAAGCAGACGTATTAATGCACTTTTCTACAAAAAGCCTAACAATTACAGCATCAGCATCAAATCGAAATACAGTGCGCAGTACCATGCTGGTGGCCCCGATGGATTGTTAGACGGCATCAAGGGCAGCACTAATTGGCGTAAAGGCGACTGGCAGGGTTACCAGGGTCAGGATTTTGAAGCCGTTATCGATTTACAGCAACCCGTAGAAATCCGTAAAATCGCTGCTAATTTTTTACAGGATAGTCGCGCGTGGATTGTTTTCCCAACCAAAGTAGCATACTACACCAGTAACGATAACGTAAATTTTACCCTTGTCAAAACGGTAGATAATACCATTGCCGCACAGGATTATACGGTACAGATTCAGCCCTTATCGGCCACACTGCCCAACACCACCGCCCGTTATATAAAAATAAAGGCCTATAACTTTGGCACACTACCCGCGTGGCACCAGGGCGCCGGTGGCGATGCTTTTATTTTTATTGATGAAATTGAAGTGGAGTAGGTAGTGTTCAGTTGGCAGTCACAGTTTACAGTATACAGTTGGCAGAGGGTAATAGGTAGTGATTGGCATTCCCCTCTTTTGGAGGGGTGGCTGAAAGCCGGGGTGGTTTATTATCTTTCTTTTGTCTTGAAACAAAAGAAACAAAAATTCAAGGCTCTAACTTCTTATGCTACAAAATATACGATTCAGCTAAACGATTTGAACCTGCCTACCGGCAGGCAGGCTCGCTTCGCTCAAATAGCAAATCGTTCTTAACGCCTCATCGTATATTTTGCTTAACGCAACAAAGTTTAAGGCCTTAGCTTCACTCAAATATGCTTACTCTTATTCGACAGCACACCTTTTCGGATACATAGTTAATTTATATGATACCAATAAATAAACCACCCCACCCTACGGGCACCCCTCCACAGGAGGGAATACCACGATTGCTGTGTGCATCCTCAAATTCCTCCAGGGCGATGCCCCGGGCTTATATGTTAAACCCCTTTGGGGCTACTATGCAGGAATCTGAATACTGCGACTGTAAACTGCGACTGTAAACTGAATACTGATCACTGTAAACTGAATACTGATCACTGCCCTCTAATTCCTCCCGTTCTCCTCCGGATAAAGTTCGAAGGCGGGTTTGCTTTGCCAGTATTCTTTAGTATCGGCATCCATAATGGTAAGCGGGCCTTTAAAGGCGGCGCCGGTATCTACATTCCAGATATTGGCCATTTGCACCGGTACGGTTTGCCCAATACGGGTAACGGGGGTGTGGCCAATAAAAATTTCTTTGTAGTGGGTAAAGCGTTTTGGATAGTATGGGTGGGTAACATCAATCGACTTATCCAGGGCAAGGGCCGTTTCCCACAGGGTACGGTCCCAGTAAAAAAGGCGGCTAAAATACTCGTGCTTAACCCCGTTAAGGTTGGTAAACCCCGCGTGAACGAACAGGCGGTTATCATCATCCAAAAAATAATCTTCCAGGCTTTCTAAAAACAAAATATGTATTTGCTTTTTGTCTTCGGGCATAATGGTGTAGCTGTCCATAGTACTGCGGCCGCCGTGGTTAAACCATTCTTCGCTATACTGGCCGGTTTTAAGCCATCCTAAAAGTAAATCGTCGTGGTTGCCCCTTATAAAAATACAGTTATGGCTGGTTTTCAGCTCCATAAGCTTATCTATAACTTCGGGACTCTGGCCCCATCCGTCTACAAAATCGCCAAGAAAAATAAGTCGGTCGTGGGTGGTAACGTTCGCACGTTCAAGTATTTGCAACAGCGCTTTATAGCTGCCGTGTATATCGCCAATAACAAGGGTTCTGTTCATTTAAAAAATTTTAACCTAACACAAATGTGTAAGTGTAAATTTACTAATTTGCAGCTAACTAATTGTTTACCTTAATTACAAATTAATTAAACATTAACGTTACCACTTAAAAACCAATATGCTATGAAAAAAAAATTACTTTGTTTATTACTATTTGCCCCTTTTTTAGCCTTTGCACAGCTGCCCGTAGAGGGTTTTGAAGGCTTTTGGTTTGCCCAAACCGGTACCGGTACCGGAGGTCCGGTATATTGGGCAATAGCTAATGTTAATGGCAGTAACAGCTGGCAACAAACGCCGGCAAATATTGCCTACGCAGGTACTTATTGCGCTGCACTTTACGGACAGGCAGCTGTAGGAACAGATATACCCCAGGACTGGCTTATAAGCCCTGTTATTACAACGACTGCCAATCCTGAATTGCGCTTTTTTTCCAGATTGGGAGCCGATGGCAACCAAGGCGGAACGTATAAAATTATGTATGCCTATGCTACTAACCCCCAAACAAGTTTGGCCGGTTATAGTGTTGCTGCAGAGTTTACCGAGTTAGAATTAAACCCCGTACAGACCGAGTGGACTGAAAAAACAGTAACATTACCGGCTATAATTCCTGCGGGCTCGCAAATATATATTGCCTTTGTAGGCCAGGGCGATAACGCCGACACCTGGCTTATAGATAATGTTAAGGTAGGGCAGCAATGCCTTGAGCCAACAAATCTTACGGCCGTGCCTACATCTGACACCAGTGTTACATTAGGATGGACAAACCCGGGTGGTACATCGACCTTTGAGATTGAGGTACTACCTGCAACCGGCATGCCTACAGGCGTTGCCAACACGCCCATTACCAGTATACCCACGGTAGTGTCAAATCTTACACCAAACACGGGTTATAAATTTTATGTACGCTCTGTATGCAGCGATGTTGCTTTTAGCAGCTGGGTGGGGCCGTTTCAGTTTAATACCCCGGGCACTAACTGCTCTCCTGTAGATATGTGCAATTATACCATTTTGGCATCAGACGCAGCCAACGATGGTTGGAGCGGTAACAGCATCTGGGTTATGCAAAACGGTATTGTTGTAGCTGACCTGAATTTGGAAGGTGCCGGCACTACCGCCGAATTAAGTGTTCCGCTGTGCCATGATGCGCCTTTTAGCCTGTACTGGCCAGAGGGAGGCACAAATCCGCAGGATGTAGACATTGTACTAAAAAATCCGTTTGAGCAGATAATCTATTCTAAACCTGCCGGTACCGGCCAACCTGGAACTGTTTTGTTTGAAGGCACTGCCAATTGCCTTACTGTAGACTGTTTTCCGCCAACAAACCTTACAGCCACTGTAGCACCTAATAATAATGTTACTTTTGGCATAAACGGCACACCCAATGTTATTTGGGAATATTATATTGTTACCGCCGGCAGCCCTGCGCCTATAGCACAAACAGCAGGTGTACCGGCTACTACAAACCCCGCACTTATAACCAACCTGCTGCCAAATACTAACTATGTGGCATATGCAAGGATTATTTGCGATGCCGAAAACATTAGCCCTTGGGAAGGCCCCATAGCAATTGCTACCGGTACTGGTAATAACCTTACAGGTATTATTAGAATGGATGCTAACGAAGATGGTGTATGCAACGCTGTAGATTACATAGTGCCCGCAGTAGAAATTGTAGTAACAGTTAATAACGGTGGGCCATTTTCTGTATATACTAATGCCGATGGCCAATATGCTATAGGCAACTTTGCCGATGGCGTAAATACTATAAGCCTTGCTCCTATAGCACCGGCAGGGTTTGCACCGGTTACCCCTGTAACTGCACCTATAGATTTTAACGAAGGCCTTAACGGCGTATCGATAGATTTTTGCCTTGAGGTTACAGAGCCTTTTGCCGATGTTCAGGTTACACTTTTACCAATTACAGTGGCCCAACCCGGTTTTTATGGCACCTACCAGTTAATAGTTACCAATAATGGCAACATAGCCGCAACAGGCACTACTGCTACCTTTACTTTTAACACTACCAAGGCAGAAATTGAATATGTTGGCCTTCCGTATACTTTAAATGCCGGCACTATTAGCTTAGATCTTGGCACTATTGCTCCGTTATCATCGCAATCTGTAAATATAGTGCTATATTATTTTGAGCCCCCTGTAAACGAGGCCGAAGACGAACTTGAGTTTGTAGCCGAAGTTTCGATAGCCGAAACCGATGAGGTGTTAGATAACAATACGGTAACGCTGGTACAAACCGTTGTAAACTCTTACGACCCAAATGATATTACCGTACACGAAGGTGCAACGATTACCGAAGCACAGGCCGATGATTACCTTACGTATACTATCCGCTTTCAGAACACGGGTAATTTTGCAGCTACCAATGTTAAAATTACCAATGCCTTAGACGAGCTGTTGGACTGGAATACGTTTACGCCAATAGCATCGAGCCACAATTATAACGTTAGCCGTACTCAAAACCTATTGGAGTTTACGTACAACAACATTCACCTGCCCGATAGTACCAGTAACGAGGCGGCAAGCCACGGTTTTATTACCTACAGGGTTAAGCCTAAGAGCACCTACGGCTTAGGCGATATTGTGTACAGTACTGCCGATATTTATTTCGACTTTAACCCGGCGGTTATTACTAACACGGCCAGTACAGAGGTTGTTGCCACAGCAGGCGTTAAAACACCTACCCTTGGCAATGCTACGCTATATCCTAACCCGGTTAAAAACATGCTTACCATTAAACTTAGGCAGGGTACCGTACAAAATATTATGGTGTTAGATGTTAACGGCAGGCAATGCCTTACCGCCCAAAACGCTACCACTATAGATACCCAGGCTTTAAAAGCCGGTATTTATTTTGTAAGGATAACTACCGATACCGGTGTTGAGGTTAAGAAGATAATTAAGGAATAAGGAATTTTAATTTGATATAAAAGTCCCGGATCATTGTTTATGGTTCGGGACTTTTTGTTAATTGGCTGTTCCACAGAGATACGCAGAGGGATCTCAGAGATTAATTTAGATTAATTTAGATTGCCCTGCGGCGCGAGACCACAAAGCGATACAGCCATTTAGCCATATAGCTCTGTGTTTTAGCAACGAATGTTGTTTTCTTAAAATTGTCAGTGCATCTCTGAGATCCCTCTGCGTATCTCTGTGAAATAGCTACGCATATTTCATTTTACGCAATACCCTCATAGCTTCTTTAAACGATATGTAGGCCGAGTTTTCGGCATACGCCTTAAGCAGTGGCTTGGCGTCTACCAGCTTTTGTTTGGCATCGTCAAAACCATTAAGGTAGCATATCATAAAAGTACTTGGCAGGTTTTCGAGGTCTTTCTGTTCCCTTTCAGATAAGGGTATGCCCTTTTGAAGCTTGCTTAATAGCGCAAGGTTGGCGTTATAAATATGGTACATCATTTTGCGGTTATACTGCGGGGGTTCGAACAGCATTTCCGATTCCATTTTATAATTGCCGTTTTCCTGAAAGCGGATACTTATCTGCTCCAGCGGGTAGTAACTGGTTTTGTCGTTTAATCCTAAAGCCACGTATTCGGTTATCGAGAAAGTATCATCGTTATACTCAATACTTACCTCATCTAAAGCCGAATAAAACAGTTTTACCTGCTCGTTAATCAGCTCAATATCCACCCGCGAAAAATAAGTACGCCCCTTAACCACTTTTTTGTTGCCGGCCCAACACACAATAAACAGCTCTTTAAATACTTTGTATTTGGCCGTCATGTCTTTATGCCGGTTGTTTATAAAGTCCATTACCCCTTCCAGGGTGTGCTCTATACTGTTGCGCGACCCGTTCTCTATGTCGGCTACCGTATTTTTGTTCTGTACGTTGTTAAGGTTAACCTGGCTAACATCTACGGGTGTAGAGTTGCTGCCCCGGCGCAAAAAGGCCATGCCGGCGGGTATGGTATAAATATTTTTTTTAAAGTACGATGCACGTCCGTTAGGGCTAATGGTAACCAGGCCCACTACCCTGTCTTTCGGCAAGTGCGGAAACGGTACATTTTCGTACTGTATGCGTGGCGGGTGTATTAAAAAGGCATTTACAAGGTTCTGGATGCGGCTATCGTCGTAAAAGTCGGTACCGGTAATCTCGTTGTCGCCGTCTTCTACACCAACCACAATGTAAGAGTTGTTGTGTGGGTTAGAATTGGATAACGCACATATATGCTTTACAAACTTGGCCTTACCCTCTTTGGTATGCAGGTTTAACTGACGCTTTTTATCATAAAAACTACTCTCATCGTTGTGAGCCAGCAGGTTTTTAATTAAAAGGCGTTTGTTGATCATTGTGGAGGGGTTTGGGTTGGGGGTTGGGGGTTCAGAGTTACGGGTTAGGAATTTGGGGTTTGGGGTTCGTTTGAGAATTCCCCTCCTTTGGAGGGGAATGCCACGATTGCCATCTAACACCTACAAGGTCTCAAAGACCTTGCAGGAGCTCGGCCTACAGCTGCTTATTAACAATAGTGGCACTTGCCTGCGCAGTTGGCAATACAGTAAGGTCGGCAATGTTAACATGGTACGGACGCGTAACCACAAAGTGGATTATATCGGCAATATCCTCGGCTTTAAGCGGGTCAAGGCCTTTGTATACCTGTGCAGCCCTTTCGGTATCGCCTTTAAAGCGTACTTCGCTAAATTCGGTGTCAACCATACCCGGGTTTATAGCGCCCACGCGAATACCGTACTGGTTAAGGTCCATTCGCATGCCAATGTTTAGTGCATCTACTGCATGTTTGGTAGCACAATACACGTTACCGTTGGTATACACCTCTTTACCGGCAATTGACCCAATGTTGATGATGTGACCGCTGCGGCGCTCTACCATACCGGGAATAACCTCTTTGCTTACATACAGCAGCCCTTTGATATTTATGTCTATCATGGCATCCCAGTCTTCCTCGTCGCCATTTTCTATAGGGTCCAGGCCGTGGGCGTTGCCGGCGTTGTTAACCAGTACATCGATCTTCATAAAATCGGGCGGAATAGAAGCTATGGCCTTTGCCACGTCTTTCTTTTTTCTAACGTCAAAATTAAGGGTATGCACCTCGGTTAGGGCGCTAAACTCGTCCTGCAATTCGGCAAGGCGGTCTTCGCGGCGGCCGCAAATAATAAGTTTAAATTTATTTTTTGCCAGAAAGCGTGCCGTAGCCCTGCCTATACCGCTGGTTGCCCCTGTTATTAATGCTGTTTTCATTCTTATGTGTTTAAAATTGAAGATTTAAAATTTAAAATTCTGTGCCGTATAGGCTTCATCTCGTTCATAGGGCGCTGCCGTATGCTATTATGTTGCTCCCCTTTGAGGCTGCCGACTGCGACTGCTACCGTAAACTGATACTGGGACTGCCTACTTAACACTTGCAACGTCTTTACGGTACTTTATGCCCCATGCTTTCGGTCCAGATGGCAAACCAGTCCTCAAGGTCTAATGTAAGGCTGGCGGCTTTAACCTGGTTTTTTAACCGGTCGAAATTGCACGACCCCGAAACGGGAACAATACCTGCCGGGTGCTGCATTATCCAGGCAAGCAAAATAACATCGGCGGTAGCCTCGTACTTTTCTACAAATTCCAGCAGCAGGGTTTTAAGCCTGTCGGTCTGGGCATTTTCGGCCTTAAATACGCTGCCAACGGGGCTCCACGCCATAGGCTTAATGTTGTGCAGCTGCATAAAATCAAGGCTGCCATCTAACATGGGCTGGTAGGCTGTAGCCGAAAACTCTATCTGGTTGCAGTACACATGCAGTAACGATTTTATAAGTTCGGTCTGGCTGGTGGTAAAGTTAGAGAGGCCAAACTCCCTTATCTTGCCCTGCCCTTTAAGCTTGTGTATGGCTTCGGCAATTTCGCCCGGCTGCATAAGCGGGCTGGGGCGGTGCAGCAAAAGCACATCGAGGTAATCGGTCTTTAAAAATTTAAGCGAATTTTCGGCACTCCAAATAATATAATCTTTAGAGTAATTGTAATGCTTTACCTTAATGGGGCGGTTGCCCACGGTATGCTGTATGCCGCATTTTGATATAAGCTGAATGTCTTCGCGCTTAACGCCGCTTTGGGCAAAGCCAAGTCCAAAATCGGCTTCGGTGGTGTAGCCGCCGTAAATATCGGCGTGGTCAAAAGTGGTAATGCCCACGCTAATACAGTTGTTTATAAGCTGTGCCATTTGCGCAGGATTAAAATTAGCCTGCCATGCGCCCCAGTTCATGGTGCCCGCAATAACGGGCGAGAGTGGTATACTCATTTAATGTTGTAGTTATAGTATTTGTGCATAAAAATAATCAAATGATTTTTTCTTACACCTACATAGCAGTTTAAAAAAACAACAAAAGCCTGTTTACTACAAAATTATGCAGCAAATAGGCTTTAAATTATTCCCGTAAGGGTATGTTATTGCTTAACCAGCTTTAAAACAGCGGTTTTGCCCTGGGCCGAAGCGTGCACTACATAAGTGCCTGCACTTAGTCCAGATACATCCAAATCTGACTGTGTTGCATTAACTGTTTTAGTAAGCACTACCTGTCCAAGCATGTTGTACAGCGTAACGCTTTCTATTTCGCTTTGCGCGGATAGCGTAACAAGGCTGTTAGCCGGGTTAGGTGCCATGGTAATGGTTTTAGCCGAAAACTCTGTAGTGCCTAACGGCACCATAATGTATATGCCATAGTCTTCTATATCGGCTACATAAAATTCTGCAGTACAGGCTACCTCAGCATCCGTAAGATCTATTGCCTCTCCTATAACCCTCATTGTTAATAACGAACCCTGAACAGCATTAGCCGGTATTGTAACATCGGTTGTAAAAGTTTGAGCAGTTAAATTAGGCACAGACCCGCTTGCAACCATTTCGCCGGCTTCAAAACTGCCATTGTTATTATAATCGATATAGGCCCTGTAGTTTTCGGTATAGCTATTACCCGATTTAATTGAAACAGATAACGGGTAAGTACTTCCTGTATAGACCGACGTTGCGCTACTGCATTTAAAATTTTCGTAGCCGCCAATACTCAATGGTGTCTCGTTATTTATATTATTAAAAACTACATTATTTACACTATATCCAAAATTACCTACCTGCCCCGGATCTGGGATGCATGCCTGTACAGATTCTGCATTGGATAAAACGGTAATGGCGTTTGCCATAGTGGTAGTAAACGTAGCGTTGCCCATAGTTATAGCCAAATTAATGCTGTATGTGCCGGCAACTGGCGGAGTAAAGTTTACATTTTGGGTGTTAAACACATACATACCCGTACCGTTAGTGATAGTCCATGTAAAATTAATGCCGGCCCAGGCAGATTCGGCTAAATAATTTTTAGGTATGCAGCTACTTGCATCCATAAGATTAACACTGTTGCCAAGGCAAACTATGCTGGTAGAAATAGTAAAAGTTGCCGATGTTAATGCCGGTGGCACAAGGCTCATGTTACCATTTGCTGCCAATAACGAGCCACGTATTAAAGTAGCTGCATCTATAGCCCTGTTTTTCTGGTCGTTACTAAACATGTTTTGACAGTTATATGCTACCGAATATGTCATGTAATTGTGTTTAAAACTAAGGTCGGTATTGGTTGGGTCGCAGCTGTTGGTGCCTGTAGTAGTACAATCGGTATTTCTAATATGCGGGGCAGTATCTAAACAACAATCGCCAAGGCCGGTGCCGCAGCCATTAATTACTGTTGGGCAGGCTGTACCGGCGGCATCGCCTTCAAAAGTATGGTACAGGTTAAAGGCATGACCAAGCTCGTGTGTAGTAGTAATACTTTCTGAATTGGCAAAATAGTCTGAAAGTATTACAGCACCATCATAACTAAGGCCGTGTGCACTTGCATAATAGGCATAACCGGAAAAAGCAGACATGCCGTTATCAAATTCTGATACGATCCAAATGTTATAGTATCGGTTAGAATCCCAGTAGTCAAGAGCCTTAAGGGCACCATCTGTAATGCCACTCCCATTTGTATCATATTGTACACCATTGTTCATGTAAAGAGCAACATTAGTCATATCGGTCCTGGTAATACCGTTGGTACAATTACCTTGTGGGTCGCGTACGGCAAGTGCAAACTCAAAGCCGGTATCTGCACCATTGCCATCGCCCACACTACCGGCGGCTTTACGAAAACGCTCGTTAACCGCTTTTATCTGGTTTCTAATTTCCTCGTCGGTAATATTGGTGCCAACACCCAGCGCCTCGCCTTTGTGCATAACGTGTACCACAACGGGTATAACGTAAGTGCCGGCAGTTTGCGGGCCTTTTTTAATGTTACCGCCGGTATAGCGTGCATCAAAATCGTGCATGCGTTTTGCGTAAACGGCATCGGTTGCCATTTTGTGGTCGTGCAGGCCATCGGTACCGCACTGGTGCTTTTGCTGTGCCTGCGCTGCCATGAGACAGCCCAAAAAAGAAAGGGATAGTAAAAATTGTTTCATTAAATATCTGTTTTCGCGCAAAAATATAACAAAAACATCCTCATTTTAAATGGTTTAGCTTAAATAATTACTACCATCAGGGCAAATAAATTTGAATTTTGGTTTTAACGTGTTTATAGGGTCGGTTTCGCAGGGTTCTATAAGCTGGGCAAGGGCATTTAAGAAACGTAAAAGCAGTAATAGCAAAGGCGAGTAAACATTTTTTCGTACTGCAACGCATAAGTTTACAAGAGTTTTACCAATAAAAATTTAACATTTGCATACTTTTACGCAAATATTTTCGTTGTAAACGCTGCCGTTGCCGGGCAACGCTTTTTTTGGTTTTAAAATGCAGTGCACTAAACAGCACCCAAACGCATATTTTTTTACTAAACCTAAATGCCGTTAACAACGCGTTAACACCCCATTTAGGGTAAAGGCAATAAATTCGGCAATGAATTTGCAATGTAAAAAAAGCTTATTAAATTCACACTCCAAAACAATACAAGATTATGGAAGAAAACACTGCCACTGTAGACATTAGGGCAATTAACGAAAGAATAGAGAGGGAAAGCGCATTTATAGACCTCTTGGTTATGGAAATGAATAAGGTTATCGTGGGACAAAAGTACATGATAGAACGCCTGCTTATTGGCCTTTTGGGCCAGGGGCACATTTTGCTGGAGGGTGTACCCGGCCTTGCAAAAACCCTTGCCATTAACACCCTGGCACAAGCAGTACAGGGCAGCTTTAGCCGTATACAGTTTACGCCCGATTTGCTTCCTGCCGATGTGGTTGGTACCATGATTTACAACATTAAACAAAACGAGTTTACCATAAAAAAAGGCCCCATCTTTGCTAACTTCGTATTAGCCGATGAGATTAACAGGGCCCCTGCAAAGGTGCAATCGGCTTTACTTGAGGCCATGCAGGAAAAACAGGTTACTATTGGCGAGGAGACATTTAAACTGCAAAAACCCTTTCTGGTAATGGCTACCATGAACCCCGTGGAGCAGGAAGGTACTTACCCCCTGCCGGAAGCACAGGTAGACCGTTTTATGCTTAAAGCGGTTATAGACTACCCTAAAATGGAAGACGAGCGCCTTGTGGTGCGCGCCAACCTTAAAGGTGCTTTTGAGAAGGTTAACGCAGTAGTATCTGTAGAGCAGATATTACGTGCACAAGAGGCCGTGCGTGAGGTGTATATGGACGAGAAGATCGAAAAATATATTCTTGATATTATATTCGCTACCCGTTACCCTGAAAAATATAAACTGGAAAAACTTAAGCCGCTTATTAGCTTTGGTTCGTCGCCAAGGGGTAGTATTAACCTTGCTACCGCTGCAAAATGCTACGCATTTATTAAACGCAGGGGCTATGTAATTCCTGAAGATGTTAGAGCCGTAGTGCACGATGTACTGCGCCACCGTATTGGTATTACCTACGAGGCCGAAGCCGAGAACATTACCTCTATGGACATCATTAATAAAATAGTTAATGAGATTGAAGTTCCTTAATCGTTATAAAGTCAAATGTCATAAAGTCCAAAGTCCTGCACGGATTTGCTTTATGGCTTTAGCTTAAAATTGGTCGCAAATTAATATATAAAGCCTAATACCCATAAGGGGAGTTGCTTTATGACTTTAAGACCTGAGACTTTAGACTATAAAATTATGGATACAAAAGATATATTAAAAAAGGTTCGTAAAATAGAGATCAAGACCAAGCGGCTTAGCAACCACATTTTTTCGGGCGAATACCACTCGTCGTTTAAGGGGCGTGGTATGACCTTTAGCGAGGTACGCCAGTACCAGTTTGGAGATGATGTACGTGCTATCGACTGGAATGTTACTGCCCGCTACAACGAGCCTTACATTAAGGTTTTTGAAGAAGAGCGCGAACTTACCATGATGCTTGTGGTAGACGTTTCGGGGTCGGAGAGCTTTGGTACCCAGAGCGCCTTTAAAAAAGATATTGTAACCGAGATTGCCGCTACAATGGCATTCTCTGCTACACAAAATAACGATAAGATAGGACTTATACTTTTTTCAGATCAGGTAGAGCTTTACATTCCGCCAAAAAAAGGTAAAAGCCACGTATTGCGCATTATCCGCGAGCTTATTGAGTTTACTCCCAAAAGCCGCAAGACCGATGTTACCCAGGCGTTAAAGTTTTTATCGGGCGTGCTTAAAAAGAGGGCTATTGTATTTTTGATATCCGACTTTATGAGCGCCGACTTTGAGCATACCCTTAAAATTGCTGCTAAAAAGCACGATATTACCGGGGTTCGCGTTTACGACCCGCGCGAAGAGCAAATGCCCAATATTGGACTGGTTAACATGACCGATGCCGAAACCGGCGAAACCATGCTGGTTAACACAAGCTCTAAATCGGTAAGGCTGCAATACGAAAAGTACTACCACGACCGCGTTAAGTATTTTAAAGAAACCTTTAGCCGCTGCGGCGCAGGGGCCGTTAGCACCCGTGTAGACGAATCGTATGTAACCAAACTGCTGGGTTATTTTAAAGCCCGTGCATAAGTAGGTTTATAACATTTAAAAACATGATCATTAAAAAAATAGTTACTGTACTTTGTTTGTTTGCCGCTGTTACCGCCTTTGGGCAGCAAAAGCAGGTGCATACCAGTATAGATTCTACAAAAATAAAAATAGGCTCGCAGGCCAACCTTATACTTAAGGCTACGGTAGATACTGCCGCTAAGGTAAGTTTTCCGCAAGGCAAAACCTTTGGGCAGCTGGAGGTTATAGAATCGTATCCGGTAGATACCGTTCGTAAGGGCGCTATTTACGAGCTGGTAAAAAAATACGGCTTAACACAGTTCGACTCCGGCCGTTATGTTATTCCGCGCCTTCCGGTGGTTATCAATAACAAAACCATCCAGACCGATTCGCTCCTTCTGGAAGTTGGCAATGTTAAGGTAGACACCCTTAAGCAAAAAATGTTCGACATTAAGCCCATTGCCAAAGCCAGTTCAGACAACAGCCTTTATTGGATACTCCTTGCCATAGTGTTGCTTGGCGGTGCAGGTTATGGCGTTTGGTGGTTCATCAAAAAAAGAAAAAAAACCGTTAAGGCTGCGCCCGAGGTTATTAAAACCCCGATTGAAAAAGCCACTACCCTATTGCACGACCTTGAAAAGAAAGAACTGCTGCAAAAAGGCGAGGTTAAAGAATACTATAGCGAACTGGCCGATATTGCCCGTACCTATATAGAAGAGGCCATACACATACCGGCTATGGAAAGCACCACCGGCGAACTTATAGAGGCCATGCGCCGCGCTACACAGCGCCGTAAAATGAGCCTTCGCCCGGAAACTTTCGAGCAGCTGGAGCAGGTACTTCGCAATGCTGACTTAGTGAAATTCGCTAAAAGCAGGCCAATGGAGTTTGAAATTGCCGAAGACCGTAACCGCATAGAAAAAACCATAGTGGTTATAGATCGCAGTATTCCGGTTGAAAAAGACGACGACGAGATACACACCCGCATGTGGGAGGAAGCCCAGCGCAAAAAGAAAGAAAAAAAACGCAGGAACATTATTTTAGGCGTAATATCCTTTATAGTGGCTTTTGTGGTGAGTTTCTTTTTAGTGCAGTCGGCTTTAAACGACAGTGGCATTTTTGGCACCGAGAACAAAGCCCTTTTAGATGGCGAATGGGTTAAGAGCGAGTACGGCAACCCGGGCCTAACGCTGGAAACCCCAAGGGTACTTAAGCGTATGGATGCCTCTAAAATGATTCCTGCCGATGCTATGGCGCTTATAAAAGACCTTAATATGTTTGGCTACGGCGAACTGTTTGGCGATTTTTATGTGGCCGTGGGCACCACCATTTTTAAAGAACCTAAAGATATAGATCTTAACCTTGCGGTAGATGGTGTTACCAAAGCATGGGCAAGCCAGGGCGCACAAAACATTTTGCTTAAAACAGAAGAATTTGCTACACAGGGCGGCATACAGGGCATACGCTCTTATGGCACCATGAAGTTTCCGCATGCTATTACCAAACAACCTGTAGATGCTTATTACGAGCTGTTTTTCTTTAAGCAGCAGCAGGGCTTGCAGCAGGTAATGGTGCTTTATAAGCAGGGCGATGAATATGCCCCGCAAATGCTGGAGCGCATTAAAAATTCTATCGAACTGAGAAACCTGAATCAATAATTATGAAAGATGTAACTTTTTTAAATCCCGGTTTCTTTTGGCTCTTTGCTATTTTGCCATTGGCTATTGGCTGGTACATCTGGAAACGCAGGCAGCAAACTGCCACACTTAGCATAAGTACGCTAAACGGGTTTAAGGCAGCACCCTCTGTACTGGCAAAGCTAAAACCGGTACTGTTTGCCTTAAGGCTACTGGCATTAAGCTGCATTATTGTGGCTATGGCAAGGCCAAGAAGTGTAGATATTAATAACAAAACCCGCACTACCCGCGGTATCGATATTGTAATGGCTATGGACGTATCTGGCTCTATGCTGGCCAAAGACCTTAAGCCCAACCGCCTTGAAGCCCTTAAAGATGTGGCCGAAGATTTTGTGGATGCCCGCCCTAACGATCGTATAGGCCTTGTGGTTTATGCCGGCGAGGCGTATACCAAAACCCCGGTTACCAGCGATAAAGAGCTTATTAAAAAGGCAATACAATCAGTCAAGTATGATGATATGGTGCTGCAGGACGGTACCGGTATTGGTGTAGGCCTTGCCACCGCCATTAACCGCCTTAAAGAGAGCAAAGCCAAGAGCCGCATTATCATTTTGCTTACAGATGGTGTAAACAACTCAGGCTTTATTGACCCAAGGATGGCATCAGACATGGCTAAAGAATACGGCATTAAGGTATATACCATTGGTATTGGTACTAATGGCAATGCGTTGTTTCCGTACGCAAAAAGGCCCGATGGCAGCTTTGTGTACCAGATGATGCCCGTACAGATAGACGAAGCGCTGATGAAAGAAATTGCTAAAAAAACCGAGGGTACCTACTTTAGGGCTACCAGCAACAGCAAGCTAAAGGCTATTTACAACGAGATAAATAAATTGGAAACCACCGAGATAGAGGAACAAAAGTTTTATAACTACGACGAAAAATTCCGACCTTGGGTTTGGGCGGCCCTTGGGCTGCTGATGGCCGAGGCGGTTGCGCGTAAAACCCTTTACAGAAGCTTTATATAGGTATGTACGAGTTAGACGAATCAAAATATTTGTATTTATTGGGCATCATCCCTGTGCTGGTGCTTATTTTCCTGTATAATTTATACTGGAAACGCAAAAAACAACGCGAGTTTGGTAATCCCGAACTGGTAAAGAGATTAAGCCCGGAGAGTTCGGTTTTTAAATCGGCACTAAAGCTTGTGGTGCTGCTACTGGCGTTGGCAGGTGTAATTATTGCACTGGTTAACCCTAAAATAGGCACCCGTACCGAGACCGTTAAACGCGAGGGCGTAGACATTGTTTTTGCCATAGACGTTTCTAAAAGTATGCTGGCCGAAGACGTTGCCCCAAGCAGGTTAGAAAAAAGCAAGCAGATAGTATCGCAAATTATTAACAGCTTAGGGTCCGACAGGATAGGCATTATCGGTTATGCCGGCAGTGCTTACCCGGTGCTTCCCATCACAACCGATTATAGTGTTGCCAAGATGTTCCTTCAGAATATGAATACCGATATGGTATCATCTCAGGGAACTGCCATTAGCGATGCCATTAATTTGGCGGGTACGTTTTTTGATAACCCCCAAACCAGTAAATTGGTTATATTGCTGTCTGATGGCGAAGACCACGGCGAAGGCAGCGAAGAGGCCGCCGCCGAAGCCCAAAAAAAAGGCATAAAGCTGATTACTATTGGTATGGGTACCGAGAAAGGCGGGCCTATACCCTTAAAAGTAAACGGCAAGGTAGAGAGCTATAAAAAAGACAATCAGGGCGAAACCGTAGTTACAAAACTGTACCCCGATGCGCTTAAAACCATTGCAGAGCGCACCAAAGGCGGCTATATATATGGTGGCAGCAGCCGCGAGGTTACTGATTATGTAAAGAACGCACTGGAGCACATAGAAAAATCAGAGTTTGAAAGTAAAGAAGTAGCATTGTACGAGTCGCAATTCCAATGGTTTCTGGGTGGGGCGTTCCTGCTGCTTTTCTTAGAAATATTTTTACTGGAGCGCAAAACCGGATGGATTACAAAACTTAACCTGTTTAACGAAAAAGAATAATGAAAAAAGTACTTACATATAGCTTCCTGCTGTGTGCCTTACTGGCTTTTTCGCAGGAAAAGAAAAAAGAGGTTAAAGACACCAACCTGCCCAAAGGCAATAAAGATTTTGAGGCCAAAGACTATGTAGATGCCGAGGCGGAGTATCGTATATCGAATTCTAAATCGCCTACAAAGGCTATTGCATCCTACAACCTTGGCAATGCCATTTACAGGCAAAAAAAGCCGGGAGAGGCCATTTATGCGTATTCTAAGGCTATAGAAAATGCTAAGGACAAAAAGCAAAAGCACATGGCCTACCACAACCTGGGCAACGTGCTTATGGAGCAAAAAAATTACCAGGCTGCGGTAGAGGCTTACAAAAATGCGCTGCGCAACAACCCTACAGATGACCAGACCCGTTATAACTTTGCCCTGGCTAAAGAGATGCTTAAAAACAACCCGCCGCCTAAGCCTAAAGACGATAAGAAAGATCCGCCGAAAGGCAAAGACGATGATAAATCGCAAAAGCCTAAAGACAACGATAAGGATAAGAACAAGGGCGACGAGAAGGATAAAGGCGATAAGGGCAAGGATAAAGACAAAGACAATAAGGATAAGGGCGACCAGAAAGATAAGAACAAAGACAAAGGCGACCAAAAGGATAAAGATAACGGCAACGGTAAAGACAAAGAGAACAAAGCCGATGCCAACCCAAGCGGTGCGAGCCCTAATAAAGACCAGATGCAAAACATGCTTAATGCCCTAAACAACGAAGAAAAAAAGGTGCAGGATAAGCTAAATGCCAAAAAGGTTAAGGCCCAGCCAACAAAACAGGAAAAAGACTGGTAACACACCGGTGCATACAACTACTAATTTGAAAAATGTGATTATTTTCCAGATTACGGAACAGAGACTATGAAAAAGTACATCTTACTCATACTACTACTATCGCTGCAGGGCCTTTATGCCCAGGTAGAATTTAAGGCAACGCCCAGTAAAACAAAACTGGGCATTAACGAAAAGCTGCGCGTAGAATTCAGCATGAACCAGGACGGCGACAACTTTAGTCCGCCTGCCTTTCAGGGGTTTCAGGCAGCCGGCCCCGGCCAGATGATAAGCAACTCCTGGATAAACGGCAAGCGCAGCTTTAGCAAAACCTACACTTACGTGCTTACGCCAAAAGCCAAGGGCACATTTACCATTGGGCAGGCTACTATAGAAATAGAGGGGCAAACCTATAAAACATCGCCATTTAAGGTTACCGTGGGCGATGCCGTTGCCAACCCTAACCCGCAGCCTCAGCGGCCATACAATCCGTACAACCCCTACCAGCAACAGCAGGAAGACCCGGGCGACCAGGTGGCCCAGAAACCGGGCGACGGTATACACTTAGTGGCCGAGGTTGCCAATACCAGCCCGTATGTTAACCAGCCGGTTAATGTGGTGTACAAACTATATGTTAGCCCCAACAGCAGCGTGCTTAACTTTTTTGAGAAAGAAAGCCCTAAGTACAACGACTTCTGGAGCCAGATAGAAGTGGTAGACGGCAAGAGCATGAAGGTGCAGCAGGGCACTTATAAAGGGCAGCCATACCGTTATGTGGTGCTGCGCAAGGCTGTGCTATATCCGCAAAAAAGTGGCAGGTTAGAAATTGAGCCGCTTGTAGTAGAGCTTAATGTAGAGGTGCCAACCGGCAGGCGCGATATGTTTGGCAGGCCGTTTACCACCCAGGCAAAAACAGAGGCCACTACAGGCAAGAAATTCATTAATGTTAGGGCACTGCCCGAAGCCGGCAAGCCAGACGACTTTAATGGGGCGGTAGGTAATTTCGAGTTTAAAGTTACCCCGGGCAAAACCACCCTTAAAGGTGGCGAGAGCACCCAGGTAACGGTTAGTGTTAGCGGCAAGGGCAACCTTAAGCTGTTTACGCTGCCTAAGCCGGAAGTTCCGGCGGCGCTGGAAATGTACGACCCTGAACATAAAGAAGACGTTAAAACGCCGCTTACAGGCATGTACGGCAGCATTAGCGACCTGTACACCATCGTGCCTAACAACAAGGGCAAGTATCCTATAAAACCATTGTCGTTCTCGTGGTTTGACCCTAACACGGCCAAATACCACACGGTAACGTCTAAAGAAATAATGATAGATGTTACCACCATGCCGGCCAATGCAACAGCGGCCAATCAGGTAGCATCATCCAAACAAAAACTGGCACCGGGCGAAACATTCAGGTTCATAAACCTGGAAACATCGCTTAGGGCAACAGGCAGGGATGATTTCTTTGGGTCTACGCTGTTTTATATCTTGTTGTTTATTCCGTTCCTGCTAATACCGGTTATCGTGCTTCTTAAAAAGAAAAAAGAGGCCTACGACAGCGATGTTACGGGTAACAAGATTCGCCAGAACAATAAACTGGCGCGTAAATTTTTAGGCGAAGCCAAAAAACAACTGGGCAGCAAAGAGCCGTTTTACCTTGCGCTGGAAAAAGCGCTGCATAATTTCCTTAAGGCGAAACTGAATATCGAAACATCGGAGCTAAGCCGTGAGAACATTCGTGAGTTGTTGCTTTCGCGCAAGGCAGATCCGGACACGGTTAATAATTTTAGCCTAATTATGGATAACTGCGAGTTTGCAAGGTATGCGCCATCCAGCGGTACGGCCATGCAGCAGGATTATGATAGCGCCGTAAGTGTTATAACCGCTTTAGAGAAGCAGATAAAGTAGGGGTTTTAAGGGGCTGAGGTGCTTAGCTCCTGCAAGGTCTCGAAGACCTTGCAGGTATAAATAAAAGCCTAACAAATAAACCTACAAGGTTTTAAAAACCTTGCAGGTTGTGTGACGAATAGTAAGAAACAGACAATGAAAAATTTAGCATACATACTATTATTTTTAACGCAGCTGCTTGCAGCGCAGTCTTTTGATAAAGGCAATGCCCTGTACCGTAAAGGCGACTTTACCGGCGCAGCGCAGGAGTATGAAGGTATCTTAAAGCAAAATAAAGAATCGGCGGAGGTGTATTTTAACCTGGGCAATGCGTATTACAAGCTCAACAAAATTGCCCCGGCCATTTATAATTTTGAGAAAGCCCTGCTGCTTAACCCCGGAAATAAAGATGCTGAGGTAAACCTTGCCTTTGCCCAAAAAATGGTAATAGACGATATTAAAGCCACCCCAAAAGTGGGTTTTGGCAAACTGGTAAACAACCTTACGGGCAATTATCATTACGATACCTGGGCCTGGGTTGCGGTATCGTTCTCCACATTTTTTTTGCTGCTGTTTTTAGGCTATTACCTGGCGGGCACTACACTGCTTAAACGCATATTTTTTGTGGGCATGTTTGTGGCACTTTTAGGCATAGTGCTTAGCATTGTTGCCGCCGTTTATGTAAAAGCGCAGGACAGCCGCCAAAATCCGGCTATAGTGTATGCCGAAGTGGTATCGGTAAAGGGAGAACCCAACGCCAAATCGCAGGACGCCTTTATACTGCATGAGGGCACTAAGGTAAACGTGACAGAAACCGTAGACAACTGGAAAAAAATTGTACTGGCAGATGACAGCGTGGGCTGGGTAGAAGCCCGCGCTATTAAAGAACTGAAATAGCTTTATAGTAATTATAGCATATAAAAAAGCCCGGATAGCAATAAACTATCCGGGCTTTTTTATGGTTGGGAGATGCTTACGCATTCATTAGCTCTTCAATTTCGTTGGCCTCTATTGGTATGTTGCCCATAAGGTTAAACGGTTCTCCGGATGGCTGTACCACCACGTTATCTTCCAGGCGGATGCCAAAGCCTTCGGCCGGAATGTAAATGCCCGGCTCTACGGTAAACACCATGTTAGGTTCCATAGGCTGGTATAATAACCCATAATCGTGGGTATCTAAGCCCATGTGGTGACTGGTGCCGTGCATAAAGTATTTTTTGTAGGCAGGCCATGCAGGGTCTTCGTTCTGCACGTCGGCTTTGTCTAAAAGGCCAAGGCCTAAAAGCTCCGATGTCATTATCCTGCCCACCTCAACGTGGTATTCTTTCCACAAGGTGCCCGGTGTAAGCAGTTTTGTAGCCTCGTTTTTAACGTTAAGCACGGCGTTGTACACATCCTTCTGCCTTTGGCTAAAACGGCCCGACACAGGGATAGTACGGCTTAAATCACTGCTATAGTTGGCATATTCTGCGGCAACGTCAAACAAAATCAGATCGCCCGCCTTGCACTCCTGGTTATTCTCTACATAATGCAGCACATTGGCGTTGTTGCCCGATGCTATAATCGGGCCGTATGCAAACCCTTTAGAGCGATTGCGGATGAACTCGTGTATCAGCTCGGCCTCAATTTCGTATTCCCAGACACCCGGTTTGGTAAAGCCCAGAATTCGGCGGAAGCCTTTTTCTGTAATATTACACGCCTGCTGAATAAGGTCTATTTCTTCCTGCTCTTTTACAGAACGGATATGCTGTAGTATAGGGTTGCTTTTTGCTACCTGGTGGGCAGGGTATTTTTCTTTCCACCACTTAACAAAGCGGTCTTCGCGGGTTTGCGTTTCCACCGCCGACCTGTAATGCTCGTTCGTATTTATATACATGGTGTCGCAGTAGGTCATAACCTCAAACAACACCTTTTCGAAATCTTTAAGCCATACAATATTTTTAATGCCGCTTACATCGGTAGCGCGCTCTTTGGTTAGCTTTTCGCCTTCCCAAACGGCAATATGCTCGTTGGTTTCACGTAAAAAAAGTATTTCGCGCAGGTGCTCGTAAGGGGCATCGGGGCAAAGCAGCAGTATCGACTCTTCCTGATCGGCACCGGTTAGGTAAAATATATCGCGGTGCTGCGCAAAGGGCAGGGTACTATCGGCACTAACAGGGTAAATATCGTTAGAATTAAATACCGCAACGCTTTTGGGTTTCATGGCTGCCGTAAATTTTTTACGGTTTTTAATAAACAGGTTACGGTCTATCTGATGGTATTTCATAATTATAATTTTTATTGCGATACCAAAATTAAGGATAATAGTAAGAAGGGCGTAAACGGCAGGAGAGAATTTTTATATTTATAGCATCAAACATTAAATTTTGGAAGCAATAGAAAACATAAAAGACGTATTCTCAATATTTCATGATGGCGGCATTGAGGGTTGGGAGGGCGATGATAAACTACTAACGCTTACAATAGGCTGCACCTATCTGGCCGAACGAATAAACCCACAATTTAATGTGTTTTATGTTGAACTTACAGGTGTAGAAAAATTGGAACTGCACCCCTGGACACTTCCGGTAATCGATAACACGCCCGCACTAACACGCCCTGAAGATATTTTTAAAGGCGATATTGAGATTACTTCCTGCGAGGTAGTAAATGAAGTAAGCTGTTATATATTTATATCAGCACGACGTTAGCTTAAAATATACCGGTGGCACACTACACCTAAGGGCTTTAGACATAAAGATTTTTTGTAAGGACAGAAAAGCGATTTCCATTGCCGAACTTGCCGATATTTGCAGTGCCTACTGGAAACAATTAATACAACCGATTAATGAAACAACTCTGCCTCTTATTACTGGCTATATTTTTAACAGCTTGTACCCGGCACAAAAAGCAACAACCTGATAGTGTTGCATTAAAGCCCGACACCACTATACCCGTTGCCAAAACGCATCACTACGAGCCAGAAACTACCAGATTTGAGTTTTTAGGCACCGTGCAACTTAACAGCGATACTATAAAAGTTATAGAGGAATATACTAACAACATTGCTTTTAAACAGCCGGCAGTAAATGAACAGGGTGTGCCAGATGAACTTTACTACCGCGAAAAAGTAGTACATCTTATTAATAAGCACACCACAGATACTCTGACTGTTACTAAGAAATTATTTAAAAAACATATTGGCTTGCAATATTATGATGATTTTATTGTACAGGCAGCTCTGTTTAGGCAGCCTACTAAAACAGGCATTGTTCCGCTCATGATAAATCTGTGCGAACCCGATACCGACTCTTGTCTTTTTTATGTAATAAGTATAAAAAATGGACAACTACACGCAGAACCGTTTAACGAAGATGATTTTGTGGAAGAGCAGGAATAAACTATGCTACCTCGTATAAAACAGATTGTGCACAACATATTGCCACACCTTTTCGGGCAATAAGGGGCGCACGTTTTTACCTTCTTTTATGCTGTTGCGGATAAAAGTTGACGATATTTCTATTACCGGGGCATCAATTCGATGTATGCGGGCATTGGTGGCTACATCGGGGTGAATTTCATCCGGGTTATTGATGCGCGGATATACATAAATGTCGTGGTTTTGCAGTATTACCTCGTAATTCTTCCACTTATGCAGCGAGTTGAGATTATCTTCTCCCATTAAAAGCGAAAACTCGTGGGTGGGGAATTTTTCCTGCAAGTGTGCCAGCGTATGAACGGTGTAGTTGGGCTGCGGCAGGCGGAACTCGATATCACTCGGTTTTAACTTTGGATACTCTTCGGTAGCCAAAAAAACCATTTGCAGCCTATGGTGGTCGCTTAGCAGGGTACTTTTCTTTTTTAACGGATTGTGCGGCGTTACCACCAGCCATACCTGATCCAGGCCGGTATATTCGGCCATGTGGTTGGCAATTATAAGGTGCCCGGCATGTATGGGGTTAAACGTACCAAAGTAAAGGCCTACTTTCATTTTTTTGTTGTTTTATCATTGTGCAATAGTATTATACAATGATTAGGTATTGATTGGCATTCCCCTTCTTTAAACTATCATGTGAACACATCTTTTTATCCTCTCCCCAACCCCTCTCCGAAGGAGAGGGGTTGGGGAGAGGACTATACATGATTGCTTTTGAAAAGGCAATTTATTACTGAAACGAACCACCCCGGCTTTCAGCCACCCCTCCAAGGGAGGGGAATGCCACGATTGTTGTTCGCCCTTGAGCGTATAGGGCTTCGACAGGCTCAGCATGACAGTGTGTGAAGAAATCCACCTAAAATATATCAGTTGAGATTGCTTCGGTCGTGCCTCCCTCGCAATTACGGCACGTGAAAAAATCAGTATACATCAGCGCTTGCCTGCATCTGTGTTATCCGCGCTCGAACAACTCTAAACACTAAACTCCAAACCCTAAACTACAACTTAATCTGCCAAAAACTGTTTTACCAGTTCGTAAGCTTCGGCTTTAGCTGTATCAAGGTCGTAATTTTTTATAATGGTATCAAACTGCGGGGCCGTAGCCAGCTCTACCGATGCCTTTGCTATGCGCATGTTTATCTTGTCTTCGCTCTCGGTACTGCGTTTTTTAAGGCGAATTTTAAGCTCGTCGATGCTTGGCGGCTTAACAAACACGGCAAGTGTTTCGTTAGGGAATTTACTTTTAATACGCAGGCCACCGGCCACATCTATATCAAAAATAACGTTTTTGCCCTGTGCCCAAAGGCGCTCAACCTCGCTTTTAAGAGTACCGTAAAAGTTATCGCGGTATACCTCTTCCCACTCAATAAAATCGTCGGCTTTAATGTGTTTTTTAAAGTCGTCAAGGCTTATAAAATGGTAATGCTCGCCGTGCACCTCATCGGCCCTGGCATCGCGCGTGGCAGCCGATACAGAGAATGCCAGATTAAGCTCCGGGTGTGCCAGCAAATGTTTAACTATAGTGGTTTTACCCGACCCTGAAGGCGCCGAGAATACCAGTAATTTTCCGTTCTTCATTAAAAATAGTTTGGGGTTTAGCGTTTGGGGTTCAGCGTTTAGGGTTTAGGGTTTCGTGTTGCCGTTTGCGGCTTTAAACTTCTAACTATAAACATTGAACCCCAAACAATAAACCTATAATACGTTAAGTACCTGTTCTTTAATTTTTTCCAGTTCGTCTTTCATCTGCACTACCAGTTTTTGCATTTTGGCGTGATTGGATTTAGAGCCCATGGTGTTTATTTCGCGGCCCATTTCCTGGGTTATAAAGCCCAGCTTGCGCCCGTTAGCTTCGGTACCCGCAAGGGTTTCAATAAAATAATTAAGGTGGTTTTCCAGTCGCACTTTTTCTTCGGTAATGTCCATTTTCTCAAGATAGAAAATAAGCTCCTGCTCAAAGCGGTTCTCATCTACCGTAACCTTAAGCTCTTCTATACTGGCGTGCAGCCTGTCTTTAACCGTTTGCAGGCGTTCGCCATCCAGGGCAACGGTTTCGTTCATAAGGCTAAGTATATTGCCTATCCTTATTAAAAATTCTTTTTCTAACGATATACCTTCGGATACACGGAAGTTTAAGATGTTCTCTAAAGCCTCTGTAATAACGCCGTCTATGGTAGCCCAGTCGTTCTCGTCTATCTCTTCGCGCTCTGTTTTAAGGGCATCGGGCATGCGTACCGCCATTTTAAGCAGTTCGGTCTCATCGCCATCAACTACTTCCCTCATTTGCTTAATGTAAGCCTTTACAATGGGCACGTTGATCTTGGCCGAAGTTTCTTCGCCGGTAACCTCAACAAAAAGCGAGAAATCTACCTTGCCGCGCTCCAGCTTTTGGGCTATCTTGTTGCGAAGGCCAAGCTCCATTTCGCGAAAAACCGAAGGCATCCTAACATTCAGGTCGAGCCCTTTGCTGTTAAGCGACTTAATTTCTACAGTAATTTTTTTGTTGGGCATTTGCAGGGATGCTTTCCCAAAGCCGGTCATCGATTGTATCATTCAGAATGTTATATTAAACAAAGATAATAAAAATAGCCGAGTGGATGTAAACTGCTTTTAGTTAGGATGTGGGAGTTTTTGCAGGGCAATGTTCAGTTTACAATTTACAGTCGCAGTTTTCATGGAACGGATGACGCGGATTGAAAACGCGGATTTACACAGATTTTATGATATAGAATCTATGTTAATCTGTATGGCCGGCGTCCGCGGCATCTCCGCCTGTACTATTCGGGCAGGCTCTTGCCATAACTCACTTGGAAAGGTACTCTGTAGCGGCCTGTACGTTTTTAGGGCTGTTGCCTACAAATACGTGGTCTCCGGCAACAATAACAGGTCGGCTCAGGAAAGTGTAATGCTCCATGATGAGCTTTTTGTAATCGTCTTCGGTCAGCTGCTGGTCTTTAAGGCCACGCTCTTTGTACAGGGTAGCCTTACGGCTGAATAAAGCCTCATAACTTCCGGCCCTATTTTTTAGCTCGTCTACCTCAGCCTCGGTCATGGGTTGCTTTTTAATATCGTGCAGTTCGAAGTCTTCGGTATTGGGTAGTGCTTTTATAATTTTTCGGCAGGTATCACAAGTGCCAAGGTGGTATATTTTTTTCATTGGTGTATTTTAGTTTTTTTTCGGCAATTATAGCCAATCTCAAAGTCCGAAAGTGAAAAATTAGCCTATCATTATGCCATCTTTCCAAATAACGGGTACTTCTTCTACATCCGCCTCATTTATGGTGCCGGCCTTAAATATAAAATTTTTGTCGTACAGGGTATTGCCAATAAAATAGGTTACCATAAACGAGTTGTCGAGTACCAGCACGCTATCCTCTATCATTTCTATTTTAACGGCGGTAACCGGCGGTACCTCAACAAAGGCGTGGCGCAGCATAGAGGTTTTGCGCTCTTCGCCGTTAAGCATACCGCTGGCGTTGCTTACCACAATTACGGTTTCGAGGGTAAAATCGCTGTCGTTTACCAGGTAAGCGTACCAGGTTTTAGACATAAGATCGTCGTTCCACTCCTGTACTGCAGCTACATACACGTTTTCTACCTGGGGTATAATAATGTCTTTTTTCATAGTTTGTTAATTTATCAATCAGGGCTTATTTTTTTACCACAAAGGCGCAAAGGTATTCACTAAGCACACCAAGGCTTCATTATAAAGAACACAACGGACAACATTGTTGTCTCAAGAACACAAGGCTGCATGGAATATACCATCCGCAAAGCTTTGTGCTCATACGGTTGCAAAATAACCTGTGCTCTTTTGTGCCTTTACAACCTTGTGCTTCTTTGTATAAACCTTGTGACGCCGAGGCGCTTGTGGTTAAATTTGTTATCTAAGTTGCTTTGTTTAAGACTTCTTTATGAACCTTACACCCAAATTTTGGGTACCTTTAAAGTATACAAAGTTAAAGTATTATGAAAACATTGCAAATTATATGTCTTTTTGTGCTGATAGGTTTTAGCACAAGCTGCAAAAAAGAAGCAACACAAACACCATCGGTACAGCAACAGGAACAGGGTACATTGCCCGATTCGCCAATGGATACGGTGCCTCCGGCTGATTCGTTAGCTACAGATACCATTGAGGGCGCTAAATGAATGGGTAGCTATTCTGGTACGTTGCCTTGCGGCGATTGTAGTGGAATTAAAACCGAACTGACCCTGATGCCCAACAAAAACTATGCGCTTTCTTCTCAATACATTGACAAGGAAACCAAACCCCGTGTATTTAAAGGAACTTTTTACCTTGATGAGGCTACCCAAATTATTACCCTTGATGCCCAAGGCGACCACCTGAAGTTTAAACTGCTGGATAAGAGCGTTAAAAAGCTTGATAAATTTGGGGAGGACGAGCAGGGTGCACCTGCGGATAAATATGTATTGAAGAAGGTTTAAGATTTGAGGCTATACCACAGAAATGCGCATAGGAGACACCGAGATACACGGAGAGAAGCAGGAAGTACTGTTAGGCAGTACTGTTATAATATTTGACACGAATTTCACCAATTTACAAGAATCTTAATTAGTGTAAATTGCTGAAATTCGTGTCTTTAGCTTTGTGTGCCTTTGTGCCTTCTTTGTGTGCCTTTGCGAAATTTACACAAAAAAAATCCCACCAATTGGCGGGATTCAATATTATATACTTGCCCTGAACTGCTCCAGGAACCTAACATCGTTTTCATAAAACATCCTAATGTCGCCAATGCCGTATTGTAGCATGGCAATGCGCTCTACGCCCATACCAAATGCAAAACCGGTGTATTTAGTAGCATCTATACCGCAGTTTTTAAGCACGTTAGGGTCTACCATACCACAGCCTCCAATTTCTAACCAGCCGGTACCTTTGGTAATACGGTAATCGGTTTCGGTTTTAAGTCCCCAATAGATATCGATCTCGGCACTTGGCTCTGTGAATGGAAAGTACGACGGACGAAGGCGTATCTTGCTCTTACCAAACATCTCTTTAGTAAAATACAAAAGCGTTTGTTTCAGGTCGGCGAATGATACATCTTTATCTACATACAAGCCCTCTATCTGGTGGAAAATACAGTGCGAACGGGCAGAAATAGCCTCGTTTCTAAATACCCTTCCCGGAGAAATGGTACGGATAGGCGGTTTATTCTCTTCCATATAACGCACCTGTACCGATGATGTATGCGTTCTAAGCAGCACATCGGGGTTGGTTTGTATAAAAAAGGTATCCTGCATATCGCGTGCCGGGTGGTATTCCGGCAGGTTTAGCGCCGTAAAGTTGTGCCAGTCGTCTTCAATCTCAGGGCCTTCGCTTACGTTAAAGCCAATGGTAGAGAAAATATCAATAATCTGGTTCTTTACAATGCTTATAGGGTGGCGCGAGCCAACGGTAAACGGCTCACCGGGGCGTGTAAGATCGCCATAAGCACCTGCGGTGTCTTCTTTGCTCTCTAACGCTTCCTGAATTTCGTTAACCTTACCCTCGGCAGCTTTTTTCAGGTTGTTAATAACCTGACCAAACTCCTTTTTGTGCTCTACGGCAACGTTTTTAAATTCGGCAAAAAAGTCGTTTAAAACACCCTTTTTACCTAAAAATTTAATCCTGAAAGCCTCCAGCTCTTCTTTAGTGTGCGCCTTAAAAGCTTCCGCTTCGGCTATGTAATCCTTTATCTTATCTATCATCTTTGGGCCATAAAAGTTCGCAAATTTAGGCATTTTTAAATTGCTATGCCACCTATTTGCCTTCTATAATTTTACAGCAGGTGTTATAATCTCTACAGAGGCAGCTGCCTTTTTTAATGGTTTACCTACACATTTGTGCTCTTTACCGCAACGCCGCACTAAAGGCACAATTACTGCCGTTAGCTACTTGTATATTAAAAACTGTACCATGAAAAAACACAATTTATTAGCTGTACCGGCCAGCCTGCTGCTGTTTTTATTTGCAGCCTGCAGTTCAGACGACTCCACAACTACTGATACCACCGATATAATATCTCAGGTTACCGCTGCCGACAATATAGACGAAGCAGGCGATTATACGTACGATACCGCAAGCACTAACGTTATTGCCTATAGCGGTACATCGGTCTCTGCAACCGGAAGCGGCGTTACCGTTAGCGGTACTACAGCCACCATTACAGAGGGCGGAACGTATACTGTTACCGGAACCACCAATAGCGGCAACCTTGTGGTTAACGCCGATGCCGACGCGAAGGTATTTTTACTTTTTAACGGCACCAGCATTACCAGCACCACCGGTGCACCGCTCTACATTAAAAATGCCTATAAAGCTATTGTGTATTTGGTGCCGGGCTCCATAAATACACTGGCCGATGCCATGACCAACGAATACGAAAGCACTGTATACAGCCTTACCCGACTGACGGTTTTTGGTACCGGGTCGCTTACCGTAAAGGGCAACACCGATGCGGGTATTGCCAGCGATGGTGGCATTATTATTAAAGACGGCACATTTGCCATAACATCGGCGGGGTCGGCTATTAAATCTGATAAAAACCTGGTGATTGATGGCGGCACCTACACCATTGCCGCAGGAAATGACGGACTGCACAGCGACACACAGCTGACCATTAATGATGGCGAGATTAACATTACCGAAAGTGAAGAAGGTATTGAAGGCGCTTTAGTTACCATGAATGGTGGCACGGTACACTTAGTATCTACAGATGACGGACTTAACGCTGCCGGCGATGACGACACTGTAGATAAGTATTTTTATATGAATGGCGGCTACCTGTTTATTAACGCCAGCGGCGATGGCATAGACTCTAATGGATCTGTAGTGATGATGGGCGGAACGGTAATTGTAAATGGCCCAACGGCTAATGATAATGCATCTATAGATTACGATAATTCGTTTACCGTTAGCGGTGGCTACCTTTTAGCGGCAGGCAGCAGTGGCATGGCCCAGGCACCGGGAGCATCATCGGCACAAAAATCGGTTAAGCTTACATTTGGGTCTACATTGGCAGCTAATTCTATAGTACATATTCAAACCAGTAGCGGCCAAGACGTGCTTACGTTTAAACCGGCCAAGACGTACCAGTCGGTAGTACTATCGTCTGATGCCTTAACAACCGGAGAAACCTACACCGTTTACACAGGCGGCAGTGCCAGTGGCAGCGTTACCGATGGGCTTTACGCCGATGGCTCGTACACAGCAGGTACACTTAAAGGCTCGTTTACGGTAAACAGTACGGTAACTAATTTTTCGGCTAACTAAAATACTAACTCGCTATATATTGTTGCGCCTGTGCTTCTTTTTAAAAGGGCACAGGTTTTTTTTGTTTAATTAAGTGGTAAGCTATTCCAGAGAGATGTACATCTCTCTGGAATAGCTTACCACTTAAAAAGAAAAAGCTCCGGAGAGCGGCATACACCACACTTCCGGAGCTTTATTAACTTGTTAAAAAGCTACTTAATAAGCCCTTTTTCTAAAAAGTAATCTACAATAGCGCCTTTCATAAGTACGCTTTGTTCTCCGGCTTTTAGCGGCGGAAGCTCTTCTTTAACCCTGTAGTGCGGCCAGCCATCTTCGTCAAACAGCTCAAACTCGTAGTAGCCGTAAGGCTCTAACAGGCGGCATATTGCAATGTGCATAAGGTTAACCTTCTCGTCTTTTTTAAATTTTTTATTAAACTGCCCCAGTTCCTGCACGCCTATAAGGTAAATAATAGCGTCGAGGTCAAGGGTATCGCCGTCGGCAAAACGGTCTGATAGTATCGTTACAAGCTGTTGCCAGCGTTCTTTTAGTTGTTCGTCTCTGGACATTGGTCTATTTATATTGTGCAAAGATAGTAACTCTAAAGTTAATGTACATTTGCCCTTGCTATTTGCATACTACGCCCATAATACTACCTTTGCCATAATGGAATTTACAGACATACTACTGGGCGGATTTTTATTATTCGGAATTATAAACGGCTACCGTAAGGGGCTTTTTGTAGAGCTGGCATCGTTAGTATCGTTGGTGCTGGGCATTTACCTGGCTATAAAATTCTCGGGCTATGTGGGTAAATATTTTGACGGCCACCTGCCCGAAAACCCAAAACATGCTGCCATTATAGCCTTTATAATAACCTTTATTGCTGTTGTGGCGGGTATAACGCTATTGGCAAAGGTGTTTACCAAGGTGGCCGACTTTACCGGCCTTGGCCTGCCAAACAGGTTATTAGGTTCGTTATTCGGGTTCATCCGCACCACACTTGTACTTAGCGTAGTGCTTAATTTTTTTGTGAAGGTTAACGGCGGCAATACTTTTGCTAAAGAAGAAACACTACAAAAATCAGTGTTTTTTTACCCCGTGCTAAGTGTTTCTAAATTTATTTTTCCGGTTTTGGAAGAATTGTTTGCCGAGTATAAGGCAAAGGTTTAAAGTATTTTATGCTTGTCTTTAGCAGGAAACATAAACGATATTATTACCGCCCCAAGTAAAATACCCCCCACTACCGCCAAAGATACCGGCGACGAGATGTGTATAAACGGACTAACAAGCATTTTTACACCTATAAACGCGAGTATTAATGCCAGCCCATAATGCAGCTTGCTGAACATGTGCATAAAGTTGGCCAGTAAAAAGTACAGTGCCCTAAGACCCAGTATGGCAAAAATATTTGAGGTATATAGTATAAAAGGGTCGTTTGGTGCTATGGCAAAAATAGCGGGTATAGAATCTACAGCAAAAATAAGGTCGGTAAATTCTATAACGGCAACTACAACCAACAGCGGCGTAGCCATACGCATGCCATTTACTTTGATAAAAAAGCGGCTGCCTTCAAAATTTTTGGTTACTTTAAAAAAGCGGTAGATGATTTTTGCACCCGGGCTTTTAGAAAAATCTTTGTTCTCGTCCTCATCTTCCTGCGATGCCCACGATTTTATCCCTGCAAAAATTAAAAAGAAGCCAAATAACGAGAGTATTACGTTAATGCGTACGTTGGTGCCAAAAACATTCATTTCGGGCAGGTACGTAAGGTTTATAAGCTCTACGCCCGTAAATATAAAGATGGCCCTAAAAAACAATGCCCCAATAATACCCCAAAATAACACTTTATGGTGCAGGTGCTTGGGCACATTAAAAAACCCGAAGACCATTATAAACACAAAAAGGTTATCTACAGAGAGGGCTTTTTCTATCCAATAGGCACTTTGAAATTTTGTAAAGGCATCAAAATCCATCACAAAATAAATAACGCCGCTAAATATCATAGACAGCGATATCCATACAACCGACCATGTCAGGGCCTCTTTGTTGCTAACCACATGGCTGTGCTTGTTAAACACGCCCAGGTCGAGCAACAGCATTATTAACACGGTTACACCAAATATGGCCAGTACTGCAGGATGGTTTATAAGGTGGTCGTGATTCATAAATATATGGTTTTAGTCCAGTTTATCGGTTAAGTCTTTAAATACCTGTTTGGCATCGCCACCTTCGTATAAAATGCTGTGTACGGCATCTATAATTGGGGTTTTGGCTTTATATTCCTGGTTAAGTTCCCATGCGCTTTTGGCGGCGTAGTAACCCTCGGCCACCATGCTCATTTCCATCATGGCGCTCTTAACGGTGTAGCCCTTGCCTATCATGTTACCAAACATACGGTTACGCGAAAAGATAGAATAGCCCGTAACCAGCAAATCGCCAAGGTAGGCAGAGTCGTTTATGTTACGTTTCATTTTATGCACTTTACGGATAAATTTCTTCATCTCCCTGATGGCGTTACTCATAAGCAATGCCTGAAAATTGTCGCCATAACCCAGCCCGTGCGCCATACCGGCAGCAATGGCATAGATATTTTTAAGCATGGCGGCATACTCTGTACCTACAATATCGTCGGATATTTTGGTTTTAATATAATGGCTGTTAAGGTTTTGAGCCATAATGGTAGCCTTTTTTTCGCTGCCACAGGCTATGGTAAGGTACGAAAGTCGCTCTAAAGCCACCTCTTCGGCATGGCATGGGCCGGTAATAACACCAATATTATCGTAGTCTATGTCGTATTTTTCGTGAAAGTGCTCGCCTACAATAAGGCTGGTTTCGGGCACTATACCCTTAATGGCCGAAAATATTACTTTATCGTCCAGGCTAACGGTAAGTTTTTCCAGCTCATCGCTTAAAAACGCCGATGGTATGGCAAAAATTACGTAATCAGCGTAAGCAACGGCCTCGTTAATATCGTTGGTAAGTATAAGTTTTTTAGTATCAAACTCTACAGAGCTCAGGTAATTAGGGTTGTGCTTTTGCAGTTTTAAGTGCTCAATGGCATACGTGTTGCGCATGTACCAGGCTATTTGGTCTACGTTTACGCAAAGCATTTTGGCTATTGCCGTAGCCCAGCTACCACCGCCTATAACTGCGAACTTAGGTGTATTACTCATTTTTGGTTTACTAATTTGTTTGCATGCCAAAAGTACTCAAATTTAACACAATGTACCAAAAGGCTAATTAATTGCAGTACAGTAGTGTAGAAAACATTAACATTTTATTATGACTTTTTATGCAATGATGCTACGACCACAGCGTTATTGTATAGAATTTTGTTTAATTCTCAGGGATTACTACAAGGTTAGTTAAATTTTTTGTTTTTGGTGTTTAAAAGGCATTCATGTTTTACGTGGATGCCTTTTATAGTTTATCAAAGTTAGCAAAATCTGCACAGGGGTGTTATAAAGTATTGTTAAGTGTAGATCAGTGTTCAGTTTTCAGTCGCAGTATTCAGTAGGCAGTAAGCACAAGAGAAAAAAGTGTTCAGTGTTCAGTCGCAGTTTACAGTAAGCAAAAAAGGAGTGTTCAGTTTACGGTTCACAGTTCACAGCAATATAATGTTAATAAGAAGCAGTATTCAGTAGCGGTTTGCAGTAGTAACTAACTGTAAACTGCGACTGAACACTGAACACTCTAAAACTGCCTACTGCGACTGAACACTGTAAACTAACCACTGCATCTATTCCACCCACTTATAGTAACGCGCTCCTGTAAGGTTAGGTATTTCGTGCTCTATACGGTCTAAAACCCACTCGTTAACGGGGACAAGAACGCTGTAGTGCTGTTCTTTTTTATGAAGTTTTTGGTAGGTATCAAAATCTATGCTGTGGCTTTGCTCCAACGTTTGGAAAAGGCGCGCGTTGGTAGCGGCATCATACCAGCCGGGTTGCAGGGTGCCTTCAAAAACTTTAGATTTAGACCCGCTACCGTAAGCTAAAAAGCCAATCTTTTTACCGGTAAGGTCTTTAGCTTCTGCAGCATATTTGGCTATAGCCGAAATAAATCCCATAAAAACCGACCCTGTATACAGGTTACCGATGAGAGACGAAGCTGCCTCGGCAGGTTGTAATTTCTGGGCAACAAAAGCCTTATAATCATCACTTTTGCTAATTTCCCTAATGCGGGTTTGGTAATCGGTTGCTTCTTCATCGCCGGTAAGTAGCGGAGTATCGGCGTCAAGCGCAAAGATCTCAGCAAACATACGTCGTCCCTGAAAAGCATACGGAAGGTGCATCATAATACCCTCCCAGGTGTTGTATAAAGATCCGGTGGTTCCGGTAAGTTTTTTAAACGAATAATAGGCCTCGCGGGTACGGTCGGTATAGCAGGTATTGCTGTACTGCCCGTCGAACACCGGTTGGTCTTTATGTATTTCGATAACGCTCTCCAGATTGCCAAACCACGGTTCGTTAGCGTCTATATTGGTAATGTCTTTTTTAGCAATGGTACGGTACGGCTTAAAAAAGTCGAAAACTCCTTTGGTACTTACCGCCCAGTTGTTTTCTATTGCTATAATGCGCGGGTTAGCGGTAATAAGCATAGCCACAGCACCGGCACCCTGTGTATATTCGCCAGTACTTTCCAGGTCGTATTTGGCAATATCTGTAGCCACTACAATAGCCTTTTTACCTGGGTTTAACCTTATATAATCAAGGCAGTTGTGCAGCGCATCTACAGCGCCAATGCAGGCAAAAGTAAAGTCGACCGTATCGCATTCGGCAAAGCTATTATGACCAAATTTCTGCTCCATAAGGCTTACTAAAAACGAGCCTATAGGTTTAGAACTGTCTATGCCGCTTTCTGTACCCACATAAATACGGGCAATATCAGCAGGGTCAATAGCATTGTCTGTTATCAGGCGGGTCAGCGCATTGGCACCAAATACCACGGTGTCCTGATGCGCATCGGGCAAAGTCATTTTTATAAGCCCAAGGCCTTTTTCAAGCTTGTCAGGCTCAATGTTTCGGGCTTCGGCAAGGGTACGTATAGGTAAGTGTATTTTAGCAATATCGTAGGCAAGGGCGTCAATTCCGGTAGTCATGTAGTTAAATTTTGCAAGACGCAAATTTACGGATTAATATGCCACAGCACGCCAAGGTTTAATTACCCAATAAAGCTTTTTGCCACAAATTAGCACCAATTACACCAATTTTTAAAAGATTGCTATTTTATATCTACTAAGAGTGAAAATATTTTTAAAGAGCAATCTTTAATTCGTGAAAATTTGTGGAATTCGTGCCTGAAGTTCAGACACGAATAAGTACAAATTTTTTAAACCCAAAATGTCCTGCCCTTTAAATTTGTGTAATTAGTAAAATTCGTGGCAAACTATCTGCGCATTATCCTTACTTTAGCGGCTTTATTCATATTGATTATAAATAATAGCATGAAATTTTATTCTCTTATAGCGGCTTTACTTATTGGTTTAATTGCAACTGCGCAAGACAAACAAGGTTATCAACTGTACACTAAAGATGGTAAGCCAACTACCTATAAAAAGCTGCTTAAGGCTGCTGCCGAGGCTAATGTTGTATTGTTTGGCGAAGAACACGACAACGCTTTAATACACTGGCTGCAACTGGAACTTACTAAAGACCTGGCACTAACCAAACCCCTTGTGCTTGGCGCAGAAATGATTGAGGCCGACAACCAGCCCCAGTTAAACGAATACCTTGCCGGCACTATCGACCAGAAAAAATTTGACACCGTTGCCCGACTTTGGAACAACTATAAAACCGACTATAAGCCTTTAGTCGACTTTGCTAAAGAAAAACATTTTCCCTTTATAGCAACCAACATTCCGCGCCGTTATGCCAGTATGGTCTATAAAAAAGGGTTCGATGTGCTATTTAGCCTTACCGATCAGGAAAAATCGTGGATAGCCCCCTTACCTATTGCTTATGATGCTACCCTGCCCGGTTATGTAAAAATGCTGGAAATGAGCGGTGGCCACGGCGGCGATAACCTACCTAAGGCTCAGGCAGTAAAAGATGCCACCATGGCACACAACATTGCGCTTAACGTAAAGGCCGGCACCATTTTTATACATTATAACGGCACTTATCACTCAGATAATTTTGAGGGTATTAACTGGTACCTGAACAAAGAAAAAGCAGGCCTTAAAATTGTTACCATAGCTGCGGTATCGCAACAGGATATAAGCAAACTGGATAAAGAACAGCTTGCTAAAGCCGATTTTATTATTGTTGTTGATGCCGATATGACTAAGACATATTAAAGCTAAGGTTGTCTAAAAATGAGGGATGCTGATATTAAAAATATCCTTCAATGCTTTTTTTGCTGCATAAAAACCACACATGCCGTGCACCCCACCACCCGGAGGTGTTGATGACGAACAGATATATAACCCTTTTGTTGAGGTTTTGTAAGGCGAAAGCCGTAGTGCCGGACGTGTAAACAGCTGGCTGATATCTAATATGCCACCATTAATATCGCCCCCAATATAGTTTGGGTTGTACGTTTCAATTTGGGCGGTATCCATGGTGCTTGTGCCCTTAATAAGGTCTCTAAAACCGGGCGCAAAGCGTTCTACCTGTTTCTCTATCGCCTCGGTACGGTTTGCGGTAGAACCGTTAGGCACGTGGCAGTAAGCCCATGCAGTATGTTTACCTTCGGGTGCCCTTGTAGGGTCAAACTGGCTCGGCTGCGCAAGCAGCACAAAGGGTTTATCGGGGTTTTTGCCCTTAGAGGTCATATCTTCTCCTGTGGCAATCTCGTTAAAAGTACCACCAATGTGCACAGTACCCGCCAATCTGGTTTCGGCGGCGGTAAACGGCACAGGTCCGTCTAATGCCCAATCTACTTTAAATACCCCCATACCATAGCGGTAGCGTTCTAACTGCCATTTATAGATGGTAGAAAACGTATGCCCGGCAATGGTTAACAACTGCTTAGGCGTAATATCAAACAAAATTGTTTTAGATGATGGCAGCTGGTCTAAAGACCGCACATAAAAATCGGTTTCAATTTTTCCGCCAATAGAGGTAAAATAAGAAGCCATAGCGTTGGCTATTTGCTGCGATCCGCCTTTGGGTATGGGCCATCCGCCCAAATGCCCTGCCGACATCAATACAAGTCCAATAGCCGATGTTGTAAGGTTGGATAATGGCTGTATGGAGTGTGCCGCCATACCGGCCCAAAAACCTTTTGCCACATCAGATTTAAAGCGTTTTGAGAACATTTGTGCCGAAGTCATGGCCATTAGCCCAAAACGGCCCATGTTTATGGGAGACTTTGGTGTTAATGACAGTGGCCCTAAAACATTGCCCGCTATTTTTGGCCAGTAATCAACTATAGGTGTTACTAATTTGGTGTAAGTTTCGGCATCCTGCCCTAACGACTTTGCTGTATCTGCAATAGATTTTTTAAGCAACCCCACAGAACCATCATCCATAGGGTGAGCGGCGGCTATTGCCGGATGAATATATTCAAGCCCGTGATCCTGCAACGGCAGTGTTTTTAAAAACGGCGAGCTAATTGCCATTGGGTGTACGGCAGAGCATACATCGTGCCTGTAACCCGGCAATGTAAGTTCGGCTGTGCGCAACCCTCCACCAATGGTACTTTTGGCTTCAACAATCAGTACCGATAGACCCTGCTGCTGCATTGTAATAGCGGCAGCCAGCCCATTGGGGCCGGAACCAACAACAATTGCATCATAATCTGTTTTTGTTTTCAAAAGGTAAGAGGGTTCAATAAATGCTACAACGAATTAACTGCTATAGGACGTTTTGATTTAAAAGCATTATTATATAATAGTACAAACATCAAGATCCATATTACTAAAGAAACAATTAAAATTTCTTCGGCATAAAAATCTGCAATAAACACTAATTTAGATGTTTTAAATTTAAAAATATCATAAACTCTCACACTAACACATACCCCTAAAAGTATAATTGTTATAATACGGAAAATCCTTTTGGCAAGCAGGTTTTTAATCCAGTTATATGCTTTAGAAAAATCTATAAATGTGGCATAAATAATTACATGGGTTAAAAACGCAATGTTTAAAAACAAAAGTGTTGTTAAATGAAATAATGCAGCTATTAGCAACCAGGTGCCCCATGCTTTTTTTGACCGAAGCAAAAATAACAAAGGCGAAACCTCAAAAGCCACCCCTAAATAATCCATTATTTTTAGATTATAAAACGGCATTCCCTTAAGAAAATCGGCCAGTAAATATTGCCTGAAGGTAATATAGTAATTGGTGTAAACCCATAGGGCCGTACCACTTGTGTTAAAGTCTAAATTAATCCAGTTAAGGGCCTTATTAAATCCGGCAGTAAAAAAGGCAAAACATAAAATGAAAGCAAGGGCAGAAAGGCATTTGTTCTGGGCAGCGCTACTTACTGCTTTGTCCGGAACAAGTGCAAGAGAACTTCCCCAACCTGAAAAAGCCATATAAAATATCATTACATACAATAATATGTTATGATCTATTTTACCCAATGAATATTGAAAAGATAATGCAACCATACTAATAACACAATAAGCAATTGATGAAAGCTTTGATTTAATGCCTAAGGTTATAAAAACAGCACATAGTAATAATAAAATATCTATAGACTGAAAAAAGGTAGTACCCGGAAACTTATCAAAAAAAATGGCTACACTTAAAAACGGGGGTTTAAAAAAAACTCGCGGCGAGGTACCTATCCAGCCATATCCAGGACTATAAAAAAACAACAAAAACATACCCGTTAGAATGCGAAGCACTGTTAACGACTTTGCATCTAAATAGGTAGATTTTACTATCCTGCTCCAAAAAAGAGTATTTAAATTATTAATTGAGAAGTATAATTTTTTTATCATCTATTGTTTTGCGTATTAATTTTCCTGATTGAGGCGATGTATATATGGTTACTCTGGATATATTTATTTTTATAGTGTCCAGCTGTTGCACTATAAGCTTCTTTTTTAGCCAAGTGTGCATTTCTTTAATATCCTCTTTATCAACAGCTATTTTTCTGGAAGGATTTAGATATTTTAATATTTTATGCTTTTTAGAACCCTCGGTAATTGAGCTTTTACCATCTTTTACCAGGCTACGAATTATAGAACCTGTGTATGGATCTGGCATAGGGTCAAATAAATCAGTGGTGTTAACCTTTACCCATTGTTGCCTGTTATTTTGGGCATATACTTCATCAAAAGAAAAAACAATTTCGTTGTTTATTACAGGTGTTGTGCCAGAGCCATCTGGCAACAGGATTGCCGGATAGGGCTCATAAGAAACTGAGCGCAAAACAAGTGGTGCAATTAGAAATAGCAATAAAATGATTGTGAATTTTAGTGAATGCATACAGTATTTATAACTTGTTTTCTTATTTTTTATAAAGGTATTCAAAAATTATAGCATTAGGTTTTTTCTTACTAAGAAATAATATGCCGCTAATTTATAACCAATTTTTGAGAATGGACTTATTGTATTTGTGTTTACTATTTAGAAGTAATTTATTTTATTACAAGTTTCTGACTATAGCTTATTTTGCCCGAAAGCAACTGCACCTGATACATGCCCGTCGCCAGGTTAGGAACAGATACTGTGGCCGATGTAACCTTTCCGCTATAAACCAACTGACCCAAAGTTGAGTATACGTTTATTGATGCATTTTCTTCTAACAGATTATCTGTACTAATAGTAAATATACCGTTATTAGGGTTGGGGTAAAGGCCAATGGTGTTTTTAGATATTTGGGGAGTAGACAAAATTTCCGGTGCGAGCTTTACAAGCCATATATCGCCATTGCCGTGGTTATAGGCAACATCACCATCAGAAGACATAGTCCAACCAACCAGCACCAGGCTACCATCATTACATAAATACATATCTTCAATAATTTCTAAGCTGGAGCCTCCATAGGTTTTTTGCCATAAGAGCTCGCCCTCCTGATCAATTTTTAAAAGCCAGAAATCGCTCGAACCGTGTAAGCCTGTAACATCGCCATTAGTAGAATTAGTAAAACCCCCAATATAGTAATTACCATCAGGCGCCTGTAACGATGTGTAGGCCCAGTCCATACCGGTACCACCATACGATTTTTCCCATTCTATAGTACCGTCGCTATCAAGCTTTACCACCCACAGGTCGCCATTGCCCAAGCTTTCAGAAACATCGCCGTCTGTAGAGTCGGTTATTCCGGCTACAAGATACCCGCCATCGGCAGTGGGTATAACATTTTCGGCCTGGTCGCCACCAGATCCTCCCAAAGCTTTTTGCCATTCTATGGCACCTATAGAAGATAGCTTAACCACCCAGATATCAAAAGAGCCATGAAAACCGGTTACATCTCCACTACCCGATTGTGTATGCCCACCAACAATGTAGCCACCATCTGTAGTTTGATGAATTTCGAAGGCCGTTTCAAGATCGCCACCCCCAATAGCATTTTGCCATTGCAGGTTGCCAGTGCTATCAATCTTAAAAATCCACCAATCAGTACTGTTACCCGTTGCGCTGCCCGTAAGGCCACAAATAACATAGCCACCATCGGTAGTTTGCTTAATATTGTAGCCGCTATCGCCAATACCGTTAATGTTGGGGCCTGTATAACTCTTTTCCCATTCTATAGTAAGTTCATTATCCATTTTAACCACCCACGCATCTGTATATCCATAGTTATTGCTAACATCACCATCGGTAGAATAGCTATATCCTGTCGCTATAAAACCCCCATCTGAGGTTTGTATAACAGAGTATATCTCTTCGCCATTGCTGCCTCCCAAAACTCTTTGATGCATGGTTACAGGATAGCCCGATTGTGTGTCTATAACCGCAATATAACCATCACTTAAGCCATGGTTGCCAGAAAGGTTGCCATCTGTAGATGAGCCATAACCACATATAACATATCCGGTGCCATTGGCAAGTTGCTGTACACTGCCGGCGTGGTCGTTACCGGAGCCTCCATAAGACCCCTGCCATTGTATGGTGGGCTCCTGTGCTTGCAGTGGCGTATTGGTAAATGTAAATAAGGCTAATAGTAAGGCATTTAAAGTAAATTTCTTCATAATAATAAATAGTTGGTTTTATAAAAAAACCTGTAACAGCTATAGCGGCAAAAACCCTAACAGCCTAAGGCTTAAAAGTAAGTAGTATTTGTAAATATACAAACAGCCTGCGGGATATTATAAAATAAATGGCACCTGTAATCGATATAGTAATATTTTACGACCTGTATTTTTACGCCGTTTTTTGCCAACAATTTATAAAAAATGCAATTTTGCCACCCTTAAAGCCACAGCGTTATAAAATGCGGAATTAAAAATACTTTGCACATTTTTAGGTATTTTTAAAGTAAAAAAATACATTATATAATTTTTGATTGGTAATACTTTAAAAAAGCTACACTTTATACTCATTATAAATTAGCAGTTAGAGGTTGTGGTTTATGGGTTTTCGCCTTAAATTTGTTTGATTTTTTAAACACTTTATCTTT
Organism: Flavobacterium subsaxonicum WB 4.1-42 = DSM 21790; assembly: GCF_000422725.1. Taxonomy (GTDB): domain Bacteria; phylum Bacteroidota; class Bacteroidia; order Flavobacteriales; family Flavobacteriaceae; genus Flavobacterium; species Flavobacterium subsaxonicum. The sequence goes on from NZ_AUGP01000002.1 coordinate 100,599, forward strand.
TTAACCAAACATTATGGCAAAATCTGCACTTTTAAAGTCGTCTCTCGCCAAGAAATACTGGATGGCTTTAACAGGTTTATTTCTCTGCCTGTTCCTTGTCGGGCATTTAATTGGTAACTTACAGCTCATATTTGCTGATGCATTGGCGTTTAACCTCTATGCATTGTTTATGACTACCAATCCTGCTGTTAAGATCCTTTCTTACGTAACGTACATCTCAATCCTTTTTCACGCCATAGATGGTATCATCTTAACGGTGCAAAACCAAAAAGCGAGGCCGGTTAAGTACGTAATGAACAATCCGGGCAAAAACACCATCTGGGCATCGCGCAACATGGCAGTTTTAGGCACAATTATCCTTGTTTTTATTATTACCCACATGGTAAACTTCTGGGCAGTAATGCACTTTAAAAAAGACATGCCACTGCAAACTAAGGTAGTGCCCTACAACGGCAACCTTATGGAGTGTTACGTAACAACCGGCACGGGTATTTCAAGGTTTATACCTGTACAGGCTATAGACGGTGTAAACTACAAAAAAGAAGGTAACAAATTTTACCAGGTAACGCCTAAAGATGCTTCATCTACAGATGTTAAAGGCTCTGAAAAAAGTACAGAAGAGGTTTATTTTGCAGAAGGCTACAAAGATCTTCACAAGATTACGGTTGACTTTTTTAAAGATCCTAAATACGGCCTTATAGCTACTATATTATATGTTATTGCCATGATAACACTTGGCTTTCACTTATTTCATGGTTTTGGCAGCGCATTCCAGTCGTTGGGTGCTAACAATCCAAAATACAATGGTGCCATTAAAAATTTCGGTAAAGCATTCTCAATAATAGTTCCGCTATTGTTTGCTATTATTCCGTTATACATTCACTTTTTACATAAATAATCAACGTCAAATACCATGAAGTTAGATTCTAAGATACCAGAAGGCCATATTTCTCAAAAATGGACCGACTATAAAGACCACCTTAAGCTTGTTGCCCCAAACAACAGGCCAAAGATAGACATCATTGTGGTGGGCACAGGGCTTGCAGGTGCTTCGGCGGCTGCATCGCTGGCCGAGATGGGCTATAATGTTAAGGCATTTTGTTTTCAGGATTCGCCTCGCCGTGCACACTCTATTGCTGCACAGGGTGGTATAAATGCTGCTAAAAATTACCAGAACGACGGCGACAGTATTTACAGGCTGTTTTATGATACTATTAAAGGGGGCGACTACCGTGCACGTGAAGCTAACGTACACCGCCTTGCAGAGGTATCGGGTAACATTATCGACCAGTGTGTGGCACAAGGTGTACCTTTTGCACGCGATTACGGCGGAATGTTAGATAACCGATCTTTTGGTGGTACACAGGTACAGCGTACATTTTATGCAGCAGGGCAAACGGGTCAGCAACTTTTGTTAGGTGCTTACTCATCGCTTTCAAGGCAAATAGGCCTTGGCCGCATACAAATGTTTAACCGCCACGAAATGCTTGATATTGTTAAGGTAGATGGCAAAGCACGTGGTATTATTGCTCGTAACCTTATTACAGGCGAGTTAGAAAGGCATTCGGCACACGCAGTTATTATTGCAAGTGGCGGCTACGGCAACGTGTACTTTCTTTCTACAAACGCTATGGGCAGTAACGTAACCGCAGCATGGAAAATCCACAAAAAAGGTGCTTATTTTGCTAACCCTTGCTTTGTGCAAATTCACCCTACATGCATCCCTGTTCATGGAGAGAACCAGTCTAAGCTTACGCTGATGTCTGAATCGCTTCGTAACTCGGGCCGTATCTGGGTTCCTAAAAAGATAGAAGATGCCCAGGCCATACGTGCCGGCAAAATGAAGGCTACCGATATTAAAGAAGAAGACAGAGATTACTTCCTGGAGCGCAGGTATCCTGCATTTGGTAACCTTGTACCACGAGATGTGGCTTCAAGGGCTGCTAAAGAGCGTTGCGATGCCGGCTTTGGTATAGAAAACAACGCAACAAACGAGGGTGTTTACCTTGATTTCTCTTCAGAGATTATCAATAAAGGTAAGCAAACTGCCTATGCGCAGGGTAACCACCATCCCACAGATGAAGAGGTTATGAAACTTGGTAAGGCATGGATCGAAGAGAAATATGGTAACCTTTTCCAGATGTACCAAAAAATTACCGACGAGAATCCGTACGAACTACCAATGAAGATATATCCTGCTGTACACTACACCATGGGTGGCGTGTGGGTAGATTATAACTTACAGAGTAGCATACCGGGCTGTTTCGTAGCAGGTGAGGCTAACTTCTCAGATCACGGCGCTAACCGCCTTGGGGCTTCTGCCCTAATGCAGGGGCTTGCCGATGGCTACTTTGTGTTGCCATACACGGTATCTGATTACCTTGCTAACGAAATTCGTACAGGTACTATCTCTACCACATCGGCTGAGTTTGATGAGGCAGAGAACAATGTACGCTCTCAGATAGATAAATTCTTAAACAATAACGGTTCTAAATCGGTAGACCATTTTCACAAACTATTGGGCCACATTATGTGGAACAAAGTAGGTATGGGCCGTAACGAGCAGGGCCTTATTGAGGCTATTCGCGAAATTGCCGAGCTTAAAGAAGAGTTTTACCGCGATGTTTATGTACCGGGAACGTCTAACGAGCTTAATACCGAGTTAGAGAAAGCACTACGTGTGGCCGACTTTATAGACCTTGGGCAGCTTATGGCACGCGATGCTTTACAACGTAAAGAATCGGCTGGTGGCCACTTTAGGGAAGAGTACCAGGATAGTGAGGGCGAAACCCTTCGTGATGATGAAAACTTTGCCTTTGTGGGTGCGTGGGAGTATCAGGGCAATGATATTAATGCCGAGGTGCTTCATAAAGAAGTGCTGGAATATGAGTACATTAAAATTGCCGCAAGGAACTACAAATAAAATACAACCGAAGACATGGCTTCAAATAAAAATATAAATATTAACCTTAAGATATGGCGCCAGAAAGACGCTAAATCTAAAGGTAAAATAGAAACTTACAAACTTGATAACGTTTCTACCGACAGCTCTTTTCTGGAGATGCTCGACCAATTAAACGAGCAGCTTGTTAACAGCAGGCAGGAGCCTGTGGCTTTTGACCACGATTGCCGCGAGGGTATTTGCGGTATGTGCTCGCTGTACATTAATGGCCGCGCCCACGGGCCAGATACTGCCATTACTACATGCCAGCTGCACATGCGTACTTTTAAAGATGGCGATACTATTTTTGTTGAGCCGTGGAGAAGTAAAGCATTTCCCGTTATAAAAGACCTTATTGTAGACCGTTCGTCTTTTGACAGGATACAACAGGCAGGTGGTTTCGTATCGGTAAACACATCGGGTAACACGATAGACGCTAACGCTACCCCGGTACCTAAGCACGATGCCGACAGGGCTTTTGAAGCTGCTGCATGTATTGGTTGCGGTGCTTGTGTGGCAAGCTGTAAAAACGGCTCTGCAATGCTTTTTGTTGGTGCAAAGGTATCTCAGTATGCTTTACTGCCACAAGGTAAGGTAGAGGCTACGCAGCGCGTTCTGGCAATGGTTCGCCAAATGGACGAAGAAGGTTTTGGTAATTGTACTAACACCGGTGCCTGCGAAGTTGAGTGCCCTAAAGGTATCTCTCTTGAAAACATTGCCCGCATGAACAGGGAATACCTGTTTGCAAGCGTAAAATAAGAAAACAAAAACTGACTTATATTGCAAGAACGCATTCCGGTAACGGGGTGCGTTTTTTTGTTGATGCCAGCTTAAACACTTGCTAAAGTTTTGTATATAAACAGCACCCGGCTTTCTTTTAAATTATCTTTGATTAGTATAATACACAAAAGATGAAAACACAAAGCATCATAGCACCAAAAGAAACTTTATCTGCCGAAGATATTAACCGCATTATAGAAATGGCCTGGGAAGACCGCACCCCTTTTGATGCCATTTTTTACCAGTTTGCACTGACCGAAGACCGCGTTAAAGCACTTATGAAAAAGGAGCTTAAATTTAGCAGCTACACGCTTTGGCGCACCCGCGTAGAAAATTGCAGTACCAAGCATGCTAAAAAACGTGTTGATGGCATTATACGCTTTAAATGCAGCAGGCAACGTGCCATATCGTCTAACAAAATAAGCAAGAGGTAATGGCACAAAGAACTTATGTATTTGCCGGGGCGTCATCGGCCATGGCGGTGCAGGCTGCCATAATGCTGCGCGAGCAGGGCAATATTGTTATTGGAATATCAACCAAACAGGAAAACCCGGGTTACGACCAGTTGTATACGGTTGAGAGCTATGCAACGGGTAAATTCCCTAATATTGAAGGCGCTATAAACGGACTGGCCTACTTTCCCGGTACAATTAACCTTAAGCCTTTCCACAGGCTTACGGAAGCTGATTTTGTATCTGACTTTACTATCAATACACTTGGGGCAGCAGCATTTGTACAGGCTTATTTACCGGCATTAAAAATAGCTCAGGGGCCTGCAGTACTGTTTTTTAGCACGGTGGCCGTGGCAACGGGTATGCCTTTCCATGCATCTGTAGCAATGGCAAAAGGCGCGATAGAAGGACTTACAAAATCGCTTGCTGCCGAATACGCCCCTAAAATAAGGGTTAACTGTATTGCGCCGTCATTAACCGATACGCCTTTAGCCGCTAAGTTATTAGGATCTGAAGAAAAGACCGAAGCCGGTAAAAACCGTAATCCGCTTAAAAAAATTGGCAGCACACAAGACCTTGCCAATGCCATTACATTTTTATTATCAGATAACGCCGCCTGGATAACCGGACAGGTATTAGCCGTTGATGGCGGTATGGGATCATTAAAGTTATTATAATTAATTGACGCTCGCCTACAAGTGGCAACTATCTCTCTAAAATACCCTTCATGATCATACTGGCGTGCACACGAGAATTTTCTATAAACCACTTGTGGGTTTCAAGGCCACCGCAAACCACACCCGCAAGATAAAGGCCGGGTACGTTGGTTTCCATAGTTTCGGGGTTATACTGCGGGGTGCAAGTTAAACCTTCGGACACATTAATACCCGATGCGCGTAAAAAATCGATATCAGGGCGGTATCCCGTAAGGGCAAGTACAAAATCGTTCTCAATGGTAACATTGCCATCGGTGGTAAAAATATCCACTTCGTTTTCCCTTATTTCAGTAATACTGGAGTAGAAAAATGCTTTAATGCTACCTTCGGCAATGCGATTCTCAATATCGGGCTTCACCCAATACTTAACACGGTCGTTAATCTGGTCTTTTCGGATAACCATAGTTACATCGGCACCCTTGCGCCAGCATTCTAAAGCCGCATCTACCGATGAATTATTGGCACCCACCACTAACACCTTCTGGAACGCATATTCGTGCGCTTCCTTATAATAATGGCGCACCTTGGGCAGGTTCTCGCCCGGCACATCCATGTAGATGGGAATATCGTAAAAACCAGTGGCAATAATCACATTTTTAGCGTTGTACCAACCCTTGCTGGTATGCACCACAAAATAATCCGGCTTTTGTTTGTTAACCGATATTACATTCTCGAACAAATTAATATTCAGGTCAAAATGTTTCCGGATGTTGCGATAGTATTCCAACGCCTCCTGACGGCCCGGTTTAGGGGCAATGCAGGTAAAGGGTACTTTACCTATTTCCAGCCGCTCGGCGGTGCTAAAAAACGTCATGTACAGCGGATAGTTAAAGATGCTGTTAACCAGTGCGCCTTTTTCTATTATAAGGTAGCTAAGCTCGTTTAATTGTGCCTCTATGGCACAGGCCATGCCAATGGGGCCGCCGCCAATAATTATAACGTCGTACTCGGGAGTATTTACTGCCATGTGTTGTAGGGGTTGCGGCTTAGGTACGCATTGTAGTAACGTTCTGTGCCCGTTACTTCTTCGCCCAGCCATTGGGGCTTAATAAAGGCTTCGTTCTCGTCGGCCAGTTCGATTTCAGCAACTACAAGTCCGGCATTATCGCCAAAAAACTCGTCGACTTCATACGTATGATTGCCCACTTTAACTTCATACCTTATTTTATCTATAGCGCCTTTTTCGCACAGGGCAAGCAGCTGCAGGGCATCATCTACCGATATTTCTTTTTCCCACTCCATTCGGCTTAAACCACTTTCGTTGCTTTTGCCTTTAATGGTTAAAAAACCCTGGTTGCCTTTGGTGCGCACCCTAACGGTACGCTCCGGTACCGAACTTAAATAGCCCTGTACAATGCGTTTTTGGGTAAACGCCTCTTGCTTGTAAATATCATTAAGCACTAAAAACTTGCGTTCTGTCTCGATCATCTGTTGTAATAAATTGTATTGGCAAGTTACGGAATTACGGTATGGGATTTTGTATTTTTATCGCCGTTAACGGCTCAAAACTTTAAATACACTCTCAACAAACTATGAAGCACCATTTTATAAACTATTTTACCACATGGTGGCATAGTGTTGTTACGCTATTAGTATTCTTTTTACTATTTATACTCGGCATTACTGTAGTTAAAAACGATTTGCATGTAGCCATTACTTTACTTTTTATAGTAATATCGGCACTACTTACAATTGCATCTGCCATTGTGCAGTTTATAAAACTTAAATGGATCAAGGGTTTAGGGCAGTTAGCACTTGTAGTTGTGCTTTTCCAGGTAGTAGGGTTTATACTGGTTTTTTATCCTGTCGATTTCTACGCAAACGGGCTTGAATTGCCAAAAGACGTAAAACTTGAGTTGCCAATAGATTTACAAGATGATGCTGATGGCGCAATAGCCCTCCAAAACTCAGAACCTTATAATTTAAAGTTTGAATTGGCTTATAGCAGCTCTCAGCCAGGTATTTATACTTACTATCTATGGCTTAAGCCGAAGGAACGGGGCACTATTTACCTGAAAGCGTTTGAGATTACCGAAAACGACCAACTTTCGGCAGAAAGTCTAAAACTAAGATCGTCAGCAGAGATTAACTCCGACAATATTAACCTTTACAGCCGCCGATTTACTATTTATGAGGGCGACTGGGACCAACCCTATGGCGCACGCATAGAGGTTTGGCTTAAGCCCGATAATGGCGGTAAAGACTATAAGCTTTTGCAGAAGAATTATAAGATTGAGGGCTGGATGCGTTAATCTTCTTTTCTTTTGTCTTGAAACAAAGAAACAAAAATTCAAGGCTCTAACTTCAGTCGTATGTGCTTCTTCTAAGTAAACTCTTTTGGTACGCTCGTTATCTTACTGCCCACTGCGACTGCGACTGAATACTGATCACTGCAAACTAAATCCGTCTTAATCAAATACTAAAATTGCTTCTTTGTAACGCATTATAAACTCTGATTTGTATTTTTACAGATTAACATGTTACTACGCCTATGAAGTTCAGGAAAACTAAAGCCTTTATTACCCTGCCGGAGTTCTTTGCTACTAATTTTGACGAGCACAACCTGTGGGAATACAAAGCCGACGAGGTAGACCTGCTGGCCGAACTGGTGGACATTATACGCCCCAAACACCCGGAAACCGCACCCCCTACCGACCTGACCGAACTACTTAGCCTGCTTAGCGAAAACGAAAGGTACCGCAAGGGGCTTTCGCATTACATAAAAGGGCTGTTGAGCAATAAAAAATTCAGCAAAATACTTACCGATGCCGGTATACTTACCGATGCCGATTTCTTTTTTGAAGTCCGTAAACGGCTACTGGCCAAAATATTACCCGACCAGCCCCAAAAAGACACACTGGGCTATGTGCTAAACCAGGTGTTCTTTTTATCTAAAGACCCGGTGTGGCTGCAAACCATAGCCATGCCGCAACTGGAAAAACTGTTTGGGCTCCTGCAATTCCGCACGCTTTATGATTCCGGCGAAAGCAACAGCCCCCTGGCCGAACTTATATTTTCTATGGAGGTACTTATACATCGTTTTGCAGGCCGTGCCCTGGAAACCGCCGTAATACAAATGGTACCCGAATACGAGAACCGCGAAAGCCCTTTTCTGGCCATCCAGAAAGAATTTACCATATTAACAGAACGGCTGTTGGAAGAGCAACGCAACTATGTGTCGCCATCGGATATTGGTTACCGCCAACTGCTTGTGCTGCACCACCAGTGTATCGACTATGTGCGGGCGGCATTTAAAAACAGCGAAAAGTATGGTATATCGCTTAGGGTAAACCAAAGCCTGCTGCGTATCCAGCAGCAGTTGGAGCGCCTTGGGGTATTACTGCCGCTGCTTGCTGTAGACGAAACCGGCGAGGCCACGCGCGATACCATTCGCCTCTCACTCAACCTGATTTCTTATAATTGCGATAAAAATAATGTGCGCAAGCTTATAAACGAGAGTACGCAGCTAATATCGTACGAGGTTACCCAACACACAGCCAATACCGGCGAGCATTATATTACCAAAGACCGTTGGGAGTACTTCCGGATGTTTTGGAATGCCAGTGGTGGTGGTATTATTGTGGGTATTTTATGTATTATAAAAGTGGCGCTTTCTAATATAGACACCAGTGCCTTTGGGCATGCGTTTTACTACAGCCTTAACTACTCGTTTGGGTTTATTGCCATTTATGTGCTGGGCTTTACCCTGGCTACAAAACAACCGGCCATGACGGCTGCTGCCCTTGTGCGTGCCCTGCAAACCGACCGCAAAAACCAGGAGGTTAAAGAAACCGAAAAGCACGAGGCTTTCGCCGAATTTTTTGCCCGCGTTTTCCGTTCGCAGTTTATAGCATTTGTGGGCAACGTAATTTTGGCTTTCCCTGTGGCATGGCTGGGCATCTGGCTAATAGATATTGTGTTTGGTTACAACCTGGCACTTACCAAATGGTACCACCTGGTTACAGATCTTAGCCCTATACACTCCCTTGCCATATTGCATGCGGCAATAGCAGGTATCTTTCTGTTCCTTTCCGGGATTATTGCCGGCAGCGTTGCCAACCGCGACAAGCACCGCCATGTGTACTACCGCATACAGGAGCATCCGTTGCTTAAAAAGAGCTTTGGCCGTATACGTGCCAAGAAACTTGCCAAACTGTACGAAAAAAAGTGGGCGGGCATTATCTCTAACTGGTGGTTTGGGGTATTTATGGGTAGTACCGCCTCTATTGGTATATTTTTAGGTTTGGATATAGATATAAGGCACATAACCTTTGCCAGCGGCAACCTTGCCCTCGCGCTTTATGGCGCCAATTACAACATTGCAACCGACCTGCTTGTATGGGGCGTGGTGGGCATTGGTGTAATTGGGCTGGTAAACTTTTTGGTAAGTTTTGGGCTTTCTATGGGGTTGGCGTTCCGTTCGCGTAATATACCATTCTCAGAACTTGGCCCTATATCTAAGGCCATCTGGAAACACTTTAAACGCAAGCCCGGGTCGTTTTTCTTCCCGAGCTTTAGGCGTACCGTGGTAGTAGAGAAGCAACCGGAAGAATCAAATCTCTAAAACAGGTTTTTCTTTTTAAACATTACCACTCCTACAATACTAACCAGGAAGGATATTAATGCTACGATCCAGAAACCGTAATGATTTTCCTGCAAGCCATTAGGCACGTTCATGCCATAAAAACTGGCTACAAGCGTGGGTATCATTAAGATGATGGAAATAGATGTTAGCCGTTTCATGATAACATTGAGGTTGTTGGATATTACCGATGCGTAGGCATCCATAGTGCCGGTAAGTATATCGCTATAAATATTGGTGGTATCCTGTGCCTGGCGAAGCTCGATCTCTACGTCTTCAATTAGTTCCGGGTCAAAGGTGTCGCGGTGGGTTTTAAGGTTGCGCAGCCTGTAAAACAGCATCTCATTACCTTTAAGCGATGTTATAAAAAATACCAGGCATTTTTCTATCTGCAACAGCTCCTGCAAATCTTCGTTTCGTATGGATTTCTCCAAATTGTTTTCGGCTACTTTAATGCGCTGGTTAACCTGCTTTAGGTATTTTTGAAACCAGATACTGGACGATACCAGCAGCCTTAGAACCAGTGCAAAATGGTTTTGGGGTACAATATTCTTGCGCTGCGTATAGGCAATAAAATCGTCTATAAGTTCTGTTTCGCTAAAGCAAATGCTTACGCACATATCATCTTTAAAAACAAAGCCCAAAGGCATGGTAGTATACGGCAGGCGTTCGCTGTTGTTTTTAAGCGGAATACGGATAATAACCAGCTGCCATCCGTTTTCTGTCTCCATACGGGGGCGCTCGTCTATATCTTCAATATCGTTATAAAAGGCTTCGGGTATTTTTAGCTCTTCGAGTAAAAATTTAGTTTCCTGTTGTGTAGGGTTTACCACGCTAATCCACGTGGCATCTGTAATGCTTTGGGCTATAGCAAGCCCATTGCTTTTTTTGTAAAAGGTTACCATAATTGCAATTTCCCATAGTTAGGCAACAGGAAAAAGCAACGGCTTTTCCTGCTACGTGATTAGTTTCTTCTGATCGTCGTCGTCCATTTTGAAATTAAAATAGAATTTTTGCAAAGGTAACCAAAAACGGTGCCAGAAGAAACTTTATGTAGGGTTAAGTGCTAATCATGATCTACATAGCGGGCATCGGCAGGTAATACGGTACCGCATTTATCGCACGTACGCAGCTCTTCTGAGTTGTAGAAATGTTTAAAATGAGGCAAAAAGTCTTTTTCTATGTTATGAAGTTCAAAAAACACCTCGTACAGTTTGTGGTTACAGTTATCGCAAAACCACAGTAGTCCATCGGTAAAGCCCCGGCCTGCCCTAACACGTTCTATTACAAGGCCAATAGAGCCTTCGCTCCTAACCGGAGAGTGCGGCACTTCGCCCGGGTGCAGGTACATATCGCCGGCATGCAGTTCCATTTCCTTACGTTCGCCCTCGTCCTGAACAATAACTTTTATACTACCTTCAAGCTGGTAAAAAAGCTCTTCGGTTTCGTTATAATGATAATCTTTACGGGCATTAGGGCCCGCAACCACCATTACAATATAATCGTCAGAAAGGGGATAAATGTTTTTATTGCCAACAGGGGGTTTAAGTAAATGACGGTTTTCTTCGATCCATTTATTAAGGTTAAAAGGCTTTTGGAGTGCCATGGCGTGTAGTTTTTAATTCATATTAAAGGTAAGGATAGTTTTTGTTTTGCCTCAGAATAATTGACTGAAATTTATCAATTTTGGGGAACTATACTGCTGAGTGAGCAAGCCTGAGTGAAGCTAAGGCATTAAACTTCGTTGCGTAAGCAAATCATGAGTTGGAGCCTTGAATTTTTGTTTCTTTTGTTTCAAGACAAAAGAAAGAAATCTAAATATGAGATTGCCGCATTACGCTACGCTTCATTCGCAATGACAGCGCGTGAAAAACGTCATGAAATTATTACCATAAACTCACCACTACTTCTTCCCTTCCTTAATCAAATAAAGATACACCGGAAAATGGTCGCTAAAACCAACTTCGCCGTTTGTGGTACGCAGCGGATATTCGCTGTAGCGGCCGGTGCCCTGCTTTATAAAAGTAGGGTTATAAATGCCGGCTTTCCAAAAACGGTAAGAGCTAAAATCTTTGCCAAGCAGCGGTTGCGACACCAACATCTGGTCGAAGATATCCCATGAGTCGTAATACGCCAGGGTACCGTTACCCTCTTTGCTCATTCTTTCCATAGGGTTAAAAAGCCCGCCCTGCTTAACCTCGTCTTTAAAACCCTTTGCGCCAAGCGTTTTTTTAATAGAATTGTTGTATGGACCATCGTTAAAATCGCCCATGTTTATAATTTTAGCGAGCGGATTAACATGGTACAGCGAATCGACTATCTTTTTGTTAAGAACGGCAGCGGCATCGCGGCTGGGGCTGCTCTTTTTCTCGCCACCCGACCTCGATGGCCAGTGGTTTACAATAAAACTCACTTCTTCGCCATCCAGCATACCGGTTACCAGCAGCTGGTCGCGGGTAAAAATACGGCCTTTGTAGGTATCGGGTTTATCTTCGGTATTTTCATCTAATTCTTCTCCCGCTACAGCGGCAAGGGTTCTGTACAGCCCGATGTTGCGGTAGCTTGTGGGCTTAAACAACTTTTTTTGATAGAGCAGGGCAACATCGCTACCCCGGCGGTCGGGCGAATCAAAATGCACAATGCCGTAGTCTTTCTCGATCAATAAGGGCTGTTTAATAAGGTCTTCCAATACGCCACGGTTCTCTACCTCGGCAAGGCCAATAATTACAGGGGCGTTGTTGGGGTTCTCACCGCTTCCTATTCCTGCAATAACGCGGGCAAGGTTAGCAAGCTTTTTCTGGTATTTAGCAGCCGTCCAAAACTGTTTGCCGTTGGGCATAAACTCCTCATCGTTAACCTTGGTATCGTTTATGGTATCGTACAAATTCTCCACATTATAAAAAGCAATGGTTTGCACCTTATACTTTTTATCCTGCCCGTTTACAGTGCTTACAAAAAGGCACATTGTAATGAAGAATAACCCGTAAAAATGTTTTATCATGCCCTGATGCCCCGTTGTGTGTTAAAATAATGCCGAATAGTATATATTTGCGCCCGTTACGCAACTATTTCACTTACAAAGAAATGAAATAATTTAGACTGATTGATGAAAAAATACCTTCTCAGCCTTTTATTTATACTAAACGCCTTCACGCTTTGGGCACAAAAAACTACTGCGGTACAGGGCCGCGTGGTAGATGCCAAAACACAGCTTCCGTTAGAGAATGTGGTAGCCACCATACAGGCAACGGGGCAGGCGGTGCTAACCAATGCCAACGGTATTTTTATTTTTAACCCTATTGCCACGGGCAGCCATGTTATAACCGTAGGCAGCAGCGGCTATGTTACGCAGTTGTTTAGCATTGAGGCCTCTGCCGCAAGGCCGTTAGACCTGGGTGTAATTTTACTCGAAGAAAACACCTATACCGAGCAGCAGCAAAGCCTTATTACCATTACCGATAACGATTTGGGTGACGATAACAGCGGATCTGAAAACACGGCGGGACTGCTACAGGCTTCGCGCGATGTATTTCAGCAGGCGGCGGCTTTTAACTGGGGGCAGGCGCGGTTTAAAATTCGCGGGCTCGACAACCAGTATGGCACCACCATGATTAATGGTGTAAGCATGAACAAACTTTATGACGGAAGGCCGCAATGGAGCAATTGGGGCGGCCTTAACGATGCTACCCGCAACCAGGAATTTACTATGGGCAGTGCCCCGTCTGACTATACTTTTGGCAACATTTTGGGCACGCAGGAAATTAATACACGGGCATCGGCCTTTAGGCCGGGCACGCGGCTATCTTACGCCGGCGCCAACACCAATTATAACTGGCGAGCTATGGCCACCTATGCATTGGGCATGAACCGAAAGGGCTGGGCGTATGTATTTTCTGCTTCGCGCAGATGGGCACAGGAAGGCCATTTTGAAGGAACCGATTATGGCGCCAACTCGGCATTTGTAAGCATAGAAAAAAAGTTTAACGATGTGCACAGCCTCAACTTTACCGGTATTTATGCGCAAAACAGCCGCGGTAAAAGTTCGCCCAACACGGCCGAAGTTACCCAGCTTATGGGCAAAGAATACAACGCGTACTGGGGTTGGCAGGATGGCCAAAAGCGCAACTCGCGCGATAAAGATGTGGAGGAGCCGATACTGATGCTGAGCCATTTCTGGAAAATAAACAACAATACTTCGCTAAATACCAATGTGGCTTACCAGTTTGGCAAAATAGGCAACAGCCGAATTGACTTTCAGAACGTTACCAACCCCGACCCTACTTTTTACCAAAACCTGCCAAGCTACTATACATCGCAGTACGAAAATTCGGTCGGTGTACTGCCACAGGCCTACCAGCCGGATGGTTTGGGCGGAACTTTTATAGGTAATAATCCTCAAAACTTAGCCCTTGCCCAACAAGCTCAAAGCAATTTTATTGCCAGCCCTCAGCTTAACTGGAACACCATGTATTTTGCCAATACCACAGCAGTTACCGATGGCAATGGCAACGAAATTGGCCGCACCGCCGCCCAAAGTCGCTATGTTTTATATGAAGACCGCACCGACGATAAAACCTTTACCGCCACTACCCTGCTACGATCCCAAGTCACTAACCACATAGTAGTTAATGCCGGTGCAACATTTACCAAATTACGATCGCACAATTACCAAAATTTACTCGACCTGCTGGGTGGTGCTTATTATAATGATATCGATCCGTTTTACCGCGGCAGCCAGTCGCAGGCCGATTTAAACAACCCTAACCGCCAGGTAGGCATTGGCGATACATTTGGCTATAATTATAACCTTACTGCCAACAGCTACAACGCTTTTACTCAGTTTAAATTTACGTATAGAACTATCGATTTTTATTTGTCGCAGACCTATTCGCGCTCCGATTACCAGCGCGACGGGCTGTATCGCAACGGTATCTATGCTGATAATTCCTTCGGCAAAAGCCAGAAAATAAGCTTTGATAATTTTGGTTTTAAAGGCGGCATAACCTACAAACTCAACGGCCGCAACCTTTTTATTTTTAATGGTGTGTACATGACAAAAGCGCCGGCCTTGCGCAACACTTTTCCTAACGCGCGGCTTAACAACAGCATTTTAGAAAACCCGGAAAGCGAAAACATTGCCAGTGCCGATGTAAGCTACCTGCTGCGCGCACCCCGCTTTAAGGCACGCGTAACGGGTTACTTTTCTAAAATAAAAGATGCCGCCGAAACCTCCTTCTTTTTTGCCGAGGGTGTATTTGAAGGCATTGAGTCGGCCGACTCGAATGCATTTGTGGCGGAGACCGTTACCAACATCGATAAAAAAATGATGGGCCTGGAGCTGGGCCTGGAATACAAAGTTACCGCTACTATTAAGCTAACGGCATCGGCAGCTTACGGGCAATACACGTACGATAATAACCCTAATGTATCGCTTAATAACGATGCCTTTGCCGCCCTGCAACAGGAAACCGGTTTGGTAAACCCCAATGGGTCGGTTACTAATTTTGGGTCGGCCGCACTTAAAAATTACAAGCTGCCCGGCATGCCGCAACAGGCATACGCGATAGGCATAGAATACCGCGACCCTAATTATTGGTGGGTGGGTGCTAATGCCAATTATTTAGCAAGCAATTATTTAGATGTATCGGCTTTGCTTCGCACCAATAACTTTTTAAAGAACCCTGCCGACGTAAATGGTTTTCCGTTTCCGGAAGCCACCGATGAGCGCACCCGCGAATTACTAAAGCAGGAGGAGTTTGATGCTTTTTACTTGGTTAACCTGCAGGGTGGTAAGTCGTGGAAGTTTGGCAAATATATTGTGGGCTTTTTTGGCAGCGTCAATAACCTGTTTGATGTTAGCTATAAAACCGGGGGTTTTGAGCAGGCACGCAATGCCAATTACCGACAGCTTAACCAGGATGTTAGCAGCGGTACGCCGGCCTTTGGCGCCAAATATTTTTACGGTTATGGGCGCACTTATTTTTTAAACCTCTATCTCAACTTTTAAGATATGAAAACGCATTATAAATACTTTATCGCACTAACTGTACTGGCATTATGTGGCTGTGTAAACGATGACGATTACCGCACACCAACGCTCGATTGCGATGGCACCAGCCTTGTAAAAAACATGGAGCCTCAGGCTATACCGGCAACATCATCTGTACAATTATATGTTGATAATCCAACCACTATGGGCGATGATGTTATTGAAGCTTATGTTACCAGCAGTGATAAGGGCGGTAATTTTTATAAGACCATATCATTTCAAACCCTTGATGCCTCGTTTGGGTTTAGTGTAGATGTAGATGTTACGTCTACATTCGTCAATTTTGAGCCGGGGCGTAAGGTGCTCATCAAACTTAACGGATTGTATACCCAAATGTATAACAGTTCGCTTAACCTTGGCGGTATTTATCTTATTAATGGCTATGCAACTATTGGCCGCCTGCCAGAGGCTGATTACCTTACGTATCTTAACCGCTCGTGCACTGTAATACCTGAAGAGAGCCTTGTGCAACATGTTACGTTGGCACAGCTTAAAAACGACAGCTACCTGAATAAACTGGTGGAGGTTGATAATGTTCAGTTTACCGATGCTTCTGTAGGACATACTTATTACGAAAGCAGTAACGATATTGGGGGTGCCACCAACCATTTGATTACCGATGTTGTTGGAGATACGCTGATTTTCAGGACAACCGTGCAGGCTGATTTTTCAGGCAATACCGTACCCAATGGAAATGGAAAAATCAGGGGAATACTGACTAAATACGGCAACGATTACCAATTTATTGCCCGTACCGAAGATGATATTAAATTAACCAACCCCCGCTTTTAATTTATTTGATTATAGCACTGTTTTTTACACTGTGTTAGAGTTCATCTTAATCTTGAAATAATGGCTTAAAAGGGCTGTAATTTGCTGTGCGATGTATTATGCGACTGTTTGGCAGCAGCCGGATTAACCTCTCACATATGTTGCGCATATTGGCTAAAGCCAATCCCCATATACCTTTAAATCCTGGCTAAAGCCAGGGGCAACACTTTTGTGTCTCACATTCCGGGAGATGCATTCAATGCGCCCCTACAGGGAATAAGATAACAAAAAAAGCCCCGCACATTGGTGCGGGGCTTTTGGCATCTGTTGGTTTGGTTTGTTAAGCGTTTGTAAATATTGCCTGTAGTAAACCTTTGTATTATTTTGTTATTATTGCTTTACAATAAGGAATTCGCTCCTCCTGTTCTTAGCATGCTCTTCTTCGGTACATTCGGTGCATTTTACCTTCGGCTCGCTCTCGCCATAACCCTGGCCGCTTATCCTGGCCTTGGCTATACCTTTTGATATAATGTACTGAACCGTCGATTTTGCCCTGCGGTTAGAAAGGCTCATGTTGTACTGGTCGGTACCACGGCTATCCGTGTGTGCTTTTACCATTACTACCATGTTAGGGTTCGCTTTTAATGCCTCTACTGCTTTGTTTAGCTCAAAAGCGGCTTCTTTGGTAATGTTGCTTTTGTTGTAT
>NZ_AUGP01000003.1 GCF_000422725.1 Flavobacterium subsaxonicum WB 4.1-42 = DSM 21790
ATCGAAAAATCTGCCAACATCCGGCCTAAGGTAACAACCAGTTCATCTTTTGCCACATCTACGCCTAATACTTGTTTTACTGCCTCCATTACTAATATTTATAGTTATAAAAGTGATGAATCTCCCTTCGTCTTTTCTCCTGGCTGGATATTCTGGATAACAGGTTTGCCTGTTTCCTTACATTCTGTTCAGACTCTAAAAGATAATAAAAGAATGAGGCGATATCTTCGGATCAATATACTTCAATGAGTTATTTCTGAGAGAAACGGCTCTCATTCTTTTTCACTTTAATTTATACAAATCTAATTTGATTTATTAGCACTGCAAACATAGGAGGAGAGGGGAGCGTTATAAACAACGTAATTCAGTAGAGACGCATTGAATGCGCATCTCGCAAAACATCGGCAAAACATTTCAAACAAATTGCCCCAACGTTTACTGACAGTGCAGCAATATTGGGGCAACAGCTATTAAAGTAAGATGTGTTATTTTTTAGGTTTTGGCATATCGTGCACCGCCATATCGCGAAAGCATACGTATTTGCCATTGCGTTTTTCGAAAATGCTGATAAAGTTACCACTCATTTTCACGTTTTTTACAGAATCTAACCCGGTAAAGGTTCCTATTTCTGCTACCTGCAACCCATCTGAAGAGGGCACTATTTCTTTAGTTTTTAAACAGCAGAGGCGCCTGCCGGTTGTTCTGTCTTGGTTTTCTCGCAGCTAACAGCCGTTAGTACCACAGCCAAAAGGCTGCTGTTTTTCATAATCATTTGGTTTTAATTGGTTTAACCCAAATGTAGCGAAAATAAGTTAAGAAAAACTGAATTCAAGGCATAATTTATTGATTTTCAAAACAATAAAATTATTTATTCGTCTTTTAAGAGGTGGATATAAAAAAACAGTGCATGTGTAGGGACTCACATGCACTGTTGTTAAATAGCAAGGTATTTATAATTTTAAATTTTAAAAACAGGAACCTGTTTGCTAAAATTGTTATAACAAAAGTATGCTAAATTTTTATAAAATGTTGATACACAATTGTTAAATTTTTACACTAACACAATATTTATATTATAAATAAACAGAAAGCGCATGCAGTGGGGGCTGCATGCGCTGTACTTTTTGCCAACAAGGCAATTATTTAATATATAATTTTCTTGGTAACGGTGCCGTTAACGGTACCAATTTCTACAATTAATACTTGCTGTTGTGCAACAAGGTTAGTAATAGCAACTTGTGTAGCATTAACATCTGTTTGTGTGTAAATTTTGCTTCCGCGAACATCATAAATGGTCACTTCGGTCATTTCTATGTTACCCGATGTTATGTTGATAACACCGTTTTGCTGATACAAAACAATACTATTAGATACAGCTGTAAGCTCGTCTGTACCCAGTTGGCCGTCTTGCTTTAGGTAGATAACCTCGAACCTGTTGCCAAATGTACCTGCTTCGGTTGTAAATGTGTAATCTCCGCCTTTAAGATCGGTTGTAGTATTAAGCATATTATCTTTAAGGTAAATATCCTGATCATCTTCAAATACACCATCTACATGATCTAACGCAAGCGTGTACTGGCCCGGCTGTGTAGCGCGGAAGCCTAATGGTACAACATCGGTAACATCAAAGGCCGGCCTTGCCTGTATTACAAGGTTGTTCTGGTTAACGGTAGTGTATAAAGATACTGTACTTTCATCGGCAATAGTGCGGCCGTCATAACCGTAATCTAAGCCAAGAGAAGCGCCATCTATGTAAGCAATGGCTGCCTGGCTAAATCCATTAGTGTTGTTGCTAAGGTTTAACCAAAGGCGCGAAGGCGCTACTGCACCTATAGCTGGCTTAAGGAAAGGCTGCTGGCCGGTTGTAGGCGATATCCTCCTCATGCTGTTGGTAAAGGTAAGCGGAGCCGTAGCGCCTTCTTTAGCTCTAACTATAAAGCCCTGCCCCTGAGAAATTATCCAGCTCGATACATTATTTATTGGGTAGTACTGCGCCTGATCCTGTCCACCTGAACTATAACCCGGTGTTGGGGTGTTGGTGCCGTCTGGCTTGGCCTCATTAGGCACAAAACCTGCAAGGGTTAATGTGGCATAGCTCGATACGCTTGAGTCGTTTCTTTTTCTCCAGAAGTATAAACCGGAGTCGGTATCTAACGAAGTTGAGTTAGCATTAAAAAACTGCTCTACGTTTATTGGCGATGCATACGGGTTACCCACCGCGGTATAACGGCCACCCTGCATGTTAAGTGTTTTATTTATAGTGCCATTAAAAGGCGTGCCTCTAAATGTTCCTGCAAACACAAGGCTTTGTGTGCCATTATAGTACGGGCCGGTTGGGCCGCCTGTTATGCTGTTAGGCATACGGATAAGGTAGCCTGTTGCCACTGCAAAATTTGCACTTAGGTTTGGCACAACATCATAACCGTCTAAAAGGCCATTATAAATATAAAACCGCGATGTACTTGTTAATGGCGAGAATGCTCCTATTTGCTGGCCACTTACAGGAGAAGACCATAAAGTATAATCTAACCTAAATAGCGGGTTGCTGTTTTTAATAACAGTAACCAGGCCGGAGTTGTTGGTGTTGTTATCCTGAACCAAGGCTGCATTATTCTGCACTGTTACCGTTGCTGTTGCGGCAATGCTAACCTCGTTAACAACGTGTATAGAGGCACCTGTTAGTACAGTTAGGCTTGCGCCTGCATCTACCGTAACGCTTTTTGCAAGGGCTGTAACAGCGCCCGATACCTGTGGCTGTTTTGCCGGTAATGCCGGTATAGTTACGTTATGTGTTAGTGTAGGTATAATGTTGCACGACCAGTTACCCGCCGTGTTCCAGTCGGTACTAAGGGCGCCTGTCCATGTAAAGCTATCAGTAACCGTAATGGCTACCACTGTAGAGTAGGCCACACCGCAGGTACCGTTGGTTACGGCTGCCCTGTAGTATCTTGTTGCAGTTAATGCCGGGGTTGTATACGTTGCTGTAGTGCCGCCTGTACCTGTGGTTACATTGGTAAAGTTAGTTACACCATCTAAAGATTGCTGCCATTGTATAGTGCCGGCAGAACCTGTAAGGGTAATAGTGCTTGTGCTGCCTTCGCAGATAACCTGGTTGTCTGACGGTGTACCGGCATTTGATGTGCCCGACGTTACAAACGGTACGGCCTCAGATCGTACCAATGCACACGCAAAACCCGATGGGTATACTTCGGCATAGTAGTATTTAGTACCCACAACATCTGTAGGAGGGTAGTAAATGCTTGATGTTGCTCCATCTACAATAGTACCACCCGTGTTGCTGTTGGTTGTGTTAGAGTACCACTGGTACACCGGGGTATTGCCCTGTGCTCCAACTTCTACAAACTGTGCGTTGTTGTTGTTTTGGCAGGTGCCTGCACCTGTAACCGATAGTATTACCGTATTTAAGTAAGCTACGGTACTAAAAGATGCGCCGGCAGGATTAGTTACCAAACAACGATAAATACCGTTACTTGTAGCCGTAACAGGGCTAATAGTCAGCGTAGCCGAGTTGGCTCCTGATACGCCATTACCGTTAGTTAGGGCAACACCGTTTTTTTCCCACTGATAGGTCATTTCTGTACCGGTAGCTGATACGGTTACCGAGAAACTTGCGCTTCCGCCCGGGCACACCGCCTGAGATACCGGCTGGCCTGTAATTACCGGTGCAGGTATTTGGAATGTGTTTCTGTTATAGGCCATAAAAGCAGGGTCGCTGGTGCCGCTTGGCATTACTTTAAACTGCTTTGCAAGGTCCTTATTAGCCTCGGTAATACCAAAATCTTTCAGCTTATAAGCTACAAGCCTAATATCTCTTGTATTACCTGTAGTGTTACCAATACCGTTAACCGTAGCGGTGTTTAGCTGTCCACCGGCAGGCAGGCCAAAAAAATCGGTTTTATAAGTGCCAATTGCATTAACGGCACTTAAGTTAATTTGTACCGGATTACCCACAATATTGCCATTATCATCTACAAACGAGTATACCGAAAAAGAGTTGGTACTTGGCGATGCCACCTGAGATACCAAAATATCCGGTTCCGGATCTTCAATACCGGCTGTAAGAATATTGGTAGCCTCAAATAATAATACCGAGGTTGAAGGCAGATTAGTAACACCTGTACCTAAATTTAATCCTCTAAAACCGTCAATAAGCACATCGCGTACTGATAGGCCTGCAACACTTGGCGCCGTTGGCACTGTGGCATTGGTACTACCGTCTACCTTACTGCCCAAAACAATTAAGTTAGGGTTAGATGTAGTAGTTGCCGGTACTGTACCCTGGATAGCACTTATAGGCAGCGACCTGAAGTTACTCTCGGTATAGCCGGTAACATTACCCGCAGCAAGAGTGTTGGTAATGGTAGGTTCGTTACCGGTGCTGTAAAGTACGCCGTTGTACTGAAACGCCACCACACTATGCCCTGTGTCCGGTTGGTTAGCCGGTGCTGTGCTGGCCGCTGTAGAACTCCAGTAACCATTCCAGGTAGTAATTACACGGGTAACGCCAGAGTCTGCAATAACAACCGGCGCAGTGTAATTTAATACAGGCGTTGCGGGTGCTGTTGTGGTAGTACTGTTTTTAACTACGCTAACTGTTAATGGCCCGCTTGTAGCAATAGCAGGTACAATGGCGGTAATTTGTGTACCGGCAGTATTAACGGTGTAAGATGTGGCATTAACTCCATTAAATTTAACGCTACTTGCGCCGGTAATACCGGTAAAGTTTGTTCCTGTAATAACCACAGCTGTTCTGTGTGTAACCGTTGTTGGGCTGTAGCCCGTAAATGTTGGCGTTTGTGCAAACGTAGCACCCGCCTGGATTAAAAACAGCCATAGGAATAGCTGCCTTAATGCAAAGGTAGTTTTTCGAACCCTCATGTATAAATAATTTAGAGATGTGCAGCAAAGAAATAATTAACCAACTTAAAACTTGAATAAACAAAAGTTAAAGTGTGTTAATGCTAACATGACCTTAAGGGTATTTTAACGAGCCGTTATAAGGCTCTTAACAAATATTTAAGAATTGATAAGGCATCTGAAATTTAATTAACATGTATTTTCTTTAATCGATAAAGTGTATCAATTAATCTTCAAGAAGCAATTTTAACAAAGAAAATATTTCCAAAGCAAATATTTTTTAAATATAGTAGCTAATTTTTGCATTGACGTTAAACAAAAAGGGTGCATGTAGTTAAACATGCACCCTTTAATGAGTAATTTGGGGGGACTTATCTAATAAATAATCTTCTTGCTTACTTTGCCACCCGCGGTATTAATTTCTACAACTAATACCTGCTGCTGCGCTGTAAGGTTGCTTATTGCTGTGGCAGATGCATTAATGTTATTCTGGTTATACAACGCCCTGCCGCTAATATCATAAATAGTAACATCGGTCATAGCAATATTACCTGTTGTTATGTTTATAGCGCCGTTTTGCTGATATACAATTACATTGTTGGCTGTAGCCAGAGGGCTATCGGTGCTAAGTTTGTCTTCCGGTAATTGATAAAGCACTTCGAACCTGTTGGCAAAAGTGCCGGCTTCTGTAGTAAAGCTGTAAGCACCTTCTTTAATGTTATGATAGGTATTTAGCATATTATCTTTAATATATATGTCTTGCGCTGCTGCAAAAACACCATCAGTATGGTCTAAGGCAAGGGTATACTGGCCTGCGTTATTAGCAGTGTAACCAAGGGCTACCACATCGTTAGCATTAAATACTGGCCTTGCCTGTATGGCCAGGTTGTTTTGGCCTACGGTTGTATATAACTGTGCAGTCTCGTTGTCTGATAATCGACCTCCATCATAACCATAATCTAAACCCGTTGTTGCTCCGTCTATGTATGCAATGGCCGTCTGGCTAAAGCTGTTAGATCCGCTAAGGTTTATCCAAAGGCGTGCTGCTGCAATGGTGTTATTCTGGTTTATTTTAAAGAAAGACTGGTTGCCGCCCGGTGTGGCACTTTTGCGCATGCTGTTGGTAAAGGTAAGCTGGCCTGTTGCACCTTCTTTAGCTCTTACAAAAAAACCCTGCCCGGTAGAAAGCATCCAGTTGGCAACATCATCGTCTGTATTATAATAAACGGCCTGATCCTGCCCGCCAAATTGGTAATCTGGCGTAGCCTCTCCTGTATCATCAGATGTTGCAGCATTAGCAACAAGGCCTGCAAGGGTTAGCGTACAATAGGTAGAAACGGTGGCATCGTTTTTCTTTCTCCAAAAATGCATTCCAGAAAGCGAATCTAATACCGTTTGATTTTGGTTAAAAAATTCTTGTAAGCTTATAGGCGAAGGGTAGGGGTTACCCACTGCAGTATACCTGTTGCCGGCACTGTTTAAGTCTACGGTTATGGTGCCGTTATTAGGTGTGCCCGTAAATGCACCCTGATACGTTAGCGTTTCGGTACCGGCATAATAAGGACCTGTTGGGCCACCGGTTATTGAGTTGGGCATGCGTATAAGGTAGGCCTTTGCGGTTTCAAAACTTGCTGTAAGGTCCTGTACCGTTGCAAATTCATCTTCGGCACCGTTGTAGGTATAAAATCGGCTTGCTGATGTAAACGGAGAGAATGCGCCTATAGCCTGACCCTGTACGGGAGATGACCACATGGTATAATCTAACCTGTATAATGGGTTGCTGTGTTTTTTTATGGTTACAAAACCAGAATTGTTGTACGCTCCCTCTTGTAATAAGGCACCATTATTTTCTACAATAACACTACCGTTATCATAAACGCTTAGGTTGTTAATTACTTTTAGGGTAGCGCCTGTGGCAACAACCAATTCGGCATCACTATCTACTATCAATGTCCTGGCGCGGGCTGTGGCATCGGTAATTATAGGCTGATGAAATGCATAGCCTGGAATTATTACAGGGTTTTCCTGGGTGGGTACCATACCGCAAGACCAGTTGTTTGGTGTATTCCAGTCGCTGCTAAAAGCACCTACCCAGGTAAACACAGTATTTACGGTTACGGCAACAACGTCTGAAAATAGCTCTCCACAGGTTTCGTTTGTAATTACTGCCCTGTAATAGGCCGAAAAGTTTAATTCAGGTGTTGTGTATGCTGCTGAGGTTGCATTAGGGCCGGTAACATTAATCCAGTTGCTTTCGCCATCGGCCGATTCCTGCCATTGCAGTGTGCCTTCATAGCCGGTAATGCTAACGGTTGCGGTTTCTCCCGGACAGATAATTGTATTGTCTGATACATTTCCGGTGGGGCACTCAATAGTTGTTGAGGTTAATGTAGCAACAGATTTAGTGGTTTTGCTAAATCCAAAAACAGCCAGCTGAGTAAGGCCTGCTGCTAACAATAGGGCGCTTTTTAGTAAGGTGATTTTTGTTGACATAATAGTGATTTTTTAGTATTGCAAAATAAAAACACTAAAAACTAATATTATGTTTAGACTTAGTTAAACGCTGTTAATTGGCAATTTTAGCTCGTTATTTTAACGATATAAGCAGCTAAAAGTTAATTTATTATGAATTGTAAAATTTAGCTTTAATACTATTTAGTAAGGTAAAGTGTATAAATAAAAAAAGTGCATGTAATTAAACATGCACCTTTCCCACTGTTACTTAAACGTGTTAACTTAGAAAATAATCTTTTTGGTTACTTTACCATTAACCGTATTTACCTCTACAATTATAACCTCTTTTTGTACGTTAAGGTTATCTATAGTGGTTTGTGTGGCGTTTATACCGGTTTTGCCGTATAACCTTCTTCCACGCATATCATAAACAGTAACATCTGTAATTTGTGTGTTGGCAGCAGTAATGTTTATAACATTGTTTTGTTGGTAAACCACTACGCTGTTATTTAATAACTCAGGATTGTTTGTGCTAAGAGCACCTTGCTGTTTGTACACAATTTCGAACCTGTTGTTTATAGTACCGGCTTCTGTTGTAAACGTGTATGCCTCTGTACTAATGTTTTTAGTTATGCCAAGTTGGTTATCTTTAATGTAAACAGCCTGATCTGCAAATACGCCATCTTTTCTGCTAATGCTAATAGAATATTGCCCTGCAACATCGGCACGGTAGCCCATTGCAACAACATCGCTATCTGTAAACTGTGGCCTTGCCTGTATGGTTAAGTTATTAGCATCTTGTATAGAATAAAATGCTAACGGGCTCTCGTTACTAAACATTTTGCCATCTCGGCCTTTATCTAAACCTAAGGTTGCGTTGCTGCTGTAAACAAGTGCTGCCTGGCTAAAAGAGTTGTTTGCGCTACCTGCTATGTTTATCCAGAACCTTGACCTTGTTTCCTGCGTTTGGCCCGCCATATTGCCTTTAAAGAACTGGTTGTTGTAAATAGCACCTCTTCTCATACTGTTGGTAAAAGTAACCACAGGGTTTGCAATTTGTGCGGCCTGTATAATAAAGCCCTGGCCTACATTAATAACCCAATCTGCAGGGTCTACATCATTATTAAAAAAATCATCCCATATTTTACCGCCATAAATATCGTCTCCAGCTACCCCACCACTTGCATTGTTATACACGTAAGCATCGCGGGTAAGTGTTGTATAGGTGGTAGCATTATGGTCGTTTTTCTTTCTCCAGAAATAAATTGCCGATTCTTCTGCCATCACATCTTCGTTAGCATCAAAAAATGCCTGAACGTTTATTGGCGATGCATAAGGGTTACCCGTTGCAGTGTATCGTTCTCCGTTTATGCTTAGCGGATAAGTAATAGTACCGTTGTTTGGTACGCCTGTAAATTTACCTTCGAACACGTAAGTTTGAGTACCTGCATAATAAGGACCCGTTGGACCACCGGTAATACTGTTTGGCATACGTATTAGGTAGCCTTTACCTACAGTAAACGGAGCAGTAAGGTCGGCCACAGGGTTGTATTTTTCCATGTATATGTTGCTGCCGTTAAAGTAACCATACTCATAAAAACGGCCAGTGCTTGTAAAGGGAGAGAATTGCCCCAGTTTTTGTCCGTTTACCGGAGAAGACCATAAAGTGTAATCCAGCCTGTATAATTCTGATGCTTTTTTCTTAACAGTAACGTTTCCAATGTTGGCCTCGCCTGTTTGTTGTATAAGATGTGCATTGTTTTGGAAAGTAATGCTACCAGTCTGGACATTAATATTGTGTTGTACCGTTACCAGATTTTCTGACGGGATGTTTACCACCGCGTTGTTAGAAACTATAATTCTGCACGCATTAAGGTCGGCATCCACATTATAGGCACCGGTAAAGAATGCCGTTGTAGAAAGATCTGGTGCGCCATTGCTCCATGCAGTACCATTCCAGGTTGTACCTTTTACAGTAAGTGTTGCGTAGTTAGTAGAATTTACATTAGCATAGGTAAATCTGCCAACAACCGCCCTTACATAAGTAGTGGTATCTAACGGGCCCAACTCGGCACCGGTTAAAGTAGCAGTTGTATTGGCAATATCTGTTGCATCTGTAAAGGCTGCATTAGTAGCCCTTTGCCATTTAATAATGTTACCTGTGTAGCCCGATAATGTAAGATCTGATGCCAATAAGCCACTGCATACTGTTTGAGTACCGGCTACAGTACCGCCAACTGGTGGCTGCTCTATTACTACAGATGCCGTCGCTGTTTGCTGAATACCAAATTTATCTGTAACTGTAACAGTATAGTTGTATGTGCCCGGAGTAGTAAGAACCGGCGAAGCCGTATTAGTTGTTGATGATGTAGCCCCTGTTCCTGTCCATGAATATGTATATGGACCGGTACAACCTGTAACCGTAGCTACTAATGGTATTGTAGCACCTGTTTGATACGAGCCTGCACCGGCAAGGCTAACGCCAAAGCTACCGCGGGTTATGCCGTATAAATGTAGTTCCTGAGCGGTTAGCCCCACACCTGCAATACTGGTATACCTAAGCGCTAATCTTTGTATAGCCACGCCCGGTTGTATGTTAATAGATACAGGTTGGCCATTTGCAAGACCTGTAGCAATGCCTAAAGATACAAATGCGGCATCGTTTAAGGCTTTGTTGTACACTATTGTACCGCTGCCATCGTAACCAATAATATGAACGCTACCCAGAACACCAAGATCTACAAGGGTGTTTGCCATTTGAAATTTAATGTTGTAACTATCTGTAGTGGCAGCTGTACCTGCAAAATATATAGATTGTTGCAAGCCCACACCAACGGCAAGTGTACCAAGGTTAATAGTAGAGTAGTTAGTAGTATTGGCATCTATAGCACGGTTTGCATTAGTAACATTGGCACCTAAAAGGCTTACAACACCAACACCTTCGTAGCTTGTATAGTTACCAATACCGCAAGAATTTGCTCCGGTAGTGTAAAAAGCCTCGTAAACGTCTAACCATCTTGAAGCTATAATTCCTCCAAGCTTATTGTTAATCCTAATACGGTTATAGTTACCTGTAGGTACAATTCTTATATAGTAATCGCCTGTGCCGTCTTGTACAATCCTCATAGTGTTAGATGTAAAGCTTGTGCTGGTTAGTACTGCAGGGGTGGCGCCATTATTGGAAACAATTACCTGAAGGTACTGGTCGCCAAGTACAATGCCAAGAACATCGTCCAGCAAATCGCCAAGGGCACCACCAAGAAGTGCTTTTAGCTGATCTGTTTCCTGCATGTTTATTTTAACATAAGCCGGGGTGTTTGCCGGCACCACCGAAGAAAACTGCAGTTCTATATGGCCTTCAAGAGTAACAGCCACGTTGGTAGTGGTAATACGTGCCGCAGTGGCAAGGTTTTGATCGTGAGCCAGCGTAGGGCTGGCTACATAAGCCTGACTGCTAACTGAGTTAGCATATTGTGTTTGTGCAAATGCGCCAAAGCCACAATAACAAAAAAATGCAATTGTAAAAATTGCTCTAAAGAGTTGTTTTGCCTTCATAATTCATTTTCAATAAGTTATGAGGCAAAATTAACGCGGCTTTAACAGGTAGGGGTGGCTAACATTTCTATATGTCGGTCAAAATGAACGATATATCGGTCAAACGCACTTCTTTAAGAAATGAGAAAACCCCGCAGTAATTAAACTGCGGGGTTTTTCTTATAAAAAATCTTATGTATTAGAACACGATCTTCTTGGTAACTTTACCGCTAAGTGTGTTTATTTCTACAATTAGAACTTGTTGCTGAGCAGCAAGGTTAGCTATAGATGTTTCGGTAGCATTGATATCTGTTTTAGTTAACAGTTTACGGCCACGTATATCATAAATAGTAACATCTGTCATTTCGATATTTCCAGAAGCAATGTTTATAACACCACCTTGTTGGTAAACTACTACACTGTTAGCTGTAAGTGCAGGATTTTCTGTACTTAGTGGCTGCATGTAGATTATTTTAAACCTGTTAGCAAAAACACCAGCCTCTGATGTAAAGCTGTATGGAGCTTCAGAGATATTAGTTGTTGCACCTGTAAAGTTATCTACTAAGAATACATTCTGGTCGTTTTCAAAAACACCATCAGTATGGTCTAATTTAAATGTGTACTGACCGGCAGCTGAAGCTGTATAGTTAACAGTAACTTCGTCTGTAGGATCAAAAGCAGGTCTTGCTTCAATAACAAGGTCGTTATCTTCTACAGTAGTGTAAATAGATGCGCCATTAGCAGTTTCGTTAAGTTTAAAACCATCATAACCAGCATCAATACCTGTTGTAGCACCATCTATATAGGCAAGTAGCAATTGGCTAAATCCGCCTTCTGAAGATAAGTTTAACCAAAGGCGAGAATCGTTATTTGCAGTTGCACCTTTAAAGAAAGGATTGGTTCCGCTTGGAGCTGCAGCAACCCTCATTGCATTATTAAACTGTAACTGTGGTGTAGCAAAGCTGGTATTTGCTTTTACAATAAAACCTTGTGCAGGAGCAATGGTCCATGCAGCGTTATCTCCTGTGTAAGTGTCTAACCAAGCCTGGCCGCCAGTGTTGGAATATTCGGCGTTAGTAGGATCGTTAGGATTTTCCGGAGTAGCAGAGTTAGCTGTTAAACCTGCAAGGGTTAATGTAGCATAAGTAGATACTGTATGGTCGTTTTTCTTTCTCCATAAGTAAAGGCCAGATCCAGCTGCAAGTGCACCTGTAGAACCTGAGTTACCTAAAACAATACCATTATCATTAAAGAATTTTTTAACGCTTATTGGAGATGGGTAAGGGTTACCTGTAGCCGTATATGCAGTACCAATTGCATTTAGTGCTTTAGTGTATGTACCTGTGTGAGGCTTACCTGTAAACTTACCTTCAAATATATGTGTAGCTGTACCTAAATAGTATGGTCCTGTTGGGCCACCTGTTATAGAGTTAGGCATACGTATAAGGTAACCTGTAGCTGTCTGGAAAGAGGCAGTTAGGTTTGGAACCTGTATATAGCTATTAGTTGGGCCATCAAAAGTATAAAAACGAGATGTGCTTGTAAATGGAGAGAAAGTACCAATTACTTGGTTGTCTACAGGAGACGACCACATGGTGTAATCTAACCTGAACAATGGGTTACTGTTTCTTTTAACCGTAACAGCACCTGTGTTAACTGCACCATCGTGTTGTACTAAAGATGCGTTGTTATTAACCACTACACTTGCTGTAGCGGCAACAGTTAAATTTGTAGCTACTTCAAGAGTACCGTTAGCTTCTACTGTTACAGCAGGTGTAAATCCGCTTGTGGCAGCATCTACAGTAAGTGTTTTAGCAAGACCTGTTACACCGGCAGCAATGTGCGGGTAGCTTGGCCTTCCTGTTGGAATTGTAACATCACTTTCTATTGTTGGTACAATACCACAAGACCAGTTAGATGGAGTATTCCAAAGGTTATTGCTTGCACTACCAACCCATGAGTTAGCAGAAATAACAGAAATAGTTACAACATTAGAATATTCTGTACAAGACCCGTTAGCCGAAGTTATTACCGCCCTGTAGTAAGTTGTTTGTGTAAGGGCAGCAGTAGTATAATTAGCACTTGTTGCGCCTGTACCACCTGTAACGTTAACAAACGTGTTGTCTTCGCCACTTGTAGATTGTTGCCATTGTATATTGCCTTGTTGTCCTGATAAAGATAATACAGATGTAGAGCCTATACATGCCGGGGCAGGAGCCGCTACAGGGTTACCTGCATTAGCACCGGCACCTACCGTAAAGTAAACAATAGAACTTGTTACAGATGTACATGGTTCGCCATCAATGATTGCAGAACCATTATTCCAAACTTTTACAAAGTAGTATTTTTGGCCTAAAGCCGCTGTACTTGGATAGTAAGAAGCACTTGTTGCACCTGGTATAAGAGTATGTGTAGCGTTTGGAGTAGGGATAATTTCGCCAGAAATACCATTACCGTTAGTGTCTCCGGTTTCAGTTGTAATATTGGTAGTTGTATACCATTGATATTTAAGGTCGGCACCCTGGGCACCTACACTTATAAATTTATCTGTAGTGTTAATACATGCAGTGGTGTACGGCGATACAGATGTTATAGCCGTGTTAAGGTAAGCCGGGCTGGTTATAGCTACGCTACCGTTAGAAGTATTAGTTACTACACATGTATATGTACCAACATAAGCACTTGTAATAGGACTTATAGTTAAAGATGTACTGGTTGCGCCAGAAATTGTTACACCGTTAAAAGTACCGTTAACAAGGTCAATACCATTTCTTTTCCACTGGAAGGTGTTTTCTGTACCAACAGCGTTAACCGATACAGCAAAAGTTGTAGAGCTACCAAGACATGCTACCTGAGAAGTTGGCTCACCAGTAATTTCTGGTGCAGGTACCTGGAAGCTTGCTCTGTTATACGCTAAGAAAGCAGGGTCGCTGCTACCACTTGGCATCACTTTAAATTTAGCTGCAAGGTCTTTGTTTGTTGCATTAATACCAAATTCGCTTAGTTTGTAAGCTACAATTCTATAATCCCTATAGCTTGGAGAGAAAGATGTAGTATAAGCTTGTACAACTGCACTGTTAATTGCACTACCCATTGGTAATGTAAAAAAATCTGTTTTATAAGTACCAATTGCAGGAATCTGGTCGAAAGTAACCTGTATAGGTGTACCTACTACGTTACCTGTAGCATCTATAAAAGAGTAAATATCTGTACTACCCGGAGCAGCTACCTGTGTAACCATAATATCTGGTACATTATCATCAATACCATCACCTACAATAGATGTAGCCTGGAATGTCATTACAGATTCGGCAGGAAGGTTAGTTACACCTGTACCAAGGTCAAGGCCACGAATACCGTCTATAAGTACATCTCTAACCTTAAGTCCGGCAACATCCGGGGCAGTAACTGTACCACCATTTGGGTTATTGTCTACTTTAGATCCTAAAACGATAAGCTGATCGTTAGCACTTATAGTACCTTCAAGTGTACTTACAGGCAGTGCCCTAAAGTTTGCAGGTAAGTAAGTATTAGCAGCAACACCATCTCCGGCAGTTAAGCCACCAACAGTAAGAGAGTTTGTAACAGCGCTTTCGCTACCTGTACTATACAACACGCCACCGTATTGAAAACCGGTAAGACTGTGGTGCTGGTCTGGCCTATCGTTAGTATTAGAGCTGGTAGCCGTACTGGACCAGTAACCGTTCCAGGTACTAATCATACGTGTAACCTTTGAATTTGCTGCAACAGTTGCATTTGGCGATACAAACGTAAAATTAGAAGAAATTACATTAGAGTTTATATTTGTTGTAGCAATAATTCTAAAGTAAACAACACTTTCGCCTGTATTGGTACCTGTAATAGCAGGAACAGTAATTTGCAGTTTGTTTGCAGATAATGCAACAGCTTTTAAAGAGTTAGTATACGCTGCACCTTTGTAAAACCTGACTTTATCAGCTCCGAATGGTGCAGGATATGCTGCTCCTGTGGCGTTGCCCGGAAATGCAGCATTTGTAGTAGTTACTGTAATAACTGTACGGTAAGTAACCCGCGAGTTAGGAGTAAAAGATTGAATGGTAGTCCCCGTTTGTGCAAACGCGGCTGCCTGAATGAAAAACAACCACAAAAGCAATTGTTTCCTGAAAGGAGTAATTTTTTGAATGTTCATAAGCAGTTAAATTAACTTTTAAAAAATATTTTTGAGAAAATACAATTGCTCACTATCTAATCTTTAGATATTTAAATAATAGATAATGGGTAACAATGGTATTTAGGGCAAAACAAATTTATATTTATAACTATTGTAAATCAAGCAAATAACAAAATATAATTACGTTTTGCATTATTACTAAAAATATTATCTAAAACTCATAATATAGTTTGAAAGAATGATATTTTTTGCTGCTTTAATTCAAATAAATTAGCTTTTTTTTATCTAATTTTTAACTCTGAAATCTTTGATTATAAAGTTTTTTCCTACAATTTTAACAACTTATAAACACTTTATTAACCAAAAAAATCTAAAAAACTACATTTGATAGATAAATAATGCAAAAAATACCGATGAAATGCACATGTAAATCTGATTTATAGATATGTTAAATCTTGTTAAATCAGTTGCTTATGAGTGAAGCAATCATTATAGGTTGATAATAAACAAAAAAACGCATGTTGGGGACACGCGTTTTTTAATAGCAAAAGGGGTAAATTAATTGTAATATTTTTTTTAGATACCTGCAGAGGGCTATTGCGGTATCATTATATGTTTTATTTTGATATAGCAAATGTACTATGCCCTATTGTTAATAAATTAATAGTTCAATATGTAATAACTATATTGGCATCTATAGTATCTATGGCATCTTCATTAAAAGTTAAGATGTGCTGCTTATTATAAAATAATGTAATTTTGCACAAAATGAAGAAGATGGTTAAAATTGGCAACATAGAGCTACCGGATTTTCCGTTATTGCTTGCCCCAATGGAAGATGTAAGCGACCCGCCTTTTAGAAGGTTATGCAAAACACATGGCGCCGACCTGATGTATAGCGAGTTTATAAGCAGCGAAGGACTTATTCGCGATGCGATGAAAAGCCGCCAGAAGCTGGATATATTTGATTACGAACGCCCCGTGGGTATCCAGATATTTGGTGGCGATGAAGAGGCTATGGCCCTTTCGGCAAAAATTGTTGAGGCCGTTAACCCAGATCTGGTAGATATTAACTTTGGCTGCCCCGTTAAAAAAGTGGTGTGCAAGGGTGCCGGCGCTGCCGTGCTTAAAGATATCGACCTTATGGTGCGCCTTACCAAAGCGGTGGTTAACAGCACGCACCTCCCGGTAACGGTAAAAACCCGCCTTGGCTGGGATGACAACTCTATTAATATATTTGAGGTGGCAGAGCGCCTGCAGGATGTGGGCATAAAAGCACTATCCGTTCACGGGCGTACCCGCGCACAAATGTATAAGGGCGAGGCCGACTGGACCGAGATTGCCCGCGTTAAGAACAACCCGCGTATGCACATTCCTATTTTTGGGAATGGCGATATAGACAGCCCCGAAAAAGCATTAGACTACAAAAACAAATACGGCCTGGATGGTATTATGATTGGCCGTGCAGCCATTGGCTATCCGTGGATATTTAACGAGATTAAACATTTTCTTGCCACCGGAGAGCATCTTGCTGCCCCAACGCTTGAAGATAGGGTAGAGGCCGCACGCAACCACCTTACATGGGCCATTGAATGGAAAGGCGAACGCGTAGGTGTTTTCGAAACCCGTCGCCATTATACCAATTACTTTAAAGGTATTCCTAATTTTAAAGAATACCGACAGAAGCTTGTAACGCAGGATGCCGCCGTAGATGTATATGCAGTTTTAGACCAGGTTATAGAAAAATTTGGGCATAGCCAAACGGTATAGGCAACTCAGGCAACACTTAACTTGAAAAATATTCAAATCCAGAACGGCTTAAAGGACTTTGCTACTTTGCCACTCTGTAACTTTTAGACATTATAACTTTACGACTCTACAAACTCTATGATAGAAGATAAAAACCAGCAACGTACCAGCCTTGGCAACCTTGGCGAATTCGGGCTTATAGAACACCTTACCCACGATATAACCACCAGCAACCCGGGCACCCTTAAAGGTATTGGCGATGATGCTGCTGTGTTAGACTTTAAAGACAAAAAAGTGGTAGTTTCTACCGATTTGCTGGTAGAGGGCGTACATTTCGACTTAGCTTACATGCCGCTTAAGCACCTTGGCTACAAAGCCGTGGTGGTAAATGTGTCAGACATTTGCGCTATGAACGCTGTGCCTACACAAATTACGGTTTCTATAGCAGTGTCTAACCGTTTTCCGGTAGAGGCGTTAGACGAGCTGTATGACGGTATCAAGCATGCTGCCAAGATATACGGGGTAGACATTGTGGGTGGCGATACTACATCATCTCAAAAAGGGATGATTTTGAGCATTACTGCTATTGGCGAGGCTGATGCCGATGCTATTACCTATCGCAACGGCGCTACCAGTACCGATTTGTTAGTTGTTACCGGCGATGTAGGTGCGGCTTACATGGGCCTAAAGGTTTTAGAGCGCGAAAAGCAGGTGTTTCAGGTTAACCCGCAAAACCAACCCGACCTTGATGCCTATAGCTACCTTATTGAGCGCCAGCTTAAGCCGGAAGCCCGCAGGGATATTAAAGAAATTCTTAAGGCATTAGATGTTAAGCCTACGGCGATGATTGATGTGTCTGACGGGTTATCGTCAGAAATTATTCATATTGCCAAACAAAGCGGTGTAGGCTGTAATTTATACGAAGAAAAAATACCGGTAGACCCGCAGCTAATTAATGTTTGCGAAGAGTTTAATATAGATATTACCACCGTTGCCATTAATGGCGGCGAAGACTACGAGCTGTTGTTTACCATTAAAATGGAAGACTTCGAAAAGATAAAAGGCAACCCTAACTTTACCATCATCGGTCACATGACCCAGGAAAGCGAAGGCATACACCTTATTACCCGTGCCAATACCAAAATTCCGCTAAAGGCAAGGGGTTGGAACGCGCTGCAAAACGAAAGCGAAGAGTAGTTGACGGTTTGGGGTTTAGGGTTTGGCGTTTAAAGTTGTAATTGGCAACTCTAAACCCCAAACCCTAAACGCTAAACCCTAAACTATTCTAAACGGCTTTCGGCGCTTCCTGGCAAAGCTCCACCAAAACCCCATTAGTACCTTTAGGGTGTAAAAAAGCCACCAGTTTATTATCGGCGCCTTTTTTAGGGATTTCATTAAGTACGGTAAAACCTTCGGCTTTAAGCCGGGCAATTTCGGCCACTATATCCTCCACATCAAATGCTATATGATGGATGCCTTCGCCCTTTTTCTCTAAAAATTTAGCAATTGGGCTATCTGCGGTAGTAGCTTCCAACAGCTCAATTTTATTTGGGCCATTCATAAAAAACGATGTTTTAACACCTTCGCTCAACACCTCTTCCATTGTATAAGGTGGAGTGCCTAAAAGCTTTTCAAACAAAAGGTTGGAAGCCGCAAGGCTGTTAACGGCAATGCCTATGTGTTCTATTTTTTTCATAAGTAGGTAGAAATAATTTAATGATGTACCGGTAACTTTAAATACTGAATGATGCCAAAAGTATAACGGTAAAATACAACTATAAATACAGCCGAAAACACTACACTTACAATAAAACCTTTATAAATTTCTGCGTCTTTAGGGTCTTTGCGTAGCCACAAACTCATTAGATAAGGTGCCAACACCATAAAAAATGTAAATAAAAAATAGGGGCTAAAGGCGTAGGCGTTGCTGCTAAAGTAGTAGCTGGAAAACAACGCTGTATAAATGGCAAGAGTTATTATAAGGGCACTTGCGCAATGTTTTATAGTTATAGCTTTGTTTTTGATTGCTTTATACACAGCTATTCCAGAGCGAATGGTAATTGCTAAAGCAAAAAATAAAATTGGAAGTAATACGATGCCCATGAATTAATGCTGGTGTGGTAATTACAAATATAGAGTTTAAAGCATATAAATATCAAATTAAATGCCTCCTCTAATTTTACCGTACCGTTCTATATTTCCCTTTCTTTAGATAGAGGCTCCGGTTGCGAGGCTTACCCCAAACCCTAAAATTTTATTAATTACAACACCGTTAACTTTTTAAAGCCCGAACTTTAAACCGTAAACGATTAAAATTTTGAGTATTTTTGCAGGATGGAAACAAATAGGCAAAAAAAAATAGGCGGACTACTGCAAAAAGACCTTGTAGATATCTTACAGGGCGAAGTGCGCAAAAATGGGGTTAGCAACCTGGTACTCTCTATATCTAAAGTGGTGGTTACTACAGACCTTTCTATTGCAAAGGTATATCTTAGCGTTTTCCCTACAGACAGGGGTGGCGAAATTTTAAACGCGGTTAAAAGCAACGCACCGCTTATTAAGCACGATCTTTCTCAGCGCGTTAAGCTGCAACTGCGCAAAGTGCCCAACTTAGTATTTTACCTGGATGACACGTTAGACCGTATGGAAAAACTGGACAAAGAGCTTACCGGCGAAAACAACCCTATTACTAACCCTGAGCTTTTAGACAGGCGTAAGAAACTATAATATATTGAGCTTTCCGTTTTACATAGCCCGCCGCTACACCATAAGCCGTAGCAAGAGCACTGCCGTTAATATAATTACGGGCATAGCATCTTTGGGTATTTTTGTAAGTACGGCTGCACTGTTTATTATACTTTCGGTTTTTAGCGGACTGAGGGATTTTAGCCTTTCGTTTGCCAACACTACCGACCCCGACCTTAAGATTGGCCCTAAAACGGGCAAATCGTTCCTGGTTACCCCCAATCAGGAAAAACAACTTAAAGCTATTAAAGACATTGCCGTTTACAGCCCCGTGGCTCAGGAACGCGTTATGTTTAGTTACGAAGATAAAGGCCATGTGGCTTACCTAAAGGGTGTAGACACCCTGTATAACCGCGTTACCCCAATGGATAGTACACTTTTAGGCGGCACGCGCTGGTTTAAAATGTATACCGGCCAGGTGGTGGCGGGCTATGGGGTTTTTCATAAACTGTCGTTAGGATTATTCGACCTTAACCGTGCTTTAGAGGTGTTTGTGCCCAAGGCCGGTAAGGGTACGATAGATTCTGCCGAAGAGGGTTTTAATACGCAGGAGCTTATTGTTGTAGGCATTTATTCTATTAACGAAGATGTAGACAACCAATATGTGTATTGCAGTATCGACCTGGCGCAGGATTTACTACAGTACAAACGCAACCAGTACACGGCCATAGAAATGAGGCTGGTGCCCGGCGCCAACGAAAATAAGGTGCGCAAGCAACTGGAGGCTATTTTTAACAATAGCCTAACCATTAAAAACCGAGCCCAGCTAAACGACTCTCTTTATAAGATGCTTAACGCAGAAAATTTAGTTACCTACCTGTTTTGCTCTCTCGTGGTGGTGCTCACTCTTTTTTGCCTTGCCGGGGCATTAATAATGCTGATACTCGACAAAAAAGAGAACATAAAAACGCTATATAATTTAGGTGCCGAGGTTAAATCCCTGCGCCGCATCTTTTTTTACCAGGGCATTTTTATAACCGCATTAGGAACGTTTTTCGGACTGATATTAGCTGTTATTATCGTAATCCTGCAACAGCAATTCTCGTTGCTTATGATAACCGAGAGCATGGCGTATCCTGCGGCACTGCTGTTTGAAAATGTTATTATTGTGGTGGTTACTATCTTTACACTGGGCATTTTAGCATCCCGCATTGCTGCCGGAAGGGTGGGCGAAGCGCTATTGGAAAATTAGCAGCCAACCTTCTTTCTTAAAAATTTCTGCTATATTTGTGTGATACATCTACGCCAATATGATAGTAATTGCTGTCCGCACCCAATAAACAGGGCAACTCCTTTCGCAACGCATAACAAGGTACCAACCGGCTGCCTTCCTTACCATTAATTTTATCAAACAATATATTATGTCGCAAGCAGGACAACCCGTTAGTGCCTTATCGCGTTTTTTTGCGCTTTTAAAACAATCGCTTAACGGCGAAAACATCGACTTTACAAAAGGTAGCATTCGCCGTGCGGTGCTGCTATTGGCCATACCCATGATGCTGGAAATGATGATGGAGTCGGTATTTGCACTTGTCGACCTATATTTTGTGGGCCACCTGGAAAACAGCAGCTTTGCTGTGCAAACGGTAGGTTTGACGGAATCGGTCTTAACCGTACTCTACTCCATTGCCATAGGCATGAGCATGGCTGCTACTGCAATGGTAGCCCGCCGTGTGGGCGAAAAAGACCCTGTTGCTGCGGCCAAAGCGGGCATGCAGGCCATACTGGTTGCCATAGCTATTAATGTTGTATTTGCAGTGCTGGGCTTTATTTATGCTACCGATATTTTAGTGCTCATGGGCTCATCATTAGAGTCGGCGCAATATGGTACGCCGTTTATCCGTATAACGCTGGGCGGTAGCTTTGTAATTATCCTTATCTTTTTATTTAACGGAATATTCCGAGGGGCCGGTAACGCCGCCATAGCCATGAAAAGCTTGTGGATAGCCAACATTTGTAACTGCATTTTGTGCCCCATATTAATTAATGGCTGGGGCCCTGTACCGGCTTTCGGTTTAACCGGTGCAGCCATTGCAACCACAATTGGGCGTGGCATTGGTGTGCTGTACCAAATGTATAACCTGTTTAACGGCAAGGGTATGCTAAAGGTTGCTGCGTCGTATTTTATTCCGGATATGGTACAAATAAAAGCATTGGTAAAAATTGCCGCACCGGGTGTGTTGCAGTTTGTAATAGCTTCGTGCAGTTGGATATTTTTGGCGCAGCTGGTGGCAACTACCGGTGGCGATGAAGGTTCGGCGGGATACCAGAGTGCCCTGCGTATTATGATGTTCTTTATGCTGCCGGCATGGGGACTGAGCAATGCCGCTGCAACGCTGGTAGGGCAAAACCTTGGAGCCAAACAGGAAGACAGAGCAGAACGGTCGGTACTTGTTACAGCAAAATTCAACGTTATTTATATGGCGGTTATTATGGCAATAACCCTCCTGGCCGCCGACCCGCTTATGTGGTTTTTTACCAATAACCCGCACGTACACGATATTGCCGTTAAGGCCATACGCATACTTAGTGCAGGCTATATTTTTTACGGAATTGGCATGGTGCTTATCAATGCGTTTAATGGCGCCGGCGATACCAAAACCCCAACGTGGGTCAACTTTTTTGGGTTCTGGCTGTTCCAGATTCCGTTGGGCTATGTGCTGGCAAAACATTTTAACCTTGGCCCAACGGGCGTATTTATGGCGATACCCATTGCCGAAACCGGTATGTGTATTGTAAGTTTTATGCTGTTTAAAAAAGGCAGGTGGAAACGTATTGCGGTTTAGTTTATGGTTAGGAGTTTGGGGTCGCGGGTTTGGCAGTAGAGACGCATTGAATGCGTCTCTACAGGGTAATATGTTGTTAAAGTTGATGCGGTTGAGGTGCTTCTGCGCGAGTATAATAGAAGTTAATGAGTTGCGCCGGTTTTAATCAGGAGGCAAGTTAAAGTAGCAATTTGATTTAGCTGAATTTAAATTATTGACCTTTTTCTTTTTCAGAAATTTTTTGTTCGATAAAAATTGTATGACGCTTAGATTCTCTTTTTAGGGCATTAATAATATCTGATTCTGTAAGTTCGGCGTTGTAAGGTTTTTGGTATAATACCACAGTTCCAATAGTAAGGGAATATGCTAATTCTGAGAATATAAAATTATATTCTGAAGTAAAATTAAATTCACCAAATCCTACTCGATTAAAGTACTTAAAGTGGAATTTAATAGTAAATTGGTTAAATTCGTCAGTTATTCCTGTTTGCATAACTTCTTCGAAACTAGAATACTTATTAGTTCTTTTTACATTTCTATAATCTTCATGTTCAACCTCAACATAGACAGTTTTTTTTACAATGAATTCAGGATAACCATTCATGTAAAAAATTGTTAGTTTTTTAAATTCAGTTATTAATGCATCAACGAATTTCCTTATACTACTGTCAAATAATAAATATAGATCATCAGTAGTTTTATTGTGATATGATATATCTCCCAGCCCATTCAACCTCTTCTCAAGTAGTGCAATCTCTTTATCAATATCATCCGGTTCTTCAATGCTTTCGCCTTTGGCTCCGGCAATCATAATCTCTAAAGAGCGTATTAGGTTTTGTGCTATGTAATTTACAAAGGCTTCCAGTTGCCCTACATCGGCAAGCTGAAGGGCTGCAAAGTAGTTGGCCTTATCTTCGGTTTTAATAATAACAGGTGGGTAGCCAAACTTCATTAATATAAAATTCATGAGTATACGGGCAGTACGGCCATTACCATCATCAAACGGGTGTATGCGAATAAATTTATAATGAAATTCGGCAGCAAGTAAAATAGGGTTAAAGCCGGAGTCTTCAATTTTTTCGTTATACCACACCATTAAGTCGCTCATTTTTGCAGGAGTTTCTTCTGGTGTGGCAAAATAAAATATCTCACCGGTTTTTGTCTGCACGTGGTTAGGCGATGATTTATAACGGCCTACAGCAATGCGTTTTTTTGTCGGTTTGCCATCGGGTGTTATAGCATCAACCTCATACGATTCTTTTAATAAAAGGGTGTGCAGCTCCCTGATAAAATGTTCGGTTAAAGGATAATCGCCTTTAACTACATCAATAACCCAGTTAATAGCCTCGTTGTGCCCTGTAACTTCGAAATGGTCTTTTAGCGGTTTACCCTGGGCAGTAATACCGTGCATAATCAAAGCCTTGGTTTCGCCATAGGTAAGCGAATTGCCTTCAAGGTTATTAGAATGGTAGTTCCAGTCCAGTCGAAATTTTTGCATTATCCTGGCTTCCTGCTCGCGGTCTATAGGGCGCAGGGCATCCAGTTGTTTTTTAAGCTCTAATGCATTTATAATTTCTTCCATCCTGTTTGTGGTTTTACAATGTAAATATACAAAAACATCAATTGAAATTATGCCTGCTACAAACGCTTAACCAACAACTCGCAACTCAAAACCGGTAACGGTATTAAAACCAAAATCCAAGGCTAAACCAGGTGTAGTGTTTGCCGGTTTCGGGCGACCAGCTGTGTTTAAGCTCTAATGGGCCAATAATGGTTTCCATACCGTAGCCAAAGGCGTAGCCGCTGTATTTAGGTATTGAGAAAAGCTGGCCGTCTTCGTAAAGGTCGGTGCCCACATTGGCAAAATTAGCGCTAAAGTTAACGTGGTTCTTTTTAAGGAATTCATAATCAAGCATTGCAAGCCCTTTAATGTAACTGTTGCCCGAAAGGCTCAAAAAGTCGTAGCCATAAAAATGCTTAAAGGTGTGCGTTTTGTAATAGCCATAACCCCCTAAAACAAAGTCGAAGGTAGAGTTATCATTATATCCTAAAGATAAGCCC
This sequence comes from Flavobacterium subsaxonicum WB 4.1-42 = DSM 21790, assembly GCF_000422725.1. Classification (GTDB taxonomy): domain Bacteria; phylum Bacteroidota; class Bacteroidia; order Flavobacteriales; family Flavobacteriaceae; genus Flavobacterium; species Flavobacterium subsaxonicum. The sequence goes on from NZ_AUGP01000003.1 coordinate 24,337, forward strand.
AGATCGGTTTGCAGGTTAACGGTTAAGCCTTTTACAAATAGTTTTTGGGCAGTACCCACTTCGGCCTGTATCATGGTAAAATTCTCATACTCATTATTGTAATTGGATGAGTACGCAAAACCCTTGGCCTCGCCATAAAAATGGTAACCTTCGGAAGGGAAGAACTTACTGTCGTACGAATCGAACGTAAGGAAACCAAATGCCGATGCATAATCGCTGTCGTCAAAAACCGGATCGGTTGTTTGCAATGTAGGCGATTTGATCTTGAGGTGTTTGTATTCTAAGCCCACACCCACCATAAAGCGCTGTGCAAAAATGGTTTGTATATACGCCTGGGTGGTAAAATCAGAAAAATCTACGTTAATAGTGCGCAAGTCTAAGGCATCGCTAAGTCCGTCTGAAGCATAATCGGCAGCAATATTACGGTTAAACTGATAGTAGTGCGAGTGCAGGCCGTAGCTAAGGTAAAAGCCGTTATCTATATAATAATCAAAATTATACCTAAAGTTGTCTCCTAAAATTATATCTAACGATGCAGCATCATTGCGCTTAAACAGGTTTTTTTGGGTAACGTTAACCAGTATGGCACTTTTATACAACCCATCATAATGCAATCCGAATTTAAGAAAGCGGTTAACCGGATTTTCTTTAAGGCGCAGCTTTAATTCTTCGCCACCATCGGGGCCTTCATCAAAAGAGTACGAAATAGAGGTAAAGTTCTGGCTGGCATTAAGCTTGCTTATACCCTCGTTAAACTTATCGTAGCTAATGCGGCTGCCTTGTTTAAAGCCCAGTTTACCAATAACATAAGAACGGGTGTAGTTGGTAAGCTCGTTAATTTTAATAAGGTCTACACAAACAGAATCCTGTATTGTAATACGCTCTTTTACAATAGGGTGGCCAACGCCAAGATGCCTAAGGGTATCCAGTATTTTTAGGCCGGCTTCTTCGCCTTTGTCTATAATAGCCTTGCCATCATCAAAAGAAATAACCGAATAGCCTGCAATATCGGGCTTAATATAAATATCGGTGGCCGCGCGCTTGGCTTCCATCTTCTGGATCATCTGGTAGTTATTTATCTGAATGATAATACCGGTTGCACCCTTTATTTGGTCGCGGTTTTTAAGCGGGTCCTGCACATCTACGCCAATAATAATATCGGCACCCATTTTTTTAACCTCTTCTATAGGATAGTTGTTGGCAATACCGCCATCTATAAGCAGGCGGCCATCTATCTCTACCGGGGTGTATAAGGATGGGAAAGCACCGCTTGCCAAAATAGCATCGGGCAATATGCCTTTGTTTAGTATTACTTCGCGGCCGGTTTCAATATCGGTAGCAATGCATACAAAGGGTATAGGTAGCTCGTTAAAATCGCGTATATGCCGCACATGCTCTGTTAAGCGGTTAACTGTGGTGTAGTTGTATAAACCTTTAGAAAGTGCGGTAGGAAAGCCTATTTTAAAGTTACGAAAGGGCAGGGTAAGGGCATACACCTCGTCGTTACGCTTTTCGAAAAAGTTTTTGGAGCTACGGGGCGTAAAGTCGCGCAAAAGCGCATCAGGGTCCAGGTCGCGGAAAATAGAATCCAGCTCTGTAGCCGAATAGCCCGCTGCATACAGCCCGCCCACAATAGCGCCCATACTGGTACCGCCAATGTAAGATACCTCTATGCCTGCCTGCTCCAGCACCTTAAGCACACCAATATGCGCCAGGCCTTTTGCACCGCCGCCGCTAAGCACAACACCCACTTTAGGTTTGGGTTTTGCCTGCGTATCCTGTGCGGCAAGGGTGCCACAGAGCAAAATGCTTATAAACAGGAGCAGCAGCTTTTTCATTTTTTATTTATTCCTGGATTGATAGAACTCCGTAATTTTTTTTGCTTTAGATGGCCCAACCACTTTGGCAATTTCTTCTATTGGGGCGGCCTGCATCCGTTTAACCGATTTAAAATGGGTAATCAGCGTAACCATTGTTTTTTCGCCTATGCCCGGTATGGCCTCTACCGATGTTTGCAGCGCACCCTTGCTGCGCTTGTCGCGATGGTGGGTTATACCAAAGCGGTGCGCCTCGTTACGCAAGTGCTGGATAATTTTTAGCGTTTCGCTTTTTTTGTCCAGGTACATGGGTACCGAGTCACCCGGATAGAAAATTTCTTCAAGCCTTTTGGCTATGCCTAATATCGTGATTTTTCCGCGAAGTCCCAGTTCATCCAAACTTTTTAATGCCGATGATAACTGCCCCTTGCCACCATCTATAATAATAAGCTGTGGCAGCGGCTGGTTTTCTTCCAGTAATCGCTTGTAGCGGCGGTGTACCACCTCTTCCATCGAGGCAAAATCGTTGGGGCCTTCTACGGTTTTAATGTTAAAATGGCGGTAGTCTTTTTTACTCGGCTTACCGTCTTTAAATACCACACAGGCACTAACGGGATTGGTACCCTGAATGTTGGAGTTGTCAAAACACTCTATGTGGCGCGGCTCTTCGGGCAGGCGCAGGTCTTTTTTCATTTGCGCCATAATGCGGTTGGTATGCCTGTCCGGGTCCACAATTTTTTCCTGCTTAAGCTGGTCCATCCTGTAAAAACGGGCGTTGCGCTCGCTTAGGTCCAGTATAAGTTTTTTATCGCCCAGTTTGGGCACGGTAACGTTTACTTTTTCGCCCAGGTCTATAGGGTAGGGCACCAGTACCTCTTTGCTCATAAGGTTAAAACGCTCGCGCAGCTCTACCACGGCAAGTTCCAGCAGCTCTTCATCGGGCTCGTCCAGCTTTTTCTTTATCTCCATAGTATGCGAACGGATAATTGCCCCATGCGAAACCTGGATAAAGTTTACGTATGCCATGGTTTCGTCGCTTATAATGGTAAACACATCGATATTGGAAATTCTTGGATTGAAAACCGTAGAGCGCGACTGGTAATTTTCCAGTACTTCTATTTTTTGTTTGATGCGCTGTGCCTCTTCAAAACGCATTTCGGTAGCCAGTTCCATCATCAGCTTTTTAAAATCGCGAAGGCTTTCTTTAAAGTTGCCCTTAAGTATTTCGCGAATGGCATCTACATGGTGCTGGTACACATCAAACGGTTCGTGGCCCTCGCAGGGGCCTTTGCAGTTGCCCAGATGATACTCCAGGCATACTTTATATTTGCCGCTTTGTATGTTGGCAGGACTAAGGTCGTAATTGCAGGTGCGCAGCGGGTACAGCTCTTTTATAAGGTCTAAGAGCGTGTGCACGGTACGAAAGCTGGTGTATGGGCCAAAGTATTCAGACCCATCTTTTATAACGTTACGGGTAGAGAATATGCGTGCAAAGGGTTCTTTTTTAATGCATATCCACGGGTAGGTTTTATCGTCTTTAAGTAGTACGTTATAGCGGGGCTGCAGTTTTTTTATCAGGTTGTTTTCCAGTAGCAAAGCCTCGCTTTCGGTAGGTACCACAATGTGCTTAACGGTAACAATTTTGCGTACCATTACACGGGTGCGGCCTACCTCGTGCACCTTGTTAAAGTAAGACATTACCCTCTTTTTTAAATTCTTGGCTTTACCTACGTAGAGAAGCTTTTCGTCTTTATCAAAATATTGGTAAACCCCCGGGCTGTCGGGTAGTGTTTGTATTTGTAATTCCAGCGGAGTTTGCATGTAACAAAGTTAAAAAACAAATGGCTAACTATAAACGTTTAAATACCCCAATTTGTTACGCCAATGTTACTGCAAATTACTATTTTTATACTTTAACAAATGCCTATGCCTCATAAAGATATTACTATACTTGGAGAAAGCGTGCTGCCCGGACAAAGCAAAACCATTAATATGGAAATTGCGCGGCTGCATACAATGACCAAATTAAAGATACCCATAATTGTAGAACGCTCTAAGATAGACGGCCCCGTAATACTTTTTTCGGCAGGTTTGCATGGCGATGAAATTAACGGGGTAGAGATTGTGAGGCAGATTATTGTTCGAAAAATAAACAAACCTAAGCGCGGAACCATTATTTGTATACCCGTGGTTAATATTTTTGGATTTGTGAATAAAACCCGCGAATTTCCGGATGGGCGCGACCTTAACCGTGTTTTTCCCGGTAGCCGTATGGGCTCTCTGGCCAGCCGTTTTGCCTACCATATTGTAAAAGAGATTATTCCGCATATCGATTATTGTGTTGATTTTCATGCCGGGGGCGCCAGCCGTTTTAACGCACCGCAAATTCGCATTGTGCCCGGCAACCCCGAGCTTAAAGAACTGTCAGACGTTTTTAATGCGCCGTTTACGCTATATTCCAAGAACATTCCGGGCTCTTTCAGGAATGCCTGCATGAAACTTGGTGTAAAGATTTTATTGTTTGAAGGCGGAAAATCGTTAGATATAAATAATGATGTTACCCAAGAGGGGGTGCATGGTGCCAAGCGCATATTGCAGCATTTAGGGATGCTTAACATCCGGAAAAATGCCCGCGAACCCGATGCCCCACCCATTTATATTGAGGCTTCTACCTGGATACGTGCGCGGCACAGCGGCCTTTTCCAGAACCATACCCATGCCGGTAAGTTTGTAAACAAAGGCGATATTATTGCCCTGATAACCGACCCGTTTGGCAAGTTTGAACAGAAGGTTAAGGCGCCCACCAGCGGTTATATTATTAACGCTAACGATGCGCCTATTGTATATCAGGGCGATGCGATTTTTCATATATCGCTACGGGTACACAATCCGGAGGTTTTAAATTTAAGGAAAGAGGATTTACAGGTTGTTACTGAATAAAGGTGCTCGGTTTGTAGAGACGCATTGCTATGCGTTTCCTGTATTAATTGGCATTCCTCCGCTCCTTTGGCGGGGTGCCCGCATGGTGGGGTGGTTTGCTTGTTAATGAGTGAACCACCCCGGCTTTCAGCCACCCCTACAAGGGAGGGGGAATGCCACGATTGTCTATCCGGTATTGATAGGCACAGCAGTTCCCGTAGAGACGCATTGCTATGCGTCTCCCGTAATGACTGAGATAAATAGGTTTTGTACTGTATATGAGACGCATGGCAATGCGTCTCTACTGAGCAATAGTGCGTAACACGATTGCTGCCAATATTAATCGGTTTGGTTGAACATAACATTTCCGTAGAGACGCATTGAATGCGTCTCCCACATCTATTAGGATTGTTGGTGGCGGTATACATAAGTATGTGAGACGCATGCAATGCGTCTGCACCAAAGAATAGTAGGCACAACAAAGTATGTAAGCGCATTATGCGCCTGCATTAAAATAAAAAGCCGCCCCATGTAAGGGCGGCTTAGTTATATTATCGCTGCATGTTTTTAGCTTCGATGCTCATAGTTGCGTGCGGTACCAGTTTTAGCCTTTCTTTATTGATAAGCTTGCCCGTTACTTTGCAAATGCCGTAGGTTTTGTTCTCTATGCGAACAAGGGCATTTTTAAGGTCTCGGATAAACTTTTCCTGGCGGATGGCCAGTTGCGAGTTAGCTTCTTTACTCATGGTTTCGCTGCCTTCTTCAAACGCTTTAAAAGTGGGCGATGTATCATCGGTACCATTGTTAAGGTCGTTCATGTAGGCGCTTCTTATAAGATCTAAATCGGCTTTAGCTTTCTCAATCTTCTTCGAAATTAATTCCTTGAACTCTGCCAGGTCAGCGTCAGAGTATCTTATTTGCTGCTCATCTACCATTGTCAATCTATTTTGAAATTAATATTAGGGTTTTTATATCGTCAAACTCAATTTCTGTACCATTTATTGCTTCTGCGCTGAAAATCAGCGTATCAGTAAGCGTTTCGCTCTTAATATAGCTCTCGTTGGCACTAACGGCATCCTGTAAAACAGCATTTTCTGTAAGGGTAACGGTAATCCTGTCGGTTACTTCAAAACCACTGTCTTTCCTTAAGTTCTGTATCCTGTTAACCAGTTCGCGGGCAATACCTTCTTTTTTAAGGTCTTCGGTTAGTGTTATGTCTAACGCTACGGTAATACCGCCTGCATTAGCCACCAGCCATCCCGGTATATCCTGGCTTGTAATCTCTACATCATCGGCGGTTAAAGTAATACTTTTTCCTGATACTATAATATCAAGTGTGCCTTTGCTGTCTATCTCTGCAATCTGCTCCTGGCTTAGGGTTTTTATCTCGTTGGAAACCAGATTCATATCCTTGCCAAAACGTGGGCCAAGTGCTTTAAAGTTAGGCTTAATCTGCTTAACCAATACACCGCTGGCATCGTCTAAAAGCTCTATTTCTTTAACGTTAACCTCGGCCTTAATAAGCTCTGCAACCGCCTCTATCTCTGCCTTCTGTTTTGCGTCAAGCACGGGTATCATTACCTTTTGCAGTGGCTGGCGCACTTTTATCATCTCTTTCTTACGTAAAGATAGCACTAATGATGATATGGTTTGTGCCTTCTGCATGCGGCTCTCAAGCGATTTATCAACAAAGTTATCAGCATACCCCGGAAACTCGGCCAAATGTACGCTGTCATATTTTTCCGACTGTGAAGCCTGTGTTAAATCTTTGTACAACCTGTCCATAAAAAATGGTGCTATTGGCGCACTAAGTTTAGCCACTGTAACCAGGCAGGTGTACAGGGTTTGGTAAGCGGCAATTTTATCCTGCGCATACTCGCCTTTCCAGAAACGGCGGCGGCACAGGCGCACGTACCAATTGCTCAGGTTTTCCTGAACAAAATCTGATATTGCCCTTGCAGCCCTTGTAGGCTCGTATTCGGAATAGAACGTGTCTACATCTTTTATAAGCGTATTAAGTTCTGATAATATCCAACGGTCTATCTCGGGGCGCTCGTTAAGCGGAATTTCAGGCTCGGCATACGTAAAGTTGTCAATATTGGCGTAAAGCGCAAAAAACGAGTACGTATTATATAGTGTACCAAAGAATTTACGGCGCACCTCTGCAACACCCTCAATATCAAATTTAAGGTTATCCCACGGGTTGGCATTGCTAATCATGTACCAACGGGTAGCATCGGGGCCATACTCGGCAAGGGTGCTAAACGGGTCTACCGCATTGCCCAGCCTCTTGCTCATTTTTTGTCCGGCCTTGTCTAACACAAGTCCGTTACTTACCACATTTTTATAAGCTACCTTATCAAACACAAGGGTAGCAATAGCGTGCAGCGTGTAAAACCAACCACGGGTCTGGTCTACGCCCTCGGCAATAAAATCGGCCGGAAAGGCTTCGCTGTTATCAATAAGTTCTTTATTCTCAAAAGGGTAGTGCCATTGCGCATACGGCATGGCACCGCTATCAAACCAAACATCAATAAGGTCGGTTTCGCGGGTCATAGGTTTGCCTGATGGCGATAGCAGTACAATTTTATCTACCACGTTTTTATGCAGGTCGATAAGGCTGTAGTTGTCTTCGCTCATGTTGCCCGGCTCAAAGCCTGCAAACGGGTTGGCCTCCATTGTACCGGCTGCAACCGATTTTTCTATGGCGTTGTACAGCTCTTCTACACTGCCAATAAGTACCTCTTCGGTTTTATCTTCAGTTCTCCAGATAGGCAGCGGGATACCCCAGTAGCGCGAGCGGCTAAGGTTCCAGTCGTTAGCGTTTTTAAGCCAGTTGCCAAAACGGCCCTCTCCGGTAGCCTTTGGCTTCCAGTTAATGGTATCGTTGAGGTCGAACATGCGGTCTTTAACATCGGTAACCTTTATAAACCAGCTGTCTAACGGGTAGTATAAAAGTGGTTCGTCTGTTCTCCAGCTGTGTGGGTAACTGTGTACGTATTTTTCGACTTTAAAAGCCTTGTTGTTTTCTTTAAGGTAGATAGAAATTTCTACGTCAGATGAACGCTCCGGCGCTGTACCGGCATCATAATATTCGTTCTTAACATATTTGCCTGCCAGTTCTAAAGGCTTGCCGTTAGGGTTGTCCAGGCTGCCTACATGGCTTGTAAATTTACCCTGAAGGTCTACCAATGGAACAGGATTGCCATAATCGTCGAGCACCAGCATTGGCGGTACTTCGGGTTTGGCCTCTTTGGCTACCTTGGCATCATCGGCACCAAAAGTAGGGGCGGTGTGCACAATACCGGTACCATCCTCTGTAGTAACAAAGTCGCCGGCAATTACCCTAAAGGCATTTTCTGCATTTTGGTAGGGCAGTACATACGGCAATAACTGCTCGTAGCGAATGCCAAGCAGGTCTTTACCTTTAGCTTCGGTTATAATCTTGAACGGAATGTTCTTATCGCCATCTTTAAAGTTTGTAAAATCAGCATCCTCAGTACTTGCAAAATAGCCTTTGCCAAATTGCTTACCTACAAGGTTTTTAGCCAGTATTACATTAATAGGCTGATAGGTGTACTGATTAAAAGTCTGCACTAAAACATAGTCTATGTGTGGGCCAACGGTTAATGCCGTATTTGATGGAAGTGTCCAAGGTGTGGTGGTCCATGCCATGATGTCTACCTCACCAAAGCCCTGTAAAAATTCGGGCAGCGTATTGGGCACGGTTTTAAACTGCGCCACAATGGTAGTATCAGTAACATCGCGGTAAGCGCCCGGCTGGTTAACCTCGTGAGAGCTTAACCCGGTACCCGCTTTTGGCGAATACGGCTGTATGGTGTAGCCTTTGTAAAGCAGGCCTTTATCATAAATTTGTTTAAGCAGCCACCAAACGGTTTCCATGTATTTAGGCTTGTAGGTAATATACGGGTCTTCCATATCTACCCAATAGCCCATTTTTTCGGTAAGGTCGTTCCACACATCGGTGTAGCGCATAACGGTGCGTTTGCATGCCTCGTTATACTCTTCTACCGTAATGGTTTTGCCTATGTCTTCTTTAGTAATGCCCAGTTCTTTCTCGGTACCCAGCTCTACAGGCAGGCCGTGGGTATCCCAACCGGCTTTACGTTTAACCTGGTAGCCTTTTTGCGTTTGGTAACGGCAAAAAATATCTTTAATAGCGCGGGCCATAACGTGGTGAATGCCCGGCAGGCCGTTTGCCGATGGCGGGCCCTCGTAAAATACATATTGCGGCTTGCCCTGGCGGGTGGTTACGCTTTTTTCGAATATAGATTCTTTCTTCCAGAAATCAAGGACTTCGCTTGCTACCGTTGGCAGGTCAAGCCCCTTGTATTCAGTAAACTTAGTGCTCATTTTTTATAGCTTGTAAAAATCAATTTGCGAAAGTAATGATTTTTTTTATGTAATGGTAATTCTAAGGGCAGATGTGGGTTTGTATCACCCTAAAACCTTTACTTTTGCCGCTAACAGTATTAATCAAATTACACCTTATTTATGAAATTAAAAATTACTCAAATTTATCTTAGCTTATTTTTAGCGTGCTTTTCATTTTTTGTAATGAATGGGCAGGATGTACCACTGCTGCCACATGATCTTGACCCTGCATTTACTTCGCCTTTTGCAAATGATTTTGCCACCGAAGCTTACTGCGTTGCTGTCCAGCCAGATGGAAAAATTATAGTTAGTGGAGCTTTTACAACAGGCATCGGTAATAATAATGGTGGCCTGGTAAGGCTTAATGAAGATGGAAGCCTTAATCAGGAATTTACAATTTTTTCAAGTGGAAACATTAATGCACTGTTAATCCTGCCGGACGGAAAGATTGTTGTAGGAGGTATATTTACAATTGGTAGTGCTCAATACTGTATTGCACGGCTTAATGCCGATGGTTCGTTAGATGAAACATTTACACCTGTTGCAAGTAATAGTGCTTTTGCTGATACTGTTTTTTCTATGGCATTGCAAAGTGATGGTAAAATAGTAGCAGGCGGATCATTTGAACATATTAATGGCATTGCCACTGCTAATCTTGTACGTATTAACACCAATGGAAGTGTAGATACAACTCTGAATTTAACAGAAGGGGCAGGTACCACCGGATTTAGTTCAACAGTAAATTCTGTAGCCGTATTACCCGATGGAAAAATTTTAGCGTTAGGTAGTTTTAATTATTTTAGTGCTATAAGTGCTAAAAGCATTGCACGCCTTAATGCAGATGGTAGCCTTGATACTACTTTTACCACAGGCTTTGATAATAATTCTGAATTACATTCTATACATGTAAAAGCCGATGGAAAACTGCTTGTAGGAGGATATTTTGTAAACTATAATGGCGTACCCATTACTTGTTTAGCCAGCCTTAATACCAACGGTACTTTAGATACAACGTTTAATGTGGGAGGCTCAGGTGCTATAGGATTAATACGTGCAATTGCGGTTGATGCCCAGGGGAAAATACTTATTGGAGGAAGTCTTTTTTCATATAATGGACAACCAAGAATAAGCTTCGCAAAGCTAAACAGTGATGGAACATTGGATGACAGTTTTAATCATTATACTACAGGTACCGCATATTACAATGGCTTTATGGCAGATGTAAATTCTGAAGTACGATCTATTGCTCTACAGGGCGACGGTAAAATACTTGCAGCAGGCCATTTTAATAAGTATAAAAGTACTACTATGGTAAATGTTGCAAGGCTTATGGGCGGAGAAGTGCTAAGTACAGATACCTTTGCAAAAAATAAAGTTTCGTACTATCCTAACCCTGTTAATGATAAGCTGTACATAAATTCGGCCGATGTTGTTACCGGTGTAAAAATAGTATCGCTTACAGGTCAGGCAGTAATGGAAATAACTACAGCATCTGGCCTGGATGCAATAAATGTTACAAATTTACAGGCAGGATGCTATGTTGTACACGCAACTACAGAATCTGGTACAGCTAACTTTAAGATAATTAAGGAGTAATTTATTGACACAAATGCTTTTTATATAAATGCTCGCACCCAGCGGGCATTTATTATAGAGCCCACAAGTGTTCTAAACTGTTTCTGTTATATTTTTGATAATAATAGTCTGAAATAGTAACTTTGATATCAAATATTCTCTCCCATGAAAAAATCGTACCTATTTTTAGTTTTACTGGCTGCATTGAGCTTTTCGTGCAGTAATGATGATAAACCGGCTGATGAACCTGTGGTAATTGTGCCTGAAGAAGGAGAACAGCCTGGAGAAGAGCAGCCTGCAGAATGCCTTTATTATAATGGTGATGCGATATTAACTACCCAGGCCGAAGTTGATGCCTTTGGTGCTAACCATTACTGCGGCGTTATGGGTAATTTTTATATTGGAAGCCAGAATGGAGTAAGCAATATTACCAGCCTGGAACCCCTTAAGGATATTGTTACAGCTACCGGCACCGGATTTACATTTACTATAAAAAACAACCCAAATCTTGTATCGTTAGAGGGGTTGCATAATATTGCTAATGTTAGTAAAGTACTTATAGAAAACAACGCCTCGCTTTTAAATTTGCAGGGACTAAGGGCTTTAACAAATTTCGACGAATACGGAACTTTACGTATAAATAATAATGCCAGCCTGCAAAACTTAACTGGTTTAGAGGCAATAACAAAAATGCGGGAGTTGCTGGTTACCAACAATCCGGCTTTAATTAGTTGTATAGGGCTTAAAAATTGTACAGAATTTGGCCAGTTGACTATATCATCTTCGCCACAGCTCGCCACCCTCAATGGTATTACGGCTGCAACAATAGGAGATTTAAGTCTTAAAGACTTAGGCGTTGCGTCATTATCGGTGCTAAATGGTTTAACGGAAGCTGATTATATAAGTATAGAATTTTTGCCCAACTTAACTACGTTGCAAGGGCTTGAAGGGTTAATCTCAGTAAGTGGTGTATCAGTTCGCAACAATGCGGGGCTTACATCGCTATACGGACTCCAAAACCTTACGGGGAATGTAAATTCTTTAGTTATTGAGGGTAATAATGCAATTGTTTCTGTAGAACATTTATTGAGTGTAACAAGTATTACAAATACCCTTAATGGTACTAATTACCTGGGAGGCCTTACGTTAAGAAATAATGCATCGCTTATCTCGCTAAACGGACTCCAGAACATAGAACAGTTTAGCGGCAACCTTTACGTTACCCAAAACAACGCGCTAAAAAACCTATGTGCTTTGCAATCTATTTTAATAAACAAAACATCAAATAGTTATGTGTCTGTTTATGATAATTTAAATCCTGTAACACCTACAGATATTATAGCTGGCAATTGCAGTATAGATTAATAAAAAATTATATTACATTAAAATGCCCGCCCCAACAGCGGGCATTTTTTATAGGGGTTATTTAAACCGTGTACATATATTTGTAACACATTAAACCTCCCTCCCTCAATGAAAAAGTTTGTATTCTTAATAATGGCTGTATTTAGTATAGCGGCATGCAGTAATGATGATAATAACGCTGTAGATACAGAACCCGTTGCTATAGAGCCTGTAGTGTCGGCAGAATGTACCTTTAATGGAGACGTTACTCTTACCAGTCAGCAGGAAATAGATGCATTTGCTGCCCATAACTACTGCCAGATAAACGGTACAGTTACTGTAAAACAGATAGATAACGTAAGCCAAAATGTAAATCTTAAAGGTTTAGAAGGGCTTGTCATAATAAACGGAGATTTTATTATACAAGACAACCCTACGTTAATCAATTTAAATGGGTTAACCAATCTAAAACGTGTAAAGGGTAGCTTTCGGCTATTAAACAATCCTATGCTTTTTTATATAGATGGTGTAGGTAATTTAGAGTCAGTGGGCAATGTAGTTAATATCTCAGGCAATGAAATGTTGCAGGATATGAAGGGTTTAGAAAAATTAACGTCGTTAAAGTTTGTAAGCATACACAATAATGCAGCATTACAATCTATGCAAGGTTTAGATAACCTTGTAAGCATAGACGGTTTGAGTATAGAAAATAACATGCATTTAGCATCGCTTAACGGTTTAAATGCCCTTACATCTATTGGCAGTGACAGCCAGTACGGCGAGTTAACTATCTCTGGTAATGCTGCATTACAGTCGTTAAACGGACTCCAGAACCTTACTTCTTTTAAAGGTATGACCTTTAAATTGTCCGGTAATACCATTTTAAAGAACTTTTGCAGTCTTCAGGGCATTGCTGCTACCGGAAATATTACTACTATATTTGAAGCGTTTGGCAACTATTATAATCCAACGGTGTCAAATATTAATAGTGGCAACTGTAGCGTAGAATAAGGCCAGTAATGCAATGTCGGCTTTTAAGTTGTTAATTATTTGATGATAATGAGAATCTTGCAATTATATTAGTAAGAAAATTTGCCGATTATAATATTATATTTTTGCGATGTAAGTATTTAATTATTAAATAAAATATATATTTGTATGTATTTAACACCAACTTAACAACCTACTATCACAATGAAAAACATATTTAGTATGTTTATCTATTTGTTAATTAGTACTGTTGTTTTTGCCCAGGAGAAGGCAACTACCACAGCACCGTTAATAAATACCGTTGTAACAGGCCGCATGCTCGAAACTACCGGCTGGCTGCAAAATAAATCAGGACAGTGGATATCGGGCCGTAACAAAATTCCGGCAAACCTTGAGGCTCAGTACAAAAACCTCTCAGACCTTGAACAAAACAGCCTTGGCGAAAACCGTGAAAACTTTGTTTACATGGAGCTTAGAGATGTTAACCTGGGCAACACGCCCTGTACTATCCTGATTAAGAAGTATAAAGACGGGTATTACAAGTACGAATCGGTAATGAAGGGCTGGGTAGCCCAAAACAGCATTACCTACTACGTGTTTGAAACCGCCGAGATGGATAAGCTTAAAAACCTTGCGCCGGAGACGCTTTACAACATTAAGTTTAACACGTTGTATTGCCGTACTATGCTCAATATCAGCGATAAATTTAGCCTTTACGATATTATTGCCGACCTGCAAACCGCCATTAAAAGCAAAGAAAAACCTATTTTTAAAGAAGACCTTATGGTTAACATACGGCTAACCAAGGGCAATGTGCGCTTTATACTGCAAACCGCCGTTAGCTACACCGCCCCTCAGGACTTGGAAAAGTATTACTACGAAACCACGCTCGATGTGTTTACCCGACTCTTTAAACTGTATTAAAAATTAAATATTTTGCCCGTGCTGTTGCGCGGGCTTTTTTTTGCTTTTTCGGGCAATTTTACCCTTAATATTTCACTTTTGGACTTTGAGTTTGCGCATAATTATGGGCAATTATTGCCATAATTTTTTGTAATGGATAAAAAGGCTTAAAAATAATATACCAACCGGTATAAAATGTCTTGGGTTATCCTTTAAAATAACTATTTTTAGAGTCTGTCATTGCATGTGAAATTGGAACCTAAAATGTCGTTAGATTTTTGAGACCTATTGCCATTTTTGGTTTTCGGAACATACCATTTTGCTTTGACCGTGGGTTGTAATGCGATGTATTTATTTGTAGAAACTAAAAGGGGCATGAAAAAAATCTTACAATTTATAGTTTTGCTTACAATTCTAACTGTAAAGGGTCAGGATAGGCATCCCATGTATTTTTTAGAATTTAAGCTAATGGAAGCCAATAAGCAGGCACTTTTTGATATAGGCCCTTATTTTGATGACAAAAGTATTATTGTAGAAAATTTAGGCTATCACCGCTTACAACCTTCGGTTGCTCAGGTCTCTAAAAGGATTGTTGATGAAAATACACTCTTTACTAAAACCGAAATTTTAGTTGATACCGCTACCACAGCTCAATTTTTAGGGTTTCTAAACAAAAACAATGATAAAATTGTATTTTCTGACCTCGCAAATGCTTTTTTAATAACACCCTTAGAAAAAAGAGAGATTCGTTATCAGGTAAGGCAGGTGCCTACTGTAAGAATGGCCGAACTTAAGGCTAAATCTGCCCAATTATTTACACCCCAATGGGTGGTATTTAACCAGATTGACTCGCTTATCAAAAAGAAAAACCCTAAAGCCTTACTTTTAATAGCATCCGAATTATTTAAAAAACGCTATCGGTATGATAGGCATTATTTTAATTATGAGGAATTTACAAGCCTTTTGGAGCATCTTACCGGTACTGTTATTGGCGTAGAAGACGAACGTAAAGAGATAAGCTGGCATATTGATGAAGATTTTGAGCCTAACTCTAAATTAAACCTGCTTATTTATTTTAGCAAATACTATAAACAGTACAAATGGGATGATAAAAAAGGCATTTTTAACAATGCCGGGCAAACGTTACTGCCGTTTAGCAAAGAGGCTGCTCTTTTTAGCCAATTAAGCAGTAACGATAGCACTATAGCCATAAATGCCTTTATAGAGCTTACTAATAGTAATGTTAACGAGGTAACTAAGCTTGCTAAAGAGTATGATGAGTCCAGCATTAGTTTTAACTACACCTTACCAGGGTTTGCTTATAGGTTTTTACAGCAGCTGGTTAAACTTACAGCATATTGCAGAGCCAACGGTATAGATCTTACATATACGCCAACGCTGCGTGCCGATATAGAGTTGTTAAAAACAGATTTGTCTTTTAAAGAACGCAGGGCTATAGAAAACAGGCTTATAAACGGCTTAACCTTAGATACTGTTACGGCCTTTGAATATTGGAGCCTGATATACGAAAAAAATGGCAGCCTGTCTTATTCTGCCGGGCGAATTGTAGATGTTTTTTATTCTGGGCAGTGGGATAAAATGCTGGCCGATAAAAAACAAACTAACTTGTTTTTAAAGAAAGCAATACTCTTTAAAAGACTTTACATTAATGGTGTATGCTATAATTACAGGGCAAAATTTGCAGGTGCTTCAGCACAAATTCTGAGTCTTTTTGATGATTATAATACTACCGATGACGATATAAAATATATGGCCAGCCTAATAAGGCCATTGCAAACGCAGGAGTACAAAGTTTATCCGGTACATCCGTTAGATACCACTCAATATTATGTAAGAGGTCTGGAGTTAAAACTTAAGGATGCTTTAAAAGGGTGGGCAGATACCGAAGAGCAGATGGATACTTTAGAAGGTTTAGTGTCTCAAATAAGTTACAGCCAGATTGGTACAGTTTTAAAACTGATGGATAAAGTTACCTTTACAAAACCTTATGATGCTTACTCTTTTTTGGATCGCGATTTTGGTTTCTTTTGGATTAACGAACCGCAGGACCCCGCTGTAAGGCGGCAATTTATGGATAATTATAATCAATACTCAGAATTTGAATTGTATAGTTATTATTTATGCGAGGCAGGTATCGACTATAAAAACAGCAATGGCTCATTAAACTACGATAAAATTTACGACCTGATAAAATATGGCGAAACCGAGATGCTTGCCGGGGGCGGGCCAGCATTGGTAAATGAAACGTATGCATTAATAAAATTATTAGAAATAACTTTTAAAACTACATTAGACTTGTCCAGCAAATATTGCAGCTCTCAAAATATGTATAACTGTCATGTGGTAAAAAAAGTTAAGGCATGGTCGCATTATTTAACAAATAATAATTTGTTGCAATTGCCTCATAACGAGCCTGTCTCCTTTAATGCCTTTAATCATTAAAACCTTTAAATATACCGGTCGGTATATTTTTATGCGCAAAAAAGGTATAATCCGTAAATATACCAACCGGTATAAAACCCCATGCGGTAAATTCTTCAAAATATAATTAGTATTTTAGTGCTTCCAAAAAATCCAACATCTACTACCTCATGAAAAAAAGCATTTTTATACTCTTTACCTTTTTTACACTTTGCAGCGCAACTGCGCAGGATTTTAAAACCCTTACCTATTTTGTAAACGATTCTACCAAACTGGAACTCGACCTCTTTTTGCCCAAAACCAAATCTACAAACAAGCTTCCGCTGCTAATACACGTGCACGGCGGTGGGTTTTCGGGCGGCAGGAGAGAAGACGGCCACCACATAGCCAAACACGCTGCCACCCAGGGCTATGCTGCGGCATCTATTAGCTATACCCTGTACATGAAGGGCCGCAAGTTTAGCTGCGATGGTATCCTGTCTCAAAAAACAAAGGCCTTCCAGATAGCGGCCAACCAACTGTGGCAGGCCACCCTGTTTTTTATTACTAATGCCGATAAATACAATATAGATACCACTAAGATATTTATATCGGGCAGTAGTGCCGGTGCCGAAACCGCCCTGCACGCCGCCTTTTGGGATCGTAACGTTATGGCGCTGTACCCGCAAAAATTACCCGATACCTTTAAGTATGCAGGTATTGCATCAGGGTCGGGTGCCATAATGGATTTGAACCTTATCACCAAACAAAACCTTATTCCGGCGCTGTTCTTTCATGGCAGTTGCGATCGTACCGTGCCTTACGGTACCGCCGCGCATCATTATTGCCCTGCCAATGCCAGCGGATGGTTAATGCTGTTTGGGTCGTATTCCCTCTACAACCATATTATTGGCCTTAATGGCAGCACGCATTTGTACACCTTTTGCGGGGGCGGACACGAGTACAGCGATGAGCTTTTTGCCAAGCAGCCGCAGGAAATTGTCGACTTTATGAATCGTGTGCTTCACAACCAAAAAGAACAGGCGCATACCATAATTGCCACAGGCAAACCCTGCAAAACAGCCGAATACAATTTTTGCGACTAACACTACATGAAAAACCTATTCCTGATTCTGTGCTGCATTTTAGTAGTTGGCTGTGCTTCGGATAAAAAAGAAAGTCAGCTACCTGCGGGTATAGCTCCTGCCGATGCCGCTAATGTTGAGGTGCTTAAGCAACAGTTCCTGCCCATAATAGAGGGCGTATGGGTTACGTCAGATTATATTGATGACCTTCAAAAAACAGGGTCGCCATTTAAATCGTACAATAAATTACGGGGCATTGCAGCTATAGCAATTACTGATGATAACGAGGCTGACAGCCTGTTTGTGGGCATAAGCCTTAACAACCACGAGGGCAGCAGCTTCGCGGCTTATTTTGCAAAGGGCCATAGCCCGAATAGCCTGCGCACTAATTATTCCGACTATAATAATCCGAATAACAGTTTTGAGCTTGGCTATAAAGTAACCACTAAAGATACCCTGCTTTTTATGTACCGCTACAACAGGGCGGGCAAGCTTATAAGTGCCCAGCAATACAACCGCGTGGGCAAACAGTCAGAAAATAACGATATGGGCTGGGGCATAGAGCAGGTGGCAAACAAGCAGCTTATTGCGGGCACGTATATTATTGAAGGTGTTACGGTGCCGCTTACCATTACATTTAATCAAAACGGTACTGTTACCGGTTTTGAAGGTTTTAAGACCTATACCGTAGGAACCGATTTTGCCGTTAACGACCCTGACGAACTACCCGGAGCCGACCATATTTATTTTGAAGAAACCGGAAATAGTAATAACAGCATTACATACAACTTTAAAATAAAGGCCGACACACTCGTACTCTCGCACAGTGGCACACACTACAAACTGGTTAAGCAATAATTACTATAACTACTATAATACTCATTATTTAAAAATTATTATAAATTGCAGTCTCAAAGCTCATCCCGCTAATTTATGAAAAACCTGCTTGTTGCCTTAATCGTATTGTGCTCTTCAGCTTCGCTATTTGCTCAAACAGATGATAATAACAACCCCATTTTTAATTCGGTTATATTGGGTACAGATACGGTAGATGGCCTTACGGTAATGTATAATTATTATACGCTTAAAAATAATATAGAGAATAAAAACAGTTCTGTTTATATTGATGATAAGCCCTCTTTAGCAGAAACTATTGATGCGGCACAAACGCTGCCATCCGATTTTTTTGTGATAATGAGGGGCCAGGAGGTAGTGTCGCTACTTTTGTTTACGGCTTCTCCTAAAATTGAATTTATGCTTATGGATATTAAAACCGGTGCAAGCAAAAATTTTTCACCGGCGTTACAGGGCACCCTGACACAAAACAGGGCTAACGAACTGTTAACCGAAAAATATGCAGCTAATACCAAAATAAAGGGAGACAAGCTAACTTTTAACAATGCCCAATTTAAAATTATAACCACTGCCGATATAAAAAAAGAAGCGGCAGCTATTATTAAGAATGAAAAACTTAAAGATGCTACCAGTACGGGCATACAGGTGCTTTCGCAGATGCAGATTAAGGAGAATATTATAAAAGAGTCGGCTAAGGGTGGTAAGCTCGACTTTTTTACCCCTATTATAGGCATAGAAAATAACGGTGTGCAAATAAAACCGGGCATTTTTGAAACCAATATGGGTGTGGCACTTTATAAATGGGGCCGTGCAGCGTTTGATGCCGGTGTAAATACTGTTGATGATGCCCTGGCTATTTATGCCGAGACTAAAGGCCGACCGGTAAGTAAAAAAGAAACCCTGTATATAAAAATGGGGTTTGAAAAGACCTTGGAAAAATAATAGCATGAAAAATAGCGATCTGGAACGACACACTCGCACAGCGGTACGCACTATAAATTGGTTAAGCAACCCTAATTTATAAAAGTATGGTAGCCGTAAAACTGGCAATAATACGGCAGGGAGGCCTTTTTTTGGCCTATTTAATACTGTGCTCCCTGGTACTTCGCAACCACAGCAGCATTGCCGATGTTGTTTTTGCAGTTTACATGGCAATCAGTTTCTTTGTTCATATAACAATAGTCCTAATTGTGGCAATGGTGCAGCGCAGGTCGGTATCGCCAACAAAATGCAATACCGAAGATATAGTGGTCCTGTTTTTAATGGGGGTGCTTTTAGCAGGGTTGGGCAGCTACTATATACAGTTTGTTTGGTGGCTAACCGGTGCAATGGGATGCACCACATAACTATACTTACAGATAGCTGCGATATGATAAACTTAATTACATAAAAAGTACCTTTGCAGCAAATACATTTACCATGAAAATAGAGATCTGGAGCGATATAATGTGTCCGTTTTGCTACATCGGCAAGCGCAAGTTTGAGGTAGCCCTGGCACAATTAGATAATATAGACAACATAGAAATAGAGTGGAAAAGCTTTTTGCTTTCGCCTGAAATGAAGACCGATGATACCAAAAACATCCACCAGTTTCTGGCAGAGCACAAAGGCATATCGTTAGAAGAAGCTACAGGCATGAACGATAATGTGGCGCACATTGCCGCTAACGTAGGCCTTACCTACAACTTTGATAAAACCATACCCGCCAACAGCTTTAACGCCCACCGCCTGTTGCATTTTGCAAAACAGCACGGCAGGCAACAGGCCGCCGAAGAAGCCCTTTTTGCAGCCTACTTTACCGAAGGCAAAAACATAGACGACGCACAAACATTAGTACACATTGCCGCACAACTGGGCCTTGATGGCGGCGCCTTTGCCGATGCTATGGGCAGCGGCGCGTTTGTAAACGATGTACTAAACGATATTAACGAAGCCCAACAACTGGGCATACGCGGGGTTCCGTTTTTTGTTTTCGACAGAAAATATGCCGTATCCGGCGCGCAGGACCCGGCCGTTTTCCTGGAAACACTGGAAAAGGTGTTGGAATAGTTTACAGTGAACAGTGTTCAGTTTACAGTTTACAGGAGCAGTGGGCAGTAGAGGTGCTTTGAATGCATCTTCCATAAAATTGTGTCTCCCATAGCAACTGAAAAAAATATTCGGCTTTAGCCGAATATTACTCTTGCTTATAACCCCTGACTATAGTCATGGGCAACACATTGCGATCGGTTTGTTTCTCTGTAGAGACGCATTGTATGCGTCTCCCATATAGATTGGAAAAATTGTTGTGTTTTACCATGTGTTGCCCGTGGCTTTAGCCACGGGATTTATGTAGGCGAGTTATTGGCTTTAGCCAAATATAAAATAACCTAAACATTACAGAAGACGCATACAATGCGTCTCTACTGCCAACTGCGACTGCCAACTGTGACTAACCCCACGATTTCCATACTGTACCCGTTCTCGGCCCCCCTCTCCTTCGGAGAGGGGGCGGGGGAGAGGACAAAAAGCAACCATTGCATACCCGCTAATCTGTATGGGAGACGCATTCAATGCGTCTCTACTGCCAACTGACTGAACATTGCGACTAACTCCACAATCTCCATACTGTACCCGTTCGTGCTCCCCTCTCCTCGGAGAGGGGTCGGGGGAGAGGACTAATAGCAATTTTGGAAGAGGGGCTGGGGGCAGAGTACTAATAGCATTTTTTCTGTATGGGAGACGCATTCAATGCGTCTCTACTGCCCACTGTCTACTGAACACTGCCCAATGCCCACTGAAAACTAACTCAATAAGCTTTCTTCAGAAAATTCCCTCTAAAATTTCATTTCTTATTTATTATCAGGTAACTATGGTTGGGTGTTGGTACTTAAATGTGTTAAAATTATTATAATAATTACAAAACCTCTATATTTGAAGCTTCAAAATAAAAACTAAACAAACTATTTATGTCTATCTGGAGAAGGAAACCATTACAATTATTGCTCAACGAAGCAGCCGAATCTGAAAAGGGCCTAAAAAGAACGTTAACCGCATGGTCGTTAATTGCTTTAGGAATTGGCGCCATTATAGGGGCCGGTTTATTTGTAAGAACCGCCACCGCAGCTGCTCAAAACGCAGGTCCGTCGGTTACTATTGGCTTTATTGTTGCGGCTATTGGCTGTGCCCTTGCCGGCCTTTGCTACGCCGAACTTTCTTCGTCTATTCCAATTTCAGGTAGTGCCTACACCTATACCTACGCCACCATGGGCGAATTTTTAGCATGGATAATTGGCTGGGACTTAATTTTAGAATATGCCGTTGGTGCCGCTACCGTGGGTATTGCCTGGAGCGAATACCTTAACAACCTGCTGGTCACGGTACTCCATACCGACCCGATACCGTATGCGCTGTCGCATTCGCCGTTCCAAAAAGTTGTAGACCCAGTAACCCACGAGGTTATCTCTCAGGGTATTATTAACCTTCCTGCCTTGTTTATAGTAGGTGTTATTAGTTTACTGCTAATAAAAGGCACACAGGAGTCGGCTTTTGTAAACGGACTTATTGTTATAGTAAAAGTGGCCATTGTAATACTAATAATAGTGTTGGGCTGGCAGTTTATAAACCCTGCAAACCACGCTACTTACATACCAGCAGCTTCTACTTATACAGACGATTCTGGCGTAAGCCATAACTTTGGGGGCATAATGGGTATACTTGGTGCCGCCGGTACGGTGTTCTTTGCCTTTATTGGTTTTGATGCCGTAAGTACCGCTGCCCAGGAAACCAAAAACCCTAAGCGCGATATGCCAATAGGTATCTTAGGCTCGCTTGCGGTTTGTACCGTGTTGTACATCTTGTTTGCACACGTACTTACAGGCGTGGCAACTATAGAAGATTTTAGAACAGGCGGTAAAGAAGCATCGGTTGCTTTTGCCATCAATAAATACATGATAGGCTACGGCTGGTTGGGTAACTTTGTAACTATAGCTATCCTTGCCGGTTTCTCATCGGTAATACTTGTAATGCTATTGGGCCAGAGCCGTGTGTTTTACTCAATGGGTAAAGATGGTTTACTGCCATCATTCTTTAGCCACCTGCACCCAAAATACCAAACGCCTTATAAAGCTAACCTTGTAATTTTGGTAATTGTGGGCCTTTTTGCAGCCTTTATTCCGGGCGATATTGTAGGAGACATGACCAGTATTGGTACACTGTTTGCCTTTATATTAGTATGTATATCGGTAATTATACTTAGAAAAAGAGAGCCTAACATGGTTCGCGAATTTAAAACCCCGTTTGTACCTTTTGTACCGTTATTAGGTGTAGGCGTTTGCCTTGCCATGATCTACGGACTTGGATGGTTAAACTGGGCCAGGCTAATTGGCTGGATGGCACTGGGCGTTGTGTTTTACTTTGCTTACAGCAAAAAACACAGCAGGCTTGGTAAAGGAGAATAAACAAAACAACATTCACAAATAGGTTGAAAAATCCCGATGGCGCACGCTGTCGGGATTTTTTTATGCGCCTGTGTAACCGTTCTGTGTATATTTGTAAACCTACTTTTACTGTAATGACAAAAAAAGAACTGCGCCAAAAATACAAGTACCTGCGCCAGGAACTCACCATCGAGGATACCGAAGAAATGAGCCTGGCCATAGCCAACCGCCTGCTAACACTTGATATTTGGAATAACATTTACTTTCATATCTTTTTGGCCATCGAAACCCAAAAAGAGGTTCATACCGAATTTATCCTTAATATACTGGCCGGCAAAGACAAAGAGGTAATAGTATCGCGCAGCGATTTTAGCAGTTGCAACATGGTGCACTACCTGCTTACCGATAACACCAAGCTTATGCTAAGTGAATATGGCATCCCTGAGCCGGTAGAGGGGATAGAAGTACCCTCTGATAAAATAGACGTGGTTTTTGTACCGCTCCTGGGGTTTGATGGCAATGGCCATCGCGTGGGCTACGGAAAGGGCTTTTACGACCGTTTTTTATCGGAATGTAAACCCGGCGTTATAAAAATAGGCCTCTCCTTTTTTGAGGCCGAAGCCGACGCTATTCCGCACAACGATACCGATGTTTCGCTGGGTTATTGCGTAACGCCACAAAGGGTGTATAAGTTTTCTGTGTAGCAAAGCGGCGGCGTTGGTTCTCCGTAGAGACGCATTGCATTCGTCTCCCATATCAATTGGAAAAAATATTCGGCTAAAGCCAGAAACCATCCATAATATTCGAACCCCTGACTAAAGTCAGGGGCAACACATTTCAGTGTTGTTAGGTTCTCAGTAGAGACGCATTGAATCCATCTCCCGTATAGATGTGAAAAAAATATTCGGCTAAAGCCAAATTCATAAAGCAGCATACTTTTGTATCCTTTTTCTTTTATAGAAAGGCAAAAGAAAAAGAAGGAATTCAATTTTCCTCAAAAAATATCCCGTAAAATTAAATTTTTACGATATTTGTTACATGAATACACAATGGCAGGGTTTATTGTCTTACCTAAAATTTCTCATTAAACGAAATCCGGAATGAGCACGCCCGGTTATGCCGTTAAATATTCATAACTAATACATTTACAACATGCCTATATACCATAAATTAGGAAATATACCGCAAAAGCGCCACACGCAGTTCGAAAAGCCCAATGGCGGCCTTTACTACGAGCAGCTTTTTGGTACCGAGGGGTTTCATGGGCACTCTGCCCTGCTGTACCACGTGCACAGGCCCACACAGGTTAAAGAGATTATTAAATCTTATTCGGTAGAGCCTAAAATAGCCATCGATAAAAACATAAAATCGCTGCTGCTTAAAGGCTTTGAGCTAAAGCCGGAAGCCGACTTTTTAGACAGCCGCAAAGCCATGCTGGTTAACCGCGACTGTATTATTGGGCTTGCCGCGCCACAGCAATCGCTACGTACGTATTTTTACAAAAATGCCGATGCCGACGAAATGCTTTTTGTACACAAAGGCACAGGCACGCTGCGCACATTTATGGGTAACATTCCGTTTGAGTACGGCGATTACCTTATCATTCCGCGTGGCATGATCTACCAGATCGATTTTGATACGACCGAGAACCGTCTGTTTTACGTAGAGTCAACGTCGCCCATTTACACGCCTAAGCGCTACAAAAACCAGAGCGGGCAGCACCTAGAGCATTCGCCGTTTTGCGAACGCGACTTTAAAATGCCAACCGAACTGGAAACGCACGATGAGAAAGGCGACTTTATCATCAAAATAAAAAAAGAAGGCATGATGCACGAGGTAGTGTATGCCACGCACCCGTTTGATGTTATTGGGTGGGATGGCTACAACTTTCCGTACGCCTTTAGCATTCATAACTTTGAGCCCATTACCGGCCGCGTGCACCAGCCGCCACCGGTACACCAAACGTTCGAGACAACGGGGTTTGTGGTGTGCTCGTTTTGCCCAAGGCTGTACGACTACCACCCTAAAAGCATACCGGCGCCGTACAACCACAGCAATATAGATAGCGATGAGGTTTTGTACTACGTTGATGGCGACTTTATGAGCCGCAACAATATAGAGCAGGGCCACATAACACTGCACCCTAAAGGCATACCACACGGCCCGGCACCTGGTGCTATGGAGCGCAGCATAGGCAAAACAGTAACCGAAGAGCTTGCGGTAATGGTAGATACCTTCCGCCCGCTTATGGTAACCGCCGAAGCTATGGGCTTAGACGACGGACAGTATTATAAATCGTGGGTAGAATAGGCTGCTAATAACAGCAATCGTGGCATTCCCCTCCTATGGAGGGGTGGCTGATTTTCTTTTGTCTTGAAACAAAAGAAACATGCCGCTCCATCAGACCTCACCCCCAGCCCCTCTCCAAAGGAGAGGGGAGCAGCTTCATTCAGCTGTAAGCCGTATGAGTTAGCGGTACTGGCTCCCCTCTCCTCTGGAGAGGGGCCGGGGGTGAGGTTAAATAGAAAGATTACCAAAATCTTCATCGTGCCAGGTGCATGAGTGAAGTTCCTCCCCTCTCCTTCGGAGAGGGGCTGGGGGTGAGGACTAAAAAGGCTTTCATATTATACTGAAGGAAAGGGGCCGGGGGTGAGGTCAAAAAGATGCTATGCGAGGTCAAATAAATCTTCAACGTGCCAGGTGCATGAGTGAAGCTCCACCCCTCTCCAAAAGAGAGGGGCCGGGGTGAGGACAGAAAACATGAGTCCGCAAAGAATATCGGTATGAGTGAAGCTAAGGTATCAGCCTTTAAGCGTTAAGCAAAGTGTGGAGTAAGGCGTTAAAAATCATTTGCTGTTTGAGCGTAGCGAGTTCAAATGATTTAGCCGAATGTAACACTTTGTAGCGTAAAAGGGTGCAAGCCTTGAATTTTTGGTTCTTTTGTTTCAAGACAAAAGAACAGTATAAACAAAACAAAAACTAACTGATCGCGCACACGTGATCAAAAAGAATAAGATATGAGCAACGAAATTAAAAACGTAGAATACGGCCTTGAAAAAATATTTGAAGGCGCACAGGATTTCCTTCCGCTATTAGGAACCGATTATGTAGAATTTATTGTGGGCAACGCCAAACAGGCTGCTCATTACTATAAAACCGCCTTTGGCTACCAGTCGCTTGCCTATGCAGGTTTAGAGACCGGCGTTCGCGATCGCGCCAGCTACGTGCTGCAGCAAGGCAAAATTCGCCTTGTGCTTACTACGCCGCTTACGGGCGAATCTGAACTTAACAACCATATTGTTAAGCATGGCGATGCCGTTAAGGTAGTAGCCCTTTGGGTAGAGGATGCCCGCAAATCGTTTGAAGAAACGGTATCTCGTGGTGCTAAGCCCTACATGGAGCCAACGGTAGAGACCGATGAGTTTGGCGAAGTGGTACGTTCCGGCATCTACACCTATGGCGAAACCGTACACATGTTTGTAGAACGCAAAAACTACACCGGCGCATTTTTACCGGGATACAGGGAGTGGAAAAGCGATTACAACCCGGCTCCAACAGGCCTTAAATACGTAGACCACATGGTGGGCAACGTTGGTTGGAATGAGATGAACATCTGGGTTAAATGGTACGAAGAGGTTATGGGCTTTGTTAACTTCCTTTCGTTTGATGACAAGCAGATCAATACCGAGTACTCTGCGCTTATGAGTAAAGTTATGAGCAACGGTAACGGCAGGATAAAATTCCCGATCAATGAGCCGGCCGAAGGTGCAAAACGTTCGCAAATTGAAGAATATCTTGATTTTTACGGTGGCCCGGGTGTACAGCACATTGCCATTGCTACCGATGATATTATTAAAACCGTGAGCGATCTTAAATCGCGTGGCGTAGAGTTTTTATCGGCACCACCACAGGCATATTATGATGCAGTGCCCGATAGGCTGGGTGTGCACCGCGATGCATTTAAAGAAGATATTAAAGAGATACAGAAACTGGCCATTATGGTAGATGCCGATGAAGAAGGCTACCTTTTACAGATATTTACCAAGCCGGTTGAAGACCGCCCAACACTGTTTTACGAAATAATTCAGAGAATGGGGGCCCGTGGCTTTGGTGCAGGTAACTTTAAAGCGCTGTTTGAGAGCATAGAACGCGAGCAGGAACTGCGAGGTACGTTATAAATTTAATCGTTTATTAAAGATAATTTAATAATCAGCCCTTCTGTAATAAGTTTTTTGCGAAATGTGTGTTAAAGTTGATTTTCAATGCATAATTTTCAAAAAAGTGGATACCTTTGCACTCGCAAAAAAGAAGGTAAGCAACAACCTTGTCTTTTTGCAGGTAAATTTTTCATAATTTATAGTTTTTGGTTGGTTAATAGCATAAAAACCCGGTCATTATTTTGACTGGGTTTTTTTGTTTCACTAAATTTGGAACAGAAATTGCATTTAAGCCATACACACCAACAAAAAATTGTACTATGAAAAGATTGATTGCTATAATTATGTTCTTTGCCGTAGGCGATGCTTTTTCGCAGGATGCCTTTAAAACAGGCGAGGTTTTAAAATTCAGGATCCATTATGGCGTAGTAAATGCCGGTAATGCAACCCTGGAAGTTAAAGAGGCTGTAAGAGATAATAAAAAAGTACATCATGTTGTAGGAACCGGCGTTACTACCGGCATGACAAAGTTTTTCTTTAAAGTAACAGACCTGTACGAAACCTATTTTGATAAAGTTACCGGTAAACCCTACCAGTATGTTAGAAAAATAGACGAAGGCGGCTACACCAAAAACCAGGAAGGCTTTTTTAACCAGGATAAAAATACCGTGCTGGTAAAAGACTACAAGCACAAAAGCCAGAAAACAATTTCGGTTACAGAAAACGTTCAGGACATCATGTCTACGTTTTATTACCTGCGCAACCACCCCTCTGTAGATAAAATGAAGGTGGGCGAAGCCATATCGGTAGATATGTTTTTTGATGAAGAAGTTACAAAATTTAAGCTCAAATTTATTGGCAGGGAAGATATAAGCACTAAATTTGGCGTGGTTTCTACTATGATATTCCGCCCCTACGTTCAGGCAGGCCGTGTATTTAAAGAAGAAGAGAGTTTAACAGTCTGGATATCAGACGATGAAAATAAAGTACCCGTACGTATTAAAGCCAGCCTTGCAGTAGGTTCGCTTAAAGCCGACCTCGAAGAATACAAAGGCCTGGCGCATCCGTTTACGGTAAAAAAAGCAAAATAGAACAAATGGAGATCACATCCCCGATAATTGAAAAACTTGATGCGCTTGATGAGAAATTTCGGGCCATAAACCAAAAGACCGAAACGCACCTTGAGGGGCTTGTGTGGGCCAAACCTATTACTTACTGGGATTATATTAATACCGATGCGTTGCTAAACCTGCAAATACAACGAACCACACTGCCTGATGAGATGGTTTTTATTATGTACCACCAGGTTAACGAGCTTTTATTTAAAATGATACTGTGGGAGGTAGAGCAGCTGTGCCATACCGATGCCCCGGCTACCGATTTTTTTACCGAGAAGCTTAGGCGCATTAGCCGCTACTTTGATATGCTTACCACATCGTTCGATATTATGGGCGATGGCATGAGCATAGACCAGTACATGAAATTTAGGAACACCCTTACCCCGGCAAGCGGTTTCCAGAGTGCGCAATACCGCCTTATAGAGTTCGCAAGTACTGATTTAATAAACCTGATAGACTACCGTTTTAGGAGCACTATAGACCGCAACACGCCTTACGAGCATGCTTTAGAGCATTTGTACTGGCAGGCTGCCGGCAAAGACTACCGCACCGGCGAAAAAAGCTACCTGCTTAAGGAGTTTGAGCGCAAATACAAAGGCGAATTTTTAAGGCACATGGAAGAGTACAACACCATAAACATCTGGAGAAAGTTTAAGGAGTTGCCTGCCGATGCCCAAAAAGACGAAAAACTGGTTGAAGCCATGCGCCATTACGATTATACCGTAAACGTAACCTGGGTTATGGGCCACCTTAACGCAGCAAAAAAATATATAGAAAGTTCTGCCGGCCCGCAGGAGGCTACCGGCGGCAGCGACTGGAAAAAGTACATGCACCCTAAGTACCAAAGACGGATATTTTTCCCGGAGCTATGGAGCGAGGAAGAATTGCGTACCTGGGGCGAAAATGTATAACACACAATAAAACAACACAATTGAGATATACCGCATTCATATTATTTATACTCCTAACCCTAACAGCCTGCAATAAAGAGCCAGAAAAAAACCTAAAAGCACAGCCAACAGCACAAAAAAAAGTAGCCGTAGTTAAAAAATTCGGCTTTACGCTTAACAACTTTAATGTGGTTAACGATACTATTAAAAGCGGCGATACTTTTGGGGCACTTCTTGGTAAAGAAGGGTATGATGCAGGGCAGATTCATAAAATTACAGAGCAAATTAAGGATACGTTTGATTTGAGGGATATCCGTGTGGGCAGGCCTTACACCATGCTTAAAGATAAAAAAGCGCCCAACGCCCTTAAAGCCTTTATCTACGAGCCCGATAATTTAAGCTACTATGTTATAAACCTTAACGATACCGTTGCCAAAGTAGCAAAGGTGGTTAAGCCCATAACCATAAAAAGGCGCATTATTGCTGCTGCTATAGAGGGCTCGCTGGCCGAAACCCTTGGCAAGGCAGGTGCAAGCCCCGCAATGGTGCACGAACTGTCTGAAATTTATGCCTGGAGTATCGACTTCTTTAAAATCCAGAAAAACGATAAATTTGCCGTTATTGTAAACGAGCGCTACATTAGCGATACCATTTATGCCGGTGTAGAAAGCATAGAGGCATCGTATTTTGAGTACAAAGGCAAAAAAATATATGCTTTCCCCTTCAAAAAAGACGTGAATTCGCGCAAAGCCGATTATTATGATGACGAGGGCAAGGTGCTAAAAAGCATGTTTTTAAAAGCCCCGTTAAAATTTAGCCATATAACCTCCAAGTTTTCGCCTAAGCGTTTCCACCCCGTGCAAATGCGCTGGAAAGCGCACAACGGTACCGATTATGCCGCCCCAACCGGCACCCCTATTATGAGTACCGCTAACGGTGTGGTAATCCAGGCGGGCTATACATCCGGTAACGGTAACTATGTAAAAGTTAAGCACAACGGCCAGTATACTACGCAATACCTGCACATGTCTAAAATACTGGTGCGCCAGGGCCAGCGTGTATCCCAGGGCGAAACCATTGGCCGCGTGGGCAGTACCGGCTTGGCTACAGGCCCACACGTATGCTACCGCTTCTGGAAAAATGGCGTACAGGTAGATGCCCTTAAGCAGCGCCTGCCAAGCTCTGAACCTATGAGCGCTAAAGACAAGCCGCGCTTTTTGGCCTACAGCACCCCGCTTAAAAAAGAGCTGGACAGTATATCAGATAAAAAATTCAACACCCAATAAAAACACAACACCATGGCATTACAAAATATTAACCCAACAAGTACCGCTGCCTGGAAGGCGCTTGGCGAACACTTTGCCGAAATGCAAACCGCCTCTATGCAGGATATGTTTGCGGCAGATACTAACAGGGCAGAGAAATTTCACATTAAGTGGAACGACTTTTTAATAGACTACTCTAAAAACATCATCAACCCAAAAACGTTAGAGCTGCTTCAGGACCTTGCCAAACAAGTAGACCTTAGCGGTGCTATAGCAAGTTATTTTGGTGGCGATGCTATAAACCGTACCGAAGGCCGTGCGGTGCTGCACACTGCATTACGTGCCCCGGAGAGCGCTAACGTGCTTGTAGACGGTGCTAATGTATTGCCGGAAGTATATGCGGTTAAAAACAAGATTAAAGCCTTTACAGAGGCCATTATCAGTGGCGCACAAACGGGTTATACCGGCAAGCCGTTTACCGATGTGGTTAACGTAGGTATTGGTGGGTCTGACCTTGGCCCCAACATGGTGGTTGAAGCTCTTAAGTTTTACAAAACACCACTTAACGTTAGGTTTATATCTAATGTAGATGGCGACCACGTTACAGAAAGCCTTAAAGGCCTTGACCCCGAGACTACGCTGTTTGTAATTGCCTCTAAAACCTTTACAACACAGGAAACACTTACCAATGCCGAGACGGCAAGGGACTGGTTTTTAAATACTGCCTCTCAGGCCGATGTTGCCAAGCACTTTGTGGCAGTATCTACCAACATACAAAAAGTTACCGAGTTTGGTATAGACCCTAACAACGTTTTCCCGATGTGGGACTGGGTTGGCGGCCGTTTCTCTTTATGGAGCGCCGTAGGTTTATCTATTGCCCTTGCAGTAGGTTTTGATAATTTTGACGGGATGCTTAAAGGCGCGCACGATATGGATGAGCATTTCCGTACGGCGGCGTTCGAAGACAACATTCCCGTAGTGCTGGCCTTGCTTAGCGTTTGGTACAACAACTTTTTTGGTGCCGAAAGCGAAGCGCTTATACCGTACACGCAGTACCTTCAAAAGCTTGCGCCGTACCTGCAACAGGGCATTATGGAAAGTAACGGTAAAAGTGTTGGCCGCGATGGCAAACCGGTTACCTACCAAACGGGTACTATTATTTGGGGAGAGCCGGGCACTAACAGCCAGCACGCTTTCTTTCAGTTAATTCACCAGGGTACTAAACTGATACCTACCGACTTTATTGGTTTTATTGAGCCGCTTTACGGCAATAAAGACCACCACGATAAATTGATGTCGAACTTCTTCGCCCAGACCGAAGCCCTGCTTAACGGCAAAGCCGAAGCGGTGGTGCGTGCCGAGTTTGAAAAAGCAGGTGTTACCGGAGAAAAAGCCGATTATCTTACGCCATTCAAAATATTTACGGGTAACAAGCCAACCAATACCTTGCTTATCAAAAAGCTTACACCAGAGACTTTAGGGTCGTTAGTGGCGCTTTACGAGCACAAGATATTTGTGCAGGGTGTTATATGGAACATCTTTAGCTACGACCAGTGGGGCGTAGAGCTTGGCAAGCAGCTTGCTAACTCTATTCTTGGCGAAATTAACAGCGGCGATGTTAAACAACACGATAGTTCGACTACGTTTTTATTAAAAGCGTTTTTGGGCAAATAGTCTTCAGTATACAGTGGCAGTTTTCAGTCGCCACGATTTATAATATCAAACCCCAAAGCATTTACTGTTTTGGGGTTTTTGTTTTTAGGTAGAGACGCATTGAATGCGTCTCCCAATATGTATTTCCAATCCAATTATTTTATATTTTGCTAAAGTCACGGGCAACACGTGCCCTAATTATGCTATGGGGGGTGGTAATGCTTTTTATATCTAAATTATATGTAAAGTTGTGTTGTCCCTGACTTTAGTTAGGGGTTATATCAAAAATTATATTATTTTTAACACCGGATATCATTCCCTCCCAAATGAAACACCTTTTACTCCTGCTGTTGCTGTTGCCGCTTCATGCCTTTGCTACCATGTACAATGGTACTGTAACGCTAAACAACGGTACTATTAAAACCGGACTCATTAACATTCCTAAATTTAATGCCGGTAAAGTAAAGTTTAAAACACACCCTGATGCCCCTGTAGAAAAGATATCTATAGATGATGTTAAGGAACTTATGGTGCTGGATAATGATAACGAAACGGTTAAGTACGTTACGCTAAAAACATCTAAAAATTCAAATAAAAAATCGTGGCTGCAAGTGGTTAAAAAAGGTAGCATAAATCTGTTGGTTTTTAACTATGTTGTGCCGGCAGTAAATGGTAGTGTGGGCACAGAGCTTACCAACTGCTATGGTTTTTACCTGCAAAGGCCATCAGACGATTTTTGCACTTACATTTACATGATGCCCGACAGGCACCGCCTTACCATACGTGATTTTAAAGACCTTAAAAAGGCGTTGACAGAATTATTCAGCAATGATTGCCCCGACTTTTTAAACGCCCTTACAGAGGCTGCTTTTAAAGACAAAGGCCTGGAACTGGTTGTAGAATTGTACGACAAACACTGCGGCGAAAATTCTAAATAATTATCGTTTTGGGAATGCTTTTTTGTTGAAGATAATCAGTATGCCCACAGCTACAGATATAGCGGCATCGGCAACATTAAAAATAGCGTTGAAGAACGAGAAAGGCCTTCCGCCTAAAACAGGCACCCAGCTTGGCCATGTGGTATCTATTATAGGAAAGTAAAGCATGTCTACCACCTTGCCGTGCAATATTGTACCATAATGGTTGGCAGTATTAAAGGCCGCTACCTTGTTAGGCAGGCTATGGTCAAAAATTAGCCCGTAAAAAACCGAGTCGATAATGTTACCAAAAGCGCCGGCTAAAATAAGTGCTATAGAAACAATAAGGTAGTTAGACTCTCTTTTTTTAATAGAGTCTTTAAGCCACCAGCCAATACCCACCACTGCCAGTATCCTGAAAAGGGTAAGCGTAAGCTTGCCACCGGCCCAACCGGGCAGCTCGGCGCCCCAGGCCATACCGTCGTTTTCTATAAACTGTATGTAAAACCAGCTAAACACCTCTTTGCTTTCGCGTAGTCTAAAATGCGTTTTAATATAGATCTTACTAATCTGGTCTATAAGCAATACGGCAATTACAATAAGGTAGGCTTTCTTTAAAGACATTTCTTGTTTTTTACACCGCAAAAATAAATCAAATATTCAAATTAACACGTTGTAATTAATGTTAATGAAATGTTTAACTATAAATAAATCCTGAAATATTTATATAATTTTACTAAAAGCCCCAATAATTACTTACAACCCACAGTGCCAGCTATCTGCCAAAATCACGAAATCCTTTTAGTGCAGGCGGTTTTATTGCCTCATAAATTTCTTAACAAATCTTTAACGTAAACTTTAGTTCGGTTAGTTCGGCTGTAGCCGAACTAAGTTGTACCTTTGCTTCAAATTAAGTCATTGATGCAAGATATTAAGAAAGAGCGCGAAGAACTTATAGAGCTTTTCGGCATCCATTTCGAAACGCTGCACCACCTGCCACCGTTAGGGTCGCGGATACTGGCCACCTTTATTATAGATGGCTGTACCCGCCAGTTTACCTTTGATGATGTGGTAGAGCTAACCGGCGCCAGCAAAAGCTCTGTGTCTACCAACCTTAACCTGTTGCTTAAACTGGGCAAAGTAAATTACTACACCCTGCCCGGCGACCGTAAAAAATACTACAGGCCGGCTGCCTTTAGCGAACGGTTTGATAATTACATTAAAATGATAGCTTTTGAAAGGCAGATTATAGACAAGATGCTGCATTACAGGGAGAGTACCCAAAACAGCCCTGCAGAGCGCATTGACCTGGAAAAATGCCTGGCTTACAAAGAACACGTTATACAAATGCAGGAGCTTTTTAACAAGGCCATAATAAAGTTTAAGGCCATAGAAGAGCAGGTAGATAGTTAAGAGAGTAAAGCAGGTAGAGGATATAGCACTGTTTGTAGACAAAAACACACTGTATGTCTATAATGCCCCGGCCCCTTATATTATAAGCCCGAACTTTGATTGTTAGTTAAACAATCGCAAAAACATAAAACATTAAGGCATTATACATAATAAACAATTAATAAACACGAATGAAAAACAGATCTTTTTTTGGGGCAATTGCAGCCTTAATGATACTATCCGCTTGCGGAAAGAAAGAAGACCCGGCCACAGCAGCAGCTGCTGCCTCTCAGCCTAAAGACTTTAAGGTTGTTACTATAGCGCCACAATCGGCCACAGTAAATATAGATTACCCGGCAAGCATACAGGGGCAGGAAAATATAGAAATTCGCCCAAGGGTAGACGGCTATATCGAGAAGATATATATAGACGAAGGTGCTGTTGTAAAAGCAGGCCAGCCGTTATTTAAAATCAGCGCGCCACAGTACGAGCAGGAAGTACGTACCGCCACAGCCAGTGTAAAAAGTGCACAGGCCGATGTTAGCGCTGCAAAACTGGCGGTTAATAAAGTAACCCCACTGGTACAAAAACAAATTGTAAGCAAGTACGAATTAGAGTCGGCGCAGTTTAGTTATGAGTCGGCCCTGGCAG
Organism: Flavobacterium subsaxonicum WB 4.1-42 = DSM 21790; assembly: GCF_000422725.1. Lineage (GTDB taxonomy): Bacteria > Bacteroidota > Bacteroidia > Flavobacteriales > Flavobacteriaceae > Flavobacterium > Flavobacterium subsaxonicum. The sequence continues at coordinate 59,102 of NZ_AUGP01000003.1, forward strand.
CCCTTGCGCAAGCGCAGGCCAGCCTTGTTAACGCCCGCACCAACGTAGGCTTTACCACAGTTAAAAGCCCGGTAAACGGCGTTGTAGGCTCTATACCTTTTAGGTTAGGAAGCCTTGTAGGTGCTACCACTGCCGATCCGTTAACTACCGTATCGAGCATTGGTAACGTATATGCCTACTTTGCCTTTAACGAAAAGCAATTGCTAAGCATAACCAAAGACAGCACCGCTAACTCTTTAGCTGCCAAAATAAAAAGGATACCACCGGTATCGCTTTTATTATCTGACGGTACAGAATATGCCGAAAAAGGACACATTGAAACCATAAACGGTTTAATTAACACTGCAACAGGATCGGTTAATGTGCGTGCGCGTTTCCCTAATAATAAAGGCATTATTCGCAGCGGTAGCAGTACTAAGGTGCGTATTCCTGAGGATGTTAAAGATGTTATTATTGTTCCGCAAAGTGCCACTTTCGAGTTGCAGGACAAGCGTTTTGCTGTACTTGTAGATAAAGAGGGCAAAACTAAAAATGCGGTTATTACAGTAAGAGATAATACTATTGGCAACTTCTATATTGTAGAGAGCGGCCTTAAAGCCGGAGACCAGATAGTGCTGGAAGGTGTTGCCAACCTTAAAGAGGGCACACAAATTAAACCAACAGCGCAATCTGCCGAAACCGTTTATGCAAATTTAAAATAACAACACATGTTTAAAATATTTATCCAGAGGCCGGTACTCTCTACGGTTATCTCTGTAATTATAGTAATACTGGGTATTTTGGGCCTTACCGCCCTGCCTATTGCCCAGTACCCGGATATTGCCCCGCCTACGGTTGTGGTGGCGGCAAGCTACACCGGCGCCAATGCCGATGTGGTACTTAAAAGTATTAACGTACCCTTAGAAGAGCAGATTAATGGTGTAGAGAACATGACCTACATGACCTCTACCGCCACCAATGATGGTTCTGCAAGTATAAAAGTATTTTTTAAAGTAGGTACCGACCCCGATCTTGCTGCGGTAAACGTGCAAAACAGGGTATCGCGTGCTACCAGCCTTTTACCACAAGAGGTTACACAGGCGGGTGTTACCGTAACTAAAAGCCAGAGTAGTAACCTGCTTATTACATCGCTTTACAGCGATGTGCCGGGCTACGACCAGACATTTCTTCAAAACTATATAAAAATTAACCTTATACCCCAGATACAACGTGTTACGGGTGTAGGAGAGGTTACCGTTTTTGGTAGTAAAGACTACTCGATGCGTATTTGGCTTAAGCCCGATGTTATGCAGCAGTACAGCCTTATACCAAGCGATATTACCGCAGCCCTTGCCGAACAGAATATTGAGGCGGCACCGGGTAAATTTGGCGAGAACGGCAAGCAGGCTTTTCAGTATGTAATTAAATACAAAGGCCGTTTGGTTACCGAGCAGGAGTTTGAAAACATTATAATAAAATCAGCAGGGCAAGGGCAGTTTTTAAGGCTTAAAGACGTAGCTACCATTCAGCTTGATGCCCTTACCTATACCTCTACCAGTACCACTAACGGCAAGCCGTCGGTTGGTTTTGCGGTAAGCCAGACACCGGGATCTAACGCGCGAGACGTAATTAACCAGTCTAAGGCAATTATAGAAGAGGCAGCAAAAACCTTTCCGGCAGGTATAAAATATACTACGCTAATCAACATTAACGATAACCTGGATGCTTCTATCGAAAAAGTAATCCACACCCTTGTAGAGGCCTTTATACTGGTGTTTATAGTGGTTTTCCTTTTCCTTCAGGATTTCAGGTCTACCTTAATACCGGCCATATCAGTACCGGTGGCAATTGTGGGTACGTTCTTTTTCTTAAATCTTTTTGGTTATACCATTAACTTACTAACACTGTTTGCATTGGTACTGGCCATTGGTATTGTTGTGGATGATGCCATTGTAGTGGTAGAGGCGGTACACGCCAAGCTCGACGAAGGCTATAAATCGTCTAAAAAGGCAACTATAGATGCTATGGACGAGATTTCCGGGGCTATTATATCTATTACCCTTGTAATGGCGGCGGTATTTATACCTGTAACGTTTATTACAGGTTCTACCGGGGTATTCTATAAGCAGTTTGGTGTAACGCTGGCGGTAGCTATTATATTATCGGCAGTAAATGCATTAACATTAAGCCCGGCGCTTTGTGCCATATTGCTAAAACCCCATAAAGACGACCACAAACACAAAAGCTTTATACAGCGTTTTTATACCGCGTTTAACGTTGGTTTTGATAGGGTTACCGGTAAGTATAAAAAATCGGTTAACTTCCTTTCGCACACAAAATGGCTTGTTGGGGTATTTATACTTGTAGCAGGTGGCGGTTTATATTATATGATGAAAACCACACCATCGGCTTTTGTACCATCTGAAGACCAGGGTGTATTGTTTGCCAACATCAGCCTTCCGCCATCGGCATCTATGGAGCGTTCTACCGTAATTGCCAAGCAGGTAGACAGTATTGCTAAATCCATACCCGAGGTAGAGAACTCGCTTAGAATTGTGGGCCAGAACTTTACCGCAGGTGCAGGTAGTGCCTACAGTATGGTTATCATCAGGCTTAAAACATGGAGCGCAAGAGACAGGACGGTAGATGATATTATTAAAGAAATGTTTGCTAAAACAGCAGGCATCCGCGAGGCGAGTATCTTCTTTATATCGCCACCAACATTACAGGGCTTTGGCCAGAGTGGTGGTTTCGAGTTCCAGTTGCAGGATAAAGGCGGGCACAGTACAGCCGACTTTTATAAAGTTAATAACGACTTTCTTGCAGAACTGGCTAAACGACCTGAAATTCAGTATGCCACAACATCGTTTAACCCTAACTTCCCTCAATACATGATGGATGTTAACCTGGAAAAATGTAAAGAGGCAGGCGTAAGTGTTACCACGCTGTTAAGCACCATGCAGGGTTATTTTGGGGGTATTTATGCATCCAACTTCAACAAATTTGGTAAACAGTACCGTGTAATGATCCAGGCGCCGCCGGAATTCCGTAAAAACCCCGAAGACCTTAACAACATATTTGTGAGGAACGCCGCAGGGGCAATGGCACCAATTACCGAATTTATTAAAATGAGGAGGGTATTTGGTCCGGAGCAAATTTCAAGGTTCAACTTATTTACATCCATAGCCATTACCGGTGCACCAAATGCGGGCTTTAGCTCGGGTGATGCCATTAAGGCAATCCAGGATGTAGCTGCCGAAACCTTGCCTACCGGCTATGGCTACGAGTTCTCGGGCTTAACGCGAGAGGAGCTTGCATCGGGTAGCGAAACCATATTTATATTTATGCTTTGTCTTGTGTTTGTTTACTTTTTATTAAGTGCACAGTACGAGAGTTATATATTGCCGTTTGCAGTATTATTATCATTACCGTTTGGTTTGGCAGGGGCTTATTTGTTCTCTATCATCTTTAAACTAAACAGTAACATTTACCTGCAAATATCGCTCATCATGCTTATCGGGCTATTGGCCAAGAATGGTATCCTTATCGTAGAGTATGCGCTGGACAGGCGCAGAAAAGGCATGCCAATCGTACAATCGGCCATAGAGGGTGCCGTGGCGCGTTTCAGGCCAATCTTAATGACCTCGTTTGCCTTTATCTTTGGCCTTGTGCCGTTAATGTTTGCAAGCGGAGCCGGTGCTATAGGTAACAAATCTATTGGTACAGGTGCTGTGGGCGGTATGCTTATAGGTACCATATTAGGGGTATTTGTTATACCGGTACTGTTCGTTATTTTCCAGACCTTACAGGAAAAAGTAAGTGGCCCGGCTAAAGATGGTTACGATGACGATGATGACGACGAAGAACCTGTATTGGCATTACCAGAACATACCCAGGATGTATAATTTAAGCACTAAAAAAATGATTAGTAAATATAAGATTCCCTTTTTTGCAGCCCTTGCGCTAACCCTGCTTTTAAGCGGTTGCGTTACAAAAAAGTACGATCGCCCCAATGTAAAGACCGAAGACCTTTTTAGAGATCTTAAGGGTACCGATACCGTTACTATGGCTACCATGCCGTGGGAAGAGCTTTTTGCCGATGCCAAGCTAAAGGCGTTGATATCTAAAGGCCTTGCCCAAAATGTAGACCTTAAAAATGCCATAGAAAATATTGTGCAGGCCCAGGCTACACTTAAGCAAAGCAAACTGGGTTATTACCCAACGCTTAGCGCCAATGCCGATATTACACACGCCAAGCAGTCTAAGGCGGCATTAAACTTTCCGGCGGGTATTAACATCAATACCCTTACCGATGTTTACAGAGCCTATTTAAGCACCTCGTGGGAGGCTGATATCTGGGGTAAGATAAGCAGCACCAAGCGTATGGCACTTGCCAGCTACCTGCAAACCGATGCCGCCAAAAGAGCCGTGCAAACGCAGCTGATATCAGACATTGCCAACAACTATTACGCACTTGTTGCCTATGATGAGCAGTTAAGGATTACAGAGCAAACCCTTAAAAGCAGGATAGATAACATAGAAATTGTAAATGCCCTTAAAGAGGCTGCCATTGTAAACGGTGCTGCTGTTGTGCAGGCCGAAGCCAACCGCTATGCTGCCGAGGTTACCATACCAGACCTTAAATTAAGCATCAGGCAAACCGAAAATGCATTGTGCATATTGCTTGGCCAGGCACCGGGACCTATAGACAGGACAACCCTGGAGGACCAGACTGTGCCGCAAACCCTTGCGGTGGGTGTGCCATCGCAACTGTTAGAAAACAGGCCCGATGTGCAGCAGGCAGAGATGGCGTTTAGAAATGCTTTCGAAAATGTAAACCTTGCCAAAACGTATTTTTACCCAAGCCTTACGCTTACGGCAAACGGCGGCGCATCTACGTTAAGTTTAGACAGCTTTTTTAAACAGTCTATATTTTACAGCATTGTAGGTTCGCTTACACAGCCCATATTTAACCGTGGGTTAAACAAGCAGCGTTTAACAACGGCACAATCGCAACAGGTACAGGCGTTAAATAACTTTCAGCAAACCATTTTTGTGGCCGGGCAGGAAATTAGCAACGCATTGTACTCGTACGAAATGGCTGTTTCTAAACAAGAGTCACGTGTTAAGCAGGTAGAAGCGCTTACCAAGGCGGTTGATTATACAGAGCAGTTATTACAATATACTTCTACAACAAATTATACCGATGTATTAACATCGCAACAAAGCCTTTTGGCTGCACAGTTAAGCGGGGTTAACGATAAGCTGCAGCAATTGCAGGCTGTTGTAAACCTGTACCGCGCACTGGGCGGCGGATGGCAGTAAACGCTAATGTAAGGACCGTTCAATCCTTAGATTATTTAGATTAATTGTTTGTTTTATGTAGGGCCGCCCTGGTAGGTTAAACTATCTGGGCGGTTTTTTTTGTGACATACGTAACCACTAAACCGTTTTCGTTAAAAAAAATATAAAATTTATGATGTTTTCTATAGGGAAAATAATTTGTTAGTTGTTAATTTATACCCTCTTATAATTGCTCTGTAGTTATAACGGTATTTGAATACCAGTAAATTAACAAAAACTATGAATTATCTAAAACAACTATTGGATGCGCCGGTAAGCCTGCCACAAAAGGAGAAGCCGGTAATTATAGAACCGTTAGATTACAACAATCCGTACGATTTTAATAAGCCGCACCGGCACGATTATTTCGAAATTGTACTGGTAAAAAGCGGTAGTGGCTCTCAGGTAATCGATTTTTCGGCCTACACTATGTCGGCCGGTCAGTTGTACGCCATTTACCCCGGGCAGGTGCACCTAATGCAGCGCAGTTCGGCACAGGGGCTGCTTATCCAGTTCAGGAAAGACATCTTCAGGTTTATACAACCCCTGCAACACTACCACCTGTACTTTAAAGAGCAGGCCTTTACGCTAAAGCCCGATACCTTTGCCCATTTTTACGAAGTGGCAGAGCGTATTATGGCTTTAATAGAAGTAAAAGAGATCAATACCCTGTCGGCACATAAAATATACAGCTACCTGCAAATACTGCTGCTTTCGTTGCCCGAGCTGCAAACGCAGTCGGTTACCATCCATCAGGACTTAGTAGTGCGGTTTTTATCGCTCCTGCCGGATAACATCAGGGGCAGGAAAAAAGTATCGGACTATTGCGCCCTTATGGGATGCAGCCTCGACAAGCTTAACGATGCCTGCAAAACAAGCCTGGGCAAAACCGCCCTTAAGCTTATACACGAAGAGCTTTTGCTCGAAATTAGGCGCATGCTGCTGCTTAACACCCTGTCTTTAAAAGAAATTGCCTACGAGCTTAATTTTGACAGCCCGGCCAACTTTAACGGCTTTATAAAAGCGCAAACGGGCTTAACACCTTCTGGTTTGCAGGCTTCTATACTCGAAATCTATAACTAATACCGGTTTTTTAATAACTGCCTTTTACTCTTTGGTTTATAGTTTTACACCATAACCAAAAAGATAAAAGCCATGAAAAAACTAATCCTATTTATAGCGCTAATGCAGGTTGCATTGGCCTTTTCTCAAAAGCAGGGCAATATATGGTATTTTGGCAATAAGGCCGGTGTAGACTTTAATGGCCCTGAGCCTGTTGCATTGCTGGATGGCAAGATTACCAGTAGCGAAAGTTCAGCCTCTGTAGCCGATGCCAACGGTAACCTGCTTTTTTATACCGATGGTGTAAAGGTGTATAATAAAGACCACCTGGTTATGCCAAATGGCCACGGCCTGTTGGGCCACAGCTCTGCAACACAGCTGCTTATTGTGCCAAAGCCGGGGTCTGCAACCATTTACTACATTTTTACTGCCGGTGCCGCCGAAGATTTGCCTCTTAAAGGCTTAAATTTTAGCGAAATAGATATGGCCGGTAATAATGGCCTTGGTGTTGTAACCCAAAACAAGAACATACACCTTAAAGACGATACCGGCGAGCAGCTTACGGCAACCTTTCATCGTAATGGTACTGATATTTGGGTAATTAGCAAAAACGGAGAGAGCGGCGAGTTTTTCTCGTTTCTTATTACTCCTAATGGCGTAACTACCCAGGCCGTTACAAGCGATTCATCAATATCGTCGTTTTCCGGTTATATGAAGGCATCGCCGGATAGCTCTAAAATTGCACTTAGCAACATGATAGCCATTTACATGCTGGATTTTGATAACCAAACCGGGCTGCTTAGCAATGAGGTTGCCATTAGCAGCGAATGGAATTTTTACGGACTTGAATTTTCGGCATCGGGCAAAAAAATGTACCTCTCTAAATACAATTCTGCCTATGTAGTGCAATTTGACATGGAGGCCGAAGACATAGCGGCATCTGAAATTACTGTTTTAGATGACAGCTCCTATTTTGGGGGTGCCCTGCAACGCGCTGCCGATGGCAAAATATACATGGTTAATAGTGCTGAAACTTCACTTTCGGTAATTAATAATCCGGAAGTTGCCGGCATGGGATGCAATGTAGTTCCGCATGCGGTAGATTTAGGTGGAAGATCCGGCGTTATAGGCCTGCCGTTTAATATCTGGCCCTCTCAGCTTGCTATAGAAGTGCAGGGTTTGTGCGAAGGTGCTAACGCCACCTTTTCTTTTACTGCCGATATTGCTTACGATAGCGTACTGTGGGATTTTGGCGATGGCACTTCCTCTACAGAACCCAACCCGGTGCATGCCTACGCAGCAGGCGGCACCTATACCGTAACCTTTACTGCCTTTAAACCCGGTACCGAGAGGGTTTTACAACAGCAGATTGTAATAACCCCGTTACCGCAGTTTAACCTGCCCGAAACGTACACGGCATGCGTTGCCAATACCGTTACCATAGCTACCGAAGCCCTTAATTTCGACCCTGCTACAGCTACCTATCAATGGGAGTTTACCGGCCAGCCCATTGCCGGTAATACGGCCAGCATTCAGGCAACGGGGTTTGGTGTGTACATGGTTACAGTTACCGTAAATGGCTGCTCGTTTACCAAAAGCACAACTATAGTTAAAGATACTTTTGCCGTAACTTTTACAGAAGGTTGCGTGGACAACCTGTACAACCTTAGAGTACTGCCAACAGATAACTCTTTTGATGCCGCAACAGCAACCTATGCATGGCAGGGCGCCAATGGGTTTACGGCAACCCAGCAGCAAATTACTATTGATGCCTTAGGAGATTATACTGTAAGCGTTACTACCCCCGATGGTTGTACGGCAACGCAAACCTACACCATTACCACGCTTTGCCCGGAACTGCCTGTAGACCCTGAGCCACCCGTAGACCCCGTTGTGCCGTTTATACCCAAAGGCATATCGCCTAATAACGATGGCAAGAACGATGAGTTCGACCTTACCGGCCTTGATGTTATAAAGCTGGCTGTGTTTAACCGCTACGGGCAGGAAGTGTATACCCGTGCCAATTATGTGGCACAGTGGTATGGGCAAACCAACGGCGGAGACGAACTGCCAACGGGTACCTACTATTATGTAATACACCAGCCAACCGGCAGCCCTAAAACGGGGTGGGTGTACATTAATCGCCAAAACTAATACAGCACTTATAAATTCCTAAAAATCCAAAATACTATGAAAATTATTATTGTAACAACCGCTTTTTTGCTGCTGCTTGCCCCCAGGGCAATAGCGCAGTGCCAACCGGCACAGGTTCCGTATACTATAGATGCCGAAGGCACTACACCGCCTTTTGTGCCCAATTGTGTAAGTACCTCATTTACTACTTTTAGCTCATCGGAAATGTGGGAAACCGCAAGCGGCTCGATAGGAGGCTTTACCGGAAACGTATTGCAATATGATACTGCTGTAGAAAGCAATGGTGGCGTTAATCCCGGCATTGGCTCAAACCTTACCTCTCAGGCTATTTATTTACCTCAGGGCAACTATTCGGTATCTTATAAATATGGCCTTAGCAACCCTGCGGGTGTAATTGGCAGGATGGATGTTATAGTATCGCCAAATGGCTTTACTGCTCCACAAGCGGTTATAAGCACACACCAAAATTTTTCGGGTAGTGCGGTTAGTGTTCCAAAACAATCGTTTACTGTAGAAGTTGCAGGCAATTACAATGTTGCCTTTTATGTGGATACGCAGGCCAACCAGGGGCTGCTTTACCTTGATGATATTAAAGTAGATGGTTCAGATTGCGCTTCTCCCACAGGGCTATCTGTAACCTCCGTTACTCCGTTTACGGCCACCCTTAACTGGAACGGTGCTGTTGGTGGGCCCTACGAATTTGCGGCACTGCCAACAGAGTCGGGTGCTTTGCCTGCAACCGGTACGGCAACTACAGGATCGAGCGGAGTACTAACCGGTTTAGAGTCGGAAACAGCGTATGTTGCCTACGTGCGCTCTGCCTGTGCCGATGGTACGTGGAGTATTTGGAGCCAGGTATCTTTTACAACTACCGATCAGCTTTCTGTACCTGATGCTGTTTTTAATAGCTTATCGGTTTATCCAAACCCTGTGGCTAACACCCTTACCCTAAGCAACGCGACGGCCATAGATACTGCCGAGGTATATACGCTAACCGGGCAGCTGGTACTATCGCAAAAGCTTAACAGCAATTCCGGAAATGTTACTGTTGAAGGGCTTGCAAGCGGTGTTTATTTTTTAAAGGCCTATGCGGGCAACCAAACCAAAACCATAAAAATATTAAAGCAATAACATCTACTACTTTTTTAAGGGCAAGTATTATTAACTAACTCAACTATTGCCTGTTCCTGTGGCCGCCTCAACTAAGTTGGGGCGGCCTTGTTATATACACATGATAACAAATAGCGTATAATGTTATAACCCGTTACCAGTAGTTAAAGGGTAGCTTTGTAAATTACCTACTATGAAACAGAATGAATAAGGACGGAACGATAGTTGTACTGGAGGCCGATAATGATAACAGGGATTTTATATGCCAGCAAATAAAAGCGCTGCGCTATAAAAACGATGTAATGTGTTTTTCATCGTCTGATGAGGCAGGTACTTACATGCGCAATAATATACTGGATGTATTTATACTGCTGCAAAGCACCAATGCCCCCGGCATAGAGGTGCCCGATACCCGGAATATGGTATACATGCACGAAAAGTTTAAAACCGATGTGCTGCCTTATATATTCTTAGTGCTTACAAAAAGCCGAACCCAACTTAACAGCCTGCACACTTTTGTGCATGCCTACTACAAACCCGATACCGAGGTTAACGAACTTGCCAATGTACTAAAGGGCGTAATCGATTTTTGGAAAGACCACGTCTTCCCTCCAAAAGTATCGCCGTTTTCGGGTAATTAATATCTTTTGCCACGAACCTGCCTGTGGGTAGGCGGGTTGCACAAATTCTACAATTTCTAATTACAGTAATTAATTACTGTGTGTGTTAAAACCTGCTATATAGCCTCTAATTAAAATTTGTGAAAATTCGTGTCATTAGTGGTAAAATTCATTGTTGATAATATTTTCTTTCTTATATAAGAAAATAATCTTCTATTTTGTAATTTGCATCCATCTAAAAATGGAGCAGTTATGAAGACGGATAAGATAAAAGGGCAGGGCGCAGTTGCCAACATTCACAATCATTTTATAAAAAACCGTTACGAGAAATCCATCTATGATGACGATTTTGAGGAAACCGTTGCCAAGACCGAGATACTGGAGGTTTTTCCTAAAAGTATTGTAAACCCGGTTAAAAGCCCTGATTTGCGCATGGCCTATTCTATGAATCCCTACCAGGGCTGCGAGCATGGCTGTGCGTACTGCTTTGCCCGCCCCACGCACGAGTACTGGGGCTATAGCGCGGGTGTCGACTTTGAACGAAAGATTCTGGTTAAGAAAAATGCCCCCGAACTTTTAGAGCAGTTCTTTAAAAAACGCGGCTATAAGCCGGAGCCGATATTACTATCCGGCAATACTGATTGCTACCAGCCCATAGAGCGTAAGCTTGAAATTACCCGCAAAATACTACAGGTGTTTTTAGATTACCGGCACCCGGTAGATATCCTTACCAAAAATGCCCTTGTTACCCGCGATCTTGATATATTAACCCAACTGGCCGAAAAAAACCTGGTTAGCGTATCGCTTAGCATCCCAACTATAAACGAAGAACTACGGCGCAAACTGGAGCCGAGAACGTCGTCTGTCAACACCAAATTGCAGGCGCTGGAAACGCTCTCTAAAAACGGCATACCTACCCATGTTATGGTGGCACCCATAATTCCCGGGCTTAACAGCATGGAAATTTTAAACACATTAAAGGTTATAGCCGAAAAAGGGGCAAAAAGCTTTGGATACACGCTGGTTCGACTTAACGATACCGTTGAGCCTATTTTTATCGACTGGCTCGAAGAACATTACCCCGACCGTAAAGAAAAAGTGCTGAACCACATAGCCTCAATGCACGGTGGCAAGCTGGGCGAAAAAAATGTAGCCAAACGCAAAAAAGGCGAAGGCAATATTGCCGAAATGATCCATACTACCTTTCGCATAGGCCGCCAGAAGTTTTTTACCAACGAAGGGATTTTGCCCCTCGCCACCAATCTGTTTGATGGCACTAAAGGCGAACAGCTGCGGTTGTTTTAAACAGTATCAGCACCCGTAGAGACGCAAACCCTATCCCTAACAAAACAACCCCGGCTGGGATGGCCGGGGTTAAAACACTACTATGTATGCTTACGCTTAGTTAGCTACATTCAACGTATAATTTTCGGCTTGAGCCCAGCTGTAGGTAGCACAAGGATCTAAAGCAAAATCGGTTGTGTTATAAATTACCCTCATCCTGGTTTCGCCGGTAAGGGCAGTCGCCGGTATGGCAATGTTGGTAACCGCCTGTACAGCATCGGTACCGTTAGACCCCTGAATGCTGCCTGCCTCAAACACCTCGCCGGCATCGTTAAGCACGCCATTGTGGTTAAAATCTATAAATACGGTAAACTTACACACCTGTGGTGCCCAGCTGCCGGTGTTTCCTTTTAAAGTAATAGGATACGATTGCCCCTTGGTAACGTTGCCCTCTATGGTTGTAAAATCCTGGTTGGCAAGAGTCAGGTCGGTAGATGTTGCGCTGGCACTTGTATTGGCAATACCTGCAAAGGTTACGCTGCTAATAGGGTATACCTGCCATTGCACGGTAATGTTGCAAAAAGTAAGCGGTTCCGGCTCCGGCTCCGGTGTAGCAGCTTCGCACGGGCTAAACCATGCAAGGCCATCGTACCAGTTAAGGCATTTAGTGGTCGTATTATAAATAGTAAGGCCTTCGGCGGGGCTAACAATAGCATCGCGCTGTGCTGTAGTAAGCCTTGGAGGCAAAAATCCTTTAGTGGTGCTTTCTATTTCCAGTTCGGCGGTACTGTTTATTGTTGTAGGGTTAGCACCTATTTTAACCTGTGCAGATGCTGCAGTAGCAACAAGGGCAACGCCCAATGAAAGGAACAATTGTTTTAGTTTCATGATCAAGAAAAGTTAATGTGTTATATATATTTTTTGGCCGCGGTATATGCGGCTTCAGAGTAATGGTTTATCGGTTTAGTAATTTTCGGGTCACGGTTTTGCCGTTGTCTAAAAGGGCTTTGGCAATGTAAATTCCGGTGGCGTGGTTAAAGTTGTTTTGGTAATCTGTAGCATTAACACTGTACAATTGTACCAGCCTGCCGTTAACATCATACACTTCTACCTGTTTAACCTGCTGTATTGAGCTAAGCTCAAACTGGCCGTTTTGTAAAAGCATAAAGGTTTTAGAAGCATCAAAGCCGGTAACACCCGCAACAGGTGCCTCATACACTTTAGCAAACGTAAATGCAGAGTATGCCGTAAAATCTACCACAGCGTTAGAGGTTATAGTACCCTCTGTAAGTGTGGCTCCTGAACCTGTAATGCCTGCAAGGGCAACCCATGCGGTACCGTTCCAGCCGGCAATGGTTAGTTTGGTAAGATCTGTAGTAATGTCGCCTAAATTTGTAACTTGTTGCCACGCAAGGGTAACCGTGCCACTGTTAGCGCCAAGTACATCCCAATAGCCGGTTGCAGAAAGTTCTTCTAAAACCAAAGGGTCAAAAACGGTGGGGTTAAACGTACCGTTGTTGTAAGCAACATCTAACGCCGTGGCCGTTGTGGGGGTAATAGTAATTGGGGCATAAGCCGTGCTGCCAACAGGAAATACCACAGCGCCTGTAGTATAACTGCGCACAAAACCGTTAATAAAGCCCGTGGGAGACACGCTGCCCACTGCGGCATCGCTGCTTAGCGATACCACCCCTTGCGGCGTTTCGCGCTGTGTGGTGGCAACACCCGGCAGGTTTATGGTATACGATTTTACATGCAGCTCTGTAGCAGGGCCCACATGCGTGTTACCAAAAACGGTAAGTCCGTTTTGCGCGAACGAAGGGCAGGCCACCAATCCTAAAAACGAGGCAAAAAAGAGCGTGCCCTTTTGCCTGCGGTGTAGCAATTTTTCATTCATTGATTAATATATTAAGTAGTTAAAGTAATAGCATTTTCGGGTAAAGCGGTACAGCGGTAATTGGGGGTAGGCTGTAACCGTTTTATAGGCCAAACTTAGCGCATTAGTATACTATATAAAAGAGAAGGGCTTTTGGTATTGCAGAATTTTTTAAGATTTTAATAACCAAAAATGCTGCGCAATCCCTTTTAAATAAAGGAATTGTACTTGATTTTAAAGAAAATGTTACGATTGTGTTACTAAGCTTGTGGTATACGCTAAACCTGGCTGTTTAGTGTTTTCCTGAACAGTTGCTGCTTTAAAGCAGCCGCCTTTTTTTGGTTTTTTTTGATGGCAACGGCTATCAAAAAAAGTAAAACCAGGCCTGTTGCTGCCGCGGCAATAGCATATATTTTATAGGTGGTTCGGGTAGCCTGTAACTGCTCATTAGCATCATCGGTAAGGTCGTTGGCAAGCCAGTTAAAAGAATGTTCTTTATTGGCGGTAGCCTTAACCAGCGTTTCGTGATAGCGCGAATTATACTTGCGGTAATTATTAAGGTCGTCTAACTTTAAGTAATTGTCAGACAAATTACGATACAGGTCGTTTTTAATTTCTACCTGCCCATCTTTGGGGCTGCCGTTAAGGGCTTCTGTTAGTTGTATAATAGCCAGGTTGTATTGCTGTTTTTGGGCAAGGCTTTTAGACAGCCCAATCTTAGCATACACCCAGGTATCGTAATATTGTGTAGCCGAAGTGTTTTTAATAGCCTCGTTAAATATAGCAGTGGCCTCGTTGGGCATTTGCTTTTCTAAAAGGCAAAACCCTTTTTGCACCATAACCAGCCGCAGGTTGGTTGACGCCGATTTATGCTGGGTGTGCTTAAACTCGTTAATGGCCTTATCAAAATAGGTAATGGCAAAATCGCAGTCCAGGTCGTTTTTATAACTGTTGCCCTTAACCGCGTAAATATTGCCTTTAAGATAGGCCATGTCGGGTGGCATGGGGTGTTGCTGTAGTATCTCTTCGGCTTTGTTAAGGTACAATCGTGCCTTGTCGTTAATTTTAAGCACCTGGTAATGGTTGCCAAGCAAACCGTACAGTTTAACCTGGTTTACATAATCGTTGGTGGTTTGGGCAAGTTCAATAGCCTTAAACGCATATTTCTTGGCCTCTTTGCCTTTTTTAAGCGAAAAATAGCCGTTAGATACTATTATCAGTGACGCTATCTGGTGTTGGGTATCGCCCTCAGAAAGATCATAAATTTTAAGCGCAAGCTTTATGGCTTTGTCCGGATTAGTATAGAGCTCTTTGCCGGCCTGCTGCGTAAGTGTATCCAAATTAAGCTCGCCCTGTGCAAAAGCAGGAGCAGCCAGGCATAACAGCAGGCACATAAAAAGTTGGTATATCTTTTTACGAGGCATGGCTGGCAGCTTGTTGGTTTATAAGAATATCGGCCTCTTTTTTAAGGAAGCTGATGTACGTGGTAGGCGAAATACCTGTAACGGACTTAAATACGGTTGCAAACGCGCTGTGCGACGAAAAGCCACTCTCCTCGGCCAGGTAGCTTACTTTATAATTGAGGTAAACCGGATCTGACTGTAGTTTTTTGAGAATGTATTTTACCCGGAGCTCATTAATATAAGTGTTGAAATTACCACCCTTATGCGTGTTTATAATTTCAGATAAATATTTAGTATTGGTGTCCAGTTGCCTGGCGAGGCCGCTAAGCGAAATGTTATTGCTGATAAACTTACCCGACTCTTCAAAACGTGCCAGTTTATCTAACAGGCCCTTCTCGGTTTTTTCGGGCATGGAGTATACTTTGGTTTCCGGCACAATAGCGGCTTCGGCGCGCTTGGCAGCTTCAGATGCTTCCAGTCCGTGCAATATTTTTTGGTACTGCCTGTAGTCTTTTTTCAACCCTAACAAGTAGATTAGCCCAATAAGGCTCAGCAACAGCAGCGTGCCGCCTATAATGGTAATAAAGGTGGTATAGCTTTGAGTTTCGGCTATAGCTGCGGCTTCATAATCTTTATCGATATGGCTAAGCAGGGCAATGCGTGCCTTGTCTTTCTGTTCGCTTATCATTTCGTTAAGCGAATCAAACTGCTCGTTATAAGCGCTGTAATTGGGGCCATCTTTAAGCAACAGATAATTGTGCGCCAGCTTTTTGTACACAATGGCTTTAAGCAGCACATCCTGCGATTTTTGGAGCTGCGGTAGTATGGTGTTAATGTTTTTTACGGCAATGGCAGGCTCATTGTCGGCGTCTGCTAATTGCATAATTTTTACCCGGTTAAAATCGATAATGGGCTTAAGCCTGGTTGCAGACAACTTATTCGATTCTTTTGCATACTCCTTAGCCTTATCAATCAGGCCCGCAAGCTGGCACTGCACGGCAATTGCCGTAAAAATTTTAGATTGTAGTATTTTGTCTTTAGCAAGTTGCTTAGCATCAAAAAGCAGGTCGGTTGCCTTAGGATAGTTGCCTTTAAGGCTATAAATTTCAGATTGCAGCCACAAAGCATTGGCCTTATCATCATTGCTGGCGGCATTCTTTAAAAGGTAGTCGGCGCCCTTTAGGGCTTTATCGGTATCGGTATACAGTTGCGATGATGCCTCGTTAAAAATAGTCTGTGCATCGGTTACGGTCTGCGCCGCAATGGGCAGGCCGGTAAACAACAACAGGCAAAGTAATAAGCGGACTATCATCATTAAACAAACATCAAATATAAAAGCAAATGTAATTGTTTTAAAGGCTAAATCTTAACGAAATGTTAAGATTTAACGTTGTTTAACCGTTGATGGTATACGGTAATAAAAGTAATTTTAACTACAAGGTTGTAGGGGTGCAGGCGGTTTCTTTTTTTTTTTTGTTCAAGAAAAAAGAAAAAAAAACGGGTACCTTTCAGCACCCGTTTCTATATCTATAATGTAAAAAGACTATTTCTCGATAGCAAAACGCCTTGCTACTTCTTCCCAGTTAACCAGGTTAAAGAACGACTCAATATAATCCGGCCTTCTGTTTTGGTAGTTTAGGTAGTAAGCGTGCTCCCAAACGTCAAGACCAAGAATTGGTGTGCCTTCGCCACCTATTTCCGGCATTAGCGGGTTGTCCTGGTTTGGCGTACCAACCACTTCAAGCTTGCCGCCTTTTTGTACGGTTAACCATGCCCATCCTGAACCAAACTGGGTTGTAGCCGCTTTTACAAATTTAGCCTTAAACTCTTCGAAAGATCCGAACGATTTATCAATAGCCTCTTCAAGCTCGCCGGTTGGCTCGCCTCCGCCTTTAGGCGATAAAATAGTCCAGAAAAGGTTATGGTTGTAAAAACCGCCGCCGTTATTTCTTACCGCAGCGTTGGTAAGGTCCAGGTTTAATAAGATATTTTCTATTGTTTTGCCCTCAAGATCTGTGCCGGCAATAGCATTGTTTAAATTGGTAGTATATGCGTTATGGTGCTTAGTATGATGTATTTCCATCGTTTTTGCATCAATGTGTGGCTCCAGGGCGTCGTATGCGTAAGGTAATTTTGGTAATTCAAAAGCCATAATATCTTATTTTTAAAAGATTAATATTAATTTTAATCCAAATTTACAGATTTAAAGCATTATAAAAAATAAGAAATTGTTATAATTTCTAATCCCAAACTATAAAACCCACATTTTAAGTGAGTAAAACTGCATTTTCGGTATACAACGCTTCGGCGGGCTCCGGCAAAACCTATACCCTGGTTAAAGAATACCTGCGCATTTTGCTGCAGGCCCCTACCGATGATGCCTACCGCCGCATACTCGCCATTACCTTTACCAACAAAGCGGTGGAGGAAATGAAGGGCCGTATTATACTCAACCTCTCCGACTTTAGTAAAGACGATCCGGGCGACCGTGCAGAATCGTTAATGAAGGTACTTTCTGTTGAGACGGGCCTCTCTTTGGCGACCATAAAAGACAAGAGCCGCGCCATTATAAAAAACATCATACATAACTACGCATCGTTTGATATTAGTACCATAGACCGTTTTACGCACAAGGTTATCCGTGCATTTGCACACGATTTAAATTTGTCGGTTTCGTTTGACGTGTCGCTGGAGACCGATATTTTATTGCAGGAAGCTGTAGACGCTATTATTGCCAAGGCGGGCGATGATGAGGTGCTTACCGCCCTGTTGGTAGATTTTTCGTTAGATAAGCTGGATAACGATAAGAGTTGGGATGTTACCCGCGAGCTCTTTGAAACCGGGCGACTACTGGTAGACGAGAACAACCGTAACGAACTGGTGCAGTTTAAAGATAAAAGTATTGAGGAGTTTCTATTCATAAAAGAAAAATTAAAAGAGTCGGTTGCAGCGTTAGAAGCAGAATGTTCGGCGCTGGCCGATGAAATGACGGCGCTGCTGGATGGTAGCGGAGTAGACCCCAAGTCGTTCTCGGCAGGGCATTTTCCTAACCATATAGGTTACATAAAAGAAGGCAGGCTAACATCATCACACAAAAAATACCACGAATCCGAGGATATTAAAATAAACAAAACCGCGAAGGACAGGCTGGTTATAGAAGGCCTGCTGGACCCGCTTTTGGTGCTGCTTAAAAAGGTGTACAAAAACTACGAGAAAAAGAATTTTTATACGGCCTTCCTTAAAAATATAACACCGCTATCGCTCTTAAATTCGATAGGCCAGGAACTGGAGCGCATCCAGAAAGAGCAGAATGTACTGAGCATATCAGAGTTTAATGCCATTATTCACCGCGAAATACAAAACCAGCCTGCACCCTTTATATACGAGCGCTTGGGCGAACGCTACCGCCACTTTTTTATAGACGAGTTTCAGGATACATCGCAAATGCAGTGGCATAACCTTATCCCGCTCATTGACAATGCCCTTGCGGGCGAAGACCCGCTGGCCGGGCCGGGATCGTTAATGATAGTGGGCGACCCAAAACAGTCTATCTACCGTTGGCGTGGTGGCAAGGCAGAGCAGTTTATAGAACTGGGCAAAGGCCACAACCCGTTTAGTAACCCAAGCCGCGAAACCATTCCGTTGGGTACTAACTTTAGGAGCTACAGCGAGGTTATAGGATTTAATAACAACTTTTTCTCATTCCTTTCGGGCGAATTCGACAACCAGGATTACAGCGCCATGTATGCCGCCAGCATTCAGGAAATAAACCCTAAACTGGGCGGCTACGTAAACATATCGTTCCTGCCGGAAATTGAGCAGGAGCTGGACGAAGACACCGATAAGAACGACCTGTACCTTGCCGCAACGCTTGCCGTTATCCGCAAAGCACAGGCGCAGGGTTTTCAGTATAAAGATATTGTGCTGCTTACCCGTAAAAGGCAGCCCGGCATATTGCTGGCCAACTACCTTACAGAGAATGCCATACCCATTTTATCATCTGAAACACTTTTAATTGAGAACGCCACCGAGGTTAAACTTATCATCAACCTGCTGCGTTACCTAAAAAGTAACGAGAATGTAGAGGCTAAGGCCCACTTTTTATACTTTGCTGCCAACACGCAAACCGATGCCGGCATACACGATTTTATTGCCCAGGGCATGGCGCAGCCCGATGAAGACGCGCTCGAAAAATGGCTGGCCAATTACAACATTAGCATATCGTTTAAAAGCTGCCGTAAAAAATCGCTTTACGAGGCGGTAGAAACTATTATAGATGCTTTTATTAAAGCCAAGAGTAACCAGAGTTACGTGCAGTATTTTTTGGACCTGGTTTTAGAGCGCGACATCCGTACGCAAAGCGGCATCTCCGACTTTTTAGAATATTGGGATAATAATGGGTCAAAATTCAGCATACCATCGCCGGAAGGCAACGATGCCGTACGGATAATGACGATACATAAGAGTAAGGGTCTGGAGTTTCCGGTTGTGATATTTCCGTTTGCCGAAGAAGACTA
Organism: Flavobacterium subsaxonicum WB 4.1-42 = DSM 21790; assembly: GCF_000422725.1. Lineage (GTDB taxonomy): Bacteria > Bacteroidota > Bacteroidia > Flavobacteriales > Flavobacteriaceae > Flavobacterium > Flavobacterium subsaxonicum. The sequence continues at coordinate 78,450 of NZ_AUGP01000003.1, forward strand.
CGCCCGCTCCCGCCGCGATAAGCTGTGGCTGGAACTGGACGATGAAACCTTCGAATTCCAGAAAGCATTAATAGACAGCAGCAAGGCTGTTGCCGAATATGGCGAAAAAGCCGCCGAAATGTATTTTATAAAGAGCCAGGAAGAACTGCTGGACAACATAAATATACTTTATGTAGCGCTAACCCGCGCCGAAGAGCAGCTGTACATTATATCTAACCGCAATTTTACATCGAGGGGTGAGCTTACCAACAACATGTCGAGTTACTTTATAAAGTTCCTGCAGCAAAAGCAATTGTTTGATAACACGGTTGCCGAATATGAGTTTGGCAATGTCACGCGCCTCTCTGCACCCGAAACACACGTGGGCGGGCAGCATACTATTAAAGTGGTAAAAGAGCATTTTAATCCGCGATCGGTTAAAATTGCGCAGCGCGAATCGCTTATGTGGGGCAGCACGCAGTTGCAGGCCATAGAGTTTGGTAACGTTACGCACGAAATATTATCGTACATAAAAACAGAGAACGATATTCCTGTCGCGATCATGAAAGCCATAGAAAACGGACTTATCATTCACTCACAAAAAGACGAGGTAGAAAAAACGCTAAATGCAGTTATTTTTCATCCGGAACTGAACATATTTTTCGCCGAGGGCAATACTATTTTTAACGAGCAGAGCATTATTGCCCCGCAAACCGCCAACATTAAACCCGACAGGGTAGCCGTGCGCGATGGCAAGGCGTATTTGCTGGATTATAAAACCGGGGCACATTTAGATAAGTATGCAAAGCAGCTGGCAGGCTATCAAAACGCATTGCAGGCTATGGGACTGCAAGTGGCTAAAAAAACACTTGTATATATAGGAGAGAACATCGAGATTGTAAATCTTGATTAATCTATTTCGCAAAGAACCACAAAGAAGGCACAAAGATTCGCAAAGAAATTTTACGCTAACTTTTGGCTTTGTGTAACTTTGCGGCTTCTTAGCGCATCTTTGTGAAACAAAATAAAGACAACAAACTGAAAACTTAAAACCATGTACGGAAAAATTAAAGAACACCTTACAGCCGAATTAGAATCTATTAAAGAGAACGGCCTGTTTAAAAAAGAACGTATAATAGCATCGCCGCAAGGGGCAGAAATTACCCTGGATAGCGGACAAAAAGTATTAAACTTTTGTGCCAACAACTATTTAGGGCTATCGTCTCACCCGGAGGTTATACAGGCAGCTAAAGATGCGCTGGACACCCACGGCTTTGGTATGTCGTCAGTCCGTTTTATATGCGGCACGCAGGATATTCATAAAAACCTTGAAAAAGCCGTAGCTAATTTTTATGGTACCGAAGACACTATATTATATGCCGCTGCCTTTGATGCTAACGGTGGGGTGTTTGAACCGCTGTTGGGCGAAGAGGATGCTATAATATCAGACAGTCTTAACCACGCTTCTATTATAGATGGTGTGCGCCTTTGTAAAGCAGCGCGCTACCGTTATGAGAACAGCAATATGGAAGAGCTGGAGCAGCAGCTAATAAAAGCCAATGAAGAAGGCCGCAGGTTTAAGATAATTGTAACCGATGGTGTTTTTTCTATGGATGGCGTTGTTGCCCCATTAGATAAAATATGCGACCTGGCCGATAAGTATGATGCATTGGTAATGGTAGACGAATGCCACGCAGCCGGTTTTATAGGTGCAACAGGCAAAGGTACGCTTGAGGCTAAAGGCGTAATGGGCCGTGTAGATATTGTAACCGGTACGTTTGGCAAGGCCCTTGGTGGTGCTATGGGTGGTTATACTACGGGCAAAAAAGAAATTATAGAACTGCTTAGGCAGCGCTCAAGGCCGTACTTATTCTCTAACTCGCTGGCACCCTCTATAGTAGGGGCATCTTTAAAGGTTTTTGAGCTTTTAGAAAAAGATACAAGCTTACGCGATAAACTGGAGTGGAACACTAACTATTTTAAAGAAGGTATTAAGGCAGCAGGCTTTGATATTGTAGACGGAGACTCGGCCATTGTGCCTGTAATGCTCTATGATGCAAAGCTTTCGCAACAAATGGCCGACCAATTGCTAACCCTTGGCATTTACGTTATAGGGTTTTTCTTCCCGGTAGTACCTAAAGGAAAAGCGAGAATAAGAGTACAGCTTTCGGCAGCCCATTCTAAAGAAAATTTAGACCACGCAATTGCCGCTTTTACCCAAGTTGGGAAATCGTTAAGTGTAATTTAACTATAATTTAGCGGGTTTAGTAGGATATTTTGTATTAAAACGTTTTGTTGTTATATTTTAACACAGTAATTTTGTCCTATATAACCTATTTGTAATTAAAACAAAAAAAGTATGAAACATCTTAACAAACTATTCGTAGCTGCACTTTTAGTCGTAGGACTAAATGTACAAGCGCAGGACGAAGACAACCCTTGGGCTATATCCTTCGGTGTCAACGCAGTGAGCACACGTTTTGGCGCTGCTTCTAAATTTGAAGACCAATTTGGCGGTTTCTTTAAAACCGATGAGTACTGGAACGTACTTCCATCTGTGTCTTACTTAAACGTGTCAAGGCACGTAGGCGACAACTTCTCTTTTGGTATTACAGGATCTGTAAACAAAATTGATAAAGTTGTTACTCGTCAGCCGGGCGCTACTTACTACGATGTAACAGATCCGGGAGATCTTACTTACTACGGAGTAGACGGTATTATTAAATATGGTTTCCTTCCAAAAAGCTGGTTTAACCCTTACGTTCACGTTGGTGGAGGTTACACTTGGTTAGATGAGCAAGGTAACGGTACAGTAAACGGTGGTATTGGTATCAACTTCTGGTTTACAGAAAATGTTGGTCTTACAGTACAATCTACTTACAAACACACATTCGAAGACCAGGCTGAAGCTAATGTGCCTAAGCACATACAGCACTTTGCAGGTATTACATTTAAATTTGGTGGAAAAGACACTGATAAAGATGGTATCTACGATAAAGACGATGCTTGTCCTGAAGTACCAGGTTTAAAACAATTCCAAGGATGTCCTGATACAGATTCAGATGGTATTCCTGACAAAGATGATGCATGTCCTACAGAAGCTGGTTTACCAGAATTCCAGGGATGTCCTGATACAGACGGTGATGGTATAGCTGATAAAGATGATGCTTGCCCTACAGTTGCCGGTCCTAAAGAACTTAACGGTTGCCCTGATGGCGACGGTGATGGTGTAGCTGATAAAGATGACAAATGTCCAGAAGTTGCTGGTCCTAAAGAAAACGGTGGATGCCCATGGCCAGATACTGACGGCGACGGTGTATTAGACAAAGATGATCTTTGCCCATCAGTTAAAGGTACTGCTGCTAACCGTGGATGTCCTGAAGTTACTGAAGAAGTAATGAAACGTCTTAACGAGTACGCTAAAACTATCCTTTTCAATAGTGGTAAAGCTACATTTAAAGAAGAAACTCTTCCGGTACTTGCTTCAATGCTAAGCATCTTTAAAGAGTATCCAAATGCAAGCTTTAGCATCGAAGGTCACACAGATAGCGATGGTAGCAACGCGCTTAACCAAACATTATCTGAAAACCGTGCTGCTGCTGTTAGAAACTTCTTAGTAGAAAACGGTATACAAGCTGACAGGTTAACATCTACAGGATTTGGTGAAACTAAACCAATTGCATCTAACAAAAATGCAAAAGGTAAAGCTCAAAACCGTAGGGTTGAAGTTAAACTTATAAAAACTAACTAATAGTTTTTAAAAAGCTTAAATATTTATAGAGAACGCCCCTGATTTATCGGGGGCGTTTTTTTATTTTTATGCCATGGCAAATCCCAGCTTTTTAGATAAACTAAGTACAGAGATAATAAACATTTACGGCAGCAACCTGCCCAACATTACCATAGTGCTGCCCAACAAAAGGGCACGCATTTTTTTGCTTGAGGCGCTTAAAAAGCAGCTGAGCACCACAGTATTTGCACCCAATATTATAAGCATAGAAGATTTTGTGGCCGATGTAGCCGGAATACGATCTATAGATGCTATAGAACTGCTCTTTGAGTTTTATAATGTATACCTTGGGCTTACGCCGAAAGACAAGCAACAACCTTTTGAAACCTTTGCCAACTGGGGCAAAACCCTTTTGCAGGATTTTAACGAGATAGACCGTTACCTGCTTAACCCATCGCACGTATTATCATACCTTGAAAATATACAGGAAATAGAGCACTGGGCGGTAGATGTAGACAAGCGCACTACCATGATAGAGGCCTATTTAGAATTCTGGAAACTTCTTCCATCCTATTACAACACCCTATATGCACACCTTTTAGATAAAGGCGTGGGCTACCAGGGGCTTATATATCGCGAAGCGGTTAGAAACATTACCCATTTTAGCAACAGTTATACACAGGGCCAGCACGTATTTGCAGGCTTTAATGCGCTTAATGCTGCCGAAGAAAAAATTATCCAGCACCTTATGTCGGGCGGGCAGGCACGCGTGTACTGGGATATAGACTATGCTTTTTTAAGCGATCCCTACCACGATGCCGGGCTTTTTATCCGCCGTTTTCAAAAAGACTGGAAACAATACAGCGCCAACCCTTTTGAGTGGATTACCAACGAGTTTAGCCAGGAAAAGAACATACAGATCATTGGTACACCAAAAACCGTTGGGCAGGCCAAAATTGCGGGCGAAATAACAGAGCAAATTCAAAATGCAGGCTACAGCCTCGATAAAACAGCGTTGGTTCTTGGCGAAGAAAGCCTTTTAATACCCTTGCTGTACAGCCTTCCGGCCAATGTGGGCAGCCTCAACATTACAATGGGCTACAGCAGCAAAAACAACCCGGCGCAAATATTGGTGCAAAAGCTGTTTAAAATGCACACCAATGCCATAAACCGAAACGAAAAAAGCTACACGCTGTATTATCGCGAAGTGCTGGACATCCTTACACACCCTTTGGTGGAGCCGTATGCCGATGCATCGCGTTTGGTAGATACCATCAATAAAAACAATATAACCTTCTTTTCACTCAACAAGCTGTTCGAGATTCAGGGCAACGCCACACCGTTTTTCAGGCTCCTGTTTGAACGATGGGACGATAATGTGGGCAATATACTCACGCGCCTTTCTAACATCATGCTGGGCTTAAAATTGTTCCTTAGCACCGATGAAGAAGAGGATAAGATAGCCAAGGCATTCCTGTATTCTATTTTTAAGGTTATCAATAAGCTTATCAATTATCACGAGGCCCATCCGCAAATAAATAACCTTACGGTGCTGCATGCTATTTACAAACAGGTAATCGACCTGGCAGAGGTGTCGTTTGAAGGCGAACCGCTATTGGGCCTCCAGATCATGGGAGTGCTGGAAAGCCGCGTGCTCGATTTTGAGAATGTTATTATTACGAGTATGAATGAGGGTAAATTTCCTGCGGGAAAGAGCCAGAATTCGTTTATTCCGTATGATGTAAAGCGCGAGTTAGGATTGCCAACGTATAAAGAAAAAGACGCTATTTACAGCTACCACTTTTACCACCTTTTACTCCGCGCCAAAAATATCTACCTGCTTTACAACACCGAAAGCGAGGGCCTCGATGCCGGCGAACGCAGCCGCTTTTTAACCCAGTTAGAAATTGAGAAAAAGCCGGCACACAACCTTACCAGCGTTATTTATAACGCCCACCTGCCCGAAAAGGCTTACGAACCCATGACGGTGCCAAAAACCGCCGCCGTAACAGAGCGATTAAAAGAAATTGCTACAGGCAAGGGCTTTTCGCCATCGGCGTTAACGGGCTATTTGCGCAACCCCATACAGTTTTACTACCAGCGCATCCTCCGCATTCGCGAGACCGACGAGGTAGAAGAAAGTATTGCACTTAACACACTGGGTACTATTATTCACGGTGCGTTAGAGGAGCTGTACAAACCGTTTATTGGCAAATTCCTTTCAGAACAAAACCTCGCTGCTATGGGCGCCCTGGCTGATGACGAGGTTATGCGCCAGTTTGTTACCGTTTATAAAGAGGGAGAGATTAGAAAAGGCCGTAACTTATTGGCTTTTGAGGTAGCCAAGCGTAATGTGCACAACTTTTTAAAGCAGGAAAAACAAGACCTGACCGATGGCGATGCTATCAGGATTATTGCATTGGAGCAAAAATATGAGCGTGTACTTACTGATGAAAGGTTGCCCTATCCGGTAATGATATCGGGTAATATAGACCGTATAGAAGAACGAAACGGCCGCATACGCATTACTGATTATAAAACCGGTAAGGTAGATAAAGCCAATGTGGTGCTTAAAACCTGGGACGGACTTACAACCGATATTAAAAACGACAAAATAATCCAGTTGCTATGCTATGTTTTTATGTACCAACAGCACGCTGAAGGTAAGGAAATAGAGGCGGGTATTATTTCCTTCAAAAACATGAAAAGCGGCTTTATGGGCTTTAACTTTAAAGATGGCTACGATAAAAGCGCTCCCGTTTTAGATATTGTTGATACCGCCGTTTTAGAAGAATTCAAGTCGCAACTGGTAACGCTTATTAACGAGATACTAAACGCCGAAATTCCATTTTTAGAAGAGGTAAGGTAGAGCGCAGTTTACAGTGTTCAGTCGCAGTTTACAGTTTTTAGGCTTAAGTAAACGGTAAAGGTAACCCTGAAAGGGTTTTAGATAACCCGGGGCATCGGCCCTGGGGAAATTTGGTTATAAAAAAAGCTGCCCTAAGGCAGCTTTTTCCACTATATAAAAACGGATAAGAATAAAACTATTCGATTTCAGATACCCTAAGGGTATTTACCATACCGCGTTCTGCAACGGGCATAGCAGCAAGGTTAATAAGGATGTCTCCTTTTTCAGCATAGCCTTTTTCTTGCGCTATCTGGTTAACCTCTGTTACAGTTTCATCGGTACTAAGCGATTTATCGTAATAAAAAGCATTAACACCCCATAAAAGGCTCATTTGTGTAAGTATCCTTTTGTTATCTGTAAACACTAATATTTGAGACATTGGCCTCCATGCAGAAATCTGGAATGCTGTATAACCGCTATTTGTTAACGTAACAATTGCTTTAGCTTTAATGGTGTTTGCCATTTGTGCAGCGTGGTAGCAAATAGATTTGGTTACAAAACGTTTTGTACGCACCTGTGGTGTGTTTTGCGGAACAGTGATTAGCGGAGAATCTTCAACAGCCTCGATAATCTGTGTCATTTTCTCAATAACCTCTACAGGGTACATACCTACAGATGTTTCGCCAGAAAGCATTACAGCATCGGCACCATCCATTACAGAGTTGGCAACGTCGTTAACCTCGGCACGGGTAGGCGTAAGGCTTGTAATCATGGTTTCCATCATCTGGGTAGCAACAATTACAGGAATACGGGCCGTTTTAGCACGGTTTATTAGTTTTTTCTGGATAAGTGGTACCTCTTGTGCCGGAACCTCTACACCAAGGTCGCCACGGGCAACCATAAGGCCGTCGCAAAATGCTACGATCTTGTCTATATTTTCTACCGCTTCCGGTTTCTCAATTTTAGCTATAATCGGAATTTTATGGTCTGAATGCTCAGCAATAAGATCCTGAAGGTCTTGTAAGTCTCTTGGCGTACGTACAAAAGAAAGCGCTAACCAGTCTACATTCTGGCCAATGGCAAAAATAGCATCCCTGATATCTTTTTCTGTAAGGGCCGGTAAAGACACTTTAGTGTTAGGCAGGTTAACCCCTTTTTTAGATTTAAGCGGGCCACCCTGTACAACTACAGTTTTAACCTCGTCTATTTTATTGGTTTCAATAACCTCAAACATTAGTTTACCATCATCAAGCAAAATCCTTTCGCCCGGGTTAACGTCGTTAGGAAATTGTTTGTAGTTCATGTAAACCCTGTCTGCTGTACCAATAACATCTTCGGCAGTCTGGAAAGTAATAATATCGCCTTTATGAACAATAATATCTTCGCCCATAACACCCACACGAAGTTTTGGGCCTTGTAAATCTGCAAGTATAGAGGTGTTGTAGCCAAACTCTTCGTTAAGTCCGCGGATGATGTCTATACGTTCTTTAACATCGGTATAATCAGCGTGAGAAAAGTTAATCCTGAATACATTTACACCGGCATCGATCATGTTTTTAATCACTTCCTTAGTGCTGCATGCAGGGCCTAACGTGGCTACAATTTTGGTTTTTTTTCTTGTCGACATTCTATTAGAAAATTAAATTGTTTTTCGATTTTAGTTTATAGTGGTCTATTTTATACGCAGTGGCAATATACTTTATGGCAAGCAGGCCGGTAACGGCATTGTCTATAGCCGTATCGCTTTCTGTATCTTCTATCTTTAAGATATAATCTACCGTTTTAAGTTCAGGGATAAACAAAGCACTTGAGGTACCCATAAGGCCTTCTCCTGCAAAAAGCGATGTATTGTTTGTATGCGTGCTCACCATGCTGTTTTTATTTTGGATAAGGCTCCAGGCGGCATCATTAGTGTCGTCTTCAAAAAGATACCTGGAAAAAAAACTCTCGCCATCTTTGCGTTTAAAACTTACATCTCTTGGGCATCTTTCGAGCCTTAATTCTAAATGTCGGTTTATAAAATAAGCCAGGCGGTAATCTTCAAGGGAGGAGTGTATGGCAATCAATCCATAATCAACTGAAACAAAATCGTCAATCATTAATTTATGAGTAGCCATAAATTCCAAATCCAAATAAGTCGTAAATATACTATTTATAACTTACATTAAACACTCTTAAAATTAAGTTAACGCTATTTTTTTCACGAAAACGTTTGAGTAATCTATCAGGTTGATTTATTTTTTGTTAATTTTTTCCTGAAATGCGAAAAACGCACGTTTGGATGCCTGCTCCTCGGCTTTCTTTTTAGAAGTGGCACGCGCACGCGAAACTACCCTGCCGTCTATCTTAAGTTTTACCCCAAAATGTTTTTGGCCCTCTACGCCGTTGTCTTCGTAAACTTCGTATAAAAAAGGTTTTTTCTCTTTTTGGCACCATTCAATTACAAGGCTTTTGTAGCTTATAACCTTGCCTTCTAACTGGGCAATATCTACATAAGGCAGTATTACTTTTTGATGGATAAATTTTTCGCAGTAATCAAAGCCCCTGTCCAGGTAAATGGCTCCAATAAAAGCCTCAAAAAGGTTACCGTGAATGTTTTCGCCAAAATGTTGTGCGCTAACTTTGCTCTCCACCCATTTAATAAGGTTAAGATCGCGGCCAAGCTCGTTAAGGTGTTCGCGGCTAACAATTTTAGAGCGCATTTTGGTAAGGTAGCCCTCGTCTCCGGTAGGTACCTCATTAAAAAGATGGGCAGCAATAACAGACCCCAGCATGGCATCGCCCAAAAACTCCAGCCTTTCGTAATTTATAGGAAAGCCTTTTTCGTCGAGTTTGTTGGAAGACCTGTGGGTAAATGCTTTACGGTAATGGCTAAGGTCGAGCGGATCGAACCCCAGCATGTTTTGTATTTCGGTAAAAAAAATCCCGTCACTTTCCGGCAGACGGGATTTTTTAGAAAATATTTTATTAAAAATACCCATAATGGTTCATTACTCTTCAAGTTTTTTAACCAGTACGCAGGCATTGTGTCCGCCAAAACCAAAGGTATTGCTCATAACCACTTTAACATCCCTTTTCTGGGCTTTGTTAAAGGTAAAGTTTAGTTTAGAGTCGATGTTCTCATCATCTGTAAAATGATTAATGGTAGGTGGTACTATACCATGTTTAATGGCAAGTATGCACGATATTGTTTCTATAGCGCCGGCAGCCCCAAGAAGGTGCCCCGTCATAGATTTTGTAGAGTTAAGGTTAAGGTTATAAGCATGTTCGCCAAAAACCTCTATAATAGCTTTACTCTCTGCAATATCGCCCAGTGGGGTAGAGGTACCGTGCATGTTTACGGCATCTACATCCTCAGGGTTTAAGCCTGCATCTTTAAGGCAGTTTCTCATAACGTTGCGTGCGCCAAGCCCTTCGGGGTGTGGTGCAGTAATGTGGTGCGCATCGGCACTCATGCCGCCGCCGCCAACTTCGCAATATATTGTAGCCCCTCGTGCAATGGCGTGCTCATATTCTTCAAGAATAAGAGAGCCTGCGCCTTCGCCCAGTACAAAGCCCTCGCGGTCTTTATCCATAGGTCTGCTTGCTGTTTTAGGGTCGTCGTTTCTTGTGCTAAGTGCGTGCATAGCGTTAAACCCGCCCATACCGGCAATGGTTACAGCTGCTTCGCTTCCGCCTGTTACCATAACATCTGCATGGCCAAGTCGAATGTAATTAAACGCATCTATCATTGCGTTTGTAGATGATGCACATGCAGATACCGTAGTAAAGTTAGGGCCTCTAAAGCCATACTTAATAGATATGTGGCCACCTGCAATATCGGCAATCATTTTAGGTATAAAAAAGGGGTTAAACTTGGGTGTACCGTTACCGTTAGTCCAGTTTATTACCTCTTCCTGAAACGTTTCAAGACCTCCTATACCAGAGCCCCAAATAACGCCAACCCTGTCTTTATCAAGGGTTTCAAAATCAAAATTTGCATCTTTTACGGCTTCATCCGTAGCCACAATGGCGTACTGTGCGTAGCGGTCCATTCTTCGGGCTTCCTTACGATCTATAAAATCTTCAACATTAAAGTTTTTTACTTCGCAGGCAAATTTGGTCTTAAAGTTAGTGGTGTCAAAATATGTAATGGGGGCAGCACCGCTAACGCCATTTATAAGGCTGTTCCAGTATTCTTCTACCGTATTTCCTATAGGGGTTAGTGCGCCCAAACCGGTTACCACAACTCTCCGTAATTTCATAAAGCTAATTTTATAGTTTAAAATTATAAAACAATACCCATGCGTCTATCTAAACAAATAAGATTAACAATACATGGGCACTTGCATATTATAGAAGGCTGGTTTTGAGCCTTTTTTCGGTAAAATCTTTTTAATAAGGCTTAAAAACCGCCAATAAATAATAACATCCATGCAATTATAAGGCTGCATGGATGTTAGGTATTTATTATTTTTTTGCTTCTTCTATGTAAGAAATAGCCTGACCAACAGTAGAGATGTTCTCAGCCTGATCGTCTGGAATCTGAATATCAAATTCTTTTTCAAACTCCATAATAAGCTCAACAGTGTCTAATGAATCTGCTCCTAAATCGTTTGTGAAGCTAGCTTCTGTTACAACTTCGTTTTCGTCAACACCTAATTTGTCTACGATAATCGCTTTTACTCTTGATGCAATGTCTGACATAATCTTTAATTTTAGAATTTAAATTGAACGGCAAAAATAAAAAACTTTATTTTAAAACCGAGGTTTACCCAAAAAATGTGAGTACTAAAGTAAAAAATTAATTTTACAATAATGTGAAAGATGCGTTATTTTGCGGGATATTATTCTTTTTTTTGCACAATAAAAATTACTTCAACATGAAAAATATAGTGCTTTTTGCATCGGGTGGGGGCTCTAATGCCGAACAAATTATGCGATATTTCTCACAAAGTAAAACCCATAAAGTGGCACTTGTGCTTGCTAACAACCAAAATGCGGGTGTTTTGGCTAAAGCAGAGGCCTACAATGTGCCCACGCTTGTGTTTACAAAAGACGAGCTAAATAATGGTTTTGTGCTGCGCCATGTGCAGGCTTTTAACCCGGCATTAATTGTGCTTGCGGGCTTTTTGTTAAAATTTCCGGCCGACATAATTTCGGCTTATCCGGGCAGGGTTATTAACATTCACCCCGCATTATTGCCTAATTATGGCGGAAAAGGCATGTACGGAATGCACGTTCACCGCGCGGTTTTAGAAAATAAAGACCCCGAAAGCGGTATTACCATACATTATGTAAACGATAATTACGACGAAGGCAACATAATATTTCAGCAATCGGTACCCTTAGACGGCTGCCTTACCCCCGAAGATGTTGCCCTGAAAGTACTGGCTTTAGAGCATGAGCATTTTCCGAGAGTTATTGAGGAATTGTTGAATGAACAGGATAATTAGGTTACTGGATTTTTAGATAGTAGTACTATGAGAAGTGTATTTTTACCATTGCTGTTTGGGATGTTGCTTGGTTGTAACAGGAATAAAGGTACAAAGGAAGAGGTTAAAATGCCTATAGATGAAATTGTTTGTGAGGTTAATTTTGATGCGTTTTTTAAAGCTTTTGTAAAGGATAGCTTATACCAAAGAGAGCATATTAAATTTCCGCTACTGCTGCATTATTATGAAAACTCAGCCGATACTTTAATTACTGAATATGTAGGCAGGGATAACTACCAACATTTTTTAAAACTGCCTCAAACAGATTTTCAATCGTATGCTAAATCAAAAATCAATTACAAGCATGAAATAGATAGAAATAAAGATACTGTGACATGTATTTACAAAGCTATTGAAAGCGAACAAACATTAAATTATAAATTTAGTTATTATAATAATTGTTGGTATTTAGTTGATATACATGATTATTCGGTTCAGACAACTCCATTTAAACATAATATGATTTCTAAAATAGCAGATTATTAAACCGTCCAAAAATCTAAATATCTAACCATCCAAAATCTAAATAATGGCTCACACCGTACACATATATACCGATGGCGCTGCCAAGGGCAATCCCGGTCCCGGTGGCTATGGCGTGGTAATGGAACTGGTTGGCCAGCCGTACCGTAAAGAATTTTACGAGGGCTTTAGGCTTACCACCAACAACCGCATGGAGCTGCTTGCAGTTATTGTGGGCCTGGAGAAGTTAAAAACGCCGGGCACGAGTGTGCTTGTGGTGTCTGACTCTAAATATGTGGTAGACTCGGTGGTTAAAAACTGGGTTTTTGGCTGGGAAAAAAAAGGTTTTGTAGGTAAAAAAAATCCTGACTTGTGGAAACGCTTCTTAAAAATATACCGCCAGCATAAAGTAGATTTTAAATGGGTAAAGGGGCATAACAGCCATCCGCAAAACGAGCGCTGCGACCAGCTTGCTGTGATGGCATCTACATTGCCCAACTTAAATGTTGATGCTTTTTATGAAGATGTGGGTAGTAAGATGGTTTAGTTATTTTCGATAATTATATAAAATTTTGACAAAAGTAGTTTTTGTATTTGGGTTGTTTTATAGCTTTAGTTCTATTCTCTTGTCTTGTTTTCGTCACTATTTTGATCAAGTGTTTTTTTTAAGTGTTCATTAAATTTTGATAATTTAGATACGGATTTTATTGACATGGGGTTAAAAGAGGTAGTGGTGGCTTCCGGAGGTAAATTTCCATTAGTTTTAATATCTTCTATAACTTTGTCAAAATCAGATTTGTATTCTTTATCCTGAATTTTCCTGAATTTTTCATACTCCTGTTCGGCAAATGTTTTTGCGATGGCAGATTTAATTTTCCCAGAATTTTCAAGTATTTCATAGTCATTGAAAAGTAAAAATGCGTCTAACCGAGTGATCCAGTCTTTCATGTTCATTAATTTTTTCTTTTTAGCTTGATTTTCAGCGTAATCTAAATACATTGAAACTATCATGTTGAGTTCAGATATCTCATCTTGATTTAAATAGTTTTTTGCAACGGTCACATCAGATTTTAGAATCTTGCCGCCTGTTTTTTCATTTTTCCAACTTGTAAGCCCCATGTTTGATTCATTGGAGTTTGCCCTAAGTTTAATTATTTCAGGAGCAGTATTATTAGTGATTGCGAATTCTAATTTGTTTTGAACCGTAGCAAAAAAAGTTTGTGTAATTTGTGCTTTGGAGTCATAATCTATGGAGGTAGCATATATGTCGGTGATTTTTTGATAAAAACGTCTTTCACTTGCGCGGATCTCCCGAATTTTTTCGAGTAGTTCGTTAAAATAATCGTTGCCAAAAAGGTTTTTGCCTTGCTTTAATCTATCATCATCTAAAACAAATCCCTTAATGAGATATTCTTTTAAAATACTATTTACCCACTTTCTAAATTGTGTGGCTTCGTATGAATTTACCCTATAGCCTACTGACAAAATTGCATCTAAATTATAAAATTCAATATTTCGTTTTACTTGTCTGTTGCCTTCTTTTTGAACATGTGCAAAAATTGCACTTGTTGAATCTTTCTCTAATTCTAAATCTTTATAAATATTGCTTAAATGTTTTGTGATTACGCTTCTATCAACATTGAAAAGTTCGGCAATTCTTTGCTGAGTTAACCATACTGTTTCATTTTTGTCATCTATGACAACATTTATTTTTATTTTACCATCATTTGAAGTATAAAACAGAAAATCAGACATACTATCTGGACTATTCATTGGGTGCTATAATTATGTTAGTACATGTAAAATTAATAAAAAAATGCTTAACTGATAATTGTGAATCTTTAAGTAAATATATCTTGAAAAGGCTCCATCTAACAATATATCAAGTATATTATTTAAAAGCTATTATTTTGCCTATAAACCCATAAGCTAAATTGATACTGCACGTATTGCTTTGGTGTAACTAAAGCATTATCTTTGCGCCTTTAAATTCTATAACTGTTTATGAATAAATTACTCATTGTTGGTACCGTAGCTTTTGATGCTATAGAAACGCCTTTTGGTAAAACCGACAAAATACTGGGCGGTGCAGCTACCTACATAGGGCTGTCGGCTGCATTTTTTAATGTTAAGTCGGCCATAGTATCTGTTGTAGGCGATGATTTCCCTCAAGAGTATTTAGATTTGTTTACAGAGAGGAATATAGATATATCGGGTATAGAAGTTGTAAAAGGGGGGAAGACGTTTTTTTGGAGCGGCCGTTATCATAACGACCTTAACAGCCGCGATACGCTGGATACCCAGCTTAACGTACTGGCCGATTTTAACCCCGTTGTTCCTGCTGATTTTAAAGACGCCGATGTGGTAATGCTGGGTAACCTGCACCCAATTGTTCAGATGGGTGTTTTAGACCAGCTTACTGCCACCCCTAAGCTTATTGTTTTAGACAGTATGAACTTTTGGATGGACTGTGCTTTGGCAGAGTTATTGCAAGTTATTAAACGTGTAGATGTTATTACCGTTAACGACGAAGAAGCCCGCCAGCTTACCGGAGAATACAGCCTGGTTAAAGCAGCAGCTAAAATACATGCCATGGGCCCTAAGTATGTGGTAATTAAAAAAGGAGAGCATGGTGCATTGCTTTTCCACGATAAAAAAATATTTTTTGCACCGGCCTTACCGTTAGAAGAGGTGTTTGACCCTACCGGGGCAGGCGATACTTTTGCGGGTGGCTTTACGGGTTACATTGCACAAAGCGAAAACCTAAGTTTTAAGAACATGAAAAATGCTATAATATACGGCTCTAACCTTGCATCGTTTTGCGTAGAAGAGTTTGGTACGGCACGCCTGCAGCGCCTTGATAAAGACGAGGTGCACGAAAGGCTGCAACAGTTTAAGGCATTAACCCAGTTTGATATAGCGCTGGAACAGGAGTAAAGAATACTAAGGCCTCATTGCGGGGCTTTTTTTAATATAACTACAACACACAACAATTATGAGCGACGCTTTAAAACATGAGTGCGGTATAGCACTGGTACGATTATTAAAGCCACTGGAGTACTATAAAGAAAAGTATGGCTCTGCCTTTTATGGCATTCAAAAAATGTACTTGTTAATGGAAAAGCAGCATAACCGTGGCCAGGACGGTGCAGGCTTTGCCAGTATAAAGCTGGATGTTAAACCAGGCCAGCGTTATATTAGCCGTGTTCGCTCTAACCAGCAACAGCCAATACAAGATGTGTTTGCCCAGATCAATGGCCGCATTAGCGAAGAAATGGCTGCTCATCCTGAGTATGCTAACGATGTTCAGCTGCAAAAAGACCAGTTGCCTTATGTAGGCGAATTGTTTTTGGGCCACGTGCGCTACGGTACTTTTGGTAAAAACAGCATAGAAAGTGTTCACCCATTTTTGCGCCAAAATAACTGGATGCACCGTAACCTTATTGTTGCCGGTAACTTTAACCTTACTAACGTTAAGCAGCTTTTTGACAGCCTTGTAGAGCTTGGCCAGCATCCTAAAGAACTTGCCGATACTGTTACGGTAATGGAAAAAATAGGTCATTTTTTAGATGATGAAGTTAGCGACCTGTACCAGGATTGTAAAAACGAAGGTTACAGCAAGCAGGAAGCCTCTCCGGTAATATCAGAAAGATTAAATATTGCACGTATACTTAAACGTGCCTCCAAACAATGGGATGGTGGCTATGCAATGGCCGGCCTTATTGGCCACGGCGATGCATTTGTTTTCCGCGATCCTGCGGGTATCCGCCCTGCATACTATTATCAGGATGACGAGGTTGCTGTTGTAGCATCCGAAAGGCCTGTTATACAAACCGTGTTTAACGTAGCTTTTGATGATGTTCAGGAGCTTGAACCGGGCCATGCTATCATTATCAAGAAAAGTGGTAAAGTATCGGTAGAAGAAATTATACCGGCACTGCCTAAAAAAGCATGTTCTTTTGAGAGAATTTACTTCTCTCGCGGTAGCGATGCTGAGATTTATGAAGAGCGCAAGCACCTTGGTAAATTAGTATTGCCTGATGTGCTTAAAGCCATTGATGATGATACCGATAATACAGTATTCTCGTACATTCCTAACACGGCCGAAACGTCGTTTTACGGTATGGTAGAAGCGGCACAGGATTTTCTAAACGATCGTAAAAATACCGATATCCTTAATAACAGGAACACCCTTACCGAGGAAACGCTTAAAGATTTGCTTTCGGTTAAAATACGTACCGAGAAAATTGCCATTAAAGATGCCAAGCTTCGTACGTTTATTACCGAAGATAGCAGCCGTGATGATCTTGTTGCGCATGTGTACGATGTTACCTATGGCGTTATTAAACCTACCGATAACCTTGTTATTATAGACGACTCTATTGTTCGTGGTACTACGTTAAAAATGAGTATCATTAAAATGATGGACAGGCTTAACCCTAAGCGTATTGTTGTTGTATCAAGTGCTCCGCAAATCAGGTACCCTGACTGTTATGGTATAGATATGGCAAAGCTGGAAGGGCTTATTGCTTTCCAGGCGGCTTTAGCCTTGCTTAAAGAGCGCGGCATGGAGCACATTATAGAAGATGTGTACAAAAAATCGAAAGCGCAGGAAAACCTTGCCGATAAAGATGTGGTAAACTATGTAACCGAGTTTTACGCTCCGTTTACAGATCAGGAAATATCGGATAAAATTGCCCATATGTTAACCACGCCGGAAACTAAGGCTGAGGTTAAGATTATTTTCCAGACGGTAGATAATTTACACGTTGCCTGCCCTAAAAATTTAGGCGACTGGTACTTTACCGGAGATTACCCTACACCGGGTGGAAACCGTGTGGTAAACCGTGCCTTTATTAACTTTTACGAAGGTAACGATGCAAGGGCCTATTAATAATTAAAGATTAAATAAAAAAAGGCTAATACCATTTCTCAATTGTTTTCGTAAGGCCTATTATTCGAATGATAACTTAAAAAAGACGCATTTCAACGAATTTTTAGGTTTTTTGCCTGAAAAAGTTGCAGGGTATTATAAAAGCATATATATTTACCCAAAATAGCATTAGTAAAATTAATTTTTACGGTATTTTTGGGGGCAAAGAAAGGGAAAACTATACAGTTTTCCCTTTCTTATTTTTAGGCCATTCCTGTTTTAAACCACTCCCTATTTCACGTAGAGACGCATTGTATGCGTCTCCAATCCAGCTTTGACATTATTGTGTTAGACGCATTCAATGCGTCTCTACAGAGAATCCTGATATACCCCTAAAACAAACCGCCCCATGCAATCAGCATGGGGCGGTTTTGGTATTTGTTATTTATAGGCTGCTTATCGTTTTAACGAGAAGTGTGCCTTAAATTCTTTAGTTACATTACCATCAGGGTAGGTAACGGTAAACCAGTAGTCGTCAGCCGGTACAGGCTGGCCGTTATAAGTACCATCCCATCCTTCGCCATCATTTACATCCGATTCCGGGCTTAGCTGTTTCAGCAGCTTGCCGTAACGGTCGAAGATAAAGATCCTCGCCTCCGGGTAGTTCTTAAGCCCTACAATGTTCCAGGTGTCGTGGTAGCCATCGCCGTTTGGTGTAAAGAAGTGCGGGTAGTCGATGATGCTTACCGCC
>NZ_AUGP01000004.1 GCF_000422725.1 Flavobacterium subsaxonicum WB 4.1-42 = DSM 21790
TATTTCTGAGAGAAACGGCTCTCATTCTTTTTCACTTTAATTTATACAAATCTAATTTGATTTATTAGCACTGCAAACATAGGAGGAGAGGGGAGTAGCTTCACTCATATGTTTGATTAGGAATAAAAAGAAGAATATTGATTGTTGTTCTGTACCGGTTCCAGGTTCCCTTAGAGAGGGGTTGGGGTGAGGCCGCTGGGGGTTGATTAAGTCGCAAAATCTAAAACAAAAAAAACACGGCAACGTAATTGCCGTGTTTCTTAGTGTGTAAAAAAACATTTATAAAACTCCAAATCTTACCAGAAAACTGTGTAGAGCGCTGCAATAACGGCTATTACTATCAGCGAGCCTACCGTAAAAGACGGAGATACTTTAAACATAGACGAATCTACTTCCAGTCCATTGGTTTTAACACCTTTGCTGGTTTCTGATTTACTAATTATAAACATACCGGCAATACAAATTACAAATACAAATGCCATCCTGTCTAAGAAAGGTATTTCGTAAATGCCTGCTGCATTTGGCACGGCAAAGCCCCACTGGTATAAGAACGAAAGGTCTACATAAGCCGGCAGGAACTTAAAGAAGATGGAGAAAAGGAAACCGCCAATGGTTGCAAATAATGCTGCATTAGACGTTGCTTTTTTCCAGAAGAAACCAAGTATAAACATGGCAAAGATACCCGGGCTTACAAAGCCGGTGTATTCTTGTATAAACTCGAAACCACCTTTTTTGTCGATACCTAAAAACGGTGCTATCATAATGGCAACCACCATAGAGGCAACCACCGTTATTTTACCCACCTGTACCTGTTTTTTCTCGGTAGCCTCAGGGTTAATGTTTTTCTTGTAAATATCCAGCGTAAAGATGGTAGCAATACTGTTAGCCTTACCGGCTAACGACGCTACAATAGCTGCTGTAAGGGCTGCGAACGATAAACCTTTAAGTCCGCTTGGTAACAGGTTAAGCAGTACAGGATACGCCCTGTCCGGGTTTATAGAGCCGTCCTGTAGCATTTCTGTCTGAAAGCTACCGTGCTGATATAATACATAAGCTGCAATACCCGGTATAACCACGATAAGCGGCATTAATAATTTTAAGAATGAAGCGAATAGCAAACCACCACGGGCCGTTTTAAGGTCGGCACCAAGGGCACGCTGAGTAATGTACTGGTTACAGCCCCAATAGTTAAGGTTAACAATCATCATACCACCAATAAGTACCGATAGGCCCGGTAGTGCACTGTAGTTCTCGTTATCTTTTTCGAATATCATGTGGAAATGGTCCTGAGCCTGGGTTGTCATGATGCTAAAGCCATCAAGAATGCCATCGCCACCAAATTCTTTAGATACAAGGTTTACCGCAAGGTAGGTAGTTATAAGGCCCCCCAGGATAAGGAAAAACACCTGTATAACATCGGTAAAGCCAATAACCTTCATACCGCCAAGGGTAATCATGATAGAGAATATAGCAAGGAAACCAACACACAGGTTAAAGTCCAGGCCAGAGATACTGCTAATTGCCAATGCCCCTAAATACAATATAGAGGTAAGGTTTACAATAACATACAGCAATAGCCAGAACACGGCCATAATCATGGCTACAGTACCGTTATAACGCTGGTTAAGAAATTGCGGCATGGTAAATATCTTATTTTTAAGATATACCGGTATAAAAAATACGGCCACAACAATAAGGGTTAGGGCTGCCATCCACTCGTAAGTGGCAATAGCAAGGCCCAGCTTAAAGCCGCTGCCGCTCATGCCAATAAACTGCTCAGCACTAATGTTACTGGCAATTAAAGATGCTCCAATAGCCCACCATGTAAGTGAGCCCTCGGCTAAAAAGTAATCGTTGCTGCTTTCGCTTTCTTTCTTTTTGCGGTTGTATATCCATAATCCGTAGCCTACTATCAGAACGAAGTAAACCAGGAAAACGATATAGTCAGCAGTAGATAGTGCTTTCATAAAAGTTTGGGATTTGTGTTTGGGTTTGGTTTAAAAAATTATTTATTTCTGTTTGTAATGGGTTTCAGAAAGGTCGCGCAAAATGGCTGCGCTTTTTTCGGACGATACATCGCGTTGCGCTTCGGCCATCATTTCGTAGCCTACCATAAATTTCTTTACGCTTGCAGAGCGCAGTAATGGTGGGTAGAAATGCATGTGGAAATGCCATTCCGGGTGGTCTTGCCCATCGGTTGGGGTTTGGTGTATGCCCGATGAGTAAGGGAACGACGTTTCAAAAAGGTTATCGTACTTAACGGTAAGGCGTTTAAGGGCATCGGCAAAAGCCACGGTTTCTTCGGGCGTCATCTGGGTAATGTTGCCAAAATGCCTTTTGCTTACAATAAGAGTTTCATACGGCCATATAGCCCAAAAGGGTACCAGTACCACAAAGTGCTCGTTCTCTAAAACAACGCGCTCTTTGCGTTGCAGCTCTTCGGCAATATAGTCTGACAGTAAACTCCTGCCATTGGCCTCAAAGTATTTTTTAAGGTTGGCCTGTGTTTTTTCTACATTAGTGGGTAATGATGATTGCGACCATATTTGCCCGTGTGGGTGCGGGTTGCTGCAGCCCATAACGGCACCTTTATTCTCAAATATTTGTACGTGGTTTATAAAATCGCGGCTGCCCAGGTCTGTATACTGTTCTTTCCAGGCTTGTATTACTTTTTGTATGGCGCTAACTTCCATTTCAGGAATAGTAAGGTCGTGCCTTGGCGAAAAGCAAATTACGCGGTTTATGCCCCTTTCCGGCTTTAGCTGGAAAAGCGGACTTGTTTCTGCGGGAGCCTCGGCTTCGCCTTCTAACAAAGAGGGGAAATCGTTATCAAAAACATATACATCGGTATACGCATCGTTATGTACGCCATTAGAGCGCTCATTGCCGGCGCAAAGGTAGCAGGTAGTATCATAAGCAGGCAGGTTTAATGCCTGTGTGCTTTCTTTTTGCCCTTGCCAAGGCCTTTTTGCCCTGTGGGGAGATACCAGTATCCATTCGCCTAAAAGCGGGTTAAAACGCCTGTGCGGATGCTCGTTATTATCAAATGCCTCCATACTATGCTTTGTAAAGGGTAGTACCTTTAGCTATTTTTACTTTATAAGCTTTAAGGCTTATGTTATACTTTTCTTTGTACTCTTTGCTAACACGCTCTATTAGGCTGTTAACCGCATCTTTTTTAACAAGATTAATAGAGCAGCCGCCAAAGCCGCCACCCATCATGCGCGAGCCTATTACATTTTCGTCGTTTCTAACGGCATCTACCAAAAAGTCGATTTCTTCGCAGCTTACCTCATAGTTTTTAGAAAGGCCATCGTGGGTTTTAAACATTAAGTCGCCTAATTTAGTAAAATCTTTGGCTTGTAACGCAGCAACGGCATCTAATACACGCTGAATTTCGCGCACTACAAAAAGGCAGCGCCTAAATATAACATCGCCAAGCTCCTCTTTATAAGCTACAACCTGAGCTTCGCTAAGGTCTCTAAAGGTATTAACTTCGGGGTAATATTGTTTCAGTTGGGCAAGGCCTTTTTCTACCTCGTTCCTTCGGTCGTTATAGCCCGATGTTAAATGCGTGTGTTTTACTTTGCTGTCCAGCAGTAATAAAGCATACTCTTTAAAGTCGGCGTTGTGGTATTCGTACTCTAATGTGTTACAGTCTAATTTTATAACCTTGTTCTTTTTGCCGAAAACACTGGCAAACTGGTCCATTATACCGCAGTTAACACCTACAAAGGTATGCTCTGATTTTTGTCCGATAAGGGCAATGTCCTGTTTAGAAAGGCCCAAGCTAAAAATTTTATTAAGCGCATAGCCAAAACCGCACTCTACCGCTGCCGAAGACGATAAGCCCGCACCCATAGGCACCGTGCTGCTAAAGGCAATGTTAAAGCCCGTCATGGCAAAGCCCCTGTCTTTTAACTGCTGCAGTACCCCTAAAAAGAAGTTAACCCACATTAAATCAACAGGCTTTAGTTCATCGGTAAGGTCGAAAGAATAAAACTCATTAAGGTCTTTAGCAATAATGGTGCATTTAGTGTCTGCATTGGCCGATACTGCAAAGCACACATATTTGTTTATGGCAGCCGGCAGTACAAAACCATCGTTGTAGTCTACGTGCTCGCCAATAATATTGATACGCCCCGGCGAAAGAAAAATATGATCGGGCGCGTTTTTAAATTGTTCTGTAAAATAAGCAGTAACCTGCTCTACTAATTTCTTTTTCATTATTTAGTATATCCTTATAGTTGTAATCTCAGATAAGCAGTTTGCCCGGCAGTAGTGTGCAAAATCTTTAAATGTTTACCGGTAGAGGCATTGTATTAAACCCAAACTTAACCCAAAATTTCTTTTGGTAAACAGATTGAACCCTTTACCGGGCAACAGCTTATCAACCCAAATTTTTATTGTTGTGCAGCCGTGCTGCTATTATTTACGCCCCTGCCGTTGTAAAGGCAAAGGTGGTATTGTGCTTGTAAACCCCGCCCTTTTTTAAAACCGGACTGGGAAAGTGGGATTGGTTGGGCGCATCAGGATAGTTTTGAGTTTCAAAACAAATACCGCTCGTGGTACCGTATGCTGCGCCCTCCTTCCCGTGTATAGTATCAAAACAATTACCTCCTACATATATATGTACAGAGGGCTGATTGGTATAAACCGTAAGTGTAAGGCCATTATGCGGGCTGTGCAGTGTTGCTGCCGCCTGGCCGTTATTATCTAAAACAAAAGAATTATCTATAATCGCAGGGCATGCCTTTGGTGTTGTAAAATCAAATTCGCTGCCCTTAACCTCTAAAAACGCTCCTGTAGGGATGCCGCCCGGGGTAACCTCCAGCATTTGCGCCGAATTTACATACAGCTGCTGGCCAGAAACCGTTTGCGTGTGCCCATCTAAATTAAAGTAGGCATGTTGGGTAAGGTTAATAACCGTATCGGCAGTAGAGGTGGCATTGTAAGCAACAGCCAGTTCGTTATTTTCGGTAAGGGTGTAGGTAACTTCAATAGTAAGCTCGCCGGGGAATTGCTCATCGCCATCGGGACTTGTATAGGTAAATGTAATAGCAGGGTTTTCGCCGCCCTGTAGTTGTTTCATTTGCCAGTATACACGGCTAAAGTTTATTTTACCGCCATGCAGGGTATTAGGGCCGTGGTTGGCGTTAAGTTTGTACTCGTTACCGTTTAGGGTAAAGGCCGCATTGTTTATTCTGCCTGCATACCTGCCTACAATAGCACCTAAATAGGGTGGCGATGGCAGGCTGAACGAATCGATATAACTATTAATATCGTCAAAGCCTAAGACAACATCAGTCTTTACATTATTTGCCTTTGGCACTTTTAAAGATGTAATGGTGGCACCGTAGTTTATAACGCTAACTTCCATACCGTTGCTGTTTGCCAGGGTGTAGCTGTGTACCTCCTTGCCATTTGGCAGGATGCCGAATAATTTCGTAACACAATTAGCGGTATTATATGAAATGTTATTTTTTTCCATTACTTTTTTATCAATAAAGCATCAAAAGTAAAAATTAAAATCAATTGACCATACCAGTGCCTACCAGTTTGTATAAATTAGCCACCAGTTTTGCTATAACGTTTGAAAAAACGCCTATAAACTCAGAAAAAACTTTCAGGAATTGATAAAATATACAACAAAATTTATGCAGTTGGGAGCAACCATTGTTTTTTATATTTTTATGCCGTAACCAAAACCACCTATTTTGCACAACACCCTCCTTATAATATTAGGCCTGCTGTTTATAGTAATGATGCTCGTGCTCCTGGCGCAGCGCATAAAAGTAGCTTACCCCATATTTTTAGTAGTTGCCGGGCTTGGCATAAGCTTTATACCGGGTATACCCAAAATTGGGCTTGATCCTGATGTTATTTTCTTGTTGTTTCTGCCGCCCCTATTATATGAAGCCGCCTGGTATACATCGTTTAAAGATTTCTGGAAATGGAAACGCCCCATTGCCCTGCTGGCCTTTGGGTTAGTATTTTTTACATCGGTAATTGTGGCGTACACATCGTCGGCATTAATACCGGGCTGCACCTTGGCATTAGGCTTTTTGCTGGGAGGTATTATATCGCCGCCCGATGCGGTTGCTGCCGGCACGGTTATGAAGGGGCTCGACACGCCCAAGCGCGCCGTTACCATACTGGAGGGCGAGAGCCTTGTTAACGATGCATCATCGCTTATCGTGTTCCGGTTTGCGCTGGCTGCCGTGCTTACCGGCACGTTCAGCTTTCAGGTAGCTGTGGGTCAGTTCTTTCTGGCTGCCGGCATGGGCGTGGTGGTTGGCTTGGCGGTAGCCCACGTAATTTATGCTATACACCGTTTTTTGCCTACCACCCCGGCAATGGATGCAGCACTAACATTAATGACGCCCTATATTATTTTTCTGGTGGCAGAAGAATTTCACTTCTCGGGTGTAATAGCCGTGGTTACGGGCGGCTTGTTTATGTCGTTCCGCGCCCACGAAATATTTACCACTGGCGATACTAACATTACTATGACAAGCGTTTGGACCACCATTATTTTTGTTATGAATGCCCTTGTTTTTGTATTGATAGGGCTGGAGCTGCCTAACATTATTGCCGCTATGGATGGGCACTATTCTATTATGGAGGGTATTACATACGGACTAATAATTAGTGGTATTACCATTGCGCTGCGATTTATATGGGTGTACCCGTCTACCCACATACCAAGGTGGCTTAGTAAAAAGATTAGGCAGGAAGCCAACCCCGGCTGGAAAGGCCCCCTGCTTGTAAGCTGGGCGGGTATGCGCGGTGTGGTGTCGTTAGCTACGGCGCTGTCTATCCCGGTGCTGATGGATGACGGATCGGCTTTTCCGCTACGCAGCCTCATTATCTTTATAACCTTTGTAGTGATATTTATAACGCTGGTAGTGCAGGGCTTAACGCTGCCGCTGATAATAAAACTGATCAGGTTTAAAGAACTGGATGAAGAGCTGCCACCCGAACAGCAGCAGGCTGCCATCAGGCTGCGTTTAAGCAGGGTTGCCCTGCAAAGATTACAGGATAACTACGCCACTGAGGTGGAGGATAACGGGCTGCTCGCCTTTTTTAAACGCGACCTTGAAGAGGGCATACAAATTACTCGCGAAAAACTGGACGCCTTGGAATGCGACCCCGCCGAACGTGACGATATTAAGCAGTATGCCACCGTGCTTAGGGATATTTACCACGTGCAGCGCAAGGAGCTTTTTAAACTGCGCAGCGACCAAATGTTTAGCGATGAAGAAATTAGGCGTACCGCCATGCAATTAAGCCTTGATGAGCTAAAGGTAAGCGGACACGAGCATTGATGTTTTATTATTTTGGGAGGCTACACAAAGTATTTGTAATGAAAACTATTGAATCTCTGGAAGTAATTTGACACGAATTTTTCCAATTAAAATTCGTGTCTGACTTCGCGAATCTTTGTACCCTTATTGTGAATCTTTTGCGTAGTAACTAATTGAGAAATAAACTTTAGTTAAAGTACCATCAGCCAACTGCCTTATTACCTTAGCTTTAAGATTGTAAACAGCACATCAATGGCGCCTTCAACTAAGAAGAACTTTTTTGATGCCTTTTCAAAGCCATCAGGATTACTCCCAATGGCTTAGTATGCTTTATTATAGCACTTATCCCCTGCTGTTCATAGCAGCAAATGCAGCGGCAGGATCTGATTTAGAAAGCTCGTAGATTAGGGCAGTATTGCCTGTGTGTATTTGGTAAGTATCTGATGCAAAAGCAGCTAAAAGGTCATCAGCCAGTACCGATGGTGCTATACCATTTTCGCCACCAATATCTTTAGAAAAACTGGTGTTTACCAACGGCGGCATTAACTCAAACACCTTAACCTGAGTATCTTCCAGTAAAAGGCGCAGCGACTGGCTGTACGAATGCAATGCCGCTTTACTGGCCGAATAGGTGGGTATACCGGCATTAGGCACAAACGCCGCGATTGAGCTAACATTTACTACGGCAGCCTCGGGTTGTTGTTTTAACAACGGCAGTAATTTTTCGGTTAAACGAATAACCGACAGGTAGTTAACCAGCATTTCGTGTTCGGCTTTAGCAAAAGCATCGGCATTTTCATCTAATTTGTAATAGTAGGCCTGACCTGCGTTGTTTATCAACACATTAAGATTAGGGAATTCGGCTGTTAGCCTTGCAACCAGTGCGGTAACATCTTCGGGCTTAGATACATCAAATGCAATGGCAGTTACCTTATTACCCAATTGTGCGGCGGCTTCGTTAAGGCGGTTCTGATCGCGGCCGGTTATTATAACGTGGTTGCCTTCGGCTATAAATCGTTCGGCTAAAGCTAAGCCAATACCGGCACTACCGCCGGTAATTAGCACTGTATTATCTGTTGTTTTCATTATTGATTATTTTGAATTTATATTATTACTATCATTTTTGCCACAAAGGCACAAGGGGGCTTTTCACTAAGTCCGCAAGGCTAACTGCCTTTGGCAGAGTGACACAAAGCTTTGTGCACATCAGTTTGTAAAACAACCTGGCCTCCTTGTGTATCTATGTATTTTAGCTTTGTGTACACCGTGCTAACTTTGTGACGCGTAGCGCTTGTGGTTAAAATTTTAAATTAAACCTTCTTAAAAATAGTACTCGCCGTATGCCCGCCAAAGCCAAAGGTGTTGTTTAGCACGTAGTTAATCTCGGTTTTTTGGGCTTTGCCTAAAACAAGGTTAAGTCCTTGTGGTACAGCAGGATCAATGTTTATGGTGTTAATGGTAGGAGGGATAATACCATGCCTGATGGCCATAATACTGATGATGCTTTCAACCGCTCCGGCAGCACCCAGCAGGTGGCCCGTCATGCTTTTGGTAGCGCCAATGGGCGTGTTAAGTCCTTTAAAAACAGTACTAATAGCGGTTAATTCACTTATGTCGCCCTGACCTGTAGAGGTGGCGTGCGCGTTGATGTAGCTTATCTTATCGGGCGTAATATTGGCATCGGCCAATGCCTTTTGCATACCTAAATTGGCACCAAGCCCATCGGGTGGTGTACCTGTAAGATGATAGGCATCGGCAGCCATGCCACCGCCCACAATCTCGGCGTAAATAGTTGCGCCACGGGCAATTGCATAATCCCAGTCTTCTAAAATCAGCGCTCCGGCACCCTCTCCGGCTACAAAACCATCGCGGTCAACGTCGAAAGGCCGCGAAGCCCCCTGTGGGTCATTGTTACGTTTAGATAGTGCATGCGATGCATTAAAACCACCTATAGATGAGGGTGTTAACGCCGCCTCGCTACCGCCTGCTATCATTATTTTTGCTTTACCAAGGCGGATGGTATCAAACGCTGCAATAATGGCGGTATTAGATGATGCGCAGGCCGATACCGTAGCATAATTGGGTCCGTGCAGTCCGTAACGTATTGATAGTACGCCGGCTGCAATATCCACTATCATTTTTGGAATGAAGAATGGGTTAAAGCGTGGCGTGCCATCTCCGGTGTGAAATTCGCGCAGTTGCTCCTCAAACGTGCCAATGCCCCCGTTACCCGATGCCCAGATAACGCCAATATCAAACCGCTCGTGCTGAGGCATTTCGGCAAAGTTTAACCCTGAGTCTTTAACCGCTTCTTCAGTCGCGGCAATGGCATATTGTGTAAACAGGTCGTACTTGCGTACCTCTTTTTTCTCTATGTAATCTTCTGCATTAAAGCCTTTTACCTCGCAGGCAAAGTTGGTTTTAAACTTAGAAGCATCAAATTTTGTTATAGGCCCGGCACCGCTTTTGCCTGCCACTATATTGGCCCAAAATTCGGCTACATTGTTGCCTAACGGCGTTATAGCGCCAAGGCCGGTTATTGCTACTCTTTTCATAATCAATTAATTGGTGTTTTAATCATGTTGGTATACCCTTTGGCTATAAGGCGGGTACGGTCGTGGTTCCAGACCTCGCACTGGGCGTTTACAATTTGCTTACCCTTCTTAATTACAGCGGTTTGCGCTATAATTACATCGCCTTCTTTAGCCGAAGCAAAGTAATCTATGGCCAGGTTGATGGTTACGTGAAAAAACGGCTCGCCATAGGCAATCAGCGTAGCACCAATGGCATCGTCTATTATGGCGGCGGTTACGCCTCCGTGCAGGGTGCCGAAAGGGTTGGTCATTTCTTTACGGATGGTGTGCTGAAATGCCAGGCTACCTTCTTGTACAGAAAGCACAATTGGGCGTAAAAAGTTCATAAATGGAGATGGAGATTGCACTACCCCTTTACCTATAAACTGCCTTAAAAATGCTGCTTCTTTTGTGTCCATACTGTCTATTTTATACCGATCGGTATATTTTTAATTACAAAAATCCTTTATATTTCATAATATACCAATCGGTATATTTTATGTCAAAAAAAATCTATTTTATACTTTTAGTTTCGCTTTAAATTAGCCAAAAAATACCTGCATTATAAAATATACCAATCGGTATATTTTTAGGTAAATTTTTTAAGGGGTAATTTCCTTAAGCATTTTTAAACCCTGTTTTACGGCGGCGTTTAAACCGTCGTTTTTACCGGTAACTTTTGCCAGCATAACGCCACCTTCTATAAGGGCAATATAGGCGCCGGCAAATTCCTTTGCATCTACTCCCAACCTTATCTGTCCGCTATCCTGTCCGGCATTAATAATTCCGCCAATGGTCTTATACCAATTGTCTATAGCATTAGCTGCTTTACGGCGCAGGGCATCGTGGGTATCGTCGGCCTCAATGGCGGTATTTAAAATTGGGCAGCCGTATTGCAGGCTCGTAACGTGTTGAAGATCTGAAAACACATCTAAAAACACCCTAAGCTTATCTATTGGGTGCTCTTTGTCTTCCATTTTACGCTTTACAGCAGATGATAAGGTTCCATAATTATAGTCGAACGCCGCAAGGGCCACCTCGTCTTTATTGCCAAAGTTACCGTATATACTGCCTTTAGTCAGGCCGGTAGCCTCTGTAATATCGTTTAAAGATGTGCCTGCATACCCTTTTTTGTTAAAAATGGGTGCGGTGGTTTCTATAATAAACTGCCTTGTTTTTTCTGCTTTGCTCATAATCTCAATTTCACACTACAAAATTATACCAATCGGTATATTTTTCCAAATTATTTCATCGTTTATATTTATCAGTGCATAGATAAATCCTAATCTTATGCTAATGTGCGTGTTTTGCCTCTTTAAAAATGCTAAATTTGAGTATAGACTTTAAATTAAAATTATATGCAAATTACCATAAACACAGACAACCACATAGAGGGTAACGACCGCAGAGAGAGCTATTATACCGAGGTATTAAAAGAGAAGCTAAAACGCTTTGATGATAAGATTACCGGACTGGAAATTCACCTTACCGATGAAAATGCGTCCGACAAAACAACTGTTGCCGATATAAGGTGCCTTATCGAGGCCCGCATTAACGGACTTGCACCTCAGGCAGTTACCAACCATGCCGATACAGTAGAAAAGGCCATTGCCGGAGCTACCGATAAATTAAAAAAACTGCTGGAGCATACTTTTGATAAGATGCGCACGCACTAAGATACTTACCCGCACACAACTTAGAAACCTTTAGCCATACGGCTGAAGGTTTTTTTGTTTAATAGCCCCAACCTTGTGTTCCTCCATCTTTAGATGGCTGTCTTAGCGGGCTTTGTGTTTAGCGAATCAGTATAGCTTCGTGTCTTTGTGGTTAAAATTAAAGCTTTACGTGTTGTTTGTAGTTGAAATTTCTTAATTCCGTTGCGCTTTATTCGGAATCGAATACGCTGCGCTTCCATTTTATTCGCAGGAGGAATCTCAAACCACACCTTAAAAAGGGCTTTCTAAAATAATATCCAGTGCCAGGTAATTAGCATCTTTAATATGGTGGCCGTGGCCTCCCATAAGGTCGTTCATGTAGCCAATATCAAAGGTTACAGGTATAGCATCGGGCGAATAGCAGTAGTACAGGCAAAAGCGGCTTTCTTTATAGGCAAAGTCGCCCCAGCCGGCATCAGCGTCGTTGCTTATAGAAAATAAGGCTTCGGCGCTGCCCATCAGGCTGTTCTCTTTATCGGTATCTAACGGAAACAACACCTGTGTTTTAAACCTTGAACGCAACTGGAAACCGCCGGGCACATCATCAAAATCGGGGGTAAAAAACTTCCTGAGTTCCTGTCTATAAGTGGTTGTCCATTTAGCCGAAGACCCAATAGGAGTAGCATACGCAAGCCTTCCGTAGAGGCGAAACTCCTGCTGTATGGCAGGCGTTTCCAATTCATAAGGCGCCTCGCTTTCATACTGGTTCTGCCTCCTGTAGCTCAGGGCATAGTTGTATTGCCAATGGGTATTCATCTTGTGGTAAAACTCCTGGTTAAATACCAGTATCGACTGCTTTTTAAAGGGGTTGGCATCGCCCTCGGGGTCGCTTATCCTGCCAAGGCCCAGGTAAGTTACAAAGCTGTTCTTGGCATCCAGTTTTTGGCGTATACCCACGGCGCTCCAAAAAGCGGTGCTGGTAGTGCCCAGCCCGGGCGGACTAATTTGCGCCGATGCGGTACTTATAAATAGTAGTGTGATTATTGCCGGTAGTATACATTTGATATTTTGCATAGTAAGTGTTATTTTGATGCAAGTTGCAATGCGAAACTGGAAACAATTAGGATTAACCTGTTTTTAACAAACCATTGGTTGGGGGCGAGGTGTGTTATGATAGATACCTAACACACAGCCGCTTTAACGATCTCTTTTAGATACAAATAAATTTATATTTACAGATATAAAAATTTACATATTTGTAAACTTTTAACTGTTCATAAATTTTTATATAATTGTTTTTCAGTATTTTATGATGCTAAATTTGTAAACTTTGTGAGCTGTAATTTTTTTAGGATTTATTTTAGTTGTAAATTTACATCTCGTTACAAATACAATTCCCAACTCAATTATATCATTATGAGTACATCTCTAACCATAAAAAACGCAGCCACTTACACCCAGGAAGAAGCTGTAAACGCCTCTTTAGAATACTTTAAAGGCGACAGCCTTGCCGCTACCGTCTGGGTAAATAAGTACGCGCTTAAAGACAGTGCCGGCAATATTTACGAGCGCACGCCCAACGATATGCACCGCCGTATTGCCATCGAAATTGCACGTGTAGAATCTAAGTACGCCAACCCGCTTACTGAAGAAGTAATTTTCGACCTGATAAAAGACTTTAAATATCTTGTGCCGCAGGGCAGCCCTATGACGGGTATTGGCAACCCGTTCCAGATAGCATCGTTATCCAACTGTTTTGTAATTGGCAACGATAATTCTGACTCGTACGGTGGCATCATGAAAACCGATCAGGAGCAGGTACAACTCATGAAACGCCGCGGTGGCGTGGGGCACGACCTGAGCCACATTCGCCCTAAAGGCTCGCCGGTAAAAAACTCGGCGTTAACCTCTACAGGCCTGGTGCCGTTTATGGAGCGTTTTTCTAACTCAACGCGAGAGGTGGCCCAGGATGGCCGCCGTGGTGCGCTGATGCTTTCGGTATCTATAAACCACCCCGACGCTACCGATTTTATAGATGCCAAGATGGAGCAGGGCAAGGTTACTGGCGCCAACGTATCGGTACGTATAGACGATGCCTTTATGAAATCCGTACAGGCCGGTACCACTTACACCCAAAAATACCCCATATTTAGCGATACCCCTTTATATACTAAAGAGATCGATGCCCAGGCGTTGTGGGGCAAGATCATCCACAATGCATGGAAATCGGCAGAGCCGGGCATCCTGTTCTGGGATACCATTATTAAAGAATCATTGCCGGATTGCTATGCTGATTTGGGTTACAAAACACTGTCTACCAACCCGTGTGGCGAAATTCCGCTTTGTGCGTACGATAGTTGCAGGCTATTGGCCATTAACTTACTGTCGTATGTAGATAAGCCGTTTACCGCCGAAGCATCGTTTAACTACCCGCTATTTAAGCAGCATGTTGCCGCCGCCCAAAGGATAATGGACGATATTATTGACCTTGAACTCGAAAAAATCGACACCATACTTGCTAAAATTGATGCCGACCCGGAGGGTGAGGAAATTAAACTGGTAGAGAAAAACCTTTGGCTAAACATCCGCACCAAAGCCCGCGATGGCCGCCGTACCGGTATTGGCATTACTGCCGAAGGTGATATGCTGGCTGCCCTTGGCTTGCGCTATGGCAGCGATGAAGGTGTGGCATTCTCAGAAGAAATTCATAAAATACTTGCCGTTGAGGCGTATAGGGGTTCGGTTAACCTGGCTAAAGAGCGTGGTGCTTTTACAATTTATGATAGCGAACGCGAAAAAAATAACCCGTTTGTGCTGCGCATTAAAGAGGCCGATAGCCAGCTGTATTATGAAATGCAGGAGCATGGCCGCCGTAATATTGCATTGCTTACCATTGCCCCAACAGGCACCACCAGCCTTATGACGCAGACTACCAGCGGTATTGAGCCGGTTTTTCTTCCGGTATATAAACGCAGGCGTAAAGTTAACCCTAACGATAAAGATGTTCGCGTAGATTTTATTGACGAGGTGGGCGACAGCTGGGAAGAGTACGTGGTTTTTCACCACCGTTTTAAAGAGTGGATGGAAGTAAACGGCTTCGAAATTACCAAAAACTACAGCCAGGAAGAACTGGATGCCCTTGTAGAGAAATCGCCGTATTATAAAGCTACCAGTAACGATGTCGACTGGCTTAGCAAAGTGCGCATGCAGGGCAGGATACAAAAATGGGTAGACCACTCTATATCGGTTACGGTAAATGTACCTAACGAAACCCCCGAAGACGTGGTGGCTAAATTATATATGGAGGCCTGGGAGGCCGGTTGCAAAGGTGTAACCGTATATAGGGATGGGTCGCGCTCCGGGGTGCTTATTTCTAATTCTGAAAAGAAAGAAGAAAAAACCGGCGGTCTGCCAAGCATTTTCCCTACCAAGCGCCCACAGGTTTTACAGGCCGATGTGGTTCGTTTCCAGAATAGTAAAGACAAATGGATTGCCTTTATTGGCTTGATAGACGGGCGCCCGTACGAGATATTTACGGGTCTTGTGGATGATGAGGATGGTATCCTTATTCCGCGTTGGGTAACCGAGGGGCTTATTATAAAAAATAAGAACGATGATGGTACCACCCGTTACGATTTTCAGTACAAAAATATGCGTGGCTACAAGACTACCATAGAGGGACTGTCGCATAAATTTAACCCGGAGTACTGGAACTATGCCAAGCTAATTTCGGGCACGCTGCGCCACGGCATGCACATAGAAAAGGCGGTAGACCTTATCAACAGCCTTCAGTTGGACAGCGAGAGCATCAATACCTGGAAAAACGGTGTGGCCCGCGCCCTTAAGCGTTATATTGTAGACGGTACCGAGGCACACGGCCAAAAATGCAGCAATTGCAACTCCACCAACCTTATTTACCAGGAGGGTTGCCTTACATGCAACGATTGCGGATCGTCTAAATGCGGATAATCTTGCCAAAAATGTTAATGATATCTATAATCCGTTCTCTTTCGAGAACGGATTTTTTAATTTTAGGGGATTATGGCTTTTTCTAATTCCAAAATCTACAATGTAGCAAAGACCTTGCAGGTTAGCAGTACCGGAACCGGCCTCATTTCCTGCAAGGTTTTTAAAACCTTGTAGATATAATTTTTTTAATCTTACAGCACTATGACCCAAATACACAGCAACAGCGGCTTTTTACAATTTTTAGTGTTTGGCGCGCTTGGGCTGGTGCTAACCTTTAGCATTGTTTTTTTTATACTAAAGCGGGTAGGTAAAGATCCTAAAAACCTGCTGCCGGTCAACTTTGCTAACCGTATAAAATTCCCACTGCTACTTATAATCATTGCCCTGGTGCTGCGTATAGGCCTGGTTAACGATGTGTTTTTAGAGCAATACATAAAAATTATAGGGCATGTGTGCACACTGGTGCTCATTTTTGCCGCAACGTGGAGCTGCATTGTGCTGCTGCGGGCATTTAAATCGGGGCTAATGCGCAAGTACGATATTACCGCCGACGATAACCTGCATGCCCGCCGTGTGTTTACGCAGTTTACCATATTAGAGCGGGTAATCATCTTTTTGCTGGTGGTGTTTGCCATAGGCATTGCCCTTATGAGTTTTGATAACATCCGCGCCATAGGCATCAGCTTTTTAACATCGGCAGGTATTGCGGGAATTATACTGGGGTTCTCGGCACAAAAAATGCTGGCAACGCTGGTGGCGGGTATCCAGATAGCCATAACGCAGCCCATACGTTTAGACGATGTTGTTATTGTAGAGGGCGAGTGGGGCTGGATAGAAGAAATTACACTAACTTACGTAGTGGTACGCATTTGGGATAAGCGCCGCATGGTGCTGCCTACCACTTATTTTATAGAAAAGCCGTTCCAGAACTGGACACGAACCACATCTGAAATTTTGGGTACCGTTTTTATCTACACTGATTTTATGATGCCGGTAGATAGCCTTCGTGAAGAGCTAACAAGGCTATTAAATACAACCCCACTTTGGGATGGCAAAGTAAACGTACTACAGGTTACCGGTGCCACCGAAACAGGTATGGAGATCCGGGCGCTTATGAGCAGTAAAAATTCGCCCACCTCGTGGGATCTGCGGGTGTTTATCCGCGAAAAGCTTATTTATTATATTCAGCAGCATTATCCGGAGAGCCTTCCTCGAACGCGTATCGAAATGAAGTCGGCCGCAACAGCAACTACGCCATCCACACTTTAAACAATCACTATGGAAAATTTGAATGACTATCTTCCGCAAAGCATATCGGGCAAAAGAGTACTGGTTACAGGTGGTAGTACAGGCATAGGCCGTGCCATTGTGGTGCTGTTGGCATCGTTAGGTGCCGATGTGCTTTTTTTAGGCAATAAAGCGCAATATTTAAACGATGCCCTGGCCGATGCCAGCAGAACTGCCAAAGGCAAAGTGTTCGGCTTTGTAGCCGATGTATCTCAGGAGTCGGAAATTGAGCGTATTTTTAAAGAAGTAGATGATAAACTGGGCACGCTGGATATTTTAATAAATAACGCCGCAACCGGTGCCGGCAACGTTACCGATGGTGTGTATGCCGACTGGCAGTACGTGTTAGATACCAATCTGCTAAGTTACCTGGCCTGTTGTGCCGGGGCAATTGAACGTATGGCCAAAAGGCAGGAGGGGCACATTGTAAACATAGGCTCTATGAGTGCCGAAATACGCGAGGCTACCGGCTCTATTTATGTGGCCACCAAGGCGGGCATACAGGCGTATAGCGAGGCTTTGCGCAAGGAGGTTAACAAGCAGGGTATAAAGGTTACTTTGGTGGAACCCGGCGCGGTTGATACCGATATGCAGCAAAAGCCAACCGCCGAAAAGCTGCTAAAAGTAGAAAATTTAGAAATGCTAAAGGCCGATGATATTGCCGTGGCGGTGCTCTATGCCCTTAGCCAGCCCAAACGCTGCGATGTGGTAGAAATTAAGGTACGGCCACACCTTCAGCTAATATAAGTTTGGCATCATATAAAAATTAACCATTACTATAAAAGTCTTAGTAAACTTTTGCATCTTTGTAGGTATATGAATTCAGGTAACTTTATGCAGCGCATTTATCTTTTGTTGTTCTGTTTAAGCGGCTTTGTGTCGTTTGCACAGGTTATGCAAACCGTAGAAAAAGATACGATAGAATTAGACAGCGTGCCTGCCGTGGCCGACCCTAAATACCGCGAAGACCAATTTTATGCCTCGGTAGCTTATGCGCTTATGCAGGGCAACCCCGATGGTTATAAGCAATACTCGTTCTCAACCTCGTTAAGTACCGGTTTTTTGCGGGATATGCCCCTAAACAAACGCCGCAACCACTCTATTGCCCTTGGTTTTGGTTATACCTACAACAATATAAAACACAACCTTGCCGTAACCGAGAAAGGTGGGGTAAACAGCTATAATGTTATCGATAAAGACCAGTATAAACTCAATAAGCTGGTGCTGCATTATTTAGATGTGCCATTAGAATTCAGGTGGCGAAATTCAGACTCCATCAGCCATAAATTCTGGAGGGTGTACCTGGGTGTTAAAGCAAGTTATATGTTTTATAACAAAGCCCAACTGGAACCCGAAGAGGGCGGCGGAACGGTTAAAATACGCAAAGACCCCAATATTAATAAGTTTGTGTACAGCACGTATATTTCGGCAGGGTGGAATACCTGGAACTTTTATGTGTCTTACGGTACCCCAATTTACGATACAGCCATGATAGATGGTAAGAGGTTAAAAATGAGTCCCGTTAAGCTTGGGCTTATATTTTATATCCTGTAGCCCTTATGCTTACTACCTTAAAGCAGCATATAGAGCAGCTTGTACCGCTAACCGATGCCGAGTTTGCGCAAATTGCCTCATTTTTTACCGAGAAGAAATTTAAAAAACACCAATTCCTTATCCAGGAAGGCGAAGCAGCTCCCTACGAATTTTTTGTGGTTAAGGGCCTTGTTAAAGCCTATCATACAGATACCGATGGCAAAACCCACATACTGCAATTTGGCCAGGAACAATGGTGGATAACCGATTATCAGGCCTTTTACAGCGGCGCTACGGCAACCCTTGCCATAGATTGTATAGAAGATACCCACGTTTTGTGCATTACCCGCGCTAACCGCGAATTGCTGTGTGCCAACCAACGTAAAATGGAGCAGTTTTACCTTAAAAAGTCGAGCTTTGGCTACATGGCGCTGCAACGCCGCATACTATCGTTACTTACCACCAATGCTAAAGAGCGGTATGAGCAATTGCTGCTGCAATATCCGGGGCTGATTAACCGCGTTCCTAAAACGCTTATTGCTGCTTACCTTGGTCTATCGCGCGAAACGCTCAGCAGGCTTTCCTAAGCTTTCGCCGCAGGTGTGATGCACATCACAGTAAAATCGTGATGTACGTCCTTCGTTATATTTGGCTTTACGCCGAACTTTGTACCTGTAATTATAACCTAAATTATTTATGATGCATAAAATAACAAAGGCAATGGCTGTTATAGTACTGTTTGCTGTTGCTGTACAGGGATATTCTCAAACCGTAAAAAAAGAAGTTAAGATGAAAAAGAAAATATTATTTGTGGTTACCAGCCACGATACAAAAGGCAGTACCGGCGAGCCTACCGGGTTTTATTTGGGCGAGGTTGCACACCCGTGGGAGGTGTTGCACAATGCTGGCTATGAGATAGATTTTGTTAGCCCTAAAGGAGGCAAAGCACCTGTTGATGGCTTCGATCTGACCGATAAAGTTAATAAAGAGTTTTGGGAAAATGCCGAATACCACAACAAGATTGAGCATACCCTTACACCAGCCCAGGTTAACGTAAACGATTATGCTGCTATATACTATGCAGGCGGGCATGGCGCCATGTGGGACTTTGCCCATAATACAGCCCTTGCCAAACTTGCTGCTACAATATATGATAATGGCGGTATTGTGGGTGCTGTTTGCCACGGCCCTGCGGGACTGGTTAATATTAAACTGGCTAACGGTGAGTATTTGGTAGGCGGTAAAAAGGTAAATGCCTTTACCAACGAAGAAGAAACTGCGGTTAAACTGGAAAAAGTTGTACCGTTTTTGCTGGAAGATAAACTTATTGAACGTGGTGCTAAATTCGAAAAATCGGGTATGTGGCAGGTGCATGTAACTACCGATGGCAGGCTGGTAACAGGCCAGAATCCGCAATCGGCAAAAGGCGTAGGCGAGGCTATTTTAGCGTTGCTTAAAAAAGCGAAGTAAATTATTAGTGAAGATAGTTAAGGGGCGGGGAATGTAAATTCTCTGCCCTTTTTTGTTTTATGCCGATGGCAGCAGCCAGATGTACCACAGCCCTACCTGCGGCAAAATGCCCAGCAGTGCACCCAACGCCAGTTCGCTTAAAGAATGGGCTTTTAATTGCAGCCTGGACGAGGCTACAAAACCACAGCTCAGTATAAAAAAGGCAATTACATACACAAAGCGTATGTGGTAGTAAGCCGATATGCTAATTATAAACATGGTTAAGGTGGTAACACCCATCATGTGCAGGCTGGCTTTATGCCCAAAAAGTACCAGGGCAAGTGCCAGTACGGTACTTATCATCAATCCAAGAAAATAGTAGTATAATTCCGGAATGGTTACCGCCGCAAAGCTGTGCTTTACAAGCATAAGCAGCAGCAGCGAGTAAAATGCCAGTGGCAGCCTGCGCTCTTTTTTATCCAGCAGCATTTTAGATTTTATACGCCCTAACGACTGTAATAAATAAAACAACGATATGGGCAACAGCACCGTAAGTATAAGCACCTGTATAAAAACAAGGTAAATCTCGTTATTATGAAAGTACTTACCTGCTATAAAAAAGTAAAACAACGTAGCATATACGGGTATAAACAACGGGTGGAACAGGTAAGAAAACCAGCTTATAA
Source organism: Flavobacterium subsaxonicum WB 4.1-42 = DSM 21790 (assembly GCF_000422725.1). GTDB lineage: Bacteria > Bacteroidota > Bacteroidia > Flavobacteriales > Flavobacteriaceae > Flavobacterium > Flavobacterium subsaxonicum. The sequence continues at coordinate 20,460 of NZ_AUGP01000004.1, forward strand.
ACTTTTGCATGCGTTTATATTTTCTTTCTCATACGTGCTACAGGTATGTCTAACTGTTCGCGGTATTTGGCAATGGTACGGCGGGCTATAGGGTAGCCACGCTCTTTAAGTATATCGGCCAGTTTATCATCCGGCAGGGGTTTTCTTTTGTCTTCTTCAGAGATAACGGTTTCCAGTATTTTCTTAATTTCGATGGTAGAAACATCCTCGCCCTGGTCGTTTTTCATGGCTTCGCTAAAAAACTCCTTAATAAGCTTGGTGCCATAAGGGGTTTCTACATATTTGCTGTTGGCCACACGCGACACGGTAGAAATATCCAGCCCCACCATGTCGGCAATATCTTTAAGGATCATTGGACGAAGCTTGCCTTCATCGCCATCTAAAAAAAACTCTTCCTGATAGTGCATAATGGCATTCATGGTAACAAAAAGCGTTTCCTGGCGCTGGCGTATAGCGTCTATAAACCATTTGGCGCTGTCCAGTTTTTGCTTTATAAACTGCACGGCATCTTTTTGCTGGGATGATTTATCGCGGCTGTCTTTATAGCTTTGCAGCATTTCCTGGTAGTCTTTGCTAACATGCAGCTCTGGCGCGTTACGCCCGTTAAGCGAAAGTTCCAGCTCGCCATCTACAATTTTAATGGCAAAATCAGGTACCACATGCTCTACCGCTTTAGATGACGTACTGTCGTAGCTTCCGCCCGGTTTAGGGTTAAGCCTTTCAATTTCGTCAATAGCGGCGCGCAACTGGTCTTGCGAAATATCATATTTTTGAAGTAGCTTGTCGTAATGTTTTTTGGTAAAGGCATCAAACTGGGTTTCCAATATGCTAATGGCCAGTTCTATGGGGGCAGTAGGGGTTTTATGCTTTAGCTGAAGCAGCAGGCATTCCTGCAAATCGCTTGCGCCCACGCCGCTTGGCTCCAATTGGTGAATAATGTGCATAATATGCTCCACCATTTTCTCGTCGGTATACACGCCCTGTGTAAAAGCAAGGTCGTCTACTATATCCGGTATACTACGGCGAATGTAGCCCATATCGTCTATACTGCCCACGAGGAATTCGGCAATTTCGCGCTCATCGTCGTTTAGTATAAAAGTGTTAAGCTGGTCTATAAGGCTTTGGTGAAAGCTAACCGGGGCAGCAAAAGGCATGCTGCGGTCTTCGTCATCATCACTGTAATTGTTGGCCTGTAGTTTATAATCGGGGGTTTCGTCGTCGCTAAGGTATTCGTCTATATTAATCTCGTCGGCTTCAATCCTGTCGTTATCATAATCATCATAATCGTCAAATTCATCGGTAGTATCAAATTCATCCTTTTCATATTCCGGTTCGTCCGTTCCGGTTTCCAGGGCGGGGTTTTCTACCATCTCTTCTTTAAGGCGCTGCTCAAAAGCCTGCGTAGGCAGTTGTATCAGCTTCATCAACTGGATTTGCTGTGGCGATAATTTTTGCGATAACTTTAATTGTAAATTCTGCTTAAGCATATAAAACGGGACTATTTTGTACAGTATAAAAGTACAAAAAGCAGGCATAATTATTGATGCTTTTTAGATAAAATTATAAATGGCGTTAAGCAGAGTTGCCGATTTTGCTGATTGTGCGCGGCATAACATAAGTTATCTGTAATTGCTTAACTTAGCACATACTTAAAAACAGGTTATAATTTTACAAATACGGCTGCTTGAATACTTTTATTACATACTTTTTTTTGTTGGCCCTCTTGCCTGTCTATGCTCAAAGCCCAACGCAAAAAAAGCTGGATAGCCTGGAGCAGGTACTGCTGACTGTAAATAAAAACGACACCAAAAAAATAGTAAGCATTGGCGAATATCTTATAGCCAATACTGAATCTGACGAAAAGAAGTTTTACCTGTTGGGGATAATAATCTCGTCGTATGCTACTAACAACGATAAAAAGAAATCGATAGAATACCTTTTCAGGGCCAAGAAAATAGCCGAAGATATTGGCGATGTTGAGCTTACTACCAAGGTATACGCTACTTTGGCTAGCCTGTATGCATCGCTTAAGCTAAATGATAAAGCCATGCTGTATTTAAAAGAAGCCTGGCAGCAAACCGAAAAGCTACCTGCGGGTAACGAAAAAAGCAATATTCGTGCTTTTTTGTATAACGAACAGGGCAATTTTTACTATAATAACGAACAGTACAAACAGGCAAACACCAACTACAGGCAGTCTATTGCTGAGTTTAAAAAAGCATTGCCATCGGGCGGTGGGGCTAACACCCCGTTTTATTACAAGTCATTACTACACAATTACGGCAAATCGTTCCTGCAGTTAAACGAGCCCGATTCTTCTACGGCATATCTAAACAAAGCCCTTACGCTTAAAGATACGTTGTACCCCAATTTAAAGTATCATATTTATATTAGCCTTTCGGAGGCGTATGCCCACGCCGGCCACTACCAGCGGTCTATAGACACGCTACAGGTAGTGCTAAATGATAAAGGTTTTGATATACCCGAGCTACAATCAGCGGCTTATTTAAACCTGTCGCGCAACTATAAAGCATTGGGCGATATTACCAATTATGCGCTTTATAACGAAAAGTACCTTGCCCTTAGCCCGTATGTAAAAAATGAAGACCTGGCCGCCATAAGTACTGTGTTTAATGCCGAACAGGGCGAAGCTATTGCGTCGGCTTCAGCATCTAAGCAAGATAGTTATTTGCTTATGCTGTGCCTGCTATTGGTTGTTGGAGCGGGGTCTGTTACGGTATATGTTATCTACAGGAAGAAAAAGAAAGAAAAGGCTATTTACACGTCGATTATAAAGAATCTGGAAAGCAAACTCACTCTCCCAATAGCTGAAGTAATTACGGAAGAAGAAGAGGGAGAAACCCCGCAGGTTTCTATACCGCTACCGGTTGAGCAGGAGATTTTAAGTAAGCTGAGGCAGTTTGAAAATTCGGTAAAATTTACCAACCCTAAGCTTACTATTGCAACGCTGGCAGTACAGTTTAAAACCAATACTACCTATCTGTCTGAAATTATAAACCGCGAAAAAGGCAAGAATTTTAATGCCTACATCAACGAGCTTCGCATTAATTACATTTGTAATAAAATCTACACCAATCCGGAATATCTCAATTATAAAATAAGCTACCTGGCCGAATCCTGCGGCTTTAATTCGCACAGTGCCTTTGCTACTGTCTTTAAAAATGTGACGGGAATTTCGCCGTCGGCATTTTTAAAACAGGCTTTAAAAAACAATGCCAATACATTGGTTGAATTTAATTAAAAAGCTGATTTATAGTTATATAAGGCGGTTTTTAGGCTTTATAAATGGCTGATTTTACAAGCCTGTTGCTTTGCTCTTACTGTTTGTACTGTTACTTTTACAACTATACAAAAATTAAGACCATGAAAAAAACTACCTTGTTACTTACAGGTTTGCTGTTATCAGTTAAACTATTTGCGCAGGTTACTCCGTACACCACTGCAGCATCTTTACAAAACGATTTTACTGGCACTATAGTTACCGAAGACTTTACCGGTGGTCTAAGCGAACCTTTTATTTGCGGAAACGTAGTTAGCAGCGCAGGCAACGATTGCTTTGAGGCAGGCGTGCTTGTTGCCGGGTTCGAATTATCGGCCACTAACGATGGGCCTATTGTTTTTTTACCGGAAGGTTTTTTACCGTCGGAAAACGAAACACCGAGATTGGGCGCCAATGCCGGCCTTGAAGTTACAGTACTTACTTTTACGGCCGATAATGTATTTGCCGTAGGCCATTCGTTACACGTTGATAACAGCGGCGATTTTAACTATACGGTGTACGATAAAAATGATGCCGTTATTTATGATGAAGACCTTGCATTCTCTGGTTTTTACGGAATTATTTCTAACACACCTATTGGCAGGATAGAAATTAAATCTTTAGCTGATGCAGGAGAATTAATAGGCGATTTAATAATGGGCACCAATACCCTTAGTGTAAATAGCAATAAGGCCAACCAGTTTACCTACTATCCAAACCCGGTTAACGATGTGCTTACCGTACAGTCGGCTACGGCAATAACATCTTTAAAGGTGGTAAACATGCTGGGCCAGGTAGTGGCTCAAAACAATGCAAGCACTACTATAAGCCTTAGCGCTGTAAATACAGGAAGCTACTTTGTACAGGCCACTTTTGAGAATGGCGCTACCGAAGCTTTCAGGGTTGTTAAGAAATAACTATCTTATCTTATAAAACAAAAAAGGCATTACAATGTAAATTGTAATGCCTTTTTTGATATGTAGTGAACCCTGTTTTTAAAACTCTGCGTTTTGCGGAGTTCTTGGAAAAGGAATAACGTCTCTAATATTACCCATACCGGTTACAAACAATACAAGGCGCTCAAAGCCAAGGCCAAAGCCACTGTGTACTGCGGTGCCAAAACGGCGGGTATCAAGGTACCACCAAAGTTCTTTTTCGTCGATACCAAGGTCGGCAATTTTTTGCTGAAGCACCTCAAGGCGCTCCTCACGCTGCGATCCGCCCACAATCTCGCCAATACCCGGGAAAAGGATATCCATTGCCCTTACGGTTTGCCTGTCTTGTGGCGCATCATCATTAAGCCTCATGTAGAACGCTTTAATTTTTGCAGGGTAATCAAACAAAATTACCGGGCATTTAAAGTGTTTCTCTACTAAAAAGCGTTCGTGCTCACTCTGTAAATCAGCACCCCACTCTTCAATAATATAGTTAAATTTCTTGTTCTTATTAGGCTTAGAGTTTTTAAGAATCTCAATAGCCTCGGTATAGCTAACACGCTTAAAGTTGTTCTCTAAAACAAAGTTCAGTTTTGCCAAAAGGCTCATTTCACTACGCTCTGCCATTGGCTTTGTTTTCTCCTCGTCAGTCAAACGCTGGTCTAAGAATTTAAGGTCGTCTTCGCAACGCTCTAAAGCATATTTAATAACGTACTGAATAAAATCTTCGGCAAGGTCCATGTTGGCATCCAGGTCGTTAAAAGCAACCTCCGGCTCTACCATCCAGAACTCGGCAAGGTGGCGGCTTGTGTTACTGTTCTCGGCACGGAAAGTTGGACCAAACGTATATACCTGGCCCAAAGCCATAGCATAGGTTTCGGCTTCAAGCTGGCCCGATACGGTTAGGTTGGTTTCCTTACCAAAAAAGTCTTGTTTATAATCTACAGCACCTTCTTCGTTCTTGGGGGCATCGTTTATTGGCAATGAAGTTACATGAAACATCTCGCCCGCGCCCTCGGCATCGCTACCGGTAATAATTGGCGTGTTTACATACACAAAGCCTTTTTCCTGAAAGTACTGGTGGATGGCAAAAGATAGTACCGAACGTACCCTCATAATGGCACCAAAAGCATTGGTACGCACACGCAGGTGGGCATTTTCACGCAAAAACTCAAGGCTTGGCTTGTTTTTTAGCTGTATAGGATATTTTTCGGCATCGCTGTCGCCCAGTATTTCAAGGTGTTTTACCTGTATTTCGTGCTTTTGGCCTGCGCCCTGGCTTTCTGTAAGGTTGCCCTTTACCAAAACGGCTGCACTTGTGGTTAGGCGTTTAAGGGTATCGGCAGATGTGTTTTCAAAATCTATTACTGCCTGTATATTATGAATTACAGACCCGTCGTTAATGGCTAAAAACTGATTGTTCCTAAAAGTTCTTACCCATCCTTTTACAATTACATCATCAATCGGCTTCGTGCTGTTTAGCAGGTCTTTAATTTTTGTGTGCTTCATTTTTAAAAAAGATTAATCTTTGTTTGTCTACAATAATTGCATAATATATATGTACTGGCCATGCAAATGCCTGCAAATGTAGTAAAAAGCACAAAAAAGTAGGGCTACCAACTACACAAATTTGTAACTGGCCTTTAAATATTATCTTTGCAAAAACAAATAACCATGAACTGGATACTGCTTATTATTGCCGGATTGTTTGAAGTTGGCTTTGCCTCCTGCCTTGGTAAGGCTAAAGAAACAACCGGCATGGTTTCTAACTACTGGATGGGTGGCTTTTTTGCCTGCCTTACCATAAGTATGGTGCTGCTTTACAAAGCTACCCAAACCCTGCCTATTGGCACTGCCTATGCGGTATGGACGGGCGTTGGCGCCGTGGGTACCGTGTTAGTGGGTATTGTGGTTTTTAAAGAACCGTCAGACTTTTGGCGACTGTTTTTTCTTGCTACCCTTATTGCCAGTATTATAGGGCTAAAGGTGGTAACGCATTAATAAGATGTTGTTTAAGATTGCAATTTGTTTGCGTAAGATATTCCGTTCCACGCTCCCCTCTCCTTTGGAGAGGGGTTGGGGGTGAGGCCTATATAGATGAAGAATCCTTATAGGATAATCGCTCTGCTAAAACAGTTTTGATTTTAGAGCAAACCGCTGTTATATCTTTTGTAACTTCTTCGTTAGTAAATCGGACTATTTTAAACAAATATTTCTGTTCCAACGCTAAAGTCCTGGCTTCATCTAATTCTATTTGGTCTTTAGTATTATGGTAGCCACCATCTATTTCTATGATCAATCGCTTTTCAAGGCAAACAAAGTCGGCAATATAGATGCCAATAGCATGTTGCCTCCTGAACTTTAATCCGAGATTTTTATTACGCAAAGCATTCCAAACCAAAGCTTCGCTTTTAGTAGGCTCTTTACGGTTGTTTTTAGAGTGCTGAATTAACTCTTTTGCCAATAACTTATCTGCGGTTTGATAATGAGGCGCGGCTTCGGTTTTCTTTTCTTCGGGAGATGAATTGTTGGATGAGCCTGTACGTGATATATCCTGCATATCCTAAAACAAATTAAGCACATACGATATTTTAACAGATAAATTCCGGTCGAAATGGGGTAGCTGGTACGGCCCGTAGCGGTAAAATGCCGTTAACCCCAGGCCTTTATAAATTTCGTTGAATTCGATGCCGCTTTCGTAATAGCCGTCTTCGAGTGTTTTATAGTTAAGGCCTATATGATGGTCTTTATTATCCATACCGCCAATGGCAAAACGGGTAACCAGCATAGGCGATAATTTAATACCTCTAAAAACGGTAAAACGGTTAATGCCATGTTTTACCTGCAGCATCATGTAGCGGCTGGAAAAGAACTCATTAAAATACATGGTTTCAAAACTGTTCTTGCCGGCAAAAGTAATACGGGCAAGTATGCCGTTACGGTCCAGGTTGTTGGGCGATGTACTGTACAGATGAGTAAGGGGCGTATCGCCAATGGCAAGGCCGGTTTGCACCAAAGCCGTGGTTTTTTGCCCATTGAGGTATTTTTTTTCAAACTCTGCCCTAAAGTCTAACTTGCCGAAATTAAAATCGCCGCCCAAAAGTCCCGATACTGCCTGCGAGTACTGGAACGCGAATTTAGGGAAGCGTTTTTCGACCTCAATCCGTCCGGACGGGGTTTGCATATAATCGCTAAACGGGTTCCACTGCAAGGCTACCGATGCCATAGTAAGGTTGAAAACCGAATAGGGGTGACTACCCGATGGGTCGTACACGTATTCAAATTTAGGGTCTATGCGGCTGCGGGTAATTTGCCACATGCTCTCGGTTTTGGGTATTATCTTGGTCTCTACATAACCATTCCAGGCCTGGTAATTGTAAAAGGTAGAAATGTTGATAGGGCGGGGGTCGTAAATTTTAAACACCCGCTTATCAGTAGCAAAAGAGGTACTGCCAATCTCTCTGATATCATCGGTATACGAACCGCCTACCCATGAGTTAGAAAATTTACCCAAGCGTACTGCGCCGCCGAGGCTGTATTTAAATTCGCCATCTTTAGTGCCGTACGCCCCATAAGTGCTTATACGGAAGGTTTCTGCCAGCTTATCGTTAGTTACAAAGCCTACTCCAACCCTAAAGCCCTCGTAGTTGTTGTATTTTACAATCTGGCGCAGGTCAAGGTCAATAGGGCCAATGGGCACATATCCGTTAATAATGCGCCTGCCCAGTAAAAGGCGCTGCTCCCAGTTTTCTTTGGCCACAATACTATCTAAAGCCATGTAGGTGGTAAGACTACGGGAATCAAGCGTATCAGTGCGGAATTGGTTCCAGTAACTCTCCGGGCGGTTTATGGCCTCATCTTTTATTTCGATGGCTACCGATGTACGCCTTATGGTAACAGGAATGTTGAATTTCTTTTCAAAATTTTGCGATTCAGAATACAGGTACACAAAGTCTGACGGGTCTTTTTCGCGGTTGTTGCCCTGGCTTTCTACTGCATCAAATTTTATGGTTTCGCCTAAAATTTTAATATCCTGCTTGTTGTTGCCTTTTACAATTTTAAGCGTTTTATGGTCGGGAAACCAAAGCCCCATATCTTCCTCGTACGTAAAAAAATGGGTAGAGGTAATATCCAGAACATTCTTAACCCTGAACACAGCTTTAGAAACGCCGTAGGTAGTAGTGTCTATGTACAAAATACCATTCAGCTTTTTCTTCATCCGGTTTTTGGAGCTAAAATATATCATGTACGAATCCCGGTTGTTAACGCTAACGGTATCCAGTATTTTGTAATTGTATTCGGTTAAGGCATCATCGGCCATTGGGCCGGCATACTTAGTTTCCAGCAGGTCTATCTTATCGGTATACACCGAATACGATTGCAGTTTTAGGCCTATAAACTCATAAAGTGGCTGCTTAAAACCCGCCATGCGCGTAGCAAGCACCTCTTCTTTAAGGCCTTGGTCGCGGTTAAATTTATATTCAGATACTTTTTCGGTTTGGTATAAGTGCCTTTTGTCAATCAGTTTTTTAAACTTAAAGCGGCTGGAATCTATCTTGGCCAGTCGTTTACCAATTTCTTCATACACAAAAACCGAATCAAGTTTACTGCTTATGGAATCGGGGTTGGCAGTAACAACAAGCCTGTCGTACGTCTTGTAGCTAAAGCTGGCCAGTTTTTGCTGCGGATTGGTAATGGGCTTACGGCGTATGGCCCTGCCCATAATTTCTTTAGCGGGGTTATTATCGTTTATAACAAGCTCTTTTAAAACCTCAGAGTGCGCAGCAAGCTTTATGGTATAAAACCGCCTTTCGGGTGTTATAGTCACGCTTTGGGGAGTATAACTGGTATACGTAGCCGTTATTGTGGCCGATGGCTGCTCCAGTACCAGTTTGCCATCAACATCGGTAATGTAATTTTTACCCTGCGATATTATGGTTGCAAAAGGCAGGCCGGTATTGTTTTCGGCATCTTTAACGGTAACCGTAATAGCGGTTTGCGCCCCAACGGAGATAGAAAGCAATAAAAATAAAAACGTAAGGATTTTCATAAGTTTCTTCAAACCTGGGAGTTATTTATTTTTTTGAAGAATCCTGATAGCAATTAATAACGGTTGCTATTTTAATTGTCCTGTCATCTGCAGTGTATAAAACTTTATAATTTCTAATTATCACCCGTCGGTATTTATTATAAATTTCGTCAATTTGGAATTGTTCGGGAAATACTATCTGTTTAGGTGCAGAAAAAATTTCACTTCTGATTTTTAAGGAAGTCTCTTCTGAGTTTCGCTCAAGCAAATTGTAGTAAATTGACCTTAAATCCGCAATTGCTTCGTCAGACCATTTTATAAGAAGTTTTTCTAAAGGCATTACCAGGATTTCATGTCGTTAAAAAGTTCGTCGTCAGTCATGTACCGGCCTTCTTCTATGTCTTTCAGTCCTTTATCTGCTTTTGCTTTATATTCATTAATGTTTAAAGGTTCGCCAACAGCATTGTAAGCAACAATTTCATTTTCCATTTCTGCCTTAAGAGCAAGTACTTTTTCTACTTTAGCCTGATCTCTTAAATGCATTATCCAGTCCAGTATTTCCAGTTTTGTTACAGCTATATCCATGGCGCAAATTTATTGATATGTAAAGATAACGACTTTTCTTTGAATTTATGATAGCAAAAAAAAGTCTGCCATGTGGCAGACTCTTCTTAACTTATACTTTCATGATCTCTGCTTCCTTAAGGGCAAGCAGTTCGTCTATCTTTCTAATGTAAGCATTGGTAAGTTCCTGTACCTCTTCTTCGGCGCCTTTGCAAACGTCTTCAGAAAGTCCGTCTTTCTCCAGCTTCTTAATATCGGTATTGGCATCCTTACGGGCACTGCGCACACCAATTTTAGCATCTTCGGCCTCTACTTTTGCCTGTTTGGCAAGGTCGCGCCTTCTTTCTTCGGTTAATGCAGGCACGCTGATTATAATGTTATCGCCATTGTTCATTGGGTTAAACCCAAGGTTAGCAATCATAATAGCTTTTTCTATAGGGTGCAGCATGTTTTTTTCCCAGGGGGTAACAGTAATAGTACGTGCGTCGGGCACGTTAATGTTAGCCACCTGGCTTATTGGGGTTTGCGACCCGTAGTAATCTACCTTAACACCACCCAGCATAGCAGGGCTTGCCTTACCGGCACGAATGTTTAAAAATTCTTTTTCTAAGTGGGTTAAAGAACCTTCCATCGATTCTTTTGTGCTATCTAAAATAAATTCAATCTCTTCCATAGTTTTTAATTCTTACGGTATAAAAAATTAAACGTTTACAGTAGTTCCAACCAATTCGCCTTCGCAAACCTTAACAAGGTTGCCCGGTTTGTTCATATCAAAAACAATAATTGGCAATGCATTTTCCTGGCTAAGGGTAAATGCAGTAGTATCCATTACATTAAGGCCTTTTTTAAGCACATCCTCAAAAGTAAGGGTATCATATTTAGTGGCAGTAAGGTCTTTCTCCGGGTCGGCAGTATAAATACCATCAACGCGGGTACCTTTAAGTATTACATCGGCTTCTACCTCTACGCCCCTAAGTACAGCAGCGGTATCTGTAGTAAAATACGGGTTACCGGTACCGGCTCCAAATATTACAATACGGCCTTTTTCAAGGTGGCGCACGGCTTTTCTTTTAATATAAGGCTCTGCAATAGCTTTAATTTCTAAAGCAGTTTGCAGGCGTGTTTGCATACCGGCATCTTCCAGGGCGCCCTGTAAAGCCATACCGTTAATAACGGTGGCCAGCATGCCCATGTAATCTCCCTGAACCCTATCCATACCGTTACTGGCCCCGGCTAACCCCCTAAAGATGTTTCCGCCGCCAATAACAATAGCTATTTGTACGCCTTTATCGTGTATTTGTTTAATTTCCTGGGCATATTCGGCAAGCCTTTGTGGGTCAATACCATACTGCCTTTCGCCCATAAGAGCTTCTCCGCTTAGCTTTAACAGGATTCTATTGTATTTCATAGGGTTATTTTTGTGGTGCAAATATAGTAATAATTGTTTTTGCTAAAAGCACAATTTTATACCTGTGCATAACTAAACTATTAAGTCCTGGTACGACTTTTTAGCCGACTCATATCCAATCTGGAAAATCTCGTCCATCTTGGCCTTATTGGTCTCAAAAGTACTAAACAGTGCCAGCTCATCGGGGCTTATAACCCAATCGCACAGTGTAAACTTCTGCATGTTGCTGTTGGCCGAAAGCAAATCGTAAGCACGGGTGGTAACTGACTTGATAGAAGTAAGGTCTTCTTTATCAATTTTTTGTATGGGGCTAACATACACGCCAATAAGCGTATCGCAGCGACCCTGTAAAATATCGGTAGGAAAGTGGTTAATGATACCGCCATCGCTATACAGGCGGCCGTCTATCTCGTAAGGCGAGATAATACCCGGAAATGCCGACGAGGCCAGTACGGCATCGGCAACTTTGGTCTCCGACCCAAATATTTTTAGCTTGCCCGATACTAAGTCGGTTGCGGTAAGGTGCATTTTATAGGGTAGGTCGCCCAGTGTGGCTTCTTTAAAAATACCGTCGAAATAGTCTTTAAAGGCTACCGAATCGATAAAACCGGGCTTACGGAAGGTAAAATGCCGCCAGTGGAAAAAGTAAATGGACTTAAAAAATTCCAGTATTTCTTCGGGTTGCTTGCCCCAGGCGTAAAGTGCTGACACAATGGCGCCTGAACTGGTTCCGGCAATGTGAGAAGGGCGGATGCCTATCTCATCAAAAAATTTTAAAACGCCCGCGTGGGCTATGCCTTTGGTGCCGCCCCCCGAGAGGATGATGCCAATGGTGTTTCCGTCAAATTTCATTAGGATGTGATTTCCTGACTAAATTACAGTTTTTTATTGAATGGCCTTTTTTTTGATGTACTAAAAATAGAAGTATTTTTGCATTAAATTTTGCAGTTATGATAACAGATGAATCGTTAATTGAAAAAAGCCTTAAAAACGGCTTTTCTTATACCGAGTATAGAAACCATGTAATGCAATTGCTTATGGATGGGCTCTCTACAGGTGCCACCCAAAGCGAAGACCTTACACATTATACCACCCTTAACGAGGTGCGTATGAACCGCCTTGACAAAACCATTAAGCTGCCTGAGGATATTAAAAACCGCCTTGCCAACCTTAAAAAGGAGCATACGCTTTTAGTAATATCTGAAGGATGGTGTGGCGATGCTGCCCAGATATTGCCTATTATAAATAAAATGGCCGAGGCGAGCGATAAACTTAGCATAGAGATTGTTTTGCGCGATGAGAACGCCGAACTCATGGATGCTTACCTAACTAACGGTGCGCGCTCTATACCTAAAATGGTATTGTTGGATGATGCTTTAAATGCCCGCGCAAGCTGGGGCCCAAGGCCACAGGGTGGTGCGCAGCTTATAAGGGATTATAAAGAACAATTTGGTGTAATAGACCAACAGGTTAAAACCGATTTGCAAAAATGGTACCTGCAGGATAAAGGCCACAGCACTATGGAAGAAATAACGCTGCTGCTTGAAAACGCAGAAAACATAGAGTAATTTCAAATTTCAAACATATTTTTGCCACGAATTACACTAATTTCCACAAATTAATTTTTTGAAATTAGTGTAATTCGTGAAATTCGTGGCAAACTGGAATCGTAATTTGAAATTCGTAATTCAAAAAAACTATTTCCACTTCAGGGTTTCCATAATATTTTGCATGTCTTCTTTTATGTAGGCAGCTGCCGGCATAACCGAATCGAAATTGGGTTTGGCATAAAAGTACATAGAGGCCGTTAAAAAGTGGCGGGTACTATCGGTTACATAAAATTGGGCATTGGTAGCAGCATCGCCACCCACCTGAGAGAACATGCCGTAAACCTTTTTGTCGCGGTTAAGGTACGGCTGGGTTTCTATAGCATCGGCCTTTATGGTGTGCTTGTAAGTTAGCTCCTCCGCATCGCGTAAAAGCGACTCTAAATTATTGTTTACCGGTTTGTAAGTAAGGTAAATGGTAGCCTTCATTTTAGGGTACTCTATAGTAAAGCTGCAGTTGCCTTTATCTTTAACCGTAGCCAGTGAGTTGTAACCAAAAGTGTAAGGGCAATTGGCCTCGAAAGGTTTGTAGGTACCCATTGGATATTCCAGGTTTAAGTAAGCCTGCGGCTTAGGCACGGCATCATCTTTACAGGCTGTAAACAATATGCCTGTTAACCCTAAAAGCCCTAACCCCATTATTTTATTGATCATTTTCATGCAAGCGTAACCTTAATTTGTTTTATCCTTCTCCTATCAACAGATTCGACGGTAAAGATATTGCCATTAAAGGTAATTTTTTGCGCTTTTTTAGGAAAATTGCCGGTTATCTCCAACAGAAAGCCTGCCAGGGTTTCGGCTTCACCTTTGGCAGCCTCAAAAACATCCTCAGTAACATCGGTAATACGGTAAAAATCCTTCAGGCTTATCTTACCATCAAAAAGGTAATTGCGGTCGTCCAGCTTCGAATAAATAATATCTTCATCATCAAACTCATCGCTAATATCGCCCACAATTTCTTCCAGTATATCTTCTAACGATATAATGCCCGATGTACCGCCGTATTCGTCTACCACTATGGCAAGATGGTTTTTCATTTCCTGAAATTCTTTAAGCAGGTTGTCCAGCTTTTTATTTTCGGGTACAAAAAATGGTTCACGTAAAATAGACTGCCATTCAAAATTATCGTTGTCTATGTGGGGTATCAGGTCTTTTATAAACAAAACGCCTTCTATTTTGTCAATGTTATCGCGGTATACGGGTATGCGCGAAAAGCCGGTATCTACAATTTTGGGCATTATTTTGCTAAAAGGCTCCTCTATGTCCAATGCAAAAATGTCGATACGCGGACTCATAACCTGCCGTGCATCGGTATTGCCAAAGCTTACAATGCCTTGTAGTATTTTTTGCTCTTCGGCAGTGGCGTCGCCATAATCGGTTAGCTCCAGCGCCTGTGATAAACGGTCTATGGAAAATTCTGATTTTTGGTTGCCAAATTTTTTATGCAGCCATAACGATACCTCGCGCATGGGCACACTAAGCGGCGACAGTAATTTGTTAAGCACAAACAGCGGCCACGCAATTTTTTTAGCAAAGCGGCGGCTGTTTCGGCCGGCGTATACTTTGGGCAGCACTTCGCCAAACAGTAAGATAAGCAGGGTAATAATGGCAACTTCTACCCCAAAGCGCAGGCTAAGGAAGGGTATGGCCGAAAACGCATTCATACGGAAAAACAGTATGATGATGCCTATGTTTATAAAGGTGTTGGTAATAACAATAGTGGCTAAAAGCTTTTTAGGCTTTTCGAGCAGGGTGGCTATAAGGCTGCCTTTTTTGTTGTCTTTGCTATTTATTTTATCGAGGTCGTCTTTATTGAGGCTAAAAAGTGCCACCTCTGTACCCGATATAAAAGCAGAACAAAAAAGCAGCACAACAATGGCTGTAAAACCTATTACAAGGTTATAATCTATAGAAAATATGCTCGTGGGGCCGGGGTCCAAAATAGGGGGTGTTAGTTAAACAATCAAAACGGCAGGTCGTCTTCCGGGGCCGGCACGCTTGGTACATCATACGCCGGTGTTTTGGCAGGCTCGCTACCCGCAGCCACCGGCTGCCTGTTATTATTGTCGAGTTCTTTCTTAGTTGTTAGAAAGGTAAACTCTGTAACCTGAATTTCGGTAGTGTATTTAGTGGTGCCATCTTCGCCCTGCCACTGGCGCGATTTTATGCGGCCTTCTATATAAATCTTGTCTCCTTTGCTAAGGTATTTCTCACAAATTTCGGCAGCTTTATTGCGCACAACAAGGTTATGCCACTCTGTAGATGTTATCTTTTCGTTGGTTTGCTTGTTAATGTAAATTTCGTTAGTAGCCAACGGAAACCGGCCAATGCAATTGCCACCCTCAAAATAGTGGATCTTTACTTCGTCGCCCAGATGCCCAATAAGCATCACTTTGTTTAACGTACCGTTCATTGCTTTGTTTTAGTGTTAACCAAATGTAATAAAATTAATCATCAATCCCAATTGTTCTCTATAAAATTATGAATGACGATAGGAAACGGATATGTTTTTACCTGCTCAATATCAATAGATTCGGGCAATTCGGCGTCAGAAGTTACTTCCCAAAATCTAATGTGCAGTTTTTGGTGCGAGAGCTTGTGTATAATAACGTTTGGGTGCAGTAATTGTATGCCTTTTGGCGTAAATCCGAGCGGGGCAAAGGCTTTTATTAAGGCAATGGTCTCTTCTGTAGAGGTTAAACTTTCGGTCTCCAAAAGCGGAAATTCATACAATCCAAACCATATACCCTTATCGCCACGGCGGTTAATAATGGTGTTGCTGTTAGGGTCTTTTACTATTAAGTAATTAAAAAATTTATTGGTAACCTTTGTTTTCTTAAGTTTAACGGGCAGCTGGCTGACCTTTCCGGTTAAAAAAGCCACGCAATCGCGGTTAAAAATGCAAATACTACAGTCAGGATTTTTAGGTACGCACTGCAAAGCGCCAAACTCCATCATGGCCTGGTTAAAGGCAGATGCCTGTTTATGCGGCATAAGCGACGCTGCAAGGGCTGTAAACTCTTTTTTAGCTCCAGATGAAGATATATCAGTCTCTACGCCAAAAACGCGAGAGAGCACCCTGTAAACGTTTCCGTCTACCACGGGCACGGCTTCGCCATAACTAATAGAGGCAATGGCGGCAGCGGTATAATCGCCCACGCCTTTAAGCTGTAGCAGTCCGGAATACGAGTCGGGAAAATTTCCACCCATATCAAACGCCACCTGTTTTGCTGTGGCGTGCAGGTTGCGGGCGCGGCTGTAATAGCCAAGGCCCTGCCACAGTTTTAGCACCTGCTCTTCGGGTGCGGCGGCCATATCGTGCACCGTTGGAAAAGCATCTATAAACTTTAAAAAGTACGGCAAACCCTGTGCTACACGCGTTTGCTGCAACATAATTTCCGACAGCCATACGGGGTAGGGCTGCGGTGTTTTGCGCCACGGCAAATCGCGTTTATTATGTAAATACCAATTTATTAAAGACTTAGAAAACTCCATGATTATTGTAGGGTTTGCAAAAGTAAAAGTTTATGTTATTAAATTTTAATGCATTAACCTTGAATTATTGTTTTTTTAATTCTTATATTTGCGCACTCAAAAAAAATACACACAATAATAAATTTAGAAAGAAAATGACGAAAGCAGACATCGTAGCGAAAATTTCGGAGAAACTTGGACTAGAAAAAGGAGATGTACAAGCAACAGTTGAGTCTTTTATGGAAGAAGTAAAGACATCACTTGAAACCGGAGATAACGTATACCTAAGAGGTTTCGGAAGTTTTATCATTAAAACACGTGCTGAAAAAACTGGAAGAAATATTTCCAAAAATACCACTATTAAAATACCTGCACACAACATTCCGGCATTTAAGCCAGCAAAAATATTTGTTGACGGTGTTAAAACCAACACCGAAGTAAAAGCAAACTAATTAATTATTAACCACCAAACCCTTTACATGTTATGCCAAGTGGTAAAAAAAGAAAGAGACATAAGGTAGCTACTCACAAACGTAAAAAGAGAGCGAGAGCTAACCGTCACAAAAAGAAAAAGTAGTGCAAACTACTTTTTTCTTTTTTTAGGAAAAAAGTTTAAAAAGACTGAAAGACAAAAGATAATAAATTAACAGACTGTTTGTAAAGTTTCAGGTTTATTATCTTTTATCTAAAAGTCTAAAAATTAAGTTCATTGAAAGAAAGATTGCAGATTTTAGATCTTAGATTTCAGGTTGGCACTGCCTCCTGAAAACTGAGCCTGCCAACTGCTCTCTCCGGGTACAACAATACCTGTAAATTATTGTTTAATCCATCTGCTAAACGGTTGATGGTTGACAGTTGATAGTTGTTGGAAGCTTCCAACAACCAATAACCAGCAACCGATAACCAAATTGCGGATAAAAATGTACAGTGTGAACAAAGAATTAATTATTCGATCTGGTTCTGAAGCCGTAGATTTTGCCTTATTAAAAGATGGAAAACTAATTGAATTACACAAAGAAAAGGAAGACAAGAACCAGTTTGCGGTAGGCGATATTTTTATTGCCAAAATTCGTAAACCCGTGGCAGGCTTAAATGCTGCTTTTGTAAATGTAGGCTTTGAAAAAGATGCCTTTTTACATTACCACGACCTGGGCCCCAACCTCCCTTCGATGATGAAATTCATTAAACTTGTAAGCGCAGGTAAATTAAAAGACTACACCCTTAAAAACTTTCCTTTTGATAAAGAAATAGATAAAGACGGAGCCATTGCCGATGCGCTTAGCTCTAACCAGTCTATTCTTGTTCAGGTAGTTAAAGAGCCCATTAGTACCAAAGGCCCAAGAATAAGCTCAGAGCTTTCTTTAGCCGGCCGTTATGTGGTGCTGGTGCCTTTTTCTGACAGGATCTCTATTTCTCAAAAAATAGAATCTAAAGAAGAAAAAGACCGCCTTAAACGCCTTGTACAATCTATAAGGCCTAAAGGTTTTGGCGTTATCGTGAGAACGGTGGCCGAAGGGAAAAAAGTAGCAGAGCTGGATAAAGACCTTCAGAATTTGCTGGACAAATGGACAGCAATGTGCAAGAGAATACCCAGTGCCCACCACCCAAGCAAAGTGCTGGGCGAAGTAAACAAGGTATCATCTATCCTTCGAGATGTGTTTAATGACACATTTACCGGGATTTATGTAGATGACGAAGACCTTTTTTACGCAACCAAGGACTATCTGCAGGAGATAGCTCCCCAAAAAGCGAATATCGTGAAACACTACCAAAGTAAGGAACTGCCTTTATTTGAAAAATACAACATAGAAAGGCAAATTAAAACCTCCTTTGGCAAAACGGTTTCTATGAGCAAAGGCGCCTATTTAATTATAGAGCACACAGAGGCACTGCACGTTATAGACGTTAACAGTGGCAACCGCTCTAATAAAGCCCTTAGCCAGGAAGATACCGCCCTTGAAGTAAACCTTATAGCTGCCGCAGAGATTGCGCGCCAGCTGCGATTAAGGGATATGGGAGGGATTATTGTTGTGGATTTTATAGACATGTCTAACCCCGACAATAGAAAAAAGCTCTTTGACTTTTTACGAGAAGAAATGAGCGACGATAAAGCAAAACACAAGATCCTGCCTCCGAGTAAGTTTGGCTTAGTCCAGATTACGCGGCAACGGGTAAGGCCAGAGGTTAATATTAAAACCAGGGAAGAAGATCCAAACAACGAAAATGCCGAGATCGAGGCCCCAATTTTAGTTATTGACCGCATAACTGCCGACCTTGAACGATTAAAAGGCCACAAAAAAGTAGTGCTTAATGCACACCCTTTTGTAGCCGCATACCTTACCAAAGGTTTCCCATCCATACGCACTAAATGGTATTTAGAGCACAAAAAATGGATTAAAGTTATACCACGTGACGCTTACACGTATTTAGAATACCACTTTTTTGATAGCAAAGGAAACGCTATCGCAGAATAACACTAAACCGCCCCTGCTGATGTAAGGGCGGTTTTTTTGTTTACGGCAATTTGTAATAAATTTCGGTAGAATTTAGTTATACTTGTAATTAGATAATTGTCATACTATGCGATACATACTATTGTTGATTAGTGCTTTATTATTTTTTTCGTGTGAAGATGTAGAAAAACAGCATCAGTATAAAAATCAAATACCGAAATTTAAACTTCACGAAAAAATGCTTACTGTAGTAGATAGCATTAATAGTAATACCGAGGTGTTGCACTATATCATACAATTAGATACTAATTTTAGAAAGTTTAAATTGCCCCTAATCGATAAAATAGGTAATCCGGGAAGTAAATTAGAGGATAGATTTTTGAAGAGAGCAGTAGCTAAGTATAGGATTGATAAAAACTATTTTAAAGCTGATTTTGATAATAATGGGTACACTGATATTTTGATAATAGGAAGTTGGGAAGGATGGCCTGCATCTGTTGAGAAAGGATGGTTGCCGTATTCTTATGTGTTTATGAATTTTGGAGATCAGCCAGCTAAATCCTTTGAGTTTGAAGGAAGATCAGGTGTGTTGCCGGTTATAGAGCATAATAAAAGCGGAAGTTTTATTGAGATGCATGCTGCAATAACTGATGCAGAGAGGATGGAACTGCGAGATTCTGTTACTTGTTTAAAATGGGTTTCTTTAGGTTTTTCAGAAGTTACTGCACAAGCAGAGCATTATGACATTGAGAAAATACAATTTACAAAAGGGCCGTGTTTTGGTAGTTGCCCTATTTTTGAAATTACTTTGAATAAGGATGGCTCGAGCGTTCTACTTGCGGATCATTTTAATACTAATGGTGTTAGTGTAATACCAGAAAAATGTGCCTTTGGGAGTAAAATTGAAAAGCAGGACTTAACAAAAATCATGAATTTTCTTAATTACATTGATTTTCCATCGCTAAATGATTTGTATTTCGTGTCTTATACCGATGCGCCAACTGCTACGCTTGTTATAACTTATAATAACGGTAAGGTTAAAGAAATTGAGGACTATGGTTGTAGGGGAAATTATGCGTTGAAAAGTCTTTATGTTGCCTTGTCAGAACTTAGATTTAATCAAAAATGGATTGAGGTTGAAGAACCACAAGGTGTGAGGTTAAATACTCTTTATTAGTATTGTTTAAATATTTTTACCTACTAATAACCCAAACACCATCCCTGCTGGCAAAACCATAATTAATACCCTTTTCGGCATTGCTAATGCGCTGTGTTTTATTGTCGGGTTTGGCATCGGGTTTAAACCAGTGTTTCCAGACGGGGAATAAAGCCTCATATCTGGCCTTAGCCTTATCAAAAGTATAGGTTTTACCGTTGGCATCTTTAGTAACCACAAAGTCGGCTACAAAGCTGCCATCGTAGTCGTGTTGTGCTTTAATCTCGGCTTCGGGCATGCCCTCGGGTGTAAATACAATGCGAAGGTAACCGTGGTCGAACTCCTTGGTTTTGTAATGCACATATTTGCCCTTAAGCTGCATTGCCAGACTGTCGGCTACGGCGCGGGCCTCATCGGCACTCTTTAAACTTTTAAGCGAAGCTAAAAAATCAACATTTTGTGCAATTAGTATGCCGCTAAAAAATAAGGTGGTAAGAAGTAAAAGTTGTTTCATAACGCTGTGTAGTTTAAGTAAACCACATAAAGTTATAAAATAGGGCTTTGGGTTATGTAAAGCAAATCATAAAATTTTGGAGGCGGGATTTAGCCACGAATTTACGAACCTTTACCTGTCGACACTTGCTTTGCAAACGCGCCTTACTTTTTTCGACTCTAAAAAAGAAACAGGCCTAAGCCCGGTAGAATACCGCAAACAGTTTTAAATTAAAGTTTACAGTTCTTTATAATGGTGAGAACCGTCCTAATGATCAGGGCAGTTTTTTATTTTAGCACATCTTCACATTGTACATAAGGTAGTAAAACATTATAAAAGGCAAAATGGGCATGAGTAACAGGAACGGTATGCAATGTTCAAAATTTGTTGGCCTATTTACAAGAAGTAGTATAAGTACTGCCAAATTTATAAGCACCACAAGTATAAACCACACTATATAATAATACAATATAAAGCTTCGTTGCCCAATAATTAGTACCAATAGCCATGGTAATATAAATAGCACTGCCTCTGTAATTAAGAGTATAGTGATTTTTTGGGTAGGTTTTTTTGCTAACACACTCTGCCAGAGATTAAAAAAATAAATATGGCAAAAGGTAAGATAGGCATCAATAATAAAACGGGTATGTAGCGTAAAAAATTCTTAGGTTTATTTACAATCAATATTATAATCAGTGCGAGGTTTATAGCTATTGATAATGCGATCCACGCAATATAATAATAATACAAAGCATCATCTGATTCTATATGCTTCTGAATTAATAATGGCGCTATAAACAGTACCACCTCGGCAATAAGGGTAAGCAAAGCTTTTTGGGTAAGGGTTTTTGGCATTGTGTTGTAGCTTGTTATAAGCAACTAATGTACTGCTTAAAGTAATTAACTCGTAAGTATCTCTAAAAAATCTTCCCTAAAAATTTCTCGGGCACCAAGGCTTTCCAGGTGGCTGTTGTGTACCTGGCAGTCGAGCAGGCGGTAATTTTCTTCTTCCAGTTTTTTGGCAAGGGCAATAAAAGCCACTTTACTGGCATTGGGCACTTTAGAAAACATGCTTTCGCCGCAAAAAATATGGCCCAGGTCTATACCATACAGTCCGCCCACAAGCTGGCCGTCCATCCATACCTCGACTGATTTTGCATGCCCCAGTTCGTGCAGTTTGCAGTAAGCACGGGTCATATCGTTAGTAATCCAGGTGCCTGGCTGGCCTTCGCGCTTAATATCGCGGCAGTTGGCAATAACATCGGCAAAAGCCGTATTAAACGTAACGGTAAACATGTTGCGGTTTAAAATGTTGCGCATGCTTTTAGAAACCTTAAGCTCTGTAAACAGCAATACCATACGCTCCGGCGGACTCCACCATAGTATGGGTTCATCATCTTCAAACCACGGAAAAATACCACTCCTGTACGCCAGCATTAATCGCTCTGGCGATAAATCGCCCCCAATGGCCACAATACCTTCGGGCGAAGCATGGCGTAGGGGAGGGAAATAAAGTTCGCGCGATAAAAAATACATAAAGTGCTTTTTTGTTTTAATAGTAAACGTATGCAGGCATAACAAAATTATAGGTCTTTTCTCAAAAAAACAAAACCCCCACGATAAATCATGAGGGTTTGCATATAATTTTCAAATTCAAAATCTCAAAAAATCTAAAATCTGATATCTAAAATCTCAATATTAGTAACGGTAGTACTCTGGTTTATACGGACCTTCTACAGCAACGCCAATGTAAGCAGCCTGCTCGTTGTTAAGTGTTTCAAGTTCTACACCCAGCTTAGCAAGGTGAAGTGATGCTACTTTCTCGTCAAGGTGCTTAGGCAGCATGTAAACTTCGTTATTGTAGTTTGCGCTGTTAGCCCAAAGCTCTAATTGTGCAAGTGTTTGGTTAGTAAACGAGTTACTCATAACAAAACTTGGGTGGCCGGTAGCGCAACCAAGGTTAACAAGGCGGCCTTCGGCAAGAATTAAAATGTCTTTACCGGCAATAGTATATTTATCAACCTGAGGTTTGATTTCTATTTTAGAGGCACCGTGATTTTTATTTAACCATGCCATATCAATCTCGTTATCAAAGTGGCCAATGTTGCAAACAACAGTTTTGTCTTTCATTTGCTCAAAGTGGCGGCCTACAACAATATCTTTATTACCTGTAGTAGTAATAATAATATCGGCGTTAGCAATAACGGTATCCAGTTTTTTAACTTCAAAACCGTCCATTGCAGCCTGCAGGGCACAAATTGGGTCAATTTCGGTAACCGTAACAATAGATCCAGCACCTCTAAAAGAAGCAGCAGTACCTTTACCCACATCGCCATATCCGCAAACAATAACACGTTTACCGGCAAGCATCAGGTCGGTAGCACGGCGAACCGCATCTACAGCACTTTCTTTACAGCCGTATTTGTTATCAAATTTAGATTTGGTAACACTATCGTTAACGTTAATTGCAGGAACAAGCAGGGTTCCGTTTTTCATCCTTTCGTAAAGGCGGTGTACGCCAGTAGTAGTTTCTTCGCTCAAACCTTTAATATCGGCAACAAGCTCCGGGAAACGGTCAAACACCATGTTGGTTAAATCGCCACCATCATCCAGTATCATGTTAAGCGGTTTGCGGTCTTCGCCAAAAAACAATGTTTGTTCAATACACCAGTCAAAAGACTCCTCGTCAAGGCCTTTCCATGCATAAACCTGTATACCGGCAGCAGCAATAGCAGCAGCAGCGTGGTCTTGCGTAGAAAATATATTACAAGAGCTCCATGTAACCTCTGCGCCAAGGGCAACAAGGGTTTCTATAAGCACAGCAGTTTGTATGGTCATGTGCAGGCAGCCTGCAATACGCGCGCCTTTAAGCGGTTGTTGTGCACCATACTCAGCGCGTAGTGCCATAAGTCCGGGCATTTCGGCTTCGGCAAGTTCAATTTCTTTACGTCCCCATTCCGCAAGCGAAATATCTTTAACTTTATAGGCCACAAAAGGCAGCGTTGTAGTACTCATGAATATTGTATATTTGTATTAGCGAAAAATTTCTGCAAATTTAATGAATTGGTTTTTAATCAAAGCCCTTTTAACCGTAATAAATGCCTTTATATAAATCTGTTAAAATAAATAACGACACCCAATTGCTGGTATGGAAAAATACCGAAAGCATGGAAGAGCTGTCTGAGGCTGTGCGCCTTAAGGATGTGTGCGTGCTTAAAATGAGCAAAATGAAATCTGAGTCGCACCGCAAAGCCTTTTTGGGGGTTAGGATGCTTATGCAGCTGGTAGGGTATTCTGATTTTGACCTGTTTTACGATGCCGATGGCAAACCGCACCTTAAAGATGGCAAGCACATATCGATAACGCATTCGTATACCTTTTCGGCTATAATTATTAGCAACCAGGAAATTGGCATTGATATGGAAATGCAGCGCGAAAAGGTTATTACCATTGCCGATAAGTTTATTGAGCCGGAATTTGCCTATTTAGACCCTACCCACCTGGCCGATTATACCAAGATGCTTATTGTGGTATGGGGGGTTAAAGAGGCGGTTTATAAAATGATATCGCGCAGCGGGCTTAGCTTTAAGCAAAACATAGAGGTGTACCCGTTTAAGGCAGCCGATGCCACTGGAATGGCTGCCGTTAAGTTTGAGGAAATAGATGCGCAATATCCTTTTTATTTTGAAGAAATAGAAGATTTTATACTGGTGTACTGCCTTGGTAACAAGAATTTTTAACAAGACCTGATGCACGATATTTACGATTTTTTGAGCAATACATTGTTTAGCCAGTACAGCACGTACACGCTTACCCAAAAAATACTCGAATTTACTGCTGTTATATTGGGTATTACAAGTGTTATTTACTCTAAAAAGAACAATATACTGCTATATCCTACCGGGCTGGCAAGCACAATTATTTACATTTACCTGCTGTTAGACTGGCAACTTTATGGCGATTTACTTATTAATATGTACTATTTTTATATGAGTATTTATGGGTGGATTTTGTGGGGAAGGCATCGAAATGTTAAGGAATTCTTAAAAATAACAACTATTTCGCATTTAGATTACAAAATATGCATTATAATCTTTGTTGTTTCTATTATATTTGTGTCGTGTATTTACATGTACTTTAATATGTTTACTATTTGGTGGGCATACGTAGATACGGTAATGACCGGTCTTCTTTTTGTGGGCACGTGGCTACTGGCAAAACGGAAACTGGAAAACTGGCTTTTTTTAATAGCCGGAGACATAATAGCCATACCGCTTTTTTACCTTAAGGGCTATACGCTTACAAGTATTTTAAACTTATTTTTAACTGTAATTGCCATTTATGGCTACTTAGCATGGAAGACAACTTTACACGACAAAAAACTGCAACAATAAATATAACTATTTATGCAGAGTTTGATAGCAAAACCACTGCGGCATTGCTTAATCAGCAGCCTTTTGCCGAAGAAAAAAATAACCGCCGCCTTAATTTTAAAGCTAAAGACATTGGTTTGGTAAATACTCCAAAACAGTCTGACATGGCTATTGTTATTGCGCCCGAAGAAAACAGGGATGCCAACAACCTGGCAGAAATGCTTCGCCTAAACAGCAACCCACGCCTGCGCATTACCGAAGGTTATGATGATGTTTATGAGAAAGTATCTTATATAGTATCTGAACTTGAAAAAGCGTTTGAACTGGGCCTTTCTATTACCGATTTTGTGCAGATTTACAAGCGCAACATTACCTTAGAAAAAATTGGCAGCCAGGTAAACATCTTTAAAAACGGTATTGATAAAATTAACTTGGAGCGCCCTGCTGTTATTAGCGATGGCGTTTTTATGCTTGATAAAGAAACGGCACAACAATGTGCGGCGTATTTTGATAGCAAAAAAGATTTGTATAAGCTTAAAAAGTTTGTACCCGCATCTGGCGCAGCCACAAGGATGTTTAAATTCCTGCATGACTTTATTGCCGATTACAATCCGAAAAAAGAAACTATTAACGGTTACATAAACAGAAAAAAAGACAACTCGCTGGAGGTGTTTTTATTAGGTTTAGAAAAGTTTCCTTTCTATAAAGAAATTGCGGCTGAGGCCGAAAAGCATGTGGTGTACCCGGAGGCGGATGACGAGAATGTTCGCGAAGATGCCCGTAACTACAGCTTTATAAAAACCATGATTAGCGAGGATCTTTTTGATTACGCTAATAAGCCAAAAGGTATATTGCCGTTTCATTGCTATGGCAATCTTACTGCTACGCCGGTTTACGAACATTTAAGAGAGAGTGTGGCTTATGCGGGTTCGCAGGGGCAAACGCATGTGCATTTTACTATATCCGAAAATCACCTGAACGGTTTCCTGGATTCTATAAACGAAGTTAGGGCCAGGGTAGAAGAAGAGTCGGGTATAAAGATCAGTTTTAACTTTACTTATCAGCATAAAGAAACCGACACTCTTGCGGTAGATATGGCCAATAACCCTTTTAGGGACGAAAAAGGCAACCTGCTTTTTAGGCCCGGAGGCCACGGTGCGCTTATAGAAAACCTTAACCGCCTGGATGCCGATATTGTGTTTGTTAAAAACATAGATAACGTTAGGCATACCAAGATGGATACCATTTCGCTTTACAAAAAGGCACTGGGTGGCATGTTGGTAAAGCTTCAGCAAACTATATTTGATTACTTAGAGCGTATAGAAAAAAGGGAATTAAGCGAAGAGGAGTTAGACGAAATTGTAGAGTTTGCGTCTAAAAAACTTTCGCTGGATATATCTCCCGATTTTGATAAATTTACCCTTGAGAACAAGTTTTTGTACCTTACGGAGTGCCTGGACAGGCCAATTCGCATTTGCGGAATGGTTAAGAACGAAGGCGAGCCCGGTGGTGGCCCGTTTTGGGTAAAAGGCAAAAGGGGCAGGGTATCGTTACAAATTGTAGAAAGCTCTCAAATAGACCTTGATAATAAAATACAGAACCATATATTCTCTCAGTCTACCCATTTTAACCCGGTAGATTTAGTGTGTGGCCTTAAAGACTATAAGGGCAAAAAGTTTAACCTAACACAATATGTAGACCCTAATACGGGCTTTATTGTATACAAGAACAGGATGGGTAAAGACGTAAAATCGTACGAGCTTCCCGGTTTATGGAATGGTGCTATGGCCGGTTGGATAACCGTGTTTGTAGAGGTGCCGCTTAAAACCTTTAACCCGGTTAAAACGGTAAACGACCTGCTTAAGGCGGCGCACCAAAAACCGGTATAATATTTTAATTTAAATTGTGGATACACAAAAGATAGTTACAGAGCTTGGTTATAAAGCGGTTAGGAGTAGTGGTGCAGGTGGCCAGAATGTAAATAAGGTATCCAGCAAAGTGGTGCTTAGTTTTAATGTGGCGCAGTCGCAATATCTTTCAGAAGAAGAAAAAGCACTTATAGAAACACGCCTTGCCAGCCGCCTTACCGATGATAAGGTGCTTATTTTGCAGTGCGACGAAGACCGTAGCCAGATACGAAACAAAGATATTGTTACCAAACGGTTCTTTCAGGTTATAGAGGCTGCCTTAAAGGTAGATAAACCCAGAAAGCCTACACGCATACCACGATCGGTAATTAAAAAGCGTATAGAAGGCAAACGCCGCCAGGCCGATAAAAAGCAATCGCGCAAAAGGCCGGATTTTTAAGAGAAGACCACCAGATAATAGATCTTAGATAATAGACAAAACCCTGCTTAACGGCAGGGTTTGGTGTTTAGACATATTACTAATTGTTTATGGCAGAAAGACCTACAAGGTTTTAGAAACCTTGCAGGAAGTATACACGGCTTAGCAACCTGCAAGGTCTTAAAGACCTTGTAGGTTTAAAAACCTCATTAAACCACAGTAACTTATCGCGTAGCGATTTAATTTCGGTAGGCAATAAAATCTGCATGAACCTATTTTCCCGTAGGGAATTAATACCTCATAAAAAAATTGGCTGCCCCGGCAGGACAGCCAATTCTAAAAAAGTATGAAAGATGGTTTAAGCGCTTAGTTAATTGTGCCAATTATGGTTCCAACCGCAAAGTCAGATCCGCTGCAGCCGTTAGTGCCAAGGGCATCGCTGCCGTTACAGGCTGCAAAATTCCAGTACTGGCGGTCGCGGTGTAATGGGCCTTTACCTGTAGTACCCCATCCGCCATTAAAGTTAAACTCTGATTTATCACAGCTCATTTGCACAAGGTTGTTCCATGTGCTGGCTTCGTCGCTGGCATCGGCCGGGTTGCGGTAATCGCCAAAATACGTACAGGCATAGCCAATAAAGCTAATGGTGTTACTGTTGTTATACATGCCGTGGGCATATTTACCCACATAAGCCACAAGCCTTGTACCGGCAGCTACATTGCGCCAGTCTTTAGTGTACCAGCCACCATGCTGATAGTACGTTACCGTAACAATTCTCATTGTCGATTTTTTAAACTGTATTACAACGTGTTCCCAGTCGTAATCATGGCCACCCTGCCCAACAGAGCAAGGCTCCTGTTTTTTATAGGTAAACCAGTAGTCTATAAATACTTTATCAGTATCGGTAGGGTGCTGCTGCACATCATAGTACGTAGGAAAGTTAAGGCTTTGAGGCGCAGTGCTGTTAGTAAGCTGTAAGGTGCCGTTGCACACAATGCTTGCAGGGTTAGAGCTCGCCCATATATCTTCTACCGATGTTGGATAATCCGGCGCGGCGCGGTCAAACTTTACAAGCGGGGCAAAAGTTGCAGCCCAGCCCGATGCCTGAGATGACGTGATTTTGGTAGCACTCTCGGTACAATTGCAACCTAAAAACGGGTTGGTATTGGTAACGGCAAGCCTCCCGGTAAGTGCGTTAATAAGGGTGTCGGTAGTGGTAGCGTTGGTTTCGGCGGCTTCATCTACAGATGGTGCCGAACACGAAAACAGTGTAATGCTGAAAACGGCCAGCATAGTAAGCATAGTATTTTTCATTGAATGTAATTTGTTAATAATTAGAATGTAAAAAACTGACTTTGGTTTGTTGTAATGTTTGGATCGCGACCGTTGCAAAGAACATCATTACACGTTAACTGGCTATTTACTACATGTTTTTAAATTATTATTACTAAGTTAAGTGGCTGGTAATTAATTTAATTGTTGAATTAAAAGGCTATTTCTAACTATCAAAAAATCTTCTCAATACTTATTACTGTTGTCTCAATACTTTTTTTACTACATTTGCCCCGTCTCAAAGGGGTGCCCTAAACAATCGGGCTGAGATCATACCCAAAGAACCTGGGCGGGTAATGCCGCCAAGGGAATTAAAGGCTAAACAAGCGGAGTGCACGCCGTAAACTTTTGCCAAAAACAAATAGTAATTTAACATCAAAGGAATAATTGCCCCTTTTATTTGTAAATCAATTTTTACGAATGAAAATTTTATTCAATTCTTACCAAGTTGCAAAGTTGCAGAGATGCAAAGTTGCAAAGTCTCACAAATTATTTTTTTCGCTATCGCTATCCCTGTTTGGTGTTGCCGCTTTTGCACAGCAGCCCGTAGTGCAGGATACCACAAAGCTCGACGAGGTTTTGGTGCAGGCGGTACGTGTAAACAGCAAAACACCTGTAACCTTTAGCAACATTAGTAAAGAAGAACTGGCTCCCCGCAACCTGGGGCAGGACATACCAGTGCTGCTTAACTATCTGCCATCGGTAGTAACCACTACAGATGCCGGTAACGGTATTGGCTACACGTCTATGCGTGTGCGTGGGTCAGACGCCTCGCGTATTAACGTTACGCTAAATGGTATTCCGTATAACGACTCAGAGTCGCACGGTACATTTTGGGTTAACATGGGCGATTTTGCCTCATCGGTAGAAAACATCCAGTTGCAGCGTGGGGTAGGTACCTCTACCAACGGTGCAGGGGCTTTCGGCGCAAGCCTAAACTTACTTACCGATGCTTTTCAGAACAAATCGAGTGCAGAAATAGCCAACTCTGTAGGTAGTTACAACTCGAGGAAACATACGGTAAAATTCAGTACCGGCTTAATGAACAACCATTTCGAAATTGCTGGCAGGTTGTCTAATATCGAGTCAGATGGGTATATAGACAGGGCAGCATCCAGCCTTAAGTCATACTTTTTGCAGGGTACTTATGTGGGTAACACCACCTTGATTAAAGCATTGGTTTTTGGCGGAAAAGAAAAAACATACCAGTCGTGGAATGGCCTTGAAGACCCTGAAAAACTGAGAAACGACCGTACTTACAATACATCGGGCCAATATGAAGATGAGAACGGCATAACCCGTTTTTACGATAATGAAACCGATAATTACCAGCAGGATCACTACCAGTTGCATTGGAATGAGAAACTGTCGGAAAACTGGAACACCAACCTTGCCGTGCACTACACTATAGGTAAGGGCTATTATGAAAATTACAGGGATGATGCCGACTTTGCCGATTATGGCCTTGCCCCGGTTACCGTTAGCGGAGAAGAAATTACCGCTGCCGACCTTGTAACCCGCAAATGGCTGGATAACGATTTTTATGGCACTACATTTTCTACCAACTATAAAAAAGATGCTGTAAATGTAACCGTTGGTGGTGCCTGGAACAGGTACGAAGGCGGCCATTACGGACAGGTAATATGGTCGCAATATTCGGGCAACACCCGCCCCGGCGACCGTTATTATAACGATGATGCCAAAAAAACCGACTTTAACGTGTTTGGTAAAATAAACTACCAGGTAACCAACAGCCTTAGCATTTATGGCGATATGCAATACCGCAGGGTTAACTACAGTGCCGATGGTGTGCTTGTAGACCCGGTAGACGATACTTTTGATTTTTACAACCCCAAAGCAGGTTTAACCTTTACGGTAAACGATAAAAACAATATTTACTTTTCTTATGCGCGTGCCAACCGCGAGCCTCGCCGCGACGATTACGAGAACGGCAGTGCCAAACCCGAAACCCTTAACGATTTCGAGCTGGGCTGGAGGTTTAAACAAGGCAGGAATACCGTTAACCTAAACGGTTACTACATGCGCTATAAAGACCAGCTGGTGCTAACAGGTGCACTTAACGATGTGGGCTCGCCAATATATACCAATAGTGGCGACAGCTACAGGCTTGGCGCCGAATTAGATGCTACCATTTTTGTTACAGATAAAGTAATACTACGCCCTAACATTGCGGTAAGCACCAACAAAAACATCGATTTTTACTTTCAGAGAGATGGCGTGCTGCAAAACCTGGGTAACACCAATATAGCATTTTCGCCCAACTTTGTGGCGGGTAACGCTATAACGGTAATTCCGGTAAAGGGGTTGCAGGCAAGTTTGCTGTCTAAATTGGTAGGAGACCAGTACATGGGCAACATAGACAGCGAAGGCTCTAAACTGGAGAGCTATTTTGTAAACGATATTAATGTAAGCTATGAGTTTACTACCAATACGTTTATAAAATCAGTACTAATATCGGGCCTTGTAAATAACATACTGGATTATAAATATGAGTCTAACGGGTATTTTTATACTTATGATGACGATTATTCTAACCCCGGAAGTGTGCAAACCATAGAAGGTGCGGGCTATTACCCACAGGCAGGCATTAATTTTTTGCTGGGTGCCACACTTAAGTTTTAAATAGTTAGTTTTTTTGAGTTTTATACCCTGATTTATCCTGCTGTAATTTACAGCAGGATTTTTTTATACTTATCCGGATCTTCGGCAAAAGCCTTAACAATGCGGTTTCTTTCGGCCAGTAATTTATACATATAGCGGCTCAGGAAGAGGCTATCGGCCAGGCGGCCCAACATCCCGAAAGGGCTGGTGTAATCAAAAATGTCAGTCATAACCGCCTGTCCGTTTTCTTCGGTAAAAATGTGCTCGTGCCTAAAGTTTTTAAAAGCCCCCTGCACCATTTCATCGGCAAAAAAATACGGTCGGTTAAACGTGGTAATTTTAGAGCTTAGCCTTTGTGTTATGCCCAGGTGCCTGGCCTGCCAGGTAACGCTATCGTTAAGGTCCATCAGGCCTTCGGTCTTGCCGGCTACGGCCCGCTCGTTAGTATGCGTTGTAGATATTTTATGCAGGTCTACACTGCGCGACAAATCGAACACAACAGCTATGGGCGCATTAATAACAGTTTGTAGTTTTAGTCGAGGCATAGTTAATTAGATACCCTTATATAGGTGCTGCTTATTATCTCCACTTTATAAGGTTTAAGGGTATACTCTACATCGGCATTAGCCTGGCCGGTAAAAAGGCTGTACTCAACTTCGTCACAAGGGCAAATGGCGTTAATACCGTCTATTTGCAGTACAGAGCAATTGGTTAAATTCTGGTTAGGGCAGCTTGCCTCATAGGCACTGTAGCCACTGCCGGTATTCATAACTATAATGCCATTGATGCCAATGCCGGCATCGGTAATGCGCACAGGGTTGCCGGTAAACTGTAAATTACTGTACAGTGGTAACGACATATCTATATCTTTAGAAAAATTGTAGTTAGGCAGGTATTTGTTATTATTACGGAAATCGTCGCTGCTGCAGGCAAAAAATAAAGGCAGTAAAAAAAGGAAGAAAATATATTTTCTCATTGGGTAAATTTTTCTTTAATAATTATGAAACAAATTTAATTTAATTAACTTTGGTCTGTGCTATTAGGCATTTAAAAATTGATTTAACAAAAAAATGGTATCTTTGCCATGTAGGAATCCCGTCGTGATGGGATTTTTTCTATTTATATAAACGATGAAGTTATGAGTACAGTATCTTACTACACTGCAGAAGGGTTAAAAAAATTAAGAGACGAGCTGGATCAGCTTAAAAGTATAGAACGTCCTAAGGCCAGTGCGGCAATTGCCGAGGCCAGGGATAAAGGAGATTTGTCTGAGAATGCCGAATATGATGCTGCTAAAGAGGCACAGGGCCTTTTGGAGCTTAAGATATCTAAGATGGAAGAAGTAGTGTCTAACGCACGCCTTATAGACGAGTCGCAATTAGATACGTCTAAAGCGCTGGTACTTTCTACCGTAAAAATAAAAAACCAGGCCAACGGCATGGAAATGAAATACACACTTGTTGCCGAGAGCGAAGCCGACCTTAAAACGGGTAAAATATCGGTTACATCGCCAATTGGCAAAGGACTTTTAGGCAAATCGGTAGGCGAGATAGCCGAGATAAACGTGCCTAACGGTATCCTTAAATTCGAACTGCTTGAAATTACAAGAGACTAATTAAAGCCTTAGTTTATGAGCACTATTTTTACCAAAATTATAAACGGAGAGATACCGGCCTACAAAATTACCGAAGACGACAATTACCTTGCGTTTTTAGATGTAAACCCCAATGCTAAAGGCCATACGCTTTGCATACCTAAGCAGGAAATTAACAAGCTTTTTGATATGGACGAAGAGCTGTACCTTGGGCTTATGCAGTTTAGCCGCAAAGTGGCAAAAGCACTGGAAAAAACAGTAGATTGCAAAAGGGTAGGCATGGCCGTTGTGGGCCTTGAAGTGCCACACGCACACGTGCACCTTATACCGCTTAACGAAATGGACGAAATGCGTTTTGTAAATAAAGTTAAGCTTGAAAAAGAAGAATTTGAATCGCTTGCCAAAGCTATAGCAGCGAATTTATAAATTACAGGGCGGGAATTACTTTCCGCTTTTTTGTTACCAACTAACCCTAAACAAATTACAATGAAAAAATTATTACTTGGGCTTGGCTTTGCGCTATTCTGCCTGGTTTCTTGTGGCGATGACGATGCAGCTCCTGCTGTAAATTTAGAGAACATCAACAAAAAATGGTATGCAGTGTCGTACAAAATTGCAGGCCAAACTATACCTTATGATGGTAACCTTGCATGCGGTAAAGATTATTTAGAGTTTTTAGCCAACGGAACTGCCAGAGATGTAGATTATTACGATTGCCAGGAAGATCCGGATATCCTTACAGGTGTTTACAGCGCTGCAAACGAAACGCTAATTACAACTATTGATGATGAAACTATTACCTACACTATCTTAAAGCTTAATTCTGGCACGTTAGAGATAGAAGATAAGTCGGTTACACCAAACATTACTTACGTTTACACAAGTACTCCATAGTGTTTACTATAAGCATATTATAAAAAAAGCGGAAAGAGTTTATCTTCCCGCTTTTTTTATACCCTTTTAAAACTGGCCTGCATGGTGGTGCCTTTACCAATTTCTGAGTGCAGTACTTTTATCTTGCCCTTGTGGTATTCTTCTACAATACGCCTTGTAAGCGACAGGCCAAGCCCCCAGCCGCGCCTTTTGGTGGTAAAGCCAGGCTCGAATACCTTCCTGAACTGGGCTTTGGGTATGCCTTTGCCGGAGTCGGACACCTTTATTTTTACAAAGCGGTCTTTTTCTTCAATGCTCACATCAAGCTTGCCTTTGCCCTTCATGGCATCTATGGCATTTTTTACAAGGTTCTCTACGGTCCAGCTATGAAGTTCAGGGTTAAGCATAACGGGTATGGCATGGTTAGGCGCCTTAAAGCTGAATTCTACCTGCTTAGAAGCCCTGGAGCGCAGGTATTCGAAAGACTTTTCGGTCTCGGCAACAATGTCGCGTTCCTCTAACAATGGTTCCGACCCAATTTTACTAAAACGGTCGGCTATGGTTTGCAATCGCAATACGTCTTTTTCAACCTCGGCAATAGTGGTGGGGTCTACATCATCCACCCGCATAATTTCTATCCACCCCAGTAAAGATGATAGGGGTGTGCCAATTTGGTGGGCGGTTTCTTTAGCCATACCCGCCCAAAGCCTGTTTTGTGCGCCTGCCTTTGTAGCACGGTAAAAATTATAAATTACGGTGCTAAACAGCACAATAATAAGGGCAAGGGCAAAGGGATAGTATTTTAAAACATTAAGCAGTGTAGAGCTGCCGTAGTAAATGTATTGCGCCTCGCCATAGGTATTCATAACTATGGGCTGGTTCTGGCTCTTAAAATCTTCTATATACTCTTTGGCAAGTATGGAGTCTTTAGCAATAGCATCGCTAATATTGGCTGTTTTTAAAACATTGTTGTCTTTATCGGTAAGTATAATGGGTATAGAGGTGTTGTTCTCTAAAATTTTGCTGGGCAGTGTAACATCTTCAGTTTCAGGGTCGGCGTTGTTTAAACTATTTAACGATGCCGCCCACAGTTCCATTTTCATGTGCTCTTCGGCCCTGAATATCTGGAAAAGGTAGTAGGTATTCCAAACTATAAAAAGTACAGTAAAAAACGAAGCACCAATAATTATCCAACGGGTAAGGCTTCTTTTATCAGTAATTTGCATACAAAAATTTTGAGGCTTAAAGATACTAAAACTTACGGTAGATAAGGCGTAGCAGTTAATAACGCTAAAGGCATCCATTTTATTTTATCAACACACCCGTTTGCAATAGGCCAAAAAAGTATCTTTGCAGTCTAAATTAAAGCAGCATGCTTACTATAGACCCTAAAGAACTTACCACCCAAAAACTGCACGGCTACCTGCAAAGCAGTGTAGGCCCCAGGCCCATTGCACTTGCCAGCACGGTAGATAAAAACGGCGTACCCAACCTGTCGCCATTTAGTTTTTTTAACCTGTTTAGCAGCAACCCGCCCATACTAATATTCTCGCCGTCGCGCAGGGTTAGAGATAACACCGTTAAGCACACACTGCTTAACGCAGAGCTTAACCGTGAGGTAGTTATAAACGTGGTAAGCTACGGCATGGTAGAGCAAACATCGTTATCGAGTACCGAATATGCCGCCGGTGTAAACGAGTTCGATAAAGCCGGTTTTACCATGATACCCAGCGATATAGTAGCGCCATTCAGGGTTAAGGAGGCACCTGTACAGTTTGAATGCCGCGTTAACGATATTATTGCCCTGGGTACCGAAGGCGGTGCCGGCAACCTTATTTTATGCGAAGTGCTTAAAATGCACATAGATGAGAGTATATTAGACGAACATGGCGCCATAGACCAGCACAAGATAGACCTCGTGTCCAGGCTTGGAGGTAACTGGTACTCAAGGTCTTCGCAGGGGTTATTTGAGGTAGAAAAACCGCTAACCACACTGGGCGTAGGGGTTGATGCCATACCGGCCTTTGTTAAAAGCAGTGCTGTTTTTGATGGCAACGATTTAGGCAAACTTGGTAACGTAGAAACCTTGCCTACTGAAGAAGAAGTTAGTATATTTGTAAAAGAGAGCTTTGAGGTTAAAGGCGTGTTAAGTGCTGATGATCAGGATAAAAAGCTGCTTAAAGCCAAAGAATACCTGGATAATAACCGCGTAAGCGATGCCTGGAAAGTACTCCTGGCTAATAAGGGTTTCTAAGATAATTGTGTAACGATCGCTACCGCTAATGGTAGAAAATTATAAATAAAGATAAGATTATGGAAGTTTCAGGAAGAATTAAAATGATTGATGAAACCAAAGCTTTTGGTGCTAACGGTTTCAGAAAGAGAGAATTAGTAGTTACTACAGATGAGCAGTACCCACAGCACATTATGATAGAATTTACACAGGATAAATGCGACCTGCTTAACAGCTACCGCGTTGGCGAGCCTGTAAAAGTTTCCATAAACTTAAGAGGCAGGGAATGGGTTAACCCACAGGGAGAGACTAAATACTTTAACTCTATACAAGGCTGGAGAATAGAAAAAGCAGGCGATGCCCCTCAGGCTCAGCAAGGTGGCTACCAACAAGCGCCGCAACAAGGCTATGGCCAGGCACCTCAGGGTGGTGGTTACCAGCAGGCAGCCCCGGCTGCACGCGATGCTTTTGAACCTGCAACCAACTACAAAGAAGAAGAGCACGACGATCTTCCGTTCTAAGAATTTAGAATTTAGATTTGAGATTTGAGAATTTAGATTTGAGAATTTAAAATAGCTTCAAAAAGTGCTTAATATTTCACTTTTGGAGTTTGAGATTCGGCTTTTACGATACTAAGAAACCGATTGGCTTTTGCCTTTCGGTTTTTTTTGTTTTACACTTTTTGGAGAGGACAAAAATCGGTACAAAAAAAACCTTGCTGCCGGGGCAGAAAGGTTTTCGGGTTTTGAGTTAGTTAGTGAGGTTTAGCTCGCTACATTTTGCGGGTTATACCCCATGTAAGGAACGTGTTTTTCATGAAAAACAACCCCAAATTCTTCAAGTTCTTTAAGTATAGGCAAATACACCTCCCTGTTTATAGGCAGCTGCACGCCCGGCGTGGTTATTTTTCCGTTAAGTATCTGTAAGGCAGCCATTGCCACAGGCAGGCCTACCGTTTTTGCCATAGCGGTATACGTCTGGTCGCTGCCAATGCATACCATAGTGGCATCAACCTGTTTTTTCTGGCCGTTAAGCTCGTAGCCAAACTTGTGGTACATCACAATCATGTCTTTATCCTCAGGGCTAAGCGTCCATCGGTCCGATAGTATCTTTTCCAGTATCTGGGCAGGGGTGGCGTTGCGCAGCCCCACTATCTTGTTGGGGTTAAACAGGTCCAGGTCCAGCAGCTTATCCCACTGTATATCGTCCTGGTCTATTTTTAGTATGTGCCTCAGCTTAAGCTCCACCGAGTCGGTTGGGTGGTACGGCAGAAACGAGTTGGTAAACTCGCGGTAGCTCATCGTCTCAGAGTTTTCCATAATATAGCTGTCGTCGGTCATCCCTAAGGTAATAAACATATTCCACGACTTGCTAAAGCCCACCCTGCGCAGCGTGCCGCGGTATAGGGTAAGCGCATCATCCAAACCGTAAACACTGCGGTATTTAAGCGAGTCGCGGTTGGCATAGCCTTCAAAACGGCCGTAGCCCTCTACATGCATAAATTCGGTACGCCTAAAGAGTTTGTTGTAGGGTATGTACTTGTACGTACCCTCCTGTATAAACTTGGCGGTACCTCCCTGGCCGGCCAGTACCACATTGCGCGGGTTCCAGGTAAACTTATAGTTCCACAGGTTGTTGTCGCTCTCTGGGGCTACAAGGCCGCCGCAAAACGACTCAAACAGTATTACCTTACCGCCCTGGTCTGTAATTTCATCAATAATTTTCATGGCGCTCATGTGGTCAATGCCGGGGTCCAGGCCAATCTCGTTCATAAACACAAGGTTGTTGGCTTTAACAAGGGCATCCAGGTCCTGCATGGCGGGGCTAATGTACGATGCCGTAACCATGTGCTTTTTATGGGCAATACAGTCTTTAGCCACCTCGTAGTGCAGGTGTGCCGGCAGCATCGAAATTACAATGCTGGCGTTGCTAATTTCCTGGTGGCGCTGTGCTTCGTTAAAAATATCAAAAGCTATGGCGCGGGCCCTTGGGTGGCCGTTGGTTTTGCGTTCGGCCAGCTCTGCCGAAAGATCGCCTATGGTTAGGAAAAGGTCTTCGGGAACCGACTTATTTAACAGGTATTCTATTAATGACGAGGCCGATCTTCCGGCGCCAATAATCAAAATATTCCTCATAGTTTTTTATAAATTATAACACGAATGTAGTAAAATGTTATATTTATAAAAAAATATTCTGCGTTAAATATTTTAAAGTGGCTAAATTTATAAATTATTATTAGGTACAAGTTTTATGGAAAAGGTGAAGAGATCCAGCAAGCGATACAAGGAGTTATTAAATAATAGTAAAATAATTAGCCCTAACAGCCTTGAGAATGTATTAGTAAAGAAGAGGTTAAGGATTTAGAAAGCATTTTTCAATATATAAATAAGGAAGTAGTATATTTACTACTTTGAATTATTTAACAATGCGACATACAACAAAGATTACAGGCGAAAGTATCGCTACAAGCGGTTTACCCTCAGATTACAGGCGGGCAATCGCTCAATATATATGGAATAGTTTTGATGCTGATGCTACCCGAGTAGATTTAAATTTTGAGTCCGATGATTTAAATTCTTTAGTGCGTTTCACTATATCTGACAATGGTACCGGCATTGAAATGGAAGAGCTGTCAGAAACTTTTGGCAGATTTATGGATTCAAAAAAGAAAAGCTCTTATTCCGAAATTACACAGGTACAAGGTAAAAAAGGAAAAGGTCGATACTCATTTTTTAATTTTTGCACAAAAGCCGTGTGGGAAACAGTTTATAAAGGTATCGCAGGTAATTTGTTAAAGTATGAGATTGAAATATTAAAGGATGACCCACAAAATTTCACAACCAATGACAAAGCGATAGTCAAAAACACTCCTACAGGTACGACTGTTGCATTTAGTAATTTCACAAAACTTTCTACTGAACTGTTAGAAAATGAAGATTTTTACAGTTACCTATGTAGCGAGTTTGGATGGTTTTTATATCTTAATTCAGCAAATAATTTCAGTATCTATATAAACGACATATTGCTAAATTATAATAGAGTTATAGCCGATTCAGAAGAGGATATTTTTGAAATTGGAGACTATTCGTTTAAAGTAAATTTTATTCAGTGGAAGCTAAAATTCGGAGATAACTTCTACTTCTATTTTTTGGATTCAGTTCAAGAGCTTAAATATAAAAAGCCTACATCATTTAATCGGAAAGGGACAGAATTTTTTCATTCGGTATATATTGAATCTTCTTATTTCGACAATTTTAAAGAGCAAAGTGAAAAGTCATTATCATTATTTGACTCTGTTAGTCAACACGATATTATATTTAAAAACCTAACCACTAAGATAAAGAAATTTATCGGGGACAAGGAGCGTATATTCTTAAAAACATACAAAGCAACAACCCTTATTGAAAAATTTGAAAAAGACAGCATTTTTCCAAGATTTAAAGATAACGAATATGACCAACTACGCAAAAGAGATTTAGAAAATGTAGTAAAGGAGATTTACACAGTTCAACCAAAGATTTTCCAGGATTTGAAACTTCCCCAAAGCAAAGCGATAGTAGGCTTTTTAAATCTTTTGCTTGATAGCGAACAGCGTGAAAATATATTAGATATTGTTGGTGAAATTGTAAATTTATCCGAAGAAGATAGAATTGACTTAGCGAGTGTTTTAAAGCAAACAAAGTTAGCACACATTGTAACTTTAGTTAAATTTTTGGAAACTCGTTTTCATGTAGTGGCAGCATTAAAAACATTAATTTTTGATTTAGAACATTTCACTAATGAACGGGTGCATATTCAGAAACTTATAGAAGATAATTATTGGCTTTTCGGTGAACAATACCACCTTGTGTCCGCGGATAAAAATTTCGAAATTCTCTTAAATAACTATTTAGATTTTATTGAAAATAACAATGGCAGGAAGCCTGAACTTAGAAAGTTAGATAAAAAGGACAAGCTAAAGCGACCAGACATTTTTATTTGCCAACAATCCGACGTACCAGATTCGCGCAGTGAAGAATTAATGGTAGAAGAAAATATAATAGTAGAGTTAAAAAGACCAAATGTGGTAATTGCCAGTACTCAATTCCGACAAATTGAAGATTATCTAAGATTTATAGCAGATGAGCCTGAATTCAACAGTAAGCAGTTAAGGAAATGGAAATTTTTTATTGTTGGTAAAAGTGTCGATGAATATATAAAAGGATTGTATCAAAATCAAGAAAATAGAGGTAAGAGATTTTTAGTTCAGGAGGTTGGTAATTACGAAATCTACGCTATGACATGGGATGATTTATTTAGGACATTTTCAATTAGGCATAAGCACTTAATAGATAAACTTGAATTTAAATCAGCAATTAAAGAGAAACTTGAAGAAAAAGGTATTGTATTAGATAGGCATGCGTCTGATTATATCACTGAGACAACTTTAAAAAAAGTGCCTTAAACTCAGAGTGCCGTTAAACTTCTATGATAATTTAAATAACAGAGATATTAATTTTTAAAAACAGAAACTGCTTCTAAAATTAGCTATGCTTTTGTTATTTTTGTATAGTCTAAAAAGGTCGTTACTATAAATAACAATACAAAAAACAAAACCAATTAAATAATGGACAGAAAAGTTATAGCAACAGCCGCAGTTTTAGGGCTTACCGGAATAGTTTTAGGGGCCTTTGGCGCACACGGCTTAAAAAAGGTAGTATCACCCGAAATGGTAACCGTTTTTGAGACCGGGGTTCGCTACCAGATATTCCATGCGCTGTTTTTATTGTTTGTGGGCACCACGGCATATGTGTCAGACAAAGCTAAAAAAAGCATTTTGTACCTAACTGTTGGTGGTGTATTCCTGTTTTCTGTATCCATCTATTTTTTAGCCATAAATACGCTTTTGCCCTTTGATTTTGCCCGTTTTGGCTGGATAACCCCTATTGGAGGATTGTTACTGATTGCTGCCTGGGCGGTGTTGTTTTTACACATAATTAAACAAAAAAGATAAAAATATCCTAATTCTTCATACCGAATTGAATAATTACTATCTTTGCGCCATAGTAATTATTCAACTTAAACCCAAAACTATGGAGAATTACGGCCTTTTTACGAAAACGATTGCGTTAAATGAGATCGGAATCAATGATGCAACGGTAAGGTATCAGTTGTCGCCAGACGAACTTCACGACATTACCCTTAGGGAAGCACAGGGTGTAGAAACATCTACAGGAGCCCTTGCAATTAACACCGGAGAATTTACAGGCAGGTCGCCACAGGATCGTTTTATTGTAAAAGACAGTATTACCGAAGATAAAGTGTGGTGGGGCAATGTAAACCTGCCGTTTGACAGCCGGAAGTTTGATGCCCTTTACAACAAAGTGGCTGCCTACTTGTCTGGCAAAGAGGTTTTTGTTAGGGATAGCTACGTATGTGCCGATGCCGATTTTAGGCTTAATGTAAGGGTAGTTACCGAGACGGCGTGGAGCAACCTGTTTTGTTACAACATGTTCCTGAGGCCGACTGAAGAGGAACTGGAAGATTTTAAGGCCGACTGGCATGTGGTGTGCGCACCGGGCTTTAAGGCCAACCCTGAAGTGGATGGTACCCGAAGCCATAATTTTGCAATACTCGATTTTACAAGAAAAATAGCGCTTATTGGCGGTACGGGCTACACCGGCGAGATGAAAAAAGGCATTTTCTCTGCCCTTAATTTTATACTGCCTGTTTTTAAAGATACCCTGCCCATGCATTGCAGTGCCAATGTGGGCGACCACGGCGATACGGCTATTTTCTTTGGCCTTTCGGGTACGGGTAAAACTACCTTGTCGGCCGATCCGGCACGTAAGCTTATTGGCGACGACGAGCACGGCTGGGCGCACGATAATACCGTATTTAACTTTGAAGGTGGCTGTTATGCCAAGGTGGTTAACCTTACCGAAGAGCATGAGCCAGACATTTTTAGGGCCATAAAAAAAGGCGCATTGTTAGAAAATGTGGTGTTTACACCGGGCACTAACGAGGTTGATTTTGAGGATGTTTCCATTACTCCCAACACCCGTGTTAGCTATCCGCTATACCATATTAATAACACACAGCCGGGCTCTATTGGGCACAACCCTAAAAATATATTTTTCCTTAGTGCCGATTCTTTCGGTATCCTGCCTCCAATATCTAAACTAACTCCGGGCCAGGCGGCCTACTACTTTATATCGGGCTATACGGCTAAGGTTGCCGGTACAGAGGAGGGTGTTAAAGAGCCGCAGCCTAATTTTTCGGCCTGCTTTGGCGCGCCGTTTATGCCGTTGCACCCGGCCAAATATGCCGAGATGCTAAGCAGTAAAATGAAGGAGGCCGGCGTTAATGTATGGCTTATAAACACCGGCTGGACGGGTGGCGCTTATGGCACCGGCAGCAGGATGAAATTAAAATATACCCGTGCCATGATAACGGCAGCATTAAACGGGCAACTTGATAATGTTTCTTACAGTACTGATGATGTTTTTGGGCTTGCCGTACCGCAAAGCTGCCCTAACGTGCCCGATGAGGTTTTAAACCCAAGGGATACGTGGGCTGATAAAACGGCTTACGACAAAAAAGCTGCTGAATTAGCGGGCGAATTCAGAAAAAATTTCACTAAATTTGAAACGTTCTCTAATGAAGAAATTATCGCCGGCGGTCCGCTGGCATAATTGTGAATTTTAGAATAGATGTTTTTGGAAAAGGGCTGCCCGGGGACGGGCAGCTATTTTTTTGTGCCTACACCAACCTAAAATACACCAATGAAAATTAGCCGCACCTACAAAGTAATTATATCCACTTACTTATTTGCACTACTGCTGTTACAGCTTTTTGGTATAGCTTATTTTTTTGTTTTTAGCAAAATAGCCGACTGG
This sequence comes from Flavobacterium subsaxonicum WB 4.1-42 = DSM 21790, assembly GCF_000422725.1. Classification (GTDB taxonomy): domain Bacteria; phylum Bacteroidota; class Bacteroidia; order Flavobacteriales; family Flavobacteriaceae; genus Flavobacterium; species Flavobacterium subsaxonicum. The sequence goes on from NZ_AUGP01000004.1 coordinate 63,050, forward strand.
GAGTTTTTTGCCTATAACTTTTACGGTAGTTTCGTGTTGTTTAGCCTGTCTTGTATCGTTGCGTTATTCCCCGGCAGGGTGTTTAAAAAAGCCAACATATATTTGGGGCTTTTACTGCTTCTAATACCTGAGCCTGTTTCTTTATTTGTAGCACACACTTCTATTTACGGCAGAATTTTTAATGTACAACAAACAGGTAATTATTTTTTGCTGGCTTATCCGTTATCCATACTGCTTTCTTATACCGTTGTTTACTGGCTTAACAAGCGCTCAGTGCTTGTTTAAGTAAATATGTATAGATTGTAAATAAGCATGTATGAGTGAAGCTGAAGGCCTTAAACTTCGTTGCGTTTAGCAAAATGAAAGTTGAGGCGTTACAAATCATTTGCTGTTTGAGCGCCAGCGAGCCTGCCTGCCGGTAGGCAGGTTCAAATGATTTAGCCGAAGCTTTTATTTTGTAGCAAAAGAAGTTAGAGCCTTGAATTTTTGGTTCTTTTGTTTCAAGACAAAAGAACAGAGACCTTACCTCCAACCCTCCGAAGGAGAGGGGGCAGCTACACTCCAACCCGCCAATAGTATTGTGACATTTATAGAAAATCCGTGTAAATCTGCGATTGCGCAGCATCCGTGTCATCCGTGTTCCATTATACTATCGTGTATAAACAAAAAAAAGCCACCCCGTAAAGAGGTAGCTTTGATGTTATTCAGATTAAAATAAAAGTAATTATTTTCCCTTATTAGCTTCTGTTATATATTTTTCTAATGCCATAGTCATACTCGGGGTTCCCGGTGCAGGAGCCATAATATCAATACGCAGGCCGTGTTCAAGGGCTTCCTTCTGGGTAGTGCTTCCAAACACCGCAATACGGGTGTCGTTCTGCTTAAAGTCAGGAAAATTCTTGAATAACGATTTTATACCTGTAGGGCTAAAAAACGCCAGTACATCATAATAAACATCTTTAAGGTCGGTAAGGTCGCTCATTACGGTCCTGTAAAAAGTACCGGGCGTCCAGTCTACCTTAAGGTTGTTAAGGGTTGTAGGTATATCATCATTAAGCTGGTCTGATGCCGGCAATAAAAACTTTTCGTCTTTATACTTTTTAATAAGCGGAGAAAGATCTACAAAATCCTTCTGGCCTACATAAATTTTTCTTTTGCGGTATACCACATACTTTTGCAGGTAAAATGCAATCGCTTCGCTCTGGCAAAAATACTTCATCGTTTCAGGCACTTTAAAACGCATTTCTTCCGCTACGCGAAAAAAGTGGTCTATAGAGTTCTTACTTGTAAGGATAATGGCGCTGTAGTTGTTTAGGTCCACTTTCTGGGCCCTTACATCTTTAGCGTTTACACCCTCTACATGGATAAATGGCCTGAAATCTACTTTTACTTTCAGCTTATGCTGAATTTCAAAGTATGGTGAATTTTCTACTTTAGGCTCCGGCTGCGAAACCAAAATTGTTTTCACTTTCATATTATAAGAAATGTCTTTTACTAACCGTTTGTAAACCAATAATACATGAAATAATAGGGTGCTATTTCAAGAGCGCAAAGATACAAAATAAAATAGAACAATTTACCCAGTATCAATTTTTGATAATTCCTTAATGAAACAAGGTAAGAAACCGCGCTTGTTGCCACAATGGCAACCAAAATGCATTTAAGCACAATACCGTGCAGGCTGTCGTTATAAAACAGTATAGCATTTATAGGCAGCAACAGCAGGCCAATGTAGGTGCGGTAGTTTACTTTTTGCAGGTTAAACTGCTCGTTAAACTCTTCTATACTAAACGATGTGGCTATAATTTTTTCAATTAAAAACTTGGCAAGTATAAAAAACGCTATGGATGTAAATATTTGTATAAAGGCTATCCAGCTGGTTTTATCGGTAAGCCCAAAGTAGCTTAGCACAAACTGCAGCAAAAACGAGAACGAGATAACCTGGATAAGAAAAAAAGATATAGTAAACCAGCTAAGAAGGTTAGAGCTGTCTTTATATATTTTAGTATATTTGTTAGAGTAGGCCAGTTTAATAAATTCGGCAAAGCGGGCCTCAAAAACACTTTTGTTTATGGCAACTAAGGCAAAGCAAAATATAAACAAGAAGGTTGCCCAGTCTTTGCTGCCCACAATTCGCTCGTTAAAAACCAGGTCTTCCATAGCTGCAAAATTAGTATTTTTTGCACTTGGTTTGTTTAATTATACTTTAATTATGTTTTAGTCGTTTAGAAATACATTACTTTTGCACCAAAATTTGCATCGCCACCATGAGTGAAGGAATTGTAATAATCCCTACTTACAACGAGATTGAAAATATAGAAACTGTTATAAGGGCGGTTTTTGAGCTTACCACACCATTTGATGTGCTTATTGTAGACGATAACTCTCCCGACGGCACAGCTCAAAAGGTACGGGAATTACAAGAAGACTATCCTAACAGGCTTTTTTTAGAAGTAAGGGCGGGCAAAGCAGGGCTGGGCACGGCTTACGTACACGGTTTTAAATGGGCTATAGAACGTAAGTACGATTATATTTTTGAGATGGATGCTGATTTTTCTCACAATCCAAAAGACCTCGAACATTTATATGCCGCCTGCCACAAAGGTGCCGATATGGCCATTGGGTCGCGCTACAGTAACGGTGTAAATGTGGTTAACTGGCCACTTAGCAGGGTGCTGCTGTCGTACTATGCATCGGTATATGTTAAAATGGTTACCGGCATGCAAATTAAAGATGCCACTGCGGGTTTTATATGCTACAGGCGCAAAGTGCTGGAGAGCGTTAACCTGGACAGGATAAAGTTTGTGGGCTATGCTTTTCAGATAGAAATGAAATACAGGGCTTTTTCGAACGGGTTTAATATTGTAGAAGTGCCTATAATATTTACAGATCGCACCAAAGGCGAATCTAAAATGAGCAATGCTATTATTAAAGAAGCCATAACCGGCGTAATAAGGCTGCGTATAAAAAAAATGCTGAACCGACTATAAAATTATAATGAACAGGATACTAATAAAGAATGCCAGGATTGTAAACGAGGGAACAATTTTTGAGGGCGATCTTTTTATTGAGGATAAATTTATTAAGGAAATTGCCGATAAGATCAGTCCCAAAACGGGCGACGTTAAAATTATTGACGCCGAAGGAAGTTTTCTTATTCCGGGTGCCATAGACGACCAGGTGCACTTTCGTGAACCGGGCCTAACCCACAAAGGTACTATAGAAACCGAATCGCGTGCTGCCGTTGCCGGTGGTATAACATCGTTTATAGAGCAGCCCAACACAGTGCCAAATGCGGTAACGCAGGAGTTGCTGGAGCAAAAATACCAGATAGCATCGCAATCCAGCTATGCCAACTACTCGTTTATGATGGGCGGTACTAACGATAACCTTGAAGAGGTGCTTAAAACCAACCCTAAAAATGTGGCGGGTATTAAGTTATTCCTTGGGTCGTCTACAGGTAACATGCTTGTGGATGATGAGGCTGTTTTAGAAAAAATATTCAGCAATACAAAAATGCTTATTGCAGTACACTGCGAAGATGAGGCTACAATACGCGTTAACCTTGCTAAGTACATAGAACAATATGGCGACGATATCCCGGTAAAATTCCACCCGGAAATTCGTAGTGCCGAGGCCTGCTACATATCATCATCGCGTGCTATAGAGCTTGCCAAAAAAACAGGCGCAAGGCTGCACGTTTTCCACGTGTCTACCGCCAGGGAAACCGAATTGTTTACCAACAAGATTCCGTTAGAAGATAAAAAAATTACAGCCGAAGTGTGCATACACCACCTTTGGTTTACCGATGCCGATTACGATAAAAAAGGCGCGCTTATTAAGTGGAACCCGGCTGTTAAAACAGCTGCCGACAGGGATGCCCTTTGGAAAGCCCTTTTAGACGACAGGATAGATGTTGTGGCTACAGACCATGCTCCTCATACTTTAGAGGAGAAGAAAAACCCATACACATCGTCACCTTCGGGCGGGCCGCTTGTACAGCATGCTGTTGTGGCTATGTTTGAGGCGTACCACCAAAAGAAAATTTCGGTAGAAAAAATTGTTGAGAAAATGGCCCACAACCCGGCCAAAATTTTCAAGGTAGAAAAACGCGGATTTATTCGCGAAGGATATTTTGCCGACCTTGTTATTGTTAACCCGGGCTTGCCGTGGAATGTTAAAAAAGAAAATATTTTATACAAATGTGGCTGGTCTCCGTTTGAAGGTACTAACTTTAAATCAAGAATTAGCCATACGTTTGTAAACGGCCAATTGGTATACAATAACTTTAAGGTAAAAGACATTCGCTGCGGCGAACGATTATTATTTGACAGGGAGTAAATGAAAAAGCTGGTATTTATATTTTTATGTGCCCTAATTGTGGTGTCGTGCAGCAATAACGCTGCGCCAAAGCCCGATAAGATGCTAAGCGAAGACGATATGGTAAACATATTGTACGATATTGCTTTGTTGCAGGCCATAAAATCGTTTACGCCAAAATCGTTAAACGATAATAATATAAAAACGCAAACCTATATTTTTAATAAGTATAAGACTGACAGCCTTAGCTTTGCCCAAAACCATTTGTATTACGCGTCTGACCTTAAAAAGTATGACAAGATGCAAAAAAAGGTTTTCGACAGGCTAAAAAAAGCCAAAGCAAAGCTTGAGGTTAAGCCTCCTAAAAAGGCAACTACCACTAAGCCTGATGCGGCTAAAACTACCGCTGCTGCTGTTACACCTGCCAATCCAAATACGCCTTTACCTACAGAGGAAGATTTGGCTAAAAAGCAGGCCCAGGCAAAGATAGATGCTATCCGCGCTTCGCAAAGAGCGCGCAAAGTTCATGGAGGTACGGCTTCAGGCCGATAAACTTGTAATCCAGTTCCTTTTTAATTTTACCGGTATCATATAGCTCTTTAGCGTGCGCTGATTGCGCCATGCTGCGCGTAAGCATGCGTTTGCGGGTAAAAAGGCTCAGTAGCCAGTCGGCACGCCATGCGAAGGATGTTAATGCTCTTGTGGCATGTATAGTAGGGCGGCTTTTATTAAGATCATCTGCAATAGTGTCCAGCACTTCTTTATACGTAAGGTTGTTGCCCACTACGGTGTACCGCTCTCCCGATACATTACTTTGCATAAGCTGCACCATAATGTTGGTAACATCTTCTACTGTTACAAAACCGCAGGAGCCCAGCGTATAAAAATACTGCCCACGCTCTACAGCACGCAAAATGGCGCCGCTGCCCTGGTTCCAGTAACCGTAGCCAAAAATAATGCCCGGGTTTACTATTACAACTTGCAGGCCTTCCTGCCAGGCACGCCAAACTTCCATCTCTGCGCCATATTTGCTAATGGCATAATCGTCGTGGCTTTTTTCGGGGTTCCATTCGGTTTCCTCGGTAATGGTTCCGCCGGGTTGCGGGCTATCGCCTAAAGCGGCAATAGAGCTAACATGGCAAAACTTTTGTACGCCAAAAGCCAATGCGCAGTTAACCATATTGGCAGTGCCCTCTATGTTGGTTTTTCTTAGCAGGTCTTCGTCACGCGGGTCGAAAGATATAAACGCTGCGCAGTGGTATACATGTGTAACACCTGCAAAGGCGGGTTCTAAGGACGGTACATCTAAAATATCGCCCTGTACACAGTCTATGGCATCAAACAGGTGTTGTTTACCGTAATGGGCAAAAACGTGCTTTGTTTTGGCAAGGGTAGTGGGGTTGCGGTATAACGCACGCAGGGTGTTGCCGCTATCTGCCAGCCTAAGCAGCAAATGCGCACCTACTAATCCTGTTCCGCCGGTAACTAAAATCATAAATACAAATGTAGCAAAAATGACCCAACATAAGGGGTAACTAAATATCATGCGTGTTTTTACCACAAGCGTATTGACTTGTAAGCTACTGGTAGATGATATTACTTTAAGTACTCGTCAATTTTTATGCTTCGGTTTTCGTTATTGGCCTTTTCTATAGCTTTTAAAATGGCAGCAATTTGTAGTTTATTAATTGTGTGTTTGCCAAAAAACACATTTTTTATGGTTTTGGTATTGTTGATGTTTTCTAATGGATTTTTAGAGAGTAGCACCAAATCAGCATTATATCCTGCCTTTATCATTCCGGTGTTGCTCTTCATAAAATTGCCGGGCGCAACAGTTGCCGCATAAAGTGTTTGTGCATTTGTTAATCCTGATTTTGATAAAGACCCTAACTCATTTTGCAACGAAAATCCGGGAACCATAGTAGATACATTTGCATCTGTTCCTGCCATAATTGTAACGTTGTTGTCTACCAGTGCTTTTGCCATAATACTAATGGCTTCTACATACACACGCCAAAAGATTCCCGATAATTTTCGTGCTTCCGGGGTATCTTCGCCATCATATTCGTATCCGTTCCTGCCGGGTAGCCAGCCTAATTTGTAAAGCGGGGTGCCTTCAGTAATTTTAGGATTAGCATATTGCAATTCAATCTGTTTTAGTTCAGATTTTAAGCCGAACCGTTGTTTAGGGAAACTCTCAACCAAAGAAATGGTAGAGGTTACACTAATATTATTCTCTCTTAACTTTTTCGCTATCTGACTGGAATGTGCCTTTAAAAAGTCAAGGTATTCCTGTGGGTTTTTAGAGATGGACTTTCCAAAATCGTCCATTGTTTTTACCGTTAACTCTTCAATGTGGGCAATTTCTATCTGTCCGGATGTATAAAAAGTTTCCAAATCAACTAACGGTATGTGCCCAATAACCGGCAGGTTGTTTTGTTTGGCAAGATCTACGGTAGTTTTAAACATTTCGGGGTTAACAAAACCATACATTTTAACGGCATCATAGCCTTGCTCTTTAATTTTTTGTATTGCTTTTTGAGCGTCCTCTTTAGTCGAAAAGTTAATAGCCTGCCTTGTCCAGCTGTAATAATAGCCGGTTAATCCGCTTTCGCTAAATATGGGTGGCGATGCTATAAACATACGCGGGCCAATGCCCGTTTTTTCAATTTCTTTTTTCCATTCTAACGCTACCGGCCTTCCGGCCATTTCTCTAACATAGGTTACACCGTTGGCTAAATATAAATACAGGTCGTTTTTGCTTTCTTTTAAATGAACGTGAGAATCTACAAGGCCCGGAATTAAATAGTTACCAGTACCGTCAATAGTGGTAACTGTGTCATCTGCGGCTTGGTTTTCACCTATACTGATAATCTTTCCGTCCCTGATAATTACATCTTGGTTATTAATAAAGAGGGTGCAGTCTTCAGATAGTATATTAACGTTTTTTATATGTATTGTAATGTAGGTGCTAACATTTGGGGCAACGTTAACTACTTGGGTCGACTTGCCCAAAACCTTGTTCAGTTCGTTATCTGCCCATATAAAAACGCCAATAAAAAGGCCTATTACTATTATAACAGCGTAAAGCAATTTTTTAAGCCATGGCTTTTTCATGATATTTTATTTTTATTTGAGGAGAGTAGATGTAAGCGGGTCCTGATTTATAATGTTATGGGATAATAAACCGGTACAATTTATATAATCTTTGTCATTATCTTAAGAAAAATCTTATTTAAAGCTAAAGAATAAAAATTATTTAAAATTACACGGTACAAATTGTATTTTTGTGCCCAATTAAATTTTTGACATGAAGAATTTTGTAGCCGAATTACAATGGCGTGGCATGGTGCACGATATAATGCCCGGAACCGAGGAACAACTGCTTAAAGAAATGACTACGGCCTATATAGGCTTCGACCCAACGTCTGACTCTCTGCACATAGGCAGCCTTGTGCCCATTATAATTCTTGTACACCTGCACAACCACGGGCACAGGCCTGTTGCGCTTGTTGGCGGGGCTACCGGCATGATTGGCGACCCATCGGGCAAGAGCGATGAGCGTAACCTGCTGGACGAAGCTACCCTTAACAAAAACGTAAACGGTATTAAGGCATTATTGTCGCGTTTTCTTGATTTTAATTCGGACGAAGCCAACGCCCCCATCCTGGTTAATAACTACGACTGGATGAAGGAATTTTCTTTTATAGGCTTTGTGCGCGATGTGGGCAAGCGTATTACCGTTAATTACATGATGGCGAAAGATTCGGTTAAAAAACGCCTTACCGGCGAGGCAGGTAGCGGAATGTCGTTCACCGAGTTTACCTACCAGCTAATACAGGGCTACGATTTTTACCATTTACATAAACAATACAACTGCCTGCTGCAACTGGGCGGCAGCGACCAGTGGGGCAATATTACCACCGGCACCGAATTAGTGCGCAGGATGAACGATGAGGGCGCTAAGGCTTATGCTATGACCTGCCCGCTTATAACAAAGGCAGACGGCTCTAAATTTGGTAAATCCGAAGGGGGTAACGTATGGCTTACCGCCGATAAAACATCGGTATACAAATTTTACCAGTTTTGGGTAAATACCACCGATGCCGATGCCGAAAAATACATTAAGATATTTACATTCTTATCTCAGGCCGAAGTAGAGGCTGTTATTGCAGAACACCATCAGGCGCCGCATTTAAGGGTGCTGCAAAAAAGGCTTGCCGAAGAGGTTACTACTTTTGTACACTCTAAAGAAGATCTGGAAGAAGCCATTAAACGATCGGAGTTTGTGTTTTCTAACTATAACTACGAGCAGCTTAATGCAGTTAGCGACGATTTTTTTACCGATATTTTTGGCGAGTTTTTCCATGCCGAAATTACACCGGAGCAATTAAGCGCCGACACCGATATTATAGAAATGCTGGCGGATACTACCAAGGTATTCCCATCGCGTGGTGAAGCCCGAAAAGCACTGGCTGCCAATGCAGTTTCCATCAACAAAGAAAAAATTACCGATGCCTACAAACTTTCTGATAAAGACCTTGTTTTGGGCAAGTACATTTTAGTGCAGTTTGGCAAGAAAAAATATTTTGTACTTACGGTTAAGTAACTGTTTACAATAAAATAAAAATGCCCGCAATTGCGGGCATTTTTTATGAACTCTATTCTTGGAATTAATTCGGGTTAGAGGCTTTGGTAGTCCTTATAAGTTTGGCGTTTACAAACTCATAAATACCTGCCGGCGACTGCTCTCGGCCATAACCCGATCCTTTGGTGCCACCAAAAGGCAACTCTGGGGTAATGCCTGTAAGGTGGTTTATGTACACCATTCCGGTTTCAATTTGTCGGGCAACGTTAACGGCTCTTTTTTCATCACCGCTAAAAATACTTCCGCCAAGGCCAAAGTTGGTAGCGTTGGCAAGCTCAATAGCCTCATCTTCGTTCTTAACTTTATAAAACATAAACACGGGGCCAAAAATCTCTTCTTTATAAGCAGAATTATTCGGCTCAATACCGGTTAACAGCGTTGGCTCCATAAAGGCACCTTTACGGTCTATACGTTTACCGCCAAGCAATAGCGTTGCACCTTCTTCAACGGCTTTCTGAACCTGTTTAATAACATCTTCAACGGCTTTTTCGCTGCTTAAAGGGGCAAGCGTGGTTTCTGGGTCCATAGGGTCGCCCGGTTTTATAGACGCAAATTTGGCTTTTACCTTTTCAAGAAAGGTATCGGCAATACTCTCTTCCACAATAATACGCTTAGGCGATGTACATACCTGTCCTGCATTCCACATACGGCCGTTTACGGCAGCTTCTACAGCTTCGTCTACATTGGCATCGTCCAGAACAATAAAAGCATCGCTACCGCCAAGCTCAAGCGTTGATTTTTTAATATACTTACCTGCGGCGGCAGCAATGGCAGCCCCTGCGGGTTCGCTACCGGTAAGGGTAACCGCTTTAATACGTTCGTCGGCTACTAACTCGCTCGCTTTTTTGCCTGGTATAAACAGGTTTTGGTACACACCTTCGGGCGCACCTGCCTCAATAAAAATGTCTTCCATTATCTGGGCACACTGCGGCACGTTAGAGGCGTGTTTAAACAGCATGGTGTTACCGGCCATAATATTAGGCGCGGCAGAACGTGTTATCTGGTAAAACGGGAAATTCCACGGCTGTACGCTTAACAGTACGCCAATAGGCTCATAGCTTAAAAAAGCCGACCCAATAGGGGTTTCCAGCGGGCTGTCGGCCAGGAATTCTTCGCCCTTATCGGCATAGTAATCAAATATATCTGCCGAAAGTTCTACCTCGGCAATACTTTCTTTAAGCAGCTTACCCATCTCCAGGGTGGCAAGCTTGCCCAGTTCTTCTTTTTTGTTGCGCATAATGGTCGCAACTTTGTGCAGCAGTTTAGCCCTTACGCTAAAGGCTGTTTTTTTCCATGTTTTAAAAGTACTATCGGCAAGCGCAATTTTCGAGTCAAGCTCTTTATCTTCCATTACATCAAATTGCTTCACAATTTCGTTCGTAAACGGGTTAACTGTTTTTACAGATGATGTTCCAACTAAATTTTCCATAATAAATTGTATTTAATAATACTATAAAGTTACGGCTCAAAACAGCGAATGGCCTATGTTTCGAGTTAAGATTAAGGTAAAGTTTTCCTAACAAAATATAATGTTGCAAGTAATTAGTATCTATTGGCAAACCCCATAAAAACAATAGCCCAACACACAGGGTGTCGGGCTATCTTTTATAACTCTAAAGTTTAATCTATTTATTAAGCCACCATATAGTGCCGTTAAGCACCAGTGCGTAGCTAACCCAGGCAATATAGGGTATAAACAGGTAGCCGGCTATTTTACTTACTTTGGTAAACTGGGCATAGGTTTCGTAAATCATCAGCCACAGCAAAACAATTTCTATTAAGCCCAGCAGCGGATTTTTAAGCCCGAAGAAAAGATACGACCATAAGCCGTTAAGCGCAAGCTGTATGGCAAAAAACGTCAGCCCTTTTTTTACGGTATCGTGCATAACATCCAGCCTGTCCCAAACCAGGCCTGCTGCAACGCCCATAAAAACATACAGGGTTGTCCACGCCACCGGGAAAGCCCAGTTGGGCGGAGTAAACGATGGTTTTTTTATAGTGGTGTACCAGGTGGTTACGTTTTCTTGTGTAAACTGGCTGGCTAAATAGCCAACGGCCAGGCAGGTAACAACCATTACCAGTATTTTGTACGTTTTAGACATTGTGTTGAGGTTTGTTATGTACAAAGTTAAGGGTATGGGTAATATTTTTAAGCACGAATGGCACTAATTTCACAAATTTTTAGAGGGTTATGTTGCAGCTAAAAAAAGGTTTGCCACGAATTACACGAATTGCACTAATTTTTAAAATATCGAATTACAGATTCTAACAGATTCCACAAATTATAATTAGTGAAATTTGTGTAATTCGTGGCAAAAGCCCTTTCTCTGCGTCTGACTAAAAATCTTATCTTTGCCTAAAATTTAAAAACATGGTATCCGAACAGGATTTTATACCCTCTGCCTATACAAACCCGGTAACTAATGGCAGTTTTGAATGGAGTGCGCCCAGCAATATAGCCCTTGTAAAATACTGGGGTAAAAAAGCCAACCAAATTCCCGCTAACCCGTCTATTAGTTTTACGCTTAGCAACTGTAAAACCATTACCAAACTTGGTTTTGAGAAGAAAGAAAGCGCCGATGGCTTTTCTTTCGACTTGCTGTTTGAGGGTCAGCCTAAAGAAAGTTTCCGGCCTAAGATCGAAAAATTCTTTGAGAGGGTAGTGGCTTACCTTCCGTTTTTAAAAGACTATCATTTTACAATAGACACCCAAAATACGTTTCCGCACAGCTCGGGCATTGCATCGTCTGCCTCGGGCATGGCAGCACTGGCCATGAACCTTATGAGTGTAGAGCGCCTGCTTAACCCGCAAATAACGGATGCCTACTTTTATCAGAAAGCATCGTTTTTAGCACGGTTAGGGTCGGGTTCTGCCTGCCGTAGTGTTAAAGGCAGCGTAGTAGTTTGGGGATCACATGCCGAAATTGAAGGTAGTTCGGATTTATTTGGTGTACCGTTTACGGGCCAGGTGCACGATATTTTTAAAGACTACCAGGATACTATTTTATTGGTAGATAAAGGCGAAAAACAGGTAAGCAGTACCCTGGGGCACGACCTTATGCACAACCACCCCTATGCCGAAAGGCGTTTTGCGCAGGCACACGATAATTTATCGGCATTAAAAGCCGCTCTTGTTGAAGGTAACCTGGATGCATTTATTAAGATTACCGAGAGCGAGGCACTAACCCTGCACGCCATGATGATGACCTCTCAGCCGTACTTTATACTCATGAAGCCCAACACGCTTGAGATTATTAATGCCATTTGGAAATTTAGGCAGGAAACGTCTGTACCTGTGTGTTTTACCTTAGATGCCGGCGCTAATGTGCATATTTTATATCCTGAAAACGTTAGCGTAAAAGTTTTGGATTTTATTAAGAATGAATTGCTTGGCTATTGCCAAAACAGTCAGTACATTTGCGACAAAATTGGCGCAGGGTCGGAACTGGCAGATTAAACATTTGTTAATCAAACCCGGCAAACTAATTTTTACGTACCTTTATATATAAATAGATACATACCCTTACAATGAAAGGACCCTTATTTTACTCAAAAATATTGCTCTTTGGAGAACATGGCATTAACAAAGGCTCCAAAGGTTTGTCTATTCCTTATAATTTTTACAACGGCGGCCTTAGGGTAGACGATTCTGAGACCGATCTTGCCAAAAAAAGCAACCAGAGCCTTAGGGGTTTTGTAACCTGGCTGGAACAGCTACAGGCCGAAGAGCCCGGGTTGGTTACCTTTGATATTGCTACGCTAAAGCTTAATGTAGAGGCCGGTATGTATTTTGACAGCAGTATACCACAGGGTTACGGTATTGGCAGTAGTGGCGCTCTTGTAGCCGCTGTTTACGACCAGTATGCCAACAATAAAATAACCGTACTGGAAAACCTTACGCAGGAAAAACTCCTTACGCTTAAAAAAATATTCAGCAGGATGGAATCGTATTTTCACGGTACCAGCTCCGGCTTAGACCCGCTTAACAGCTACCTTAGCATTCCTATCCTTATCAATTCGCACGATAGTATAGAGGCTACCGGTATACCTATGCAAAACCTGGAGGGCAAAGGGGCTATTTTCCTTTTAGACTCGGGTATTGTAAAAGAAACCGCGCCAATGGTACAGCTGTTTATGGAAAGCCTAAAAGACAAGGGTTTCCGTGCCATGATAAAAAACCAGTTCCTTAAATATACCGATGCTTCAATCGAAAGCTTTTTGCATGGCGATGTTAAGGCACTTTTCTCAAATACCAAAAAACTGAGCAAGGTGGTTTACAACAACTTTAAACCCATGATACCGGTGCAGTTTCATGAACTTTGGCAAAAAGGCATAGAAACTAACGATTATTACCTTAAGCTGTGCGGTTCTGGCGGTGGCGGCTATATATTAGGCTTTGCTCCCGATATAGAGAAAGCCAAAAGCGCATTAACCGGACATAAAGTAGAGGTAGTTTACCAGTTTTAAGCGGTGCACGAAAGTATCAATATATTCAGCCAGATATTACGTTCCATACTTATTGGTTTCGGAATTTTAATACCAATCATCAGCCTTATAAAAACCTCTAACCTTAAAACAGTAGAGGTTAAAAACCTTTTTATACTTACCGGCATACAGGCCGTGCGTATAGCGGGTTTACTCTATTTTATTATCTGGGCGGTAGATACCTACACCATTTATGCCGATGCAGTAGCAATACCCGGTGGTTTAAACATTTTTAAAGCCAGTGTGTTTGGTAAAATGTGGATGATGTATTGGCTTCCGCCGGTATTTGGCCTTATGCTTACCCAGGTATTGTGGATTAAAAAGCTCTACATGAAAAAAGTAGCTTTAATAACTTTTGCGCTGCTTATTTTAATACTGCCATCGTACCTGTTTATAAAACTGCTCTCAATTTTTGACGGTGTAGACATTGGCAATGCAGGCCGGTCGACAATAAGCCAGACTATTTTGTACTATGCCATAAGCATTGTTATCTTTTTCTTTATTACCCTGGCTGTAATGCTAATGGGCGGTAAATTGAAGGATAAGAAGTAGTATTTTATCTGATAAATATAACGAAGTTAATAACCATGGGTTCGATCTCAGGTTTTAATTTGATAACATATAACACACAAAGCCTCATTTATTGAGGCTTTTTTAATACCATTAACAATTGTAAGGCTAATTACTTTTATCTTTACAATTCGTTTACAATAATACGGCTACAAGTAAGTTTAAAACTAAAACAATATATGGCATCCAGGAAAGCAAAACTGGTACTGATGAAGATATTCAGCCTGTTTTCTGTAGTGCGCGGTTATAACATACCCGTTATAGCACTGGCGCAGTACCTTTCGGCCATCTTTATATTAGATAGAGAGAGCCGTGCGCTCGATATTATCCTGGACCCCAACCTGTTTCTTATCGTGCTGGCATCATCGCTAACCATAGCGTCGGGCTATATAATCAATAACTTTTACGACGCCCAGAAAGACCTCATCAACCGTCCTAAAAAATCGATGCTCGACAGGCTTGTAAGCCAGGGTACCAAGCTTCAGGTATATTTTGTGCTTAACTTTATTGTGGTGCTGTTGGCCTTTATGGTTTCGTGGCGGGCGGCGGTATTTTTTGCGGGCTATATATTTCTTATCTGGTTTTATTCGCACAAGCTTAAAAAATACCCGGTTATTGGCAACCTTACAGCGGCATTTTTAGCGGTGCTGCCGTTTTTTGGTATCCTTATGTACTTTAAAAACTTCTATCAGGTAATATTTGCCCATGCCACATTTTTATACCTGCTTATATTAACCCGCGAGCTTATTAAAGACCTGGAGAACATTAAAGGCGATATTGTTGCCGATTACCGCACCATACCCGTAATGTTTGGCGAGAGCATGAGCAAGACCATTATTACGGTACTTACGTTTTTAACCGTAGTGCCCGTTTACCTGCTTATAGATGTGTACGATGTGGGTTATATGGATATTTACTTCTACACCGGCATGATAGTTATTGTGTGTTTTTTGTTTAAGTTATGGAAAGCAACAACGCACGACGAGTACCTGCAGCTGCATAATATACTTAAAGTGCTCATTGTAGCGGGGGTATTTAGCATTGTACTTATAGATCCGGAGGTTTTAGTGCACGGCAGAAAGTTATTATCTGCTATTTAATCCTATCTTTGCAAAAATATTTAGCATTATGAATAGCGGTAACAGCAGGAAAGGCGGCGCAGGCAGAGGGGGCAATGACAGGAAAAAAAGCGGGTCTCCGTCTAAACCACTTAATAAAACAAGAAAACCGGCAGCCAAACCAAAGGCTGATGCCGAAGGGGCAGGGGCTGCACCTAAAAAAGCGGGCTTTGTAAAAGTTACACCCGGTTTTGAAAGAAAACAGGCAGAGCGCAAACCGGCTGCTCCTAAAAAGCCATCTAACCCGGATGAGCTTAGGTTAAACAAATACATATCTAACTCTGGCGCATGTTCGCGCAGGGATGCCGATATTTACATAAAATCAGGTAACGTTAAGGTTAACGGCGTTGTGGTTACAGAAATGGGTCACAGGGTTAAACTTACCGATAAGGTAGATTTTGATGGCGTAACCCTTATGCCGGAGAAAAAAGAATACCTGTTGCTTAACAAGCCTAAAAACTTTAGTACCAGTGGCGATGGCGATGCCGATATGCGCAACGTTATGGAGCTTATTCGCGGTGCCAGTAAAGGTAACCTGCAGCCTGTAGGCCGTATGGATAAAAACACTACCGGGCTTCTTATTTTTACTAACGATACCGATATGATACGTAAGTTTGGCCTGCCAAACCAAAAATCATTTAAAATATACCAGGTTACTTTAGATAAGAACCTTAAGTTTGAAGATCTTGAAAAAATTGCAGGAGGCGTTCAGTTAGATGGTCACCGCCTGTTTGTAGACGAGATTAGCTACATTGAAGAACAACCTAAGACTGAAGTGGGTATTAAACTTCGCACACAAAACATAAAAGTGGTTCGTGCTATATTCGAGTCGTTTAAGTACGATGTTCTTAAGGTAGACCGTGTATCTTACGCCGGGCTTACTAAAAAGAACCTGCCACGTGGTAACTACAGGTTCTTAACAGAACAGGAAGTTATAAACCTTAAAAATATTTAATGGAACCAAGGGATATAGAATACATTGCCATGCAGTGGTTTGAGGCGTTTAACAATAAACAGCTTGATAAATTACTGGATTTGTATGCTTACGATGCCGAACATTTTAGCCCGAAGCTTAAAGTAAGGAAACCCGAAACAAACGGACTTGTAAAAGGCCATGCCGCTATGCGCGAATGGTGGCAGGATGCTTTTAACAGGCTGCCTACGTTACAGTACAAGGTTAAAACCCTTACGGCGAATAACTACCGCGTTTTTAGCGAATACATTCGGATTGTAGAGGGCGAAGAAGATATGCTGGTTGCCGAAGTGTTTGATGTTAACAATGGCAAAATAGTATTTTCCCGCGTTTACCACGGCTAAATTTAAATTTACAGATGATATAAAAAATGCCCACGCTTAGCGTGGGCATTTTTGTTTTAATCTAACATTTTAGTGTTTTGCAGCTGCGGGGTTTTCTTTTCGAGTCCCCTTTTGCGTAGCAAAGGCTCAATAGAGGGTTTTGCGCCCCTAAAAGCTTCATACATCAGTTGAGGGTCGCCGGTGCCGCCACGCTCCAGTATGTTTGTCCTAAAGGCTTTTGCGGTGTTCTTATCAAACAACGATGTGCTCCTGAAGGCTTCAAAAGCATCGGTATCCAGTACGCCGCTCCATATATAGCTGTAATACCCGGCCGAATACCCACCACTAAAAATATGGTTGTAATAGGTGCTCCTGTAACGGGGAATGATAGACGGTATAAGCCCAAGCTTTTTCATGGCTTCTTCTTCAAATGGTGCCACGTTTTGGGTAAGGTCTTCGGTGCGCGAGTGGTAATCCAGGTCCAGGTAGCTTGCCGCAAGGTATTCAACCGTAGCAAAGCCCTGATCGAAAGTAGCCGACTCCTGTAGCTTAGTAATCAGCTCATCCGGAATAACCGCTCCTGTTTTGTAATGTTTGGCATACAGCTTAAGCACTTCGGGTTCGGCAGCCCAGTTTTCCATAACCTGAGAGGGTAGTTCAACAAAATCGGTAGGTACATTGGTGCCCGCCAGGCTCACGTAGTTAACATTGCTAAGCAGGCCATGCAGGGCGTGCCCAAACTCGTGGAAAAACGTAGTGGTTTCATCAAAAGTAAGCAGCGCAGGGGTGTTGCCGGTAGGTTTTGTAAAGTTACACACTATAGAGATAATCGGCGCAATGCGTTTACCGTCCTGCATTTTCTGGTCACGGTACGATGTCATCCACGCACCACCTGATTTACTTGCTCTCGGATAAAAATCCATGTATAAAATACCCACAAGCTTGCCATCGGCCTCGGTAACTTCCCAGGCGGTTACATCTTTTTGGTACACCGGTACATCTTTAAGCTGCTTAAATTTAAGTCCGTATAAATTTCCGGCAACGGTAAAAATACCCTCACGCACATTGTCAAGGCTAAAATAAGGCTTTATCTCCTGCTCGTCCAGGTTGTAGCGCTGCTTGCGTATTTTCTCAGTATAATACCTCCAGTCATACGGCTGCACGGCATCGTTAATGCCGTCGGCAACCATAAGCTTTTTAATATCGGCTTCTTCGGCTTTAGCCTTTTCAAGGGCAGGCTTCCAAAGTTGGTCTAACAGCTCATACACCCTTTCCGGTGTTTTAGCCATGCGCTCTTCCAACACAAAATGGGCGTGGCTTTTATAGCCTAACAAGTGTGCTTTTTCGGCACGCAGGTTAGTAAGCTGTATTACATTAATACGGTTATCGGTCGCGTTGCCGTTGTTGCCGCGGTTCTGGTAGGCCGTCCATATTTTTTTTCGGAGTTCGCGGTTATCGGCATATTGCAAAAACGGCATCACGCTGGCGTTTTGCAAGGTAAACAGCCATTTGCCGTCTTTACCCTTAGCCTTGGCATCATCGGCGGCAGCGGCAATAGCCTCCTGCGGCAGGCCGGCAAGGTCTTTTTTATCCGATACTACCAACTCAAAACTATTTGTTTCGGCCAGTACATTATCGCCAAATTTCAGGGCAATAACGGCCAGTTCTTCGTTAATTTTTCTAAGGCGGTCTTTCTGGTCGTCGTTAAGGTTGGCGCCGCTCCTAACAAAAGCCTTATATTTCTTTTCCAGCAGCTTTGCCTCTTCGCGGTTCAGCTTAAATCCAATCTGGTTATCCCACACACTTTTAACGCGGGTAAACAGTTTTTGGTTCAGATAAATATCATCATAATGTTTAGAAAGGGCAGGGGCCATTTCCTGCGCAAGGGCCTGCATCTCGGGGTTGGTGTTGGCCGATGTTAAATTTTCGAACACCATAACAATGCGGGTAAGCAGCGTGCCGGTATTTTCTAAGGCAACAATGGTATTTTTAAAGTTAGGCTGCTCGTGGCTGTTGGCAATGGCATCTATTTCGCCCTGCTGTATGCGCATAGCCTCCTGCAGGGCAGGCTTATAATGTTCGGTCTTAATTTCGTTAAACGGCGGGGCGCCATAAGGGGTATCCCAAGTGGCTAATAAAGGGTTGTCTTCACCTATGCTCCCGGCTTTATTTTCTCTGTGGCACGACATAAATATACTGGCTGTTAGGGTTAAAATAAGTGTTGTTGTTTTGTTCATGCTTTAATATTTGCTCATTATTGTAAAGTTATCTTTTATAACCCGTAATGCCAAATATATACTGCAATAAAAGGCCTTTATATTAATGCTAAGTTAAATAGAATAAGATATTAAGACTAAAATACTAATTTTAAAATTAAGAATTTTATTACTTTTATAGCATGAAGATACGCGCAAAAAAAATAGCCTTAGGATTTTTAAAATGGACCGGTATTTTTATTGCGTTCATACTACTGCTCATGTTTCTAATCCCGCTACTATTTCCGGGACAAGTAAGCGAGCAGGTTAAAAAAATAGCCAACAAGAGTTTGGCAGGCGAGCTTAATTTCTCTAAATCAAAACTGTCGTTCTTTACGCACTTTCCGTCGTTAACGGTGGCGCTGGACGATTTTTCCCTAAAAGGATCGGTGCCTTATGCCAACGATACGCTGCTAAAGGCAGACCAGGTGGCCTTTGGCATAAACCTTAAACGCCTTATTTTTGATAATGAGGTTAAGATAGACGAACTTTATGTTAACGATGCCCTTATTAACGTAATGGTTAACGAGAAAGGCCAGGCCAACTATAACGTATATGTATCTGAAGACAAACAGCCCAAAGACCCTAACGCCGAAGGCCCTGCCATTAGGCTGGACCGTATCGATTTTGAAAACTGCCATATAAAATATAACGACCTTTCGGCCAAGATACTCGTAGATGCACACGGGTTTAATTATGTGGGCAAGGGCGACCTTAGCGAAGATGTATTTGATTTGCGAACCGATGCTAATATCGATTCCATCGACTTTTCGTATGCCAATACGTATTACCTTCAGAAAAAAGAATTGCATGCCGACCTGATTACGCGTATTAACACCAATGCGTTATCGTTTATACTACAAAAAAACGAGCTTAAGATAAACGAGCTTCCGCTGGAATTTACAGGTGTGTTTACCATCCTTGCCGATGGTTATAAGATTGATATTGATGCTGCATCAGAAAATACTACGCTTAAAGACCTGATATCGGTAATGCCGCCGGAATATCTAAGCTGGGCTAAAGATACCGAGATTGATGGCCGTGCCGATTTGCTTTTCAGGTTCAAGGGGCGCTATAATGCCGCTAAAAACCAACAGCCCGATCTTGGCTTTAAGTTAAAAGTGCGCGATGGCGGTGTGGTATATAAAGGCGCACCGGCTAAGCTGACCGATTTCCAGATGGACCTTGCGGCTTTTTTACCGGCGCTTGATGTTAACAGGCTTAAGATAAACCTTAAAAAGTTTGACTTTAAAGTAGGCGATAAAGATTATTTTAAGGCTATGGTGCAAACCCAGGGCATGACCGATATGGCTGTTAAGGCTAAAATTAAAGGCACGCTCGATTTGCAATTGCTTGATGCTGCCATTGGCCTGCCCAACATGGATCTTAAAGGTATGCTAAGGGCAGACATTACAGCTAACGGTAATTATAATGCCGAGAAAAAATTGTTCCCTAAAACCAAAGGGGGTATTAACCTGCAGAACGGCTGGCTTAAAACCGATTATTACCCTAACCCAATTACCGATATTACTATTGTAACCAATGTAATTAACACCAACGGAACCTTTCAGGACTTAAAGGTGGCTATTACGCCGGCATCGTTTGTGTTTGAGGGTAACCCGGTATATGTAAATGCAACGCTATCTGATTTTGACGACCTGTTTTACGATGCCAAAATTAAGGGCGAGCTAAACATTGGCAGGATCTATAAAGTGTTTCAGCAAAAAGGGCTGGACGTTACCGGCTACGCCAAGGCCGATCTGTCGCTTAAAGGTAGGCAGAGTTATGCCACAACCGGGCAGTACAGCAAACTGAACAATAAGGGCACGCTGGTGCTAAAAGATATCAAAACAACATCAGAATTATTCCCAAAACCGTTTTTTGTGAATGAAGGTTATTTTTCGTTCCACAACGAGAAAATGAATTTTGATAAGTTTATAGCACACTACGGCAAATCAGATTTTGCCATGAACGGCTACCTGCTTAATACCATCAACTACTTTTTAGAGTCGCATGGCACGTTGAGCGGTAACTTCAACTTAAAATCGAAGCTTATTAACGTAGATGAGTTTATGACGCTTAAAGAAGGCGAGAACACCGACAGGAAAGTAGAGGTGGAGCAGGTTAAGGCACAAAACCCTAAAATGAGTGGAGTAGTGGCTGTGCCAACCAATCTTAACGTGTCGCTTATTGCCAATGCCGATAAAGTAGAATACACCGGGCTTACACTAAACAAGCTAATTGGCAAGGTGGCAGTAAGCAAAGGGAAAATAACCCTCGAAAAAACAACCTTTAATATTATAGACTGCGTTGTGGGCATAGATGCCGCTTACGATGATGAGTCGGCTACGGCGGCCAACTTTGATGCGCATTTTACCGCAAAAGACTTTAATGTAAAAAGGGCGTATAACGAGATTCCATTATTTCATGAATTGGTTACCGCGGCCGAAAAAGCAGAGGGTATAATATCTATAGACTACAAAATTAAAGGCGACCTGGATGGTAATATGGGGCCTATTTACGAATCGCTGGAAGGTGGCGGAACGGTATCGGTACGCGATGTTAAGGTAAGCGGCCTTAAAATGTTTAACGTTATAAGCAGCAAGACCGGCCAGGATGGTTTAGATAACCCTAATATTAAAGGTATAGACATTAAAACCACTATAGATAATAATGTTATACGTATAGAGCCTTTTACATTTAAGATAGCCGTTTTCAGGCCAACCATAAAAGGTACCACCACGTTTGATGGCCTGTTAGATATACGTGTGCGTTTAGGCCTGCCGCCAGGAGGGTTAATAGGTATACCTATAGTAGTAACCGGTACGCACTCAGATCCTAAAATAAAAGTGTTCAGCAAAACCGGCCAAAAAATAGAAGAGGCTAAGTATAACGAAAAAACCAACACCGTTATAAAAGAAGAAAAACGCGAAAACCCAACCCGGGATGATAGCGGCGAAAAAATACAAGGCAATTAAACAAAAATCCCGCTCATGGCGGGATTTTTTTGTGTGTTAGGCGTTTATGGCCTCAACCTTAATATCATTATCGTTAAGCATATCCTTAAGCATGTTCTCTATACCGCTTTTAAGGGTAAAGGTGCTCGATGGGCATCCGCTGCAGGCGCCCTGCAAAACCACCTTAACACGTTTATCGGCTTCATCATAACTTTCAAAAGCAATGTTGCCACCATCGGCCTGAACCGCCGGCTTAACATACTCCTCTAAAATATTAATTATTTTTTGCGATGTAACATCCAATGCGTCAAAATAAGCTTCCTGCTGTTTTTCGGCCTGTGGCAGTTTTTGTATAACAGACTCGTCTATAACCGGGTTGCCGTTTTCCAGGTACACCTTAATAAAAGAGCGAACTTCGGGCGTAACCTCGTCCCACTCATTAACAGCATACTTGGTTATCGAAATATAATTCTCGTCTATAAAAACTTCTTTTACAAAAGGAAATTTAAAGAGCTCTTTAGCCAGTGGCGATGCTGCCGTGTCATCAATATTCTTAAACTCGGCGCTGGTTTTGGTCAGCAGCTTGTTGGCAACAAATTTAAGTACCGATGGGTTAGGGGTGCTCTCTACATAAACGGTAGCAGGCAGTTTCTTTTTTGTTTCTTCGGTTTCCTGAACAATAATACCGCCAGTGTTTACAAACTCTTCAATTTGTGCGGCAACATCGTCCTGTACATCGGGCCACTCTACAATAGAGTATTTTTCTATACCTACAAAATTGCCCGATATGTAAACGGTTTTTACAAACGGCAGGTAAAACAATTGGCGTGCAAGGGGCGAGGTTGCGGTATCGTCTATATTTTTAAATTCGTAATTGCCTTTCTGGGCAACAAAATCGCTGAACTCGAATTTTATGATAGCGGCGTTTTGGGTGGGCCTTATAGTTACTTTTTCCATGATTCTAAAATTTATGCAAAATTAGCATAAAAAAAATTAAACAGGCAGGTAGGGTATTTATTCATTAACTTGTTATTCTGTAGTAAAAAGGATGAATAAGTTATTTATCTCTTACAATTTAATTTAATTTGTGATTTTTTAAAATTTAACAGCTTAAAATATATACTAATATCTATATTTGGGAATTTTATACCCTAACATTTTGTTAAGATATATTTAATAGTTTTTAACTATCGGAGTACTTTAAAATTTGCTATATGAGGAAACTACTACTAACCTTGCTTTTGTTTTTAGGATCTTTGGGCGTTTTCGCCCAATCAGACGTTGTTGTATTTAGCAACAATCCTAACATGACGTATGTTGCCGGCGAAACAATGACCTTTACGGTTATGGTAACCAACAACGGGCCACAGGCTGCCTTAAACGTGGCTGTCTTTTTCCCAATTCCAACCGGTATTCCAATCCCGGCGGGTGTTACCAAATTCTGGTGGACGGGCAGTAACGGCTCTGCCGGTACCAACGTACAGTTAAACAACACCATACCAACGTTAAATGTTAACCAAACGGTTACTTATACTATTAATATTAAGATACCTGATGAGTACACCCTGCCGATAGACCCGGTTCAGGTAACGTACGCAACACGATCTGATATTGAGGTTATAAAAACAGATAACCAGGCAACCTACGAGCCCGATACCGATGTGGTATATACCATAACGGTAGTTAACCACGGCCCGGAAGCTACAACAAAAAGCGTACAGATTACAGATGCAATACCCGCAGGTATAACCCAGTTTAGCTGGACAGGCAATGGTAATAACGGTACTAACGTTCCGTTGGTTGCGCAAACCGGTATTTTAGATGTGGGCGAAGAAGTAACCTATACTGTTACACTGCATGTGCCTGCAACCTTTACAGGCAACCTTGTTAATACAGTATCTTATATAGCAACAGTTACAGATCCAACACCTACATGCCCTCAGTGTACTGATACAGATGTGCTTAATGCGGGTGCCAATTTAGTAGTTACAACAACCAATAACCAAACCACCTACACTGCAGGTGGTACTGCTGTTTATACCGTTACGGTAACCAATAACGGCCCGCAGGATGCAGCCGGTGTTAACGTATCTGTACCGGTGCCGGCGGGTGTAACCATAACATCGTGGACAGGTAGTAATAGTTCATCGGGCACAGGTGCTGTTGCCGATGCTGTTGGCACACTTGCCGATGGCGAATCGGTTACTTATACAATTACGGTAGCTATACCTGCAACTAAAACAGGTGCTTTATCTCTAAATGCTACGGCAACTTCTACCACTACAGATCCGGATACATCGTGCACATTATGTACCGATACTGATTTTGATGCTTCATCGGCAGATATCGTAACAACAAAAACATTAGGCTCAGGCACTGCTTACACAGCAGGTGCTAATGCCGTTTATACAATAACCGTTCATAACAACGGCCCAACGGCAGCACAGAATGTAGTAGTATCTGATGCTGTTCCTGCCGGGCTTAATGCAGCAAATGCATACTGGACAGGTTCTAACGGTACTTTTGGTACCGGCAACCTTTTAGATACAATAGCTTTATTAGAAAACGGTGCAACAGTAACCTATACGTTTACTATTCCTGTTCCAAGCAATTTTAGCCAGACAACCAATATAGTTAACGAGGTAACCGTAACCAGCGATACTCCAGATCCGGTTCCGGGCTGTACTACCTGTACCGTTACGGCTACGCCAAACCCTATGGCTAACCTTATAACGCTTAAAACAAACAATCAAGCGTCTTATCTTGTAAACTCATCTACCACCTACACCATTACGGTAACCAACCCGGGCCCAAGTGATGCTTTTAACGTTGTTGTAAAAGACAACAAGCCTTACTACATAGATGTAATGACCTGGGAGGGTAACGGCACCGGTGGCAGCGGATCTTTTACAAATACAATTCCTGTATTGGCAGCCGGCGAAAGTATGACCTATACGGTGCAAATTTTTATTCCAGAAGATTATGCAAGCTTTGTGGGTAACCTTACTAATACCGCAATTATTACCAGTGGTACGCCAGACCCTATACCTGCGTGCCCGGGCTGTATTGATACAGATACGCCACGCGGCAATTTTGTAACTACATCTAACGATCAGTACACAGTGCCTGAGTTGATAGAAGATGTACTTATAGATGTAAACTGCGTTGGTATAGATAATGTTACATGGAGCACAGGTACTAACTATGGCTCATGGAACAATGGTATTGCTTATTTCCATGCCAATAATAGTACTTTTCCAATTTACGAAGGTGTAGTTCTTACATCTGGTAACGCAGTGCCTACTAACGGAGAAAATAATGGTGTAGATGGGCCTAACCTTCAAACTATTAGTAGTACCAACTGGCCGGGTGATGCAGATCTTCAGGCTGCTACAGGTACTAATACCGTAAGTGCATCATGGATAAAGTTTAACTTTGTACCGGTATCAGACAGCTTTAGCTTTAACTTCCTTTTCGCATCAGAAGAATATGGTAATGCAAGTTTCGAATGTAATTTTACCGATGTATTTGCATTCCTTCTTATAAACGAAACGTTAGGCGAAACAACACCTCTTAATCTTGCGGTTATACCAGAAACAACAATTCCGGTTGGTGTTACAACCATTCACCCATCTAACCCGGGTGGTTGTGGTGCGGTTAACGAAGAATATTTTGGACAATATAATACCGGTGCAGCAGCGGCTACAGCCCCAATTAACTTTAATGGGCAAACCATTATTATGCAGGCCAGTGCCGAGGTAGTGCCTAATGATACCTACTCTATTAAACTTGCTATTGCCAATGGTAATGATGGTGCCTTAAACTCTGCCGTATTTATAGAGGCAGGTAGTTTTGATATTGGCCAGCCGCAATTACCGCCAGATATTACATTGGGTAACGAAGCTTTACTGCTTTGCCATGGCGATACCTTTATATTAGATGCCGCCGTAGCCAACGAAGATATGTTGGTTAAATGGAAGCAGAATGGCGAGTGGATTCTTGATGAAGATGGTGAGTTTGTAGATACAGAAACAATAACGGTTTCAGAGCCGGGTACTTATACAGTGTTAGGTTACTTTGCTTCTAATCCAGAGTGCTTTATTTCAGATGATATTGTTATAGACTTTTATCCTGAAATAATGGCCGGAGAGCCAATTGACCTTGAGGCTTGCGGTACTACAGCTAATGGTGTAACTACAGGGGTGTTTAACCTTACACAAAATAACACCAATTTATTAAACGGTATGGCTGCTTCTACGCATCCAATAAAATATTATGCGAGCGAACTGGATGCTACCGAAGGTTTCCCTGTAATAACAGCAGCTAATGCTGCGGCTTATACGGCAGTGGATGGTTATGAAATATTTGTTACTATAGAAGATTACGATACAGGCTGTTTGTTAACTAAATCTTTTATACTAAATATATTAGATTGTAACGTGCCGCTAACACCTATAGAAAACTTACATATTTGTGAGGTTGCTCCATACAATCAATTCGAAATTTTTGACCTTACATCGCAAAATGATGTATTGCTTAACCAATTAGATCCTGCTGATTTTACAGTTACATACCACAATAGCCAGGCCGATGCCAATACAGGAGATAACGCTATAGATACCCCTGAAAATTACAATGGTACTACAGAAACTATTTATATAAGGGTAGAGCGTAACGATAACCCAACTGCTTTTGGTACAACATCATTCGATCTTATAGTAACCCCTCAGCCTGCTATTTTAGAAGTAGAAGATGTAGAAGCTTGTAACAGCTATATACTTCCTGAAATAGAAGTGGGTAGCTATTATACAGCTGCTAACGGACAAGGCCAGCTTTTAGAAGATGGTTCTCCTATAACAGAAACGCAAACAGTATACATTTTTGCACAGGAAGGCGAGGCGCCATACACCTGTACAGATGAGGCAAGCTTTGTTGTTACTATTTATAACACCCCTGTAATTGCACAACCGCAGGATGTTATTGCCTGCGAGGGTTATGTACTTCCTGAATTAACATTGGGTAATTACTTTACCGGTGCAAACGGAACGGGCACACAGCTTTTTGCTGAAAGTATTATAGAAGAAACGCAGGTAATTCACATCTTTGCCGCAAGTGGCGATGAAGATTTTAGCTGCCCTGCAGATGTTTTCTTTACAGTAACAATTACTAATCCACCGGTTGTTGCCGATGCTATACCGTTAGAGGCTTGCGATTACACACTTGGCGATGCCAACCCTGTAAACGATTTTAGCGCAGCATTTGATTTAACCCAGGCAGGTACGCAGGTAATAGGCAACCAGACCGGTTTAACGGTAACGTACTATACCTCTCAGGCAGGCGCATTAAGCGGCAGTAATGTTGGCTTAATAACAGCAGCCGAGGCAGTAAGCTATTATACAGAGAGTACCCCTGTAACACCGGCCGAACCGTTATACATAAGGGTAGTATCATCAACGGGAGCCACTAACTGTGCCACCGTAGTGCCATTACAGCTAATAGTGCACCCAACCCCGGTAATCCCTGTAATAACAGATTTTGTACAGTGCGACTATATAAACTCACCGGACGGAACCGAGCTTTTTGACCTTACAACTAAGGATATCGAAGCCGATGTAAACCCGGAACTAAATAACACAGTTACGTATTACACCACGCAGGCCGATGCCGTAGCCGGTGTAAACGCCATACAGACACCAACTGCTTATCCAAGCGAAACGGCAGCAAACGGAGAACAAACCGTTTATGTAAGGGTAGAGAGCACCTTTGGGTGTTTCAGGACATCATCGTTTACCCTTGTGGTAAACCCGCTACCTGTAATCATTACCCCGGCCGACCCTTTCCTTGCATGCGAAGAAACACCGGGCCAGGCCCTGTTTGACCTTGATGCCATAGAGCCGGTAGTAACCGGCGGTGCAGCAGGCTTTACAGCATCGTACTACGCTACCGAGGCAGCCGCCATAGCAGGCGGTACAGGCCTTGTAACGCCATACCTTTCGCCAAATGCTACTATCTACGTAAGGGTAATTAACGACCTTACCGGATGTGCATCAATAACCACAGCAGAGCTTCAGGTGCTACCTGCACCAATAGCCCCGGTAGTACCGGCATTAGAAGAATGCGATGCTAATAACGACCAGGTAGCAGTATTCAACATCAACACAGCACTGGATTATATCCTGTCGTACATGGGCGGATCAGTAACACTTACCGTACACGAAACCCTGAACGATGCTACCTACGAGGCCAATGCACTTACAGCAGCCCAAATAGCAGCTTATACCAACGTATTTGCCTTTACCACCAACGGTGTACAAACCCTTTACATCCGTGTAGAAGGGGCAGGAACTGAATGTTTCGACATTGCAGAGCTGCAATTGATCGTACACCCAACCCCTGTTGCAGTAACCCCTGCAGCGCCATACCAGCTTTGCGACAACGGAGCAAGCGATACCGATGGCCAGGCCGTATTCGACCTTACCACGTATGCCGAAGAAGTACTGGGCGCCAACAGCCCTGCGCTGTACAGCGTAAGCTACTTTACCAGCTTTGATGCAGCGGTAAGCGGCAGTGGGCCGATACCTAACCCGGCCAACCACACCAGCGCAAGCGGCACAGTATACATAAAAGTAACCAACAACGCTACAGGCTGCTACGACATCGTGGAGCTGGAGCTTATAGTAAATCCGTTACCGGTAGTAAACAACCCAACGCCATTTACGGTGTGTGATGACAACGACCCGGATAACGAGAACGAAGAATTTGACCTTACCACTAA
>NZ_KE383913.1:0-37584 GCF_000422725.1 Flavobacterium subsaxonicum WB 4.1-42 = DSM 21790
AACTAAGGGTAATGTATAAATTCTTCATGTTTCTTTATGTCGCTTTTAGGTTAGAAATAACGTGGTGAACGGGATACTTTTCTCGGGAAGTTCAGATCGAACAGTAACATGAACTCGTGCGAGGCCGGTGTGGTTACGTTAAGGTCGGATATGATGTGGTCATACGCGTAGCCTATCCTGATGTTCGGTGTTATGGCATAGTTTACCATACCGCCAAATGAGTCGTCTAACCTGTAGGTAGCGCCTATCTCGAACTTATCGAAGAACATGGCGTTTAGCGATCCGTCGATTGACGGGTCGATGCCGAAGGCCGATTTTACCATAAAGCTTGGCTTTAGCTTAAAGTTGTCGCCTATCTCAAATACATAACCCCCAGTCAAGAAATAATGGGATTCTTCTGACCCAAATTCCTGGCTGTTTGGCCTATAGTCAAAGTGTTTGCTTTTTAGCATGTTGGGTACCGAAAACGCTAAGTAATAATGCTCGGTATAGTAGAACGCTCCCGCACCAACATTAAAGTAGGTGTTGTTTACGTTCGAGCTGAATGCCGGGTCATTGGGTGCCGGTACATTGTTCTCCCCGATGTCGGTAAAAAGGCCTACATCGTGAAAGGTGGCGCCTGCTTTTATACCCAGTGCCAAACGGTGTTCGCCGCCTAATTTTAGGGTATAAGAGAAATCAGCATATACATTGGTCTCTTTTACAGGCCCGATCTGGTCTACTATGGCCGATAGGCCCAGGCCCACATTTTTGCCCACTGGGCTGTGCCCCGAAAAGGTCCCTGTACTGGGTGAATCTTCAATATCTACCCACTGCTTGCGGTATAATAAACCTATCGAAAGGTTCTCTTTACTGCCCGCATAGGCCGGGTTGATAACATTCATGTTGTACATGTACTGCGTGTAGTGCGGGTCCTGCTGTGCCGTAGCATCCAACAGCCCTCCTAATGCCAATAAGGCCGCCAGGTATATTTTCTTCATGTGTGTTTTTTTTCTTAATTTATTAAGGCATAGCTAACCCCCGCTTTTATGGGCGGGGGCGAGCTGCCTTTAATTTAATGTTTATTATTTTTCCTGTCTGTTAACATATATCCAACCTGTTTGAGTTTCACCGTTATTACGTTCAAACATAAAGAAGTATGTACCTGTTGGCAATTCATCGCCACCATCGGTCTGGCCAAACCATTCGTTTTTGTAACCAGATTTGCTGTACACCTCTTTACCGTAACGGTTAAAGATTTCAAGTTTTCTTACATCAAGACCAGAAAGGTCGAAGCTATCATTTAAGCCATCATTGTTAGGAGAGATACCTTTTTGTACCATACAGCTTGCGCTCTCTACAACAATCTCTGCTGTAGCAGGGCAATCGCCGCTTAGTGGAGTAACGGTTACAGAATAGGTTCCACCATCTCTAATAACAAGTGTTTCATCTGTACCAAGTTCTACACTGCCACTGTTCCAAGAATAAGATACAGTATCAGGGTTGTTTACAAGGTCGTTCTCGAAAGAAACAGATAGTGTGTACTCATTATTAATACATTCATGCACCACAGTTACAACAGGCAATGCTGTTATAGTAATAGTAGTAGTTGCAGTTACCGATGGGCAATCTGCAGTACCGGCTACTGTGTTGCTTACTGTATAAGTACCGGCAGTACTTGCAGCAAGGTCTATTACACCTGTAGCAGCATTGATAGATAATCCGGCTGGGCTGGCGCTAAATGTACCGGCAGCATCTGTTAAGATTGGAGACGGGTTAGTAGCTTCGTCCTGGCAGTAAGCAACAGATGCATACGTAAATGTTGGTACCGGAGCAGCAATAACGTTTACTGTAAATGTTGCTGTAACTTCTGCACATCCGCCTGCGGCTGCAATAGTGTTAGTAACAACATAAGTACCTACCTGGCTTGTTGCCGGGTTAATGGCTCCTGTAGCAGCATCTATTATTAAACCTGCGTTATCTACAGTAAATACGCCTGCTGTTGCACCTGTGTTAAGTACTACAGATGTATTGGTAGCGTTTTGACAAACTGTTGCAGAGGCATATGTAAAGCCTGCTGTTGGCAGTGTAGTAATGGTAACGCTGGTTGTAGCAACAACCGGATCGCAACCACCTGTAGCAGCTACTGTGTAAGTAACTTCAAATGTACCTGCTGCACTTGCAGCAAGATCTATCTGTCCTGTAGCAGGGTCTATTACAACACCTGTTGGAGCACTGTAAACACCACCCGGTACGCCAGTTTGTGTTACAGTTGCATTACCTGCATCTGAACAGTATGGAGCTGTACCGTAAGTAATAGTAGCAACAGCCTGTGCTGATATTGTAACTTCAAAAGTTGCAACAACCTCTGCACATGCGCCCGAAGCAGCTATTGTATACGTAATAGTATAAGTACCTTCTGTAGCTGTATCTATAGCACCTGTAGCAGGATCTATTGCTAAGCCATTGCTTGCAGTAAATGTACCACCACCTGTGCCTATAATGCCCGGTATTACAACACCTGCATTAGAACAAAATACTGAACTTGTGTATTCTATTGTTGCTTCCGGAGCCTCATTAATTACAACTTGTGTAGTTGTAGTAAATGCATCGCAAGAACCTGATTGGGCAATTGAGTACGTTACAATGTACGTACCCGGTGTACTGCCTGCCATAGTAATTGTACCGGTTGTGGCATCTATAACAAGTGTACCGGTTTCTCCTGCAATTGGTGCAGCAGAGTAAACACCACCTGTACTACCTGTTAGGGTAACAGCAGCAGGAGCACCATTAGAGCAGAACGGACCTGCGTAAGCTATTGTAGCTGTTGGAGCAGCAACAGTAGTTACTGTAACTGTAGCTGTAGCTGTACAACCGCCGTTATCTATAGTTACAACATACACACCTGCATCTGTAACTGTTATAGAGCTTGTAGTATCTGTAAGATCTACGCCATCCAGAGTCCAGGTGTAAGTTATACCCGGTTGTGGGTTGGTAACGTTAACACCTATAGTACCAGATGCACCACCGCAAAGTGTAACATCGGCAGGTATTGGAGTAAACACAGGAGTAAAGTCTTGTACATTAAGCTCGAACGACTTAATTGCGTAGCACTGACCCGATGTTAAAATAATTCTAACATATATTGTCTGGTTGTACTGTGTAGTATTTGTAAACGCAGTAGCAGGGTCTATTGCATTAGTTTGCGCCTCTGCATCTGCCTGGGTTAAATAGTATGTTACAGTATAAATACTTGCATCTAAGCCCGTTAAAACAATAGGAGTGTTTTCTGTAAGATCGAAAGTAGCATAACCATCAGCATCGCAAATAGTAAGGTCTACAGGATCTTGTGTAATTACAGCAACCGGCTCGTAGAACTCGATAGTAATATTACCTTCGCGAACACAATCTGCACCTATTACAGATGCCTGAAGGGTATACTGACCCGGCTCTGTAACTAAAAGTGTAGGATCTGTTTCGCCATCCATAACAACACCGTCTTGTAACCACTGGAAGGTATAAACTTCCGGATCAAGGTTAGAGTTAAGGGTAACATCTCCCTGGTCGCAAATTGCGTTGTTAGTATCAACAGTCATGTCATCACCTAAAGGTATGCTGCCAATATCCAAACTACCACCTAATAAGAATACTGCCGAAGAATAGGCACTATCTAACTGGTTAGCAACAGCCATTTGCATACGATAATTGTGTCCTTCTAAAAGTTCTATTGGAAGGTATGCACTCATATCTGTAGTTTGCCCGTTAAAGTTAATTGGAGCAAGCAGGCTGTTGTGCTGGCCAAAATACTGTGCATTAGCAGCAGTACAGCTGGCATTAGCCTCGTGTATGGTTGTAACTAATATAGGAGTAGTTGTGCCCGGTATAACGGCAAGGTTATACGTTTCGTTAGTTTCAAGATCTGTTAGGATAAATGCAAATACATCCGAATAAGTACACTCAAAGCTCGAGTTGTTGTACTCTTCTGAAGCAAATATAAACCTAAACAACTCGTGGTTTACAGGTAAGTCTACCAGTGGAGAGAAATCAAACTGTAACGATGTACCACCGTGACAGCTTCCTGCTGCAACGCCAATTTCGTTTTCAAGCATTGTTTCTACGGCAGCGTTTTCCCATGTACTACTAACAACGTAGCTGTTTGGTCCTGGCACGTCATCTTCGGCGTCTCCACTAACAAGTACAATACCTGTAGCAAAAGGGAAGCTTGATCCGTTGGCCTCAAAGTATCCAATACCGTTTTGTGTAGTTCCTGTAGAAGAAATAACGTTGCTTACAAGTGCGCAGTCAGACCCTAAGAATACTTCCTGAACAAGCTCTTCGTTAGTATATTCTGTTGAAGATACAGTAATTGGAGGCTCTGGCGTTGTAACGCAAAGGTCAAAGCTTGTTAGAGCACCGTAAATGTAAGTAGTATGAACCATTACATAATACGTTTCTCCAGGCTCAAGATCATCAAGAACTACAGACTGGTTGTAACCGCAGTATACCTCTTCGGCATCATCGCCGCAACCGCCGGTAGATATATTTAAATAATAGTAACCGCCAACTGCATTAGAAATTTCTACAGCATGAGAAGGTCCTGTGGCAACAAAGCTATACCATACATCGTACATTGGTTCGCCCCACATACAGCTTGGCGTTACGCCAGATGATGTAGCACCTGTAACAGTACCCGATACGTTTTCTACGCAATCTGCACCCGGGTTAACCGGTAGTGGTAAAGCACCATCGCAATCATCGTTAGCAACAGCCGTTGTAAACGTTTCTGGCCCAGACCATGTACTGTTGCCATTATCGCCGCCGCAAATAGCCCTTACATAAGCAGAGTAGGTTGTACCCGGTGTAAGTGTAACAAAATCGGCAAGGTCTACCGGGTTATCGTTTGTTAGCATTGTTGTTACAACAGCAGCATCAGGATCTGGTGCATCTGCCTGGTAAGCAACAACGGTAACTTCCCACTGTGTGGCAGCACCCATCTCATCCCAGCCAAACTCGGCTGTTGTAAGTTCTATATTTTCTATCGTTAAGTTTTGCGGCTTAGGGCATAGTGGCGCCTCGCAAGAAGGTATACCTGTAAAAATAGTACTACCCTGTGCACCTGTACCAAATGGCTTAACAAATATATCTTCCATAAATGGAGAGTACACAATTAAACCTTTGTCGCTTACATCCCATCCACCTGTATTCCAGTAAATAGAAATTTCTGTATCGGCACATAAAGGTATTTGTACACTGTGTTCGTACATATCCGGAACACCCCATGTAAACTCGTCTCCAAAAGTAGCTACAGGAACACCAGCCTGATAAACAGTCATGGTATTACCCTCGTAACCCCAGCCATTCTGGCTTTGCATTGTAAATGTGTATAAACACTGGTCTGCCGCCTCGCATACTGTAGTATGGAACGGGAACGGACCTGCCCATGAGCTCGATGTATCTTCGTCGCATACTATCCTAACATAATATTCGTAGTTAGTAGCAGCCGTTAAGCCACCTACGCCTACTGCAGGGTTTGTAGCCGAAGAACCTGTTGGAGTACTGGCATCCGTTGGTGCAGCCTCGTTTTCGTCAACGTTTACAATATAGTATTCGTAGTCTGCCGTAGCAGGGCCGTCCCAACCAAGGTCTATGGTTGTCATGGTTGCATTTTCTGTATATAAACCTGTTGGAGGCAAACATGCCGGCACAAGGCAATCAGCAGCACCGGTATATATTGCAGTACCCACAGTGCCCTCGTAAGGTAACATTGTAAACAATGTCTGGTCGAAACCATTTACAATTTGTAAACCTACTATATAAGAGTAGTTACCACCATTTGTCCATTGTACCTGGAAAGGCAAACCTGTACATAAAGGCACTGTTACAGCCTGTGTGGCACCGGTAGTAAATGTAGAGCCAATAGTAGCTACGTTTATACCGTTTTGAGATATTTGCATTTGGGCACCATACCATCCTGCACCCCAGCTGCTTGTCATTATAAAGGTATAATCACACTGCTCTTCGGCAGGGCAGGAGTCTGAGCTAAATGCATACGGGCCAGCCCAAGGGCTATTTTGTGTATCGCTACAAACCATTCTTACATAGAATACGTAGTTGGTAGCCTCTTCTATAGCTACAGTTACAGGGTTTGTAGATGTAGGTATAGCATCTGCATCTGTTGGTGCAGCACCGCCGGCTTCAACTACATAATATTCCCAATCACCTGTAGGCTGTCCAGCCCAGCCAAGATCGGCACTTGTGTTGGTAATGTTGGTTGCCGTTAAGCCTGTAGGAGCAAGGCACATTGGCGTGTCGCAATCTACATCGCCAGTATAAAGTACAGAGTTAGGTGCACCAACACCAGCTGCCTTAGTATAAAAAGTTTGCGCAAAACTGTTTTGTATAGATACACCAACCTCTGTAGACCAGCTACCGCCACTGTTCCAGAATAACTGTAATGGCACGCCATTACATACCTGAACCGGCACTGATGTTCCATAACCCGATGTTAAAGAAAGGGTTGCTATTGTTATACCGTTTTGAGAAACCGTCATGGTATTGCCATTCCAGCCATCGCCA
This sequence comes from Flavobacterium subsaxonicum WB 4.1-42 = DSM 21790, assembly GCF_000422725.1. GTDB lineage: Bacteria > Bacteroidota > Bacteroidia > Flavobacteriales > Flavobacteriaceae > Flavobacterium > Flavobacterium subsaxonicum. The sequence continues at coordinate 6,556 of NZ_KE383913.1, forward strand.
AAAGAGTCTGTAAGCACAAATGTATAAGTACATTGATCTGCAGCCTCGCAAATCATAGTATTAAATGCATAAGGGCCAGCCCATGCACTAAAAGTACCGTTACCGCAATCTGCCCTTACATAATATTCGTAAGGAGACGCTGTTACAAGGTTAGCACCTAAGTTAGTTTGTGTAACTGTAAATTCTGTATTATCGGTTACTGTTGTACCTGCTCCGGCCGGTATGCCAGCGTTAGGAGTTTGTACATATAATTGCCATGAAGTTGCGCCACTTGGGTTTGTCCATGATAAATCTGCCGATGTCATACCAATATTGGTAGTAAGCAAGCCAACCGGCTTTTCGCAATTTACCTGTTGTATAGTAAGGGTAAACGGAGTTGTTTGTGGTGACGGCGATGTAGAAATTACTATATAGTAAGTTGTACCCGCTGTTACACTAAGTGTTGGAATAGATATTGGAGTTGGTGTCCATGATGATATACCACCACCAATACACTCTACACCTATGTCTGCGCAGCTGTCGTAAACAAACATACCACTGTAAGCAGAGTTATTTGTTAGGTCTAAACTTATAACGCCAGTAAATTCGGCTTCGTAAGCATACACAACATTGTTACCATCCATATAACCATAGTTTACGCCGCAACCGGTAGCACCCGGGCTGCCTTCGTAATTGGTATCGGCATAGCCAGATGTATTATCCGAAACAGAGTAAGGTAAAGCCGGTATAACTACCGGGGCAGAGCAGCTATCGCCAAGCCCTACGGTACTAAAGAAAAACGGACCCACCCAATCGCTTACGCCGCCATCGCCACAAAGCGCGCGAACGTAATATTTGTAATCAGTATCTTCTTCTAACTGAAAATCGTAACCCGGTGTACCGGCAACAAATGGCAGTGTACCAGAGTACTCCTGTCCAGATCCTGTTGGAGCAGGCTCTGCCTCTAAAACCTCAATTTCCCATGTGGTAGCACCACTTGGGTTAGCCCAGCTAAGCTCGGCAGTAGTTAGAGTTTCGTTATCCGATGTAAGAGTTGTAGGATCAAAACATTTAGCCGTTACAGATACATCATCTATAGCCCAACGCTCTGCGTTATCACCTTTCATTACAAAAGCAAGATACACCATATCGCCAGTAGCAATAGTAGATGGCACAGTAAGGTCTACCTTTTTTTCTGTCCAGGCAAGCTGCACAGGGTTTAACTGTAACTCAGTCCACTCTACAATTGGCGCACCGTAGCCTGTGGTGTTGGTTTGAGCATTTGCCGTTGTTTTACAGATGTATATTTTAAACTGTGTACTCTGGTCGGCGTTAAAAAACAACTTAGAGTAAAAATGTAGCTGCGGGTTAGCAGGCAGCGGAAAAGACTTGGTAATTAGCCAGTCTTCAGAAAAAGTGTTAGTAGTAACATTTTCCTTATCAAGAAAGGCGGCATGTGTTCCGTTTAATGCCGGTTGTTGGGCAGAACCGTCGCCCTGTACCCACCAGACCTGAGAACCGTTGCCGATGTTAGCCAGTGCCCAGCCTGTAGGCCCTCCTGCACCGGTGGTTGTTTGTTCCGTCCATGTTCCTTCAAAACCCTCAAGAGCTAACTGCGCGTAGCTACATAGGGAAATGAAAAACATGAAAAAGATAAGAGTAGTTTTTTTCATAGAATTATATTTAGCAGTTTATGTTTAAGATTTCGAAAATAAGGAAAATTTTTAGAAGAGTCGCACCTAATGTTAAAGATTATCTAACATTTAATTAAAAAAAACAAAATTTCCTTTAAATGTTATGAATATAAAAACATAGTATACAGTTTTTCTGACATTACTACATAAATCTTATATGTAAAGTTTACTTTATATCTTTGCAACTCCTAATATTTACAATGGATACCACTAAAAAAATATACTTTGCGTCCGATCAGCACTTTGGAGCACCAACACCCGAGCTTAGTTTTCCGCGCGAGCAAAAATTTGTAGCATGGCTGGACCAGATTAAGCACGATGCAGGGGTGCTTTTCTTATTGGGCGACCTTTTTGACTTTTGGTTTGAATATAAAACCGTGGTACCCAAGGGCTTTGTGCGCGTATTGGGCAAACTGGCCGAGCTGCGCGACAGCGGTATACCCATTTATTTTTTTACCGGCAACCACGATTTATGGATGCACGACTACTTTCAAAAAGAGCTTAATATACCCGTTTACCACCGCCCGCAGGAGTTTACCTTTAATAATAAGGTGTTTTTAATTGGGCATGGCGATGGCCTTGGCCCCGGCGATAAAGGCTATAAACGCATGAAAAAGGTGTTTACCAACCCGTTTTCTAAGTGGCTTTTCAGGTGGTTGCACCCCGATATTGGGGTTAAACTGGCTCAGTACCTGTCGGTTAAGAACAAGCTGATTAGCGGCGATGCCGATGTAAAGTTTTTAGGCGAAGACAACGAGTGGCTGGTGCTGTACAGCAAGCGCAAGCTGGAAACAAAGCACTACGACTACTTTGTATTTGGCCACCGCCACCTGCCCATGACCATTAATGTGGGCAACAATGCCACCTACATTAACCTGGGCGACTGGATTGGCTATTTTACCTACGGCGTTTTTGATGGCGAAAAATTTGACCTCCTTACTTATAAGGATTAAGCACATACTCCTATATATAAAGGAGTGCTGAATTAATTTTTACACGCAAAGTTAAGGTAATCAAGTAGTTCTATAGTAAAAAGGGTGCCTTCTACAAGGTCTTTAATTTGCATAAGCTCGCTTTTAGATACGGCTAAGTCTACTGCATGCAATGGGGTCTTGAGCAAAAATTTGTGGCAGCGGGCGCGGTGGCAGCAGTCGGCGCAGCCTGTTTCGCGGCAGGTTTGGTCGATAATTTCGGCAAACTCCCTTATCTCATTGGCCGAAAGGTAAAAGCCGGTTTCTTTAAAAACCATCTGGATGCGGTCTTTTAAAACCTCATTGTTTTTTCTCCAGTGGAAAGCCACCCCAAAATCGTTAAAATATATTTGCTCAATTTCTTTCATGCCAAAAATGTTTGAAACAAAAATAGCAATTATTTAAAATCATTCTAAATAAAACAGAATTATTTTTCGCTAATTTTTCACTTTTGGATTCTGAGATTGAATAGGTATTTTAAATTTTGAATGGTCCATTTTAAATTCAGCCTCCCGAAATTTATTTTGAATGATGAATTTTAAATTTTGGATGCCAATTTTGGGTAGTTTTAAATTTTAGGAACGCCCAAACGGATATTTTGACGACGAATTTTGATTGATAAATTCCAAATTCGGCAAATAAATTATACCAACCGGTATATTATCAAAACACCCTCCAAAAAGCCTAAAAAATTATACCGATTGGTATATTCTTAAATTTTCAGTCCATCCCGTTTCGAAATTTGGAATTTAAAATTTTGCCCACTGCCCATTGACTATTGGAATTTCCCTATTGGATTTGCTTATTGTTATTTGCCCATTGCCTATTGGAATTTTGCCCATCGCTTATTGCCCATTGTTATTTGCCCATTGCCCATTGCTTATTGCTTATTGCCTGTTGCCTGTTGTTATTTCCCCATCGCTAATCAGATTCCTCGCACCTAATATCCCTCAATCGCAACTGAAGGCTTACCTGTCCGTTCCATTCATTTTCATCAATAGAATAAACGGCATCAAAAGCATCGCCGTTGCAGGCAAGGTCTTTTTTAACAGCGAGGCCAAAGCCAATGGCACCATAGCCTTCGCCGCCGTTTTGGCGTACAAACAGCCGAAGGTGGCTCTCGTCCTGCCCTATTGCCTTGCCAAAACCACTATCGGTAAGGTTACGGCTCAAAAATACCGGACTCATATTTCCCGGGCCAAAAGGCTCAAACTGCTTGAGTATACGGTGAAATTTGGGAGTAATATCTTCAAAATCCAATTCGGCATCAATGCTAATCTCGGGGGTAAGCAGTGCAGGGTCAATAGTTTGCTGCACCACGGCCTCAAACTTATTTCTAAACAGTTCATACTGGTCTTCCAGCAGCGTTAAGCCCGCTGCATACATGTGGCCGCCAAATTGTTCCAGATATTCGGCGCAAGCCTCGAGGGCATTATAAATATCAAAGTCCTTAACAGATCGTGCCGAAGCAGCCAGCTTATCGCCACTCTTGGTAAACACCAGCGTGGGACGATAATAGGTTTCCGTAAGGCGCGATGCCACAATGCCAATAACACCCTTGTGCCAATCTTCCTGGTACACCACAGTGGTAACCTTATCATGGTCGCCGTTCTGGTCAATCTGCCGAAGGGCTTCCACCGTAATTTGCTTGTCCAAATCGCGCCTGTCGGCATTAAGGGTTTCTATAGAAGCGGCAAATTCTTCGGCTTGGGCCAGGTTAAATTCCGTTAGCAGCTCTACCGCATAGTTGCCGTGCTTAATTCGACCGGCAGCGTTAATGCGGGGGGCAATTACAAACACCACATCGCTAATGGTAAGCACCTGTTTTTTAATATTTTGTATAAGCGCCTTAATACCCGGCCTTGGGTAGCTGTTAATAACCTCCAGCCCAAATTTAGCCAGCGTACGGTTCTCGCCCGTAATGGGCACAATATCGGCCGCAATGGCAGTAGCCACGAGGTCGAGGTACGGAATAAGATCTTCAATCGTTTCGCCCCTGTTTATGCCCAATGCCTGTATAAGCTTAAAGCCCACGCCACAGCCGCAAAGCTCGTCGTATGGGTAATCGCAATCGTCGCGCTTCGGGTCCAGCACCGCAACCGCATCGGGCAGTGTATCGCCGGGTCGGTGGTGGTCGCAAATAATAAAGTCGACGCCCTTAGCTTTGGCATATTCCACCTTATCGATCGATTTTATACCACAGTCTAACGCAATAATAAGCGTACAGCCGTTATCGTCGGAATAATCTATACCGGCATTGCTAACGCCGTAGCCCTCCTTATATCTATCAGGAATGTAGGTATCTACATTAGGGTAGTAACTCTTTAGGTAGGATGACACTAACGACACCGCCGTGGTACCATCTACATCATAATCGCCAAAAACCAAAATACACTCATTGTTGGCAATGGCCTGCTCAATACGGGCAACAGCCTTATCCATATCCTTCATTAAATACGGGTCGTGCAAATCGCTTAACGACGGACGAAAGAATGCCTTGGCCTCATCAAACGTTTCTATACCACGCTGTACCAAAAGGGCAGCCACCGCAGCCTCTACGTTTAAAGATGCTGCTAATTGTTGTACTTTTTTGGGGTCGGGTTTAGGTTTAAGATTCCAGCGCATGTGTTGTAAATTGTGGCTTGTATGTATTTTGCAAATGTAAGCATCTTGCCGTTAGTTTTGTGGATGGTATTTTATATGCCGCTCCTCCGGAGCTCAAAACACACACTGCGATAATTGTCTCTATAAATATGCCGCTTCTCCGAAGCTCATCATTGGCTGAAAATTAAGATAACCGGAATTTTGCTTAGCCCCGGCGGGGCGGCATATAATTATAGCAATTTCAAGCTGCCAGGTGTTGGAGCCCCGGAGGAGCGGCATATAATTATAATTTGTGTCAAGAAAGTCTAATTAACTAAATACCTACAAGGTTCTAAAACCTTGCAGGAAGCGCAAACGGCACGGCAACCTACAAGGTTCCAAAAACCTTACAAGAAACGCAGACGGCACGGCAACCTACAAGGTCTTCGAGACCTTGCAAGTTTAAAATTAGTGTAATTCGTGTCAAAAAACACCCCCTATCGCGTAGCGATTTAATTTCGGTAGCATTAAACAACAGCAAGTAAAATTTCCCGTTAGGGAATTAATACTACAAACCTAAAATTTGTATGCCGCTCCTCCGGAGCTCAAACACACACACTGCAATAATTGTTTCTATAAATATGCCGCTTCTCCGAAGCTCATCATTGGTTGAAAATTCAGATAACCGGAATTTTGCTGAGCCCCGGCGGGGCGGCATATTTATAGCAAATTCAAGCCGCCAGGTGTTGGAGCTCCGGAGGAGCGGCATATAATTATAATTTGTGTCAAAAAACCTATTTAACCAATACCTATAAGGTTCTAAAACCTTGCAGGAAGCGCACACGGCACGACAACCTGCAAGGTCTCGAAGACCTTGTAGGTTTAAAATTCGTGATAATTCGTGTCAAAAACCCACACCCAAAAAACATAAAAAACTACTAAATGCAACACAATTGCATTTTGAATAGTTTTTATAATTATCTTTGCAGCTCATGAAAAGAAAGTTTGCATTATTTAATCTGGCCCTTATGGCATTGGTACAACTTACCATTGCCTACCAGTCTTTTCATGCCTTTAGCCACGAGCACTATGCCGAACAGCATACTACGCAGCAGCTAAAAAAACAATCAGCACAAAACCTTAGCAAAAACCACACCCATAACGACGATTGCGATGTGTGCGATTTTCATTTCGATTTTTTTGTGGCACCGCCGCAATTTTGCCTGAGCCTTAGCTTTGCCTTTACCCCTATACCTTACAGCTACAGCACTGCCGAAAACAGCGTTTTCTTTGCCGGTAGCCTTTTTGCTTTACGGGCACCTCCTGTTTTGGCGTAAGCCTTCTTATTAACACAAGACAAGACCTCACCCCCAACCCCTCTCCACACGAGCGCAGCGAATTGGCGAAGCAAAGGAGAGGGGGGCAGCTTCACTCGTATGCATAAGCCGTAAATAGTAAGTTTACGCTTTATCTACTTCCTTTAGTTGCAGGAGTTAACCCTTGCCTGTGTAATAAGCACCCAAAACTTCTTGTTTCCATCGAATATCCATCCCTGGCTCCCCTCTCCTTTGGAGAGGGGCTGGGGGTGAGGTTAAATCACATTACCATGCGAATTTATTTCACGCTCCTGGCCGTATTTCTGGCCGGTAGCCGGTGCGCACACGCCCAAAGTACCCTTAGCGGAAAAGTTGCCACCACCCAGAACCAGCCCTTAGACGGGGCCCATATACATATAGACAACCTGCATGCCATGAGCCTGCCCGATGGTTCGTACAGCCTGCCCGGTATATCGGCAGGCAGCCACCGCGTGGTTATATCATACATTGGTTACAAGAGCCTGGACACGGTGGTAGACATTTACCGTAACCTTATACTGGATGCCACACTGAAACCCGAAAGCACGCAGCTACAGGAGGTGGTTTTAACCGAAACCCTTCAGGCAAAAAGCACCGTACACGAGCAAAGGCTTAAAGCCGAAACCATAGACAAGTACAGCAACGCCAGCCTGGGCGATGCCCTTAAAGAAATTGCGGGGGTAAGTTCGGTTAAAATGGGCAGCACCATTGTAAAGCCCGTTATTAACGGGTTGCACAGCAGCCGCGTGCCCATTATTAGCAACAATGTACGCATGGAAGACCAGCAGTGGGGCACGGAGCACGCGCCAAATTTAGACATCAATTCGGCCGGAAGGGTAACGGTTATTAAAGGTGCAGGTGCTTTGCAATACGGCGGCGATGCCGTGGGCGGACTGGTACTTGTTGAGCCGGTTACCGTTTTAAAAGACACGCTGTTTGGGCGCACTATTGTTACGGCAGATTCTAACGGGCGGGGCGGCAGCATAACATCCAGCATTCATCAGGGGGCCGAAAAAGGCTGGGCGTGGAACGCAAGCGGTACTTTTAAATACATGGGCGACCGCGAAAGTCCGGACTATGTGCTTAGCAATACCGGCAACCGCGAGGCCAATTTTGCCGGCGATATTAAATATATAGGTAACAGTTACAACCTTACTGCTTACTACAGTTTTTATAACGCGACAATCGGCATAGCCGAGGCTACGCACACGGGCAGCACTTCCGATCTTGTTCGTGCCATCAACAGCCACCAGCCTAATGTGGTTCGCCCGTTTACGTACAGCATTGGCGCGCCGCGACAGGAAATTATGCACCACCTCGCTAAGATAAACCTCAACAAAAAGCTGGATGATAACACCACGCTGGCAGTTCAGTATGCGTTTCAGCTCAACAAGCGCGAGGAGTATGACCTGCGCCGTGCCGACCTGATTGATAAACCCGCACTCGACCTTACCCTGGCTACCCACAGCCTTAATGCCGACTGGAAGCAAACCAACGGCAACGCCACCCTTAAAGCCGGTGCAAGCGGGCTGATGCAGCATAACAGCGCGAGTCCCGATACCGGGGTGCGCCCGCTTATACCTACGTACGATAGGTTTGATGCCGGTGCTTACGGAATTTACTCGTACGCCTTTAGTACTACGCTTACCGCGGATGCCGGCATAAGGTATGATTTCTCACACATTGAAGCTACCAAATTTTATCAGGTAACCCGTTGGGAAAACCTCGGCTACACAGGCGTTTACGATAACTTTATTACACAGGATTTTGGCACGCAATACCTAACCAAGCCGTCGTTTACGTATCATAATATATCGGCCAGTGTGGGGTTACGGAAAGAACTCGGCAACAGCCTTAGCCTTTTGGGTAATGCCAGCCTTGCCATGCGCAACCCCAATGCCGCAGAGCTTTTTAGCGATGGCCTAAACCATACCAATGCCACCATAGAGCTGGGCAACCTGGGCAATAAAAAAGAAGAGGCTGTTAAGGTATCGGCAACGCTGTTAAAAACAGGGTCGGTTTTTAGTTTTGAGGTTACACCTTACATTAACCGCATTAACAACTTTATCTATTTACAGCCCAGCGAGGCCGAGGCTACCATTCGCGGCACGTTCCCTGTGTTTCGCTACAAGCAGACCAACGCCTTAATGGCGGGCTTGGACCTGCATGCTGACTGGAACATTACCAACCGCTTTAAATACACCTTTAACGGCGCCTATGTGTACGGGCAAAACACAACCGAAGGCCTCCCGCTTATCGACATGCCGCCGCTAAACATTACCAACACAATTAGGTACACCAAAACCGGTTGGCACAACTTTTTTGCCGAACTGCGCAGCGAAGCCGTGTTTACCCAAAGCCGCTATCCCAACTATAATTTTGAGGCCAACGTATTGGTAAATAACGAGCTTGTACCCACCCTTACCGATATCAGCACGCCACCCGCAGGCTACCACCTGCTGCATTTTACAACGGGTATGCAGTTTACCTTAGGTAAAACAGTAGCGGCAGTAAACGTATTGGTCAACAATATTTTTAATACCGCCTACCGCGACTACCTCAACCGCCAACGGTTATATACCGATGAGATAGGCCGCAACTTTCAAATACAATTAAAACTCAATTATTAATTTTAAATACTTTCTAACAACATGAAGAATTTCAGAACCCTTGCCCTTGCCTTAGTAACCATCGTATCGTTTACAGCCTGTAGCGACGACGATTCGGCAACCACGCCCGTAAACGAAGAAGAAGTGCTAACCACCATTACCGCAACCTTTACCCCTGCTGCAGGTGGCACACCGGTTATACTAATGTCGCGCGACCTTGATGGCGATGGCCCTGCCGCACCGGTTGTTACCGTAACAGGCAGTTTTGCAGTGGGTACCGACTATAATGGCGCTGTTACTTTTTTAAACGAAACTACCACCCCGGCTACAAACACTACATTGGAGATTGAAGAAGAAGGTGCCGACCACCAATTGTTCTTTCAGCAATCGGGTTTAGGTACGTTTGCTTACGCTGATGAAGATGCCAACGGCCACCCAATTGGGCTTAACTTTACATACAAGGCAGCAGCTGCACCAACAGCAGGTAACCTCACTATCACGCTAAGGCATTTACCTAACAAAGCAGGCACTAATGTAGCTGCCGGAGATATTACCAACGCAGGCGGCGGTACCGATGCCGAAGTTACCTTTGCAGTAACCGTTCAGTAATAAGTAAAGGCTGGTCTAAGCATAATTTTAAGCCACGAATTGCACAAATTTCACTAATTTATATTGGCCTCAATTCGTGTAATTCGTGGCTAAAATTTTCAGTTTATCTATATCATAAAAATTTCATAAAATTATTCAGGATAATTTATTAACTTTAGGTAATATTTTTATAATTAATAACTTATAAACTTTTAAGCCTATGAATTCTAAATTTACCCAGATAGTAAGAATACTGCTTGGAATCATCTTAATTGTATTTGGAGCCAACAAGATCTACGCCTTTATTCCCCTTCCCCAACCACCCGCCGAAGCCGCCAGTTTTATACAATCGCTATCCGATACCGGCTATGTGCTTACCGTGGTAGCCGTGTTCGAAATTGTTATCGGCATCATGCTTATCTTTAAACTCTGGGTGCCATTTGCACTGTTGGTTTTAGTGCCCATATCGTTCAACATATTGCTTTTCCACCTGTTTTTAGATGTACCTGCCATTGCAACGGCACTGGTAGTGGTAGCCCTAAATGTTATTTTGCTGTATAAGCACAAAAAGAAATACAGGCCACTGTTTACAGAGTAAAACTTTACTTAAAAAAGTATAATACACTCACTAAAACTAAAGGTAATTTAGAACTCGTCCTGGCATTTTTGATTGAAGCGAAAAATAAAGATTTTGGCTTTAAATTTTGGCTTTTTAGCACTGCATAGCAGCACTGCCGGGTAAGAAAACAGGTAAAATATAAGGCAAGAAATAATTTTACAGCTAATTAAAAAATTTCAGAACAAGTTCTTACCTTAGCGGCTACCAACCTGCATGTTATGAAATATAAATTACTTTTAGTTTTAGCGAGCTTTTTTACCATTGCAACAAGCTTTAGCCAGATTGCCCCTGCAATAGACAACCTGTATGCCTGCGATAGCAACCCGGCCACCGGGCATGCTATTTTTAACATGTACATGAGTAACCACGAGCAAATTTTAAATGCGCAGGATGTACCTTCAGATTATACTGTAGAATACTATGCTACACAGGCCAACGCTATAGCGGGTACTAACTTTATAGTTAACTCCGATTATTACGAAAACCTTACCAACCCGCAAACCATTTACTACCGCGTACAAAAAACAGCAACGGGAGAGTTTGCCATAGGCAGCTTTCAGCTAATTGTACTACAGCAAATACTTTTTACCGATGTGGTAGCCTGTGGCTCTGCCGGATACACCATAGTTGAGCCTGCCGCCGGATATGGCGAATTTTATACCGGCCCCAACGGCACAGGCACATTACTACCCTACGGCACGGTAATAACCACCCCGCAAACTATTTACGTATATTTTGGGTGCGATACCTACAACCCGTCCTTTAACGTTACCATAGCTGATGAGCCCGAATATACCGGCCCAACCGGCACCATTGTATGCGACTCGTATACGCTGCCCCCTCTTGATGCCAACAGTAGTTATTCCAACCTTAATGGCCTTATTGCCGGAGATGTTATTACAACATCGCAACAGCTTACTGTAATGACCTGGTACGGCGGCCAAGGCAGCCAGTGCTACATGTATACTCCTGTAAATATAGATGTTGTGGCGTCTTTCCCAGATCAATTAACCGTAAATGGCTGCGACTCAGAAAACAACGGCCAGGCTTATTTTGACCTTACCACTGCTTTTTACAACATACCAAATGTGGCCACATTACAGGCCACCTACCACAAAACACTGGCACTGGCACAAGCCGGCACCAACGCCATTGACGCGCAATACACCAATACCGAAGAACTTACTACATTATATGCAAGGATTATAACCGATGGTGGCGCATGCAGCCATATAATTACTATTAACCTTGTTAGCTTTACTTTTGAATACGGCACGCCCGATACAGTTACCGGCTGCGACCCCGATGGCGATGGCTTTGGCCTTTTTAACCTGGAAACTGCACTAATAGATATATCCAACGGATCTAATTTACAAATTGCCGTATTTGCTACCGAGGCAGAAGCCGTTGCTGCAACACCACTTTCTACCGGTATTGATTCAACTAATCTATTTGCCTACCAAAATACAACACCGTTTAACCAAACCCTTTATGCGGTGGTAACCAACCAGGGCAACTGCAAGCAAATAGTGCCCATTACACTAACAACCACTACCAATTGCACGCTAAAAACCGTTACCGGCACCGTACGCTACGACCAAAATGGCACCGGCTGTACAGCCACCAGCGCACCTGTGGCCAACATACAGGTCTTGCACAGCAACGGGCTTGTAGCCTTTACCAATGCATTGGGGCAGTACACTATTGAAGGTGTAACCGATGGGTCGGTTTTAGTATACGGAGATCCTTTTGGCAATTTTGCTTTAGGCGATGTTGTTTTTGAAGGGTCTGAAACTACTACCGTTGCAGATCTTTGCCTATCGCAGCCTACCAACACCGGTAATGATGTATGGGTATCTTTAATCCCAACATCTGTTGCACGCCCTGAGTTTCAGGCCAACTACACTGCATTTGTTCAAAACAGCAGTGGCGCAACAACATCGGGCACACTTACAGTAAACTTTGATGTTACAAAACTGGCGTTTATAGGGGTGGGTTCGCCGTTTACGGCATCGGGCAATACCCTTACGCTGTCGTACACGCTTGCACCTTACAGTTCGGCATTCTACACCCTTAACTTTTTGGTAGAAAATGCCACTATTGCAATACCGGGCCAGCTGCTGCAATTTACCGCACATGTAAACCAGTCTAACGATATTATAAACAGCAATAACACAACCGCTTTAGAGCAGGTTATAGTTAACTCTTACGACCCTAACGACATAACCGTTCACCAGGGCGATGTTATAACGCTTAACGAGGCCAACGATTACCTGGATTATACCATCCGTTTCCAGAACACCGGAAATGCCGATGCGGTTAACATAAAAATAGTTACGCAACTGGACGCCGACCTGTATGCGGGTTCGTTTATACCAAATACCTCAAGCCACGATTTTAGTGTGCAGCTATCGGGTGGTGCCGTTATCTTTACCTTTAACAACATCAACCTGCCGGGCGTCGAAGAAAACGAGGCACTTAGCCAGGGGTACATTTCGTACAGGGTAAGACCGGGCACGGTCTTTCCCGGAGCTGAGTATACTGCCAAAGCCGACATCTATTTTGATGGTAACGAGCCTATTGCCACCAACATAGCTTCTACAATTATAGAGAATCCGCTAACGGTACCAACGCAAACCAAAGATTCGTTTATTATTTATCCTAACCCGGCATCGGGCACGGTAACGCTACAGCTACCGGGCAATGCCGCCGCCGATGTTATGGTTGCCGATATTCTTGGCAAAACAGTCTTTACCAAAAACAACGTCGCCCCGCAAACGCTGCTGGATATATCATCTTTAAACAGCGGTATGTATTTTGTAACAGTACTCTCTGAAGGAAAAATTACCACCAAAAAATTAATTGTAAAATAACAATCAGCCCTGCCCCCACCGGCGGGGCTTTTTTGTACCCGGTTGCGCTTTCTGCAACAAAGTTTACATAAAAGGAAAGACACAAATTTCACGAATTTGCACCAATTAAGCTTCGTGTAAATTGGTGAAATTCGTGTCAAACACTATCCTAATAAGCCGCATTTTATTTGTGTACTTAGTGAAATGCCTATGCCTTTGTGGTAAAATATAATTTGTACCGGTTAGTTTAACCATAAGCACTGCACGCCACAAAGTCTTCATAAAAGTAAAGACACGAATTCCACGAATCGCACCAATTAAGCTTCGTGAAAATTTATGTCAAATACCAATCCCATTTTTTATGATAAAGCATCTCCAATTCCCAACCCATAAATAACTTTTTTTAAAGTATTTTTGTGTGAATTAATTTAGGCAAAATGAAAAAAACAGCCGTTACCATGGCCATGGCCTGTAGCCTTAGCATTACCGCACAAATGAATACTCCAAAACCTGTAAAATATCCTGAAACGCGCAAAGACGCTACCGTTGACACCTATTTTGACACCCCTGTGGCCGACCCGTACCGCTGGCTGGAAGACGACCGCTCTGCCGAGACTGCCGCCTGGGTTAAAGCCGAAAACGAGGTTACCTTTAATTACCTGGCACAGATTCCGTTTAGGGAATCGATAAGGGCGCGCATGGAAAAATTGTGGAATTACGAAAGGATATCGGCGCCTTTTAAAGAGGGCAGCTATACTTATTATTATAAAAACAACGGCCTGCAAAACCAGAGCGTTTTGTACCGTAAAGATAAAAACGGCACCGAAGAGGTATTTTTAGACCCCAACACGTTTTCTAAAGACGGTACCACATCGTTAGCCAATGTTAGCTTTAGCAAAAAAGGCGAACTGGCAGCCTACATGATATCTGAAGGTGGCAGCGACTGGGGCAAGGTTATCCTTATGGATGCCCTTACCAAAAAGCCCTTGGAAACGCTGGAGAATATAAAATTTAGCGGCCTTGCCTGGAGGGGCAGCGAAGGCTTGTATTATTCAACATACGATAAGCCCGATGGCAGCCTGCTTTCGGCTAAAACCGATGAGCACAAGCTGCGTTTCCACAAGCTGGGCACTGCCCAAAAGGATGATGCAGTTATCTTCGGCAACAGCCAAAAAAGGCGCTACGTGGGCGGTTACCTTACCGAAGACGAGCGTTACCTGATTATTACGGCCGCCAACTCTACATCGGGCCGCGAGCTGTATTTGCAGGACCTTAGCCAACCCAACAGCCCTATAATTACCATAGCCGATAATTTTGATACCGATAGCCGCATTATTGATAATGATGGCACCACCCTGTACATTGCCACCAACTACAAAGCGCCCAACAACCGCGTGGTTACCGTAGATGCTGCCAAACCGCAGCAGGCCAACTGGAAAAATTTTATTGCCGAAACCGATAATGTGCTTAACGCCGGTACCGGTGGCGGCTACATTTTTGCCGAATATATGAAGGATGCTGTATCTGTAGTTAAACAATACGACTTTAAGGGCAAACTAATTCGCGATATCGAGCTGCCGGGCATTGGCACCGCAGCGGGTTTTGATGGCAAAAAAGCCGAGAAAACCCTCTATTACTCGTTTACTAACTACGTTACCCCGGGCACGGTGTATTCGTTCGACCCTAAATCGGGTAAATCGGCGGTGTACCAAAAGCCCAAGGTAGATTTTAACGGCGATAACTACGTTTCTAAACAGGTATTTTACACCTCTAAAGACGGTACTAAAGTACCCATGATTATTACCTACCGTAAAGATTTAAAGCTGGACGGCAAAAACCCAACCATGCTGTATGCTTATGGTGGCTTTAACCAAAGCATTACACCGGCGTTTAGCATTGGCAACGCGGTGTGGCTGGAAAATGGCGGTATTTATGCCGTTGCCAACCTTCGCGGTGGTGGCGAGTACGGCAAAAAATGGCATGATGCGGGCACCAAACTACAAAAGCAAAATGTGTTCGATGATTTTATTGCCGCAGCGCAATACCTGAGTCAGAATAACTATACCTCTAAAGACTACCTTGCCATTCGCGGCGGGTCTAATGGCGGGCTGTTAGTGGGCGCTGTAATGACCCAGCACCCTGAGTTGTTTAAAGTCGCCCTGCCGGCCGTAGGCGTAATGGATATGCTGCGTTACCACACCTTTACATCGGGTGCCGGCTGGGCGTACGATTACGGCACATCGGCCGACAGTAAAGAAATGTTTAACTACATAAAAGGCTACTCGCCGCTGCATACTATTAAAAAAGGTGTTAGCTACCCGGCAACATTTGTTACCACCGGCGACCATGACGACCGCGTAGTACCGGCACACAGCTTTAAGTTTGCCGCAACCCTGCAGGAAAACCAGGCCGGCCCCGCACCTGTGCTTATCCGCATAGCCGTTAATGCAGGCCACGGCGCAGGTAAATCGGTTAAACAAACCATAGACGAGCTATCCGATCTCCAGGCCTTTACACTGTTTAATATGGGGGTAACGCCGAGTGTTAAATAGCGTTCAGTGATCAGTGATCAGTTGACGATTTTAAGTTTGCAGTCGCGGTCGCAGTTTGCAGTCGCAGCGTGTCGATGCAGGTAACAGTTTACAGGTGCTTTCTTTAGGTGCAGTTATTGCAAGGGAGACACGACCGGAACACCCGAGGGCACTGCCCGGATTGACGAGGTAATCCCATCACTATGCAGTTAGAGTTATATGTGAGATTGCCGCGCTCCATTGCATTTCGCTCGCAATGACAGTACGTGAAGATGGGAAATCTGAAAACTGAGACTGCGATTGTAAACTTAAAACTGATCACTATAAACTGGACACTGAAAACTGATCACTACTTATGAAACAGATACGATAACTGTATCGACCCGTAGTAATACCCTTGTATAACATTATTGTACAGCTCTTTGCCGCGGTAGTTAAAAGAATAAGTGTAGGTCCACGCGTTTTTGCGGTATTTAACACCGGCTTCGGCATTAAAGCGAAAAGGCACTAACGGAAAGGTAACAGGACTGGTATTATTAAACATGCTGCCCTCTATGGTAGCATCAAAATACTGGTAGTTAATGTTGGGGTTGGCATATATAAACAGCTCACGCTGCTCTTTATAGGCTTCTCTATTATGATTTAAGGCCGCGCCGTGCAGGGCAGAATCATACATGGGCAGCAGCAGGCCTTTAAGGCTGATGCGCGCCATGATTCCCGCCGAAGCGCCTATCCAAATCGTACCGGCATCGGCCTGTAACTGGGCATGCAGGTCTACTTTTTCTTTAAAGGTATTTGATAATATTTTATGAGAGTATAAACCGTTAAGCTGCAACGCCGGTGTGGTGGTAATCTGGTAGTTCCACCCCCTTACGGTATGGTAGCCCAAAAGGTCGTGCAGGCCCTGCTGTACCTGCTCGGCACCCGACTCCGGCCCTACAACCCCACCCTGAAAGTTGACTTTAAGCAGGCTCTCATTTTTGTAAAAGGTGTTAATGCCCACTTCGGCAAACAGGTAGCCCGCAAAAGGCCTGTCGTGCACATTAAGCTCGGCCGCCTGTATAGACTGCGGATTGTAAATGTACATACCTGCCTTAAATTCGGTTATTTTTTTGGCAACATTCTCGTTTTTAGATGTGCCCAGGTAGCGGTAAATAAACTCGATACCTGCGGTGTAGTACTGGTCGTTTGTCGGCGATGTGTAGAGGTCGTTATCGCTAACAAGGCTCACTTCGGCAGGTTTCTGCGCAAAGCAGGTTGCCGAAAGTAAAAGTGCAGCAAGTAATCCAATTTGGCGTAGCATCTTAATATTCGAGCTTAACATAACGCATAAGCTTTATTATCCTGCCCTTACGGCGCTCTATATAGCCCGACGATTTTGTAGCCCTGTATTTTAAAGGGTTGGGAAGGATGGCTGCAATACTGGCTGCCTCGCGCTTGGTTAGGTTAACCGCATCTTTATGAAACCAGTGCTGTGCCGCAGCCTGTGCGCCATAAACGCCTTCGCCCATTTCTATGCTGTTAAGGTACACTTCCATAATACGCTCTTTGCTCCACAGCAGCTCTATAAGCACGGTAAAATAAGCTTCGAGCACTTTACGCACATAGCTCCTGCCCTGCCATAAAAACACGTTTTTAGCGGTTTGCTGGCTAATGGTGCTGCCCCCTTTTATACGCTTGCCTTTTTTGTTGCTTTTATACGCCTTGTACATGGCCTCGAAATTAAAGCCATGGTGAATTAAAAAGCGGTCGTCTTCGCTGGCAATAACCGCCTTTTGCAGGTTGGGAGAAATCTCTTCAATAGGCACCCAGTCGTGGCTGCTGTGCATTTCCTGGCCATCGGCTTTTTGCTCAAAGGCGCGGCTTATCATTAAAGGGGTAAAAGGTACCGGCACAAAGCGGAATATAAGTACCGTAAATACAGATATTGCTACAAACCAAAGCAATACCTTATAACAAATGCGGAGTATTTTTTTAAACATAAGGGCAACAGGTTAAAACAGCCGCGAAATTACGAATTTGAATAATAGTTACTTATCTAAATTCTAAAGATTATGCCGAATGAAAAAAAATATCTGCCGGAAGCTTAAAATAATCTTTAAGCTTTCTTGCCATTTTAAGTGTAATTTCACGTTTACCGGACAGTACAGATGAAACATGCCCTTTACTGCCAATTAACGGCTCAAGGTCTTTTGCTATAATACCCATTTCTTCCATCTTTAGTTTAATAACATCAATGGGGTCAAGTTCGGGCATTGTTACATGCTTATCTTCATAATCTTTAACCAAAACCAATAAAAGCTCCAGTTCTTCTTCATCGGGAGTTTCGGGCTCAGCATGAAAAATATTCAGTGTTCTTAAAACCGCTTTATTATATTCTTCTTCTGTTTTAATTACTTTCCAGTTCATGTTGCTTAAATTTTGTGGTTAAGAATACGGGTATCAAAACTAATGGTCTCAACGTTTATTTTATCGTATTCAGAATGTGTGCCAAACCAAATAATATAAACAGCCTGTTGCCTGAAATTTAAAGAAACAATCAACCTGTAATTATTACCTTTAATATTAAATACAACACGATTGTTAGCTACAATGCTTGCACTACCATACAACTGTTTAATATCCTGGAAAGTCTTAAAATCCTTTTTCAGGAATTCATTGTACCAAACAAGCAAAGCTGTTTTTGCATCAGGATATTTTTCTATATAATATAAAATTACCTTCTTAACAATAACGTTCATCCAAACTTAGTTTTCATTTTGCAAACTTACAAAATAATTTTTAACTACTCAGCATCATATTGGCTGTTGGCACTATCCAGTTCTTCGTAATCGTTAATAAGATTTTCCAGCATTTCCAGCTCATCGCCATCGGGCGTGTTGGGCTGTGCATGAAAAAGCTCCATAGTGCGCCTTATGGCAAGTTCGTATTCTGCCTCTGTAGTAATTGGTTTCCAGTCCATTGTTGGTATGTTTTTAACGAAGATAAAACTTTTACCGCAAACTACTTAACTGAAAACGTAACAATTAGCACTTTTTTACGCCTCTTCCTCGTCTTCGTCTTCTTCCTCGCCGTACTCTTCTTCATATTCGCTAACAAGTTCCAGCAGCTGCTCCAGTTCTTCTTCTTCGGCAGTACCGGCTTCGGCATTAAATAATTCTATAATACGCGCGGTGGCTTTTTGGTATTCTTCTTCAGATTGTAGTGGCTGCATACCCATAGTATTTTGTTTTTTTGCGAAGGTAAAACTTATTAATGCAACCCAATATAGTTATTGTGTATATTTGAGAATATGAAATGTTTTACTATTGTTTTTATGTTGTTTGCCTATTTGTCTAACTATGCGCAAAACAACCTTGTAAAAGTACCTGTAGCTAAAGGCGACCCATATAACTATGCCCAACATTTGCCCGACATTAAAAACTCCGGCTATAAGTATTACATACGCTACCATACACTAAGCCAGATAACCGACCTTTACAGCAACGACAGCATTAATTTTAACGGACAACTTCTTAATCACATTAAGGAAGTTGACACAAAGACTTCGGAAGGCAGAAATTATGTTTATCAAATTACCCATCTTGATGCTGATGCCTGCTCTAAAGTTGGGTATAAAATTTTAAAAGATAAATTACCCGCAATACCAACAGATACATTGATAACGGGTTATAACAACGAATTGAATGATTGTGCGGGTGTTAATTTTATATTTAAAATTAATGAAACTTTTATTAAAACCTCTTATGGATGCCCCTGGTACCAGGACACTTCAATACCCCAATTAAAGTTATTGGACGAAAATTATATCTATATAGATAGCGTTTTAAAATTAGAAGAAGGCTATAATACATTTACTTCTAAGTTGGAGAAAGGAAAATATTATAGCATGGGATTCACTGGAATGTACATAAAAACTGATTCTGAAATGCGGGCGTGGGAGAAATTAAAAAACGAAAATCGCTATTTATATTCTGTTAAAGACACGATAAGCAATTACCTTAGAGCGGAATTAAATAAAATACACAATAATAAAGACTACATTACCTGTTTTGATTATAACCTTGTTTTTTCTAAGAAAGGCAAACTGATTAAAACTGTAAAATTTCATGAGCCTGATGAAACATTTTTAGTGCGATTATTTGATAAAGATTATCAAAATTGCAAGAAAAAAATAAAGCGGCTTTTTAAAAACATCAGTTTAAAACACCTGCACCTTAAATATGGATTTGCCCGTCAAATCAGTTTTTATGAGGGTAATTTTACGCTGAGCGACCCAACAGCTTATTGATAATACTAAATAAAACAATCCGGCCAGGATATTGACGCGCGTCAACACCCTGGCCGGATACATTATATAAAAAGATGCGTTTATCGCGCTATCATAATTTTTTGTACACCACCCTGGTTAGATGCACCATTGTAGCTAAGCTTTGCAAAATACACACCTGTTGGCAGGTCGCTTACATTAATAACGGCTTGGCCGGTAGCCTGTAGGGTACGCACCTGGGCACCCAACGCATTGTAAAGCGATACCGAATACGCACCATCGGTTTTAGGGGCAAACGTAAGCCTGTCAGACGCCGGGTTAGGATACGCACTAAACTGCGCCTGAGCCGGATTTGCAATACTAAGTGGCACCTGCGTTTTAAGGGCAAACTCGTTAGCCCCCATACAACCGGGAATAGTACCCGAAGCAAGAACCTGTAACGTAGTACCATCTACAATTTCGTAAGTAGACGGACCCGCAAAAGCCCCTGCCGTACCAATTACAAAATCGCCCGACGTTTCGTCTACATCAAAACCTTTACCGTAGGCAAAATCCCAGGTGCCGGTAAGGGTACTGGTGTAAATGGCCGAGGCAGGTGCAGTCTGGTTTTCGGTACTAAAAGCATACACTGTTTTACCCGATAAAAAATACAGCACATTGTTAGCAAACCTTAAGTAACCCGCATTGGTAACGCCGGTCAACGTTATTGGGGCAGCTGTTACATCGGTATCATCGGCTATAGCCTGTAAAGCAGTATCACCCAATACCCAAACCGTATTGCTGTCGGCATCATACTCAAGGCCATTAATACCACCCACTTGGGTAGCAATAGCTGATACAACCGTATTGGTAGCCGGGTTTATTTTAACCAGTTTAGAAGGCATAGCCACATATACAAAACCGTTGGCATACAGCATGTAGTTAGAGTAGCTGCTAATTTCGCTGTTAGCATCGTTAACCGGGGTAGCCGTGTTGGTGGCAAGGTCTATCTGGTATACCGCCGTTGGGTTGCTTACCGATACATAAGCTTTATCAGTACCACCCGTAACAAGGGTTTGCGGTGCGCCAATAGCGGTAAAGGTATGCACCGTTTCGAAAGACGGATAATTGGCCACCACCACACTGTACGATACGCCTTTAGACAAAAATACGGCCTTGCTGCCTATAACTTCATAATCCTGTAAAACATCAAAGCCCGTAGCGCCGGTATTGGCGTTCTGGTACATTGGCCCCTGCTGTACCACAGTGCCCGTGGCGTTAGAAAGGTGAAACACATCGCCATTCGGGGTACCAAAGTTACCTTCGGCAACCACATCAAGTTCAAAAGTTTTTTGTTGTGCAACAAGGTTTTGCAGGCCCAGTAAGGCCACGCCAATAAGTAAAAGTTTTTTCATTTTTCCGTGTGTTGGAATTAAGGGTTAAGAGGCTACAAAACACAATACAGCCTGCCCTTAGCGGGGAAGATTGCATTTGAGTTTTTTTGCCGAAAACTAAATACGGCCTAATGGCAGGTCTCCTGGCTTAGCCCCCGTATGTTTGCCTTCCCGCTTGCGGCAGTGGCATACTAAACATACAGTTACAGGCATTACAGTTGCGGAAACAGCCGTTGATTTTAACAACGTTCCCTTTTAATCCTTCGCATAGAAGGAACCATTAAGCGACGCAAATATACAGCTTAATACTTATTATTGTAGGAAAAACGTAATGACCTGCATATTAAGTTATGACTTTTTAAGGATTTCGCAATATCTGCTCATTATAAAAACAGAGGTAAGTTGCTTAATGTGTAAAACACTGTTGACAAAAGAAATTAATCCTAAAAAATAAAGATTAATTATATTTTGGCTAATATTGTAGTAAAAAATAAGTTAATCAATGAGTGGCGACGATAAACCGAAAAGAATAAGAATAAAAAGTCCTGTAATTGAAACATTTATCGTTGATCCCCTAAAATATGGTGTGAATGCTTCTACTCAAAATGCGAGACAGGATTGTACAATCAATATAAAATATGATGTTGAAATATGGTACGATGAGCATGTAAGCATTAGACAGCTGGAAAGAGATGGTATTGAAATAGATGTCTTAAAGAAATTAGCAAGTAAGTCATTTAAACACATTTTTTATTATCAGCTTAGATATCCTTTGGTAAAACTATTACAGTATCCTGAGCGAAAGGGACGAAACTATAGATTTGTCTTAAAAGAACAATGTGAGGATGGAGCTCTTTTAAATATTACTTGTGAATTACATTTCTTGGATGCAGGCCTATATGAGATGACATTTATTACAGCTATGATTACAAATTCTTTTAAAATATTTGATGGTCAATATATTGTAAAAGTTGATGGTGAATCATCTACATTAAGTAAATTAGAAAATGGTACAATAAAATTAATTGCTGAAGTAAAATAAGATGTAACTATAGTAGGAGATAATAGTATAGATAAAAAAGATAATAATAATAATGATAAGACGAGTACTTATCGTACCTTTGTACTCATAAAGGTAGGGTAGAAAAAGTCTGAACAGTCGAAAGACAGGGCTTGAAATATCTGAACGACCTTATTTAAAAAGCTTTTCTTTTCGGGAAGCTTTTTTATTTACTAAGATTTATCATAAAAAAATAGAGCCTCAAATTTTAGAGGCTTTTTTATTGGTCAAAATCCCTAAGTATCGAAATATCGTTACCCAGAAACATAAAGGGCGAAATCAAATTATTACTCAGATAACTTTTAAACCAAATCTGCCAGTTCCTGCCCTATAATGCTGCCAATGGCAATGCCCATGCCGCCCAGCCGTACGCCGCAGTACACATGGTTAGAGAGTTGCTGCACCACGGGTTTCTTGGCAGCGCCCATGCCCATTATGCCGCTCCAGCGGTGGGAAACGGTAAAGTCGGTTTGTGGGAGTATAACCTCGCGCAGCAGTTTTTCGAGCTGTTCCTGGATGATATCGGTCTCGCCGAAATCAGTAGTAGTTTCGCCCTCAAAGTCGAGGTTGCGGGCACCGCCAAAGAGTATGCGGTTGCCAATATTCCGAAAATAATAGTAGCCACGGTCGATGTGGAACGTGCCTTTAATATCGAGATTTTGAATAGGATTGGTAATAAGCACCTGCGCACGGGCGGGCTTAACCGCGCCGTTGGTTAGCTGCGCTGCAAACCCATTGGTGGCAAACAGCAGCTTTTTAGTGCTGAAGCTAAAACCATCCAGGTCTACCTGTACCCCATCAGCCTTTTCGTGGTAAGCGGTAACGGTCTGGCTGTTTAAAATTAAGATGTTATGGGCGGCGGCTTCTTTAAGCAATGCCTGCATCATACGGCCGGTATCAATCTGCCCCTCAAACGGGTTAAAAACCAGTTGCTCTTTGGTACCCTTAAAGCCAAAGCGGTCGGTTTCTGTGGCAAACACATCGGCTTTAAACAACGGGCGAAGCACATCGTTTACAAACGGCAGTTTGCTGATGCAATTTTCGTATCCGGAGGTATCGCTATCTAAAAAAATCTCATATCCGCCGTAGGGCTTAAAATCAATTACGGCATCGCCAAGGCGTTTGCGCAGCAATTGGAGTCCGTTCCAGCGTTTTTGTATCAGGGCGGTAACCTCTTCTTCGGTATGGGTGGTAAGGTCGTCTATAATTTCCGAAAGGCTTCCAAAACAGGCAAAGCCCGCATTTTTGGTACTGGCCCCCTGTGGCAACGGGCCTCTTTCTAAAACCAATATTTTACTCTGGGGGAAACGCTCGCGCAGCGCTATAGCCGCATGCAGGCCCACGATGCCGCTACCCACAATGGTATAGTCGACATTAGAGAACCAACTGTCTATTTCCCACCAGCTGAGTTTCAATTCGGGAAAATGCCTGGGTTTTCGTTATCATCGTCGTCCGTAGCCTCTTTTTTAAACTCTTCTTCGGTAACCTTGTTACCTTTAAGTGCATTTAAAATAAGGGGCACTGTAGTAATAAGCACAATGCCTATTATAATTTTTTCGATATGGCTCTTAAGGTCGATGTCGAACTCCTTAATAAACAGCTCGTACAGGTAATGCCCGGCAAATATCAGGGTAAACGACCATAGTATAGAGCTTACAATGTTGTACAGCATAAACTTTTTCTTGTCCATGCCCACAACACCGGCTATAATAGGTGCAAACGTACGGATGATGGGTAAAAAACGCGCAAAAATAATGGCGCGGCCACCGTGCTTTTCGAAAAACTCGTGCGATTGTATAAGGTATTTTTTCTTGAACCAGAAGGTATCTTCTTTAGCATAAAGGTAGGTACCGCTTTTAGCGCCAAACCAGTAGCCAAAGGTGTTGCCCACCACACCCGATGCCGCAATTAACAGCGCCAGTACAAATACGTTTATAAAGTCGCCATCAAGTACCAAAACAGTGCTAAGCAGCTCTGTGCTGTAAATACCGGCAAGAAACAAAAGGCTGTCTCCCGGTAAAAAGAACCCGGCAAAAAGGCCGGTCTCGGCAAAAACAATAAACAGTACTACGTAAATACCAACGGGCACACCACCTAACTGCAGGTTAATGTAAAATTCAGGGTTAATTAACTGCATCCAGTCGAAACCGTCTTTCATATCTTTTTTATTTTTTAATCTATTTTAGTTTCCCACTTATCTACGGCCGTAGTAGCCAGGGCATTACCCAGTACATTGGTCATACTGCGCGCCATATCGCAAAAGTGGTCTATAGGTAATATAAGCGCAATGCCTTCCGGCGGAATATCGAACATGGCACAGGTAGCCACCACCACAATAAGCGATGCCCTTGGCACACCCGCCACACCTTTACTGGTAAGCATAAGCACCAGCAACATAAGCAATTGTTTTTCTATAGGCATGTCTATGCCATATACCTGTGCAATAAAAAGGCTTGCAAAAGTCATGTACATCATACTGCCATCCAGGTTAAACGAGTAACCCAGCGGTAGTGTAAACGATACAATTTTAGGGTCGCACCCAAAGCGCTCCAGCTCTTCTGTCAGTTTCGGGAAAACCGCCTCACTGCTCGTGGTACTAAAGGCAATAAGTAAGGGGCTCGCCAGCCTTTTAAGCAGTGCGAAAAGCCTTTTACCCAATATAAGGTAGCCTACAGAGAGCAACAATATCCATAAAAGGAAGATGCCCAGGGCAAAATCTACAAGGTAGTTGGCATACAGCTGCCAGATATCAAAACCATAAATAGCCACAGCACCGGCCACGGCGCCAAAAACGCCCAGCGGGGCTACCCACATAATGTAGCTTACCATTTTTAGCACTACGTGCGATATGGTATCGAGCACTTTTATAACCGGTTTGCCAATATCGCCAACAGACGACAGGGCAATACCAAACATTATGGCAAAAATAACGATCTGTAAGATCTCGTTACCTGCCATAGCCTCAACTATACTTTTAGGCACAACGTGCACTACAAAATTTTCTATAGAGAAACCACCGGTGTTGTGTACAAGCTCATCGGCCGGGGCAACATCTTTCATGCTAACGGTGGCATTTTTGCCCGGCTCCAGCCAGTTTACCAATACCATGCCCAAAAGCAGCGATATTAAAGATGCCGATATAAACCATGCCATAGCCTTACCGCCCACGCGGCCCACCATTTTCATGTCGCCCATTTTGGCAATACCCACAACAAGGGTACAAAAAACAAGGGGTGCAATTATCATTTGCACCATGCGTATAAATATGGTGCCCAGTAGTTTAATGTTCTTTGCAAAGGCGGGGGCACTTTCGGGGGCATGGTAAAATACCTGTCCGCCTAAGGCCACACCCAATACAAGCCCAATAATAATGGCTATAAATAATTTGTTGTTGCTTTTCAAACGTGCGTGTTTTAAGCCCGTGAAATTACTGATAATTTTTGAAACGGCCTTTAGTTAACTACTAATTAAACGGTATTAGTGCCGCTACAGTATAGTACAAACCATTAAAAGCTTATTAATAAAAACGTAAGAAAAATATTTAACTGTTACTGTTTCAAAGTAAACGACAATTATTATTCCGAAATTTAACAATAGCTATAAAATTACAGCAAACAATTCGATATGCAGATAGTATTTCTGTAACGTAATCGAAACAATTATATGCCGCCCCGCCGGGGCTTACAATCGCCGCGCCACCTGTAAGGTTTTTAAAACCTTACAGGTGTTAATTTTCTAAAAGGATTAGCCTGGGGGATGTAGATTTTTAAACCTACAAGGTCTTCGAAACCTTGCAGGTTGCCAAGCCTACACACCTCCTGCAAGGTTTTCAAAACCTTGTAGGTATATTATTCCCTGGAGTACATTCTGTACGGATTATATGCCGCTCCTCCGGAGCTCCCTGTCGTGCCGCCTCGTTATTGCTATAGACATGCCGCCCCGCCGGGGCTTACAATCGCCGCGCCTCCTGCAAGGTTTTTAAAACCTTGTAGGTGTAATTTTCTAAAGATTCGGATTGCTTTAATTTCCTATCTCGATTATAGGCTTCGGAGAAGCGGCATATCTATAGAAAAATAATTGCAGTACTAAGGGGCATATAAATTCATATCTACTTACTCAGCCAGCCGCCTAAAATTTTGGTAACAACAGGCATAACCACCCACGTTAGCAGCGCCACCATAACCACAGCTATTACCAACTGGCCCACCGCTAACGGCCAGCTTAAAGTAACAGGTATAAGTGTTACAGCCAGCAGCATTGCCGTAGGAAATACACCTACCAAAGTAGCCAGTGCCATTTTATAGCGCGGTGGCTGGTTAGGCGACCTGAACCAGGCTTCCAGACCTGTTAAGTTGCGGTACTGGGCCGGCTCTGTAAGGGTAGCGGCATAAGCATCCCAATCTTTAAATAGTTTCGAATTGTAAAAGGCATCGCGCTGGGCTTCGTTGGCAAAGGTGCGCAAAATGCCAATTTCGTTACTTGCCGCACCGGGCAGCGCGGTTATCATACCGGCACCCTGTACGCCGCCCTGTATAAACGATTCGCCTAAAAAATTACGAAGCGCAGTTTTAAATTCTTCTTCTTTTCCCGGCAGTATTTTTCTTGTTACAGCAACGTGTACAGGTTTTTTTGGTTTCATAAGTGTTGGTTTATTTGGCATCATAAATATAGCCGAATTTTAAAACCCTCAAATGTAGCGCAGCAGTTTTTCAGGTTAATTTTTGCAATAATGCCTGTGCCTAAAAACTATTAATTATTTTTGATAAAGTTTTACAAAATTTACAAATGAAAAAAGTTCTTCTTCTAACATTAACCATCATGGGATTATCTGCTTCGGCACAAAACAGCATGACCCCCGAAATGCTTTGGAGCCTTGGCCGCGTTAGCACCCTGGGCATTACCAAAGACGGGAAAAACATTGTATACAGGGTAAGCATACCCAATGTAGCCGAGAATAAATCGGATGCTAAATTTTATACCATTCCCCTTACCGGAGGCACTGCCACCGAGGTTAAAGAATACAAGGCCCTGCTGGCCGATAAGTATGTTTCGCCCGATGGCAAGCTGTACCTTACCAGTAAAGAAATTAAGGTAGAAAAAGTATACGGCAGCGATTATTACAAAGACCTTGATAAAAGTACCGTTCAAATATACGATGGCCTGGATTACCGCCATTGGGATACCTGGAGCAGCGGCCTGCACAACCACGTGGGCTTTACGCCTGTGGCCGATAAAGATAACTTTACCGATATTATGCCCGATGAGCCGTACGATTCGCCTCAAAAACCTTTTGGCGGCGAAGAAGATTATGCCTGGAGCCCCGATGGCAAGAGCATTATCTACGTAAGTAAAAAGAAATCGGGTACGGCGTATGCCACCAGTACCGATACTAATATATACGAGTATAACCTGGCCACCAAAAAAACCACCAACCTTACCCCCAACAATCCGGGCTACGATACCAACCCCGGCTATTCGCCGCAGGGCGACCTTACCTGGCTGCAAATGAAACGCGACGGTTATGAGGCCGATAAGAATGATATTATTGTGCGTTTTAAGGGTATGGAAATTAACCTTACCGCCGGTTGGGATGGCACTGTTGACAGTTTTATGTGGAGTGCCGATGGTAAAAAAGTATACTTTCTGGCCCCTATAGATGGTACCAAGCAGTTGTTTGAGGTTAACTTTCCGGGGTTGACAAAAATTGCGGTTACCGTTACGCAAATTACTAACGGCGATTTTGATGTGAATACAATCGTTGGCTTTAGCGGTAACACCGTGATTGCCGAGCGTGCCGATATGAACCACGCTACAGAAATTTACAGCTACGACCTTAAAAAGAAAACCTGGAAACAGCTAACATCGGTCAACAATGCGGCTTATGCTAAAATTGGGCTAAGCAAGACAGAGAAACGCTACGTTACCACTACCGATGGTAAAAAGATGCTGGTTTGGGTGGTATTGCCCCCTAACTTTGATGCTAAAAAGAAATACCCTACCCTGCTGTATTGCCAGGGTGGCCCGCAAAGTGCGCTAACGCAGTTTTACTCGTTCAGGTGGAATTTTCAGCTTATGGCAGCGCAGGGCTACATTGTTGTGGCACCTAACCGCCGCGGTATGCCGGGCCACGGTGTAGAGTGGAACGAAGCTATTAGTAAAGACTGGGGCGGCCAGGTTATGAACGATTACCTTAGCG
Organism: Flavobacterium subsaxonicum WB 4.1-42 = DSM 21790; assembly: GCF_000422725.1. GTDB lineage: Bacteria > Bacteroidota > Bacteroidia > Flavobacteriales > Flavobacteriaceae > Flavobacterium > Flavobacterium subsaxonicum. The sequence goes on from NZ_KE383913.1 coordinate 35,236, forward strand.
CCATAGATGCCGTGGCCAAAGAGCCGTATGTAGATACCAAAAGGCTGGGTGCCGTGGGTGCCAGCTATGGTGGCTACTCGGTATTTTATTTGGCGGGCATACACAACAACCGCTTTAAAACCTTTATTGCACACGATGGTGTTTTTAACCTGCAAAGCATGTATGGCACTACAGAGGAGGTTTTCTTTACCAATTGGGATAGTGGCGGCCCGTACTGGGAAAAAGACAACGCAGTTGCCCAAAAAACCTACGGCCAGTTTAACCCCGTTAATATGGTAGAAAAATGGAACACCCCAATATTGGTAGTTCAGGGGGGTGTCGATTTCAGGGTGCCTATCGGGCAGGGACAGGAAGCATTTCAGGCAGCGCAGCTAAGGGGCATAAAAAGTAGGTTTTTATACTTTCCTGATGAGAACCACTGGGTGCTAAAACCGCAAAACGCACTGGTTTGGCAACGCGAATACTTTAAGTGGTTAAAGGAAACCTTATAGAAATGTCACAAAACGTTAAGATTTTGTAAATTTTCTGTATTTTAGCGTTTTAAATAAAACTCAACTAAATAGTAAAAAGTTTATGTCTAATTTTTCAATTAAGCCTTTTGTAGCCGCTTCGTTAATGCTGGCCGGCATGCAGGGAGGTTATGCACAGGATTACCTTGTAAATTCGCTTAAAAGCAACCAAAGCGCTAACAGTAAAGACTCTTTTGTATTTACCGATGTTGTAAATATTGAAAACACCCCGGTAAAAAACCAGGGCTCATCGGGTACATGCTGGAGCTATTCGGCCAACTCGTTTTTAGAGTCGGAAATGATCCGCATGGGCAAGCAGCCGGTAGAGATTTCGCAAATATATACTGCCCGTAATGCTTACATAGAAAAAGGTATTAACTACGTACGCATGCACGGCGCCATTACCCTTGGCGATGGTGGTGCACTGCACGATGTTATAAACATGTACCGCAAATATGGCGCTATGCCGCAAAGCGTTTATACAGGCCTTAACTACGGTACTGCCAACAATAAATTTGCCGAGATGGCTGCCATGAACGAGGGCCTTCTTGCTGCTGTGGTTAAAAACCCTAACGGCGAACTTTCGCCTAACTGGATCAAAGCCTACACATCGGTTATTGATACTTACCTTGGCGAAGTGCCGCAGTCTTTTGATTATAAAGGCAAAAAATACACCCCGCAAACTTTTGCTAAAGAGGTGGTGGGCATTAACCCCGATGAGTATGTTGAGCTGTCATCGTTTTCAGACCACCCGTACTACCTGCCGTTTGTGCTAATGGTGCCAGATAACTGGTCGTTAGACATGGTTTATAATGTAAAAATGAACGAGCTTACCGATGTTATAGATGCTGCCCTTAAAAAAGGGTACACCGTAGGATGGGCAGGCGACGTTAGCGAAAAAGGCTTTAGCTGGAAAAACGGCGTGGCTTACATACCTGCAAAAGATGTTGCTACAATGACAGCCGAAGAAAAAGAGGCTATTTTTAAAGGCCCGCAGCCGGAACTGGAAATTACCGAGGCGTTACGCCAAAAAGCTTTTGACAATTACCAGACACAGGACGACCACGGCATGCACATTGTTGGCCTTAGCAAAGACCAAAACGGTAAAGAATACTACATTGTTAAAAACTCGTGGGGTGCCACCAACGATTATAAAGGCTACCTGTACATGAGCAAAAACTTTGTAAAATATAAAAGTACTGCCATACTGTTAAACAAAGGCGGCCTTACTAAAGAGATGGCTAAAAAACTAAACCTTAGCGTTAAGTAATCCTTGCTTTAATAAAATAATACAGAAATCCCAATCGTAACAGTTGGGATTTTTTTTGTGCTGATTTTATATGCCGCTCCTCCGGAGCTCTTACCTAACCAAAACAATTTTCTATAGATATGCCGCTTCTCCGAAGCTCATCATCAAGATGGGAAAATTAAACAACCTGAATCTTCTAAAAAATTAATACCTCAAGGTTCTAAAAAGTTTGCAGGAGGCATATACGGCAATCAACCTGCAAGGTCTCGAAGACCTTGTAGGTTTAAAAATTCAACATACCACACGCCAAATCCTTTTTAAAATTAATACCTACGAGGTTTTAAAAACCTTGCAGGAAGCGCGGAGATTGCGAGCCCCGGCGGGGCGGCATATCTATAGCAATAACAAGGCTGTTATTCAGAGAGCTCCGGAGGAGCGGCATATCATCATTTCAAAAATCGGCGCAATGTATCTCGTAGCGATTTAATTTCGGTAGCATCGTGCCGACCCCATATTAAATTTCCCGTTAGGGAATTAATATATACCAGCTTGGCAACCTCAAGGTATCGAAGACTTGTAGGTTTAAAAATT
>NZ_KE383913.1:38374-78484 GCF_000422725.1 Flavobacterium subsaxonicum WB 4.1-42 = DSM 21790
GCAAGGTCTCGAAGACCTTGTAGGTTTAAAAATTCAACATACCCCACGCCAAATCCTTTAATTAACACCTACAAGGTTCTAAAAACCTTGCAGGAGGCACTGCGATTGTGAGCCCCGACGGGCGGCCTTTAACAATACCTAACTTACCGGCAGCCCGCGTGAGGGATTGAAGCGGATAGCCCACAGCAGGCGCTGAGGCACGAAGCCGCCTGCGAGGACTATGAGCGTAAAGCCCGACCCGAAGGGACACGCCCAAATACTACTTATGCAGAATTATTAAAAATAACGTTATAATATTATTTTAGGCAAGGTTATAGAGGCCTTAAATAAACACTTCTGATTAATTTTGTAAGTACCAACATAAAATCTGCCACACCGTAAGGCTTTTGCCTAAAACCTGGGAGTACCTATTTATTATGAGAAAGATATTTTTGCTTGCCAGTTTTACATCGCTGGCTATAATTGCGCTGCTCACCTACATAAACTTAAAATCGATACTGCTGCTGCTTATATTTTTACCCCTTATTGTAATGGGGCTGTATGATATGTACCAGTCTAAAAAAACCATTCGGCGTAACTTTCCGCTATTGGGCAGGCTGCGTTATTTGCTGGAGTCTATAGGCCCGGAAATTCGCCAGTACTTTGTGGAGACCGATTTAGATGGCAAGCCTTTTAACCGCCTGCAGCGCAGCCTGGTGTACCAGCGCAGTAAAAAAGAAACCGACACTATGCCTTTTGGTACGCAGTTAGACGTGTATAACGAGGGTTACGAATGGATAAACCACAGTATACGTGCCATTGCATTTGCCGATATAGATATGGACCCGCGGGTTAAAATAGGCTCATCGCAATGCGAACAGCCTTACATGGCCAGCCTTTTTAATATTAGCGCCATGAGCTATGGGTCGCTTAGCAAGAACGCCATACTGGCGTTAAATTCCGGAGCGCAACAGGGTAATTTTTACCACAACACGGGCGAAGGTGGCCTATCGCCTTACCACCTTATGGGCGGCGATGTGGTGTGGAATATTGGTACCGGCTATTTTAGCTGCCGCGACCAGGACGGCCATTTTAGTTATGAAGAATATGCTAAACGTGCCGTACTGGATAAGGTAAAGATGATTGAGATAAAATTCTCGCAGGGTGCCAAACCGGGCCACGGCGGTATTTTGCCTAAAGAAAAAGTAACCGACGAAATTGCCAACATACGTTTGGTGGGCAGGGGCCATGATATTGTGAGTCCGCCCTACCATTCGGCATTCACCACGCCTTTAGAGCTAATGGATTTTGTTAAGCTGCTGCGCAAGGGCAGTGGCGGCAAGCCCGTTGGCATGAAAATTTGTATTGGCAACAAGCACGAGTTTATTGCCATTTGCAAGGCTATGATACAAACCAATACCTACCTTGATTTTATTACGGTAGATGGCGGCGAGGGCGGCACGGGTGCCGCCCCGCAGGAATACAGCGACCACGTGGGCATGCCACTACGCGATGCGGTTGCCTTTGTGTACGACTGCCTTGTGGGTTATGGCATTAAAGACCAGATTAAAATTATTTGCAGTGGTAAGATAGTTACCGGTTTTGATATTATTAAGTCGCTTTCTATTGGTGCCGATGTGTGCAACTCTGCCCGTGGAATGATGTTTGCGCTGGGCTGCATTCAGGCTTTAGAATGCCACAACAACACCTGCCCTACCGGCGTGGCCACGCAGGACCCGAGCCTTACCAAAGGTTTGGTGCCCGAAGAAAAAAGCGTGCGGGTGTACCGCTTTCAGCACGAAACGGTTAAGAGTGCCATGGATTTGATGGCTTCGGCCGGCATACGCCATCCTGATGATGTAGACCGAAGTGTGGTGAGTATGCGTGTAGACCGTACGAGCATTAAAACTTACGGGCAAACCTATCCTGAACCAATACCGGGTTGCATGCTGGAAGGGCACTCTGTACCTACCGATATGTTTTACTTTTGGAAGAAAGCGAGCGCTGAGAAGTTTTAATTGCTGTTTGAGCTATACCACAGAGATACTCAGAGGGAGCGCAGACCTGCCTGCCGGCAGACAGGGGTTCGCAAAGAAAGAAATAAGCTGGAGTTAGCACCTGCGGTGTGAGGACACAAAGAACAAAGCAGTGCAAAAGCCAATACAATATATAACAAAAAACCCGAAGCAGTTGCTTCGGGTTTTTTAATTAGCCTTGTTTTTCTTCAAGGTATTCTTTTAGTTTCTTTTTGTTGTCGGCTCTTGTAGCGGCAAAAGCTTTGTACTGGTCGGCGGTAAGAACGCTTTTTAGTTTTGCTTCGCGGTCTTCGTCTATGGTTTTAAGTTTTTTGGCAGCCTCTACTTTGTTTACGCTTTTTGCCTTGCTTTCTTTAACCTTAACCAGGTAGGCTTTGTTTATTTCTAAAACCTTGGCATACTGGCTGTCGTTTAGGGTAAGCTGTGTTTTCATGCCATCGGTTACTTTTTTGGCGCCTTCGGCAACCCTGTCCTGTGCCATAGCCGATGTTGTAAACAACACTAACAGTGCCACTGCACTTAGTACTGCCCTTGAAGCAGCTTTAAAATTCCTGATCATATTTGTTTTATTTATAGGTTGATATGCTATTTTTGGGCAACGGTTGCGTACCCAAATTTAATTGTCCGAATATACTCAAATTGATTAGCTATACAAAAAAATTATTACGGGTTAAGGGGATATTTTTTAAGAGTGAAGGAGAACACAGTACTTGCATTATATGGCAAGCCAATTTATATGTATCGATTTTGCTAATACAAAGCGTATTCAATATTTGAATATCTAATTATCCATTTTTCCTGATAATAAAATATATAAGCAATCCTATAACCTTTTTGAAGAACAAAATCACAACAACTTTCATTTTGCTTTGATTTGATTTTTATAATTGGCATAGTATCCAGATTTGAATAATCGTAATTAAAGTATGCTGATAAATCATTTGTTTTTTGCACTATATTTTCTTTCGAAAAAAAAAGTTTATCATTCACAAAGACTTCAATATTATCATTAATAAATTCACTCAGAAAAATAAATGTAATATCGTTATGTTTCGATTTTTTATAATAACCTTGTTTTTTGTCGGTTTCATGTTGAACCTCCAAACTTGTACCACAGGTTAAACTATAAATAAAATTAGTTTTTGCAGAATTACACCCGGCCAAACATAGAGCTATTAAAAGCATATATAGTGTAGCATTACCCCTCATATAATTTACTGTATAGACATTTAAATATCCGTGCTATTGTAATAAACTATTTAAGGCCCCTAATATAGCTGATAAAAAAACCTATTGCCATAAGCAAACAGCCAATAAAATAAACCCTAAATTGTATTCTTCTGATACTTCTAAAAGATTTTGAAGTAGATGTATCCGATAGCTCGTTTTTCGACGCATCCTTCATCATCCAATAACAAACAAAAGCTACAAATAAAAATAGAACACAAAAAATCAAATTATTAAAATTCATAAGCCATTTTATTTGAATATATTCTAAAGTTTTAATGCGAAGGCACTACCAGGTAGTGGATGTTTATTTACCGCTTTTTAACCGACTTAGATAATAAATAGTCTCTTTGTCTCTTGGTTTGATTTCCAAATATTTAAAATCTCCTTTAGTGTACAATTTAAAGCTGTACTCTGTAGCTGTATCTAAAAACCCTTCCCGATCTGTCGGGGTATTAAACGTAAATTGCAGTTTTTCGGGATCAATTTTCCATTTAAAATTGCTTAGAATATTATCCCCCATTAATAATTTACCTCCTCCATTGTCGTTAAAAACTACTGTTTTACAAACATTTGCTACAATAAATGTATCTTCGTCAACTTGTGTTTTACACATTCCCCAACTACCATAAATTTGTTCTGTCTTCTGTTTTATATGTAGCTTTTCTGCAATTGTAAACCAAAGGTTTCCCGCTATTACAATTTGATTATCGGAATAAAATAACAGTTTATTTTTATTGGTTACTATCATGGGGTTATGCCTTTCTGCGGAAGATCTGACATCAAATACATCAACTTTTAGCCACTTGTTTTTATCCGGTTCTAAAATAGAAACCTGCAAATTAGCTACATCAAGACCGCCTATTTTTTTTGCGGCCTCATTGGTTATAGTCAACACACTGTACAACGTATCAATCTCTATTACATCTTTGGCAAACAGGATAACGTGTTTATTGCCTGATACAAATTTTAAAAATTTCTTTTCTTCAGAAGAATTTAAAATGCTCAGTAAGGCAAATGTAAGTGCAATTAAGACTTTTATATTTTTCATATTTTCCTATTATTAATCCATACCAATTAGCGAGGGCATGGATTACAAATCTGCACTATTTTGGTTATCATTGTTCAGAATTTATTCCTTCTCCTCATTGTGCATAAAATTATATTCACTTATCCGTAAAGAATCTATGTACTTTTGCAATTCTTCACTTTCATAAAAATCTATTGCCCGTGCTAAATCCAGCGAACCATCCGGGTGGTCTGGTGGCATCGCAATTGGAATATACACTTCTTTATCCAGCCAGTTTTTTAGCAATTTACTTCTATTTTTATCTTCATAGAACCACCGTATATTAAAAGTTGAATGAAAATAATACGTGAGATCTTTAACAGTATCCATTTCAAGGTGCATTCTTTTATAGTTGGCTTCTCTTGACCTATTGTAAACTTCGCTAAACAAACATTTCTTATAATTGAGTAATTCTTTTTCTATTTGAATTGAATCTTCGATACTTAATGCATATTTTTCGATTAAACTATTACTTTCACTTTTACTGCACGCTTGTAGTATTAGGAAAAGGAGTATGCTCACGATTATTAAATATCTTTTCATAATTGCCTGTTGTTACTAACTCATTTAATACTTAAGTGCAGCTATTTACCCCCGCAATATACCAATTTACCCCAAATAAAAAGCCTCTGCTTTTCAGCAGAAGTATGCTTACTTTTTTACTGATATTAATTAATTGAACTAAATATTATCTGATAGGGATTTTTAGACTGATTTACAAAAGTAAATGATTGACATTAATACACATGCGATAATAGCCAGCCAATGCTTAAATAAATTTACTTTATGAACAGATGTTAGCGTTTTTGATTCTATATTTTTTGCGACCGACTTTTTTAAAAAATACAAAAGGCAAGCTCCCGCCAGTAATAGAAGCGCCAAAATTAAATCCTTATTCATACCTTTTATTAAACTTTACAATATCTCCCGCAATATACCAATTTACCCCAAATAAAAAGCCTCTGCTTTTCAGCAGAGGCTTAAGTATATCAAAAGTGTAAAAAGACTATTCTTCTACACGTTCTTTCATTTTAAAACCTTCCATAAACTTTGTGGTGTAGTTACCGGCAACATAATCCGGCTCGTCCATCAGCTGCCTGTGGAAAGGTATAGTGGTTTTAATACCCTCTATTATAAACTCGTCTAAGGCGCGCTTCATTTTGCTTATGGCCTCTTCCCTGGTTTGGGCGGTGGTAATAAGCTTGGCTATCATAGAGTCGTAATTTGGCGGTATGGTGTAGCCGCTGTAAACGTGGGTATCTAACCTTACACCGTGGCCACCCGGCATGTGCAGGGTAGTAATTTTGCCCGGCGACGGACGAAAATCGTTATACGGGTCTTCGGCATTAATACGGCACTCTATAGAGTGCATTTGCGGCAGGTAGTTTTTGCCACTAATAGGCACACCGGCTGCAACAAGTATTTGCTCGCGTATAAGGTCGTAATCTATAACCTGCTCGGTTATAGGGTGCTCTACCTGTATACGGGTATTCATTTCCATAAAGTAGAAATTTCTGTGCTTGTCTACCAAAAATTCTACCGTACCGGCACCTTCGTAAGCAATGTACTCTGCGGCTTTAACAGCAGCAGCGCCCATTTTATCGCGAAGCTCGTCTGTCATAAACGGCGATGGTGTTTCTTCGGTAAGTTTTTGGTGGCGGCGCTGTACAGAGCAGTCCCTTTCAGAAAGGTGGCAGGCTTTACCAAACGAGTCGCCCACTACCTGAATTTCTATGTGGCGTGGCTCCTCTATCAGTTTTTCCATGTACATACCGTCGTTTCCAAAAGAGGCAGCAGCTTCCTGCCTGGCGCTTTCCCAGGCTTTTAGCAACTCTTCTTCTTTCCACACGGCGCGCATACCTTTACCCCCGCCGCCGGCCGTAGCCTTAAGCATTACAGGGTAGCCAAACTCTTTTGCAAGTTTTACGGTTTGCTCGTACGATTCTAATAAACCGTCAGACCCGGGTACGCACGGTACACCGGCTGCCTTCATGGTTGCTTTGGCCGTAGCCTTGTCGCCCATTTTGTCTATCATCTCTGGCGAAGCGCCTATAAATTTAATACCGTGCTCCTGGCAAATACGCGAAAAACGTGCGTTTTCGCTCAAAAAACCGTAGCCCGGGTGTATGGCATCGGCATTTGTAATCTCGGCAGCTGCAATTATATTCGATATTTTCAGGTAAGAAAGGTTGCTTGGCGGCGGGCCTATACATACGGCTTCGTCGGCAAACTTTACGTGCAGGCTTTCGGCATCGGCAGTAGAGTATACTGCAACGGTTTTAATACCCATTTCCCTGCAGGTTCTTATTACACGAAGTGCAATTTCTCCCCTGTTGGCAATTAATATTTTTTTAAACATCTTTTTTAGAAATTTTAAATTTTAAATTGATAGATTTTAAATTATTTCAAATGGTGAAAATTCATCATTTAAAATTCATCATTTAAAATTTCATTATGATGGATCTACAAGAAATAACGGCTGGTCGTACTCTACCGGAGACGAATCGTCTACCAGTACTTTTACAATTTTGCCCGATACTTCGCTTTCAATTTCGTTAAACAGCTTCATGGCCTCGATAACACAAACAACATCTCCTTTAGATATAGTGCTGCCAACCTCTACAAATGTAGGTTTGTCTGGAGACGGTTTCCTGTAAAGGGTACCAATAATTGGCGACTTAATTACAAGAAATTTAGACGTATCATCTGCAGCAGGGGCTGCCGGTGCGGCAGGTGTTGCAGGAGCCGTTGGCTGTGCCGCTACAGGTGCAGCAGGCTGGCTTACCGGCACGTGCTGTATGTACGATGTAGCTTCGGCGCCAGGCTCGTTAGTTGTTTTTATGGTGATCTTAATATCATCCATCTCTAATTTAACTTCTGTAGCCCCGGATTTAGCCACAAACTTGATTAGGTTTTGAATTTCTCTGATATCCATACTTTTCCGTTTTGTTTAGTGTTTTGTTTTATTTTTTGTCGTAGGCCCATTTAAGGTAAATTGAGCCCCAGGTAAACCCTCCGCCAAAAGAAGCAAAGATAAGGTTATCTCCTTTTTTGAATAAATGTTCGAAATCGCTTAACAGCAACGGCAAAGTTGCCGATGTGGTGTTGCCGTATTTTTCTATGTTTACAAGAACCTTAGACTCATCTACGCCCATACGCGATGATGTGGCATCTATAATGCGCTTGTTGGCCTGGTGGGCTACCAAAAAGTTAACATCGTTGTGGGTTAGGTTGTTGCGCTGCATTATTTTTTCGCTTACATCGGCCATGTTAGACACGGCGTATTTAAACACGGTTTTACCGTCCTGAAACACAAAGTGCTGCTTATTATCTACCGTATCGTGGCTTGGCGGCATTAAAGAGCCACCGGCCTCTATTTTAAGAAATTCGCGGCCAACGCCATCGCTCCTTAAAATTTCGTCCTGCAGGCCAAGGCCCTCTGTATTGGGCTCAAACAGTACGGCACCGGCGCCATCGCCAAAAATAATGCACGTAGCCCTGTCTGTATAATCTATTATAGACGACATTTTATCTGCCCCTATAAGCAGTACCTTTTTATAACGGCCACTTTCTATATAGGCCGCAGCAGTGCTCATGCCATATAAAAAACTGGAGCAGGCTGCCTGAAGATCGTAAGCAAAAGCATTAACGGCCCCAAGTTGTGTAGCCACGTATACTGCTGTTGCGGCAACGGGCATATCTGGCGTTGCTGTGGCAACAAGCACCATGTCTATATCTTGTGGGTTAGTGCCCGATTTTTTTAATAAATCAAGGGCGGCTTGTATAGCTAAAAAGGAAGTTCCTTTATCTTTATCTTTAAGAATGCGCCTTTCCTTAATGCCGGTACGGGAGGTAATCCACTCATCGTTGGTATCTACCATTGTTTCCAGTAGCTTATTGGTAAGCACAAATTCCGGAACGTAGGCCCCTACGGCGGTAATGGCGGCAGTTATTTTACTCATACACTTATAATAATCATTCTGATTGGGCGTTTAAAGAAGCCCAAAAAGTGGTGGAAATTACAAAAATTTTATAATATGGCAGGCAATATGCCTACCTAATTTAAAAAAAATGGTATTTAACAAAAAAACTCCCACCAAGTGAGAGTTTTACCCTTTACTTTTAAAGCAATTAAGCTACAGCTTCTGCTTTATCGATAACTACCTGGCCTCTGTAGTACATTTTGCCTTCATGCCAGTAAGCTCTGTGGTATAAATGCGCTTCGCCTGTTACAGGGCATGTAGCGATTTGAGGAACAGATGCTTTATAATGTGTCCTTCTCTTATCTCTTCTTGTTTTCGAGGTCTTTCTCTTAGGATGTGCCATTTTACTCTAATTATTATCCGTTAATAGTTTCTTTAAACCGTCCCATCTCGGGTCGGTACTTTTTGCTTCTTCTTCTTTATGTTGTGCCTGCTCTTCTTTGGGCGCAAGCTCTTCCAGCTTATTTAATATTGCGGCGTCTAACGTGCCGTCTTTAATTCCAGGATGTACCCGCTTGGTTGGAACCGACAGTATTATCATTTCATAAATATACTGTGCCACATTTACCTGGTATTCGCCATGTGGCAGCACCAGCATCTCGTCGTTCTCATCGTTATATTCGTCGCCAAACTTAACAATCAGCCCCAGCTTGCCTTTTATAGGAAGATCAAAATCTTCGTTACTAAGGTCGCAGGGCACGTTAACGGTGCCTTTATGCTTAAAGCTAAGCTCCAGCATAGTGCTCTTTTTTTCCAAGACAAGATTTACTTTTACATTGACGTTGTTATACTCGTCAAAGCCAAAGTCATCAAAGAACTTTTTATCAATATCAAACTCAAACTGGTGTTTTCCCTGCTTTAATCCCACAAACGGAATTAAAAAATCCTTGTTCACTTTCATGTTTCCGGCCAGTTATTACTGTTTTGGTTAAACAAATGCGGGTTTAAAATACCGCAACTCATTTCATTCCAACAGTTTTGAGCGTGCAAAGATATAAAATTATTGCAAATCCAATACTGTTATGAATATTTTTTTGATTCTTCCTGTTTTTCCCTTATTTTCAGGGGGTTGCCTGTAAGCACATCATACTCTGCGCGGTTTTGGTAAATATCCAGCGCCAAGTACACGGCTTCTTTAAACGAATTATAGTCGGCCTCGCCCTTTCCGGCTATCTCATAAGCCGTTCCATGATCTGGCGATGTGCGAATGCCTTCCAGCCCTGCCGTATAGTTTACACCATTGCCAAAAGACAGGGTTTTAAACGGTATAAGGCCCTGGTCGTGGTAGGCTGCAATAACGGCATCGTACTTTTCGTACTGGCCGCTGCCAAAAAAACTATCGGCACTAAAGGGGCCAAAAACCCTTACACCCTCTTCAAACAGCTTTTTAAGGGCGGGCTTAACAATAGTATCGTCTTCTTTGCCAATAACGCCATTATCGCCACTGTGCGGGTTTACACCTAACACAGCAATTTTAGGGCCATTTATCTTGAAATCTTTTTTAAGCGATGTATTAATGGTAAGTATCTTTTTACGGATAAGCGCCTCGTTTAAATGCGCCGATACCTCGTTTACCGGTATATGGTCTGTAAGCAATCCTACCCTAAGGTTATCCTGCACCATAAACATAAGAGCATCGCCCTGTAGCTCCTGGTCTAAATAATCGGTATGGCCCGGAAATTTAAAGTCGTCGCTCTGTATGTTGTATTTATTAATAGGCGCCGTAACCAGCACATCTATCTGTTTGTCTTTTAAGGCCGCTACGGCTTCGGTAAAAGATTTTATAGCATACTTGCCTACCTCGGGGTCGTTCTTGCCAAAATCTATGTTTACACCCTCGCGCCACACGTTTAGCACGTTTATTTTGCCGGGCACCAACTGGTCCAGCCTGTCGATACCATGCAGCACGCAACCCAGGTTAAAGGTTTTTTTTATAAAAGAGAGCACCTTAACGCTGGCAAAGATAACCGGGGTACACATCTCGAGCATACGGGCATCTTCAAAAGTTTTAAGTAAAACCTCTGTACCAATACCATTTAGGTCGCCCACCGATATACCTACTATTACATTTTCTCCGTTTTTTGCCATGATGCTGTTTATTGCTTAATTTTACACCACAAATTTAGTAAAATTAATCAGCATGTTTACAGGAATTATTGAAACCGCCGCAACCATTACCCATATAGAAAAAGAAAACGACAATATACACTACACCCTTACCTGCCCCATTGTGGCCGAACTTAAGATAGACCAGAGCTTAAGCCACGATGGTGTTTGCCTTACAGTAGTGGCATTACAGCCCGACAGCTACACCGTAACCGCCATAAAAGAGACGCTGGAAAAAACCAATTTAAAGGAGTGGACCGTAGGCACAAAAGTAAATTTAGAGCGCGCCATGAAGCTGGGCGACCGCCTGGACGGCCATATTGTACAGGGCCACGTAGACCAGACCGGCGTTTGCACGGCAGTAGAAGAAGCCGGCGGCAGCTGGTATTTTACCTTTACGTACGATGCCGGCCCAAGCAACATTACTATAGAAAAAGGCTCTATTACCGTTAACGGCGTTAGCCTTACCGTGGTAAACAGCAAGGCTAACGAGTTTAGCGTGGCTATTATACCGTACACCTACGAGCATACCAACTTTAACACCTTTAAAGTGGGCACTACCATTAATTTAGAGTTTGATGTAGTGGGCAAATATGTGGCAAGGCTGCATGCGCTGAGGAGCTAATTTTCAGAAAAACATTTATAAGAGAGCCTCACAATTGTGGGGTTTTAATTTTTTAAAGTGCCCCCAACATCGTTAAATAAAGCACAAACTGTATTAAAAAACAGCCGGTATTTAAGATGTTTTAGTGGGAGTTATCTTATTCGGAGCTTTTAATATACTGACAGTCAGTATAAACATTAGCACCACACCCCCTTTCCTAATATTAATCTGTTAAGAGTTAGCCGTTTGTAATTGAGTAATTTTAGGTACAATCAAATACCTAAACTACTACTTATGACTAAGATTAAAACCGTTGGATATGCCGCATCCGGCGCACTTATTGGCGGAAAAACACTGGAACCTTACCAGTTTGAACGCAACGAACCCAAACCTAACGAGGTACTTATAGATGTTTTATACTGCGGGGTTTGCCATTCTGACATTCACCAGGTTAATAACGACTGGAAAAATACTATTTACCCCTGCGTACCCGGCCACGAAGTAGTGGGCAAGGTTATTGCCACAGGCAGCGCGGTTACCAAATTTAGCACCGGCGATATTGTGGGTGTGGGCTGTATGATAGACTCGTGCCAGCATTGCGAGCCCTGCCAGGAAAACGAAGAGCAGTTTTGCGAAGGCCCCCACGGCCAGACCATGACCTACAACGGCTACTGGAAACCGGACCCTGAGTTTAATACCTTTGGTGGCTACTCTAACACGCTTGTGGCTAACGAAAAGTTTGTAATGAACATACCCAACAGTTTAGAGCTATCGGCCGTGGCGCCTATTTTGTGCGCAGGCGTTACTACATATTCGCCACTAAAGCGTTGGGGCGTTACCGCAGGCGATAATGTTGCCGTTGTGGGCATTGGTGGCCTGGGCCACATGGGCGTTAAAATTGCCAGGGCTATGGGCGCTACCGTTACTGCCATTACTACTAAAGACAGTAAAGGCCCGGCGGCTCTTTCTATTGGCGCCGACGAGATTTTAAACTCGACCGACGAGGTGGCTATAGAAGCCCATGCCAATAAATTTGACTACATACTGGTTACCATACCCGAAGCGTTTGATGTTAACGATTACATTCCGCTTATTAAACGCCGTGGTGCCTTGGTTACGGTAGGATTGTTGGGCCCGTACGACGCACCTACCAACAACATGGATGTTGCCAAGTTTTGCGTTACCGTGGGCGGATCGATGATTGGCGGTACCGCCGAAACCCAGGAGGTGCTTGATTTTTGTGCCGAACACAACATTTTACCCGATGTGGAACTTATTGATATTAAAGACATTAATGATGCCTTCGATAAAATTAAAGACGAAGAGGTGCGCTTTAGGTATGTTATTGATATGGCTACCCTTAAAAACGAGCCCGAATTAACGGAGTAGTTTCTACCGGCGTTTTGATATTAGAAAGCCCTGCGATTTAATCGTGGGGCTTTTTTTGGGGTGAAAGTACTATAGAAAATGACATTACATTATTTAAATGACAATCTTTACCCATTTTTCCTAACAGTAATCCAAGTCGGGTCGAAACCTATTTTATCTAAAATAAAATCCTTCTCAACTATCTCTGGCTTCCTAAGATTTATAATTAGAAAATTTTCAGGAATTGCCTCAAAAACAGTAAATTGCTGCCCACCTGATTGCCATGTAAATTTTTGCTTATCATCTTTTTTTTGATATCCGTATAAATTCTTACCCTTCCATTTCCAGTAATACAATTCAGGATCATATCTTATCGTATCAAATTCAAAAATCACACTTTCAAGTAGATCGTAAGAGCGAATTAGTATAATAGTACGTAAGTGCTTATAATACTTTCTAATACTCGACACTCTTTCATTCCATATACTTAAAACTAACAACCCATGTTCATCAGGTAATTCTCCAGGCTGAACATTGTAATCAAATGAATTAATGAGATCATTTCTTCCTGAAATCAGTCTAATTTCTTTTTTCTTCGATGGATTATTAAACTTAACAGACTTAGCACCCCAAGCTGTGTTCCCTAAAACAATATCATCAAGACCTACATTTGAAGGTTTCCAATCAGCATCTATTGATTTTGCAAAAATCTGCTCCCATTCTTTCCCCTCTATATCAGCCGCACCGCGCGTGGCAAGTATATAAATTAATTGCTCTCCAACTTTAAAAGGAAATTGTTTAGGAAAATTATTTAATGCAAAGGGCGGAACAGACTTATTAACTGTTCTTAATTTTGGCTCTCTATTGTTTTCCATATTCGACATCCTGATAATCACTCAAAATTAAAGTTCTATCCATTGTGGTAGCAACATATGGAAGTAATTTTAAAATAACTGCTTTTACTAAATTTACAGGAACAGCATTTCCCGCCTGTTTCCTTGCCTGACTATCATTAACAACAATCTTATATTTATCAGGAAATCCTTGTAAACGAAACATTTCTCTTGGAGTTAACCTTCGCTCGCCATTAACCAAAAGGTAATTATATGACGCCCCCGCTCTAAGCGCACAAGAATAAGGATATGAACATATATTGCCTGATTTATTTTCGTGCCATATTGAGAGTTGATAAGCAGACTTATGCTTGTCTTTTCTTTTTTGAGTAATATATTCAGACGCGAAGTGTTTTGCATCAACCTTTTTTTCAAGTATTTCAGTTAACGGCTTAAAAGGCCTTATAGGCGATGGAAAACTAAACAAAATAGGCTCTTTATGACCAACTATTATAACACGTTCACGTTTTTGAGGCAATCCATAATCAAGAGCATTAAGAACAGTAAATTTAACATGATAGTTTAAATCTTTTTCAAGTGTTTCTATAATTTTCTTTAATGTTCTACCACCATCATGCCCTACTAATTGTTTAACGTTTTCAAGAACAAAAGCCTTAGGTTGTTTGTGCTTAATTATTCTTGCAATATCAAAAAACAAAGTCCCCCTTATATCATTAAAACCCTGACGTTGCCCAATTATACTGAATGGTTGACAAGGGAAACCAGCAA
This sequence comes from Flavobacterium subsaxonicum WB 4.1-42 = DSM 21790, assembly GCF_000422725.1. Classification (GTDB taxonomy): domain Bacteria; phylum Bacteroidota; class Bacteroidia; order Flavobacteriales; family Flavobacteriaceae; genus Flavobacterium; species Flavobacterium subsaxonicum. Next base: position 52,369 of record NZ_KE383913.1, read on the forward strand.
ATAATATATCATGATCAGGAATATCTTTTTCATCAATTTTTGTTATATCACCAGACGGTCTATGACCAAAATTAGCTTCATAACTGTCTTGACAAAATTTATCAATATCAGAAGAAAAAACACACTCGGGAATTAAATCATTTTCTATGCACGCTTCATCCATTGCCGTTCTGAACCCTCCTATACCACAGAATAAATCGATAAATTTAAGTTTTTCCATCTTAATAAGAATTTAATTTACAAAACATCAAATGTAACAAATTTCAACATCTTTTCATCACAATATTCAGCTCTTGAAGACATATTAACGAATCAATTCCGTCCATCAACATAACGCTTTTTAATTATTTGAAACATAATTAATGAAATAATTACTCTACAGCCAATGCAAATTTATCAATATGATAAAATAGCTTCAGTAACGGCATTAAAAAACTGCACCAAGCACATCATCTTAGATGCAATTAATGCAGTTAGCACCATTATCCGGACAACATTTTCAGGGGTATTTTTTTAAGCTGATACCGTCTCAAAAGTTTGGCTATACAAAATACAGCATAACAGCTATTAATAGACAAACTTAATCCACTTAAACGAACAACATTTAATTTACTACCAATATTCGTTTTAGTATAGACCAATTAAAATTATTTATCGACTATTAAAGTTGCCGCATCAATAACCAACATGTAAATCATCAAAAATTTTAAGCCGCGAAAACCTCAACATTACTTTTACGCAAAAAGTAGCGAATCTCGAAGTCCAAAAGTGAAATATTAAGCACTTTTTAGCTGTAAAAAGCATTATTATGTTTCACTTTTAAGGTTGAAAATTTTGCATTTTTTGACCCTGAAAGGGTCAGGCATAATAGCCCGGGGCAGCGCCCTGGGATAATACAAAAAAGCCTCCACATTGCTGTGAAGGCTTCTGTAAAACCAGTGGTCCCACCTGGGCTCGAACCAGGGACCACCTGATTATGAGTCAGGTGCTCTAACCAACTGAGCTATAGGACCGGTTTTGAGGTTGCAATATTACTATTATTATTTAATGTTTGCAAATATTTTTTGACTATTTTTTTAACCACCTGACCATCAGTTTCCTGCTGTAGCCTTTGCAGGCTGCCCCTGCTTTAAAACCCGATCTATTAAAGTAAAATGACTCTTAATGTAGGGCATTTCTTTAGGTTTTATGTTGTATTTAAGGCTGCTTTCGGTGGTAAAAATCTCGATAGCCTTTAAATTCACAGTCATAAGCTTCTCAAAAAGGGCTCTCATGTCGGCATTAGTGCCTGTCCTGGAGGCTAAGACATAACCGCCCACAAAGGCAAGCTTATCGCAGCTGGTCTCAGAAACCTGCATGCACTCGGCTGTAGAACCGTCTTCAAAGGTTAAGATAACCTTGCCGGTTTCAAACTTAAGGCACCCAAGGCTGGCATCGTTATGCACTATATTTAAATCTATGAAATACAGCTCGTTAAGCGTTTCGTTATTTAAAGTAGACTGGTAGCCGGCATCAAAAAACACCATTCCGGTACGGGTAATATTGTCATCGCGCGATACATCTTCGCCCCTGTGGTTACGGGTAACAATGGTGCGCTCGCCGGTTTTAGGGTTGGTGGTATTAATATCAAAGCCCTGAGCCAGTGCTGCCTGGCAAAAAAGCACGAGTAAAAAACAGTGTAGGGTAAAGGTTTTCATAAGTTGGTAATTTGCCTGTAAATTTACACAAAATACTAAAGCGGAAAGTATACATTAAACGTTGCGCCTTCGCCGGACTTAGACGCAGCACTGATGATAGCTTCGTGATTTTCAGCTATTTTCTGGCAAATGGCAAGGCCAATACCTGTGCCCTCGTATTCGGTTTTACCGTGCAGGCGCTGAAATACCTCAAAAATTCGGTTGGCATACTCCTGGCTAAAGCCAATACCATTGTCTGAAACGGCAATGTGCAGGTACTTTTTACGGCCAAAGGCATTAGGGTTATCTATGGCATTGCCCTTAATAACCTCTGATGCTATGGTAATTACCGGCGGCATACCGCTTTTGGCAAACTTAATGGCATTAGATATAAGGTTGGTAAACAACTGCCTTATCTGGAACGGTATGGCGTTAATAGACGGCAACTGAGCAACCGTAACGGTGCCGCCTTTTTCGTCGAGTGTTTCGGCAAACTCGCTTACAATCTCGGCAACCATTGCATTAAGGTCGGTTTTTTCGAACACTTTCTCGGTACCGCTTGCGCGCGAATACATTAGCAAATCCTGTATAAGCTTGGTCATTCGGGCGGCAGCCACCTGCATGCGTGTAAAATTTTTCTTAGCGCTGTCCGACAGGTTTTTTTCGCTGGCCATTATAATACTGCCAAAGGTCTGTATTTTTCTAAGGGGTTCCTGCAAATCGTGACTGGATATGTAGGCAAACGATTGCAGCTCCTTATTCATGTTCTGCAAATCGATATTGGCTTTTTTAAGCTCGTAAGTACGCTCTTCCACAAGCATTTCGAGGTTTTTCTGAAACGTCTTCTGGTCGTCTATATCGGTACTTGTGCCCACCCATTGTATAATGTTGCCACGTTCGTCTTTTTGGGCCGTGGCACGGCTCAATTGCCAGCGGTAAACACCATCAGAACGCTTAAAGCGGTGTTCCATAATATAATCATTACCGGTTTCTACAGAGTGCATCCAGCGCCTTATATTTTCGTCGCGGTCCTGAGGATGGATCATATCCAGCCAGCCGGCATCTAACAGCTGGTACTCTTTATAGCCGGTATAGCGAAACATCGAATCGCTAAAATAATCAAGGCGCCCATCGGGGTCGGCGGTCCAGATAAATTGCGGAATGGACTCTGATAGTACCCTGAACTTATGTTCGCTCCTGCGCAATGCTTCTTCGGCTACCATACGCTCGGTAATATCTATCATAACCTTGGTGGCACCCACAACCCTGCCGTTCTCATCTTTCAACACCTGCGGGTGCACCAGTACATGGCGCCTCTCGCCGTTTTGGCGGTACATATAAATTTCTTCTTCCATAGAGCGGCCCTCTTTAAAAGCCATAGCCATAGGGCACTCATCATGCGGAACATAAACCCCATCGAGCGTTGTAATGCGGTGCGAACCACACCAGCGGTCTATGCCCAGCTGCGGGGTGCGCCCCCACAAAATTTCGGCAGCCTCGTTATAAAGGTCTATATAACCGTTACCGTCTATAGTGTACATGGCCACGGGCAGTGTTTGTATAAGGTGCGATTTCCTGTTTTGCAAACGTTCGCGCAACTGACGTGCGGCAACGCGCTCTGTAACATCGGTAACGGTACATAAAATACCGGTAACGCTGCCATCTATATCAAAAAGGGGCGCATATTCGTAATCTAAATAATAAGCTTTAGTACCATCGTGCGATACCACGTAGGCAAGCGACTCTATTTCGCGGTGGGGGATGCCGGTATCCATAACGGCATTAAGCTGGTCGGCGTATTTTTGATCTATAAGTTCCGGAAAAACCTCCAGTATGCCCCTGCCCTCTACCTCAGCAATATCCTTACGCCAAATATCGTCCTGCATGGTTTTGTTGGCTATTTCTATAACAAAATCGCGCCCACGGAAAATGCACATAGCAATAGGGCTTTGCATTACCATGTTCCTAAATTCCTTTTCTTTTTCTATCAGGGCGTTACGCGCGTTAACCATGCCGGTAACCTCTGTACACACTATTATAATACCCTGTACGGCCCCGTTATCTTCAAACAAGGGCTGGTACACAAAGTTAAAATGCGCGAGTTCAGAGTGGCCTTTTCTGGAAAGGCACACCCCAACCTCTGTGCCCACAAACGGAACGCCGGAGTTGTACACCCGCGTTAAAATATCATCTATCATGCCGCCCTTAAGTTCTGAAAGTGATTCCAGTAGCGGACGGTTAATAAACTGCCCGTCTTTGTCTACAATCTGTAAATACAGCTCGTTAGCCAGCTCCACCATCATGTTGGGGCCTTTTAAAATACAAATACCCACGGGTGCCTGGCTAAAATAGCTTTCGAGTTTTTTTTGGGCGCTTTCGCGCGATTTATACAGCTGCTGTGCCTGGTCTTTATATAAGTAATCGATTATCTGGAGGGTTTGCGCCATTTCCTGATACTGCTCGCCGCTGGGCTCGGTAATATTTTCGGCATCGGTAACGGTAAGATCTTTTATAGCGGTGCCGGTGTTTACTTTAAGTTCCAGCAATTCGAGCTGAAGCAGCATATTATCGGCCCGCAAATCAAATATCTGCAAGGCATTTTGCGCATCCTCGGGGTGGCCCTCTTTGTAGCGGCCTATTAGTGTAACCGCCAGGTCCTGCATTATTTTTGCGGCTGTAGAAAGCGCCTCAAATTCAGAAAACAAAAGCCTGTTCTCTTCAAAACAGTGCTTGCAATCGTTAGTAAAAAGTGCGGTATGCGGCTCTGCAACCGTATTGGGCAGGCTAAACAAATACGACCGTAAGGCAGTGCGCAGGCCGGTAATACGTGCCTTGGCTGCATTAAAATCTATAGGATGAGAGGTATTATCCATAAACCCAAATATAAATAAAACCCCGTTAAAAACTGTTAATCAGTTTGTTGATTTTTTGAAATTTGTGGATTTTAAAAATCTTAAGTTGTTATGATACCGGATAGAAGACAAAACAAATTAGCTTATAATAATCTTTAAACTCCCCTCCCCCGATTTGGCTACAACATACACCATTTAGGTTACAAGGGCACGTTAACTACAGGCGTATCTTTGTACCGTAATGTTTGACACACATAACCCAAAAGCGGTGAAATAAGGATAAGAAGCACATTGACCCAATAACAATGTTTGATTTGTGCAACTAAAACTTTGTTTTGTGTAAGTTTTTTGGTGCGGTGCCGTTTTACATTTGTACGATCTAATTACAACTAAATTATAACGCCATGAAAACAGCTTATATACTACTTAGCAGCCTTATTGTAGCCATTGCCTTTAGTGCCGGGATAACGTTTTTACTCTACCTAACCTCAACCGTTACCAGCTACAAACACAACACCGTGCAAAAAGATTGCAGCGGCCTGTGGGTAACAAACAAAGTAGTTAATCGTCAGGATGATATAGAAAGTAAAATACCTGATGTAGTAAACTTCGAGTAAAAATTAACCACAACGCTATGCGCCACAAAGATTACGCTAAGAACACAAGGCTGCACGCACCAGGAAAAGCCGACAACAAGTTGTCTTTAAGCACACAAAGCGTATCGATATTGTTGCGAAGCAGGCAACCTTTCGCTTTCTTACAATTACAGGGGTTTTAAAAAGCCCAATTTTACACTAACAATTATAGCTTATTGCTTAAAAATATACCGCTTATGAAAACAGCTACATTTATTAACCACCTAAAAGCCCATTTGTGCTGCCCGGAGCAACAGGTTAAAAAACAGCTGGCTACCATTGCCGTTCAGCAAAACGATAACACTACCTCCTACCAGGCATTTGCCTCGTGCAGTGTAGATGTTACCAAACCGCAAACCACTGTTTACGTAAGCCCCGCAGAGCAACAACTGGCACAGCGTTACAACCTTCCGGCTAACGTTACGCTGGCGCAGGGCAACACCAAAAAGGGCAATGCCTTGTCGGACCTTTTAGGAAGTATTACTACCCGCTCTGAAGAGCGCAACCTTGGCCTGTTGTTTCTGGATATTAGAAATTTTACTTCGATTATGGAAGTGTATCCCGCGCAGACCGTATTGCACGTAGTGAGGCTATTGTTTTTACTTTTCAGCAAATCGATTAAGGAAAATGGTGGCCGTATTATTGAAACCGGTGGCGACAGCCTGTATGCCGTTTTTGGCCTTGATGCACCCCTTGGTGCAGTTAACGATTCGGTAAAGGCATCGTACGCTATTTTAAACGACCTCGAAACGTTTAACACCTCGTATGCCATTCCGCAATTTGGACTGGACATCGAAATTGGCATTGGCCTGCACAAAGGCAACGTAGCCGTTAGCTATTCTGACCTGGATGATCTTGGCCACCTTACCGTTATGGGGTTGCCTGTAAACATTGCGGCCCGCCTTCAGGCTGCCACTAAAGAGCTTAACAACAACATTATAATTTCCGACGAAGCCTACCGCATCCTGGAACCCACCGCCAATGACGATGCCATATCCATTCGCCTTAAAGGTATCTCGGCCCCCGTGCCGGTAAGGTTACTGGGGTATCCGTACCATAGTAATCTATTTGCAACGGCGTAATTTTTTGAAGAAAGCTATTCCACAGAGGGGACACAGAGATACACGGAGATACACGGAGATTTTTTTAGATTGCGCCTTAGGCGCGAGATCACTAAGCTTCTCGTTATAGCTCTGTGGCCTCCTACCGCAGGTAGTAGACTAAACTTATCCTCTGTGCATCTCTGTGTCCCCTCCGTGCATCTCTGTGGTACAACTCCCCATCATAATCAAAAAAAAACCGGACTCTTAGTAAACTAAAAGTCCGGTTACAGGCAAAGTAAAAAAACCAAATCAGTATTTTAGTGCGCAATGGCGCGTTTTTGTTCGGCAGTAAGCGGTTCGGCCGGGGTAACGGTTTTAATAAACACCACGGTTACAGCTGCGCCCAGTAGCGCCATACCCACCCCAACAAGGTTAGGCGATGCAAAGCCGTAGCCCTTATCTATCGGCAGGCCACCCAGGTACGCTCCAAGGGCATTACCAATATTAAAGCTGGCCTGTATAGCAGCAGAGGCTATCATCTCGGCGCCTTTAGCACTTTGTATCATCATCATCTGTACGGGTGCTATGAGTGCAAAGGCTACAAAGCCGGTAAGGAAAACCAGCCCCAGCGACACATATTGGTTACCCGACAAGAAAAACACACCCGTTAATATAGCAGCCATACCAATAAGCATGGCAAATACCGTATGCGATGGCGAGAACCTGTCGGCCAGGCGTGCACCGGCAAGGTTGCCGGCAACCATTCCCACTCCTGCAAGCATTAGTATGTAAGGCACATTATCGGCATCGAAATGTGAAATATTAGTCAGCAACGGGGCAATGTAGCTCATCCAGGCAAAGAGTCCGCCCGTGCCAATGGCCGTAATAAAAATTACCAGCCAAGCCTGTGGTTTGCTAAAAAAGCTAAGCTGCGTTTTAATGTTGGTGGCTTTATCGGCCTCTACTTTGGGCATGTACAGCAACAGCGATATAATGGTAATAAGGCCTATAACGGCAATAATTACAAAGCTGTAGCGCCAGCTAAAGTTGTGCCCCACAAACGTACCCAGCGGAACGCCAAGCACATTGGCAATGGTAAGCCCGCTAAACATAACGGCAACGTTCTGGGCTTCTTTGCCTTTTACGGCAAGGCGGCTGGCCACCACGGCACCCACCCCAAAAAATGCCCCGTGCGGCAATCCGGAAAGAAACCTACTAACCAACAGCATATTATAACCCGGCGCCACTATAGAGAGCGCATTAAAAACGGTAAGCATAATAGCCATAGCTACCAGCATTTTTTTGGGTGGAAAGTTTCGGCCCGCAATAACCAACAGCGGCGCACCTACCACTACACCGGTGGCATAGGCCGATATTAAGTAGCCCGCTTTGGGTATAGAAACGCGTAAATCGGCAGCAATATCGGGTAATAGCCCCATTACTACAAATTCGGTAATACCTATGGTAAGGCCACCCAGGGCAAGCGGCAGTAAGTGTAATTTCATACAAGGGTTTTATCAGTAGGCAAATTTACTATAGGCAATTGGCAAATTAGTTGTACATTTATGACACATAATTGCAATTATACGTTATGAAAAAACTTAACCAGTACGAAAGCCTGCTTTTAGACGAATTTGAAGAAGAGAAATTTCACCTGCCCGTACACAGCCACACCTATTACGAGCTTATTTATATTAAGAAAGGCAGCGGCATACACCACCTTAACCAAAGCCGCATACCTTATACTGCGGGCGACCTGTTTGCTATTTCGCCCGATGACGAGCATTATTTCGACATACACAGCAGCACCCGCTTTGTATTTATTAAATTTACCGACAGCTATTTTAGCACCAAGAAAAACCTGGCTACCGATGATATGCTTATCAACACGCCGGAGCAGTTTATGCGCGAAAAGCTTTTAAAGGAAAGCGTACTTATATTAGATGAGCCCTGCCGTACCATACTTAAAAACACGGTAGATAATATCACGGCTTACAATTGCAGGAAAGATGTATCAAACTCGCCCATAGTTTTTTACCAGATACTGTCTATTTTTGGGCTCATAAAAGAGGCCATGCGCCACATGGAACTGCCCACGCAGGGTGCCACCTTTGATAATAAACAGATTATTGCCTACATACACCAAAACGTTTATAATCCTGAGCAGGTACAAATAAAGGCTATAGCGGCACATTTTAGTATTGCGCCATCTTATTTTAGCGCTTGGTTTAAGCGCAACTTTGCCATTACCTACCGCGATTACATTAACAACCTGCGCACCAAGCTTATAGAAAAACGCATTGCCGGCCGCAATATGCCCATTAAGCAAATTGCCCACGAATTTGGCTTTACCGATGAGAGTCACCTCTCCAATTACTTTAAAAAGCGCAAGAATATTAAACCCAGCGAGTTTGGGAGGAGGTAAAAAAGTCTCAGTTTTCAGCAGCAGTAAAGCACCGGAGTCAATCCGATTTTAGTACTTCAATGTTTTCGCGTGAACGAATGGATAATAAATAAAACAGTTTTGGCAGCAAACGCAGGCTAAGCTAACTTCACCTCACCCGCGGGCGAAAAATGCTTATCGGTACCGGCAACCCGGCGGCGAATGGTAATGCGGTCGCACAGCCATTCGGCTTCGTAATCAAACGGGGTAAAATCTTCAATACGCTCAAAATCAGTTGCGGCAATATTGCGCGCAATAGTAACGTGCGGCACCATAGATGGCTTTTTAGGCTTTGGCTTAACAGGTTTATCTATAATGCTGGTCTGGCGGTTAACAATTTTAGGCTGGCGCTTTTTACCGGGGTTTTTAATCAGGTCTACAAGGGTGGCAATAGGCTCGGGGTCTTCTACCTGAAGATAAAAAGTACGCTCGGCACCATGATCAAAATGGTTATGCCCGTTAAGCTTAACGGTAAACTTTTTTTCGCCGGCAACGGCATTTTTAATCAGCGCCTTCATATCCATAGACTCGTACCCTTCGGTTTTAAGCAGGGTAATGTGCGCAATAGATTTTCGGTCGCGGTCGGCAATACCCACCAATTCGTGCAGGGTCTGCTTTAGGGCATCCACCTCTTCTTTAATGGCATCGCTGGGCGAAAGCAGTATATGGTACTCATATACTGTTTCCGGAAACAGGGATATCTGGTTGGTATTATTACTTCGCTTTGCCATACTGTGGTGCAAAAATAGTATTTATTATGCTAATCATTTTGTAATTTAGTGCACATTAAAAAATCATTATACCATAAATACTGAAGTTGCCACCATTTTTAAAGCACAACCCAACGGTAACTTTGGTATACAAAACCCAGCAACCGTGGATAAACCCGAAACTTTAAGCCCCAAACCCGTAAAAAGCACTATTCCCGCCAAAATACTTTCGCGTAAAGACGAGATTGCTGCCGGTTTTATTGCGCATGCCGAAAACCATATTGCCGAACTTTTAAACGGCACGGCTAAAAAACGCTTTATTGCTACCGATTTTGGTAACCTTATGTTCATCCATCCACGACATTTAACCAACACACTTAAAATAACCATAAACACATCGGTTTGCGAGTATATGGAAAACCGGCTGGTTGCCGAAGCACAGGCGTTACTGCGCGACACCTCCCTTTCTGTTGCCGATATTGCCCAACGTTTTATGTATGATGATCCCACCAACTTTATAAAATTCTTTAAGGGCATGACGGGGATAACGCCGTTGCAGTACCGGAAAAGCATTCAGTAATCAGTTGCAGTAGGCAGTAGCTACGCGTACGTTCTGTCATTCCGACGCAGGAGGAATCTCACACACAACCCGGAACTCACAACGCCAAACCCTAAACTGTGCAGCCAAATACTGAAGAGTCCACCATTTTTGAGGCTTGCCCCTATCGTAATTTTGTAATGTAAAAAAACATAAATAATAACCGCCGAGTTCTTCTCCCCTCTGCTTTGGAGAGGGGTTGGGGGTGAGGTAAAAAATCATAAAAAAATGTCACAATCTAAAATAGCGCTTGTTACCGGCGGCAGCCGCGGCCTTGGTAAAAATATGGCCATTGCCATTGCAAAAAAAGGCCTTGATGTAGTAATTACTTATAACAGCCAAAAAGGCGAAGCCGATGCGGTAGTAGCCGAAATTGAAGTCCTTGGGCAAAAAGCAGTTGCATTACAGCTTAACGTTGCCGAGGCAGCTACCTTCGACAACTTTTTTACCGAAGTTTCTACTGCTATATCCAACACTTTTGGATCCGATAAAATAGACTACCTGGTTAACAACGCCGGTATTGGCATCTACGCCAATTTTGCCGATACTACCGAAGCCGACTTTGATACCTTGGTTAATATACAGTTTAAAGGGCCGTTCTTTTTATCGCAAAAAGCATTACCGCTGCTGGCCGATGGCGGTGGGATAATCAATATTTCTACCGGTTTGGCGCGCTTTGCGACACCGGGCTACTCGGCGTATGCCTCTATGAAGGGTGGTATGGAAGTACTAACCCGCTATCAGGCCAAAGAGCTTGGCGCAAGGGGCATCCGTGTAAACATTGTGGCTCCCGGCGCCATAGAAACAGATTTTGGTGGTGGCATGGTGCGCGATAACGAGCACGTTAATGCCCATATAGCATCGCAAACGGCATTGGGCCGCGTTGGCCTGCCCGACGATATTGGCGGCGTAGTAGCCTTTTTATGTACCGATGATGCCCGATGGATAACAGCACAGCGCATAGAGGCTTCCGGCGGAATGTTCTTATAGTATTTAAACGGGCTTTATGCCCGTTTTTTTGTTTTTGGCCGGCTTCTTCTTTAAAATTCTGCTTACTTTGCGGGGTATATTGAGCGCACTTTATGAACCAGTTAATTTTAGACAACATCGCAAAACACATTCAGCTTGAACCCAATGAAGCCGACTATTTTTTGACCCTGCTAAAAGAAACTAAAGTTAAAAAGAACGGCGTTTTACTGCGCCCCGGCGACGTTTGCAAAACGCTTACGTTTGTTACAAGCGGCTGCCTTCGCCTCTATAAAACCGATGCGGATGGCAAAGACCATATACTGCTTTTTGCCCCCGAAGGCTGGTGGTGTACCGATAGCTACAGCTTTTACACACGAACCCCTGCCGAATATGGCGTTGATGCTTTAGAAGATACTACATGCCTGCAAATTACTGCCGAAAAGCTGGAACTGCTTTACAAGGAGGTACCTAAATTTGAAAGGTTCTTCAGGATATTATTTCAAAATGGGTTTATAATGTACCAAAGGCGCATTACAGCCAATACAAGCCTTACGGCAGAAAAACGCTACCACCGGTTTAAGTTAACCTATCCTAAATTAGAGCAGCGCATTGCCCAAAAGCAAATAGCCTCTTACCTGGGCATTACCCCGGTATTTTTAAGCCGGTTAAGAAAAAGAAACGGTTAATTTATAAAACCAGTTTTATTTTTACCTTTTTGTTTGGAGGTTACTTTGTACTATAATTTAAAACAAAGTAATTATGGAAACTAACAGCATTGCAACCACCGTAGATTTTTATTTTAAAGCCTGGAACACCCAGGGTGTAGAAAACATTAAAGCCCTTTTACAAAATTGCATTACAGATAATTGCGAGTATAAAACCGAAACCGGTATTTTTTACGGCCTGGATGCCATTGCAGCCGTTATAGAAAACAATACTATAGAAGTACCCGGCAGAACGTTTAGGCTATGCTCTAATATAGATGTGCATAACGATTGCGGCTGGTTCAATTGGGAATTGAACATACCCAACGAGGCAAGCACTGTTGGCACCGATGTATTTGAGTTTAATGCCGAAACCAAAATGGTAAAGATTATAGGGTTTTACCCGCAGCTTACGGCAATTTAGCATAAGTAAAAAGTCCGCTCCCTTTGCAGGTAGCGGACTTTTATATATCTATTTTATTTTATAGCAATTTACTGAATTATAACCGTGCCGGATACGGCTACAATAATACCATCAGAATCGGCTGTGGCATTAACGGTATTTTTAAGGTCATCGCCCTGGTAAATTTTTAATGAAATGGTTTCGCCGGGTTGCCCCTCAAAACCGCCTGCATTAAAACTTGCCCCCGATGAGCCTTCTTCTGCCGTAAACGACAACTCCCATGGCAACGATGTTACTTCGGCGCTGGTAGCACCACCCGATGCGGTAATGTAAGTAACATCAAGATCGCCGCTGTAATTACCTGTAATTTCGTAGGTAATATCACGAGATCCGCTAACTGAGCCATTGTCATCGTCAGACGAACATGATGTAAGCACCATAACGGCAACAAACATGCAAATAATTGATTTCTTCATGCGTATGAATTTTTATGTTGGTAACCCAAAAATAAATTTTTATAAAAATTCACTTACCATAAATCTATGAGATTAACCTTACTTTAACCTCGCTTTAAATTTTCTTTAAGAAATAGTAAACAGCCTAAAACATCAGCAACAGCAAGTAAAATACTGATATTCAAACACGTATTTACCTAAAGGAAACGCTCTGCTACTATCAGCCATTCTTTTCCGTTGTGTTTCAGCAAATAAAGCCTTTCGGCAATAAAGCGGGCGGTGTATTTCTTGTGCTTATATACATGCCATGCACTATTAAATTCGGCGTAAGCCAGGTCGCGGTAGGCAATGGTCATGTGGGGTTTAAAGTTTCTCTCGCTAAAGTGCAGCGCAATTTCTGCAAAGGCAGCTTCAAAATCATTAATTACCGCCTTTTGTACATTAGCCATTGCAGCGGTTACAACCGGGTGCACAAAAACCACCGGGTTTTTAGGGTTATCAAACACATCAAAATCCTTCAATTCTACCTCAAAAGATTTTTCGCCTACAGGCAAATTAGCAAACCAGCTAAGTACTTCGGTGTGCTTTGCGGCATCAATTTTAAACGGCGCTTTAAGGGTAATGTGGGGCATGTTCTTTAAGGCTGCTTTGCTGTTGTAGTTTAGGGCAAAGTCGTTACGAAAAGCCGTAACTTCATCAGAAATATCTTTTGGCGGAACAAGTGCAATAAAATAGAGGTTTTGACTGGGCATAGGCGGTACTTTTAAACAAAGATAAAAAGCTTTGTAACTTTTATTATTTATATTCGTCTGCTATTTAACACCAATCAAAACCAACACCATGAAACAAATATTAACCTTTTGCCTGCTTATAATGGCAGCTACCTGCCTGAACGCCCAAACCATAAAAGGCATCCTTAAAGATGCCGATACCGGCGAGGCCCTGCCTTACGTAAATATTGGCGTGTTGAATAAAAATATTGGTACCGTATCTGCCGACGACGGTTCGTTTAGCCTGCCTATTTCCGCTGGCCATGATGCCGATACGTTGCGTATTTCTACCTTAGGTTATGCCAATCGCGATATTATTGTGGCTGCCGCCGAAAAGCAATTTGCCGCCAATCCGGTGCTAAAGCTGCAACCTGAAGCCATACAACTGCAACAGGTGGTGGTTTCTAACAAACCTCCAAAAGAAAGGGTGCTGGGCAATAAGACCGAATCTAAAAACACAACGGTTGGCTTTACCAGTAATGTACTGGGCAACGAGCTGGGTATGATAATGAAGATTAAAAAATCGCCAACGCAATTAAAAACCTTTACGGCATCGTTAGCATCAGATAATAACCCCAATGCAAAACTGCGCCTTAATTTTTATACCGCGAAAAAAGGCCTGCCCGATGTGCTTTTAAACACCCAGAATATTATTGTAACGGCTCCGGCCAGTGGTAAACTGGTGGTAGACTTATTACCTTATAATATTATGATTGATGATGATGTTTTTGTTACGCTGGAGTGGCTGGAAAGTTTTCCGCAGGGGCTTAAATTTTCGGCCGGTTTGCTTGCTACCCCTATGGTTGCAAGGTCTACCAGCCAGGCCCAATGGGAAAAAATAAGCATGGTAGGTATAGGCTTTACCCTAACTACCATACACTGGTAAAAAATATTACCCCTGTGTAACTTTTTCTACCTGTATATAATCGGGCATTAGGAGCAATTTATATATATTGCTTCTAAAGTAACCGTGTACGGTAAGGTTAATTTCTTTTTTACCTTCATTCTTTGGCACCATAAGCTTGTTAGAAATGGTTTTAGTATCATCGGTTTTAAACCAAATAGCATTTCTAAATCGGTACTTAATCTCTACATAGTCGGCGTTCTCTGTATTTTTATCATAGTCAATATACAGCATCGATATGTTTTTCCTTTTTCTGGACATAATGGTAAACATTCTCTTAAGAATGTGATACTTAAAATGAAATTGATCTACTACCGGATCCATATTTTTTTGCTTTTTAGGTTAATAACTACTTACAATCAAAATCCTAACTGCTAAATAATTAACAATTCAAATTAACATAACTTTCACATTTAAATCGTTACAATGTATCAAAAAGTCGATGTGTTGCATTGTTTGGCAGACGTACTGCAAAACGTAATTAAATTTTGGATAAAATTACGCCCGGCCAAGGCTATTACTATCATTAAGACAGTTAAATTATAGCTTTATAAACGTTATGCTTAGCAGTTTTACCATTCCGGCATTAATTTAACAAAGTTTAAACCTAATACTGTGTGCACGTAGTTTACCTTAGTAGCACTATGTCAATTTATTGGCAAGATCACCTCTATGAAACACAACTACACTAAAGCAAAAAATTACTGGAGCCTGCACTTACCCCGTTGGGCACGTATTATCTTCAGGGGCATTTTTGCCATTATCCTGCTTATCATTTTTGCCTACATAGGCCTGGCCTGGTATATTAATACCCACAAGAAAGAGGTTCTGGCATCGGTAACGGCATCTTTAAACGATGGCATTACAGGTTCGTTAACCATCGGCAAAATGGAAACTACCTTTTTAGAGGGTTTCCCGAGGGTATCGCTACGGTTAGAAAATGTGGTATTGCGCGATAGCCTTTACCCTACCCACAACCGAACGCTGCTTACCGCAGGCCGTGCCGAAGTTGCCATTAACACCCTTGCCCTTGTGCGTGGTGCTATCGAGATTAAAAAAATAGCCATTAGCAATGCAGTTATAGACTTATTTACCGATGTTAACGGCTACAGCAATACTGCCATTTTTGCCAAAAAGAAAACGACTGATAAAAGTTCCGGCGGAGGGGGTTTCCCGGAGTTGCGCAAGCTTACGCTGGATAATGTAAGCTTTACCGCCGATAACAAAAAAACCAACAAGCTTTACAAATTTAAGGTTAACGACCTTGATGCCACCATAGATTACAACAGCGATGGCTGGGAGGCGGGTGTCGACCTGGAAGGATCTGCCCAGCGCATGGCTTTTAATACCAAACGCGGCAGCTTTATTAAAGATAAATCATTAGATGGACGTTTTGATATTATTTATAATGAAGACGAAGGTTTTTTAACCTTCGAGAAAAACCGGTTGGATATTGGTGGCGAGCGTTTTCAGATAGCTGCCAAACTGGGTGTGGGTGAGTCGTCTAAATTTACCATTAATATAGAAAACAACGATATTTTATGGAGCAAGGCGGCTAAGTTGCTTTCGCCCAACATTACCGAGAAACTGATGATGTTCGACCTTGTACAGCCTATTGCCGTTACCTGCGACCTGGTGGGCGACTTTAACAGTGCCGGCGACCCGCTTATTTATGTTACCGCACAAATTAAAGACAACGTGCTAACAACGCCCGGCGGCGATGTTACCAACTGCAATTTTACCGGTGTGTTTAACAACCAAAACGACAGAAAACAGGAGTGTACCGATGCTAATTCGGCCATTATACTTACCAATTTTAGCGGCACCTACGCTAATTTGCCGTTTGTTATGAAAAAGGCCAGCATCCTTAACCTGGATAACCCCATAGCGCTGGGCGATTTTACATCGAACTTTGAAATGAAAAACCTTATAGGCCTTGTAGATGCCGACCTGCTTAAATTTACAAACGGCACTGCCAGCGTTAAGGTTAACTTTAGGGCCGATATTGAAAATTTCAGGCTGGCAAAACCAAAGGTTTTCGGCTTGGTAAATATCAAGAATGCGAATGTTACATATGTTCCGCGAAAGCTGGATTTTAAAGATATTTCGGTTAACCTGAACTTTACCCGCGATAACCTGGAGATAAGCGAGATTATATTAAAAAGCGGCAGGAGCATTGTAAATATGGAGGGCAGTATTAAAAACTTCCTTAACCTGTATTATACCGATCCGCAAAAGATAGTTTTGGAGTGGAAGATCAACAGTCCTCAATTGCATTTGGGTGAGTTTATGGGCTTTTTGGGTACGCGTAAAAAAACGCAGGCCGCTATTAAAAAGAACCGTAAAGGCAATTTTACCGACGACCTTAACCTGCTTTTCGAAAAAAGTAATGTAGATATGAAACTGCGTGTAGACAAGCTGTACTATAATAACTTTTATGCTACCAATGCCAAAGCCGATGTACTGCTTACCGATACCGGTGTTTTTATAAAAAATGCAGGGCTTAACCATGCCGGCGGCACACTGGTTATTAACGGCAGCCTGCAACAAAGCAAGGTTAGTAAATACAGCCTGGATGCGGCTATTAATAATGTAGACATCAGGAAATTCTTTTACGCGTTTGATAACTTTGGGATGGAGTCGATGAAGTCAGAAAATTTACGAGGCTTCTTTTCATCAAAAGCTAACGTTACCGGAAGCATTAATGACGATGGTAAACTTGTGCCGCGCTCCATGCACGGCCTGGTTAATTTTGATATTAAGCGAGGTAAACTACTTAATTTCGATCCGGTTACCAGCGTGGGCAAATTTGCTTTCCCCTTACGGGATGTAAAAAACATTGAGTTTTATAACCTTAAAGGCAGGCTTGATGTGCAGGGCGAAAAGGTTACCATACACCCCATGCAAATAAACAGCAGCGTGCTTAATATGGATATAGAGGGCATATATTCTTTTGGAAAAGGCACACAGATTTATGTAGATGTACCGCTGCGCAACCCTAAAAAAGACAAAGAAATTACTGATAAGGATGAACTTGCCAAACGCCGTAACCGCGGTATTGTACTGCACCTAAAAGCCGAAGACGATACCGATGGCAAAGTAAAAGTAAAACTTGGAGGGAAAAAGGAGGAATAATTATGAGTTGTGGGTTAAGAGTTAGGAGATATTATTTACATTGCTATAACCGCGAGGAAGGCACAACCCTGTTAGTCTTATAATTTTAAACGATACCAACTCGGTATACCTCGCTAAGAATGATACAACTGGAAAAACAACTCATAACTCGCAACCCCCAACTCCAAACCTAATTCTTCCCTTCCTTTTCGTTAAGGTATTTCCAGTAGCGCTTGGGTACGTGCTGTATGTGCAGCTTCATGTTTTTACGGGCAGGTATGTTGGTGCTGTTAAAATAGTCTTTCCATAAAACCGAAGCCAGTTCTTCTTTGGCATCCACCAGCTCTGCGGGCAGGGTTATTTTTTTAGTGTCGATTGCCGATACAAATTCGTATGTAATTTCTTCAACGGTATGCAGGTTGTAAAACAGGCCGTACTTGCGCTTAACATCATAAATAATCCATTGCTGATCGGCGTAACGATTCTTAAAAAATAAAACGATAAGCGGCAGCACATTAAAATCAGGTTCAACCGGGCAGTAGTAAATACCATCGGCCGTTTGCTGAAAACGTATAAACGCTTTCATGCGGTGCTTTTCGCGGTTAACTTTCTTGTTCATTTTAGAAATTGCTATAACATAGGGGTTGCCAAAATTATTCTCGGCACCCTTATCGTTATCAAAAATATACCGGGCAAAATGTAGCAGGTCCTCAAAAGTTTGCGGGTCTTCGCTCAGGTACGATTTGTAAAACATCTGCTGCCACTGCGGGCTCAGTTTTTTCCGCAGCCCGCTCCATACACGCTTTGCCTTAACCTCGTCATTCATAATTTCTACCGACTCCTGTAGCATAGCCGGTTGATACAGCTTATCCCATACCAGCTGCACAGCCGTTTCTTTACGGTCGTAAAACTCAAATATGGCGGTAAGCAGCCCCTCGAAAGAGCCATCAAAAATATAGGTGGTCATAATTTTTAAGGCATTTAAACCTGCAAGGTTTTTAAAACCTTGCAGGAGCTAAAACAGGCTTAGTTGGTTTTGTGGTACTTTAAGATATTTACTGCTGCTTTCGGCTAGTATAGTATTTTTAAGCTGTGGCGCATCGGGTTCGTTAATAAAATAAGGGCTATCGGCACAGCGAATAAAATGTTTTGCCCTGTTATAAGCAATACCAATTTTTTTAAGCTGGTCGCTGCGCAGGCGGCCAAACTTACGGGCCTCTGTAATTTTACGGGCAGAGCCTACGCCAATACCCGGCACACGCATAATCATTCTATAATCGGCCGTATTAATATCTATAGGAAACTGATCCAGGTTGCGCAGTGCCCACCCCAGCTTGGGGTCCATATCGGTATCCAGGTGCGGATTTTTAAGATTAAGCAGCTCCTGCACCTCAAAACCATAAAAACGCATCAGCCAGTCGGTCTGGTACAAACGGTTTTCGCGCAATAGCGGTGGCTGCGTACCAATAACCGGCATGCGGGTATCATGGCTTATAGGTATGTACCCGGAATAATATACCCGCTTAAGCGAAAAATCTTTATAATACTGGGCGGCACTGTACATAATTTCCATATCGGTTTCGGGCGTGGCACCAATAACCATTTGGGTACTTTGCCCGGCGGGTACAAATTTGGGCATGCTTTTTATAAGCCCGGTTTTCTTTTCGTCTTTAAACTGCGTTATAGTGTTTTGTATAAAACCAAGCGGTTTCTTAACCTCTTCATGCGATTTTTCCGGAGCCAAAAGTTTTAGGCCGGCTTCAGTAGGCATTTCAAGGTTAATACTCATACGGTCGGCATAAAGGCCAGCTTCGGTAAGCAGTTCCTGACTTGCCCCAGGTATGGTCTTTAAATGTATATAGCCATTAAAACGCTCTTCGGTACGCAAGCGTTTAACAATGCGCACCAGGCGTTCCATAGTAAAATCGGCATTTTTAAAAATACCCGAACTTAAAAATAAGCCTTCAATATAATTACGGCGGTAAAAGCTCATAGTAAGTTCAACCACTTCATCCACTGTAAAAGCGGCGCGTTTAACATCGTTACTTTTGCGCGAAACACAAAAAGCACAATCGTAAATGCAATGGTTGGTAAGCAGGATTTTTAGTAACGATACACATCGCCCATCTTCGGTGTAGGTATGGCAAATACCGTTACTGCTATCGCCAATACCCTTATTATCATTTTTACGACTTCCTCCACTCGACGAACAGGACACATCATACTTTGCTGCATCAGCTAAAATAGTTAGCTTTTCTCTAATCCTGTCATACATAATTATCTGATTTTAGACAAAAATAATCAAATAAAAGCGAAGAAAATAATCATAGTATGTTAAAAATTAGTAGGGTAAAAACCTAAGTGCCTGTTTATAACGTATAAATAATATTTAGGAAATGGTTTCCTACTAAAAATAAATTAATTTTGCAGAAAATTCATATTAAAAAAATCTAACATACTAAATTTAAAAACACTTTATCTTACAAGTTAGTCATTCTTAGAATACTATTATTTATTAATTAAATAAATTAAACGTCTATTTAGTTATGTATTAACTAAATAGAAAAAAATTATCACAAAAAAATAGAATATTTTGCAATTATTCTATATTTGCCGAAATTTATATAAGTCATTGTAAACTAAGTGTTTGATGTTGATATAATGTTATGAGAGAAATTACTTGTTTATAGTTAATAAATTATGAAGAAAAAATTACTGATAGTTGCCCTTTTATTGTTTGTAAAAGGGTTTGGGCAAAACATAACTGTAAGTCCAAATGCATATACCCCCAGCCAGCTGGTATCTGAAATACTTGTTAAAAATTCGTGCCTTGCACAGGTTACCAACATAACCAAAAATACGGGTACCGATTATGGTTATACGCAGGGTAACGGTATTGCTTATTTTCAAAATACCAACCCTAACTTTCCTATAACCAGTGGTGTATTATTATCTACAGGTAATGCAGCAGCGGCGCAGGGGCCAAATACAACAATTTCGAGCTTTACCGCGCCCGCCTGGGCAGGCGATGCCGACCTTAATGCCGCACTTTTGGCACAGGGAATAACCATAACTTCCAGAAACGCTACCGTACTGGAGTTTGATTTTACCGCAGTTACATCAACTTTTTCGGTAGATTTTTTATTCGCTTCCGAAGAATATGGTACCTATCAGTGTACATCTAAAGATGCTTTTGCATTTTTACTTACCAATTTAAACACCAACGTTACAACAAATGTAGCGGTAGTACCATCTACCAATCAGCCTATATCTGTAGCTACCATAAGCAATACATTATATAATTCTGCGTGTGGTGTAAACCCACAATATTTTGGCCTGTTTAATGGCGGTAGCAATGCAGCAGCATCGGCAACCAACTTTGAAGGCCAGACAGTTTTGCTTAATGCATCGCACACGCTTGTACCGGGCAATCAATACCATATTAAGCTTGTTATTGCCGATGATGCCGGTGTAAACGGTACCGATGGCGATTATGATTCGGCTGTATTTTTCCCCGAAGGTAGCTTTAACCTGGGCCACGAAGTGGTGGGCGAAGACCTTACGGCAGAAAATGGCACAGGCCTTTGTAATGATGAAGTGCATGTTATAAACACCGGCCTTAGCGAAACTACCTATGATCTTTCATGGACTAAAGATGGTGCACCGGTTGCGGGAGGATCGAGCATATCTATATCAGAAACCGGAACATATGTTTTAACTATATTTAATCCTGCAACAAATTGTACGGCTACACAAACCCTTATAGCCGAAGCCGCAGCACCAATATTAGCCAATGAGCCGGAAGATTTACTGGCCTGTGGTAATGCATCGGGGTCGTATGTTTACGATCTTAGTCTTAATACCCCTGTTATTAAAGAAGGCCTAAACCCGGGCACTGTTGTTACGTATCATACAACAGAAGCCGCAGCTAATGCCAATACAGGCGCCCTGCCTGCTTTATATACCAGCCCTGGCAACCAGACTATCTGGGCAAGGGTAAAAAGCTATAATAGCGATTGCTATGTATTAGTATCGTTTCAGTTGCTAATTGTAGAGCCTCCAATAGCCAATCAGCCACAAAACCTTACTCAATGTTCTATTAACGGTGGCGGCACTACAGCTATATTTAACCTTACAACGCAAAATGCCGCTATATTAGGGGCACAATCAGCAGCCGATAATACCATTACGTACTACACCACAATGGCAAACGCTGTTAATAATACCAATGCTATAACGTCTCCCGGTAATTACACCAGTGCCAACCAAACCATTTATGCACGCATACAGCGCAACTTTTCGGTTTCATGCTATGCCATAACAAATTTTACTATTACTGTAGCGCCAAAACCGGTAATACCAGACCCGGCCGATGTTTTTACATGCAATAACTATGTGTTGCCTGTACTTGCTAATGGTGCGCAATACTACACAGCTCCCGGAGGAACAGGTACAATGCTACTTGCCGGAACCACATTAACTATATCGCAAACGCTTTATGTGTACAAACAGGCCGACACCCCACCTTTTTGCGCTAACGAAAATAGCTTTTCCATAAATATTTCGTCAACACCAATTGTAACCCCGGGCAATGCTTACGCCTGCCAAAGCTATACAATGCCCGTTCCACCTGCAGGTAGTTTTTACTATACCGGGCCAGGCGGTACAGGTACCCAAATTACAGCAGGTACTGTTATAACATCTACCCAAATAGTTTATTTTTATGTACCGGCAGCACCTTACTGCACACAAAACGACCATTTTACAGTATTAATTACAGCCATCCCGGTAGTACCAAACCCGGGTAATATGAATCTGTGCCAGCCATATACGCTGCCCGCTCTTACCGTGGGCAATTATTATACAGGCCCGGCAGGAACAGGCACTATTATACCGGCCGGTACAGTTATAAGCCAAACACAAACTATTTACATTTATGCTGCAGTTCCAGGAGGCCAAAACACTACCTGCACTTCGCAGAGTGTGTTTACAGTTAACATAAGCAATGTAACGCTATCGCCTTTTGCCAATATAACCAACTGTGGCCCTTATCAATTGCCCGAACTTACATTAGGCGCTTATTTTACCGGGCCAAACGGCACGGGTACACCGCTTACGGCAGGATCTTTAATATCAACATCGCAAACAGTATATGTATATGAGGCCAGTCCGGCTAATCCGGCATGTGCCAACCAGCAATCTTTTACGGTAACTATCAATCCGTTGCCCACATTGGCTCCTTTTATAGATGTAGAAGCCTGCGGTAGCTATACGTTACCCGCATTACCCGCAGGGGCTTCTTATTATGCACAAAGCGGCGCAATTGGCCCCATAGCTGCAGGAACGGTAATAACAGAAAGCCAGGCTGTGTTTGTTCAATCGGCTCCTAACCAGTTTGGTTGTGTAAGAGAACGTGATTTTCAGGTAATAGTTATTGGTGATGAGGCAGATAATCCTGGCGATCAGAGTGTTTGCGACAGCTACGCCCTACCTGCATTACTTATAGGCGATTACTATACAGGACCGGGCGCTACCGGCGATCTTTTACAGCCAGGTACGGTTTTAAGCCAATCGCAAACAGTTTATGTGTATGTAGTATCTCAAACAACACCTGTTTGTATTGCCGAGAGTAACTTTATTGTAACAATAACCCCGCAACCCGTAGTACCCCAAATAGCCAATGTTGTTGCCTGTACAAGCTATACGCTGCCCACATTACCTGCGGGTGTGGTATATCGCACGGGGCCCGGAGGCACAGGTACTGTGCTACCTGCTGGTTTAGCTATAACATCTACACAAACTATTTATGCTTTTAAACAAAGCGGCGGCACACCAAACTGTACCGCAGAAACAGAATTTACAGTAACAATAATTACAGGCTCTTTAGCACCGGCCAGTGTTACAGTTTGCAGCAGCGGCTATACACTGCCAGAATTGCCTATGGGCAACTATTACAACCAGCCCAACGGTGCTGGCCCTGTAGTTTTGGCCGGAACGCTTGTTACTACCACTAAAACATTATATGTGTATATGCCAACTACAACTGGCACTAACTGTACGGCAAACAACAGCTTTACAATTACAGTTTTACCGCCAGTACTGGCAGATAATCCTCCAGATGTTACAGCTTGCGGAAGTTATACCGTACCACAAGCGGTTAATGGTAATTACTATTCTTTTAGCAATGGCAACTTTACACTTGTTCCTGCGGGTACAGTTATAACTGCAAGCACATCATTATATGTAATCAATACTAATCCTACACATCCGGAATGCCGTGTGCAACATGGCGTACATATTATTATTACCGGCCCAACGGTTCAGGATGTGCCAGACCAGACCGTTTGCGAGGGTTATGTATTACCCGTAATTAGCAGTGGCACCTATTACACCCAGAGTGGCGGTACGGGCCAGGTATTATTGCCGGGCACTAATATAACTACCACTCAAACCATATACATTTATGCGCAAACCGGTACAACACTTGTATGTTCAGACGAGGAAAGCTTTACCGTAACCATTTTGCCAAGCGCGCCAATTGCTCCATCGGCAGTTGTAGCGGCTTGTGGCAATTATGTATTACCGGCTCTTACAGTAGGTAATTACTATACCGGTACAAACGGTACAGGTACATTACTAACAGCAGGGCAAAGCATTACCGCTACTCAAAACGTATATATATATGCGCCTGCCGGTGGCCAGTTTAATTGTAGCGCTCAAAGCACACTTCAAATTATAATTAACCCTCAGGCACCGCCAAATGTATCTGCCTGCGATAGCTATGTACTACCCGCATTAACATTTGGAAATTACTTTACAGGCCCGGCAGGTACCGGAACCCCTAAGTTTGCAGGCAATGTAATAACCACTACACAAAACATGTATGTTTATGTGGCTACGGGTACAACGCCAAACTGTACCGATAATAACTTTTTTAACATAGCCATAAACCAGACACCGGTATTACCGGCTATAGAAACACCAATTGTAAGGTGCGATGCTTACGAGCTTCCTGCCCTTAGTGTGGGTAATTATTATACAGGCCCCGGTGGTACGGGCAGCCTGCTTAGTACAGGTAGTTTTATTACATCCAGCCAGACTGTATATGTGTATGCACAAACAGGTACGGCACCAAACTGTACTGCCGAAGCTTCAATAGACATTACAATACACGTTACTCCAATAGCTGATGCAAGGTCTGCGGTAGAAATTTGCGACAGCTATACCCTTACACCATTGGTAACCGGTAATTATTTCGCATTACCGGGTGGTCCAAACGCACCTGGGCAAACTGCTTACAGCGCAGGTGATGTTATTACCCAAAGTATGGAAATGTATATTTATGCCGTATCGGCAACCAGTGCTGCCTGCTTTAGCGAGAACAGCTTTACTATTACTATACAGTCTATAGATGCCGATAACCCGGGCCCTCACGAAGATTGCGACAGCTATACATTGCCGGCACTTAACCAGGGCGATTATTATACACTTTCGGGTGGCCCCGATGTAGCCGGACAGGTGCTTATGCACGCAGGCGATGTTATTACGCAATCTGTAACCCTGTATATTTATGCCGAGTTAGGCGGAAGGCTTAATTGTAATGATGAGCATGCACTGCCAATAACCATTTACCAAACCCCGGTTGTAGATGATACACAAACAGATCTTTCTACGTGTTTCACTTATACCCTGCCCCCTTTAACCGTTGGTAACTACTTTACCGCAACCAACGGTGGTGGTACGCCTTTGGCCGTCGGCTCTCAAATAACCCAAAGCCAGGATATTTATATCTATGCAGCTACGGGTTCGCTTACAAAAATATGTTCAGATGAGCACATGTATCATGTAACTGTAAATTCTATCGAAGTTCCGGAAATAGCCGATTTTTATGCCTGTCAAATCTTTACGCTGGAGCCTCTTGCTGTAGGCAACTATTTTACACAACCTGGCGGACAGGGTACTTTGCTTACGGCGGGTACCGCTATAACTGAGTCGCAAACCATATACATTTATGGCGAAACCAACACGGTGCCAAATTGTACCGATGAAAGCGACTTTGTTATTACCATAGTACAACCACCATTACCTACAACGCCAGATGCTTTATCAACCTGTGCTTTAGACTTATCAGGGCATGGTGTATTTAATCTTACCCCTGCAATGCAGCAGGCGCTTAATGGCCAGCCTAATGTAGCTGTAAGTATTTACGAAACATTGGCGGATGCCACTTTTGGCACAAATGCAATAACTAATAGTACTGCTTACACTAATATATTTGCATTTAACCAAACGCTGCACATAAGGTTAGAGTCTACCCTGGCTCCCGGCTGTATTACTTTGGTTACTTTACAATTAATTGCTAACCCTAAGCCAATAGCTACAGAGCCATCAGCGCCATACCAGCTTTGCGACAATGGCGCAAGCGATACCGATGGCCAGGCCGTATTCGACCTTACCACGTATGCCGAAGAAGTACTGGGCGCCAACAGCCCTGCGTTGTACAGCGTAAGCTACTTTACCAGCTTTGATGCAGCAGTAAGCGGCAGTGGGCCGATACCTAACCCGGCCAACCACACCAGCGCAAGCGGCACAGTATACATAAAAGTAACCAACAACGCTACAGGCTGCTACGACATCGTGGAGCTGGAGCTTATAGTAAACCCGTTACCGGTAGTAAACAACCCAACGCCATTTACGGTGTGTGATGACAACGACCCGGATAACGAGAACGAAGAATTTGACCTTACCACTAAGATCGACGAGATCACCAATGGGGTGCTTGGCTTAAATGTAACCTTCCACACCAGCTATGCTGATGCGCAGGGCAACACCAATGCCAT
>NZ_AUGP01000007.1 GCF_000422725.1 Flavobacterium subsaxonicum WB 4.1-42 = DSM 21790
ATCTAAAAAAGGGAACAGGTACTTAAGAAAAGCTATGTACCTGCCTGCATTGACAGCGGTAAAATGGGATGATACTTTTAGGGCCTTATATGCCCGGATCGTTGCAAAACAGGGAATTAAAATGAAAGGATTAGTAGCAGTACAACGAAAGCTGCTTGAAACTATATATGTGATCTTTAAACGAAAAGAAAACTATGATAAAAACTATGAAGAAAATAAGCAAAAAAATAGAGCGCAGATACAAATAGTATAAGGCTCTATACAGGATAGCTCAAGGCTTCCTAAGAATACAAAAATAGAAAAAATTATTATTTTTCTTGTAAATCAACACAGAATCTTCGGAGAGGGGCCGGGGGTGAGGACAATATCAACCGAATGAGGCTACTAATCTCTCCCTCGGAGAGAGGTCGACGGTAGGCCAACAACTTCATAAAATTCAAAAAAAATTAATATTTTAGCCATAGCAGAACAACCAAAACTATATAACAATGAAACGAGTAACAGGCATTGGCGGCATTTTTTTTAAATGCAGCGACCCGGCAAAAGTAAACGAATGGTATAAAACCCACCTGGGCTTAGACACAAGCCCTTACGGCGCAAAATTCGACTGGCAGGATGGTGGCGAAGCCGCAAACAAAGGCTATACGCTATGGAGCCCTTTCCCAGCTAACACTACCTATTTTGAACCGTCAGAAAAAGACTTTATGATTAATTTCAGGGTAGAAGATATAGTAGCACTTGTAGACGAACTAAAGAAAGAGGGCGTTACCATATTAGATGATATAGCCACGTACGATTACGGCAAGTTTGTACACATCCTGGATATAGAGGGCAACAAAATCGAATTATTTGAGCCTGCTACTGAAGAATAAACGGTAAAATAGTAGTGACTAAAACTCGAAACTAAAACCTTTTTTGGTCAGTTTTTCGTAAATTTTAGGGTCAAAAGCATACAGTTGCGCCGCGCGGTGCGATACATCCTGTTGTTTTTCGTCGAGTGGGTTAAGCAGTTTCATACGTAAAAATTTACGCCTGAAATTCGATTTATCCATCTCAACGGCAAGTATTTCTTCGTACAGCTTCATCAGTTCAAAAAGCGTGAACTTTTCGGGCAGCAGGTTAAACCCAATAGGTGCCTGGCGCACGCGGTTGCGAAGGTTTACAAGGCTGAATTCTAAAATTTCGTTGTGGTCGTAAATAAGGTTGGGTATATCGGCAATTTTATACCATTTGGCATCAGATGCCGTAAAACCAGCCTTAATATTATAATCTTCGCGCTTTACAAGGGCGTAGTAGCCAATAGTAATAACGCGCCCAAGTGGAAAACGATCGGGAGATCCAAACGCCTTAAGCTGTTCCAGGTAAATATCATCAAGGCCGGTAAGGTCGGCCAACAGCCTGTGGGCAGCGCCGTCTATGCTTTCCGATTTTTTAATCCAGCCACCGGGCAAACCCCATTCGCCTTTACGTATACCTTCAGCGTGCTCAATTAAAAGCACTTCAAGGCTGCCTTTATCAAAACCAAAAACAACGCAGTCAATTGTAATGGCGTTCATTACACTGCTTTCTACCTCTCTACCCGACTCTTTATCTATAAATTTTTTCAGCATGGCTACGATCAATCAACGAATATACTCAAATTTTGGGATTCTGAAAAAACATGAACCACTTATATGCGCTTAAACCACACTTTTTACTATTACAGCCACTTTTTTTTGTGTGAATAAAAAATATGCACTATACTTGTGGTCATATTTACCATAAGATAAAAACTGAATTATGAGCACAACAAAACAGGCCTATTTTAAGGCTGTAGACAAAATAAAATTTGAGGGCCGCGACAGCCAGAACCCAATGGCATTTAAATGGTATGATGAAAATCGCATCGTGGCGGGCAAACCGTTAAAAGAGCATTTTAAATTCGCGATGGCCTACTGGCATACGCTGTGTAATACCGGTGGCGACCCGTTTGGCCCCGGAACTGAAACCCATGAGTGGAACAGTAAAGACAGCGCTGTTGCCCGTGCTAAAGATAAAATGGATGCCGGTTTCGAATTTATGGAAAAACTGGGTATACCTTACTATTGTTTCCACGATGTGGATTTAGTAGATGAAGCTCCGACCTTAGAAGAGTTCGAAGAGCGCATACAAGCGGTGGTAGAATATGCCAAAGAAAAACAGAAAGAGACAGGCATTAAGTTACTTTGGGGAACGTCGAACCTTTTCAGTAACCCACGTTACATGAACGGTGCATCTACCAATCCTAATTTTGATGTGGTGGCTTATGCAGCTGCTCAGGCTAAGATTGCTATCGACGCTACGATTGCATTAGGTGGCGAGAATTACGTTTTTTGGGGTGGCCGCGAAGGTTACATGAGCTTATTAAATACCGATATGAAACGCGAGCAGGATCACCTGGCGCAGTTTTTAACTATCTGTCGCGATTACGCAAGGAGCAAAGGTTTTACAGGTAACTTCCTTATCGAGCCTAAGCCAATGGAACCGATGAAGCACCAGTACGATTTTGATGCGGCTACATGTATTGGCTTCCTAAACAAATACGGTTTACAAAACGATTTCAAGCTTAACTTAGAAGTGAATCACGCAACCCTTGCAGGACATACTTTTGAGCACGAAATGCAGGTAGCTGCAAGCGCAGGCCTTTTAGGCAGCCTTGACGCTAACCGTGGCGACTACCAGAATGGTTGGGATACCGACCAGTTCCCAATCGATATTTACGAGGTTACACAAGCCATGCTTGTTTTCCTTCAGGCAGGTGGCTTGCAGGGTGGTGGCATCAACTTTGATGCTAAAGTGCGCAGGAACTCCATCGACCTTGACGATAAATTTATTTCCCACATTAGTGGTATGGATATTTTTGCAAGAGGTCTTATCAGTGCCGACCACATCCTTAAAAATACCAACTACACCCAGCTTCGCGAAGAGCGCTATGCATCGTTTGACGGTGGCAAAGGTGCCGAGTTTGAAAAAGGCGGCTTAACGTTAGAAGACCTTAGTGCCTACGCACGTCAAAACGGCGAGCCTAAAGCCATTAGCGGCAAACAGGAATTGTTCGAACAGATAATTGCTAATGCTTACTAATAATATCAGTTAGCATCTTTTATAATTTTAAAGAGCTCCGGAAGAGCGGCATATCTTAATTAATATGTCGTTCTGCCGGAGCTCTTTTTTTATTGCTGTTTTTAATTCTACCTGCAGTGGCAGATGATGCACACTTACCATCTTGGCCTGTTTTCGGGTACGGGTGGTGCAACGCTCTTTAACTTAGTACGAATCTGGCTAAGGTCTCTAACCAGTGCCGGTATTTCTTCCCAGTTGTTTACTCTCTGGTGGTGGCTTTGGTTTACGTTATGAAAAGCCGTAAACATCAGCGCCTTACCTTTACAAAAATCAAGGTTCTTGCAGTGGTCGTCTATCAAAAAGTCGGTATCAATAATGCTCTTGTCTCCACAAAAAACAATGTTTCTCCAGCTAATAAATGGAAAGTGCTCTGCCAACCACTGGTGCTTTTCAAACAACGACTGCGGAAACTCCATCGCGGCCGATACTATGTAAATTTCAAAATCTCTGCTCAGTTCTTTCAATGCTTCTACCGCGCCTTCTATAACGGGCAGTGTCCTGAAAAATCCGGGCGTGTATAAAAACTCCCTTAATACCTGTTTTTCCGGAAATAATGTTTCTTCGGTACGGCCTTTAATCTCATCTCTGGTTAAAGTAATGCCGTATTTCGTTCGGTACCACTCTAATAATTGGCCTTCCACGTCGGCTATCACGCCGTCCATGTCAATTGCAATAGTTTTCAATTTTTTCATATTTCTGAGGTTTTGCTTTTATTTGCAACAAAGATAAATCATTTTGCAATAATCTGCAAAGTTTTGCAATATTTTGCAATATTAAATTTTTGTATCTTTGCGGTAAATTCTGCGTAATGGTAAAAGAAGAACGCTTACAGGCCATACTGGAGCAACTAACCCGGGACAATAAAGTACAGCTTAGCGAAATGAGCCGCCTGCTTAATGTATCTGAAGATACAATTAGGCGCGACATTAAGGAACTCGATATACAGGGGTTGCTAAAGGCCGTACGTGGTGGCGCAATTGCCAACTCTACCGTGCCGCACCATTACCGCGACAGGGAAAATTACGACCTGGGTCAGAAAAAGGTTATTGCCGATAAAGCCGTTCAGTTTTTAAAAGACGGACAGGTAGTATTTTTTGATGGAGGAACATCTGTTTTGGCATTAGCGCAAAGCCTGCCAAAAGACCTTAAAATTACGGTTGTTACCAATAGCTTTCCGGTAGCTAATGCCCTTGAAGACCACCCTAACGCCGAGGTTATTTTTGCCGGCGGAAGGCTTTACAAAACCGCTTTTACCACTATTGGCATGCAGACTATAGAGACTATAAGGAACATTCGTGCCAATGTATATTTTTTTGGGGTAAGCTCTATACACACCATTGGGCTTACTGCCAAAAGCTACGAAGACTCTGAGGTTAAGAAGAATATGGTAGAGATGTCATCGCAAATTATTGCGCTTTCTACGTTAGAAAAAGTAAATACCGCCGAGACCTATTATATATGTCCCGTTACCGATATTGACGTCATAATTACCGAAGCTGATCCTGACAGTCCTGAACTTAAGGCCTATAAAGATATGGGGATCAGGGTTGTGTAGTTTTTCTTTTTGTATTGAAATTAGCCACAGAGATGCACAGGGTGACTCTTAGACAATCTCCTCTCCTACTTTATAATAGCCTTTAGCTCCTGTCTGTATTGCGAGGCGCTCTTACCGGTAACCTCTTTAAACGATTTATTAAAATGGCTAAAGTTGTTAAAACCGCTCTCGTAGCTAACATCGGCAATACTAATGGGCTTCTCTGCTAAAAGTTTGCAGGCATGCACCACGCGGTACTCGTTTACAAAATGCACAAAGGTTTTGCGTGTCATTTTTTTAAAGTAGCGGCAAAAGGATGGTACCGTCATGCTGGCCCTTTCGGCAATATCTTCTAAAGCTATGGGTTCTTTAAAATTATCTTTTACATAATTAAACACCATATTAATACGGTCGTTATCCTGCACCTGGGTTTCGAGTGCGAAGCCTTCTGCGTTAAGCACTTTATAATCGGCTGCCTGCTCCAGGCCGTTAAGCACCTCTATCATGGTAAGCAGCCTTTCAAACGGAAGCTGTCCTGCCATAGCTTCCATCTTTTCGCCAAAGGCCTTGCGGGTATCAGGCCCAAAGGCAATACCGCCGCGGGCACGGGTAAACAGGCTTTGTATGTTTTTGGTTTCGGGCAATGCCATAAAAGCCTCACCTAAAAAATGGGGTTTCATTTGTATAACCACCTCATCTTTATTATTGGTAAGATCGTCGGTAAAACCACAATGCGGCAGGTTGGTGCCAATAAGTATCAGGTCGCCATCGGTATAATAAGATATATGGCTGCCAATTTGCCGCTTACCGGTACCACCGTTTACAAATACAAGCTCAACCTCTGGGTGGTAGTGCCACACGTGCGATCTTATATTAGCATTCTGCACATATTTGGCATACGTAAAAGAACTGCCAAAAGAAGGCTCGATACTTTCGAAACTTGGCTTTAAAGTTTTCATGTTTTTTAAACTTTTTACACTTCAAAATTAACCAATTTACACGGATATTTGCTCAATTTAACTAAAAAACGTTTTCGTAAAGTTAATATAGCATAGATATAAGAAAATATTGATGCGCAAACAACTGTAGTGTGTATGTAAATTAGCAGTATAAAATTTAGACAACCACTTAAAGGAAATAAATATGAAAAATGTAATGAAATTCGGGTTGGCACTTGCAATGATTTTTAGTGTTGCTACTGTGCAGGCAGGTAACGATTTTTCGGTTAATGCAAAAGAAGGCATGGGTAAAGTAATTAGCTTTACTATTAACGACACTAAAAGTGTACACGTTTCGATATACAACACAGACGGAGTAGTTATATTTGATGAAACCCCTAAAGGTAAAGACGGTAAAATTAGCAGGACTTACGACCTGACTGCTTTTCCTGACGGAACTTATTTCCTTGAAACTGAAACCGGTGCTAAAGTAGCACGCCACACTATTACCCTTTCTGGTAAAAGTGCTAAGGTTGAAGAAAAAACAGTTGCTGAAATTTACAAACCGGTTCTTGTTAACAAAAACGGCCTTGTAACAGTTAGCATCTTAAACGCAGAAAAATCGCCAATACAAATAAAAATGTATGATGACAACAACAACGAAGTTTACAGCGAAACTGTAACCGGAGAGCTTAGCCTTGCTAAGAAGTTTGACATCAACAAAACATCGGCAAAAAATTTCACGTTCGTAATGACTTACAACAACAAAACGTTTGTTGAAACCGTTGCAACGAGATAAAATGAGGTTTGGTTAGCAAAAAGGTCCGCTTTACAGCGGACCTTTTTCTTTTATATACAAGCGGTAATTTGCACTTATAAATTACCGATGATCTTATCCATAACCCAGTTGGTATGCGCCCCGGTTTTACCCGATGATGGATGCACTGCATTGCCCACCAAATGCTCGCGCATATTGCGCACGTGGTACAACTGTATGTTTTCCGGGTGCTCTATCACCATTTCTTTAGATCCCTCTGCATTTGTTAGCACAAGCGGAACCTCATCAAATACAGCAAATGTAATAGTGCCTTTGCTGCCGTAAATGGTTACTTTGTCTTCGCGCTCAAAAGCCCCAAAATTCCAGTTACCCGTACCTGTAACACCGTTGGTATGCAGCCAACTGGCCGCAGCAGCATCTTTAGCTGTATACAGCCCCTGCTGATTAAGGCTTACGCCCGAAACCTGGGTAACATCTCCAAAAAAGTAAATAAACAGGTCGAGCCCGTGGCTGGCCAAATCTTCAAAATAGCCTCCCGTGGCAATTTTGGCATCAGTACGCCAGTTATAGTCTCCCGCAAGATCTACCGGCGATGGTGTCTTGGTTAAGTGCCAGTTTATATGCCTTACAGCACCAATTTGCCCCTCGTCTATCCAGTTTTTAACCTGCAAAAAACGTGGTAGCGACCTCCTGTAATACGCCACAAACAACGGCACCTGGGCGGCTTCAAAAGCTTCTACTATATCTACACATTCTTGGTAGGTTGGCGCCATAGGTTTTTCTATACAGCAGGGCTTACCGGCCTGAGCGGCTTTAAGCGCGTAGAGCTTATGCGTATCGGGCGGGGTAGCAATGTATATGGCATCAATTTCGGGATCATTTATAAGGACATCGGCATCGCTGTAATGCTTTTCTACATGGTGCCTTTGTGCATAATCAGCAGCTTTTGCGGCATCGCGGCGCATAACGGCCTTTAGCTCAAAACCATCTGTTTTTTGGTAGGCAGGGCCACTCTTGCGCTCGGTTACATCGCCACAGCCAATAATGCCCCAGCGTATAATTTCAGGATATTTTTCCATTTAATACTTCAGTTTGGTTGCCCTAAATGTAGCCAATTTTAGCAAAAGAGTAGCTAAAAATAATATTGCAAAAAATTGCAGGCCATGCAATATGTTGCAAAATATTTTGATGCATGCTGCAAAATATGGCACAGAATGTTTACTAAAAATTATTTTAAGGTTATCTTATCGCACAAGCATCAAAAAATACTCATAGAAAATAATTCAATAATTTCAGGCCTTTGCAATTCATTCATAACAAAATGTACCTTATAAATAAACTTACCGCAATAGTTAACATAATTTTAATAAAAACAGTGCTAAGAGCAACTTAAACAAACACCAATTTGTAATTTTAAGGCGAAATCTTATTCTTTTTCTTTGTGAAAAAAGTACTGTTCGCCATACTAACCTTGCTGCTGCCCTACCTGGCTATGCCCCAAAACATAAGGCATTTGTCGGGTAATGATGGCCTGCCCCAGTCTTTTGTATCGGGGCTCGTGCAGGATAACGATGGCTTTATGTGGATAAGTACCCGCAATGGGCTTTCGCGATACGATGGTACACAGTTTAAAGTATTTCAGCACAAGCCGGGCGATGTTAACTCGTTAGCATCTAACGTTATTACCGATATTAAAAAGGGCTACCATAACGACTTGTGGATAAAATATGAATCGGGAGAGTTTGATGTTTTCAACTTTAAAACCGGTAAAATAAACCATGTGCTTTCGCACGATTTTTTACGTAAAAACCCGGTCAATATTTTAATTCGCGGGTGGAACATTGCTGCCGATAATACCGTGTGGTATATAACACGGTCGGGCACACTGCACAGCTTTAAATGCCCCAATAATAAAAACAAATTTGTAAAAAACACCTTCGCCTTTAAGGACGACACCCTGCGAGGCCTTATGACCGACAGCAAAAAGCGGCTTTGGGTGCTGAGCCAAAAAAGCATTAGCCTATATAACACGGCCTCTAAAAAGTTTGTGCATTATAAAATTCCGTACAAAATGGATTTTAATGACGACCTCGATTTTGGCGATGACATTCCGGATGTGCACGAACGCGCCAATGGCGAACTTATGTGGACCGACACCCAAAACCTGTTTTTTTACAGTACGCAAACCAACACGTTTAGAACGCTACACCTGCCCTACACCTTAAACTACAGCATTAAGTGGATTAATACCGGCCCTGATGGTAAGGAGTATTTTACCGCCAACAACACCATTTACAGTTATGATGATGCTAACGGACTAAAAGTAAGAAGCCAGACAGGCATAAAGAATTTTCAGGAAACGCAGGCCTTTCTGGTAGACCGCTACGGCCTTATATGGGTGGGCGCCAATACCGATGGCATCTATCAAATAGACCTTACGGCCCATTTTAATGCTTTTACGTACAGGAAAGATTTTGCTGCCGACCTTTTTACTAATGAGTTTGGTGTAGATGTAACTGCTTTTTTTGGTTGGGATGTGGGCAATAAAAAAGGTTACCTGCCCCCTGCGTATTACCTGCGGTCGGAAACTAAAAACAACACCCTGTGGATAGCCCTTATGCGTACCGTTTGCTATTACGACAACTCAAAAAAGCAATTAGTTAAGCTACCACCCCTGCCGCAAAGCACTGCAAGCAACTTTGCGCCCATTAAGGGCATAACCATAACAAAGCAGGGCAATCCGTTAGTAATAGACTTGCAGGGATACTCCTTTTTATATAATGCAACGTCTAAAACGTGGCAGTCGTTCTTTTCACTCAGGGATGCTTTTAAACAGGATATCCAGCCGCACGATATGTATGCCGATGCCAACACCGCCTGGATAAGCACCGAATCAAGCGGATTGATTTCCATTGACCTTAATACCAAAAAAGCACAGCGGGTTGTAAAAACAAATTCATCACATTCGCTGCCCACCAACGATTTACTGGGCATAGCACAGGACGTTAATCACGCCGACCTGCTTTGGATAGGTAGCCAGCAGGGGCTTATCTGCTTCAGCAAAAAAACATTAAAAAGCACTGTATTTTCTATAGAACAGGGCCTGCCCGATAATATAACCTACTCTATACTGCCCGATAAGGCCGGGTATTTATGGCTGGGCACCAACAAGGGGCTGTGCCGGTTTAGTACCACAACCCATAAGCAACGCACGTTTACCGTTGCCTACGGGTTGCCCGGTAACGAGTTTAACCGTTTCCACAATATGGCGCTGACCAATGGGCAAATGGCCTTTGGCGGCATGGACGGCTGGATATTGTTTGACCCTGCCTCTATTAAAGATGAGAATTTTAATCCGCCCGTTGCCATAACAGGATTAAAAATCAATAATAACCCTCTTGCCGGCACCAACAATCCAGAGATTTCCTTAAACGCCCTCACAGTTCTAAACCTGCCCCATACCGAAAATTCCATTGCTATAGAATATGCCGGCCTTCAGTTTAACCAACCCCAGGATATAGCCTATCGTTACCGCCTGGAGGGTTATGATAACAACTGGATCATGGCAGGCAACAACCGCGAGGCTGTGTACACTAAGATTCCACCCGGCAGGTACAAGTTGTGCATTAATGCCAACAGCATGGGCAAATGGAGCAACAAGATAAAAAGCATCAGCATTATTATTTCGCCCCCGTGGTACAATACCTGGTGGGCGCGCCTGCTCTATGTTACGGCCGCCGCATTGCTAACCGTTACCTTTATTAATTACAGTATCAGGCAGGCCGTTATTAAACGCGAAATGGTATTACAGGAAAAAGAAACCCAGCAACTGCGCGACCTCGATGCGATGAAAACCCGCTTTTTCTCGAATATTACACACGAACTCCGCACACCGCTAACGCTGATACTGGGTCCGGCAGAGCAATTAAAACAGGTAAAAGACACCGAAAATCATAACCGCCTGCTCTCTATCATTATAAAAAATGCAGGCAATTTGCTTAACCTTACCAATCAGCTGCTGGATATGGCCAAGCTGGAAGCCAAAGCCATGAAGCCGCAAATGGTAAGCGGCGACCTTGTTCTTGCCATTAAAAGCATAACCGACACGTTTAGCGAAGAAGCCATTGCCAAAAACAATACGCTAACCCTTACCGCTCCTGAAAAAGCCGACTACGTTTTCTCTCCCGAAATGCTGGAGCGCATACTGGTTAACCTTATTTCCAACGCGCTTAAATTCAGCCGACCGGAGGGGTACGTTAACGTTGAGCTTGCAATGGCCGAAGGCGGGATAACACTTTTGGTAAAAGATACCGGCATTGGCATACCACAACATAAGTTGCCTTTTGTTTTCGACCGCTTTTACCAGGAAGATAAAAACGCCTACGCAACCGGTACAGGCATAGGGCTATCGCTTGTAAAAGAACTGGCAGAATTGCAAGGCGGTACCGTAACGGCCCAAAGCAACCTTAACGATGTATGGACTACCGTGTTTACGGTATTTTTGCCGTATCAGGAACGTATAGCCACCAATGCCCTGGCTAAAGCCGAATATGAACAAACGGAAAATCTGCTACCCGAAAACCTGACTACCGAAAAACCTTTGGTATTAGTGGTTGAAGATAACCGCGAACTGGCCGATTTTATTATAGATAACCTTGCGCCCCACTACCGCATTGCATACGCTAAAAATGGCAGCCAGGGCGTAACGCAGGCACTTAAAACCATACCCGACCTTATTGTTAGCGATGTGCTTATGGATGGCATGGATGGTTTTGAGATGTGTACCATCTTAAAAAAAGATATTAACACCAGTCACATACCCATTATTCTACTTACGGCTAAGGCTGATATAGAGAGCAAGCTGGAGGGCTTATCCTACGGTGCCGATGATTACATTACCAAACCTTTTAATGTGCCCGAACTGCTGCTGCGCATTAACAACAACCTCGAACTGCAAAGGCGTCACCGTGAATTTATTTACAAAGAACTTAAGGTACTGCCCGAAAAAGGTGCCGAAGAAAAAGACCTTGCCGCCAACGATGCTTTTATTAAAAGAGTATACGACACCCTGGAGCCGCATCTCGATGATGATGCCTTTGGTGTAGAAGAACTGGTAGCGGCACTGCACATGAGCCGCACCAGCCTGCACCGTAAAGTTAAAGCCCTTAGCGGCTTAAGCACTGGCGAACTTATTAAAGCCTATCGCTTAAAACGCGCCGTAGAGCTATTGCAGGAAGACCTCAACATATCTGAAGTAGCCTATAAAACCGGCTTTGGCAGTCCGGCTTATTTTACGCGCTGTTTCAGGGAGTTATACGGCATTACACCCTCAGAATTCATTAAAAAACCCGTAATCTGAAACGTGGTTTATAGCATTTGAAACAGGATTTATATAGTTAACATGCCCAAATGGTTAGGTTTACCAAATCTATTACCATTAAATCTTAACTATATTTTTATGAAAAAAATTACTTTGCCTTACAATGCACACCAATCTTTTGCCTTGATAAAAAAGGCCGCAAAAGTAGTCTGTTTTTGTACGGGAATACTGCTTTCGGGCACAGCCACTGCCCAGGAATTTCCTAACACTTTAAATGTGTTTAACGAAGTATTGTTTTACGATGGCTATGCCCAGACCGTAACCGAACCGGTTCCCGATGGTGTTATCAGGCACAGTAATGCATCGTACGCTAAAATGATAACGGCAGAGCAACTGGCTAATTTTGGCAACCAGCTTACCATGAATATTACCATTAAGGCTGCCTGCGATAATTACGACAGGATAGGTAACGCCAACATTGCACTGGTTCCTAAAAACTCAACATCATATATTCACAATGAGGTAGAGCGCATAGAAATTGGCCGTTACATTACCCCTTTTATGAATAAAAATGTAATGCCAGACGAGGTTTCTTATTCGTACCAGATAGACAACGTTGCCCAGATATTTAAAGACCCTGCCCTTACAGAGTTGTACGACTTCTGGATAGAGCTGGAGGTTTTTGGTGTTCCGTATGCGGCTAATACGCAGGTGGCAGGTTGCGCCGGCAGGAGCGATGTGTTTTTCGGATCATTAGAATTTGTATCTGATAATGCATCAACGTCAACCTTTGGCGAAAACTTTATGATGCCCCTGTCTTTTCAATATGAAATGAGAGATTATACACTGGATGGCACCGATGTGTTAGGCGAAACCGTAAGGACAATCAATTTTACGTTAGAAGAAGATTTGCCTAATGCAAAATTCCATTTAATTACCTCTAACCACGGTGCGGGCACCAATGGCGAAGAATATGTAAGGAGATGGCATTATGTGTATTTAGATGGTGTAGAAGTGTCGAGCTACAGGCCGGGCGGTGTATCATGTGTGCCGTTTAGCCAGTACAACACCCAGTCTAATTGCATTTACACCAACTGCGCCAATGGTGTACCCCTACCCGATACTAACAGCGCATGGAGCTGGAATAACTGGTGCCCGGGCGATAAAATTCCTAACCGCACAATAGACCTTGGCAATCTGGCTGCCGGAGACCACAGTTTTAAGATAGATGTGCCTGCCGCTGTTTTTTATGGCGATGATGGCCACTTTCCTATGTCAGTTTACCTACAGGGCTACACCGAAACACTTTCTACAAAAAGTGTAAGCATGGCTAATGTTAGCATTTTCCCTAACCCGGTAACCAATAACCTGACTATCGATGCAAAGGGGCTGGAAGTTAAAAATATTACAGTAACCAACCTTACCGGCCAGACGGTATTAACAGGCACTTCTAACAACGTAGACTGCTCTCAGCTTGCTGCCGGCGTATACTTAGTTCACGCTGTTTTTAGCAACAACGAAACCTTTGTTAAAAAAATCATCAAGTACTAATACCAATCACTACCATACACTAAATTTTTATGAAAAGAAAGCTACTATTTAAGCCGCTGCAAATTTGCAGCAACCTTTTTTTACTCCTTTTATTTTGCTCCGGTGTTATTCAGGCGCAAACCGCTACACCGGTAGCTATAACAGGAGGTTTTAACCAGGATATTATAGCCAATGGCGTGGGCAATGCATCGGCCAGTACCTCACAAAGTTTCGACCAGACCAATACGCGTGCCCTTGTATCTTTAGATTTTCAGGCTACAGCGGGTGCAGCAGCGCCAACCTACGGGTTACCGTCTAACGGATCTATTACCAGTGTTACCAGCACCGGCGTTAGCTTTCAGCTGGCAAGCTACACCGGCAACAATGCACTTTTCTTAACGCCATCATACGTTGGCAATGGCCTGCCCGATACCGGCACGCTAAGCTTTAGCGCAACCAATGTACAAACGCTTTACCTTTTGGCGGGTACAGCGGGCGGTGGCTTAGCTACTGTACCTGTATCGGCCACTGTAAACTTTAGCGATAACACCACACAGGTAACCACTATAAATGTAGCCGACTGGTACAACGGGGTCGATTATGCCATACAGGGCATTGGCCGTATTAATACCAGCAACAACAACCTGGAGGGCGATTTTAGCAACCCAAGGCTGTACCAGGTGCCTATAACGCTTAACCTGTCTAACTACAGCAAAACCATTACGGGCATTACCTTTAACCTTGCCGGCGATAACACTGCCGAATATTTTAACGAGATACGCCTGTCTGTACTTGCGGTAAGTACAGTAGCAGCACCATCTACTGCAGTTCCTACTGCTATTACTGTGGCTACACAGGGTGGCGTTCCTGCAGCTATTACTACCGATGAGGGCACCCTGCAACTTACAGCTGCTGTTACCCCTACAAATGCGGTACAAAGTGTTACATGGAGCATTACAAGCGGTAGCGACCTGGCTACTATAAACAGTACCGGACTGGTTACTGCCTTAACAAACGGTACAATAACAGTAACGGCAACATCTACAGCAAATAGTGTTACCGGTACATTAAACATTACACTAAGCAACCAAACAGTATCGCCGTATGCGCCTGTAACCATTACAACGGGCTTTAACCAGGATATTATTGCCAACAGCGTGGGCGATGCTTCGGCTTCTTCTACCGTTGGTTTCGACCAAACTAATTCACGTGCCCTGGTATCGTTAGATTTTCAGGCTACATCATCATCTGCTTTACCAACGTATGGCCTTCCGGTTAACGGAACCATCAACAGCGTAGCCACAGAAGATGTTGTATTTCAGCTTGCCGATTATTTTGGCAACAACGCCCTTTTCTTAACACCGGCTTACGTTAATAATGGCGCACCAAATACCGGAACGCTTTCGTTTAACGCATCTAATGTTAGCAACCTTTATATACTTGCGGGTGCTGCCGGTGGAGGCTTATCGTCTTTACAGGTTAGCGCAACAGTTCATTTTAGCGATAACACCACCCAGGTAACACCAATTTCTGTAGCCGACTGGTACGATGGACTTGGCTATGCCATACAGGGCGTGGGCCGTGTTAACAGGGCCAACAATAACCTGGAAGGCAGCAGCACTAACCCAAGGTTATACGAAATTAACCTTGCCCTTACCGCGGCCAACTACTACAAAACCGTTACGGGCGTTACCTTCT
This sequence comes from Flavobacterium subsaxonicum WB 4.1-42 = DSM 21790, assembly GCF_000422725.1. GTDB lineage: Bacteria > Bacteroidota > Bacteroidia > Flavobacteriales > Flavobacteriaceae > Flavobacterium > Flavobacterium subsaxonicum. The sequence continues at coordinate 14,940 of NZ_AUGP01000007.1, forward strand.
TTTTAGATGGCGACGAGACTGCCGAATATGGCAGCGAAATTCGCGCAAGCATACTTGCTGTTACTACCAAAACAGCTCCCGAGCAGCCTACTGCTGTAGCTATTACCACGCAAAACAATGCACCGGCAACCATTACTACAAACGGCGGTACACTGCAATTGGTTGCTACGGTTACCCCGGTTACCGAGGCCGTTACATGGACAATTTCTACAGGAGCTGCATTGGCTACCATAGAAGCAAACGGACTTGTTACTGCCCTTGCAAACGGTACTGTTACGGTTACTGCTACAACTGTTAGTGGCGCTACAGCTACTTTTACCGTTGTTATTACCAATCAGGTTGTATTGGCAACTGCAATAGAAATTACAACACTTAACAACGTTGCTGCTGCAATTACTACCAATGCAGGCACGCTGCAATTAGTAGCTACCATTACACCTGCCAACAGTACCGATACTGCTGTGGTATGGAGCATAACTTCAGGATCTGAATTCGCAACTATAAGCGCTACCGGATTAATTACAGCAATTGCCAACGGAACCATTACAATTACAGCCACAACCGCTAACGGAACGCTTACTGATACTGTTGATGTGGTTATTACTAACCAGGTGGTAGACGTTACCGCACTTACCATTACTACATTAAATAATGTACCGGCAACTATAGTTACTGCAGGCGGAACACTTCAGCTTGTTGCTACAGTTACTCCGGCTAATGCTACAGATACTTCGGTGGTATGGAGCATTACATCAGGAACAGCTTTTGCAACTATAGACCAAGATGGCGTAGTTACTGCCATTGCTAACGGAACAGTTACTGTTACAGCAACATCGGCTAATGGTGTTACCACAACTTTTGAGGTTGTAATAAACATACCTACTAACAGTGTAGATACGGTTACTTTAAACAACGTAAGCATTTATCCTAACCCTACAAATGGCATTATAACTATTGATGCTATCCAGCAGGTTACTGCTTTTGCAGTATACAACACAATAGGCCAGCAGGTTGCTACAGGCAAAAGCAACACTGTAAATTTACAAGATGCTCAACAAGGCATTTATCTTGTACAGGTAACTTTAGATAATGGCGCAAACCAAACCATTAAGGTTATCAAAAACTAATTTTTAACTTACACAAATAAGAAGGGCTGCCCAGTTGGGCAGCCCTTCTTATTTATACTAATTATAGTCAGTCCAAATAAAAATAATCCTTTTACCATAATTCATAATCCTTTTGGCTTAATGGTGCCGCTTGTTTAGAACAGACCTTTGCACCCAAATTAAGCAATGATTTGCGCAAACTATAATTCTCTTTTTTTACATACCTAAATTACAATTATGAACCAAATTACTTTTACCGCAGGCACCTTACAACGCCTGCGAAGAGCATTTACGGCAACCGCAACAGTTGCGTTATTGCTAATTACCTTTTTGGGTAATGCCCAAACCTGGGATTACCTTGGGCCACAAACCGGTATATCTGCCGGCGGGGCGAGCTTTATTAACTTTGCAAAAGGAGTTAATGGAACATTATATATGTCGTACTACGATACATCGGTTGCAAAAGGATCGGTGCAGCAATACTCTGCCGGAGCGTGGAGCTACCTTGGCGGAAGCGCCGGTATTACCACAGGCACGGCTACTTACAACTCTATTTGTGCCGATGCCAATGGCAACGTATATTACACCAACCAGTTAGGATGGCCTGGCAGCGGTATGGAAGTGCGTGCTTTTAACGGCATGGCATGGTCTGCATTACCATCGGTTACAACAGCGGGCATCAACTATCAAGCCAGTACGGTTAGTTCCAACGGCATACTTGTGGCTGCCAATGGCGAGTCATCGGGTACGGCAAAACGCTATGTAAACGGCGCATGGGAACAGCTTGGCGCAACAGGTTTTGCAGGCGGTACACCAACCTACCTTCGCATGGTAGCCGGTAATAATGGCGTGGTTTATGCCAGCTATAATAATGGCGGCTATGTGCATGTGTCTAAAACAGGCGACAACGCCACAACCACCGAAGCATGGACGGCAGTAGGCACCGCAAATGTGGGTGCTGCGGCAAGTTCAGAAAACTACAATTCGGCTATAGCCATAGACCAGAATAATAATTTATACCTGGCTTACGTGTCGGGTTCGGCGGGTGGCAATAAGCTTAACGTTAAAAAATACGACGGTACCAACTGGACACAGTTAGGGTCTGAAAATTTTACAGCAGGTAAAACACAGCACGTTAGCATTGCAGTAACAGCATCGGGTATACCTTATGTTGCGGTAAGCAACTGGGAAGATGCCGATTTTTTAAAAAACTATGTAATGGCTTACAATGCCGGCACCAATGCATGGACACAACTTGGAACAGGTTATGTATCTGCCGGTCAGGCGAGCTACAATGCCATTGCTACCGATGCCGATGGCAATGTTATTTTGGCTTACGCCGATAACAGTACCGGTACTATTGTAGCCAGAAAATATACAGTTGAAGATGCAACACCCGTTACGGCAGTTGCAGTTACAACACAAAACAACGTGCCTGCTACTATTACAACAAACAGCGGCACATTACAGCTTGTGGGTACAGTAACCCCGGCTGAGGCCAGTCAGGCAGTTACATGGAGCATTACATCAGGTTCTGAATTTGCTACTATAGATGCAAACGGATTGGTAACAGCTACAGCAAACGGTACGGTTACTGTTCGTGCAACTTCGGTAGCTGATGCAACAAAATTTGGAGAGTTAAATGTTGTTGTTACCATTGAACCGACAAACGACTGCCCTGCACTTACCAGTCTATATGAGAATTTTGATACGTTGGCCTGCTGCGATATGGGCGTTGTACCAACGTGTTGGAACAGCCTTTTATTAGGCGGAGCCAGCCAGATCATTTCGAGCACGCAGCCCGCTTCTGGCACAAGCCAAATCTACCAAAACGGCTATGGTACGGGTAAAATTTCAATTGTAGTTTTACCACAATTTAGCAATGTTAACGCCGGTACACACCAGTTTAGGTTTAAAGTAAAAGCAAACGGCGGCCCGGGCGCATTAGATTTTGGTTACATTACCGATGTTAACGATGCTACAACATTTGTAGTTATACAGGCCCTTACTATTAGCAACAGCAGCTACACCAGTGCAGATGCCGAAAGGACTATTGCAGTTCCGGCAACGGTACCGGCTAATGCAAGGTTAGCGGTTAGAAACCCGGGCACCACATGGGCCGGAATGTATTGGGATGATGTGTATTGGGAGCCAATACCTATAACAGCAGTTACAATTACTACCCAAAATAATGCTCCGGCTACTATTACCACTAATAATGGCACATTACAACTTGTAGCAACTGTAGCCCCGGCTGCTGCCAGCCAGGCGGTTATATGGAGCATTACATCAGGATCTGAATTTGCGACCATAGATGCTAACGGACTTGTTACTGCTACTGGCAACGGTACAGTTGTAGTTACGGCAACATCTGTAGTTAATACAGCTATTACAGCTACATTTACCGTTACGGTAAGCGGCCAGGTAACAACACCGGTAATTGCACCCGTTACTATTACAGCCGGTTTTAACCACGATATTATTGCTAATGGTGTAGGCAATGCTTCAGCATCTTCCACCATTGGTTTTGATGAGACCAATTCAAGGGCACTGGTATCTTTAGATTTCCAGGCTACATCGTCATCAACACTACCAACGTATGGCCTTCCGGCAAACGGTCTTATTACAAGTGCCGTAACACCGGGAGTAACATTCCAACTGGCAAACTACACAGGTGCTAACGCCTTGTTCTTAACACCATCGTATGTTAATAATGGTGCTGCAAACAGTGGCACCCTTAACTTTAGCGCTGTAAACGCTGCAAACCTGTACATTCTGGCGGGTGCTGCGGGTGGAGGTGTACAAACCCTGCCATTTACCGCTACGGTACATTTTACAGACAACACTACGCAGGTTAACACCCTAAACGTAAACGACTGGTATAACGGTACAAGTGCCGCAATTACAGGTGCAGGCCGTGTAAACAGGGCCAACAACAACCTTGAAGGCGATGCATTTAACCCAAGGCTTTACGAAATTACCCTGCCAATAACCCAGGCAAACCAAAGTAAAAACATTAGTGGTATTAGCTTTAGTTTTGACGGAAGCCAGGGCGCAGAGTATGCCAACGAGATACGTATGTCGGTTCTTGCAATAACTACAGGCCCGGTTGCAGATACACCGGTAAGCCAGCTTGTTGTGGTTCCTAACAACAATGCACCGGCCGCAATTACTACAAACCAGGGTACGCTGGAGTTACACGGGGTATACAACAACCAGGATTGGTATGGCACTACTTTAGTATGGTCTATTGTTCCGGGTAATTCAGGTACAGCTACTGTAGATATTTACGGAAAAGTTACTGCTGTAGCCAACGGCACTGTTACTGTACAGGCCGCACTTGCTTCAGACAATACCGTGGTAGGCCAGCTTGACATCGTAATTACCAACCAGGCAAGCGGCTATTGCGAGTCGTATTTTGTTAACGGTTGCAGTTTTCTTTCTATAAACAGTGTAACCACTACAGGTGGTACAGTAAACCTCGCTAATGCAAACTCAGGTTGTTCTAACGATAATTCTTTAACCGGTTATGGCGACTTTACAGCACAAAATGTACAGGCAGGCATAGGCCAGACGGTTACTTTTAACCTAAACTTCTCTACCGATACGGCTTACCTTTCAGGTTGGATCGACTGGAACCAGAACTTTATTTTTGAGGATAGCGAAGGTGTATATTTTTCTTCGGATGCAGAAGCAGCAAGCGGACTAAACTTTACCGTTACCGTTCCTGCGGGTGCTGTTTTAGGTGATACGAGGATTCGCCTTAAGGCTGTTAACGGCTGGGAAGGCTCAGGCCCGTGTGGTTACAACTCTATAGGCGAGGTTGAAGATTATACCTTTACAGTAACCGAAGCAGTTGCTACCCCGGTTGTAACCATTACAACCCAAAATAATGCTCCGGCTACTATTACCACCAACGGCGGTACACTTCAGCTTATAGCTACAGTTACCCCGGTTGCCGAGGCAGTTACGTGGACAGTTTCTATAGAGTCTTCATTAGCAACTATAAGCGCTACCGGATTGGTTACCGCCATTGCTAACGGTACCGTTACGGTTACTGCTACAACAATTAGCGGTGCAACTGATACGTTTGATGTGGTTATTACCAATCAAAATATTGTAGCCACAGCTATTGAGATTACTACACTTAATAATGTTTCTGCGTCTATTACAACTAACGCAGGCACACTGCAATTGGTGGCTACAATTACTCCGGCAAATGCTACTGATACGGCTGTTGTTTGGAGTATAACTTCAGGTACAGGCCTTGCAACCATAGATGCTAACGGACTGGTTACAGCTATTGCTAACGGTACTATTACGGTTACTGCTACCACTGCCAACGGAACGGTTACAGATACTTTTGAGGTGGTTATTACCAACCAAACCGTATTGGCTACAGCTATAGAAATTACAACATTTAATAACGTTGCCGCTGCAATTACAACTAACGCAGGCACACTGCAATTGGTGGCTACAATTACACCGGCTAATACTACAGATATAGCTGTTATATGGAGTATAACTTCAGGCACAGACCTTGCAACCATAGATACAAACGGATTGGTTACAGCCATTGGAAACGGCACTATTACCGTTACGGCTACTACAGCAAACGGAACGGTTACCGATACGTTTGACGTGGTTATTACCAACCAGGTTGTAGAGGTTACTGCACTTACTATTACTACATTAAATAATGCACCGGCAACGATAGTTACTATTGGTGGAACACTACAATTAGTAGCTACCGTTACCCCCACAAATGCTACAGATACTTCGGTGGCATGGAGCATAACATCAGGCTCAGAATTTGCTACAATAAATGAAAACGGCGTTATAACTGCCATTGCTAATGGAACTATCATTGTTACAGCAACATCGGCTAATGGTGTTACTGCAACTTTTGAAGTGGTAATAAACATACCTACCAACAGTGTAGATACTGTTACTTTAGCTAAAGTGAGGGTTTACCCTAACCCAACCAATGGTTTATTAAACATCGAAACCACTCAGCAGGTTACTGCTTTTGCAGTGTACAACGCCATAGGCCAAGAGGTTACTACAGGTAAGGGCAATATTGTAAACTTACAGAATGTGCAACAAGGTATTTACCTTGTTCAGATAACTTTAGAGGGCGGCGCAAGCCAAACGGTTAAGGTTGTCAGAAATTAATTTTAACTTACACTACTACAAGCAAGGGCTGCCCAATCGGGCAGCCCTTCTTATTTATATTGCTTTTATTTTTTAGACTGTATTGTATTGAAATGCAATTTTATATAGATTTGCCACAATCATCATCAATCAAAAAAATCAAATCAAAATGAGGTATGTAATTGCATTTTTCTTTCCGTGGCTCTCGCTGTTTTTGCAGGGCAAACTTATTTCTGGCATTGTTTGCCTTATCTTACAATTAACACTTATTGGCTGGATACCGGCGTTTATATGGGCAGTAACATCGCTTAATCGCATGTATGCCGACAGGCGAACCCGCACTGTAGTTAGGGCCATGAGAAGGGCATAAACTTGTAATAACTACAGGTCAATAATTTAAGGATGCAACGTTATAAGCTGCTTATCTCCATTTGCTCTTCGCTAATATACCACCTGCCACTAATTTGCAATGTATGCGGAATAACTAAAGAATAGTTTTTGCCCGCCGTTGTAAACTGTATGGTTACCTTGGTAGCTTTAACCATTATTGGGTCGCCTTCCTGGCCCTCGTTTAGCTGTACATCTTCGTTTAGCGTAAGTACGTTGGTTATTTTGGCGTTTTTCATGTTTAAGCCCAGGCTACTTATCTGGTACTGTAGCGTCTCGAAACTATTAGCCGCATTGTTGGTGCCGGTATACGATGTTTCTTCTATCATGGCATCGGTATATTCGTTTTTCTTGGCAACGCTTTTTATAAAAACGGTAAGTGCTGTAACATCAGGGTAAAGTTGCTTAAAAGCGCCCAGGTTATTATCGGCGGTAGCCTTAAAAAAACGTTCGGCAAGTTGTTGGGGTGTGGTTTGCGCAATGCTAACGGTGCAGTATAAGCAAAGTAAGTACAGTAGTTTCATATAAAATTTTATAGTTGGTTTATAGTTATAACGCTAAAAGTAGTGGGTATTGCCTTGACGGAATAATTTTTCGTGCCAAATAAAGCAGCCTCCTTAAAATAAATTTAAGGAGGCTGCTCTTTATAAAAAGTAAGATTTAGATGCTCTTAGAATGCAGTACTAATGTTTAATGTAAAACCGGTACTCTCTGGCACAAATCGGCATACACCGCCCACACATACAAGGCCACCACGCTGACGGCCATAGTTGGCAGCAATACGTGTGGCACCAATACGGTATGCACCACCAACATTGTAGTAATGCGTTTGTTTGCTGGTATCATCGTTACCATAGTTGTAAATATCCCAAACGTAAAGCGAGTATTTATCGTCTATGTTAAGCTCTAAAGTAGCGCCTGCCCAGTTTTTTTTATCGGCATCGGCCCACATGTGCTCGCCTTCCAGCCTTATAGAGCGGGTTGGGCTAAAGTTGTAAATAGCCTCGGCATTAACAATGTTAGTTTTAACCTTGTCGCCGCCTTCCTGCCATTCTTTATTGTAAAACTGGTTAATGTAGTAAAAGGCAGTATGCCATGTTTCCGACAGTTGCTTTTTAACCTCGATGTTGTAATCAGAATAATATTTTTCGCCTACGCCAAAAAATTTGGTATCATACTCTGCCGGGGCAAGCCTGTAATCGCCGGCCAGGTTATACCAGCTCGATGCGTTAATGGCAACGTTAGTACCGTATTTACCACCAATGGCAGTTTCTTTGGCAAAGTTGTAAAAAATATCAATTTGTCCACCGGTCTCGCCAGCCTTCATAATAGTCGTACCAATAAAATCTACTTTGGTTTGCGCCTGGTAAACATAAATATTGGCAAGATTAGAATGGTGCTGCTTAGTAAGTGCCGGCGTAAAGTTTAAAACCTTATCGTTGTAATTAAGGGTAGACGATGTAGCATCTACTGTGGTAGGTTCCCTTTCAGACAGGAATTTAAAATTCTCAGTCCTCCTTAAAGTAGCATCAATACCAAGGCCTTCTTTAGAGTAGCCAAGGTTAACCAACAAGGCGTTACCCGGCTTTACAAAGTTATTGCTCAGTTTATTTTGTGCATTAAGCACACCATCTTTGTCTTTATAGCTATATTCTGCCGAAGCATAAAACGCATCGTGAATAAAGTTTAACCTGCCCGAATAGGCTCCGGTAAGGTTATCAAATGTTGGGTTTTCTAAATTAACCTCTTCGTAGCGGCCCACGTAGCTGGCACCAAAAGAAAGGTCAGACGACTCCCATTTAAAAAGGCTGCTCAGGTTAAAATCAGAGTCAAAACCATAAATATCGCCGTTAGAAACGCCAAAACCACTACGCTGACGACCATACAAGCCCGTTAAGCGCACATTGTTGGTTGGCCGATAAATTACACGTCCGCCCCTTAATGCGGTGTTTATACCCAGTGCCCTGTCTTCCCAGGCACGCAACAGCATACCGCTGCCAAACTGCTCGTAAAAATAACCGGCAGTAAGCTCCAGCTTGCCTGTTTTGTAGCTTGCATAATACGTACCAAGGTCGGTACCCTTAAAACCCGGGTTGTAATTTAGTAGTGCATTAGGCTCGTAAGCCTCTACCTGCACCCCTGCCGAAAATCCACCCAACTGGTAGTTTACCAACAGGTAGTTGTTAGAGCGAATAGGTTTGCCATTAATTGGCTCATCATCCTGGTTTACACCGGTACCCTTATCGTTAAGGTACCATTGCGAATTCGACTCAAAACCGCCATAAACGCGGCCGTAATCTTTTTTATTTTCCTGTATGGTATCGTTTTCCTGTGCAAAGGCAGATCCTATAGAAAACGGAAGCAGCAATAATAATAGTTTCTTCATTTATATTAAAGCGTCTTCAGTTTAGCGTACAATTCTTCTTCGGCACCCTGGCTGTACCCGTTGTGTATGTATACAATTTTTTTATTTTTAACTACTACAGTATACGGCACATTAGCAATGGCTAATGCCCTTTTTAAATCCTGGTTGGTATCTAACAAAATAGTATAAGGCCATTTTTTTCCGTTTAACAATGGCTTAACACGCTTAGAAGTACGGCTATCGTCTATAGATATGGCAACCACCTCTAAATTAAGCTCTTTGCTCCACTCGGCATATTTTTGATTTATGGCATCAAGCTCGTTAATGCATGGCACGCACCATGTAGCCCAAAAAGAAAACACATACAGCTTATCTTTTTCGCTAAAATCGTTCTTTACATTATAGCTTTTATTGTTTTCTGAGTTAATGCTTACACTTGGCATCTCTTTTTGAGCATGTGCAGCAGCCGTAATTAATAAAAACAGCATTAGTAGCTTTTTCATTCTTTTAAGATTTTAATTAAATATTCCCGCGTGGCAATATTAAAAAAATTTTAAAATAGAATGCCCTTTTTTATGGAAAATTATAACCCTATAGAATTCGTAGAATTATAATAATCACAATTTTAGCCCCAAAAACGTAGTTTTAAGATACATTTTCGCACAATATGCTAATAATAACAATTTTTTAAAACATTTTTATTGAAAATATTTTAGATAACAATTTTTTTACATAATTTTCGGCCATATTTCTATCAGAAAAAAACATAACTAACATTAATTTTAGATTAGAATGAAAAAAATTTTACTTACTGCAATGGTTGCTTTTGCCTGTCTTACAGCAAGTGCGCAAACAGATGCCGATGGATTATCTTTAGCTAATGGCTCTAACGCACCTGATTTTACAGCTGTAGATATTAACGGAGTTTCACATTCTCTATACGCCGATTACCTGGATCAGGGTAAAAGTGTTGTTATAGATTTTTCGGCTACATGGTGTGGCCCATGCTGGAACTACCACCAAACACATGCTATGGCAGATTTTTACGAGGCTTACGGCCCTAACGGATCTGACGAAGCTATGGTAATATTTGTTGAAGGTGATATACTTAACACAACTTTAGAAAATATTTATGGCGAACAAGGCCCAATAGCAATGAGCCAGGGTAACTGGACTATTGGAAGCCCTTACCCAATTATTGAAGATAATACTGCAATAAACCTTGGTGCTGCAAACAAGTATGATGTAGATTATTTCCCTACAATGTACACTATTTGTGCCGAGACTAAAACTACTACAAAAGCTGACCAGAAAACTGCTGTACAACTAAGAACTCAAATTAGCGCATGCTCGCCTCTTGTAGGTGTTGCTAACCACGGTAAAATTGAAGTTCCAACAACAGTTTTAAGAATTTGTGACGAAGGCCAGGTAGCAGACATTACAACCAAACTTAAAAACTATGGCAACAACCCTATAGCTACCGCTACTGTTGTTGTTAAAGAAAACGGTACTGTTGTTGCAACTAAAAACTATACCGGTAACCTTGCTCAGTTTGCTACTGCTGCTACTGTTACTTTTGAAGGCGTTACACTTCATGCTGCGTCTACTTATACTGTAGAGCTTTTAGACATTAATGGCGAAGATGCTTTTAACGAAGAACTTACAACAGGCGAGTTTGATGTTATTCTTGCTAACGAAAGTAACAACAATATATTAGTAGAATGCTATACTGATAGCTACCCTGGAGAAATGTCTTGGCAAATTAAAGATAGCGATGGTACTGTTGTAGCATTTGGCGGTCCTTACCAAGGTACACCTTCTGGTAATGCAGGTGGCGATGATGCTAACACTATTAAAGGTTACGGATATGCCCTTACCGGAGATATTGATTGCTACAGCGTAGTATTTAAAGATTCTTACGGAGACGGATGGTCTGCAGGAACTCAAGACTTTACAGGTATAAAAATTACTTCTTCTGGCGGTTCTGTTTTCGAATATGCTCCAGGAAACTTTGGTTCTACCCTAACTGTTGCATCTGCATTTAAAACTACAGGTATACTAAGTACTCCGGCAGTAGAGGCTACTAAATTTGCTATGTACCCTAACCCTACAACTGGTGTATTAAACTTTTCTACTCAAGAAACTGTAGATGTATCTATTATAGATGTTACAGGTAAAGTGGTTTACACTGCAACTGGCATTAACGATGGTGGAAGCATAAATGTTTCTGCTTTACAAAAAGGTGTTTACATTGCTCAGATTAAAGGTGCAACTACGCAAACAACAGAAAAAATTGTTGTTAACTAATTAGTTAGCTTTTAACAAATAAAAGATTACCTAAAAGCTATCGGAAGCACTAAACTGCATCCGATAGCCTTTTTACTTAAATAAGAATACACAATTAACACTACTATTTAAATTATTATTTATTATCATCATGAAAAAAATTATTTTATTACTTGCTTTAGCTATTGGTTCTTTTGCTCAGGCGCAGGAAATTACAGTTAACACACAAGGTAATGGAGGCACAATAAACAATGGAGACACCTTTACGTATACTACACTTTGGAGCACACAAGCTGAATCATTAGGAAAAATTCCTTTTACGGTTACTAATAATACCGCTGCCCCAATTAACGTACAGGTTAGAATTGACCAGATTGAAAATGCAGACGGATCTAACGTGCAAATGTGCTTTGGTGTATGCCTTGCCACTATAGAGGTTGGCGAATTTTACCCAGGTTTTAACTACACGATCGAAGCTAACGAAACATCTCAGGCGGGCGACCACTTTGCAAACGGAAACGCAGGTGTAAATACTACGGCAGAAGTTAAATACCGTTTAACTTTTGTTAAGATGAATGAAGACGGAACTCCTATTTCAGACCTGCTTACCTTTAACTATATCTATTCTCCAACTGCAGGTGTTGGCGATGTTAAAGGTTTACAGAACATAGGTATTAACTTATCAAACACTGTGGTTAAAAACCAAATTGATATTACTGCTACTACTGCTGCAACCATGGAGTTATTTAACCTTAATGGCCAGGTACTTAAAACAGTTAGTGTTAAAGAAGGCTCTCAGTCTATAGAGGCATCTTTTCTTTCTACAGGTGTTTATGTAGCCAAATTTACTACTACAAGCGGTAAATCATCAACAATTAAGTTAGTTAAAAACTAACAACAACACACTATTTTTCAGTAATTTAAGTTTTAAGTTACGGTAAATAAATTATACTAAATGAAAAAGTACTTTATACTGCTTTTCCTGGCCGCAATGGCTTTTACAGGCTGCTCCAGCGATTATACGATTTTAGATTCTGTGGGCAACGTTACACTAACTGCCGATAAATCTAACCAGATTATTGGTAATGCCATTACCTTTACCGTTAAAGACGATAAAGGAACCGATGTTACTCAAGAGACTATTTTTTATGTTGATGGTGTAGCTATAGATGGTAACACATTTACATCAGAAACAATGGGTACTTTTGCGGTTAATGCTGATTACTCAGGCGTAAAAAGCGAATCGCTTACAGTAACTTTTGGAGATGGCTCTGAAATTAACTTTGTTAAGCGTGTATTGGTAGAAGATTATACCGGTACCTGGTGCGGCTATTGCCCAAGGGTAGCTTACGCTATAGAGCAACTGCACCTGCAAACAGAAAATTTTGTTCCTGTTGCTATACACCGCCCAAGCTCTAATGTTTCGAGTATTAATTATGACCCCTATAACTACGACACATCCGAACTGGAAAACATTATAGACATTCCAGGCTATCCAAAAGGTATGCTTAACCGCATGACACAATGGAAATTTCCTGAACCAAACAATGTTGATAAAGCTGTTGCCTTAACTCAGGGCGAAAACCCTAAACTGGGTCTTGCCTTAACACCGGTTGTTAGTGGTGGTACTATAAACCTAAGTGTAAATGTAAACTTTAGTAAAGATTTTACAGGTTTAAAACTGGTAGTGTATGTATTGGAAAATGGTTTAATTTACGAGCAGCATAACTATACAACCTATTATGGAGGTGTAGATGTTATAGAAGATTACGAACATAACCATGTGCTTCGTGCAGTGCTTACGCCATTATTAGGTGAGGCTATAAGCGGCACTGAAACTGTTATAAACAATACGTTTACAAAATCGTTTAACGTTAGTGTTCCTGAAAATGTCATTAATTATTCAAAACTTGAGTTTGTTGCCTTTGTTGTAGATGCAGATGGCAAAGCACTTAACGTGCGTAAAGCTGCTGCCGGCGATGTGCAGGAATTTGAAATACAGTAATATTACTTTTTACACATACAAAAGGCTGCCAGTTGGCAGCCTTTTCTTGTTTAGACGATCATGGGATGCTTATGCCCTGTTATCTATAAAGCTTATTGGTTTACGGCTCATAGGGTTAAACATAACACTATTAAGCTCCTGCAGGCTTACAAAAACAATTTTAGGCGTTACCCTTAGTTTAGCCCTAAAATGGTCTTTAATTTCTGTCAATAACTCCTCAGTTGGGTTTGCAGCAGCTACTTTTATAAGTATCTCATCGGTTCCAAGTTCGTTGGTAGATATCTCTATAATATGGCTTTGTATATCGGTAAACGATTGCAGCAAATCTACCATAGCAGGCGGGTATAGCGTAGTGCCCTTATATTTTATCATCTGCTGCTTACGGCCAATTACAGGGCCTATTCGCGTAGTTGTGCGTCCGCAGGCACAAGGTTCGTTATGCAGCTGAACAATATCGCCCGTTTTAAAACGCACCAAAGGCATGCCTTCTATCCCTAACGTTGTAACGGCCAGCTCTCCGCTATGCCCGATAGCCACAGGGTTATTATCATCGTCCAACACTTCGGCAATAATAAGTTCCGGGTGGTGGTGCCCCCCCTTAAAACGTTCACATTCGGCAAAAGCAGTGCTCATTTCGGTAGAAGCATAGGTAGAGAAGAGCTTGATATCCCACTTATCGGTAATTTTATTTGATAGCCTGTTAGCCGAAAAATCCTGGTTACGCAGTGGTTCACCAATGCAAATTGCACCTTTAATGCTGCTGTTGTTATAGTCTATTCCGTGTATTTCGGCATACTCTATAAGCTTTAACAGGAATGACGGAACTGTAATTAGGTAAGTCGGGTTGTATTTTAAGATAGAATCCCACTGTAATTCAGGCACGCCGGCTCCTACCCTTATAATGCCCGCTTTTAATTTCCGAATGCCTAAAAAATAAGCCAGGCCCGCCATAAAACGTCGGTCTATGGTTGTCATTAATTGCACTACATCGCCCTCCTTAATACCCGAGCAGGCAAAAGAAATAGCCTCGTTGTAAGCCAGGCGGTCAAGGTCTTTATCGGTTAGCCCGAAAGTTACCGGCTTACCCGATGTGCCCGATGTTGTGGTATAATCTACAATGGCCTGTTTAGGCACACACAAAAAATCATCGTTAAACTCCTGCAATTGCTCTTTGGTAGTAACAGGCAGCTGCTGCAAATCTTCTATAGTTTGAATTGCACTAATATCTATACCCTCTTTGGCAAAAAGCGCTTTATAGTAAGGCGAATTAGTAGCCACATATTGCAAAGCCTCTTTAAGCTTTTGCTCCTGGAAGGCTTTAATTTCGGGCTGTGGAACCGTTTCTATAGAAGGTATGGTCATTGCTAATTGAGTTTCTTATTTATTTTATCCAGATATTCCTGTGTTTTTTGCTTATCCGGCAGGGTAGTAATTTCTTTTGTCAGCGCTTTTTCAAACTCAGCACGGGCAGCGGTGTAATAGCCACGGTTGTAATTATACAGCCCTGCTTTGTAATACACCACCCAAAAATCGGGGTTTAATGATTGATACCCGGCAATAAAATTAGCCGGTAATACCGCCCCATCCTTAATAGCTTTATCCAAAACACGGTCTTGCACCCTATACTGCTCATAGTTTTTAAAAGCATCGGAATGTACAAAATTATCTTCGGGTATTAAAAGCGAATCAATAGCTAAAGAGGTTGTGTTATTATTATGCTCGCTGCCAAAAACCTCATCAAGGTCGTACGCCACATAAGCGCCCAATTGGTAAGGGTTAGACGAGACCCACACCTGCCGGTGTTCCGGCTTAAAAATAACCGAATGGTGCGCCAGCAACTGGTTTATAGCCTTCTCATTACCATAGCCTAAAGGCAGGTTATTAAGCCCATCGGTATTGCGCATAATGGCCGCGGCCTTAACCGGGTTTACCTTTCCGTGCTGCTCCAAAAGCTGGGTCATACGTTCGTAGCGATATTCGGAATGGCTGTTAACAATAGCCTCATCGTTATTTTTATCGCCTTTATAAGCATCGCTCTGAAAGTGATTGGAGCATATTAGTTGCGATGTATTAGGTACATCATAGACCCCGAATTTCTCCGGAGATACTTCTATCAAAACCGCCTTATGATCGTGTGCACTGCCCACCATCATACTTTCTGACACAAAAACCTCATGCTTTTTGGCTATCGCAATGGCCTGTTCTATGTTTGATGCATGCTGCAAAATATCGCGTGCCAGTATAGATATAGGCGTTTTAGCCACCATTGGCACATCCGATTTGCCTGAATTTAATGTTATGGTAAGCCCTTCAGCATTCATGCCTGATAGCGTGCCTATCATACCACCCCAGGTAACCGACATAAACGGGTACCCCTCATCAGGCTTTACAAACGATACTATTTTGTTTTGCGCAAATTCGTCGCCGGCATAAAAGTCGAGGTTGCGCGCCAGAAGTAACGAGCCGTCTTCGGTATTTTCATCCCAGGCGGCAAAAGAAGTACACCCCACTAAAGATAGGTCTTTTAACGCATGCCCAATATCGTGGGCGGCATGCAGGTACAATACCCTTAAATAAGGCGGCGCAACATCATCATATTCATGTGAAACGTATTGTGAAAGGCCATAGATCTCGGTTTGGTATTCTTCCGGCACATGCAGGTATACTTTCCTGTTATACCATTTTAAAAATTGCCTGAGCAGGCTTAATTTGAATTTAGAGGGTACTATCTCCTTAACTTTTTCCAGAAAAAGCTGTTCCTGCCTCACAATAAGGTCTTGAGAAAGTGCCCCGGTAATAAGGCCACGCTGTAGCGGATCTCCCTCTACATACATTTCCCAAAGGCCCTGTTTATTTTGCAGTAAAAAGTTATTGCCGTAAGTAGCCCCACCACCAGGCTGATGCTGTAGTACCGGAACGGTTGCGTTATAACCCTGCGTTACCGGTTGATGATGAAGTGAATTGTAAGTACCGCAAGACACCAGCTGCAATAACATGCAGAGTGCCGGCAGTATGTACAATACCTTCTTCATTTTACTTATAAATTAAGCTCTTTATTTATTTTATTGATAAGGTAGTCTTTACCTAAAATCTCAGAGCAGGTAACCACAGCACCAATGGTAACTCCAAGAACGCCGTGCATGTTAATGCTTTGGCCGGTAAGGTACAAATTATCTAATTTGGTTTTTGGCGCCAGGTACGTAGTCATTGGGTTATTGCTA
This sequence comes from Flavobacterium subsaxonicum WB 4.1-42 = DSM 21790, assembly GCF_000422725.1. GTDB lineage: Bacteria > Bacteroidota > Bacteroidia > Flavobacteriales > Flavobacteriaceae > Flavobacterium > Flavobacterium subsaxonicum. The sequence continues at coordinate 31,464 of NZ_AUGP01000007.1, forward strand.
TCTTTTACATAACCGTATAGGTTGCCGTTTTGGCCACCAATAAAATCGCGGTACGACAGTGGCGTAGAGGTATGAACCGACTGGATGCAATCGCGTATGCCGGGAAATTTTTTCTCTACCTCTATCAAAAACTTCTCAGTCTTTTCTTTTTTAAAGGTATCATAAGCAGCGCCACGGTCGGCTTCTTCAGCAGTGGTGTTAAAGGTGTTTTCCCACTCTTTAACCTCGTTAAAATCCATAAAGGTAATCAGGGTCATGCTTTCGGCCCACTCGCCCTGGCCGTTTTTAACGTTCATAGACGCCATATAACCTTCCGGCCACGACTCTTTAGTGCACTCCATAGCCTTCCAAACGCGGGTACTATCTTTAAAATGATAGTAATTGTGGTTTAGATATTTAAATGTTTTGGGTTTAAACACCAGGTACAGGCTAAATGCCGACCCGGTAACTTCAAGTCCCTGCACCCTTTTATAAAATGCTTTCCTAAATTTATTTTCGCCCACCATTTTAAGGGTGGTTTTAGGCTCTATGTTCGATATAAAAATATCGGCAAAAACCTCTTCTCCTGTTTTTATTTTAGCCGAAACAAGTCGGTTGTCCTCGGTTTCAAATTTGGTAACTTCTTTGTATTTGTAGGTTTCGCCACCGTATTTTTTAAGCTGTTTAATAAGCTGCTTGGTTATGTTGCTACCGCCATTAATACAACGCCATGAGCTTTGCATATACGAGTTTACCGATAGCGCATGCAGGTAAAATGGCGATTTATCTTCTACACCGGCATATAAAAAGTTAGACCCGGCCAATACCGCCCTAAGCTTTTCGTTTTGGGTAAGATTGTCAAAATATTGCTTGGCATTTTCAGAAAATATGCTGGTATCATATCCGTCCATGCTATTTCTAAGGTTGTACAGCGGAAAAGAATCGCAGGTTTCAATCAGTTTTTGGCAGTACTTTTTGAGGTTCTCCTCTTCATCCGGAAAATACTTTACAAGCTGCTTAATAAAATTATCGTATCCTTGTGCATGTGGGTACTGCTGCTCATCATCATCGAAAGATATAACATCGTAGGCATCTTCATCCATCTTTTTAAGATTAAGATCGTCCATTATGCCTATGTACTTAAAGTAATTGTACAGGTTTTGCCCCTTATCAAGCCCGCCTATGTAGTGTATGCCGGTATCAAAAATGGTTTTGTCTCTAACAAAAGTTTGCAGGTTACCCCCAAACTGGTTGTTTTTTTCGAGCACACAAACGCTGTAGCCCTCTTTAGCCAAAATAATAGAAGACACCAGCCCGCCAAGACCGCTTCCAACAATTACAATATCATACTTTTTTTTCACTTTCCTTATCCCTTCCTAAGCACTACAAAAGTATCGCCTTCAAATTTGGTTTCAAAGCCTTTATAGGTGTTTATACCATATTGCTTAACCAAAATAAGCTCATGTGCCTTTTGCAGCACCTCTTCATTTAAATTTTCGATATGCATGTCAATCACTACCACATCATACGCAATAGCCAACGCGGCTTCAGGGCTGTCTAAATATGTAATATGATTACCTTTATTAATATAATTGGTACAGGCAACATCGCGCTTTTCTTCGGTAGGTATATAACTGGACACCCTGCGTTGCGAATGTTGCAATGCCAATAGCGTAGCCGTCTCGCCATGATCGTCAGCCAGTTGTAATATACTGCTTTTAGTCCCAATGTAATTATTAAGCTCATGATAAAGCCTCAGGCTATCCTTTAGATGCGCTTTTATCTCTTTAATAATTTCGTACTCCTTGTAGGCAAAACTGCGCACTATCTTGTTTTTGAAGTATTCAACGCCCTCCTGCTCGATACGCATTTGTGCAAACTGTGCCTTAAAGTACGTGCCTATTTTTTTTGTGCGCTCAGAATAATTACTGCCAAAATCAGTATCATCAGGCCTGATCCTTTCTAAAATCTTTAGCGTAATACTGCCATCGTTAATTATAAAATCGCCTTTAGGCAGCACCTCGGCATTGCCGTGAATAAGTATGGGCACAATATCCAGACCAAACTGCTCGGCCAGGTAAAACGCCCCCTTATGAAAACGCTGAATATGGTTGTTCTTAGAGCGGGTACCCTCCGGGAATACCACCAAAGAATAACCCTGTGCTACTTTATCGCGCAGATGCTCTACACCGCCCTCTACCCCCTGCGATACCGGATAAAAACCGGCCAGCTTAACGCCAATGCCAAATATGGGTGAGTTATAGACCCAATCACTCACCAGGTAAATAATTTTAGGGCTTAGCATGCCAACGGCAAGTATATCTAAGAACGAGGTATGGTTGGCGATGATAACCGCGGGTTTATCAAACGTTTCGTTATGCGGGTTGAGTACGGTTTTTTTTATAAACGGATTGATGTACAGTACCGACTTCATGAATTTAGATAGTATATACCTGAATACCTTCATTTTAAAATCGCGCTTTGCCGGAAATATCGCAACCAGTACAAAACTTGTTATAGAGAGTAAAAATCCGCCAAGGCCGTAGTAAATAAACGAAATGGTTGAATGCACCAACGTGCGCAGCTCAAACGGTGCTTTGCCATTGTTTACCCTGTGGGTTAAGAAAAACCTGAACAGTATTGGGTAAAATATAAATGTGATGATAAGCGCTGCAAACACCCCTATTAACGATACCGATGAAATGGATTTTAAGGCCGGATGCCCTGCAAACACTAAGGCACCTATGCCTAATATGGTGGTTAGCACTGCAAGTAGTATAGACGTTCTGTACGTGGCCATTTCGTTCTTGCCGGTGCTGTATTCTTTTTGGAGGGCGCTCGTCATAAAAATACTAAAGTCGACTCCGTGGCCAAATACCAGTGTACATACAATGGTGCTGAATATATTCAGCCTGATATCAAACACCGCCATAATACCCGTGGTAACAATACCCGTTATTATTATCGGGATGCTGCTTATAAGTACCAGCTCTATACGCCTGAAAAAGAAAAACAGTATAAGCAGCAATGCCACAAAAGAATAGTTGATAAGCGCGTTAAAATCGTCTTTTAATCCGCCTAAGAATGTTTCGTTCATTTGCTGGCGGTCGATAACCATAATTTTTGGCTTAGCCGATAGTGTTGCAGCCTCGGCATCGCGCTGTGCCTTAGATACCTTTACCAATGTTGCCACGGTATAAAAACCATCTTTTTGGGCTACAAACTCGTTTATGGGAAGGGCTTTTATATTGAGATAATCCTGCAGGGTTACAGACTGCTGTTTTTTATCGAGCACGTTGTAAAAGCGTTCGTAAGCATTTGGCTTAAAGCCAAGTTTGACACCTTCGGCAATCAGGGTGGCCTTTACCTGGGCTTTTTTAGCGGGAGTCCAGAAGTTGTTCCACCTTTCTATTTTTTGAAGCTGCTGTTGCTTAGACAACACAATACCCCCAATAGAGTTATAGACAAGCAGTTTATTATCTGTTTTATCTTTGCTTAACTGATTAAAAAGGTCGCTGTTTTTTTGCAGCACCTCATCGGGCGAAGTACCGTAAGCCACCACATATAATGATTTCGAGGTAAGGTTGGTTGCACTTTCCAGGTGTTTTTCGGCCAGTTTAATATCATCAGGCACGTAGTTAAGCTGCGAGATATCTTTATCATAAACCACCTTATTAAACGTAAAAAAACTGGCTACAATTATAAGTACGCTGGCTGCTATAAGCACTTTATTGTTGTGGAATGAGAACCCTGCAAGCCTGTCCAGCACCGTAGTGTGATGCACCTGGGTAGCTTCGCCGGTTTTAGGTTTATACAGGTGCGGAATAATAAGCAGCGAGAACAGCGAACTTACCATAACGCTTGTCGCCGCAAATATACCCAGGTCCTGCAATGCGCCCGAGTTTACAAACAGCAGGCATAAAAAGGCAACAGCTGTTGTGGTACTGCTCATTATAAGCGGCTTTACAATATCGCGGTATAGCACGCGTATATCGCTGTTGTGCTTGTAGTGCGTTAATATGTGCAGGGCATAATCTATGGTAACTCCCAACAAAATTGACCCGATACTTAATGATATGGCCGATATAGTGCCCCGCAAAAAGTAAAGCAACGCTATAGCAAACACCACCCCAAAAATGGTAGGTATTAGTATAATCAGCGGAATAAAGAACTTGCGGTAATACAGCATTAAAATCAGCATTAGCAGCGATAGGGCTACAATGGTGGTAGTTTGTATATCGCTTTTAATTTGCCTGGCGTTGGCAACAGCAATGTTGGTGGCGCCAAAATATTCTATGGTTGCTTTGTCTTTGTATCTAGCATTAAGGTGGTCTCTAATTGCGTCCAGTTTATCTACAAACAGGGTGTTTTTCTCGGTTTCGTTACCCGGAAGTTTCGGGTTGATAAACAGCAGCAGCTTTTGGTTGTCTTTGGTTATAACGTAGCCATCCTGAAGATGGAACTCATCTTCCATACCAAACTGCTGTAACTTTTTAAGGCCTATGAATGAAATACCAAACGGGTCCTGCAACACAAAATCTTTAGTTACCAACCCCGATGGCGATATGATGTTCCTGTAATTACTGTTTACTACCGATGCAATGCTATCGGCAGAAAGTTTTTGCTCTATCTGTTTGTAATCGCTATCATCTAAAAAAAGCGGCAGGTTATTGTATACAAAGCCAAATACCTCTTGTATCCGTTCGTCGTCTACCCGGCCCTGGATACCTTTTATATAGTCTTTACAAGTTGCCTGTACACTATCGGTAAAGGCATTGGCAATAACAGCAAGCTCTTCTGGCGCTACACCTTTTTTAGCGTTGATTATTACTGTTATCTTATCGGCAAAATTAAGCTGCCCCAATACTTTGGCGGCTTCATCTGATTTTTCGTTTTTAGGGATAAGGCGGGTAATGTCTTCCTCAAAAGAAATTTTAGAAGCAAAGTATCCAAATATTACCAAAAACCCCAAAGCCATGGCAGCTGCCAAAACGCGGTTTCTGGTTACAAAAAAATGTATGGCTATAAAAAACTTATGCATTTTTGTGTATTTTGTTTTTACCTAAAAACAGCAGCGTAAAATAGGCCGTAAACCCAAACAATGCTGCCATTGCAGTAGCTAATATAATACTACCCGTAAGATATTGCACAATATTTTGTTTTATAGCATCCATGCCCGATAAATTTTCATCAACGTCTTTACCCGGCAAAATAAACAGCCCAATTTGCAATGATGCGTAAATTATAAACGGAATAAAAGGCGGAATACTAACGTTAGAAAATGCATACGCTATAAGCTTGTTAAGCCGCAGCACGTAGGCCAAAAACAGCACACTTATCGTTTGCAGGCCCCACACCGGCGCAATGCCTATAAACACACCCAAGGCTATAGAAAATGATTTTTTAGAAGGAGAGTCGGCGCTTTCTAATACATTTTCGCGAATAAACTGCTTAAGGCTTTTTTTTTTGAAGCTCCGTATAAAATCCCTCGGCTTAATGTACAGCAGGCTGATTACAACCAGCATGGTGTTAAGCACGCTTATCCTCGAAAAATCGGTAAAGGGCCTAAAGTGCGATACCCTTTCATCCGGATCGTACAATACTTTTACCGGTACGTTTTTTACAGGCACGCCTTTCCACGCGGCTTTAACAATAACTTCTATTTCAAACTCAAATTTGTTGGTGGCGTATTTTTTGGCTATTTTATGTAGCGGATATAGCCTGTAGCCCGACTGGGTGTCTTCCAGCTTAATGCCGGTTTCGAACCAGAACCAAAAATTGGAGAACTTGTTGCCAAAGCTACTTTTTTTAGGCACGCCCAACTGCATCATGTTACGGCTGCCAATAAGCAGCGCGTCGCCGTTTTGCTCAATTTCCGATAAAAACATGGGTATATCATCCGGAAAGTGCTGCCCGTCTGAATCTATAGTAATGGCATACTCAAACCCAGCCTCGCGTGCCGCAATAAAACCGGTACGCAACGCAACGCCTTTGCCTTTATTTTTGGGTAATGTAATTTGTTGTATGTTTATATATGATGCTACTATTTGAGGAGTAGCATCGGTAGAGCCATCGTTAACTACAATTATGTTGCTTGTAAAGTGCAACACACCGTCAATAACCCTCTTAAGAGTTTTATTGTTATTATAAGTAGGTATTATTACACAGTAATTTAACCCGCTTACAGTAATATAATGTTGTGGAGCTGTGGGAGCTGTGCTCATTACAAAATTGTAGTTTTAAAAATAGTGTGCAAAGATACTTTTTTTAAATTTTTAAGCAAGCAACAAGTTTTGCCTAAAATTGCAACAACAATGCGTGCTTAAAACGCCGCTTTTTCTTCTTTAGTAAATGATGGCGATGCTTTTACAAAGCCTTTAGTAAATTCTTTTAAGTCGGCTTTTTGAGCCGAAAAGTTTTTTATAAGAAACTTTTTATCTTCATCTATCTGTTTGTGGTAGCCAGTTATTTTAGGTGCATTTTCCTGTATTGTAAGCCTTATAACTCGAACCTCGTAGTTATCGGCATCTCTTTTTATAACAGCTTCAAGTAATTTAGCGCCCTGGGTAAAAAGTTTCTTTTTGTTAAGCAGCCCTTTCTCGTGCTTGGCTCGTAAGGTTAGCGCACCGGCTTTGTAGGCAACCATAGTGTTATCGGCACTATCGTCGGGCACATTTTCCAACATTTTGTAAAGTGCTTCGGCATCCGCCGGAACATTTGCCGCACTAACATATTTTTGCCTTACCGTAGCAAGGTCGGCGCCGGTAAGCAACAGGGCCGAAAGAAAAAGCAGCACTACCTTCATACTCTTTATAGTTTGATTTAAAGTTAGTTAACCCGAACTTAAAAATCTAATTTTTGCTGTAAATACAAGTTAATTTTAACGCTACGGTATCATCAAAAAAGGTGGTGTTTTTTATCTTAACCGTATTGTCTTCGGTCTGGGCAATTTCCAGCTCCAGTTTAAGGTTGGCATTAACTTCCGGGTTTATAAGTGCCATAAACTTTATGTTGCTGGCACTTTTCATAAACAGCGGGGCATCTACCACCTGTTGCGTAAGCTCTTTTATAATTTGCATCATGCAAACACCCGGAGTAACCGGGTTGCCCGGAAAATGCCCCTTAAAAACCTCGTGGTCTTTATTAATGGTAATGGTGGCAACATATTTTACCCCATCTATATTGGTAAGCGAATTTATTGTATAGAAATCTTTTAAGAGCATGCGTTTAATTTTTAGAATTGATAAGCTACACCAAGCTGAAGGGTACTGTTGGTTACAGGGTCGCCTCCATACCTGTTGTTATAATAATTAGTATCATCATAATACATATCATCGCCAAAAATATCCAGGAAGCCTATTTTAGCACGCGCCTCAAAGGTTAAGCCCATCGGTAATGTGTAGCCAAAGCCAAGAGTAAGGCCAAGATCGAGGCCTACCACATCTTCCTCAAAGCCTTTTAAATTATCGCCTACCTTAAAGTCTATATTAGGGCCAATAACACCATGAAACCCACCAATAATCTTAAACTTGTTCATAACACCTAAAGACAGGTACTGTATCTGGTAATCTACATCGGCACTTTGCGCAAAAGCAGGGTCGCCATTTCCAAAATCAACATCATCAAAATAAAACTTGCCTTTGCCACCCTGCCTGGAATAGGTAAGTTCTGGCTGAAGGGTGTAAAACTTCGCCAGCTTAATGGCTACAAAGCCACCTACATAAAAATCGGTCTTAGCATCAAGATCAGTATTAATTAACCTCGAAAAGTTAGCCCCTGCCCTTACACCGGGCTTAATGGTAATTTGGGCGCTTGCCTGTATTGCCAGAAAGCATATAAGTACTACTATAATTTTTTTCATTTGAGAGATGGGAGATTAGAATTTATTAGAATGCGTACGATAAGCCAAGCTGAACTACACTATTTAAGATAACATCATCATAATTACCATTATCATCATAGTAATAATCGTCGTTATAGCCGCTGTAGTTGTCGCCAAAAATATCTGCAAAGCCAATCTTGTAACGCGCTTCTATGGTTAGACCCATTGGCAGGGTATAACCAAGCCCGGCGTTAAGGCCAAGGTCTACACCCATAAGTTCATCGGCAGCATAGCCTGTAAAATTGTCGCCTACTTTAAAATCTAATGTTGGCCCTACTATTGCGTGGAAACCGTCGATAATATTAAACTTGTTCATAACCCCTAACGACAGGTACTGCAACGAATAATCGGTATCATTAGAACCGCCGTAAGCCGGAATTACTGGATCGTATCCATAGTAATAATCTGCATTATAAAACCCTGAGCCTGTTGCCCCCTGCCTTGAATAGGTAAGCTCGGGCTGAAGTGTGTAAAATTTTGCCAGTTTAATAGCTACAAAGCCGCCAACGTAAAAATCGGCTTTGGTATCTAAATTAGTGTTGGTAAGTGTTGCAAGGTTTAAACCTGCCCTTATACCCGGTTTTATTGTAACCTGTGCATTAGCGGTATGCAACGCAAGGAAGCACACAAGAAGTAACGTAATTTTTTTCATTTTGGGAGAGATGATTGATTATGATTGATTACTTGCTTGAACCTGTTACATTAAAGCTATAGGTTAAGCCCAAAGAAAACACAAGGTTGTTGGCATTATCATTGTAATCGTAATAATCGTTGCCCTGGTTGTTATAGTAATAGTTGTCTACAACATTTACAAAACCTTTTTTAACACGTGCTTCTACACCAAGGCCAAAAGGGGTTGTATAGCCGATACCTGCTGTAACACCAAGATCTACATCATTATACGTGTACTGAGAGCTATTGGTAATAATATCGAACGTAGGCCCTACGTGTATATTAAAATTATTGGTAAGCGTAAATTTGTTTATAAGTGCGAATGTTATGTATTGCAGTTCTACATCTACATTTTCTACAGACTGGGTTTCGTAGCTGTTATACTCAGTGTAATAATAATTTGTGGTTACTACGTTGCCCTCTCCACCCTGGCGCGAGTAGCCAATTTCGGGCTGCATGGTATAAAACCTTGTAAGTTTTAAAGCTCCAAAAGCACTAATGTAAAAATCGGTTTTACCATCCAGGTCGGTATTGGTAATTTTAGAAAAGTTAGCCCCGGCCCTGATGCCCGGCTTAAAAGTTACCTGTGCGCTGGCAGAAAGTGTACAAAGCAACAAGAATGTAAATAGTAAAGTTTTTTTCATAGCAAAATGATTATTGTTCGAGGTAATTTAATTCTATTTTAAGCTTAATATTTTTATGTTCTATAACTATATTTTTTGCTAATATATTGCTTTGCGGCGTATAGCTAATAATAGTTTTTTCTTTTGATTTTGTGGCGTTTACAATTTTTGCCAGCTGGCCCGATGTTTTATCTATAAACAGGTAGTTAGACCTTTTACCGGCATCTGATTTGTAAACCGTATTCTGATTATCTTTATACTGTTCCTGCACGGCATGGTTTTGCTTAAGCAGCAGCATAAAATCGCGCTTAAGGGTGTTTACAATTAGTGCTTTATCCAACTCTTCTAATATATAATTTACTTTAAAGCTGGTATCGGTAATTTCAAAGTCGAACAGTTTGTTACCAAACTCGGTGGTAAAGGCAGCCCTGTAAAGGGTGTCGTTTATTTTTTTAGCAATAAAAATCCCCCCAAAATCACGTCCATAAATGGCAATGTGGGCTTTGTAAACATAATCGGTCTTAGCGTCCGAAAAATACGTAACAGGGTAATTGGTAACCGCAGGCGCTTGCTGCTCAAAACCTTTTACGGTTTTAACAGCACAGCCGGATAGCAGCAGGCAGCTGCTAATTAGAAAAAACAGAATCTGGTACCGGCGCATTTACAACCTTGTTTTTAAATACAATTGTAGTATAATCGTTAGAAGGCTCTATCATTTTAACCTGTGCCACCATATTTTTTTTATCAAAATACAGTTCCATCTGGTTAATGTATTTTTTTAGCGCAGCATCTTTAGGCACCAGTTTGGTAATGTTGTATTCCGCGGTTTTAAAGTAGGTAATGGTAAACTCGGCTTCGTCAAACACATTACCGCTTACACTGCCCACAATAAGTTTGTTAAGCTTGTTAAACATTTTGCTGTTGCCCATATCCATAGCGCTTTTCTTGCCGGCATCGTTTATAGTAATCTTGTTGTTTTTAAACACAACACTGTATTGGTAGGGCTTGGTATATTGCCACAGCAGCATGGCCGGAGCTTTAAAGCTCATTTTACCCGATGTTTCTATGTCTTTAGACAAGAAATCCATGTGCTTAAACTGCACAAAATCGGTGGTAAGGGTTTTGGTGTTTTTTGCCGTGGCGTTTACCCCGTTTTTAAACGATGTAACTTCGGCAGCACTCATTTTTTGCTCCTGCGCAAAGCCGGAGAGCGTAACCGCCATTAAAAAAAATACATATAAAACACTATTCTTCATAATCCGGAATGTTTAGCAATTGGCCCGTTTGGACCACTTTGTAGTTTTCTTGCTGTAAAAGTAACAATAATTGTTCCAAAACGTTAACGCTTTTTTGAGAGGTATCATGCAAAAGTATAATTCCACCAGCATTTAGCCGCTTTTTAATGCGTTTGAGTATTTTAGATTCGCTATCAATAACGGCGTCTAAGGAGCGGATGTTCCACCCAATAACATAATGCCCGGTTTGGTGCAAAGCCTTTGCTATATTAGGGCTGGTAACCCCAAACGGCGGCCGGTACAATACGGTCTGCTTATGGGTATACTGCTGTATCAGGGCATTGGTATGCTTTATCTCTTCTACAATTTTAGTTACAGGAAAAATTGCCATTTTGTTAGAATGGCTATAACTGTGATTGCCAACGGTATGGCCGCTGTCTACAATTTTTTTTAAAATGTGTGGATATTTTTCTATCTGCGTGCCAATGCAAAAAAAAGTGGCTTTTACATTGTAGCGGTCTAAAAGTTCCAGGACTTTCTCTGTATACGGTGTGGGGCCATCGTCAAACGTAAGGGCAATTTGCCTGCCTGTTACCGGTTTTTGGCTGTTTAATGTTTTTATATGGTAGCCCGATTGCACCAAACCCGACCCTGCCACAGCAAATACAAGCCATAACACTACTGGGATGGCAAGCCACCACCACGATACCACATTAAAATAAGCCTGAACCGCCAGCAGAATAAGTACAGCTGTTGCAAAGCCTGTATTTAGCCTGTGTGTCAGCATTTTGAAATAAGGGTAAAACTATGGTCCTGACCCCTGTACTGGTTGTACAGCAGGATGTTTTTATATTGAGGCCTATCTAAATTATTGACTTTTATTGCCTGCGGAATGTGCTGCAATTTTATAACATTCGATGCCACCCACAGTCCAAAAGCCGAAGCGGTATTAAACTCGCCGCTAAGGTGTTTGTAGTATACTTGCGGAGTAGTATTAAACAGCGTGTTAGCCAGTGTAGTATAATAGCTATCGTAATTTACATCGCCATTAAAGCCCAACACTACAGCATCAAGATCGTTAACCGTAAGGTTGTTATTTTTAAGGAAGGCTTTCAATTTTGCAGCAACCTCATCTGGTTCTAAAAGATTGTAGATAGCAACATCGGTTAGCTGAGCGTAAGTAGTTTCCTGTTGGGTATCGGCAAGGACAAAAAACGTAGCGCCTTCAGAAAACACAACACCCGGAGTATCTGACCCTAAAACTTTATACGGAACATCTGACGTTGCCTTAATAGCACCCGACATTTTAAGAAACTCCAAAGTGTTCTCGGCCGATTCTTCTATTCCGCCAACTAATACCGTATGTGCATCTTCGTCTTCAAGCTGCATTTTAGCGTCTATAAGCGCCGATTCAAACGAAACTGCACCATTTACATACGTAAAATTATAAGCTTTGCATTGCAGCCCTAACGCTATCTGGGCACCTACCGTATTGTGGGTAGATTGTATGAATGATGTTGGGGTTAAAAATTCCTCGTTATTATCCAGCAGTGCTTTTAAAAATTTCTCAGAATCTACACTGCACCCCATCCCTGTACCGGTAATAATTGCATCAAAATACTGTACGCCGGCCTCCTGTATGGCTTTCGCCGATGCCACTATGCCATTCTTAACACCTTTTGCCATACGCCTTGCAGCTACCGGGCTTATAAAGTCTTTATAATTGGGCAGGGCAAGCTCCAAAACATTATGGGTATCATTAATAACAATCTCTTCCAAAAAAGCCGTATCGACAGTTTTTTGGGCAGAAACGCATCCGGTACCATTTATATAACACTTTTTCATTAGCTTTTAGAAAACAGCAGGGTTGAACAGTTGCCGCCAAACCCAAACGAGTTAGACAGTACGTGGTTAATTTCTTTTTCTTTTAAAACCGTTTGCGGAACAATTGCAAATTCTTCCATTGGGGTTTTAAAATTAAGGTTGGGGTACACAATATTGTTTTGCAATGCCAGCACGCTGTACACCGCCTCTATAGCGGCAGCGGCAGCAAGGGTATGCCCCGTAAATGGTTTGGTAGAGCTAAAATCGGGCACAGTGTTGCCAAAAGCCCTTATTAGCGCACGCCCTTCAGACAGATCATTATTGGGTGTTGCCGTACCGTGTGCATTAATATAATCAATGTCAGCTGGCTCAAGGCCCGATACTTTAAACGCTTTTTGCATGGCCAGGTACGCACCATCGCCATTTTCTGATGAAGCCGTTTGATGAAATGCATCGTTAGCGTTGCCATAGCCCGACACATACGCCAGTACTTTTTTATTTTGTGCTTTAACCACGGCATCGCTTTCCAGCACTAAATAGGCTGCGGCTTCGCCCAGGTTAAGGCCTTTACGGTCGTTATCAAAAGGGGTATTATAGGTGTCCGAAAATATCATAAGGGTTTTAAAACCGTTTATGGTAAATTTAGAAAGCGCATCGGTACCGCCCACAATTACACGGTCTAACCTGCCCGACTTAATAAGCCGTGCGCCCAGCATAATGGCGTTGGCCGCCGATGAACACGCCGTGCTTATGGTGGTAACCATACCCTTTAACCCCAAATGTTCGGCCATTTTTTGCGACATATCGCCGGCATCGTGTGCGTGTATGTACCTGTGGTTTTCATCCGACTCAAAATAATCGTAAAAAAAACGCTCGGTCATGTCCATACCACCCACACTGGTAGCCGATATAAGGCCCGTAGCATATTCGTTTATATTGGTTATGCCGGCATCTTCTACCGCCTGCTTAACCGCAATTACGCCCAGCATGGCCGTGCGCGAATAGTTATTATCTGCCGGAAGGCCCAGTGATTCGGCCAGTTGCTGGTTGGTTTGCTTAATTTCGCCTACGGTAACTTTATGAACGGTTGCAATATTTTCTATGGGCGTAATGCCCGTTTTACCCTGTATAAGCGCATTGTAATTTTCCTGGACAGTGTTACCTATCGCAGAAATAATACCCATACCGGTTATAGCAACTCCTTTGCTCATTGTTACTTGGTGCGTTTTTCTGAAATGTATGCCGCCATTGTTTCAATCGACTGAAAAATAGCTTTGCCCTCCTTAGGGTCGGCCAGTTTAATGCCATAATCTTTATCAAGCATTACTATAAGCTCTAAAGCATCTATAGAGTCAAGGCCAAGGCCATCGCCAAAAAGCGGGTCGTTGTCGTTAACATCCTCAGGCGTAATATCTTCAAGGTTAAGTATGTTAATAATCTTTTCTTTAAGTTCCTGCTTTAATGCTTCCATTTTAACTTAGATATAATGTTTGTATGTTTTTTGTAGTATGCTCTGTTGCGCCCTCTTTAGACACAAGGTACATAAAGGCTTTGTAATCGTTCTTAAAAAATTCCACCCATCCGCACAGCACGTTTTCTGCCTTATTGGTATCCAGCAATATAGCTGCATAGTTAGCAAAAAATTCAGGATTGAAGGCCTCAAAGATAAAAAAACTATTTTCAGTATACAGTTTGTGCTTAATGCTTATCTCGCCCATGCAAATATTGGGCAGCGTGTACACAAATACCGCCGGGCTTGGAAAGTAATTTTCTTTATCAGATATCGAGTCGTTGTACTTTACATCGGTATCCAGGCTGGATGATGCGTTGGCAAACAAAAGCGCCGTATTATTTTCGCCGTCAGGCTGCCGGCCCTTAAGCAAAAGGTCAGACGCCAGGAACGACAGTTTGCTAAGCCCGTCCATCTTAAAAAATTTAGGATAGTCGGTTTCACCATGCTTGTAGGCCTGTTTGGCAAAATCAGCAAAATCAGCGCCTTCGGCAGAAAAATACTCTTCTCCGTTAAGCATTATTTGGCCACTTTGTATACTGCAATAAGCTGATATGTAATACGTATTTGCCATTATTTTATTTTTTGGAATACCACCGCCGTATTGCAGCCCCCAAAACCGGAAGCCGTTTTAAGCATGTAGTTAATTTCCCGGTCTTTATTTTTAGATACCACATTTATAGGCTGCGATACGCCCGGCTCGTCATACCCCAGAGAGGCAAACACCTTACCCTGCGCCATAGACTCCAGGCCTATAACAGTTTCCAGTAATCCGGATGCGCCAAGCGTGTGGCCGTAGTAGCCCTTAAAGCTGTTTACGGGCACGTTTTCCAGGTTGTGCCTGTTAAAGGCTATGGCTTCCATCTCGTCGTTAAACGGGGTTGCGGTGCCATGTGCCGAGATATAATCTATTTGTGATGCCGTTACGCCCGCCTCCTGCAACGCACTGCCGATACTCCTGTAAAGGCCTTCGCCGGTGCGCGACGGGCCCGATATATGGTTAGCATCGTTAATAGAGCTGTCGCCCACTATTACTGCTTTTGCATTTTGATTGTTGATGGTAACTAACGCAGCCGCGGCGGCTTCGCCTAAGGTTACGCCCTCGCGGTTGGCCGAATACGGTTTACACGGCACAGGGCTCATGGCTTTGAATGAATTAAAACCCGACACAACAAACTCAGATACCTCATCGCCCCCGATAATAAACACGTTATCATACAAACCCGACTGTACCAATCTTTTAGCTACCGATACCGCCATTATGCTCGATACGCAGGCGTTGGACACAACAATAGGCTCTGTGGCAAAACCAAAAAAGTTAGCCACATTTTTAGCCAGCCCTTGCAGGTAGGCACCATCAGGCAGTGGTTCGTTGCTTTTTAAAGCGGTTATGTTGCCCTTTGTGGTAGAAAGTATCAGTACCGTTCTGTTGTTTAATGCTACGCCCGATGCTGCAATAACAGGTTGCAGCGCGAGTAGCATCATTTTTTCGAGCCTTGTGTGTTCAGCTTGGCTTAGCTTAGCAAAAGCTGTGTTTAGCGCAGCCGTATCTATTACCGATGCGTAAAACGCTTCGGGTAATAAATTGCTGTCCTGTTGATGGCTTATGCCCGTAACACCGCCGGCAACTGCCTGTACGTTGCCTGCTACATCAAACCCCAATGGGGTAATGCAGTTGGTATGGGTTATGTATACGTTTTTTAAACTCATTATTGTAACCCTACTTTAGCCCTCCATTCTTCAAAAAACGGCGGAAAGTTTAGCACCATTACACCTTCATCATTCACAAATACCTGTACGGTTTCGCCGGAGCAAGCGAGGTTATTATTACCATCAAAAATTTTATACCTAAAAATTATCTTGGCGGCAGGCGTGTTTACAATGGTGGTTTGTATAGTAGCCACATCGCCATAGCGCAGCGGCAGCTTGTGCTCGCAGCTTGATTTTACTATGGGCGTAGTGTAGTTGTACTTATGCACATCTAAATAGCTAATGCCATGCTCACGGCCAAAAGCCTCGCGGCCATCTTCAAAATAAGTAATATAATAGCCGTGCCATACAATGCCAAGCGGGTCGGTTTCGTTAAACCTGACGCGTATTTGCTGGGTAACTGTAAGTTCCGGTACTTCTTTATACTGCTCTTTTCTTTTCATCGTAAAATAGTGATAGTGCAACCATGCCTATAAAAAACAGGAACAATGATGCCAGTTGGGGCAAAATGCCTGTTAGGGTGTTATTTCTTAAAAGTACGTCGTAAAAAGCATCCAGTCCCCAGTTCATGGGGCTTGCCTTTGCAATATACTGCATTACTTTGGGCATTGCAAAAACCGGTACCCATACCCCGCCTGTTGCGGCCAGTATTACTACCGATGTTGACCCAAACGGTGCGGCCTGTTCCTGCGTTTTGGCCAGTGTGCCCAGCAGTATGCCAAAGCCCACGGCGGCAAACCCGCTAAACAGCGCAACCACACTCATTAACAAAAAGGTGCCGTTAAGCCCCAAAGGCGGTAGCCCAATGTGCGGAAACAAATAAATGCCTACCGCAAGCATTAAGTAAAATTGCAGCATGCAAATTATAAGGTACGTTATGGTTTTGCCCCCAATTACCGTGTAATAATGCACCGGGTTGGTACGTAAGCGCACCTGCGTGCCCTGGTTTTTTTCTTTTACAATGTTTATAGACAGTGGCACTACTATAAAAAACATAGCGAATAAAGTCCAGGCCGGCACGTTGTGCTGTGTGGAGTTGGGCACCATGGCCTTGTTCTCGAACATGGGCACAATTTCTTTAAAGCTTATGTAATTTTCCTGCTCAAAGGCGGCGGTACTTTCTTCGCCAAGCTGCTCTTTAAAAGCATCGTAAATAGATTTGGTTTCTATTTGCGATATCATTTTATCTATGGTGCTTTTAACCGCATTTTTAAAAGCCGTTTGCGATGCCGGGTCAAAATACAACCGCACCTCTTTGGGCGCTGTTTTTTGGGCTGGTGCCGAAGCTGTTGCAACGGTATCGGCCACAGCGTTAAAGCCCTCCATTATTTTTTGCACATTACCGTTTACCTTGGCTTTAAGGCCGCTGCTTAACTGCGCGGGAATAACGATAGCCATCTGGTATTCGCCATTAAACACTTTGTCTTTGGCAAACTGTTCGGTTATTGGTTTGCCCTTATCCTTTGTTATTACCGAAAAGGAACTGCTTTCGCCGAGGTTTTTAAGCACCATTTTAAATACTTCGCCTTTATCGTTATCTACCAGCAGAATGGGAATTTTACTTTCCGTCGCGGTTTTAAACGTGCTGTCCTGTATAAGGGTAATGGCAATTACCAGTACCAATGGCATAACAAACAGTATTATCAATGCCCCGGGGTCGCGGCGCAGCAATAAAACCTCTTTATATACCGACATTACTAACTTATACATCACGAAGCTCTTTACCGGTTAATGATAAAAATACATCTTCTAAACTATATGCGTTTTGGGTTTGCTCGATAACCTGTTGCGGCGTGCCCTGTATAAGTACCACCCCACTGTCTATAATAGCCAGGCGGGTGCACAGGTCCTGCGCTTCGGCAAGGTGGTGCGATGTATATATAATGGTAGTGCCTTTGGCGTTTACCTGTTTAAGATATTCTATAATTACGTTTTTAGAATGCACATCTACCCCAACGGTAGGTTCGTCTAAAAACAATACTAATGGGTTGTGTAGCAAGCCTGCAATTAGGTTAACCCTGCGTTTCATTCCGCCCGAGTAAGTTTCAATGCGTTTATCGGCAAACTTTGTAAGCCCCAGATACTCCAGAGAGTCGTTTATTTTTTGTTTGAGAATGGCACCTTTAAGCCCGTACATACTGCCAAAGTACATAAGGTTTTCTCGCGCCGTAAGGGTTGGGTACAGCGCATATTCCTGCGGTACAACGCCTATTATTTTTTTAATGGCATGGGCATTATCATGGTAGTTAAGGCCTTGTATGGTAAAACTGCCTAACGTTGGTTTTACAAGGCCGCACAGCATAGAGATAAGCGTGGTTTTACCCGCACCGTTTGGCCCCAGCAATCCAAATATCTCTCCCTTAACAACATCTAACGACAAAGTGTTGACCGAAAAAAATTCGGCACCTTTGTATTGCTTGGAAAGGGATTGTATTTGTATTATGGGATTGCTCATCGCACTTTTGAATTGCCTTTTAGACGGCTTTTCTCAATTGTTTAAAAAATTGTTCTTCCCTGTTGGCAATATCGGTAAGCATATCGGCCAGCATGTTGTACACATCGGGTTTAGAGCTGCGTTTTTTATACACACGGGCTGCCTCAACAGCAAAATCGCGCCACAGGTCGCCAATAGCGGTCATCTCAAAAGACAGTTCTTTTAATTGCGGATTATCCAGTATAACCGATGCCTCCTGCAAAAACGCCCCGTATATAAAACGGAAGCCGCCGCCGCCGGTACCAATTTCTTCCTGCATGCGCACAATTTGCGCCAGGTAATGGTTGGCTTTACGTACCCCCAGTTTTACCGGCCATTTACGTATTTGCTTTGCCACATACTTTATACCCCACACGCCAACAATGGGCACAGGAGCAAGCATATCGCGGCAGGTAGCTTTAATAGCTTTGTTAATGGCTTTTTTAAAGTCGATATCTTTAGGAATATCTATGGGATAGTACATTTGCCCCTTTGGTGCGAAAGCACCCTTTGCAAAGCGCACCCTGTCCAGCTCTTCGGTAGTAAGGGTGGTGGTGGTTTCCATTACCGGGTCGCTAATAAGATAGTCGTTACCCGTTTTGCCGTACACCACAAGGTTGTGGGCATTGAAGTGAAAACGGTAATCGTCAGGAAAATAAGTTAGGTTATATACCCCTACCTGCAAGCCCGACGGTATGTTGTTTTTAAGGTTATCGTCCAACGCTTTTTGAGCCGCCTGCGAACCCGAAAATTTTTGTCTTTTAATTTTAAGTCCCAGCCTTTTAGCCAGGCGGCTAAAAATGGCTCCCGGCATGGGGCGGTAACTAAACGCCGGTGCATGGTTTACTTTTATAAACGGCAGGTATACAAAAAACAGGCCCGAACCGATACCAAAAACCATGGGTTCGCTTATGTTAAGCCCGTTGTGCTTTAATAGGTTGGATGCCACACCATTCTCGCAATGTGCAGCCTGGTGGTGCGTAAAATCAGTCGTCATTTATATCAGCCCTTAAAATTTTTTAATTCTTCTGCCGTAATCAAAAAAGCGGTGGCATATTTTTGCAACACCTTATTGCTAAGCCCGGCAAAAACCTTTGGCTTAAAATGCCTTTTAATACGCCATTGCCAAATACCTGTGTAGCCTGCAAGTATACCAAGGTCCATTTTGCTGAGCTCCATAAAATAAACAATGGGGCTAAGCTCGCCGTTTATAACCTGTTGCCTTGCAGCTTCGGTACGTTCTTTAATATCTTCAATGGCATTGCTAAGGGCAATGGTTTTAGGCTCCCAGCCAGAACTAAGCTCTGTGGTATAATTGCCGTTATCATCGGTAGCATAACACAGTTCGCGCATGTTAACCGACGATATATTACTTTTATCCTGTGGTACTTCGCTCTTTTTCATCGTTCCTGAATAAATAAATTTATCTCTCCTTCTAAAAGCAATTCTCCGTTGCAGTAGCTGCTGCAACTCATCATGCAGGTAGTATAAGTACCTGTATCAAACCTGGATTCCAGGTGGGCCCTGGTTGTAATGTCGCAGCCTGTTTTAGGCAGTGCGTGTATTTTTATTGTTTTAATCGAGCTTATAAACCCAATTACATCTACGTTAAGGCGGTCCTGGTCTTCATCATCTATAAGATACGACCTTGCCACAATAGCCGAACAGG
The DNA here is from genome assembly GCF_000422725.1 of Flavobacterium subsaxonicum WB 4.1-42 = DSM 21790. Taxonomy (GTDB): domain Bacteria; phylum Bacteroidota; class Bacteroidia; order Flavobacteriales; family Flavobacteriaceae; genus Flavobacterium; species Flavobacterium subsaxonicum. The sequence continues at coordinate 51,041 of NZ_AUGP01000007.1, forward strand.
TTTGCGCCGCATTTTCTATAAGGCCGGCTTCGCATAAAGCGCCGTTCTCTATAAAAATATTGTCTTCCCGTAAGGCAAAAGCGGTTTCTACATTTTCTTCGTCAATACCCAATATTACATCTACCATAAGCATCGGCTTTTGGTGCGGCAGGTAATTGTGTATATCTATAACCTTTATCATACAGGGTTATTTTGCCAGAACGGTTTTCATTTGGCCGTTTGCTATAAGTGTACCGTTACGTTTGGTAACAATATCTACCAGGGTTATGCCCATAAATTCCTGCAAAACGGTAACTTCGGTAATCAGGTCGTCTCCCGCAAGCGGAAGCTCTAAGACCTCAACATCTTTTATAGAACCAATGTAGCCCGTGGGCGCCGGTTCGTTTTTTAAATAATACTGGTAACCGGTGTACAATGCTACCGATTGTGCCATGTGCTCTATAATACCGGGCTCTGTAAACATGCCCTCCTGCACAAAAATATTGTCAGCAGGTATGGTTAACCCAGCAATAATAGCATTCTCTGTAAAAGAGAACAGCTTATCTACCATTACAAAAGGAGCTTTTTGCGGTATAAGACTCTCTACAAGGCTTTTATCCAGTATAGACTCCATTAGCAAACGGTTAAATAAGATACTGAGTAGGTAAACCTGCTGCTTTCGGGTACTATAAGTAATAGCTTTTCACCTTTTTTAAGCCTGCCGGAGTTCATAAGCTCTTCTACCATTAAATATATGGAAGCCGATCCCACATTGCCTACCCTGCTAAGATTCATAAACCATTTGTCTTCGGGTATGTCGATTCCACGTTCCAAAAGTGAATTATATAGACGTGTTGCAAAAAAGTTAGACGATACGTGCGGCAGCAAATAATCAACATCGCGGTAATCTACCCCATGCTTGTCTAATGCTGTTTTTGTACTGTCAGATCCTTTATCCAACACATATTTATCAAGCAGTTTTACATCCTGCTTTACAGAAAAAACCGATTCTTTAAGCCATTCTTCGGGCGTGTAGTCCTGCCACGATTTTAAGGTGCCGTCTTCCAGCTTATCGCCACCGGCATACATACAGGCATCCAGCTCATGGGCGTAAGAAAACGACTCCATCCACTCTATTTTTAACGAAACTTCGCCTCTTGGCTCACTTTCCAGTAAAAAAGCACCTGCACCATCGGATAGCATCCATCTAAGAAATTCTTTCCTAAAAGCGATAATAGGCTGTTCTTCAAGCTTTTTTAGGTTTACAACCTCGTTGTTGAATTTTTCGGCCAGCATCCAGGTTGATGATCGTTCTGACCCCGTGCACACCGCATTTTTTGTATTGCCCGAACGTATGCTTAAAAAACCATACTTAAGGGCATTCATACCCGCGCAACAAACACCGGATGATGAGTTTAGCTCTACCGACTGGTTTTCCATTAACCCATGCACCATTGCTGCATGCGACGGGAAAAGATTATCTGCCGCCGATGTACCGCACGAAAGCAGCTCTACATCGTTCTTAGTAAAATTTTCATCGTACAACTGCTCTATGGCAAGATGGGTAAGCTGTGCATTGTTGTGGGTAATAGTACCTTTTTTATCTATGGCATAGTACCTGGACTTTATGCCGTTATTGCGCAGCACTATCCTGCGGGCTTTGGATGCCGTATCGTTAATCATGCCCAGGATGCCCTCCATTTCGTCATTAGATACCGCCTCGTTAGGCAAATATTTTCCGGCTCTTGTTATATAAACATCAAACATAATTGCTTTAATACTTTTTATGCGCTCTTAACGCCTTGATAATAATTTACTACCTTTTTATTGCTGCCAATTTTAAAAGGATAAGTAAGAACGTGCAAGATATATACAATTGGCGATATAACCCAAATTGCAAGTACCAAATACACCACAAAAATCTTTAGCAGCATTTGGCGCTTTTGAGGCCTTTTTGTTATGATGCCAGACCATTTGGTAAACACAAAATTGCCTTTTTTATCTACCGCTACAAGGTACGGACTAACCTTTACCGCCTCTTGCTCTATTAGCTTAGGCTGAAGGGCATCTAAATTCTCTGCCAACAGCTCTGTATGAATGGTTTGCCCAAATTTAACCGACTCGTTTATATCTTTTTGAGATACCCCCGGTAACGGGAATATGCCCCAATGCTTGTATTTTTTACCGCTAAACATCCACTCTACAATGGTTATAACGCTTATTAAATTGCCGGCGCGGTCTACCAGTGCTATGTTACCTTTAAGCAGCGCACCGTTTTGCGCCAGCAATACCTTAACTTTTTCCTGCGCTAAGTACCACATATTTCTGCTGCCGCTAATGGTTACAACAGGCGTATTGTTAAGCAGTTGCTTGGCTTCGGGGCTTTTTAAAAAGGAATTTATAGGGATAGATGGCGATAAAAACCACACCTGGTAATGAAACAGCACCAGGTCGTACTTTACATCTAAAATATGTTGCGGAACCGGCTTTAACTTTGTGGGTATTTGCAGGAACGATTCCGGGAATGCCTCAAAAAACAATTCTTTATTCCACGGAAAAGGAAACGGTTTTTCCAGCTCTATCTGATGGAATACCACGTTTATATTAGGGTCGGCCACCAGTGGCGCCGCTATATTATCGGCAATTTCTGCAAGCTGCCCCGATTGTGAATAGTATATTACAAGAACATTTTTCATGTATGGCAATCGTAATTATAGTACAACCTCTTTAAAGGTCCTTATTTTATCTTCTCTTTTTTTATGCACCCACTCGGGCCACGATGTGGGGTCTTCGGCATCAAATATCCTTATCTTTTGGTTCTCATCGGTTACCAAAAGGTCATCTCTTTTGCACCCCAGTATTTTAGCAGCCGTTTCTATACCCGAATAGGTTGCCCCGGCCACCCCGTGTGATAGTGTACTGGCCCCGCTAAGGTATAAGTTATTAATTTCAGCTTTATTTTTATAGGCAAATGGCCCTACATATTTAAGCGTTTTCTCGGTACCGTAAACGTTGCCGTTTGTGCTGTTTACATAAAACTGATTGGTTTTAGGCGTGCCCAGTTCGGCCTGTATAACGTGCTGCTTTGCACCGGGTATCATACGCTCTGCCGTATTCATAAACTTGGCAATAACCTTTTCTTTAAAAGCGGCATATTCCGGCGAATGGTAGTCGCCTTCATCTTTAAAACCGCTAAGGCTATCGTATTCGGTATATGTAACCAGTTCGAAATTATGATACCTGCCGTTGTAGCTAACCGGGTCTTTAAGGGTGGTACAACTCATAAACAGGGCAGGAAATTCATCGCCCTCGGTAAGGTCTTTAGTAATCAGCTCGTTAAACTGGGCATCTACATCGGCATCCCTAAATATCCAGTTGTTGCCAGAATCCATTCCGGCCGCAGTAACATCCATATCTAACGTTAAAAACAATATGAGCGATGTAACCGAATATTTAGTGGCATCGAGCCTTTTAAGCAGTTTTTTGCTCAGGTGCTCCCTGCCTACAAGGTCAAGGTAGGTAATGGATGGATCGGCATTAGAGATTACCCTTTTTGCCTTTATTATCTGGCCGCCCTCCAGCTCTACACCGGTGGCGGTATTATTTTCGACTACAATTTTATTTACCCTGCTGCTAACCTTTACCTGCCCGCCATAGCGTTTAAGGCTGTTGGTCATGGCTTTTACAATACCGCTGCCACCGCCCATAGGGTAAAAGCCACCATCTGAATAATGGCCCATTACAGAACTGTGCACTATAAAGCTGGCTTTTGCCGGAGGCAACCCATGATCGCCACACTGCACATTAAGTACTGCCTGCACCATTGGGTCTTTTACATGCCGGTTGACTATTTTTTTAAGACTGAAAAAGGCATTGTGCACAAAATCTTTTGTTTTAAACGGTGCGGTAATTATTTGCTTAAAGCCTTTAATTTTGGGCATCATCTGCATCTGTGCATTTACCTTTTCTACAAGTGTAAGATAGCTTTTTATCTGTTTGGCACTATCTGGAAAGCGTTTGCCCAATGTATCGGCAAAATTGCTTAGCCCTGCGGGTATATCAAACTTTTCGCTGCCAATAATGCAATGCTCAAAGGCATTGGTATTCATCCTGAAGAAAACAAGGTCGTTGGCAATGCCAAGGCCTTTGTAGAGGTCGCTGGTGGCCTGACCTTCGTTTAACAGCCCTATATAATGCACACCGGGGCTAAAGCGCTGCCCGTTTAGCGTAAAGCTATGGCACCACCCCCCTGGCACGTAATGCTGCTCCAGCACCAGTACCTTTTGGCCGGCACGTGCAAGGCAAATTGCTGCCGATAAGCCACCGGCTCCGGAACCAATTATAATAGTATCTAACTCAAGCTGTGTATGGGGCATGGCTAAAGATAACAAGTTTGGGGCAATTTAAAAACTGCCTTGTAAATTTTTATTTGTTTTTGAAAGCCTGCCAGAAATCGAAGTAGTTAAACCACTGCAACGGATACCTTTTTAGCATAGACTCTACACTGGCAATGTAGGCGCGCAGCAATGCTTTTTCGTCGCGGTGCTTAACCTCTGCCTCGCGTGCATACAAATGGTAGTGCAGGTTTTTCTCTTTCATTACATAAACAAAAAGAACCGGCACCCTAAGGCGCGATGCGATAAGGAAAGGCCCTGCCGGAAACTTGGCTTCTTCTCCTAAAAAAGGTTCTGTAAGGTGCTTGATGCCTTCCAGGTAACGATCGCCGGTAAGGCAGATAAGCTCGTTAGCAGCAAGTGCGGCGTTAATTTCGTAAATATGCGAAAGGTCTTCTTTTATGATGATAAACTTGATAGCCGATTTGGACGAGATGCTTTCCAGATAGCTTTTTATAGCCCTGTGCTCCAGATCTGACGTTACAAGGTTAATTTGGAACTGGTCGTCCAGATCTGATAAAAAGTATTCGGCAATTTCAAAATTGCCTATGTGGGCACTAATAAGCACTCCGCCCTGTTTGTTGGCCAGCAGGTTTTTAATGCGCTCAATACCGTCAAACTCGTACGTAAAGCGATTACGCATACCTGCCGATATTGCCGTTTTATCTATTAGCGTTTGCCCAAAGCTATAGTAGCTCATAAAAACCATTTTCCTGGCTTTAGCGCGCGTATAGCCCATGCGGTTGTGCAGGTAGTAAAACGTAACCCGGTTGGTTTTCTTTAAAAATAAAAAGTAATAAGAGGCAACAAAGTACAGCACAAAATAGGATGCCCTAACCCCCAGGTTTTTTATACAAAATACAAATATTTTGTAGCCCAGCAGGTTACCTTTAGATTTACCATCCCATTCGCTCATTTATTTTAGGGCGTTTACCTTATTTTCTATAAGGTTATAAAAGTCGTTAAAAGTAACAATACCCACAAAATCTGCCTCGCCAAGCTTCACTTTAAAATTAGACTCTACAGTTACAACAAGGTCTACGTAATCAAGGCTGTCCAGCCCCAATGTATCTTTTAAATTGGCATCGGGCTCAATAGCATCGGCATCAACTTCAAACTCGTCAATTAAAAAATCGTTAATCTTCTCAATAATTACTGCTTTGTCCATGTGTTAATTTTAAACTTTTTTTACTATTAAAGCAGAGTTCGTTCCGCCGAACCCAAAAGAATTCGACAAAAATATATTAATTTCCTTATCAATCGTTGTTTCTGCAAGATTTAATTTTGCCGAGTCTTCATCGGGGTTTTCGAAGTTTATGTTAGGCGCCACAAACGAATTTTCCATCATTAAAACAGAGTAAATAACCTCGCTTGCACCTGCCATCCAGCACTCGTGCCCGGTCATCGATTTGGTAGAGCTTACATACGGCTTGCTGCCAAATATCTCGAAAATAGCTTTAGCCTCGTTGGCATCGCCTACAGGTGTAGAAGTTGCATGTGCATTAATGTAGTCTACATCCTCGGGCTTTATACCTGCCTGATCTAAAGCTTTTTGCATAGCGTAAGCCGGTCCGGTAACGTTTGGCGTAGAGATGTGGCCACCGTTAGACGAGAAGCCGTAGCCTATAATTTCGGCCAATATTGGAGCTCCGCGTTTTACTGCCGACTCGTAGCTTTCTAATATTAATGTGGCACCGCCGCCGCTTGGCACCAACCCATTACGGGAGGCATCAAAAGGGCGCGAAGCCTTAGCGGGATCTGTATCGCCGGGAGAAAACACACCTAAGCCATCAAAACTGGCCATGGCATATTTGTTGATTTCCTGTGCGCCGCCGCAGATAATGGTATCCTGAAGCCCGCTTTTTATAAGGTAATAGCCCATACCCAACGAATGCGATCCGCTGGCGCAGGCAGCACTTACCGTAAGGTTAATGCCCCTTAGCTTAAATATAGTAGAAAGGTTCATGGTAATGGTAGAGTTCATGGACTTAAATATAGCCCCGGACCCTATTAGTGCCGTATCTTTCTTTTCTCTTATAACATCGGTAGCATCTATAATAGCTTTAGATACACTATCGTTGCCATACATAATGCCCACCTCGTTATTTTCAAGAAAATCATCGTCTATACCTGCCTGCTTTAAAGCCTGTATGGTAGCCATATACGCATATTCGGTCTCTTCGCCTATGCTTATGCGCTGCCTCCTGTTTAAAAGCTCTTTAAGGTCTGGTTTGGGCACCATACCCGTTAAGCACGACCTAAACCCGAATTCTTTTCTCTCTTCATCATACTTTATACCCGATTTGCCCTGGTATAACGATTCTTTAACCTCATCAAGCGATGTGCCAATACAGGAATAAATGCCCATACCGGTAATTACCACTCTTCTTTCCATTGTTCGCGTTTTGGTTTATATATAGTTAGGAGTATATACCCCCGTTAATATTAATTACTTCGCCTGTAATGTAGCCTGCTTTTTTAGAAGCCAGGAAACTTACCAGGTCGGCCACCTCATCGGCTTCGCCAAAGCGGTTGGCGGGCACCATTTTTACCAGTTCTTTTTCGTCTAACTGGCCGGTCATATCGGTTTTAATAAACCCGGGAGCCACAGCATTAACCGTAATGTTGCGTTTTGCAACTTCCTGGGCCAGTGCCTTAGTAGCAGCAACAACCGCGCCTTTTGCCGCAGAGTAGTTGGTTTGCCCCGGTGTGCCCTTAACCCCGGATACCGATACCATATTAATTATCCGGCCGTATTTGTTGCGCAACAGCTTTTGTATAAAAAAGCTGGTAACGTTATAAAAGCCATTAAGGCTGGTATTTATTACCGATGACCAATCATCCTGAGACATCCACATAAAAAGGCCATCTCTGGTTATGCCTGCATTGTTTACTATTACCTCTACCAAAGCATCGGGGTTAGCCTCCTGCCATTGGGTTAGCACACTTTTAACCTCGTCTGCATTAGCAACATCAAATTTTAAAAGCTCGCCAGTAGCACCGTTTTCTATAACTTTTTGCAGAGTTTCTTCGGCTGCAGCCAGGTTAGACTGGTAGTTAATAAGTATATGGTAATTGCTGTCGGCAGCCAGTTTCTGGCAAATGGCACTACCAATGCCCCTGGAGCCGCCCGTAACTAATGCACACTTCATAAATTAATTTTCTAATTGAATAATTCGGCGTTTTCAAACCATTGGTTGCCCAGCAGCTGGCCTTTTGTATCTAAAAATCCCCACTTTTTGTTGTTCTTAACACGGGCAAGGCCTTTAACAAAACCTTTTTGGTCGTCGCTAAAAAACGAAAGCGCCGCAGTAATATCATAATTGGTTGGAATAATAACTTTGCCTGTGGTATCTATAAAACCCCAGTCTTTATCTTTAACAGGAGCAAGGCCATCTTCGCTAAAAATTTCGGCATCGTTGTAAATAGGTTCTACAACAAAAGCACCTTTAGTATTTACATAACCCCACTTTTTACCCACATAAACCGGCGCAAGGCCTTTGGTAAAAGCACGGGCTTTATCAAACTTAGGCTCAATAGCCCAGTCGCCCTTAAGGTCTATAAAACCAATTTTTTTTGCTTTACGGGCATAGGTAAGGTCCTGAGAATGGAAATCCCATATTTTATCTACACCATCAATAGCTTTAAACTTGCCGGCAATAACAAGGCCAAATGCCTCGCCGTTTCTTGCCCAGGTAACACCTTTATGGTAATCGCCAATTTCATCATAAGTAGCCTCTACCACTACTTTACCGGCTTTATCTAAAATACCCCAGCGGCCGTTATTTTTAAAACGCGCGTAGTTGCCTTTAAACGATTTTATAACCTCGTACTTAGGCTCCAGCACCACCGTGCCTTTAGGGTTTATAAGCCCTACTTTGTCGCCCTGTTTAATAAAAGCAACACCATCTTCAAAAGTATAGTACTTATCTGTTGCAGGAGTGGTTACAGTTTCGCCCATTTTATTAATGTAAAAGCGCTTTTTGTCTTTTTCTACCACGCAAAGCCCGCTGTTAAAATCTTCGGCATCATCAAAAGTGGCAGGTATGGCCCACTCGCCTTTTGCATTAATAAAACCCCATTTGCCTTTATCGTTAACGGCGGCAAGGCCATCGCTAAAACCCCTGGCTTTATCATACTGGGGCTTTATGGCATACTGCCCGGTTTTATTAATGTAACCAATTTTAGAATCCTGCTTTACAAGCGCCAGCTCCTGGCAAAACGCTGCCTGTACACATAACAATAAAAAGAAAATGATTTTTTTCATGCCTATATGGTTTTAAGTTTACATTACTTCATAAGATAATCCTTAATAGCCTGCACATACGGGTACATAACCCTGTCTTCAGAAAACACAGGAAGTATAGCCCTTACATCATCATATATTTGTCTTGTACCCAAAGATACTTCATTTTTATAATCTAAAGCATCTACGGCCTGCACAATTGCCATAAGCTCAATAGCTAACACCTCAAAAGCATTTTCTATAACCTTAGCTGTTATTACCGCAGCATTGGTACCCATACTTACAATATCCTGATTGTCGTTATTGTTGGGTATGCTGTGTACATACATAGGGTTAGACAGCATTTGGTTCTCTGCCGTGGTGCTAACCGCCGTAAACTGTACACCCTGCAAACCAAAGTTAAAGCCCAGTTTACCCAGGTTGGTAAATGGTGGCAGTATCTCGTTTATACGGGCATTCATTAAATAGTTAAGCTGGCGCTCTGCAAGCATAGACAGCTTGGTTACTACCAGTTTTAGCTTATCCATTTCGAGCGATATATAATCGCCGTGGAAGTTACCGCCGTGGTATACCAGCTTGTTCTTAACATCTACAATAGGGTTATCGTTAGCCGAGTTGATCTCGTTCTCTAACACCAGCGCCGTTTCGTTAATGGTATCTAACACCGGGCCCAGTATTTGGGGCACACAGCGCAGTGAGTAATATTCCTGAACCTTTTCTTTAAACACCGTCTCTGTATTATCGCCGGTGTAAAGGTGGTCTTCTCTCTTGCGGATAAGCTTGCTGGTTTGCAGGTGCTGCCTCATACGGGCGGCTACCTCCTGCTGGCCCTTATGCAGTTTGGTATTGTTAAGCTCTGCCGATAAATGATCATCATACGCCTTAACGATCTCGTTAATAGCTGCCGAAAATTTAAGCGACCAGTCTAACAGCTTTTTAGCATTGGTAAGATTCACGATACCAATACCCGTCATTACACTGGTACCGTTCATTAATGCAAGGCCTTCGCGAATTTCTACATTTATTGGGGTAAGCCCCTCTATTGCAAAAACATCGGCGGTGGCTTTGCGTTCGCCTTTATAAAACACTTCGCCTTCGCCAATAAGCACAAGGGCAAGGTGGGCAAGCTGAACTAAGTCGCCACTGGCACCAACACCGCCATGCTCAAATATAAGCGGGCATATATCTTTATTAATAAGCTCCTGCATTAAATGGATAACCGACGGGTGCACCCCAGAGTTACCCAAAGACAATGTGTTTAGCCTTGCCAGTATGGCCGACTTTACAAATACGGGCGACAAAGGTTTACCGGTGCCCGATGCATGGCTTCTTATTAAATTGTATTGTAGTTGTATCCTGTCCTGGTCTTCTATACGGTATTGCGCCATTGGCCCAAACCCTGTATTTACACCATAAATAATTTTATTTGCCGAAAACTCTTTTAAAAAATCAAAGCTTTGTGTTACTCTTTCCAGCACCTCTTTACTAACCTCTACGTTATTGTTGCCAAAAACTATCGATTCAAATTGCTCAAGGCTTAAATACTCGTTTATCTTCGTCATTTATACGTAATTAAATTGCGCTGTTGGGCAAAATTATTTTTTTATATGTAAAATGTCTCTAATTTTACAGGGTTACAAATGTAAAATATTTTTAAGATAATTTTAAGACTAACAAAAACTTATAATGTTAAAAGAAAATGTAGACGTGCTGGTTATTGGCGCAGGCCCCTCAGGATGTGTTGCAGCCTCGTATCTTCATAACAATGGTGTGAAGATCAAGGTAGTTGAAAGGTCTAAATTTCCGCGTTTTGTTATCGGCGAAAGCCTTATACCGCGCGTTATGGACCATTTTGACGAAGCCGGGCTGTTGGACGCTCTTAAGGCAATGGATTTTGAAAAAAAGTTTGGCGCCCGTTTTATTAGGGGCGAAGAATTATGTGTTTTTGATTTTAGCCAGAAATTTGGTGAAGGGTGGGACTGGACATGGCAGGTGCCAAGGGCCGATTTTGATAACACCCTTGCCCAGGAAGTGATTAAAAAAGGCATAGACCTTGAGTTTGAAACCGAAGTGCTTGATGTTGTTTTTAATGGATCTGACTCTGTAACAACCATAAGGGATAAAGAAGGCGTTACCCGAGAGGTACACGCCAAGTTTATAATTGACTCCAGCGGATATGGCCGCGTGCTGCCAAGAATATTAAAGCTGGATGCACCATCGTCTATACCCGAAAATTCGAGCATGTTTGCCCATGTTAAAGATGTAAACAGGCCGGAGGGTGTAGAGGGTACCCAGATTACTTTTGATATTTTAGAAACTAAAGTGTGGCTTTGGGTTATACCCTTTAGCAACGGCAACACCAGTATTGGTGTTGTTGGGCCTACAAGCTACATAAAATCGTTAGGCGATAATACTACCGAAGCGTTAAAGGAGGTTATTAAACAATCTGACTTTTACCGCGACCGCTTTGAGGGTGTAGACTTTTTGTTTGAACCCCACAAAATAGAAAACTACTCCTGCTCTGTTACCAGGCTTTGTGGGCCGGGCTACAGTTTAACAGGCAACAGTTCAGAATTTTTAGACCCTGTATTCTCATCAGGGGTTTGCTTTGCTACAGAGTCGGGTATGCTATCGGCAAAGCTGTTTTTAAGGGAATTGAACGGCGAAACCGTAGACTGGGATACAGAATATACCGCTTACATGCGCCGTGGTGTTGATGTTTTTGCTACTTACGTAAAAGAATGGTACACCGGCAACCTGCAAACCTTGTTTTTCCACAGGCCCGAAAACCCCGATGTTAAACAAAAAATATGCTCTGTACTGGCCGGCTACGTTTGGGATGAAGAAAACCCATTTGTAAAAAAGCACGACCGGGTTATAAAATCTATGGCATATATGCTGCAAAACGAACAAAGCGCCCAATAGGGCGCTTTGTTATTATATACTGTAATTATAGATTAAAGCATCTTTATCTTGATCATTACATCTTCTTTTTTCTTTTTGTAAACCTCTAAGGCAAATTCATCGTCGCCGGTTTGTAGTATCCTTTTTACTGAGAACTGGTAAATAGTCATATCTTCCATATCCCTAACATTAAAAATAGAACTGCTAACTGCTTCGCCGGTGGCATCATTAATTTTATATGATGTAAAATAACCTCCCTGGCCATCGCTGTGGGTTGACGGGGTTTCGTCTACAGGCAGGTTAAAGTTTTTTACGTTATCAAGGTACACCACATAATGGTTGTTGTTAGCATAAAAATGCTTGTAAGACATACCACCCCTGCCTCTGGTACCTATTTGCCTTTTAGGCAACTTTTTCATCCACGCCAGTTTGCCCGACGGATCTATTTTTGTAACCAATACATCATAATAATGATAACTAACGTAATTACTTTTTGACATAGGATGATTTTCATAAAAATACTGCTCGCCTAATAAAACAAGGCTACCATCCGTGTCAATCTGTAATTTATCCAGCACCAGATTATTAAATTCGGCACCTCCTTTTTCATCTGCTTTATTGTTCTTTTTCTTTGCCCTGTTACTAACGTGCTCGTTTAAAATTTCAAGAGGTATTTCGTGTGTAGATTTATCATACAAACCCCCGTCTTTTTTAACCTTAAACACCATAATACCACCCACATTATCTAAAACTTTACCTTTATTGTAAAAACCGGCACAAACCATATAATCATCCGGGCTTTCGTACAGCCACAGGCGGTTTATAAACTTGTCATTTACATCTATTTTAGTAATATCAATATCGGTAGTGCCCGCTTTAACTCTAAAAAGCTCTACATGGTAGTTGGCTTCGGTATCTTTTCTATGCTTTTTATCGTCATTACTATCGTCATGAAATACTTTTACAAGTAAGTACGCATTAGCTTCTTTATCAATAGAATAATCCAGCAAATTCATCCTTCTCTCTGTGTACGGCATTGTTAGCTCGTTGTTCCAAACCGGGTTAAGATTGCTATCATAAGCATTAACCCCTATAATATCGTAACTTTTTTTATCTGATTTTACAAGAGGCTTTTTGCGGTATTCTATGAGCATTTTTTGCTTATCTGCCGAAATAAGAAAATCAAACTTATCCTGAACGCCAATGCTAATGCCTGGTGCAAACATACCAATATACAAAATGGCTGTTGGCGACCCTGCAATTTTGCCCTCTACCTGAAACATTAATTTGTTCTCTCCAACAAATTCGCCTTTTTTAAAATCTATCTCCCTGTAGAACAGCTGTTCTTTTTCGTTATCACCATCCCACGAAGAAAAAAAGAAATAATACTTATCGCCATATTCTTCAACTTCTTCCAACTGATAGTTTTTAGGGAACAATTCTTTAGACTCGTACAACTTCTCTGCTATAAACGATGGCTTGTCTCCGGCTGAGTTCAGCTTTTGGATAAGAATTTCTTTTTTATCAATTTTTACAGTCATTATCTCTCCGTCTCTGTAAAAATATAATTTGTTATCGGCATCAAAAACTTTGTACGGATTACTGGCCGTATACGAATAATCTTTAGAAAGTTCTTTTTGCGCAAACATAAATCCTGTATTAATCAGGATGGCGAGTAATAGTAATGTTTTCTTCATTAATTGATTAGGTTTGTATAAGTGTGCAATTATATGAATTTAGAATTACTAAATTTTAATTTTATTAAGATTTATTTTGTAAGACATGCAATTAGATAACATTCATGTTTAATAGTTCTTTTTTTTGCCTGTTTATCAATAAAACTGTTGCTAATTACACTGATTAGTTTAGCGTTAAGTATTTAAAAGTGTTAATTGTACAGTTAAAATTTAATTACCGTTTTAAATAAATTAAATTTACTTCGATACAAAACCACAATAAATTTTCACAAATGAAAAGAAGAATTACAACACTTATGTGTATTGCCGCCGGTTATTTTAGCTACGGGCAAACCACAGTGGCACAAATTGTTAAAGACATTAACCCGGGGTTAGATGGCTCCAGCATACAGCAGCCGGTAGAGCTTAACGGTAAGTTGTACTTTACTGCCAACGATGGCGAGCATGGCGATGAGCTTTGGGCAACCGATGGCACCGAAGATGGCACGGTACTTATTAAAGACATTAATCTTTTTGGAGACTCGTCTATTACAGAACTGACCGAACTTAACGGCAAGCTTGTTTTTTCGGCCAGCGATGCCTCTCATGGTATTGAGCTTTGGGTTACCGATGGTACCGAAGCCGGTACCGTTATCCTAAAAGATATTTTAACCGGAGCCAACAGTGCTGTACCCCTGTTCTTTAAAAAAGTAGGCAATAAGGTGTATTTTCAGGCAGATAATGGTGCAGATGGCAGCGAACTATGGGTTACCGATGGTACTACCGAGGGCACAATTATGCCTAAAGACATTAACCCTACAGGCAGCTCGTACCCGTACGGGTTTATTGAGTATGATGGTAAAGCCTACTTTCAGGCAGATAACGGCACTAATGGCTACGAACTTTGGGTAAGCGATGGCACCGAAGCCGGTACTAACATGGTTAAAGATGTTTTTACCGAAGGAGACTCATCGCCAAGGAGCTTTGTAGTATATAACGACCTGCTGTATTTTAGGGCCGATGATAATAATGGCGACGAGCTTTGGGTTACCGATGGTACCGAGGCAGGAACTACCTTATTCGCAGAAATAAACCCTAACGAAGGTGAAGGATCGAGCGTTAACGAGTTTACAGAGGTTAACGGCAAGCTGTATTTTAGGGCTAACGATGGTACACACGGTTATGAATTATGGACAACCGATGGTACTGTTGCAGGTACTGTTATGGTTAAAGATATTTTTCCGGGTGCGGGAGAATCTTTTCCGGGTGCATTATATGCTTACAACGGCAAGGTGTATTTTCAGGCAACCGATGGTGTACACAATGCCGAGCTTTGGTCGTCTGACGGTACCGAGGCCGGAACAGTTATGATAAAAGATATTAATGTGGGTGGCGATTATTCGGCTCCTAACTATTTTATTTCTTATAATGGTTTGCTGTACTTTGTAGCAATAGACGGTACCAACGGCAGCGAGCTTTATGTTACCGATGGCACCACAGCCGGAACTACAAAACTTATGGCCGATACCGATGCTGTAAGCCCAATGTATTACATTCCGTTTTTTACAATATTAAACGATGAGCTTTACTTTAAAGGAGAATACGGTGCCGAAGGTGCCGAGCTTTACAAACTAACCCAGGATGTAATGGCTGTTAGCCCGGTAAATGCTGCGCCACAGGCAACTGTATACCCTAACCCAACAACAGGCACAGTAGCTATACAGCTTGCCAACGCCGGTGTGCAAAATGTTAGCGTATTTTCTATCGCTGGTAAAAAAGTGTTGGAAGTACAGGGTCAGGCCAGTTTAGACATCTCTAAATTAAGCCAGGGTGTCTACATCTTAAAAATTGAAACCGATACTAATCAGGTTTTCTTCAATAAGATCGTAAAACAATAACCTATACATCATATTATAACAAAATGGGCTGCCTAAATTTAGGCAGCCCATTTTTATTTATTCGGTAAAAACCGGAATTAATTGTAGTTTTTAATAGCATCTACCGGCGCAAGAACATTATAATCCTTCCAGATAGATGGGTCGTATTTGGCTATGTAATTAATATCATATTTTTCTTTTTCGGTAACATTTTTAAATTCGGCCGCGGTTATCGGCTGCTTGTCTATAATAAACAATTCGCTGGTGGTGTACGTGTCAGATTCTATTAAAAAATCTACTTTAAGCATGTTAGTTTCCTCATCTTTACTTACTTTATTTTTAGTAAACTTAAGCGACCGGTCCATGTAACCATAATTGCCTTTTTGCTTTTTAATAAAGTTTATAGAATATTGCCCTGCATCGTTTTTAGTAAACGTAGCGGCAACCTTAGTGCGGTCTTCCATCATTTTTACGCCTAATAAAAGCTTCAGGTTTATTTTGCTTTCATTTTCGCCATCAACTAAATTATACTCTAATTTAACAACAGCATAATCTAAGGCATTAACATAGATTTTGCCATAGTAATGGCCCGAACTTTTTGCCGGCTTAAAATCTAAAATGTAAATAGTTTCATCGTTATATTCAGAGTACCCCTCTAAAGTATAGGTATAGCGCTTGTAATCTGTAAAAAAGTCGAGGCCATCTTTTGTGTAAAAGTTATTTAAAGAGCTACTTAAAGCCGTTATGGTGGTTTTTAAATACGCCGTTTTAACATCGGGCTTTATATCTTTTTTAGCCGATTTAACCTTTAAAGAATCATCAATCGTAAACAAACCCGTTTTTAATTTATAGGTGGCATTGGGGTCTAAATATCTTTTTACAATGTCTATAAATTTACTTTGCGCCTGTTCGCCAGATACGTCTCTTTCTCTATTTTTTAGTTCAACCGCTTTTTCAACCAGTAATTTCGATTCGCTATTTTGCTGATACAAAAACCCATACGACTCCGAATAGCTTTTAGAACTTTGGTTTTTGAGTTTTTTCATAACGTCTTCAATCTCTTTATTAAGTTCTTTTAAGGTAGCTTTTTTATCTACAGACGATTTTACAAGCTCAAACTGGCCATCTATCATTTTATTGGTGTACGAATTTCGAAGGAAAAACGTCTGTTTTGCGGGCTGTGTACCGTAATTTTTAGGCGCGTTTATTTTTACCTGCGCCAGGATCTCTAATGGCGATAATTTTTTATTGGTAATAAAAACCGGATCTAAAACAGTAACCTGTTCTTTAAGCACGTAGGCACCACTTTTAAAATCAGATAGCGGTATAGCAATACTTTCGTACCCAATGCTGGAGAAAATTACTTTATCGGCATCGGCCGGGCTGGGAATGTTAATTACAAACTGGCCTTCGGTATTGCTTACCACCCCGTAGGTTGGGCCTACCTGGATAGATACATAAGGTATGGGTTGTTTTTGCTCATCTATTACCGTACCGGTAACAGATTGTGATACCGCATTCTGCACAAATAGCAGTAATGTTAGAGCAATAAGGGAAGTTATTTTTTTCATGGTGTAGGTGTTTAAATAGTAAACGATTAATTTAACATTTTGTAACACACTAACTACAAATATTTTAAGAAAAATTTCTGACACCTAAAACCAAATGTACCTACAAATAAAAAAGCCCCGGTAGTACCGAAGCTTAAATTGTAAATGCTATATATATTTTAGGCTACCATTCGGCAGAACCTATCTGGCTTTTGTTTCCGCCGCTGTTAACACCTTTAATTAACGATCCTGTAAAGGCATTAAAATATGCCTCCACTAACTTTTTAGACCTGCTGTTAACCAATTTTCCGCTCTTGTTCCAGTAAGCACTAAACGGATAGGCTTCTTTTTCTCCAGATTTGTTAAGGGTATAAATATCTACCGCCGGAAAGCTGATCCTTATTTTACCGTCTTTAAAATCTATAGTAGTAGTATATGTTGCATTGTAGGCAACAGTTTTGTTTTTTTCTTTAACCGACATTATGGTGTCAGATGTGGTTTCAAAACTAATAAACTGGCTTGGCAATTCGCCTTTTATGGCATCTTTAGGCCCGGTATATTTGCTTTGTACGTATCTTTTTGCGCTTGCATAAAGGCTATCTGCCGATACGCCTTCAAAATGAACAACCACATACGTTTTAGAAGGATCTGTTTTAGAGGCAAGGCCGGCCGGCGTTACGGTAAATTCCTGCGCAAAACATGCACACGATAAAAATAAGAATAAAAGTGTTTTCATAAAATTTAGAATAAGTTACAGAAGGTACTATTGAGAGAAATGATAAAAAATAAACACCAATAACAAACAGGATAATTTGCTTTATAAAGCACTGATTTTATTGAGCCTAACAAAGATATGTTTTGCCTGCAATTAAAAGTTAAGTGCCTGTTAAAGGTTAAGTTTAATAAGATTTTTTATACATTTCTTCACACTTTTACCGGTAGCTTTCACAAAGTATGTTAACACGCTTTATCTACAGGGAGAAAATAAGAATAGGTTTGCCTCCATATTTATAATGCTGTGTTTTTCCAACGGGTGTCGCGCCACAACTTCTGCTCTTCTTTACTAAGAAACGTCCAGACCACAATGCGGGTAGATTTATTGCCCGTACCCATAGTAATAGTTTTAATTTGGGTAGCTTCCAGCTTTTCTAACAATGTATAGATACCCTTTAAATTAGATTGTTTAGACACTAATGTGGTAAACCAGTAGCAGTTTTTGTAAAGCTTTTTACTCTCAAAAATCATGTTATTAATAAACTTAGCCTCGCCGCCTTTATAAATAAGCTCGTTGCTTATTCCGGCAAAATTAAGCTCAGGCGTCTTTTCATTTTTTCCCGACAGGTTCTTTACTTTTCGTTGCGTGCCTTTTTGGGCCTCTTCGACAGATGCATGAAAAGGCGGGTTGCACACCGTTATGTCAACCTTTTCATCGGCACCAATTATGCGGTAAAAAATATTACGGTAGTTATCCTGCAATCGGCATTTAATCTTACCTTCCAATTGTGAATTATTAGCCACTATATTTTGTGCAGATGCAATAGATTTAGGGTCGATATCGGCCCCTATAAAGTTCCAGCCATACTCGGTTACCCCTATTATCGGATAAATGCAATTAGCGCCTACACCAACATCTAAACAAGTAATCTTATTGCCTTCTGGATTTCTTCCAAAATTACTTTCGCACAGCAAATCGGCCATGTAATGAAGGTAATCTGCCCTGCCCGGTATGGGCGGACATAAATTTTCTTCCGGAAATTCCCAGTACTTAATTCCGTAATAATGGTTAAGCAACGCCTTATTTAAAAGCTTAACGGCATCGGGGTTGGCAAAATCTACCGAATCATCGCCAAATTTATTGGGTGTAACATACTTTGCCAGTTCCGGGCTAACAGCAATTAGGGCGTTTAGATCGTACCGCTCGCGGTTTTTATTACGCGGGTGCAGTTCTGATTTTACTTGTTGGCTTTTTTCTGATGGCATGTTATGTATGATTCTTACGGAAATAATTGGATGTAATTTAAACAAAAAAAGCTTCAGTAAAAACTGAAGCTTTGATTAAGTGGAGAATATCGGAGTCGAACCGATGACCTCTTGCATGCCATGCAAGCGCTCTAGCCAACTGAGCTAATCCCCCATTTTGAGATGGCAAATATAATATAAAATACTTTGAATTTGCAAAACAATAGTAAAGTTTTTAAAAAACCAATTTACATATTTATTAATTATGCTAAATTTACCCTTAAATAGTTTTAATATGGCAATTACCAACAGGCAAGACGGCTCTTTATACATAAATGTAGAAAATAAAATAGCAACGGTGGAGTTTGGCCATCCGGCAGGCAACTCGTTTCCGGGTGTGCTGCTGGGCAGGCTAACCGAGGCCATAAACACCCTGAGCCACAACCCCGATGTTAGTATAATAGTGCTAAAAAGCGAGGGTGAGGGGGCATTTTGTGCGGGCGCATCGTTTAACGAGCTGCTGGCTGTTTCTAATTTAGATGATGGTGCTGTATTTTTCTCCGGCTTTGCCAACGTAATAAACGCCATGCGCAACTGCTCTAAGCTAATTGTAGGCCGTATACAGGGCAAAGCTGTTGGTGGTGGCGTTGGGCTGGCAGCAGCCTGCGATTATGCCCTGGCGACAGAGGGCAGCGCTGTTAAATTATCTGAATTTACCATCGGTATAGGCCCGTTTGTAATTGCACCGGCCGTAGAACGCAAAATGGGCAAGGCCGCTTTAAGCGAATTAACCCTTGCTGCCCACGAGTGGAAAAACGCCTATTGGGCGCAGGAAAAAGGCTTATATGCCAAGGTTTTTGAAACCATTAAAGAACTGGATGCCGAACTCGACCTCTTTACGTCTAAACTGGCATCATACAATCCGGAAGCACTAACTGCCATGAAACAGGTATTGTGGGAAGGCACCGAAAATTGGGATGTATTGTTAGCCGACCGCGCCAAAATATCGGGCAGGCTTGTATTATCTGATTTTTCAAGGCAGGCATTAGCCAAACTTAAACCCTAATACTCGCGGGTTTTAAGCCAGCCGGTAATGCTGAGGCGCTTTTGTTTTACGGGCTTAACCTCGTGCTCAAGCACCTGGCTTTCAAACACCACTACCCTGCCTTTAACAGGATAGATATCCAGTGCTTTTTCGGTGCCGTTATCGTTAAGGTAAAGGGTCAGCTCGCCGCCGTATTCGGGCTTCCAGTCTTCATCGTTTAAATAACACACCATAGAGAGTTTGCGGCTGCTATCGTTCTGAAATGTATCTAAATGGCGTTTGTAAAACGTGCCTTCGGGGTACAGCGCATAATGAAATTCCTGCTTTGCAATACCCATATAGCAGGTACGGTTAAGGTACTGTGTAAAATCCTTAATCGTGTCAAAAAATGCTTTTTCGGCGCCAGTGGCGGTTTCTTCGTCCAGCCATAAAATAAAATCGCCACGCACGGCCGTTTGCACCTGCTCGTTGGCCTGGTTGCCTATAGCCGACTTTTTAAAGCGCTCGGCTTCAAATTTTGCCAACAGGCCATCGCGCAATCCCTGCACTTCGGCATCTGTAAAAAAGCCATCTACAACACTGTATTTTTGTTCGGCAAGGCCGTCTATTACCTTTTCATACAACGGGTTCAGCGCAAATTCGTCCATTTTTTAAAGCGTTTAAAAAGCACTCAAAGATAATCGTAAAACCAATACATTGGCACAGCTGCACAACCAAGGCTATTATTTAGTAAATTTGCAGCCTTAAAGGCATACAAATGAGCAAAATCAGGATTACCAAGCAGTTTACTTTCGAAACCGGACACGCCCTTTACGGCTACGACGGCAAATGCAAAAATGTGCACGGCCATAGTTATAAGCTGTCGGTTACCGTAATTGGCTCACCTATAACCGACTCCGGCAATGTAAAATTTGGGATGGTTATCGACTTTGGCGACCTTAAAAAAATTGTGAAAGAAGAGATTGTAGACCTTTTTGACCATGCCACGGTGTTTAACCAAAACACCCCACATATAGAACTGGCCGCTGAACTTAAAGCCCGCGACCACCATGTTATTTTAGTTGATTACCAACCTACAAGTGAAAATATGGTTATCGATTTTGCAAAAAAAATCAAAGACCGCCTGCCCGCTAACATCAACCTGCACTCTTTAAGGCTACAGGAAACCGAAACCTCTTTTGCCGAATGGTTCCAGAGCGATAATTTGTAAGCACTCCTTTTGGGTACTGTTTCCTACTTTATCAAAGCTGCCAACTGCCACTAAACACTGATTACTAACACAAGGGCGTGCCCCTGTCGGGTCGGGCTATACGCTGCAAGTCCTCGTGGCAGCGTCGTGCCTCCGCGCTACTGTGGGCTTTTCGCTGCTATCCCTCACGCATAGCTTCAAGAAATAATATTTGGCTAAAGCCAACCCCCCCTCACATTTAACCCCTGGCTAAAGCCAGGGGCAACACTTTTGTGTCTCACATTACGGGAGACGCATGCAATGCGTCTCTACACCAATCCTGCATCAGGCCTAAGGTATCAACAGGCATGTGTTGCCCGCGGCTTTAGCCACGGGTTTTAAGGTTCGGATAGACTGGCTTTAGCCGAATATGAATAATATCCAGATCTATTATTGTAATAGTTCGGGAGACGCATGGCAATGCGTCGCTACTGTGGATGGCCCCACAAAAAAAGCCCCGCACATTGGTGCGGGGCTTTTGGCATTTGTTGGTTTGGTTTGTTAAGCGTTTGTAAATATTGCTTGTAGTAAACCTTTGTATTATTTTGTTATTATTGCTTTACAATAAGGAATTCGCTCCTCCTGTTCTTAGCATGCTCTTCTTCGGTACATTCGGTGCATTTTACCTTCGGCTCGCTCTCGCCATAACCCTGGCCGCTTATCCTGGCCTTGGCTATACCTTTTGATATAATGTACTGAACCGTCGATTTTGCCCTGCGGTTAGAAAGACTCATGTTGTACTGGTCGGTACCACGGCTATCCGTGTGTGCTTTTACCATTACTACCATGTTAGGGTTCGCTTTTAATGCCTCTACTGCTTTGTTTAGCTCAAAAGCGGCTTCTTTGGTAATGTTGCTTTTGTTGTATTCAAAGTAGATCTCGTTTAACGCAATAACGGTGTCTTTAACAATCTCCTGGATCGGGTTCA
>NZ_AUGP01000008.1 GCF_000422725.1 Flavobacterium subsaxonicum WB 4.1-42 = DSM 21790
GTTACGGTTATGGCAAGGCGGGTTGCGCTTTCGCAAGTACCTACTATTTGTGAAGCATAGTAAGTTGCGCCATCTACAAGTGCGGTAGTCGGAGCAATGGCAGTTCCTCCCGTTGCAGTGGTATAGAAAGTAACTCCCATTTCATTAACCTGAAGATCCGCTACTGTTGGAGCGTCAGCAAGACAGAAATCCTGTGTAGCATCAGTAGTAGTTGGTGTAGCAGCGTTGCCTACTGTTACGGTTATGGCAAGTCGCACCGAACTTGAACAGCTGGTTACGGCATCTATAACGCCTACATAATAGGTTGTGCCATTTATAAGGGCTGTGGTTGCCGGCAGTAACGCGCCACCAGTTGCTGCATCATAAAATACAACACCAGTTTCGTTTACTTGCAGGTCGGCCAGTGTTGGGCTGTCTGAAAGGCAGAAATCCTGGGTTGTATCCAGCGTGGTTGGCGTTGGCGCATCGTTTATAATTACGGCTATTGCCAGGCGTGTGGCGCTTTCGCAATCGGTAACCTCATCGTATACCACCACATAATAGGTAGTGCCGGTTACCAAAGGCGTTGTAGCTGCAAGGGCTGTACCGCCTGTTGCTGCTGCATAAAAACGCACACTTGGCTCGTTTACCTGAATATCGGCAAGGGTTGGCGCATCTATAGCACAAAACTCCTGGCTGGCATCGGCGGTTGTAGCGGTTGGTAACGGGTTTATAAGGCATAGGTCGCATACCGTGCCGTTATTGTCGTAGTTATCGTTATAATAATTATCCAGCACAAAAACATCGGCAAAATAATTATTAAAGTCGCCGCCACTCATACCGGCATCGCCCGATTGCGGATCGGTATCATTGTTAAACAACCTGATGCCTTCGGCACAACACTGGCTGTTGGGCAGCACGAATGTAAAGAGCAACAGCTCCTCGCCTGCCGTAAAGTTGAGTGTAGAACCGTTAGTGGTTACGGCATGAAAATCGTTGGCCGGAGACGCCGCCGGGCCATATATCTGAGAATTATCCGTCCAGATACCGCCATTTACCGTGGTTATTACCAGCGGAACATTGGCTATTACGGCAGGTAACGCTATAGAAACCTGGCTTCCGCCCGAAACAAAAAAGCCTGTATCGGTAAAGTTAGGAAGCGCGTACACCTCATACGTACACGTAGCCGGGTTAAAGGTTACATTAAAGTTTATTTGCGGATTTACCGTACACGCCGGGTTAGACGGATTAGGGTCGCACGGGTTTAACGGGTTGGTGCCGTTAGTAACCTCTGTACCATCGTTAATGCCATCGCCATCGCTGTCCGGGTTGGTTGGGTTGGTGCCAATAGCAGCCTCCTCGGTATTATCTAAACCGTCGTTATCCTGGTCGCACGGGCCGGCCGCAGGGTTAGGGTCGCATGGGTTTAGCGGGTCGCTGCCATTGGTAACTTCGGCACCATCATTAATACCATCGCCATCGGTGTCGGGGTTAGTAGGGTCGGTACCCTGCGTTCCCTCCTGTGCGTTGGTAAGGCCATCGCCATCCTGGTCACAGGCAGGAAAGTTTACGTTAGGGCTGCACGCATCCAGCGGGTTGCTGCCGTTAGTAACTTCTGTACCATCGTTTATTCCATCGCCATCGGTATCCGGATTAGTAGGGTCTGTACCCAAAGTTGCCTCCTGGGTATTGGTCAGCCCGTCGTTATCCTGATCGCAAAGGCCTGCGGTAGCATTAGGTATGCAGGGATTGTTATCATCGGGATCGGTATCGGCAGGAACGCCGTCGCCATCATTATCAGTGTCGCAAATTCCGGGGGTTGGGTTGGGGTCGCACGGGTTCAGGGGGTCGCTGCCGTTGGTAACCTCCGTACCATCGTTTATCCCATCGCCATCGGTATCAGGATTGGTGGGGTTAGTACCAATTGCACCTTCATCGGCATTGGTAAGCCCGTCATTATCCTGGTCGCAGGTGGCAAAGTTTGGGTTGGGCACACACGGGTTGTTATCATCGGGGTCAGGGCCCTCGGCAACACCATCGCCATCATTATCTATAACACCGCAGGTAGTACCGGCATTGTTATAGTTAGTGCCGTAGTAGTCCTGCACATTAAAGGCATTGCCCACATAGTTATTAAAATCGGCACCACTCATACCGGGTGCGGTAGACTGCGGATCTGTACCGTTGTTAAACAGCCTTACGCCCGGCACACAGGTGCCCGACAGTATAAAACGGAACAGCAGCAGCTCTGTATTGGCAGTTAAATTCATATTAGAGCCGTTAGAGGCTATACTATGAAAATCGTGTGCCGCATCTGAAGATGGGGCATTTACCTGTGAGTTATCAAACCACGGGCCGCCGTTTACCGTTACTATAGAGAGGGCTGCATTAGGCACCGATGCCGGCACTACTAATGATACCTGGGTACCGCCCGCAACAAAAAAATTGTTTTGGGTAAAGGTTGGCCTGGCATATACCTCGTAGGTATTGGTAGCGGTTATATATTTTAATGTAAGGTCGATTTGCTGCGGATACAGGTATTGTGCCGACATGAGTGCCGTAAATAACAGTATCCTGAGTATAAAGTTTTTCATACGCAACTAAGTATATAATTAAATAGGATTGAGAAAATAAAATGAATTTTTACGATTGCATTTTATTGGGGTATCTGCTCGAACATACCGTTATAATTAATGAGCGTATTTTGATTTAACGGATAGGTTAGTATGATATTTAATATCAGCTGCCTGTCGTTATTGGCACCATCGTACAGCACTTTACCATCCATGTTTACATCTCCGGAAAAATATCCGGTTGTATTGGCATAGTTAAGTATCTGCGCAGTATTATCGGGGAAAGACAGTACCTGGCCGGCAGCGGTTTGCCTGTCGTTGGCGGCGCCATCATATTTTACCTGGGTATCAAAATTGGCATTACCTGTGTATAAAGCCCTTACACCGTTTACGGTAGCCATAGCTTCCTGCCCGCTGTAGCCCGGTAACGAGAATAGATCATCATTAGCAAGGGTGGTAAAATCTACCGCTACAGCACCTGCTGTTACTGCCTGTACATCTGTGGCAAGTGCGCCAAAGTGGTTTCTGTGTTTTATAGCTACATAAAAAGATGCCGGTAATCCGGGTACGTTGAGTGCACCGCCATCGGCAGCCACAATATCGCCATCCCTTTGCACAAGCGCCGATACGGTTCTTATAACCGTTTGTATGTTGGCCTGGCTCCTTATCTCTATAAAAACCCAGTCTACAATGGCATTGCCTGTACCGGCATTGGCATTTAAAACGGCCTGGGTGGTAACTTCGGTTCCGCCACCGCCCACGTGGGTAAAGCGTGCATTAAGCGCAGCACTGTAGGGCTGGTTTAGCGGTATGTTGCCCATAGTGCGCAAATCGTCGCGCATTAGGCCATCGCTTACGCCAAATAACGGACCCTGTAACAGTACTTTTAAGTTTAATGTTACTGCGCACAGTGTGTTAAGGTTTACCGTTATGGCAAGCCTTGTAGTACTCTGGCAGGTGGTAACCGGGTTTACTGCTGCTGCATAATATACTGTGCCGTTTGTTAAGGCTGTAGTTAGCGGTAAAAGGTTACCGCCGGTTGCAGCATCATAAAAAACAACGCCTGCCTCATTCACCTGGAGGTTGGCAAGCGTTGGCAAAGTAAAAGAGCAAAACTGTTGTGTGGTGTTTAATGTTGTTGGCGGTGCCACAACATCTATAGTAACATTTACGGCTACACGGGCAGATTCTTCCGGACAGCCAATTTTGGCCGCAGCCACATAAAAAGTTGTATTTGCAGTAATGGCAGGTGTTACAAACGGGCTGCCCGATGCTACTGTTGTAGCTGTGCCACCTGTTGGGGTGGTGTACCAGCGCAGCTCGTTACCTGCGCCTGTGGTTGCTGTTAACGATGCCGTAGCACCGCTACACACCACCGCATTTACAGAAGCCGGATCTATAACAGGAAGTGCCGGTGTGCGCAATGCCCCATAAAAGTATAAGTTTTGAGATACCGATGCGCCTACTAATGAAAAGAACCGAACGGTTATCCTGTCTACAGGTTCGCCCGGCGAAACGGGTATGTTGGTTATGGCATTGCCCTGCAGGTTGAGCAGATTTAACGATAGTAAGGTGGCAAGGCTCTGGTTAGAAACCTCATCGGCACCCAGGTACGATATTACCCGTATATCATTAACCACATTTAAGTCGAGTAACGTTTGTGCCAGCCGTATGCGTACCATAAACTGGTCTGTTGCGGCAGATGGGCCTTCAAAATAAACCGTTTGCTCTACAGACGACCCTACCCCTAAAAGCCCAAGGCTAAGTGTAGAAAAGTTAGTAGCATCGGTATCTATGGCATTTTGCGGGTTTAGTACACCGGCAGTACCTAATTGTAGCAGGTCAAGGCTTATGCCCGTGCCGCTAAACGATGTAAATGCCGCATTACCGCAGTTGGCAGGTGCCGAAACATAAAAAGCCTCAAAAACATCTAACCAGCGTGTATTGGCCGATAACGATATAACAGCATTTACCCTGTTAGTCAGCCTGATACTCCTGTAAGCTGATGCCGGAGTTATAGCTAAAAAATAATTACCGGTAGCATCTACAACCACCCTAAGCCGGTCTCCGGCAAAGTCGCTGGCAGTGGCAGTGTCTCCGGTTAAAACTACCGTAGCACCATTTTTTGCCTGAACGGTAAAGTTCTGGTTGCCTATTAAAAGGTTGCCTAAAAGGTCGTTTAGCAGGCCACCCAAACTACCTCCCAAAAGGGCCGATAGAAATTGCTGCTCGGCATTGAGCTTTACATACGTGGTGGTTTCTGCAGGTATAAGATCTGTAAATTGCAGCTCTAAATGCCCGGTATACGGGGCTTCTCCTAATATAACCCCTGCACTTGCGTTAATGCGGGCACGGGTGGCTAAATTTTGGTCGATTGCATTGCCCGAAGGGAAGGCGGCGGCAATGTGGTCTTCGGCAATAACCGAAGAAGCGTAAATTCTCGTTTGCGCATTTACATCGTTTTGAGATGTAAGTAGCAGCATAATAGTGAGTAAGGTGAGAATTTTGAATTTTTTAAGAGTAGTTTTTAAAGCCATATAATCTAAGTTTAATTCAACAATTACCAATAATTAAGGATTAAATTAGGAATTGTTTTAAGAAACCGTTTGCGTAATTATCATATTCATAATTCAATCGACAAAATGCACGTTTTTATCGATGAAAATTAAATACGTATTCACTTATTAAATAGCGCAGAAAAGCTATTTTTGTGCTACAATGTAAACAACTGTTATAGAGAGATGAGTTTTATAGAAGAGATAGAAAGAAGGCGCACTTTTGGTATTATATCCCACCCCGATGCTGGTAAGACTACCCTTACAGAAAAGCTATTGCTTTTTGGTGGTGCCATACAAGAGGCCGGTGCCGTTAAGAGTAATAAAATTAAAAAAGGTGCAACCAGCGACTTTATGGAAATTGAGCGCCAAAGGGGTATATCTGTTGCTACCTCTGTGCTTGCGTTTAATTATAAAGACAAAAAAATAAACATCCTGGATACACCCGGCCACAAAGATTTTGCCGAGGACACCTTTAGGACCCTTACCGCTGTAGACAGCGTTATTGTGGTTATAG
This sequence comes from Flavobacterium subsaxonicum WB 4.1-42 = DSM 21790, assembly GCF_000422725.1. GTDB lineage: Bacteria > Bacteroidota > Bacteroidia > Flavobacteriales > Flavobacteriaceae > Flavobacterium > Flavobacterium subsaxonicum. The sequence goes on from NZ_AUGP01000008.1 coordinate 5,625, forward strand.
ACGTTGCCAAGGGTGTTGAGGAGCAAACCGAAAAACTGGTTGAGGTGTGCCGCATGCGCAGCATACCCATGATCGTGTTTATTAATAAAATGGACCGTGAGGGTAAAGATGCTTTCGACCTTATGGATGAGGTGGAGCAAAAGCTTGGCCTTAGGGTTACCCCCCTAAGCTTCCCGATAGGTATGGGTTACGATTTTCAGGGTATTTATAACATCTGGGAAAAGAACATTAATCTTTTTAGCGGAGACAGCCGTAAAGATATAGAAGAGACTATTGCTTTTAGCGATATCAATAACCCGGAACTGGACAGCATTATAGGGCCAAAACCGGCTACAAGGCTGCGCGAAGAGCTGGAACTTATAGACGAGGTATACCCGGCCTTTAACCGCCAGGAGTATTTAGATGGCCATTTGCAACCTGTATTCTTTGGTTCGGCATTAAATAACTTTGGGGTGCGCGAGCTGTTAGACTGCTTTATACAAATTGCACCATCGCCAAGGCCAAAAGACAGCGACACCCGCAACGTTAAGCCGGATGAAACTAAATTCTCTGGCTTTGTGTTTAAAATACACGCCAACATGGACCCTAAGCACCGCGACCGCCTTGCATTTATAAAAGTAGTTTCGGGCACGTTTGAGCGTAACAAGCCGTATTTGCACGTGCGTCACAACAAAAACCTTAAATTCAGCAGCCCCAATGCCTTTTTTGCCGAGAAAAAAGAGATTGTAGATATTTCTTACCCCGGCGATATTGTTGGCCTGCACGATACCGGTAACTTTAAAATTGGCGATACCCTTACAGAGGGCGAGCAAATGAGCTTTAAAGGCATACCAAGTTTTTCTCCGGAGCATTTTAGGTACATTAACAATGCCGACCCAATGAAGGCTAAGCAGCTTGAAAAAGGTGTAGACCAGCTTATGGACGAGGGTGTTGCACAGCTATTTACCCTGGAGATGAACAACCGTAAGGTTATTGGTACCGTGGGTGCCCTGCAGTACGAAGTTATACAGTACAGGCTGGAACACGAATATGGCGCAAAATGTTCGTACGAGCTTTTCCCGGCGTATAAAGCCTGCTGGGTTAAACCCGATGACCCAAAGAACGAAGAGTTTGCCGAGTTTAAGCGTATTAAGCAAAAATTTATGGCAAAAGACAAGTTTGGCCAGTTGGTATTTTTAGCCGATTCTGAATTTTCTATACAAATGACACAGTCTAAATACCCAAGTGTAAAGTTATTCTACACTTCTGAATTTGATTAAATTATAACTAAGCTTTGTGTTGCAAAATATTTATTTCTTAAATAATGCAGTAAACCTGCAGTTAATCGATATTTTGCAACACATTGCTGATTATTAATATTTTACGTATCTTTAGTATACGTATATGGCATACGTTTTGCTTATCAGGACAAGTATAAAAATAATGCAAGCATACTACTTACCTGTTAACCAAAACATTTAAGTAACACTAAGTAAGCTATTATTACTAACCGGATATTTTTCCACTACTATTATAATAGCAATGCATTTTTTTTACCAGACTATGATGATAAGAAAAAGATACATATTTGTTACCATTTTAATATTGTTGGCCTGCATAAACAGCTACAGCAATAGTTTATTACCGGATACTGCTACAACAGTACCTACAAGCCGAAGTGAGGCCCTGTTGGAAATAAGCAAAGACTATAATAAAATACTCTTGCTGGGGCTTGCCTTTAGCATCTTTACGTCTATATTTTTATTTTTCCAGGTTCGCCAAAAGCACCGTAAAGAAAAGGTGTTTGAGGCCTACTCTGCCGAGACACGCATATCTCGCAAAGTGCACGACGAAATTGCCAACGAAATCTACGGCACCATACTGTTTGTTGCTAACGAAGAGGTGGTTTCGGGCGCTAAAAAAGACAGGCTTATATCGCAATTAGACGATATTTACCTGAGAACCCGAAATATTTCCAGAGAAAGTAACGATATAGATACCGGCTTGCGCTATGCCGTGCAATTAAAACTTATGCTAAACTGCTACAGCACCGATACCGTAAACGTGATTATTAAAGGCATTGATAAGGTAGACTGGGAAAAGCTGTCTGTTGCCAAAAAAATAGCTACACACCGTGTTTTACAGGAGCTTATGACCAACATGACAAAGCACAGCGAAGCCACCGTAGTACTGGTAGATTTTAAAGAAGAAAAGAAAAAAATACAAATTACATACTCAGACAACGGGAAGGGTTTGCGTACCGAAAAAATTATTTTTAAAAATGGACTGCAAAATGTGGAAAACCGTATGGATTCTATCGATGGCAGTGTTATTTTTGATACCAAGCCAAGGGCAGGATTTCACCTTACATTAACTTACCCGGCCTACACACCATATGTTTAGAAAGATATTACTTGTAGAAGATATAGATAGCATTAGCTATGGCGTTACAGCCTTATTGCAAAGAAATTTTGATGCCGAAGTACGCAGCACCAAGTACTGCGATGAAGCGCTGTTAAAGGTTAAAAAGGCCATTTTTGAAAAACAGCCGTTTGACCTTGTTATTACCGACCTCTCTTTTCAGGAAACCCACCGGGAAACAAAAATTACAACCGGAGAAGAACTTATAGGGTTAATTAAAAAAGAACAGCCAAGGCTTAAAATTATAGCCTATTCTGTAGATGATAAGCCACACAAGGTTAAACTGCTTTTTGATACTTATAAAATTAATGGTTTTGTAGCCAAAGGCCGCGACAGCATTACGCAGCTAATTGAGGCTATAGATTTAATATACCACACAGCAGAAGTGTTTATATCGCCACAACTTGCCGGCTCTATAAAAGAGTTTTCTATAGAGATAGATGATGATGATATTGAGCTGTTACGGTGCCTTTCTATTGGCATGACACAGTCTGAAATTAGCGAGATTTTCAGGATACAGCACAAAAAAACATCGAGCACCAGTAGCATAGAAAAAAGGCTTAATAAGCTTAAAGCCTATTTTAAAGCCAACAACACTATACACCTTGTAGCTATTACTAAAGATATGGGACTAATATAAATTGAAATACGCTTAAATTTTAGTATGTAGATTTTTATATTTAACAAATGTTTAACTACTTTTTACGGAAAACCGTAAGGAACTTTGTTAACTATTTTATAAATTTGATAGGGAATTTTTAATCAAAAAATAAATAAACAGCCAAAAAACTGATTATTTTTCATCTACTACTTTGATATAGTTCTTACAAAACTGAATCAATTATTAATATATTAATTACTGTTACTTATGAAGTATATAATTGTAAAAGGTGCCAGAAGTTCCGGAAAAGCAGAGACAATTCATGAGGTTTGCAGAAGGTTAAAACCCGACGTGATCAGGAAAGTGTATTTCTCTGAATCAGGCAAGGTATCACTGGAAAAAGTTCCATCTTTATCGGAAGCTAACGATGGTACTTATGTTATTACCGTTAGAAAAAAAAATGTGCTTGTGGTGTCAGGAGCACCTACACAGCAGCGAAAAAGCATTACAGAAATAATGGAATCGGTTCAAAATTTAAACCTGAAACCCGACTTTGCTATTGTGGCTATGAGGGGGTTGGAAAAACTTAAAGATTTTGCAACTTCTAAAGAGTTGGAAAAATTTGGCAAGTGCATTTACGAAACCAAAATTTGGCGTATACCCTCTAATAAATTTAACCTTACAGATGAGTGGAACAAACGAGTCTCCTACCTCACGGCAATAACACTACACAATATATAGCTTGGCTCCTTTGGGAGCCAAGCTTGTTTTAAACGATTCTTAAAATTAAAATATTTGTTAGCGCAGTATTTTCCAAACCTGCACTGCATAAGGTGGCAGCGCAATAGAGCGGCTACCCCTTGCAAATTTAACATCTGGCTGGCCGGCAAGCAGTTTTAATACATCCAGCCTGGTTACACCATCATTATCAAACAATACCTGATGCTTATCTGCCGAAAGGTTTATCACAACCAGCACTGATCCTTTATCTGATGTTCTTGTAAAAGAAAAAACAGCATCGTTATTATTAGCTAAATTTTTATAGATGCCTGTAACAGCATCTTCGGTCGCTTTAATTTTAAACAGGGTCCTGTAAAAATTCCAAAGCGAGTTGGCGTCTTTTTGTTCCTCTTCTAAAGATATCCCATCATTAGCCTTGGCTGTACGGTTATCCCATAAAGGCGAATCTTTATACCATAGCGCCAAACCTTTACCGGAATCGGCTGCAAACCACTCGTAGGCTTCAGGTAAGGCCGTGTCTCCTTTCATACCAAGTTCCTGACCGTAGTAAACAGAAGGTATCCCCCCTATTAAAAGGTTAAGTGCGGCACCAGCCTTTAATCTATTAATGTTTGAATTATCATTAGCAAAAAGTTTAGTAGTGGTATTTTCTATAAATACAATGGGTAGCTTGCCTTCCGGCAGGTAATTAAAAGTACTATCGGCAGCAGCCACAATACTTTTTTTATTGAGAGATGCTATTGCATTTTGCAGCTTAACGGCAACCACCTTATCGGCACCAGCCTTATAATACTGACTGCCCGCTGAATTTTTATTATCGGGCTCGGCAATAATGTGTAGCGCGGGGTTTACTTTTTTCAGCTCGGCAATTATCGGAGCCCAAAAGTCTTTTAACAGGCTTACGTTTTTTAATGTACCTTCAGGCTTATCACTCATATTAGCAATTACAAAACCATCGGTACCATCGTAAAACTTGCCATCGCTGTTAGGGTCGGCCCAATATTTTAGCACCTTTACAACGCTCTCTTTTATTTTAGGATTCTTATCCTGCCCCGCTATAATTTGCAGATAGTCCAGTTCTATTTCCTGATACAGCCTCATACCACGGCGGTGCAGCTCTTGCGCTAAATTGCGGTAGTTTACAAAATTGCCATATTCTGGCGCTACCTTTTCAAATGCAGTAGCATTGGTAGATTTTTTAAGATCGGCCTGGTATATCGGCGCAAGCTGAATGGTGGTAACCCCCAAACCCTGTAAGTAATCCAGTTTTTGGCGAACCCCTTCGAGGTCGCCATTATTGTTTGCATCGCTATCAAAAAAACTGCGCTGGTAAACGTTGTAAATAACATCGGTCTGCGCAAAAGCAGTAGTAACACCAAAAAAACAAATTACAGATACAAACAATTTTTTCATAGCAACTATTTTAAAGCATAACGCAAAAAGCGCCCGCCTGTTTTACAATTTTGTTTCAAATATAAGTTATTTACTTTTTTATGAAGGTATTTTATGCCTGCCAATTGTAACTCCCTATTCTGTAGGATATTTTATAAATTATAGTATATTTACAATAAACCTAACGTTTAGCCATGGAAATAGTATTACTAATTGTGCTTATTGTTGCCTTTATAATTTCCATTAATAAGCTATCAAAAAAAATTGACCGCCTCCAGGACAGTTTTTTTGAAGTAAATCTAAAACTCGACCACTACAAAAAACTGGCTGAAAACGCCGATAAATCACCCACAACATCACCCACAACATCACCCGTTGCACCCGCACCGGCCGCTCCACCAAAACCGGTACAGCCGGTTAATCCAGTTACACCTGCAACACCAGGCGTTCCGGTACCCGACAGGCCTGGTGTACCAATGCCAGCAGCACCGGAGGTTAAAATACCCAAACCCGCCGAACCCCTGCCCCGCGTTGCCTCTATACAGGCACCGGACACGGCACCGCAGCCAAGAATTCCATTACCCCCTCAAAAATCGTGGTGGGAAAACTTTAAAGAACAAAACCCCGACCTTGAGAAGTTTATTGGCGAGAACCTGATCAACAAGATTGGGATACTTATACTGGTACTGGGCATAAGCTACTTTGTAAAATTCGCCATAGATAAAGACTGGATAAACGAGCCGGCCCGTGTGGGCATTGGCATTCTTGCCGGCGGTATTGTAATGCTGGTAGCCCATAAGCTGCGTATTAACTACAAGGCATTCAGCTCTGTACTTGTGGCGGGCGCCATATCAATATTTTACTTTACCATTACGGTGGCCTTTCATGATTATGGCCTGTTTAGCCAAACGGTAGCCTTTATTATTATGGTGGTTATTACAGGCTTTAGTGCGTTTATATCGGTTAACTATAACCGTATGGAACTCGCAGTCCTATCATTAATTGGTGGGTTTGCAGCCCCTTTTATGGTAAGCACGGGCAGTGGTAACTATGTGGTGCTGTTTACCTATATTGCTATATTAAATGTGGGCATACTGTCTATTGCCTACTATAAAAAATGGGCACTTATAAATGCTATGGCGTATGCTTTTACCGTACTGCTTTACGGTGCCTGGCTGTTTGATATAGATAGCACTATACACCCACCCTACACCGGCGCCTTAGTATTTGGTTTTGTGTTTTACCTGATATTTATTGTTATGAATATTATTAACAATATCCGCAACAGGTCGGCTTTTACCAATATGGAACTTACCATATTAGTAAGCAATACATTTTTGTTTTACGGGTCGGGCATGTTTGTACTGAATATGATACTGCCACAATACCAAGGGTTGTTTACGTTGCTATTGGGTTTATTCAACTTTTGTTTTGCCTGGCTGCTGTACAAAAAACTGGCCATGGACCAAAAAATTATCTACATACTTATTGGCCTTACGCTAACCTTTGTAACGCTAACCATTCCCATACAGTTTGAGGGCAACTACATTACCCTTTTCTGGGCCGCCGAAGCCATATTGCTAATGTGGCTGGCACAAAAATCTAAGATCCAGAATTTCAGGTTCGGGTCGGTTATCGTGCATGCACTTATGCTAATCAGCCTTATAATGGACTGGGCAAAACTGTACAACGGCAGTGTACTTTTAACCGCGGTTATTAACCCGGCATTTTTAACCGGGCTATTTGCTGTAGGATCGTGCATAGGCGTTGTATTCCTACTTAAAAAGGACATCGAGAACTACACCATTTACGGCATAGTGTTTAACACAAAAAAGTACAGCGCATTTGCGCAGGTGGTTACTATACTGTTAGCATACGTAGCAGGTGTGCTGGAACTTAACTATCAGGCGGAATATTACCTGGAGAGTAGTTATGCGGTTTATTCGCTTATACTGCTGTACCATTTGGTATTTAGTATTTTATTTATACAATTATATTGCAAAGGTAAAGATGCCAAAACTCAGGCATTTGGTTCGGTTTTAGGCATCATCAATATCGTAACATTCATACTGTTGTTTTCGCAACTTGCGTATTATGAAGTAGAAGAATATTTACTATCTCAAATAGCCTCAAAATTTGCGTATTGGCTGCATTTTGTGTTGCTGGCAGCTGTGGCATATACAGTTATATTGCTATACAAGATTAACCGAGACAAAATTACAGCGCAGCTTACAGGCAACGGCTTGCTACCCTGGGTTGGGGTTTTCCTGCTGGTTTACCTAACAAGCTCTGAACTGATGCTGCACTGGCTGGTTATCAGCCTTAATCCGCAACCCATTGTAGGCACGTATGTAACCGTAGCCGATATGGATAATATAAACGTAATGCGCAACCAGGTTATTAAAACAGGTTTCCCGGTTTTATGGGGCCTTTTAGCCTGCGGCCTGCTGCTTACAGGTATTAAAAAACAGCTTAAAAACATCCGTATTACTGCCTTGGTTTTATTGGGACTCACCATTGTAAAACTTTTTGTTTACGATATTAGGAATGCTTCCGAAACCGGAAAAATAATTGCCTTTATATTACTGGGTGTATTAATTTTAGTAATATCTTTTGTATACCAAAAGCTAAAATTACTGGTTATACAGGATAAACTTACAAACGATAGTGCTAACCAAAAAAATGCCGACAATGAAACTATTTAAATTTCTTTTACTGCTATTGGTTAGCTGTTACGGCTTTGCGCAGGAGTTTACGGTATCGGCCAAACTATCCGGAATAAAAAAAGACGGACTGCATGCTGTTGTGCTCCCGCCAGATTTTAGGGCGTGCGCCGATGCTAACCTTAACGGTATCCGCATAAAAGACAGCAAAGGCAAAGAGGTACCTTATTTTTTACAAAACGCCAATAAAAGCATTTCTAAATACAATTTTAAAGAATACGAAATTGTATCTAAAAACGTAGTTACCGATACCAGCTCTCAGGTAATCATTAAAAATACACCCGATACAAAGTGGGATCAGGTTACCCTTGCCATAGCCAATACCGATGCCTCTAAAACCTATAGCATTAGTGGCAGTTATAATAATAATCAGTGGTTTGGATTGGTAAACAACCAAATGCTGGGCGACCTTTATAGCCATACTGATACCCTTGTTTACAAAACCCTGTCTATGCCGGTTAATGCTTACAGGTACATAAAAATTAGCTTTAACGATAAAAAAACATTGCCGGTAAATATACTTGCAGCCGGTAAGGTTACCGGTAGCCAAACCACTGCCCAACTGCAGGAAGTTGCCAATACTCACGTAAAAATTACCCAGCTGATCTTAGAAAAAAGAACCCGCATAACCATTAGTTTTAATAATCCGGTTACGGTAAATAAAATTGCGTTTGCCATTAAAGGGCCCGCTTTCTATCAGCGTAATGCCACCCTATTGGTGCCACGGGTAAGAAGTAAAAGAAAAAAAACAATAACCTATATGGAAGAGGCTTACGCGTTCGACCTAAATTCTGCTTCGAAAAATGATCTCGAAAATTTAAGCCTTACCGAAGATAAAATTGTTATTGAAGTAGAAAATAAAGACAATGAACCACTGGACATAGCATTGGTAAAAGTATACCAGGCGCCTGTAAACCTTATTGGCTATTTTAAGGCTGGAGAAAACTATACAGTACTGGCAGGCAATCCTAAACTATCTGAGCCTGATTATGATATTAAGAATTTTAAAGACCGGGTTTCCGATTCTATTCCTAAAGCGGTTTTAGCTAAGGCAGTGGTGCTTTCGGCAAGGCCAAAGGGCATTAATGGCGGCAACAGCCCCTGGATTATGTGGGCCTGCATAGCTGCCGGTGCCTTAATCCTATCTTATTTTTGCTACAGTTTGGTGCAGGACCTTAACAAAAAAGAAAAACCGGGCATATAATCATCCCTCCCAACCCGGCATAATTGCTATTTTTGCTTAACTAAAACAAACTAAATGCTTATAATAGGAATTGCCGGTGGCACCGGTAGCGGTAAAACTACCGTGGTACAACAAATAATGAACGAGATTCCGCAAACGGAAGTCGGCATTATATCGCAGGATCATTATTATCGCGAAACCAGCCACCTTAGTTACGACGAGCGTGCCAAGATAAACTTCGACCACCCGCGCGCCATAGACTTTGAGCTTATGGTAACGCACCTTAAAGAGCTCAGGGCCGGCAATGCTATACCGCAGCCGGTGTATTCGTTTGTTACCCACAACCGCACTAACGATACAATAACTACCCACCCGTGCAAAGTAATGATAGTGGAAGGTATACTTATACTTGCCGATGCACAACTACGCGACCTTTTTGATATTAAAATTTATGTGCACGCCGACTCAGACGAGCGACTTATACGCCGTTTAAAGCGCGATATTGCCGAACGTGGCCGCGATATGCGGGAGGTGCTAAACCGCTACCAGACTACCCTTAAACCCATGCACGAGCAGTTTATAGAACCCACCAAGGCCTTTGCCGATATTATTATACCTAACGACCGATACAATACCGTGGCTATAGATGTGGTAAGGGCGGTAATTAATCAAAAGATATTATAAGTTTACAGTATGCAGTCGCAGTAAGCAGTTGTTGCACTCGTGTTTAAAACTTTGTGCTGTTTGTACTTTAAACACTGCTATATAATTTAAAAAATCCATTACTTTGCACCTGTAATTTAATACTATGAAACTTCGCAAAATAATGTCGCGCTACCCAGTTCTTAATTTTTTAAGCAACCGCTATGTGCTTGTTATTATTTTTGTAATAGTCTGGATGTTTTTCCTGGATAATTATTCGTACTTTGAGCATAAGGTACTGGATCAGGAAATTGATGAGCTTGAAGACAATAAGGAGTATTACATTCAGGAAATCAAGAAGGACAGCACGAGCATTAAACAGCTTAAAAATGCCGACCAGACCGAGAAATATGCCCGCGAAAAGTATTATATGAAACGCGATAACGAAGATATTTATATCATTGAATTTGAAGAAGAAAACACTGAGGTAGAAGATACCACAGCTTTATAAACACCACTGTATGAGCGAGAATCTTTTTGACGAATTTGGCCCTGTATCTTCTAAACTCTGGAAACAGCAAATACAATTTGAGCTTAAAGGCGCTGATTATAATGAGGCTTTGGTTTGGGAAAGCCCCGAAGGTATTAAGGTTAAACCTTTTTATCATATAGACGAGGCTAAAGACGGCCTTGTTGTAAACACACAAGCTTCTGAATTTGTTATTTGCCAGGATATTTTTGTACACGATGTAGATAAAAGTGCTGCACGTGCCGTTAGCACCCTTAAACGTGGTGCCGAAGCTATTAGGTTTACCATTAGTACTGAAGGTACCGATGTAGAAAAGCTTTTAGCAGGTATTGATGCGGCCACTCCGGTTTACTTTCATTTAGAATTCATTTCAATCGATTTCGTAAAACAGCTCGATGCCATTGCTAAAAAAACAGGGGCACAATTTTATGTTCAGTTAGACCCTGTTGGCTACCTTGCCAGAGAGGGCAACTGGTACAACGGCTCCGATAATTTAGATGCGCTAAATACCATCTCAATCGCATGCACCAACCTTAGCTTTTTAAGCGTAGATGCTACTTTGTATCAAAATGCAGGGGCCAATATTGTACAGCAAATTGCCTATACCCTTGCCCACACTAACGAATATTTTAACCGCATAGCCACCCTGCACCAACCTATTGTGCTACAGGTTGCCGTGGGCACCAATTACTTTTTTGAAATTGCCAAACTGCGCGCCATTAAACTATTATTTAGCATTATAGCTAAAGAGTATGGCCACGAGCACGACTGCCATATTCTTGCCCTGCCCACAAGGCGCAACAAAACACTGTATGATTATAATGTAAACATGCTGCGCACCACTACCGAATGTATGAGTGCCATACTGGGTGGTGCTAATGCTGTTATTAATCTTCCGTATGATGCCCTTTATCATAAAAGCAACGAGTTTGGCGACCGTATTGCCCGCAACCAGCTGCTTGTTTTAAAGCACGAAAGTTATTTTGATAAAGTTAATAACCCGGCAGATGGGTCGTATTACATAGAAGAGCTTACCCAGCAACTGGCCGATAAAGCCCTTGCCCTTTTTAAAGATATAGAAGCTAACGGCGGCTTTTTGGCACAGCTTAAAGAAAATACCATTCAGCGTAAAATACAGGAAAGTGCCAATAAAGAGCAGGAACTGTTTGACAGCGGCAGAGAAGTTTTACTGGGCACCAACAAATACCCCAACAAAGCCGACAGGATGAGCCACGACCTGGAGCTCTTTCCATTCGTAAAAGTAAACCCGAGGCGAACCATTGTCAGCCCAATTATACCCAAAAGGCTGGCCGAAAAAATGGAACAGGAACGATTGGAAAATGAAGAAAAACCCCTATAAATACATGAAGAAAATTACACTATTATGCTTAGCAATTCTTGGCATTTACAATTCGGCAACCGCGCAGGAGTGGAATTGGGTGTTCTCTGCCCAGGCGGTAGAAAGTACCCAGGTTGGCAGTTACGCAGCTACATCGACAATTATAAGCGATGCCGGGGGCAATGTTTATATGAATTGTACCTCAACCCATCCAAGCATAACTTTTGGAGACCAAACCTTTACGGGTGCTTCCTGGATTGGCAGAAATTTTCTTGTAAAATTTGATAGCGCCGGAAGTATAACATGGATACAAGATACAGATGCGACTGATATGATAGCTACAGCATCACTGGTTTCAGATCCTTCCGGAAATCTTTATTCAACCGGCGAATTTATGGGAACTTATAATCATCAGGGATTTATATTTAACAATGTAGAAGACAACCTTGCCCTTAATTCATTTATTTCAAAATTAGATAATAACGGTATCGCGCAATGGGCTAAACACATTGGTGTAATAGGTAATACCGAAAATGAATTTGAAAACATTAACCGTTTTGTACGTGCTTATGATATTGCCATTGACCCAACCGGAAATTTGTATGTATGCGGGCAGATGAATGGCGTTACCGGCATATTTGGTAACCTGAGTGTACCAATACAGGGTGAATCTGACACTTTTATTGCAAAATACGATAATAACGGAAACATATTGTGGGTTAAGACTGTTCTTAATAACGGTTACCAGGGATGGCGCAAACTGGTTTGCGATAGCTCTGGCAACGTGTATATGGCAGGAAGCCATGCCGGATCGGCAAGCATATCATTTGACGGAACAGTATTGGGAGGTAATGCCACCAGTCTTACCTTTTTAGTTAAATACAGTACCGATGGTAATTTGTTATGGGTGCAGTCGCATGGCGGTGGCACTCAGGATATTTTTTGCAACAGTTTGGCAATAGATGCCAATAATAATATTTATACAGCCGGTTATTTTAATTATCCATCATTGGCATTTGGCGATGTTGTACTAACCTCCACTCACGCACAGGAAGGGTTTGTTGTAAAATATAACAACAACGGCAATGTGCTGTGGGCTAAATCTTCGGGTGCTTATGATAGTTTTAACAATGTAAAGACCGGCAGCGATGGAGCTGTTTATTTGTTGGGTAACTTTTGGTCAGAACAAGTAGTGTTTGGCGAAACAACGCTAACAAACGAAGGCGGCACTAATGGTTACGTTACCAAAATGGATACCGATGGCAATTATTTATTTGCTGAACAGATAGGTGGCGAGGGCCATTTTGAATCGCACATGACAGTAAATCAGGCAACCAATTCATTATATGCATCGGGCAGGTATCTCGATGCACGATTTGGAGAGCAAACTTATAGTGCCGACACGATGGTTGATATATTCCTGGCAAAATTAACTATCCCTGCCCTTTCAACTCCCAGTTTTAATGCATCAAAACAGGCACTATATCCTAACCCTGCAAAAGATATCCTGAATATAACAGGTATAGACAATGCTCCATTTTATATTTCAGACTTAATGGGCAGAACTGTTGTGCAGGGGCAAATGAGCAAAAACTCTATCAATGTTTCTTTACTGCCACAAGGCATGTACCTGCTTTCCATTAACGGAAAAAGCACTAAATTTATAAAAGAATAACTGTTTTATACAGGTATCATGATTAGAAAAAACCTCCAACATATTAAGCTTACGGCTGCTAACCCGCAAACCATTGCCCAAAACCCGGAGCAGGAACCCTTTGTTACTGCCGAGGGCATTACGCTTAAAGAAACCTATACAGAAGCGGATACCGAAAACCTGGAACATCTGGATTTTGGTGCCGGTTTTGCACCCAACCTTCGCGGGCCGTATGCTACTATGTACGTACGCCGCCCTTGGACGGTGCGCCAGTATGCGGGATTTTCTACCGCGCAGGAAAGCAATGCTTTTTACAGGCGCAACCTGGCTGCGGGCCAAAAAGGGCTCTCGGTGGCATTTGACCTCGCTACCCATAGGGGTTATGACAGCGATCACGAACGCGTGGTAGGCGATGTTGGCAAAGCCGGTGTGGCCATAGACAGCGTAGAGGATATGAAGGTGCTTTTCGATCAGATACCGTTGGATGAGATGTCGGTTTCGATGACTATGAATGGTGCGGTGCTGCCCATTATGGCATTTTACATAGTGGCTGCCGAAGAGCAGGGCGTTAAGCCAGAACTGCTTTCGGGCACCATTCAGAACGATATTTTAAAGGAGTTTATGGTGCGCAATACCTACATCTACCCTCCTGCCCCATCCATGAAAATTATTGCTGATATTTTTGAATACAGCAGCAGGAAAATGCCCAAATTCAACTCCATAAGTATCTCGGGCTACCACATGCAGGAAGCCGGTGCTACTGCCGATATTGAGCTGGCTTATACCCTGGCAGACGGACTGGATTACATTCGCACCGGCCTTGCTGCTGGTATGAAGATCGATGAATTTGCACCGCGTCTGTCGTTTTTCTGGGCCATTGGTATGAACCATTTTATGGAAATTGCCAAAATGCGTGCCGGGCGCATGCTGTGGGCCAAACTGCTTAAACAATTTAGCCCCAAAGACGATAAATCGCTCGCATTGCGCACACACTGCCAAACCAGCGGTTGGAGCCTTACAGAGCAGGACCCGTTTAATAATGTGGCACGTACCTGTATAGAGGCGGCAGCGGCGGCCTTTGGCGGAACACAATCGTTGCACACCAATGCGTTAGACGAGGCCATTGCCCTGCCCACCGATTTTTCGGCGCGTATTGCACGCAACACCCAGATATTTTTACAGGAAGAAACCAAAATAACCAAAACGGTAGACCCCTGGGGTGGCAGCTATTATGTAGAGAGCCTTACCAACGAGATTGCCCAAAAGGCATGGGCGCTTATAGAAGAGGTAGAAGAGCTTGGCGGTATGACCAAAGCCATAGAGGCCGGCATACCCAAACTGCGTATAGAAGAAGCCGCTGCGCGCAAACAGGCACGTATAGACAGCGGACAGGACGTTATTGTGGGGGTTAACAAATACCGCCTTTTAAAAGAAGATCCGCTGCATATACTCGATGTAGATAACCAGATGGTGCGCCGCCAGCAGTTAGAGCAACTGGCAATTATAAAGGCATCCCGCGACAGCGGCAAGGTGCAAGAGAGCCTTGAGCATTTAACCGCTGCCGCAAAACTGGGCACGGGTAATTTACTGGAACTGGCCATAGAGGCCGCACGCCACAGGGCAACCCTGGGCGAAATTAGCGATGCGCTGGAAACAGTTTACGGCAGGTACAAAGCACAAATTAAATCGTTTAGCGGAGTGTACAGTAAAGAAATTAAAGACGACGAAAGTTTTGCAAAGGCAAAGCAACTGGCTAACGACTTTGCAAAGCTCGAAGGCCGCCGACCACGTATCATGATAGCCAAGATGGGTCAGGATGGGCACGACCGTGGCGCTAAAGTAGTGGCTACAGGCTACGCCGATGTAGGTTTTGATGTAGATATTGGCCCGCTCTTTCAAACACCAGCAGAAGCCGCCAAACAGGCTGTAGAAAACGATGTGCACATACTCGGCGTATCATCATTGGCAGCAGGGCATAAAACGCTTGTACCGCAGGTTATAGAAGAGCTTAAAAAGTATGGCCGCGAAGATATTATGGTTATTGTGGGCGGGGTTATACCGGCTCAGGATTACCAATATCTTTTTGATGCCGGCGCTGTGGCTGTTTTTGGTCCCGGCACCAAAATCAGCGATGCCGCCATCCAAATTTTAGATGTGCTTATTAAAGGTTTCGAATAGATTATGATTAATATAAAACATATACTCTTTATCATCCTGCTGAGTTCATTTTCTTGCTTTGCGCAGATTAAAACAACACCGCTGGATAAGGCATCAATACCAAAATCGATAACCTATACCGGCACTATAGTTAATGCAGTTAAGTATACTGATAGTTTTGGAGAGACCATTGTTATTACATCGCAAACGGGTATAAAAACAATTAATGCCGCCGACGGAAATTCTTATAAAGAAGGAGAATTATTTGTTTATCAGTATGTGTTAAAAGATAAAGTTTGGAAAATACAATGGAAAATACACGACTTTGAAAAGGAGTGTATGTATGACATTTACGTAGATTTTATAGAAAACACTTTTGCAGTAACCGACCTTGATAAGAACGGCAAAGCCGAAATATGGGTAATGTACAAATTAACATGTACAAGTGATGTGAGTCCACTAACTCTAAAAATTATAATGTACGAAAATGGCAAAAAATATGCTGTAAGGGGAGAAAGCAAAATTGTGCTTCCAAATATAAAACCTTATGGCGGCAGCTATACTTTTGATGAAGCTTTAAAAAACGCACCTAAGGTTTTTAAAGACTACGCCACTAAGCTTTGGAATAAGAATATTGTAGTAAAATATTGACCCAAAATTTGCAGTGCTACTATCTCAATCAAATCTTATGATTAATATAAAACATATCCTATTTATCATCCTGTTGTGCTCGTTTTCGTGCTTTGCGCAAATTAAAATAACACCGCTGGATAAAGCTGCTATACCAAAATCGATAACCTATACCGGCACTATAGTTAATGCAGTTAAATATACTGATAGTTTTGGCGAAACCATTGTAATTACATCGCAAACGGGAGAATATCCAAGTAAAACCGAAACCGATGGATCTTACAGGGATGCCGAATTGTTTGCGTATTGCTACATTTTACAAGATGGCAACTGGACGCAACAATGGAAAGTGTACGACTTTACTACCGAATGCCCTGTGGATATAGAGGCTAACTTTGTAAAAAACACTTTTGCAGTAACCGACCTCGATAAGAACGGCAAAGCCGAAGTATGGCTGACGTACATTACGGGCTGCCACGGCGACCCAAGTCCGTCAACTATGAAGGTAATACTTTACGAAGGCACTAAAAAATATGCCATGCGCGGCTCTAACAAAATGCGCGTGGGCGAAACAGAATACGAGGGCGGCCAATATACTTTTGATGAAGCACTTAAGCAGGCTCCTAAAGTTTTTAGGGATTATGCCACTACGCTTTGGAACAAAAATATAACTCCGAAATTTTAACCTCAACCCCTGCCTGCCCGTTAAAGCTGTCTTATAGCGTTATGCCTATTCGCTAAAAAGTGTTATTTTTATACCACCAATTTTTAAAATACCCCTATAATGAACATAAAAGACGTTTTTAAAAACAACGAAGAGTGGATTAAACGCCAGGTTAGCACTAATCAAGATTATTTTACGAAACTGGCCGAAGGTCAGGCTCCGGAAATTTTATACATTGGTTGTTCTGATAGCCGTGTAACTGCCGAAGAGCTTATGGGCATACAACCCGGAGAGGCTTTTGTGCACCGTAATATTGCCAACATGGTGCCTAATACAGACCTTAACGTAATGTCAGTCATCAACTATGCTGTGGCACACCTTAAAGTAAACCACGTTGTGGTTTGCGGCCATTACAATTGTGGCGGTATTAAAGCTGCAATGGAGCAGGCCGACCTTGGTATACTTAACCCTTGGCTGCGTAATATTAGAGATGTATACCGTATTCATCATAACGAACTGGCCGCTATAGAAGATGATAATAAACGCTACAACAGGCTGGTAGAGCTTAATGTACAGGAGCAGTGCATTAACGTTATTAAAACGGCTGAGGTGCAGCGCGCGGTTAGAGAGCGTGGCCTTACAGTACATGGGTGGATATTCGATATACACAGCGGTACTTTAGTAGACCTTGCCATTGATTTTGAAAAAATAAATAACGAAATTGCCCAGATTTACCACATAGACTAAGGCAAACCAAATATATTTAAATGCCGAAAGCCCTGCAATTGCAGGGCTTTCGTATTTTATAATGTTGTAGTATTAGTGCGTATTTACAGATTTCGGCTTAAACAAGCCTACAATTTTTTTAACCCCTGTTATAACAACAACAGCCAAAAGGCCGGCAACCAATCCTAAAGCAAATTCTTTTATAATAGATGGAACCTCCGGAAGAAAATGGTGTAGGTACTCTACGTTGTGAATAAATATTCCGCCTGATACCAATAGCAGGGCAATGGTGCCTACAACAGCCAGCATCTTGATTATCCATGGCAACAGGTTTACCAAAAGCTGCCCCAGTTTTGATAAAAATCCTGAGTTTTTGCTGCGGTCAATCAGTTTATAACCGGCGTCGTCCATTCGTACAATAAGGGCAACCAGGCCGTAAACACCTATTGTTGCCAACAGGGCTACAACAGTAACAGTTAAAATTTGTGTTGTTAAACTTTTATCCAGTACTGTGCCTAAAGCAATAATTACAATCTCAACCGATAGTATAAAATCAGTAGTAATTGCCGATTTTACTTTTGCTTTTTCGTCGTCCGCAGGTTGTTCAACTACTTCTGCTGCTGCCGTAGCAGTATCTTCTTTATGCGATCGATGAAAAACGTATTCCACAATTTTCTCTACACCTTCATACGCCAGGTAAAATCCGCCTAAAATTAAAATGTAGGTAATGGCAACCGGAAAAAAATAGTTCAGCAAAAACACAACCGGCAGTATTATAAGCTTATTTAAAAGCGAACCTTTGGTTATGGCCCAAAGCACAGGCAGTTCTCTCGATGCTAAAAATCCGGTAGCTTTTTCGGCATTAACGGCAAGGTCGTCTCCTAAAATACCGGCTGTTTTGCGGGTAGCAATTTTACTGGCTACGGCCACATCATCCATTAATGCTGCTATATCATCTAAAATTGCAAAAAAACCTGATGCCATAAAATAGTTTTAAGTGTTAGGGATAGTAATCCACGGGCGTAAAAATAAAGAGAATGTTTGTAATGCGGCAGGCCTTAGTATAAATTTAGCAGTAATTACAGGTATCGGTAAAAGTATCAGCACATTAAAAAAAATATAATTTTTCTTCACATTTTTAATAGCATGAGCACGATATAGCGTAATTTAAGGTTAAAATAACGCTATATCGTAAATATTTAAATAGTTACAAAATTTTAAACCTCTGATTAACAGATTTTTAAAATTTGGTTTTAGATTTGTTATTAACCACCATGAAAAATATATCCAAAATTATTAACAACAAATAACAACATGACATGAGCACGATTACAGTAAAAGACGGAACTGAGATTTATTACAAAGACTGGGGAACAGGACAACCAATTGTTTTTCATCACGGATGGCCTTTATCAGCTGATGACTGGGATACACAAATGATGTTTTTCCTTAAACAGGGCTACAGGGTTATAGCACATGATCGCCGTGGGCACGGCCGATCAGGACAAAGTAGCGAAGGCAACACGATGGAAAACTACGCGGCCGATGTTGCAGAGTTAACAGCAGCATTAGATTTAAAAGATGCCATACACATTGGCCACTCAACCGGTGGTGGCGAAGCTATAAGGTACATTGCAAAATACGGTAAAGACCGTGTGGCTAAGGCAGTGCTTATTAGCGCCGTTACACCTATAATGGTTAAAAATGACAGCAACCCTGAGGGCGTACCAATATCGGTTTTTGACGAAATACGTCAGGGTACAGGCTTTAACAGGGCAGAATATTTTTATGATTTCCCGATACCGTTTTACGGATGGAACCGCGAAGGCACCAAAGTTGCCGAGGGCATTAAACACAACTGGTGGCGCCAGGCAATGATGGGCTCTGTACTGGCACATTACGAAGGTATAAAAGCGTTCTCTGAGTCTGACTTTACCGAAGACCTTAAAAGCGTAGCAATCCCGGTGCTTGTGTTGCATGGCGAAGACGACCAGATAGTGCCTTACAACCAAGCTCCAAAAGCTGCTAAACTGTTACAAAACGGCAAGCTTATCTCGTACCCGGGTTTCCCCCACGGAATGCCAACTACCGAAGCTGAAACCATTAATAAAGACATTTTAGAATTTATTAAATCGTAACTATAACGCCTCCAATAGTACACTAATGCAAAAAGCTGTCACCACATAAGTGACAGCTTTTTTTATGTTTTAATAATTTTGGCTGCACTCTATTTATTTAATAGTTATAACTTTACGATAACCAAAAACCTAAAACATGAGTAAAAAAGAGCTATCATTAAATGAGCGCGACGAACTTCTTAAAATACTTCAAATCCGGTTTGAAAAGAATATGAACCGCCATAAAGGCCTTGATTGGGATGCCATACAGGCGCGCCTGGAGGCTGATAACAGTAAACTTTGGAGCCTTAACGAGATGGAATTAAGCGGCGGAGAACCCGATGTTGTTGCCCATGATGCCGCTACCGGCGAATACATTTTTTATGATTGCGCTACCGAAAGCCCTAAAGAGCGCCGTAGCCTTTGCTACGACCGCGAGGCTTTAGATTCGAGGAAAGAGAATAAACCCGTAGATAGTGCTCTTGATATGGCTGCATCAATGGGTATTGAAATTTTAACCGAGGAGCAATACCGCCAGTTGCAAACACTGGGTAAATTCGATCTAAAAACATCAAGCTGGATAAAAACCCCTCCCGAAATTAGAAAATTGGGTGGTGCCCTATTTGCTGATTACCGTTACAACCATGTATTTGTATACCATAATGGTGCATCGTCTTACTATGCTGCCAGGGGGTTTCGTGGTTCGCTAAGGGTGTAAATAGAAATCGGCCGCCTATTTAGGGCAGCCGATCATTTGAAAATTATAATATAATAACTAACTCACTTTTTTAACTACCAGGTCTCTGGTAAGCCAGCCTCTTTTGCTGGCGGTGGCAATAGCATACGGGGTAATCCAGAACAAACCGAACGTATATAAAATACTGTACGAATAAGCGTAAAACGATTCGGCAAGGCTGTATCGCTTAGCGTAAAAGAATACCGGAAAACTCGACATTACCAATATACCCACAAGGGTAGAACTTAAAAACAGCAATGGATAAGTTGCTATAAAAAAGAACATTAGCAGTATAAAAGGGTATGCCATTATGATGGAAAAGAACTGGTTTAAGAACAGTAATCGTGTACCTATTTTAGATTCTTCCCTAAATTCTTTAAATACAAACTTAGCCATCATTAAATTCTCCCGCACATTGCTACGGCCCCAGCGTATAAACATTTTGTATAGGCCTTTGTATTTTTCGGGCACATTAGTAAGCACATAGGCATTTCTTTGAAAAAGAATGTGATACCCTTGTTTCATAATCATGTTAGTCATAGCGCGGTCTTCGCCAATGTCGGACGGCTGCCCCATAAACGTCTGATTTATCCATTCCGGAAGGCATTCAAAAACGGCCGACCTGCGGTAGGCTGCCAGTGCGCCCGGTGTACAAAGTACAGAGCCAAGGCTGCTTTCTGCCGAACGTATAAATTCAAAGCTTAATACAAAGCTAACATTTAGCATTTTAGGTATTATGCTCCTTTTATTGTTTAGTACCCTTACGTTACCCGCAACAGCACCACAATTCTGGTTAGTAACTAACGGGCTAACAAGGTTTCTAAGCGTGTCGGTTTTAACAACAGAGTCGCTGTCAACGGTAACAAACACTTCGCCTGTACCTAAGTTAAAGCCACGGTACAATGCATGGCGTTTACCTTTATTTTCGGGCTGCTGAAAAATAGACAACCTGTCGCCTAACTTTTCTTTAGCCTGTTGCATCCAATACCAGGTATCATCTTTACTACCATCGTCAATGGCAAGTATCTCTAATTTGCTTACCGGATATTTACTTGCCGCAAGGCTCATTAGCGTATCCCAAACAAGTTTACCTTCGTTATAAGCCGGCACAATAACCGTAACAGTTGGCAATTGCTCATCGGCAACCGATTTTACCGGTTTGTATTTTATGTACAGGTACAAGTTGTATAAAAAGAAACTGCCTTTAATTATAAGCAAGGTAGTGGCAACCACTATCAGGATAAAACCCCATGTAGAATTCATACGCTCCTGGTGCAGCTGGTCGAACTCGGGTTGTAATTCGTAAACTAAGAAAGCAGCTCCTACAAGCAGTATAAAAGTACCTAACAGTACAGCTAAACCGGGCAGGTTAATAGCAGAATTTTTAGTTTTTTTGGTCTGGTGTAAACGTTCTCCGGCAGTAGTACTCGCGGGAGTGTAAAGTTGGTTTGGTGTAATTGTTTTTAATTCCATAACAAGGCGTGTATTTTACTGATTAGGCTCTACTACGTTAAGTATTGTATATTCAAAACGAGGGCTTTAGCCACTAAACACTTACCAACCACTATACCACAACCAAAAAACTATTAATAATCAGCATTTTAGCCAAAATTTATGTTAGAAATAAGTGTAGAGAAGTTCTACACATTCCACACTTTCTACAGTTTTGGCATTAATTATCCCATCCAGAATTAATTATTGTATCAAAAAAAGCATCCTTAATGCATTTCTGATTATCATACCATGCCTACTTTCATTTTTTATTATAAATTTAACGAGAATTTTTTCTGATACCATTTAGGCCGTACACCATACCACAACCACATAATTATGAAAAAACATTTACTTTATTTACTACTGTTAATCAGCTTTTCGGCACTGGCGCAGGATAGCGAGTGGCCACAATCGTATGTAGTAAAGACAGATACTGTTACTTACCACGATGTACCCGATGAAAATTGGGAATTTATAAACACAGGGCGTAAGCATCTTACCATACAAGAGGTTACAAAACCCGAGTACTCAAAAAAATTCAAAAAACCTATCAAATCGGTTTCATTCTCGAACGAAAAATCGCAGGTATGGATCCGTTTCGGGTTAAAAAATGATGCACCAACATCGCAAATTATAACCTTTACTACAACAAGAGACAGGGAGCATATTTACATTAGTAAAAACAATAAGTGGCAGCATTTTTTAAGTGGAGAAAAAGTGCCGTGGAGCAAGCGCGACGGTATAAAAGACCTTAATCAAATAAAATACACCCTTGCACCCGGCGAAGAGGTAAAAATATATGTGCATCATGATGATGTTACCATGCTGGAGGGAATATCGCCACCGGTGGTAGGTAATTACCTAAAAATTGTAGAGAAAAATTTTGTAAACAACCAGACTTATAAGGAAGACGATGTTATAGCTTTCGGTTTTTTTGGCTTTATAATGTTCGCTGTAATTTTTAACCTGTTTTTTTATTACGTAAACCGCGAAAGGGTGTACCTGGTGTATTCTTTTTTGCTGTTATCATCTGCACTGCTTGTAGCAAAAGAAACATTTTCATCATTACTGTTTAGCGAACATAGAGATACCTACTCTGTATTTGTGGCTGTTGTTGTTATTGCCTTTATAATAATGTTAGTGCATACCGTGCGTTTCTTCTTCAGAATAAACGTGCACTTTCCGGGGTGGGATAAATTTTTGGTTTACTTCACGGTATTTATAGGCGTGGTTGGTACTACACTTTACGTGGCCTTCCAGAACGGCTGGATAATTACCTTTTTTGTAATTACCGGTTTAACATCGTTGTGCGGTATTGTTTTTATAGTGGCCGCTATTATCTTAATTATATCGCTATTGCGAAAAAAAGACAAAGAGGCGGGCCTTTTTGTAATAGCAGCCGTACCCTTTTTAGTGAGCCCTATAATTTCTGCCTTTATAGATTCTGAATGGGTGGTTACCAGCTTTGGTATGTGGACCATACTGGTGCTGTCGTGGGGAATGTTTGCCCGCTTTAAATCGCTGCAAATAGCCAATGCCCGTGTAGCGCTGGAAAAAGAAGAAGAGCGCAACCGCCTTATTGCAGCCCAGAAAGAAGAGCTTGAAAAGCTTGTGGAAGAGCGTACTGCCGAACTCACCCTGTCTATAGCCGACTTAAAACAAACCCAGGCACAGCTTATACAGTCAGAAAAAATGGCATCGTTAGGAGAGCTTACCGCCGGTATTGCCCACGAGATACAAAACCCGCTAAACTTTGTAAACAACTTTAGCGATGTAAGTATAGAGCTATTGGAGGAAATGGAAGAAGAACTGGACAAAGGCGATACCGAAGAGGTAAAAGCCATTGCCGGCGATATTAAACTAAACCTTGAAAAAATAGCCCACCACGGCCGCCGCGCCGATGGTATTGTTAAGGGAATGCTGCAACACAGCCGCGCCTCTACAGGGCATAAAGAGCCTACCGATATTAATACGCTGTCTGACGAATACCTGCGCCTGGCCTACCACGGCCTACGCGCCAAAGACAAATCGTTTAACGCCGACCTCGTAACTCATTTTGGAGAAAACCTGCCTAAAGCTAATATACTGGCGCAGGATGTTGGCCGCGTACTGCTTAACCTGTTTACCAATGCTTTTTACGCCACGCAGCAAAAGCAAAAAACAGCAGGCTCTGATTACAAGCCTGTAGTACAATTAACTACACTGCTAAACGGTTCTAATTTAGAGATTTTAGTAAAAGACAACGGTACCGGTATACCCGCTGCCATTAAAGATAAAATTTTACAGCCCTTTTTTACCACCAAGCCTACAGGCGAAGGTACCGGATTAGGCCTGTCTTTAAGTTATGATATTGTGGTTAAGGCACATGGCGGCACTATTGATATTAATACGGTAGAGGGCGAATTTTCTGAATTTAAAATTACGTTACCCCTAAACAAATAAGGCAGTATATTGAGCAATGCCAGCTTAATTTCAATTAATTTAATTGTTATTTTAGCAACCTTAAAACTGAATTTTTAACCTATTTTAGCAACAGCAGTACAGATGAAAATATTAGTAGTAGATGATGAAGCCGATGTACAGCCCCTTTTTCTTCAGCGGTTTAGAAAAGAAATTAAAAGCGGCGAATTATCCTTCGAATTTAAATTCTCCGGAGAGGGCGCCCTTAACTATTTAGCTGAAAATCATTCGGAAGTTGTACTTATTTTGTCTGACATTAATATGCCGGGCATGAGTGGTATAGAGCTGCTTTCTAAAATAAGGCACGAATACAGCGCACCGCCACCCGTGGTAATGATGATTACCGCTTATGGCGACGATGAAAACCACAGGCAGGCTATGGAGAATGGCGCAAACGACTTTTTAACCAAGCCGCTTGATTTTACTTTATTAAAAGATAAACTTAAACACCTTACAGACAATGTCTAAAATATTGGTAGTTGATGATGAACCGGATTTAGAAATACTGGTAAAGCAAAAGTTCCGCAAAAAGATAAGGGAAAATATATACGAATTTGTGTTTGCCCAAAACGGCGAAGACGCCCTGCATAAAATTAAAGAGCACCCGGATTTAGATCTTGTTCTTAGTGATATTAACATGCCGGTTATGGATGGGCTTACCCTGCTTACCCGCCTTGCCGATGCTAACCCTACGCTTAAGGCGGTTGTGGTGTCGGCTTATGGCGATATGCAAAACATTAGGCTGGCCATGAACAAGGGCGCTTTTGATTTTGTATGCAAGCCCGTAGATTTTGATGACCTTGACCTAACCATAGAAAAAACAGTGCTGCATGTGCACCAGCTACAGGAAACACTTAGGGCTATTAAAGAAAATAATATTCTTAAGATGTATGTGGATGAAAATGTGCTGAACTTTATGGCGCATAAAGAGTTTGAAGCCAGCCTTTTGAAAAACGAAATGCTTAATGCTACCGTTATGTTTGTAGATGTATGCGGATTTACTTCTATTACAGAAAAGATTCCGGCAAACACGGTTGTTACGTTATTAAATGGCTTATTTGATAAGATAGTTACCGAGATTATTGAACAGAACGGCCATGTTGATAAATTTATGGGAGATGCTGTTATGGCAGTATTCAGGGGCGATTTTCATTTAGACAGGGCTATAGATGCCGCACTGGCCATACGCCAGCAATTGGAAAATGCTCCCGAAATTGTTGAAGGCGATACAAGATTTAAGCCACAAATATCTATAGGCATCAATTCCGGCGAAATGGTATCGGGCAATATTGGGTCGGCCTCGTTAAGGCGACTGGATTATACTGTAATTGGCGATGCCGTAAACCTTGCACAAAGGCTACAGGGCGTTGCTAAGGCAGGCCAGATATTAATTACCGAAGAAACCTACCACAAAGCAAAAGAATCGTTTAATTGCAACCATGTGGGCGAGTTTACCCTAAAAAATAAAGCAGTACCTGTTGTTGCTTACGAGGTTGTAGAGTAAGGCATATTAATGCCTTACTTTTCGGCTTAGTACCCCACCGGCAGTTTCTTTAATTACGTTTGTAAACACAAAAGCTTTAGGATCCAGCTCGTGCACAATATTTTTAAGGCGCCTAAGCTCCAGGCGGGTAACTACCGTAAAAACAATATCGCAGGGCTGGCTTACATTAAAACTATCTTTTAAAAAGCCCCTTTCGCCTTTGTAAATGGTTATACCCCTACCCAGTTTCATAACAAGCTCTTCTTTAATAATTTCGCTTTGGCCGGATATTATGGTTACACCGGTAAATTCTTCTATACCCTCTACCACAAAGTTAATAGTCCTCGATGCGCTGTAATAGGTTAGTATTGAATATAATGCTGTAGGCAGGCCAAGCTTTACCGCAGCCACTAAAAACACTATAATATTAATGCCCAGTATAATTTCGCTAATGGTAAAACTAACACGCTTGCCGGTGTAAAGGGCCAGTACCTCTACGCCATCTAAAGCAAAGCCGCCACGCATGGCAAGCCCAATGCCTATACCCATAAAAGCGCCGCCAAAAATAGATACAAGTAGCTTATCTGATGTTATTTGCGGATACGGTATAAACAGCAGGCACAACGCCAGCCCCGCTATGGCAAGAAATGTTTTTAAGGCAAAGCCCTTGTTTACCTGAAAAGCCGCCATAATTATTAAAGGCACATTGGCCAATACAATTACATAGCCAATATTCCAGTGGTAAAGCTCGTGCAGCAATAGCGATATACCTGTAATACCGCCATCAAAAAAATGGTTGGGTATTAAAAACCCCTTTAATGCAAAGCCGCAAAATAAAATGCCGGCTGCTGCGTAAAGCACATCAACAATAGTATGTTTGGCGTATAGTTCTTTCATTAAGGTAATAGTTTAGATAGTAGTATGGTTAGGTTTTGGTCTTTCTTTTTGTTTCTTAACTGTTGCGCAGTAGTTGTAAAATAGCGGTGCTGCCTTAAAAAATCTACCTGTAGCCGATTCCAATCTTCTTCGTTGGCTATGCGCCCTTCGGCAAGCATTTCGAGGTACAGTTTGTATCCTGTTTCAAAAAAATCATCACGGCCCAGGTAGTCCAGATCGGCATCACATATAATCTTTTCAAGCTTAGAACCCGGGTTTTGAGGCAGCTGTGTAGCCTTGATTATTGTCTTTATTTTTTCGACCTCATCGGGGTTATAGCCAAAGGTAGGTAAAACATCTGACGCAATTTTGCAGGATACGCTTTCATGCCCAACGCTTTGGTGCAGATAACCACTGTCGTGATACAAAGCCGCTATTAGCAATAGTTTGGTATCGGCAACATCTATATTTTCTTTTTCAGCAAGATACTCCGCTGTTTTAAATACATCAATGGTATGGGCAACACTATGATAATGCAAATGCGGAGCTAATTCATCGGTTAGCTTTTTAAGGATAAATTCTGATTCTGGTAGCTGCAACATATCTAAGTATCAGCGGCGAAAATACTAAAAATTTATATTGTTTTGGGCAGTAAACCTAATTTATTGCCGAATCTTTATACGGTAAATTAATAACGTTGTTGGCCTTTATATTGTAATATTACGTAATTAGAATTAGAATAATACTTTAATCACGAATTAACTAATAAACACGTATATGTTAATTAATTTTCTATATTTTAACTTTAAAACAAATTTTTGATAAATATTTAGTTAATAAACAGTTAATTACCTGTAAAAGAAAACTAAACCCTATAATCAGACGTATCTTCCTGTTAAATAGAGAAAAAATGATTAAAAACTACAAATTTTACGCACTGGAATTATACAGAATTAAGCTTAGTGTGTTACCAAAATCTACCGTAGAAAGTCAACAATCGCTTAAAAAGCTAATGCTAAGTATAAGCGAGATCAGGCCTCAACTACGTAAAGACCTTAATGAACTTTCTCAGGAATATCTCCAGCTTAATGAATCGACTACGGATACGGCCAAAAATATTGAAACCATAAATAACAAGCTATTAGGCAAAATGTACCTGATGGCCTACAAAACTAAAAAGAAAGTATTAGCTTACATTGAAGAGAATGTTACCGTAAAAAAATTACGGTTAGCATAACGTGCTAATTATTTAGAACAATAACAAAAGTTGTTTTGCCGGGCTGAGATTCTACTGTTATTTTGCAATCAATTGCTTTGGCAAGATCGCGAATAAGGTGCAATCCCAGCCCGGTTTTTATTCCTACCACTTCCTTTTCATCATACAGTGCTTTAAAGGCATCAATGCTGCCACCGGGCCCATTATCTGTAAGTGATAAAAACACCTTACCACCGTCCTGCCATGCCTTCCAGGCAATTGTTGGCATATTGGTATTAACTAACACTTTTATAGCATTGCCGGTAAGGTTGCGCATTATGGTTTTAAAATAATTCTCGTCGGTATTTATGGTAATGTGCTCAGCATCATCAAAAATAAAAGTTATGCCCTCGGTACCATAAAAATGCTTTTTTAAATCGTTAAACAAATAGCCAACCGCCACCGGCTTTATCTGCGGACTAAAATTCTCCATCTGTCCTTTGCTCCATAACAGGAGGTCTTCCATCGACTGAAGCAAATTTTCTGTGCTGTTAATGGTTTTATTTTCAAGACGTTTCCTGTTCTCTTCGGTTAGCATATCAGGAGCTTCTTTTTGCAGGTGCAAAAAATTAACCAGGCTGGCAACGGGGCCGCGCAAATCATGGTTTAATATACTAAAAAACCTTGTTTTGATCTTATTGGCCTGATCCAGCTCTTCGTTTAAAAGCTGTAATTTACTGTTGGTTTTTTTACGATTCTGGCTCTGTTTAAAAATAAGTCCCCCCAAAATAAGCAGGAATGATATACCCGAAATATAGTACCATTTTTGCCTTTCTTTGTTCTGAAGCGTAAGCCTGTTAAGCTGTAACTGCTTTTCTTTAAGCTCTATAGTACGCTGGTCTTCCAGGTTTTTAATGGTTTGCTTGTTATCATAATTATAAATAGAATCTCTGTAAACATCAGCCTGTTTTAAATTTAGCAACGATTGCTCAAAATGCCCCTGAAGCTGCTCTATTTCAGCCAGGCACAGCAAATCCTTATGTAAACGTTCCCAATCGTTTATTTCAGTATTAATCACTATTGCTTCCTTAAGGTACCCTGATGCCATTGCCAGTTTATCTCCATCTGGCGGACTGGCAGTCTTTGCCATTTCAAGATACGCTTCACCCTTATTCCCAAGATTATACGATATCATATTTTGCATATCTATCTCTCTTGCAATTTGTAGTGCCTCATTAAAATAAACCATAGCCTGGCCGTACTTTTTAATGCCCAGCAGCGCATGCCCTACGTTCGATCTAAACAGGCATTCAGAACTCTTGTCGCCTACTTCAACCGCCAGTTTAAGTGCGCTGGTATAGTATTGTAGCGCTTTAGGAAAATCTGATACACCTTTATAAATATTGCCCAAATTACCTAAGTTGCTAATTAGATAGGTTTTATTGTTGTTCTTTTCATTAATTTGCCTCGCCCTCTGGTAATAATAAATTGCCTTTTTATAGTTGCGAAGGTCAAAATAAACAATACCAATATTAGATAAATTAGCGGCAATATCGTTTTGATTATTAAGCTCTTCGCTAAGTTTTAATGCTAACGAGCTGTATTTTAACCCTTCGGGATACCGCCCGGACGCTATATTAGCCAAACCAATATTTTTGTAGATCTTGCTTTGCAAATCCTTATCTTTTAACTGGATGGCGATTTTTAAAGCCTTTTGATAATACTGCAAAGCAGCCTTAAAATCAGAGGTTTGCGAAACATTTATACCGTAGCATCGGTACGCTTCACACAGGCCTTTACTCCAATTAATTTGCTGAGAGAGGGCAATAGCCTTTTTACCATAGTGCATTCCCTTTATGGGGTCTACCCTATTGTAAACATAACTAAGGCTGTTTAAGGTGTTTACGCCAACGGCATCCTGCTTAATTTTATACAGTTGCTGCTCCAGCGAATCTATAAGTGCCTGCCCCTCTTTTTGCTGGGCAAAAGATTGGCTGCAACACACTAAAAACAGGCATAAAAGTAGTTTTTTAATCATAGTATTGCATTGCAATTGCATTTAAAACAAGGGGTTACAGCGTATAAACCTAAAACCCGAATTTACGTAAAAATGCAATTGCCTGCGTCAAATAAACTATATCAACAATGGCACCACGGTATGCTCTAAAACAATGCGGTCTATAATTTGTTGGGTAACATCTTTATAATCAACCGGTATGGGTGTTCCGTTTTGCAGCCAGTTGGCTATAACAGGTTCGTATTTTGGCTTGAGGCTTTTAATAACCGGCACGCCCATAGCCTGTAAGGCCGCGGCATTGAGCTGCTGTTCGTACTGGTTTTTCATAGGGATGACCAACAGCTTTTTACCCAGGTAAAGCGCCTCGGCAGGGGTTTCGAAGCCGGCCCCGCACAGCACCCCGCTGGATGATGCCATACTGGCCGTAAACATAGCATTATTAATGGGTTGTATGGTTATGTTTTTCTTTACAACAGCTTTAGTGTTGTGCTTAGAAAACACATCCCACTTAATATCTTTATATTCAGACAGCCTGCTTATCAGGGTTTTATCATCGTAAGATGGCAGATACACCGTGTAGTGGCCTTCGTTAGTAATTTCGTGGTTGCGCACCTGCTGCCTGATTACGGGCGTAAAAATAGTATCGTTATTGCCTTTAAAGTGAAACCCGTACTTATAATCGGCTGGGGCATAGTTTTTTAAGATGAGCAATCCCATTTTATCTACCACGTCCGGTTTAGGGAACTGCTTGTTTAACACCGCACTTTGGTGGCTCAATGCAATACACGGCTTATCTTTAAAGTAACAGGCCCAGGCAGATACCGGCTCAAAATCGTTAACCACAAGGTCGTAATCTTCTACCGGTAGCTGGCGGATGCTTTTTATAAGCTTGCGTATATGCGACTTAGTTACTGTTTTCCAGAGGTCTACGCCGCCGCTCTTACCAAAAATAAAGCTCAGCCCCTTTACTTTATACTTAACCGGAAACGGCAATTGCAGGTCGCCCTGGGTGCCGCTAACCAAAATATCTACCTCACCGTGCTTTTGCAGGCACGGAATTATATCTATGGCCCGGCTTAAATGCCCGTTACCGGTGCCCTGTATAGCGTAAAGAATCTTCATTTTTATTGTCTTTATTTTCTGATAAAAAATCACGAAACCAGTGTCCGGATTGTTTAATAATTCGCTTTTGGATTTCGAAATCAACATAAATCAACCCAAACCTTGGGTGGTAGCCTTCGGCCCATTCAAAATTGTCGGTAAGGCTCCACACAAAATAGCCGTCTACTTTTACACCTTCATTTTTTGCTTTTACAAGTTGGTGCAAATTATCCTGAATGTATTTTGTGCGATGCACATCGTTAACGGCTCCGTTAACAACCGTGTCTGGAAAGGCAGCACCATTTTCGGTAATAATTATTTTTTTGATGCCTTTGTAGGCACTGAATTTTTTAAGGATATGGTACATGGTCTCTGGGTACACCTCCCAGCCCATCTCGGTAAACGGCACCTTACGTTTTATGGCAGGAATAAGCTTAGCACCCACATAAGGTGTAAAGAAGGAAGCCTTTACCACCTCGCGCGTGTAGCATTGCAGGCCAATAAAGTCAAAATCGAATGCCATGCCCTCTATATCGCCGGGCTGCATGTATTTGCTTAGGTTTTTAAGCACGGGCAAATCGGCTACAGGGTAGCCCAAACCAAGAATAGGTTCTATAAAAGTGCGGTTAAGCAGCGTATCTACCCGTTTTGCAGCAGCAACATCGCGAACGCTGTTTGACGCCGGCTCTATATGCGTGCACGAAAAGGTAGTACCAATATTGGCATCAGGCAACAGGCGGCGCAGTACCCTGCCCCCTGCCCCTGTAGCCAGGGTAACGTAGTGCAATGCCTTGCCGTAGTTGGATAGCCCTCTCCTGCCCGGCGCATGGATACCCAAAAAGTAGCCCGCCCCCGTAAATACCGATGGCTCGTTAATAACCATCCAGTTTTTTACCCTGTCGCCAAAATGGTGGGCGCACAATTCGGCATACTCCGTAAACCAGGTAATGCAATCGCGGTTGGTCCACCCGCCTTTAAGCTCCAGGGCATGGGGCAAATCCCAATGGTAAAGTGTTACCCAGGGCTCTATGCCGCATTGTAGCATGTAATCTATAAGTTTGTTGTAGTAGTCTATACCGGCCTGGTTAACGACACCGGTGCCATTAGGCAACAGCCGCGACCAACTGAACGAAAACCTGAAATTGGGAATCTTCAGTTCGCGCAGTAAATCAATGTCGGTAGTATAGGTGTTGTAAAAATCGCAGGCGGTACGGGCATGGTGGGCACCTTTTATCTTGCCTTTTCGGGCTGTAAAAACATCCCAGATAGACAGTCCTTTTCCATCTGCATCGTGCGAGCCCTCAATCTGGAAAGCGGCGGTAGAAACACCCCACTCAAAATCATCACCAAATTGTGCCCTGCTTAACCCTGAGTTATGTAGTATATCCATTCAGCAATACGTCCTCCTGTGTTTTCTAATATCTAAAACAATTAATGAAGGAAAGTAGACTGCATGGCCCTTAAAAAAAGCCATTCTCTGAAGGATGCGAGAAATTTGAAGCTGAAGAATTTCATATCAAATGTTTTATACAAATTACGACCAGTAAAATTATTTAGATGTAACGCTATGGTTAACAAACTGTTATTGATTTACATAATAAAGATAATTACCCCGAAGAAACAAAGCTGCACCTCTGTAGTCGTTGCGATTGTCGAATATGTATAGCTTTGTGACTTTCGTAGTAAGATTATATTATTATGTGTGTATCTTTTTTCTTCTCGAATATTGATGCAAAAATTTTGGCTATCTTCGCCATCAGATTCAATGATGGCAAATTAAATTATCGCTTCAAAAAGAGGCAATAATCTTATCGACTTTATCGAAATAGTTGGCATTACATTTTCTTCATTTTTTTTAGAAGATTTTAACATATAAATCTCCAAATCATAAATCTTTTCAAAGCCCAGTAAATTCGGGCAAAATCAACAAATTTATAATACGGGCATATAATTTTAATATATCATATAAATACCGCTTATTTATACGAATAATAAAATTATAGCTTTAATTTTTTGTTGATATAAAAAATATGTCATATACTTGTGGTCATATTAACCATATTAAAAAACGTTGTAGTAAATTTGCCACGATTCTAAAGGATTTATTAAAATTTATAATTACAGCTTATGTATTTTTTAGGAATAGATTTAGGAAGCTCCTCTATAAAACTTTCGGTACTTGATGCTGCAAAGGGTACAACCGTTGCAGCCGTAAGCGTGCCCGATTTTGAGATGGATATTGTGGCCTTAAAGTTTGACTGGGCAGAACAGGACCCATCTGCATGGTGGCAGTATGTGCAAACCGGTATTAAAGCTTTAGGGGCTAAACATAATGTAGACCTAAAAAAAATAGCCGGTATTGGTATTGCCTACCAAATGCACGGCCTTGTGCTGGTAGACGAAAACATGGAGCCGGTACGCCCCTCTATTATATGGTGCGATAGCCGCGCTGCCCAAATTGGCGATGCTGCTTACAATGCCCTTGGCCATGCCAACAGCCAGTCGATGATTTTAGGCAGCCCGGGTAACTTTACCGCATCTAAAATTAAATGGGT
This sequence comes from Flavobacterium subsaxonicum WB 4.1-42 = DSM 21790, assembly GCF_000422725.1. Classification (GTDB taxonomy): domain Bacteria; phylum Bacteroidota; class Bacteroidia; order Flavobacteriales; family Flavobacteriaceae; genus Flavobacterium; species Flavobacterium subsaxonicum. The sequence goes on from NZ_AUGP01000008.1 coordinate 39,040, forward strand.
TAAAGATAACGAGCCAGAGGTTTTTGCTAAGGCTAAATACATGATGCTTCCCGGCGATTTTATTGCCGCCAAACTATCGGGCGTGGCGCAAACCAGTACATCGGGCCTTTCTGAGGCTTCGTTATGGAATTTCCCTAACGGCCGCCTTGCTGTAGAAGTTCTTGATGCTATGGAGCTGCCTGCAGCCATTATACCAGAGATCGTTCCGAGCTTTGGCATACAGGCCACGGTAGATCCTGCCATTGCTGCACAACTTGGCTTAAGTGCCGATGTTAAAATTACCTACCGCGCGGGCGACCAGCCTAATAATGCCTTATCGCTTAATGTGCTTAAACCGGGCGAAATTGCTACCACAGCAGGTACATCGGCCGTAATTTATGCCGTTACAGAGAAAGATGCTTACGATGCTACCAACCGTGTAAACACTTTTTTACACGTTAATAATACCGAGGCCCAGAAAGCCAACGGCGTACTGCTTTGCATTAACGGTGCAGGCAGCCTGTACCAATGGATTCGCCGTACACTGTCTGTTGGCAGTGCCGAACTTATATCGTACGATAAATTAAATGCCGAAGCTGCTAAAGCCGAAGCGGGCAGTAAAGGCCTTCGCTTTTACCCGTTTGGTAATGGTGTAGAGCGCATCTTTAATAATAAGCCTGCATCATCGGGCATCCAGAACCTAAACTTTAATATTCACCAGTCGCCGGAGCTGGTACGTGCAGCCTGCGAGGGTATTGTATTTGCCATGAACTACGGTTTTGATGTTATGAAAGAGATAGGCGCATCGGGCACTGTGGTGCGTGCGGGTAAGGCCAACCTTTTTTTAAGCCCTGTGTTTAGAGAAATTTTTGCCAACACCACACAAACTACGGTAGAGCTTTACAACACATCTGGCGCTGATGGCGCTGCACGCGGGGCCGCTTATGGCTTTGGGTACTACGCATCGTTAACCGAAGCGTTTGATGAGTTGCAATGCCTGGAGCGTATAGAGCCTAACGCTGCTCTGTCTAACCAATATGGCGACATCTACCAAAACTGGAAAGAATACATTACAATTGAAAATAAACAACATGAGTACAACAAAACAAGCTTACTTTAAGGCTGTAGACAAAATAAAATTCGAAGGCCGCGACAGCCAGAATCCAATGGCGTTTAAATGGTATGACGAGAACCGTGTTGTAGCGGGTAAATCGCTTAAAGACCATTTTAAATTTGCCATGGCATACTGGCATACACTGTGCAATACAGGTGGCGACCCTTTTGGCCCGGGTACTGAGACGCATGCCTGGAATAGTAAAGATAACGCTGTTGCCCGCGCTAAAGATAAAATGGATGCCGGTTTTGAGTTTATGGAAAAACTGGGCATACCGTACTATTGCTTTCATGATGTTGATTTAGTAGACGAGGCTCCTACATTGGCCGAGTTTGAAGACCGCATACAGGCAATGGTAGAATATGCTAAAGAAAAGCAGAAAGAATCGGGCATTAAACTGCTTTGGGGTACAAGTAACTTATTCAGTAACCCACGTTACATGAATGGTGCCGCTACCAACCCAAATTTTGATGTTGTGGCTTACGCCGGTGCACAGGCTAAAATTGCTATTGATGCTACTATTGCATTGGGTGGCGAAAATTACGTTTTTTGGGGTGGCCGCGAAGGTTACATGAGCCTTCTTAATACCGATATGCAACGCGAGCAGGATCACATGGCACAGTTTCTTACCATTTGTAGAGACTACGCACGCAGCCAGGGCTTTAAAGGTGCTTTTTTATTAGAGCCTAAGCCAATGGAACCAATGAAACACCAGTACGATTTTGATGCTGCTACCTGCATTGGTTTTATTAACAAATACGGCTTACAGAACGATTTTAAACTTAATATAGAGGTTAACCACGCTACACTGGCGGGCCATACTTTTGAGCACGAACTACAGGTTGCTGCCAACGCAGGCTTGCTGGGCAGTATTGATGCCAACCGTGGCGACTACCAGAACGGCTGGGATACAGACCAGTTTCCGATAGACATTTACGAGACTACACAGGCCATGCTTGTGTTGCTTAAAAATGGCGGCTTACAGGGCGGCGGTGTAAACTTTGATGCTAAAGTGCGCAGAAACTCTGTAGACCTTGACGATAAATTTATTGCCCACATTAGCGGTATGGATACGTTTGCACGTGGCCTTATTAGCGCTGAACATATTTTAAAGAATACAAACTATATGCAGCTGCGCACAGAGCGCTACGCATCATTTGACAGCGGCAAAGGCGCCGGGTTCGAAAAAGGAGAGCTCACTTTACAAGACCTTAATGCTATTGCCCGTCAGAATGGAGAACCTTTACCTAAAAGCGGCCAACAAGAACTTTTTGAACAAATTATTGCCAATGCTTATTAGGAGATTTACTAACAAAACGAACTCTAACCAAACACTCTAACAATTATGAAAAGTAAAATTTGTATTCCGCCAAAAGTGCTTACCTTTTGCTTGTCATTTGTATTTGCCCTGCTGGCCCTGCCGGCATTTGCCCAACAGCAAACCATTACCGGAAAAATTATTGCAGCCGAAGACGGCCTTGGTTTACCGGGGGTAAATATCATTGAAAAAGGTACTACTAACGGCGTTAGCGCCGATATTGACGGAAACTACTCTATTAGCGTAAACCCAAACGCTACATTAGTATTTAGTTTTGTGGGCTATGCCACACAAGAAGTTGCTGCCAATGGCCAGACTGCCATTAACATTACCCTGGTATCCAGCGCCTCAGAACTTAACGAGATAGTTGTTGTAGGTTACGGTACCCAAAAAAGAAAGGTGTCTACGGCTGCTACAACAGTAGTAAGCGGTAAAGACTTACAGCAAACCAACAGTATAGATGCTACAAGCGCGCTTCAGGGCCAGTCTTCGGGTGTATCTATTACGTCTACCTCTGGCCAGCCCGGTGCTGCCATGACGGTAAACATTCGTGGTGTAGGTACCGCAGGTAACAGCACACCACTATATGTTGTAGATGGTGTTGTTGTAGACAACGGTATTGGTTACCTTGACCCATCGAGCATTGAAAGGATCGACGTACTTAAAGATGCTGCAGCAGCGTCTATTTACGGGGCTCGTGCCGCAAACGGTGTAGTACTTGTTACTACTAAAAAAGGTGCCGATGGTAAAATGAATGTGTCTTTAAACAGCTACACAGGTTTCCAGGAAGCTTATAAAAGGTTAGACCTTTTAAATGCACAGCAGTATGGTACTATTATGAACGAGGCCCGTGTAAACTCTGGTTTAGCACCACTTTATACACAGCAGCAAATAGACAGTGCCCCAAACAACAACTGGCAGGATGAGTTGTTTAATGATGGTGCCATGAAACAAAACCACTCGTTATTAATTAACGGTGGCGATAGCAAGGCTACTTACAGCACAGGCTTATCATACTACGGTCAGGATGGCCTTATTGGTGGGCAAACCAACCAGTCTTCTTACGATCGTATTACGTTTACAGCCAATACAACTTTTAACGTAATTAAAGACCGCCTAAAAGTGGGTCAGAATTTTTCTTACGCTAAAATAAAAAGTACAGGTGTGGCAGATGATGGTATTTATGTTAACTCTATAAGGAGTTTCCTTAATGCACCACCTAACTATGCTACTTACGACGAAAATGGTGATTATGGAAGATCAGACATTAGTGCTGATATTGCTAACCCATTAGGTGCTTTGTACTACACTAACTTTAACGAGAACAAAATAAACCGTTATGTAGGTAACATTTTTGCAGAGCTTACTTTTGCAAGAAACTTTACCTTCAGGACATCGTTTGGTATAGACATTAGCGATAGCAGCTACCGTTCTTTTGTGCCAATTTACGAACTGTCATCGGTAACTTATAACACAGTATCATCGGTTACACAAAGCTCTAACCAAAACTTTTCATGGATATGGGATAATACTCTACAATACAAGACCTCTTTAGGCAAACATAATATCGACGTACTTGTAGGTACATCTGCCCGCGAGCGTAACTTAGAATACCAAAGTGCTACAGGTAGAAACCTTATCTTTGATGATTTTAAACACGCATACCTTGACACTGCTACAGACAGAACACAAAACACAGTAAGCGGTGGCAGGACTCCATACAACATACAATCGTATTTTGGTAGGATGCTGTATGATTATGATAACAAATACCTGTTTACAGCTACAATCAGGAGAGACGGATCGTCTGAATTTGGCCCTAACAACAAATATGCTTACTTCCCTGCATTTTCTGCCGGTTGGAACGTAGACCAGGAAGGTTTCTTCCCAGAAGAATCAGCTGTATCGTCATTAAAGATACGTGGTAGCTGGGGACAAAATGGTAACGACCAGTTTTCAAGACAGTTTGCTTACATGAGCACCATTAGCTCTTACGATAAAAACTACCACTTTGGTACAGGTACTAATGAGCTGCCATTACAGGTAGGTTCAAGCCCTGATGCCCTTAGTAACCCTAACCTTAAATGGGAAACATCTGAGCAGTTAAACATTGGTTTTGATGCTACATTGTTTAGAAACCTTACCCTTACGGTAGATTACTACGACAAACAAACTAAAGACTGGTTAGTACAGGCTTCTGTACCGGAAATTGCAGGTGCCCAGGCTCCTTTTATCAACGGTGGAGACGTTACTAACAAAGGTTTTGAAATTGGCCTTGGCTACAACGCTAAACTTAGCGATGACTGGCATTTAACGGTTAATGCAAACCTTTCTAAAAACAAAAATGAGGTTACCCGTATTGCCAACCAAAACGGTATTATTTATGGCGATGCCAACCTGCTTTTCCAAGGTATCGACGAGATTAACCGTGTACAGGAAGGTCACCCAATTGGTTACTTCTACGGTTTAAAAACCGATGGTATTTTCCAAAACACTGCCGAAGTTGCTGCATACTCTCAAAATGGTACACCTATACAGCCAAGCGCTCAGCCGGGCGATGTTAAGTTTGTAGACTTAAACGGAGATGGCCGTATTAATGCAGATGATAAAACAGAAATTGGAGATCCAAACCCTGATTACTATTATGGTTTCAGCCTACAGTTAAACTACAAAGCATTTGATTTTTCTGTCTTCACTTATGGTGTTGCCGGTAACCAGGTTGCTTATGGAGTTCGCGATTACGGAAGGCCGTTTAACAACTATACTACCGATGTTTTTGACCGTTGGACTACCGAAGGCAGCTCTAACACTACCCCAAGGGTAACATACGGTACTACAGATAATGGTAACTACACTAAATTCTCAGACCTTTTCCTTCAGGATGCAGGCTTCTTCAGGATTAAAACAGTAACCATTGGTTGCGACCTTGCTAAGCTTACTAAATTTTTGGGCGACAGTTTCTCTCAGTTCAGGATCTATGGATCGGCAAACAACTTGTTTACCTTTACAGATTACAAAGGCCTTGACCCCGAAGTTGGTTTTGGTAACACCAACCAAACTTGGGCAAGAGGTATAGATGTGGGCTTTTACCCACAACCAAGAACATACATGATAGGACTTAGTGCTAATTTCTAAAAAATGCTAAAAATGAAAAATTTTATTAAACTACTTAGTATTTCGTCGTTGCTTATATTATCCTCCTGTTCAGAAGATTTTATTAGCAATACACCTTATACGCAACAGGTAGAAGACAACTTTTACCAAACACCAGCTGATGCTTACAAAGGCCTTATAGCCGTTTATGATGTATTGCAGCGCGAAGGTTACGGCGGATTTTTAATGAGTACCGAAATTGCATCAGACAACTGTTATGGTGGTTTTGGTACGGCAGATAATACCGAATCGTTAGACTGGGACCGTTTTCAGTTTATCTTTAATAAAGAAATGAACAACCCGGTTTGGCAAACATGCTACATTGGTATTTACAGGGCTAACGTTTTGTTAGAACACCTTGATAATGTAGAATGGGGTGCAGATACTGCACTAAGGGCTCGTTACGAGGCCGAAGCCCGTTTTTTAAGGGCGCATTTTCATTTTGAACTTGCAAGGGTATTTGGAGATATCGTTCCGTTAGACCACACGCTTACAGAGGGCGAATACGAGTCGCCTCGTGCTTCTGCCGATGTTACGTATGCGCTTATAGCAAACGATTTTAAATTTGCTATAGAAAACCTTGGCAGCGAAAACTATTCTCAGCCAAACAACAATAACTATGGCCGTGTAACTAAATGGGCTGCCGAAGCATATGCTGCTAAAGCCTTTTTATTTTACACTGATTATTACAACAAGCCAGATCTTGCAGGTGTAATATCTAAAACTCAGGCTACAGATTATATTAATGATGTAGTTAATAACAGTGGCCACGCGCTTGTAGATAACTTTGCCAGCCTTTGGGTAGCGGCATCTGTATCTGAAGCAGTTCCTTACGCTGGCGAAGGCAATACCGAAAATGTATTTGCAATTCGTTACAACAGCTCTGGTAACGCTAACTGGAATTTAAACGAGGGTAACCGTTTTCAGGTTAACATAGCCATAAGGGGCGGTAACATAGGCCCATACAACCAGGGTTGGGGTGGCGCACCGGTAACACCGGCACTTTTTGGAGCATACGCACCGGGCGATACGCGCAGAGATGCAACTATTATTGATTTTGCAGGAGAAAACCTTGCTTTTGATGCCGATACACGTGGCCAGCGCCAGTACACAGGTTATGCCTGGAAAAAATTCTGCCCAATAGCCGATGTAGTTGCAGGCGGCGGTGGCGATTTCCAGATCGATAACTACGAAGATTATCCTGTAATTCGTTTTGCAGATGTTTTACTAATGGCTGCCGAACTTAATATGGATAGCAACGCAGGCCTTGCCCAAACATCTTTAGACAGGGTTCGTGCACGTGCTTTTGGCGATGATACACACAGTGTAGCAGTTACAAAAGAGAACATTATGGCAGAGCGCAGATTTGAGCTTGCCCTTGAAGGACAACGTTATTTTGACCTTATAAGACAAGACATGAACACTACTAAAGCAGCTATAGACGCTACTGATATGGGTGGAGAATTTATACAAAACTTCAGGACAGAAACGCAGGGCTGGTTGCCACTGCCACAATCGCAAATATTGCTTTCTAATGGTGCCATTACCCAAAACCCGGGTTGGTAATATAAATATAAAAATTGAGTGATTATGAAACAGATTATGACTAAAATGCTCGCTGCCGCAATGGTGCTGGGATTGATGTTTTCCTGCGAGCCACAAGAAGACCGTGAGAGCCTTCCTGCAATTACGTTGGATCCCTCTGAAATAAACATATCGGTTACAAACGTTGGTAACGAGGTTACTATGACCAACGCCACGCCCGATATTATACCGTACTGGAGTTATAAAGATGCTGCCGGTAACGAGTTAGGCCACAGCAACCAGCAACAGGTGGTTACTATTTTTCCATTTGCAGGTACGTATAGTGTAGATTTTACAGCTTACACACGCGGTGGTGCAGTAGTAGCGGCTTCAAGGCCGGTAGTTATTGCAGAGAACAATGCCGAATACTTTAGCGCTCCTGAGTGGGATATGCTAACTAATGGTGTTGAAGGTAAAACATGGGTGTTAGATATGGCCAGCCCTATTGGATGGGCAGGGTTTGATTATCCTTACAATCCGGCAGGTGCCGATTACTGGAACTGGTTTCCTGATTATGCAGGTAACGAGTGGGTAATGCCAAACAAAAACTGGGGAGAAATGACTTTTGACCTTGATGGTGGATATAACATTAGCGTTACACAAACTGCTCTTAACACTAACGACCAGACTACCAAAGCAGCAAACTTTAGCTACGATATAGCAAAACATACCATGATGCTTAACGGCGGTGTAGAAATGCTTTTTGGTGGCGACTACTATCCGGATGTTAGCAACTGGTCGAGCTTACAGGTTGTAGAGTTATCAGATTCTTCGCTACGCCTTTCGGTAGTGCGCGATCAGGCAAGAAACCCTGCCGATGGCCCGTGCCAAATCGTTTTCCACTTTAAACCAAAAGAATAAGCATATAAATGCCGGTAAGCTATTACATAGTTTACCGGCTTTTTTAAAACAAACCAATGATTAAAACGTACACCAACACAATTATTAAATCTTTCGCGGTACTTGGGCTACTAACCATTGCAGCCTGCAGCAGCAGCGATAACAAAGCGGTATCTGATAGAAAAGTGGCCTTTAATACCGGCTGGCAATTTCATTTAAATACCCCAACAGATAACGATACTATTACCACCACTACCCAATGGCGCGCGCTTAACCTGCCGCACGACTGGAGCATAGAAGGTGCTTTTGATGAAAAGAGCCCTGCCGGATATGGCGGAGGATCGCTTACCGGTGGCCTTGGCTGGTATAAAAAAACATTTACTGTAAAGGCAGAAGACAGTACTAAAATTACCTCGGTTGTGTTTGATGGTGTATACCGCAACAGCCAGGTTTGGATTAACGGCCATTATCTTGGCAAACGCCCTAACGGTTACATAGGCTTTAGGTACAACCTAACCCCTTATCTTAACTACGGCGATAAACAAAACGAAATAATTGTAAAGGCAGACAATTCTAAACAGCCTAACTCACGTTGGTATTCCGGTTCAGGAATTTACCGTAACGTATGGATGGAAACCACCGGCAAGGTACACGTAGCTGCCGAGGGTACGTACATAACCACCCCCGTTGTTGCTAACGGCAAAGCAACCATTAAACTGCAAACAATACTTAAAAACGAATATGCTGCCGAAAAAGCAGCCACCATTACCACTACCATCTTTAAAGGCGACAGTAAAGTTACCGAGGTTTCTAAAGAGGTAAAATTATCGGCGAATGCCGAACAAACCCTGCAACAGGAAGCTACTATAGATAACCCTGTTTTATGGGATATAGAACACCCTGAACTATACACCGCCGTTACCGAGGTTAAAGCCGATGACGAAGTACTGGATACCTACGCTACCCCTTTTGGCATCAGGACGTTTACCTTCGATCTTAATAAAGGTTTTATCCTAAACGGTAAACAGGTTAAGATAAAAGGCGTTTGCCTTCACCACGATTTGGGTCCGCTTGGTTCGGCTTTTAACACCCGTGCTATGGAGCGCGAGCTTCAGATAATGAAAGATATGGGTGTTAACGGTATCCGTACATCGCACAACCCACCTGCGCCAGAGCTTTTAGACCTTTGCGATAAAATGGGCTTTATTGTTATGGATGAGGCTTACGATATGTGGAAACAACAAAAAACACCGTTTGACTACAGCAACGACTGGGATAAATGGCACGTAACCGACCTTAAAGACCAACTGTTTAGAGATCGTAACCACCCAAGTGTGTTTATGTGGAGCATTGGTAACGAAATACCCGAACAATGGAACGAGCAGGGCGCAGCCATAGGCAAAGAGCTTTCGGCTATTGTAAAATCTATCGACCCTACCCGCCCCGTAACTGCGGCCATGAATCCGCCAATAGCGGTAAATCCTACAGAGGCTAACATACAGTTTGTAAACACAGCCGATAAACCAAATGCACTGGCAGCATCGGGCGCGTTAGATATTATTGGTTACAATTATGCGCACCAAACGTATGCTAAACACAAGATCAACTTCCCAAAAACAGCCTTTATAGCTACCGAGACTACATCGGCATTAGCCACCCGTGGTTATTATGATGCAAAGTCGGATACCGTAAAAATGTGGCCAAAACGTTGGGATATCCCTTTCCACGATGGTAACCCGGGCAACACTGTTTCGGCGTACGACCAGATCCAGGCGCCCTGGGGATCAACCCACGAAGCTACCTGGAAAGTAATTAAAAAACACGATTACCTTGCCGGTATGTTTGTATGGACCGGTTTTGATTATATAGGCGAGCCTACCCCGTATGAGTGGCCATCGGTAAGTTCGTACTTTGGTATTGTAGACCTTGCGGGTTTCCCTAAAGATGTATATTACATGTACCAGAGCGAATGGACCACTAAAGATGTACTGCACATTTTACCACACTGGAACTGGAAAACCGGCCAGGATGTAGATGTTTGGGCATACTACAATAATGCCGACGAAGTAGAGCTTTACCTTAACGGAAAATCGTTAGGCAAAAAAAGCAAACAGGGAGACGACCTGCACATTATGTGGAGGGTGCCGTATCAGCCGGGTACGCTAAAAGCAATTTCGCGTAAAAACGGCAAAACTGTTTTAGAAAAAGAAGTTAAAACTGCCGGTGCTCCTGCTGCGCTAAAAGCAACTGCCGATCGCGCTAAAATAACCGCAGATGGCGCCGACCTTAGTTACATTACTGTAGACATTACCGATGCTAACGGCGTGTTTGCTGCAACGGCCAATAACGAGATTACGTTTAGCCTTAAAGGCAACGGTAAAATTGTAGGTGTTTGCAGTGGCGACCCGGTTAGCCACGAGTCATACAAAGGCAATAAGCACACAGCCCTTAGCGGCAAATGCCTTGTAATTGTTCAGGCAGGCGATAAAGCCGATAACCTTGAGCTAACCGCTAGCGCTGCCGGCCTAAAAAAGGCTACGGTTAGCATTACAACATCAAAATAATACCTGTTTACAAAAAAGGATGGCCTAACCCGCCATCCTTAAACCAATAACCAAACCAACAGTAGTAAACATGAATAAGAATAACAGTTTAAAATGTCTTTTGGCACTGCCTGCCCTGCTGCTTTTTAGCGGTGTGGCCTCGGCACAGATCCAGAATGCCGACGTATTGAATGCCCCTATTGATGTAAGCAAAGATTTTGAAAATTATTTAAACACCTTTTATTTTGCCGATGAGCTGGCCTCTTTTGACCCTGCCACCGGAAAAGGAACCGTTAAATACATTCGCTATAATTATAAAACACGCCAGGCCTTTAATAACATGATGATGAAGCCGGACGTGGCGGTGCCCAACGAATTTCCGGCAACGGAATATGAGGCAGCACCCGTTCAGCCATTCGAGATCAAGTTTGTGTCAGACCGTACGGTAAGGATAAAAATGAGCTCGCGCCCGCAGTTTGGCCAGGCTGAAGAATCGCTTATGCTGGTTAACGGCACGGCGCCCAACCATCCGGAAAGCTGGAAGTATGCCAAAACAGCTACAGGCCATGTTTACACAAGCAAATATGGTAAAGTAGAGATTATTGCTAAGCCGTGGCACGTAAAAGTGTACGATGCAGCAGGCAAACTGCTTACCTCTACACTGCATAACGACGATTTGCAAAACACTTATACCCCTACGCTTCCGTTTGCTTATGTGCGCCGCAACAGCGATTATTCTACAAGTATGGCACCGGTATTTAGCCTGGAGCCTGATGAAAAGATATTTGGCTGCGGAGAATCGTTCACCAACTTTAACAAGCGTGGGCAAAAAATGGTTTTGTATACCGATGATGCCAATGGCGTACAGAATGAGACCATGTACAAGCCTATTCCGTTTTACATGAGCAGCCGTGGCTATGGTGTGTTTATGCATACCTCTGCCCCTATTACGGTAGACTTTGGTAAATACTACACCACCGCCAACAAAATGATGCTGGGCGATGATGTGGCCGACCTGTTTATTTTTATCGGCGAGCCGAAAGATATATTAGATGAGTATACCGATTTGACCGGTAAAGCAGCAATGCCGCCACTATGGTCTTTTGGTTTATGGATGAGCCGTATTACTTATTTTTCTGAAAAAGAAGGCCGCGAAGTAGCCAAAAACCTTCGTAAATATAAAATACCAAGCGATGTTATTCACTTTGATACCGGCTGGTTTGATGTAGATTGGAGAAACAACTACCAATTTGCCTCTAAACGTTTTGACGATCCCGTTAAGATGATGGCCGACATGAAAAAAGACGGCTTTAACGTATGCCTTTGGCAGCTGCCGTATTTTACGCCAAAAAACACCCTGTTTAACGAAATTGTAAGCCAGGGCCTTGCCGTAAAAGATAAAAAAGGCAACCTGCCGTATGAGGATGCCGTACTGGATTTCTCTAATCCGGAAGCCGTTAAATGGTATCAGGCAAAACTAAAGCATTTGTTCGACCAGGGGGTTGGCGTGTTTAAAGTAGACTTTGGCGAAGCCGCCCCAGCCGATGGCCTTTACCACTCGGGCCGTACCGGTTTTTACGAGCACAACCTTTACCCATTGCGTTATAATAAGGCTGTAGCTGAAATTACACAAAAAGAAAAAGGCTATACCCTTATCTGGGCGCGTAGCACCTGGGCCGGCAGCCAGCGTTACCCGTTACATTGGGGTGGCGACGCCGAAACCAACAACGGCGCTATAGCTGCTACACTTCGTGGTGGTTTATCGTTAGGGTTATCCGGGTTTAGTTTCTGGAGCCACGATTTGGGTGGTTTTGCTACCAAGTCGCCGGAAAATTTATACAGGAGGTGGACACCGTTTGGCATGCTAACATCGCACGTGCGCAGCCACGGCGAGCCGCCAAGGGAGCCGTGGTTATATAGCGAAGACTTTTTAAAAGGCTACAGGAACGCCGATAACATGCGTTACGAGCTTATGCCATATATCTACGCACAGGCTAAAGATAGTTCAGAAAAAGGCCTGCCGATGATGCGTGCATTGTTTGTAGAGTTCCCCAACGATCCGGGGTCGTGGTTAATAGACAACCAGTACCTTTTTGGGTCGGATATTTTGGTTGCCCCGCTATTGGAAGAAGTTACCGAGAGAGACGTTTACCTGCCACCGGGCCAATGGATAGACTACCAGACCAAACAGGTATACCAGGGCGGATGGCACAAAATTAAAGCCGGAGACATACCTATTGTAGTACTGGTTAAAAACGGTGCGGTTATACCCCACATACAACTGGCACAATCAACACAGGATATGGACTGGAGCAAGCTTACCCTTAAGGTATATGCTGCAGAGGGTACTGCCACTGCTATAGGCAAGGTATTTTTACCGGGCGGCGATACCGTACAAACGGTAACCACCGCTAAAAAAGGCACTGCCTTTGAGGTAAGCCAAAACCCGCTTGGCACAAAAACTACATTTAAAACAGAATGGATAAAATAAGTTAATTATTTGGGTTAGTTACTTATTAACCGGGGCTTTGTGCACTTTCAAAGTCCCGGTTTTATAATAAACCTTAATAATCAGCATCAAAACAATTGTATGGGCAAATTTGCACTATATCTACTATTATTATTTGCATTACCCGCTGTATCGCAGCAAAAATACCCTTTTCAGAACCCTAAGCTGGACACCGAAAAGCGTATTGATAATTTACTGTCGCTGATGACGCTTGATGAAAAAATAGCGGCGCTAAGCACCAACCCATCGGTACCAAGGCTTGGTGTAAAAGGCACCAGTCATGTAGAAGGGCTTCACGGCCTGGCACTTGGCGGCCCCGGAGAATGGGGTGGCAAAAATAAAACACCGCTGCCTACCACAACTTTTCCGCAGGCGTATGGCCTTGGCGAAATGTGGGATACCGAAATGCTTAAGAAAGTTGCCGGTGTTGAGGCGTTAGAAACACGTTATGCCTACCAGCACTACAACCGTGGCGGACTGGTAGTACGTGCCCCAAATGCCGATTTGGCTCGCGACCCCCGTTGGGGCCGTACCGAAGAAAGCTATGGCGAAGATGCCTTTTTTAACGGCACGCTTACAGTGGCTTTTGTAAAAGGGCTTCAGGGTGATAACCCCAATTACTGGCAAACAGCCGCGTTAATGAAACACTTTTTAGCCAACAGTAACGAAGATGGCCGTACGTACACATCATCCGATTTTGATGAGCGTTTGTGGAGGGAATATTATTCGGTGCCTTTCCATATGGGCGTTGTTGAGGGCGGAAGCCGTGCCTACATGGCGGCGTACAACAAAGTAAACGGCGTACCGGCAATGGTGCACCCCATGCTTAAAGACATTACGGTTAAAGAATGGGGCCAGAACGGCATCATCTGTACCGATGGTGGGGCGTTCAAACTATTGCTGTCCGACCATAAATATTATGCCGATAAATACCTTGGGGCTGCCGCAGCGGTTAAAGCGGGCATCAACCAGTTTTTAGACGATTATATAGATGGTGTTTACGGTGCCGTTGCCAACGGCTACCTTAAAGAAAAAGATATTGACGATGTGTTGCGTGGCGATTACCGCGTTATGATACAACTCGGCATGCTTGACCCGGCTGAGGGCAACCCCTACGCTGCTATTGGCACTGCTACCGATGCTACCGACCCATGGTTATCTGAATCGCATAAAAAACTGGCGCTGGAGGCTACTCAAAAGTCGATCGTGCTTTTAAAGAACGACCCGGCCAAGAACCTGCTGCCCATAGATCGCACCAGGGTAAAGCGCATTGCGGTTATCGGCCCCCGAGCCGACGAAGTATTGCTGGACTGGTACAGTGGCACCCCACCCTACACCGTTACCCCGCTTGCCGGTATTAAAGCCAAAGCAGGCGAGAATATCGAGATTACGTATTCACTTAATAACATAGACGGTAAAGCGGCAATGCTTGCTAAAAATGCCGACCTGGTTATTGTACTTGTGGGCAACCACCCGTGGTGCGATGCCGGTTGGGCAGACTGCCCCGTGCCAAGCAACGGCAAAGAGGCCGTAGACCGGCAGTCGATAACATCAGAGCACGAAGATTTAATTAAAGTCGCCTACCAGGCCAACCCTAATACGGTTGCGGTTTTAATAAGCAGCTTTCCGTATGCTATTAACTGGACGCAGGAGCATGTGCCCGCCATTGTACACATGACCCAGAACAGCCAGGAAACCGGCAATGCCCTGGCCGATGTGCTTTTTGGCGATTACAACCCCGCAGGCAGGCTAACCCAAACATGGGTTAAAGATATTACCGATCTGCCTCCGTTTTTAGACTACAACATTCGCAATGGCCGTACCTATATGTATTTTAAAGGCACGCCGTTGTATGCCTTTGGCTATGGCTTAAGCTACACTACTTTTGCCTATAAAACATTAGAGACCAACAAACCATCGTTATCTAAAGATGGCAGCCTTACCGTAAACGTAACGGTAACCAATACCGGCAGCCGCGATGGCGAAGAGGTGGTTCAGCTTTATGTAAAGCACACCAACTCTAAAGTAGAACGTCCCGAAAAAGAGCTTAAAGCCTTTAAAAGGGTGGCCCTGAAAGCCGGCGAAACCAAAACGGTAGCGCTAACCCTTCGGGCAAAAGACCTGGAGTACTGGAACGTTAAATCCCAGAAATTCGAACTCGAAAAAGGCAGTATCGAATTACAGGCCGGTGGCGCCTCAAACGCCATCATCCTAAAAAAGAACATTAATATAAATTAACCCAAAATATTTATGAAGAATAAGATTGTATGCCTTTCGGCTATTGCCATGCTCCTGCTGGCCACTGCATGTAAGGAAGAGACTGTGATTAACGACACTGCTAAAAACGGTGAAACCGCTGCTTACCAAGGTAAAGAGCTAAGCGATGAGTTTGATGCGAAGATCGACGAGATCGTGAGCAAAATGACCCTTGAAGAAAAAATTGGCATGCTGCACGGTTACAGCATGTTTACTAACGAGGGCGTAGAACGCCTTGGCATTCCGGAAGCACACATGGCCGACGGCCCGCTTGGTGTGCGTGAAGAGATTGAGCGTATGAGCTGGGCACCTGCCGGCCGTACCGACGACTTTGCTACGTACTACCCTGCCGGTGCAGGCCTTTCGGCTACATGGAGCCCGGAGATGGCAAGTACTTTTGGTAAATCTATAGGCGAAGAAGCCCGTGCCCGTGGTAAAGACATTTTGTTAGCACCGGCGTTTAATATTATCCGTACTCCCCTTGGTGGCCGTACGTATGAGTACATGACCGAAGACCCATTCCTTAACAAAACCCTTATTGTACCTTACGTAGTAGGTGTTCAGGATCAGGATGTGGCTGCGTGTATTAAGCACTATGCTGCCAACAACCAGGAAACTAACCGTGGTACTGTAGATGTACAGATTGATGAGCGTACGCTTCGCGAAATTTACCTGCCTGCTTTTGAGGCTGCTGTAACTAAAGCCAAAGCATATAGCGTTATGGGTGCTTACAACAAATTTCGTGGCGATTACCTGTGCGAAAACAAATACATGCTGCAGGACATTCTTAGAGATGAGTGGGGTTTTAAAGGTATCGTAATTTCTGACTGGGATGCGGTACACAGTACTAAAAAAGCCCTTGAGGCCGGTACCGACCTTGAGATGGGTACTAACAAACCATCGTTTGATGAGTTTTACTTCGCAAAACCACTTTTAGCCGAGGTAAAAGCCGGTACGGTTACCGAAGCTGAAGTAGACAAGCACGTTAAAAGGATGCTTAAACTGTATTTTAACCTTAAAGCAATGGGTACTGCTACAGACCGTGCTAAAGGCAGCATTGCTACAGAGGCGCACTTTAAAGATGCTTATAATATTGCATCAGAGTCGGTTGTACTATTAAAAAACAACGAGAATTTGCTTCCGCTAAATGCAGATGCGCTTAAAAGTGTAGCTGTTATTGGTGCAAATGCCACGGCTAAACATGCACAGGGTGGTTTTGGTGCCGGTGTAAAAACCAAGCGCGAGGTTACCCCTCTTGAAGCACTTACGGCTAAACTTCCTAAATCGGTTACTATTAATTATGCCGAAGGTTACAAAACAGAATTCAAACCTAAAAAGGAAATGAAATTTGGCGAAGTAACCCAGGAAGCTAAAGAAACCGTAAACGACCTTGACCCTAAAATGGTTGCCGAGGCGGTTGCTGCTGCTAAAAAATCAGACATTGCCATATTGTTTGTAGGTGCTAACCGTAACTATGAGACAGAAGCGTCTGACCGTATAGACATGAGCCTGCCGTTTGGCCAGGAAGCCCTTATAACAGCTGTTAAGGCTGCTAACCCTAAAACTATTGTTGTATTTGTAGCGGGTTCTCCGTTCGACATCAATAACATCGAAAAACAAAACTCAACAATTGTTTGGAGCTGGTATAACGGATCTGAAGGTGGTAACGCCCTGGCCGATATACTTCTTGGTAAAGTAAACCCATCGGGTAAACTGCCTTGGACAATGCCTAAAAAAATTGCTGATTCGCCTGCACATGCTACCAACAGTTTCCCCGGTGGTGCTACAGAGGAGTATAAAGAAGGCTTATTAGTAGGCTACCGTTGGTTTGATACTAAAAATGTGGAGCCGCTATATCCATTTGGTTACGGTTTATCGTACACTAAATTCGCATTCTCTGAGGCTAAGGCCGATAAAGCATCATACGGTACCTATGATACCATTAAAGTTACAGTAGACGTTAAAAATACCGGTAAAGCCGATGGTAAAGAGGTGGTGCAGCTATATTCTGCCAAAGCAGATTCTAAAGTTACACGTGCCGCTAAAGAGCTTAAAGGCTTTAATAAAGTGCTTGTAAAAGCAGGCAATACCGAAACAGTTACTATTACTGTACCGGTTAAAGAGCTTGCTTACTACGAAGTAGCTTCTAAAAAATGGGTGGTAGAGCCAGGTAAATACACGTTTAAACTGGGTAACTCTTCAAGAAATATTACACAGGAAGTTACAGTTACTATTAAATAGGTTGTAGCCGAAACTGGCACAGTGCCTATAA
Organism: Flavobacterium subsaxonicum WB 4.1-42 = DSM 21790; assembly: GCF_000422725.1. Classification (GTDB taxonomy): domain Bacteria; phylum Bacteroidota; class Bacteroidia; order Flavobacteriales; family Flavobacteriaceae; genus Flavobacterium; species Flavobacterium subsaxonicum. Next base: position 56,608 of record NZ_AUGP01000008.1, read on the forward strand.
AACATTTACCTGAGCTCCGGAAGAGCGGCATGAATATTACTATCATCCAGATTTTAATATGCCGCTCCTCCGGAGCTCTATCAAAAAAAACAACCTTATTTACTATAAATATGGCGCTCCTAAGGAGCTGTAAATACGATATGAAAAAAAACATACTCCCCTTACTTGCGGCTATGGCTTTAACGGGTTGTGCATCGCATAAAGATGTACCGGCACAACGCCACTACGAACCTACGTGGCAATCGTTAGCGCAATATGATGAAACTGCCGAGTGGTTTAAAGATGCCAAGTTTGGTATTTATGCCCACTGGGGCGTGCTGTCGGTTCCGGCCTATGCTAACGACTGGTACCCGCGCAACATGCACGTGGAAGGGTCTGACGAGAACAAGCACCAGGTGGCAACCTACGGGCCGCTGGATAAATTTGGCTACCACGATTTTGTGCCCATGTTTAAGGCCGAGAATTTTGATGCCAATGCCTGGGCCGACCTGTTTGTAAAGGCCGGCGCTAAATTTGGCGGCGTAGTGGCAGAGCACCACGACGGCTGGAGCAACTGGGATAGTAAGATAAACCCCTGGAACAGTATGGCTATGGGGCCGCACCGCGACTTGGTGGGCGAACTAAGCAAAGCCATACACGGGCGTGGGTTAAAGCTGGTAACGTCGTTCCATAAAGACCGTAACCTGCAAATAAACAAAGACAACCCCGATAAGTGGGGCGATGATATTTCGTACTTCCCATACAACCCTAAAATGGCAACATCGTCTAACGATCCGTTGCTTAGCGTTATGTATGGTAACATCCCGAAAGAGAAATTTTACCAAAACTGGCTTGGCGAACTTAAAGAGCTGATAGACAACTATTCGCCCGACCTTATTTACTTTGACAGTAAAATGACTAAGATACCCGAAAAGTACAAGCAGGAATTTCTGGCACATTACTTTAACCATTCGGTTGCCGAAAAGCAGCAGGTGGTGGTTACCCACAAAGAAGGCGAACTACCTAAAACAGTGAGCCTTGAAGATTTTGAGAAGGGCCGCAACAACGCCATTACCCAGGATTTTTGGCTTACCGATGAAACGGTATCAGTAGGTAGCTGGAGCTATACTAACGACCTTGGCCTGAAGACCGCTAACGACATTATTGACCTACTGGCCGATATTGTGAGCAAAAACGGCGCCCTGATGCTTAACGTATCGCCTATGGCAAACGGTACCATACCACAAAACCAGCAGGATATATTACTTGAAATTGGCCAATGGCTTAGCATTAACGGCGAAGCCATCTACGGCTCGCGCACCTGGAATGTTTTTGGCGAAGGCCCAACCAAACTCGATAAAGGAGGCATGTTTGTAGATAAGGTGGCGTATACCGATAAAGATATCAGGTACACGCGCAAGGGTACTACCATTTATGCGATAGTTTTAGGCTGGCCGGGAAGCAATGCCGAAGTGGTGTTGCAATCTTTCAGCGGGCAAACGCTAAACCAAGTTCCGAAAGTGAAAAATTTAACCGTTTTAGGGTCGGATGAGACAATAAAATTTCATGTTGATGATGCCGGTTTGCATTTTACCACCCCCTCTAAAAAAACAGACGATAAGGCCTTTGTTGTAAAAATAGAGACCAGATAATACCAACCGGTATAAAGCAAAAAACCCTGTTCAAATTATTGAACAGGGTTTTTTATTGTAATTAAATTCTTATAATTTACTAATATAGCTACCGTAAATATCTTTAAACTGATAGCCCTCTGTAAAGCGGTCTTTGCTCAGTTTTTTGTTTTCAGATAATCCCCAAAGGATAAATTCTTTTAAAAAATACTGGTCTTCTTGAGGCGTATCAGGTTGGTATTTAAGCACTAATTGTTTAAGCGGAATAATGCTGTCCAGTTGTTTTTTATACTCTTCATCGGTAGCATCGTCTAACAATTCAAAGCCACTTTCGTTAAAGAACCAGTCGATAATCTCCTGGTAAGGGCTTTTTTCGTTAGGCTTTTCAAGCTTCTCAATCTTAGGAAAGTAATCCGGGAAGAACGTTTTAATGGCATTGCTAATTAAATGCTCGGCAACCACGGCGGCTCCCTCCTGCTCTCCTTCGTATACCAACTCTACTTTACCTGTAATGGCCGGGATAATACCCATAAAATCAGTCAGTCGCACTGTAGTCTTTTCAGACCCGGAGCGTAGGGCACGCCTTTCGGCAGTGCTCAACAGGTTCTCAAAAGCTGTAATACTCATACGGGCACTAACACCACTCTTATAGTCTATAAATTCGCTCTCACGGGCCTCAAAACCAATCTGTTCCAGTATATCTTTAGCTAAAGATGGCACATGTATAACTTCGCTCTGGCGGCCGTCAAGGTTGGCTTCCTGCTCGGTAATTGTACGTGCAATCTTAACGGTTTCAGGGTAATGCGTAAGTATCTGCGACCCAATCCTGTCTTTAAGCGGGGTAACAATGCTGCCACGGTTGGTGTAATCTTCCGGGTTTGCGGTAAATACAAACTGAAGGTCTAAAGGCATACGCACTTTAAAGCCACGAATCTGGATATCGCCTTCCTGTAAGATATTGAACAAAGCCACCTGTATACGCGCCTGTAAATCAGGCAGCTCGTTAATAACAAAGATGCAACGGTTAGCTCGCGGAATCATACCAAAGTGTATAACACGATCATCGGCATACGATAGTTTAAGGTTAGCAGCCTTTATAGGGTCTATATCACCAATAAGGTCGGCCACAGTAACATCGGGTGTAGCAAGCTTCTCGTAAAAGCGTTCGCTGCGGTGCAGCCAGCTAATTGGGGTATCGTCGCCTTTTTCTTCAATTAGGCTTTTGGCGTAGCGTGAAATTGGCTTCAGCGGGTCATCGTTAATTTCAGACCCCTCAACAAACGGAATGTACTCATCAAGTAAATTTACCATAAGGCGGGCCAGCCTTGTTTTAGCCTGCCCCCTAAGACCCAGCAAGTTAATATTATGGCGCGAAAGTATAGCGCGTTCCAGTTCGGGTATAACGGTATTCTCAAAGCCCCAAACCCCGGTAAAAACAGTCTCGCCTTTGCTGATTTTGGTTCTAAGGTTCTGCCTTAATTCATCTTTAATGTTTATGCTTTTGTACCCTGCGGCCTTTAATTGTCCTAAGGTCTTTATATTTTGTGTGTCCATGTATGTATCTAAAATTTAAAAAATCTATTGTAAAAGTCTCATATCTAACGTCTATCATCCTCTGTCTATCATCCTCTGTCTATCATCTATTATATAAGGTCTTACCCTCTTACTTAACCCTCTTCTTCCTATTCGTTTCATAATCTTCAAAAATCATTTCTCCCAATCCTTTAAGGCCTGTGTAAAATGCCTTGCCCTGGTTGGCCTCAGTAAACTGGTTTACAAAGCGTTGCAGGTAAGGGTCGTTAGCAATCATAAACGTAGTAATGGGTATGTGCAGCTTACGCGCCTGTGCCGCCATAGTGTAGCACTTATCGGTAATATATTCGTCTAAACCGTTGCTGTTCATATAGTACGATCCATCCTTCTCTTTAACGCAGCTGGGTTTGCCATCGGTAATCATAAAAATTTGCTTGTTGGTGTTACGCTTTCTGCGCAGCATATCCATTGCTAATTCGAGGCCGGCGACGGTATTGGTATGAAAAGGCCCCACCTGCAGGTACGGCAAATCTTTAACCGCAATAGGCCAGGCATCGTTGCCAAACACCAAAATTTCTAAAGTATCTTTAGGATAGCGTGTTGTAATAAGCTCAGCAAGAGCCATTGCCACCTTTTTAGCGGGGGTAATACGGTCTTCGCCATACAAAATCATACTGTGGCTAATATCAATCATCAGCACCGTGCTCATCTGGGCTTTAAACTGGGCATCCTCCACCACAAGGTCGTTCTCGGTAAGCATAAAGCTGTCTACTCCGTTGTTAACCTGGGCATTCTTTAAGCTTTCTGTTAACGAAATCCTGTCGAGCCCATCGCCAAAATGGTACTCCCTGAACTCGCCGGTATGCTCATCGCCACTACCCGCATATTTGGTTTTGTGGTTACCCGAACCACTCTTTTTTAAGTTGCCAAAAATTTGCTTAAGTGCCTGCTGCCGTATCGACTGCTCTGTTTTGGCGGTAATTTTTAATCCGCCGGTGCCGTCGTCTTTAACTTCATCTTTAATATAACCTTTCTTCTTAAGGTCTTCAATAAAATCATCAATAGTATAATTCTTATCGGTAAGCTTATATTCTTTATCCAGCTCGCGCAGCCAGTCTAAAGCTTCATCTAAATCGCCTGAAGTATGTGTTATTAATTCGGTAAATATTTCGAAGAGTTTGTCGAACGGAGACACATTTGGGGCTTCATATTTCTTAAATATAAACCCTTTTTTCTTATTTGTTTCCATGCCCTTAAAATTATTACATAATGCAATGCGTGCCGCTTAAATGTGTAATAATTTTTAGTTAAAGTAAAATTGCATGCCGGCAAAATTTGTAAATTATAAGCAATGTCCTGTTATACCCCTTACGTTGTCGCAGTTGCACCGCTACACACTTATCCATATTTCTTAACTTTGGGTAACAAATAATACTAAAACCTATGCAAAAAATAACACCCTGCCTGTGGTTTAACGGAAAAGTAGACCAGGCATTAGACATTTATACGTCTGTATTTAAAGACTCTAAAGTTAAACAAATAGCACGCTATGGCGAAACCGGGCCAGGAGAGCCGGGATCTGTAATGACGGCTGTTTTTGAGATTGAAGGCCAGGAATTTATGATACTTAACGGCGGGCCGCAGTTTCCGTTTACCGAAGCTGTATCGTTCACTGTACATTGTAAAGACCAGGAAGAAGTAGATTATTATTGGGACAGCCTTACGGCGAATGGCGGCGAGGAAGTTGAATGCGGATGGCTAAAAGACCCGTTTGGTTTACGCTGGCAAATTGTGCCTGACATTTTACCCCGCATGTTAGCCGACAAAGACCCTGTAAAATCTCAAAAGGCAATGCAGGCCATGCTGCAAATGAAAAAGATTGACATTGCCAAACTTGAAGAAGCTTATAATAGCTAATCGGAATTTTACAGCACCACGCTTGCGCATTTTAGTAAGCCATATTCCTGCCATCCGCTGTATCTGCCTTCCTGCGGTCGGCAGGATGCCGCTACTGTCAGGGCTATTACAATCTTAGATACACCAAAAACAAACCGCCCCATGCTGATTGCATGGGGCAGTTTTGGTATTGTTATTTATGTGGCTGCTTATCGTTTTAACGAGAAGTGTGCCTTAAATTCTTTAGTTACATTACCATCAGGGTAGGTAACGGTAAACCAGTAGTCGTCAG
>NZ_AUGP01000009.1 GCF_000422725.1 Flavobacterium subsaxonicum WB 4.1-42 = DSM 21790
CTCTAAACTGGAAATTGCATATACGTAATACATATCTTATTTATAAACATAAAAAAACCTCTCATTGCTGAGAGGTTTTGTACCTGGAGTGGGAATCGAACCCACACACCTAAGTACACGAGTTTGAGTCGTGCGCGTCTACCAATTCCGCCATCCAGGCATTGTTTCAAAACCAGCAAAAGTTAGAGGCTTGCGCTTCTGCCAACCTGCCTGCCGGTAGGCAGGTTATGCCATCCAGGCATGCGGTATGCTGTTTTGATGGGTGCAAATTTAGAAAATAATATTTAAATTACAGAAAAATAGGCAATAATTTACTGCTTGTATAAAATTAAATTTCTAAATTTGCACCCTGTTTTAACAGCACAGCACTAACTAACTATTAAACAACTATTTGTAATGTCTTACAAAGAACCGGAAGCTAAAATATTTTCAAGTTCTCAAAGCACCTATCTTGCCGAAAAAATTGCAGCCGCATACAATACCACTTTAGGCAAGGTAACATTCTCTACGTATAGCGATGGTGAGTTTCAGCCTTCGTTTGAAGAGTCTATAAGGGGGTTACGCGTATTTTTAGTATGCTCTACCTTTCCTAATTCAGACAACCTTATGGAGTTGCTGTTAATGATAGATGCCGCCAAAAGGGCATCTGCAAGACATATTACTGCCGTTATACCTTACTTTGGCTGGGCAAGGCAGGACCGTAAAGATAAACCACGTGTGCCAATAGGGGCTAAACTTGTTGCCAAGCTGTTAGAATCGGCCGGGGCTACAAGGATTATGACCATGGATTTGCACGCAGACCAGATACAGGGATTTTTTGAGAAACCGGTAGACCACCTGTTTGCATCGACCATCTTTGTACCTTATATAAAAAGCTTAAACCTGGAAAACCTTACTATAGCATCGCCAGATATGGGCGGTTCTAAAAGGGCTTACGCATACAGCAAGTTTTTAGGCAGCGATGTGGTAATTTGCTACAAGCAGCGTAAAGAGGCTAATAAAATTGAAACCATGGAGCTTATTGGTGATGTTACAGGCCGTAACATTATACTGGTAGACGACATGATTGATACGGGAGGCACCCTTGCAAAGGCAGCCGACCTTATGATGGAAAAAGGAGCGCTTAGCGTGCGTGCCATTTGTACGCACCCTATATTAAGTGGCGGTGCTTACGAAAAAATTGAGCAGTCGCAGCTAAAAGAGCTTATTGTTACCGACAGTATTCCGCTTAAGAAGGAAACTTCTAAAATTAAAGTGGTAAGCTGTGCCGATCTTTTTGCAGAGGTTATGCACATGGTGCAGAACAACAACTCTATAAGCGGCAAATTTTTACAGTAGAATTTTTTTATTATTAACTATATTTAATTATTTCAAATGAAATCAATTACGATTAAAGGATCTGAAAGAGAAAGCGTAGGTAAAGCGGCAACGCGTACAATACGTAATGCTGGAATGGTTCCTTGCGTGTTATACGGAGGAGATCAGCCAGTGCATTTTAATGCAGAAGAAATTGCATTTAAAAACCTTGTTTACACTCCAAACGTGCACACAGTGGTAATTGAACTTCCGGGAGCTTCTTACAACGCTATCCTTCAAGATATCCAGTTTCACCCGGTAAGCGACAAAATTCTTCACATCGATTTTTACCAACTTCATGATGATAAAGAAATCACTATGGATGTACCGGTTAAAATTACAGGAACATCTCCGGGTGTACTTGGTGGTGGTGTTTTACGTGTTAACCAACGTAAACTTAAAGTAAGAGCTTTACCAGCTAACCTTCCTGACTTTGTAGAGGCTAACATTTCTGAATTAGAAATGGGTAACAAACTTTACATAACTAAACTTGTACAGGATAACTTTAAACTGCTTCAGCCAGACAACACTGTTGTTGCTCAGGTTCGTATCTCTCGTGCTGCTATGAAAGCTGCTCAGGAGGCTGCAAAAGCTGCAAAAGCTCCTGCAAAAGGAAAGAAAAAATAATTCTGATTCTTTTACAGATACATCAAAGCGCTCCAATTGGGGCGCTTTTTTTGTTTAAAATGGTTTTTGGGGATGGTTAGATTGTTCGATAATTAGACTTTTAGACCAACCCTGAAAGGGTTACACAAATTAGCGTAGGGCATCGCCCCACGGAAATAGATATCTAAAAATCCAACAATCAAATCAACGCATCCACAAATCAACAAATAATCTTATTTTTGCCTCATGAAATGGCTTACCAACCTTTTTGCAAAACAAAAAGAAGAACCTACAGACCCCATGAAGAAATTTTTGATAGCCGGCCTTGGCAACATTGGTGCCGAATATGTAAATACACGCCACAATATTGGCTTTAAAGTACTGGACCGCCTTGTACAGCAGGAAGGCCTTAGCTACGAAACCGCCAAATTTGGTGCCGTGGCCGAATATAAAATTAAAGGCCGTACCCTGATACTCCTTAAGCCCAATACTTATATGAACCTTAGCGGCAAAGCCGTTAAGCACTGGATGGAGAAAGAAAACATACCGGCCGAAAATGTATTGGTTGTAACCGACGACCTCAACATACCCTTTGGTACCATACGTATTAAGGCCAAAGGCAGCGATGGTGGCCATAACGGACTCAAGAGCATTCAGCAATTGCTAAACTCCAGCGATTACCCGCGTTTTAGGTTTGGCATAAGCGATGAGTTTAAAAAAGGCAAACAGATTGATTATGTTTTAGGCGAATGGGATGACAAAGAAAAACTGGCATTGCCCGAGCGACTGGACAAATCGGTGGAAGCGATTAAATCGTTCACACTGGCAGGCCTTGCCGACACGATGAGCAACTTTAACGGCAAATAAAAAACGTTCCGCACAAATGCGGAACGTTTCAGTTTTATATTAAACGGCAATTAATTATTGCACCACTATTTTCTTAGTAACAGTGCTACTGCCCTGCTGTACGTGCACCAAATAAATACCGGCCTGGGCATTGCTTAAAGAAAGGTTTTGCTCAAACACGCCACCTGTATTAGCATACGCTTTAGTAAGCACCTGCCTGCCCCTCATATCATAAACATTTATGTTTACAGCACCCTCTGCAACAGGGTTAAAACGTATGGTAAAGTCGCCGTTATTAGGGTTAGGATATACCGACAGGTTCGAGAAGCTAACATCAGTCACACCCGCAACAATGTCCTGCGTGGTACAAATATTTATACTCCAGCTGTTAATAGCACCACCATCGGCACCAAACATATCGTATACACGCAATGTCCACTGCCCCATTGGCGATTCGCCAATTAGTGCCGAAAGCGGCTCATCGGGCAATACTGTACCTCCAATAGATGGGTTATTGCCACAGCTAAATACGGCACCGGCATCATCAAAAGTAACCGCAACGTTGTCGCCATCGCCACATTCCTGGCTAATAAGCTGCACCTCTGTACCCGTAGGGCTCACAAGTGTTATGGTAAGGTCGCTTACCCAGGTATGGGTAATATCCATAGTAACGGTAACTTCTTCTATAACCGTTTCTAAATCTACACTAAGATTTGATTCTACAGTAATGGCCTGGCTCTCGGAAATTTCAACCGGCACATCGGCCGATTCGTAATCATCGCAGTCAATAACACCTGTAGTAAAATTTTGCGCGGTAGTAAAATCTCCGGCACAACCGGCATTGGCGGGCTTAACCCTCCAGTAATACTGGGTACCCTGAGCAAGCACAGTGTTATAACTATTGGTTGCCACAGTAGCTTGCGATACAATGTTGGCAAAGGCAGCATCTGTAGCTACCTCAACCGTATAAAGGCTGGCGTTGGCGGCAGTTTCCCACTCAAAAGTGGTCTGATAGCTTACTGCAACAGCACCGTTGGCAGGTGCTACCTGCACTACCGGGCCAAAACCGGCATCTAAAAGGTCTAAATAAATATGGAAGGTTTTTACAACCGACCCCGATGTTGCTGTAACCGTAAGGGTATAAAACCCGGCAACTGCACCTGTAGTGTTGCTAACCGTTGCCGTAACAGCGCCATTAGCCGCAATAGTTGCCGGGCTAAACGTTACTACAGACCCGGTTGGGTTACCCGTTACAGAGAATGTAGTGCTACCGCTAAACCCTGAATAAGCATTGTAGCTTAGGTTATACACCACATTGTTACCCTTGCAGGCTGTTATGTTTTGCGCCCCGTTAACGGCAAAAGCCATAGTGGTGGCCGGTGCGGTTATACTAAACTGAGTATTGCTAATATCATAAAATATATTATCGTACCCCTTAACCATAATGCGGTTGTTAGTACCTTCAAGGTTGGGTATGGTAACGGTTTCAGAACCATCATTAGGTACTTTAGCACCTAATATTGTTGGATAGGTATAACCACCATCGGTAGAAAGAAAAATGTCTACATACAGGGAGTTTACACCATTGGCGGTAGTACCGGCAACATTCCACGTTACGGTCTGGTTGGTGCCTGCCTGCCATGTAGTGTTGGTGTTAGGGCTGGTAATAACAAATGGCCCTGCCGTGCCCGATACATTTACCTGCATCTCGTCTATAGCTACCTGGCCTCCCAATACATTATTATCTCTAACGCTAAGGGCAAAAGTAAACTCGCGGGCCACGTTGCTAATTACTTCCCACGTTGGGTACAGGTTATTGTCTAACACCGCCTCAATATCGGGCATAAAACGTAGTGGCGATTCTTTTATAGGCAACGACCTGAAGTTTGGCCCCGCCGTAGCCGTAGCTACCGGTGGCTGTACCGATATTTCTTTATCCATCTGTTCCCAGCAATACGTCATGGTATCGTTATTGGCATCGGTACCAACACCCGATAGTATAAAGGCCGTACCATAAGGTATGGTATAGTCTTTACCCGCATTGGCAACCGGTGGCACATTGCCCGTAACGGTGTTTACACTACAATTGCCGTTGCCCACAATAAACGCCGACATTTCTATAATACTCTGCGCATGAAACTGCGCGTCTGAATGCATTTCTACATTAGGGCCACACACCCCGGCGTATGCCATAATAGTGGTTCCGCTACCAGTTTCATAAGCTGTGGCATTGTTACGATTACCGCCGCATTCGTTATTAAAGCTGTGGTTACCGCCAAACTGGTGGCCAATTTCGTGCGCCACAAAATCTATATCATACGAGTCGCCTACCGGGGCTCCCAACCCGGTTATAGCCGCCGCCTTACTGTTTGGCGAACAAACCGACTGGAACGAGGCTACACCGCCGCCGCCGGTACTTACGGTATGGCCAATATCGTAATTAGCAGTACCAATAATATCGTCTATGGTTTCCTGGCTTTGGCCCAGTAGTGCGTTGTTGTTATTGGAGTTATCGTACTCATCAGAATCTATAAAAAGTAAATCCTGGTTGTTATCTACAAACTCCATAGTAACGGCAAAATCGCGCTCGTAAATACCGTTAACACGCGTCATGGTTACCACCATAGCGGCCTGTACGGCATCTTTTTTCTGCTGCAAGGTACCATCATTAAGCCCTGCCGCATTTATGTGAAAAGCCGCATACTCTATAGTGTTAGACATGGCCAGCCTGTATACCCTAAACGTACCATCGGCAGTAAGGGTGGTCTGCTCGCCGGTAGCACCAAATGTCTTGGCTGTTTCATGCGGAGTAAGTTCTTCAAAACCGCAATTATAGCTGCGGGTGGTAGTAAGGTCTTTCTTTTTATAGACCATGTAGTATTGAAGGTTTTTAGAATATGGGTCGGTGTACGATGTTTCGCCTGCCGAGAACATCATGTTGTGCAGCCCGAAAAGGGTAACGCTAAAGCGGATGGTCTCTGCCGGGTTATCTACCGCCCTGCCCACATACGATTTCATATCCTGGTGCTTGGCCTGTAACCCGGCCTGCATTACAGGGGCTTCGTAAATACTAAAGTTTTTTAATTGCCCATTTCCGTTAGGGAAAGCAATCACCACATTAGATGCCGCACCGGACAGCCTTAATGGCGCCGCCTGCAATTGCTGCTTTAATGCGGCAATATCTAACGTAAAAAGATGGTAGGCTGATGGCACAGAGGCCCTGTCGAGTTTTTCTGAGGCCGGAAGGGTAACGCCGGTAGCACGGCTCCACACCTGTTTTTGTGCAAAACCTGTAGCCATAGTAAATACCATTGCATACAGGCAGAGTAATTTTAATTTCATAGAGTTGTGTTGTTTTCTAATTACGAATATACCAATTTGGCAGGTAATTGTGTAAATAATTTAATGAAAGCCAAATATTTATGATTTGTTTAATCACTTTATAGACATGTCAATTAAATACTCAGACAATTCTTATAAATAAAATTAGTGCGCTATATTTGGATTGCTATAAAACACCCCATGGAAACAGTAGAAGAAACCCACATAAAGGCCGTATGGCTGTACAACCTGCCTAATGGCGGATGCACTTTTAAAACCGGCACTATACCTAACCGCATTACCTTAGAGGTTAATGGCTTTTTTGCACAGACCCATATAGACGATTACCAAAAAACCAGCCACCCTGCCCCCAGAAAGCAATATGTGGTTACCCTTGCCGGCAAGCTGGAGTTTACCGTAACTAATGGCGATACTTTTATTGTAGAGCCCGGTGTTATATTAATAGCTGAAGATACCCACGGCCACGGCCATACCTGGCGGCTTACAGAAGGCGATACCTGGCAACGCCTGTATCTGCCATTTACTTACGAGGGCAATAAGCACTTTGTGGAAGACAGAAAGGTTGTGTAAATAAAGCTATCATCTACTTATAAGTGCATTCGATTAGTTTAGTATAATCGTACACTTTCGTAGTATAGCTTAGGCAGCCAATAGAAATGGTAGTAATATTTTTTTTCGACAGAGGTATTAAAAGATGCCCTTTTTTATCTGATACCCCTAATAAGCCTTTGATTTTATAGCCATTAATTTGTTTATTATCCTTTGTAATTACATTGCAGGCTGCTCCGGCTAATAATACTTTTTCTCCGTTTCTACCCAAGTTGTAAACGGTAAGAACCAAAGTATCTTTTAATTTAATACTACAATCTATTTCAGCATAAAAATTCAGTTCTCCTGATGGAAAACCTTGCTTTACATATTTTCCTTCTGTAAAGTAATTGCCTTTAATTAAAGCATACCCCAGGCAATTATCCTGGCCGGTTAAACAAAACAATATTATGTACAAAAGCGTGACCTTCATGGAACAGACTTTATAAAAATCGATTTACACGTAAACCTACAAAAATTTATTCCATAAAAAAAGGGGCGCCAATGGCGCCCCTCTATATTCTATTATAGGTAACTAATTAGTTAACTACAATTTTTCTAACTTCTTTACGTGCACCATCTTGTACTGTTACAAGGTAAACGCCAGATTGTACACCTTTAAGGTCTACATTACCAGAGAACATACCTGTATTAGTAAAGCTGTTGCTGTATACCTGCCTGCCGCTAATATCGTTAACTGTAACACCAATGTTAGATTGGCTTGCAGAGTTAAACGATACGGTAAAACTACCGTTGTTAGGGTTAGGATAAATAGCAAAAGCATCAAGGCCAAAGTTTGGAGTACTTAAAACTTCTTTTTTACAAAGCTCTAAATTCCAAGAAGTAATGCGGCCTAATCTTGTTTGGTTGTTATCTGTTACAGATAGTGTCCAGATACCATTAGCCGGTTTATTGTTAAATACAGCTAAAGATTCTACAGCGCTAAAGTAATTACCTTCAAGATTAGAACAGTCAACAGGGGCTGCGTCATCAGTAAAGTTAATTATAAAGTTAGTATCGTCGTTATAGCAGTTTCTGTTCCAGATAGTAACTTCTGTACCGTCAGGGTGTGTTAATGTAATATTAAGGTCTCTTACAAACGTATGGTTTATCCTAAGCCTTAAGTTAACATCAGATAATACACCTTCGTCTGCAACAGTAATTGTAGATGTAACCGTTTCGCCTGCAACATCAGCACCTGCGCTATCCGGTATTTGCAATAGTGTAGTATTATCATAAGTAGTACATGTATTACTAACTCCTATAGAGAATGGGGTAGCATTTAATGCATAGTAAACGTTACCTACAGCCTGTACCATAATACGGCAGTAAGCACCTTCTACACCCGCAGGCAGCGTTATTACTTCAGATCCGTCGTTTGGAGTACTTTCTGCAAGCACAGTTGCAAATGTTGCACCACCATCTGTAGATAATGATATTTTTACATTTTCTGTATTTACATTATTTGCGGTTGTACCGGCAACATCCCATGTAATTGTATGTTGCGAGTTTAATTGCCACTCAAGGTCTGTTGTGTTTTGAGATGTAACTACAAAAGGTCCGGCAGCAGCGCGTACTGTTATAGAGGTAAGATCTGAATCTGTTTGTCCACCGGCTGCAATGTTATCTCTTCCGGTAAGTGCAAAGCTTAATACCCTTGTTACGTTAGATACGCTTTCCCACTCTGTAGTAAGCTCGTTTTGTAATACACTACCAAATGCAGGAAAATACCTTACTGTAGATGTAGATGGTAAAAACGACCTGAATGTTGGACCTGTTGTTTTAGTAGTAGTAGCTACACTATTAGCACCTGTAACGTTTGTATTTGCGGCAGAATTGTTTTGCTCCCATGTGTAGGTAACATTATCGCCATTAGCATCTGCACCTACTGCAGATAATACAAAAGCAGTACCTTTTGGTATAGAATAGTTTTCGCCTGCATTAATAACTAAAGGTGTATTTGTTAATGTAGTATTTACTGCACACTCTTTATTTTGTAAGTTAGATTGTATTTGCGCAACGTTGGCATAAACAAAATAATCATCAGAATGTTTTTGTACATCATAAAGCGTAATACCTGCATAGCCCATAATGGTGCTTCCGCTACCCGGCTCTACGTTTGTACCAGATCCTTCAATACTATAAGAAAATGAGTGTGTACCACCTAATTGGTGGCCCATTTCGTGGGCTACGTAATCAATATCGTAGCTATCGCCTTCAGGTATACCATCTCCTGGAGATGTAATTCCGCTACCTTTACTGTTATCTACGCAAATACAGCCAATACAACCTGCATTACCACCACCACCGGTTGCACCAAAAAGGTGGCCAATATCGTAGTTAGCAGCACCAATTACGTTTGTAAGGGTAAGCTGTAGCTCAGAGTTCCAGTTATTCATATCCTCTGCATCAGAGTACGGGTCTGTATCAGCATTAAGGTAAATAATATCTGCCTCATCTTCTATAAGTATAAGGTTAACAGCAAGATCTACTTCAAAAACGCCGTTTACCCTTGTCATTGTAGCGTTCATAGCTGCAAGTGCACCTTCAACAGTACCACCATGATAGGTAGTATATTCTGCCGTTGTAGAAAGTGCCAGCCTAAATGTTTTAAAAGTAAGCGCGTCAGATAAGCCGCCTTTGCCTGCCTGTTGTGCAGCATCAACTATAGCGTGGTCTTCCGGAGTAGTACACTCAAACGGAATTTTACCTGCAGCATGTTTATCTGCCGATGTAAACACCGTGTAAACTGCGTTATTAGCCGTGTAAGGTTCTATAAACTGGGTTTTTTTGCCGGCACGCAACACCATTGTTTGTACACCCTGTGGTGCAAAACTCATTCTAAGGTGTGCAGTATGGTCTTCTACACCAACGCCAACGTACGAACGTATGCCCGGAAACTGTGCCTGTAAGCCCGGCTCAAAGTTAGATGCTTCAAAAACCCTAAATTGTTCTGTAGTACCGCTAACGGTTGGCAATGTTATTAAAACACCGGCAGCACCAGAGTTTCTTTGGGGTGCATTTGCAAGTATAGCTTTAAGTTGAGCAGCATCTAAAGTTACAAACTTAAGATTACCGTTTGCCGATTCAAAAGCTGTCTTTACCTGTCCAAGCGACTTTGCCTTCTCCGGGGCAATGCTTGTCCAAGGGCTTTTAGATTGTGCATAGCCCGCCGTAAAAGTAAACACGGCAAACATACCCACGAGTAGTTGTTTTTTCATTAATTTATGTATTATATTAGGTAAAATAGGTTACAAATATAACTATTAAAGTAATAATGATATAAAAGTTACACAACTATAACAATTCCGAACTGTGTTAAAATTTCTTACATTATACTTTTCGCCTTAAATTTTACGTCCATTTGCCAGTAATACAGTAAATTTGCTTCTTTAATCGCACAAGATTTGAAAATTTTTAATTCGATACAGGAATTTAGCGCTGCAAAAAAAACCGTTGTTACCCTGGGTACTTTTGATGGGGTACACAAAGGCCATAAAAGCATTTTAGAAAAGCTTATAAAAAGCAGCAAACAAACCGGTTGCCAGAGCGTGGTGCTTACTTTTTTTCCGCACCCGCGCATGGTGCTACAGCAAAATACCGATATTAAGCTGCTTAACACCATTACAGAAAAAGCCTACCTTTTAGAGCAATGCGGTATAGACAACCTTATTATACACCCGTTTAGCCACGAATTCTCGCGCCTTACAGCCGAAGAGTTTGTTAAAAACATACTGGTAGACAGCCTTAACATCTGTAAGATAATTATTGGCCACGACCACCGTTTTGGCCGTAACCGCACCGCCGATATTAACGATCTTATTCGCTTTGGGCACGAGTATAATTTTGAGGTAGAACAAATAACCGCCCTTGAGGTTAATGCCGTATCTGTAAGTTCTACAAAAATAAGGCATGCCCTGGCCGATGGCGATATTGCAACTGCCAACCGCTTTTTGGGCTACCCTTACTGCCTTACCGGCACGGTAACCTCCGGCAAGCAGCTGGGCCGTACCATTGGTTTTCCTACCGCTAACATTAGCATTGCCGAAGATTACAAGCAAATACCCGCTCACGGTGTGTATGCGGTATCATCTGTAATTAATGGTAAAACGGTTTTAGGCATGATGAATATTGGCACCCGCCCCACTGTAGACGGTACTACCGAAACTATCGAAGCCCACTTTTTTGATTTTGATGCCGATATTTACAATCAAACCATAAAGGTTAGCCTGCACCACAGGCTTCGCGCCGAACATAAGTTTGAAAGTTTCGACGCCCTAAAACAGCAGCTTGAAATCGACAGGATACAAACCAAAGCTTTTTTTAAGGATACCAGCATATGAAACAACGCCTGTTTGCGCCCATAGATAACGCACCCCTTATTTTATTCAGGATTTTTTTAGGCTTTTTATTGGCCTGCGAAACTTTTGGTGCTATTGCAACAGGCTGGGTTAAGAGCAATTTTATTACCCCAAAATTCACATTCTCGTTTATAGGCATGGAGTGGCTGCAGCCACTGCCCGGCAGCGGCATGTATTTTTACTTTATTGCCATGGGCCTATTGGGCCTTATGGTAATGTTGGGTTACAAATATCGGTTTAGCATAGGCGCCTTTAGCCTGCTTTGGGCAGGAGTGTATTTTATGCAAAAAACATCGTACAACAACCATTACTACCTGCTGTTGCTGGTTTGCTTAATGATGCTGTTTTTACCTGCACACCGCTATGCCTCTATAGATGCTAAGCAAAACCCTGAAATTAAAAAACTAACCATGCCCACATGGTGCTCGTGGGTAATGATTGCCCAGGTGGCTATTGTTTACTTTTTTGCTACCCTTGCCAAGTTTTACCCAGATTGGTTAGATGGTAGCTTTACACGCTCGTTATTAGACAATTCTGTTACCATACCGTGGCTGCATGATGTAATGACACAGCAATGGTTTTACCTTTTTATAGCCTATGCCGGCATAGCGTTCGACGGACTTATAGTGCCGCTTATGCTCTACAAAAAAACCAGGACGGTGGCGTTTGTAGCATCGCTAATATTTCACATCTTTAACTCTATTACACTTCAAATAGGCATCTTCCCGTTTTTTGCGCTAAGTTTTGCGGTATTCTTTTATCCGCCGGAGCGTATAAAAGAACTCTTTTTTAAAAAGAAACCGGCATTGGTACAGGCCGACCTTGCTACTGCCGATTATGAAGCCCTAAGCATTTTCAGGTACTTTTTTATTCCGTACCTAATAATACAATTACTACTACCTTTAAGGCATTATTTTATTGAGGGCGATGTATTATGGACCGAAGAAGGCCATCGCCTAAGCTGGCGCATGATGCTGCGTAACCGCAACGGGCATACGTCTTTTACTGTTATAGATAAAGCCACAAAACAGCAATTGCCTTACAGGCTTAGCAAGGCGCTTACACCCAAACAAAAAAGCGCAATGAACACCCGCCCAGATATGATATGGCAGATGGCGCAGCGCATAAAACAGCATTTTGCTACAGAAGGTAAAGATGTAGAGGTACATGCCAATACACGTGTTGCCGTTAACAGTAACCCTTACAAACTGTTTATAGACCCTAATGTAGATCTTGCCGCTGTATCGTGGAATTATTTTGGGCATTGCCCGTGGATTTTACTTTACGATGGTAAAAATAATCCTATTAAATAAGTACTTTAACAATTTCTTAATTTTATCATATTTCTTTTATTAAAATTTTACTAATTCACATTTAGTTAGCTGTTTTTATTGGTAAATTCGGGTATATCAATTTTCTAAGCCATTACACACACTTTGGCTGAAAATTAGTAGTCTTTACCAAGGGCTCTGAAAAACAAATAATTAACTGAATAAGAACACAAAAATTAAAAGAATTATGAAAGCTTCGAGAATCATCATCAACGGTATCATCATATTTATATGCATAGGCGCGTTTTTCCTTTTCATGCAGGTGCTTGGCCTGCACAGAAACATTTATTTAAGGCTGGTTAACTTTGTGTTTGTAATTTATGGTATAAACCGCACCATACAGGGCAACTTTAAAGACAACTTAAACGGTTATTTTACCAATATCGGGTCGGCCATACTTACAGGCCTTGTTAGCCTTGTGCTAAGTGTAATGGCATTTATGCTGTATGCAGAGCAACAGGGTGGCGAAAAATACCTGCAGGAATTTGCCGATACCTACATATTTGGTGGCAGTAACCCATCGCCGTACCAATTTGGTATAGGTTTATTTATTGAGGGCCTTGCAGCATCGGTAATTGTATCGTTTGCATTAATGCAATACTGGAAAGATAAGGTAGAGAAAATCAACACAATTGACGACAGGGCACACAACCCGCACTAATCTTTAAGTAAGTTACGGCGTACATTAACGGAAATTGGTTATTTTTGAACCCATAATACACACACAAAATCCGTTATGAGCATAAAAAGGCACGACTGGACCAGAGAAGAAATTATAGCACTATATAACAAGCCGTTAATGGACCTGCTTTTTGAGGCAGCAACCATTCATAGAGTAAACCACGACCCAAATGTAGTGCAGGTTTCTACCCTGCTTTCTATAAAAACCGGAGGCTGCCCCGAAGATTGCGGCTATTGCCCGCAGGCAGCACGTTACCACACTAAAGTAGAAGGCAACGACCTTATGGGCGTAGCACAGGTTAAGGCACAGGCCCTTAGGGCTAAAGCCAGCGGATCATCGCGTGTTTGCATGGGCGCTGCATGGCGTAATGTTAAAGACGGGCCGGAGTTTGACCAGGTACTCGAAATGGTACGTACCATTAATAAATTAGATATGGAGGTTTGCTGTACATTAGGCATGATTACAGAAAACCAGGCTAAAAGGCTTGCAGAAGCAGGGCTTTATGCTTACAACCACAACCTTGATACATCTGAAGAATATTATAAAGAGGTAATTTCTACCCGTGGTTTTGAGGATCGTTTGCAAACTATCGAAAATGTTAGAAAAACTAACGTTACCGTATGCAGCGGCGGTATTATAGGTATGGGCGAAAGTGTAGAAGACCGTGCCGGCATGCTGGTTGCACTGGCTTCTTTAAGTCCGCAGCCCGAATCGGTTCCTATTAACGCACTGGTTGCTGTAGAAGGCACACCAATGGAAAACGAAAAACCGGTTGAGATCTGGGAGATGATACGCATGGTTGCTACAACCCGTATTGTAATGCCCGAAACTCAAGTGCGTTTATCGGCAGGGCGCACACAAATGAGCCGCGAAGGCCAGGCCATGTGCTTTTTTGCAGGTGCCAATTCTATTTTTGCAGGCGATAAACTGCTTACTACCCCTAACCCGGATGTAAACGAAGACATGAAAATGTTCGAGATGCTGGGCCTTGTGGCACAAAAGCCGTTTACTAAAGTATCGCAGCCAAAAACAGTTGAAGCCGCAGACTCTGAATATGCCCCTCTTGGCGAAAAACCAAAATGGACACGCCCAAGCCACAAAATTGAGCGTAACCTTGAGGCATCTGGTAAAAAATAATACTACTTAAAAAAGTAAATACAAAAGGCTCTCTGAAATTCAGGGAGCCTTTTTGGTTTTGCATCCCGCTAACCCCAAATCACCAAATCAATAGATAACCAAATCAACACATAGGCATATTGCAAAATCTATCCTTATATTTGGCTATTAAAAAAATTGTATGCAAACGCCCGTAAACACATATTATAGCAAGATAGCCGCTGTGCTGTTGTGCCTGTTTATGTATACATCGGCCACAGCCAATACTATAACGCATTGCGATTCGCTTATTAAAGAGGGCATAACCGCCATGTGGAAAAAAGACCACGTGCGCTCGCTCGAACTGTTAACCGAAGCCCGCAACCTTGCCGAAAAAAACCGTTGGTACAAGCAGCAGTTTCTGGCTATTAATAATATAGGTGCCAACTATTATTCGCTTTTAGATTATGGCGAAGCTTTAAACCATTATTTAGAGAGCTATACCCTTGCCGTTAGAGAGCTGGAGCCAACATCTGAAATGGTAGTGCTAAATAACATTGCCATACTTTACAGTAAAGAAGAAAACTACGTTAAGGCCAAAGAGTACTTTAAAAAGGCATACGATATTGCCAAAGAAAATAACGACAGAATTAAAATTGGCCTCTATGCCATGAATTTGGGCAGCGTGGCTAACGAAGCGCGAAACTTACAGGAGGCGCGCAGGTACATTATAGAGTCGCTGCCGTTTTTAAAAGGCGAACCCGAACTGGAACTGATGGCCGAGTCCGGTCTTGCCGAGAACGACCTGCTTATGGGCAATGCCCGACAGGCACGCGAAAAAGCTCAGGCACTATATAAAAAAGTAGACAACCCCAATTTTAACGATCTTGGCCTGTCGCTACTATTAGTAATAGCCAAAAGCTACCTGCATGAGGGCAACTACCCTAAAGCATTAGAGGCAACAAATGCCATTTTAGCTACCAAGCCCAACCTCGACGCTAAAAAAAGCATCTATAAACTTTTTGCCGACATTTATTCTAAAAGCAAGGTTTACCAGAGTGCGCTTAGGTATAAAGACTCTGTTATATGGGTAGATGGCGAGCTCAACAAAATTAAAAACGGCCGCCTGTTCGAAACTAATAAGGTAAAATTCGAGATCCAGAATTACAAAAACCAGATTACCATTAATGCAGAAAAACTGTCGGCAGAGCGTAAACTGTTCTATTATATCATTGCGGTTATAATTGCCATTGTTACCATCATCATCCTTATTCTTAGAAACCTATCGGTTAAACACAAACAAAAACAGCTTATTGCCGAGAGTAACCAAAATGCCATGGCTTTGGAACTGGAAAAAGAAAAGAACGAGAACCTGCTCTTAGAACAGCAAATTAAGGATAAAGAAACCGCTGCCCTGTTAGAGCAGGAACGCCTTAAAAGCGAGATAGAAGCCCGCAACCGTAAGCTTTCGGCGAAAGCCTTATCGCTTTCGGGCAGGAATGAGCTTATTGAGGAGATACTTTCGTCTTTAGCCAATACTACAGAGCTGGGCCGCAATGCCGCACTTGCTGGCCACATTAAAACCCTAAAAACGCACCTTAAAACCAACGACGAGTGGGACAGCTTTTTAACACATTTTGAAGAGGTTAACAACAACTTTTTAAACCGCCTTAAACTAAATCATGCTAACCTTACGGCAAACGACATTAGGTTTATTGCCTACATTTACATGAACCTTAGCACTAAAGAAATTGCCTCTATGCTAAACATTACTGCCGAGGCCTGCCGCAAACGCAAAGAGCGTATTGCTACCAAGATGGAGTTGCCGGGCAACACATCGTTATACGATTACTTATCTACTATATAATTTTCTGTTTCCACTTAGGGAAAATACCTACAAAACTGTTTTGTATTTTGTAACAAAATGTATTTTTGCACGTCTTAAAATGTAAGCGGCAACTTTAATGCTGCCAAGAATAAAAGCTTCAAAAAGAAGCAAATGCAAAAATATTACATTTATTATTTTAAGTTATAAGCTATTACCGATATAGTGTAGCCCAATTGTTAAATAACTCATACTATTTTATCAATTTAGCAGTTTACTATGTCATAAAGAGTCATTATGACTATATTTGGCACAAAATTTATAAAACCAATGCTACTACAAGAACATAAAAAAATAAGGTACAGTGTAATGCTGCTACTGTTTTTATGCTCTTTTGCTTTTGGGCAAACCCGCGAATACTGCAACGAACTTGAAAGAAAAGGTGCGAAAGCTTTTCAGGAGCGCGACCATAAAAAATCGCTGGAGTATTTAACCGAGTCCAGGGCTATTGCCGAGAAAAATCATTGGGACCCTGAACTATACAATGCACTTGTTGATATTGGCAACAATTATTACCAAATGCTGGATTTTGGCGAGGCCATAAACTATTTTTTAGAGGCGTATAACCTTGCCGTTAAAAAGCTTGGCCCTAAAGAAGAAATTACGGTGCTTAATAATATTGCCAACCTTTATACGAAGGAAAAACTATACGATAAGGCCGCCGATTACTATAACCGTGCTTACGAAACGGCTAAAGAAAAAAATGTAGAATCGAGGATGGGCCTCCCCCTTATGAATTTGGGTTATATATACAACCTGCAAAATAAGCCGCAAAAAGCACGCCCGTATCTAATACAATCTATGCCATATTTAAAAGATCAGTCTTTTTACTTATCTGTACAAATACTGCTTATAGAAAATGATATTTTGTTGGGCAATACCAAAAAAGGGCGCGAAGAGGCCATTGCTTTTTATAATAAGTCCAATGCCGAAGAGCGAAAAGATATTGGCCTTTATTTATGGCTTATAATATCTAAAGCATACTTAAAAGAAAATAACTTTGGGCAAGCCGCTATTTATGCTAAAAAGGTTACCGGTATAGAAAACCTGGATTTGGATGTTAAACGAGATAGCCACGATTTACTGGCTACCATTTACAGTAAAAGCAATAACTTTAAACTGGCTGCTGTAGCTAAAGACTCGGTTATTGCCATAGATAAAAGGATATTTGACCGCAAGAACGGCAGGCTGTTTGAAAGCAACCTTGTTAAGTTTGAGATAGCCAATTACAAAAAACAAATTAGCGCTAAAGAAGAAAAAATAACGGCCGAAAGAACCATTTTCTTCGCGGTACTATCGGTAATAACGGCTGTTGTGGTTATTTTGATACTTATCTTTAGGCAAAAGAAAATACTGGCCGAACGCAACCAGCACATTACTGCCCTTGCCCTTGAGCGCGAAAAAACTCAGAACTTACTCTTAGAGCAGCAAATTACTACGGCGCTGCTGGAACAGGAACGCCTTAAAAACGAGGTAGAAAACCGCAACAGGAAACTTACCTCCAAAGCACTATACCTTTCTGGCCGTAACGAAATTATAGAAGACTTTGTGGCCTACCTTTCTAAAAAGCCAAGGCTTGCCAAAGACCCCACCATTGTTAGCTACATACAATCGTTAAAAAACCATCTAAAGACTGATAATGAATGGGATAGCTTTATTGCCCATTTTGAAGAAGTTAACCACGGCTTTTTAACCCGCCTTAAAACGCTGCACCCTACCCTTAATGCTAACGACATTCGTTTTATTGCCTACACGTACATGAACCTTAGTACAAAAGAAATTGCTTTTATACTAAACATTACCGTTGTGGCCTGTAAAAAGAGAAAAGAACGTATAGCCGCAAAAATGGAAATTCCAAAAAATATCGATTTATTCGACTATATATCAACACTTTAAAATAGTAGTGTCGCCAAATTTATCTCATTAGGTCGCTTTATTGTCACAATTTTAAAGGTGGATAAAATAGTACGTACTTGTTTATTTGATTAACGTTGCAATAACCTTTTGTTAAGGCAGTTATCTCATCCTGCATTTATTTTTAGAATGTAGTGCAAAGTGTTTCCGCGCTTTGTATCAGGGAGATTCTTAACAAAACCAAGTTGGCTATTTTAATCAAATTCATATAAATCCCATGAAAAAACTCCCCCTACAACCTGCTGTTGTGCATACGCAATGCTGTACTATGCAATCCGGCATAGCATCAGTTACAAAAAACTGCACCACACACGTGCAAAAACGGTAAAGCCAACGCTTAAAACACGCACCCGTATCGCCATAATACAAAAATGGCGAAATACCCCTAAAGTGAATTTAGAACCTTAACTATCAGAAACTTGCTCAGGCACTGTCGCTGAATTTCTAATATAAGTCACTTTATTTTCAAATTTTTAAGCCCTGCCTGTAATTTACTGCTGCATTTTTTTGATTAACGTTGCCTGATGTTTCTACAGAAACTATTTATGTGTTTTTGTAAGTGTGTTAGCTAAGTACAATTAAGATAATTTGTGCCATACAGTAAATTTTAGGTTATACAGGGCAGTTAGCTGCTATTAATTAATCTAATAAATGTCATGAAAAGAAAATTACAATTACTTAACAAACACGTTGGGCTGCTGCTGTTGCTATTGGCACCACAGCTTTACGCCCAGTGGCAGGATGGCCTCTGGATAGGCAAACAGGGCAATAACTGGTGCGACACTTTTAATAAAGGCATTAGCTGGAACACGGGCGCACCTGTAATATTTACCGGGGTGCAGCTATCGGCACTGGAGGGTAGCGCAACAGCATCTGATGAAAATGGCAATTTGCTGTTTTATGCCGGCCAGCACACCATCTGGAACAAAAACCACCTGGTAATGCTAAACGGCACCGGCCTTATTGGCGGCAACAACAGCTCTACACAGGCAGGCGTATGGGTACAAAAACCGGGTAGTACCAACATATACTATCTGTTTAATGTAAACACTGCCGATGCCATAAGTGGGTTGTTATATTCTGAAATAGACCTTAGCCTCGACGGCGGATTGGGCGGCGTTACCGCCAACAAAAACATAGTAGCAGACGCCAGTGTAGGCGTAGAAAAAATAACGGCAGTACACCATGCTGACGGCGAAGGGGTTTGGGTAATTTCCCACAGAACCGGCAGTAATGAGTTCGTGGCTTACCTCGTAACGTCAAACGGGGTAAGCGCAACTCCGGTGGTTAGCGCCATAGGCACATTGTATACGGCACCAACACCGGCCGACCAGCTTTCGCCTTCAGAGCACGGGGGCATGGGCCAAATGAAGGTGTCGCCCGATGGTGCACATATTGCAGCCTCTATATTAAACGGGCCTGATAAAGGCGTAGAGCTTTTTGATTTTGATACTACAACAGGGGTAGTGAGCAACCTTACAGAATTGAGCGTTTCTAACCCCGGCAGCCCTTACGGCATGGAATTTTCGCCTAACGGGCAGTTTTTATATGTATCAGACCCTGTGGGTGGTTATGTGTTTGGTGGGGCTATACGTCAGTTTGATGTTACCCTGGCCACCAGTGCAGACATTACTGCATCGGTAGCAACTGTAGTTACCTTTCCGTTTAACGGAGCCGGCGGCCCCTGCGGTATGCAACTTGCCGCTGATGGGAAGATTTATGTTAAAGATGTTGTTGGTGGTGCAATTAATGCCATAAGCTACCCTAATAACCAGGGATTGGCAGCCGGGTTTACACAAAGTGCCGTTGCCATGAGCAGCAGTATTGGCACACCAACATTTATACAGAGTTATTTTGAGTCGGGTATAATTGCCGGGGAGGGATGTCCTGGAGTAGTAGCCTTCTCCCTCCTTCGGATACCTGATGCAACCAGCATAGCGTGGAATTTTGGCGACCCCGCCAGTGGGGCAGCCAATACCTCTACCATTGGCGAACATGCCTTTAGCGCAGGCGGCACCTATATCGTTACTGCTGTAATTACCAGCAACGGTGGTACACAAACCGCCACCGGCCAGTTTGTGGTATCTCCGCCAAACGGCAATATTACTACCCCCGCCAATTTGGTGCAATGTGCCGATAGTAATGGCACCGCATTATTTAACCTTGCCACCCAAACCCCTATAATTTTAGGCAGTTTAGATGCTACCATATATACCATAACTTATTACCCTACAGAGGCAGATGCTCTTGCAGGCACTAACGCAATTGCAACACCCACTACGTTTACATCGGGCGGGCAAACCATTTATGCCGCCGTAACCAACAGTGGCAATGCCTGTATAAGCTACACACAGTTTAATTTGGTAGTTACCCCTGCCCTTGTGCTGCCGCAACTGCCCAACCTGCAAACCTGCGATACCAACGCAGTAGATGGCTTTGCCATTTTCGACTTAACTTCACAAAACGCCACCCTTTTACAAGGTTTAACAGGTGCAACAGCAGCATACTACACAACCGAAGCCGATGCCCTTGCAGGCACCAACCCTATAACCACGGCTACTATGTTTACCAATACCAGCAACCCGCAAACTATTTATGCAGGGGTAACGGTAACAGGCGGGTGTTCGGCTGCAACTTCTTTTGTAATAGAGGTTACACCGCCGGTACAATTGCCGCAGCCGGCTAACCTACAGGCATGCGATACTGCTGCCGCAGATGGTTTTACTAATTTTAACCTTACTTCTCAAAACGCAGCCCTTTTACAAGGATTAACGGGTGCGACGGTTGCTTATTACACTAATTTAGCCGACGCTCAGGCAGGTACTAACGCCATTGCTACACCGGGCAGTTTTACCAATACGGCTAACCCGCAAACTATTTACGCAATGGTAACTTCTGCTACAGGATGCCTGTCTACCGCCAGTTTTACTATAGAAGTCTGGCCTGCATTACAACTGCCACAAGTCGCTAACCTTCAGGATTGCGATGCCGGTGCCCCGGATGGTTTTAGCAATTTTGACCTTACCGCCCAAAACGCAACGCTGTTAACCGGATTACCATCTGGCACTGTTGCTTATTACATAAGCCAAACAGATGCCGTGGCCGGAACCAATGCCGTAGCAACACCTGCAAATTTTGTAAATACCGCAAATCCGCAGACTATTTATGCAGTGGTAACCAACGGTACAACGGGTTGTTCGGCCATTACTAACTTCACATTAAATGTAATACCTGTACCAATAGCGCCACAGGTGTCCGACCTGCAAAGTTGCGATACCGATGCCCAGGATGGCAGCGCCAGTTTTGATCTTACCGTTCATACCGATGCGCTACTGCAAGGCCAGCCGGGTTACACTGTTGCTTATTTTACGACTCTCGCCGATGCACAGGCTAATAGCAACGCTATAGCAAATGCTTCAGCATTTACCAATACCACCAACCCGCAAACTATTTATGCCCGTATAGCAAGTGGTAACTGTTTTGCAGTAAGCACCTTTAACCTTAGCGTTTTAAGCACCCCTCAAATTGGCGGAGCCCTACTAATTGTGGGTTGCCCACCGTTTAATTTACCGGCGGTAGTGTCGGGTAACGGACTGGATTTTACTTATTACACTACTGAAGCCGATGCTACAGCACAAACCAACGCCATAGCAAGTCCGGGTGCTTATGTAAATACTAACGGATCGGCTATAGTATATGTAAGGGCAGAATCGGCCGAGGGCTGTGAGGCTTTCGCCGAAATTACTTTAGATACCGGAGATTGTGCCATCCCGAAAGGGATATCGCCTAATAATGATGGCATGAACGATGCTTTCGACCTTTCTTATTTTGATATACAAAAGCTTAGCGTGTTTAACCGTTATGGCCAAAAGGTATATGCGCTGCCCAACTACACCAACCAATGGTGTGGCCAGCAGGACAACGGTAACGAGCTGCCAACGGGCACCTATTACTATGTTATAGAGTTTGCAGCCGGTAACAGCAAAACCGGATGGGTGTATGTTAACAGACAGGAAAATTAAAAACGATTTAACAATAAAAACGCCAATTACCCAATGGGCGGTAATTGGTGCTTTTTTATACTTTTAGCAAGCATATTGATATACAGTCTAATAAAAACGGTATAAAAAACTTTAACAGCCGCAGAAGAATAAAATTTTTCTTAAATAAATGTTAATGTAGGAAAAATAATTACCTTTAGCCACGTCATGATAAAGCCTATTTTCGGCAGTCATAGCTGTATTTTATAAGACCCATAAAACACAACATATCTACCATGAAGAAAATTTACTTTGCAGCCCTATTAGCATTAGGAGGGCTGTTGGATGCTACGGCACAGCAGGACCCGCACTACACGCAGTACATGTACAACATGAATGTTATCAACCCGGCCTATGCGGG
>NZ_AUGP01000011.1 GCF_000422725.1 Flavobacterium subsaxonicum WB 4.1-42 = DSM 21790
CTTGAGACCGGCGCACGGGTGCGTAACGCGTATGCAATCTACCTTGTACAGGGGGATAGCCCAGAGAAATTTGGATTAATACCCCATAGTATATAGAGAGGGATTCCTTTTTATATTAAAGTTCCAACGGTACAAGATGAGCATGCGTCCCATTAGCTAGTTGGTATGGTAACGGCATACCAAGGCAATGATGGGTAGGGGTCCTGAGAGGGAGATCCCCCACACTGGTACTGAGACACGGACCAGACTCCTACGGGAGGCAGCAGTGAGGAATATTGGTCAATGGGCGCAAGCCTGAACCAGCCATGCCGCGTGCAGGATGACGCATCTATGGTGTGTAAACTGCTTTTGTACGGGAAGAAACCCTGGCTCGTGAGCCAGATTGACGGTACCGTAAGAATAAGGATCGGCTAACTCCGTGCCAGCAGCCGCGGTAATACGGAGGATCCAAGCGTTATCCGGAATCATTGGGTTTAAAGGGTCCGTAGGCGGTTTTATAAGTCAGTGGTGAAATCCGGCAGCTCAACTGTCGAACTGCCATTGATACTGTAGGACTTGAATTATTGTGAAGTAACTAGAATATGTAGTGTAGCGGTGAAATGCTTAGATATTACATGGAATACCCATTGCGAAGGCAGGTTACTAACAATACATTGACGCTGATGGACGAAAGCGTGGGGAGCGAACAGGATTAGATACCCTGGTAGTCCACGCCGTAAACGATGGATACTAGCTGTTCGGTTGCAAGACTGAGTGGCTAAGCGAAAGTGATAAGTATCCCACCTGGGGAGTACGAACGCAAGTTTGAAACTCAAAGGAATTGACGGGGGCCCGCACAAGCGGTGGAGCATGTGGTTTAATTCGATGATACGCGAGGAACCTTACCAGGGCTTAAATGTAGGTTGACAGGACTGGAAACAGTTTTTTCTTCGGACAACTTACAAGGTGCTGCATGGTTGTCGTCAGCTCGTGCCGTGAGGTGTCAGGTTAAGTCCTATAACGAGCGCAACCCCTGTCGTTAGTTGCCAGCGAGTCATGTCGGGAACTCTAACGAGACTGCCGGTGCAAACCGTGAGGAAGGTGGGGATGACGTCAAATCATCACGGCCCTTACGTCCTGGGCTACACACGTGCTACAATGGCCGGTACAGAGAGCAGCCACTGGGCGACCAGGAGCGAATCTACAAAGCCGGTCACAGTTCGGATCGGAGTCTGCAACCCGACTCCGTGAAGCTGGAATCGCTAGTAATCGGATATCAGCCATGATCCGGTGAATACGTTCCCGGGCCTTGTACACACCGCCCGTCAAGCCATGGAAGCTGGGGGTACCTGAAGTCGGTGACCGCAAGGAGCTGCCTAGGGTAAAACCGGTAACTGGGGCTAAGTCGTAACAAGGTAGCCGTACCGGAAGGTGCGGCTGG